>NZ_CP187173.1:0-2605516 GCF_049670885.1 Pasteurella pantherarum | reverse complement strand
ATTCTATTATCGTTATAGTTAAATTTATTTGAAGAACGTCCGCCAAATATGCGGTCTCAAGGAATCCCAATTCTACAATAAACTCCGCCAAAGATCTTCAAGAAAGGCACAAAAAAATCTAAAAAGGTTGCTTGAGATTTTCAGCAAAAAACGTATAATCCGAACCGCACTTTTGCTTTTAATTAGGAAAACTGAGATTTATTTACTCATTTTGCCTATTCTAATTTGACGAACGTTGAATTTCTTATTACAATTCCGTTCCTTATTTTATTAATCCTTGTTTTCAAGATTACTGAACAATTTTTGATTTAGGTAAATTATAGTTATGAAACGTACATTTCAACCATCAGTGTTAAAACGTAGCCGCACTCACGGTTTCCGTGCTCGTATGGCAACTAAAAACGGCCGCCAAGTTTTAGCTCGTCGTCGTGCTAAAGGTCGTAAATCTTTATCTGCATAATCCTAACCCATTGGTGTGATTAAGCTGAATTTTTCTAGGGAGTTACGTTTGTTAACTCCCGTTCATTTTAAATACGTCTTTGAACAGCCGTTCCGTGCTAGTACGCCTGAAATTACCATTCTTGCCCGCCCTAATCCTCTTAAGCATCCTCGTTTAGGCTTGACTGTTGCAAAAAAACATTTAAAACGAGCTCATGACCGCAATCGGATCAAACGTGTATGCCGTGAAAGCTTTCGCTTAGCTCAGCATCAGCTCCCTCATTGTGATTTTGTGATTGTGGCAAAGCAAGGCATTGGGAAATTAGATAACCGTACCCTCACTCAAACCTTGGATAAATTATGGCAAAGACACATTCGCTTGGCTCAAAAATCTTGATTGGGTTAATTCGTGTTTACCAACTCGTCATTAGTCCGCTCATTGGTCCTCGCTGCCGATTTACCCCCACTTGCTCTCACTATGGTATTGAAGCCTTAAAAACCCATGGGGCAATAAAAGGGAGTTGGCTTACATTGAAACGTATATTAAAATGTCATCCTTTAACCGCGGGTGGATACGATCCTGTTCCACCAAAGATCAATAACAAAAAAGAGAAAAAATAATGGATTCAAGACGTAGCCTGTTAGTCATCGCACTACTCTTCATTTCTTTTCTTGTTTATCAGCAATGGCAACATGATTACCACACGCCAAAACCCGTTGCCACTGAACAAGTAAAAGCATCTTCTGATGTACCCGTTAGTTCTACTTCTGCCACGTCAGGTATTGCAACGACAACACAATTACAAGGGCGAGTTATCACCTTAGAAAATGATGTCTTCCGTTTAGAAGTCGATACCTTAGGTGGTGATGTCATTCATTCTGAATTATTAAAATATGATGCAGAGTTAGACTCCAATACGCCATTTACCTTATTAACCAATAAAGCCAATCATGTGTATATCGCACAAAGTGGTTTAGTTGGTAAAGACGGTATTGATAGCAAAACAGGTCGTGCTAACTATCAAATTGAAGGGGATAACTTCAAATTGGCAGAAGGTCAAAATGAGCTTGTTGTGCCATTGACGGTTGAAAGAGACGGTGTGATCTTCCGTAAAGTGTTTGTGTTAAAACGTGGTGCTTACGATGTAGCTGTTAACTTTGAAATTGATAACCAAAGTGATAAAGCCATTGAAGTGGAACCTTATGGTCAATTACGTCACACCTTAGTGGAAGATACGGGAAATGTTGCCATGCCAACTTATACTGGCGGTGCCTATTCTTCTTCTGAAACCAATTATAAAAAATACAGCTTTGCCGATATGGAAAAAGCCAACTTGTCTATTTCCACCAAAGCAGGCTGGGTTGCGGTATTACAACATTATTTCGTTTCCGCTTGGATTCCAAACCAAGACGCAGATAACCAACTTTATAGTTTAACGGACAAAGCCAACAATATTGCCTCTATCGGCTATCGTGGCCCAACGAGCGTTATCCCTGCGGGTGCCAAAGAGACCATTAAAAGCTCACTTTGGACAGGACCAAAATTGCAAGATCAAATGGCAAGCGTGGCAAATCACTTAGATTTAACGGTGGATTACGGTTGGGCATGGTTTATCGCGAAACCGTTGTTCTGGCTATTGACCTTTATTCAAAGTCTCGTGCAAAACTGGGGTCTTGCGATTATTGGAGTCACTTTAGTCGTAAAAGCCTTGCTATACCCATTAACCAAAGCACAATACACCTCTATGGCAAAAATGCGGATGTTACAACCAAAACTACAAGAAATGCGTGAGCGTTTTGGTGACGATCGTCAACGTATGAGCCAAGAAATGATGAAACTCTACAAAGAAGAAAAAGTAAATCCACTGGGTGGCTGTTTACCGCTTATTCTTCAAATGCCAATTTTCATCGCATTGTACTGGACATTCTTAGAAGCCGTTGAATTGCGTCATGCACCGTTCTTTGGTTGGATTCAAGATTTATCGGCACAAGATCCGTACTTCATTTTACCGATCTTAATGGGGGCATCGATGTTCTTACTGCAAAAAATGTCGCCAACCCCAGTGGCTGATCCAACTCAACAGAAGATCATGAACTTCATGCCATTAATCTTTATGGTGTTCTTCTTGTGGTTCCCTTCAGGCTTGGTATTATACTGGTTAGTATCCAACTTGATTACAATGGCACAACAGCAATTAATTTATCGTGGTTTAGAGAAAAAAGGTTTACATTCTCGCCATAAATAATATTACCAATCAAGAAGGTATCTATTCAGATACCTTTTATTATAAGTATCTTTTATATGAGACATGACAAAACTATTGTTCTAAACTATTTTCTTTCGTCTTACTTTAAAAACAATCTTAAACTAATGGGAGAAAAAACGGGATATTCAATACAACAAATTCGCTCTTGGATTGATGGTAAAATTATTCCACAACAATCAACTTTAGACTATATTATATTTTGTGCAACTGTACCTGAATTCAAGATTATTTCTGAGTTTTGTGAATATAATTCAGATGCTAAAATGGCGGATCAGTTAAAAGAAATGCTCCAAGAACATAAAAACTCTGCTGGTATATATGCATTTTACAATGCAATGGGCGAGTTAATATATGTAGGCAAAGCATCAAAGTTACAACAAGAAATATCTGATGCATTAAAAAGAGATGTTCCAATTTCATTTCCTAAAGGTATTCTAAAAAAACCAACAAAAAGAAGCGAAGTTACAAAATATATATCAGCATACGATGTTGGATATACTCTATTCTCGGATTATCCTAAACATGTTGAATCATTAATTTTGCGAATATCTAAACCTAAATTAAATAAAAATATTGGAAGCCTTTCAAAAGCAGTAAAAAAACCAATCGATGATTGAAACTATGAAAGAAACAATTGTTGCACAAGCTACTGCCCCTGGACGTGGCGGTATCGGGATTTTAAGAATTTCTGGCCCGAAAGCGGTTGAGGTTGCTCATGCGGTGTTAGGGAAATGTCCTAAACCACGCATGGCAGATTATTTACCCTTTAAAGATCTTGATGGCACGGTGTTAGATCAAGGGATTGCCTTGTATTTCAAAGCCCCTCACTCTTTTACTGGAGAAGATGTGTTGGAATTACAAGGGCATGGTGGGCAAGTGGTATTAGATTTACTCCTGAAACGGATTTTACACATTGAAGGGTTGCGACTCGCTCGCCCAGGTGAATTTTCCGAGCAAGCCTTCTTAAACGATAAATTGGATTTAGCCCAAGCAGAAGCCATCGCAGATTTAATCGATGCCAGCTCGGAACAAGCCGCCCGTTCAGCCTTAAAATCCTTACAAGGGGAATTTTCTAATAAAATCAATGCTCTCGTGGACAGCGTAATTTATTTACGCACCTATGTAGAAGCGGCGATTGATTTTCCTGATGAAGAAATTGATTTCCTTGCCGATGGGAAAATTGAAGCTCACCTGAATCAGATCATTACACAGCTCGACCATGTGCGTTCTGAAGCAAAACAAGGCTCCATTCTACGAGAAGGCATGAAAGTGGTGATTGCAGGTCGTCCAAATGCAGGAAAATCGAGCTTGCTCAACGCACTTGCAGGCCGTGAAGCGGCAATTGTGACCGATATTGCAGGTACCACACGCGATGTCTTGCGGGAACATATCCATATTGATGGCATGCCATTGCATATTATTGATACCGCAGGATTACGTGATGCAACCGATGAAGTGGAACGCATTGGCATTGTGCGAGCTTGGAGTGAAATCGAACAAGCGGATCGCATTTTATTGATGCTAGATAGCACGGAACCCGATAATCAAGATTTAGAAAACATTCGCACAACGTTTTTCAGCAAACTGCCAACCCATATTCCGGTTACGATTGTACGTAACAAAGCCGATTTGAGTGGTGAAAAGGAAGGGATTAAAGAGGAAAAGGGATATACCATTATTACCCTCTCCGCCAAAACACAACAAGGTGTTAGCCTGTTAAGGGAACATTTAAAACAATCCATGGGCTATCAAACGAATATGGAAGGTGGCTTCCTTGCCCGTCGTCGTCATCTTGAAGCCTTAGAGCAAGCTGCACGACATTTACAACAAGGGCATGTCCAACTTACACAGTTTTATGCGGGTGAACTCCTCGCAGAGGAACTCCGCATGGTGCAAAGCCATTTAAGTGAAATTACAGGACAATTCACCTCTGATGATTTGTTGGGCAATATTTTCAGCTCATTTTGTATCGGGAAATAAATTTTCCCCATAATAAAGTGCGGTCTGTTTTGAAAAAGTTTACGAAAACAGACCGCACTTGATGTTGATTCATCTCACAAGAGACGTCCCTTGCGGAGGATTAATTTAACCAGTAGAAATAACCGAGTGTCGCAATCACAAAGATAGACACAATATTGAGGATCACCCCTGCTTTTACCATTTCACGTTGTTTAACTTCCCCCGTACCAAACACGATGGCATTTGGTGGAGTGGCGACAGGTAGCATGAAGGCACAAGATGCCCCTAAACCAATAATTAACGCTAAGCCAAGCTCTGGCACCCCTAAAGACTGTGCAATTGAAATGAAAATTGGCACTAACAAAGCCGCACTGGCGGTGTTTGAGGTAAATTCCGTTAAGAAAATGATAAATGCCGCCACTAATACACCGATCAAATAGAAGTGTCCACCTTCAATTAAAAACACAATCCCATCGGCTAAAATTTTACTTGCCCCTGAATCACGTAATACTGCACTTAAGGTTAAACCACCACCGAAGAGCATTAATACCCCCCAATCCGTATTATCTTGAATTTGTTTCCAAGTTGCGACCCCAGTGGAACAAATTGCCACCGCAGCCAACAAGGCGATCACGCTATCGAAGCTGGCAATTTTTTTCTCTAAACCTAATGCATGAGACAAAATCGGATTAATATGGCTACTGAACACCCAACATAACGCAATGCCAATAAAGATCCCCAACGTGAGCAGGCGTTGTTTATTCATTTTGATTGTTTCAAAACTTTGTTCGAAACGGGTACTCAATTTCGGCTTAAAGACGATATACAGTGTGGCAATCATCAACGGCATTAAAATAAGCATCACAGGTAAACCGTATTGCAACCAATCAGAGAAGGTTAATTTTAATTGTGATGCCACAATGGCATTCGGTGGACTTCCCACTAAGGTTCCCATACCACCAATATTCGCACTATAGGCAATCCCCAATAGCATGAAGACGTAAGTATTGTGGTTTTCCTCTTTATCCATTTGGCTGAGAATCCCCATTGCCAACGGGAGCATCATTGCTGCTGTGGCGGTGTTGCTCATCCACATAGACAAAAATGCTGTAATCGAAAAAAGATAAATACTGGCTAAAAATAAGTGTCCATTGGCTAATCGCATGATTTTATTGGCAATCATGCGATCAAGTTTCTGAATATGTAAGGCAGTGGCTAAAGCAAATCCCCCAAAGAAAAGAAAAATAGTCGGGTTAGCAAACTCTGACAATGCCGTTTTGGTTGCGACTAAACCAAGGCTAATGGCAAGCAGTGGCACAAGCAATGCGGTGATGGTGACATGAAGGGCTTCCGTCAACCACAAAATCGCCACAAATACTAATAATGCAAGACCTTTATTCGCTTTAGGGTCAAAGGGTAAAACATTTAATAAAATAAAAAATATAACAACATCCACTAAAAAAATAATAGCGTTTCGATTTACGCCACTGTTCGTTGGCATCTCGGCGATATTCATAATGTTATCCTTCTAAATAAAAAGATGAGCAATAGAGAATTGGTTCACACTCCTAACAATGTCCATTCGAAAATTACCATTACGTTAATAAAAAGCAACGCATTTTTTATAGATTTGTGAACAGACTCATAAAATTAACCCGAAAATAAAAAAGTGCGGTTAAAATTTTTATTTTTTAACCGCACTTTTTTATTTTAGCATGATAACAAAATTATTCTTCATGAAATTCATCCAGTTCCAACGGTTCTTGCGATAAGATGATGCCTGTTAAATCTGCATACACATAATCTTCTGGGAAGAAAGTGACACCACCAAAATTGACCGCCACATCGGTTTCGCCAAGATTGTTATCATCGGCACCCACTGGAATCGGTGCAAGTGCGTGAATACCAATATCTAAGTTATCTAATTGTTGGATTTGGCGTACTGCACCATACACAATAATGCCTTCCCAACCGTTATCGACCGCAAGTTGTGCAAGTGATGCATCAATTAAAGCACGGCGTACCGCACCACCACCATCAACAACTAACACACGACCTTCGCCATTCTCCTCTAAGACTTCTGCAATAAGCCCATTGTTTTCAAAACATTTCACTGTTGTGATCTTGCCATAAAAATGGCTGGCACCACCAAAGCTCGAAAAAATAGGTTCCACGACATCGACTTGATCTAAATAAATATCGCATAATTCTGAAGTGTCAATATACATAAAATTACCTTATTTCTTGGGGAAAATTCACGAGCTTAGTATATGCCTATAATACGCTGATAAGCAAGCCTAAACTAAACAAGCCATTCACCAAGAGTGCAATCATTGACATTTGAGCCAACATTGGACGCAATAAGAGAGGATCTTGGCTACGATAAACAAATAATGCATGCTTCATCAGAAGCGGGGTTGCCAATAAAAACACAAAACCTGCCCAATGTTTCACATAACAGCACGCAAAGAGAAGATGACATAACCACGCAACACTTAACAAAACACAATGATAAAGACGTCCTTTTTTGGCACCTAAGCGAACGGCTAAGGTGTGCTTACCCACTTTTCTATCTTGCTCAATATCCCGTAAGTTATTGATATTCAGAACAGCCGTGGCAAGTAAACCTGTTGCCATAGCAGGCAGAAGAATCGCAAGATTGAGGAATGTGGTTTGCAAATAATAGGTGCCGCCCACCCCTAAAATGCCAAAAAATAATAAAACCGATATATCGCCCAAGCCCATATAGCCATAGGGCTTTTCGCCTACGGTATAGGTAATTGCCGCAATAATCGCTAACACGCCTAATCCCGCAAACACGAGCAAATCTGCCATGTTTTGATAAGCCACCACAATTAAAATCGCCCCTGATAATAGGCTTGCCAATGCCACAAGGAGTAAACCCACTTTTAACTGTGTCGCACTGATCGCCCCTTGTTGAATACCTCGTAAAGGCCCAATGCGTTCCGTTGTATCGCTGCCTTTTTGATGATCTCCATAATCATTCGCAAAATTTGATAACACTTGTAATAATACCGTGGTCAATAAACAGAGTAAGCTAATTACCCCACTAAATTGACCAGACCAATAAGCTAACGCCCCCCCTGTCATGATTGAGGCAATGGCTAGCGGTAAGGTTTTAGGTCTTGCGGTTTCCACCCACATGGTTAATGCATTTTTTGTCATAAACATCACTTAGAAAAGAAAAAGCACGATTTTCAACGTACTTTTGCGTAAAATAGTCAACCGCAGTTATTCTACACGAAATCACGACACGAAGGAAAATATGTCTGACGTCTCCCTCCAGTTACATCCCGTAGGCATTATTCATACGCCTTATAAAGAAAAATTTTCCGTACCACGCCAACCGAATTTGGTGCAAGATGGCACAGGAGTGATTGAATTACTCCCCCCTTATAACCAACCAGAAAGCGTACGGGGGTTAGAACAATTTAGTCATCTTTGGCTCATTTTTCAGTTTGATAAAGTGCCGACAGGAAAATGGCACCCCACTGTTCGTCCTCCCCGTTTAGGTGGCAATCAACGTATTGGCGTTTTTGCCTCTCGTGCCACACACAGACCCAACCCTTTAGGGCTATCCAAAGTGGCGTTACGCCATGTGGAGTGCCAACAAGGTAAGGTGTATATTCATTTAGGGGCTGTGGATTTAGTGGATGGCACTCCAATTTTGGATATCAAACCCTATCTTGCTTATGCCGATAGTGAACCACAGGCACAATCAGGTTTTGCCCAACACAAACCAGAACAGACATTAAACGTGCATTTCAGCACCAAAGCACAGCAACAATTAATCAACATTGAACAGAAGCACCCCAATTTTGGGCGTTTTCTCTGTGAGGTGATCGCCCAAGATCCTCGTCCTGCCTATCAACAGCACAAAGCACAAACTCGGATTTATGGTATTCGATTAGCGGAGTTTAATATTCGCTGGCAAATCGTAGAAGGGGAGCACGACCAAGCCGTGATCTTAGAGATTGAGAAATAGGGAAAATAAAAAGTGCGGTGTTTTTTGAAAAAATTTCACCGCACTTTGCTGATTATTTTTTAATGATGTTTTTGACATCAATATCAGTTTTATTCCACTCTTTGTCGACAGTTCCTTGAATCACAATGCGATCATAAGGTTGAATGGTTTGACCATTCCAAGCACGATCACTAACATCAATGCGAATTTCAGAACCTGCCACATCACGGAAAATAAATTCATCACCATCAATTTGGCTGACGATATGACCTTCGATAGACACATAGGTATCATCTTTTGCATTTAATGCCGCTTTTACCGTAGTCACCGCACTGTTAGGGCCATAGCCACCACCTGCTTGCGTATTTTGTGTATTTTTAAAGCCACCTTGAGCAACAGCCATACCAGAAATAGCCAAAAGTGAAGCGAATGTCATTAATTTTTTCATCATATGTTCCTATATAAACGTTAAATAAAATCAAGAAGTAAAAAAGCATATTGCTTTTTGATGTGTCTATTAAACAAAATAAATATTAAGAAAAGCTTAATAAATACCCAAATAAACACTTTTTTGCCAAAATGCCCTTTTTCTTCCTGTTCCCGTCTTCTCACAGGTCAAACACTATAGCACGAAAAAAAGCAACTCGACTATTTTTTAGTCAAAAAAAGAAAAAAAACGACCGCACTTTCGTACGGTCGTTCACTGTCATCATAACATGAATTAATGGGTGCTTGTGCTCGTTGTAGTACGGCTTGCACGTTTACGATCCGTTTCCGTTAATAATTTCTTACGAATACGAATGGAGGTTGGCGTCACCTCAACTAATTCATCATCATCAATAAACTCAATGGCTTGTTCAAGGGTAAAACGCACAGGTGGCACTAACACTACTGCCTCATCTTTACCTGATGCACGCATATTGGTTAATTTTTTACCTTGCAAGCAGTTTACGGTTAAGTCATTTGAACGGCTGTGAATCCCAATGATTTGCCCTTCATACACTTCTGCCCCGTGTTCAATCATTAATTTCCCACGCTCTTGTAAACCAAATAAGGCATACGCTAATGCTTTACCTGTTGCGTTAGAAATTAACACACCGTTTTTACGCTGACCGATTTCACCTGGTTTCACATCATCATAATGGCTGAAGCTTGAGTAAAGTAACCCTGTACCTGAAGTCATTGTCATAAACTCACCACGGAAGCCAATCAAGCCACGGCTTGGAATAATGTATTCTAAACGAGTACGACCTTTACCATCTGGCACCATGTCACGCACTTCACCTTTACGAATCCCTAAAGCTTCCATCACAGAACCTTGATGCTGTTCTTCAATATCAATGGTGACTTGCTCAAATGGCTCTTGTTTACGACCATTTTCTTCTTTGTAAATAACACGTGGACGTGATACCGCTAACTCATAGCCTTCACGACGCATATTTTCGATTAATACCGAAAGGTGTAATTCACCACGACCTGAAACACGGAACGCATCTGGGTCTGGCGTTTCTTCTACACGTAATGCTACGTTGTGTACCAATTCTTTGTTTAAACGTTCAAGAATTTGGCGAGAGGTAACATATTTACCTTCTTTACCACAGAATGGTGAGGTGTTTACGCAGAAGAACATTGTTACTGTTGGTTCATCCACGCTTAATGCAGGTAATGCTTCCACATTGTTAATATCACAAATGGTATCGGAAATATTTAATTCCCCTAAGCCCGTGATCGCAATAATATCGCCCGCATAAGCACGTTCAGTTTCATAACGTTGTAAACCAAGGTGACCTAATACTTGACCAATTTTACCTGTACGCGTTTTGCCTTCGCTATCAATAATGCTTACTGTTTGGTTTGGTTTGACTGAACCCCGTTTAATACGCCCAATACCGATAACACCTACATAGCTGTTATAGTCAAGCTGTGAAATTTGCATTTGGAACGGCTGTTCAAGTTCCACTTTTGGTGGTTCCACATATTTCACGATCGCTTCAAATAATGGTGTCATATCTTCTGCTAAATCATCGTGATCTAAACCTGCCACGCCATTTAACGCTGAAGCATAAATAATTGGGAAATCTAACTGTTCGTCAGTTGCACCTAAGTTCACGAAAAGATCGAATACTTGATCCACCACCCAATCAGGACGTGCACCTGGGCGGTCAACTTTGTTAATTACTACGATTGGTTTTAAACCGTGAGCAAAGGCTTTTTGTGTTACGAAGCGGGTTTGTGGCATTGGACCGTCAAACGCATCAACGATTAATAATACGCAGTCTACCATTGACATTACACGTTCTACCTCACCCCCGAAGTCGGCGTGTCCTGGGGTATCTACAATATTAATACGGTAGTCGTTCCAATTAATTGCTGTATTCTTGGCTAAAATCGTGATCCCACGTTCTTTTTCGAGATCATTTGAATCCATCACACGCTCATCACTCTCACCGCGAGACGCTTCTAATGTGCCAGATTGTTGCAGAAGTTTGTCAACAAGGGTGGTTTTACCGTGGTCAACGTGTGCGATAATTGCGATATTACGCAATTTATTGATATCTATTTTGTCTGTCATTGAAAAAATCTTATGTAAATATGAAAAATGTCTTTTTTAACCGCATTTATAGCTAAAAAATATGCGAAAGGGTCAAGATTATACAACTTTTTGAGCAAATGAGCTATTAAATAATCATACAAAAAATCGCATAAAAATTATGTTATTTTTCAACGGCTGTTTTATAATATTAGCTTATTCTTAAAAACCCCCTAATAAAAGAGGATTTGCATTATGCCAAACACAACAGCCATCACGAACGTATTCAAACTGATTGAAGAATACGATATCAAATTTGTTTTACTTCGTTTTACCGATATCAAAGGCAAAGAACATGGAGTTTCTCTCCCAATTAGCCTTGTGGACGAAGATTTGTTTGAAGACGGTAAAATGTTTGACGGTTCCTCCGTTGAGGGGTGGAAGGCGATCAATAAAGCCGATATGCTCCTGATGCCTATCCCCGAAACCGCCGTTGTTGACCCTTTCGCCCAAATCCCAACCCTTTCTATCCGCTGCAGTATTTTCGAACCTTCCACCATGCAAAGCTATGACCGTGACCCTCGCTCTATTGCAATGCGTGCCGAAAACTATATGCGTTCAACTGGTGTCGCCGATGACGCTTTCTTTGGACCAGAACCTGAATTTTTCTTATTCGACGATGTTCGTTTTCAGGTCAACATGAATGGCAACAGTTATACCGTAGATGATATTGAAGCAGCATGGAACACCAATAAACGCTATGAAGATGGCAATAATGCTTATCGTCCATTGAAAAAAGGCGGTTATTGTGCCGTTGCACCCATTGATAGTGCACATGATATTCGTTCAGAAATGTGTTTGATTTTAGAAGAAATGGGCTTAGTGATTGAAGCACACCACCATGAAGTGGCAACCGCAGGGCAAAACGAAATTGCTACTCGCTTTAACACATTAACCTCAAAAGCCGATGAAACCCAAATTTATAAGTATGTGGTTCAAAACGTCGCTTACGAGCATGGTAAAACAGCCTGTTTTATGCCAAAACCGATTACAGGTGATAACGGTTCAGGCATGCACTGTAATATGTCATTAAGCAAAGGGGGCAAAAACGTTTTCCAAGGGGATAAATACGCTGGGCTTTCTGAAACCGCACTTTACTATATCGGCGGCATTATCAAACATGCAAAAGCCTTAAATGCCTTCACTAACCCTTCAACAAACTCATATAAGCGTTTAGTCCCTGGTTTTGAAGCACCTGTATTACTTGCTTATTCTGCAAGTAACCGTTCTGCTTCTATTCGTATCCCAGCAGTGACCAACCCGAAAGCTATTCGTATTGAAGCTCGCTTCCCTGATCCACTTGCTAACCCATACTTGGCATTCGCCTCTTTATTGATGGCTGGTTTAGATGGCATCATTAATAAAATTCACCCAGGTGATGCAATGGATAAAAACCTCTATGACTTACCACCTGAAGAGTTACAAAACATTCCTGCTGTGGCAAGTTCATTAGAAGAAGCATTAAATGCATTAGAACAAGATTACGAGTTCTTAACCAAAGGTGGCGTATTCAGTAAAGAATTCATTGAGGCGTTTATCAACATTAAACGTAAAGAAGTAGAACGTTTAAATATGACGCCACACCCAGTAGAATTTGAAATGTACTACGCATAATGCAAGAAATAGCGTAAAATCCACATTTGTTTTTCATATTGAATTCGGCTCTCTTATTTTGGAGAGCCTATTTCATATTCATCAATAAGGAGCTTTTATGCGTATCGTAAAAAAATTCATTCCACTGGCTATTGCCTTGGCAACAACAGGCTGCCTCAGCCTTGATGGGGTAAACATTGCGGGTTTAGAAAAATCATCAGGCAAACTGATGAAGTTCCGTTGTGAAAATGGCTACAAAGGTTCCATCAAGCAACGTGATAATGGTGTACTTAGCATGGCATTTAGCGATGGTAAAGACAGTTATATTACTTACCTCAACAACCATTCTTCTGCGGGTCAAATTCTTTATATCAATGATAAAAACACCCTCAAATGGCAAGAAAAACAAGGGCAAAACACCTTGACATATCCTGAGAAAAACTATGCTTCGACAGGAAAACTTGCCACCACCACTTGCCAAAAATATTAATTGTGTAGCTTGTTTTAAAGAGCATTATCAGACAAGAAATCTTATTGCGTGAGGACATCATCATACTAAGCAATAAGATTTCTCCTTTCCTACTCATTTCCCAATACGCTCTTTCGAAAAGTGCGGTGTCTTTTAAAAACGTTTTTACCTTGCCAAACCGCTTTCTCTACGACAGATAGTGATTGCCACGAATCCAAACAAAAAATCCAAACAAGATGTTGTTATCAGCCATAAAAAAAACCCAGCAATTATGCTGGGTTTTTAAAGTATCACGTTTTGTTAATTATTCAGCAACAACGATCACGTTAACTGTTGCGAATACTTCACCGTGAAGTTGGAATTTCACTTCGTGATCACCTAAAGTACGGATTGGACCAGTTGATAAGCGAACTTCGCTTTTTGCAACTTCCACACCTGCAGAAGTCACTGCTTCCGCAACATCACGTGTTGTGATTGAGCCGAATAAACGACCTTCATCACCTGCTTTAGAAATGATAGTGACAGAAGCTAATTCTGCTAATTTCGCTGCACGATCTTGTGCTGCGGCTAACACTTCAGCGGCTTTCGCTTCTAATTCAGCACGACGTGCTTCAAAATATTCGATGTTGGCTTTAGTTGCCATAACCGCTTTACCTTGTGGGATTAAGAAGTTACGTGCGAAACCTGATTTAACATCAACTTGATCACCAATGTTACCAAGGTGAACCACTTTATCTAAAAGAATTACTTGCATTACCGTATCCTCTCTTTAATTACTGATGATTGTCAGTGTACGGAAGTAACGCTAAATAACGTGCACGTTTGATTGCACGCGCTAATTGACGTTGATACTTCGCACGAGTACCGGTAATACGGCTTGGAACAATTTTGCCGCTCTCTGTGATATAGTTCTTTAATGTAGCAACATCTTTATAATCGATTTCTACTACATTTTCCGCTGTGAAACGGCAGAACTTACGACGACGGAAATAACGTGCCATTTGGCTAGTCTCCTAATCTATAAATTCGATTTGCTCGGCATGTAACACTAATTGATTTAAGCCATTTGCGGCTTTATGAGAGCTTATAAACCCTACAACCAAAAGTTGACTGCCGACCGTAATGCTTTGAGTTTTTTCTATTAATTGATTGCCACTTATTTGGACTGGCATTTTACACCAAGCTTGGCGATTTAAGCCCGCTTCTTCTTGTATAGAACGATGTTCTAATAAAAATTGGCAGTGTCTAATCCCATTTGGGCTTTGGTGTCGTTTCGGTTGATTTGCCACAATGCCTATCAACGAAAAACGGTTATCAATTTTTAAATTACTCTTCAGCATCCTCAAAATCGTTGTTTTCAACTTCAGCTAAAGCTTTACGATCGTCTTTTGCTTTAACCATTGGGGACGCTTCTGTTACGGCGTGCTTAGTACGAATGATTACGTTACGAAGAACTGCGTCGTTGTAACGGAAAGTTGTTTCTAGCTCGTCGATGACTTCTTGAGGCGCTTCTACATTCATTAACACATAGTGTGCTTTGTGTAATTTGTTGATTGGGTACGCTAATTGGCGACGACCCCAATCTTCTAAGCGATGGATTTGACCGCCAGCTTCTTTAACAGAACCTGTATAACGTTCAATCATGCCTGGTACTTGTTCGCTTTGGTCCGGGTGAACCATAAACACGATTTCGTAGTGTCGCATTACTGCTCCTTACGGGTTAATCAGCCTCCGACTGTTAGACCAGCTACGCATCTGCGGAAGCAAGGAACGAAAATTCAATGTAGCTGTAAGGTGGTGAATTATACAGATAATTAACGTTTTTGCAATACAAAGTGCGGTGTGTTTTTGAATATTTTTTGTCGTCCTCGCTCTGCTGATTTATTTCATTCATCAAGGTAAATCACCCCTTATTTACGCCGAAATAAAAAAACACGCCACGCTCAATAAAAATGTAAAACATTCAAAAAAACCACCGCACTTTTCACTCTCACCATCCTTATCATCCTCAAGCTCATCGCAAGCAACTAGACGAGAAAACCTCATTGCGAGAACCTCATTGCGTTTAATGGCATTAAGTGGACAAAAATCGGATTACATCCAAGCGTTATTACGAATAATCCCGACTGCAATGCCTTCAATTTCAAAATTAGGTTGCTGATTTAAATCCACCACAATGGGGGCAAATTCTTCGTTTTCAGCGTGCAGATAAATCACGGAACCTTTACGTTCTAAACGCTTCACAGTGACCTCATCTTCAATGCGAGCCACGACAATTTGTCCATTATGCACATCTTTCGTGCTATGCACAGCTAACAGGTCGCCATCTAAAATGCCAATATCCTTCATGGATTGCCCATAAACTTTTAGCAAAAAGTCCGCTTGAGGTTTAAACATATTGGCATCTACTTTATAGGTGCCTTCAATATGCTGTTCGGCTAAAATAGGCTCACCTGCTGCCACGCGTCCAACAAGGGGCAATCCTTGACTGTCATTCTCGGTATTGTCATCTTCTAACAATAAACGAATGCCTCGGGAAGTGCCTGAAATAATTTCAATCACGCCTTTACGTGCCAAGGCTTTTAAATGTTCTTCTGCCGCATTCGGTGAACGAAACCCCAATTCTTTTGAAATTTCTGCTCGTGTTGGTGGCATACCTGTGGTTTCTAAATGACGTTTTAGCAAGTCATAAACTTCTTGCTGACGTGCAGTTAATGCTTTAAATGGCTTCATGCTAACCCCTGTTTTTTTATACAGAATAACTGTTATTATATACAGAAAGTCAGCACTTGCAATCTTTATCTTGATGATTAAACGCTTTCACTCAACAGGATTCTTTGCTAAACAAACTTCGTTCATCTTCTTTTCCATGCACCAGTGATTTCACCACAATGCCGAGCTGTTACCCTCGTAAAATTGATTTTCACTCAGTGATACCACACAAGACAGTACTCAAAATCTGAGCATACCTTCTTTATATACAACGACTAACGATTTTAAATTTTTATGGTAAACTAACGTAAATTTCTCGAATAAACCTATAAAGAACGGAACTTCATTATGTTTAGTTTTCTAAATATGTACCGCAAAGTATTGGAATTGCCTTTGTCTTTTTTAGTTAAAAATAATCCAATTCCACATGATCCTATCGAAGAACTGAAATTAAATACTGCCCAACCTGTGGTTTATGTATTGCCTTACACTTCGCAAACAGATCTGGTGATTTTTCGCAAAAACTGTCTAAGTGTGGGGTTGCCTGATCCATTAGAAAAGAACCATATTGAAAATAAAATCTTACCTAGATACGTATTCCTTGATGAGGGGCGTCATTTCTTTAAATCGAAAGGGGCAAAACAAGAAACCATTCACGTGTTTAATCAATATTTGGAATTACACCGCACATTAGCAGACCTTGATGTGCAACTGATCCCCGTTTCTGTACTTTGGGGACGCTCACCAGGTCATGAAAAACAATCCAATTTACCGCAATTACGTCTATTAAGTGGCATTCAAAAATGTATTGCGGCGGTCTGGTTTGGTCGTGATACCTTTGTCCGATTTTCTCAAGCCGTTTCATTACGCTATATGGTCAGTGAGCATGGTTCCGATCAATCCATCGCACAAAAATTAGCACGAGTGGCAAAAATTCACTTTTCCAAGCAACGCATTTCTGCCACAGGACCTCGCTTACCTAACCGTGAAGCAATGTTTAACAAGCTATTAGCCTCACCCACAATTTTGGAGGCAATCAAAGATGAAGTGAAAGCCAAAAATATCAGTGAGGAAAAAGCCACTCAAGAAGCGAAGAAAATCTTGGATGAAATTGCTGCCAACGTCAATTATGAAGGGTTACGTGTTGCTGATCGTTTCTTACGTTGGTTATGGAATAAACTTTACCAAGGCATTGATGTACAAAATGCCGATCGTGTACGTAAACTTGCCTTAGATGGGCATGAAATTGTTTATGTTCCTTGCCACCGTAGTCATATTGACTATTTATTACTCTCTTATGTGCTATACCATCAAGGCTTAGTGCCACCCCATATTGCAGCGGGCATTAACCTGAATTTCTGGCCTGTTGGTGGCATGTTCCGCCGAGGTGGGGCATTTTTTATTCGTCGTACCTTTAAAGGTAACCGTTTATATTCCACCATTTTCCGTGAATACCTCGCCGAACTCTTTCATCGTGGTTATTCGGTGGAATATTTCATTGAAGGGGGACGCTCACGCACAGGGCGTTTACTTGCCCCGAAAACGGGCATGATGTCCATGACCTTACAAGCGTTATTACAAGGGCAAACTCGCCCGATTTCTATTGTCCCCGTCTATGTAGGATATGAGCATGTGCTGGAAGTGGATACTTATGCCAAAGAACTTCGTGGTGCCGTGAAAGAAAAAGAAAATGCAGGCTTGGTGCTGCGAGTGATCAAAAAACTTCGTAACCTTGGCAAAGGTTATGTCAACTTTGGTGAACCCATCACACTGAGCAACTATCTCAACCAATACTATCCAGAATGGAAAGAGCATACACAGTCTGAAGAACGCCCACAATGGTTCAACCAAGCGGTAGATAGTGTGTCAAATCAGGTGATGATCAATATTAACAAGGCTGCAGCCGTCAATGCCATGAACCTCACAGGCACTGCATTGTTATCTTCACGTCAGCGTGCCCTTTCTCGTGAACAATTGTTAGAACAATTAGCAAGTTATCAACAATTCTTGCAAAATGCCCCTTATTCGTCAGATATTGTGGTGCCGACAGAATCCCCAGAAGCAATGTTAGAACATATTTTAACGTTAGAGCGAGTTGGGATTATTGTGGAAAAAGATAATTTTGGTGAAATCGTTCGTTTAGAACGTAATTCAGCCGTATTGATGACTTACTACCGTAACAATATTCAACACTTATTTGTGTTACCTTCCTTAGTGGCAAGCATCGTGTTGCATTATGAAGCCATGCAAAAACCTCTTGTCTTAGAAGCGGTGAGTAAAATTTATCCATTCCTGAAAAGTGAATTATTCCTCACCTTCTCGCAAGAAGAACTAAAAGAACGGATTAATCAAATTATTGCGGAATTCCAACGTCAAGATATCCTCAAGTGCAATGCGAATATGATATCCATTAACAAACCTCGTGTTCGTATCTTACAACTGTGGTCTTCTGGCGTGCGTGAAATTTTACAACGCTACTATATTACCGTCAGCATTCTGTTAAAAGAACCCGCCATGCCTCGTGCTACTCTTGAAAAAGACAGCCAATCTGTGGCACAACGTTTATCGGTATTACATGGGATCAATGCCCCCGAATTTTTTGATAGAGCCGTTTTTGCCGCCTTTATTGGTAGCCTCAAACAAGAAGGTTATTTCAATGATGACGGGATAGCCGATACGCAAAAACTCGGTGAAATTGCAGGAATTCTCAACCAAGTGATCTCCACCGAAGTATGCCTAACCATTAAAGGGGCAATTGCGAAAATAGAAGAAGAGTAAACAAACAGAAACCGCATCTCAAAAAAAGTGCGGTCAAAATTAAGATTTTTTTGACCGCACTTTTCTTCATTCAGATAAAAAGGGAAAGTGTTCGTTTCCCTCTTTGGCTTAATTAACGTCTAAACATCCCGCCTAGACCACCAAGTCCGCCCATCATGCCTTGCATGCCTCGCATCATTTTTGCCATGCCACCTTTTCGCATTTTTTTCATCATGCGTTGCATTTCATCGAATTGTTTAAGCAATTTATTCACATCTTGCACTTGTGTGCCAGATCCCATCGCAATACGACGACGGCGTGATCCTTTGATGATGTCTGGGTTAGCACGCTCTTTTAATGTCATGGAATTAATAATGGCTTCCATTTTGTTGAACATTTTGTCGTCCACTTTATTTTTAATATGGTCAGGTAAATTTTTTGCCCCTGGCAATTTATCTAGCATAGACATCATGCCGCCCATATTTTTCATTTGAATCAACTGTTCACGGAAATCTTCAAGGGTAAAATCATCGCCTTTTTTGAATTTTTGAGCCATTTTTTCGGCTTTTTCACGATCCACCGAACGCTCAAGATCTTCAATCAAAGACAGCACATCCCCCATACCCAAAATGCGAGAAGCCACACGCTCAGGGTGGAAAGGTTCTAACGCCTCCGTTTTTTCTCCCACCCCTAAAAATTTAATAGGTTTACCCGTGATTTGACGAATAGATAACGCCGCACCGCCTCGTGCATCGCCATCGACTTTGGTTAACACCACCCCTGTTAAAGGCAAGGCTTCATTGAAGGCTTTTGCAGTGTTGGCAGCATCTTGCCCTGTCATGGCATCAACGGTGAAAAGGGTTTCAATAGGATTTAATGCTCCATGGATTTGCTTGATTTCCTCCATCATTTCACCGTCTACATGAAGGCGACCTGCCGTATCCACAATGAGCACATCATAAAATTTTAATTTGGCTTCTGCTAATGCCGCTTGGGCAATCGCCACAGGATTTTGCGAGACATCAGAGGGGAAGAAGTCGGCTCCAACGGCTTGAGCAAGGGTTTCTAATTGTTTGATCGCAGCTGGACGGTAAACGTCGGCAGAAACCACCAAGACTTTTTTCTTATGACGTTCTTTTAAAAATTTTGCCAGTTTTCCTACGCTAGTTGTTTTACCCGCCCCTTGCAAACCAGCCATTAAAATCACCGCTGGGGGCTGAGTCGAAAGATTTAAACTTTCATTGGCTTCACCCATTGCCGCTTCAAGCTCAGCTTGCACGATCTTAACGAATTCTTGACCTGGCGTGAGGCTTTTATTGACTTCCACCCCAATTGCACGTTCTTTGACTTTACTAATAAAATCACGTACCACAGGTAACGCCACATCCGCCTCAAGCAATGCCATCCGCACTTCACGTAGTGTTTCTTTAATATTTTCTTCCGTTAAACGACCACGCCCGCTAATATTTCTTAGCGTTTTTGACAGGCGATCCGACAAATTCTCAAACATTCATTTTTCCTATTTAATCTGCAAAAAATTGCCTTAATTATACTGAAATCCCGTAGATTTTCATCATTTGAAATAAATTTATAGCGATTTGAAAGAGAGATAGTTAGAATAAATCAATTATCACTATGAGGAAATTGCAATGTGGCTGGTCATTATTTCAGTATTTTTTTATCTTTTTAGCTTATTACTGATTACCCCAATGCTCCTCAAATCCCAATCTGGCGAAGATACACACAAACCGAATCAACGCTTATTTTTTTCCACAGCTTGGTTCGCCATTCTCTTACATAGTTGGAGTTTAGCCCCACTTTTGACCCATTTAGTGTCAGGACAAAATTTTACGGTAATGGAAATTGGTTCGTTAATCAGTTTAATGATGGCGTTTCTGGCAACGGTCGCCATGCTATTTCAAATCCGAACCCTGTGGTTTTTACTGCCTTTTATTTATAGTTTTGCGATCATCAATTTGCTTGTTGCCACCTTATTACCTCGTCATTTTCTCTATCATTTAAGTGAAAATATTGCTTTGTTTTTACATGTCGCATTATCACTTTTTACCTATGCCGTTTGTTTTATCGCTGCACTTTACTCGATCCAAATTTTATGGATTGACCACAGCCTGAAAAATAAAAAACTCGCATTCTCCCCGATTATTCCCCCTTTAATGACGGTGGAACGCCACTTTTTTCGTTTATTATTGACAGGTGAGATTTTACTCACAATTGTGCTGATTTCAGGTTCCTTTCATTTAGCCAAAACCTTTGCCCCACAAGATATTCAAAAAGCGGTGTTTTCTTTTTTCGCTTGGGTGGTCTTTAGCATTGCCCTCGTTGGACATTGGAAATACCATTGGCGAGGCAAACGGATGGTCATTTATGCGATTATCGGCATGATCCTCCTCACCATTGCGTATTTTGGTAGTCGCGTCATGCTTGAAATATAAACAATATTTCTTTATGCTTATGTTCGCCAAAAGGGCGGTTAAAAAATAAGAAAAAGCACCGCACTTTTCCCATTTTATGGTGGCTAACCATTTTAATTTTATTGAATTTTGATTAACTCACAAAAGGATGCATTTTGGACAGTATTCCCCTTAGTACCCTCTTTATTACACTCATCATTTTACTTATTATCTCTGCCTATTTTTCGGGTTCCGAAACAGGTTTATTAGCAGCGAATCGCTATCGTCTTCGCCACTTAGCCGAGAAAGGGCATAAAGGGGCAAAAAAAGCAGAAAAACTGCTCAAAAAAACAGATGTCTTGCTCAGCCTGATTTTGATTTGCAATAACTTGGTCAATATTAGTGCCTCTGCTATCACAACCATTATTGGTATGCGGTTATATGGCGATGCTGGTGTGGCGATTGCAACAGGGGTGCTCACCTTTATTATGCTGATTTTTGCTGAAATTTTACCGAAAACCATTGCCGCACGTTACCCCGAAAAAGTGGCATTTACCTCAAGCCATTTGCTGTCCGTTTTTTTACGTTTTTTTATCCCCGTTGTGTATTTGATCAACTTGATTATCCAAGGGATTTTAAGTTTATTGCGGTTGAAATCAGAAAATAAAGTCCATTCCCTTAGCCCTGAAGAATTGCGTGCGATTGTCAATGAATCAGGCAAATTTATTCCCTCTGCACACCAAGAAATGCTTCTTTCCATCCTTGATCTAGAAGAAGTAACCGTCGACCACATTATGGTGCCACGCAATGATATTGGCGGGATTGATATTGATGATGATTGGAAATCCATTATGCGTCAGCTGAATCATGCCGCCCATGGTCGAGTGGTGCTCTACAAAGGGAGTATGGACGAAAATATTTTGGGTATGTTGCGGGTTCGAGAAGCCTATCGTTTAATGCTAGATAAAAATGAATTCACAAAAGAAACCTTAATTCGGGCAGCAGATGAAGTCTATTTCATTCCTGAAGGCACCGCACTGAATGCACAGCTCCTTAATTTCCGCAATAATAAAGAACGCATTGGTTTAGTGGTAGATGAATATGGTGATATTAAAGGTTTAGTCACGCTTGAAGATATTTTAGAGGAAATTGTCGGCGAATTTACCACCTCAACCGCACCTTCTATTGATGAAGAAGTCGTACAACAATCCGACGGTTCACTCATTATTGAAGGGTCTGCTAACTTACGGGATCTGAATAAGTTATTTGACTGGAATTTAGATACGGAAGAAGCCCGCACCTTCAATGGGCTTATTTTAGAACATTTAGAAGAAATCCCTGAAGAAGGCACGGTTTGCGAGATTAATGGCTTACAAATCACTATCTTAGAGGTAGGTGATAACATGATCAAGCAGGCAAAAGTCGTCAAAATTTAACCGCACTTTGAAAACTCGTAAAAGATTAACCACTGTATTTTACGAGTTTTCTTTCTCCTTATTACTTGCTAATTTATATCATTTTTCAACCAATAACCCACACCTTATATATTGTTTTTTTATTTACCTCTCTTTTTTCTTTATGCTAGAATCTTGCAATTGAAATTAATTCTCAATAACGTATAATAAGCAAGCTTATTTTTCGCTACAAATTAATTAAAGGATGTTTAGGTATGCCACAATTATTCCAATTCTTACAACAATATATTGACTATATTATTTTAGGTTTACTGGCTTTCATGAGCTTTATTATGGTCTGGTTTGTGATTGAACGTTTCTTATTTTTAAACCGAGTCAATGTCGCGGCTTATGATAACGTACATGAACTTGAAATTGATTTACAACGCAATCTCACCACTATTTCTACCATTGGTTCAAACTCCCCTTATGTCGGTCTATTAGGTACGGTTATCGGGATTCTTTTAACATTCTATGAATTAGGTCATTCTGGTGGTGAAATTGATGCGGCGGCGATCATGGTGCATTTATCCCTCGCCTTAAAAGCCACTGCCGTGGGGATTTTAGTCGCCATTCCATCCATGGTTTTTTATAACGGTTTAGGGCGTAAAGTCGAAGTGAATCGCCTGAAATGGTTTGCCCTCAACGAGAAAAAAGCCAAACAACAAGACTAGGGGATAATCATGAAAAAGTTTGATGAAATCAACATTATCCCTTTTATCGACATTATGTTGGTATTACTCGCCATTGTACTGATTACTGCCTCCTTTATTTCCCAAGGGAAAATTCAAGTGAATGTACCTAAAGCGAGTTCAACGGTGGCATTTCGCTCCGATGATTTAGCAAAACTCCTCACTGTTACCGAAAACGGTGACATCTTCTTCAATGATCAACCTATCAGTGTAGAAGCATTAGAAAAAGAAATCAGCTCTTGGCCAAAAGATCAAAAAGTGACGTTAAAAGTGGATGCCAAATCTACATTCCAAGACTTTGTTTCTATTACTGATATGATGGCAAAAAACGAAATCAAAAACGTTGCCATTGTTACTGTTAAAGAAAAGGCTACTCAATGATAGATAAAAGTCGTTCTTTCATCGGTTTTGCCATTTCATTGCTTTTTCACGCAAGCTTTGTTTCTTTCCTTTATTGGATTGTGCAGAAAGACGATGACAGTGCAAATGGCTTTGCCGCTGATACCATATCCACCCATATTTCAATGGAAATGCTGGCAGCAACGGTGTTAGCCGAACCTGAGCCTGAACCAGAACCGCCTGCTGCTGAACCAGAACTCGCCAAAGAAGAAATTCCTGATCCGACGGTGAAACCTGAACCACCGAAAGAAGTCGAAAAACCAAAAGAAAAGCCGAAGGAAAAACCAAAGGAAAAACCGAAAGAAAAGCCAAAAGAAAAACCGAAGAAACCGAAAAAAGATCCGAGAGACTTACCAAAATCAGATCGTCAAATTGATTCGGATTCTTCCATCAATCAGGCGGCAACGACAACGGGTAATGTCACGAGCAACAACCCTAATTTAGTCGGTAAAGGCACAAGCACCAATGAAGTCAATGCTTATCGTTCCGCTTTACGCCGAGAAATTGAAAAGCACAAGCGTTATCCAAATCGTGCACGCATGATGCGTAAACAAGGTGTGGTCACTGTCACATTCCATATTAATAATGCTGGGGTGATCAGCAATGCGAGGATCACAAAATCTTCAGGTTCAGAAGAACTGGATAATGCGGCATTGGTTGCGGTCAATAACGCCCGCCCAATTGGTCCAATCCCTGCAGGGATGGCAAATGAAGTGAGTGTCCCTGTCAGCTTCAAAATCACTAATTAATCTAAAAGTGCGGCAAAAATGACCGCACTTTTTTCTATCTGTGAGCACGACTATGCCCTTATTCCTTCGATAAGGCCTCTTTCCCAGTGTTTTCGTCTATTTCACCTTATTCACCTGAAAACGTTTGATCATTACCTCTCTTATGAGGATAATGCCAGCGTTGCTTTTACTTCATTCAGATCATGAGGAACAAGATGACAGAAAAAAGAATTGCTCAAATCAGTGTATTTCTCAGTGCGGTGATAATAGCTATTTATGCCATATTAAGTAGCTATCTCTCTAACCGTGATTTAAACCTTTCTCACGCAGATAGCTTGTATTTTGCTTGGTCAAATCTTCTTGCTTTGTTACTGCCATTTCTTTGTGCCATACTGCCTTATCTTTTCGTCCGCCCTGCTGCCGTGACAGGCAGTGCGTTATCTGCTTTCGGATTATTTCTTTTCTTTGTAATCACAACTAGCACAATGGCTGATCCCAAAGGGGCAGCGACAATGTGGGTGGTGTATTTTTTCTGGTTGATCGGTGCCGCACTGGCGGGGATTTATCCTGCCTTATTTAAACCCCACTTTTTTATTAAAACTGCCACTCGAGCATGGGTATTGAGTAGCCTGTTCACTTTGGTCATCAGTTTTGTGATTGGTTTTAGCATAAGCCAATTGTTCTAATAAAAAGAATGGTGAGCAAGTGGCAAAACGCCCAGTTATGTCTTGTGATAAAACAACCTGTACGCCACAGCATGGAAAGGGGCGATGCCCAGAGAAAAATGGGACGTGTCTATTACACGTCCCATGCTTATTTATTTGGATCCATCATTGACGGATTATTTTTTCGATTTTTGGTAAAGTGCAATCGCTTCAGGCATTAAACGGAGTAAATTTTGTTGGCGATCTTCATCACTCGGGTGAGTTGACGACAATGCCGCTAACACGCTTTTTGAACCTTGCGAAGCCTGTTGCATTTTTTGCCATAATTTTGGTGCCGCTTCTGGATTAAAACCCGATTTTGCCATCAGCATTAATCCGACTTCATCGGCTTCTGTTTCATTACTACGAGAATAAGGTTTATCCAATGCCCACTCTTTAGTTAACCCCACCACCAACGCACTACCATCAGAACCAATTTGGGTGGATAACGCTACATGAGCCACTTGTGCTAACACATTGGTAAATTGCCCTACATTCACTTTTTTCTTGCCATGCTCTTTTAAAGCATGTGCCATTTCATGCCCCATCACGGTGGCAATTTCATCATTCGTTAATTTTAGGCTATCAACTAGTCCTGTATAAAATGCCATTTTACCGCCTGGCATTGCCCACGCATTCAATTCTTTCGATTTAATTACGCTGATCTGCCAATCAAAAGGATAACCTGTATGGTTTTCTTGATTTGCATAAGGCACCATTTTTTTAAATACCGTATGAATACGTTTTGCGGTAGATGAGCTCGTATCTAACACACCTTGACTACGTGCTTGACTCACTGTTTGTAAATAAGAAGAGGCTGATTGCTGGTTAATACTCGCGGAATCAGCACAAGCATTTAAAAATAGTGCTACTGAGGAAGCCAGTAGCATTTTTTTTGTTAACTTAATCATAAAGCCCTCGCTCAATTTTAAATTTAAATAAAAAAAATACCACTCCTTAAAGTGGTATTTAGAATATAAATTATTTTTTCGCACGCTCAAAAGACTCTAAAATTTCTTTACGTGCAGCATCAACGCCTTCCCAGCCGTCAACTTTCACCCATTTCCCAGCTTCTAATGCTTTGTAGTTTTCAAAGAAATGTTGAATTTGTGCTTTTAATAACGCAGGTAAGTCATTAACATCTTTAATGTGATCATATTCTTTAGTTAATTTGCTGTGTGGAACCGCCACCACTTTCGCATCACTTCCCGCTTCGTCCGTCATTTTTAATACACCAACTGGACGACAACGAATCACAGAACCTGGTTGTAATGGATATGGCGTTGGAACTAATACATCAACAGGGTCACCATCTAAAGAAAGGGTGTTATTCACATAGCCATAATTTGCTGGATAGAACATGGCAGTCGCCATAAAACGGTCAACAAATAATGAACCACTTTCTTTATCCACTTCATACTTAATTGGATCGGAATTTGCAGGAATTTCAATAACCACATAAATATCATCTGGTAATTCTTTACCTGCTGGAACTGTTTCTAAACCCATTTTTCTATTCCTTATTTCAAGTTAATTGTAAACGAAACTAGCCAATTATAGCCTTATTTTGAGGAAGTTGTCGAGATATCGCCTTGAGACATTGCCGAAGTGAGAAAAATCACATGCCGTCTTTACAAAAAATCTATTGCTTTTTACTTTTGCACTATTAAAATAGTGCAAATTTCTTTTTAATCACATTGTAGGATTTCTTATGACAACTCGAAAATTGCCATCCTTATTAGGTGGTGCAATGATTATTGCAGGCACCGCAATTGGTGCAGGTATGCTCGCCAACCCAACGGCAACAGCGGGCGTTTGGTTTATCGGCTCTCTTCTTTTATTAGCCTACACTTGGTTTTGTATGACCACATCGGGCTTAATGATCCTTGAAGCTAACTTACATTATCCCACGGGAGCCAGTTTTGACACCATTGTGAAAGATTTGCTAGGTAAACGTTGGAACTTGCTCAATGGGTTATCCATTGCCTTCGTTTTATATATTTTAACCTATGCCTATATCACCTCTGGCGGAGGCATCACGCAAAATCTCTTAAATCAACTCTTCAGTAGCCCTGAAAGTGCGGTGGATATTGGACGTGGTTTTGGATCACTGATTTTCTGTTTGGTGTTAGCCGCATTTGTTTGGCTATCGACCAAAGCAGTGGATCGTTTTACAACCGTACTGATTGGCGGCATGATCATCGCTTTTGTGTTATCGACCAGTGGGCTAATTAGCTCCGTGAAAAGCGACGTGTTATTCAATCACCTCGCACAAGGTGAAACGCAATATGTGCCTTATATTCTCACCGCCTTGCCTGTTTGTTTAGTGTCTTTCGGTTTCCATGGGAATGTGCCGAGCTTGGTGAAATACTACGATCGCCATGCGAAATCTGTTGTTAAAGCCATTTTTCTTGGTACAGGTATTGCATTAGTGATCTATATTTTCTGGCAACTTGCCGTTCAAGGGAATTTACCTCGTCACCAATTTGCCCCAGTCATTGAAAAAGGGGGGGACATTGCCGCATTACTCCAAGCTTTATCTCAATATATTCAAACAGATTATATTGCTATCGTGCTCAACTTTTTTGCTTATATGGCAATTGCTAGCTCATTTTTAGGTGTCAGCTTAGGTTTATTCGATTACATTGCCGATTTATTGAAATTTGATGACAGCCTCGCAGGCAGAACAAAAACCACCTTAATCACCTTTTTGCCACCACTATTATTAAGCCTGCAATTTCCTTATGGCTTTGTGATCGCAATTGGTTATGCTGGTTTAGCCGCAACCATTTGGGCAGCCATCGTGCCTGCCTTATTAGCCAAAGCAACACGCCAACGCTTTCAAGAAAGCTCGTACCGTGTGTATGGTGGTAATTTTATGATTTATTTCATCATCCTCTTTGGTGTGTTAAATATTGTGGCTCAAGTTGCCGCACAATTTGGTGTATTACCTACATTTTTGGCTTAAACATCAAAAATTTAGTGAAAAAATACTTGGCTTGATACAAATTTTTGAGTATATAGTTAATGGATTTTTTATCTCTAGAGAGGTTTACCATGAAAACATTAGCAAAATTTAGTGCAATCGCATTGTCATTAGGGTTAATGGGGCAAGCCTATGCTTATACCCAAGACAAAACCTACAATATTACTGTGTTACACGCCAATGACACACACGGTCATTTCTGGAAAAACAGTAAAGGTGAGTATGGTTTTGCAGCTCATAAAACCTTAATTGATAACATTCGTAAAGAAGTTGAAAGCAAAGGCGGTTCTGTGGTGTTACTGCATGCGGGAGACTACAACACTGGCGTGCCAGAATCCGATATGCAAAATGCAAAACCTGATATCGAAGGCATGAACATGATTGGGTATGATGTCGCCGTGCTCGGTAACCATGAATTTGATTTCCCAATGCAATTGCTCGAAATGCAAGAAAAGTGGGCAAAATTCCCGATTATTTCAGCCAACGTCATCAATAAGCGAACCAACAAACCACTGGTCAAACCTTATGTGATGTTAAAGAGAGATGATCTCAAAATTGCTGTAGTGGGCTTAACCACAGAAGACACAGCAAAATTAGGCAATCCTGATGTGGTCAACCATGTCATTTTCAAAAACCCAATCGAAACAGCGAAAAACACCTTAGCAGAAATCAACAAAACGGAAAAACCCGATATCCGTATTGCCCTAACCCACATGGGCTACTATTTCAACGGGAAACATGGTCACAATGCACCGGGTGATGTCACCATGGCACGCACCTTAGACAAAGGGGCATTTGATTTAATTATCGGCGGCCATACCCATGACACCGTGTGTATTGATGCCCAAGGTCAATTCAAAATGAAATACACCCCAGGTGAAGAATGTAAACCAGATTTCCAAAACGGCACTTGGATTGTCCAAGCAGGCGAATGGGGTAAATACATCGGTCGTGCTGATTTTGAATTCAAAAATGGTAAAACTCACTTAGTGAAATATGAGTTAATCCCAATTAACTTAAAACACAAAGTCAAATTAGAAGACGGTAAATCCGAATACAAACTTTACCAACCTGAAATTGCAGAAGATCCTGCGGTATTCGCACATTTAAAAACCTACCAAGATGAAGGGGATCGCTTATTAGGTGTGAAAGTGGGTGAAGTGAAAGGCAAATTTGTAGGTGATCGTAAAATTATCCGTTTCCATCAAACTAACTTAGGCCGTCTCATTGCACAATCACAAATGGAACGTGTCAAAGCTGATATTGGTATCGTCAACTCAGGCGGTGTACGTGATGATATCAATGAAGGGGAAACAACATACAAAGATATTCTCACCGTGCAACCTTTCGGGAACATGATTGCCACCGTAGACTTCACAGGACAAGAGCTTTTAGACTACCTCAATGTTGTCGCTCTAAAACCTGTTGATAGCGGTGCATACCCACAATTTGCAGGGCTTTCCATGGTGGTTGACCGTACGGCACAAAAAGTGTCTGATGTCAAAGTCGGTGGTAAACCATTAGAGTTAAACAAAACCTATAAAATCTCTATTCCAGACTACTGTGCTGGCGGTGGAGATGGCTACCCTGTCTTGAAAAAACACCCAAGCTATGTCAATACTGGCTTTATTGATGCAGAGATGTTGAAAAAATACTTTGAAGAAAACAAAGTATTAGATGCCTCTAAATACGATCCAAAAGACGATATCATCTTCAAATAAGATGACTGCAAAAAGCGTCTATGATGCCCCGCAATTTTTTGAGCTTTATCAAAAGTTGCGGGGAAATCCCATCAGTTTAAATGAAATCGTAGAAAAGCCGACCATGTTGTCTTTACTGCCCGATCTACGCAATAAAAAATTGCTCGATCTTGGCTGTGGCACAGGTGGTCATCTGCAACTTTATTTACAACGTCATGCCCACTTTGTCGTGGGCATTGACCTTTCTCAAAATATGCTTAAACAGGCTGAACATGATCTTACAAAACATGTTCAAAATCGACCGCACTTTTCCTTGTACCAACTTTCCATGGAGCAACTTGCTGATTTACCTGAAAAGGATTTTGATGTCATCACCAGCTCTTTCGCTTTTCATTATGTGCAGAATTTCACAAAGTTATTGCAAGATATCTATGAGAAACTCAACCCGAACGGCTATCTGATTTTTTCGCAAGAACATCCGATTGTCACCTGTTATCAAGCTGGTGATCGTTGGGAAAAAGATCACAATAAATGCCAAGTGGCTTATCGTCTGAATTATTATCGAGATGAAGGAGAACGAGATCGCAATTGGTTTAAACAACCCTTTAAAACCTATCATCGCACCACGGCAACCATCATTAACGCCTTAATTCAAACCGGTTTTCAAATTGAACACATCGCCGAACCCATGCTTGCCGATCAACCTGAATGGCATCATGAATTTAAAGATCTACAACATCGCCCCGTCTTATTATTTGTGAAAGCAAAGAAAAAATAACCAATTGAATACTAGGTGAATACTAAGGCAATTGGTTATTTTCATGACAGATTTAGAAATGACTTCTCACTAATGGACTAACTCGGTTTTCTAAACATTCTTTTACACAAAGCACTCTCTCTCGTATAAAATATCTCGCTTGTTCAGTAGATATCGCCCAAATCATAAAAGAAACTAAATAAGAATAGGCTAGTTCTTGCCAATTTCTATAATTTGCCCCAATACATTCTCCCACAGCAGATAATACTTGGCGTAATTCACCTTCATCAATATATCCACAGGCATAACTTGCTCTTGCTACCCAAACAAGTCTGATTAAATGGAAGCCTGCTGTATTTGTTTGCTTGTCTTTTGGATCAAAATGCATGCCAAATTCAGTGATTTGATGATCGATTTCTTCAATATCCGCAGAGGCTATCACCTCAAGATCATTATCGACAGATTCCCAAAGGGCACTAAGGGTTTCAAGGGCTGATTCTTTATCCTTAACCTCCCAAGATAATTCAAAACTATCCTTCAACCCACCAGTGATGAAGGGATCAGACGCATATTCCAACGCATTAACATAAAAGTAGTCTCTAGCTTCAATTTTATATTCTGGTTGGAAATAAGGATTCTCAGCAAGTTTTTTAAGATTCTTATTATCTGAAATGGCTATACAACTAGATTCATATAAAACACTCGCAAGAACGGCTCTTTCTTCGTTAGCATTATTAATGGGTAATTTTGGCGTTTTTGTATATAGTATTTGGAAAGGGACTTTCACATCTGAATTTTCCATGATTTTCTTAATCACCTCCCAAATTGCATGCAGAACCACATAAATTCCGAATATAGCAATGATGATAATCGGCAACCATTTACCAAGAAAAGTGGCATTCTCGAGTGTGGCATAAAGACCAAGTTCAAACATGACATACCATAAAATGCTAAAAATCATGAGACTTCGTACAAATTTCATATTGTGTTCCTTAAGTTCAAATTTCCTTCACTCTACCATAATTTCTCAAAAAAAAAACAATACAAACTGAACAAGTTTCTTTAGGTTTTTCATTTTATTGATGAATAAAAATTCAAAAAAATACTTGCCAAGCCAATTTTTTTGCAGTAATTTGAATAGCAATTAACCAATAAGGAAACCAACATGAATTTCAATCGTATTGCTCATCATCACCATCACTCCTGATTATCTTTCGGGTGTTTATGGTGCTTGGAAGATAATAAATCTTCCGAGCAGTGCGAAACAAAAAACCAAGCCTCTCGGACATTTTCGAGGGGCTTTTTTATAAGTAAAAATTCACAACATCAAACAGGATAAGATTATGATTGAAAGTAAAAGACTACGGATTGCGATGCAAAAATCAGGACGTTTAAGTCAAGAATCCCAAGCCTTACTCAAACAATGTGGGGTAAAAATTAATCTGCAAGAACAACGCCTTATCGCTTATGCGGAGAATATGCCGATCGATATTTTGCGAGTGCGTGATGATGATATCCCAGGTTTAGTGTTTGATGGTGTGGTGGATCTCGGCATCGTAGGCGAAAATGTGCTCGAGGAAGAAGAATTGGCTCGACTCGCCGCCGGTGAGCCTGCAAATTACCGTATGCTTCGCCGTTTAGATTTTGGCGGCTGCCGACTTTCTCTCGCCGTGCCACAAGATGAAACTTATCACGGTATTCACGATCTCAAAAATGCTCGCATTGCCACCTCTTATCCAAATTTACTCAAACGTTATATGCAAGAACAAGGCGTTGACTTCAAAACTTGTTCACTCACAGGCTCCGTAGAAGTAGCACCACGAGCAGGACTTGCCGATGCCATTTGTGATTTGGTGTCTTCTGGGGCAACGTTAGAAGCCAACGGCTTAAAAGAAGTGGAAGTGATTTATCGATCTAAATCTTGCTTAATTCAACGTGCGGCTGATCTCAATTCTGAAAAACAAGCCCTCGTGAATAAACTGCTCACTCGAATTCAAGGGGTGCAACAAGCTCGAGAATCAAAATACATCATGTTACACGCATCAAAAGATCGTTTAGAAGACGTCATTGCACTGTTACCAGGTGCCGAACGCCCAACTATTTTACCGCTCGCACATGATGAAAATCGTGTCGCTATGCACATGGTCAGCCAAGAGGCCCTATTTTGGGAAACCATGGAACAACTCAAAGAAGCTGGTGCCAGCTCTATTTTAGTATTACCGATTGAGAAAATGATGGAATAGCTTGTTACTTTTCTTTGCTTTGCCAAAGAAAAGTAACCAAAAGAAAGGCAACCCTACTTCGTTGCTATTCCGCTCTTAGATGAAATTTTTTTAACGGTTAATTTTGCAACTCGCCAACTTCGTTGGCTCAAACACTCAAAATTAACCTAAAAATTTCATCACAAGCGGGCAACTCAGAAGGGAAAATAAATTCAACAAATAGTGAAATTAGGATACAAGATGCAAACGCTTATTTGGAACCAACTTACTTCAGTAGAAAAACAAACCGCACTTTCACGCCCAGCCCAGACGGTGGGTAGTCAAATTACCGCAGCGGTGGAGGCGATTAAAGCGGATGTGTTGACACAGGGCGATGCGGCGTTATTCGCATTAAGTGAAAAATTCGACAAGGTCAAATTGAGTAGTTTGGTGATTTCTCAAGCAGAAATTGCGGCGGCAAGCGGTCGGATTTCCCCTGAATTACGCCAAGCCATTCAAACCGCCAAAGGCAATATTGAACGCTTCCACCAAGCACAGCAACTGCAAGAAGTGGATATCGAAACTCAAACGGGTGTGCGTTGCCAAGTACTCACACGCCCCATTGAAAAAGTGGGCTTGTATATCCCTGGTGGTTCAGCCCCGTTATTTTCCACCGTGCTCATGCTTGCCGTGCCTGCCAAAATCGCAGGTTGCAAAACCATCGTACTTTGCTCGCCACCACCCATTGCCGATGAAATTCTTTACACCGCAAATTTATGTGGTGTAGAAACCATTTATGCCATTGGTGGTGCACAAGCCATTTTTGCCATGGCAAACGGCACAGAAACCGTGCAAAAAGTGGATAAAATTTTCGGACCGGGCAACGCTTTTGTAACCGAAGCCAAACGCCAAGTGTTACAACAAGGCACCGCCATTGATATGCCCGCTGGCCCTTCCGAAGTGTTGGTGATTGCCGATAAATTCGCCGATCCTGATTTTGTAGCAAGCGATTTACTTTCCCAAGCCGAACACGGTGCCGACAGCCAAGTGATTTTAGTGACAGATTGCGAAACTTTAGCAAAACAGACCGCACTTTCCATTGAGGAACAGTTGGCTCGTTTACCAAGAGCGGAAACCGCACGCAAAGCCCTCGCCCACAGCCGCACCTTTATTGCCAAAGATCGACAACAATGTGTGGACATCAGCAACGCCTACGCCCCCGAACACTTGGTGGTGCAAGTGGAAAATGCCCGTGAATTGCTGCCATTGTTAGACAACGCAGGATCCATTTTCTTAGGTGCCTATTCCCCTGAAAGTATGGGCGACTACGCCAGTGGCACCAACCACGTTCTGCCTACATACGGCTACACCCGCACCCATTCCAGCCTTGGACTAGCGGATTTCAGCAAGCGAATGACCGTGCAAGAACTTAGCCCCCAAGGCTTCACCGACCTTGCCCAAACCGTGATGTTAATGGCAGCGGCAGAACAGTTAGAGGCACATAAGCAAGCGGTGGCGATTAGGTTGAGTAAATTAGTATAGATGAATAACAATGAATAAAATTGTCTTAATTCGACACGTAACGCCTTTAGTTAATCACTCCCGTTGTGCTTATCAAGAAGCTAAAAAACGTTTAGAGGAATATGACAATACGGAAAAATTGGATTTCACAGAAATCAATTCGCAGGAAATAAGTGAAATGCATTTAAATCTAGAGACGATTTATAGCTCATCACTCATTAGAGCACGAAAAACTGCTGAATATTTGTTTCCAAATAAAACCATTATGACCACTGAACAACTGGTTGAGTTTAATCTAGCTATTTTTCCGATACCTCTTTTAAAGTTATCCTTTAAAAATTGGTTGTTAATTTCTCGAATTTTATGGTTATTAGGAATAAATAAAAGCCAACGAAATTTAACGCAGGAAAAAAAACGAATTAATCAATTTATTCAAGAAAATTTAAATAAAAATTGTATTATTGTAGCTCACGGTTTTGTATTAAATGAAATTAAATCACATTTAATAAAAAATGGGTTCAACATGACAACAGCTAAAAAACAAGGATGTTTTAGTATCACTATATTGGAAAGGAAAATGTGATGAAAAACCAAATCCAACTCTACGCTAGCGAAGACGGCAAAATTGCATTACAGGTTTCTTTTGAACAGGAAACGGTGTGGCTAAGTCTAGATCAAATGGTTACGCTATTTGGTCGAGATAAATCGGTGATTTCTCGTCATATTCGAAATATCTTTTTGGAAGAAGAATTAGTGCGAGATTCAGTTGTTGCAAAAAATGCAACAACTGCCGCCGATGGAAAAACTTACCTCGTGGATTACTACAACTTAGACGTTATCATCTCAGTTGGCTATCGAGTAAAATCCAAGCGAGGCGTGCAATTCCGCCAGTGGGCAACGCAAACCCTAAAACAATTTTTAGTGCAGGGGTATGCGATCAATGAACGTCGCTTACAGGAAAAAGGTGTGGAATTTAGCCAAGCGGTGGCATTATTAAGTCGCACGCTGACAAACCAAGCCTTCGTCAACGACGATGGACAAGCGGTGATTAGCGTCGTGCAGGATTACGCTCGCACGTGGAGCTTGTTGCAGGCATATGATGAACAAAGTTTAAGTGCTAATCCACTGAAACAGCCTGATATGAAACCGCTTATCTTTGATGAAGTGTTGCAAGCCATTGAGCAATTAAAGCAAACCTTGATTGAAAAAGGGGAAGCGACGGCGTTGTTTGGTCAATTACGTTCCGATGGGTTGGCGTCAGCGATCAATACCATTGAACAAGGATTTGGTGATGAATGGTTTTACCCCAACGTTGCCAGCCGTGCTGCCCACTTGCTGTATTTTGTCATCAAAAACCATCCGCTTTCCGATGGAAACAAACGCACAGGATCCTTTTTGTTTTTGTGGTATTTACGCCTCAACCAAGCCTTATTAGCCAAACCCGTTGAGCAACTGATTAACGATAACACCTTGGTGGCATTAGCACTTTTAGTGGCAGAAAGCCTGCCAGAACAAAAAGAATTGATGATTAAACTTATCGAACACTTTATTTTATTAAAAGAACGAAATTAAACAGGAAAACACAATGTCAATTTCATCACTTTCACGCAAAAATATTCAAGCCTTAACGCCCTATCAATCGGCTCGGCGATTAGGGGGCAAGGGCGATATTTGGTTAAATGCCAATGAATACCCAACCTCGCCCGATTTTGATTTAACCCAACGCACCTTTAACCGCTACCCTGAACCCCAGCCACAAGCGGTGATTGAAGGCTATGCCAATTACGCTGGTGTTTCCCCTGAAAATGTTCTCGTCAGCCGTGGGGGCGATGAAAGTATCGAGCTGATTATTCGTGCCTTTTGTGAAGCCGACGACAGCGTGCTGTATTGCCCACCAACCTACGGAATGTATGCCGTGAGTGCGGAAACCTGCGGTATCACCTTAAAAACCGTGCCACTGACTGCGGATTTCCAACTGAATTTAGCCGAAATCGAACGCAATTTGGCGGACGTGAAAGTGGTGTTTGTGTGTAGCCCGAATAATCCAACGGGTACATTAGTGAATCGTGAAGATTTATTAGCCTTATTAGAAATGACGAAAAACAAAGCCATTGTGGTGGTGGATGAAGCCTATATCGAATTCTGCCCCCAAGCCACAATGGCAACGGAGCTGAAACATTATCCGCATCTCGCCATTATCCGCACCCTGTCCAAAGCCTTTGCCTTGGCTGGCTTACGTTGTGGTTTTACCCTTGCCAACCCAGAATTGATCAACGTGCTACAAAAAGTCATCGCCCCTTACCCTTTGCCCGTGCCGGTGGCGGATATTGCCGCCCAAGCCTTGCAACCAGCTGGGATTGAGGCAATGCAACAACGTGTGGCAGAAATTTTACAAAATCGCACCGCACTTGAAGCTGAACTCCGTACATTGCCTTGTGTGGAAAAGGTCTTTGCAAGCGACGGCAACTATCTATTAGTGAAATTCCAAGACGGGCAAAAAATCTTTAACGCTCTATGGGATCAAGGCATTATCCTACGCAATCAACACAAGGCGTTAATGCTAGAAAACTGCATTCGTATCACCATTGGTACTGCGGAAGAAAACCAAGCAGTGGTTGAGGCGATACGCAAAGTCGCCTAAAGACAAACAAAAGACAACGAAAATAAAAAACAGATCGCAACCTAGTCCTACTTCTCTACGAAATAGGGAAGAGGAACAAGGAACGAGGAGAACAATATGACACAACAATCTATCCTTTTTATCGACCGTGACGGCACTTTAATTGACGAACCGAAGACGGATTTTCAAATCGACAGCTTAGAAAAATTGCAATTTGAACCGAACGTGATCCCCGCATTGTTGAAACTCAAACCCTTTTACCGCTTTGTGATGGTCAGTAACCAAGATGGCTTGGGCACGCCATCTTTTCCGCAAGAAGATTTTGACAAACCGCACAATGCGATGATGGCATTATTTAAGTCACAGGGCATTGAGTTTGACGAAGTGTTAATTTGCCCACACAAACCCGAAGACGAGTGCGACTGCCGTAAGCCGAAAATCAAATTATTGAAAAAATACATTGATAAAAAATTGTTCGATCCTGACACCAGTTTTGTGATTGGCGATCGTGCCACTGATGTGCAACTGGCAGAAAATCTCGGCATTCGAGCCTTGCAATACGACCGAGAAAAACTCAACTGGGATCTGATTGCGGAAAAATTATTGCCAAAACAGACCGCACTTTTAGACCGTAAACCACGCTATGCGGAAGTGGTTCGCACCACCAAAGAAACGGACATTAAAGTGCAAGTGTGGCTGGACGAAACAGGGATGAATGACATCAAAACGGGGGTGGGCTTTTTCGATCATATGCTCGATCAAATCGCTACCCACGGCGGTTTTAGAATGAATGTGTACTGCAAAGGCGATTTGTGGATCGACGAACACCACACCGTGGAAGACACCGCCCTCGCCCTCGGCACCGCATTAAAACAAGCCCTTGGCGACAAACGCGGTATTCAACGCTTCGGTTTTGTCTTGCCAATGGACGAATGCAAAGCAGAATGCACGATGGATCTGTCTGGTCGCCCGTATTTCAAATTCAAAGCCAAATTTAAACGTGAAAAAGTGGGCGATTTCAGCACCGAAATGACGGAGCATTTTTTCCAATCACTCGCCTACACCCTAATGGCAACACTACACCTCAAAACCAAAGGCGACAACGACCACCACAAAATCGAAAGCCTGTTTAAAGTGTTTGGACGGACGTTGAGACAGTGTATTAAGGTGGAAGGGAATGCAATGCCGAGTTCGAAAGGGGTGTTGTGATTTAGATAAAATATTCACATATAACTTTTATGCTTCGGTATGCAACAATACCATTAATTCCAACAAAAGAATTCTAGATAAAAAACTAACATAAGGAGTTATTTATATGGCAACTGTTAAAACAGAAAAAGAATTAGGTGAAGCTTTAAAACGTGGTGATGACACAATAGAGATTGAAGGCGATTTGGCTAAGAAAACTATCAAAATTAGAGCCACGGGATCTGTTGCTTGGGCTATTGCTATTGGTGCGATAGGGGTGGCGGTTTATGCTACTATTGCAACATTAGGCACTGGTGGGGCAGCAGCACCTGTCGCTGGAACTGCTGGGTTGGCAGCAGCACCTGTCGCTGTCGCTACTTTAGGAGGGGCGGTCACATATTCGTCAATAGCTATTGCAGTTGCAGCAGGTGGGGTTGGAGCTTTAACATCTCTAAGATCTTATAAAGAGATCTCTCGTTCCGAAAATAAACTCGTCTTAAGAAAAAGATAAAAATGCAAAAACTAACAATCATCAACACTCGCTGTGCTAACCTGTCTTCGGTCAAATTTGCGTTTGATCGTTTAGGTTATCACGCAGAAATTACCGATAATATCGAAAAAATCCAATCCGCCGACAAGCTGATTTTACCTGGTGTGGGTACAGCGAGTGCGGCAATGAAAAATCTTGCGGAGTTAGGGTTAATCGACACCATTCGTAACCTGAAACAGCCTGTGTTAGGCATCTGTTTAGGTATGCAACTGATGACCGAGTACTCCGAAGAAGGCAATGTGGAGCTGCTGAAATTGATGTCGGGCAGAACAGAAAAACTGCCTGTTTGCGATTTGCCCCTGCCACATATGGGCTGGAATAAGGTGCATTATGCCGCCGATCACCCGTTATTTTCAGGCATTGAGCAAGATAGCTATTTCTATTTTGTGCATAGCTACGGTGTATTGCCCAATCCGCACACCATCGCCACCTGCGATTACGGCGTGCCATTTTCCGCAGTCATTCAGCACAACAACTTCTACGGCGTACAATTCCACCCCGAGCGTTCTGGCAAGGCTGGAGAAAAGCTGTTGCGGAATTTTGTGGAGCGAGTTTACTAGTAGAGCCCCTTAATATCCTAGGGTAATAAATTACCCTAGGTTACACAAAATCGTACCCCTTTGGGGTACTTGGAAAAACCAATCTACCCCGTAGGGATGGGGTGATGATTAACCCAAGGTAACTTGTTACCCTAGGTAGCAAAACTCAAACTATAAAACACCCTACCCCAAAGGGGTAGGTTCATGACTAACCTAGGGTAACTTGTTACCCTAGGCAGTAAGTAGCAAAACCCAAACTATAAAACACCCTACCCCAAAGGGGTAGGCTGATGACTAACCTAGGGTAACTTGTTACCCTAGGCAGCAAAACCCAAACTATAAAACACCCTACCCCAAAGGGGTAGGTTCATGACTAACCTGGGTAACTTGTTACCCTAGGCAGTAAGTAGCAAAACCCAAACTATAAAACACCCTACCCCAAAGGGGTAAGTTCATGACTAACCTAGGGTAACTTGTTACCCTAGGCACCAAAACAAATGATAACCTAAGGTAACTCGTTACCCTAGATCTCAAGAATGGAGACATAAATGAGCTACACACGCTTGCTGTATCACATCATTTTTAGAACAAAATATGGCGAGCCAAGCATTACCGAGCAATACGAAACTGATTTATATCGTTGCATTTGGAAATTTACCCAAGATCACCACTGCATTTTACATCGGGTAAATGGCATGCCTGATCATATCCACCTGTTTGTCGATATTCATCAAAGCATTGCCGTTGCGGAGTTTATGAGAAAATTAAAGAAAACCACGCATCTCTTTTTAGAAAGTCATCCCGATAAATTTCCCCATTTTCATGCATGGTCAGTGGGGTATTGTGCATTAACATATAGCGAACACGAAAAAGAAAAAATCATCAACTACATTAAAAAGCAAAAAGAACATCACAAGACTGCAAATTTTAAAGATGAAATAAAACAATTATTTATCGAAAACAAAATCCAATTTGACGACACATTCTTTGAGCGAAATTTATAACAAACCGCCTACCCCAAAAGGATGGGCTTATGATTAACCTAAGGTAACTTGTTACCCTAGGCAGAAGGAAAAAATATGCAAACCTCTCAAATTATCCCCGCCCTTGATCTGATTGACGGTCAAGTGGTGCGTCTTTATCAAGGCGATTACGGGCAGAAAACCCTTTATTCCGACAACCCCATTGCCCAATTTCAAGAGTATGTAGCACAGGGGGCGAAACAATTACATTTGGTGGATCTCACGGGGGCGAAAGATCCGAATAAACGCCAAACCCAATTGATTGGGGAAATTATCCGTGCGGTGAATTGCCCAATTCAAGTGGGCGGTGGTATACGTTGCGAACAAGATGTGGCGGATTTATTGGCGGTGGGGGCAAATCGTGTGGTGATTGGTTCCACTGCGGTCAAACAGCCTGAAATGGTGAAAGGCTGGTTTAACAAATACGGTGCGGAAAAATTTGTGTTGGCATTAGATGTCAATATCAATGCACAGGGTGAAAAACACATTGCCATCAGTGGCTGGCAAGAAAATAGTGGTGTGTCGCTGGAAGCCTTAATTGCGGACTTCAGTGAAGTAGGCTTGCAGCACGTGTTATGTACCGATATTTCCAAAGACGGCACCTTACAAGGTTCCAATGTGGCGTTATATCAAGACATTTGTGCTCAATTCCCCACCATTCAATTCCAATCCTCTGGCGGCATCGGCTCTCTTGCGGACATTCAAGCCCTAAAGGGCACAGGCGTGGCTGGTGTGATTGTGGGGCGAGCATTGTTAGAAGGCAAATTTAATGTAGCGGAGGCGATCGAATGTTGGCAAAACGGATAATTCCTTGCTTAGACGTGCGAGACGGGCAAGTAGTCAAAGGCGTGCAATTTCGCAATCACGAAATTATCGGCGATATCGTTCCCCTTGCAGAACGTTATGCCCAAGAGGGGGCAGATGAACTGGTGTTCTACGATATTACGGCATCCTCTGACGGCAGAACCATTGATAAAAGCTGGGTGGAACGTGTAGCACAAGTGATCGATATTCCGTTTTGTGTGGCTGGAGGCATTAAAAGCGTGGAAGATGCGGAAAAATTGTTTGCTTTTGGTGCCGATAAAATCTCCATAAATTCACCCGCCCTTGCGGATCCGAATTTAATCAATCGCTTAGCGGATCGCTTTGGCGTGCAAGCTATCGTGGTGGGCATAGATAGTTGGTTTGAAAAAGAAACAGGCAAATACTGGGTCAATCAATATACAGGGGATGAAAGCCGCACTCGCCAAACCCACTGGCAGTTGCTCGACTGGGTGAAAGAAGTGCAGCGTCGTGGTGCAGGCGAAATCGTGCTGAATATGATGAACCAAGACGGCGTTCGACAAGGCTACGACATCGCCCAATTAAAGCTCGTGCGTGAAGTGTGCCACATTCCTCTAATCGCTTCGGGCGGTGCAGGCGAAATGGTGCATTTCCGTGATGCCTTTATTGAAGCGAACGTAGACGGTGCACTTGCCGCCAGCGTGTTCCATAAACGGATTATTGATATTTGTGAATTAAAAGCCTACTTAAAACAAGAAAATATTGAGGTGAGATCGTGATAGAACCAACCCAAATCAACTGGCAAAAAGTGGATAATCTACTCCCTGTGATTATTCAAAATGCAAGTACTTGCGAAGTGTTAATGCTTGGTTATATGAACCAAGACGCACTTGAAAAAACCGTAGCGGAAAAACGTGTGACCTTTTTTTCTCGCACTAAAAACCGTTTGTGGACAAAAGGCGAAACCTCGGGGCATTTTTTAAATGTGGTAGATATGAGTTTGGATTGTGATAACGATACTCTGCTTATTCTCGCTAATCCCATTGGTGAAACCTGTCATACAGGGGCGGAAAGCTGCTTTCATCAATTTGAATACCACACGGAACCCGACTGGATTTTCTTCAGCAAATTAGAACGTTTGCTTGCCAACCGCAAAGGGGCGGATCCGCAAAGTTCCTACACCGCCCAACTCTACGCCAAAGGCACTAAACGCATCGCCCAAAAAGTGGGGGAAGAAGGGGTGGAAACTGCCCTTGCCGCCACCGTTAAAGATCGCAATGAAACCATTTGCGAAGCGGCAGACTTGGCGTATCACTTAACGGTGTTGTTGCAAGATGCCGATTTAAGTTGGGCGGAGGTGATCGGGAAACTCAAAGAACGACATACAAAATAATGTCAAAATCCACCGCACTTTCGCTAAAATTGTCGAAAAGTGCGGTGGATTTTTCGAAAGTTTCGGCTTGCCATAGGGGATTTCCCTATAGGATATTCGTCGCTTTTATGCTATTTTAAAGCCCAAATTCTTCTTTCATTTAGGTCAACTATCATGGAAAAAATCATTATTGATGAAAATCAATTCCTGCGTACCATTTCTCGTATTTCACACGAAATCATTGAAAAACACCAAAGTTTAGACAACTTGGTTATCGTTGGCATTAAACGCCGTGGTGCAGAAATTGCTGAGTTAATTAAGAAAAAAATCGCCGATTTAACCCAAATTGAACTCCCTTCTATTGACCTAGATATCACCTTTTATCGTGATGATCTTGAATACGCCGAACCCTCTTCACAATCACCCACTTATAGTGGGGCATCCAATTTTATTAGCATTCATAATAAAAAGGTGATTTTGGTGGATGACGTGCTTTATACGGGCAGAACGATCCGTGCAGCTTTAGATGCCTTGGTGGATTTTGGGCGTGCAGCAAAAATTGAGCTTGTGATCTTTGTCGATCGTGGGCATCGAGAATTACCGATTCGTGCGGATTATGTCGGAAAAAACGTCCCGACCAGTCGAGATGAAGAAGTGCAAGTTCGCACGATGAAATTTGATCGTTGTTATGAGGTCGCTTTACTTTCGCAAAGCAAATAAAATTTGTGAACCTTTTGTAAAATTGATACTCTAACCAACGTAATTTTTAACTTAATAATGGAATGAATAGATGATGAGAACCTTGAAAATAAAATCTATTTTCTTTGCACTACTGGGCTTATTTGCGTTTTCAAACATCGCTCAAGCAGCAGAACGTGTGGTGGCAACCGTCAATGGTATCCCTGTGTTAGAAAGCCAAGTCAAAGCCAATGCAGGAAAAAAAGGTAATCGTCAAGCCGCTTTGGAGAAAGCCATTGATGATATTTTAGTGCAACAAGCCATTGAAAATTCTGGCGTGAAAGTAGACTATGCACAAGTCGACCATATTATTGAAGGGATCGCTGCACAAAATGGCTTAACGTATGGACAGCTATTAGATGCATTAGATTATCAAGGCATTAGTTATAAAACCTATCGCCAACAAATTGCGAACCAATTGGTGATGACCGAAGTGCGTAATCAAGCCATTGGACAAAGTATTGATGTATCAAGAGAGCAAGTTGAAGCCCTAGGAAAACAATTATTGCAACAAGCCAAAGAAAAAGGCACAGAAAAAAAAGTTTCTGGCAAACAATATGAAGTTCGCCACATTCTTTTAAAACTCAATCCGTTATTAAATGATGCACAAGCGAAAGCACAATTAACACAAATTCGTGCTGACATTATGGCTGGAAAAACCACCTTTGCACAGGCGGCGTTACAGTATTCGAAAGATTATCTTTCTGGTGCAAATGGCGGAAGCCTCGGTTTTGCCTTCCCTGAAACCTATGTGGGCCCCTTCCAAAAAACGGTGTTAAACAGTAAACAAGGTGTGATTTCAGCCCCATTTAAAACTGAATTTGGTTGGCATATTTTAGAAGTTACGGGGACAAAAGAAAGCGACAGAACCGCAGATGCTTACCGTCAACAAGCCTATGAGCAACTGATTAATGCACAAGTGAAAGAGGCAGAAAAAGATTGGGTGAAAGCACTGCGTAAAAATGCCGATATTCAATATATGAATTAAGCCCGAAATTAATCCCGAAATCCCAGCCCACTCGCTGGGATTTTGCTTTATAATAGACCGCACTTTTACCTCCCTAATCAAAATCGTAATCGAGAAAATATGAATTCAAAAAAACATTTAGGTCACACCGCCCGTAAGCGTTTTGGGCAAAACTTTTTACACGATGATAATGTGATTCAAGGCATTGTGTCGGCGATTTATCCACAAAAAGATCAATTTTTAGTGGAAATTGGTCCTGGTCTTGGGGCATTAACCGAGCCTGTTGGCGAGTTGGTTGATCATTTAACTGTGGTGGAGCTAGACCGTGATTTAGCCGAACGTTTACGCCACCACCCTTTTTTACATCATAAAATTACAGTAATAGAAACCGATGCGATGCAGTTTGATTTTGGCAAACTTTATCAAGAGGCAAAACTGGCAGAAAAAAATCAGAAAATGCGTGTGTTTGGTAACTTGCCTTATAACATTTCTACGCCATTAATGTTCCACTTGTTTAACTATTATGACTGCATTCAAGATATGCACTTTATGTTACAAAAAGAAGTAGTCAAACGTTTATGTGCTGCACCGAATAGTAAAGCCTATGGGCGTTTAACCATTATGGCACAATATTTCTGTCAGGTAATGCCTGTACTCGAAGTGCCACCAACGGCATTTAAACCTGCACCCAAAGTGGATTCAGCCGTGGTGCGTTTAGTGCCACATAAGGAGCTGCCACACCCCGTCAAAGACTTATATTGGTTAAATCGGGTATGTAGTCAAGCCTTCAATCAACGCCGTAAAACCTTACGCAATGCCTTATCCACCTTGTTTAGTGCAGAACAACTCACCGATTTAGGCATTGAATTAACTGCTCGCGCGGAAAATTTATCCATTGCAGATTATGCACGTTTGGCGAACTACTTAGCGGACAATCCTCCTGCGGATCTGAATAAAGAGGATTTCATTGAAACCTTAGAGAACGAATAAAGCAAATAAGGCGGTGTAATATGGCGACATATTTGGTTGGTGATTTACAAGGTTGTTATGATGAACTACAACTTTTACTTGATAAAGTGAAGTTTAATCCCACACAGGATAAGCTTTATCTTGTTGGTGATTTAGTTGCTCGTGGCGATAAATCCCTCGAATGTTTACGCTTTGTCAAATCCCTCGGCGAATCCGCCCAAACCGTGTTAGGCAATCACGATTTACACCTCATTTCCACCGCACTTGGCATTAAAAAAGTCAAAGCACGAGATCGTGTTGATGCCATTTTTAATGCCCCTGATTTCGAAGAATTAATCCATTGGCTACGCCATCAGCCCTTGTTGGTGCATAACGAGCAACAAAATTTTGTGATGACGCACGCTGGCATTTCGCCCGATTGGGATCTTGCCACCGCAAAACGTTGTGCACAGGAAGTGGAAGCGGTGCTACGCCATGGTGATTACCGCCACTTAATCGAAAATATGTACGAAAACCACCCCGACCGTTGGCATAATGAGTTACAAGGGTTGGATCGTTTACGTTATAGCATTAATGTGTTCACCCGTATGCGTTTTTGCTATTGGGATCACCGCTTAGATTTCGATTGCAAACAACCGCCAGAATCCGCCCCTGAAACCCTCACGCCTTGGTTTAATTTAGATAATCCACTTTACCAAAGCCTGCCGATTGTGTTTGGGCATTGGGCAAGTTTGGTGAATACACCTACCCCGAAAAATATCTATGCCCTTGACACGGGGTGTGTGTGGGGCAATCGCATGACCCTGCTTCGCTGGGAAGATAAACAGATTTTTAGCCAAAGTGCGGTGAAAAATTATCAAGATTTTTAATTCGCCTGTTTGTTTTCTCTGCATTTTCAGGTAACCTGTTTCACGTTCATGTCATGTTTAACCATGGCGTGAACAAGATGTATATAACATGTTATGTTTATCTATCGACACAGGACAATTCAATGAAAAAATTACTCACCGCTCTTATTGCGAGCCATGCTACATTGGCATTCGCCACCACGCTCCCAACCACTATCCCAACAAGCCTCACTGACACGCACACTTACGAACTGACCAAATCTTTCGATCTGCGGGTGCCAAAAGGGTCAAGCGGTGAAACCAATTTGTGGGTGCCGTTACCTTTTAATGCGGATTATCAAACTGTCAAATCCATTCACTTTGAAGGCAACTACAACACCGCCTATATCACCGAAAATAACCGTTATGGAGCAAAAACCTTGTTTGCCAACTGGGATAAAAATGCTGACAAACGTGCTTTAACGGTGAAATTAGTGTTAGAAACGCAAGACCGTGAACCGATGTGGCAAGGTCTGTTGCAAGATTATCAACCGCCTGAAAAAATTCATTATTCCGTTGATGTCTTAGATTATTTAAAACCCACCGCCCACATTAAAACAGACGGAATTGTGAAAGATTATGCAGATAAAATTGTAGGGAAAGAAACCAATCCGCTGAAAAAAGCCGCCTTAATTCACCAATGGATCGTCAACAACATGGAACGAGACAATTCTGTTTTAGGTTGTGGTGAAGGCGATGTGGAAAAAATCTTAACCACAGGCGTGTTAAAAGGGAAATGTACCGATATTAACTCCGTGTTTGTGGCATTGGCACGTGCTTCTGGCATTCCCGCCCGAGAAGTTTTTGGCGTGCGTTTAGGGCAAGCCGTAAAAATGGGCAACTATTCCAAGAGTGCCTTTGGCAGTGCAAATGAACATCACGTTGCCAATGTCAGTGGCGGACAACATTGTCGTGCGGAATTTTATTTAGCTGGTTTTGGTTGGGTGCCAGTGGATTCCGCTGATGTGACCAAAATGCGTTTAGCGGAAAACAAAGCGGTCAACGATCCCGATACGCAAGCCGTCTCCCACTACTTATTTGGTAACTGGGAAATGAACTGGATTGGCTATAACCACGCCCGTGATTTTGATCTTTATCCGATGCCAGAAATCAGCCCATTGAATAACTTTGGCTATCCTTATGCAGAAGTAGGTGGTGATCCACTCAACTCTTTTGATCCTAAAGCATTCGGTTATGAATTTACCTCAAAACAACGCTAACAAAAGGCTGATTGCCAGTGGTATCACCGCAGTCATGGCGGCGATCACATCGACACTGTGTTGTATCGCCCCATTGATTTATTTGGTCTTTGGTGTGTCATCTTCTTGGTTAGTGAGCTTGAATCAACTGGAATATTTACGCTTACCGATGTTAATCATCGCCGTGAGTTCCTTTGGTTATGGTTTTTGGTTACTCACTTTTTCCAAGAAAATCCTCTGTACCCAATTCCTCTCGCGTAAAGGTTTTATGGGGTTATACGGCATTGTGTTTGTCATCATGTTGTTTTTCTTATTTTATCCCACCTTATTGCCTTACTTTTTAGACTAACGGAGCAGAAATGAAAAAGATTTGCTATGTAGCTTGGCTGATTTTCCTATTGATGAATCCAAGTTATGCCACCCACTCAAGCCTGAATTCTGATGAAAAACAGGTTGTCATCCATATTCCAGAAATGACTTGCTCGCTTTGTGTGTATTTAGTCAATAAGGAATTACGAGAGATTGAAGGCGTGATCTCCACTAAAGCACAGTTTAAAGATCGTCTGGTGAACATTGTGGCAAAGCAATCTGTGGATAATCAACAATTTATCGAGGCGATTCGTCAACTCGAATACACGCCCGAAATCCTCAGTCAACAGCCTTAAAACATATTGAAAATCCACCGCACTTTAGGTGGATTTTTTTTATTCAAAACACCTAAGACAGCGTCTTCCCCTTTGCTAGATGAAGCTATCTCGGTTTTCTGTTCACCGCCACGGATTTCCAACAGAATACATAATTTTTCCCCCAGTTTCTGGTGCTTTATACTGTCAATTTTGACCATTTTGAGCTATCCTATATCACATTTTCTTAAGTAAATTCGTCCGCACGATGCGGTTAAAATCAAAGGTAACATTATGCAAGAACAATACCGTCCCGATTTGATTGAACCGGAAGTTCAACAATACTGGGCTGAAAATAAAACATTTAAAGCGATTAAAGATACCCAAAAACCGAAATATTACTGCCTCTCCATGTTCCCTTACCCCTCTGGTCGCCTGCATATGGGGCATGTGCGTAACTACACCATTGGTGATGTGGTGTCACGCTATCAACGTATGAACGGCAAAAATGTGTTGCAACCAATGGGTTGGGATGCATTCGGTTTGCCAGCTGAAGGGGCGGCAATCAAAAACAAAACCGCACCCGCAAAATGGACCTACGAAAACATTGATTACATGAAAAACCAACTCAAAATTTTGGGTTTTGGTTTTGACTGGGATCGTGAAGTCACCACCTGTAAACCGGAATACTACAAATGGGAACAATGGTTCTTCACAGAATTATACAAAAAAGGCTTAGTTTACAAGAAAACCTCAACCGTCAACTGGTGTCCGAACGATGAAACTGTATTGGCGAACGAACAGGTACACGAAGGTTGCTGCTGGCGTTGTGATACCCCAGTAGAACAAAAAGAAATTCCACAATGGTTTATTAAAATCACCGATTATGCCGAACAATTACTCGGGGATTTAGACCGCTTACCATTATGGCCAGATCAAGTAAAAACCATGCAACGCAACTGGATCGGGCGTTCTGAAGGGGTGGAAATCACCTTCAAATTAGACCAATCTGACGACAGCTTAACGGTGTACACCACACGTCCTGATACCTTCTTTGGTGTGTCTTATGTGGCGGTCGCCGCCGCTCACCCTTTAGCGGAGAAAGCGGCAGAACATCATCCTGAGTTAGCCCAATTTATCCAAGAATGTAAAAATACCAAAGTCGCAGAAGCAGAACTGGCGACGATGGAGAAAAAAGGCATGGCAACAGGCTTATATGTGATTCACCCATTAACGGGAGAAAAAGTGCCTGTTTGGGTCGCTAACTTTGTATTAATGCATTATGGTACAGGTGCCGTTATGGCTGTGCCTGGTCATGATGAACGTGATCACGAATTTGCTTTGAAATATGATTTACCTATCAAACAAGTGATCGCACCATTAGACGGCTCAGCATGGGATTTCAGCCAAGCTGCTTTCACTGAACACGGCAAATTAGTGAACTCAGGCGACTATAATGGCTTAGATTTTGAGGGTGCATTTGAGCGTATTTCAGAAAAACTGGCACAAATGGGGGTTGGCAAAAAACAAACCAACTACCGCTTACGTGACTGGGGTGTGTCTCGTCAACGCTACTGGGGTGCACCTATCCCAATGCTGACCTTAGAAAATGGCGAAGTGGTGCCAGCCCCATTACAAGATTTACCGATCGAATTGCCAGAAGATGTGGTGATGGACGGGGTGAAAAGCCCAATTAAAGCCGATCCAGAATGGGCAAAAACCACCTATAACGGTCAACCCGCATACAAAGAAACCGATACCTTTGATACCTTTATGGAATCTTCATGGTATTACGCCCGTTATACTTCACCGCAATTTGCTGACGCTATGTTAGACAAAGAAGAAGCCAATTATTGGTTACCTGTGGATCAATATATCGGTGGTATTGAGCATGCGACCATGCACTTATTGTATTTCCGTTTCTTCCACAAATTATTGCGTGATGCAGGTTTTGTGACCTGTGATGAGCCTGCCGATAAACTATTGTGCCAAGGCATGGTGTTAGCAGATGCATTCTATTACACCTCGCCAACCAATGAACGAATTTGGGTTTCGCCTACGGAAGTGACCCTTGAGCGTGATGAAAAAGGGCGTATTTTAAAAGCCTATGACAAAGAAGGGCGTGAATTGGTGCATTCTGGCATGACCAAAATGTCCAAATCCAAAAATAACGGCATTGACCCACAAGAAATGGTGGAAAAATACGGTGCAGATACCGTGCGTTTATTCATGATGTTCGCATCACCTGCCGAAATGACTCTTGAATGGCAAGAATCAGGCGTAGAAGGTGCAAAACGCTTCTTAGGTCGCTTATGGAATTTAGTGTTTGAATACAACAAAAATCCAGCAGAAACTGCCGTAGAACCGACCGCACTTTCCAATACCCAAAAAGCTTTACGCCGTGATGTTCACAAAACTATTGCGAAAGTCAGTGATGATATTGGTCGTCGCCAAACCTTCAATACCGCCATTGCCGCGATCATGGAGTTAATGAATAAATTAACCAAAGCCCCATTAGTGGAAGCCCAAGATCGTGCCATTATGGCGGAAGCCTTAAGTGCCGTTGTGCGTATGCTTTATCCAATTACACCACATATTTGTTTCCAATTATGGAAAGACTTAGGCAATGCCGACACTATCGACTTCGCACCTTGGGTACAAGCCGATGAGCAAGCCATGATTGATGACGAAAAATTAGTTGTGGTACAAGTCAATGGTAAAGTGCGTGCCAAAGTGACCGTGCCTGCCGATATGTCAGAAGAGGATATCAAGCAAGTGGCATTAGCAGACAGCAATGTTAGCAAACATTTAGAAGGTTTAACCATTGTGAAAACCATCTATGTACCGGGTAAATTATTTAGCTTTGTAGCGAAATAATGCCTTCTTTATCTTCATATTTCCCTCTTTTTATAAGAGGGAAATTAAGGATCAGACCATGTTAAAACAACTTAAAATGCTGTTTATCAGTAGCCTGCTTTTCACCTTAAGTGCTTGCGGTTTACAATTCCAAAATGGCGGACTCATTCCTCCCGCTTTACAAACGCTCACCCTTGAAAGCAGCGATCCTTATAGCGAAATGGCGATTGTGTTAAGAAAACAATTACAACGTCATAATATTGAATTAGTCGATGCCCAACAAAATATCCCTGTACTACGTTTAAATAAAGTGAGTACCAGTGATAAAGTCGCCTCGATTTTTAAACATGGACGAGAAGCGGAAAAAATGTTGTTTTTAGAGGTGGAAGCCAGTGTGAAATTACCCAATAACCATGTTTTCCCAATTTCCACACAAGTCAACCGCACATTCTTTGATAACTCACGTGCTGCCTTAGCAAAATCGGCAGAAAAAGACGTTATCTGGAATGATATGCGTGAACAGGCTGCCCGTCAGCTCATCAGCAAAATGGTTGCCTTACAGCATCAAGTTCAAAGCCAATAAAGCCAAACATGAATCGCATTTTTACTGAACAACTCGGATCTTCTCTCACAAATCGACTGGCAAAAGTCTATTATTTAGTGGGGCAAGATCCGTTATTGTTAAGTGAAAGCCAAGATTTGATTTGTCAATATGCTTTAAGCCAAGGGTTTGATGAAAAAACACAGATTTCTGTCGATAACCAAACGGATTGGAACGCCATTTTTGAACGTTGCCAATCCATGGGATTATTTTTCAATAAACAAATTTTATTGCTCAATTTACCTGAAAATCTAACCGCACTTTTACAGCAACATCTGCAAGAACTCATTAGCTTGTTAAATGAAGACGTGCTACTGGTTTTGCAGTTACCTAAACTGGCAAAAGCCACTGAAAAACAAAAATGGTTCACCGAGGCTAACACTTACGAGCCACAAGCGATTTTAGTGAATTGCCAAACCCCCACAATTGAGCAATTGCCTCGTTGGGTTCAACAACGTGCGAAATCCATGGGATTACACATTGACGATCAAGCGGTGCAATTGCTTTGTTATAGTTACGAAAATAATCTCTTAGCACTAAAACAAAGTTTGCAATTACTTGCACTACTCTATCCTGACAACAAACTGACTTATCAACGTGTGCAAAATAGCGTGGAACAATCCGCTGTATTTACCCCGTTCCAATGGGTTGATGCACTACTTGAAGGGAAGATTAACCGTGCCAATCGTATTTTAATGGGCTTAAAAGCGGAAGAGATGCAACCGATCATTTTATTGCGGACACTACAACGCGATCTCATGACCTTACTTGAATTGGCAAAACCAACACAGCCATACGCACTTGACGACCCGTTACCTCTTCATCAACTACGTGAACATTTTGATCGCTTAAAAGTATGGCAAAACCGTCGCCCTCTTTTTACACAGGCTTTTCAACGCCTGACCTATCGAAAATTGTATCGAATCTTTCAACAACTGGCAGAAATAGAACGAGCTGCCAAACAACAGTTTAGTGATGACCTTTGGGAAAGCCTGATGGCACTCAGCATCCAGATTTGCTAACCTAGCCGAAATACATTCGCCTAGATGTTTAAGCCATGCTTGCTCTTAAAGGCATCATCGCCCACCTTGTTTACTTGGTTGTTGAAAATAAAAACACCCTGCGAATTAATCACAGGGTGTCTTTTAATTATCATGCTTTTAGGTATTCACTTCTGCCAATAAACGCTGAATAAGTTTTGCATTAGCAGGAGGAAATAACCCTTCATCTAATTCATTCTGTGCAAGCCAAAATCCTTCTTGACCTTCACGTCCAAAGGGTTCACCAAACCATTCATCGACCAAATAAAAATAGAACGAAATGCGTTTTGTTGGATATTCAAACTGAAAACGTTCATAAAGCTCTGCATGTAAAAGATGAATACCAATTTCTTCTTCCAACTCACGCTTTAAGGCTTCCTCTGGTGTTTCACCTTGATCCACTTTTCCACCAGGAAATTCCAAAGATTGTGCAAAATCTTGACCTTCTAAGCGTTGGGTTAAATAAATCTGACCAAATTCATTACGAATGATGCCTGCGGCAACTTGAACTAAAGGTTTTGTCATCATTTATCCTTAAAAAAGTGCGGTCAATTTTAAAATTTTTTTAAAACATACCGCACTTTTACATCCACGTTACTGAGCTATTCTACTCGCCATTAATATTTTGCCTTACTGCCATGGCAATGCTTATATTTCTTGCCTGATCCACAAGGACAAGGCTCATTACGACCAATTTTATGATCCACCTCAATCGGTGCCTCTGTACTGTCTGCCCCATTAAATTGCATCGCCGCATTTTCACGTTGTGCCATTTCTTGGCGTTGACGTTCTGCTTGCTCCACTTCTTCTTGAGTACGCACTTGTACACGGCTTAAGGTGGTAATCACACTCAATTTTAAGGCATCCAACATATCCGTAAACATTTGGAAACATTCTTTTTTGTATTCCTGTTTTGGATCTTTTTGAGCATAACCGCGTAAATGGATACCACGACGTAAATGATCCATCGCAGATAAATGTTCTTTCCAAAGCTCATCAAGAGTTTGTAACATAACGCCTTTTTCAAAGCTACGCATGGTAGGTGCCCCAACAATGGCTTCTTTCTGTTTATACTCTGCAATGGCTGAATCAATCACACGCTGACGTAACGCATCTTCATCAAAGTGATTGTCTTCCTCTAACCATTTCTCAATAGGCAGATCCAACGCAAAATCTTGTTTTAAACGCTGTTCAAGTGCAGGGATATCCCACATTTCTTCTAAAGATTGTGGTGGCACATATTGATCAATCACTTGATTAAACACATCCGAACGAATCACATCAATCGTATCGGAAATATCATCATTGTCTAATAAGGTATTGCGTTGATCGTAAATCGCATGGCGTTGGTCATTTGCCACATCATCAAATTCAAGCAGGTTTTTACGCCCATCAAAGTTGTGTGCTTCCACTTTCGCTTGTGCAGAGGCAATCACTTTCGCCAACATTTTCGATTCCATCACCTCACCCGGTGCACTAAAGGCTTTACGCATGAGGTTTAATTTGCTTTCATTTAAATAAATACGCATCAAGGCATCATCTAAAGACAAGTAGAAACGAGAAGAACCCGGGTCACCTTGACGACCTGAACGACCACGCAATTGGTTATCGATACGGCGAGATTCATGGCGTTCTGTCCCGATAATATGTAATCCCCCTGCATTTTTAACAATGTCATGGCGTTCTTTCCATGCTGCTTCAATTTCGGCAATTTGCTCTGGCGTTGGATTGTCTAGCTTTTCAACTTCAGCTTTCCAGTTCCCGCCTAAAACGATATCCGTACCACGACCTGCCATATTGGTCGCAATGGTTACCGCTCCCGGATAGCCCGCATTTGCCACAATTTCTGCCTCTTGTGCATGGAATTTCGCATTCAAAACATTATGTTTGATCCCTGCTTTGTCTAAAGCTTTTGACAGCATTTCCGATTTCTCAATAGAGACTGTCCCCACTAACACAGGTTGTTTACGTGCGACACAACCACGAATATCTTTAATAATGGCGTTGAATTTATATTCTTCGTTTTCAAACATCACATCGGTGCGATCATCACGAATCATTGGGCGATTGGTTGGTACCACAATGGTTTCCAAACCATAAATTTGTTGGAATTCAAAGGCTTCGGTATCTGCAGTCCCCGTCATCCCCGCCAATTTTTCATATAAGCGGAAATAGTTTTGGTAGGTAATGGATGCCACGGTTTGGTTTTCACTTTGAATACGCACACCTTCTTTCGCTTCAATAGCTTGGTGTAAACCATCTGACCAACGGCGACCAGCCATAGTACGTCCCGTATGTTCATCAACAATGACGACTTCGCCATCTTTCACAATGTAATCCACATCACGTTCAAATAATTTGTGTGCTCGCAATGCCGCATAAACATGGTGTAACAATGCGATCTTAGAAGGTGAATATAAAGATTCTTCGGCGGTCATTAAGCCTTGTTCAACCAACCATTGCTCCACTTTTTCTTGACCACGTTCGGTTAAATGTGCTTGCTTGGTTTTTAAATCTAACGTGAAATCGCCTTCACCTTGATATTCATCACTGTCTTCTTTGTCTTGCTTGGTTAAATGTGGAATTAACTTATCAATGGTTTGATAAAGCTCTGAGCTATCATCCGCCTGACCTGAAATAATTAATGGGGTGCGGGCTTCATCAATTAAGATAGAATCCACTTCATCGACCAAGGCATAATGCAAGTAACGTTGAAAACGTTCTTCGGCAGAATGGGCAAGATTATCACGCAAATAATCAAAACCTAATTCACTGTTAGTGGCATAGGTAATATCAGCGGCATAAGCTTGACGTTTTTGTTCACCCGATAAACCTGGAATATTCACCCCAACACTCATGCCTAAAAATTCAAATAACGGACGGTTAGTCTCGGCATCTCGACGTGCAAGATAATCATTCACCGTCACCACATGCACCCCTTTACCTGTCAAGGCGTTTAAATAGCAAGGTAAGGTTGCGGTTAAGGTTTTCCCTTCCCCCGTACGCATCTCGGCAATGCAACGGTTCGTCAACACCATCCCACCTAACAATTGCACATCAAAATGACGCATACCTAATACACGTTTACTGGCTTCACGCACAGTCGCAAAGGCTTCTGGTAAAAGTTGTTCTAAGGTTTCCCCTTGCTCTAAACGGGCTTTAAACTCGCCTGTTTTGGCTTTTAACTGTTCATCTGTCAGCGCCTCAAATTCAGGCTCTAATTTATTGATTTTAATAACATTTTTATTTAAACGACGTAAAATGCGATCGTTACGGCTACCAAATACTTTGGTGATAAGACTTCTAAACATAATATTTTCTTCTGATAAAAAGATCTCACAATCTCGCTTTTACTTAAAAAGCGACCCATATAATTTATTTCATTGATATTGAGATCGAATCAGGGCCTGCACGAATCGGAGGGATAAGATGAACATACTCCGCTTGAAAGTGCGGTGTAATTTTAACAAGAATTGAGGGAGAATCAGGAACAGGGGCAATAAATGCAAGTTGCTGTTTTTGAACTTGTTGTACTAGGGCAACGGCACGCAAAAATTGTTGTTGAACAGAAAGCGTTTGATAATTTTCATTCGCGACATTTGCTTGCTGTGGCAAACCTGAAGCATCAGGTAACGCCAAAATCGCAATCATACTCAAGAGTAATTGCGACCAAAAATTATGCTTACCTTTCCTCGAAATCATCCTGTTACCTTTCTCAAAAAAACCCTCGTATTGTAACGGAAATTCGCTACAATGTCATAGATATTGAGGTAAAAAATAGGAAAACAAGCGGATGCGATACGAAAAACCCATGAACGTCAAGGAATTACTTGAAACGAGCCATTTCGCCAAAATCATGCAAAAAGGCTGTTTCCTCAATGAATTGAATTTACGCTTACAAGCCCTTTTTCCCAATCAGTATCAAGGGTGCTATCAAGTGGCGGATTTGGAATCCGATACGCTGTACATTCAAGTGGCAAATGCCACCGTTCGACAAGCTTTATTATTTCGCCAGCATGAATTGCTCAAATTAGTGCAGCAAGCCTATCCTCATATTCACAAGCTTCAATTTTCGATTAATCCCGAATTAGTTCATCATAAATAAGAGACAAAACTTTTTTAAAAAGCCCCGCACTTTTGAGTAAGTCGCCTTACTTGCCTTTGCTTGTGGTAAATAACGCAATTAACTCCGCCACTTTCACCCGTTTATCGGGCTGATGACTGATAGAACGCTGCACCTTTATCCGTTTTAACTTTGCCCCTGCATAAATTTCACGCGTAAATCCCGTATCATGGTTAGAAATCAACACGGGAATTTGACGTTCTTCTGCCGTCTGACGTGCTAATTGTGCCAACATGGTTTGATGTTGTAGAGAAAACTCATTGCCCGCATACCCCGTAAAATTACTTTCTTGAATTAACGGAGCATAAGGTGGGTCACAATAAATAATCGAATCCTGATCAGCCAAAGCAAAGGTGGTTGCAAAATCAGCACAAATAAAAGTGGCTTTTTGTGCTTTCTGGGCAAAATAACGCAACTCATTTTCAGGAAAATAATGGGTCTTATAAGATCCAAAAGGCACATTAAATTCCTCTTTGGCGTTATAACGACAAAGCCCATTAAAACAAAAACGGTTTAAATAAAGAAATAAAATAGAACGCTCAAAGCTGTCTTTAGAACAATTAAATTGTGCCCTTCTGGCATAATAATAGGCTGATGTATTTGCCTCTGGATGAAAAAAAATCCGCTTGCAGGCTTCAATATAACACTCAACATCTTGCTTAACGAAATTAAACAGATTAATTAAATCTGGATTAATATCCGCTAAAATATAGCGTTCAAAATGCGTGTTTAGAAAAACTGCCCCCGCCCCAACAAAAGGCTCAATCAGGCAAGCTTTACGTTTTGGTAAGCATTTATTAATATCGTCCATCAGACGAAACTTGCCTCCCGCCCATTTTAAAAAAGGGCGGTGTTTTATGACGGATGGTGTATTGGATAATTTAGAATCTGTTTTGACTGAAGCGACAGACTGACGTTTTAAAGCAGGCGACATAAGAAATTAGTCAACCTGCGTGCAACAGCGAATCGCATCAATGACCAGATTTTTTTCAGTGTCTGTGGCTACATAGGCTTGACCTAAGGCTTTTAATAATACAAGTCGGAGTTTGCCTGCTAAGACTTTTTTATCACGCATCATGTGCGGTAAATAATCCTCAGGTTGCATACCATCAGGAGAGAATGTCGGCAAGTTCGCCTTGGCAATCAATTTTTCAATACGAGCCACCGCCGTCGTGCTGATATCACCCAATTTTTCTGATAATACTGCCGCCATCATCATCCCAGCTGCCACAGCTTCACCATGTAACCAGTTACCATAACCGAGATGGGTTTCAATGGCGTGACCAAAAGTATGCCCTAAATTGAGCAAGGCACGATCGCCTTTTTCCGTTTCATCACGCGCCACCACATCCGCTTTAATTTGACAACAACGGGCAATGCAAGTTTGTAACGCCTCAGGCACCAATGCCACGAGATCATCAATGTGTTGTTCTAACCATTGGAAGAAATCGGCATCGAGAATAATGCCATATTTAATGACTTCGGCTAGTCCTGCATTCACTTCACGTAAAGGTAAGGTTGATAGTGTTAAGGTGTCTACAATCACGGCACAGGGTTGATAAAATGCCCCAATCATATTTTTCCCTAACGGATGATTCACTGCGGTTTTTCCCCCCACTGAAGAATCCACTTGAGCCAATAACGTGGTAGGAATTTGGATAAAACGCACACCACGTTGATAACTGGCGGCAGCATACCCTGCCACATCACCAATTACCCCACCACCTAAAGCAATAATGGTGGTATCTCGACCATGGTTTGCCTTCAGCAAGGCTGTAAAAATCAAATTTAAGGAGTCTAGCGTTTTATATTGTTCGCCATCAGGCAACAGCACCGACTCCACCGCACAGCCAAGAGCTTGCAAGGTTTCTGTCACCTGTGCCAAATAATGTTGTGCAACCGTTGGGTTCGTTACGATCATTACTTTATCACCTGATTTTAGTGGATAACAACTAACATCCGACAACAAACCTGCACCAATGTAAATTGGGTAACCGCGTTCTTTCAACTCAACATTTACACACAACATTTTTCACTATCCTATCTTTGTTTTTATTAGCCGTTAATATTATCGATCAAATCCACAATTTGCGTTGCCATCACTTTGGCACTTTGCTCATCGGTTGGTAAAGTAATATCTGCGATTTCTGCATACAGTGGATTACGAACTTTTGCTAAATCTTCAAGCACTTGGCGAGGGTCTTCCACATCTTGTAATAAAGGACGTTTTTTATCACGCTGAGTGCGTTGATATTGTTTTTCCACTGTTGTTTCTAAATAAATCACAATACCACGAGCTGAAAGATAATTACGGCTTTCTTTTGATAATACCGCTCCGCCACCTGTGGAAAGCACAATGCCTTGTCTTTGAGTTAATTCATTAATAATCCGCTCTTCACGCTTACGAAAACCTTCTTCCCCTTCCACATCAAAAATCCAGCTAATATCAGCCCCCGCACGTTGTTCAATTTCAGCGTCGGAATCCACAAAGTCCATATTTAATTGCTGTGCTAATTGTCGACCAATGGTACTTTTACCTGCACCCATCGGCCCGATTAAGAAAATATTACGCTTTTCTGCCATCTCTAGTTTTTCTTCTTTATACTTAACTTATTGATAATTATGATCTTTTATAAAAATAGATAAGCGACCCTAATTGGTCGCAGAAAGATCACCCAAAAAATAATTGAGATTATCGCAATAAATCGCCCTCCTTTTCAACCTTAACGGGCGATTTATTTAGTGATTTCCCAAAGCGAGGGAGAAAGTGCGGTGCTGATTTTGGGTGTTTTATACCCAAATACAAAATAGATTCCCTCTGTCATTCACGACTGACGAGGTTCGGGTTTAATAATGCGAGGGGTAACAAAAATCACTAACTCTCGTTTTTGTTCCCGATCATGTTGTTTACGAAATAAATGCTTAAGCACAGGCACATCGCCTAATACAGGGACTTTATCAATTGCCTTCGTCAAACTTTTATGAAACACCCCACCAAGCACAATGGTTTCCCCGTCTTTTGCAAAGACTTGTGTGTTAATCTCTTGTTTGTCAATGGACACAATTTCACCAGAACCGTAAGCCACGCTGGCACCTGGTGAATTTTGGCTCACCACTAAATCCAGTAAAATCATATTATCTTTCGAAATATGTGGTGTGACATCTAAGCCCAACACCGCCTCTCGAAATTCAATGGATTGGGTTTCATTTTTATTTGAACTGGTCACAACATAAGGAATTTCCGTCCCCTGTTTAATGCTGGCACTTTTCTTGTTTGTGGTCAGTAAGCGAGGACTTGCAATAATTTCCACGTTATTTTCCCGTTCTAATGCGGTCAATTCCAAATCTAATAATCGCCCGTTAATTTTCGCTAACTGCAATGCCAGTGAACCAGCTGGCGTAATGGAAGTGGCGAAATTGACATTCAGATTTTCCCCCACCTGATGAAACCCCTTTGCCTCCAAACTGCCTGCAATTCGGTGAGCGGACTCAGTGGGGTTAAACATGCCCCAACGTACCCCCAATTCTTTTAAACTTTCCTCTGCAATGGTGACAATTCTTGCTTCAATCGCAATTTGCTCAATGGGTTGATCCATTTGTGCAACCAGCGTTTTAATATGCTTTACCGACTGTGGCACATCTCGAATCAGCAATAAGTTACTGCGTTCGTCAAAACTTAAACTGCCTTGTTCCGACAACAAAGAACCTTGTCCAGCAGAAAGCGATTGCATCACGTCTGCCGCTTTAGCAAAATGCAATTTAATGCTCGCCGTCATCAATGCCTTTTCCCCCACATTCCCTTTTTCTTGATGTGGAGCCGTGCTTGCCTCTGGCGAGGTTCGTGGCATCGTCAAATAATGCAATGTCTCTTCTTTTACAAAACGTAACTGCTTTAATTTCGCAACCGCACGAAAGAAATGCTCAAAATCCGTGTCTTGAAGCTGTAAAGATAATGTCCCCGTTAGCTCATCATCAATCATCACATTTTTATTTTGTAACAAGGCGAGCTGTTGTAAGACAGGCACCAAAGGGGCTTGTTTTAAACGAAGGGAAAACCGCCCCGTTTCAGCGTGAATAGTCTCAGGTTGGGGAGTTTGAGCCTGTGGCATAGCGACAAAACTTAGCCAAAATAGACCGCACTTGATACAAAAATGGATCAACCTTCTCATCTTTTCACCTCTTATAATGTCAAAATCACACGCTGGGTCTGTTGGCAATGTTGTGGATTTTCTCGTTTTAACAATTGCACTTCGTGCTGATTAATCAGGGTAATTTCCATTTTTTCTTGTGCTAGCCAATCACCTTTTTGAACCAACACCATCTCTTGTTGCTTATTAATAAAAAACGCTTGCCAACCTTTCGCCTGTTTCAGTAACCCAACCAAAGTGAGCGACTGAAAAGGCACATCATCAAAGAAAACCTGTCCCTCTTGTTGACAACTCGGAGAGGTCGCACGAATTGAAGGGGCTGGGGAAGCAATATCCACTTCACGTTGTCCCTTGTTAAAGGGGTCAGCCAATGCCATGGGGATCAAACTGCATGATAACAAGCATAAAAGTGCGGTCTGTTTTGGCATTATTTTTTCTCCTTAATGGCTGAGGCTTGGCTTCCCCCTTGACGAGGAAGAAATAACAACATTTCGCTAAGCACGCTTCCTTGTGTCATGTCCTCGGCTTGACTGAGCTGTAAGGTCAGCACTTCTAAGTCTGATTGGGTTAGCAGTGCGGTAAAAAACTGTTGAAAATCCTTAAAATCACTTTGAAGATGTAGCCTTAATAAGGGCACTGACTGAAACTGCCATTGTGATGTTTGGATCTGGATCCCTTGTGAGAAAGTGGGAAGCTGTGCATTAATTTGGGCAATTTTTTGTGTTAATTGAGGTGTTAACGCTTGTTCGGCAAAACGTTGTTGTAAACGATGTAAGCGTTGCTGATGTTGAACCAGTAACTGTGCTTGTTCTACTTGTTGTCGCTGAATATGTTCCAATTGCTGAGCCACTTGCCAAAGCGACAAGCATGATGGCAACAAAAATAAAAAACATAACAACAAAAAGATCACCCCATGGAGACGGAAAGATAAGCCAATATAACGTGCAAACATGCTAGTTGGATCCATTAACCCTATACCCATTTTGCCCCCTCTATCGCACTTGAATTTGCCTATCTCGCCATGCAAGTGGCAGGGTGGCAAGATCTGGGGTAAATAAGAGTTTAAACTCAAACCATAATTGTGTTTGTTCTGGCTGGAAATGCACTAATTCCACCTGTTTAAACAAAGGTTGAGTCTCCAAATGATGCTGTAATGCACTAAAATCCTCATGGTTTTCCACATAACCTTTTAGGCTGATCTCATTTTGTTGCACACCAAAAGAAACTAATTCACCTCGCCCTAAGGGTAACGCCAGTAATAATGCACTTAAATGCAAAGCGTGTTGTGAGGCAATGGGAATGAGTTTATCGGTCTTAATTTGCTGTTTTTGTAAGCTGTCGATGTGTTGTTTAATTTCGGTTAACTCACGCAATTTATGCTGTACCGCTGTTTGTGCTTGTTGTAATCGGTCGGTAAGCTGCTGTTGCCAATCTACTAACACATATTTACTCAATAAAAGGGCACACAACATAGCAAGTAAGAAAGCTAACCATTTTTTGCACCGTTGCTGATGCTGTTGTTGTCTCCAAGGTAATAAATTAATGCCATTTTTCATCCCGTCTTCCTCTTTAATGTAGCAAGGGAGTTTTCATTGTCGCCATGACGTTGCCAAAGGGCATTGCCTAAAGGAATAAAGGGATATTGGCTCTGAATTTCTTCCCATTTCGCAGGTAACGGTGCTTTCGATGTGGACGTGAATCGACGGTACACATAAACCTGTGCAGGCACTTGTTCATATTGTTGACAAAATTGTTGATAAAGCTGCCCTAAATTGCCTTGCGATTGTTGCAATACTAGCGTTTGTTGCCCTTGTTCTTGAATGGCTAAACAACCCTGCTCATCTTGATATAAAAAGAGCTCTCCACGTTGTAATGGGCGATCCATCACATAATGAAAGGCTCTTAATAGGGCGTGAACCACCGTGTCTAAGATTTCTACTTTCAAAGGTAAAAAGGTTTGCACATACTGATGGGCGGTTGAACGTTGGATGGCAAAAATATCTAACCTTGATCCTTGTTTTAACGGAACGTAGCAATAATCAAACCATAATTCGGGCAAGGGAATGGGTAAGGCTTGTGCCAGTAAAAAACGGCATTGATTTTCCGCTTCTTGCAAACTTAAATGCTGAGGAAGAATTACGCTTTTCTGCCAGAATTGATGAGGAAAAACCGCACAAACTGGGCAAAGTTTCATGAATCGGTTGGGATAATAAGCCAGAATCTGTTGGGCAATTTGGGCGAAATCCATTTTCGGCAACACAAAATACACAATGCGATCTTGTGGATCAAAACACAATATCTCAAATTGTTCCTTGTTTTTCCAAACGCCCAACTGAATCTTGCTTGCCTTTTCCATGGCGGAATTTTCCCTTCTTTACTGATTTTTACACTTTTTATGCAGTTTTAACTTTGGATTTAGATCCCGAGTCTTTATACTGTGCGGTAATTTTTCATTGTTTTTTATATCCAAGCATTAACTAAGAGAGAATTTTTCGATGCGGATCGCAAAATTAATATTAAGCACGCTACTCACCCTTTTCCTGCTCGGCTGTATTGGTGCTGTTGCCATCTATACCTATCTGAAAGCCGACCTGCCTGATGTAGAAAGCTTAAAAACCGTTGAATTACAACAACCTATGCAAATTTATACTGCGGATGGCAAGTTGATTGGTGAAGTGGGTGAACAACGTCGTATACCTGTCCCTTTGGATCAAATTCCACAACGTATCATTGATGCCGTGCTAGCCACAGAAGATGCCCGTTTTTATCAACACCATGGTGTGGATCCTATTGGGATCGCAAGGGCAATTAAAGTGGCAATTAGCAAAGGTGGGGCGTCACAAGGGGCGAGTACCATTACGCAACAATTAGCCAGAAACTTTTTCTTAACCCCTGAAAAATCCATTGAGCGTAAAGCCAAAGAAGCGGTGCTTGCAATTGAAATTGAGAATACCTTAAGTAAAAACGAAATTTTAGAACTGTATTTAAATAAAATTTACTTAGGTTATCGTTCTTATGGCGTGGCGGCAGCGGCGAAAACCTATTTTGGTAAAGATCTGAATCAACTTACATTATCTGAAATTGCCATTATTGCAGGCTTACCAAAAGCCCCTTCCACCATGAATCCACTTTATTCGATTAAACGTGCGGAAGAACGTCGTAATATCGTCTTGGGGCGAATGCTGACCACCAAATACATTAGCCAAGAAGAATACGATGCGGCAATAAAAGAACCGATTGTGGCTCGTTATCACGGTGCACAAATTGATTTTCGTGCGGATTATGTCACCGAAATGGTACGTCAAGAAATGGTCAGACGTTTTGGTGAAGAAAAAGCCTACACCAGTGGATTTAAGGTTTACACCACGGTGTTATCGAAAGATCAAGAAGCGGCACAAATTGCCCTTCGTCAAAACTTGATTGATTATGATATCCGCCATGGCTATCGTGGTGGTGCACCACTTTGGAAAAAAGAAGAAAAACCTTGGGAACAAGAACGGATTGTGGGCTTTTTGAAAAAATTGCCGAACTCCATGCCGCTTTTCCCTGCAGCCGTGATGAGTGTCAACAAAAACGGGGCTGAATTATTGTTGGCATCGGGTGAAAGCATGACCTTACCACAATCGGCAATGCGTTGGGCAGGAAAAAACCCTGTGAAGGTGGGGGATCAAATTTGGATTCGTCAAAATAACAAAAATGAATGGGTATTAGGGCAAATTCCAGAAGCGAATTCTGCGTTGGTGTCCTTAAACAGTGATAACGGTGCCATTGAAGCCCTTGTGGGAGGATTTAGCTTTGAGCAAAGTAAATTCAACCGTGCCACACAATCGCTAGTGCAAGTCGGCTCCTCAATTAAGCCTTTTATTTATGCCGCCGCATTAGAAAAAGGCTTAACCTTATCCAGTGTCCTACAAGACTCACCATTAGTGGTGCAAAAACCAGGGCAAAAAGCCTGGGCACCGAAAAACTCCCCAAACCGATTTGATGGTCCAATGCGTTTACGTGTGGGACTGGGCTTATCAAAAAACATGATTGCCATTCGTGCGATGCAATTAACGGGGATTGATTACAGTGCGGAATTTTTACAACGCTTTGGGTTTAAACGTGATCAATATTTTGCCAGTGAGGCTCTTGCCTTAGGGGCGGCATCTTTCACCCCACTTGAAATGGCAAGAGGTTATGCGGTCTTTGATAATGGCGGCTTCTTAATTGAGCCTTTCATCATTAACCGAATTTTAGATAACACGGGTAAAGAAATTTTCTTAGCCAACCCAAAAATTGCCTGTATTACCTGTCATGATATTCCTGTAATTTATGGTGAAACAGAAAAATTAGACGGTTTTAAAAACTATGATTTGAGTTTAAGCGACAATCTCAGTACTAGTGATAACGTGCTGAGTGCCAATGAAGAAGAGGCAGAACAAATTGATGTGGTGCCAGATATTCCTGACTTACAACCTCTAGAAAGCAAACAGCTTGATGAAAATAACCTGAATTTTATGGCTGAAGCCAAAACGGAAAATTCGAAAGTCCAATATGCCCCTCGTGTAATTAGCGGTGAACTTGCCTTTTTGATCCGCAGTGCGTTAACTTCCGCCGTTTACGGGGAATCAGGACAAAGCTGGGTCGGCACCAGTTGGCGTATGTCAAAAGAGTTTAAACGTCAAGATCTGGGTGGAAAAACAGGGACAACCAACAATGCCAAAGTTGCTTGGTATGCGGGTTTCGGGGCAAACCTCACCACTGCGGTTTATGTGGGCTTTGATGACAATAAACGCAATCTCGGACGAGGTGAGGCAGGGGCAAAAACTGCTATGCCTGCTTGGATTGCTTACATGAAAAAAGCCTTAGCAGAGATTCCTGAACGTAAACTGGAACTGCCTCCGAATATCATTCAAAAAGCCATCGACAGTCGCTCAGGCTTATTGTCAAATGGTGGAGGAAAAATGGAATACTTTATTAAAGGAACAGAACCTAAACGTACTTACGTGGAAGAACGAGGTTATTATGTGCCACCGAATTTAATCGATGGACAAGGTGCACCTGTTACGGGTGAATACCAAGAATTATTCTAAAATCCACCGCACTTTTCACAAGGCACGAGCTTATCAGTTCGTGCCTTTTTCATGAAACCATGCCTGCAATAAATGCTCAACCCCTTGCTGAATTTGCATTTCGCTTAAATTGCCAAATCCAAGTGAAAAGAGTTTGCGATCCGAGCAAGACACAGGATACACTTTCACACCTTTGGTCAACGCTAATGCTGATAAATCGCTGAGACTGCGTGTTTCCTTCAGCAACTCAATCAACAAATAAAACCCAGAATGCTCGCCATAATAGCTTATCTGATGTCGATAGGGGGCTAATAAGCTACAAAGAAGCTCCATTTTTCGCCGATAAAGTTTCCGCATGCGATTAATATGTTTTTCAAAATCCCCTTGTTGAATAAAGATCGCTAAGCGTTGCTGCTCAAAACGAGAAACCGAACAATTCATAAAACCGCAATATTGCTGATAAAGTGGCACTAAGGATTTTGGCAACACCATAAACGACAAACGTAAAGACGGCATTAACAACTTCGAAAAAGAGCCTAAATAAATGACGCTACCATGTTTGTCTAAACTTTGTAAGGCGGGAATCGGCTTGCCTTTATAACGAAATTCACTGTCGTAATCGTCCTCAATAATATAACGATGAGGCTTTTCTCTTGCCCATTCAAGCAATTGTTGACGCTGTGAAACAGAAAGCACATGACCAAAAGGATATAAATGCGAAGGCGTAACACACGCAATATCAATCGAACTTTCTTGCAAAAAATTCAGATCCAGTTGTTGGCTATTTTGCTTAAGAGGCAATTTGATAATGGTTTTATGATACAGCTTTAATAACTCTTCTAAGGTTTGGTAACCATAACGCTCCATACCATAATGCACAGGGTGTGAGTAAAGATGATCAAATAATAAAATCAGCTGTTGAATCACACTTTCTAAACCTGCACAAATCACAATTTGCTCAATGTCACATTTCACTCCACGAGAAGAAAATAAATAATCACAAATTTCATGCCGTAATTGGCTATCACCTTGCTTTTCCCCTAACCCTAATAAATCCTGATTACGATGTTGAAATAGCCCCTTTCCCGCTTTACGCCAGCTGGCAATGGGAAAACGTTCGGTATCAATATAGTTAGGATTAAAATCAAAATGAATCGGGGTGGGTGCGGATGTCTGCGGTCTTGTTTTTTTCTCTTTTTTTGCCGCAAAAAAGAAAGCAGGTTGAAAACACACAAAAAAACCTCGTCGAGGCAAAGATTCAATATACCCCTCCGCCAAAAGCTGTGCGTAAGCCGCCTCCACCGTATTTTGACTAATTTGCAAATAGTCACACAAACTCCGTTTTGAAGGCAATTTATCCCCTAACCTTAACGCTTGTGCATCAATTAATGATCGGATCTGTTGATAAAGTTGTAAATACAAAGGCGTTTTCAAGCGTTTATCTAATTGATAGTTCATTTTCTTCATCATCTGACCCCATTAAATTTGTTCATTTTGACACTTTTAATCATACCTGAATCAAGGCAAAAATAGCACCCATTCACACACAAAACATCATGATAAAAGGAGACAAATGAATGAATAGCATTTTAGGTTCGGATACGGTCAAAAGAGGTATGGCACAAATGCAAAAAGGCGGCGTCATTATGGATGTCGTGAACGCTGAACAAGCCCGTATTGCTGAAGCAGCTGGTGCAGTGGCAGTTATGGCACTTGAGCGAGTCCCTTCAGATATCCGTGCTGCTGGGGGCGTGGCTCGCATGGCAAACCCTAAAATTGTCAAAGAAGTGATGAATGCGGTTTCGATTCCTGTGATGGCAAAAGCTCGAATTGGGCATATCACCGAAGCCCGTGTATTAGAAGCCATGGGAGTGGATTACATTGATGAAAGTGAAGTGCTGACCCCTGCGGATGATGAATTTCATTTATTAAAAAGTGAATTTACCGTGCCTTTTGTGTGTGGCTGTCGTGATTTAGGCGAAGCCTTACGCCGTATCGGTGAAGGTGCCTCGATGTTACGCACCAAAGGTGAGCCGGGTACAGGAAATATTGTAGAAGCGGTTCGTCATATGCGTAAAGTGAATGCACAACTTCGCAAAGTTGTCGCAATGAGTCATGATGAACTGATGACAGAAGCCAAAAATCTCGGTGCACCTTTTGAATTACTCTTACAAATTAAATCATTAGGCAAATTACCTGTGGTGAATTTTGCCGCAGGCGGTGTCGCCACCCCAGCGGATGCAGCATTAATGATGGAATTAGGGGCTGATGGTGTCTTTGTTGGTTCAGGGATCTTTAAATCTGAGCATCCTGAAAAATTTGCCAAAGCAATCGTTCAAGCCACCACCCATTATCAAGATTACGATTTGATCGCACGTCTTTCTGAAGAATTAGGGGATCCAATGAAAGGGATTGAAATTTCTCGCCTACAACAACATGAAAGAATGCAAGAACGTGGTTGGTAGCATGAAAGATTATTCCCATTTACATATTGGTGTGTTAGCCCTACAAGGTGCAGTGAGCGAACATTTACAACAAATTGAACAGCTGGGTGCCAAAGCCAGTGCCATCAAAACGGTCGCAGAATTGACCGCACTTGATGGCTTGGTCTTGCCGGGCGGGGAAAGTACGGCAATCGGGAAATTAATGCGTCAGTATGGTTTTATCGAAGCGATTCAAGATTTTGCCAAGCAAGGTAAAGGTATTTTTGGTACCTGTGCAGGCATGATTTTATTAGCCAAACAGTTGGAAAACGATCCAACAGTGCACTTAGGCTTAATGGATATTTGTGTCCAACGCAATGCTTTTGGACGACAAGTGGATAGCTTTCAAACCCCACTTGACATTAACGGATTTGATACCCCTTTTCCAGCGGTCTTTATCCGAGCACCTTATATTCAACATTGCGATAATGAACAGGTGCAAACTTTAGCCACCCTTGATGGCAAGATTGTCTTTGCACAACAAAACAAATTATTAGCTTGTGCGTTTCACCCCGAATTAACACCCGACCTCCGTATTATGCAGCACTTTTTAGTGCTGTGTTAAGCGGGTTTGAGGATGTGTCCCCCCACATCCTCTTTTTTAAAACTTTTTCAAAAATCACCGCACTTTGGTGTACAAAAACCTTGAGTGTTGCATCTTTAATGGCACTTCATAAAAAATTCTTTATAATACCCTCTTTATTATTCTTAATTTAAAGGCATATTATGCTGAGTTATCGTCATAGTTTTCATGCAGGCAATCATGCCGATGTGTTAAAACACATTGTGTTAATGCTGATTATCGAAAATCTCCAACAAAAAGAAAAAGGGTTCTATTATTTGGATACCCATTCTGGTGTCGGTCGCTATCGTTTATTCAGTGAAGAAGCCGAGAAAACAGCAGAATTTGAGGAAGGCATTGCACGCCTTTGGGATCGTGATGATTTACCAGAAGATGTTGCACGTTATGTTCAACTCATCAAAAAAATCAATTATGGTGGCAACGCACTTCGTTATTATGCAGGTTCACCACTCATTGCTGCGACAATGTTACGTCCGCAAGATCGTGCGTTATTCACCGAATTGCACCCGAGTGATTTTCCACTCTTACGAAATAATTTTAAAGCATTTGACAACATTACCACTAAACGAGATAACGGCTTTCAACAACTCAAAGCCACCTTGCCACCAAAAGAACGACGTGGATTGATCCTCATCGATCCACCTTACGAATTAAAAGAAGATTATGATTTGGTGGTCAGAGCCATTGAAGAAGGCTATAAACGTTTCGCCACTGGCATTTACGCCATTTGGTATCCCGTTGTGTTACGTCAACAAACGAAACGCATCATGAAAGGATTAGAAAATACGGGTATTCGGAAAATCTTGCAAATCGAACTTGCCGTACGCCCTGATAGCGAACAACGTGGTATGACCGCAAGTGGCATGGTTGTCATTAACCCACCTTGGACCTTAGAAGCCCAAATGAAACAACTATTACCTTATTTAACCCAAACATTGGTGCCTGAAGGCACAGGAAGTTGGTCGGTAAAATGGATTACACCAGAATAACGTTCCTCATCACCCATCTGCTTGGGTAAAATAACACACCATCAATACTTCGTTCAAAAGGAAGACAACAATGACAAAACATTATGATTATATTGCAATTGGTGGCGGAAGTGGCGGTATTGCTTCCATCAACCGTGCGGCAAGCTATGGCAAAAAATGTGCCATTATTGAAGCCAAAGCCCTAGGTGGAACCTGTGTGAATGTGGGCTGTGTGCCGAAAAAAGTGATGTGGCATGGGGCACAAATTGCCGAAGCCATTCACCTTTACGCCCCAGATTATGGGTTTGATGTTCAAGTTAATCAATTTGATTTCGCAAAACTGGTAGAAAGTCGCCAAGCCTATATTAGCCGTATTCATACGTCTTATAACAATGTGCTTGCTAAAAATCATGTGGACGTAATTCAAGGGTTTGCAAAATTTGTCAATGCACACACGGTGGAAGTGAACGGGGAACAAATTACCGCTGATCATATTCTGATTGCCACTGGGGGAAAACCAAGCCGTCCCGCCATTCTAGGTGCAGAATACGGCATTGATTCTGATGGTGTGTTTGCCTTAAATGCCTTACCTAAACGTGTTGCTGTGGTGGGAGCAGGTTACATTGCCGTTGAGCTGGCTGGTGTGATGAATAGTTTTGGTGTTGAAACGCACTTATTTGTCCGTCAACACGCCCCTTTGCGTAATTTTGATCCTTTAATCGTGGAAACCTTATTAGAAGTTATCCAGCAAGATGGTATTCAATTACACACGCATGCAATTCCAAAAGAAGTGATCAAAAATGCAGATGGCTCACTGACCATTCAATTAGAAGATGGTCGCAGCCAAGAGGTGGATTGTTTAATTTGGGCAATTGGTCGCCAACCTGCCACCGACAACATTAATCTTGAGGCGGTGGGCGTAAAAACCAATGAACGTGGTTTTATTAAAGTCGATAAATATCAAAACACCAATGTCAAAGGCATTTATGCTGTGGGCGATATTATTGAAGGCGGGATCGAACTTACCCCCGTTGCTGTTGCCGCAGGTCGTCGTCTGTCTGAGCGTTTATTTAACAATAAACCTAACGAGCATTTAGATTATAATCTGGTGCCTACCGTGGTATTCAGCCACCCACCTATTGGCACCATTGGTTTAACAGAACCGAAAGCCATTGAACAATACGGTGCAGACAATGTGAAAGTGTATAAATCCTCTTTCACGCCGATGTACAGTGCGGTTACACAACATCGTCAGCCTTGCCGTATGAAATTGGTGTGTGTGGGCAAAGAAGAAAAAATTGTCGGCTTACACGGCATTGGTTTTGGGGTCGATGAAATGATCCAAGGCTTTGCTGTGGCAATCAAAATGGGGGCGACTAAAGCCGATTTCGACAACACGGTGGCCATTCACCCAACAGGGTCTGAAGAATTTGTCACAATGCGTTAATCACAACAAAAAAGGCGGAAATCACTTCCGCCTTTTGATGGTAAAACAGTTAAAAAATTAACCGCACTTTTCTCAGCTCGACTTAACAGGCCATCTTCTCTTTATAATGTCGGCGACACACAGACATATAACGGTCATTCCCACCAATTTGAATTTGTGCCCCATCACGCACAACCTCGCCATTTTCATTTAAGCGTAAGACAAAGTTGGCTTTACGTCCGCAATAACAAATGGTTTTCAGCTCTTCTAACTGATCTGCCCAAGCAAGCAAATATTGACTGCCCTCAAATAATTCTGCTTGGAAATCCGTGCGTAAGCCATAACACAACACGGGAATATGCAATTTGTCCACCACCTCACTGAGTTGATACACCTGCTGCTTGGTGAGAAATTGGGCTTCGTCCACTAAAATGCAATGTAACGTTTGCTGTGTAAGATGCTGTTCAATTTCCGCCAACAGATCACTGTCTTTATGGAAAAGCTGGGCATCTTGGCTAATGCCAATTCGAGAGGTTACTTTTCCCACACCAAAGCGGTTATCAATGGCTGCCGTATAAACCAAGGTATTCATATCACGCTCTTGATAGTTATAAGAAGATTGTAATAAGGTTGTCGATTTTCCCGCATTCATTGTGGAATAATAAAAATAAAGCTTTGCCATGTTATTTTAATACCCATTTCCAAAAATAATAAAAAAGGCATCCCACTAATGGAGGTAAGGCGGCCAACATCAAAATACCAAAGGTCGTGCCACCACCCACCCATGAGCCCGCTAAGGTTAAATAATCAATTAATGCTTCTGTGGGTAACATTAATACCCACACTGCAATCACAATTAACATTAATACACAACCGATGCCTCCTACATGCATGGCTTTGGTTCTTAGCTGTTCATTCATGGTGGTTTCCTTTTTTAACCTTCCCTTATTGCTGTCAATGCCGTCATTGCCCAACGTGGCTTGACTTGAATCGCAAGGGGGGCTTGTTCGCCCTGTTTTAAACGTAAAAAACCTGTGTAAGCAATCATTGCACCATTATCGGTACAAAATTGCGGTTTAGGGTAAAACACTTCTCCATTTAATTCTTGCATTAATTGAGCTAAATCGTGTCGAAGCTGTGTATTCGCACTGACTCCGCCTGCAATCACTAACCGTGTAAATCCTGTTTCGTTTAATGCTCGACGACATTTAATCGCTAAGGTTTCCACAACCGCTTGTTGGAAAGCATAAGCAATATCGGCTTTAGTTTGTTCCGTTAATTGACCTTCTTCTTTGATGGCTTGTGCAATGGTATTGGCAGCAAAGGTTTTTAACCCTGAAAAACTAAACTCTAACCCAGGGCGATCTGTCATCGGACGAGGAAATTTAAAACGTGTAGGATTCCCTTTCTGTGCTAAACGTGCCAATGCTGCCCCACCTGGGTAATCTAACCCTAATAATTTAGCCGTTTTATCAAAGGCTTCGCCTGCTGCATCATCAATGGATTCACCAAGTAATTCATAACGCCCGACACCATCAACCCGTACTAATTGGGTATGCCCCCCTGAAACTAACAACGCCACAAAAGGAAATGCCGGTGGATTGTCTTCTAACATGGGAGCAAGCAAATGCCCTTCCATGTGATGAACACCAATGGCTGGCACATTCCACGCATAGGCTAAAGATCTTGCGATGGTGGATCCCACTAATAATGCCCCCACCAATCCCGGTCCTGAAGTATATGCTACCCCGTCAATCTCTTCAGGTTTTAAGTTTGCCTCTGCCAATGCCGCTTGGATCAACGGGGCTGTTTTTCGGATATGATCCCGAGAGGCTAATTCAGGGACAACCCCACCGTAATCCGCATGTAATGCAATTTGAGTATAAAGTTGGTTCGCAATTAAGCCTTTTTCTTCATCATAAATCGCAACACCCGTTTCATCACAAGATGTTTCAATGCCTAATACTCGCATTTTTTGTTCCTTTCCAATCTCAATTGAGGCAAGATTTTACCCTGTTTATCCTGCTTTAACCAGTTTGAGCAGGCATTTTTACACAAAAGATCAAACTTCCCTTTGCTTTTAAGTGAAAAGTAGATTAAAATTGCGACCTTTATTGAATAAGCCGTTTATTCCAAACGGTAAAATAAATTAGCAATTGCAAAATTAATTCCATTGAGGTGATTGGCTTATGCCTGTAATTAAAGTACGTGAAAACGAATCATTTGACGTTGCATTACGTCGTTTTAAACGCTCTTGCGAAAAAGCTGGTATCTTAGCAGAAGTTCGCAGCCGTGAATTCTACGAGAAACCAACAACTATCCGTAAACGCGAAAACGCAACTCGTGCTAAACGTCATGCTAAACGTGTAGCTCGTGAAAATGCACGTAATACACGTTTATACTAATACTAAATAAAGTATTTTTAACTCGAGTTATATAAAACCGTGAAACCGATGGGTATCACGGTTTTGTTTCATTGGATCGGCTCCACTTTTTCTCTCTAACTTTAAGGGCATACACTTGATGAAAGGCTCAATTCCACGCTCATTTATTGATGATCTGTTAGCGAAAACAGATATCGTGGAGCTTATCAATTCAAGAGTGAAGCTAAAAAAAGCAGGACGAGATTATCAAGCGTGCTGTCCATTTCATCACGAAAAAACCCCTTCTTTTACCGTTAGTCAAAAAAAACAGTTTTACCATTGCTTTGGCTGTGGTGCACATGGCAATGCGATTTCGTTTTTAATGGAATACGACAAATTAGAGTTTATCGAAGCCATCGAAGAACTGGCTGGTATGCTGGGTTTAGAAATTCCTCGTGAAAATACACCGCACTTTCATGGCAAACAAATCAATTTCCAAACCAAACGCAATTTATATGAATTGATGCAAGACATTGCACAATTCTATCAACAGCAATTAAACCAACATATTCCCGCACAAAGCTATTTGCAACAACGTGGCTTATCAGCGGATGTGATAAGTCGTTTTCAAATTGGTTTTGCACCCAATCGTTTTGATACGGTTTTACAACGTTTTGGACAACAAACCGATGATCAAGAAAAGCTCTTCGATTTAGGAATGCTTTCTCGGAATGAACAAGGCAAGATCTACGATCGTTTCCGTCATCGAATCATGTTTCCAATTCGGGATCGCCGAGGCAGAACCATTGCCTTTGGTGGTCGAGTATTAGGTGATGAAAAACCGAAATATTTAAACTCTCCAGAAAGTGCCACATACCATAAAGGCAACGAACTCTATGGGTTATACGAAGCCCTACAAGCGAATGAATCTCCCGAGATGCTCTTAGTTGTCGAAGGGTATATGGATGTGGTGGCATTGGCACAATTTGGGGTAGATTATGCCGTTGCTTCCTTAGGCACTGCCACCACCGCAGAGCAAATTCAACTGCTGTTTCGTTGTACCGAACAAGCTATTTGTTGCTATGACGGTGATCGTGCGGGACGAGAAGCCGCTTGGCGAGCTTTTGAAAATGCCTTACCACTTCTTGAAGATGGCAGACAATTAAAATTTATTTTCTTACCCGATGGTGAAGATCCTGATTCGTTCATTCGCCAACACGGTAAAGCTGGCTTTGAAGACTATATTCAACATGCTCATTCACTGAGTGAGTTTTTATTTTCAAGCCTTGCACCACAAGTGGATTTTTCCACCAAAGAGGGAAAAAGCAAATTGGCGGCATTAGCCGTTCCCTTGATAAATCAGATCCCAGGCGAGATGTTACGCCTCTCATTACGTAACACCTTGGCACAAAAATTGGGGATCTTGGATCAAACTCAATTAGAAAGTTTGATCCCAAAACATGTAGAAAACCCAAATCACACACAGCCACAAACTGTAAAAAGAACGCCAATGCGTTTACTGATTGCATTGTTATTGCAAAATCCAGAGTTAGCCCAGCTCGTGCCAAATCTTGCACCACTGCGAGCATTAAATGAATCTGGATTAGATTTATTCGAAAAATTGACCGCACTTTGCCAACAAAAAGTCGGGATTACCACAGGACAAATACTGGAATATTGGCGAGATAGCGAACATAGTAAAGCCCTTGAAATTTTAGCAATGTGGGATCATTTAATCGAAGACAGTCAAATTGAAAATGCATTTAAAGCCACGCTACGCCACTTTTATTTTCAATTAGTGGAGCGTGAAATTGACTCACTTATTGCAAAAGATCGCAGTGAAGGATTAAGCGAGAGTGAGCGACAAAAGCTGGCTCAATTATTACTGAAAAAACAACAAAAGGCATAGTTAATCTACGATAACAATGATAAAATTAATCGTATTTTATCTCCATAACTACTCAATCAAGGCGGATATTACATTATGGATCAAAATCCACAATCTCAATTGAAATTGTTAATCGCACAAGGCAAAGAGCAAGGCTATCTGACGTATGCGGAAGTTAACGATCATCTTCCAGAAGAACTCGTAGATGCAGAACAAATTGAAGATATTATTCAGATGATCAACGACATGGGGATTCAAGTGCTTGAAACCGCCCCAGATGCCGATGATCTTATGCTGAGCGAAACCATCACGGATGAAGATGCTGTTGAAGAAGCCACCCAAGTGTTATCCAGTGTGGAAGCTGAAATTGGACGCACCACAGACCCTGTGCGTATGTATATGCGTGAAATGGGCAGTGTTGAACTTCTTACACGAGAAGGTGAGATCGATATCGCTAAACGTATTGAAGAAGGGATTAACGAAGTACAAACTGCGGTTGCATTCTATCCAGAAGCACTCAACTACTTACTGGATCAATATAGTTTAGTGGAAGAAGGTGGCGTACGCCTCGCCGATTTGATCACAGGCTTTGTGGATCCGAATGCAGTCACCGAAGAAGCTGTTGCAGAAATTGATGAATCTTTCGATGATGATGAAGACTCAGACAGTGTTGTCGCCACTGAAATTGACGATGATGACGAAGAAGAGGAAGAAGAAAGCGAAGGAGAAAGCTCATCCGATGATAGCGATTCTGATAACTCTATCGATCCAGAAGTGGCACGCGAAAAATTCCTTGAACTGAGACTACAACATCAAAAAACCCTTGAAACGATCGAAAAGCATGGTAGAACCAGCAAAAAATCCAAAGATCAAATTCAAGCGTTAGCCGATGTTTTCACTCAATTCCGCCTCGTACCAAAACAATTTGATACTCTTGTCAACCTCATGAGTGGCATTATGAAATCCATTCGTTTACAAGAGCGTAGCATTCAAAAAATTGTGGTCGATAAAGCCAAAATGCCAAAAGAGCAATTCCAAAAACTCTTTATTGGACATGAAAATAAAGATACTTGGCTAGTGAAAGCCCTTTCTTCTGGTAAAACATGGTCTGAAAAATTAGCTCGCCATGAAGAAGAAATCCGGACCTTAATTGATAATATTCTTGAAATTGAACGCCAAACCAATTTAAGCGTACAACAGATTCGAGAAGTTTGCGAACGTATTTCTGCGGGTGAATTAAAAGCACGTCGAGCTAAAAAAGAAATGGTTGAAGCAAACTTACGTCTTGTGATTTCCATTGCGAAAAAATACACCAACCGTGGTTTACAATTCTTAGATTTAATCCAAGAAGGTAACATCGGCTTAATGAAAGCGGTAGATAAATTTGAATACCGTCGTGGTTACAAATTCTCCACTTATGCGACATGGTGGATTCGTCAAGCCATCACACGTTCGATTGCGGATCAAGCCAGAACCATCCGTATTCCTGTGCATATGATTGAAACCATCAATAAATTAAACCGCATTTCACGTCAAATGCTACAAGAAATGGGGCGTGAAGCCTCCCCAGAAGAATTAGCAGAACGTATGGGCATGCCAGAAGATAAAATCCGCAAAGTGTTGAAAATTGCCAAAGAACCGATTTCTATGGAAACCCCAATTGGTGATGACGATGACTCACATTTAGGTGATTTTATTGAGGATTCAACCCTTGAATTACCATTAGACTCTGCCACAGCACAAAGCTTAAAAGTGGCAACACATGAAGTCTTAGAAGGTTTAACACCACGTGAAGCAAAAGTCTTACGTATGCGTTTTGGTATTGATATGAACACCGACCATACGTTAGAAGAAGTGGGTAAACAATTTGACGTCACTCGTGAACGTATTCGCCAAATTGAAGCCAAAGCATTGCGTAAATTACGTCATCCAAGCCGTTCTGAAACCTTACGTAGTTTCTTAGACGAATAAAGTGCATATGACGTTATAAAAAAGAAAGGACCGTTACATTGTTAACGGTCTTTTTGTTTAAATTTAAAACAGATAAAAGTTATCACCTAGACTTTAGAACAATATTTCTCTATAATCGACAAGTTTTTACATTCCTGATCGCCCCCATAGCTCAGTCGGTCAGAGCAGTCGACTCATAATCGATTGGTCACAGGTTCAAGTCCTGTTGGGGGCACCACCTTTCTAATTCATTCTGCTTTATTCTGATTTGCACCCGCCTAAATTGCTTTAAAAATCAATGATTTTAAACCCTTTTATAGTGTATTCTGCTTTATTCTGATGTATTTTGATTTTGCTTTTTAGTACCTAATATAGTACCCTTAGCCAAAATTACATACTTTCTGGGTACTAAAACAAGGGTATTTTTTATGGCTAGAATTGCAAAATCATTGATAAATACACAAGTAGAACGGGCAAAATATACGCCCAATGGCAAAAATGAATTGAACGACGGAAAGGGGCTATTTCTCCAATTGTACCCAACAGGGGCGAAAAAGTGGCGTTATCGTTATGACAGACCAATCAGCAAAGCCCGCACAAAATTAACCATAGGCGAATACCCTGCAATCACCCTAGCACAAGCACGAGCTAAGCGAGATGAATACCAAGCCTTATTAGCACAAGGCATAGACCCACAAGAACACGCCAAAGCCGAACAGCAAGCCCAACAGTTAAAATTAGAAAACACGTTCTACAAATGGGCTGAACGCTGGAAAGAGAATAAAAGTAAAAAAGTAGAACCTGAAACTATCAAAAAGAACTGGCGTAGGCTTGAGATGTATATCCTTGATTCATTGGGGCAAATGCCTATTGATAAGATCCTCCCACCTGTTTTAATTGAAACCCTAAAACCGCTGGAGGCAATGAAAGACCGCAGGACAGGCACCGCCGACAGCGACACCTTAAAACGCGTTATCCGCTTAACTAACGAAATATTAACCTATGCAATGAATGCAGGAGCACTGCCTTTTAATCCCTGCTTAAGCGTGAAAGATATTTATAACTTTGCACAGCCTGAAAGCCATCCGCACATTGAGCCCGAAGAGCTCCCCTTGCTATTGGCAGATATAGACAATTCCAAAGCACAGCCACGCACAAGAGATTTAATTTTATTTCAGCTTTTAACAATGGTTCGCCCTGCAGAAGCAAGCAATGCAGAATGGGCGGAGTTTAATTTAACCGAAAGAGTGTGGACTATTCCAGCCAGTAAAATGAAAATGCGTTCTCCGCATAAAGTCCCGCTTTCTAACCAGGTCATTGACTTGCTCCAACGCTTGCAAGCTCAAACAGGGCACCGTCAATTTTTGTTTTTAAGCAGAAATAAAACTAATGAGCCAATGAACCCGCAGACCGTGAATAAGGCTTTTGTGGATATGGGGTACAAAGGCAAGCAGGATGCACACGGCTTGCGAAGTATTGGCCGAACCTATTTAGGCAACAAACGCATAGATTTTGAAGTAGCGGAAATGTGCTTATCACACAAAAAAGGCGACAGCACCAGCAAGGCGTACGATAAAGCCGACTTTTTCGAGCAACGTATCCCCGCTATGCAACTATGGGCGGACTTTGTCGAACAATCCGCACAAGGTACAAGCCTATTAAAATAATCCACCAGCAACCAACAGGGCGAGCAATCGCCCTATTTTTTTGCCCACATTTCCCCCTATCATTTTTTATGGAACTTTTTATAAATTTTTCCCACTTATCCACTTAGCTAATATCTTTTTATACTTAACATATTAAAAAATAAAGAAAAATAACAAATAAAAAGTAAGTGGGAAACAAGTGGAATTTAAGTGGGAAAGTGAAATTGAGTGGAAAATATAGGTTAATTTATGTTTGAAACTCCACAAACTAACAAAATATTTTTTTCCTGTATCTTGTCTGATATACCACAGACAAAAAGGAATAATAAAAATGAACCAAAGCACGCACCAACTAGATAATGCACCACAAAATGAAGTTGCAACAAAATGGCCATCTTTATTAGGTGAAATGCTCGACGTAGTAAAAAGCGAATTATTAGCACAAGGGATGACTTCTAATGAGGCTATGGAGCAATCTAAAAAAATCATTTTTGCCATTTCTAGCTATTTTGGCGGGCAGTCTGTTTATTTACCAACTGGCACCATTTTGAAAAAAGCCTTACGAAATTATGAGATCTTTAATAACTTCAAAGGCGATAACATTAAAGAGCTAATTAGAAAATATCAATTAAGTGAGAGTCAGATTTATTCAATTTTGCGAGAACAACGCCAACTCCAAAGAAAACGTAATGATGAGGCTGCATTGCATTAACAATAAAAGGCTATTTTTTAAGCAAACAGACTTTTTTTATTTAAAATTTTTATGCTTGAAAAATAGCCATTCAATTTTTAAATGATGTTTAAACAGTGTTTAAAAATTTTTAAACGATTTTAAAACTTTAAAAAAGTGACAAAAAACTAACAATTTTAGTCACTTTTTTATCATTTTTAAAACACGATAGCGACCAGTTAAACGAAGTTAAAAACAAATCCCCCTTTTTAAACAACTTTTAAAAACATTTCCCATTTTTAATGGTTAACTCACCAAAATTGCGAAATTCTCCGAAGATGTGAGCATATTGACGACATTTACAAGATTTTATAGCCTATTTATACACGTTCAACATAACCCAAAATAAACGAGGATAATCAACCATGCACCAACAACCACAAAACACAGATAAACATTATACCGTTCGTGAAATGTTCGAACTTTACGGGGTATCCCGTAGCAAATTAGACCGTTTGGCGAGAGAGGGAAAAATTAAAAAAACCAAGTTTGGAAGTAGCACCCTATTTAGTGCTCAAGAAGTACAACGTTATTTAGCGAGCGTGAACCAATGAAAGGGAAAATAAGCGGGGCATTTCAATGCGCCAACATTGGAAACGCCCCTTATCACCATTTAAGCCGACAAGCAAAAACAATGATTGAGATGATTTTAACAAAAATAACCAAAAAAGACTTTACAAAGTGCGGTCAATTTTGGCATCATTCAACCGTTAGTGCAAAATCACTAGCCGAGCCTGAGAACTCGAACGACTTACACATGGCGAACAGTAGCACGCCTTTTAACCGTGCTTTTTTTGTTCGTAGCTTACGCACACCCCAAGAACGCCCAGAGCCCCTAGAGGGTCTAGAGCGTCATTCAATGGTAGCGTGTAGCGGGAAAGGTTTCGCCCTTTGCTGTGTTCCATGTGTCGCAGTTTCTCAGCCCGTTGCACGTTACCGCCCAAAGCCTGAGAACTTCCAAGCGGTAACCTCTCTTAAATGTTTACACATGGGGCTAATCGCTATGATTTACCAATTCTTAGGCGTATCACGCCAACACTATGACCGCACCAAAGCGGAACAAATCCGTATCCAAGCCGACAATGAACAACAAGCCCGTGCATACCTTGCCCGCCATTATGTGCTGATTTTGTTAGGTCGCTTACCAAACTCCGCCAAAAATGACCGCACTTTAGTGATTCAAGGGGGGATTTATGCGTAAAGATGAGCTAATCGAACTGGCACAGGCTATTGAGTTTAACCAATCCGCCATTAATTATATTCCCGAATTAATCAAAGCTATCGTGCTAGGGGAAGAAACCCGCTTAAAAAACGACAAAGATGATTTAGTTTGGCTAATGCACGCCTTTGGCGACTTAATCGCCCCAGCGATAGTTAAACAAAATGAAGCTATTCAAAGCCTAGTTTGTGAGTTGAAGGAAAAAGGAGCGGGGAATGAAAATTAAACTCAAAAATGCCCCGCACTTAGCCGAGCAACCGCTAGCCCCGTTTGAAGATATGATACTTCTTGCTGGTGGCAAAGCGTGGCAAGCGTGGAACAAAGGAAAAGGGGAAGAATGGCGTTTACTTTGCCAAGCACTCCAACATTCAGCCACGCAAAAGCCCGTGATTTTAGGCGAAAGCCAGCTTAAAGAAATCCAAGCCTTAAAACTGGCAGAACCCTCCCAGCAATTTATTAAAATAGCGATTTTTGGCAAGTTATCCGAACAATATAAAACCGCTATTTGCTTGAACCTAGCCAAAAACACACAAGCCAGCACAGTGCAATTTATTAATAACATTGGCGAGCTGGTGGAAGATGTGAGCGGTTATATCCAACGCTTGCGAGAAGATGAAAGCACCGCCCAGCAAGCGGAAACAATCGCCCCCAAAGCGAAAATTAAGCTAGATTTTGAAACAGAAAAACCAACGCAACCCGAAATTGCAGAGGCGTTTTTATCTTGGGCAGAGCAACCTATAAGGCAAGAAGAAGGAACGCAGAGAATTTACCAATATAACGGCTTATATTGGCAAACTTTATCAGAGCAAAGTTTAATACAAAAAATAATGATGTTTTTTGATGCCCAAAACTACCGCAAATACACCGCAAGAAGCCTAAAAGCAATGGCTGATTTGGTCGGAATCAAGGCGGAAAAAATGCCAAACTCAAATCAAGATTTAATAGGCTTTCAAAATGGCGTATTAAACAAAAAAACAGGGGAACTTTTACCGCACAATATCAACCATTATTTGCGTGCAATAGAAAACTTTAATTGCTCAACACAAAATAAAAATACGCCTCACTTTGATGATTGGATTGACTTTGTGAGCAATGGCAACCAAAACAAACGCAACGCTATTTTAGCAGGGCTTTATATGGTGCTCACTAATCGCCACGAATGGGGGCTATTTTTAGAGGCGACAGGCGTAGGCGGTGCAGGAAAATCTGTATTTAGTCAAATCGCCTCAATTATTAATGGTGGTGGCAATACCGCCTATATTAGCCTACAAGAATTAGAAATTGACCGAAAAAGGGCAATGTTGATAGGGAAAAGCCTTGCTATATCCCCAGACCAAAAGCCCTACAAAGGAAGTGCGGACGAATTAAAGGCTATTACAGGTGGAGAGAAAATTTCAGTAAAATTGGTTTATGTAAATGATTTTAATATAAAACTAGATATTGTTTTTATGCTAGTAACAAACTACCCTTTAGGCTTTACCGACCGCCACGGAGGCATAGGACGTAGACGAATTATTATTCCTTTTGACCGTGCAATTCCCAAAGAGAAAAAGGACGTGTATTTTATTAAGAAAGTACAGGCGGAAGTCTATGGCATAGTCAATAAATTATTAGCCTTATTCCCTAATCCTGACAACGCTAGGGTAATTTTAGAGGAATATAGAGATCTCAATGAGGGAAAAAGCATTAAACGAGAGGCTAATCACCTGATTGATTTTTTAGGGCACTTTGAACTCAAGGAAGAACGAAAAGGAGCGTTAAGAGTAGGTAGCGCCCGCAGCAACGTATTAAATCAGGCAAATATAGTTTCTAATGATACGCTTTATTCAGCCTATTTATTTTATTGCCAATGCCACAATATTAACCAACTTAACGTATTAAGTTTTAAAAGTGCACTTTCAGACGCATTTAAAGAGGCAGGGGAGAAAATCCCTTATAGTGAAAAAATGTATAACGGATACCCAACAACTAACGCCTATTGGAAAGATAGGGATCTTTCTATTAGACAATGGGAGGGGTAACCCAAAACAAACCACAGGGCGAGCAATCGCCCTATTTTTTTGCCTAAAAACACACAAAAAGTACAAATCCACTTAAAAAAGTGGGATCAAACTTTAGTGATAAACAAGCACAAACCCTTGTCCCACAAGGCTCCAGCGATTTAAGTGGATAAGTGGATTTTTTTTCGAAAAACTTTTCTTTTTAACTTTTTTGTTTTTTCTATCTTTGCTTGTTGTACTTCAAACACAAAATAAAGGCATTTTGATTTTTAATTTGTTTGAGGTTTAACAGACAAAGAGGCAAAAAAATGCATAAGGCAATTTTTGAAATTCTGCGAACAGGTACACATAGAGGGGGAACAGGAACTATCACTCTATCCGAAAATAACCTATCAGAAATTCACAAATTTTATTCTCCAGATTTACGCAATGCCCCGTTAGTTATTGGGCATCCTTTAGATGACAAGCCAGAATTAGGTAAAGTTACAAATCTTTATCTCCACAAAGACAAATTATTTGCAGGGGTCGAAATTACTAATGACTTAGTGAAAAAAATTCAAAATGGGGAGATTAGCGGCATATCTGCAGCTATGTATTTTTCAGAGGCAAAAGAAAACCCAGTAAAAGGTTTAGGGATGTATCTAAAACACGTGGGATTTTTAGAGCGAGGAAAAAATGAGCCAGCAGTAAAAGGAATGCTAAATCCTGAAATCAGCGTTGCCCATATCGCCACATTTAGCGAGGATGAAAACAGTTTTATTTTACTGAATGATGGTGGATATACCCACAACCCAGAGTTAGGCGAGCTCCATCAAACAGCATTATATTTTCAAAATGTATTAGGCGTTAGTTATTTGCAAGCGTTAGATGTTATTCAGGGGGCATAATGAATAAAGAACTTGAAAAACTTAAACAAGAAAATAAGCGTTTGACTGCAGAATTAAGCCAAAGCAAGGCTAAAAATTTAGAGCAGGAAAATAGCAGATATATTGATGGCTTGATGCAAGAGGGAGTACTTTTTCCAAGTCAAAAAGATGATGCATTAGCACTATTAAATATTGCAACTGGATATGATAGCGGACAAGTTATCACATTAAGCGAAGGTGAGAGCCTTGAGGGTAAAGTTAAAGCCCTTTTATCAACAATCAATAAAGTTAACCTATCTATGCAAACCATAGAGTTAGGAATGGGGAATAAACCAACCATTTGGCGAGCAGATGAAAACGCCACCCCAGGAGAATTAGACAAACAAATAAAGCGTTATATGCAGTTGCATAATGTTGACTATAAAACAGCTTTTCAAAAATTAACAGACGGAGAAAAATAAAATGACCGCACACAACTTACAATCTTTACGCATTCAAGACCCTGTATTAACTAATTTAGCTCAAGGTTATTACAATAATGAGCTTGTTTGTGAAGTACTAATGCCTATTGTTGAAATTGGCAAAGAGGCTGGAAAAATCCCACAATTTGGCCGCCAATCTTTCCATTTACCCTCAACAATTAGACAGTTAAGAGGGAGCTCTAACCGATTAGATCCCGAAGATGTTACTACAATTGACGTGCAATTAGATGAGCACGATATTGAATACGCTATCGATTATCGAGAAGATAATGAGGCCAGTTATCCATTAAAACAGTATGCCCTATCCGTTACTCAAGACATTATTGCGTTAGGTCGTGAGGTAAAAGTTGCTGAAATTGCCCAAAATGGCGATAACTACACCCGAGAGAACGTAGTTTCATTGGAAGGCACGAAGAAATTCAGCAATAAAAAATCAAATCCATTGGAAACTATTGAGCAAGGGATCTATGCTATTTCCTCAACAATTGGGATGAAACCTAACGTTTGTGTTATTTCATCCGACGTATGGAAAGCCTTAAAAGAAAATGAGGTTATCTTAGAACGTATTAAATATACAAGAACAGGTATTTTAACCCCTGCTATTTTTGCCGAATTGATTGACATTCCAACGGTTAAAATTGGCGAGGCTGTGCAAGATAAAAATAAGAATGGACAACTTGAAAAAATTTGGAAAGATTGCGTTATCCTTGCCTATGTATCAACACGAGCTAACAATAAAAAAGGCAATGTTTATGACCCATCTTTTGGTTATACGATAAGACGTAATAGAGGGCTTTTTGTTGATACATACCAAGAAAACGGAGGGAAAGTAGAAGTAGTACGCTGCACCGATATTTATCGCCCTCACCTGTTGGGAAAATCTGCAGGATATCTGATTAAAGACTGCCTATAATTCATTTTTGAGCAAATACCGCATTATCACAGGGATTTAAGCAAAATAATGCGGTATCAAGTTAAATTAAATGGAATTTAGCGGTTTAATACCAAAATATTCCTCTTTATAGTTTATTCTAATTCATTCTAAATCATTGTGATTTTGTTTTTTAGTACCCTATAAAGTACCCAGTAGACAACAATTTAAAACAATTATTCTTATAAATTAATAATTTGCATTTAAAAGTTTAGTCCTGTTGGGGCACCAAAAAACCTTTCATACCTCATCAAAACTAAACGAAAAACCCTTTAAACACTAGATACAAAGCCACTTTTCCTATATTCTGCCATTCGTAGCTAAACGCTTTAAAACACATCTAATCAGATATTTTAGTAACCATAATAGTAACCACGTGATAACATCTAATTTTCGTGGTTACATAAAATGATATAGATGATTACTCAATATGCCTAAAATCACTAGACCTTTAACAAATACAGAAGTAGAAAAAGCTAAACCTCAAGCCAAAGAATACACACTTACAGATGGATATGGAGCACCAAAAAACCACTTAACGCTGTCAAATATCAGCAAAAATCAGCACAACAATCCCTTAGCCTCTTTCATATTCCCCTCATAAATGGCACCTAATCACGATGTTTAGGCACATCTTCTTAATATATGATCTCATGCTATTTTGCTTGTGGAGACAGCGAAAAACAGGTTGTTATGCAAATAAACTGAAGACGGAAATTCAAAAGGTTGGTTTTGGCTTTAGATGAGATGAGATGAGGGAAATGTCTGTGGCGTTGGTGTTTCTTGCATGTTTTAGGGAATACATGCTTGCCTTTGCCTTTAAGGCTGTTATTTGTAAGAATAGGTTAATTGCTAGATAAGTCACAATAGGCATGTCATGACTTAACAAGAATGCGATAAAGAAAAATATCAGATCCATGTCGATAGACACTGGTTCAAAATGTTGAGTAAAGAAAAACAAAAAAGCCGTAAGTTTAAAACTTACGGCTTTTTCTAAATTTGATGGCGGAGGAAGTGAGATTCGAACTCACGGAGGGCGTAAACCCTCGCCGGTTTTCAAGACCGGTGCCTTCAACCACTCGACCATTCCTCCGTGATTTAAGCGAGGTGAATAATACGTATTTTCTACTTCTAAGTCAAGCAATTAAATCTGGATTTTCATTCAATTGCTTTATTTTAGAACAATCTGTTTATTCTCAATACGTCTTTCACCTCATGAGTGCCAAATTTGCCCTAATTAGCGTGTTGAGGTTTCACCCGCTTCCCGCGTTGGCTCCGCATACACATGGCTAATTGCACTGTGATGACCACCTGCACCTTTACCATGGAAGTAATAACGAGAATCGGTCCAAACCGAAATTTGAGCCATTTCACGGACCTCATCACTGGCTTTTGCTTGCGTCATTTCTGCCGTGGTATGGGTCACCGCCGAAATAGTCCCTAAACGCCCCGTAAAACAAAAAGTGCGGTCTGTTTCTGGCATGATTTTAATTTCCGTATTCTGCGTCAATTCACTCATAGTATCTGGCGTCTCAACAGCAAGATCTGTCATGTCAGCCTTGGCTTCAGTCACAACGTCCACAGACTCTTCTGCAAAGTTCTGCTGCTCAACGCTTGCAACAATCTCACCTTCGCTCGCATCTGTTTCCACATATTGCGGTTGTTCAACGTGCAAACGCTCTAAAGAGGCTTGTACTTTCTTCTCAACCGATTCGTTCGCAGGCTGCGTCATAAACGGATTAAAAGGTTTTGTACTTTTTTCCACTTCATCCACTACTAATCTCGTTGCAGGTGTTGTTGCCACAATCTCTGCTTTGTGGGTTTCTTTTGGTTGTTCTTGTTGCTCCAGTAGCTCATCAACAGATAAAAATTGAGTTTCTTTTGAGACAACGACCGTACTGTAATCAATACAGACTTTACCACTTGCCAACTCTGGCGATGCCACCGCCGCAAAGAGTGGCATTGGTGATTTGAGTTCTGGCTGATTACGGCGACGACGTGGATTGCTGACACGTAAATGGCGAGGCAAACGACGACGGTTATCACGACGTTTCTCATTATCAGGCTCTTCCGCATTGGCACTGTCGATGACCTTGATTTCTTCAGGCATTTGTACCGCACTTTCTGTTTCAACCACTGTTTGAATCGGTTGAACAGGTTCTACTGCCACCTCATCTTGTGCATTGATTGGTTGTATTTCTGCACTGTCTTCTGCAATACGTACTTTTTTGCGTAATTCACGACGTTGTCGACGTTGTGTGGTTTGTTCTGCTTTTTCCACCTCTTGCGTAGCTGTTTGTGTCGTGACGATCGTGTCTGCAACAATAGGCGTGTCTGCCGTATTCTCTACCACATTCGCTTTACGGTTACGTTTACGCTCTGCTTTTGATGGGCGAGAAGGAAGAGTATCTTCTTCAATACCCTTAGGTGCATGATTATTTTCACGCTCTGTGTTCTCCGCACGAGAACGACGATTATTGCGACGCTCTTGGTTACGGCGATGACGATTGTTACGTTGACGAGGCTGTTTTGTTTTTTCCTCTTCTACAGGTTTATCGGCAAATAATGCTTTGATTTTTGCAAGCAAGCGAGAAAGCAATGATGGCTTTTTCTCCACCTTTTTCTCAGGCACAGGGGCTGGTGTTGGAATGGAAATAGAAACTGCCGCACTTTCCAAAACATTTTCCGAAGTCACCGCTGCAGTTTCCGTATTACGAGACACTAAAGAATCCTCTGGAGCAGCATAGTCATCTTGATCTTGATGTAACTTAACCAAGTTGTAACTTAACTCATTGACTTCTTCGCCATCACGTACACGGAATACACTGAAATGTGGCGTTTCCATGGCTTCATTAGGCACCACAATCACATCAACATTATGACGCTTCTCAATGCTGTTAATGGCTCGACGTTTTTCATTTAACAAGTAAGATGCAATTTCCACTGGCACAATGGTATGCACTTGTTTGGTGTTTTCTTTTAAGGCTTCTTCCTCAATTAAACGTAAAATGGACAGAGAAAGGGATTCGTTATCACGAATTTTACCTGTGCCTTGACAACGTGGGCAGACATGGTGAGAAGACTCGCCTAAAGATGGGCTTAAACGTTGACGAGACATTTCCAACAAGCCAAAACGGGAAATACGGCTGATTTGAATGCGAGCACGATCTTGACGAACCGCATCTCGAATACGATTTTCCACTTCACGTTGATGACGTACTGGGGTCATATCAATGAAGTCAATGACAATTAAGCCACCTAAGTCACGCAGACGTAACTGACGTGCAATTTCATCTGCAGCTTCTAAATTGGTATTAAGGGCGGTTTCTTCAATATCCCCACCACGAGTGGAGCGAGAGGAGTTAATATCAATAGCGGTTAAAGCTTCTGTCACATCAATCACGATTGAACCACCGGAAGGCAAACGCACTTCACGTTGGAACGCCGATTCAATTTGCGATTCAATTTGATAATGGCTGAATAAAGGCACTTCGCCTTGATAAAGCTTCACACGATGAATAAAGTCAGGACGGACTAATTTAATGTGTGCCTTGGCTTTTTCATACACTTTCGGGCTATCAATTAAGATTTCACCAATATCACGACGCAAATAATCACGGATTGCACGGACGATCACATCACTTTCTTGGTGAATCAAAAACGGGGCTGGACGACTTTGTGAAGCTTGCTTAATGGCTTCCCAATGGTGAAGCAGGACTTTCAAGTCCCATTGTAGTTCTTCTGGGGATTTTCCGACCCCAGCGGTACGCACAATTAAGCCCACGCCATCTGGCACATCTAAGGAACTTAAGGCATCTTTCAGCTCAAGACGTTCATCACCCTCAATACGACGAGAAATGCCACCTGCTCTTGGATTATTTGGCATAATCACCAAATAACTGCCCGCCAACGAAACAAAGGTGGTCAATGCAGCACCTTTATTGCCTCGTTCTTCCTTGTTCACTTGAACGATGACTTCTTGTCCTTCGCTCAAAATATCACGAATATTCGGACGTCCTTGATAGACATAATCATCAGGAAAATACTCACGTGCAATTTCTTTTAACGGCAAGAAACCATGGCGTTCTGCACCATAATCCACAAATGCGGCTTCAAGACTAGGTTCTACACGGGTAATACGGCCTTTGTAAATGTTTGCTTTTTTTTGTTCGTGTCCTGGACTTTCAATATCCAAGTCAAATAAACGCTGCCCATCAACAAGGGCAACACGCAACTCTTCTTTTTGAGTCGCATTGATTAGCATTCTTTTCATTATTAATACTCTATTTTTATTCTGGTTTTTTGATAAAAATAACCGCACTTTTTCTTGATAATCGACCTCGTGTCTGTCGCAGAATGTCTGTCTCTCGACTGTCAACTGCTGGGTGCATTGATTACCTTACTTAAGAAAATGACACATCTTAAGTAAAACAAAATCTGCAATAAAAAATGATTTTGTAAGCCATACGGCATTTTGAAGGTTTTATTTTCTAAAATTTGTTGATTTATTAATGTCTTATGCCATACGCTGCATTATATACGCTCAACAATAACGCTTCATTTTTTAGTCAATTTAATGACACAAAAATACGCCTTATTATGGACTCATCAATACCATTTATCAAGGTAATTTTAATACGCCAAGGGTAAGCAAAATATGGTATGATCAGCCTAATTTTGACTAGCAAAAACTATCCAAATGAGTACAACAAAAGACGAAAAAATCATCAACCAATCCGTCAAAATGCTCACAATCAGTGAAGATGAAGCAGGACAGCGTATTGATAATTATTTAATCACCAAATTAAAAGGTGTGCCAAAAAGTTTGGTATACCGCATTTTGCGTAAAGGTGAAGTGCGAGTAAACAAAGGACGCATCAAGCCAGAATATAAACTTCAAGCCAAAGATATTGTGCGTATTCCCCCTGTGCGAGTGTCGGAAAAAGAACAAGCACCGATTTCTACTAAACTGAATAAAGTCAACCAGTTAGAAAAACAAATTTTATTTGAAGATGACAGCTTATTGGTGTTAAACAAGCCTTCTGGCATTGCCGTTCACGGTGGCAGTGGATTAAGTTTTGGTGTGATTGAAGCCTTGCGAACGCTACGTCCTGAAGCCCGTTTCCTTGAACTTGTGCATCGTTTAGACCGTGATACCTCAGGCATTTTGTTAGTGGCAAAAAAACGTTCTGCCTTACGCCACTTACACGAGCAATTGCGAGAAAAAACCGTGCAAAAAGATTATTTAGCCTTAGTGCGTGGCGTGTGGCAATCCCATTGTAAAGTCGTGAAAGCCCCTTTGTTGAAAAATGAACTCTCTAGCGGTGAGCGTATCGTGCGAGTCAGTGAGCAAGGTAAACCGTCAGAAACCCGTTTTTCCATTGAAGAACGTTATACCTATGCGACCTTGATCAAAGCCTCACCTGTGACAGGTCGTACCCATCAAATTCGTGTACATACCCAATATGCAGGTCACCCCATCGCATTAGATGATAAATATGGTGATAAAGCCTTTGATGAGCAAATGAGCCAGCTGGGTTTAAAACGTTTGTTCTTACATGCTTTTTCGATTCGTTTTGAGCACCCTAAAACAGGGGAAACCTTGCGGATTAATGCCCCGTTAGACCCAGAAATGAAGCATATTTTGACAGCATTACGCCAACAAACCGCTAAAGGCTAAATGCCACAAAATGACGGTGAAATAAGGCAAAAGGCGTGTTAAGGCGTGTTAAGGCATTCAAGCATCACAAAAGGAGAACCACATGGCAACACAACCTAAAATTGTCGTTTTAACTGGTGCGGGAATTTCTGCAGAATCAGGCATTCAAACCTTCAGAGCGGCTGATGGATTATGGGAAAATCACCCTGTTGATGAAGTCGCCACGCCCGAAGGCTTTGCTCGCAATCCCCAGTTGGTGCAACACTTCTACAATGCACGTCGCCAGCAATTATTTTCCGATCACATTGCCCCGAACGCTGCCCATTTAGCCTTAGCAAAACTGGAAGAGAAAATCGGCAATAATCTACTTATAGTGACACAAAATGTCGATAACTTACATGAACGTGCAGGTTCTAAAAACCTAATTCATATGCATGGTGAATTATTAAAAGTCCGCTGTGTGAAATCCGGTCACGTCTATGACTGGCAAGGCGATATTCATGAGCAAGATAAATGTCACTGCTGTGCTATCCCTCAAGTATTGCGACCACATATTGTATGGTTTGGTGAAATTCCGTTCGAAATGGAACGTATTCAACGGGCACTTTCTGAATGTGATTATTTTATTTCGCTCGGAACGTCAGGCAATGTCTATCCCGCTGCGGGCTTTGTGCGAGAAGCCTTATTTTATGGTGCTCACACTGTGGAACTCAATTTAGAGCCAAGTCAAGTGCGTTCGCATTTTGATGAGTTTCATTATGGTAAAGCTTCTGACATTGTGCCTCGTTATTTGCGGCAATTTCTGTCAGATAAATCATGATGGCATCATATTCAATCTGATGCTCGAACCGCACTTCTCAATGTTAAAGATAAAAAGTGCGGTGGATTTTAAAAAAGTTTTACATCATCTGCCCTTTAAAAAGTAGGATCTTGCATCCGATGGATTAAAGGGCAGTGTTTTAATTGTGCAAAAGTGCGTTTTTGTTGCAACTCAACCTTAATTTAACGCTTGTACCGCCCTCACTTTCGCAATAATGCTCCCGATCACACAGCCTAAAATCGCCACAGGTAACCATTCCATAGAATAGGTTTTAAAAGGTAAGTTTGCCACAAGAGGCGATTCCATCACAGAAAGAATGGCAATCACGGCAACCAAAATAAGTGGCAATCCTTTTGCCAGTTTCGGTAACGAAATAAAGAGGTTGACCAATAATAATAACATTGCTGTCATGGAAATAGGATAAAGCACTAACAACACAGGGATTGATTTGCTAATCACGGCATTTAACCCTTGGTTGGCTAAAACAAAACCAATTAAGGTAAATAATATCGCATAATTACGGTAAGAAATTTTAGGGAAAATGCTGTTGAAATAAGAAGAGGTCGCCACCACTAAACCAATTGCCGTGGTTAAACAGGCGAGCGTCACAATTAAGCCAAGTAAACTACGACCCAATTCACCAAAAGATTGTGTGGTCGCATCGTTTAAAATAAACACCCCTAAGTTTTGACCTTTGGCACTCACATCAGCCAGTGTCTCAGCACTTAATGGCATATTATTGCCAATCCAACCAATCGCAATATAAATAAAGGCAAGAGCAACGGCTGCCACAATGCTGGCTAACGTCGCTTGTTTAATAAAACTGCTGTTTTTATCACTTTTTGCCCGAATCGCATTCATCACCACCACAGAAAAAGCAAAAGAGGCAAGCACATCCATTGTTTGATAGCCATCGATAAAGCCCGTAATCAGCGGATTTGAGATGCTCGTGGAAGTATTGACAGAGTCCAAGCCAAGCAAAATACTTGCCATGCGTAACACCAGTGCAATAATCGCCACTAAAAGCACAGGGGTTAAAATCGCCCCAATGCGATCAACCATTTTGGTGGGATTTAAACTCACCCACAATGTCAAACCAAAATAAATCAAGGTGAAAACAAACAAGGCAATGGCATCCACGCCGCCCGTAAATGGAATCACAGCCATGTCAAATGCAGTGGCGGCGGTACGAGGAATGGCAAAGAAAGGACCGATAGTCAAATAAATCGCACCGAGCAATAAAATGGAAATCCACGGATGAATATCTTCCAGTGCTTTTTTGTATCCCCCTTCATAATGGGTCGCCACCAAAATGCCTAATAACGGTAACCCCACGCCCGTTGTCACAAAACCAAGAATGGCAGGCCAAAAGCCCACACCACTTTCAAACCCTAATTTGGGTGGAAAAATCAGATTGCCTGCACCAAAAAAAATGGCAAACAGCATAAAGCCAACCACAAATGTGTTTTTATTCATAGAAAAACCTCAAATTGAAATTAAGCAAAGAAAATGCTTTAAAATAGATATAAAATATAAAAAACGGGGCATTCTACTATAAAAATACCCTATCACCTATAAAAGCCTGTCAAGGAATCCGCCACATTTCGCATAAAGTGGCGATTCCTTGCCGATATTCCCGTCAAATTTCCCTGTCTGGCTCGCTATTTTCCTTGTCTAGTCAGGAGAAAAGCAGGGGCAAAGATTGAGTTTAGCGTCCCTTTCCTGTAAACTATTCTCCCGTCTTGATTACTTATTCAATCCATTTTTCATTTCAACAGTTAGGTTTCATATGACTACCAATTATATTTTTGTAACGGGCGGTGTAGTATCTTCCCTTGGAAAAGGTATTGCTGCAGCATCATTAGCGGCTATCTTAGAAGCTCGTGGTTTAAAGGTGACCATGCTAAAACTGGATCCTTATATTAATGTGGATCCCGGTACCATGAGCCCAACCCAACACGGGGAAGTTTTTGTCACACAAGATGGTGCAGAGACCGACTTAGACTTAGGGCATTATGAGCGTTTTATCCGCACCAAAATGACAAAACGCAACAATTTCACCACAGGTAAAATCTATTCTGAAGTGTTACGCAAAGAGCGTCGTGGTGATTATTTAGGGGCAACCATTCAGGTGATCCCACACATTACCAATGAAATCAAATCTCGTGTGATTGATGGTGCAGCGGGGCATGATGTCGCCATTGTCGAGGTGGGCGGAACCGTTGGTGATATTGAATCCTTACCTTTCTTAGAAGCATTACGTCAATTGGCTGTGCAAGTTGGTCGTGAGCGTACCTTATTTATGCACTTAACTTTAGTGCCTTATATTCCAACTGCAGGCGAAGTAAAAACCAAACCCACGCAACATTCGGTGAAAGAATTATTATCCATTGGCATTCAGCCTGATGTTTTGGTGTGCCGTTCCGATCGCATGATTCCACCTAATGAGCGTGCCAAAATCGCCTTATTCTGTAACGTGCCAGAACGTGCTGTGATTTCACTCAAAGATGTCAGCTCAATTTACCAAATTCCAGCCTTATTAAAATCACAAGGTTTAGATGCGTTCATTTGCCAACGTTTCCACTTAGACTGCCCAGAAGCAGATCTTTCTGAATGGGAACAAGTGTTATATCAAGAGGCCAACCCAACAGGCGATGTGACCATTGGCATGGTAGGAAAATACACAGAATTGCCAGATGCTTATAAATCCGTTAATGAAGCATTGAAACATGCAGGCTTAAAAAATCGCCTAAATGTACACATCAAATATATTGATTCACAAGATGTGGAAACCAAAGGCACTGAAATTTTACAAGGTGTTGACGGCATCTTAGTGCCAGGTGGTTTCGGTAATCGTGGCATAGAAGGCAAAATTTTAACGGCACAATATGCACGTGAAAACAACGTTCCTTATTTAGGGATCTGTTTAGGAATGCAAGTGGCTTACATTGAATATGCACGCCATGTGGCAGGCTTAACGAATGCAAACTCCACAGAATTTGACCGCACTTGTGAATACCCAGTCGTGGGCTTAATCACCGAATGGCAAGATGCGGAAGGTAACATTGAAACCCGTACCGATAAATCTGATTTAGGTGGCACAATGCGTTTAGGTGCACAACAATGCCATTTAATCGAAGGCAGCAAAGCACGTGAGCTTTATGGTGCAGAAACTATCGAAGAACGTCACCGCCACCGTTATGAAGTGAACAACACCTTGCGTCCACAAGTAGAAAAAGCAGGTTTGAAAATCACAGGGTTATCTGCGGATAAAAAATTAGTGGAAATCATCGAAGTCCCAAATCATCCTTGGTTTGTAGCTTGCCAATTCCACCCAGAATTTACCTCCACCCCACGTGACGGACACCCGTTATTTGAAGGGTTTGTGAAAGCGGCGAAAGACAATCAGAAAAAATAAGCGTAAAGATTTAATAAATTAAGGCTGTCAGGTGTTACTTGACAGCTTTTTTTATTTGCGTTTACTGACGCTTGGGAACAGCGGAAGTTGGGAATCTTTATTCAAGACTATATAGAAAAAACAACAGTTCAAAATCAATATCCAGTATTAACATCTTCTCAAAAACAAGGAATTGTATTACAAGAAGATTATTTTGCTGATAGGCAAATAACAAATGAGAATAACATCGGTTATTTTGTGTTACCTAAAGGTTTCTTTACTTATCGCTCTAGAAGTGACAATGGCATTTTCCGCTTTAATCGTAATGACCTAATAGATAAAGGAATTATCAGCTATTTTTATCCTGTTTTTGAGATCATTAATGGAGATAGCAACTTTTTCTTATATTTATTAAATTCAACTATTGATAAACAAGTCGCCTTAGAAGCAGAAGGTACAGGACAAAGAGTTTTATCTCTAAAAAAATTTAAAAAAATAAATATTATTGTTCCGAATTCAAAAGAACAACAAAAAATCGGATCCTTTTTCACCGCACTTGATCGCCTTATCACCACTCATCAGCGTAAGTAAGATAAATCATTTGATAGGAGATACCTATGAACAACACAGATGCAACTCAAGAGCTATTTTACCAGTACTATTCTCGTTGGATTCATATTTACAAAGAAGGGGCTATCAGGAAAGTCACTATGTCAAAATATCTAAGTACTTTAGAATGGCTCAAAAAATTAATTCCAAATCTATTGTTATGTGATCTTAATCGTATTACTTATCAGCAATTATTAAATGACTACGCGATTTATCATGAAAAACAAACAACAATGGACTTTCATCATCAGCTCAAAAGTGCCATTCTTGACGCCGTTGATGAAGGTATTTTAGCAAAAGATCCGACGAGAAAGGCTATCATTAAAGGTCGCCCTCCTAGAATGAAAAAGCCCAAATACCTTAACCAATTTGAATTGCATACCTTAATTACTCAGCTTAATCTAACAAAAGATATTAACTGGGATTGGTTGATTTTATTAATCGCTAAAACAGGCATGCGATTTTCTGAGGCTTTAGCCTTAACGCCAAAGGATTTTGACTTTTCTCATCAAACCTTATCAATTAACAAGACTTGGAATTATAAAGAGGGTGGCGGTTTTCAACCAACTAAGAATCGCTCATCAATTCGAAAAATCCCCCTTGATTGGCAAACTATTATTCAATTTTCAGAATTAGTAAAAAATAAGCCTGAAGAAAAACCTATTTTTGTTCACAAAAAAGTTTTCAATTCTACTATTAATGGTATTTTGATTCGTCGTTGTAAAAAGGCAAATATTCCCATTATTTCATTACATGGGTTACGACATACGCATGCCTCCCTACTATTATTTGCAGGTGTATCTATTGCAAGTGTTGCTAGACGTTTGGGGCATTCTAATATGACAACAACGCAAAAAACTTATCTACACATCATTCAAGAATTAGAAAATCGTGATATTGATCTCGTTATGCGTTCATTATCAAATTTAAGTTAACCTTATATAGCAAAAACTTACGCTGATGAGTGGTGATAAGGCGATCAAGTGCGGTGAAAAAGGATCCGATTTTTTGTTGTTCTTGGATTTTTGGGATCACAACTTTTATACTCATAAAGTCGTCATAGCTAATATTTAACAATCCATCCATTCTTGCCCCAGAAGAAACTAATTTTCCAAGCTCCCGCTCTGGCAATTTTGTTGCAAATAGATATTCTAAGAAAGTTGCTTGCGTTTCCCGATTAGTTTCAAAACTATGATAAACCCTTGGCACTAAGGCTTCTTCATAATTTCTTAATTCGAAAACGACACCATACTTTGCTAATTTAGAATTACCATGGTTATATGAAAGTTGCCCTCTTCTTAATAATGTGTAATTTTTTTGTTCTTCTCCAGCAATATTAGTGGAAAAGCGTTCTCTTTGATCCAACCAACCATTACTTGCCGACATAGTTAGAGTCGGTAAGTCCATTCTGCCGTCATTACCATAAACTCGTTTTGTTATCTCCCCCAACTTCCGCTGTTCCCAAGCGTCAGTAATTGTAGGATGGGCTTTAGCCCATCATTCGCCCAATTTGAATTTCGTTGAACGATGGGCTAAAGCCCACCCTACCTCTTTAAAGTGCAAACATTAAAAAACCCACTACGGCATTGCCATAATGGGTTATACAAACTGCAACTTTTTATGTTGTGTGTTATCTAGGCAAATTAATGCCCAAGCGTTTCAATTGTGCGTGGATTTCTTTTTCTAATTGGGCAATTTCAGCGTCATCGTTTTGCAATTGTTTTAATACAAGATCAATATCAATTTCTTCCTCTTCTTCAAAGGTATCCACATAACGTGGAATATTCAAGTTATATTCGTTTTCGATGATTTCATCTAAACTGGCAACATAAGCATATTTATCCACATTTTTGCGTTGTTGATAGGTTTCAATAATTTTTTGCACCTGCTCATCGGTTAATCGATTCTGATTTTTACCTTTTTCAAAATGTTGGCTAGCGTCAATAAATAAAATATCTTTCGTGTTACGGTTCTTTTTAAATACCAAAATTGTGGTTGGAATACTGGTTCCATAAAACAGGTTCGCAGGCAATCCAATCACCGCATCTAAATAGTTACCCTTTGCATTGGTTGAATTATCGCCGATTAATGCTTTGCGAATTTTCCCCTCCGCTGCACCACGGAAAAGTACACCGTGTGGCAACACAATCGCCATCGTGCCTTGCTCGCCTAAATGATATAAACTGTGCAAAATAAAGGCATAATCGGCTTTAGACGCAGGGGCTAATGCACCAAAAGGTTGAAAGCGAGCGTCTTTTAATTTTCGTTCATGGTTATCCCAATTGGCAGAATAGGGAGGATTTGCCACAACGGCATCAAACCGACATAAAGGTTGATCAATCCCTTGCGAATCCAATCCCTCTGGCCAGTCGGTTTCTAACGTATCCGCATTTGATAAGGTCATATTCTTATAAGAAACACCGTGCATCATTAAATTCATACGCGCTAAGTTATAGGTCGTCGTGTTTAGCTCTTGCCCGTAATATTTAATTGGCTTCGATTTCGGCAATTCATTTCCCACAGTTAACAATAATGAGCCTGAACCCATCGTCGGGTCATACACCAAAAAGTTATCTTGATTATCAGCCACATCAAGAGTCACCAATTTGGCAAGAATTTTTGACACCTGATGTGGTGTATAGAACTCACCACCTTTTTTGCCTGCATTTGCCGCAAATTGCCCAATTAAATATTCATAAATTTCCCCTAAAATATCACGCCCATCATCATCTTTATATTCAATCTCATCAACCAACTTAACAATATTACCTAGGGATTTCGCACGCTCATTCGTGGAATTACCTAAACGAGAATCACCCAAATTCAAATCATTAAATACGCCACGAAAATCTGCCACCGCATTTTCATTTAAGTTTGCATTTTGGTTAAAGTTATCAAATAACGCCTGATAATCACTTGGCATTACCGCTGCATTATGAATTTTATCCATCAAGGAATCCCAAGTATCCTCAGGATTAATGGCATAACCTAACGAGGCAGAAATATCCTCCAAATAATCCTGCAACTCCTCACCGTTTGCTTGTGCAAGATAAGCCGCATTCACGCTTTGATTTTCGGAAATCTCAAGAATGTGGTTATCCACCAAATATTGCTCTTGATGTTTTGATAAATAACGATAGAACATAAAAGCCAAAATATAATTTTTATATTCCGACGCATCCATCGTGCCACGCAACTCATTTGCCATTGCCCAAATTTTTGACGTAATTGTTTGAACATTACTCATTGTTTTTTCCTTATAAAATTCGTTGTTTTTTAACCGCACTTCAGGGTTAATGTTGTCATAAAAGTGCTATTCTGCTTGCTCGTAATAGTAAGATTGCTCAATGCCTTTTAAGAAAATTTCACGATCATCAATTTGCTCAGTTAAGGCATTTTGTAATAAAAAGCGAAGCTCCAAATCATTCACAGGGCTACGCTCCATTGCCTGCAAATACAATTTCTTATCCACTTTTCGCCAATCCACCACTTTTTTCAAATTTTTCTTAAAAATCAAATCTAACCAAATACGAGTAGAGCGCCCATTTCCCTCTAAAAAAGGATGAATAATATTCATCTCTACATATTTCTCAATAATTTGTTCAAAGGTGGATTCAGGCATTTTTTCCACCGCACTTAATGCGGGTTTCAAATACAGGGCATTGGCAAAGCGAAAATTCCCTTTAGAAATATTCAACTCTCGAATTTCCCCAGCAAAATCATACAACCCCTGAAATAAATAGCGGTGAATATCTTGCAACCCTTTCACTGTACCCACTTCCAAGCGATGAATATCGCCCGAATCATAAAGCTGATAGGCATTTTCCTTGCTTTTTCGATCAATTGTTTGTGTATATTCAATAGAACTTGTCATTTTGTTTCCTTTAATCAAACAAACATCTGTTGCAATAGTGCTTTTTTCAAATTTTTCACATTTTCCAACTTACGCTGATGAGTGGTGATAAGGCGATCAAGTGCGGTGAAAAAGGATCCGATTTTTTGTTGTTCTTGGTTATCAGCTACTTTTACATCAAATTTTGAAAAAATAGAGATCCAATGTCGCTCATGATTTGATGGAATGTAATCAATATTTTTTAATAGGTTAAATACAAAGGTAGAATTTAAATTATCATTACTTACTTTCAGAATTTTTATAGCAGAGCTTTTAACTTTGAAAGGAAAATCAACGTAATGTGATGAAGTTGTGAAGTCATCAAATATTATTACGGGTTCTTCTGGAGCTGCATTTTTTATTCCTGTTGTTTCATTTGTAAACCCCAAAATAAACGATTGCCCTGCAGTTAAAACAGGGGTTATATAACTATCATCATAATCTGTACTTTGTACAATATACTTTGTAGGTTGTTCATATTCCAATAACTCCCCCAACTTCCGCTGTTCCCAAGCGTCAGTAAATTCAGGAAAACGAATTTCTGGAAATTCTTGCCCATTTTTTGGGAACATTTTTTGTAACAAAGATTTCTTCAATTTTTTTACATTTTCTAACTTACGCTGATGAGTGGTGATAAGGCGATCAAGTGCGGTGAAAAAGGATCCGATTTTTTGTTGTTCTTGGTTATCAGCTACTTTTACATCAAATTTTGAAAAAATAGAGATCCAATGTCGCTCATGATTTGATGGAATGTAATCAATATTTTTTAATAGGTTAAATACAAAGGTAGAATTTAAATTATCATTACTTACTTTCAGAATTTTTATAGCAGAGCTTTTAACTTTGAAAGGAAAATCAACGTAATGTGATGAAGTTGTGAAGTCATCAAATATTATTACGGGTTCTTCTGGAGCTGCATTTTTTATTCCTGTTGTTTCATTTGTAAACCCCAAAATAAACGATTGCCCTGCAGTTAAAACAGGGGTTATATAACTATCATCATAATCTGTACTTTGTACAATATACTTTGTAGGTTGTTCATATTCCAATAACTCCCCCAACTTCCGCTGTTCCCAAGCGTCAGTAAATTCAGGAAAACGAAGTTTAGGTACGGACGATTTTTTGTTATTCATTGTTGTTTCTCCTAAATTGGTAGTATTTTGACCAATTTTTGAATTTTCTGCATTGTGAAATGCAAAAAATATGTTATATTCTTTCCAAATGGATCGGGGGTTCTCGGTCGGCGTTATAGCCTTGGTGAGTTTCATCGAGGCTTTTCGCTTTCTAGCACTACGGAAAATGCTTTAATCTTTTTGGTCAAAATCCTTACCCACATTATTATAAAATCACTCCCCTGCTAACTCATCCGCCAATTGATAAATCGCATTACGCAATTGATTGCGGTATTTCATTTTTGACAACGCTTTGATCTGGTTATCTTGTGCCATTTCTGTGTAAGTTACGCCAGCCTTTTTAATTAATTCTGTGAGCTGGTCGTTGTCATCAAGATCTTTTTCTTGATATTGGTGGCGGCTGAAAAGTGCGGTTAATTCTGCATTTGTTATGATCTCAGTTAATCCCCAATGTAGACGGAAAGCTAACAATTGTTGATTTTGTGAAGCCAGATTTGCCTGCTCAACAATGGCAGCGCCGTCTTTGGGTTTATTAAACAGATCTTTTAATCCGAACAAGCCTTTCATAATGGCTTGAGTTGCACTGAAAATTCGGCTGGCAAAACTGCGATCTTCCAAACCATTGGCAAATTTTTGTAACTCTTTCTCGGTTTCAATGGCTTTTTCAGTTTCACCTGCTTCTACTTGTTTAATCAAGGTTTCAATTAATTCCGTTAAATAATCGTAATTAATTTCCACATCTTTTACGTGAGTCATCTTCAGTTCAATTTGTGCCACAGGAATATTTTTCTTTTTGGCTAAATGTAATTTAAGTTCATTGGTGAGGGTGTTGGTGAGCATACTTTCTTCTTCGCCACTCATTCCAAGTTGCTCAATGAGCTTGTCTGGGTTGTCATAATCAAACCCAACAGTCTCGCCATTTTCATCTTCGCCTGAATATTGTTTTAGCTTGGCAATATTGGTGGTGTAGGTTTTAAGCTGCTCAAACATTTCCCATTTTTTAGCTTCAGAAGGGGGAAGTTGAGAAAAATCATCGGTAATTTCACGTAAATTTTTCACGATTTCTTTAGTTTCAGTGAGTAAAACCTGATATTTCGGTGCAGTGATATTATCTTGCGTATTTTTCGCTTTACGTTCTTCAGAAGATAACTGTGCGGAATCTTTATTGGCGTAAATGGACAAGGCTTCATTCATTAAATTTTCATTATGTGCAGGCCAGCGGTAATTAATTACTCGTCCCCAAGGTTTTTCACGCATATCGGCTACTCGATTAGTACGTGAATATGCTTGAATTAATCCAGCACCTTTTAAAGTGCGGTCAACATACAGAGTATTTAATTCTGGGGCATCGAAACCAGTAAGCAGTTGATCCACCACAATAACGAGATCTAAAAATTGTTTGTCCGTTGCCGTTCGATTTAACCGACTAGCGACATCTTCTGTGTAAGCCGAAACATCTGACATACTAAAATTGGTTCCAAATTCTGCATTGTAATGTTGGATCGCCTCAAATAGCCCTTGATTATTCTCAAGCATTGCATCGTTATTCGTGTTATTTTGGCTGAAAGTCACTGCAACTTTTAAACAAAATTCGCCGTTTTCCGACCGCTCTTTATTCACTCGTTGGAACTCTCGAAAGTACATCATCGCCATGGGTGTGCTGGCTTTTCCGCCACCAATGTGTGTGGTTAACATGGCGTTGTATTTACCTCGATTCAATTTATTATCCCAATTCGAGCGATTTTTCCAATGCTTGAAAATATCTTTTACCACCAATTCAACATGTTCTGGATTTTCATCGTAGAAACTGGGTTCAATGCTATCATCCATATCTTGTTGGGTCAGATTTTCAATTTTTTGTGTGATTTGTTGTTCTGTCCAAGTAGGATATTTTTGGCGATAAAATTTGGGTAAGTAATCCTTTTTCATGCTTTCTTCACTAATCGTGGTTTCAAAATCCACTTTAAAGCCCAATACATTTCGATCTGCAATAGCTTCGCGAATGGTATAAGCATGTAAAAGTTCGCCAAAAATATCTTCAGTGCGTAAACCATTGGTGGTTTCATCAAACATTGGCGTGCCTGTGTAGCCAATCCAAGCAGAATGTTTAAAGGCTTTTTGAATAGCTTGGAAATTTTCACTGCCCGTAGAGCGATGTGCTTCGTCAACGATAAACAGGATATTTTTATTCGGTGCTTTAAAGGAGGCTCGTTTTACTAATGTGTCTAGTTTTTGCACGGAAGTAATAATGATTTGACTGCCTTTACTATGTAGTTTGCGATTAAGATCGGTTGTATTTTTGGTGCCCTGTACGGTACCAACATCATCTTTCGTTGTATCTGGATTATCTGGATCATAGGCACGATAGTTATCATTGGTTTGCCTCGTTAAGGCAATACGATCCACCAAGAAAACCACTTTATCCACATTAGCAGCACGACTTGCTAACCAAGCGGTTTTAAAACTCGTAATGGTTTTTCCAGAACCCGTTGTGTGCCAAATATAACCAAGCTTATTGATTGCTTGCGAGAAATCAGCTTTTTTTAGCTTGTTCATGACATTTCTTGTGGCATACACTTGATAAGGACGCATCACTTTTAAGGCTTGTTTATTGTCCGTGCCGTCTAAAATCATATAATTGGTTGCCATTTGATGTGCCATTGGAATACTCAACATAGAATCCGCAAATTCTTTCCATTTATAGATAGGTTTGTTGTCGGACTGACGTTGCCAGTTAAAGGCAAAATCTTTATTAAAACGATCCGCTGTGGTATTCGCCATGTATTTCACATTATTCGGCGTAATGGCGACCAAGATCTGTAAGGTGGAATAAATGTCGCTATATTGATGCTCTGCAATATACTGATGCATTTGATTCAACGCTTCGTTAATATCCCTTGTTTCTTTTTTTTCTTCAATTTGAATAATGGGTAAGCCATTGATCAATAAGGTGGTATCAAAACAGCGGTTCTCTTTTCCCGCAATGACAGCTGGACGTCGAATTTGATTAACAATTTGGTAGGTAGTGTCCCCTGCACCAATTTGTTTTTGATCAAAGACCGTTAAAAAGACATGGCGATCATCGTCTAAATCAATTTCAATTTGTGAAATGCCATTGGTACCATAAAGGAATTGACCAGCGACGTAAGGTGTAGAAAGGTTAGAAATAATGCGTTTGACTTGTTCAAATTCCACCGTACTTAAGGGGCGTTCTAGAGTTTTCTGATTTAGCCTTTCTAAAATCTGTTTAAAATTCGCCCATAAATCTTCTGTTGTTTTAATCGTTGGCTCATAACGCCATAACTTTGTGCGTACAATGTAATCGGGGCTTGATTCATTGATACTATTTTCTGATGTGATAGTACCAGTACAAAGATATTCAATTAAGTTCTTTTCAAAGACTAATTCAGGCATTTTATTGGTCATTTTGAGCTCGCTTTTTGTAATTGATGTAATACAAGGAATTTTTCTAACTGTGCAGCACGTTGTTTTAAATAAGCTAATTTCTGTTGCTTACAGTAAACATCTCCTATCAACCGCTGCTTTGATAAAGTGGGAAGTTTTGGCAATTTGAGGGATTTCAGCTGTTTCATTGTGTATTTTAAGACTTGGGTGCCTTGTAACCCGTTGGTGAGCTGTTTTTGAATCATGAGAGACTCATTTAATAGATAAATCAAGTAATTAGCATCAATTTTTTCTGTTGGGGTTAATTTGACATAATTCTGCGTATATAAAAAACCTTGATGCATATTGCTAATGCGAGCACTTTTACCCGAAATTAAACTAAAAATGACATCTCCTGCAGACAATAAACTCGTAATAGGATCAAATGTTCTTATGACTTTATCAGATAAAATAGGTGTGTCAGCTAATTGAATGTCAAGCTCAAGATTTGCTTGCGTATAGTAGGTATAACTTGGTGCTTCTAAATCACTTGTTTCAGAGATGCGAAACTGCGGTTGACCACTGTTTATTGTCACAAGCTCAGTCAAATACATAATCAATTGTGCCTTCTATAAATTACTTTATAGGTTATATTCTAATCATAAAAATCACAAAGGTAAAGATTTTTTGTAATTTTATCAAATTACAAAGATGATAATTGCAGATATCGTATTTATGGATCCAAATCAATTAATCTGTATTTTTCGCAAGACAAAACAGAGGAATTATTTTAAGATACAAATCATTCGTTTTAAATTAATTTTCATTTAAAGAGGAAAACAAAAATGGCAAAAATCGTTAAAGTAATCGGCCGTGAAATCATCGACTCTCGTGGTAACCCAACTGTTGAAGCAGAAGTTCATTTAGAAGGTGGCTTTGTTGGTCTAGCCGCTGCACCATCAGGCGCCTCAACAGGTTCACGTGAAGCATTAGAATTACGCGACGGTGATAAAACACGTTTCTTAGGTAAAGGTGTATTAAAAGCGGTTTCTGCGGTAAACAATGAAATTGCACAAGCTGTTGTTGGCAAAGACGCAAGCAACCAAGCTGAAATCGACCAAATCATGATCGATTTAGATGGTACAGACAACAAATCTAAATTCGGTGCAAACGCAATCTTAGCGGTATCTTTAGCCAATGCAAAAGCAGCGGCAGCATCAAAAGGTTTACCACTTTATGCTCACATCGCTGAATTAAATGGTACTCCAGGCCAATACTCAATGCCATTACCAATGATGAACATCATCAACGGTGGTGAACACGCTGACAACAACGTTGATATTCAAGAATTCATGATTCAACCAGTTGGTGCGAAAACTTTACGTGAAGCACTTCGCATTGGTGCAGAAGTTTTCCACAACCTTGCTAAAGTGTTAAAAGGTAAAGGTTTAAATACTGCGGTGGGTGATGAAGGTGGTTTTGCACCAAACCTTGCTTCAAACGCAGATGCACTTGCTTGTATCAAAGAAGCGGTTGAAAAAGCAGGTTATGTGTTAGGTAAAGATGTTACTCTTGCTATGGACTGTGCTTCTTCTGAGTTCTATAACAAAGAAAATGGTATGTACGAATTAAAAGGTGAAGGTAAATCATTCACTTCTCAAGAATTCACACACTACTTAGAAGGCTTATGCAAAGAGTATCCAATCGTGTCTATCGAAGATGGTCAAGATGAATCTGACTGGGATGGTTTTGCGTATCAAACTAAAGTATTGGGTGACAAAATCCAATTAGTGGGTGATGACTTATTCGTCACTAACACCAAAATTTTGAAAGAAGGTATCGAAAAAGGTATCGCAAACTCAATCTTAATCAAATTCAACCAAATCGGTTCTTTAACTGAAACTTTAGCTGCAATCAAAATGGCAAAAGACGCAGGTTACACTGCGGTGATTTCACACCGTTCTGGTGAAACTGAAGATGCGACAATTGCTGATTTAGCGGTGGGTACTGCAGCAGGTCAAATCAAAACTGGTTCTATGAGCCGTTCTGACCGTGTTGCGAAATACAACCAATTAATCCGTATTGAAGAAGCTTTAGGTGATAAAGCACCATTCTTAGGTTTAAAAGCGGTTAAAGGTCAAGCATAATTATTCGCTGATAAAATCGTAAAAAAAACACCGCACTTTTGTTTAGTGCGGTGTTTTTTTATCGCCTTTTCCCTAACAGAGAGAAAAATTAAATATCGGTTTGATTTTCAAACCAACTTTCTAAAATCAAACACGCTGAAATGCCATCCACTTTACTTTTGTTTAAGGCTTTATAACCGCCTCGCACAAAAATTTCTGCACGGGCTTCGGTGGTGGTTAAACGTTCATCTTGTAATGCTATTTTTACCCCAAAACGTCCATTCAAGCGGTTGGCAAATTTTCTTGCACGTGTTGTTAATTCTTGTTCTGTGCCATCCATATTCAGAGGAAGCCCCACAACAACCACATCGGGTTTCCAAGTGGTGAGGCATTTTTCAATGGCGTCCCAATTCGGAATACCATCTTGTGCTTTAAAGGCAGGTAAGGCTTGTGCTGTTCCTGTAATACTTTGTCCCACAGCACAGCCAATACTTTTCGTACCAAAATCAAAAGCTAATGCGGTAATGCCCATTTAGCAATGCCCCGCTTGATGAGCAAAATTATGATGCTGAATTCCTAATAATAAATTCGCTTCTAACCAACGTTCTTCATAAGGCACATCAAACAAAATGCGATTATTGGCAGGCACCACTAACCAATCATTATTCACAATTTCACCTTCAAGTTGGTGTGGTGACCAACTGGCACAGCCTAATGCGACGAAATATTTTTCTGGTGCTTGCTCTGTACCAAACGTATCAATAATATCCGCAGAGGTGGTTAACATTAGTTGATCGGTCACTTTGTAGCTATGCTTAAAATCCTGATCTGTTTTGCTATGTAAAATAAAACCACGTTCAATGTTCGTCGGTCCGCCCGCTAATACTAAATCATTGCCATAAGTGCGGTCGGTTTTCATCATAAAATTCATTTTGGCACATAATTCGGCAAGGCTTAAATCCGTTGGCTGATTAAGCACCAACCCCATGCTGCCTTGATCATTGTGTTCACAAATATACACCACCGAACGGGAGAAATAAGGATCTTCCATTTGTGGCATGGCAATTAAAAAATGATCTTGTAATTCCATCATTATCTCTCTCTCATTTAGGTTAACCGAGATCCCCAAAACAAACTTGTAAGGCACTTATCGCAGCTAATGCGGCGGTTTCAGTGCGTAATACTCGCTGACCTAATAAAATTTCTGTAAATGCCTGCTCTTGTGTTTGGGCAATTTCTTGTGGTGATAGCCCACCCTCCGAGCCAATTAATAAGCGTACGCCTTCTTTTGGAATATCGGGTAACGTTCGAATAGAATATTGGGCTCTTGGATGTAAATTCAACTTCAATGCACCGTCATTTTCCGCACACCAATCTTGTAATTTCATCATTGGGCGAATCACAGGAATCACATTCCGCCCACATTGTTCACAAGCTGCAATGGCAATTTTTTGCCATTGTTGGATCTTTTTTTCCATTCGATCCGCATCTAATTTCACGCCACAACGCTCCGACCATAACGGCGTAATCACATTCACCCCTAATTCCACGGATTTTTGGATCGTAAATTCCATACGTTCGCCACGAGAAATCACTTGCCCAAGGTGAATCTTCAAATGGCTTTCACGATCAGCAAATTGCTGGTTCAAAATCTCCACGGTGACGGCTTTTTTACTCACTTGGGTAATGTGTGCTGCATAAATATGGTTACTGCCATCAAATAATTCGAGTTGTTCGCCCACTTGCATGCGTAATACACGTCCAACATGGTTTGCACCATCTTCGCTCAGTTCACAAGTGGTGATGCCTTCTAATGAGGCGGGATGATAAATTCGAGGTATTCTCATAGTCTATTATTATGCTAATTTCGTCTTGCTCTATCATAACAGAAAGGCTCAAATTTAGTTAAACACTCTACGCTATTTTGTATGAATTTCTGTGGAAAACTTTACGAAAGAACAGAAAGCATGATGAAAAATCTGCTAAAATAAGCCAGTTTAATACGCAAAAAATAAGGGATATGATCGAAAACTGGCAACGAGGTTTTGTATTACACCGCAAAGCATACAGTGAAACAAGCTTATTGGTCGATTTATTCACCGAAGAAACAGGGCGATTAACCGTCTTGGCGAAAGGTGCTCGAACCAAACGCTCAAATTTAAAAAGTGTGTTACAACCCTTCACACCTTTATTGCTACGTTGGAGCGGTCGTGGTGCGGTAAAAACACTCACCAAAGCAGAGCCTGCTGCCATTGCATTGCCTTTACAACACACCGCACTTTATAGCGGATTTTATGTCAATGAATTAGTCAGTCGTGTATTAGAACCTGAAACCGCATACCCACAACTTTTTCAAGATTATTTACGTTGTTTAACTGGCCTTGCTTGCCACAACCAGCAAGTCGAGCCTTATTTACGTGATTTTGAATTTCAACTCTTGCACACACTTGGCTATGGGGTAGATTTTTGCCATTGTGCAGGCTCGGGGGAAGCGGTGGACGAAAATATGACTTACCGTTACCGTGAGGAAAAAGGCTTTATTGCCTCATTAATTCGAGATAATTTGAGTTTTTATGGGCGTGAACTGCTCGCTTTTGAGGCAAGAGAATTCCACGACCCCGCCGTATTACAAGCGGCGAAACGCTTTACTCGTCTCGCCCTCAAACCCTATTTGGGCAATAAACCGTTAAAAAGTCGAGAACTCTTTACCCAATATGTTTTATATCAAAAATAAATTATGGTTTTACTTTATACTCCGCCAAAACAAAAACATGCCACCACTCGCTTGCGTACTGAAATCCTTGATTTAGATTACCAAGGCTTAGGCGTGGCAAAAATTCAGGGCAAAACTTGGTTTATTGAAAATGCCTTGCCACAAGAAATCGTGGAAGTACAAACCATTGAAGAAAAACGACAATACGGACGAGGCATTGCACAAAAGATTCTCAAAGCCAGTGCACAACGCCAATCGCCGCCCTGTGAAGTTTATCACCGCTGTGGAGGTTGCCAAATGCAACATTTGCCGATTGATTTGCAACGCCAAACCAAGCAAAACGCTTTGGTGAAACGCTTAGCAAAACTTCAGCCCGATGTGCAAGTGATGCCCATGATCACCAGCGATGCGTGGCATTACCGTCGTCGTGTGCGTTTAAGTATGTGGTTAAATCCCAAGACTAAACAACTGGATATCGGCTTTCGCCAAAAACATTCACAGCAGATTGTGAATATTCAACAATGTGAGGTGCTAGAGCCTCAATTAAACCAATTGTTGCCCGCTTTAACCGCCCTTTTTCGCCAGTGGTCAAGTCCACAAAAATTAGGTCATCTTGAATTGGTTCAAGCGGATAATGGCACGGCGGTGTTATTACGTCATCTTGGAAATTTGGCAGAAATCGACCGCACTTTATTGCTCAACTTTGCTACTAAACACCAACTAATGCTGTTTTTGCAACAAGAAGATGCCATTGTGCAAATATATGGTGACCCCCCTTATTACCAACTTGAGCCTGGCTTAACATTACAATTTGATATTCGTGATTTTATTCAAGTCAACACCACATTAAATCAAAAAATGGTGAAAACCGCACTTGACTGGTTGGAACTCACCCCCCAAGATCATGTGCTAGATTTATTCTGTGGCATGGGCAATTTCACCTTGCCATTAAGCCGTTTTGTCAATCAAGTGATTGGCATTGAAGGTGTGGAAGAAATGGTTCATAAAGCCAAAAAGAATGCGACACTCAATCAGTGTCATAATGTTCAATTTTATCAAGCTAACTTAGAACAAGGCTTTGTGGATCAACCTTGGGCAAAAAATGCGTTTAATAAAATTTTACTTGATCCCCCTCGTGCAGGTGCCGCCTTTGCACTACAAGCATTGTGCGACTTGCAGGCACAAAAAATCTTGTACGTATCTTGCCACCCCGCTACGTTGGTACGAGATACAGAAATTTTGGCGCAAGCTGGCTATGCATTAAAAAAAGTCGCGATGATCGACATGTTCCCGCAGACTGGGCATTTAGAATCTATAAGTTTATTTGAGAAAGAATAGGATAGATTATGGTTGCAGTACGACGTTCTCATTTAGTCAATCCCGAAGAATTTGTGATTGAAACATGGTGTGCCAATTTGGACATCCCGCCGACAGTGTCCGAAAATTTAATTCGGGCTTGGCATTATGCACACCAAGTCATGCTGGAAAAGCAACCTATGCCAACGAGCTGCTCATTATATGCAGGCGTAGAAATGGTCGAAATTCTGCACAGTCTCAATATGGATGGCGATACCTTACTCACCGCCATGCTTTATCCTGTGATCTATCACAACCTTGTGGATTTTGAGCAAATTAGCGAACAGTTTGGCAACAACATCAGCAAACTCGCAAAAGGCGTGATTGAGATGGATAACATTCGCCAACTTAACGCCAGCCAATCTGCCAATAGCTCACAAGTGGATAATATTCGCCGTATGTTACTGGCAATGGTCGATGATTTTCGCTGTGTCATTATTAAATTAGCTGAACGTATCACCTTCTTACGCAGTGCAGAACAGGATTGCTCCGAAGAAGACAAAGTCTTAGCAGCCAAAGAATGTGCCAATATTTATGCCCCTCTTGCCAACCGTTTAGGCATCGGGCAACTGAAATGGGAATTGGAAGATTATTGCTTCCGCTATCTACACCCTGAACAATACCGTAACATTGCCAAACTGTTACAAGAACGCCGTCTCGATCGTGAACAATATATCGCCGATTTTGTCGCCGAATTAAATGGTTATTTAAAAGAAAACGCCACACCTGCAGAAGTGTATGGACGCCCTAAACACATTTATAGCATTTGGCGTAAAATGCAAAAAAAACACTTAGAATTTAGTGATTTATACGATGTGCGTGCCGTACGCATTATCGTGCAAAAACTCCAAGATTGCTATTCTGCACTAGGCATTGTACACACGCATTTTAAGCATTTACCTAATGAATTTGATGATTATGTTGCCAACCCGAAACCCAATGGCTACCAATCCATTCATACGGTGGTATTAGGGAAAGGGGGGAAACCTATCGAGGTACAAATCCGTACCCAACAAATGCATGATGATGCGGAACTGGGCGTTGCGGCACACTGGAAATATAAAGAAGGTGTCATGGGTGGGCGTTCGGGCTATGAAGAAAAAATCACTTGGCTACGGAAACTGCTCGCTTGGCAAGATGATATTACCGATTCTGGCGAAGTGATGGCGGAAATGCGTAGTCAAGTATTTGACGATCGGGTTTATGTCTTTACACCGAAAGGGGAAGTGATTGATCTGCCAACAGGTTCAACCCCACTGGATTTTGCTTATGCCATTCATAGTGAAATCGGGCATCGTTGTATTGGGGCAAAAGTGGGCGGACGCATTGTGCCTTTCACCTATCAGCTACAAATGGGTGATCAAATTGACATTATCACGCAAAAAAATCCGAATCCAAGCCGAGATTGGCTCAACCCCAATTTAGGCTTTACCCATACCGCCAAAGCACGCGCCAAAATTCACGCTTGGTTTAAAAAACAAGACCGTGATAAAAATATTCCTGCAGGTAAAGAAATGCTGGAAAATGAAATGGCTCGCTTAAATATTACCCTCAAACAAGTGGAACAACATGCACTTCCTCGCTACAACCTGAAAAATGTGGAAGATTTATATGCGGGGCTAGGGGGCGGCGACATCCGTTTAAATCACTTGATGAATTATCTGCAAAGCAAGCTGATCAAAGTCAGTGCACAGGAAGCCGATGAAGAAATTTTACGTCATGTTGCCAATAAAAGTGCGGTCAATTCTCAGCAAAAATCAGACAAAAAAGGCTTTGTCATTGTGGAAGGGGTCGGCAATTTGATGCATCATATTGCACGTTGCTGCCAGCCTATTCCGGGAGATGACATTGTTGGCTATATTACCATGGGACGTGGGATTTCGATTCACCGTAGCGATTGTGAACAATTCCTTGAGTTGCAACACGCCCACCCTGAGCGAGTGGTGGAATCCGTGTGGGGAGAGAATTATTCCAGCGGATTTAGATTAAATATTCGCATTATAGCCAGCGACCGTAACGGCTTATTGCGAGATATTACGACAGTGCTCGCCAATGAGAAAATTAGTGTTTCGGGGGTCTCAAGCCGTATCGATCAGAAAAAACAAGTCGCCACCATTGATATGGAAATTGAGCTGAATAATGTGCAAATGTTAAGTAAAATTCTGGCTCGCTTAGCAAAACTTGAAGATGTGATCGAAGCAAAACGTCTGTAATCCACTCAACAACTAGGATCAATTATGTATAAAACAAAAGGACTGACGCATTTAATTAAAGCCACTGGCTATTCCATGAAAGGGCTGAAATTTGCCTTTACATCCGAAACTGCGTTTCGCCATGAATTATTCTGCTGCCTCTTTTTGGTGCCAGCCGCCTTTTGGTTCGGTGAAAATGGGGTGGAAATTGCCCTGATGTTAGGTTCGCTTATTTTGGTGTTAGCACTTGAGTTAGTGAACAGTGCCATTGAAGCGGTGGTGGATCGTGTAGGGTTAGAACATCATGAACTCTCTGGACGTGCCAAAGATCTCGGCTCTGCTGCCGTGTTTATCGGCATGGTTTGTGTGGCTGTGGTATGGGCATTCGTTTTATTCTATTAAGAGAAAACAACATGCTGAACAAGGGCGGCGATGACCGCCCTGAAGCACATTCAACCCCTCTGCTGATTTTCCCTTAACACACATCCGCTTCAACACATCCTCCACCTCAACATCGCCCCCCCAATATATTGGCTATAAAGTGCGGTGCATTTTCAAAACGTTTTCCTTGCTTAGTGACTACCCACTGCAACTTTCTTTTCATCTGGCTGATATAACGCACTATAAAACACCGAAATCAGGAAAAAATAAAAGAGATTTCCTGAATTATGCTCAATAAAGGCTTGAGTTAAAGCATAAGACATCACAGAAAGGATATGAACAAGCCCTAAAGTGGCTACCGCTCGGGTTTCTGGCGATGCACCTTTCAATGCTTGATAAAAGTGTGATAATGGAATCAAAAACACCAATAATAACGCACTTAACCCCACCAAGCCCCTTTTTGCTAAATCATCTAAATATTGATTATGGGCATGATGAAATTGGGTGACGTATTCATGAATGAGCCCTTGTTGAGCCAGAATTTTGCTCTGTTCCAAAGCCCCCTTCGCCCCCCAACCGAACAAGGGCTTTTCTTTTGCCATGAGAATCGCCCCTTTCCACATATCAAAACGTGCACCAATTGAGGTGGTGCCATCAAATTCGCTGAAATAAGACATCGCTTCCGTGTAGGCTTCATTCACTCGGTGCAACATTTTCGTTTTCGGGATCAAAACAGCGGTGGTCAGCGTGATCACAAATAAGGTCGCAAACGCCAATCTCATGGTTTTTGATAAATTTCGACGATAAATCAGCATGATCATGAGAATTAGAACGGGAAGGGCAATCCATCCACCCCGAGCAGTCGATAAAAAACTGCCCAACATTCCCAATAGGGTTGCGATCACACTGAATATTGCCAAGGGATAACGTTTAACTTGGTAAGAATACAAGCCAATCACAACAGAAAATAAGCCTAAGCTCATCGCCATATCGCCTGCTTGAATTTGCAACATTCTTGGGGCATAGGCTGCATTCAGATTTAAATAAAAACGATCATAAATGGCCACCACACCCGCCAATACCGCCCCCACTAAAATGCCAATCATCAAGGGGTCAAGGCGTATCCGATAGTGATGCAATAAATAGAATAAGGGAATAAACAGGCATAATTTGCCCACATTTTCGAATTCTCGCAATTTATCTTGGTGAAATAGCAATAACACAATAAAAATGAGAATGTAGCAGGAAAGGGAAAAGAGAAAGCGTTTTTCCATCGGGGGCAATGCCAGCGGACGCTTACTCAACCACGCATAAAGGACAAAGCCGATAGAAAGGACGGACAACCCTATAGGAACCAAGTTATAGCTTCCCTTAAACAGAAAAAGGGAGAGGAAAAAAATCGGCACAAGAATATTAACGATCACGCTTAAGGCATGGTGTCTAGTGAAAAACAGCATTCTCGCCTCCTTATCACATAACATAATGAAAAAATCCCCCGGTTTTATCAACAACGGGGGATTTGATTGACCGAGAAAGAACACAACGTCATGACACTTTGTTGTGATTCTTTCTCAAAATTGACCGCACTTTTCGCCTGAAACACTATTCAACCGTGACGGCTTTGGCTAAATTGCGTGGTTGATCCACATCAGTGCCTTTAATTAAAGCGACATGATATGCTAACAATTGCATTGGAATGGTGTAGAAAATCGGTGCCACAATTTGGTTCACTTTTGGCATGGTGATGATTTTCATGCCTTCACTTTCTACAAAGCCAGCTGCTTGATCCGCAAAGACATAAAGCTGACCGCCTCTTGCTCGCACTTCTTCAATGTTGGATTTCACTTTTTCCAATAAATCATTGGTTGGTGCCACCACAATCACTGGCATATCCGCATCAATCAAGGCAAGTGGACCGTGTTTTAACTCCCCTGCCGCATAGGCTTCTGCATGAATATAGGAAATCTCTTTTAATTTTAATGAGGCTTCCATGGCAATTGGATAATATTCACCACGACCAAGGAAAAGTGCATGATGTTTTTCTGCAAAGTCTTCTGCTAGCACTTCAATTTGCTTATCAAAAGCCAGTGCTTTTTCAATTTCTGCTGGTATTGATTGTAACGCTTTCACAATTTCTGCTTCTTTGGCGTCATCAATATGTCCTTTCAGTTTACCCAATACAGTCACTAACATTAACAATGAAGCAAGCTGAGTGGTGAAAGCTTTTGTTGATGCCACCCCAATTTCGACACCTGCACGCGTCATGAAAGCTAAATCAGATTCACGCACTAAAGATGAGCTTGCCACGTTACAAATCGTCATGGCACCCATATAACCTTTTTCTTTGGCTAAACGTAATGCAGCAAGTGTATCGGCGGTTTCGCCTGATTGTGAAAGGGTGATCAATAAACTGTTTGGACGGGTAACAAATTGACGATAACGAAACTCGGAGGCAATTTCCACATCACAGCTAATGCCTGCCAGATCTTCAAACCAATAACGAGAAACCATGCCCGCATTGTAAGATGTGCCACAAGCCACAATTTGAATATGATCCACATGAGATAATAAAGCTCTTGCCCCGTTACCAATGCTATCCACCACCACGCTATTATGACTGATCCGACCTTCCATTGTATTAATCAATGCGGCGGGTTGCTCAAAAATTTCTTTTTGCATGAAATGACGGAACTTACCTTTCTCTGCAGCATCATTTTCTAAATTAGACTCATGAGCTTCACGCTCCACTTTTTGACCATGGCGGTCATAGATATCCACGGAACGACGTGTTATCTCCGCAATATCACCTTCTTCTAAGAAAATAAAACTGCGTGTTACATTTAATAAGGCAAGCTGATCAGAGGCTAAGAAATTTTCGCCAATGCCTAAACCAATCACAAGTGGGCTACCAGAGCGTGCCGCAACAAGATGTTCTGGGTGTTGGCTGTCCATCACAACCATACCATACGCCCCTTTCAATTGTTTCACCACGGACTGTACGGCTTGTAAGAGATTATCTGCAGTACGCATCTCCCATTCCACTAAATGGGCGATCACTTCAGTATCTGTTTGAGATAAGAAAACATAACCTTTTGCGGTTAAATCGGCACGTAGGGCTTCATGATTTTCAATGATCCCATTATGCACCACCGCAAAATGACCTGAGGTATGTGGATGAGCATTCCCTTCTGACGGTTCGCCATGGGTTGCCCAACGAGTATGTGCAATCCCCGTCCCCCCCACGAGTGGATGTTCCACTAACGCATCATCTAGGGCTTTTACCTTGCCTACACAACGGATACGTTGTAATTCATGCTTATCATTAACAACCGCAACACCTGCTGAATCATAGCCTCGGTACTCCAAACGATGTAAGCCATTCACAAGAATTTCGGCGACATCACGCTGTGCCACCGCACCAACAATACCACACATAAATGTTCCCTTTTTAAAGTAATGAAAATCAAAGACACATTGACTTTTTGAGCTTTGAACAAAAAAAGTCAAATGCACTAAGCCAAATAACTGCTGAAAATATTATAGAGATGAGTTAAGAATGTAAACAAAAAACTTTTCATTCACATGATCTTAATGAAGAAAAAGCCCCGCATAAACGGGGCGGAGCTTTCGGTAACTTTCGCTTATGAAATTATTTCACTGCATCTTTTAATGCTTTACCTGCAATGAATGCTGGTACTTTAGACGCTTCGATTTTGATTTCTTCACCAGTACGTGGGTTACGGCCTGTGCGAGCTTTACGCTCATTTACTTTGAATGTACCAAAGCCAATTAATTGCACTGGTTGACCTGCTTTTAAACTAACAGAAATAGCGTCTAACGTCGCTTCTAAAGCGGCTTTAGCTTGTTTCTTATTTAATTCAGCGGCACTAGCGATTGCATCGATTAAATCCGTTTTATTCATAAATAAATACCTTCTACTTTATTCAAAATGTAAGGAAAAACACTACGTGTTCCCGATAAATACTATTACTGCAATATACAGTATTGCAAAGCTTAATCTAAGTTTGTCATAAAACAAAGAAAGATTTTTTAAATTTGTTATAAATATCACATTATTGCTCAAAATTTATACCGATATTCGAAACATTTGTACTTCTCAATTCATTTTTCAAATCCAAAATCAGTGCAATATCACGATTCTCACAGCCTTTTAAGGTGCGGTAAATGAGCCATTGTAGGTCTAATTCTTGCTGAATTTCTTCACTCTCTTTTAAGGCTTTTTCGGATAATTCCTGTTCAGCCTGTTGTTCTAAAAAAGTCGCCACGGTTTGTAAGGATAATTGGCTTATTTTAATGGCTTGTTCTAAACTTGATCCCGCAATCAACGTATGTAACAGTTCAGAAAGGGCTTCACAAGCATCCACCGCAGGCAATGCACCATAAAATTGATGTTCATTTAAATCAGGAATGATGTTTTCTAATTTTTCTAACTGACTTTCAAAATTGATTTTTGCCCCTTTGACCGTGAGATGCTCCCACACCAGATTCAAAATATTCTGATAGATTTTCGCCTGTGCCTCTTGTCCAACCACCTGACAAAATAATTGGTAATTCGGTAGCATACGCTCACAAAGGCATGCCATAAAGGTAATATGTTGCCAAGTTTCAAAGTGTTCTAAGCGTTTATGAATAGGATTTCGCATAATTCTCCTGCGTATTATAGATGATAGGGTTTAGAAAAATGATGAATTGCCTCAACAAATACCTGTGGGCTTTGTGTTGGAACATCTTGGTGAATACCATGCCCCAAATTGAATACATGACCTGAACCTTCACCAAAGTCCGCCAAAATTGACCGCACTTCGTGTTCGATACGATCGGGAGAAGCATATAAGATGGAAGGATCCATATTCCCCTGCAACGCTACTTTATGACCAACCCGAGCTTTTGCCTCTGCCAGGTTGACCGTCCAATCCAATCCAAGGGCATCACAGCCTGTTTCTGCCATGGCTTCTAGCCACATTCCCCCGCCTTTTGTAAATAAGGTGACGGGGACTTTGCGACCTTCATGGTGTCGAATTAATCCATCAACAATTTGATGCATATAGTGCAAGGAAAAATCCAAATACTCACGATGGCCTAGCACCCCACCCCAAGTATCAAAAATCATCACCGATTGTGCTCCCGCTTTAATTTGAGCATTTAAATATAAGGTGACGGCATCCGCCAGTTTAGCTAATAATTGATGTAACACTTGCGGATCGGCATACAGCATTTTTTTAATTTTGGTGAACGCCTTACTGCTTCCCCCTTCGACCATGTACGTTGCTAACGTCCAAGGGCTGCCTGAAAAACCAATTAACGGCACTTCGCCCTTTAATTCACGGCGAATGGTACGCACAGCATTCATCACATACTGCAATTCCCCTTCAGGATCAGGAATAGGTAAATTTTCCACCGCACTTTTGCTTTCAATGGGATGGGCAAATTTCGGCCCTTCTCCTGCCCCAAAGCTTAAACCTAATCCCATCGCATCAGGAATGGTCAAAATGTCGGAAAATAAAATTGCGGCGTCTAAATCATAACGTCGCAAAGGTTGCAATGTGACCTCACAAGCTAGTTCCGCATTACGGCACAATGACATAAAATCCCCGGCTACCGCGCGTGTTGCACGATATTCTGGCAAATAGCGACCCGCTTGACGCATCATCCAAACGGGGGTCATATCCACAGGTTCACGTAATAATGCTCTTAAATAACGATCATTTTTTAATGCTGCCATTTGACTTTCCTTTCTTCTTCCGCACACAGTTGTAGCGTATGTTTAATTAACTTCAATGCAATCGTGCCTTCTGGCGGTAATTCAGGCAGGGGAGCATCATAATCAAACCACTGTGCATCATGAATTTCCAGTTCTTGTACACAAATCTCACCACTTGCATAATCCGCTAAAAACCCCACCATGGCAGAATTGGGAAATGCCCAAGGTTGACTGCCAAAATAACGCAAATTCTGAACCTTAATGCCTGTTTCTTCAAACACTTCTCGGTGTACCGCTTGTTCAAGAGTTTCACCCACTTCAACAAAGCCTGCTAAGGTGGTATAAATCCCGCCTTTATGGCGTTGATGATTCGCCAATAAAATTTGATGCCCACGTCGCACAGCCACGATCACACAAGGGCAAATAACTGGATAAGTACGATGTGAACATTGGGGATTTTGGCATTGAATCGCCCATTCATTATGAGCAATTTCGGTGTGATATCCACATTTGCCACAAAAGCGGTGGGTTTTAAAAAAATAATTGAGTTCAACCGCACGGTTGAGTAAATTGAAATGTTCTTCAGGCAAGGATAATAAGCTACGTAAAGAAGAATACTCTCGCCCCTTTTCTTCGTGTTCCTCCACTAACCACACAGGCTGCTGATTGATCTGACCAATTATCATGCCATTGTAGCCTTGTAATTGAAAATCAGAGGCTTTCCCTTGAGGCAATTTGCCATTAATCAAATATAAGGCAGAATCTTGGGTTAATAGCCAGTAACCTGTCTCATTAGGTTGAATCACATTCATACAATCTCACAAAATATTGCAAAAAATGACCGCACTTTTTGCTGTTTGAAATAGAATAAAGTGCGGTCATTATAAAGGGAATTTTGTTATTTAGCGAATAAAAAACCCGAACCTGAGGCTCGGGTTTTTTAGCATTAATGAGGCTTATTCTGCATCATCAGCCATATTTAACATTTCTGCTAAACTTGCTGTGGCATCTTCTGCGGTTACCGTAAATTCTGCAGCAATTTCTTCTTCATCTGCAGCAGATAATTTAACAGCAACATCATCTGACATCACCACTTTTTTCTGGCGATTTTGGTGATACGCAAATCCCGTACCTGCTGGGATTAAACGACCCACGATAACGTTCTCTTTCAAGCCACGTAATTCATCACGTTTACCCGCAACTGCTGCTTCCGTTAACACACGAGTGGTTTCTTGGAAGGACGCCGCAGAGATAAAGGACTCAGTGGCAAGAGAGGCTTTGGTAATACCAAGTAATTCACGTTCAAATTCAACCAATGGTTTGCCTTCTGCTTCACGCTTACGGTTAACAATTTTCACACGAGCCACTTCCACTTGCTCACCCTCTAAGAATTCAGAGTCGTAGGCTTTAGTTACGATACCTTTACGTAACATTTGGCGGACGATAACCTCGATGTGTTTATCGTTAATTTTTACCCCTTGTAAACGGTAAACTTCTTGCACTTCGTTCACAATGTATTCTGTCACGGCATGAACACCACGTAAACGTAAAATATCATGTGGTGTTTCTGCACCATCAGAAATTAAATCACCACGTTGAACCATCTCACCTTCAAATACGTTGAGCTGACGCCATTTAGGAATCATTTCTTCGTAAGTTTCACCTTCAGATGGGGTGATTAATAAACGACGTTTACCTTTGGTTTCTTTACCGAATGACACGATACCTGAAATTTCCGCCAAAATGGCTGGCTCTTTCGGTTTACGTGCTTCGAATAAGTCTGCTACGCGTGGAAGACCACCGGTAATATCTTTGGTTCCCACAGATTCTTGTGGAATACGTGCTAATGGATCACCCACATGGACTTCTGCGTTATCATCTAAGGTCACAATAGCTTTACCTGGTAAGAAGTATTGTGCTACCACGTCTGTGCCAGGGATTAAGATATCGTTACCTTTCGCATCAACAAGTTTAATGGCTGGACGTAAGTCTTTACCTGCGGTTGCACGTTCACCCACGTCTTGAACCACGATAGAAGATAAACCTGTAAGCTCATCAGTTTGACGAGTCACAGTTAAACCATCCACGATGTCTACGAATTTCACCAAACCGCTTACTTCAGACACCACTGGCATGGTGTGTGGATCCCAGTTGGCAACGGTTTCGCCTGCTTGTACATCGGCACCATCACCTTTATTTAAGATCGCACCGTAAGGCACCTTATAATGTTCTTTCGTACGACCAAAGGCATCAATAATGGTTAATTCAGTATTACGTGAAGTTAACACTAATTTGCCTTCGTTGTTGGTGACGAATTTCACGTTCGCTAAGCGTAATGTACCCGTGTTTTTCACTTGAATACTGGATTCTTTCGCTGCCGCAGACGCCGCACCCCCGATATGGAACGTACGCATCGTTAACTGTGTACCCGGCTCACCGATGGATTGTGCCGCAATAACACCAACCGCTTCACCTTGGTTAATCAAGTGACCACGTGCTAAATCACGTCCGTAACATTTCGCACACACACCGAAGTCTGTATTACAGGTTACAACGGAACGTACTTTGATGCTATCTACTGAGTTGATATCAATCACATCACACAATTTTTCATCTAATAACGTATTGCGTGGGATTAAGACTTCGTCTGTACCTGGTTTTAACACATCTTCTGCCACTACACGACCTAATACACGATCACGTAGGGCTTCTTTCACGTCACCACCCTCGATTAATGGTGTCATCACGATACCTTCGTGTGTACCACAGTCATCTTCGATGATCACTAAATCTTGTGCCACGTCAACTAAACGACGAGTTAAGTAACCTGAGTTCGCTGTTTTTAACGCCGTATCCGCAAGACCTTTACGTGCACCGTGGGTGGAAATAAAGTACTGTAATACGTTTAGACCTTCACGGAAGTTTGCCGTAATTGGGGTTTCGATGATCGAACCGTCTGGACGAGCCATCAAACCACGCATCCCCGCTAACTGACGAATCTGTGCCGCAGAACCACGTGCCCCAGAGTCTGCCATCATAAAGATGCTGTTAAATGAAGCTTGTTTTTCTGGGTTACCTTCACGGTTAATCACTTCTTCCGTTGAGAGGTTTTCCATCATGGCTTTCGCAACACGTTCGTTTGCTGCCGCCCAAATATCGATCACTTTGTTATAGCGTTCGCCAGCGGTCACCAAACCTGATTGGAATTGCTCTTGGATTTCCGCCACTTCTTCTTCTGCCGCAGAAATAATTTCATATTTCTTCGCAGGAATAACCATGTCATCAATACCAACGGATGAACCAGAACGTGCCGCATACGCAAAACCTGTGTACATAATTTGGTCTGCAAAGAGTACACTTGGTTTCATGCCTAAACGACGATAGCTCTCGTTAATCAATTTAGAGATGGCTTTTTTACCTAATGTTTGGTTAAACAAGCTAAATGGCATGCCTTTTGGTGCGATCATCCAAAGAATCGCACGACCAATTGTGGTATCCACTAATTGCGTTTGAGGCTCAAACTCGCCTGCAACATTTTTCACATATTCTGTAATACGGACTTTCACACGAGAATGTAACTCAGCTTGACCTGTACGATATGCTTTCTCAGCTTCGCGAGGGTCTTGTAACAACATACCTTCGCCTTTACCGTTCACTTTATCACGCGTCATATAGTAAAGACCTAATACAACGTCTTGTGATGGAACGATAATTGGCTCACCGTTTGCTGGTGATAAAATGTTGTTGGTTGACATCATTAACGCACGAGCTTCTAACTGTGCTTCTAATGTCAATGGTACGTGAACCGCCATTTGGTCACCGTCGAAGTCCGCGTTGAACGCCGCACAAACAAGTGGGTGTAACTGGATCGCTTTACCTTCGATCAATAATGGCTCAAATGCTTGGATACCCAAACGGTGCAAGGTTGGTGCACGGTTTAATAAAATTGGGTGTTCGCGAATCACATCCGCTAAGATATCCCATACGATGGCATCTTCACGCTCAACCATTTTCTTCGCTGCTTTAATTGTTGAAGCGAAGCCACGGCTTTCTAATTTTGCATAGATAAACGGACGGAATAATTCCAATGCCATTTTCTTCGGTAAACCACATTGGTGTAGGTGTAAGTATGGCCCTACGGTGATTACAGAACGACCTGAATAGTCAACACGTTTACCTAATAGGTTTTGACGGAAACGACCTTGCTTACCTTTGATCATATCCGCAAGTGATTTTAATGGACGACGGTTAGAACCCGTAATTGCACGACCACGACGACCATTATCTAATAACGCATCAACAGATTCTTGTAACATACGTTTTTCGTTACGCACGATGATATCTGGTGCGATTAAGTCTAAAAGACGTTTTAAACGGTTGTTACGGTTGATTACACGACGGTATAAATCGTTCAAATCTGAAGTCGCAAAACGACCACCATCAAGTGGTACTAACGGGCGTAAATCTGGTGGAAGTACAGGCAACACCGTCATCACCATCCATTCTGGTTTATTACCAGATTGAATAAAGGCTTCTAATAATTTTAAGCGTTTAGTGATTTTCTTACGTTTCGTTTCTGAGTTAGTTTCTTGTAATTCTTCACGTAAGTTTTCACATTCAAGTGGTAAGTCCATATCACGCAACAAGGCTTGGATTGCTTCCGCACCCATTTTTGCGTCGAACTCATCACCCCAACGATCTTCCGCTTCTAAATATTGTTCTTCGGTTAATAACTGACCTTTATCTAAGTCTGTCATACCTGGCTCAATCACGATGTATGATTCAAAATATAACACACGCTCAATATCACGTAATGGCATATCAAGCAATAAACCGATACGGGACGGCAGTGATTTTAAGAACCAAATGTGTGCCACTGGTGAGGCAAGTTCAATGTGACCCATACGCTCACGACGTACTTTGGTTTGTGTCACTTCTACGCCACATTTTTCACAGATCACACCACGGTGTTTTAAGCGTTTGTATTTACCACATAAACATTCGTAATCTTTTACTGGCCCGAAAATACGTGCACAAAAAAGACCGTCACGTTCTGGTTTAAAGGTGCGGTAGTTAATGGTTTCAGGTTTTTTAACTTCACCAAATGACCAAGAACGGATCATATCCGGTGAGGCTAAACCAATTTTGATCACATCAAAATCTTCACTCGTTTTTGATTGTGCTTTTAAAAACTTAACTAAGTCTTTCACAGATTTGCTCCTGTCGGAGTTAAACTTATTCAAGTGCGGTTGAAATTTTTAAAATTTTCACCGCACTTGAGCGTACTTTGCTTTACACCAAGCTTGGTTATGATTTCAGATTAATCTTCATCTAAATCAATGTTGATACCAAGCGAGCGGATCTCTTTCATAATTACGTTGAAAGATTCTGGTGTGCCTGGATCCATTTGATGTGTGCCACCCACGATGTTTTTATACATCTTCGTACGGCCGTTCACGTCATCGGATTTCACCGTTAACATTTCTTGTAAGGTATATGCTGCACCGTATGCTTCAAGTGCCCACACCTCCATCTCACCGAAACGCTGACCACCGAATTGTGCTTTACCACCCAATGGTTGCTGTGTAACCAAGCTATAAGAACCAGTTGAACGTGCATGCATTTTGTCATCAACTAAGTGGTTTAATTTGAGCATATACATATAACCAACAGTTACTGGACGCTCAAATTTCTCACCAGTGCGGCCATCGAATAAAGTAATTTGACCTGAAGTTGGTAAGCCACCTAATTCTAATAAGCCTTTGATTTCACTTTCATGTGCACCATCGAATACTGGAGTGGCAAGCGGTAAACCTTTACGTAAGTTTTGTGCTAAACGCATCACTTCTTCATCAGAGAAGGTGCTTAAATCCACTTTTTGTGAACCGTGACCCAAGTCGTAGGCTTTTTGCATATATTCACGCAATTTCGCCACGTCTTGTTGTTGTTTGATCATTGCATTGATCTTGTCACCGATACCTTTCGCCGCTAAACCTAAGTGAGTTTCTAAGATCTGACCGATGTTCATACGTGATGGAACGCCCAGTGGGTTCAACACGATATCAACTGGTTGGCCGTTTTCATCGTATGGCATATCTTCAACAGGGTTGATTTTTGAGATAACCCCTTTGTTACCGTGACGACCCGCCATTTTATCACCAGGTTGGATCTGACGTTTCACCGCAAGATATACTTTAACCACTTTCAACACGCCCGGTGCTAAATCATCACCTTGGATGATCTTGCCACGTTGCACTTCTAACTTACGTTCAAATTCTTTACGTAATTCTTCGTATTGTTCCGCAAGTTGCTCTAATTGGTTTTGTTGTGCTTCATCGCTTAATGATTGCTCTAACCATTTAGTGCGGTCTAATTTATCTAAGTTTTTCGCCTCGAAACCACCTGCGATAAGCAAGTTACGCACACGAGTAAACAAGCCAGCCTCAAGAATTTCTAATTCTTCCACAAGGTCTTTTTTCGCTTGTTTTAATTGCATTTCTTCAATTTCAAGTGCACGTTTGTCTTTTTCAACACCATCGCGAGTGAAGACTTGCACGTCGATAACCGTACCCGATACGCTGTTTGGGACACGCAATGAAGAATCTTTCACATCAGAGGCTTTTTCACCGAAGATCGCACGTAATAATTTCTCTTCCGGAGTTAATTGTGTTTCACCTTTTGGTGTCACTTTACCCACAAGAATATCGCCGCCTTTGACTTCAGCACCGATGTAAACAATACCTGATTCATCTAATTTGCTTAATGCCGCTTCACCTACGTTTGGAATATCCGCCGTGATTTCTTCTGAACCTAATTTGGTATCACGTGCCACACAAGAAAGCTCTTGAATGTGAATCGTGGTGAAACGATCTTCTTGCACCACACGCTCAGACACTAACATGGAGTCTTCGAAGTTATAACCATTCCAAGGCATGAACGCTACACGCATATTTTGACCAAGGGCTAATTCACCTAAGTCTGTTGAAGGACCATCGGCTAACACTTCGCCACGACCAATAGGCTCACCTAATGACACACAAGGAATTTGGTTAATACAAGTATTTTGGTTTGAACGGGTGTATTTCACAAGATTATAAATATCAATACCCGCTTCACCTGGGATAGTTTCATCTTCGTTGACTTTCACCACGATACGTGATGCATCAACATATTGCACCATACCACCACGTTTTGCGATCACGGTCACACCAGAGTCAACCGCTACGGCTTTCTCAATACCTGTACCCACTAATGGTTTATCCGCACGTAATGTTGGCACCGCTTGACGTTGCATGTTCGCACCCATTAACGCACGGTTCGCATCGTCGTGCTCAAGGAACGGGATTAACGCTGCCGCCACCGATACCACTTGTTGAGTGGAAACGTCCATATAATGAATTTCATCTGGACGATATAAACCAGATTCACCGTGTTCACCGCGACAAGTAACGAACGAATCAGTAAAGCGTAACGCTTCATCAAGATTTGAGTTCGCCTGTGCGATCACATATTTACCTTCTTCAATTGCCGATAAATATTCAATTTCTTCTGTCACTTGACCATTGACAACTTTACGGTATGGGGTTTCTAAGAAACCGTAATCATTCGTACGTGCGTAAACAGAAAGTGAGTTGATCAAACCGATGTTTGGACCCTCTGGGGTTTCGATTGGACACACACGACCGTAGTGCGTTGCGTGAACGTCTCGCACCTCGAAGCCTGCACGTTCACGAGTCAAACCACCCGGACCTAATGCAGAAATACGACGTTTATGCGTGACTTCTGATAACGGGTTGTTTTGATCCATAAACTGGGAAAGTTGTGAAGAACCAAAGAATTCTTTTACTGCCGCAGAAATTGGTTTTGCGTTGATCAAATCTTGTGGTGTGACTGCATCTAAATCACCTAAAGATAAGCGTTCTTTCACCGCTCTTTCCACACGCACTAAGCCAATACGGAACTGGTTTTCTGCCATTTCGCCCACAGAACGAATACGACGGTTGCCTAAGTGGTCGATATCATCCACTTCGCCACGACCGTTACGGATCTCGATCAGTTTTTTCATCACACCGATGATGTCATCGTTGCTTAAAATGCCGCTACCCGTCTCTTCATCAATACCTAAAGAGCGGTTAAATTTCATACGACCTACCGCAGATAAATCATAACGGTCTGATGAGAAGAATAAGTTGTCAAATAAGCCTTCTGCAGCTTCTTTTGTTGGTGGCTCACCTGGACGCATCATGCGGTAAATTTCAACTAATGCACTTAAGCGATCGTTTGATGGATCAACACGCAAGGTTTCCGAAATATAAGGACCGTAATCTAAATCGTTAGTGAAAAGCGTTTCAATGGTTTTGTAACCAGCTTGTGCAAGTTTTGCCAACATTTCTAAGGAAATTTCCATATTGGCTGGGCAAACAATTTCACCCGACTCTAAATCCACATAATCTTTTGCCGATACTTTGCCCACGATATATTCGGTTGGCACTTCCACTTGGGTAATTTGATCTTTTTCAAGTGCACGGATATGACGGGCAGTAATACGACGACCACGTTCAACATACACTTTGCCGTTTGCTTCAATATCGAAGGTTGCTGTTTCACCACGTAATCTTTCTGGCACTAAGGTCATCAATAACTTGTTATTGCTGATTTCAAAAACAACTTTATCGAAGAAAATATCTAAAATTTGCTCAGTGGTGTAATTTAACGCACGTAAAATAATGGTAGCAGGTAATTTACGACGACGGTCGATACGTGCATATAAGTTATCTTTCGGATCGAATTCAAAGTCTAACCATGAACCACGGTAAGGGATAATTCTTGCGTTATATAAAACTTTACCTGAAGAATGTGTTTTACCTTTGTCAGAATCAAAGAAAACGCCTGGGCTACGGTGTAATTGCGACACGATAACACGCTCAGTACCATTAATCACAAAGGTACCGTTATCGGTCATTAATGGGATTTCCCCCATGTACACTTCTTGTTCTTTAATATCTTTGATCGTGCCTGGTGCAGCGTCTTTATCATAACTGACTAAGCGTAATTTCACACGTAATGGTGCAGCATAAGTGGTACCACGAATTTGACATTCTCTCACGTCAAATACAGGCTCACCCAATTGATAGCTTACATATTGTAATTCTGTGTTGCCGTTATTGCTAACGATTGGGAATACGGAGCGGAATGCTGCTTCTAAACCTTGCTGACCTTCAGGATCTCTTTGAATGAATTTATCGAAAGAATCAAGTTGGATAGTTAATAAATAAGGTACATTTAAAACTTGCGGGCGTTTGCCGAAGTCTTTACGAATACGTTTTTTCTCTGTGTAGGAGTAAACCATAGGGTTCCTCTGCTTGTGTTTCAGTGAACCAAATACACAATGCTGATGATGTTGCTTGGGCATTATGTATGCGTGTAAAGATACCGTTTCCAGATGCCGCACTCTGAACCTTACTTCTGATGAGCGGAATTCCCAAATTATGTGAACGTAATTAACTTGAGAAGAAAAACAGAAAAACTAAACGGAAAAATTTGTTCTGTTTTGATAGCACAAAATGGCTGATGGAAAAACCACCAGCCATCGAGCCTTAGAAGGGCTTACAAGTCAGTCAAAATTATTTAACTTCTACTTGTGCACCAGCTTCTTCTAATTCTTTCTTAAGTGCTTCAGCTTCAGCTTTAGAGATACCTTCTTTCAATACTGCTGGAGCAGATTCAACTAAGTCTTTCGCTTCTTTTAAGCCTAAGCCAGTTGCACCACGTACTGCTTTGATAACTGCTACTTTGTTAGCACCTGCGCCTGCAAGAACTACGTCGAATTCAGTTTTCTCTTCAGCTGCTTCTGCTGGACCCGCTGCTACTGCTACTGCTGCTGCCGCTGCAGAAACACCAAATTTTTCTTCCATCGCAGTGATTAATTCTACGATTTCAGTTACAGATTTAGAAGCGATCGCTTCAATGATTTGTTCGTTAGTTAATGACATAACAATCAATTCCTAAAGTAAAAAAGTTAAACGAGTTAAGAAACGGCTGGATTAAGCTGCTTCTTGTAATTTGTCGCGTAATGCCGCAAGAGTGCGAACAAGTTTGCCTGCCGCAGCTTCTTTCATTGTGCCCATTAAACGTGCAATTGCTTCGTCGTAAGTTGGTAATGTTGCTAAGAATTCAACATCTTGAATCTTACCTTCAAAGGCTGCACCTTTAATTTCAAACTTATCGTTTGCTTTAGCAAAGTCTTTGAACAAACGTGCAGCTGCACCTGGATGTTCAGTAGAGAATGCGATAAGTGTTGGACCTACAAACGTATCTTTTAAGCACTCAAATTCAGTCCCTTCAACCGCACGACGTAATAAAGTATTACGAACAACACGCATTGAAACGCCGTTTTCACGAGCTGCTTTACGTAATTCAGTCATTTTATCTACTGTTACACCACGAGAATCCGCGATAACAGCTGATAGGGCACCTTTGGCTGCTTCGTTTACTTCAGCAACAATTGCTTGTTTGTCTTGAAGATTTAATGCCATTGGCTTTTAGCTCCTGAATACACTCCGCCTAAGCGGAATTTACAAAAAATCTCAAAAAATGACCGCACTTTGGTACGACTATTTTGTGAGGCTAAGGTGTCCAGAAGCAGAAAATTCTGTCTGTTCACCATCTACGTAGGGCAAATTAAGAGATGATATCCATCATTTCACCTACGGTCTCGGACGGGGCTTGAATGTGGTCAAGCACCATCAACCATTTCATCATCTAGAATGACAAAATTCAGGAGCGAAATTCTAATAGAATTACACCTTGTTGTAAAGTTTTTTATTAAAAAATGTACGATACCTGTCTTGAATTTCCTATTCACAGCACAACGAGTAATCCGCAAAAACGTTACGCTATATCGTAGAAGATCAGATTTTTACTTACACCACAAAATAAATATGATATATAAACTACATCTTGATCGGTTTTGTCATCAAGATCTAGCCTTACACTGTAAGCGATTGAGATAACAAATTTATTTCTCTTCCTTACCTCAACACAACAAGAATCAATCTGCTTTGTGCTTCTACAATAAATAATTAGGAGGTTACTATGAGTGGTATTGCATTAATCTGTGTCTTTGTCATTGCCATCATTGTCATGATCTGGCTTATCGCCAAAGTGAATGTTCATCCTTTTCTTGCCTTAATGTCCATTTCTCTCGCCCTCGCGTTTATTGCGGGCATTCCACTTGCTAAAATTCCAGCCATGATCGGAGATGGCTTTAGTGGGATGTTTAAAAGCATTGGGATTGTGATTATTTTTGGTGCCATCATTGGTATGGTGCTTGAAAAAACAGGGGTGGCAATGAAATTAGCCGATCTGGTGGTTAAGCTCGTCGGGCATAAAAACCCAGAATTGGCGATGTTAATTATGGGCTGGGTTGTGGGAGTTCCTGTTTTTTGCGACAGTGGTTTCGTTGTGCTTAACCCGATTCGAGAAGCGTTACGTAAAAAAATTCTTGCCAATCCGCTTGGCATGACCGTGGCATTAAGTGCAGGGCTTTATGCTTCTCATGTGTTTATTCCGCCTACACCAGGACCAATTGCTGCAGCAGGTGCGGTTGGGCTAAGCCATAACCTATTATTAGTGATTGGCATAGGCGTTTTAGTTTCCATACCCGTTCTTTTTGCCAGCTACCTGTTTGCGAAATGGGTCAGTCGGAATATGACCTTAACGGAAGAAAATCCTGATGACCTCATTGCGAAAAGTTATGATGAGTTACTAAAACAATACGGCAGCTTACCCTCTGGTACCTTAAGCCTTGCCCCAATCTGTGCCCCAATTTTCCTAATGGCATTAGGTTCTATCAGTAAAATTCTTGAAATCAGTGGCGATCTCGGTATTTTACTGCAGTTTTTAGGTCATCCAATTATTGCGTTAGCCATTGGCGTCATTTTTTCCATCCTCTTATTAATTAAAACACATAAAGTTGGCGACTTTGATCAACTCACCAATGACACCCTAAAACTCGTTGGTCCAATCTTATTTATCACTGCCGCTGGCGGGGTGCTTGGCAAAGTGATTACTCAAGCGGGCTTTGTGGAATATATTAAGCAAAATGCACATATTATCAGCACCGCAGGCATTTTCTTTCCATTCTTAATTGCTGCCATTTTAAAAAGTGCACAAGGAAGCTCAACGGTGGCAATTATTACCACGGCGTCCATCATGGGCATGTTTCACGCACAAGATTCCTTAATGAATGCACTCGGTTTAACCTCGGAAATGGCAGCCGCCTTAACGGTGATGGCGATTTCATCAGGGGCGATGTGTGTATCCCATGCTAATGATAGCTATTATTGGGTCGTCACTAACTTCAGTAAGATGACACCACAACAAGGTTACCGCACACAAACCACCTTAACATTTATTATGGGAATAGTGGGGATCATCACCGTTTATCTACTTTCACTCATTCTATTGTAATAAGGAATACACTTATGCGAATTGTCATTGCACCTGATGCTTTCAAAGAAAGTTTAACCGCACTTGAAGTGGCAACCGCCATTAAAGAAGGATTACAAAAAATATTACCCGACTCGAGCTATGACCTTGTTCCAATGGCAGATGGCGGTGAAGGGACAGTACAGTCTTTAGTGGATGCAACACAAGGTGAATTCATTTATACCGAAGTTACTGCCCCATTAGGCAATCCTATTCAAGGCTTTTTTGGCTTATCCGGTGATAAGCAAACCGCCATTATCGAGATGGCAGCGGCGTCAGGCTTACACTTAGTGCCGATAAATCAACGCAATCCGCTAAAAACCACCAGTTTCGGGACAGGGCAACTCATTCGTTCAGCACTGGATTTAGGGGTAAAAAAAATTATTCTGGGCATTGGTGGAAGTGCGACGAATGACGGTGGTGTGGGCATGTTGCAAGCACTGGGAGCAACCTTTCTCGATCAATATAATCAACCCATTGGATTTGGTGGCGAACAATTACAAGCGATCATGCGTATTGATTTATCTCAACTAGATCATCGCTTATCACAGGTTGAAATTGAGGTGGCTTGTGATGTGAACAACCCTTTATGCGGTCCTCGTGGTGCAGCTGCCGTATTTGGACCACAAAAAGGGGCAACCGCAGAGATAGTGAAGATTTTAGATAATGCACTACTTCATTTCTCACACATTGTAGAACAACAATATCAACGCAATATTCGAGATCATATTGGTGCAGGTGCCGCAGGGGGAATGGGAGGCGGACTACTATTACTGCCGAATGTCTCATTAAAATCAGGGGTTGATATTGTGATGAATGCGGTAAAACTGCAACAGGTTATTGCCAATTCAGACTTAGTGATTACAGGAGAAGGGGGAATGGACAGTCAGACCGTACACGGAAAAACCCCCGCAGGCGTGGCTAAAATGGCTAAACAATATCACAAACCTGTGATTGCCATCGTAGGCAGTCTCAAAGAAGATTACGAAGTGGTTTATCAAGCGGGTATTGATGCTGTTTTCCCAATTATACGCCAAGTGGGCGGACTGGAAGCGACCTTAAAGTGCGGTCGAAAAAATTTAATTTCCACCGCACAAAACATCGCTCGATTATATTTACTTGCCAATCATATGCCGAAGGCATAACCGCTAGGCATAAAAAAAGTGCAATGAAAACATTGCACTTTTTCTTTTTCAAAACAACGAATTAAAGTGAAGCTTGATCAACCGCTACACCTGCACCCATTGTAGTAGAAATACTTACTTTCTTGATGAATACACCTTTAGATGTTGTCGGTTTCGCTTTCGCTAACGCCGCTAATAAGGCTTGTAAGTTTTCTTTTAATTGTTCTTCGCTAAAGTTAACTTTACCGATTGTGGTGTGGATGATACCGTTTTTATCATTGCGGTAACGAACCTGACCAGACTTCGCATTTTTCACTGCATCAGCAACGTTTGGTGTTACAGTACCAACTTTAGGGTTTGGCATTAAACCACGTGGACCTAAAATTTGACCTAATTGACCAACAACACGCATCGCATCTGGAGAAGCGATAACCACGTCGAAGTTCATTTCACCTTTTTTCACTAATTCAGCTAAATCTTCCATACCTACTAAATCAGCACCCGCTTCTTTAGCAGCTTCTGCGTTAGCACCTTGAGTGAACACAGCTACACGTACAGAACGACCAGTACCATGTGGTAATACTGTTGCACCACGTACGTTTTGGTCAGATTTACGAGGGTCAATCCCTAAGTTAACCGCAACGTCAACGCTTTCAACGAATTTAGCAGTAGCAAATTGTTTTAATACTGCGATTGCTTCATTGATTTCATAGGCTTTTGTAGAGTCGACTGCCGCCTTGATTGCTTTCATTTTTTTAGTCAATTTAGCCATCGTATTATTCCTCCACTACTAAGCCCATTGAGCGAGCAGTACCAGCGATTGATTTCATTTTGGTTTCGATAGTGCTACCTGTCATATCGGCTGCTTTTGTTTCAGCGATTTGACGGATTTGATCTAAAGTCACTTTACCCACTTTCTCTTTGTTTGGTTTACCAGAACCAGACTTGATACCAGCCGCTTTTTTCAATAATACTGCTGCTGGAGGTGTTTTAGTGATGAAAGTGAATGAACGGTCTGCATACACAGTGATAACAACTGGAATCGGTAAACCTTTTTCTAAGCTCTCAGTACGAGCGTTGAATGCTTTACAGAATTCCATAATATTCACACCTTGTTGACCTAATGCAGGACCAACTGGTGGTGAAGGGTTAGCCATACCTGCTGCAACTTGCAACTTAACATAGGCTTGTACTTTTTTTGCCATTTTTAGCTTCCTCTAGAATGGGTAATAACGCTATTGCTAGCTCCCCAGTTTACACAAAATACGAACGAGAAAACTCGCTCATAAATAGACTGCGGATTCTACTGAAATTTAGAACGCTTTTCAAGCGACTTTCATAGATTACAACAAATTTATAATCGTGCTTTAAGATAAGCATAAAAATAGGGACAATGCATGCCCCCATTCCAACACCTATATTCAATCAATATGCATTAGCCGTTTTGTTTTTCTACTTGGCTAAACTCAAGTTCAACCGGTGTTGCACGTCCAAAGATAGAAACAGAGACTTTTAAACGACCTTTTTCATAATCAACTTCTTCAACTGTACCGTTAAAGTCAGCAAATGGTCCTTCCGTCACACGCACTTCTTCACCTGGTTGGAATTCTTTTCTATGACGTGGTCTTTCTGAACTTTCTTGTAAACGATTTAAAATGCGATCCGCTTCACGCTGAGAGATCGGTGCAGGTTTATCTGCTGTGCCACCGATAAAACCCATCACACGTGGTACACTACGCACCAAATGCCAAGTTTCATCATTCATTTCCATTTGTACTAAGACATAGCCTGGGAAAAATTTACGTTCACTTTTACGTCTTTTCCCTGCTACATTTTCAACCACTTCTTCAGTAGGTACCAATACTTCACCAAATTGTTCTTCCATTTGATGTAGCTTAATATATTCACGCAAAGTGGCGGCAACACGACCTTCAAAACCAGAAAAAGCCTGTAACACATACCAACGTTTTTTGGTTGCTGTTTCTGTCATCTTAGAACCTCAAATCTGTTAAGAAAGTAATTAACGCAACAATAACCGAATCCAATCCCCAAAGGATTAAAGACACAAGAATCGTTACACCTGCTACAATGAGTGTCGTCTGCATTGCTTCTGGACGTGTTGGCCAGACAATTTTTCTTAATTCAATTCTCGATTCACTAAAGAAATGACGTGCTTTGACACCTTGATTGGTCAAAATTGCAATACCCAATGCAATCAGCAATAACACCACTACACCCACAACACGAATTGGGGTAGAAAATTGCTCTACAAGATAAATATTACCTAACGCCGCTGTTGCAATGACAACAATAACGAGAAACCACAAAAAGCCATTTAAGCCCTTTGATTTTTGGCTCTCAACTTCCTGCGTATTTTTCTTTTTATCAATTTCTAACGCCATAATTTAATCCATTACTTTAACTTAAATAGGGGATTCGTTTCTGAACGCGTGATTGTAGCACTTTATTTAAAAAATGCATATTAAAATTACAGTTGAACATTAAATTTTTCAACCACCTTCATCGGATATCTTTACCAAAGATGATAATAAAGTGCGGTGTATTTTAGAAAAGTTTTGTCAACTGAATTGCGGCATAACATGACAAGAATAAAAACAAAAGGCGTACCTTTCGATACGCCTCTTTAGCAAGTTAAGCAAAATTATTTGATAATTTTAGCTACAACACCTGCACCTACTGTACGACCACCTTCACGAATCGCAAAGCGTAAACCTTGGTCCATCGCGATTGGGTGAATCAAGCTTACTGTCATCTTGATGTTGTCGCCTGGCATTACCATCTCTACGCCTTCTGGTAACTCAATTGTACCTGTTACGTCAGTTGTACGGAAGTAGAACTGTGGACGGTAACCTTTGAAGAATGGAGTATGACGTCCACCTTCTTCTTTTGATAATACGTAAACTTCTGATTCAAAGTCTGTGTGTGGTGTGATTGAACCTGGTTTCGCTAATACTTGACCACGTTCGATTTCTTCACGTTTTGTACCACGTAATAACGCACCAACGTTCTCACCCGCACGACCTTCGTCTAATAATTTACGGAACATCTCAACACCCGTTACTGTGGTTTTTGTGGTTTCTTTAATACCCACAATTTCAACCTCTTCACCAGTACGGATGATACCACGCTCAACACGACCTGTTACTACTGTACCACGACCAGAAATTGAGAACACGTCTTCGATTGGAAGAAGGAACGGTTGGTCTACTGCACGCTCTGGCTCTGGAATGTAAGTGTCTAAGTGGTTCGCTAATTCAAGAATTTTCTCTTCCCACTCTGGCACGCCGTTTAACGCTTGTAACGCTGAACCACGTACGATTGGAGTGTCATCACCTGGGAAGTCATATTGAGAAAGAAGTTCACGCACTTCCATTTCAACTAATTCTAATAACTCTTCATCATCTACCATGTCGCATTTGTTTAAGAATACGATGATGTAAGGTACACCTACTTGGCGACCTAAAAGGATGTGTTCACGAGTTTGTGGCATAGGACCATCTGTTGCCGCTACAACTAAGATAGCACCGTCCATTTGTGCTGCACCTGTGATCATGTTTTTCACATAGTCAGCGTGTCCCGGACAGTCAACGTGTGCGTAGTGACGAGTTTCTGTATCGTATTCTACGTGTGAAGTGTTGATGGTGATACCACGCGCTTTTTCTTCTGGCGCGTTATCGATTTGGTCGAATGCACGAGCAGCACCGCCGTAGTGTTTTGCTAATACTGTTGTGATTGCTGCTGTTAAAGTTGTTTTACCATGGTCAACGTGGCCGATTGTACCCACGTTTACGTGCGGTTTTGTACGTTCAAATTTTTCTTTAGACACGATTAAGTTTCCTCAGTAGATACCACAAGCCATTATGACTTGTGGTTTGTTAAACAAAATTATTTTTTGCGAGCTTCAATGATTGCATCTGCAACGTTTTTCGGTGCTTCAGCATACTTCAATGGTTCCATGGAGTATGAAGCACGACCTTGAGTTTGTGAACGAAGGTCAGTTGCATAACCAAACATCTCTGAAAGTGGTACTTCTGCATTGATCTTCACAACAAATTCATTTGCTTCTTGGCCATTCACCATCGCACGACGACGGCTTAAGTCACCAATTACATCACCAACATAATCTGGTGGAGTTTCAACTTCTACTTTCATGATTGGCTCAAGAAGAACTGGGTTTGCTTTTGCGAACGCTGCTTTAAATGCTAATGACGCTGCAAGTTTAAACGCAAGCTCAGATGAGTCCACATCATGGTATGAACCGAAGTGTAAACGTACACCTAAATCTACTACTGGATAGCCCGCTAATGGACCAGATTTAAGCTGTTCTTGGATACCTTTATCTACCGCAGGGATGTATTCACCAGGGATCACACCACCTTTGATTTCATTGACGAATTCATAACCAGGACCTTCTGGGTCTAATGGATATAAGTCGATAACAACATGACCGTATTGACCACGACCACCAGATTGTTTTGCGTGTTTACCTTCAACATCGTTAACACGAGTACGGATAGTTTCACGGTAAGATACTTGTGGTTTACCAATGTTCGCTTCGACTTTGAACTCACGACGCATACGGTCAACGATAATATCTAAGTGTAACTCACCCATACCAGAGATAATTGTTTCACCAGATTCTTCATCAGTGTGTACACGGAATGAAGGGTCTTCTTGTGCTAAACGACCTAATGCAAGACCCATTTTTTCTTGGTCTGCTTTTGTTTTTGGTTCAACTGCAACAGAGATTACTGGCTCTGGGAATTCCATACGCTCAAGGATGATTGGTGCATCTTGTGCACATAATGTATCACCTGTACCAACATCTTTCAAACCGATAGCGGCTGCGATATCACCCGCACGAACTTCTTTGATTTCTTCACGTTTGTTTGCGTGCATCTGTACGATACGACCAAAACGTTCACGTTTATCTTTTACAGAGTTTAATACTGTATCACCAGAATTGATAACACCTGAGTAAACACGGAAGAAGGTTAAGTTACCTACGAATGGGTCAGTTGCAATTTTAAATGCAAGTGCTGCAAATGGCTCATCATCGCTTGCGTGACGCTCGCCTTCTGTTTCATCAGGGTTAATACCTTTGATTGCTGGAATATCTGTTGGTGCTGGTAAATAATCAATTACCGCATCAAGCATTGCCTGAACACCTTTATTTTTGAATGCAGAACCACAGCAAACTGGAATGACTTCACCTGCTAATACACGTTGACGTAAACCTGCTTTGATTTCTTCTTCTGTTAACTCTTCACCGCCAAGGTATTTTTCCATCAATTCTTCTGATGCTTCAGCGGCAGATTCAACTAAGTTTTGACGCCATTCTTCACAAGCATCAAGCATATCTGCTGGAATATCTTCATAGGTAAATGTCATACCTTGGTCAGCTTCATTCCAGTTGATGGCTTTCATTTTTAATAAGTCAACAACACCAACGAATGAATCTTCTGCACCGATTGGAAGTTGAAGAGGAACTGAGTTACCACCTAAACGTGCTTTGATTTGCTCAACAACACGTAGGAAGTTTGCACCAGTACGGTCCATTTTATTCACGAACGCAATACGTGGAACTTGATATTTATTTGCTTGACGCCATACGGTTTCAGATTGTGGCTGAACACCACCAACCGCACAGTAAACCATAACTGCACCGTCAAGAACACGCATAGAACGTTCTACTTCGATAGTGAAGTCTACGTGTCCTGGGGTATCAATTACGTTGATACGGTGTTGTGGATATTGCTGAGACATCCCAGACCAGAACGCAGTTGTTGCAGCAGAAGTGATTGTAATACCACGCTCTTGCTCTTGTTCCATCCAGTCCATTGTAGCTGCACCATCGTGCACCTCACCGATTTTATGACTCACGCCTGTATAAAATAAGATACGCTCAGATGTCGTTGTTTTACCTGCATCAATGTGCGCACTAATACCGATGTTACGGTAGCGTGAAATAGGGGTTGTACGTGCCATTCTTATTTCCTTGCTGGAATTAAATATGAAATTTCAAATATGTATAAGGCTTCACCACATAATTAAATGAGATGAAGCCTGAAAACGTAGTTGCTAAAAAATTACCAACGGTAATGAGCAAACGCTTTGTTAGCTTCAGCCATGCGGTGAACGTCTTCACGTTTTTTCACTGCTGCACCTTTGTTTTCTGATGCATCAGATAATTCATTTGCTAAACGTAAAGCCATTGATTTATCACCACGTTTACGTGCCGCTTCAACGATCCAACGCATACCGAGTGCGTTACGACGAACTGGACGTACTTCAACTGGTACTTGATAGGTAGAACCACCCACACGACGAGATTTTACCTCAACAGTTGGGCGTACGTTGTCAAGTGCTGCTTCAAAAGCTTCTAATGCTTCTTTACCAGTACGTTGTGCTAACGTATCTAATGCACTGTAAACGATTTTTTCTGCGATAGATTTTTTACCATCTACCATTAAAACATTAATAAATTTTGCAAGTAATTCTGATCCGAACTTTGGATCTGGAAGAATCTTGCGTGGTTCAATACTACGACGACGTGGCATTGCGAATTTCTCCGTAATTAATCTTCAGGATTTTCCAAAACTCTACATTTTGCGATAAATATCGCCTTTTGACTGGAGTTTATGGTTTAAATAGTTTTACTAATTTAGACGTTTGGCCTTACTTAACGGAGAACCATTAAGATTTAGGACGTTTAACGCCGTATTTAGAACGACCTTGTTTACGATCTTTCACGCCAGCACAGTCTAATGCACCGCGTACAGTGTGATAACGCACACCTGGTAAGTCTTTAACACGACCGCCACGGATAAGCACAACACTGTGCTCTTGAAGGTTGTGACCTTCACCGCCGATATAAGAGGTTACTTCGTAACCGTTAGTTAAACGAATACGGCATACTTTACGTAATGCTGAGTTCGGTTTTTTAGGTGTAGTTGTGTATACACGTGTGCACACACCACGTTTCTGCGGGCAAGCCTCTAATGCAGGAACGTTACTTTTTACAACCTTTTTCACACGCGGTTTGCGTACTAGCTGGTTGATAGTTGCCATTAAAAAAGCTCCAGTTTTAACAATTATTCATTAATAGAATGTTTATACGTAATTCTATTTCATACAGAAATAGACGTGCTATTATAAAGAGGTCGTGTAAATAATGTCAAGAATTAGACGAATCTAATTTGGATGGGGAAAAATGGGACGATTTGAGTAAAACTTTTTTGAAATTGACCGCACTTTTCTTTTTCATAGATCATGTGGTTATGCCGATTAAAGTGCAAATTGTGGGGTGTGAATTTCCGTTAATTTAACCAGTTCAGCCAGTGAAAGAGATGTTAGCTGAGGCATGGTGCTGACAACATGGCTTAAATTTCTCGCATCAATATCTAAGTCTAAGACATAACAAGGGGCGTTTAAGTGTAAAAAGGCTTGGGGATATTTAAGCATCAAATAGACCCCATCTTGCCACAACACAATGGCATCGTCGTTTTTGGCTTGTTGAAGGTAAGCAGTTAATTCACTTTCCAGATAAACCGATTTGGAAAAAGTATAAAGCATGGGTGTTCCTAAAAAGTTAGTATCTTTTCGGCTTGGCTTAATAAAGTCAATATCGTTGCACGATCTTTGATGACACAGTCAATCACACAATTGGCAATGTCTATTTTTGCCATTTCTAAGGATTCTTGGCACACATAACGCCGCTCTATTTCGTATAAATCTAACAGTTTGAGCACACTGGTAACGTCTTTTTGCAAAATCTTCTCTGATTGTTGCTGTGTGAGTAAATTAAACACGCCATCATCTAAAAAAAAGACACCAATATCTTCTTCATAACAAAATGCACTGGCGGCAAGTAAGGCATCTAACCCTTCACGAGTTGTGGCAGTACCGAAGGGCGTAGAACGAAACACAAACGCTAATTTCATCATAAAACAATCACCCTTTCTGCCTCTAGCGTGGCTTTCGCAAACTCACCAAGCCCCGCTAAAACAAAATGAGGGGCGAGATTGTTATCTGCTTGCGTAGCTGAAGTGATTTCATCCACCACGCCACGACGCTGTGCCGCTGCCACACACAAATGTAAAGGGATTTGGTGCTGTTTAGCCAAATGTTGCCAAGCTTTTTGTAAATGAAATTCATCATTTGCAGGATAAACGAAACCATTACCATGGTTCACGCCCTCTTGGAAAAAGAACACTTGACTGAGTTGATGCCCTTGTTCCAAGAGAGCTTGTGCCAATTGGTAGGCTAAAAAACTCCCTTGGCAACCATAAACAGGCTGTTTAACACATAGCACATAACGCATTATTTATGTTCTTCCGCATCTTGTTTAACTTGGCGAATATATAAATACACGGTATGACGTGAAATATCTAAACGCTCGGCCACAAGATTAATTGAATCTTTAATATCAAAAATGCCTTTTTCATACAGCGAAATGACAATTTGGCGATTTTTGTTATTGTTGGACACCATTCTATCTGCTGTCACTTCTTCTATGGTTTTTTCCACAGTTTGAGCCACCAGATCTTCCACTGAACTGGCAAAATTCACGGCTGACGTAGCTTGCTGTTCAGGGGTAGGCATTAAGGCTTGCATGAATTGGGAAAAGGGAACATCTAAATTAATGTTAATACATAATAAGCCAATAATACGTTGCTGATGGTTACGAATCGCAATGGTGACAGATTTCATTAAGCCGTTGCTTTTAGCACGCGTAAAATAAGGCTTCGACACACTGTCTGTTTGCATATTATGTAGGGATTTTAAAGCAAGATCGGTAATAGGTGCCCCGATTTGACGATGGGTATTGTGCCCATTTGCAATACAAATTGTAGAACGCTCAATATCTTCTAAAGAATGCAAGACAATTTCGCAGTGGCTACCAATTAAAGCACTTACACCATCTACGACAGCTCGATAAGAGTTGACGATTGTGCGATCTTCATCTGTAAAAGGGCGTTTATCCGTTAACATCATTCTTCTCTCAATAATTTCTCCAGAAATGACCGCACTTTCATGAAATTGACGGATAGCAAGTGCGGTCTTTTTTCATATGTTTTACTCTGATTTTACATCAATGACATCAACATCGAAATGTAACGTCGCATTCGGTGGAATGGTGCCTGCACCTTGCTCACCATAAGCCAATTCAGGTGGCAACACGAGCTCAATTTTGCCCCCTTTTTTCACTAATTGTAGCCCTTCTGTCCAACCTGCAACCACTTGATTGAGTTTAAAAGAAATAGGTTTGCCACGTGAACTGTCAAAAACATCGCCATTCGGTAATTTGCCTGTATAGTTGACGGTTACCTTATCTGTTGGCTTAATCACTTCACCTTGACCTTCACTCACGATTTTATACAACAAGCCCGATGCGGTTTTTTTCACATCTTTTTGTTTAGCAAAGTTAGCACGATATTTTTCGCCCTCTGATTTGGCTTGTTCACCGATTTTTTTAATTTGTGCTTGTTGTTCTTGCTCTAATTTCGTTTGAATATTTTGTAATGTTTGTTGTAATTTTTCACTTTTAGCCAGTTCCACTTTGCCGTTTAACACATCTTCTACACCAGCTAACACTTTTTTATGATCATAATTCACAATGTCTTTTTGTGAATCAATAATGGCTTTTAAGTTTGTGCCTAACAAGGTACCCAACGCATAAGAGGCTTCATCATGAAATTGTTTATCTGTGTTTTTTGTTTCTGCAAAGGTTGCTTGAGAAACCACCGCACCGACGAAAAGTGCAAGCATTGAATATTTTTGAATTTTAAACATTCGGATTATTCCTTTATAATGAAAAAATGAATTTAAATAGGTTAAAACGTATTTTGTAAATGTACAACCTTTATTTGGAGTTTTATTATGCCAATTGAAAAAAAATTAGAACAACGTATCGCAGAATTAGAGATGAAAACCACATTTCAGGAAAATTTATTAGAAGAACTTAATGAAGCCTTAATTGCTCAACAATTTGCGATGGATAAAATGCAAGTTCAATTACGTTATTTGGTGAATAAATTAAAAGATATGCAACCGTCTAATATTGCCAGTCAAGCAGAAGAAACCCCTCCGCCTCATTATTAACCACTGAAATTCCGTCAAAATAGACCGCACTTTTTCTTTTTTTTCGCACTCGGCATTCTTATGGCTTCTCAATCCCTTATTTCTTATTGAGAAAGATGAAAAAATAAATGAAAAGTCCTATGACTCCTTTATGAATTACATCAAAATTTATGATATAGTCTTGACCTATCAATCCAATCTTATTTGTTTCTTTTAATCCTGAGGTAAGAATGAATATCCGTGATTTAGAATATCTCGTCGCTCTTGCTGAGCATAAACACTTTCGCCGTGCAGCAGATGCTTGCCATGTCAGCCAACCGACATTAAGTGGACAAATCAGAAAATTAGAAGATGAACTTGGCATTATTCTGTTAGAAAGAACGAGTCGTAAAGTGTTATTCACACAATCAGGCTTACTTCTCGTGGATCAAGCCAAAACAGTGTTGCGTGAAGTGAAAATTCTCAAGGAAATGGCAAGTAATCAAGGAAAAGAAATGACGGGGCCATTACACATTGGCGTCATTCCTACCGTCGGGCCTTATTTATTGCCCTATATCATGCCTGTGATTAAAGAAGCCTTCCCTGAATTAGAATTATTTTTATATGAAGCACAAACCCAACAACTGATTGAACAGCTTGAAACGGGGCATTTAGACTGTGCCGTGGTCGCCTCTGTACGAGAAACAGAAAGTTTTATTGAAGTGCCGATTTTCAATGAAAGAATGTTACTCGCCGTGTCGGAAAACCACCCTTGGGCAAATGAATCTTCCATCAAAATGAGTAAATTAAATGGCTCTGAAATTTTAATGTTAGATGATGGGCATTGCTTACGGGATCAAACTATTGGCTATTGCTTCAGTGCAGGAGCAAGAGAAAACTCACATTTCCAAGCCACCAGTTTAGAAACTTTACGCAACATGGTAGCGGCAAATGCAGGCATTACCTTAATGCCAGAGCTTGCCGTGATGAATGAGGGAGCCAGAACAGGGGTAAAATATATTCCTTGCCATTCCCCAGAACCTATTCGCACCATTTTATTAATTTATCGTCCTGGTTCGCCATTGCGTAATCGTTATGAGCGTATTGCACAAACTATCAGTGCATCTGTCCGATCTATTTTGTCCTAAGGACAACCTATGGCTGGCATCAGAGCATTACAAAAAGAAAAAACAAGGCGAGCATTAATTGATGCCGCCTTTAACCAACTGACCGCAGAGCAAAGCTTCTCTAATTTAAGTTTACGTGAAGTGGCTCGTGAAGCAGGTATTGCGGCAACCTCCTTTTATCGCCACTTTAAAGACATGGACGAATTAGGCTTAACCATGGTTGATGAAGCAGGCTTGGTGCTGCGTCAATTAATGCGACAAGCACGTAAACGTTTAGAAAAAGGGGGCAGTGTCATTACCATTTCTGTGGATACCTTCTTTGAGTTTATTAACAATAACCCCAATATGTTTCGCTTACTACTGCGAGAAAGCTCAGGCACCTCACAAGCATTTCGTACCGCAGCAGCACGAGAAATCAAACATTTTGTGGATGAATTAGCCGAATATATTGCTCACCGCAATGGTTATTCACAATACATTGCTTATGTGCAAGCGGAAGGCATGGTAACCATTGTGTTTACGGCGGGAGCCAATGCCTTAGATATGGGAAAAAATGAGCGTGACCAATTAAAAGAACGGGTCATTTTACAATTACGCATGCTAGCCAAAGGCGGCGAACATGCCAGCCATAAAATCAAAACAGATAAATAAGGCAACATGGCAAAGATCAAAAAATTTCTCAGACACATTATCACATTGTCGCTGAGTCTATTGATAGTCAGCGTGATCATGGATGTTATCCGTCAACCCGAAATGCCTGAACAGGCAAATCACCTTCTCCTGCGAGACTTACAACAACGCCCGTTTTTCCTTGCCCAGCTCAACCAAACAGAACCCGTGATTTTGTATTTCTGGGGAAGTTGGTGCGGCTATTGCCAATATACCTCTCCTACGATACAGACACTGGCACAAGAAGGGGTAAATGTCGTCAGTGTTGCACTTCGTTCGGGAACGGATGAGCAAGTGCAAACCTATTTAGATGAGCATCACTATCAGTTTACTACGGTCAACGATGAAGATGGGACAATCAGCAAACAATGGCAAGTTCAAGTAACGCCAACGATCATTATTTTAGATAAAGGAAAAATGGCATTTGCTACCACAGGCTTAACCAGCTATTGGGGCTTAAAAGTGCGGTTATTTTTGACAAGATTTTTTTAATGTGACTGTAAACAAGACACTAAAGAAAAAACACTAACGAAATGCCTCAGGAATGGGTTTATCGCAAATGCATAAATCGAAATCGGCATAATCGGCAATATAGGCTTGTTCCACCACACCAAACTTTGAATGGTCGACGACTAAAATAGACTGTTTGCTTTTTGCCATGGCAATTTGTTTCGCTTTCGATTCCTCAAAATTAAAGCAAGTGACCCCCTGTTTGAGATCCACACCTGCCGCAGAAATAAAGGCTTTGGTAAAACAAATTGCATCAAACTCAGAACGACGTTGAATGGGCGTTAAAAAGGCATTGTGGCGAGAATAACGACCGCCTGACAAAATCAGGTCGCAACGGGGATTATCCTGTAACGCCAAAAAGACGTTGATTGAACAACAAAGTGCGGTAAATTTTATGGAAGGATCAATTTGAGAAACCACGAAGGGAATGGTAGAACCACAGTCAAAAAACACAACATCGCCTTCTTGAACCAATGCCGCAGCATCCTTACCAACTTGCATTTTTTCAGCGATATTCTTGTCTTGATGTTCAAAGATCTGATAGCCATGCCTACCACGCCCTTGCGGATCCCTAACGATATAACCACCGAGTAACTGAATTGAGCCTGAATTCGCGTTTAAATCCCGCCGAATGGTCATTTCTGACACATTTAAAATTTCAGCCGCATCCCGCAGATGAATTTTATCCATTTGCTTTAGCAAAAATTCAAGTTTCTGCACACGCGAATTTAGCTTATCCATAAAACAGGCTCAATAAATCACTATTTAATAATGACTTGTCATGTCAGTTAAACCGTTAATGATTGCTATCCCTGCACTTGCACCAATACGGGTTGCCCCTGCATTGATCATCGCCACAGCCGTTTCCGTATCACGGATGCCACCTGAGGCTTTTACTCCAATTTCACCAACCGTTTGCTTCATCAGTGCAACATCGTCCACAGTGGCACCGCCTTTGCTAAAACCAGTTGATGTCTTCACAAAAGCGACGTGTAATTCTCGACAAATTTCACACGCTTTTACGATCTCGTCTTTTGTTAATAAACACGTTTCTAAAATCACTTTTAGGGGTTTCTCACCGCATGCCACTAACACATCAGCAATATCGGCTTTAACGGCATTCCATTTGCCTGATTTGATCCACCCAACATTGATCACCATATCAATTTCATCGGCACCCGCTTGAATCGCTTCCTTCGCTTCAAACGCTTTAACAACCGTTAAATTGGCACCCAATGGAAAACCTACCACGGTACAAATTTTCACATTCGTCCCTTTTAATCTTTCTTTGGCTAAAGGGATATAACCCGAATTAATACAAACAGACCAAAATTGATTTTCTACCGCTTCATCACAAAGTTGCAAAATGTCTTTTTCATTTTTTTCTGCCGTTAAGGCGGTATGGTCAATAAACTGTGCAATATCTTTTGCTTTCATTTTATTCCTCATTATTCATATGACAAATCCATTCTGTCATATCATACCGAAAAAAAAATCTAAAAACGTTGATCAATGTAACTTTTTTAACATTTATTTACAAACGCGCGGCATTTTAATGATTTCTGTGCCTTTTACAACATTTTTTTATGAATTTTTTCACTTTTTGCTTAAGAAATAGCAACCGATTGCCTTATCCTCTTGATCCTACAAAAAAATAAGAACAATTCCTATTAAACTGTTCTGTTTTTGAACAACTTCATTTTATCTGAATAATTCGCAAACAAAGTGAAGAGCATTTAGACAAAGAGGCATTAAAAAAGAAAAGGGGAATTTGTCTCTATTATGTCGCATCAGAAAGGGATTTTTGAGAAAAAATCCTATTACCATGGGATCGTAAGAAAATGAAAGAAAGATCACATTCAATCAAAACAAAAAAGGCATCTGAGCTGATTTAGCCTGTGAAAATCCCAACAAGAATTTACCAATTAAAGGTAAAAATACTTAAACAACCCCCTGAAAATCCATTACAATACGAGCAGTATTAAGCAACAGAGGACAAGATTTATGATTATCGTAACGGGCGGTGCGGGCTTTATTGGAAGTAACATTGTAAAAGCCTTAAATGAGTTAGGGCGTACCGATATTTTAGTGGTAGATAATTTAAAAGATGGCACAAAATTTGCCAATTTAGTGGATTTGGATATTGCCGATTATTGTGATAAAGAAGACTTTATTGCCTCAATTGTCGCTGGGGATGATTTGGGTGATATTGATGTGATCTTCCATGAGGGAGCTTGCTCAGCCACCACCGAATGGGACGGCAAATACATCATGCATAACAACTATGAGTATTCAAAAGAGTTACTGCATTATTGTTTAGATCGTGAAATTCCTTTCTTCTATGCCTCATCTGCGGCGACTTATGGCGATAAAACAGAATTCCGTGAAGAACGTGAATTTGAAGGGCCGCTAAATGTGTACGGTTATTCCAAATTCTTATTTGATCAATATGTACGTGCCATTTTACCTGAAGCCAACTCACCTGTGTGTGGCTTCCGTTATTTTAATGTGTATGGCCCACGTGAAAACCACAAAGGCTCAATGGCAAGTGTGGCATTCCATTTAAATAACCAAATTTTGCAAGGGGAAAATCCAAAATTATTCGCAGGAAGCGAGCACTTCCGTCGTGATTTTGTGTATGTGGGCGATGTGGCTGCCGTGAATATTTGGTGCTGGCAAAACAAGGTTTCAGGCATTTATAACTTGGGAACAGGCAATGCGGAATCTTTCCAAGAAGTGGCTAAAGCTGTCGTGAAATTCCACGGCAAAACGGAAAAAAATATTGAAACCATTCCTTTCCCAGAACATTTAAAAAGCCGTTACCAAGAATACACCCAAGCGAATTTAGACAAATTGCGTGCCGCAGGTTATGACAAACCGTTTAAAACAGTGGCAGAAGGGGTGGCAGAATATATGGCGTGGTTAAACCGCAAATAAGATTTAGCCCCTTAATCTCATTAGATAGCGTTCTTATTAGGACGCTATTTTTTTATCCCAAAAACTTGCTCATACACTCACTATCACCCTATTAAAAATGATGATAAAATAACCACCACACATCTTGCCGTGTTTGATCATCTCTCATTAAAACAAAAGGAATCATTTAACATGAATGAATTATTAGAGAATTTCTCTGTTGGTCTTCCGATAGCCGTCGCCATCGCCTGTTTCGTCTTCGGGCTGAAAACAAAAAATCTTGTCTTCCGAATTGTATTTTTTATCCTGTTTATTGTTGGTGCCGTTTTTGCGTTAAGCCAAGTTGGACTGCCACAATAGTCACACACAGTAGGAAATGGCTATTTGATGATTCATAATAGCCACTTTCTGATGCCAGAAAATAAAAAAGTGCGGTTAAAATTTTTGATTTTTTAACCGCACTTTTGTGACCTATCTCACAAAAAATGGATTTCCAGCCCAAAACTAAGCATTATTCCTAGTTCAGTTAAAGGATCTTCTCACGCCAATCACCACAGATTTTCTTATAGTGGCAAGCATATTTTTTTCATTCAATGAGGCAAGATATGCTTAACTTTTTACAAGAAGTCAGAAAACCGACGCTGGATTTGCCAGTGGAAGAACGTCGCAAAATGTGGTTTAAACCCTTTATGCAATCTTATTTGGTGGTGTTTATTGGTTATATGGCGATGTACTTAATTCGCAAAAATTTCAATATTGCACAAAATGATTTAATCGAAACCTACGGTTTAACCAAAACCCAACTCGGCATGATAGGCTTAGGCTTTTCCATTACTTATGGGGTGGGGAAAACCCTTGTCTCTTACTATGCCGACGGCAAAAATACCAAACAGTTCGTGCCTTTCATGCTGATTTTATCCGCCATTTGTATGCTGGGTTTTAGTGCAAGCATGGGCGGTGGCAGCGTGAGTTTATTTTTAATGATCGCCTTTTATGCGTTAAGTGGCTTTTTTCAAAGCACAGGGGGGCCTTCAAGTTATTCCACCATCACAAAATGGACGCCACGCAAAAAACGAGGCACCTATTTAGGCTTTTGGAATCTTTCTCACAATGTGGGTGGGGCAGCTGCGGCAGCCGTTGCTTTATTCGGGGCGAATGTGTTCTTTAATGGACACGTAGTCGGAATGTTTGTGTTCCCGTCGATTATTGCCTTAATTATTGGTTTTTGGGGCTTACGCTATGGCAGTGATTCCCCTGAAGCCTATGGTTTAGGAAAAGCAGAAGAATTATTTGGTGAACCGTTAAGCGAAGAAGATCTCGCCACCGAGCAAAATCAATTAACCAAATGGCAAACCTTCGTGCAATATATTTTGAAAAACAAAGTCATTTGGTTGTTATGTTTTGCCAATATTTTCTTATATATCGTGCGTATTGGTATCGATCAATGGTCGCCTGTGTATGCTTATCAAGAATTAGGCTTTTCCAAAGATGCCGCTATTTCTGGTTTCGCCTTATTTGAAGTGGGGGCGTTGGTCGGTACTTTCCTATGGGGCTATTTGTCCGACTTAGCGAACGGTCGCCGTGGCTTAACGGCTTGTGTGGCATTAATTTTAATTGTGTTTACGTTGGAATTTTATCAATTTGCCACCAATGAAGTGATGTATTTATGTGCCTTATTTGCATTAGGTTTCTTGGTGTTCGGTCCGCAGTTGTTAATCGGTGTTGCCGCCGTGGGCTTTGTACCGAAAAAAGCCATCAGCGTGGCAGATGGGGTAAAAGGAACCTTTGCTTACTTAATTGGTGATAGCTTTGCCAAATTAGGCTTAGGTATGATTGCCGATGGCACGCCGATTTTCGGTTTAACGGGTTGGGCTGGCACCTTTGCGGCTCTGAATATTTCAGCAATCGTTTGTATGGTCTTATTGGGGTTTGTTGCCATTGCGGAAGAGAAGAAAATCCGTAAAATAAAAGCTCAGTCCAAATAACGCAAAAGAGTATCACAGAAAAGTGCGGTTAAATTGACCGCACTTTTTCATTTTGAGGATAATAGACATGATTAAGGTGGCTTTAATTGATGACCACATCATTGTGCGATCAGGCTTTGCTCAATTACTCGCCTTAGAAACGGATATTCAAGTGGTAGGCGAATTTGGTTCAGCAAAAGAGGCACGTCAGCAACTGCCTTGTGTGCGTCCTGATGTGTGCATTATTGATATTTCCATGCCCGATGAAACAGGGCTTGCCCTACTCAAAGACATTCCCTCTGGCATTCATTGTATTATGCTCAGTGTGAATGATTCAGAAATGATGGTACGAAAAGCCTTAGAATTGGGAGCAAAGGGCTATTTAAGTAAACGTTGTCACCCCGATGAACTGATTCAAGCCGTGCATGCGGTGTTTGCTGGTGGGCTTTATTTAATGCCTGAATTGACCTTAAAACTGGTCAATCCTACTTCACCTTGCACCCAACAACTCACCAAGCGGGAACAAGAGGTGTGCGAACTTTTAACCGCAGGCTTTAATGCGAAAGAAATTGCCGAGCAACTGAATTTGAGTTTTAAAACCGTTCATGTTCATCGTGCCAATGCCATGAGCAAACTCAATGTCAAAAATAACGTGGAACTTGCCAATTTCTTTCATGACGCTGAACGCCTATGAACACGCTGTTCAGCCTCCTTTATAGCTGGTTTCTGATCACTTGCACTTATTTTTGTTTGTGGGGTGTGGCTGATTATTTGTTGCAAGATACCCGTTTAGCCTTTCTGTTTTTACCTTTTGCTTTACGTCTTGGACTGTGTTTGCACCTTCGCCCCACATTGTGGCTTGCCCCTTTACTGGCAGAAAGTACGGTGCTGCTTTTTGTCTCTTTCGCAGAACATACCCAAGCTTATTTGCCGTTGCTCTTATTAAGTGCGGTCAGTTTCCCAATCGTTTTCTTGATTCAACCTTATTATCAAGGCAATCAAGGATTTAAATTACTGTTACAAGGCATATTGGCACTCAGTTTAAGTCTGCTCAATGCTTTGGTGCTGTTTTGTTTAAATGCCCCTTTCGCTTACAGTATGTTGGTGAGTTTTACGGGTGCCTTATTGCTGTTACCCATGTGCTATCTCTTGCAGGATTTTCTCTTTGCACGCCAATGGGTGCCACTCACCGCCCGAGTTATCCACCACCCGATTACCTTACGCAGTAAACATATTGTGGTCTATACCCTACTTTTGATTTTAAACATTCTGATCCAAACCTATTTGCCTGAGGAATTTAACCGCTTTAGCTTATTCTTTTTAGCCATTCCGATCATTTTATTGGCGTATTATTATGGCTGGCAGGGGGCATTATTGGGATCCTTAATTAACAGTGTGGCATTAATTGCCTCTACCCAACATTTCTCCCATCTGGATTTAACGGATTTACTTCTTTCCCTTTGTACACAAACCATCACGGGGATTTTTCTTGGGCTTGCCATTCAACGGCAACGGGAACTTAACCAGCATTTAGGCATGGAACTTAAGCGTAACCGATCCCTCACTCACCAATTGATCAGCAGTGAAGAAAACATTCGTAAAGAACTTGCCCGTGAATTGCACGATCAAATCGGACAAAACATCACCGCCATTCGCACCCAAGCAAATATTTTGAAACGTCTGAATCCACAAGCTCGGGAGCAACAATCTGCCACTATGATTGAGCAATTATCATTAAATATTTACGACAGCGTCAGGGGCTTGCTCAATCGCTTGCGGCCTCGTGTGTTGGACGATTTGCCTCTGCAACAAGTGCTACAAAATGTGTTAGACGAATTAGGTTTAGCCCAACAACATATTCACTGCCAGTTTGAATGGCATAATCCTCAGCACTTAAGCCTTGATCCCTTGTTAGAAATCACCCTTTACCGTCTCTATCAAGAAGCGTTAAATAACATCATCAAACACGCCCAAGCCAGTGAAATTCACATTGCCATTCATATTGGTCAACAAGTGATACTGTCTATTCAAGATAATGGCAAAGGCTTTGATCCAGAACAGCCTGTTTCGGGATTAGGCTTGCGTGGTATGCAAGAGCGAGTGGCACTCATTGGGGGAGAATTTCATCTCCGTTCTAAAATGGCTAGCACCCCGACACAGCCCCTTTCCCCGTCACCACAAGGCACATCTCTTGTGATCACATTACCGCGATTTTAACTATGACGATACAAAACTTTTCTGAAATTGACCGCACTTATCGCTACTGGCGTTTACATCTGATGCTCGCCATGTATGTGGGCTATGCGGGTTTTTATCTCACCCGTAAAAGTCTCAATTATGCCATGCCTGCTTTAATGGACGATTTAAGCATAGATAAAAATGCCATTGGGTTGATGGCAACCTTGTTTTATCTGACCTACGGCTTATCTAAATTTTTCTCAGGGCTATTTTCGGACCAAGCCAATCCACGCTACATTATGGCAATGGGTTTGATGATGACAGGTATCACCAATATTTTATTCGGTTTATCCAGCTCCGTGTTGATGTTAACAGGGCTTTGGATCATCAATGCGTGGTTTCAAGGCTGGGGCTGGCCTGCCTGTTCTAAATTTTTAACCACATGGTATTCCCGTAGCGAACGGGGTTTCTGGTGGTCAATTTGGAATACCGCACACAATGTCGGTGGTGCATTAATTCCCCTCATTGTTGGTTATCTCACCTTACATTACAGCTGGCGACAAGGTTTTATCGTGGCAGGGGTGCTCGTCATTCTGATCAGTCTCTTTTTACTCTGGCGTTTGCCAAGTCCCCCAACGGCACTGGGCTTGCCAAGCATTGGGCAATGGCGTAACGACCCGTTAGAACTGATGCAAGAAGCAGAAGGTCAACATTTAACTTGGCGTCAAATCTTGCGAGATTATGTGTTCTATAACAAATATATTTGGTTGCTCGCCATGAGCTATGCCTTAGTGTATTTAGTCCGCACGGCAATCAATGATTGGGGAAATCTCTATTTAAGCGAACGCTATCATTATGATCTTGTCCGAGCAAACACCGCACTTTCACTGTTTGAAATTGGCGGATTTGCGGGATCGTTAGTGGCAGGCTGGGGCTCAGACAAACTGTTTTCCAGCAATCGAGGCCCCATGGCATTGGTGTTTGCCATTGGTATTTTCTTCTCCATTACAGCCCTTTGGTTAATGCCTAAAGAAAATATGCTACTCCAATCTGGCTTATTTTTCTGTGTTGGCTTTTTTGTGTTTGGTCCACAAATGTTAATCGGCATGGCTGCGGCAGAATGTTCACATAAAAAAACCGCAGGCACAGCCACAGGTTTTGTCGGTCTTTTTGCGTATCTCGGTGCTGCACTTGCAGGCTACCCTCTTGCACTCATCACACAAACCTTTCATTGGACAGGCTTTTTTATCGTCATCTCTTGCTGTGCTTTTGCTATCGCCTTACTGCTCTTGCCTTTTTTAACGGTACAACCTAACGCTCATCAAAGACAATAAAGGCGTTGCCACAAGGCTTCACCACAATTTTACGTTGACTTTGTGCTTGTTGCCGTTAGAATATTGCCCACTTTTTTACCGATAACGACGGCACAAGTCCCATGATAAGATCTTTCCTCACTTTTGCTCTCCTGCTCATGTTGAGTGCGTGTCAATCAAAAGCACCGCTATCGACGGGCTATTTCGTGGATAAACACACACAAATTGCCTTGCCATCGTTAGATCAAGCACCGACCTTATACCAACAACAATTGCTTCGCATTCATTATCCAGAACAAAAAAACCATGCTCCCGTTTTGGTGGTATTACAAAGTTCACTGCAACACATTGCCCTCACAGTGCTTTCCACCTTAGGCATTAAATTGGCACAGGCACAATATAACGGTCGCGAAATCAAGGTGGAAAATCAGCCTCTTCTTGCCAAAATGCCACCTGCGAATCAAGTGCTAGGGGATATTTTATTCACATTATTGCCCCCACAAAGTTGGCAACTCCCTGAAGGTTGGAAAATGACAGAACAACATAACCAGCGCTTTCTTTATGATCCCCAACATCGCCTTGTGATGCGGGTCACCTATAAAAACACACAACCTATTCAACCTGTGTTACTGGAAAATGTTCCGTTTAATTATCAAATTCACATTGAAACACTTCCTACGGCAAACCAAAAATGACTGCATACTCCGATATTTATATCCAAGATTATGCCTTTTGTAATGTATTAGGCACGTCTAAAGAAGAAATTTGGGAAAACCTTTCTCAAAATCGTTTTTTATTGCAAAAAGATACCGCACTTTTAGCCAATGGCAGTACCTATTTGGGTCATATTCGGGATGAACTGCCAACACTTCCTGATCATTTAAAACAATATCATTGTCGCAATAATCAGGTGCTTGCCTTGTGCTTACAGCAACTTAAAAACCCGATTGATAAACTTATTCAACGTTATGGCAGTATGCGAATAGGGGTGGTGATGGGCACTAGCACCGCAGGCATTGATTTAGGTGAGCAAGCCATTCAACAGGCTCAACAAACGCAAACCCCACACCCTGACTATCATTATCGTTGCCAAGAATTAGGTTCAGCGTCTGGATTTGTCGCCAAATATTTAGGCATCAATGGTCCGCACTTGAGTATTTCTACTGCGTGCTCTTCTAGTGGGCGAGTATTTCTCACCGCTCAAAGAATGTTAAATGCGGATGTCGTCGATGCCGTGATTGTGGGGGGAGCAGATACCTTATGCCACTTAACCGTAAACGGATTCCATGCATTAGCTTCACTCTCTGCCGAACCCAATACCCCTTTTGCCGAAAAACGAAAAGGCATCAATATTGGTGAAGCGGGGGCAGTGTTTCTTCTAAGCAAAGAAAAAAGCACACTCATGCTCGCAGGGGTGGGCGAAAGTAGTGATGCCTATCATATATCCGCACCCGAGCCACAAGGTCTGGGAGCAGAACAAGCCATGCGTGGTGCATTATCTGCCGCCAATTTAAAACCTGAAGAGGTGGGCTATTTAAATTTACACGGCACCGCCACCCCGTTAAATGATCAAATGGAAAGCTTAGCTGTGGCTCGTGTTTTCGGCAAAATCCCTTGTAGTAGCACAAAATCGCTCACAGGTCATACACTTGGTGCAGCAGGTGCAACTGAAGCCGCTATTTCTTGTCTATTACTGGAAAAGTGCGGTGGAAATTCAAAAAATTTTCTGCCACGTCAAACCCATGACGTGTCAACACTGGACAGTGGTTTACCTCAAATAGGTTTAATTACCGATGATCATCAGGTCTTGCATTCACCTGTGATTATGAGCAATTCTTTTGCATTTGGGGGAAATAATGTCAGTGTTATTTTCAGGCGAGTAAATCATGTATAATCTATCATCACATTACGCTGGCGATTATTTGTTGCATCAATCCCCGATGTTATTGGTGGACGAGATTCAACAGGTGTCGGAAAATGATATTGAAGTGACGATCAAACTGGGTGAAAAACAGCGACTGTTTGTCGACAAAAATCAACAGATTCCCGTTTGGATCAGTGTGGAATTAATGGCTCAAACCATTGGCACTTGGGCAGGAATACAAGGCAAAATACAACATAATACCGAGGCAAAAATCGGTTTTTTATTGGGTGCTAGACAATGTAAGTATTTTGTTACGCACTATCTTATGGATGAAGTGTTACGTGTCGAAGCCCACTTATTAATGCAAGATCAACGAATGGCAAGCTTTGATGTGAAAATTGTTAATGCACAAAATCAAGTCACCGCAGAAGGTCGATTAACCACTTATCAACCTGATGAACAAGAATTAACACAATTACTAAAGAAGAAAGAGTAGATAATGACAAGAACAGTTTTAGTCACAGGGGCAAGTAAAGGAATCGGTAAAGCGATTGCCATTGAATTAGGCAAGCAGCACTTTGATGTGGTGGTTCACTATTTATCGGATAAATCGGGTGCAGAAGATACACTACAACAAATTTGTTCGGCAGGAGGAACAGGACGCTTAATCAATTTTGATGTCTCGGATCGCCAAGCTTGCCGTACCGCTCTTGAGCAAGATATCGATGCCCATGGCAGTTATTATGGGGTGGTGTTAAATGCGGGGATTATTCGTGATGGAGCCTTTCCAGCCTTATCTGAAAACGACTGGGATTGTGTGATCCACACCAATTTAGATGCCTTTTACCATGTGATTCACCCTATCATTATGCCAATGATCGCTGCCCGTCAAGGGGGAAGGGTCATCACCATTTCCAGTGTCTCAGGTCAAGTGGGCAATCGTGGTCAAGTCAATTACAGTGCCTCAAAAGCGGGGCTGATTGGTGCCACCAAAGCCCTTGCATTAGAACTGGCTAAACGAAAAATCACCGTGAATTGCATTGCCCCCGGTTTAATTGAGACAGGTATCTTTGATGAACACGTGCTAAAACATGCACTACCTTTGATTCCAATGCAACGCATGGGGCAAGCACAAGAAGTTGCCGATTTGGCGGCATTTTTAATGAGTGACAAAGCCGCCTACATTACTCGCCAAGTAATTGGCATTAATGGTGGAATGGTCTAACAAATAAAGGAATAAATCATGACAAAACGTGTTGTTGTCACGGGAATGTCTGGTGTGACGGCATTAGGGCAAACATGGACAAAGATTAAACAAAACATGCTCACCTATCAAAATGCCGTCTGCTATATGCCTGAATGGGAAATTTTTGATGGGCTACAAAGCCGTTTAGCCGCCCCAATTGTGAACTTTACCCTTCCTTCACATATTACGAAAAAACAAAGTCGTAGTATGGGGCGAGTGTCACAACTTGCAGTCGTGGCAACAGAACAAGCCCTTGAGCAAGCTGGGCTTTTGGGCAATCCGATTTTAAAAACGGGGGATGTCGGTGTAGCTTACGGATCTTGCACAGGCAGTACGGATCCCGTTCGAGCCTTTGCCACCATGCTCACAGAGCATCATACACATGATATTACGGCACAAACCTATATTCAGATGATGCCACACACGACTGCGGCTAATATCAGCCTGTATTTCGGTTTGCAAGGCCGTGTCATCCCTTCATCAACGGCTTGTACTTCAGGCAGCCAAGCGATTGGCTATGCTTACGAAGTCATAAAACATGGCTACCAAACGATCATGGTGGCAGGCGGTGCAGAAGAGCTGTGTCCAAGTGAAGTGGCGGTTTTTGATACTTTATTTGCCACCAGCCAACGTAACGATGAACCGCAGTTGACACCTCGTCCATTTGATAAAAATCGTGATGGATTAGTCCTCGGTGAAGGGGCGGGCACATTAATTTTAGAAGAATATGAGCATGCCAAAGCCCGTGGTGCCACTATCTATGCGGAATTAATTGGATTTGCCACAAACTGTGATGCGGCCCACGTAACCCAGCCACAGCAAAGCACCATGCAAATTTGCTTAGAACAAGCCATTAAGCAAGCCCAAATTGATGCCAAGGAAATTGGCTATGTGTGTTTACATGGCACCGCCACAGAACGAGGAGACATTGCCGAAAGCAATGCAACTTATCAGATCTTTGGTCATACCCCCTTAGTTTCCTCACTGAAAAGCTATTTAGGTCATACCTTAGGTGCTTGTGGGGCATTAGAAGCTTGGTTTAGTATTGAAATGATGAATGAAGGCTTATTTCTGCCCACCATTAACCTTGAAGAGGTTGATGAACGTTGTGGCCAGCTAAACTATATTCGAAAAAGTGCGGTAGAAAAACAAACAAATTATGTGATGAGCAATAACTTTGCCTTTGGCGGCATTAATACCTCACTGATTTTCCAAAAATACAATCCATCTAAATAAGGAGATTTTTTATGAACTTTTCAATCAAAAAACTGCTAACGATCTCAGCTATCGTGGCGTTAACAGCCTGTTCTGCACGTAATGATGCGTATTTTTTACCGATTTCCGAGGTGGTAAGATCCGCTGAAGCCAAACAGCACCTCAGCCCAAAATTTCAAATGGCATTTGGCAAAACACTTAGCGGTCAAGTGGTGGCACATGGGTTAAAAACAAGTAAATCGGCTAATGCGTTTGGTAAAGATGATATGGCAGCATGTCGCCGTGCTATGTTATCTGCGTTGATTCAATTACAGCACAAAGCAGCAGAATTAGGGGTCACCAAAATTTCCAATATCCAAAGTAACTACAAAAATAATCCATTCAGTAGCGAAAATAAATATGAATGCCATGTTGGTCACTTCCCAGCGAATGTTGCATTAAAAGCCGATTTCGTGAAATAACAAGAAGAGTATTTGGTAGGCTATGCTGACATTTCATATCGCAAAATTAAAAGCATACAGTGCAACCCTAACGGATGAGGCACAATGGCACACATGGGCAAATCAACCTTTCCAACCCCTTGAAACAGGGGCGAAATTTGCCACCCCACTGATTCCAATGATGCAAGCTCGCCGTATGGGGCTTGCCGATAAAATGGCCATTCAGCTTGCTTTGGAGCTCAATCAAGATGCAGAGATTGACTTTGTGGTATTTGCCAGTCGACATGGTCAGCTTAGCCGAACCTATAAACTTCTTGATCATTTTTTCCGACATGGTGATATGTCACCAACCGATTTTGCCACCGCCGTTCATAATGCACCAGCAGGGCAATTTAGTATTTTAGCCAAGCAAACAGCACCAATTAGCTCTATTGCGGCAGAAGAAAATACCTTTTGCTCAGCCATGTTAGAAGCCTTGCTGGCGTTAAAAAACGGTAAAAAAGCCGTGTTATTGGTGTTCTTTGATGATCAAGTGCCAGATTTTTACAAACAGGATTTACCCCAACATGAACAATCCGCAGCCTATGCGGTAGGCATGATACTAACTGCAGGTGACAGCTGGAAATTATCCTTCACCACTGGAAATACGCCCAACCCTGCCTGCCCACAAGGGCTTGCTTTTTTACAGGCTTATTTCCGACAAGAACCCCATTTTTCCTTACATTACGAGCAACAACAATGGCAATTTTTACGCAATTAAACAAATATTGGCGTATTGTCGGAACAGGCTTGGCGTTCGCCATGTTTGGACTAGGCGGTTTGATTTTAGGTAATATCTGGTTTAGCTTAATTCGCCTTTACTACAAAGATGAGAGCAAACGCCGTCAAGCAAGCCAACGCAGTATTAGCTTTTGTTTTCGTGTTTTTGTCAAAAGCCTCAAATGCTTGCGTATTATTGACTATAAAATTGAAGGGGCAGAGATTTTACAACAAGATCGGGGCTGTTTAATTATCGCCAATCACCCAACCATTTTAGATTATGTGCTCATTGGTTCTGTCTTGCCTGAAATGGATTGTGTGGTAAAAGAAGCCTTATTTCATAACCCATTTTGTAAAACGGTGGTGCGTTGTGCAGGCTATATTCCGAACTCTGCTGACCCCGAAAAATTATTAACCGCTTGCAAGGAACGCTTAGCCAATGGTGGAAAGTTTTTAATTTTCCCCGAAGGCACACGTACACCTATGCATGCAACTGAACTAAAATTACAGCGTGGTGCGGCAAATTTAGCGATTCGTTGTGCCGTTCCTCTGCGAGTCGTGCATATTTGTTGTGAGCCGATGAGTTTAAATCGCAGTATGCCTTGGTATAAAGTCCCTGAACGAAAATCGTTTTTTTATATTAAAGTACAACAACTCGAACCTATCACCCCTTACTTGGTCGAAGGTTTGCCACCTTCTAAAGCGGTGAGAAAATTAAATCATGAGTTAACCCATATTTTACAACCCTCTATTGACATGATGGAAACCACAAGGAGCTTATCGTGCAAGCGTTAGAAAATGAGATTAAACAATTAATCATTCATTCGCTCAATTTAGAAGAACTGAGCATTGATGAAATTGACACGGACATGCCATTGTTTAATGAAGGATTAGGATTAGATTCTATTGATGCATTAGAACTTGGTTTGGCTATTAAAAATAAATTCAAAGTACAATTAAATGCTGAAAATGAAGCGGTTCACCAGCACTTCTATTCAGTGAAAACATTAGCGGATTTTATTCGTTCACAAACTGAGGTATAAGATGGATAAAAATGAAATTTTTGAACAAATCAAAGTCTATTTAGAAGAACTTTTTGATATTGACCCCAACACCGTAACCCTTGATTCACATATTGTTGATGATCTTGAATTAGACAGCATTGATGCGGTTGATCTCATTGTTCATTTGCAAAATAAAATCAAAAAACGGGTTAGCCCTGAAAACTTTAAAAACGTCAGAACCATTGGCGATATTGTCGATGTGATTGCCCAACTTTGGAATAACGAATAAGACTGTGTATAAACTTGCCAACGTCTTTTTATCTTTATTACTGGTTGCTTATCCATTTTTCGTTTTTTTCAGTTTAGATAGCTTGCCTTTTCGCACACTCACAATCTGTTTATTTATTTTGTTTGTGTTGCGTTTCATATTGGTATTTCGGCAACCTCAATACCCTAGTCGCTATCTAAAATTGTTTGCGTTATGTTCAACCATACTGGGCGGTGTGCTTGCGTTAGTAGCGTTTATGTTTCAACATGAAAACAGTTTATTATTTTATCCTGTCTTAATGAACTTACTTGCTTTTTGTGTTTTTGCTGCAAGCCTGATTTATCCCCCAAGTATTATTGAAATCTTCGCACGCATAATGGATAAAAACTTGCCTGAGCATGCCATCAACTATACTCGCAACGTGACCATAGCGTGGTGCATTTTTTTTATCATCAATGGAAGTGCTGCTTTCCTGACCGTTGTTGCCAACGATATGACCTTATGGACATGGTATAACGGCTTAATCAGCTATCTTTTAATGGGACTGTTCTTTATTATTGAATTTGGTATCCGCCAATATGTTAAACGAAAACACAAACACTAACCTCAATACATGCTTAACCACACAATTTATTACGGATTCAAATCAGCTTGTGCCCATTAAGCAAATGCTTTACCAAACTCGCCAAGCTGATGAAATTATTTGCTTGGGCAATAACCGACAATATCACTGGCAAGATCTGCAAATGCAGACGGCATATTTAATTGAACAACTCAATCACTACCCCAACGATCGGGAAGTGGCTTTAGTCTTTAAAAGCGGATTTTTAATGTTATGCGGTCTGTTAGCGGCGTTGCATTGTCAGCGTAAAATTGTGTTACCTGCCTTGCAAACGGCTGCACATTTAACCGATATTGATGAACATTTTTCCTTGCTTTGTACAGATGATGAAAAGTTAAGTGCCGCCGTTAATAAATCCGTTTGTTTATTTCAACATCAACATAAAACGGCGTTCACCCCTTTTGAAATGCCCCTAAGTGCGGTGCAAAATGAAGCAGAAATCTACTTGTTTACCTCAGGTAGCACAGGCAAACCGAAAGTGATTGAAAAGTCAGTCCATTTGTTTGATCGTCAAATTAAAGTAGAACATCAGCTATTAAAAGATGTCTTACAAGGCTCGGTCATGTATTCCACCGTAAACCATAATCATCTACTGGGCTTGATGTACCGTTTATTACAGCCTTTTGTCTTTCATATGCCGTTTTTTGAATATAGCTTGGTGATCCCAGAGCAACTGCAAAAAATTAACACCGATTACACGCTCATCAGCAGCCCAGCTTTTTTACGCTTTTTGGATCCGCATTTAACCTATCCTAAAGCGAGGGTGCTTTTCTCCTCTGGTGGGAAATTGCCTCGTCAAAGCGGGGAAAATGCACAGCGATTGCTACAATGTGATGTGATGGAATTTTACGGTTCAAGCGAAACCAGTGCCATTGCTTACCGAACCTTTCCACATCAACAATGGCAATTGCTTGAAGGGATTCAAGTGCGACAAAATCAAGAAGATGAGTGCTTGATGATCGCCTCACCATTTTTACATACTGCCGAATGGTATAAATTAGAAGACAAAGTGCGGTTAAATTCCACAGGATTTGAACTCTTAGGACGCATTGATCGAATTGCCAAAATTGGGGATAAACGTGTCTCACTAACACAAATTGAATGCTTTTGCTTAGAATTAAACGAAATTGAAGAAATCAAAAGTATCGTGGTAAAAGACCCCCATCGTGAAAGTATTGGTCTTGTTGTGGTATTACATCACGCCTATCAGCATTTAAGCCCCAAAGACACCTTAAATCTTTTACGCCAGCATTTACATCAACGTGTGGAACTCATCGCCCTACCCCGTAAAATTCGCCTTGTGCCATTTATGCCAATGAACGAACAAGGAAAAATGAACTTACAACAATTAGAGAGCTTATTTGCATGATCTTACCAGACTATCATGTCATCAAATGCACTGATACAGAACTTGAAGTGCAATGTGTTTTTCACGCAGACTACCCTTATTTTGCAGGGCATTTTCCAGATTGCCCAATTTTAGCAGGCGTGGTGCAACTCGGTTTAGTGTATGAATTTATTCAACAATACTGGCAACAGGATTTACGCCTCAATCCTGTTAAACAAGTGAAATACCAAAAATTAATTTTCCCTGAAAGCCAGCTATTGCTCCAGCTCAAAAAAGAGGTGGAAAAAAAACGTCTAACCTTCGAATACCGAGATTCACATAGCATCATCAGTTCTGGGATATTCAGCTTATGACCACTTATCGCCCTTGTCTTTTCATTCCTTGCTATAACCATGCTAAATTTATGCCGCAGGTTTTAGCCAAGTTAGCCGAATTTAAGTTGCCGATTTTTGTCGTGGATGACTGTTCAGATCTACAAAATCAGCAACAGTTACAACAATTACAACAGCAATATGCCTTTACGCTTTATACTCACCCACAAAATTTAGGCAAAGGGGCGGCAATCAAAACGGCATTGTATTGGGCTGCATTTCAAGGTTATACCCATATTTTACAAGTGGATGCTGACGGGCAACACCATCTCGCTGATATTCCTGTGTTGCTCAAAGAAAGCCAGCAACAGCCCGACACCTTAATTTCAGGGAAACCCATATATGATGAGTCAGTACCTGCATTACGTTATTACGGTCGTTATTTAACCCATTTTTGGGTTTGGTTAGAAACCTTATCTTTTGATATTCAAGACAGTTTATGCGGTTTTCGTGTTTATCCTGTACAACCTACCCTTGCGATTATCCAGCAGGTTTATACAGGTAACCGCATGCAGTTTGATATTGAAATTATTGTGCAATACTATTGGCGAATGCAGAAAAAAGTGGCCTTTGTGCCAACGAAAGTGATTTACCCTGAAGAGGGGGTATCGCATTTTGATCACCTTTGGGACAACATCCGTTTAACACAAATGCACTGTCGTTTATTTCCACAATTCTTATGCCAAATTCCATCACTTTTGAGAAAAAAGACACATGAGTAACACAACACACTGGTCGAAAATGTCGGAAACAGGCACCAAACTCGGCATTCAAATTTTACTTTTTATCTATCGAGTTTGTGGCAAAACAGGCTTTCGCTTGTTGCTACGCCCTGTGATTTTTTATTATTGGCTGTTTTCCCGAAAACATCGAAACGCCTCACAGCAATATTTAACAAAACTGAAAGCGTATTACCCCGAATTAAAAGGCAATCGCCAGCTCAATAGCATCAACCATTTAACTTACTTTGCCGAAAGTATCTTACATAAAATCATGGCATGGAAAGGAAATATCCAGCTTGATGATCTGTATTTCCATTTACCTGAATCCATTGCCGAAAAAGGGGACTTACGCAGTGTGATGCTGTTAGGTTCACACCTTGGCGATCTTGAGCTTTGTCGGGCATTAAGCACCAAAATTCCCAATATCAACGTGACTGCATTGGTTTTTACCAAGCATGCTGTACGTTTTAACGAGCTCCTCAAACAATACCAAACCCACGAGCAAGGAGAATTTGATTTATTGCAAGTGGATGAAATCTCACCTGCCACCCTCATCTTATTACAGCAACGTATTGAGCAAGGGCATATCATTGTCATTGTCGGTGATCGCACCAGTATTCAAGATCCCAGTCAGAATAATTGTGTACGTGCCACCTTCCTTGGTGAAGAGGCCGATTTTCCACAAGGCCCTTATATTTTGGCACATTTATTAAAAGTGCCTGTTTATTTAATTTTTGCATTACGCCATCCAACACAAACGGGTAAGTTTGATTTGTATCTTGAGCATTTTGCCGATCAAATCCATCTGCCAAGACGAGCAAGGCAAAATCATGGCGTGCAACCTTATGTGGAAAAATATGTCCAACGCTTAGCACATTATTGTCGACAATCGCCCCTTGAGTGGTTTAATTTTTATGATTTTTGGCGTAAATAAATGAAGAAAAAAGTTCCTAGCTTACTCACCCATCGGGTGGATCTGAAACCTGCTTTTCAAGATCTGGATATTATGAATGTGGTATGGCATGGCCGTTATTGGCAATTTATTGAAACCGCACGTCATGCCCTTTTCCAAAAAATCGGTTATGGCTATCCTGAAATGATCGCCACAGGCTACCAATATCCTATCGTACAAGCGGATATCAAATATATTCGCCCAATCACCCTCGAACAGGATTTTTACATTCTGGCGGATCTCTTAGAATTTGAGAATCGGATCAAAATCCAATTTCGCTTTTATGACAGCCGAACAGATCAGCTCCTTTGTCAAGCGTCTAGCACACAAGTTGCCATGATCACCGGTGACCAACACTTACAATTTATGACTCCCGCTTGTTGGCAAGACAAAGTGCGGTCAATTTTAGAAGAGAATGCCCATGAAATTTAAGCCAATACTGATGTATTTCGTCATCGCCTTACTGCCACTTTCTGCGTATAGCGATTTGGCACAGATTCAGCAACAATTAAATATTGCCCCCCTGTTTCAATGTGAATTTGAACAAACCCGTCAATTAAAAGACATGCAACTCAATTTACAATCAAAAGGTGAGCTGGTTTTAGCCCAACCAAAAGGGCTGATTTGGCAACAAACCGCCCCTTTCCCACAAACAATGGTAATGACAGAAAAGCAAATTTATCAATCCGTATTGGGTAATGTACAAATTATTTCTGCCACGGAGCAACCTCAGCTTTTCCATTTTACCCAATTAATACGTGATGTCTTACAAGGTCAATGGCAACGCTTAACTCACTATTTCCAAATGGAAGAAGTCAAAACGAACACCTCACAATGGCAAGTGGTATTGCGTCCAAGCCGAGCCCCTTTCCAATCGATTTTTAAACACATTATCTTAACGGGTGATAGCAGTATTCAGTCGGTACGAATTCAAGATCAGCAAGGAGATAGCACAGAGTTACACTTCAAAAACTGCAAAGCCTTAAAGAGCCTCACCCATGAACAAGACACGCTTTTTGCACAATAATGCGTTGAGAGCAGCATTATGGTTAGCCGTCATTATGATCGCTAGCCTTTGGCTCATTGTGCTGTTGCCAAAGCTCAAAATTGAAAATAATTTGACCGCACTTTTACAAGGACAAAGTGAAGTTCCGCCCCATATAGAACGCCAACTGGCTCACCAACTTAACCGTTCTATCCTGTGGTTAGTGGGCAGTGAAACCTTAGAAAAAGCAATGCAAGGTGCCACACAATTGCAACAGCACCTCCAGCAAATTCCTCAGCTTGAAGCCATTGAAGGTCAAAAGCTAGCACAACAACAGGCTTGGCAACACTATTTTTTTACACACCGTAGCCAACTGCTTTCCGCTAAGTTACAACAGCAACTGCAACAACCTGAACAGTATTTCCAATCCATACTGGCACAACTCTATTCGCCCATGAGTGGCATTAGCACGAAAGAATTACAGCACGATCCCCTGTTATTAACCCGAAACACCCTTCTCCAAACCAAACGGACGCCCCTACAATGGCAAGACGGGTGGCTTTATGTGCAATCTGCGAGCAAATATTATGTGCTTTTGCAAGCCAAGCTAAAAGCTGAACATGATAATCTGAAGGAAAAAAGCGAGATTATTTCCACCCTCAAACAAGCCGAACAACAGGTAAAACAGCATTATCCTAACCTTGAACTGGACAGTCGAAGTGCACTTTATTTTAGTGATTATGCGGCGAAAAGTGTGGAACAAGATATTAAAATTATTGGAATAGGATCAGCATTCGGCATTTTATTATTGATGTTTTTCGTATTTCGTAGCCTCATGCCTTTGCTTTTGCTCCTTTTCTCATTGGCAACAGGAATTGTGTGGGGTACCTTGGCGATTTGGTGTATTTTTGGTGAAATTCATTTGCTCACCATCGCACTCAGTGCCAGTTTAGTGGGGGTATCTGCGGATTATAGCTTGCATTTTCTCAGCGAACGCTACTTTCATCAACCGCCCGAAAAAAGTGAACACACATTAACAAAATTACGTCCAACCTTATTATTTGCCTTTATTACCACTGCCTTAGCTTATAGTGTGTTAGGCTTTGCTCCGTTAATTATTCTCAAACAAATGGCTGTCTATGCGGTATTTGGTTTAGCGGGGGCATTATTCACCATTTTTACCCTATACCCTTTTTTCACACAAAAAAATTCATCACTCCGTTTTCCATACGGGCAACATCTCCACCGCTATTTACAGGCTTGGCAACATCAATCATGGCTCACATGGCTCATTGCCTCGCTGGTGTTCATAAGCTTATGTCTATTACCGCAATTAAAAATCAATGATGATGTTCGGTTATTACAAGCACAGCCAACACATTTGCAACAAATTGAACAAAAATTTGATCGGATTCTGCAACAACATAGTCAATTGCAATATTTTATTGTACAAAGCACGCAAGAAGAGACACTCCTCACTCGCTTAGAACAACTCTTCAATTCCCTGAACCGCAGTAACCGCATTCAGCCCATGATCGTCTTCAGTGATTACTTGCCAAGTCAGCATTCACAAGCGAAAAATCATCAATTAGTACAACATGCCTTGCAACAACTCCAGCAACCATTTCAATCCCTTGGCATAAAGGGCAATGTTTACTCTTATTCCCCTATTTCACTCAGTCAATTTCTCAGCCATCCAATAGGGCAAAACTTCGCCTCATTTTTCTTTCAAGATGGGAATCAATACTATGCTTTGATTCCGCTAAAGCAATCAGAAGATAAACTTGCCACAGAAATCGCCCAGCAACATGAGGGTGTGAGTTACCACAACACCACGCAAGATTGGTCAAGGCTGTTTGAACAAAGTCGTGATCACATTCTCATCATCTTAGCGATCAGTCTCATGATCGTCACGGGTTTACTGAGCTATCAATTCAGCCTAAATGCCGCATTACGCATGATGACGGTGATTGCAACGGCAATGCTTTTGGCACTGACAACTCTTGTTCTGACAGGGCAATATTTTAATTTATTTAGTTCGCTCGCCTTAATTTTGATTTTGGGAATGGGGTTAGACTACGGTATTTTCTTATTGAAAAATCGCCATTTTCTTTCTTCGTCCTTTATTGCCGTGATTTTATCGGCACTCACGACGCAACTGTCTTTTGGTTTATTAATGCTCAGTCAAACCACCGCATTAGTGAGTTTTGCAACGGTACTTTGTGTTGGCATTTCCACCGCATTTCTGCTTTCCCCTTGGGTGCTGAGGGCGACCGACTCCGATAAATAAAAAAGGCGGTGAAACTTTTTTAAAAAGCACCGCACTTTTTATGACAATCTGTCGCTAATCTGCTTATTTGATTTGGGAATCGATAACCCCGCCCCCTAAACACACTTCACCTTGATAAAATACGGCTGATTGACCTGGCGTCACCGCAATTTGTGGTTCATCAAACACCACACGAAGGGTTTCATCATCAATCGGTTGAATTTCGCACGGAATATCCTCTTGACGATAACGGGTTTTGACGGTGCAACGAACGGGCTGACGAATCGGTTGACGATCTACCCAATGTAATTGGCTAGCCATTAAGCCTGAAGACAATAAGGCAGAATTATCATGCCCCTGTGCCACCACTAACACATTGTTAATCAGATCTTTTTCTACCACATAGAAAGGATCCTCACTCATACCTTTGACCCCACCAATGCCCAAGCCTTTGCGTTGTCCAAGGGTGTGATACATCAAACCATCATGACGTCCCACTACTTTTCCCTCAACAGTTCTAATTTCACCTGGTTGTGCAGGTAAATAACGTGCTAAGAAATCTTTAAATTTACGTTCACCGATAAAACAAATGCCCGTAGAATCTTTTTTCCTCGCTGTGGCTAAACCTAAATCTTCCGCAATGGCTCGCACAATGGGCTTTTCAATTTCGCCCACTGGGAACAGGCTTTGTGCCACTTGTTCTTGGCTTAAGGTATATAAGAAATAGCTTTGATCTTTGTTTTGATCTAAGCCACGCAATAACTGGCATTGTCCATTGTTCTCACCACGGCGAACATAATGCCCTGTGGCAATATAATCGGCACCAAGATCTTCTGCGGCGTATTCTAAAAAGGCTTTGAATTTAATTTCTTTGTTACACAAAATATCAGGATTTGGCGTTCGTCCTGCCTGATATTCTTTTAAAAAATGTTCAAAGACATTATCCCAATATTCAGCGGAAAAATTAATCTTATGTAGTTTGATGCCGAGTTTATCGCAAACCGCTTGAGCATCGGCAAGATCGGCTGCCGCTGTGCAATAGTCGGTGTCATCGTCTTCTTCCCAGTTCTTCATAAACAAGCCTTCCACTTGATAACCTTGTTGTTGAAGAATAAAGGCAGACACAGAGGAATCAACCCCACCAGACATGCCACAGATAACTTTTTTCTTGCTATTTTCCGCCAATTGTTCTGCACTGAGTGGCGGGAAATGCGTTGCATAAGTGTTTGATTTCATATTACTTTAATATTCAGGTTGTGTTCGTGATAAGCCCACGAAATAAGGTGGAAGGGCTTTGTACCTGATTTTCCCGATACAAAGCCCCTAATAGACATTCCCTCTCACATCAACGTGTTGATAAGTGAGATTATTTTACTTCATAAAAGTGCGGTGCATTTTTCGCAAATTTTGTTTGGTATTCTTGCTGTGCCGCTTCATCGCCAGCCTCTAATTTAGCTTTTAAGTTATCGCAAGGTTCTTCACAATCACAGACTTTTTTTAAGCCCAAGGCTGAAATCCCGCCACAACTTCCTGCAATGGTTTTCTTCTTAACAATATAACCAATTGCCATGCCAGCAATCACCAATAAGAAGACCCCAAAAGTCATGAGAAAAAGTTTCATTGCTAAATCCTACTGGTTATTTAAGAATTTTTCAAAGGCAGACGACATAATTGCCTCAAAGCCATCATCTGTTTTCATGATCATATAAATCAGCAGATTGTGTTTTTCTGCCACCTCCAAGGCTTTTTTATCACCAAGAACATAAAGCCCTGTGGCTAATCCATCTGCAGTCATTGCCGAATCAGCTAACACAGTGACAGAAGCTAAACGGTGCTGAATTGGGTAACCTGTTGTTGGATCAATTTCATGTGAAAAACGCTGACCATTTTCTTCAAAATAGTTACGATAATTACCTGAGGTCGCCATTGCTAAATCAGGTAATCCCACAATTTGTGAAATCGCTCGTGAGCCATCAAAGGTCGGCTTCTCAATGGCAATTTGCCACGCTTTCCCTTCTAAATTTTTCCCTTTCGCTCGAATTTCACCACCAATTTCCACAAGATAATGTTGAACCCCAAGACTTCCCACATAGTTAGCGACTTTATCTACCCCAAAGCCTTTAGCAATGGCGGATAAATCAATATAAAGCTGTGGGATTGTTTTTTCTAAGAAAAATTTCTTGCCTGATTGAGATAATTTCATTTTCTCGATCCCAACCCATTGCATAAATTTTTTCACATGTTCGTCCATACTTTCAGTGCTATGACGTTTCTCTGGGCCGAATCCCCATAAATTCACGATAGGCCCAATGGTCACATCTAACGCCCCTTCAGTGAGTTTATTTAAACGGATAGACTCTTGTAAAACCGTGGCTAAATCCGCAGAAATCTCAATAGGGGTATTGGTTTTCGTGTTTTGATTAAACAAGCTCAGTTCAGAGGTGGCAATGTAAGTGGACATCTTACTATTGACATCACGCAATAATGATTCAATTTGCTCATGAACTTCAGTTGAACTCAGCTCTAACTCACCATTATCAATATATTTGACACTGTAAGTCGTCCCCATGGTTTTGCCTTGCAGAGTCACCAATTCAGGGGATTTATGGCAAGCCACAAGCATGAAAGCCAAGCTTAACATAATAAAACGAGAGAAAAATTGTTGTAGTTTCACGATATGTTCCTTTTTTACAAAAAGTTTGAAAATTTGAATTTTTCTTCACCACTTATGCTTATAAAAGCCAAATTTTCAAATTTTCTTAAATGGAAGTGCGGCCAAGATTCACAATACTGTAAGATCCGACCGCACTTTATTCATCCTTGTGCTTATTATCCGTGATAAGCAACAAGCATTATCTCAGAAATTAACCGCCAAAGTCATCTAATAAGATGTTTTCATCTTCAACACCAAGATCTTTGAGCATCTTAATGACCGAGGCATTCATAATTGGAGGACCACACATGTAGTATTCACAATCTTCTGGTGCTTCATGATCTTTTAGATAGTTTTCATAAAGTACATTATGAATAAAGCCTGTATAACCAGTCCAATTATCACCCGGCTGTGGATCTGAAAGTGCAACATGCCATACGAAGTTATCATTTTCGGCTTGCAAGGTGTCAAAATCTTCCACATAGAACATTTCACGACGAGAACGTGCACCATACCAGAATGACATTTTACGTTTAGATTTCAGACGTTTTAATTGGTCAAAAATATGTGAACGCATTGGTGCCATACCTGCACCCCCACCGATAAAGACCATTTCTGCATCTGTATCTTTCGCGAAGAATTCACCAAATGGACCCGAAATCGTCACTTTGTCACCCGGTTTTAACGACCAAATGTAAGAAGACATTTGACCTGGTGGGACATCTGGATTATTTGGTGGAGGCGTTGCAATACGCACGTTAAGCATAATGATGCCTTTTTCTTCTGGATAAGAAGCCATAGAGTAAGCACGGACAATATGCTCATCCACTTTAGACACATAACGCCATAAGTTATATTTATTCCAGTCTTCATGATATTCTTCTGGAATATCGAAGTCTTTATAAGCTACCGTATGTGGTTCCGCTTCAATCTGAATATAACCACCCGCACGGAATGGGACTTCTTCACCTTCTGGAATCGCTAATTTTAGTTCTTTGATGAAGGTTGCTTTGTTATCGTTAGAAATAACTGTGCATTCCCATTTTTTCACACCAAACACTTCTTCTGGCAATTCAATCTTCATGCTGTTTTTCACATTCACTTGGCAAGACAGGCGATAACCTTCTTTTGCCTCACGTTTTGAAATATGTGAAAGTTCAGTTGGAAGAATGTCGCCGCCACCTTCTGTGACTTTAACAATACATTGACCACAAGAGCCACCGCCACCACAAGCAGAAGACACGAAGATGCCTTGACTTGCCAATGCACCTAATAATTTTCCCCCCGCAGGCAACTGAATTGCTTTGCTTGGATCGTCATTAATTTCAATTGTAATGTCACCCGAATTCACCAATTTAGATTTAGCAAACAAAATAATGACTGCTAAAGCCAAAACGATAACGGTGAACATTGCAATACCAAGAGTAATTTCCATTCTGTATCCCCTTTCTTACAACTGAATACCTGAGAATGACATAAAACCAAGTGCCATCAGACCGACCGTGATAAAGGTAATCCCTAAACCACGTAACCCCGCTGGTACATCAGAATATTTCATTTTTTCAGTGATGCCTGCAAGTGCAACAATGGCTAACATCCAACCTGTACCTGCACCAATACCATATACGACAGATTCTGCGAAGGTATAATCACGTTGTACCATGAAAGATACGCCACCGAAGATCGCACAGTTTACGGTGATTAACGGTAAGAAGATCCCTAATGCGTTATAAAGTGCAGGGAAATACTTATCCAGTACCATCTCAAGAATTTGAACCAAGGCAGCAATCACACCGATAAAGGTAATGAAGTTTAAGAAACTGAGATCAATTCCCTCAACCAATGCACTATCTTTTAAGATAAAGCTATATACTAATTGGTTTACTGGCACCGCAATGCCCAATACCACGATAACCGCAATACCCAAACCAAATGCCGTTGACACTTTTTTCGATACTGCAAGGAACGTACACATCCCTAAGAAGAACGAAAGTGCCATATTTTCGATAAAAACCGATTTAACGAAAAGGCTAATATAATGTTCCATAAACTACTTCTCCACCTGCTCTGGTTTTAAGGTACGGATACCCCAAATAATAAAACCAATAATAAAGAACGCACTTGGTGCAAGTAGGAATAAACCATTTGTTTGATACCAACCACCATCTTGAATGGTTTGGAAAACTGTCATACCAAATAATTTACCTGAACCAATTAATTCACGGATAAAGGCAACAGAAACCAAAATTGCCCCATATCCTAGACCATTACCGATCCCATCAACCAAACTTTCAAGTGGTTGTGATTTCATTGCAAAAGCTTCTGCACGCCCCATCACGATACAGTTAGTAATAATCAACCCCACGAAAACCGAAAGTTGTTTGGATAAACCGTATGCATAAGCACGTAAGATCTGGTCAACTAAGATAACCAAAGAGGCAATGATTGCCATTTGCACGATAATACGCACGCTATTCGGAATAGCATTACGGATCAATGAAATAAATAAGTTCGAAAATGCGGTTACGAAAGTCACCGCTAACGTCATAACAATTGCCGTTTCTAATTTTGTGGTTACCGCTAAGGCAGAACAAATCCCTAAAATTTGTAACGCAATCGGGTTGTTGTCTAGCACTGGCGATAACAACAAGCCTTTTAACTTTTTAGCATCAGCCATTGTTCAACACTCCTGCTTTAAGTTTTGCTAAGAAAGGACCAAAACCTTTTTGCCCTAACCAGAATTTAAATGAATTGTTGACACCATTACTGGTTAATGTCGAACCTGAAATCGCATCAATCCCGTGTTCAGCATTTGCTGATGCTCCTTTACCCACATATAAACCAATTTGATTGTCTGCGGTGTAAAGTTTTTTACCTGGGAATTGTGCTTGCCATTTCGGGTTTTCAATTTCTCCCCCTAATCCCGGTGTTTCACCTTGATCATAATAGGTGATGCCGTTCACAGTGTTACCATCTGGCTGTACTGACATGAAACCATACATCATTGACCACAACCCTTTACCATAGAAAGGTAAAACCACTTGTGTCACTTGACCAGCTTCATTTTTCACAAGATAAACTTCAGCGAAGTTTGCACGAACACGAATACCCGCCACATCTTCTTCGGCAGAAAGTGCGGTACTTTGTGCTGGATTTTTCACTGCCTTCGCCGCATCAAAACCCGGTTGAGCTGGGGCAAAATCCCCTGTGTCTAAATTCACTAAACGAGCTTCAATATTTTTTGCATAAATGGTTTTGATTTCGCTATTTTTGGTTGTAGGTTGTAATAAACCTGCAACACTTAAAATATTCTTTTGCTTATCAAGTTCTTTTTGTTCAATTTGGGTGGGTTTAAGCAAAACGGCTGAACCTGCCACAATAATAGAACAAACTAAACTTAGCAGGATAATGACGAGAAGTGTTCCGCCAACGCTATCTTTATTCTTAAACATTGCGAGCTCTCCGACGTTTGATATTTGCTTGTACCACTAAGTAATCGAATACAGGTGCAAACAAGTTAGCAAATAAAATAGCAAGCATCATACCTTCTGGATACGCTGGGTTCGCTACACGGATTAATACCGCCATCGCACCAATTAAGATACCGTACCACCATTTCCCTTTGTTGGTGAATGCCGCAGAAACAGGGTCTGTTGCCATAAAGAACATCCCTAATGCGAAACCACCTAATACAAAATGCCAATACCAAGGCATAGCAAATAATGGATTTGTGCTTGAACCGATAAAATTAAATAACGCTGAAGTGGCAATCATACCGATCATCACACCGGCGATGATTCGCCAAGAGGCGATGCGTGCAAACACAATAATTGCTGCACCAATGATCAACGCAAGGGTAGAGACTTCACCAATAGAGCCTGGAATGTTACCAATGAAAGCATCCATCCACGTAATAGGTTGACCTGTTACCACATGTTTTAAGCCAGCTTCACCGCCTGCTGCCCATTGTGAAAGTGCGGTTGCACCTGAGAAACCATCTGCAGCCACCCATACGGCATCACCTGAAATTTGTGCAGGATAAGCAAAGAAGAGAAATGCACGTGCCGCTAAAGCAGGGTTCATGAAGTTTTTACCTACCCCACCAAACACTTCTTTTGCGACCACCACACCAAATGTTGTAGCTAAAGCGGCTTGCCATAATGGCAATGTCGGTGGCACGATTAAGGCAAGTAGGATTGAGGTGACGAAGAAACCTTCGTTAATCTCATGCTTACGCACCATCGCAAATAACACTTCCCAAAAACCACCAACTAAGAAAATCGTTAAGTAAATCGGTAGGAAGTAGGTTGCCCCCAACAACATTTTACTTGCCCAACCTGCTGACAAGGTTAAATCTGCACCCAATGCATGACTTAACGCATACTGCCAATGAGCGGCAATAGACTGTTGCAATGTACCTAATGCATCAGTGGCTAAAATCGCTTGAGCACCGACGTTATACATACCGTAGAACATCGCTGGGAATAGCGACAACCAAACTAACACCATCATACGTTTAGAATCTAACGCATCACGCACATGAGAAGCTTTATGCGTTACTGTACCTGGGGTATATAAGAATGTGGCGGTTGCTTCAAATAATGCATACCATTTCTCATACTTACCACCCGGTAAAAACGCAGGTTCAATTTTTTCAAGAAAATGCTTTAAACCCATTTTTAACCTTCCTTCTCGATCTTATCTAATGCTTGACGTAAGAGCGGACCATATTCATTTTTACCTGGGCAAACAAAGGTACAAAGGGCTAAATCTTCTTCATCTAGCTCTAAACAACCTAATGCCTGTGCAGAATCCGTATCGCCTGCTGCCAAATCACGCAGTAATAATGTTGGAATAATATCCAATGGCATCACACGCTCATAAGCACCAATTGGCACCATTGCACGCTCGCCGCCATTTACTGCCGTAGTAAAGTTAAATAATTTTTTCGAGAAATGCCCTAATACGGTACGAGAAAGTGAATATTTATTCGCACCTGGCATAATCCAACCTAAAAACTCTTTATCACGCCCTTCTTCTAAAACAGAGACTTGCAATGCATAACGACCTAAATAATTCACAGGACCAGTTGCTGTTGCACCGTTTAAGACAGAACCTGAAATCACACGATTTTCACCGTCTTTCAACGCATTTTCGGTCAATTGAGAAAGGTTTGCACCGATGACTGTACGCACGAGGCCTGGATTCTTCACTTGCGGGCCAGCTAAAGACACCACACGAGAAACATCTAATTCACCCGTCGTAAATAATTTACCGATGGCAATCACATCTTGGTAATTGATATACCAAACAAATTTGGTGGCACTCACAGGATCAATAAAATGGATATGGGTACCACTTAACCCTGCTGGGTGTGGACCTGCAAATTCTTTTATTTCAAGATTCGCAAGGCTTGGACTTGGAATGTTCGCATTTGCCGCTTGGCAAAGATACACTTTACCCTCGAGTAAACGACTTAATACGGTAAGACCTGCTTCAAAATCTTGTGCAGATTGTTGCACGATCACTTGTGGATCCGCACATAATGGATTGGTGTCCATCGCATTTACAAAAAGCGAAACAGGTGTGGCATCAACGGCTGGCACTTTACTGAAAGGACGTGTACGAAGTGCGGTCCATAATCCTGAAGTTTGTAAATTTTGACGAACTTGCTCTGAAGTCAGTTGTTTTAATTGTTCTGTGGTGTATTTTTCAAAGGTCAATTGTTCATTGCCTTCGACCTGAATTACTACAGATTGTAAAACTCGCTTAGCACCACGATTAATCGCAGTTACAGTACCACTTGCAGGGGCAGTAAAAACCACGCCAGGATTCTTTTTGTCTTCAAAAAGAACTTGGCCTTTTTTCACCACATCACCCTCGCGTACCTTCATTGAAGGACGCATTCCCACATACTCTTCACCAAGCAAAGCAACTTCAGTGATGGCATTGCCATCACGGATTACCTGCTCTGGGCTTCCCGAAATAGGAAGATTCAAGCCTTTTTTAATCGTAATCATATTGTTTGCACTACTTTTAGTCGGATTAAAAATATAGTTATAGTGCCTATCACTATAACCTCGTCTTGAGTAATGATTTCAGCCAAGATCATGCAAACGTTTCAACACAACAACAATCACTCGCTTCATATCACATAAATTAAAACTCAAATTCTCTTTTACGCTTCTATCTTGAACCTGCTTTATGCTGAATTTGCTCAAAATACAAACGTTAAAAATTTGCTAAAATAAAACGCTTTATTTTAACTAAATAATAACTTAAGTGCCACTTTCGCAGGTTTTTTTTCTTAATTTTTAGCAAAAAAAATGATTTTTTTTGAAGAAGGTCAAATTTTATTCAAATAAGTTTCCTGAGGATTACTCAGAAAGGGGTAAGCATTTATTGACCGACGCCAACACAATTGGGGGATTTTGGAAACGCTTGTCCAATCACTTCCCATTCTTTCGGCGTATAAAGATGAAGTGCCAACGCATGGATCCCATTTTGTAGATCTTGTGCGAGGAATTGATAAATTTTGCGATGACGTGCGACTTTATTCAAGTGGGTAAAGTGTTCACTCACCAGCACAATTTTGAAATGTGAATCCGCCCCACGCCCTGAACTATGCATATAACTTTCATTTTCCACCACCAAAAACTGTGGGGCAAATTCTTGTGATAATCGCTCGGTTAACTCAGCTTGTTTAGACATCTTCCATTCCCTAAATATTTACATAAAATCCGAGGCTAAAGGCTATACATTCCCAAACAACTTTGCAAGAATAATATGCATTATTTTCTCATTGAAGATTTCTCATCAATGTAATTTCACCGAACCGAGGACATTATGAAACAAGGTAAATACTTATCTTTAGGTGCACTGATTGCCAGTGCTATCTTATTCACCGCCTGTCAATCACAGCCGAGTACGTTAACATTCACCCCGCCCGCCCCCACAGCTAACATGGCTGTTCATCAAAGTGCGGTGGTTTTTGTGAATGTTCGAGACAATCGCCCTCAACAAGACATTGCCAGCTATGTGGCAGATGGTCGTTTAGTTAAATTAAATGCCTCACCTAACCTGACACAATTATTTCAACAAGTGCAACAGCAAGACTTAGTCAGCAAAGGTTTTCGTATTGGTTCTGCACAAAATGCAAATGCGGCTGTAACACTCGACATCAACCAGTTTTACGCCAAAGTGGAACAAGGCAACTTACGTTATAACTTAGACAGTCAAGTTCAAGTTACCGTGCATGTACAAAGTGCAAAAGGGCAGTTTAGCAAAAACATTCGGGCTAATCGCACTTACTCAGGGGCGTTTTCAGCCAAGAATCCTGAAATTCAAAAAGTGTTAGGGGAAACCTTCAATGAGGTGGTGCAAGCGATCTATCAAGATCAAGAAGTCGCCAATGCGATCAACACCCTCTCTAGCAATTAACACAAAAGATAGCACAATGCGAACGAGGCAAGCGAAAGGCTTGCCTTCTTCTCTTATTTCAAATCACCGCCTAAAAGTGCGGTCTATTTTGCAAGAATTTTCATGACCAGCCTAAAAGCCTTCCCTTACTCACGCAGCATATAAATTTCACACAAAAAATAAATGGATAATATTTCACCTTTAAGCCGAACTTGGTTATGATTGATAATCATTATCATTGTTAGCGAGGTTATCCCATGGAACACAAACTCGAACCCAATAAAATCTCGGGTCTCTCCTCCACCTTATTAATCACACTTTGGGCAAAAGCCGTTGAATACGACAAGCCAGATTCCTTATTACGTGATGCTGAAGCCGTCAGAATGAAAAAAATGATTGATTATGATTTCCAAAAATTTGAATCTGCACGCTTATCACAAGTAGGCTGCTGTGGTCGGGCAAAATTATTCGATCAAGAAATTCTCCGTTTTATTGCTCAATATCCTGATGCTGTAGTGGTGCAACTTGGAGCGGGCTTAGATGCACGTTTTGAACGACTCGGCAGACCCCATGTCAGTGCATGGTATGATCTGGATTTACCCGAAGTGATGGCGATACGGCGTCAATTACTGCCTGAAGGGCAAACCCAATATCTCGCCGACTCCTTATTCAGTACAAGTTGGATGGAAACCATTGCCGCCCAACAAAAACCCGTTTTATTAATTCTGGAAGGGGTGCTGATGTATTTCAGTGAAGAAAAGGTCAAGGCGTTTTTTGCTAATGTGGCAGAAAAATTGCCAGGTGCCACCCTGATCTTTGATGCCGTTCCTCCCGTGGCAGTAGGACAAGCTAAACATCATGACGCCCTAAAAAAAATGGACAATGAAGAACGCCCAGAATTCGCTTGGACGGTAAAAAATGCCAAAACGCTTGAAACATGGCACCCTGCGATAAAAATCATCACCATGCATTATTTGAGTGATATTTGCCGCTCCCATTATCCTTGGTATGCAAGAGCCCTTTTTGCCACAGGCTGGGGAAAACGTTATTGCGATCAACGCATCATCGTGATGAAGCTAGTGAAATAAAACTTGACTAAAATCCACCGCACTTTCTGCATAAAAAACGGCAAGCAAGCATAGATTGCTCAAGCGAAACATCTCAAAACAAAAACGGGGAAAAATGAAGTTAAGATAAAAAGTGCGATAAAAAAAGAAAAAGAAATATGAAAAAACCCGCTAATTTTCATTAGCGGGTTTTAAGAATTTGGCTCCTCCTGCTGGACTTGAACCAGCGACATACGGATTAACAGTCCGCCGTTCTACCGACTGAACTAAGGAGGAAAAGTGGTGCCTCGAGGCGGAATCGAACCACCGACACGGGGATTTTCAATCCCCTGCGTAAAGCCTTACATTATAAAAAATTATTAATGATCGTACCGCAAAACTATTTACTCGTACCCAGCCGATACATAGTAATTGATTTGTTCAGTCACAGATCATCTCGAATCTTACACTTTTTCTAAAGTTTGTAAAGGCTGGATAATTGATTATTTTATAATAACGTCGAATTAACTTTTTCTCTAAGCATTTCAACATCACTCTCAATATAGGTTAATGTTACTCTCACGTCTTTATGCCCTAAAAGCTGTTTAGCCACATACAAATTTTCTGGTTCTTTCATTAAGCTTGTTGCAACAGTATGTCTAAACCGATGTGGTGATACTTGGAATCCTACTCTACTTGAAATAACTCTAAATAAATGACTAATTTGAAACTCTGTCATTATTTGACCTGTATATCTAGTTTTTCGAAATAAGTTAATGTTGAATAGCTGGGACTCTAAATTTTGATGACGTTTTCTTAGCTCTATAATTAGCTTTTCAATATACGGATGTAGCCTATCTAAAATGGGAATACAATGATATTCGTGATTTTTATTAATGTCTGGAGAAACATGAATAACCTTTTGATATAAATCAATATCCTTTATTTTTAATCTCAGTAATTGCGCTCTTCGTATCCCCGTAAATCGGAAAGTGTTAACTAATGCTTGGATAAACCACTGTGGTTTTAATACATCAGGCAAACTATCATCACCACTGCTAAGAAAAGAGCCCAACTTATCTAATTGGACAGATGTTAAAACTTTTCTTTTAGGTTTGCCTACTCGCAAAAATAATTTATTACATGGATTTTCATCATAATTTAATAATTTTTGTTCAATACCAAATTTATAGATAGATTTTAGATGACGTATATAGCTATTCCAAGTAACAGGTTTTATTTTCGTATCAATCACATTATTACGCCACTTCAATAGCATCTCAGTAGTTATTTGGGAAGGGTATTCCACACCGCAATGCTTACGCACTTGTCGAATTGCTTTATCATAGCTTTTCTTAGTATCTACACGAAGATATCTATGGAAAAAATTTTTGCAATAAAAGCTCAAATGAGCTCGGGCTAACGATGAAAAGGCTATTATCAACAATATGAATCTTAGCGGTACGATCATTAAATGTTAATTTCTCATTAAGTAATTTATTTTTCAGCCAATCTACAAATTGTTGCCCTTCAATACTTGCCATCGTAGTTTCAGCAGGTAAAGAAATTTCTGGCTTAGTCTCTTGAATCTCTGCTGTCAGTCGTATTATTGATTGCATTGCTTCAGCTTTTGCAGGTTTTATTATTGCTTCAGTTTCAGGTGGCTCACTCGTTTTTTCAACTGTCACAGTTTCCTCTTCAGCAAACATATTGAGTAAGAAATCAACGCTTTCGTTATCCCTATTTTGTATTCCTGTTTCATCCTCTTGATGTACAATTTCTTTAGTTCTAGTAACCGTATTAGAATTTTCTGCTTCAATACTCGCAGTAAGGTTTACCTCTGGGATACTAATATCCATATTCGGTACAGTTTTTTCAGTGTCGTTATTTTCTTCTTTAGACGCAATCCTGATTGTGCCAGCAAATAGTGCTGGACGATCATCAAAATTAGCCCAAATGAGCTCTGGCTTCACACGTAATAAGCTAAACTTATCTTTAGGTTTCCACCCTGCATCTGATTTGAGTTGACAATGCCAAATAGCTGTATCTTCAACTGTTCGTTCAATCACATTATGTGCTTGCATCTCATCAAACAATTTCCGGTTATCTCTAGGAACGCTAATCCCTTGTTCCATTAAATATACCCGAATTTGATCAGCAGTTGTTTTGCTCATCAACCATAATCCGTCCTCAGTTAACCAACCATCACCTGGTCCTTTTTCACTAATTTTCAATTTTTGTGAAACGAGATGGCGAAGAGCTAATACCAATTGTTTGGCAAACGATACCACTGGTTTTTGGACTAATTTCGTAATATCGCCGCCGAGTGCTAGTGCCACACTGCGTTGATCGGCTTTTTGAATAATTTCAGACAAGACCCCTGCTTTGTCATAATGGCCAGACATCGCATACATTAATGCAGAAAAGGCTTCCGGATAAGTAGCCAACCAATCAAAGGCTTCTGTCGGAATTAAATTATGAGCGATAAAGCTCCCAAGTACGGGGTGAAGTGCATAATCACGTTGCTTGATATATTTGAATTTATAAGACTCCGTTGGCACACCATTCCAAGCAAACCAACGTTTTCCACCTTTCAAGTGTATTTCAATATCAACAATGGATTTTCCAACATCGTGAACCAATGCAAGATAAATGGTCGCAGCGGTCCAAGCATCTTTCTGTTCAGCTTGTTCTTCAGGTGCTGCATTCGGTGGTAATACATAATTCTGACGAAGTTTAGCTGCAAATGAGATGACCTCTAACCCGTGATCAAGCATTCCACCCAAATGAGCGTGATGATGTGATTCCGAAGCTGGCAAGAGTTGAACCATTTCCGCATATCGTTCAATTGGTTTCTGGTACAGGTTATCAAACATCTCTCTGCTCATTGACACTTGTTGCCACAGTAAGGCTAAATAGCGTTGGCGCAGTTCAGTATTAAGTAATTCTGATGCGGAATACGGAATAATCCAACCCTCTAGATCCTGCCTCGATAATGGATTATCGGTCTTGGCTTGATGAGATACGGTTGGTTTTGACTTGAAAATTTGTACCAGTGATTTAAACATTAAAGCCCCTGTAAAATATAAATAAGCAAGCCAAAGGCCTTTTAGCCCTTTGCCCTTTTCAGGTAAGACCTTTCCCCTTGGAAAGGTTACCCTTGAATTATTCCCCTTATTGGCCCTTCAGGACCCCCTTAATAGCCTTTTGGCTTTTTTAGTGTTCTTATTTCCCATCCATTTCATCTAAAGTATCATAATCGCTATTATCAACTTCATCTACCTTATCATCTGTCTCATTACTATGATAATCATTTAACTCTGATTCCAAGGCTTGTTTCTCATCTTCACTTAAAAATTTCCAATAATTACAAATCAACTCATTCTCACCATATCTCTCCCACACGCCGGGATAATAATATTCTGCTTCCACATGACAAATTCCTCCCTCATGTGGATCTCGTATATTTGCAACAACGTCAATACCTTGAATTACTGTAACGCATAAAATGAGAGATTGGCGATATTTCATAGTTTCTATTATTGTTCCAGATTTTTGCTACTAAATATACCGTTTACAGCCTAGTAGCGTTATCTAGAAACTCTCTTAAAGATAAAAACAGATTTTTAATAATGATGCTGGGTTATATATCTACCATTTAGTCTAGAAACCTTGAGTAACAACTTGATTATACCCATAAAGATGATGAAGGCGTGGATTTGAAAAATCCACGTCCAAGTTAAAGTGATTTGTAAGAATTTATGAAAATTCTACCACCTTTCATTTATTTCTTATTTGCAAAATATAACCCAAAGAGAATTACAAACATGCTGATTATTTCTATGTTAGAAAGAGACTCTCCAAAGATTATATACGCATATAATGCAGAAATAATAGGTTGTGTTAGCACCAAAAGTGAAGCATAACTAGCTTTAATTTTTCCTAAGCAGTAACTTAATCCACCTTGTCCTAAAATTTGTGAAAGCAATGCCAATCCTAATAATGGATAAAAATCCTCAAATGTAACAGGTATATACACACCCTCTATAAATAATCCAACAGGTAATAACGTTATTAAGCAACCTATACTGGCATATGCCATGATATGAATGGTAGAGAGTTTATTTCTTAATTTATATACTGTAACCAAAAATAATCCATAAAATATAGATGTTGATAACGCTAATAAATCTCCCTGAAAATTTTTAATTGTTGGTGATACTTTCCCTTGCATTAACATTATTAAACCAAATAGAATAACCATAGCACCTAATATAAATTGTTTACTTATCTTCTCTTTATAAAGAAAATAAGAAATGGGTACCACTGTAAACGGCACTAGATTAGCTAATAAATTCGCATTAGCAACAGTGGTATAACTAAAAGAAAGATTCCAAAGAATCAGGTCTAATGCAAGGAAAACCCCTGCTAATACTGAAATGTATTTCTCTTTCTTCGACATTATCATGGTTTGGGGTGAAAATTTAAGTAACATAAAGAAGACAGGCAGAGAAAAAAGCACACGATACATTCCCGTGGTAATTGGTGGAAATTGGCTCAGTTTTACAAAAATTCCGCCTAATGCTAGGCAACAAATAGAGAAAATCACAAAAATAAAATAGCGGTTCATTTTATACTCCTAATAATTTGGTGTTTAGTTTTTACAGTAACAATATGATTATCTGGAATATCTTCGGTTATAGTACAGTTAGAACCTATAAATACATTATTACCTATATTAATTTTTCCAAAAAGTTTAGCAAACGATCCTATTTGAACATTATTGCCAATCTTAGGGTGTCTAGGTTCTCTAGGATTAGAAGATATTCCTTTTGCTCCTAGTATCACCCCACCTAAAATATAAGCATCATCACCAATTTCTGCTGTTTCACCTATAACTGTTCCTATACCATGATCGAGAACAAATCGATCTCCTATTCTTGCATATGGATTAATTTCCGCACCCGATAACAATTTACCCTTAGAAGATAAGAATAAGGCATACTGGTATTTATTATATTGATAAATAGGGTTGTCAGACTTAATATTTAGTATCGCATTCGCAATTCTATAAAAGAAAATAGCATTAAATGATGTGTATCCATATAATATATTTTTAGGGTTGTTTTTAGAAGCTGGATCTCTTTGAGTGTACGAATTTAAATCATCAAGTATTTTATTTTCTAGATTATCAATATCTAGATTCTTATATACATCAGCTATAAATTTCTCATTATGAATTTCATTTATAGAAGAAATTATAATTCTTCTAATATCATTCCCAATACTCATAATCTACCCTTACTTTAATTTTTCCATATAACTTTTACCACTATCTGGTGCTACTGTAACTATATTTACTGAATTAGTATAATTTAAGGAAAGTTTTAATGCCGCTAATATATTTGCCCCCGAAGATAACCCAACGAATATACCTTGAGTTTTAGCTAATGTATGAATTAACTCCAATACATCTTCATATTTCACACTAATCATTCCAGATAAAATTCTTTTATCGAAGAACGGTGATTCAACACCTACGCTAATCGCTTCGATTTGATGAGGAATTGTAAGATTATTCATGTAATCACACCCTTCAGGCTGAACTCCATATATTCGAATTTTAGAATCGTATTCTTTAAGTCTCTTGCTAACTCCTCCTATAGTTCCCCCACTACCTATACCTGCAACAAAAATATGAATATTTCGATTTAATTGTTCTAAAATTTCTACTCCCGTACCTAGGTAATGTGCTTCTGGGTTTGCAATATTATTGAATTGATCTAAATGATAATATTCAGGGTTCTCTTTCAATAATTCATGAGCTAATCTAATATGAGAACCAACGCCAGTAGTGTGATCAGAAAGTATTACATTTGCACCATATTGCTTAAGTGTTTCTATCTTTTCTTTGCTAAAATTATCTGGTATTACTAATGTTAGTTTATACCCTCTAATTGCAGCCATAGTGGCTAATCCCATTCCTGTATTACCTCCAGTAGCTTCTAACAAATGCGTATTTTTTGATATCAAATTCCTACATTCTGCAGAAATAATCATTTGGTTAGCTACTCGTGATTTTATACTTCCAGCAGGATTAAACTCCTCTAATTTAACGTAAACATTGCCGTATTTGTTTCCAAAAAAGTTTTTAATTTTCACTAGTGGGGTTTTCCCCATATATTCATTAAGTGTGTGCATATTGACTCCTTACTTGTAAGCTTTAAATTTCTTTACTATAAACAACATATTCAATACACTACCTACTCAATTTTAAGTTTTTATAAATCACTGTATTGGTAAAACTCCAGTACAGTTTGGGAAATTGCTATGGAAAAGGCAACGAAAGTACAACAGGTTTGCGACTATATTCTCTCTCAAATTGAGCGAAAAATTTATTTACCATATCACAAAGTTCCATCTATCCGAGCTTTAGCTAAAACACTAGAATTTTCTACATTCACAATTTCTCAAGCTTATGAACAACTTGTATCGATGGGGTATTTAGTTTCCCATATTGGATCAGGGTATTTTGTTTGTGAGAATAAAGTTAAAAATGAGGAATTTGATATATCCCCAGCCTTGGTAAAAAATGTATTAGATACAGGGTGGTTAATGAGTCATTTATTTAGTGAACTCCCTGTCAATAAGGCTTCGGGAAGTGGGCTATTGCCTAATGATTGGTTAATTGATCCTGAAATCATCGCTAATGCAATTAGAAAATCTGCTAAAGAAGCAGGTGAATTTATTTATTCGTATGGACATATTCAAGGCTATTACCCATTACGAGAATTATTTACCAAACAGATTGATCACTTAGGAATTAAAGTTAGTCCCAATGTTGTAATGACAATGCCTGGAGTTTCCTCCGCAATTCAAACTGTTTTACGCTGTATTACTCAAGAACAAGATTATGTGATTGTCGATGACCCAAGTTGGTTTTGGTTACTTGGTTGCTTACACCAACTGAAACTTAACATTCTTAGCGTACCGCGTAATGAAAATGGTCCAGATATTGTTGTTTTAGAAACATTGCTTAAAGAATACAAACCCAAAATCTATATTACGAATAGCATTCTTAATAATCCTAATTCGTATAGTATTTCCCCTTCTATGATGTATAAAGTACTCAATTTAATAGATAAATATGATGCTTATTTATTAGAAGATGATGTTTACAGTCATTTAGATACAAATTATAAATTTCTCCGCTATGCCTCGCTAGATCAGCTAGAAAGAGTGTTTTACGTTACAGGCGTGTCTAAGACATTAGGTGCAAATTGGCGAGTTGGATTTTTATGTGCACCGAAGAATTTTCTAGAAACAATGTTACGGCAAAAAATGCTTTCTAATATGACCAGTGCTGAATTAACCGAACGTTGCGTGTACAGAATATGGTTAGATCCACATTATACTAGACATCTTGAAGAGATGCGGCAAAGGCTCGTTAAAAAACACGAGCAACTAAAATCCGCTTTGGAAAAAATTGGGCTTGATTATCCCGAAAATACAAATAAAGGAATTTTCATTTGGTTAAATACTGGAGTTGATACGACAAAAATGGCGATCGAAGCAAGAAAAGAAGATTTTCTATTAGCTCCAGGTTATCTATTCTCACAACATAGTAATTTTTCGACTTATTTAAGATTAAATGTGACTAGAACAGATCTTGAATTTATTGAATGGCTAGATAAGTATAGACAAAATTATTTTTAACAGTAAAAATCCACCTTCATAGAAGGAATAATATTGTAGCTCAAATTTTTTGACCCTATCCCCAATTCTGTGTAAACACCCATTTCAACTTAATGGTGATCGTCTAACGTTATCAAGAAACTCTCTTAAAGATAAAAATAAATTTTTAATGATAATGCTGAGTTAAATATCTACTATTTGGTCTAGAAACTTTGAGTAACATTTTTAGACAGTCTAAAAAACACTAAAGTGTAAGTTTTTAGACAAGTCTTAGAGGCTAGTCCAAAAAGTTTTAAGTTTTGAACCCCCAAATGGAGAAAAATTATGAGCAAACTCATTCACAATGATGAATTTCATATTGCACAAAAAACAACCCGTATTTCGTTCTTAGAACTTGAAATACAAAAAATTAAGGCAGGAACAACTAAAGCTAGCTCACAGGAAATCTTGAACGATATACTTTCAAAATACGAAAAAGAGCTTGCCGAACTAAAAAATTCAGAGCAATAGCATTAAGTTTTGAATAGGAGAAAACATGGAAACTGCATCTTTGATTCTGCTCGGAATCGCTGTTGTTCTACTTGGTATAGGCAATATGATCTTAGCAAGAAGAGTAAACAAACTTGAAAATGACCTTACCAAACTAAAAATCTCACTGAAATAGTTTAAGTTTTGAATATACACAAGGGGTAAATATGGAAATTCAGAAAAATTGGTATTTCGATTTATCTAAAGACGACGATCGAGTAAAACTCAACGAATTTATTTTTTTAATGCGTGATGTAATGACAAGGATTGAAAATGGAATTCTTCAAAACGATGTTATGAAAGATGTCCATATTAAAATTGTAAATCCTACGGGTAGTGATTATGTTATAGATGGGGATTGCATAAATGAGATTTTTAGACATGCAAGAAAATTAGGAATCAAATATAGCATTTCTAATTAACATTAAGTTTTGATTATTGAATCATTGTTAATTTCTGGTCGACTAGCGTTTTTATTAACCCCAATTATTCCTGGCGATAGCTCAATTTTTAATTCAGGAATAATGACAATATTCTTTATCTTGGTTTAGATGAGGCTGTGCCTTGTAGCATTTAAAATATTTGATTTTTGTATTTTTAGTGGATGGCATATAGAAAATCAAAATAAATAACTTACAAAATGAAAAACATTGAAAGTAAATTTGACAAATTAATAGTTAATAAAAACCCAAACATCAATAAACCAGGAGCATAAAAATGAGAAGTACAACAATTTTTACTTTAATAACAATGACGATGCTTTTTACAGTATTAATACTAAACTACATGGAAAAAGGAATTAATGAATATACCTATATAGCATTATTTGCTTTAATAATACAGATTTTTGTTTTTATCAAGGCCTTACAAACTAATAACCAGAGAAAAAATTAGAAAATAAATTAAAAGCGTTAATAGATGAAAACATCACCAAAATAGATAACTATCCTACTAAATAATTAGATATTAATTTTTACAAGGAGAAAGCGGTGGCTAAAATTGGTTTCGCCCGCGTATCTACTCAACAGCAAGATTTAGCAGAACAAATCCGCACATTAGAAGAGTTCGGCTGTATAAAGATTTTCTCGGGCAAACATTCCGGCAAAGCGGATAAAAATAAAAAGCAACTTGATGAATTACTCGATTATATCCGTGAAGGTGATATTGTTGTTGTCACTAAACTTGACCGTTTAGGCAGAAGCCTTACACAATGTCTAAATACCCTTGAAATCTTTAAAAAGAAAAATGTTGGGTTTGTCGCAATACAGCAAGGAATAGATACCCGAAAACAAGATAATCCTATGGGTACAGCGTTAATTCAGCTACTAGGCATTTTTGCAGAACTGGAAAGAAGTTTTATTGTTGAACGCACTCAAGAAGGCAAACGAGCTAAACTTACTTCAGGTAATAAAAAAGCATTGGGCGGACGACCTCCTAAAGTAACGGAAAAAATACGCCATAAAATCTACAAAGATTTTAAATCAGGTCATTCCATTAGCGTTGTCATGCAAAATTACAATCTATCAAAATCAACTGTAGCAAAATTAAAAGGTATCTATAATAGAGAGTATATAAATAAAGCCTAGTGAATTTTCATTCACTAGGCTTTTTAGCACCAAATAGAGTTCATTTGATTTTTAATAAAACATAGGTTCATTTTCCCAATCAATTTCAAATGGCAATTCATTTACTGGTTCAGATTCAATTTTTTGAATTTCTGGTTCAGTATCTAAATCTGCACATGCTAATTTATTGTCCCAGTTCCCCCATAGATGAGCTGTTGTGTATAAATGATGATGAACCTCATTTTGTAAGGTATCCCCAATTATCACTTCCCCAGGTATATGTAGAAGAGTCATCTGAATATAACACATCATTGCAGCGGTAAAATCCAAATCTCGAGCTTGTACCCACATCTGTTGCTGAGGATTAAATGCTTCCTGGCGTAAATAATTATAGGATTCTATAATCATAACACCAGAGCCGCACGTTGGCTCTTGCAACGTGATAAATCCACGTCGTTGAATTAACTCATGACAATTGGATAATGTCATCGTAGCCATAGCTTGCGCAACATAACTCGGTGTGAAATGCTGTGCTTTATATCTATCGCCGAGCTCTAAGCCCATAAACACCGAACCTAAAAAATCATAGGTCTTGTTTTCAAGGGCTTCTACCACAATCACGCTAAGCTCAACTAACTTTTGCTTTTCCTCATCTGTGTAGTGACCTACAGCCGTCTGATAACGCTGTTTCAGTGCTTCATCCGCTGACTCACCATACAAAACAAGATAAAACTCAAGTCCCAAAATCGTTATAAAATCATAGAACACTTCAGAACGCCGGTAATGAGGTGCAATTGATTTAAAAAGTGCGGTAAATTTTTGTTCAAAATCCATCATGGATTGCTCCTAAAATATCGGGAGCCATCCACCTTAGGGGGAAAACTCCCCAAAGGGTGGAAGATGAAAAAGTGCGGGCAAATTTGACCGCACTTTCAGAAAGTAAAAAAGGATTAAGCAGCAAGACATTCTTCTTGATTGAATTTATCAATCAAATATTGCGTTGCTTCCCGTGCCTGTGATGATGCACGAAAAATTGCTTTCTTGTCAGACTTCAATGTTTGAATCCAATTATCGATATAGGCCGCATTTTGTGAAATGTCATTACGAACATGAAAGTGTGCACAAGTAAATGCACTGGTCAGTTCTGCAATCAATTCCTCAAACGCATAGCGTTCTGAACCAAATTTATCAAACCTAGCGACGCCATCACGATCTAACCGGTCTTTATGCCCAGTTGCATGACCACACTCGTGTAAAAGTGTAGCGTAATAGTCGTCAGCCGTATTGAATTTTTCAAAATCTGGCATCACGATACAGTCACGATTAGGAATATAACAGGCACGATCTTGTGCTTTGTTATATAACTGCATCCCCATTTTAGCTGGTAACACATCTAAATCTGGGTGCGGGATCATTTCTGATGAGGTGTCTGGTGCTGGAAAATCTTCATAGTATTCTTCTAACCCATCGCACTGTTCAATGTTGAACACATGCTGACCACGAATAAATACTGATGATTTCATTTTCGGTTCACCGTTTTCATCAAAAATCACATTGCCATCATCATCTCTCTCTTCAAACTGATTTTGTTTGTAAAAAATGATGACTGTACTTTTCTCACCTGTGCGAACTTGTCCACCTAGATGGTTTGCACCCTGGAAGGTTACCCACTTACATTGAGTAAACCCTTTCTGGATTGCACTCATCCAAAGCAATAACACGTTAATGCCGGAATATTGACGCCCACTTTCGCCGTTACACGGAATCGACATTTGTGGCCAACCAGTATCCCAAGGTTTCTGCCAAGGCATCGTACCTTGTTCTAATGCCTCGACAATTTGGTCTGTAATTTGTTGGTATAAATCTTTAGTTTGAATTTGTTTTTTCATGACTGTTCTCCAAAGTTAAAAAGGGAACAGCCCCCACAGAGGAACTGATTCCCCTATGATGTATAGGCTCACACAAGGTGATGGAAAGGTAAAATTAAGCCACAAGCGTCAATGGTCGAATTCTACTAAACGTTTGTGAATACTGGTGAATATTTTGCTTGGCGTGTTGAATTGCCTCACTAATTAATTCACTTTTATAGCCAGAATAACGATTGTCGTTAGTATCAAAAACTAGGTTGTTCCAATTACTCTCACCAAGGGCTATATTCAAGCGACGATCACGTACAACAGCGTAAACTTCCGCACATTGCGAACGTTTATCAATCAATGATTGACAAAGCTGTTATTGCCTTCTTCCTCCGGAAACCAACAATGTATTTTCATCTTTCTGAGTCACCTCTAAAAAACGAAAATGTAAACCGTGTTTTGCCGGCATTTTTTGCAAAAATCTGACTGTACTTTCACCAGGTTGACGAGCCTCCCATACGGCTTTTGCTGTCTGAATAATTTCATCAGCTAAGGCTTGGTGTGGCTTAATCCCAGGTTGTTGATATTTCGGAATATAATCTCCGATTGCCGAGAGTAAAATATGTACCCTCATTGTGTTTCTCCTCGAATTTGTCAGGGAAACACAATCTTCCTTTCTAGGGAAATGTGTTTCCCCAAAGGAAATAGCAATCTAACTCAAAGGTTAGACTTTAGTAATACCAAAACAATATTGCAGCAGAGATAGCCCCCATCAATAACCCAGCTAAGGTCATTGAAATAGTGACTTTTAAGTGGCAGCGTTTAAGCCGTGTAACCTCTTCACAATGAGAAAGTTCTTGTTGTTGATGCAACATATCGTGGAATTCAGCTTGCTCAGCTAAACGTTGCTCAACATCATTCTCGATGCTGTGATGGATAGCTTGACTGACCCTCGACAATTTATGTCGCGTTGCAACGACCGCTTTACCTAACCCGAGTCCAAGAAAATAGGAAAGGGATTTTTTAGGTTTCTCGGTTTGTTGCGTTTTTTCAGATGTAAAAGGATCGAAAGGAAGTGAATTGCTCATAATTGAGTTCTCCATTGAAGTTAAAAAGACGTTCAAGGAGAAATACCCCGCAGGGACAATTTTTCCCTGAACAGGTTAAGATTAGGATACATTCTCAGTCGAATGACTGAACCCTCTTTCAGAATGCTGAGGGTATTTCGGCATTTGAACACAACTACCACGTCGGGCTAGTTCGTTGCTTCCCAAGTGTTCTGCAACTTATAAGGGCTACAAAGTAGCGACTTAATAACCTTATCATACATCATTTCTTGCTGTTTATTTGCACAATAATTGTTTCTATCTTAAAGAGAATTAAGCATTTAGTTCAACACGGAAGTTCGTTAATGTGGGGATATTTATCTTTATTTTGGGAATAATGAAATGTTCACGCGAATAGCGATCTTATCCCTCTTGTTTAGCCCACCTATTTTTGCGAAACAAATACCACCAGAGGTACAGATTTCTGTATTTAGCACAGCGGCTTATCCAATTCAAAACACCGACCTGGCTCACGCTGTACACTACTTAGATGGCGTAGAGCAGTGGGAAACTCACTTTAGCCAGACGTTAAGTCCTAATCCAATACAAGCCGAACACCAAGCCAAAAGCTTACTTAAGGCAGCAGAAACGCAAAATCAGCTCAGAGAATTGCACAAAACCTACCAGAGTGTCATTGTCGGTTGGCAAAACGGCATCCGTAAGGTACCTGCCGTATTGTTTGAACACCCGTTACTCGGAAAAGTCGTGGTATATGGAGAAAACGATGTACAAAAAGCGATTTCATACTGGGAAAACTGGCTAGAACAACAAAAAAGAGAGGAATAATATGGCCTTCAAAACACCTCGTAAATTAACCGCACTTTGTGTCGCCTTAACCTTTGCAACAAGCACACAAGGTAATATCAATACTGCTACGATTATGGCATCAAGTGCCTCACCAAGTTGTTTGGAATATAAAGTTGTCGGTACCTGTTTTTGGTTATTTTGCACTTATTTCGGTTGCAAAGTTAGAACCTCAACCAAAGTGCGACACTTTTTACCAGAAATGGTCGTGTCTGCCTATAACCATAATGGGCAAAACCCGTGGTCAGAAGTGAATGTGATCTCTCAAGGTGTAAAAGGGGGAGAATATCGTTCTCCGCAAAAAAATTACAGCCAACTTACCTTCAAAAATGCCACAGCGATCGGTCACCCACAAGGAGCAATATCAAGCTTACTAAATAGCACCGGCTACTATTGTCAGAGTCAAACCACACCTTTTGTACCTTATTTTCTCAGTAGTCTCGACTATTTTGCTTGGCAACAAAATTTACCAGAAATGTTTTACCCAGAGGCCTTGATACCAGGAATGCGGGAAGTTCGTTCCGGTGCAGATACTTGGGGAAACATTTTCCCTCGTAGCGGTACAGTAACTCAAGTACACGATTACAAAGCATCAGCAGTAATTGCACAGCGAGTTGCAGATATTGTAAGCCGTAACGGGCAATTACATATCTATCAATCAGCGGCGAGAACAGGGGGAGCTGGAACTTGGTATCCAGCACCCATAAAGGAGGGCAACGCCAAAAACCATAAATGGCAACAACTATTCCCTGAGATGAAACAATCTTGTAGTGCATTCCCAGATACACCACCTGCAGTATTATCGGAAAAAGGCAATTATGCTTGGGCATTATGGCGTCCTTACAAATGTTGTAAACGCCGTGGTCAAACTTTTTTATATAGCATCGATTGGTACAACGAATAAAGGATAAACAATGAAACCGCTTAAAAAAATCAGTTTTGCCGTATGGCTTGTACTTTACACATCAACAGCATACTCAGCAGATCCAATTTTAGACAAAATCCAATTTAATAAATCGGATTCAGTATTATCCGACCAGATTTTTTATCAGATCGGCGGAGGGGTTGGTTATATGACGCCCCCAACTCGGGCTAAATCACTAAAAGCCGTTGAGTTTGGCATTGGTTGGAAAGCGAATCTGATGTGTGGAAATTTTGATATTAAAACCACCGTAAAAAACCAATTAAATGGGATAACGGAAGGGTTTAAAGACTTAATGGGCAACGTAGTTGAATCCGCAAAAGGGGCAGTTGCCAGTATGCCGGCGATGATTATTCAGCGTGCGAACCCACAATTATATGATCTACTGACAAATGGTGTGTATCAAGGACGTATTGATTTCAACCGACTGAAAACCAGTTGTGAGGCAATGTCAAAACAACTTGCCGATTATACATTAAATGGTCGTTGGTCAAAATCGGCAGATTTAGAAAATTATAAGGATATTGTCTCCGCTGAGCCAGATGCACAAAAAGCACAGAAAAAAGCAGAAGACAATAAAGGCAAGAAAGGCAAAGAATGGGTCGGTGGTCAAAAGAAAGGGGGAGAAAATCAGAAACCAATTAAACTTATTGAAGATGTTGCTAAAGCTGGTTATAACCTGCTCAATAATCGTAACGCATTAGACGAGAAAACGATTGCGAGCAAAGATTGTGATGGTGCAACGTGTCAACAATTTGATTCTCCACAAAAAGTTTCTGATTTTTTAACGCGTATTATCGGTGAACAGTCTATTTCTACTTGCTCGGAAGATTGTGGTCCTAAAACTAGCTCAAAAGCCGGTGTCGGGCTGGCTCCAGAAATTGAAGAAGAAAATGTCCGTACTGTTGAGAAACTCGAACAAGCACTCAATATGGATATTCCCACGCCGCAACTTTTAGCAGAATTAAGTTCGAATACCATCCCGATTACACGAGGATTGATTGAGACTTTGCGCGAAGATCCAGATGTGGATGTGTTAAGCCAACGCCTCTCTGCTGAAATTGCAACATCTAAAGTGATGGAAAAAATGCTCCTTGCTCGCCGTGCTATTCTTGCTGGAATGCGAGAACCTTATGTAGCCGCTGATCACGTTGCACAAGAAGAGCTGGAAAGAGTGCTGAATAAAATTGATCTGGAAATATCCCAAGTCAAATTAGAAATGGATATGCAGAAAGCGATTACTAGCAATACTGCTTCTGTGATTTTCAATAACAAATTCAACCGTGAAGCGAATACAGGTCATTATGGCTCTACTTTCGATAATGTAGATAAACGCATCAATGATCTTGCTTACGGCACACCAAATGCTGAAGACCACCAGGAAGCCAGTGATATTGCATTAAATCGCAGAAATATTACGTTAAACATTCCAACCGTCAATAATGTGTCAGCCTATAAACCAACATATGGTAGAAATGGGCAAGGCGGAATCTATAATACAGGTAACTATGGTTCTATAACCCCGATCAACGGTTCTTCTGTTGAACAAGCCTCTGGATTACTGAAAAAATTTGAAGGTTTTAGTAGTAAAACTTATTGGGATGTGAATGCACATCGAGCTGGTTATGGTTCGGATACCATTACCAAAGCAGATGGTACGGTCATCAAAATCCGAGAAGGGATGACAGTATCAAGGGAAGATGCTGAACGTGATTTAGCCCGCAGAACAAGGGAATTTGCCAATACGGCCAGAAAAAATGTATCGGCTGAAACGTGGGATAAGTTGCCACCGAATGCACAAGCTGCACTCACCTCTATTACTTATAATTACGGCTCATTGAGTAAATTAAAATCAGTTATAGATGCAGCAAAATCCTCGGCAACATCTGGAGATATGTCTATGTTAGCTAATGCTGTAAGACGTTTACAATACCATAACAACGGTGTCAATGCTAAACGTCGGAACCAAGAGGCTGACTATATTATGAATAAAATTGGTTAAAAACATCGCACTTTTAACCATATCTTGTTACATTATGATTGAGATTACCCCAACATAGGAGTTTTTATGTGCAATTTTGTTTTTCCAAGTTTAATTTTGACCGTACTTTTGTCAACAAATGCATTTGCAGATAACGAAAAGGAAGTGATTTTTTCGTGTACAGCAACGGATGGAAAACTGTTAACGGTAAAAAAAGTAGGCAATAATTATGAATATCGCCACGGTCAATTTAGCTTTACAAACCCAATTAGCCAAGTTGTGGCCAATAGTAATTCGGAAATTGCGGTCGGCTCTGGCTTTGTTACCTACACGATGGAACTCACACATCAAGATAAATCATACCAAGTCGGCTTTCTTCAAGCACGTGGCAGTAAAACGATTGAAGAGCCTGGTGTCAGTATCTACAAAGGGGAAGAATATTACAACTCGGTCGGTTGCAGCTTAACCAAACCGATTACGCAAGACGTTGACTCAACAAAAATTCGCCGGACGGGTTTATAATCAAAATAAAATGGGAAGTCTTTCACACTTCCCATTTTTATTGACCAAATTAAACTTTGCTGTCATATCTGAAAATTGTTTAGTTAAACTTGTTGAAATTCGACCAAAAGGTAGCTAACATAGCTAAGATACAAATAATCAAGTTAATGGAGTGATACTATGAGTCGAAGCATATCCCAATTTTCACCCAATATGGTTACCTCTAAACAGTTTCAGACACGATTTGGAGAATATTTCGATTTAGTAAAATCGAAAACACCAGTTGCTGTAACACAATACGGGAGACCTACCGTTCTAATGATGAATTATGCAGATGGTATAGAGGCTTATAGACTTCTTTCTCAAAAAAGAGCACTTGAAATTCTTCAAAGCCTAAAACCGACAAAAGATGTCCCAACACAAGATGAATTAGATAAGATGATTGATGATGAAAGAGCCAACTTATAAACGCATTGTGATTGATACTAACGTATTGGTAAGTGCGTTGCTTTCCCCTTCAACAAAACCTAATTTAGCGGTACAGAAGGCACTTAGTGAATATACTATTTGTGTATCTCAGAAAACATTTGGGGAATTTGTTGAAGTCATTCATCGCCCCAAATTTAGCAAATACATTGATGTAACAAAACGTGAAACATTCATATTCACATTAATGGGAGCAGTAGAGTTTATCGAAGTGACTGAAACCATTACAGATTGTAAAGACCCAAAAGATAATCAGTTTTTAGAGGTTGCTATTAGTGCAAATGCGATATATCTTGTAACGGGCGATAAGCGAGATTTACTCAGTATGCACCCCTATCGTGATGTTGAGATTCTTTCTGTCAGTGAGTTTTTAGATAAGACATCATAAATTTACCTTTACAAAAGGAGAAATCAAATGAGCTTTTCAGAAAAAATTGGCTATAAAGTTGGAAGTGCGATTGCCAAATTTAAAAATTGGAAAGCTCCTATCTTTGTTAAAATTATCAGTATTTTTGCTGTCTTAATAATACTATTTTTTACCTTTTTTGATTATCGTAATGAGGGGATGTATCGGGGAATTTATATTAGTGATTTAGGTACATATATTATATGGGGATTAGTCCTTTTCATCATATTTAAATTTAGGGAGCAGATTGCAGAATTTTTCGAGTCACCAGAGGCTTATCACCTTAGACATTTAAGAAAAGAAGTTCATGATTTAAGAAATGAATTAAAAGAAAAAAAAGCCAAGGATAAAATAATAAAAGATATATGTTCCGGAGTTTATGACAAACATAAATATTAAATATAAGACCTATTTCTAGTTCATTAAAAATAGGTCTTTAAATTCTATTTTAATACTTTACTCTTACCATAGCTTGTAGCAATGTCAGTTGCAATATTTCCAGCTTTTTCTCCTGCTTGCTGTGCTTGCTTAGAGCCTTTAGTAAAACCGTCTGCTAGTCCACCCAAATTAAATCCAGCCCAAGACATTGAGGCAATCCAAACTCCTGGTAATATCAAGAACATCATTCCTAATACAAAACTCATAATCAAATCATCTCGGTCATTTTGCAGGAAATTCCAGTTCACTAACGAATCCGTAGCATGGCCCGGTGAATTGTACAAGATAGTAATAAAAAACGAATCTAACCATCGAGCCAATTCCCACCAGAACGATGTCGTAACTAATGAAAATTGCACAAATATTAGTGTCACAATCGTTTTCAATGAATAACCACTGAAAATAGTCACGATCGGCGTTAAAATGATCACAGCCATAATCAATAAAGCTTGTATCATTGGTAATGAATTCCGCATTGCATCAAATCCTGGATAAGCGACTAAGCTACTGGCTACAACACCAATACCCGATACAACGGATGTGGTATGGTTCAGCAACGTGGGATCTAAGCTTCCGCCGTATCCAGCATAAACTTTCCCTCGAGAAATACTGATATTCTCCGGACGCAATAAAGTGCGTAATAGTGCTTCATCTTGAATATTGGCACTGGTAAACATATCGCTTAATTTTACCGATAAATTCTGCCTCATATCCGATAACAGCATATCTTTTAAGCCAACTTGAGCATCTGACCACCATTGATCACAGCGTGGGAATCCCCCCTCACCAGTATTAGGTAAACCCTGATCTCGATTCTTATCATACTCCCAGCGTTTCATTGGTTGCATTGCCCGATAACGAGGATAAAGCTCACTATTTGAGATAAGTATTTTTCCACCTAACCACTCAATCTCTCTCGCTTGTGCCGCATTCATTGAGACTTGGCTCTCTTGTATTTTCCGTCTTGATGGCAAATAACATTGCTGCACAAATTGCCGCACTTCCGTGAGCAATGCCGGATTATTGATTTTCTCGTGTTGTACTTCGAATCGAATTTGACGAAGATCTGGCTTACACGGAATAGTCGACACAGCACCGTGCAAAATACCTTTATTGATAGCATGTACTAGGGCCCATAATAGTGGTACTTTCGCCTGTTTATCAGCAAATTCGCTGACCATATTAGCATAGCCGGTTTGTTGTGTCGCAAGTGGTACTTTGTAGCCACATTGTTTCGAACGATCAACGTGGTACGCTAAATTATTCAACGAAATCGGCAGCATTGGTGCAAGCGTCAATACAATAACAAACATCGCTGGAAAAAATTGAATACCTAGCCAGTCTATCAATAAATCCCCTTTATTACCTTCATCTGCACCTTGTTTTTTCACATCGAGCCACGTTTTAATGAGTATTCCAATGAGCGGAGCAATAAATAACCCGGTGCTAACAAGTAGCCCAAATAATCCGTTATTGATAATCCAACCAAGTAACGTCAGAAAATATTCAAGATAACTATCTACATTAAAGGTCATTTCCCCTCCCTATAACCGATAGAGTAAATTCAACCCCTCATTGAGGGCAAAAGCCAATACAATTAAAATGATGGCTTTACGTGGCAAGGGAGTTCTTGAATGCTGAATAAAATAAAGTAATATGCCAACACTCATATAAACCAAGATCCTAAATAATAACCAATAATTCGCCGTTGCTCGAAACCAATCATTCAAATTAATGCCGGGTAAATAGTTAACAAATGCCACGCCACAAGCTAGAAGGGCAACAAAGACTAAAATACCTACTAAAAGTGCGGTCAATATTTTGCGTTTTTTGGAATGATGGCTCATTCTTTACCTCCGAATATCCCATTAGGTATCGCCGGCTGAACCTTGAGCTTGTCGGCAATCGCATAAGCCAACCAAAATGCATCTACATCATCTTTCACGTTTATTGAAAGCCGAATCGCATTCATATCATTGATAAATTGATAATAACCGCCGATATTCAGCAATAAATAGGTCGTCGCTTTCTCTCCAGTAATTTTGATGTTCCACGCCCGTTGCTTAAACACCCGATGTGGATAGAGTACATAATGTTGAATCATGCCTACACGTCCCACAATCTCTTCACTAAGTTGGTTCAAATCCGTTAAAACTGCCTCAAGATTAAATGGTTGGCAAATTGGGTCAGCCTTAAATAACGGGCAGATATTAAGCTGTTTGCTGATAGCTTTCGTCATTTGAAATCCCTCTTGCCTTATCAATTTGTTTTGCCATAATCAGTGCCGCATCGAGTTCAGTGCATTGATGTTCAGCCATAATGGTTCGTCGTTGTGCTTTTTCGTGTTTTTCCGTCATTCCTAACGCTAAATAGATACTCGGCGGTACAACACGGAATAATGCCTCCATTCTCGTCGACAGCACCACGCCTTCGGTATATTTCTTATCTGCTTTCTTGGCAGATAACAGCATCAATTTTTGTGCTTCGGAGAGCCGACGGAAACGGCTGACTTCCTCAATCTCATCATTGCTTAAATTGAGGAGTTCCCACCATTCCAACATACTGAGTAACTTACTGGCTTCTTTCGGGAAATCATCCATATTTTGGGTAGCCAACCATAACCAGATACCCAATTTACGCCACATTTTAGAGCCCTTAACCAAGAATTTAGCCAATAAAGGGTTAACCGTAATAATATGCGATTCATCCGTCACATTGACGATAGGACGGAAACTATGTTGATATTTTTCGCCCAAACTGTTGATATGATTGATTAACGAAATATAAGCAATAGCAAGCTCCGCTTCATAGCCTTCGCGAGCAAACATCGCTAAATCCACTAACGTAATATCTGCTTCTGGCCAAATGTCTCCTTCCCTGTTAAAGAATCGCCCATTCACCCCAGTACAAAACATATCCATCGCCTCGGCCATTTCAGCCAATCTTGCCCGACGAGCTTCTCGGGTATCCGGATGTTGGCTTAATGCCTCAAGTGCTGATTTTACATCACCGGTTAAGGTCTGCCGCCCTTCTGCGTAGGTCTTCTCTGCAGCTATCATAATAGCACGACGAATTTGTGCACGGTCAGCACGACTCATTTTGTCATCTTCTTTGGCTTCACCGCCTGTAATCATTAAACGGGCTGTCAACTCCATCTCAGCTAACAGATCCCGTTGTTCACTGCCATTTTCGTCATCCTCCTCTTCATCGTCATCTATCACATTTTCAATATCTACCTCCATTGATAAGAGCTTATGAGCTTCAGAAAATAACGGTAAGACAATATTACTGCTTGGTTCTAATGATACGCGATTGACTGTTAAACCATACCGCTGAGCATAATCGACAAATAAACCAAAGGAGTTCCCTGCTTCAACAATAAATAAACGTGGTCTATGAATTGCCATCAACTGTGCCATTTGAGCATTCAATGTGGCTGACTTCCCCGAACCTGTCGGTCCTAATAGCAATTTATGTGCATTTTTAGCCCGATCTTTAGGGTTAAGCGGGTCAAAATCCAATGGCGAGCCACCTCGATTAAAATACGTAATGCCAGGATGCCCAGTACCAGTTTCCCGACCAAATACCGGCAACATATTGGCTAGATGCTGCACAAAATAATATTTGGTGTAATAATGGGTCTTCATATCCTGCTGAGGATTGAAATTCATTGGCAACCAGCGTAAATAGCTGTTAAGTGGAGCAATTTCCGCATTTTCTTTGACTGGCACCAGATTATTACTGAGTAAAATCGTTCTGAGCTCTCGGGAGCGTTTTTTTAGCTCTTTTTCATTTTTACCGTGTATATAGAATGCGAGACTGCCTTGATAGAGCTTATGCCCATCTTTCAGATACGACATCACGGTTTTAACATCTTGTTTGAGGTAAACCGACTCGTAATTTTCACCGACCGCACGACTATTGATTTTTTCAAGGTGGCTTTCTAATTTATCTTGTGGGTAAATGACAATAGTCGTTGCCATAATTGTGGATTCCGGCAATAAATCGAACAGGGCATTAATGTTTTTACCTCGTTTAACTTCGCCGGTAAAATGCCCGATTGTTGGATTATTACGTAGATTATCAACCACAACCACTTCGTGCGGTAAGCCGTCAAAATACCAGTGATTATTTTTACTTTCCGGTTCGTTATAAAACAGATTTTCACTAAAATCATGACCGACAAACGGCAACTCATCATCAGTAATTGGTTGGTGTAATTTGTCATAGCAAACACTATTTTCCAAATCAAAATAAGCAGATGGATTCGGATTAAACCAACGTAGTAACCATTGATGAATCTGCTCGCCGTTTTGTCGAGTGAGCTGAAGACCGGCGGTCGTCAATGCCCCGACAATCCTCTCGCAAGCATTATTTAACGATTCAATCGCACTGTGTTCTTCATTTTTCTCCACATAGCGATAAATCACCATCCGTGTCCGACGAATACGACCAGCCCAAATGGTATTGGTAATTTGATCGTCAACGAACAAGCCGCCTGGTTTACTGATATCTTTTAGGTGCTTTTCCGTATTTTTTATCCATTCTTGCGTAAATGCGGTTGCCTGAGTTTCTGGTTCGATATAATCTTTCAATTGTTCGACATAAGATCGCAAATCTTTTTCATCCTGACAGTAGAATTGCACTACATACGGATAAGTATCCAGTTCGTCAAAACTGTCTTGGATTGCATCCTTAACTAACCCCCGAATCCGGCTTAAATACTCTTCACTACGTCCTTCGGTACCGATAGGTTTTAAATCAAAGACAACACCAACGCTGCGTACATCATCTAATAACATTACCCCTTCTTGTGCTAAATACTCGCCCCACGGCAAGTGATCGATAAAAGAAGGCTGTTTACCGTATAACCGTTTATGATGTGCTGCCTGTGTAAGTTTGCCACTCCGCTTCACCGTCTCATTTCTGATCACTGCATCGGCATTCGGTTCAATATTTGCACGTTGCTCCAGTTTCTTAGCGGGCTTATCTGTTTTATCTGGAAAGAAAGAAGACAATACATCTTGCACCAATCCCATTACAACCCCCTTGTCCGCTCACCCGGCTGGGCATAGTGCACTCGACTATAAAATGGGATGACCGTCGAATAACCAGGTATCGGCATCGGTTCGCCACTAGCAGATAAATGCGGATAGACATACATAATTAAATCTGGGTTAGGCAACTGCGGAAACAGATTTTTAATTTCGTTTTCAGCAATTCGAGTATAGCTTTGCTGTTCTCTTACCGAGACATAACTCACTGGATCAATGCGACGATAATTACCATCTCGATAAACCTGCAATTGTCCATCGCTACTTCCTTTGTTCCAAATATCCCGCATTGTTTCATTACCTGTTGGTAAGAGTTCTTTTTGTGAGGTTGAACAAGCAGATAGTAAAAAAGCGAAGCCGATAAAACTTAATAGTGTGGTTTTCTTCATTGTATTATTCCTTAATCAAGCTGAGATGAACGAGACAATTGACTATATTTCACTTTGCGACCCATGCGGTCGTAATCAATTTCAATTGCTTTATCAATATGGATGGCAACGGGATGTCCTGGTGGTACATAAACGGCATCAAAATTTTGCCCATAGCGCTCTTTAAACCAGTTTGCTGTTTCTTGAATACCCTGACCGAGTGCCTGACCAAGCACATATTTACCTTGTTGCCCAGTAACCGCCCCCACAACTGCATTACCGTCCACTACAGTAGTTGTTTGTGCTTGAGAATAACCTTGAGCAGCCGCACCAGCCGCAGCTAACAAGAAATGCGTACCTAAATATTCTGGTGCATTGGTTTTTCTCTCTCCTGGTACACAAGGGATACCATGCGGATCAGAAAGCCAACCGATTTTATCTGTCCCTTTGCCACTCGTGACGATACGCCCATCACGAAATACAAAGGTCATACTTTTTATATCCCCTCGTACGCAAGATAACGTCCAATCACCAGTCGCCGTACCAGAGACAATCGCCTCTTCAATGTCTGGTAATTCAACCCCATTTGCGATTAAATTATCGTGTCCGATAATCACTTTAAATGGATAAGGATCATTGACCGAATTACCAACTGGAACACGACCTACAAGTGCAGTCATTGAAGTTGAACCCATTAATGTTGAATTTTTAGGAACGGTATAGGTAGGAGTTTTATTTTTGGTTCCAGATGAACGGGATAGCGTCGAACTTGAATTCGTTATATCTTCATCACTGCCTTGAATAAACGGCAATCCTTTTTTACCTGATCTGTAACCACTTGGTGTATTGTTACTCGGAAAACTAATTTTAGCCAGATTCCGTTCATCTAGAATTTGATCATCGGGGCTTATCCACTCTACTGCATTTTCATCAAGAGAAACTGAAGCCCCCTTCGGGGTCATATCCACAACAGGTAACGGTTCCGCCTGCCCGAGACCAATGCCATTTGGCTGTTTTTCTTCTGGTGAAAGTGTCACTTGAATGGCTTGCGATTGCCCTTGTGCTAAATTGGCAATCTCGCTTTTTAGCATTGCTACCATATCTTGTAGCTCTTGGGTTTTCGCTTGGACAGCATCATTGACTTGCTGCTGTACATTTTGCTCACGTTTGCGAAGATCTTCATTTTCCCGAATAATTTTTTCATTCTGAGAAATCACCCTCTCGTAACGGCGATTACCTTCTTTCGTGGCTCCAATTAACGTGCGCACCGTATCATTTTTGGTGTCACCTTCCAGCCCCAATTGACGAATTTCTTCCGGAGTTAAATCTTTGAGTGCGGTATCTAGTACACTGTTTTTTTGAGATTTAGCTGATGAGGAAAAATCCGCAAATAAGAGATAAGATACCCCCCCAACCATCAGGGTAATAATCAATCCAATAACAATAAACATTTTATTAGCTTTCATTTACTCCCCCTTTTGATGATGGCATAGGTACAGTACCTTCAATGACTTTTTTCACTACAATTTTGGTCGTTTTCTTCACTTTTTTCGGTGCAACATAGGGTTTTGTTTCCGGAATCAGTGCGTTATTCGGATAACCTTCCGTGACTAAATAAACGGTCGTGGTATCTTCCATTGACCCTGTTCCTCCTAACCAATTGTGTTGGAACGTCGCAGCATAAAAACGCCCTTGTAAGTCTCTTGGGTCCAGTTCTAGTCGTTGTGAACCACGATTTTGCAAACGAATTGCCGTCACAATATAATCATCCAACTGCCAACTCATTAGCGGTGTCGCATTGAGTGGCAATGCTGGCAATAAGGTAGTAATTTTTGCTGGGAGTCGATGGGCAACTTGACGCACACCTGGCAAGGGCTCAACGGTACGTAAAGGAGCATAGAGCATTTGTGCAGCATAACGTGTAAGTGCTGCTGGAATAGGTAGTTGCGGTATCGGATTGTCGGGTTGCTCGTCTGCTATATCATCTTGGTTAAAACTACCAGACTGATTTTCAAGTTTACCTTCGTAAATCAATCGAATGGTTTCTTCCGGATTAGGGACTTTTTCTTTTGCGACCACATCAAGTAAAATGATTTCATGGGTTTCCATATCTTTAAGCTGCAAGCGTGTTGTTGGAAAGGCTTCCAAGGCTTTGATATAAACCGCCCCGCCGGTTGATTGCAGACGTAGCTTACCGTCAAGAGTTCTTGGGTAACCTATTTTGACATTTCTATCGACTAAAATGACACGCTCTTTTTCTACTTGTAAATCTATCGGTAATGGCATTCTTTGCCACTTCATTAAAACATCAGCGTGTGCGGTCAAGACATAGCTACCAAGTAAAAGTGCGGTCAAATTTCTGGCTGTTTTATGTTTCATTTATTTTTTCTCCTCTTCCTTACTCTCTAAACGTAATGGAATTGAGGTATAACAGTTAAACCCGAGTCCCCACGGATTGCGTTGTGAATCCACATCCATCCGTACAATATTGATTGGAAAACGAGTCAATACCCGTTTCACTGGTTCGTCTTTATAATATTCATCCACGCTCAAATCTAAATTGACCGTCCAACTATCTTGATTATGGATAATTACCCGCTCCTCACTAAAACCCCGTCCTGGTATTTCATAAACACCCCGCACACGATCACGTAATTCACTATGATGTTGACGATCTTCATAATCTTTTAGCAAAAAGGCTTCGCAAGAAGGGGTTAAAAAGGGTTTAAGTGCGGTAATATTTTTTTCATAATCGTGCGTGCCATCTAAGGTCCAGCGATTCAGCTGCTGAAAGGTTTGGTAAGCAAAGGCATAAACCGTCGAAGTCGGCACTTCCCACCAAGGACGCTGACTACCAGCTCTTAAATCTGGCGGTAACAAAATTTTTAATGTACTTGGAAAGGTATAAATGACAAAAAGCAAACCAAAGCAAAGAGCTGTAATGCAAATAATCGAAATTTTTGCGACAGTTAACTGGCGATCTTTATGTTTGAGTGTATTTTTTAATCTACTCATTTAAAATAATCCTTTTGAAGAACGGCGTGTCGCCCAAAAGCCCTCACGCCGAATAAATTTATTGCCGCCTAAAAGCGAATCAATACGTTCTTCAATAAGGCGGTTTAAGTAGGCTTCGGGTTTACCTCTCTTAATGGCTGCCACAATACCTTTACCAATTAAAATAGTTACGATACAGAGCAACATTCCCATTGCAGGTATAAGTAGCCAGAAATCAGTTAATATCCAAAATATGAGGCCAATAATCAGACCAAATACAAATCCTAATCCAGCTGACATACCAAACTCACTTACAGTCATGCCACCAAAAACAGTGGCTTCACGATTAAGACGAGTAGGAAGAAAAGGAATAGTTTTATCTTGTTCTGACATATTGACCTCCAAGGTACGTTGACTAGAAGAGTCCTACTGCAAGTTTGACTAGCCACAAGCAGAAGAAAATCACAATAAAACCAACAATTAAAGCAACAATAAAGTGTCCCCAGCCTTTCTTACCATTTTCAGAAGTGACTTCGTTATAAATACTGACGAGTGCTTTTACAACAACAAATATTGCAGCAGCGGCAAGTAATACAGCAAGTAGTGTCACAAAGCCCTTGGCTACAATCCAAAGAATTTCCATCGGATCTTTTGTGTTACTATCTACCCCCGGAATCTGAAAGTCCGGAATTTTGGAAGCATCAGGACCTGCCGCAAAGACATTTTGAACGGTGCCAAAGCATAACAACATGAAGGCAATATAACGTGCTGATACCCATTGCCAGCCTTGCTTGACTTGACAAGAAAGTGAACGTAAAGAATTCATAGATTCCCCTAATAAACGAAAAACATAATGACAACGATAACAACCGCCGCCCCTTTCAGAATCAATATCAAATAACCAAAGATGTCCCCATCCGTTTGAAACCCACTAAAGCCTTTTCGAACTGCCCATACATATGCCAAAAAAAGACCGGCAATGAGGCAAATAGCAAAAAATGTGCGTAATTCAATGGCACTTAAACCACTTGCCGTTTCAAATGCACTTATCGGCGTGTAATCATTTGCCACTATAACCTCCCTGAGTTCTCAACTTAGTGTAGTCTTCTTTCAAGGTTCGGAAGGCATTTGGATCACGAGGAATGGCACGGGAAGGATTAATATATTGGTGAATACCGCTTTTTATGGCGTTAATATCTTGCGTTACCGCATGATAATCAAAATACTCACGGTTTTTCGCTGACGTTTTAGCTTCTGTCGCTGCACGTTTAAGCGATAGTTGTGCGGCTTCTAACTGCTTAATGGCTTGCACCAGCTGCTCTTTTTCAGTGGCTTGTACATTCAGAACAACCATTGATACGGCAACTAAAACCGCTTTTCCTAACGTGTTCATTGGCATCTCCTCGATTTAAAATTGATTCGGGTAAAGGTTGCCAAAAACACAACGGGAATTTAACGGGAAATTCTATTCAGAAATGAGAGAGTTTTTAGAAAGATAAAAGACTCCAAGTCATATACCTAGAATCTTTTGATATTAAAGATATTTTTTGAAACTTGCCGTTGTCACACAAATCGACAGCCCAAATAAAAAAGCAGCTGGAAGCAAGATAAGGTTCGGATAAACCGAAAAGGGAATAGATAAATACAAAATCCAAGATCCGATCATCACAGGCTTAATATAACGCCGTGCGTGATGATAAAGGAAACTGGATTCTCTCCCCGAGCCAAATTTCCGTAAATCGCGCCGCATTAAGCCCTCAGTAAAACCAGCAAATGCCGCTAATAAGAACAATGGACTGGTCAGGATAATGACAATGAGCCGAATCACAAAGGTAATAGAGACATAAATGATGGACTCTAAATAAGCTCGAGCATAATGATAAATAATCTGCTCCCAACTATTCTGATGCGTTGGTGACTGCAACCAATGTTGAAAACCAGTTTTCACAAATAACCAATCGTGGACGGTCAATGTTACAGCACTAGCGAGCTCACCTGGTGCATAGCCAAATAAGCTATGCGTCGCACTTTCCGAAATCCAGCCCAACTCTTGAATCATCATTTTCTGACTATGCAAATGCCCCTGTTCTGACCAGAAAAAAGCAATCCCCAACCATTCAAAGAAAATACTCAGCAATAAAGAAATAAACAGTGCAGCAAGCAAGGCCGATAATGTGTAAAACAGCCCTTTTTTCTTGACTTTTTTATTCGTTTGTTCGGTCATTATTGTAAAAATTCCTTATGGCTCACACGACAATGAATCAAGACATAACCTTGTTCATTTTTATTTGAGACCAAGTAAAAATAAGCACGTTGATGCTGAGTATCCTCTTCTGTTATCGGCACATCACTCGCTGTCCAGAGAGAAATTCCCTCATCTGCATATTTGGCCGCAAATTGATGTACGGAATCATTGCTTTCTACCCAACGATTAAGATAAGACTCAAAATAAAAGAGCAGCTCTTTTGAATTCGACAATGCACAAGAGACGGCAAAATTCGCCGTAAAGTCAATACATTGATTAGGTAAATCTAATAAGTTAGTTTCTTGTTCAAAACTCATTCTTCCTCCATATCCTGTTCATCCGTATCGGCTTGACTTATCGGCTCAGCTTCATCATCTTCAGGCAGATCAATATCACTACCCCAATCTAAATTGGCTTTTGCCATTTTTTCCTCTGTCACCATATTTTCAAATGAATCGACAATATCCTTTGACGGCGTATAGTCTTTAAATGCAGGCTCCCACCAATTTGCTGTAACGTGATAATTTTTTTGCATATTATCAAGTAACGCTTGCATTGACGGCGGTATCAAATCTTCTCCATCAATAGCAGGTAACGGCATTCTCACCTTATATAAGGTACTCCCGTTCATCAAGATAAAAGCCTGTCCTTTCGGCAAATTGGTGATATTTGCCACATCAAGCAACGGCACTTCTTTTTGCGAGATGCGTTCCCCAGTATTTGAGGTAAAAGCTTTATCATCATCTGGATTACTCGAATCGGTAAAGCTTGAGGTCACCATACTTTGTAAGATCGTGACCTTATGCAATTGATCGGTTAATAGTTTCGCCGTCGCCGGCGATTTTACCCGAAACATTATCAACGTATTAAAGTTACCAATGGTCTGCTCAGCCTTAGCTCGATTGCCAAGACGAGCCTCAATATCAGCAATGGTTTGAGTATAAGCAGTGACCTGCATTCCAGCCCCTCGCCCCTTATTAATCAACGGAATAAATTCATCACCCATTAGTTCATTAAATTCATCGCAATGTAAATTGATTTTAACTGGCTTTGACTGACCTTTAAATGCTTCTGGCAACCCCTCATCTACTCCATGTTTATAGATATGCCCTGCCATTGATACCAAATCGGCAAACATACTATTCCCAACCGCAGCGGCAACGGTAGCATCTGATAGGGCATCTAGTCCCACATAAACAATACCCCGTTTACGAATCACTTCTTCCCAATCAAAAATCGGACGCTCATCATTTACATCATCATAATTCGGTGATAATAATTCTTCGATTTTTCCTGTAGTGAGTTTTTCTAATAAGGGTAGCAATGACGCTACAATTTTATCAAAATAGGTTTTATCATAACGTACCGCCGTTGCTAGCCCCTCAAGCACTGGATCAAAAATCTTGTTTTCTAAAATATACTGATTGATGACCCAAATCAAAGGACGCTCTTTCATTCCGAAGGATAAATTTTTAACATCAACACTGGCTGTAATATTGAGTAGTCCTGGCCAAATTGCTGGATCAGTCGCATCGAAATAGTTTTTAGCATAACTCAAAAAGAGACCATCAATATTTTGCACATAACGTGATATTTGCGAATAATTTGGTCTCTCCCCCATTTCAACCAATGCTCTTGCTACCACATTGGTGAAACGCCAAGCAAATTCCTTGAATGCCGCCGAGTTACCTGCACCGCTTAGCTGCCCTGAAATCCTTCCCGCAACTTCGGAGACCCGACCGAAACGCCCAATCGGGTTGTAGCGTGCGGATTTTTCCGGATAGCCCAAATGGAACATATAAAATTCTTTATCCCGCCCCGCACGTTTTGCCTCCGCATACATCCGTTTTAACATATCAGGGTCACCTTTCGGGTCGAAAAAGACCACAACTTCGCGATCTACTTGCGTTTTGCCTCGATGAATATCTTGTGTCACTAACACTTCTGCAAAACGAGTTTTACCCACCCCTGTTGTGCCAAAAACAGCCGTATGCCCACCTCTTGAATTGAGTGGTTGCATAACATCAATTTCATTTAACTCAATGCCGTGAATCGCAGGAATACCTTCAACTGGCGGTAAGGGTCTTACCGGATTAAAGCATGAGTCTGATGTTGTTAACTTAGTAATTATGTTTTCGTGATGTTTTTCATACTCTCTTGCCATATTAAATAGCTTAGAGGGACGTAAGTATTTTTTGCCATCGGCGGAAAAACAATCATAGAGCCGCTGAGTGTGTTCTGGTTGCCATTCAAATCCCCGACCTAAAAATAAGAATTTTTTATTTACCGGAATTTGACGGCTAGTTAAGGCATAATGAGGCAGGCGTTTTAAATTGCGATGATAGCGTACAATACGCCAACCTTGGCGAAAACGCAGATAGCTTATTCCACCAAATCCGGCAGCCAACCCATAACCTATCGCTGGATGTAATGCCAAAGACCAAGGTGCCACACTGCATACATAAGCACATGCAGCGTGAGCTGCTGCCGGATAAAATTCAACTGGCGGACGCAATAACCCCTCTAACAAATATTTACTTGCCATTACTGTGATACTCCAGTTTCCGTAATCAATGCTGGATAATGAGAAAGCTTTAAGCGATCGCTTAAATCATCTGCCGGTGATGGTAATAATGTCAAATTCGGAGCCAAACGACGTAATTGGTTCAACTCATCTAGAGTGGTCACATTAACCACTAAACCGACCGCTTGTTGAGACAGTAAATAATTATAATGCTGAGACAACCATTGACGAGATAATTCATCTGCACCAATAAGGAAAATTGGTGACATCGCGGTTAACTCTAGGTTAATAGGTTTAACATCTCCAGGTGTCAATTTGTGTGACACTACCGGAAGCATATCCGCTTCCGTTACTGATTCTGGTATTGCGTTAGGGTAAATAGGTGCATTTTCATCGTGTTCTGGCTGAATACCTTCATAGAATCTGACCGCACTTTCCCCTCCTAAATCCGCAATGACCTTTAATTCTGCCAATGAATGCACAGAAAGGAGTAATCCAAGCCATAAAAAGTGATTTAATTTATTCATTATTTTTGCTCCAAAATTTTATCTATAATATCAACTAATTAGCCATATTTCTCCCCAAGTAGCCATTCATCACTAAATTTTTCAAAACGACCAAATGGGAAAGGAAAGTCTTGCGGAAAATAGAAATAGGTTGGTGCATAAACGAAAAAATAGTGCGAATAGGGCTAGAAGGTAATGATATTCCAAACATTTTAATTCCTACATATTGACGGTCTTATCAACCCAAATAACGTTTTTATCATCGGGTTCAATCCAAATCAGTGCATTTAGAGATGTCTTTTGACTTTGATTAGTGGGTAACGATAGAACTGGCTGTTTTATACGAGCTTGAGGTTTAATCCATACTGTTGCCGAGTGCTTATCTATCGGCTGCATAAAATTGGCGATCAATTTATGATGGTTATATCGCCCTTTTTGGTAAGCGATAAATTGTTTGACTGACATTCCACGCTTCATCCCATTACGTCGCATATTTTGGATATCTTCAGCGGTTGAACGCCCCACAATGGCACGATGAAACCCGTCTAACCCAATATTATGTGCCATATATAAATTTTCATCGGTTATAGAAATTCCACGTTGCTGAAATTGCTCAGTATGCCAACGGGCAAGTAATGCAGTTGCGAATGTATTGGTTCGTTTATGATAACGAGGGTCTTCCCTGGTGCCTTGAATAGACGGCGTAATTAAGTGCATTCCTAACTGTTTACCCCGTTCTGTTTGAGCCAGCCAATTCCAGGTATCTCGGGTAAATTGCCCGACACCGATAGGTCCTGTTGGCGAGACTTTACCATTCCAACCATCTTCCATTTTCACTAATCCTCGTAACATCACCTCACTGACCTGGTAATGCTTTGCAGCCTCCTGAATATACTGTTCGACATCTTTACCAAAGCCATTAAATGCTTGTGCTGTCGTAGAGCAAAGAAAAGGTAGCAAAATACTCACTAATAGACGAGAGACTGCCATTGTCCATCCTCTTGGATTTGGAATGCTGCCGGCATTTTACCGTTGGCATAACGAAGCCAGTAGCCCGTATCGTGATTAAGTGTAATTAAACGCAATTTAACTTTTTCTGGATTAATTTGATGTTTTTTTGCCCATTCTCGAATAGCGTTATCGTTACCATTTGCTCCTACTACATACACATCCACTGGGGTTTTATTATCAACGTGAGCCAACATTCGACTAACATCGGATTCGCATCTCAAACAATTATCTAAACGGGTAAAATAAATGACTCGCCCAACGGATTGTGAAATATGTGGTTCAACATCAAAAGGTAATTCATTGGGGTATAACTTAGCGAATGCCTTATCGTAAGCACGTTGAAATGCCAGCTCTCGCTCGACACGATTATGCATTTTTTTCGCCAACAATTCCGCATAACGTGTTTGCTCTGCTTCTGTTTTTGCTTCAATCCCTAACGTTGTCAGTGGATCAAGGTTCGGAGACCATACGCCACGTTCCCCCTGCTGTAATTCAAGGTAACGTTGCCATTCTTCAGTCGTTAATCCCCATTCTTGGGCTTTTTGACTCAACTCTGTTTGATTGAGTGATTTAACATCAAGACTTTTTTCAGCCGATGAGGTATGATTGGCGACCTCATTAAGCAGTCGGTTACTTTGAGTTGAATTCGCCTCCGCCATACCACTTACTACTAAAAATGATAAAAGGGGTAACTTAATAAATTTACTCATCAACCACCTCGGTCTGCGTTGTGGTTGAAATAATCTCAATACGTTTTTTCTCCATTTTAAGTGGTTTTTCGCGCATTTTAAAACACACCGTACGGGTAATATCATTTAACGTCACATAATAGGCAGGACCCGCAAGCATTTGTAGTGCTTCACGCAACTTAATTGGTCCGAATTGGTGATGAATTTTAGGCAGTGGTAACGAAAATAGCGATGCGGTTTGATCAAATGCAGAGCCATAGCAAAGACTTAAACCGGTTCCAGATAAAGTTGTTTTTAAACCTTGCTCAACCGTTGCCGTCATTGCACGTTTTAGCTTTGGTGTCATGTTGACGGAGACCATCTGCTCCAGCAAATATTTTTGCCCTTCTTCCGGCGAGGTATTAATCAGCGTATAGCGCCCTTGACGCACAATTTGGGTTACTGGCTCTGGATCATCAGCATACTGATAAATATCTGGAACAATGGCTTGTTCTGTGACAACCGGCGATGGCTTAATGATTTTAGAGGCATAACCTGCTACCGACAATGGATAGGTTTCCACGTTGGATACTGTCTCTTTTTTTGGATGTTGAACACACCCAGTTAACACAATACAAAGCACACTAGCGATTGAAAGAGAGAGAGCTATTTTTTTCATTTTTCTTCCCCAAAGTAGCAATTAACGTTTGTGTTACTATGGAGAAGATAATCTTGAAGTGGAATAATTTTTTATTTAGCAAAGTTAGATAAATACTTTTATTTATACATTTGATATTCCTTCTAAAAAGAGGGAATATCCCCATAAGGGAAATATTCCCTTTATGGGGTAAAGTGGGATAAAGTGCGGTCAAATCTGAGTGCACTTTAAAGTAAAATCAACTCATGCATTTTTTCTGCATTCGTTGTTTATGACGTTGTAATATACCAAATTTGGTGCTATTCGTACGGCTATAAGGTAAGGTCATAATGTTCTCCCTAAATGATAAATCAAAGGGAAAACCATCCATAGATGGCGATTTTCCCCTATGGGTAAAGTGTGAAAAAATACTTATTTCCAAATAATCGGTCATATCAGCATGGCTTTAATTGAGTCTACTTTATTTAGAAAATCTGACTCGTTGTAAATACAATCACCTTCGATATAAAAGTAAGAGCTACGAGCATTAATATCATAATTGATATTAATATCTATCTCTCCTTCCTCTAACTCAATTAATTGCCAAAACAGCAGCTTAAGCCTATTAAGAACGAGATTCTGATAGATATTGCCGAAATGAGGTATGTCACTATATTGACGTGCAATTTCCCAAACTTCATCTTCGCTGATATTACAATTAAAAGCATTCAAAATAACTTCCCAATCAGCAAGTGTTGGAGAAGTATCTTCAGTATAATTAAAAGACATATTTACCCCCAAAGCACTTCCGCTAATTTCACTTTTTTCTCAAGTTCATTCATGGTTTTTTTGGCATAGGTGAGCGAACAAGGATGCTCGCGTTTTTCGGGATTGTCTTTCAATTCCTGGTGTTTTTCTTTGGCTTTTGCCAATTCAAACTGAAAGAATTCGAGACTCTCCGGCATGGATAAATCAATTTTCCCTGCTCGGTTTTCCCAGTAAGCGATTTTATCATCGTAACTTTCTGCTTTTTTCATTTCTTCAACAGATTTTTCCATCCGTCGATGATTACGATCAAGCAGTGCTCGATGACGTTTTTCACTATGGTGACCAACTTTTATCGGCTCCCCCGTACTCAAAAACTCCCGTCCTTCTTGAGCCGCCTCAAGAAACTGATGGCTACGTTTCATCGCATTATGTGCTGCATCTTGATAGCGTTGCACTTTTTGCTCAGCACGTTTTTGGCTATCCATCCCGTCGCAGCGAGTAAAAGAATAAAAGTAGTGCTCCTCACTTTGTTTAACCAAATTATGGATTTCCACTTTTGTCTCCTTACCTCGCTGACTTGTCAGGATGATAATGTCGCCTTTCTCGTGGGCTTTTGAACATTTTGCAACAAAGACGTTTGGAGCAAATTTAGCATAAGTATTGGTTGTCATCGTATTTCTCCTATGTAAAAAGAAGGGAAATACGTCGCCCAAAGGGAACATATTTCCCTTTAGGGTTGTAAAAAATTAATCTAAAACAGCTTTCTCGGTGAATAGCTGATATAGCCTTCGGCTTTTTCAATATCGACAAATAAATATTCATATTTATCATAGAGTTTAACCAAAGGATGAGTCCGATTTAATACGCTACAGCAAATAGACGGTGCACGGAAAAAATACCATGGTATTGTGACATAATCGGCATCGTATTTTTCGGCGATATTAAATGCATCCACCGCATCTAAAATCCGTGGAGAGATGTAAAAATACGGTCAAATTTGAGCGTACTTTTCCGTTTAATATAAAAGGATAAAAAGACTAGCCTCGCCAGATGGGATCATCAAACTCGACAAATTTTTTACTATGTCGGCTTTTAATTTGAACCCCATTTGGTGAGATACCCGCAATCAATTCCGCGTCTGCGGTTGAGCAGTTGGTTAGCACAAAATCAGAGCGGGTTTCTTTTTTTAGTGAAAAGACTGCGGCGGGACGAAAGCCAGTAATTAAATCTAAGGCTAATCGTGCTTGATTACCTGATGTTTCAAGCCAAGCATCCCACATTTTCTTGTTTAGTTTAATTTCCATTTTGTTTCTCCTATAAAAATAAAGGGGAAACATCCATGGGGAGGCTTCCCCAATGGGTAAATGAGAGGTAAAAGTGCGATCAAGTTTGAGTGCACTTTGGAAGGTAAAAGAAAGACCAACAACATCATTGTTGGTCTTCGTTGTTTATGGGATTAATTGTCTTGTTCTGCACTTTGACGTTTTTCTAGCTGATATCTCAACTCCCCATCAACTTTAATAAAGTTGATTCGGAAGAGTCGTCCTTTCAGTGAAACGCCTGTATCCCCTTTTTTGTGATAATCACTGTCTTTGGAATAGGTGAATGTGTCATATCGTAAATCCCCCATCACAAATGAAACTAAGACTTTTTTCTTCGCCTCAACTGCTTCTTGACAGCGTTTAATCAACTGAACGGTTTCTTCTCCGGAAATATTCATATCAAAAAAACGATATTCCACTGAGTCTGCAGGACCAACTAATGCAGCAATACGACAAGCCCAATATGAATCTCCTTTTTTCCCTTTTGTCGGTTTGATTTCACGAATATCGCTAAGATAACCAATACCGGAAGTATGAAGATTGAAATATTGTGCTTGTTGTGAATTTTGAGTAGACATAATGTTTCTCCTAATTGTAAAAAAGCAGAGAAACATCCTTACCCAACACGGGAAAAATGTTTCCCGCCAAGGGTTAAAATTGATTGAGATGAGGGAGCATTCCTGTAAAACAGAGCCATCTTTCTGAATGCTGATGACATTTCGGCTGGGTTAAACACAACTACCACATCAGGTTAGTCCGTTGCTATTTCAAGTGTTTTGCAACTTTTAAGGGCTACAAAGTAGCGACTTAATGATAAGATTTAATCTCAATACTCAAGCAATTCATAGGAAAAATTAAATTTTCAAACAGAATAATAAAAAACAAATAAGCCATTAATGAATCACCTCACTAATGGCTTATTTACTTTTTTAGATGACAATCTGAAAAAAATGATTGTAAATCATTGACCAATATAAATTGATATCTGAAATCATTACATCTTCGTTACAATGTGTTGATCTCATTCTCATCTACCTGGCTACATTGTGGTCTTTAACCAGTATAACAATGGCATCTCAATTGATACAAAGGGCACCCATTTTTTCACCGGCGGGCTCCGGCAAAGAGAAGTTTGCAATTTATTGCTAAGTCTAAATACTACTTTGACATAAATAATATTTAAACTTAGCAATAACCACTTTGTAAATAAAAAAGTTAAACGATGCACTCCTACATTACAGAACCCTCTTTCTGAGTGCTAAGGGTATTTCGGCTGAGCATTGATAACCGACAATGCTAAACGGTTTTTGAATATGATCATCATACCATATTTATTTGGTTATTTGATGCAAATTTGCAAACTGTTGAGAAAGGTTTGAGGAAGTTGTTTTTTTACCATTTGATTTTTTCTTCTTCGTAGTTGATTCAACATATTTGCAATCTGGATAACTGATGCATCCCCAAAATTCTCCTTTCTCGCCTTTAATTTTTCTAAGCAGCTTACCACATTGTGGGCATTTCTTAATGTCAATATTCCCCATATTCAGTTTTTGTTGCATACCCCTTTCAATTAAATGACGTGTAAATTGTTCTTGTTTCTGCATAAATTCAGGTAAACCCATTTGACCTTCTGCAATTTTATTGAGTGCCTGTTCCCATAATGCAGTCAACCCAGGATCTTTCAACACGGTCGGTAAATTATCAATCAACATTATGCCAGCTTCCGTTGCAATCACGGATTTTCCTTTTTTCTTAATATAACCGCGATCATAAAGGGTTTTCATAATACTGGCTCGCGTCGCTTCCGTACCTAATCCCTCCGTTTCCCGTAATTGTTTTTTAAGGCGCTCATCCTTCACAAAACGAGCAACATTGACCATCGCAGTCAATAGCGTTCCCTCCGTGTAATGGCTCGGTGGTGAGGTTTTTAGTGACTTAACTTCAGTATCAATGATTTGTAGCATTTGGTTAACATTGACAGCTGGTAGCCTTTGCTTCTCAGTGTTATCCTCTTGTGAGGATTTGCTAAATAATATTTTCCAACCGGAAGCAATAACCACTTGACCTCTCGCAATTAACGTTTGCCCTCCGGCGGATAAAGTAATAACTGTTTTATCGGTTTCAATGTGCGGTAAAAACTGTGCAAGATAACGACGTCGAATTAAATCATACACTTTGAACTCATTTTCATCCATTTTACTGATGTCAACTCGTCCTGTTGTCGGAATAATACCGTGATGAGCCGTGATTTTTTTATCATTCCAGGTTCGTGATTTTTGAGACAAATTTAACTGGGGTCGTAATGGTGTTAGTGAAGTATCGGCTTTCATTAGGCTTTCAATGACTTTAGGAACTTCAATTAATTGTGATTCTGGCAGATAGCCAGAATCCGTGCGTGGATATGTTGTAGCCTTATGCTTCTCATATAAGGATTGAGCAATATCTAAGACTTGCTGAGCACCTAAATCATATAATCGGTTACATTCACTTTGTAAATCGCTTAATGTGAACAATAAAGGTGGGCTTTCTTTTTCCCGTTTGATTTCAATATTTTTGACCTGTGCTTTTCCCACCTGGCGAATAGCATTTTCCGCAGTATTAATTACTGATATATCTAAGCAACGCCCGTCTTCATCACAATATTGTTCAGGAACAATTAAAGTTGCCCTAAAATATTCTGACGTGGCTGTTGCCACTTGAACGATTAAAGTATAGTGCGATTTCGGAACAAAATTTGCAATTTCCTTATCTCGATTAACGACCAACGCTAAGGTTGGGCTTTGTACCCGACCAACAGAAAGAGGGGGACCCTGATAGCCTTGTTGCTGGGCAAGTAAGGTAAACATTCGAGATAAATTCATCCCAATAAGCCAATCAGCTCGACTACGAGCAAGCCCAGCATAATAAAGCGGTAAGGTTTCTTCATTAGTTTTAAGTTGACTTAATGCCTTACGAATACTGATATCATCAAGCCCAGTAATCCACAAACGCTGAATAGGTCCAGTATATTTAGCAATCTCTAACATTTCTCTAGCAATTGTCTCTCCCTCACGATCAATATCTGTCGAAATCACAACAAATTTAGCTTTTTTAAGCAATGACAGAACGGTTTTATATTCTTTTTTTGTATCCGCTTTAGGAGCAACCTGCCATTGGGTTGGGATAATCGGCAACCTATCTAATCGCCAATCTTTCAAGGTCGGATCATATTGTTCTGGTGAAAATTGCTCAACTAAATGCCCTCTTGCCCAAGTTACCACTGTTACACCATCAGGTGTTGATAAGTAACCCTCGCCTTTTTGGGTGGCCCCCAGCACCTTGGCAATATCACGTGCTTGGCTTGGTTTTTCACATAAAAAGAGTTTCATTTTATTTCCTCAATAAAAAACATTATCCAAAATAGTAATCTTTTCGAAAAAGTTGACTCAATCGTTTTTTATTTTATGAGGGAAGATATTATGACTTGGATAAACATTAAAATTGATATCTATAAAATATCAAAAGACAATCCTTATCATCCTAATTATTTTCTCACTAAGTAGAATTTATTTTTCCATGTTGTAAATAAATGTCGCGACATATTATTAGCTCATTTATTTACAAGAGGAAAATCCAGATGACAAAAGAAAATGTGTTACAAAATGAGGCAAAACTTGTTGATTCAGCGAAAAACAAAGCTTACAGGCAATGCGATGAAGTTATTGTGTTTGCACTCCAAGACAACTACCATCAGTTTTCTATTGGGATTTCGACTATCTTAGAGTGTTTAAAATTTGCAGAGTTACGAGGGGCGATTCCTCCGCTTCCTGAAACTTGGTGGGACGAAACTAAAACAAGGGTTAATTTACCGTAAACCCAAATTCTTCAGCAATACTACGAGCAGAATCAATGAGTTTCCTACTGTGTTCTTTCTGCTCGTCGCTTTCATTTAAAGGCGTATAATTAAATAGACGTCGACAATAAATCGGATCAAATTCAATTACTTGCGAATAGATGTTCTTGATACTCCCATCTTTTTCCTTTAATGCAATCGAAAAGGTTAACTTTTCAGTCAAATTGTGGCTATCTTCCAATTCTGCAAGATGATTTCTAAAACAAAAAGAAATATCGTTGAAAGTACTCAATTTTTTCCCATCAAATCTCACCAATTTTTTATCCAAAAGCTGCTTTTTTAGTGTTTCAGAAAAGATAATTCGTCCATTGAGGTGGTATGTTCCTGAGAAGTAAGCAAACATCAAGGGAACATTCAGCAATGTCGCCCCAGGATACAGGTAACCTTTTGAGGTGAAATAGTATCGCAACATAGACTTAGCTAAGACATCACTGATAAATATACCGATATGTTTTCGAATGAAATAAATCACTTTATCAAAGTGATTAACTAGGATATGAACAATATTGATTGCAGACTGGTCGAGCCCACTTTTACGTGCTCCATAGCTATAAGGCTTACGATCTTTTCTCAGTGGGCAAAAATCATAATTGTCTTGCTGATACTCAGCAAGTTGTGGGATTGATGTGCTGTAATGCCGTCCATATGGCGAATCAGTATGAGCCAACTTTATATACAAACCGATAATTTGAATGGGATTATTACAAGCTGGGCAAACTGCAAACTGTGACACATCATCCGTTTTCTCTCTTAAACGGTAATACGGAAATTTTTTCTCCGTTTTTGTTTCAAAGGTATTAACATTAATGTCATAGTAGGTTGTATCTTCGGGACGAAGTTTAAATATATACATAGAAAGCCCTTAGTTACCAAAACATAACGACATTTTATGCTCACATTGAGGCATTTCAAGCTATTTATGAGTAAAAAAATCCCAAGTATTATTTACTGGGAAATGCTTTGGAGAGTTGCTATACCGTATTTTATCTTACCCTAGTTAGGCTTTATTTAACCGCTTCTCGTAACTTGGCTTTAATATGCTCGGCAAACTCTTTGTTTCCTCTCACTTTCCAGAAGACATGAGTGTTTTTACCTTCTTTTTCTAATGTAACATCAACATAGTACTGTCCTTCGTTTCCGAAAGAATCAGCCATTCTATAATAGACCCCAGGTGTTTTTTCGTGTACATACCCACCTTGTGCAAGAGCACCTTTCTTCCACGCACAATTCTTATCAAGATTTGGGTCACACTTCAGCATTTCTTCCATTGTTTCAAACCCGACATTGCGTTTTATTCGGACATAAAGAGTATCAATATCTCGTTTTGATGTTACTGTATCCTCGAATTTTTGATTGTCTACATTTATCATTTTATTTATTTCTCCGGCCCAATCACCAACTTTTTGGTTAAGTGCTGAAAATTCTGTACAGCCGGCTATTGCAAAACATAATGAGATTAATATAAATTTTTTCATTTAATACTCCATTATTGGTATAAATTAAGAAGTGAGGCAATAATTTAACCACACTGTTAGGTGGAGCACAACCTAATATTTTTCTTGCTTTTCTTCATCAGTTTCTAAGGGATATCTCATCGTATATTTCCCCCAAAATTTAAATTACGGAGATACTATGTTTACTATAACCGTGATGAATCGGAGCAAATGGAATATCATCATCAAACTCATTCATCGGCTGTTCTGGCTGGGGTTGACTAGCCTGTTGTTGAAAAGGTTGATGACCTGGTGCTGAATTTTGCGGACGAGAACCTAACATCTTCATCACATCCCCCTGGATTTCGGTTATGTAGCGATCTTGACCGTTCTGATCTTGCCATTTACGTGTACGCAAGCGACCTTCTACATAAACTAGTGACCCCTTCTTCAAATATTCGCCACAGATCTCGGCTTGACGGCGATAGAAAACAATACGGTGCCATTCTGTTAATTCACGACGGTCACCAGTATTTTTATCCATCCAACTCTCACTTGTCGCCACACTAATATTCGCAACCGCTTCTCCATTTGACATTGTACGAATTTCGGGATCATTACCAAGGAATCCCATAATAATTACTTTATTTACGCTAGCCATAAACACTCCTTATTAAAAAAATTATTCTTCCCAATGTTCAGCATAGATATGATTTCGAGTTTCAAGTTGATTTAATTGGTTAAGCACATCAATCGCTAATCTTTTCTCATCATTCTCATTGAAAGGAGATTTAACTTTTTCGTACTCTACTGATGAGTCAACCACAGACTTTCCATCAATACTGATACTAAAATGAATATGCACTTTTCCCATAATATTGTTCCCTTGTGTAATTAATAAACTGATGGAGATTGTGCATACATTATGAAGAAGACTTAAGAGGAAATTCACTTGATAAATAAAATAATTATAAGTTGTTAATAACACTTACAGTGCTTCACTCGTTTTATCCCCCCAAGGTTTTGTATAGATCCATCTTCCAGAATGGAATTCATTCATCTTATCTATGATCTCTTTAGTTAGCTTACGTTATTGAGAAAAATAAGATCGTTTTTCAGATTGTTCTTCAATTTGATGCTGAATAATGGTTTTACCATCAATTTAAACTATAAACATCATCTTTACACTGCTCATTATTTACTCCTAAAGAAAGACATTACTTTTTAATGGGAAGGGGCTTTTTTCGTTAAGGTAAGGGGCTTGTCCCCTTACCTTTAAAAGGCCTTTTGTATCCAACGATTACAAACTGTGAAAATCCAACGGTTACAAACTCAAAAATCCAGAGCTTACAAACTGCTGTGATTTCATCATTTTACTCTAATCATTCACCTCTCATAGCTTGTTCCACTTCAAGCCATTTTTCTGACATATCCGTTAATTGACGTATCATTGTATTAAGCACCGACATTTGCATATTTAGTACCAACCGCTCTTTTTCCATCTGAGCAATCTGCTTTTTAACAACTGCCGGAATGCTACTATCTTCAATCAAACTTTTCCAAACTAAACCGCCCTTTGGCTGTTTTTGCTGCCCAAAGGTAATACGCCAGCGTAAAAAATGTCCACCGGAAGAGGAAGATTTATCTTGGATTAGCCTAAATCCCAGTGCTTTAGTAACATCACTATTTTTTAATTTGTTGACAATCACTTGATGTTGCTGAATTAAATGTTCTCGAATTTGATAGAGTGATAGCTGTAATTGCTCACAATCTTCAATATTTTTTATTTCACTGAAAAATTGTTTCAGTACGGAATTAAGCGGTGTCTGCACGGCAAGCTTCCGATACATATCACCCAAGATTAATTCATTTTTCATTTCTTTACTTTCCAAATAAAACTGTGCCATCCTTACGACTTACACTTATTCTGAACCATTCTCAATCAATCCGTCATTTTCTGTTTCAGCTTCAACCTGATGCGTTTTTATAACTGGGGCAAAATTAGCACGATGTTCACCAGAAAGAATTTCCGGTGGCAATTCATATTTCATCCGTTTGATTGCTGCTTTATAACGGGCATTATTCTCTGCCGCATCACGACGAGTAATACCTGAATGCCGGTAATTTTCAACAACCCCGAAACATTGGCGAATCAGTTTTGCAGCAGATTCAATCCAATCTGCGGCATCTTTACGATTCATCAATGCAAAATGTGCAGCAGCCATAACAGAACACGCCAGTTCATCAAATTTCAAGAAAAGGAAAATCAACTGATAGCCTAGCTGAGAATTAAATGTAAGAGAGTAGCGTGCAGGTGCAATACTGACACTATTTTCCATATGGAATGAATCAGGTATCTGTTCTTTATAGAGATAATTGACCTTATCAATAATCTGCTGTATTTGATGACGGTATTCCAATACTTTTGTCTCAAAACGTAGTAAATAGTCATCAGCATAAGGATCATCATTGGTTGCCGCTCTCTGAATCTGACTCAATAAACTGAGGCAATTCGGCATACTAATAATGCCGGCCCGCGTAATTTTGCCCTGATCATTGCGAACCGGTAAACGCCCCACCCATAATTTAGAGGCGTGGTGAGAATTAATCGTGATCTCCGGTGTGCTACGTAGCGGACCTGGTTTCTGATTTTGACTATCGGTTGGTGCTGTCATAATGACACTCCTATTCTTATGATTAAATTTTGTACTTTGTAAAGCCCCTTTACAGTGGTTAAATTTTGTACTTTGTAAAGCCCCTTTACAGTGGTTAAATTTTGTACTTTGCAAAACCCATTTACAGTGGTTAAATTTTGTGATCAGTTTAAAAAACTCTCTCTAAAACTACGTATCATCTCCGCCCTAGCTTGCCGTTGTTGCATTGTCGGCACAGTGTATGTGGTTTGAGTCTGTACTGGCACAGGCGTTTGAGCTGGTGATTTTCCGCTTGTTGAGGTTGATTGGCTCAAATACTGTTCAAGCAAATACGGATTAAATTTACCTAAGTGTGCTTTTCTGACAAGGCTCAATAAATAGCCTTGTGGTTTCTTAACATTACCTTTCGCTAACCGTTGTTCTGTTTCAAATAGGATGGCTTGACATAACCCAAGATCAAGCCCCTCCATCGCTTTGGCAACAGTTTGCTTTTCAAATGGGCTAAGTTTTAATCTCCAGTCAATTTCATCCGGTGTACCTGTACAGTATTTATTTATAAATACCGTACTGTACTTGTACTGATTCACAGAGTTCCCTGATGGAACTGAGCCTAAAATCAATGAGTTAGCTGATTCTTCTCTACGGAGTTCCCCACCATTTAAACAGAGTTCCTTATTGGAACTGAGTAAATTTTGCTGAATAGTATCTAAGTTTAGTGAGCTAAAATCAGCGTCTTTTTGATTTTCAATTCGAGAACAATAATCTTGATAGCGGGCTTTCATCCAATCAATATGCGACACATAATGCCACTGAATTTTATCCACTAAAATAGTGTCAACAATATGAATCGCTACACCACGTACCACTGTATCCTTATGCTTGGTTGCCGAGTGCAACAAGTGGAGATAATCTTCATTCAGTTGGATAGCATCTAAAATAGGGATAGGCTCATCATGAAGTAAATAAACATTCCCTTTTATCTGCCCAAGATCATTACGTAGGGTTTCACAGAGTGTCAACCAACGGGTAAGGCGTAAAAGTAATAAGGTTTGGCTCACTGTTTTACGTGACAGGCTTGCATTAATATAGGGCTTATCCGACAAGAGTTTGCCTAATACCTCATAAGAGGGAAATAATCCCCCTTGAAACTCTCTCGCTTTATGCTTTATTAATTGCCAAGCAAATTTTGCTCGAGGCGTGAGATACGGATCATAAAGCAATCGAGTCGGAACCGTTTCGTGCTGGTTACCAAAAAAGAGCAGCCCTTGCTCAGTATTGGCCGTCGTCGTTATTTGCTCAAAAATATTCATATTAATTCTCCAAAGCCTTTGTTTAATTATTTACATTGTTTTGGCTTGGTATTTCGCTATAATGCTTACGCGTCTTAACAAAGGCAATGAGGGAAACCAGTAATACTGCCCCTCTATCCCCCGATGTGCCTGATACTCACCTCGGGGGAATTTTTTGTTATTTTTTATTGCGATACCAAGATTCAATAGCACGCCAAATTGCTGTTAAGTTAATTTGGGTTTCCTCTGCAAATAGCATTAGCAACTCCAATCCTTCCATTGACTCTAAACTTTGAATACTGCTTCTATGCTTGCACCATAATTCCCATAGCTCGTTTTTTTGTTCATCGGTTGCCGTAGCTTTTCGTCCTGGCTCCTCACGGATACCTAATAAACTTCTCCGAGCTGAGACTTTGGTCGTGCTTAATCCAAAATAGGTGTTGAGCATTTGTATTGATGCCCCCAGTAATAAGGCTCGATCAATAATCATTCTCTCTTGCGAATTAACCTGTGCCACTTTGACCATTTTCCAAAATGCACTGTGATCAATACTAATTGCCGCTATCGGCACTTTTGATTGGGCAATATCATAAATCTCGTCAATGCTTAGCCGTTGAATTTCACTGAGCTCCGCCGTTGAGAAACCTAGGTGATGACAGGTATTCACATTCCCTTCCCGGATATTGTTGACGATATGATCCAAGATAACTTTATTTAAATTATCAAGCATAGTGCCTCCCTTATACGGCTGCCCGTAAGTAACGAACAAGACGGATTAATCGGAAAATCTTAACCAAGGTAGTATCATCAATTTTAGGCTCGCGTTCCGCAGAACCTAATAACAGCACCGTATCTAGAAAACAAGCATCGGAGTAGGTCAAATCGTGGGTTTGCAACATACTGAGTAATTCGTAAATAGATCGTCTAGTTTCATCTTCTAGCTCTTTATCTGGTGTTTTCATTTGAAAGCTATAATCGACCGGCTCTTTGACAATATGTTCGACTAACTCCTCTAAACCAAACACTTCGGCAATATCAAGAGCAAGTGAATAGGCTTCTGCTTTATGCTGACGGCTTGGGTAGATTTGCCAAATATCGGCGACAGGTTGTCGCCCAACACAAGCAAATTCCAAGCCATTCGCTACTGCTTGTTGTTCACGCTGGGCTTGAATACTCATTCCAGGTGTAATTCCATAATTTTGAGCAAACTGTTGGGCAAGGTTATTGACTGGCTCAACATCAGAAACCGCTTGATTTGATTCAGTATTAAGAAAATGAGGCACTGATTCAGTCTGTAAAGTGCGGTCATTTTTTTCAGGATTTTCTGGTGTCTGAGAATGTTCATCTTCACTCGGCGTAGTAGATTCTTCGGCATACGGCGACGTCACAGCCGTTGATGATTTACTGTTAGAGGTTTCTTCAGCTTGTGTTTTGTCTAATTGCTGTTGATGAAACTTTTCCACATCCTGTTGGCTATGTTTGGTTTGATCATCAATTTCCCGTTGCTTTTTGGCGAGCTTCTGGAACTTACGCTCATCAAGATCCACTTCCATATACAACATTTCATAACTGACTTTCCCTTCTAACGCATCGGTCATCTCATTGATCAGTGCATCTTGAAAGGTTTTCACATTAAACGGATTATCATCATTACAACGGGATAAACTATTTTCCCAAATAGCTTCAAAGGTAATATCAGTCTCAAATTGATATTGTTGCCAGACTTCTAGAGCATTGCTACGAATGGATAAGAGCTTATCAATAGGACTGTGACCTAATCCATTAAAAAGAACATTTGGAATATATGGATAAAGAGTTACAACGCATTTTTCCATTTTGGCAACTAATGTATGCGATATAATATATCCATCATTTTCTAATTCAGATGATAGTTCTCTAGAAGATAACTCTCGATCTAATTTTTTCTCGTAATATTCCTTTGCTTGCTGAATGCCCAAGGCTTTCTCAATAAAGGTTAAATCCGCTCGGGTATCGTTTTCGATAAGATGCCCAATAAGTAAATCAAGTTCGGCTTCCACACTATCTGCGGTGTCGCCTTTCCAAGGTTTGAACTGGCATTCAATCGACCAAAAGCGCTGCTCTTGGGTTTCATTAAAAAGCTCTTTTAAGGCTTGAATACGCGTATTGCCACCGTCAGCGATAATATAAAACGGCTCGCCCGGACGTTGCGTGATGTTCGGTTTATGATCTAACCCACGACGGCGGATAGATTCCTTAATCATTTCAAAGTTAGGGTTACGGGTTTTCCGAGGGTTATGTTCATAAGGACGTAATTTATCTAGTGTGACCGTAATATATTGTGAGGTCGCTGGATAATGGGTTGCCGTTGCCGCTGTGTAAGAGGGCGAAGAATTCGTCATTGGGACAACATTTAAGTTTCGTGCAATAGCATCGGTGAGTTTTTTATTCTTACTACTCATAGTGATATCCTGTTAAATTCGTTTCATTCTCAAATAAGCTAAATTCACCGTAGAAACGGCATTCCGTCTTACCTAAAGGACCATTACGTTGCTTACCAATGATAATTTCAGCCAAACCTTTCGCTTCACTTTCTGGGTAATAGACCTCATCACGATAGATAAATAAAATCACATCCGCATCTTGCTCTAACGAACCAGATTCGCGTAAATCTGAATTGACTGGGCGTTTATTAACTCGTTGCTCCAAGCTTCTATTTAATTGGGATAGTGCATAAATAGGACATTCCAACTCTTTCGCTAATGCCTTTAATGCACCGGAAATTTGGGTAATTTCTAGATGACGATTTTCTTGCTTGCCCGTGCTACGCATTAATTGTAAGTAATCAATAAAAATAGCAACAGGTTGTCCATATTGACGGCTATATTGACGTACTTTACTGCGTAACCGTTGCACAGTTAACGCACCTTCATCATCAATAATCAGACGGTTGGTCCAATTTTGCTGAATATATTGCACTGCATTAGCAATTTTTCCCCAATCTCCATCCTCTAATTCCGTTGCATGTCGAATTTTTTGTAAGCTGACCCGGGATTTCATTGCCATAAAACGTTGTAGTAGTTGGTCTGCTGGCATTTCCTGACTGAAATAAAAAACAGGTCGATCAGTGAGCTTTTCTAAAATATTAGCAGCAGCTGTTAGAGATAATGCTGTTTTACCCATTGCCGGACGAGCAGCAATGATGATTAGTTCCCCAGCTTGTCCCCCCGTAGTCAATGTATCAATGGTTTGAATGCCAAGTGGAGTACCTGTGACTGGATCGGCATTGAGTGCCGACTTTTCCATTTTGATAAACATTTTGTTAAAGATATCCGCTAAATCAGCCGCACTTTTATCGGTCTGACTCAAAACAATATCGGTGTACTGTTTTTCAATTTTTTCCGCTAATCCATCTAGCTGCTCGGAATTTTTAGGTTGCCCCACCTCACTAATGATGAATTTCCCTAACGCAAGAAATTGGCGCTGCTTACTGTACTGTCGAACAACCTTGGCATAAGCTTCCACATTGAAGCTAGAGGGCGTGTTCTTCACCATTTCAGCAAGATAAGCTAATCCCCCCATTTCATCTAATATGCCTTTTTCTTTGAAATATTCGGAAAGGGTGAGGATATCAATCGCTTTGTTGTTATGTGCAAATACGCTAATCGCTTCAAAAATGTAGCGATGGTGAACCAAATAGAAATCTTGTGATTGAAGAATAGGTTCAACATCATCAAAACATTTTGGATTAAGCAATAGGCTACCAATGACTGCACTTTCTGCCTCTAATGAATATAATTCAGGTAAATCATTTTTAGCATTACGCATTGTTGCCTCCTAAACCTCGTGTAAATTGATGAGTAAATTGAGGTAATAACAGGGAACAAAGTGATTGAATGACGTGATATTCGGCTTTACTGTGCCGATAAACTGGCAAAGAATAGGTTGCTGCTTCACGATAGGCAACTTTATCTGGAATATGGAAATCTAAGAGCGTTTTATCTTTACCAAGATTTTGTTCAAATAATTGATAGAGATGCTCAAGCACAAATTTGACATCGTTTGTGTGATCAACACAATTCGGTACAGCTTTTAGCGGTGGGAGTTTAAACCCAAAAGCTTCAAAGGTTTGAAGTTCTTGGTACATTCCGATTGTACCGCGAATAAATTCTTTTGCCGATAAAATGTGCGGAAGAATAGGACAAAATAGAAGATCTGCGGCAAGCACCGACATATCGACGGTAATATCTCGCGTTCCCCGTGTATCGACGATAATCACATCATAGCCTTGGAGTTTTCTCAATAAAAAACTGAACCGAATAGCCCCGTCCGGTGCGTTGCGAAGCATTTGACTAACATTATTTGTCGGATCATTTGATTGGATTAAATCTAAATTAGGTAGGGTTGTTTTCGATATGATATGGCTTGGCTCAATATCTTGGTAGGTCAAAAATTCGTGAATACCGCCTGGTGCAGTATATTCCAAAGCAAAGTACGCACTTAATGTGGGTTGGGTATCAGTATCAATCAAAAGGGTTTTTAAGCCATGATCAGCACAAAATGCACCAATATTCGCCGCATTGGTACTCTTTGCAGATCCGCCCTTAGTTGAAGCAATGGTGATAATGAATGGTTTTTGAGATAGATTTTGATTTTTCATTTCGATACTCTCTTAACAAAGATAGGTTAATTAAGTATCGACTAGGAGGACAAACTAAATGTTTTATATAGATCTTTAATAAAAAAATTATGATGTTCAATCTTGTAAGATTGGCTCCTCCTGCTGGACTTGAACCAGCGACATATGGATTAACAGTCCACCGTTCTACCGACTGAACTAAGGAGGAGTAGATTTTACGATTCAATGAATGGTGCCTCGAGGCGGAATCGAACCACCGACACGGGGATTTTCAATCCCCTGCTCTACCGACTGAGCTATCGAGGCAACTCATCAGTGGTGCGTATTAAACGTTTTTTTCAGGTTTAAGTCAACACCTAATTTAAAAAAAATTGCATTTTTTTATTCGGTTGGATATTTAACAAACGAAAAGCATAAAAATAACACAAATTACGCATTTTTTTATATTTTTTAGTGAAAAGTTACAAAGAAAAATGCTCGTTATCCCAAAAGATGAAACGAGCATTTTTTATTCAGCAAGATAAATTATCGTCTCACACGATAACTTTTTTGGGCTTGATCCACCTTCAATAAATAATTTCTTGCTTGTGCCGAAGGGTGTTGCGTAGTCAAAATACGATAGACTTGCTCAGGATATAAATTATTAATTTTTTCTACTGCCATCAATTTATCTTCATCAAATACTCTTAACACCGCTCCCGCCCCACTGTTATAAGCAGAAATCATTGCAAAACGTTTTGAGGTAGGATTGCTGATACCGTCTAAATATTTATTTTGCAGTAACCACAAATAAGACACGCCAGCATCAATATTTTTCTCAGGATCAAATAAATAGGATTTTGACGGCTGTCCCCCTTGCCCTTTTAGTTGGAAAATATCTCGCCCTGCAGTATGTGGCACCACTTGCATTAAGCCGATAGCATTGGCATAACTAATGGCGTAAGGGTTAAAACTTGATTCAGTTTGCATAATGCCTAAAATCAAGCTTTCATCCATATTGTAGCGACGTGCCATTTTACGCACTAAAGGTAAATATTTCTGTGCACGCACGGCAACGTGATTGGCGATCATTGGAATCACCACATATTGCACAGTATTCCCGTTACTCAAACGACGGCTTTGTAATTTATTCTGCAAGAGATAATTCGCAAAATTACCTGCAACCGCCGTATTGGTGATAGACCCGCCTAAATGGTCAATCACCTGCCCTACAAGGAACGGGCGTGAGCTAATCGGCACATCACCAGAGGCAAAGAGATCGATCCCATTTGCATCCGAGCCCATTAATAACGTATGCACAATGGCATTATGCAAATGACCCGCATCGCTTTGTGTTTCAATGGTAATCACCCCTTCATCAAAGCTCACATGGCTGCGGGTATAAAAACGATCGGTATATTTCACATAGTCTTTTCGACTTGCCACCAATAATTCATTGACCCCCCAGATTCGGTCGATATTATGGGAAAATTGCCCTGTTAAAATATCTAAACCACGGGTATCTTTGGCGAAAGCCTCATCAAAAGGATTGTACTTTTTATGTTGATGGCTGCTGCCACAAGCAAACAGAAAAGGAATTAAGGCACAGATAAGATATTTTTTCATGGTTCATTATTCCGCTGGAGGAACATAGCCTTCAATATGTACATCTTTTCCTTCAAACAAAAAATTCACCATTTCTTGCTCAAGTAATTTGCGATGTTCTGGATTCATCATATTCAATTTTTTCTCATTCACTAACATGGTTTGTTTTTTCATCCACTCACCCCATGCTTGTTTGCTGATCGAATCAAAAATACGTTTTCCTAATTCACCGGGATACAACTGAAAATCTAAACCATCAGCCTCTCGTTTAAGATATTCACAGAATACGGTTCTAGCCATAATAATTCCTTATAAATTGTGTTAATAAATTCTTTACTGGCGTTGCCAGTCCAATTTGTTCTGGATTTCGCGGATCATACCAATATTTGACCACACTGAATACATTTGATTCATTGCCACACTTATTTTCTGCCACTTTTTTCCACTCGGTGCGATCCGCATCCCATTCACGCCGATCCACTTCTGCATAAATCGGGTAAATATCTAAATGAAAGTGGCTAAAGGTATGGCGAAATGCCGTCCATTCTTGATATTCGTCAATCCCTTGCTCACTTAAAAACGCCAGCAAGGCAGACTTGGTATCAAACTGAGGAAAACAATACAATCCTCCCCAAAGCCCCGTATTTTCACGTTGTGATAAAGCGACTTTGCCATCGGCATTTAAAATCAAAAAATAACTTTCACGTTCAGGCAGTGTTTTTTTCGGTTTTTTGCCAGGGTAATTCTGCCAGTTGTGTTGCAAGTTCGCTTGGCAATCTTGACGTAAAGGGCAAAGATCACATTTGGGTTTTGAACGGGTACAAACCATCGCCCCGAGATCCATCATCGCTTGATTAAAATTTGCCACCTGTTTTGTGGGCGTTACTTGCTCACTGTATTGCCATAATTGATTTTCTACGGATTTCTCACCTGGCCAGCCAGACACGGCAAAATAGCGAGCCAGCACCCGTTTTACATTGCCATCTAAAATCGGATAAGGGGCATCTAAACAAGAAGACAGCACCGCTCCTGCGGTACTACGCCCAATCCCCGTGAGTGCCCACACCTGTTCAAAGTCTGTGGGAAATTCCCCCGCATATTGATCTCGAATGGTTTGAGCCGCTTTGTGTAAATTTCTCGCCCGTGCATAGTAGCCAAGCCCTGTCCACAAATGTAGCACCTCGTCTAAAGGGGCGTTCGCCAGTGCGGTTACATTGGGAAAGGTTTGGATAAAACGTTCAAAATAAGGTATCACGGTGGCAACCTGTGTTTGCTGTAACATCACTTCTGATAACCAAACACCATATAGGGTTTTATTTTGTTGCCAAGGCAACTGTTTGCGACCGAATTTGTCATACCACGTTAACACGGCATGAGCAAAAGGTGCTTCAGGGGAAGATTGAGCAAGCATAATAAATGATAAATCCGAAAACAGGGGCGGTTCATAGTTAAAAAAAAGAAAAAAATGACCGCACTTTTACGATAACACCACTAATGTGGCGACATACTTTTCAATACATGATCTTTCAACACAACATGGTGAAACAATGCAGCGGTGGCGTGCAATCCCGATAGGGCAATAAAGCCATTAGCTAACATCTCATGAGCGTTCCCTAAAGAGAGGGAAAAATGAAAATAAGGTAAGCCCATGCCAAATACCATGAAATCCTCCACATCGGCAATCAAGGTTAAATAGCCCACAATTGGTGTGAATAACAAGCAGAGATAAAGTAATATTTGCATAGCATGAGCCGATAGACGTAGTAAAGGGGGCAAATGATGCACAGGCAATTGCTGACGATAGTACCACCGCATTCCTAAACGCAAAACCAACAAAAGTACCAGACTCATGCCACTTGCCACATGAATTTCCCCCACTACACCATCTGCAGGCGGATAATCGCCCGTAAAATAGGCGATTAACACCAGCAATAAGGTCAACCAATGTATGATAATCATGGGTTTTGGATATTTTTGAGCCATCTCACATTCCTTTCCAACATAAATTCAAACAACACCGTCATCTCACACCGACAAATTTGGTGTTTTCTGACAAAAGCCGTATAATTCGCAGCAAATTGTGTCATTATAAACAAAAAGTATGTCATTGAATAAGCAAGAATCCGATAAATTACCCACCTTTGCTGACCAAAAACGGAAAACCGTCGAAGTAGCAGAATTTACCGAAGAGGGGCGTTATAAACGTAAAGTCCGTAGCTTTGTGTTACGCACAGGGCGTTTGAGCGAATTTCAAAAAAATGCCATGAATCAACATTGGGGATTTTATGGTTTAGAACATCAAACCGAACCTTTTGATTTCCCAAGCATTTATGGCAATACCAATCCCGTTGTGCTCGAAATTGGATTTGGTATGGGACATTCATTAGTGGAAATGGCAAAACAAAATCCCGATCGCAATTATTTAGGCATTGAAGTACACACCCCGGGTGTAGGGGCTTGTATTGCAGCCGCCGTTGCCCACGAGGTGAAAAACTTACGTGTGATTTGTCATGACGCCACTGAAATTTTGCGTGACTGCATTCAAAATGGCAGTTTAGGCGGGTTGCAACTGTTCTTCCCCGATCCATGGCACAAAGCGAAACACCACAAACGCCGAATTGTCCAGCCCCAATTTGTGGATAGCATCACCCAAAAGCTTACTCAAGGGGGGTTTATCCACATGGCAACCGACTGGGAAAATTATGCCGAACATATGTTAGCGGTGTTGCAACAAGCGGAGGGCTTACATAATACCTCTGCAACCGATGATTACATTCCTCGCCCAGATTTTCGCCCACTGACCAAATTTGAACAACGTGGTCATCGTTTAGGGCATGGCGTGTGGGATCTGTATTACATCAAAAAATAAAAAAAACAGACCGCACTTTTCACCGCATATCGTGGCACAATTTGCCAAACAGAATTTTATAGCCAACAGAGAGGAGAATCGAAAATGGCGATTAAACGTAACAAAAGACAACGTAAAAAAATGCATCTTGCTGAATTCCAAGAGCTCGGTTTCTTGGTAAACTGGCAATTTGCACAAGGCACTGCCATCGAGACAATTGATGAAGTGGTTGATCGCTTTATTCGTGAGGTAATCCAACCAAATGGTCTTGCTTATGAAGGCAGTGGTTACTTACATTGGGAAGGTTTAGTGTGTTTAGAAGCTTTAGGTAAATGTGATGAAAATCACCGCACCTTAGTGAAAGAATGGTTAGAACAAAACGGCTTACAACAAATTGAGCTCAGCCCATTATTTGATATTTGGTGGGAATACCCAACAAAAGAAGCTTAATTCATTCAACAAGGCGAATTCTTTACAGTTCGCCTTTTTTTGCTCGCAATAATTCCTCTTTCATAAGCATAAGATCTTGACGAATCAAGCTTTGAAGCGTAAGATTCGCCCCGATTTAGTAACATGAGGACACACACTTTGGACAGTCACAGTCGATACCGAATGGAGTTTTTACTGTAACTTTCGCCATCTCATCAATATCGGCGAGGGTTCGCTGATAGATCCTGTCTACTCCTACTTTATTCGGCATCTTTTTTTAGGTCATTGAAGTATCAATAACCCTAATCAAACAAATCAGAAAATGAATAAAACCAACCGCACTTTTGACTTCTTTTTCAATAAAGATTTCGTTTGATTTCTTTTGTTCATAGCGTTGTTCATAATCCAGTAAAGGAGTATGACAAAATGATTAATGCATTTGCACTTGAAGACGCTCGCCTTGTTCGCATTGATGAACATGCCAATGCAGAATTAAGTTCTGCGATTTGGCTTGATCTTGTTGAACCAAGCAGTGAAGAGCGTGAAATTTTACAAGAAGGCTTAGGACAAAGCCTTGCCACATTTCTTGAATTAGAAGATATCGAAGCATCTGCTCGTTTCTTTGAAGATGAAGACGGTTTACACCTTCACTCTTTCTTTTATTGCGAAGACGAAGAAGATTATGCGGACTTAGCCAGTGTTGCGTTTACCATTCGTGATGGGCGTCTATTTACGTTACGAGATCGTGAGTTACCTGCTTTCCGTCTCTATCGTATGCGTTCCCGTAGCCAACGTTTGGTCGAATGTAATGCTTATGAGGTTTTGCTCGACTTATTTGAAACCAAAATTGAGCAATTAGCTGATGTCATTGAAACGGTGTATTCCGATTTAGAAAAATTAAGCCGTGTCATTTTAGATGGTAAACAAGGCGAAGCCTTTGATGAGGCACTCTCCACGTTAACCGAACAAGAAGATACCAGCTCCAAAGTCCGCTTATGCTTGATGGATACTCAACGAGCATTAAGTTTCTTGGTGCGTAAAACACGTTTACCTGCCAATCAGTTAGAACAGGCTCGTGAAATTTTACGCGACATTGAATCCCTCCAACCGCATAACGAATCACTTTTCCAACGTGTCAACTTTCTGATGCAAGCGGCAATGGGTTTCATTAGCATTGAACAAAATCGCATCATCAAAATCTTCTCGGTGGTCTCGGTCATTTTCCTTCCACCAACATTAGTCGCCTCTAACTATGGTATGAACTTCGAGATTATGCCAGAATTAGGCTTCAAATTTGGTTACCCCATGGCGTTAGGACTCATGGCACTCGCCGCATTTGCACCTTATTGGTATTTCAAACGAAAAGGTTGGCTCTAATTTAAGGAAAAAAGATGAATTCATTACAATTATTCGTATTTATGCTTATTGATATTTATGGGCTGTTGTTAGTCTTACGTGCATGGTTTCAATTTCGTCGTGTAGATTTTTATCACCCGCTTTCACAAAGCTTAGTCAAAATCACACAACCCGTATTAGCACCAATCAGTGCCGTGATTCCCACCATTAAAAATATCAATCTGGCGGCACTGATTTTAGCTTTTATCTTATTCAGCATTAAATTCCCACTTGCTCATGTCGTGGGGAAACTTTTCATCGCCAATGCAGAAATCTTAGATTACGTCTTTGTCGGCCTTCTCACCCTCGTGCGAACCTGCGGCAAAGCGGTGTTTTATGTTTTATTCATCGGTGCCATCATGAGCTGGTTTAACCGTGGCAGCAACCCTGCCCAAGAAGTGTTCGCACAACTCACTTACCCACTGTTGCGTCCTATTCAACGTATTTTACCTAACACAGGCATGATCGACTTCTCACCGATGGTGCTAGCTTTTGCCCTATTCTTCCTAAATAGTGTGCTGAATGACCTCTTTGGCATTTATTGGGCACTCGCCAGTTACTAAAAGTGCGGTCAGTTTAGAAGGCATTTTCAGGCATGGCACAATTATCTGCGGTAGAAAAACAAGGTGAAGACTTACGGTTGCGGATCTTTCTGCAACCGAAAGCCAGTAAAGATCAAATTGTTGGACTGCATGACAACGAACTCAAAATCACCCTCACCGCCCCACCCATTGACGGGCAAGCAAACGCTCACTTGCTCAAATTCTTAAGCAAAGCATTTAAAGTGCCAAAAAGCCGCATTGTGTTAGAAAAAGGCGAACTCAATCGCCATAAACAAGTTTTGATCCCCAATCCCAAAGTCATTCCCGAAATCCTCTTATCGCTTCTTTAAGAGGATGCCAGCTTTATAAGTCAATGGCTTATTTTCAAACGTGCTTGTCGCTTAAAACTTTTTTAAAAACCACCGCACTTTATTGCTCTTTCTTCCAACTCAAAAATGCCCAACGTTGCCTTGTAGGGCGTGCGGAAGTCAAATCTGGGTGTGTCGCATAATAGGTTTTTAATTTCTCAACCTCTTCCACTCTTAACTCCCCTATTGACCATTGCACACATTGAATAAAACTCGCTTCATCCTGTTTTTCTGGTGGCAACAAACCACACCCCGTTTCAATAAAATCCACACTGGCATAATAACCTTTCTGATGAAGTAAATTTAACGCATACATATAATTGGGAAACCCCACGTTATTGCGACCAATATATTGCAAAATCTCTCGTGCAATAAATTCCCTCTCCACAAGCATCGTCATATACACCGCTTTTTTGGCTTTCGCATTGAGCTTATCAATCGCCTCATCTAAATCCGCCACCATCGAAGAGCGAGAAGAGACACAAATATCGCACTCAGGCACATCATCCCAATTCTCCTCCCAAGATTTACACAGTGGCTGAATGTGCGTTAACCCTAATTTTTCTGCCCGTTGTTGCAACAAGGACAACATCCCTTCACTATAATCCAAGCCATAAACCTGCTTAAAGTGCGGTGCAATAGCCAGACAAATTGCCCCACCACCACAACCAACATCCAACAAACTCTCACAGCCCGACAACGTCATACAACGCACAAAGTGTTGAACATATTGATTATGCAAATCAAAATCCGAGTGTTGCATTTTTGCCGCTTTTTCATCCCAATCCTGTGCCGTCTTCGGCTGCCTTGAGGCAAGTTGAAAATGATTACGATAAAGCTGTGCAAAATCCACATCTTGTAACGTCTCTTGCTTCTTCATAGCCACCCTTAAATCCTTTCATCTCATCATCAAATCAAGCTAACATCGAAAAAATTCACACCACCAACCCACAAAGTGCAATGAATGGGTAAACCCTTTCCCCTGATCACAATGCCCTTTCTCAAAAAAGAGACGTCATATGATCATATTTATAAAAAAGAAAAAATAGATCACAAAAATCAAAAAATGCTGTTTTATTTCTAACCAAAAAACGTTAATATGCCACCCTAACAAAATTTTACTTAACTTTACAAAAAATCCTTTTTTACTTACAAAAACGAAACAACCGTGCCATTCCAGTGTGTATAGTTTAGGAAAATTCAATAACAAGGAAAAGTTATGTCAGAAAATAAACACGAGCGTGTTGCATTGCGACTCGCCACCATCTTACAACACCTCATTGAAGGCAAACGTTTACACATTGACGCATTAGCACATGAATTTCAAATCAGCAAACGTACCATTCAAAAAGATCTGAATGAACGCCTTGCCTTTCTAGAATGGAAAGAAAAAAGCAATGGCTATTACAGCATTGATCTCAACCAATTAGGCATTCTCAACAAAACTGACATTCAACGCTTCGCCCGTTTCGCCAGTGTGCAAGAATTGTTTCCCCATATCGATCGCAGATTTTACCAAGACAACTTGCTCCAAAGTGTGCAAGTAAAAGGCTTTCAATACGAAAATATCAAGCCTTATGAACACAATTTCAAAACCATTCAACACGCCATTGAACAACAAAAGAAAATTCAGTTTTTCTATACCAAAGCCAATGAAAAAGTCAGCAAAACCTACCAATTAGAACCTTATTCCTTAATCAATAAAAATGGCATTTGGTATGTTATCGGCTTAGACAATAACAAAGAAAAAACCTTTTGTTTTACCCAAATCAGAACTCCGATCGCCACAAACGAACATTTTGAAACCAATCCAGATTTTTTACAAAAAATCCAATGTAGCGACAGCATCTCTCATGGCAACCAACTTAGCGAAGTGATCATTAAAGTTGCCGCCAAAGCCGCCCCGTATTTCCAACGACGTAATTTGCTCCCGAATCAAGAAATATTAAAAAAACTCGACGACGGCAGCCTATTACTACAATGCCAACACATCAACGAAATGGAAATTCTCCCCCTCGTCCAATATTGGATCCCACATTTAACGGTAATTAGCCCTGAGGGATTGCAGGGGAAATTGATGGAAAGGTTAAAGGAATATATTAATTCTTAGATTAGCAATAAAGTATCATACGTAAATTTTTTGAAAGGACATCAAATGCCTAATATAACAAATACAAAACCAATATATGAGGTTGTAGTCATTGCCACAATGAGTGCGGGAAAATCTACTGTCATTAATGCACTCATCGGAAAAGAGCTACTGCACTCCGCAAATGAGGCGACAACGGCAACTATCACACGAATTCACGATAAAGACTATTTACCTTATTTTTCTGGCAATGCTTATTCTTATAAGAATGAGCTATTAGATGAAGCTCATCAAATTGATGCCTCCATTATGAAAAAATGGAATGCAGATCCTGAAATAAAAACAATTGATTTAGAGGGAAATATCGAGGCCCTACATAATGATGCAATGGATATTGTTATTTATGACACTCCGGGTCCAAATAATAGTCAAGATGATAATCATGAAAAATTAACAATGGAAGTAATTGAAAATGGTAATTTTGGATTAATTCTATATGTATTAAATGCTACACAATTAGGTGTCAACGACGATTATTCTCTACTTCAAAAAATCCAAGAGTCATTTAAGAGAAATAAAGAAAAAGAAATCATATTTTTAATAAATAAAGCTGACATGCTAGATAAAGAAAAAGGAGAAAGCATAGAGAAAATAATACATAACACAAAACAATATTTAATGAATATTGGTTTCACTGACCCTATTATTCTACCTACATCAGCTAATCAAGCTCTAATCTGCCAAAAGGTTATTAATAAAGAAAAAATAACTAGAGCACAGTTAGCCGAATTAAGGAATCTTACAGAAAATCAAAGCTATGAATTTATCATAAAATCAGAAGCACCAGCTGATATAAAGTTAAAATCAATTTCTAAGATAAAAAAACTAAAAAATAAAAAGATGTATTTCTACAATGTAAGAAATGGGCTAAAAATATCTAATAAAAACCTAATAAAAGGTTACATGCACAGCGGATTTGGAATAATTTCTGTAATTTTACAAAACAAACTAAAATCACATCCATATCAAAAAAATATAACCAACTAATAAAAAGGAATAAAAATGAGTAATTCAATTTATATCGCACACAATCCATTTACTATCGAAACCGAATTCAGAGTCAATGGAGAAACACCAGACAATATTTCTTCTTTCGAAAATATTCGTGAACAACGTTTACAGCGTTGGGTGGAAAATTTTTTCCCAATGCTACATAACATCTTCAATGGAGATGATCACTTTGATGTAGTTTTTGAAGGTGTTGAGGCGGATTATCTTGATATAAAAGAGGCAGCAAATATTGCTAAAACTCAAGGTATGTCAATTAGCCTTGATTGGATTAAATCTGAAAATAGTGAAAGTCGTTTGAAAAAAATTCAGAACCTAATGGAAGAAGCTGAACAACACCCTATTTTTGCAGAAAAACTCCAAAATTCTAAAGCTGAATTACAAAGCAATCTTAAAATTGCCCTTAATAAAGATTTTGATGTCTATGTTGCTGCAACAATGTCTGCGGGCAAATCAACACTAATTAATGCAATGTTAGGTTGTGATTTACTCCCAGCAGCCAATGAGGCAACAACAGCAACTATTGCTCAAATTACCGATAACGATAATATGAAAGTTGGGCATTTTGAAGGCTCCCGAATTAATAAAGAAGGGGAAGAAATTGATGGTTTGCAAATTGTTACATTAGACATGTTAAAAGAATGGAACAGTAAACCTGACACAAAACTGATAAAATTAACCGGAAATATTCAAGGCATTAAAGAGCGCGAAAGTGTGCGTTTAGTTCTCACAGACACTCCGGGACCAAATAACAGCCAAGATCCTGAACATAGCCGCACAACAATGAGCTATATTCAAGACTCACAACGTAATCCTTTAATTTTATACTTGCTTAATGCAACACAATTAGGCACTTACGATGACCAAAATGTCTTGAGTGAAATTTCTAAAATTATGCAAAAAGGCGGTAAGCAAGCGAAGGATCGCTTTATCTTTGTTGTCAATAAAATGGATCAGTTTGATCCTGAGTCTGGTGAAAATGTAGAGCAAGCCTTGAATCGCGTTAAAGAATATCTGCTCAATAATGGCATTGATAATCCGCAAATTTACCCAGTATCCGCTAATTTAACTCGTCTATTACGTAAAAGAAATTCAACGCCAGATAAAATGACTCGCAAAGAGCGTAACGATTTGGCAGCTATGGAAGACTTGTTTATGGAAGAACAGTCTATGGATTTCATCCAATATATGCCACTAACAAGTTCAGTACGTCAAAATTTAAAAGATAAAAATCTACCTACTGTCTTAGCCCGTAGTGGTTTACCTGCTATTGAATCTATGATCGATGAATATATTGATAAATATAACTTTCCAAATCGAGTAAATAGAGCTTATCAAGCATTACGTAAAATTATTGAAATAGCAGGACAAGAATCTCAGTTACAAGCTGATTTACAGTCTTATTTAGATGAGCTTGACACTATTGAGGCAAAAATAAATTTACTCAAGAATAGTAAAGATATCAGTACCAAAACACAAATCAAACTGGATGAGATTATTACTCCTGAAGAATTAATGCCTCATAAAACGCTAGAACTTTTTGATGAAGAAGAAAGTAATATTCGAACACAAGTCTTTCAATTTCAGCAAAGGTTTGTAGATGATAGTTCTGAAGTAACCAAAAAACAGGCAGTAAGACTCTTAAATAAATTAACGGAAGACATCAATTTCCAAACTGATACGTTAATAAACAGGCTAGATAGTATTTTACGAGAAGGACAAGAAATTACACGAAATAAAATAACTCACATATTTCACGATTATGTAAAAGACTTATTCGAAGATTTAGACATTCCGATGCCAATTGTTAACGGCTTAAAAAATCAAGTATCCAATCTAGCTCAATTTACGAATCTAGGTCTCAACGACAATGAAATTGATGTTATAACCGAAAAAGTTAAAACTGGCACGAGAACAGAATCCAAAAAAGTTAAAGTAGACGAAAGATGGATTATCAATCCTATGCGTTGGTTTAAGGGCAAAGATATCTACGAATGGCGTGATACAGAAGTGGATATTTACGAAGAACGCCAAAAGGAAATGGTCGATTTAGAGGAAGTATGGTGGAATCGAGAGCATGAAATATCCCTGCATTTCAATAACTTAACATCATCTGCCAGAAAAAAACTAGAGCAAGATGTCAAAACTTATGCAATTGCTTTTAAAGATTTTATGAATCAAGAGTTCCAAATTAAATTTGAGGCCATTTTAAGTGAATTAACCGAAAAATTAGCAGATAAAGAAAAAGTAAGAGCACAAGCTGAAGAAGCCAAAGAAAAATTAGCTCAAATTAAACAATTCTCAGATAAATTAGAGGCAGTATTGAAATTATAGGTGGAAAAAAATGAAAGAACAGCTTATTCAATCTATTAAAAATAGCCAAGTGCCTATTTCAGAAAATGAACAACAAGTTGAGCAACTTGTTCAACAAAATGCTTTTGAGCCTTTTAAACCAGATTTTGTTTCAATTGAGTCCCATCCTCATCGCTGGTCATCTCAATACTTTGCTAAAAAACTCATTGATTTGGAGAAATATAATTTTTCAAAAGAACTAGCAAGTCATTTAATTGAAGTCAAAAAGCACTTACAAGCAAAAGGAATGTTTCCTACTGAACCAATACCTATTCAAACAGATACAACAACGAGAAGTACGATTGAAACTGAACAAACTTTCGAAAAAGAAAAATCGGAAACAAAGAATCCCAAACCACGTTTTGGCAAAATTGATTTAACAGATTTTAAACCCAATATTCGCTTAATTTCGTTCCTTTCGAATGGGGATGTAAACAATATTCGCACAGAACTCATGTCACTTTTAAATAATCGACGCTTAGGAATTGAAGAAGTTGCGAAATCTATTTGGTATGTTTGGCAAACAAAACCTGAGATTTTTGCAGAAGAAGAAAGATCTGTTTTTGTTAAAGACATTGATAAAAATGAAGCAAACTGGAATAGCGATTATTTCTCTTTACAACAAGTCTATTTAAACAGAAATTTTACGTTCGAAAGACTGTTACATCTAGTGAATGTTCGCGAGGCACTTATGCTCCGAGGTGATAAATATTTTCAACAAATTCATCTTAAAAAAGTGAATATGGATGAAAGGGTATCAGCTCAACCTACTGAGGAGCAAGATCATTCTGAGAATGGAGGTATCAGCAAACTATTATTAGTTGGAGGTGCTGTACTAGCACTATTTGCAACATTATTTGCCATTTTCAAATAAGTAGGAGAAATTATGACTACCCCCATCGCAACTCAACAACTTGTTAAACAAAATGAAATTCTTCAATCTGCATTAATGTCTCTGGCAAATGGACAAATGCTCTTAAATAAAAATTATATTTCAGAATTAGGTCATTACTCATTGCAATTATTGAAGGCATTTCCAGCCGAAATCATTAATGCCAATGCTGACGTAAGAATTTTCAAAATAGAGCGTATTGTGCTAGAAAATAAGCAATCTGCATTGGAAAGCTTAACCGCTGCTTATACAGCTTTGGGTTCTGCTGGCTATAGTGTTTTTCTATTGCTCAAAAGTGATGGAAAAACAACAGATATTTATCTGGGTATCAGAGGACAGGCAAAAAAATTATCAGGCGCTGATGCAGGTAAACTCTTAGAGCAAGTTTTTAAAGGACACTTTGCGGGTAGCCAACTAACGAATGTCTCTGCCATAGAGTCATTATTGTACAATTTACGTCATAGCAATAGTGAACATCACCCATCCATTACTGCGGTTACAGGGGTTCCCTCTCTTTCCGTTGAAGAAAGAGAACATTTTATGCAAGGATTGGAACATTTTATTGATGCTGCTGAAGGTCAGACTTATCAAGCCCTTATTTTAGCTAGCCCAATCTCATCACCTCAACTGGAATTAATTCAACGAGGCTATGAAGGTGTTGCCACCCAGATTTCTCCTCTATTGAAACATTCTCTTTCTTTTGGTGAAAATGAAAGTGAAAGTGTTGGGCTTAGCATTGGTGACAGCATCAGTAAATCTTTAGGAACAAGTTTAAGTTTAACCGAAACCAAAGGAACAAATGAAAGTTCTACAAAAACCATCACTCACGGAACAAATGAAAGCAATACAGAAGGGACATCCTATTCAACATCTTCACAAACCACGCTTTCTAAAGTTGTAACAATTGCTGCCCCTATTCTAGGTGGGGGGATTGGATTTGCAATTGCTAAGCAATCAGGAGCTGCAGTTGGAGGATTCTTGGCTAATACCATAGCAGGTGCTTTATCAGAATCTGAAAGTCATGGTACCAACACATCAAATACAAAGGGGACGTCTTATTCTGAAGCAAATGGTAAAACGACTGGCACCTCTTTTTCTGAGTCTGAAAGTAAAGCAACCAACGAAAATCAGACCAATACAATATCCTCAAATCGTTCCGATACAACAACACAAGGTAGTTCAAAACAGCTGACGCTAGAAATTACAGATAAGAGCATAGAACAATTAATTAAAAAAATTGATCATCAAATAGAACGAGTTGATGAAGCTCGCCGTTATGGTGGATGGCATAGCGCCGCTTATTTTATTGCAGAAACTTCCGTATCTTCTCGAGCTTTAGCTAGTATTTTCTTAGGTTTAATGAGAGGCCATCACTCAAATAGCGAAGATTTTTCTTTAACCACATGGAAAAAGGAAAAAAGTGCTCAAGTCTTATCTTGGCTATCCAATTTATCCCATCCGAAAATAACAGTGGATTTTTCACAAGCATTAGGTATTGATTATCTCACTCCTGCTACCCTCGTTTCTGGTAAAGAAATGGCGATTCAATTGAGTTTGCCACGTCGCTCTACCTCAACTGTTTCTGTTGTTGAAGCACAAGCATTTGGTCGTCAAATTCAAAGTATAAATGGCACATTAGAAAAAACAGACAAAGTAGTTAATCTAGGGAATATTCGTCACTTGTGGCAAAACCTACCACAACAAGTTGAATTAGATGTACAAAAACTATCTAGCCATATTTTTATTACAGGTTCAACGGGGTCAGGAAAAAGTAATACGGTTTACCAAATTTTAAATGAGCTTAATCGCAATCAAGTAAAATTTATGGTGATTGAACCTGCAAAAGGTGAATACAAAAATGTGTTTGGTCATCGTGAAGATGTCAAGGTATTCGGTACCAACCCTAAAAAAACAGCACTTCTGAGAATTAATCCATTCAAATTCCCTGATGATATTCATGTGTTAGAACATATTGATCGATTGGTTGAGATTTTCAACGTATGTTGGCCAATGTATGCTGCAATGCCAGCAGTATTAAAAGATGCAATGCTAGAAACCTATAAAGCAAGTGGTTGGGATTTAGAAAGCTCTTACAATCGTCATCCTAATTTATTCCCTAGTTTTGCTGATCTACTCACTCAATTGAAGAAAGTAATTGAAAGTTCTGCATTTTCCCAAGAAGTGAGAAGTAACTACGAAGGCTCACTCGTTACTCGAGTCAATTCTTTAACAAATGGTTTGAATGGACAGATTTTCTCAAGTGATGAAATTGATAACAAAATTTTATTTGATGAAAATGTGATTGTTGATTTAAGCCGTATTGGCTCGCAAGAAACCAAAGCCTTAATTATGGGTATATTAGTAATGCGCTTAAATGAATATCGAATGAGTGAAAGTGATGGAATGAATGAACCACTCAAACACGTCACTGTATTAGAAGAGGCTCATAATATTCTAAAACGTACCTCAACAGAACAAAGCAGTGAGGGGTCAAATGTAGCAGGCAAAGCTGTTGAAATGTTATCAAACGCTATTGCAGAAATGCGAACTTATGGTGAGGGTTTTATCATTGCGGATCAATCACCAAGTGCGGTCGATATTTCCGCAATTCGTAATACAAATACCAAAATCATTATGCGATTACCAGATGAGGCAGATAGACGTTTGGTTGGTAAAGCTTCTGGAGTCACAGAAGAGCAACTAGAAGAACTAGCAAAACTTCCGAAAGGTGTTGCTGTTATCTATCAAAATGACTGGTTAGAACCTGTGCTATGTCAAGTTCATAAATTTGATGTAGATGAAAAGTTATTTGTTAATCAAGAAAAACTAGACCCTAAAATTCATATTAAAAAACAATTTAATTCTCATTTGGCTGAATTACTCTTTTCACAAAAATTCTCACCAGAGAAAAAACTTAATTTTGAGAAAATCGCTAAGAGTATTGAAAAATCGAACTTACCAATTGAATTTAAGGCTTATTTAAATGATGTTCTAACTCGGCTAGAAAATGGTGTTGTAGTCTCACTTTTACAAAAAGACCTTGAGTATTTAGTGGATTTGTACCAGCGTCTAACACAAGAGTATTTGGCTGATGTAATACATGACTTACCTACTATATTACAAACCAACTTATCCACGGAAAAAATAATGTAAAAAGGAATATTTATGTTTGAGAACTTAGAAAATATCCTTAAGCCAAATGGTTTAGAAAACATACAACCTAAAGAAAAAACTGAGGAAAATCCGTTCAAATTACCTGATATAAAAGATTTACCCATAATTGATGAAGATGAAGGAAAATTCTCCTCATTAAGCTTACCCGATATAAAAGATTTACCTATAATTCCTATAACTGATGAAAAGGAAGTAAGATTCCCCATTATTGAGAAGGGGGATGGTATAGCACTATTGGCGATAGATGAGAAAACAGAACAAGCGCGTAACTCTGAAAATGAGATTAGTATTAAATCTCCAAATAGCGAACTAAATATAGAACCTGTATTTATTAAACAAGATGGAGATCAAGTTATTCCTGAAAAACTCTATCAAGACAATAATATAGAGTCTGAAGCAACGCAACCTACAGAGCAAGAAAACAATAGTAATTCAACAGAGAACAATTTACCTGAACAAATAACGGAAAATTTGGAAGAAACTACTAAGATACCTTGCCGCAATGAATGTCTATCGGGTCAAGAACATCCTGTAACAGGAGTCCCATTCCAAGAAAAAACTGTTGTCAATGCTGATGGCGAAAAAGTAGTTGGAGTTTTCCCTATATTCGATTCTATTTGCGATGTTCAGTTACCTGAGGATATGAACCAAGCATCAGACAAAGAGCAGTTTGCAGAATGCAATGCCCAATTGAAAGAGAAAGTGAATAATGATCCAGAATTACGCTCTAAATTCACAGAAGAACAATTAGAGCAAATTGAGAATGGAGATACTCCAGATGGTTATACCTGGCATCATAATGAAGAAACTGGAAAAATGCAGTTGGTCGATTCAGAAACACACGCTAAAACAGGACATACTGGTGGAAAATCTATTTGGGGTGGTGGTTCGGAAAATCGTTAAACGAGGAGAATGACATGAAAGAAATTACTTGGAAATATGTGAAAGCATTAAAAGATAACAATGCTATCACAAAACTTGAAAATGAAGTTAAACAAATACTTCCTGAAGATCTCAAACAAACTATAAAAGAGTTTAATAACGGGAGACCATCTTTTAAACAATTTGATACCCCATCTATTAAAGGGTGTGAGTTTAAAAAGTTACTTTCGCTAAATGCTGAAGATACTGAAAATATTTTCGGCTTTCTAAAGATTGATACAAATATACATGAGTTACTCCCAATTGCTAGCACTCCTTCAGGAGATTTGGTATGTCTTCACGAAAACAAAATCGTTTATTGGTACCATGAAACTGATAGTGTAGAATATCTAGCAAACTCATTCAGTGAATTTTTAAATTCATTATATTGATAGTTTAAAAATAAAAGGCATACTTATGTATGCCTTTTTAGGCATTAAAGATTGCTTAACAAATATTATAGGGTATTTATGCTTAAACTTATTGAAGAAACATTTAAATCCCAACGACACCACCTATCTGAAGATTTCCGTTTGAGGATCCACCGTGCTCTGAGTTGGCTAAAAAAATCTGAACAGGATCAAGATTTAGATAGCCGATTTATTTCACTGTGGATCGCATTTAATGCGGCTTATGCAAGAGAGTTAGGGGATATAAAAGATAAAGCAGCATTCAATGAGTTTCTCTTACGCATTTGTGGGTTTGATAGCGAAAAGCAAATTTATAATTTGGTTTGGAAGCGATTTTCTCAGTCTATACGTTTACTCTTAGACAATAAATTTGTTTTCCAGCCATTTTGGGAATTCCATAATGGGAAAATGTCAGAAAAAAGCTATTTGCGTGCTGAAATGCTTGAACGTGAGCAATTTTTTTCTGCTTTAGAAAAACAAAAAACAGAACGTATTTTAGCGGTGATGTTCTCTCGTCTTTACACGTTGCGTAATCAAATTATTCATGGCGGGTCAACCTATAACAGTAAAGCCAATCGTGATCAATTACGTGATGGTTGCAATATTTTGGCATTACTCATTCCAGCAATGTTGCAGATTATGCTAGAACATCATGCTGAAATTGACTGGGGAAAACCCTTCTATCCTTATGTTAAAGAATAACAGACAATATGAGGTAAGATTATGGTGATGCCAACACAACAACCTCAAATCCCACATTGTCCAAAATGTGGATGGAAGAATGATCGTATTCGTCCTGCGGGGTCAGCTTGCTTTGAACATCCTTCTTTTCCTGAAGCTTGCCCAAAATGCGGAGGGAAAACTTGTTATCGCCCATTAACTCACTTTGAAAAATGGCAATATCGCTGGGGAATTTTAAAAGGAATAAGGTGATCAATAAAAGTGCGGATCCGATCATTTTACTCCGCACTTATTTGTTTCTTATGTTTACTGTTGTTCTGTCCACTTATCCACAATATCTCGCCAATCTAATTGATAGTAAAACCAATATTGTTCACGTAATGGAATCTCGCATACGGGTAATAACCAAGGTTTATATTTTGTGGTGTAGTGAATAATTTTTGGGGATTTGCCCTGAAAGTCTTCTGCAGGGGCAATATGTTCTTGCATATTGTGGTGCATAAAGGCAAGACGTGCGGCAACTTGATAGTTATAAATTTTTTCAGCGGGTTGCCATTTCCCTTTTAAAATAATATTTAAAATATCTTGGTCGCCATAATACACCTTTTGAGCCTTCTGCGTTAATTCTATTAACTGTGCTTCAATATTGTCTGCACGCCATTTTTCTAAATTTAGCAACATGACACCTGAGTTAAAATACGGTTTCATGTCTGGAAATTCTTTATAGGAATGCGGAACGGTGTTTAAGAAGGTATCAAACACGGCGAAAGCTGTATTTTCCTCAAAATCTCGATGATAGAGTGTGCGTAGGCAACCTGCCACAATTATGTCGCAATCTAAATACAACACACGCTCAAGGGGAAGTTGCCCAACTAAATAGCGGTAATAACTGGCTTCAGAAATATGACTTAAGGTTGAAAAATTGGCGAAAATATCCGAAAGGACTTTGGCATCAAACACTTCTGAACCAAAATGACTCAACTTACGGTTTAATACCTCAAACCATTCGGTCGGATAATCTTTATTCAGTAAATAGAAATGAACATGGCGGTTATGATAACAAATGGATTTAATTAAGGTGGTCACTTGGGTTGTAAATTTTACATCTGCACATAAAACAATATTCATATATTCCATGTCATTCATTCTCTTTGAATTTAGAAAAACAAGTTGTTATTGTAGTCTTAAATCGATAATAAGGCGATGCTTGCACAACAAAACTTTCTGAATATCGACCGCACTTTTCACTGTGACATACAGATTTTAGAAAGGAGAAGAGATAATAAAAAAGGCTTGGGGAAAACCAAGCCTTTTTCTGGGAATTAATCGCCCAAACGCTCTTTGATACGAGCTGATTTACCTGAACGCTCACGTAAGTAGTAAAGTTTCGCTTTACGCACCGCACCTTTACGTTTAACTGTGATGCTATCAACGACTGGTGAGTGAGTTTGGAATACACGTTCAACACCTACACCGTTAGACACTTTACGTAGTGTGAATGCAGAGTGCAAGCCACGGTTACGAATTGCAATAACCACGCCTTCGAATGCTTGCAAACGACGTTTGTTACCTTCTACTACCCATACTTTAACTTCTAAAGTATCACCAGGGCGGAAGCTTGGTAAGTTTTGTTTTAACTGTTCTTGTTCAAGTTGTTTAATGATGTTACTCATAATAATTAACCTTTTAATCCTAGATTGAACTGATATTCACTGTATTCTGCTTTAATTTGCTTTAACAGTTTGCTTTGTTCGTCAGTCAGAGCTAGGCCTTCTAATAGCTCAGGGCGTCTTAACCATGTTCGTTTAAGGGATTGTTTCAATCGCCATTTGCGAATTTCTTCATGATTACCAGACATCAGCACAGGTGGCACAGTCAAGCCATCTAAATGTTCAGGACGAGTATAATGTGGGCAATCGAGTAATCCCTCAGCAAAAGAATCTTCTTCTGCTGAGGCTTGTTTGCCTAGTACACCAGGGATAAATCGTGCCACCGCATCAATTAATGTCATGGCAGGCAATTCTCCCCCAGTGAGCACATAATCCCCGACTGACCATTCCTCATCAACTTCGGTTTCGATCAGTCGCTCATCAATACCTTCATAGCGTCCGCATAGCAAAATCAATTTCTGATGTTGTGCTAAGACTTTGACGCCCGCTTGATCGAGTTTTCGTCCCTGTGGCGAAAGATAAATCACTTTCGCGCCTTCTCCCACTTCAGCTTTGGCAGCGAAAATGGCATCCCGTAAAGGTTGCACCATCATCAGCATACCCGGACCACCGCCATAAGGCCTGTCATCCACTGTTTTGTGCTTATCATGCGTAAAATCACGAGGATTCCAGCACTGCACTTGTAAGAGATTTTGTTTTACTGCTCTACCTGTTACCCCAAATTCTGTAATCGCTTTGAACATTTCGGGGAATAGACTAATAATCCCGATTAACATAAGTTATCCTTATATATCAAAATGCTACAACCAAAGCGGACATGCATACCTGAGGTTAGAAACCAGCGTCCCAATCCACGACAATTGTCTTCGTGTTGAGATCCACTCTTTTAACTACTTGTTCATACAAAAACGGAATTAACCGCTCTTGTTTTCCAAAAGCATCTTTGCTATTTGCACGCACAACCAACACATCATTAGAACCTGTTTCCATCATTTCGGAAACCTGACCCATTTGATAGCCTTCAAGATTCACCACTTGGCAACCGATTAAATCATGCCAGTAATAATCGCCCTCTTCTAATTCAGGGAACACCGCCAAATCCACACCAATTTCAACATTGGCAAGAGTTTGAGCCGCTTCACGATCATCAATGTTTTTTAATTTCACAATTAAATCGTTGTTGTGATAACGCCAGCTTTCGAGTTCTGTGGGTTGCCATTGACCTTTAATTTTTAAAAACCAAGGCTGATAGTCAAAAATGCTTTCTGCATATTCTGTTGATGAATAAATACGCAACCAACCACGAATACCATAAGTTGAGCCTAATTTGCCAACCACTTCAATTCTTTGCTGTTCCATATTCATCACCTATTTTCTACTGCGACTAATGATAAATTAGTACAAATTATGCAGCTTTTTTTGCTTCTTTTACTAAGCTTTCAACACGATCAGATAAAGATGCACCTTTCTCTAACCATGCATTAACACGGTCTAAGTCTAAGCGTAAACGCTCAGCGTTACCTGTTGCTAATGGGTTGAAAAAACCAACACGCTCGATGAAACGACCATCACGAGGTGAACGGCTGTCAGCCACAACAATTTGATAGAATGGGCGTTTTTTAGCTCCGCCACGAGATAAACGAATGGTTACCATAACCTTCCTCTAAATGTTTGATTACAAAAAGAAAATACTCAATTATCGAAGTTATCTTGAGTATTAAACTTACTTTTTTCTCTGTATATATAGACAAAAAGCCTGTGGATCATACTCTTTTTTAATAAAAAAGCAAGGAATAAGCGGTGCGACATGGCTTTTTCTGCGAAAAATGTGATGGATTTTTCAATTAAATTTTATCGTTAAAACGGGTAGAATAAACACTTTATTTCAAAACAGGTTGAAAAGAAAAATGCAAAAAATCCTCGTGATACGCAACGATAAATTAGGTGATTTTATGTTAGCTTGGCCAGCATTTGCCATGCTTAAACAATCCAATCCTGACTTAAAATTGACCGCACTTGTGCCGAGCTATACGGCTGATTTGGCACGTCTTTGCCCCTATTTAGATGATGTGATTATTGATGCGGGGAAAAACGCAGATAAGCCTGCACAGCGGGCGACTTTACAGGCAATCAAGGCGGGGAACTTTGAGGGTTCGATTAACTTTTTTTCAGATAAATATAATGCATGGTTAGTGTGGAAAGCAGGAATTCCTTTTCGTTTAGCCCCCGCTACGAAGCTGATTCAGTTTTTATATAATCATCGTGTCATGCAACGCCGTTCACAATCCTTAAAGCCTGAGTTTGAATACAATTTGGATCTTGCTCGTGCCTTTTTGCGAAAAAATCATTGTCCAATTGTTGAGCCGAGCCCGCCTTACTTAACCTTTGAGGAAAGTGCGGTGCAAAATCAGCGAGAAATGCTTAGCCAAACTTTGGGGCTTGATGTTGCTAAAAAATGGTTTTTTGTGCATAGCGGTTCAGGGGGATCTGCCACTAATTTATCGTTGGCACAATACGCTCGCTTGATTTCGGGTTTATTGTCGCAATTTGATTGCCAAATCGTGCTGACAGCTGGACCGAATGAAAGTGAAAAAGCACATGAGTTAGCCTTGCTTGTCAATCATGCCAATGTGGTGATTTATGATAAAAATGCAGGCTTGGTGGATTTTGCTCATTCTTTAGCCTGTGCAAATTTATTCATTGCGGGATCAACAGGTCCATTACATTTAAGTGCGGCGTTAAATATTCCTACTATTGGTTTTTATCCAAGCCGTCGCTCTGCCACGCCGTTACGTTGGCAGCCGATTAATGAGGCGGATAAACACTTAGCATTTTCACCGCAAACACAGGATCGGAAAAAGCAGATGGATCTGAGTTTAATTGATATTGAGCAGGCACTAACTCGGGTGATTCCCTTTGTGAAAAAATGCTGGCAGCTTGATCAATAACTGCAAGGTAATTTGGACGACCCAACCAATTGAGATGGCAAATAATAGGGTGCCAAGCCCCAAGGTTCCCCCTAAAAGAAAACCTAATGAGCAAACGCTAACCTCCATGATGGTGCGAACAATGCCGACTTTAAGATGAAAACGTTGGCAAAAGCCAACCATTAAGCCGTCTCGGGGACCTGCCCCTTGATGGCAAGTTAAATAAAAGGCGGAACCGACACCGAATAATAAGATTCCTATCGACAAATAAAAATAGCGGTTAAAAAGTGCGGTCGGTTTTGGCATAAATTCTGCTGTTAAGCCTAGAAAAAAGGCGATGACAATAATATTTAAAATGGTGCCAAGTCCTAAACGTAGTTTTAGCGGAAGCCAAAATAACATCACGACACAGCTAATCATAAACGAAGACCAACCCACACTCACATTAGCTTGTAATGCCACACCTTGCGAAAGCACCGTCCAAGGGGCAGAACCAAGATGAGAAAGTAAAATCAGACCTTCCCCAATGCCTAAGATCGCAAGTGAGCAAATTAAGACAGTTAGCGATTTTGTTTCTATCGCCCAGAAAGAACTGGCTGCCCAAGGGGTTTGTGGTAAGACATGAAATTTTTTTTGCATAATCACGTGGAAGAGTAAACTTAACGTTTTATGATAATAGAAAAGAAAGATTATCCCAATAAGATTCTGTCATATCTTATGCCTTTCACCAAACTGAGAAGCTCATCACATTTTAATGAAAATATGCTCCGTTTTAACGATTTCGTTAGCAATAACACAAGATTTTTAACAAAAAAACAAGTAAAATGGCGAACTATCATTCATCTAAGTAAAGGACATTACAATTATGAGTACACTCATTAGTATTCTAGGTATTGTTGTATTATTGGGTATTGCTTTCTTATTATCTAATAATCGCAAAGCCATTAATTTCCGCACTGTATTTGGTGCATTAGGAATTCAAATTTTCATTGGTGCATTGATCTTATATGTACCTGCTGGTCGTGATGCCTTAAATTGGTTAGCGAATGGCGTACAGAAAGTCATTAACTACGGCAACGAAGGGATTAGTTTCCTATTTGGTGGCTTAGTGAGCGACAAAATGTTTGAAGTCTTTGGTGGCGGTGGCTTTGTGTTCGCTATCCGTGTGTTACCAACAATCGTCTTCTTCTCTGCATTAATTTCATTGCTTTACTACATTGGTGTGATGCAATGGATCATCAGAATTATCGGTGGTGGCTTACAAAAATTATTAGGCACCTCAAAAGCAGAATCCATGTCTGCCGCAGCGAATATTTTCGTTGGTCAAACTGAAGCACCGTTAATTGTGAAACCTTATATCAGTAAAATGACAGAATCTGAGCTTTTCGCCATTATGTGTGGTGGTTTAGCATCAATTGCAGGTTCAGTCATGGCGGCATTCGCAGGGTTAGGCATTCCACTTCCTTACTTAATTGCCGCCTCTTTCATGGCTGCACCAGCAGGGTTATTATTTGCTAAACTGCTTTATCCACAAACTGAAAAATTCAACGATAATTTAGAAGAAAATGCAGAAACAAAACCTGCTAACATTTTAGATGCCGCCGCAAATGGTGCCTTATCAGGTATGCAATTAGCCTTGAATGTAGGTGCTATGTTAATCGCATTTGTGGCATTAATTGCATTATTAAATGGTATCTTAAGCGGCGTTGGCGGTCTCTTCGGCATGTCAGACTTATCATTAGGTTTAATTTTAGGTTGGATCTTCAAACCACTTGCTTGGGTGGTGGGCGTACCTTGGGCTGAAGCAGAAATTGCTGGTCGCATGATTGGTACCAAATTAGCCATCAATGAATTTGTAGGTTATGTTGAATTTGCTCCTTACTTATCGGATGCTGCACCAGCAGTATTAACAGATAAAACAAAAGCAATCATTACCTTCGCATTATGTGGTTTCGCAAACTTTAGCTCAATCGCTATCTTAATTGGTGGTTTAGGCGGCATGGCTCCGACTCGTCGTGGCGACATTGCACGTTTAGGGATTAAAGCGGTTATCGCAGGATCACTGGCTAACTTAATGAGTGCTGCCATTGCAGGTTTATTTATTGGTTTAGGTGGTGTCGCATTGTAAGCTAAAAAGTGCGGTATCATTTCACCACGTTTTTAACTCAACACCACGACATTGTTCGTGGTGTTGTCATCTGGGGCAAAGGTAAACGTTTGCTTATCAAGCAACGCATTCAAATTTCATCCACTGCCACAAAAACACAATATGAGAATGATCTTTTAGGGTCTTTAACATATAATCAAACGCAAATTTTTCCACACTCAGCGAAAGTTCAGCGTTCGTTTCACTTCGATAAGCAAAACATGCTATCGTCAACTTAACAAAGAGGAAATATTATGACTCCACATATTAACGCTCCCGCAGGTGCATTTGCAGATGTTGTATTAATGCCGGGCGATCCTTTACGTGCAAAATATATTGCAGAAACGTTCCTAGAAAATGCCAAAGAAGTCACCAATGTGCGTAACATGCTAGGTTACACAGGGACCTATAAGGATCGTAAAGTCTCTGTTATGGGTCACGGTATGGGTATTCCATCTTGCTCAATTTATGCGAAAGAATTAATCACAGAATACGGCGTGAAAAAAATCATCCGTGTAGGTTCTTGTGGTGCAGTTCGTAGTGATGTGAAATTACGCGATGTTGTTATTGGTGTAGGGGCTTGTACAGATTCTAAAGTGAACCGTACTCGTTTTAAAGATAATGACTTTGCCGCCATTGCAGACTTCGATATGACCTTAGCCGCCGTACAAGCCGCAAAAGCAAAAGGTGTGGCTGTCCGTGTCGGTAACCTTTTCTCGGCAGATTTATTCTACACACCAGATGTTGAAATGTTTGATGTGATGGAAAAATACGGCATCTTAGGGGTAGAAATGGAAGCTGCGGGTATTTATGGGGTGGCAGCAGAGTTCGGGGCAAAAGCATTGACTATCTGCACGGTGTCTGACCATATCCGTACCCATGAGCAAACCAGTGCTGAAGAACGTCAATTAACGTTCAATGAAATGATTGAAATTGCGTTGGAATCTATTTTGATTGCGGATAACGCCTAATCCCTTCTACTAAAAAGTGCGGTGAAATTTTTTTGAAATTCACCGCACTTTTCTCTTTTATCCGTTAATATTCCCACTGTTCAGGATCGATGCCTAACGATAACATAATTTTCTTGGCTTCTTCAGGAATTTCATTCTGACGATCTTTCATTAAATCATCGTCTGTCGGCAATGGCTGCCCTGTAAAGGCATGTAAAAATGCTTCGCAAAGTAATTCACTGTTTGTTGCATGACGTAAATTACGAATTTGTCGACGAGTACGCTCATTCGTTAAAATTTCTAATACTTTAATCGGAATTGAAACCGTAATTTTTTTGACTTGCTCGCTTTTCTTACCATGTTCCGCATAAGGGCTAATGTATTTTCCATCCCAATTTGCCATTTTTGTTATCCTATCCAATTGCCTAATAATCTTGTGGTATTTTAATGAAAAATCAGGAAAATAACAATCTAGACGTAAAGATTGCTAGATATCTATTTTATTCACATATGATTTACAATAAAAAAGAAAGGCACCCACTGGATGCCTTAAAAAACCATTACAGGGATTGAACCAGCTGTTTTAAATAGTGCTTAAACTTATTGCCTAATTGAGGATGGTGTAAACCGTATTCCACAAATGCTTGCATATAACCAATCTTATCGCCACAGTCGAAGGTTTTTCCTGTCATATGAAAGGCTTCTACCGTTTCTTTTTCAATCAGCATATCAATCGCATCCGTTAATTGAATTTCATCCCCCACACCCATCGGTGTTCTTTCCAGTAAATCCCAAATTGTTGCAGAAAACACATAGCGTCCAACCACCGCAAGATTAGAAGGTGCATTCTCAATACTCGGTTTTTCCACAATATTACGAATTTTTGTGCTTTCGCCACCTGCTAAAGCAACACCACCACAATCTACCACACCATAGCTACTGAGCTCTTTTTCAGCAACAGGGGTGACCATGATCTGGCTTAATTGCGTCTCTTCGAAACGCTTTACCATGGTGGCTAAATTTTCTGTTTTTTGATCCGCAGAAAAATCCGCTAACAACACATCTGGTAATACAACGGCAAAAGGCTCATTTCCAACAAGAGGACGACCACACAACACCGCATGACCAAGCCCTTTTGCATTGCCTTGACGTACATGCATAATGGTGACATCTTTTGGACAAATAGAACGGATTTCATCTAAGAGCTGACGTTTAACACGCTTTTCTAACATGGTTTCCAATTCAAAAGAAGTGTCAAAATGGTTTTCAATCGCATTTTTTGAAGAATGCGTAACCAATACAATTTCTTTCATGCCAGCAGCAACGCACTCATTCACGACATATTGAATTAATGGTTTATCCACAAGCGTTAACATTTCTTTTGGTATCGCTTTGGTGGCTGGTAACATGCGGGTACCCAACCCTGCTACTGGAATAATTGCTTTCATTGCTTTCCCTTCTTTCTAATAATAAATGACCGCACAATACGGAAGTAACGTGCGGTCTTTTCGTGAAATTATTGGCGTAATAACGCTAAAATTTCTTCTGTTTTCTCTGCCATTAACTGTTTATCCCCACGCGTTTCAAGATTTAAACGCACAACAGGCTCTGTGTTCGAGCTACGCAGATTGAATCGCCAATTTGGATATTCAATACTGATACCGTCAATATCATTGACACTGACTGCATCTTTTTCGTAAGCCGCTCTAACACGAGCAATCGCAGATTTTGCATCGGCTAATTTGCTATTAATTTCCCCCGGAGATGGATAGGTATCGATACTCTCGCCAACAAGCTCACCCAAGGTTTTGCCTGTTGTGCAAACTAATTCCATCACTAATAGCCAAGGAATCATTCCACTATCACAATAGAAGAAATCACGGAAATAGTGGTGTGCACTCATTTCACCGCCATAAATCGCATCAACTTCACGCATTTTTTCTTTAATAAATGAGTGACCCGATTTCGACATGACTGCCTCACCACCGTTCTCTTCTACTAATTTAATGGTATTCCAAATTAAACGTGGATCATAAATAATCTTCGCACCCTTATGTTTTTGTAAGAATGCTTGACCAAGTAGGCCGACAATGTAGTATCCCTCAATAAATCTTCCCTTCTCATCAAATAAGAAGCAACGGTCAAAATCACCATCAAATGCAATACCCATATCAGCATGATTGGCAAGTACGGCATCAATCGTATCTTGACGATTTCCATGAAGAATTGGATTAGGAATACCGTTTGGGAAAGTCCCATCTGGATTATTATGAATTTTAATAAATTCGACAGGGACACGTTTTGCTCTAAATTGTGCTTCAATGGCATCAATCACATGCCCTGCCGCCCCGTTACCTGAATTGATAACGAGTTTCATTGGTTTTAAGTTATCTAAATGAATATAAGATAACAAATGCTCAACATAGTCCCCCAGTACAGACAATTGTTTGTACTCACCACGTTGAGAAACTGGAGAAAAATTATTTTCTTCTGCTAAGCGTTGGATATCTCCCAAGCCAGTATCAGCACTAATCGGGCGAGACCCCTCTCGTACTAATTTTAATCCATTGTAATCCATTGGATTATGACTTGCGGTTACTTCGATTCCACCATCTGCTTTTAAAAATGATGTTGCAAAATAAACCTCTTCAGTGCCCGTTTCGCCTAAATCAATGACATTAACACCTGAATCAAGCAATCCATTTGTTACTGCACTTTTGAGTTCCTTACTCGTTAAACGAACGTCTCCACCGACGATGATTGTTTTGGGTTTCAAGAATTGTCCAAATGCACGACCTATACGATATACGATATCAACATTTAGCTCATCACCTAAACGACCACGGATATCATAAGCTTTAAAACAAGTTAATTTACTCATAATTCCTCCATATTTTCATAAAGATCACTCAGATTGTTGCTGTTCATCCATCGCTTGTTTAATGCGTTGGTAAATCTCTTCTCTATGAACAGAAACATCTTTAGGGGCTTTAATCCCAATTTTTACCTGATTGCCACGTATATTCAGAATCGTGATAGAAATATCATCGCCGATGAGTAAGCTTTCGCCAACTTTACGGGTTAAGATTAGCATGTGAACTCCTCACCTTTAACAGTTTAGTATAATGTCCCTATTTTTTAGCGAATTCCTTATCAAAACCTATTGATCATTGTGTTAAACCACCAATGATATATCAAAAGCTAAATTACAAATTAGCTTTTAACCATTCAGAGCCAACCAACAATGCTTGACTCACGTTTTCCACCTGTGTACCACCAGCCATAGCCAGATCAGGACGACCACCGCCTTTACCGCCAACTTCTTGTGCTAACACATTGACTAACTCACCAGCTTTCACTTTAGCAGTTAAATCATTGGTTACTCCGACGATTAAACTCACTTTTCCATCAACCACAGAGGCAAATGCAATAATCGCAGAACCAAGTTGATTTTTTAAGTCATCCACCATTACACGTAACGATTTTGAATCCACGCCATCGAGCTGTTGAATAATGACAGAAACATCATTAATTTTAATCGCACTTTTCGCTAAATCCGATCCAGCTTGCATTGCCGCCTTCTCTTTTAACGAAAGCAATTCTTTTTCGGTTTTCTTCGATTTTTCTTGCAGTTGCTGAATTTTATCAACAACCGAATTGACATCCGATTTCAATAATTCTGCAGTTTGCGTTAATAAAGCTTGTTGCTGGTGTAACCATGCTATTGCATTTTCACCAGTTACCGCTTCAATACGACGTACACCTGCAGCAATTGCCGTTTCTGCAATTACTTTACATAATCCAATATCTCCAGTGCGTTTTGCGTGGATTCCCCCGCAAAGCTCAATGGAAAAATCGCCCATGGTAAGAACTCTCACCTGATCGGCGTATTTCTCACCAAACAATGCCATTGCACCTTTTGCTTTAGCGACATCAAGTGCCATCAATTCAGTGCGAATTTCATGGTTAGCTCGAATTTGTTGGTTAATAATACGTTCAATTTCGATAAGTTGTTCTTTCGTAATTGCTTCTGGATGTGCAAAATCAAAGCGTAACGCAACATCAGAAACTAGAGAACCTTTCTGAACAACATGAGTGCCCAATACTTGACGTAATGCAGCATGCAATAAATGCGTTGCAGAGTGATTTAACGAGGTTTGATGACGACGTTGTACATCTACCACCGCATTGACTAACTGACCAATCGCTAAACTACCTGAAGTCACTTTCCCAATATGTCCAAAAACTTGACCATATTTCTGCGTATCCTTGACCTCAAAGGCGAAGCCTTGTCCTTCTAAGCGACCACTGTCACCAATTTGACCACCTGATTCCGCATAAAATGGTGTGTTATCTAAAATGATTACCGCACTTTGACCAGCTTCGACTTGCTCCACTGGTTTACCCTCACAGAAAAGTGCGGTCACTTTTGCGAGAGTTTCTGATTCTGTATAGCCTTCAAAGGTTGTTGTCCCATCAAGGCGGATCACGCTGTTGTAATCCATGCCAAATTGACTGGCTGATTGAGCACGTAAACGTTGTGCTTTCATCTCACGGTCGAAACCCGCTTCATCAATGGTAATGTTACGTTCACGGCAAACATCGGCGGTTAAATCAAGTGGGAAACCATAGGTATCGTATAGTTTGAATGCAACCTCACCAGAAAGTTCACCGGTTTTTACTTGATTTAATGCATCATCTAATAAGGCCAGCCCACGCTCTAAAGTACGTGCAAATTGCTCTTCTTCTAAGCGTAATAATTTTTCAATATTGGCTTGTTTATCTTTTAATTGTGTGCCTGCTTCTGCCATCACGTCAATTAAGGTTGGCACTAACTTATGGAAAAAGGCTTCTTTTGCCCCTAATAAATTTCCATGACGTACAGCACGACGAATGATACGACGTAATACATAACCACGGCCTTCATTTGAAGGAATCACCCCATCGGCAATCAAATATGCACAAGAACGAATGTGATCCGCAATGACACGCAACGATTTGTTATTCAGATCTTTTTCACCAGTTAACTGAGCGACTTTCTCAATGAGTTTTTGGAAAATATCGATCTCATAGTTAGAGTTAACATGTTGTAAGACCGCACTAATACGCTCCAAGCCCATACCGGTATCCACAGAAGGCTTAGGTAATGGCAACATTGTTCCATCTGCTTGACGGTTAAATTGCATAAAGACAATGTTCCAAATTTCAATATAACGATCGCCGTCTTCTTCTGGGGATCCTGGTGGACCACCCCAAATATGATCGCCGTGATCATAAAAGATTTCTGTACAAGGGCCACATGGTCCAGTATCCCCCATTTGCCAGAAGTTATCTGACGCATAAGGTAGCCCTTTGTTATCCCCAATACGAACAATACGTTCTGCGGGTACACCGACCTCTTTATTCCAAATGTCGTAAGCCTCATCGTCGGTTTCATAAACGGTCACCCATAATTTTTCTTTAGGTAAACCTAACCAACGTGGTGAAGTCAAATATTCCCAACCAAAATGAATGGCGTCTTTTTTGAAGTAATCGCCAAAACTAAAATTTCCGAGCATTTCAAAGAAAGTATGATGACGGGCAGTATAACCAACATTTTCAAGGTCATTGTGTTTTCCGCCTGCACGCACACAACGCTGTGCGGTTGTTGCACGTGAATAAGAACGCTTATCCATGCCAAGAAAAACATCTTTAAACTGATTCATTCCCGCATTAGTAAACAAAAGTGTTGGATCATTCTCTGGTACAAGAGAACTGCTCTCAACAATCTGATGTCCTTTTGTGTGGAAAAAATCAAGGAAAGATTGTCTAATTTCTGCTGTTGTTTTCATTTATATATAAGCCTTGCTTTTTATATTATTTCCAATAATCGAAACCAAAATACGATTAAAAGTTAGTCTACTTTATTTTGTCATATTTTTAAAATTTATAAAAAACATTTTTGCAAGAATAACTAAAATAACTAAGATTTTTGACTTATTTCTGCGAAAAAAATAAACCGCACTCCGTTTATCTTTTTCGAAGTGCGGCTCGTTTTTTAAACGTTTAATATTGCATAATTATTCATCACGTAGTGGAACAACTAGCATATCTACAGTAATATTATTCATGACTTGTCGAGTCGAGGACATTAATTTACTCCAGAAGTCTTGGTGATGTCCAGTAACAAGTAGATCAACATCGTATTTTTCAATAGCATCTGTTAAAACTTGACCCAAATCGCCGCTTCCACTTAATTTTTCCGATACTGGGTAACTAGATTGCTCAGCTAATTGTACCAGAGAGTGTTGCGTCTCGGTAGAGATTCTATCCTGCATTGATGCCATATTTACATCAATCAATCCTGTATACAGGTCAGAAAAGTTAACATCTACATGAATAATTGATAATTTTGCCTGATTACGTTTTGCGACACCAGCGGCTTTTTCTAACAAAAATGCACTTTCATCAGAAAGGTCAACTGCAACTAATACGTGTTTATACATAATAAACTCCTCATCTGCCTTAGGTTGAACATCTTCACTAAGTATCATATCACTGCGGTATTCAAAATAATATGCCTTAGATCACGTTTTAAAAAGTTTTCTTTCATTCCTCAATCTTTATTCCCACTTAAAAGATTATGCTATGATGAATTCATCATGTTAAGCATAGGAAAAAAAATAAAATGGCACACACTATCCAAAATTTTATAGAGCTTATTGCAACACTGCGTAATCCAAATGGCGGATGTCCATGGGATCTTAAACAAAATTATGACTCTATGATTCCATGTTTGCTTGAAGAAAGCTATGAAGTTATTGAAGCAATTCAGCAGAAGAACATGGAAAACCTGCGAGAAGAGCTGGGGGATTTACTTTTACAAGTGGTCTTTTTTAGCCAATTAGCCTCGGAAGATCAACACTTTACGTTCGATGACGTGGTCAATGATGTGGCTGAAAAAATCATTCGACGCCACCCTCATGTTTTTGGTCAGACCAGTGCAAACAATGAACAAGAAGCCTTAGAAAATTGGAATGCAATCAAGGCACAAGAAAACAACCAAAAAGGACAACAATCTATTTTAGACAATATTCCACATGCTTTTCCCGCCCTCATGCGAGCAGAAAAACTCCAAAAACGTTGTGCCAAAGTCGGTTTCGATTGGCGTGAATTAACGCCTGTTCTTGAGAAGGTGTACGAAGAGCTTGACGAAGTGAAACAAGAGTTAAACAAAGTGAATAAAGATCAAAATAAAATAGAAGAAGAAGTCGGGGATTTATTATTTGCAACGGTTAACTTAAGCCGACATTTAAAATGCCAAGCTGAAGAAAGTTTACGCAAAGCAAATAATAAATTTGAAAAACGTTTTCGTGCCGTAGAAAATAAATTAAAAGAACAAAATAAAACCGTTGAACAAAGTTCATTAATGGAAATGGATTTATTATGGGCTGAAGTCAAACAAAGCGAAAATAATCTTGCAGAAACGCAGAAAAGCACATGATAAAAAATAAACAAGATTGTGATAAACGCCACAAAACACAGGGGTTGGCGTGACAGGCAAGCCAGATTTTCTTGTACCGAGTTCACGAAAAAAGCACAAAAAAGCCAGCATCACGCTGGCTTATCTTTTGTTGAGGACTTTCTATCTTATCAATTAATTCGATGAAATACGCTTCATATCGGTCATATAACCACGCAATTCTTGCCCAATTAATTCAATTGGGTGATGACGAATGGCATCATTCACATCACGAAGCGTAATATTATCAATTTCCACGGTTGGGGTTGGCTCACCTAAATCCCCTTTTTGTAACGTTGGAATGATTTCTTTTGCCAAAATTGGGGTCGCTACATTGGCAAATAAGTAGTTACCGTATTCTGCGGTATCAGAAATCACCACATTCATTTCATATAAACGCTTACGAGCAATCGTGTTGGCGATTAATGGTAATTCGTGTAAAGATTCATAGTAAGCAGATTCTTCATAAATCCCGCTTGCCACCATGGTATCAAACGCAAGCTCAACCCCTGCTTTCACCATTGCCACCATCAATACACCGTGATCAAAATATTCTTGCTCACTGATTTTTCCTTCGTATTTTGGTGCATTTTCAAAGGCTGTTTTACCTGTTTCTTCACGCCATTTAAGAAGATTCGCATCACCATTTGCCCAGTCAGCCATCATTGTGGCAGAAAATTCACCACTGATAATATCATCCATATGTTTTTCAAATAAGAAGGCTAACTTCTCTTTGATTTGCTCAGAAAGTTCAAATGCACGCAATTTAGCAGAATTCGATAAACGATCCATCATCAGCGTAATTCCACCTTGTTTTAACGCTTCTGTAATGGTTTCCCAACCGTATTGGATCAATTTCCCAGCATAAGCGGGATCTTTACCATCTGCCACTAACTTGTCATAACACACGATAGATCCTGCTTGTAACATTCCACAAAGAATGGTTTGTTCACCCATCAAGTCAGATTTCACTTCTGCAACGAAAGAAGATTCAAGCACCCCAGCACGATGACCACCTGTTGCTGCCGCCCACGCTTTCGCAATCTCTAAGCCATCACCATTTGGATCGTTTTCAGGGTGTACCGCAATCAACGTTGGCACACCAAAGCCACGTTTGTATTCTTCACGCACTTCTGTTCCTGGACATTTTGGTGCCACCATAACTACAGTAATATCTTTACGGATTTGCTCACCCACTTCCACAATATTTAAACCGTGTGAATAACCCAATGCCGCACCTTGTTTCATTAATGGCATCACGTCTGCCACCACTTTAGAGTGTTGTTTATCTGGTGTTAAATTCACCACCAAATCCGCAGTAGGAATCAGTTCATCATAAGTACCCACTTTAAAACCATTTTCGGTTGCACGTTGGAAAGAAGCACGTTTCTCTGCAATCGCCGCTGGGCGTAAGGCATAGCTAATATCTAAGCCAGAATCACGCATGTTCAAGCCTTGATTTAACCCTTGGGCCCCACAACCGACAATCACAATTTTTTTCCCTTTGAGATATTCTGCCTCATTGACAAATTCGTCACGATCCATAAAACGGCAACGACCTAATTGATCTAATTGTTGGCGTAAATTTAATGTATTGAAATAGTTAGCCATTGTAGTGTCCTTAAATTGAATGTTGTGTATTGGGTATGAAGTGTATTTGCATATTCTTTATACTTTCTTCTGATTATAGTGATTTTTATCATTGCGTAAATTGATATTATTGAAATTTTATGTTGCAATAATTGCAACAAAATAACCCTTTCAAAAGGCTTGCAAAACTTTTTTAAAATCCCCCGCACTTTTGACACAACACAGCCCATAGCATCACAAACGACTTAGCTCGGCTCAACAGGAGAACCACTTTGCATTTCAGCGAGTTAAAACTTTTTCTTCACCTCTGCGAAACCAAGAATTTTGCCAAGACGGCGGCACAAAATCACATGTCGCCTTCCACACTTTCACGGCAAATTCAACGTATCGAAGACGAACTGGGGCAAGCCCTGTTTTTACGCAACAACCGCCAAGTAGAACTCACTGCTGCGGGTGAAAAATTCATTCCTTTTGCACAGCAAAGCTGGGCACAATGGCAGCAAATCAAACAACAACTTCGTGATAACCCAAGCCAAGATCTAAGTGGGGAGCTCACATTATTCTGTTCGGTAACTGCTGCTTACAGCCATTTACCCACTATTTTAGAACGTTTTCGTAGCCGTTACCCCAAAGTGGAAATCAAACTCACCACGGGCGATCCTTCCCTTGCCTTACAACAAGTGGAAAGCCAACAAGTGGATCTGGCACTCGCAGGCAGACCAAAAGCCTTACCCAACAACATCGCATTTCATTACATTGATGAAATTAGCCTATCGCTCATTGCCCCTCGTGTCGCCTGCCCTGCTACACAATTACTGCAACAAACCCCAACAAATTGGCAACAAATCCCGTTTATTTTGCCCATTGAAGGCCCTGCTCGCCAACGCATTGACCACTGGTTTAAACAACAAAAAATTAAACACCCTAAAATCTATGCCACCGTAGCAGGGCATGAAGCGATCATGCCTATGGTGGCACTGGGTTGCGGTGTCGCCATGCTGCCCGATGTGGTGATCAAAAACAGCCCCATGAGTAGCCAAATTTCAATTTTACAATTAAGCCCCCCGATCAGCCCCTTTGAGTTAGGTATTTGTGTACAGAAAAAAAGCTTAACCCAACCATTAGTGCGTGCATTTTGGCAGGTGTTAGAGTAAAGTGGTTAACCGCTTGTTAATTTTGTACTGTTAGGATAAGTCTATGTTAAAAGGGATAATTTTATCGTTATCAGCCTCCGTGTTATTCGGTTATTTATATTATTTTTCTACCCTTTTACAACCACTCGGGGGCGAAGACATTTTCGGTTTTCGCATTATCTTCACCCTTCCCTTTGTGATTGCAGCCGTATTTTTATTCAAACAAAAACAAGCACTTTTGCATTATTTCACAAGAATGAAACAACACCCTTTGTTAATTTTGGGCTTTCTCTTTAACTCCGCCATGATGGGCGTTCAAATTTGGCTCTTTCTCTGGGCACCCAATAATGGCAGTGCATTAAGTGTCTCATTTGGCTACTTACTGTTGCCTTTAGTCATGGTATTAAGCGGACGTCTTATCTTCAAAGAACATATTTCACGAATTAAATTTTTTGCCGTTGTCATTGCTGCCATCGGTGTCTTTTCTAATATCATGCTGAAAGGTGGGTTATCTTGGGAAGCCTTACTGGTGAGTTTCGGTTACAGCATCTATTTTGCCACCCGAAAAATCCTGAAAATTAATGATTTAGCAGGCTTCTGTTTGGAAATGTCATTATTATTGCCCGTTTGTATTTATTTTGCTTGGCAGGTGGATCTCGCCACTGTTCAACAAGCCAATGAACATATTTTATGGCTACTTCTTTTACTCGGCTTAATCAGCGGGGTCGCACTCAATACTTATATTCTTGCCAGCAGTTTATTGCCGATTAATGTCCTCGGCTTACTAGGTTATGCGGAACCTATCATGATGTTGTTCGTGTCTTTCCTCATTGGCGAACAGCTCGACAGCGAAACCATTCCCCTTTTTATCTGCCTGATAATCTCCATGCTGTTATTTATGATTGAAGGCATCATACGGTTAAAACGGCGTTACAAATAACAAAAAACCATTGTTTTTTTTATATAAAAAATCTGCACCTTAATCCGTGGGAAATGTTCTCCAACGTTTAGGGTGCAGATTTAAAGTGCGGTGTGTTTTTCTCTTGTTTTGATGAGTCGCTTATTGTGCCACTGGCTCGCCATATTTGGCAGCCAATTCATTATTCAGCTTGGTAAACTCATCGGCAATTTTCATTAAAATTTCTTTTTTCGTCACTAATGATTGTACACCTTGTGGGGTTGGATTTTGCTGTAACTTCACGTTATCAATCATTAATTCAGAAGATTTTAATAATAAATTTTTCGCCTGTTCTTTTAATTTAATAATCTCTGCACTGTAAATCGGTAAGGCATCTAATTCTTTCGCCACTTCATTAATTTGTGTGGAGAATTTTAATAATACAGGCTCAAGTGCTTTTAAGTCGCCCGCTTGCACGGCACGTGTGATTTCTTCATTTAATGCCGATACTTTGGCATTCTGAGATTGTTGAAATTCTGTGAATTTTTGGAAATCTGCTTTTGGATCCACTTGAATTTGAACGTGAGGGGTTGACTCCGATTTTTTGGCATTAAAACCAAATTGATCACAACCAAACAGGAAAAGGGTGCATAACGCGATACTACTTATTTTTGTTACCTTTTTCATTGTGTCTTCCTTTTGCTAACTTTAAGATAGAAATAATCCAACTCATATTACACTGCTTTTGTATGAGAGGCAATTTTCCCTTTGTTTTAATCAGGATTTACTTATTTTTATGCCTGAGTTGGATTATAATTTTCGTTATCTTTTGATTAATCATCCAACTAGGAAACTTTATGGAAATGAAAACGTTAAGTATCGTGATTTTAGCGGCAGGTAAAGGCACTCGCATGTATTCTGATTTACCGAAGGTTTTACATAAAATCGCAGGGAAACCTATGGTAAAGCATGTGATTGACACCGTGAAATCTATTCATGCAAAAAATATCCATTTAGTCTATGGACATGGTGGTGAAGTGATGCAAACTCGCCTACAAGATGAACCCGTCAATTGGGTATTACAAGCAGAACAACTCGGCACGGGGCATGCGATGCAGCAAGCTGCCCCGTTTTTTGCAGATGATGAAAATATTTTAATGCTCTATGGTGATGGACCATTAATCCGTGCAGAAACCTTACAAAAGCTGATCGCTGCCAAACCTGAAAACGGGATTGCCTTATTAACCGTGGTGTTAGATGACCCGACAGGTTATGGTCGTATCGTGCGTGAAAATGGCAATGTGGTTGCCATTGTGGAACAAAAAGATGCCAATGCAGAACAATTAAAAATTCAAGAAATTAATACGGGTGTATTAGTGGCTGAAGGGAAAAACTTGAAAAAATGGTTATCCCAATTAACCAATAATAATGCACAAAAAGAATACTATATTACCGATGTGATTGCCCTCGCCAATCAAGATGGTTGCCAAGTGGTTGCGGTTCAAGCCAGTGATTTTATGGAAGTCGAAGGGGTGAATAATCGCCAACAACTTGCCCGTTTAGAACGTTATTATCAACGTAAACAAGCTGATAAATTATTGCTAGCGGGTGTGGCATTAGCCGATCCTGAACGCTTTGATTTACGTGGTGAATTACAGCATGGCAAAGACGTAGAAATTGATGTGAATGTGATTTTGGAAGGTCAGGTGGTGCTTGGCAATCGAGTCAAAATTGGGGCAGGTTGTGTGTTAAAAAATTGTCAGATTGGTGATGATGTCGAAATCAAACCTTACTCCGTGTTGGAAGATGCCACCGTTGGTGAATTTGCACAAATTGGTCCTTTCGCTCGCCTCCGTCCAGGTGCAGAATTAGCAGATCATACACATATTGGTAACTTTGTTGAAATTAAGAAAGCCCATATTGGCTCTGGTTCCAAAGTCAACCATTTAAGCTATGTGGGTGACGCCGAAGTGGGGCAACAATGTAATATCGGTGCGGGTGTGATTACCTGTAACTACGATGGGGCTAACAAATTTAAAACCATTATTGGTGATCATGTGTTTGTGGGTTCCGATGCACAGTTGGTTGCTCCCGTAACAATTGAAAATGGGGCAACCATTGGAGCTGGGACAACGGTCACCAAAAATGTGGCATGTGACGAATTAGTGATTTCACGGGTTCCACAACGCCATATTCCACATTGGCAACGTCCTGTTAAAAAATCGTCGAAGTAAACCGTCAAAGGTTCGGGGGGATTGAAGACAAAAACATGTTTAAAATCCCCCGCACTTTTCAGAACCCGTAAGGTGCTCTTTCTTACCCATAACAAAATGCCCGTTTATCACGGGTATGGCGGGATAGAGGAAGGGTGCTGTTATTGGAAATCCAAGCCTAACCCGATGTCATTTAATAAGCGTTTTTCGGCTTTCAATTCATTGAGAATCAGTGGGGCGTGTTCAAGATAGCCTTCACCAAAACGCAAGTGCCATTGATTGAAATCAGAGGCGACATCCAAACGAATTTTCTCTGTTTTTTCCGTAGCTTGGCGAGGTTTATTCAACATAATGGCTAAACGTAATAAACGGACTAACGTGAGCATATCTTCTTCCGTATAGCGTCCCGATTTGACCAACTCGCTTGGCTTGAACAAGTTGATTTGATAACGCACTAAGGTGGCAAGTAAACGCTGTTGTTCTTTATCAAAGCCAGGCAATTCCATATTCTGCAAAATATAACTGGAATGTTTTTGCACCCCTTTATGATTAATCACAATGCCCACTTCGTGCAAACGTGCCGCCCACAATAAAATCTCTCGCATTTCTTCTGCTAATGTGGGCTTTTGCCAATGGCGATATTGGGTCGATAACAGGCGTGCCGTTTGATAAACACGTTCTGCCTGAGCTTGATCAATATTAAATTGCTCCGCTAAACCAAAAGCCGTGCGTTGGCGAATGTTGGTCACTTGGAAATTTTTTTCGAGGCTGTACATCACCCCTTCACGCAGTGCCCCATCCGAATAACGCATTTGAGTAATGCCGAAGGTTTCAAAGACTGCACTTAAAATCGCCAAACCGGGCACAAAAACATCGGCACGTTCCTCAATTAACCCTGCCAGTTTGAGATCTTCAAAATGAGAAACCTGTAAGGTTTTTTCGATCAATTGATCAAGGCGTTCTTGTGTAATTAAACCATTAGGATCAATATTTGCCATGATCACTTGATAGACGGTTTTAATCGTACCTGAAGATCCAAGGGCGACGTCCCAACCTAAATGACGGTACTCAAATGCCAGATCTTCAATTTTTGTCATCGCATGTTGACGGGCGTGTTGGAAGTTTTCCGCACAAATCACCCCTTGAGGAAAAAAACGTTTGGCAAAACTCACGCACCCCATGTGGCGACTTTCGGCTAATAGCGGGGTGAAATTTTCCCCGATGATCATTTCTGTTGAGCCACCACCAATATCCACGACTAATTTACGTCCCATTTCAGGCTGTGTATGCGAAACCCCCGCATAGATTGTTTGAGCCTCAGTTTTCCCTGTAATGATATTAATCGGATAAGGGAATACCGCTTTTGCTTGACGTAAAAACTCTTGGTTATTCACCGCACGACGTAACGTGTAAGTGCCCACCACGTTGACATTTTCGGGTGCAAAGCCGTGTAAACGCTCGGCAAATAAGGCTAAGCAATGAATACCTCGATCAATGGCGGCTTGGCTCAAGACATTATGCTCATCTAAGCCTTCGGCAAGTTGAACTTTCTGTTTTAAACGCGAAAGAATTTGGATCGATCCATTGACAATGCGAGCCACAATCATATGAAAGCTATTTGACCCTAAATCAATTGCCGCAATTTCTCGCACTTCATGACGAGCGAGTGTGAGTGCGGTCATTTTTTCCATCAAATGTTGATTGCTCATAATTCACCTTAAAATTCAAACTGATAAAGTAGATCGACCGCTTGTGTCACACCCGAAACTGATTGTAAATACAGTTTTGGTAATAATCGATAGCGAACGGTAAATTCTGCTAACCCGTCAAATAAACCAACCCCATATTTCACTTGTAAACGAGGGGTAATGCTGCCACTCACCACCACTTTAGATCCATCGCCAACCCCTTGTGTACCAAGATTAAGATCTTGGATACCAAAGGCTTGTCCAATCCCACCGACGACTTTACCACTTTTCGCTAAGCCTAAACCCAGTAATGCTGCACCAATTGATCCACCCGATCCCCCTTCGCCACTGTTTTCTAATGAACGTCCTGTAAGAATATAAGACAGAGCTTGATCTTGTGGCATACTTGGCTCAGAGAAGACTTTCACTTCAGGGCTTTGTGCTAAGCCAACCACTTTCACACCCGCAATAATGCCACTGGTTTCCATGGCTTCAGGATTACGAATGGCTTCTATATTTAACATCGGTTGAGAAGGTAAACCCGAGAAGCTGATTAAACCTTTACGAATTAATAAATCCTGCCCAAAGGAAGCATAACGACCATTGGTTAAATGAATTTGTCCATATAAGCCTAGATTGCCTCGCTCTTGGCGGACTGACAATAACCCATTGAGATGGCTAGTTAAGCCATAGGCATCAAGGTGGACGTCTTTCCCAATGTTAATGTTAAGGTGAGAGACAATTTCCATGCCTGATTTTGTTTTCGCTGGCAAGTTAGGTAATTTTTTGGCTTTGGTTTTGCCATCTAAAATCACTTCATCTGGACTCACCGATACCGCACTTTCTGGCAGTGCTTCAATGGCAATCCTTGCCCATGGAATATCAATTTTCCCTGATAATGCCAAACGTTTTGGATCTGCTTTAATGTGGATATCTGGGCTCACTTTTAATCTTGCCATGGCAGGAATTTCCACCTTAAATTGTTCGGCTTTAACATGCAATGCACTGGTCCATTTTTCGATGTTTTGCCAGCTTGCCTCCCCCGTTAGATCCAAACGGCTTTCATCCGTTTGCAAATAGCCTTGTAAGGTGGAACGATGACCTCGGAAACTCAGATTTAACTGACCGTCATGAATGTCAAAAGGAAGGGCTTTAATTGCCGCTCGGATACTTTGAATATTGAAACTGCCCGTTAAATCAGGGGCGGTTACACTGCCACCAAATTTGATATTGGCTGCCACATTACCCACAATATTTTCTTTCAGTGAAAGCAACTGATTGAAAATATCTAAGTTAAGATTTTGGATCACTAATGCCCCGCTCAATTGACGTGTTTTGGCGAGGTCCTTGATATCTAATTGTGTGGTGATCTTCGCTTGATCTTGTAAATCAATATTGGATGTTAAGGCTAAATGGTTATTGAGCAAATTCGCCTTTAACCCCACGTTCAGAATATCAAGATTGAATTGTTTACGATCCACTTTTTGGCTAAATTCAATATTTTTTCCGTTGAGGGTCAATTGCAGCTCGGGGGCTTTATCCTTAAACCATGCTACTTTGCCTTCGCTCGCCAGCTGACCTTTCAGAAGCTTTTGCTCCACCAGTTCATTCACTAAAGCTAAATCCAGCTTTTTCAACTGGAAGGGAACTTCACCAGCGGCACCGACATTAAATGCCTGTGGAAAACACAATTCAATTGAAGGGTTTAACCAACAATGAGCATGGATATTGGCTTGTGCTTTTTGATGCTCATAGACCACATCAACAGGTTGATTGGTTTGCCAATTCCCCACAGGCGATGTAATCAACACTTGGCTAAGATTGCCATTCCAACGTTGTAAACCACGATCGAAATGCCCTTGAACATTCCATTTTGCCGATACGGGTGAACCTTGAGCATTTAGAATGAGTTGATGTTGTTTTTCATCACCTTGAAGGCTTAAGTTTACCGAGTTCAGTTTGATATCGCTGTAATGTAAGCCTTCTAATTGTAACCCTAAACGACCTTTGCTCTGTTGAGCAATATCCACCTCCCCTTTGGCTTGAATATGGGCTAAATTCAGTTGATCGAATTTAATCTGTTTCCCCACCAGATCAAGCACTAATGTTGGCTGTGCAATATTTCCCGTCAATTGCATATTGCCTTGCACACTGCCTGCTAGCGTAGGTAACAATCCCTGTAAATTAGGGGCTTGAATCGCCAAGTTTACGTCTGATTTTTCCCCAACAACGCCCTGTACATTAACCGTATTTTCACCGTAGTTAAGCAACAATTGCGGCAATTTGACCAATAAATCTTGAATACCATGTTCTGAGCCAACACTTAGGGTGCCTTTTAAAGAAAGGGGTTTATTGGATAAGCGACCTTGCAAATCTAAATTCGGCACATCAATTAGCCATTGGCTTTGGTCGATCAAGCCAGTGGATAACACATGACCAGAAAGCAAGGTCGGTGTATTGGCTACATATTGGCTTAAATTCAATTTCGTCAATTGCACATCACTGTACCATTGCACCCCATGACGCCAGCCGACTTTACCTTGCATGGCGGCTTGTCCTTGTAAGGTATCCAGAACCAACTGTTGAATTTCAACATGGGTTAGCTCGCCAATGGCGTTCAAATTCAGCTGTGTTTTCGGGATATCCATGCCTTGTGCAGAGGTGGCAAGGTTAATGTGATAATGCAGTAAATCCCCGCCCACGGTTAAATCTAACATAGGCACTTGCAGTGGATTTTGCTGTGCTCCCTCCCAAGGATAAACAAAGTCTTTGACGTTAAACTGAAGTTGAAAAGGGGTTTTGGCTTGGTGCAGTGCAAACTGCCCTGTTAAGGTTGCCTTAATAGCCCCTTCCATTTGCAAAGAAAGTGCGGTCTGTTTTAATAAATTTCCGTGAAGATCCAACTGAGCATGGCTAGCTGGCAAGCTAACATTTTCCCCTAGGGTTTGTTCAGCTAGCTGTGTTTTTAGCTGAAATTGAAGAGGATAATCACCACTGAGCTGGAGCTGTCCATGCCCTTGAATCTGTCCTACACTGCTTTCAAGTTTAAAGGTTTTTAATTCAACCTTATCGCCTATCGCCTCAGCTTGCAGTTGCACATGTGAAACATGAATGCGTTGATGATTGTCGGGGTTTTCAGCAAGTTGTTGATATTGCCATTCCTGACCTTGGATATTGGGAATATGAATATCAAAGGGCAATTCAATCTGTGCAAAGTCCCCCAATAAAGGTTGGGAAAGGCGTTGGGCAAGTGCGTCCCAATCAACAGGCGGGGCATTTTTTTTGCTGTCTTGTGGCGGTGTGGTTGTTGCCGTGTGTTCTGACAACGCTTGTTCGACCTGTTCATTCACGGTTTCCACCATTTTCTCCGCCACTTTTTCTTTGACTTTTTCTGTCGCCGTTTGTGTCTCTGTGGCTGGGGTGTTTGTTGGCGTTTGTGTTAACAGGGTTTCTGCTTGTGCCTTGGCTTTCATCGCAATTTGCAACGCATCAATGCTTGTCGGTTGTAGGGTCAACCCAGTATCATTATTTAAACTTAATGCCGTTTGAAAACGATCCAAATCAATTTGTGTGTCATCAATACGCACCTTCGTTTGTTCCACCAAAATGTTGTCAATCACCACCGACACTGGCAGATGGATGCGTTTCATCGGTTGTTGATTTTTAGGTTTTTCTTTCGCAGGTGGCAACAATGCGGTGTCCACCGTCACTTTTGGTTGGCTGATACGAATATCTTGAATACAAATCTCTAAGCGGAGTAAACAGCTTAAGCCCATTTGTAAACGCACTTGCTCAATTTCAGTATTCACCCCCTCAGAGGTGACCTGTAACTGGTTAAGCACTAATCCCTCTTGTAAGCCACCACTCAGGCTACCAATGTGAAGGTTATCTAAATAGTGATCAGCAAGTTGAAGAATGCCACGCTGTCCCGCACTGGTGCTGAGGGCAATCAGTAACGCCAAAATCGGTAAAAAAATGACCGCACTAATCCAAAGTAAAATACGGCACACTCTCCGTTTTTTCGGCGGTAATGCGGTGGTTTCCGTCTTTTCTGCAGTTTCTGTCTTTTCTGTTTGTTCTGTCATTCTGTTTTTGTCCATCCATTAAAGTTCAGCACCAAGCCCGATATAGAAGTGAAGATTTTTACTTTTCTCTTGATCATGGATAGGGGTGGCAATATCAAATTTAATCGCCCCCACAGGTGATGCCCAACGCACACCCATTCCCGCACCATAGCGTAATGCTTTCTGTGTAAACGCATTGGCGGCTAAACCTGTGTCTGCAAAGGTGGCAACCCACCAGTCAGGGTAAACTTGGTATTGATATTCCAAGCTCCCTGTTAATAAACGAGATGCCCCCACTAATTTGCCTGCGGCATTTTTAGGCGAAATTTTCTTATAACCATAACCACGTACACTGCGATCCCCCCCTGCAAAAAAACGTAAGGCAGGCGGAATACGTTGAATGTCTTTGGTGTGTAACCAACCGAGTTCTAACCGACTGACCACACGATGATTTTGTGCATAGGTTCGCACCCAAAGGCTAGAGGCTTGAATTTTAAAGAAATCCACATCCGACAACCACCATTGACGCCCAAAATCAACGGTAATATTTTGTGTATCCCCCCACGTTGGGAAAAGTCCACCTTGTAAACGTGTGCGACGTAAAGATGCCGTTGGATACACCAGCAAAGTTTTGTCTTTCACATTGGCTTGCGTAAATGAATCGTAACGAACACGCAACCCTAAAGAATGTTGCCAACCTGCGGCATGATTCCAATAACGCAACACCGCAAAGGTTGAAGCAAACGTGTTGGTATCATTGACTTTCTCATTTTCCAAACCCGTTGACATTTCATAATAATAATTCAGCGGATTTTTCAGCAAAGGCATTTTATAGGTGGCTTCTAGCGTCTGTTTTGGTGCCGAAACATAAAGATTCGTGCGGAAACTATGCCCTCGGTTGTTGATCCAAGGTTTATTCCAACCAAGTTGTAGGCGAGGTCCAACATCCGATGCCCAACCTAGCCCGACTTCCATACTGTTTTTTTTGCGAGGGTGAAGCATCACATCAAGATTCACCTTTTTATGTTTTTCGTCTAAGTGGGGTTGTAATAACACCGAGCTAAACCAATTTGAAGAAGTGTAATTATTGGTGAGCGTTGAAAGATCATTGATTAAGTAAGGATCACCCGTTTTGATATTGAGCATATTGCGTAGATAATCTTCACGGATTTGCGAATTGACAAAACGAATCTCACCAATATGATAACGTTCGCCACTGTTATAAGTTAAACGCCACCATGCTTGTTGGGTTGAGGGCATAATTTCAAGGCGAGAGCGAGTAAAATCACCATCAAAATAGCCTCGGCTTAAGGCTAATTGTTGCACATTGGATTTATAGTCATCATAGGTTTCGTGATTCAGCACGGTGCCTACTGCAGGTAATTGATTGCGTAACTTGTTAAATGCCGTATCAGCGGTTGCCGCCCCCTCAAAAATCACATCGGTTTCAGTCAATTTAACAGGGTTGCCTACATCAACAGTGGCAATCAACAAGGTTTCTTTGGCTTGTGGCTTCACTTCAAACACGACATGACTTTGATAATAACCATAAGCTCGCAAGCCTTTATCAATGGCGTCTAAAATCAGTTCTTTATGTCTTTCTGAAGCATCAGCATCTTCTTCATCAATCATGCCAACATACACATTGACATTGTCTTTCAATTTTGCCTGCTTGATGCCGTGGATTTGTGTTTTGACGGGTACCTCTGCAAGTGAAATGCCACTGGCAAGTGCGGTACAAAAAATAAGAATTTTGGTGGCAAGTGGTGCCTTGATATTACGAAAACGTTCCATAGCTTCCCCAAATAAAAAATTACTTTAGTGTACCTTTTAATCAAAGGCATTGGCAATGTAAAGTGCGGTGGTTTTTGTAAAATTTTGATTAATTTACATATAAAAAAGCCAAGAATTTTGCGTTTCTTGGCTTTTCTTTGTTTTCGCAGTGAAATGTTATTTACCGCCCTTTATGCTCAAAATAAAGCACCGTGGCAGCCACGCGAGAATGCACATTTAACTTGCGTAATAAATTACGAATATGCACTTTCACCGTTTCTTCAGAAATAAACAGTTGTGCTGCAATTTGCTTATTCGATAATCCCGTTGCAATTAAACGTAATACGTCCATTTCACGATCTGTGAGTGAATACATCGGATCACTGGCAGATTGGCGTTCAATCAAGGCATTTTTAATCGATTCACTTAAAATCACTTCGCCTTGGGCAATGCGTTTAATTTGGCTTAATAAGGTGTCTGGCTCCGTATCTTTTAGCAAATAACCATCTGCTCCCGCATCAATTAAGGTAAAAATATCGTTTTTCGCATCCGATACGGTCAAAATTAAAATCCGTGCATCAACCCCTTCTTCACGTAAGGCTTTTAAGGTATCTAGCCCCGACAAGCCTTTCATGTTTAAATCAAGAATAATTAAATCAGGCTGAGTTTCTAGTGCCAGTGTAATCCCTTCGCTTCCATTACCCGCATCACCGACGAAAGTTAAGTCTTCATCTAATTCGATCAGTTGCTTGATTCCTCGACGCATCAATGGATGATCGTCAATAATCAAGACTTTCATTTTTTCTGACATATAACCCCCAGTATGACTATGATATCGCTAAGACATCGCTAAGACATCGCTAAGCGACTATGGAATGGTACAATTTTAATGCCATTCTCTTGTGATAATAATTGATAAAATTGCGGATAATTAAAATCACGCTGCACAATTTTATACGGATTATTATTTTCCTCCAAGCCTGAAGACTGATAAATGTAGTTAATCTCTTTGATTTTTTGCTCTTTTGAGCCTTCACATTGCCGATAAATTTCAATGCGATTCACCTCGTCTAAAATATACACATTAAACGAGCCATTGGGGTTATCTTCAAAGAAAAACTGTAAGAAGCCTTCACTGGCGAAATAGTCTATTTCAGGGGGATAACTGCGGGATTGTTCTAAAGAAGGACTTTCTTTTTCCTCAATTTCATTGTCTAGCGTGCTATCAAACTCGGTATTTTCCACTAAATTCTGCGTATTCACTTCTTGTAAGCTAATCCCACGTTCTTCAAAGAAGAATTGCCAGTTTTTCCCAGCAACACGCAATAAATGATTTTTCGGTGGCGAGACTGTCCCAATTTGAATGCTAATGCAACGATTAATCAATGCAGTCACAATGTTACGCAAGGTACGCTGATAACGCTGGCTATAACAGAAGACTTGCACTGAAGCGGGGGACGGGGCTCCTCGATGAATTTTATTGGATAACACTTTTAGGGCTAATAAAATCGCATTTTGCCCTTCAAAATGTAGAGTGCGGATTTCATTCCATAAATTGCGATAAGTAATATCAATACTGCCCACTAAGCTTTCTTCTTTCGGACCAAAGCTAAATAAATCACTGGCTTGGATTTTTTCTTTCGCATGGGTCAGATTCTTCGTCGGATCTACCGTTAAATTAATGGCAACCATTAGGCTGCTGATTTCACAGGCATGACTGAGATTTTCATTACTTGCCGAAGAAATTGTGGCAGGAAATGACAAACGCAGATCCGTGACAAAATTACGTAACGTAGTAAGCGAAACACGTTGGCTAATGATGTTAATTTCCGTATTGGCAGTTAATAATCGATTAAAATACGCCCACGCCACCAGCTTATTTAAGCTGTCACTGTGTTCGGTATAACGTTTTTGTGAAAAACCTTCAATATTCGGGGTGTGATTGACTAAATACCAACCATCTTTGAAGGATTTATTATTTTTGACTTCAAAAAATAACAGGTGTTTTTCCGACAGATCGAGGGCAATTTGCGGATTTAATAACGTGATTTTGCCCGGCAATTCTTCAAATGCCGTATAAAGTTTACGTGTCAGAACCGCAATATCTTGCGGCATAATACTGGAATTCACATGATGTTTACGGGCAAAGGCAACCAAATTACGATAACTGAGCATCAAGAACTTAATTAAACTATTGTGCGATTTTTTAACATATTTAATTTTCCATCTTGAACGCTGATTCAGCTCATTAATTAAAGCATCAGACCAACCCCATTCTTTAACCAGTTTTTGTAAATAGGCTAACCGCCAGTTATTTTTGCTGTTTTGATCTTGCCAATTAATGCCTTCCGTTGCTTTTAAATACACACTACGACGCACAAAGCCTAAGCGTTTTAATTCATTATGCTCCACTAAATAACGGGTGGCTCGCTCAAGCATCGCTAAGTAAGGATCAAATTGATGTGAAGGATTCAGTTTCCCCGTGAGCAATTGCTCTTTAAATTCTCGAGCAATTAAATAAGTATTGGGATATTCAGAAGAATAGGTTTCCAGTAATAAAATTTTAATGACGGATTTATAAGGGGCATCAATCCCTTTATACAGTTGCCATAAGCTCGCACCAAAATATTCATTTGCAGAAAATGAGCCTAAGCCCCCAAAATCGACCCAATCATCTAAGTCGATTTGCTTGCTCTCAACCAACCTTGTCACTTCACTTTCATACTCCATTTCGTTTTGCACCAACAGGTGTTGCCATAATAACGGCTTACCTGCTAGCCGAATGGCTGAACGATAAAATTCTTCCAACAACAACATATATTGTGCAGAACCGCAATTCTCTGCGGTGAGTGGTTCGGCATAACGGAAACAGCGAAAACGTTGCTGATCAATAGGATATAAATTAATTTCAATGTGAAATCCATGTGCCCATTGCTGCAATAAATCGGCTTTACGTTGCAAGGCTTCTTTTTCGGTTTTACTTAGATTTTCACGATGACAGACCCAAATATCCAAGTCAGACAATGCGGTTTGTGAAATGGAGGCAATGCTCCCCATCACATACACCCCTAAAATGGCATTACACGTGCGGTAGGAAAACGAAGGGATCGGCGGTTGATTCACATTAATGCGAGGAAGTGCATCATGCAAATAGTTTTTTTGATAAGGAGAAAGTTTGAAATCGGCGATCCCTGCTGGTGCATCGGCAACATAGCCCGGCAAATTAGGATGATTGATATGTAATAATAGGCTTATCAGGTGAAAAACATGTTTAAATTCGTAGGAAGCACCTTGTAAGGCACGTTCTAAACGTAAATTATCTAAATATTCAACCTGTTTTTTGGCACTAAAGAGATCGTAATTCAAATAATATCCTAGTATTTCAGTATGCGATTTATTTTGCTGATTTACTGTAACATTTGCCCTAGATGAAAGCAAAAAAATTAAATGGAAACTGACATTTTTGAGTAACAATGGTAGGATAGCGAACAGTTATTTTCTTGAAATTGGTTACAATAATGACAACGACGACGTTAAAAATTGCGACCCGCCAAAGCCCACTTGCCCTCTGGCAAGCCAACTATGTAAAAGATCGCTTACAGCAATATTACCCTGATTTACAGGTGATTTTGGTGCCGATGGTCACCAAAGGCGATGTCATTTTAGATAGCCCGCTTGCTAAAATTGGTGGCAAAGGTTTATTCGTAAAAGAATTAGAAAATGCTTTGTTAAAAGGGGAAGCCGATATTGCGGTTCACTCCATGAAAGATGTGCCGATGCAATTTCCAGACGGGCTGACTTTAAGTGTCATTTGTCCACGTGAAGATCCACGAGATGCCTTTGTTTCCAATACCTATCCGTCTTTAATGGCGTTACCCGCTGGAGCTGTGGTGGGGACGTCCAGTTTACGTCGTCAATGCCAACTAAAACAATTAAGACCTGATCTCAACATTCATTCTCTGCGAGGCAATGTCGGAACCCGTTTAAATAAGTTAGATCACGGTGATTATGATGCCATTATCCTTGCTGCCGCAGGTTTGATTCGCTTAGATCTTGCCAAACGTATCACCTCATTTCTTGACATTGAGCAAGTTCTCCCCGCTGTCGGTCAAGGGGCAATTGGGATTGAATGTCGCAGTGAGGATATGGCGGTACAACAATTACTCGCCCCTTTAGCCGATCAACACACCACTTACTGCGTACAGGCAGAACGAGCCATGAATTCACATTTACAAGGTGGCTGCCAAGTACCCATTGCAGGCTATGCGATCTTACAAGATGATCAGCTCTATTTACGTGCTTTAGTGGGCGAAACAGAAGGCACAACAATGCTTCGTGCAGAAGCCAAAAGTGCGGTCGAAAATGCACAAGATTTAGGCATTCAGGTGGCAGAAATGTTGCGACAGCAGGGTGCAGATCGTCTATTACAATCCCTACATTCCGCATAAGATATTAAAAAGGAGTTAATATCATGGCAGTGCTTATTACACGACCTGACGAACGAGGAAAACAATTAGTTGACTTATTAACTCAATCAGGCATTTTTGCCATTCATTTGCCATTATTTACCATTGAATCTGGGCGAGAGTTAAATGACCTGCCAAACAAATTATCACAATTAAAAGCGGGTGATTATGTGTTTGCGGTTTCTAAAAATGCGATCAGTTATGCCCACCAAACCTTGAAAAATACAGGGTTTTCTTGGCGTCAAGATTTACAGTATTTTGCAGTTGGACAACGTAGTGCCGAATTTTTTGCGACACAAACCGAACGAGCGATACATTATCCCCATCAACAAGAAAGTAGTGAAGGGCTATTAGCCTTACCCGCTATGCAACATTTAGCGGATAAACACATTTTAATTTTACGAGGAAATGGAGGCCGTGAATTCTTTGCTGAGCAAGCACAGCAACGTGGTGCCAAAGTAGAGATGTTAGAATGTTATCAACGTGTCCCCATTGACTACCAAAACGCAGAACAAATCAGTATTTGTCAACGGGCAGGCATTCAGACTATCGTGGTCACCAGTGCAGAAATTTTACAGTCTCTTATAGATTTTGTGCCAGAAAACGAACATAATTGGTTGAAAAGTTGTCAACTTATTACCATTAGTCAACGTATTGCAAACTTGGCAAACACATTCGGGTGGACAAAAATTACGCTTTCACCTCGAGCAGATAATCATAGCTTATTAAACACAATATTAAACTCAAACTGATTTGCATAGCACGCTAAATCATCACTAAGGAAATAGGTATTACTATGGCTGAAAATAAAATCACGTCTTCTGAAAGCAATGAAGTACCAAAACATGATGCCAACATTGTGAATATGAAAGTAGACAGTGAGAACAATACTCAGCGAGAAAACACGACGCCTGAGTCAAGCTCTCCCTCCACAAAATCTGCTTCAACAAAAGAACAAAAAACACAGGTAACACCTGAACCTGTGACAAAACCCGCCGCCAACAAGTCAAAACCAGAGGCTACGGCGGCAGAAAACGTGCCACCAAAAACCGAAACCGTTGTGGTAAAAAAAGGTGGCTCGGGTTTAGCACTGCTTGCCTTGTTAGTGGCACTCGGTCTTGGTGGTGCGGGGTATTATTTTGGTCAGCAACAAGTCAATGAAATTCACCAAAAAATGACCGCACTTGAAACAAAACTGGCTCAACAAACACAAGCTCAAGCCGTTGATTTACCTTCTTTTGATCAAGAACGTAAACAACTTAGCCAACTTATGGAAACCACCGCGTCTTCAAATGAAAAATTAGCCCAATTACAAAATGAGCTATCCATTAAAGAACAAGCCATTTCTGGTTTACAAATACAAATTAATCGTTTAGCCAGTGCGGCAAAACAAGCCCAACCTAACGATTGGTTATTATCCGAAGCGGATTTCCTTTTAAATAACGCCTTACGCAAATTAATCTTAGACAATGATGTGGATACCAGTATTTCGCTTTTAAAACTGGCGGATGAAGTGCTCACTAAAGTGTCTGATCCTCGTGTTATTAGTGTCCGTGCGGCATTAAATAATGATTTAAAACAGTTACTTGATGTGAATAATGTGGATCAAAATGCGATCATGCAACGCTTATCTCAACTCACCACAATGTTGGATGAAATGACCGTATTAGATGTGAATTTTGCCGATAGCGATGCCAACTCAACACAATTAAGTGATTCCATTCAAGACTGGAAAGAAAATGCAGAAAAAAGTGCCACTTCTTTCTTAAATCACTTTATCCGTATCACCCCAAGAAATGTAGATGACAAAGCCCTATTAGCACCAAACCAAGATATTTACTTGCGTGAAAATATTCGCTTACGCCTACAAATAGCCATCATGGCGGTTCCTCGCCAACAAGATGAGCTTTATAAACAGTCTCTGGAAACGGTGGCTTCTTGGGTCAGAAGTTATTTTGATACCAATACCGATGTGGCACAAACTTTCTTGAAAAACTTAGATGAGTTAGCAGAACAATCCATTTACATTGACGCACCCTCTCAATTATCAAGCTTAAATGTGTTAGATAAGTTATTGAACAGACAGCCACAAGATGTACAAAAAATTGAAATTTCAGTGGATAAAGCCCTCACTGAAACCCCAACGCAAAATCCGCCAGAAAAAGCAACGGAAGCACCAGCACAGCCTGTGCCACAACAGTAGAGGAAAGTAGCTCATGTTTAGAATACTCTTTTTAATGCTTGTATTATTGGCAGGCTTAATTGCAGGGCCTCATTTAGCGGGTAAACAAGGTTATGTTCTGATAGAAACCAGCCAATACAACATTGAAATGTCAATCATCACCTTAGTGATCTTTTTTGTGGTGGCGATGGCAATCATTTATGCCATTGAATGGATCGTGACCCGTTTTTTCCGTTTAAGTCATAACACCTATACTTGGTTCTCGCGTCGCAAACGTAAAAAAGCACAAAAACAAACCCTCGAAGGTTTAATGTGCATGAATGAAGGCAATTATTCCAAAGCAGAAAAATTAATTGGAAAAAATGCAAAACATTCGGAAGAACCCGTGTTGAATTTTATTAAAGCCGCCGAAGCCGCCCAACAACGTGGTGATGATTTCAATGCTAATCGCTATTTAATTGAAGCCACGGAATTAGCAGGTTCAGACAGCTTATTAGTGGAATTAGCAAGAACACGCATTTTATTACAACAAGGGAAATTGCCTGCGGCACGTAGCTCCGTTGATAGCCTATTGGTCATGACCAACAAAAATAAAGAAGTGCTAAAACTTGCGGTGGACATTTATTTAAAATCCAAAGCTTATTTAGCCTTAGATAACATTTTGGAACAAGTTGAAAGCTCAGGCTTATACACCCAACCAGAATTCCTTGCCTTAAAACGCCAAGTAGAAGAAGGCTTGCTTGATGAAAAAATGAATGAAGAAGGCGTTGATGGTTTATTAGCATGGTGGGAAGCACAACCTCGTCGCCGCCGTCATGATCTTGGATTAAAAATTGCATTAATTCAACGACTCATTGATTGTAATGATCATGAAACTGCTTATGAACTCACCTTAGAAACCTTGAAAAAAGTGGACGAGCAAAGCAGCGAACAGAAATTATTATGTGCCCAAATTGCACGTCTTCAACCTGTGGATAATAGCAAATTAATTAAAGTGTTAGAAAAACGGGTGAAAAATAGCGACAATGTAGGTCAATGTGCCCTTCAACGTGCATTAGGCTATTTGTATGTGCGTAATAATGATTTTGCACAAGCTAGCCAAGCCTTCAAACAAGTGATGAGCTGTAAAAACGAGCTTGAGCCTTATGATGTCAATATGGCGACCTATGTATTTGAAAAAGTCGGTGAGCAAGCCCTTGCTCAACAAATTCGGGAAGAAAGTGTCAAAGCAACCATGGCGGTGGCATCTCTCCCACCACAAACAGGCGAAAATATCCTGTTAGAACGAAAATAAGGCGTCAACATAAAAAGAAAAACTGCACGGAAATACGGGGATTTACCCAATGTCCGTGCAGTTTTTTTATATCAGTCTCTTGCTGCATTTTTACATGAAAAAGAATCAGGCTTCATACTCAGCATTGCCAATATAATGGGCAAAGTGATCTGGCTTAAAACCATGAGATAACATATAACGCCAGATTTTTTGCTTTTGCTTGATATCGGAAATATCCGCGTATTGAGGAAATTTCTTACGTAAGACCCTGAATGCTTCCTCTTGCCAATCAATCTCCAGTGTTTGCTCTGCCTCGTTGATCATGTCCGCAGAAATGCCTTTTAATTGCTGTAATTCTTGTTTAATACGTGCCAATCCATAACCACGCTGTGCTCGAAAACGTAAATAATTTTCGGTAAAACGGCGATCATTTTGCCAGTTTTTTTGTTGGCAAAAGGCAAGTGTGTCATCAATCTCTTGTTCTGAAAAATCTTTTTCTTGCATTTTACAGCGAATTTCAAACTCACTGTATTCTCGGCGAGCCAATAAACTGACAACGTAATTTAAAGCGAATGAAGACATTATAGCCAACCTTGTTATGTGTGAGGATTTAAGGGATTGGTACAAAAATGCGGTGAAATTTTTTTAAAAATCACCGCACTTTTGTGCTATTGAGGAAGAGAAACTTAATAATCAGACTCGGCGTCTTCAATCGCATTTTGTTCAGCAATATCCGCCGCTAACACTTTTTCTGGATTTGCCAATAATTCTGTGCGTAATTTGGTTTCTAATGCTAAGGCTTCTTCTGGATGTTCATCCAACCATCTCATGGCGTTGGCTTTGCCTTGACCAATTTTTTCGCCATTGTAGGCATACCACGCACCCGATTTATCCACTAATTTATGTTTCACGCCTAACTCAATGAGTTCGCCCGTTTTTGAAATACCTTGACCATATAAAATTTGGAAATCCACTTGACGGAATGGAGCGGCAACTTTATTTTTTACCACTTTCACACGGGTTTCATTACCAATCACTTCTTCACCGTCTTTAATCGCCCCTGTACGGCGAATATCTAAACGGACAGACGCATAGAATTTCAAGGCATTTCCCCCGGTTGTGGTTTCAGGGTTACCAAACATCACACCGATCTTCATACGAATTTGGTTGATAAAGACCACCAAGCAGTTTGAGTTTTTGATTTGACCCGTCAGTTTACGTAAGGCTTGCGACATTAAACGTGCTTGTAAGCCCATGTGTGAATCGCCCATTTCCCCTTCAATTTCGGCTTTCGGTGTTAAGGCGGCAACAGAGTCCACAATAATGACATCGACAGCACCAGAACGCACGAGAGCATCACAAATTTCAAGGGCTTGTTCACCGTTGTCAGGTTGAGACACTAACAATTCATTCACATTCACGCCCAACTTAGCCGCATAAATTGGGTCTAATGCGTGTTCCGCATCAATAAAGGCACAGGTTTTGCCTTCTTTTTGTGCCTGGGCAATGACAGAAAGGGTTAAAGTCGTTTTACCGGAAGATTCTGGCCCGAAAATTTCAACAATACGCCCCATTGGTAAGCCACCAATGCCAAGTGCCACATCAAGGCTTAATGAGCCTGTTGAAACAGCTTCCACATCTAAAGCTTGGGTATCGCCCAATTTCATGATTGAGCCTTTACCAAATTGCTTTTCAATTTGACCCAGTGCGGCGGCGAGGGCTTTGCTTTTTTCTTCTTTCGTTGCCATATTTGAATCCTCAATAAAAAAATCGTAACCAGAAATTTGGGTGTATCATAACTGTATAGATAAACAGTATCAAGTCATTTTTACAAAATTTTCAAAATTTGTTCGGAAACAAACAGTTTACCTAGAAGAATAAATATCATACGGAATTTTCGCTCCCTGAGAAACATTAGGGGCTTCATTAAAATTATGCGAAAATAGACCGCACTTTTGATTATGTTTAGAGATAGGAAATGGATAACTTAGACTTGCACACGCCAATGATGCGTCAATATTTAGCATTAAAAGCCGAAAATCCGGATATTTTGTTGTTTTATCGTATGGGCGATTTTTATGAGCTTTTTTATGATGATGCCAAGAAGGCAGCTGCATTGCTAGATATTTCGTTGACTAAACGTGGGCAGTCTGCGGGTCAACCTATCCCAATGGCTGGTGTGCCCTACCATGCGGTAGAAGGCTATTTAGCGAAATTAGTGCAACTCGGTGAATCCGTGGCTATTTGTGAACAAGTGGGCGATCCTACCACGTCGAAAGGCCCTGTTGAACGCCAAGTCGTGCGTATTGTGACCCCTGGTACAGTCAGTGATGAAAGCCTGTTACCTGAACGACAAGACAATTTGATCGCCGCCGTCTATCAAGAAAAAGATCGCTTTGGTTTAGCGGTATTAGACATGGCGTCAGGGCGTTTTCAAATCAGTGAACCTGAAGATCCTGCGAGCTTGCAAGCCGAATTGCAACGCATTTCCCCTGTGGAATTATTGTATTGTGAAGAATTTGCCGAAATGGCGTTACTTGAACCTTTTAAAGGGTTACGTCGTCGCCCCATTTGGGAGTTTGAATTAAGCACAGCAATCGCCTTGCTTAATCGTCAATTTCACACGCAAGATCTGCGTGGCTTCGGGGTGGAAAAAGCCATTCTCGGACTATGTGCGGCAGGCTGTTTATTGCAATATGCGAAAGACACCCAACGTACCGCATTGCCCCATATTCAAAGCATCACGTTATTACAAAATACAGAAAATGTTCAATTAGATGCCGCCACTCGCCGTAATTTAGAACTCACCCAAAATCTCGCTGGGGGAGCAGAAAATACCTTATCCTCTGTCTTAGATAAATGTGTGACCCCAATGGGCAGCCGTTTACTGAAACGTTGGATTCATCAGCCCATTCGTCAACGTGAAAAATTACTGGCTCGCCAAGCAATCATTCACGCCATTTTACAGCAAGATTTAGTCGCAGAATTACAACCTTATTTACAACAAGTCGGCGACATGGAGCGGATTTTAGCCCGAGTAGCGTTGCGTTCCGCACGCCCACGAGATCTCACCCGTTTACGCACTGCACTTGAGCAAATCCCTGCTATCCGAGAGATTCTCACACAACAAACTTCACCAAATTTAACCGCACTTTTAGCCCCTATGGGAGAATTTTCCGCACAATTAGACTTATTACAACGTGCGATTATTGATAATCCACCCATGCTCATTCGTGATGGTGGAGTGATTGCCGAAGGCTACCATGCGGAGCTAGATGAATGGCGTCATTTATCAGACGGGGCAACCCGTTATTTAGAAGAATTGGAACAGCGTGAACGGGAAAGCACAGGCATTGATACGCTTAAAATCGGTTTTAATGCCGTGCATGGTTATTATATTCAAATCAGCCAAGGTCAAGCCCACAAAGCCCCAATGCACTATGTACGTCGCCAAACCTTGAAAAATGCGGAACGTTATATTATTCCAGAGTTGAAAACGTACGAAGATAAAGTGCTGAAAGCCAAAGGGGCGGCACTGGCGTTAGAAAAACAGCTTTACGAACAATTATTTGATGAATTATTACCGCACTTAGGGGCATTACAGCTTGCGAGCTTAACCCTCGCGGAATTAGACGTGTTGACCAATTTAGCCGAACGGGCAGACAGCTTAAATTATGTGGCACCGCAATTTAGCGATGAAATTGGCGTGAACATTCAGCAAGGTCGTCACCCTGTGGTGGAACAAGTGCTTAACGCCCCGTTTATTGCCAACCCAGTGTTGCTGAATACACAACGTCATTTATTGATTATCACTGGGCCGAATATGGGGGGGAAAAGTACCTATATGCGTCAAACTGCCTTGATCACCTTAATGGCTTATATGGGCAGTTTTGTACCCGCAGAATCTGCCGTGATTGGTCCCATTGATCGGATTTTTACCCGCATTGGTGCCTCAGACGATCTGGCATCGGGTCGCTCCACCTTTATGGTTGAAATGACAGAAATGGCGAATATTCTGCACCAAGCCACTGCCAACAGTTTAGTGTTAATTGATGAAATTGGACGAGGCACATCCACCTATGATGGCTTATCTTTAGCTTGGGCTTGTGCAGAATGGTTAGCCAAAAAATTACGTTCACTGACCTTATTCGCCACCCATTATTTTGAGCTGACCGTGTTGCCAGAACAGCTAGCAGGCAGTGCGAATGTGCATTTAGATGCCATTGAACATCATGACACCATTGCATTTATGCATGCCGTACAAGATGGAGCGGCGAGCAAAAGTTATGGCTTAGCCGTTGCGGCATTGGCGGGCGTGCCACAATCGGTGATTAAATTGGCTAAACAAAAATTAGCCCAATTAGAAAAACTGTCGCAACAAAATGCGGATCAACGTATTCAAGATTTACGCCAACTCAATCAAGCACAAGGTGAATTAGCCTTAATGGCAGAAGATGACAGCAAAACAGCGGTGTGGGAAATGTTAGAAAAACTCGACCCTGATGAGCTTAGCCCGAAACAAGCCTTGGCATATTTGTATCAGTTGAAGAAATTGGTTTAAGACAAGTCATTTAAGACGAGCAATGAAGGCGGTGTCATCTTGTTTAAAGGACACCGCACTTTGGATCGTCTTCATTAACGTTGTAAATTTTGCCCGTCTTGGCGTTTAAGATAGGTTAGCACCCAAATTAACACCGTGCCAAATAAGGCGACAGAGAAAAAAGTGTAACTAAAAGATGCCTGAAGCTGAACGCCCACTTCACCGATATGGGTGCGGTAGAAGCCAAGGATCACCGAACAGACGGCAATCCCAATCCCAATTCCCATTTGTTGTGCCACACTTAACACGGTTGAACCTGCACTGGCATGATGATCGGGCAATTCACTCACCGCAAGGGTATTGGTGGCGGTGAAAATCACCGACATACAAGCCCCGTAGAAAGACAATAACCCAATTAATAGCCAAAGTGGGGTTGTCGCCCGTACAAAGCCCATAACTGCAATCACAATGCTCAGTGAAAGTGCGGTGAATATTAACGTTCTTTTATAGCCTAATTTTTTTAAGATAGGACTCACAAAGGGTTTCATTAGCACCGAACTCAAGGCGATAGGTGCCAGCAACCAACCCGAAAGCTCCGCACTGTACTGAAAGACAATTTGCATCATTAAGGGTAATAAAAAGGGAATGCCTGAACCACATAAGCGAATAAATAAATTGGCGACAATGCCAATGCTAAAGGTGCGTGTTTCAAACAGGGATAGGGGTAATAAGGCATTTTTACAACGACGAGCATAAAGATAATACCCCAACAAAAGACTGACGCCCAACATTAACACGCTGGCAGAAATCACAGGATGGCTATGACGTTCTGAAATCAAATCTACCCCCAAGGTCACCCCCACTAAGCCCCCTGCAAATAGCACAAAGCCTCGCCAATCGAGTTTCTGAGCAAACAAGGTGCTGTTTGGCATATAGTTACCCGCAATGACAATACCTAACACGCCAATGGGGATATTGATTAAGAAAATCCAATGCCAAGTGGCATAAGTGACAAGCCAGCCCCCTAAAATCGGGCCGAGAATCGGGCCAAGTAGCCCCGCCATCGCCATCAAATTCCACACCGATAATAAATGCTGTTTAGGGACCGTACGAATAATGGCTAAACGTGCCACAGGCATCATCAACGCCCCACCGAAGCCTTGTACAATACGGGAAAGCACCAACATAGTTAATGTATTCGACACCGCACAGGCAATCGACCCCACCACAAACACGCCAATGGCGAGTTGAAACATTCGTAGCGTGCCATGTTTATCCGCAAGCCAACCACTTAAGGGAATAAACAAGGCAACGGAGAGAGCATAGCTAATAATGGCAAGCTGCATATCAAGGGGGGATTCATTTAAGCTATGGGAAATGGCAGGCAAGGCAGTATTTAAAATTGTGGCATCGAGTGTTTGCATAAATAATGCAATCGCCGCAATCCAAGCAAGACCTTGATAGCGTTTAGATTCAGTCATAAAAAAATCCTATTTTGTACCGCACTTTTGTTGATACCAACGCAAAATAAAGGATGCAATCTCTGCCGTATTATTGATATCTAAATGGTGATGGGTTGAGTTAAGGGGATAGTCGGTCGCCAAGGCAATGATCGCCTCATCTTGTATGTCTAACGGTTTGCTCATGGCTTGGCGATGCAATAAAATTTTTTCGATAGGTTCATGCTTAAACCCTTCCACCAAAATGAGATCCGTCAGATTGGGATCGAATTGTTGGGCTAAATAAGCCAGATCCAACGTTTGAGCAGGCGTTTCTGTCATTAATGCCCAACGCTGATCGCAAGCCAAAATCACTTGTGCCGCCCCAGCGTCTTTCATTCGCCAGCTATCTTTGCCGACTTTATCCACTTGTGCATTATGATGGCTATGTTTAATCACCGATACACGCACACCTTGTGCCATTAATGTAGGCACGACTTTTTCAAGCAAGGTGGTTTTTCCACTGCCGCTATAACCTGTAATGCCTAACATTGGGATCATGACGCTATCCTTTTTTCAATTATTCGCTGCATTATAAAGGGAAGCGGGCAGATTACAACACTCTGAGGAGAATTGGCTTATAGGCTGCTTTTTGATTAAGCTGTTTGGCGTAAATACGGATGAGTAAAAACGAAAAGGCAGTACAAAAAAAGATAAACAAGGCACTGAGAAGTTCATGCGAAAAAAGGTAATCGGCAATCAAGGTGCTGATGAGGATCGTCAACAAAGGCACAATATAGATCAATAAAGCAGACAAAATCAGCGATTTTTCGGCTAAACCAATTTCAACACGTTGCCCCACTTTCAAGGGGATCATGGTTTCAACGGTAAAAATATGCTCTCCCACCTCCCCTGTCAGCTCAGAAAGTGCCGAAGCACCGCACGCATTTTTAGCCGCACAAGCCCCACAAGCACTTTGCGATTGGCATTTGACTTTCGCCATGCCCATTTCATAAGCAATAACAACCGCACTTTCTTTTAACATGAAGCGATATCCCTTATTTAAATTGAATGTCTTGTACAATCCGTTTTGCCGTGGAAATCGGTAACTGACCAATAAAGGTGACTTCTTTCCCTTGAATTGTTTCGCTATAAATCGTGTACGCCCCTTGTTTCCAAGTATTATCCAATTCATTCCCATGAATAGGATCGGCAACATAAAGCGTGAATGAGAATAAGCCATCACTATAAAGTTGACTTTCAACATGACTATCGCCATCGATGCCATTTTGTTGTTTAATCAACTCAAAGCCTTGTGGCAACCAACTGGTTTTCCAATTCAACTTGGGCGTTTTTTCCTCTTTTTTATCCATTAATAAAGGGGGGTAACTGATATTTTCAAGGTAATCGGCTAACCCTTTCAAGCCTTCACCAACATATAAATGCACTACACGAAATTGCTCTAAGAGATTACCGTCTCGATCTAATAAATCACTTTGTAATAATAAATGGTTTTCCTCATCAATAAAGGCGACATATTGATAACGGAAATCATCTTTAGGCAGAATTCGGATAGTTTGAACCAACCGATCCGCCACACGATTACGCCCCATATTCACGAAATCGTAATATTTTTCCAGACGATTGAAATCACTGTGAATAATTGTCGGCAAGCTATCGACAATTTGCTGACTATTAATGGTAAAGGGCTGATAATTGGCTTGAAAATAACTAATTAAGTTATCGCGTTGAATAATTTCATGTTGTGCACCGTCTAACGACACAAGCTGGGCATAATTTTTTCCCCCAAGCGTTAAATGGCGATATCGCAAAGATTCAATATTGACAGGCGTGGCTTTGAAAAATGCCATTTCATAATTTAAGCTCGTCCCTGCTTTTGGCATCTGCAACAACATTTGCTTTGCAGATAATGGCGACTGTGCCACGCTGATGGCAGAAACGCAAAGGGCGGCAAAAAGTGCGGTGTTTTTTTGAAATGTTTTTAACATAATTGATTACCGTAAAACAAATTCACCACCCAAAAGGTGGTGAATTTAACTCTCGAAAACATTATTTCTGGGAAGTCGGCTGTTGATTGAGAATCAACGAGTCTGCATAAAGTCGGCGTTGGACTTCATAATTTTGCAACATCGTGCCAATACGCTTATTTTTTTGCTCAAGTTGCTCTGGTGTCACCACATCTTTAATCGGTGCGTTATAACTCACTTCTTGCACTAAATTATTAAATGGCAAGGTTTGTAACACTGGCGTATCAGTATGAGTTGGCACCTCATTTTTGGCGGTGAGAAGGGATTGCGTTCCCATCACAGCCACCACACACACACCTGCGGCCACCGCCACTTGTGTCAATGGTGCAAACAAGGCTTTGATTTTTTGCATAAATGGTGAGTTTTCCACCTCGTGTGGCAATGGCTGCGAAACCCGTGGACTTGCCACGTTGATGTCCTCTGCCTCAATGCATTTTTCCATTCTTGCGGTGAACTCTTTTCCCAATAATACGTCCGTTTCTTGACGCATCACGGCTCGAATTAGATGAAAATTTTCCCAAGATTGTTGTAACTTTTCATCTTGGCATAATTTTTCGGTTAATTCAGCGTTAAGGTGCTCACCATCAATATAGGCTGAAAGTAACTCTTTTTGCATTTGGAACTCCAACTTTCGCTTGGTTTTTGCTTATGGATTGTGTTTAACGTTGCAACATCGGTTGCACTTTGCTTTCAATAATTTCACGTGCACGGAAAATACGAGAACGTACAGTCCCAACGGGGCAATCCATAATGGTTGCAATTTCTTCATAACTTAACCCTTCGATTTCACGTAAGGTAATGGCTGTTCGAAGATCTTCTTGCAAACCATGAATGGTATCAAACACAATTTTTTTCAATTCATTGGATAACATTTCATTTTCGGGGGTATCCACATCCCGTAAATTACTGCCCATTTCGTAACTTTCCGCATCTTCTGCCAAAATATCTTCATTTGGCGGGCGACGTCCTTGAGCAGTTAAATAATTTTTTGCCGTGTTGACGGCAATCCGGTATAGCCATGTGTAGAAAGCACTGTCGCCACGAAAAGAATCAATGGAGCGATATGCTTTGATAAATGATTCTTGTACAACATCGGGAATATCGTTTTGCGACACGTAGCGAGTCAGCAACCCAGCCACTTTATTCTGATAACGAGAAACCAATAAATTAAAGGCCTTTTTATCACCTTGCTGTACTCTTTCTACCAAAGCCTGATCTGTTAGCTGTTCAGCCATATAACCTCTTATATCACCTCTAACAAGCCTTAATATTTTAAAGACAGCAAGCTCTTGCACACAGTTAGACGGTGTCGAATAAAAAAAGTTCAATCTTTTTTGCAAAGACCAAATTGCGTGATTAGTCCGCTAAGTTTAATGTTTTTTGAATGTCATTGACCATTTGTTGTAATTCAGGATCGCAAGCTTCACCTCGATTGAAAAACCACGAAAAGAGTTGTAAGTCGGTGCAAGCGAGTAAACGAATAAAGACATCTTTTTGTTGATCGGGTAATTGTTCAAAATGTTGTTGATAAAATGGCATGATGATTTTATCTAATTCCAGCATGCCACGACGACAATCCCATTCTATCCGTAATTTATTATATTGTGTCATTGTATGTCCTTGCCAAAATGAAACGTGCTAAATATAGCAAGGAAAGCCTGTAAAATAAACTCTCCCCCGCATTTTGTATCATATATGACAAATTGGGCATTTTTGCGATTTGCTTCATTTTTTGCTATATTGTCAACGTATTCTACTCATTTAGGCTACAAATCCTGCGTATTTAAAACGAAATAGGCTTTCGTTTTCCTCTATTCAATCTGGCACAAAACAGGTTGTTTTCACCCTAATACGTTGTAAAAAATCACATTCACTAAGGAGGCGTTTTGACGTTTTTAAAGGCATTTCGTGCCAGTAGCACACTAAAAGCACCCATTTTTGTTCCCAGTCTTTTGTTAATTCTCTTTATTACACTTTATTGCATCTTTTTTCCACAGCATGCACAAACTACCCTAAATGTGGCAAAACAACAGATTTTTACCCACTTTAGTTGGTTTTATGTCTTAGCTGTGTCCATTTTTATTCTCTTTTTGGTGTTACTTTGTTCAAGCCGTTTAGGCGATGTACGTCTAGGGGCGGACAATGAAGCCCCTGAGTATCCATTCCTCTCTTGGGTAGCCATGCTATTTGCGGCAGGAATGGGTATTGGTTTGATGTATTTTGGTGTCGCAGAACCGATGTTACATTATGCGACACCCTTAAGTCAGGGACTTTCGGAAGCCGAAAAAGCCAAAGAAGCCATGTTAATGACCTTTTACCATTGGGGTATTCATGCTTGGGCAATTTATGCAGTCATTGGGCTTGCACTGGCTTATTTTGGCTTTCGTTATAAGTTACCGCTCACCATTCGTTCTGGCTTTTATCCCTTATTAAAACACCGTATTTCTGGGTTTTGGGGACATGTCATTGACATTTGTGCATTGTGTAGCACCATTTTTGGTATCACCACCACGTTAGGCTATGGTGCCATGCAGTTAGATGCGGGCTTAAACAGCTTAGGCTGGATAGATTCACGCAGTTTTTCCACTTTATCGATCTTAATTATCATCGTGATGTGTTTTGCGACATTTTCTGCCATTACAGGCGTTGCAAAAGGGGTACGCCGTTTAAGTGAAATTAACTTATTCCTTGCCTTATCCTTAATGATTTTCGTGATGGTTGTCGGCCCAACCTTATTGTTGTTCACCAGTTTCACCGAAAATTTAGGTTATTACCTCAGCCATTTGGTGTCGTTAAGTTTCCGCACCTTTGCTTATGAGCCTGAAAATCAAGGCTGGTTTAGTGGCTGGACGGTGTTGTATTGGGCATGGTGGGTCTCTTGGGCACCGTTTGTGGGCTTATTTATTGCCAAAATTTCGAAAGGACGTACCATTCGAGAATTTATTTTAGGGGTGTTATTTATTCCGTCGTTATTCAATGCATTATGGATGACCACCTTCGGCAATTCTGCTATTTGGCTAGATGGCGAAACCGCAGGAAATTTGACCGCACTTTCTCACAACACAGAAGCCTTATTATTTGGTTTCTTTGAACTGTTACCTTTCGGCAACATTGCCTCTTTCATAGCCATTGTCATTATTGCGTTATTTTTTGTCACCTCTGCAGACTCAGGCATTTATGTGATCAACAGCATCGCCTCGCAAGGGGAAGAAAAAAGTGTGAAATGGCAAAGTGTGTTCTGGGCAGTCTTGCTCGCCCTGTTAGCCATTGCTTTATTACGTTCCGATGGCTTAGCTGCCTTACAAACCATGACCCTCGTCATTGCCCTGCCTTTTACCCTGATTATGTTGCTTCTGTGCTTTGGTTTATGGAAAGGGCTGATGGTGGATAACCAATATTTCAGTAAAACCTTTACACAAGGAAGCAGTAACTGGACGGGCAAACATTGGAAATCCCGTTTGGAAAAAATTCTTTCCCAATCAAAACGGGCGGATGTGCGTAACTTTATTGATGAAATTGCTCAACCTGCCTTTCAAGAATTGGAAGAAGAATTTGCTAAACATGGACTCAATGCACAAGTTGAGATGATGACGGGCAAAAATCCTAAAATTGAATTTGTGGTGATGAAGGAAAACTTGCGTAATTTCTTATATGGCATTGAATGTCAATTTAGAGAACTCTCAAACTTGGTGGTAGAAGATGATGCAATGCCAAATATTGATTCACAACGTTCTTATGAACCTATCACGTATTTTATTGATGGACGAGAAGGCTACGATGTGCAATACATGACCAAAGATGAATTGATTGCCGATGTCTTAAAACAATATGAACGCTATATTAATTTAGCCATGGATAATACCAATGCATTAATGACTCATGATGTAGCGTAAAAATTATCTAAAAAAGCAAAACGGGATATTTTGTTATATCCCGTTTTTTTATTTCCCGATAAAAACTTTTCGAAAAAGGACCGCACTTTTGTTATATAACTCATTATATTTCGGGGATTTTTTCGCTTTAAAAACCCACTTTTTCGGCATTTTACCTCAAAAAAGGTAGTTTCGTTGATCCTTCTCAAGATTCCTTTTGATGTCTTATGTATAATCTGCCGCTCTCATAATAATGATTGGATAATAGACATGGTAAAACAACAAACAAATGTACTTTTTAAAGAGGTTGTTAGCACTTTTTTCTTGGCAGTGATTCTTTTGCCACTATTAATGATGGGGAGCGTGGGGGCTTATGGGTTGATCGTTTGGTTATTACAAATGTTCGTCATTGGCTTACCTACGGCATAATGGAGTGGATATGAAATTTTTGACATTAATTAAACGCTTTTTTACCAAACCAGCCAGCAAAATCGGGTTGGGTATTTTAGTCAGTATCGGCTTTATTGCGGGGGCAATAAGCTGGCAACAATTCAACGATTTGATGGATCACACCAGCACCGAAGAATTTTGTATTAGCTGCCATTCTATGCAACAGCCGTTAGAAGAATTAAAACAAACGGCACATTGGTCAAACCGCTCTGGCGTTACCGCCACCTGTTCAAGCTGTCATTTACCCCATGACAAAACCGCAAAATATGCACGTAAAGTGCAAGCGGTGCGAGAAGTGTTTGCCGAATTTACGGGTAAATATGATGAGGAAGGGGCGTTTGAAAAACACCGTCAAGAGATGGCGGAAAGAGAATGGGCTCGCTTTGCCGCTAATGGTTCCAAAGAATGTAAAGCTTGCCATAGTTACGAACGTATGAACTTCGACAAAATGTCTGAAGCCGCAAGAAAAGCCATGATGCCAGCGGCAGCCAAAGATCAAAGCTGTATGGATTGTCATAAAGGGGTGGCACACCACTTGCCGAAAATGGACGTGGCAGAAGGCAGCACCTCGAAATTTGATAATTTAGTGAGCAAAGCACCGCAAGCAGACAAAACCTATTACAGCAAAGCCAATGTGAATCTCTTTAAAGATGAAGCCATGCAAGAGCAAATTGGTCAGCTTGAAACGGCTGTGCCTGTACGATTTATCAAAGCGGGTCAACGTGCTGATTTGGTGGAAATGACCATGTGGCGGAAAAACAAAGGCTTTGGACGTATTTGGTATCACCAATTTGGTAAAAATATTACCGATGCGGTGTTAAGCAAAGAATTTATGCAAAATGCACCGCACTTTGAGGTACTCACCACACAAGAAGATCCTTTAACAGGTCTCACGTGGCAACAAGTGAAAATGCAAGTGTGGATTGCTAAATCACAGTTAATCGAAGATGTGAAACCAGTATGGACAGTAGCAGAAAATGTGTATAAAACACAATGTAGCACCTGTCATAGACAGCCTGAAGTCGCCCATTTTGATTCCAACACATGGATCGGGTTATTCAACGGCATGGTTGGGTTCACGAACATGGATAAACAAACCAGTAAAGAAGTCTTACGTTATTTACAACTGCATTCATCTGACTTTGACACCCATTCTGAGAGCAAGTAGGAGAGAAAATATGAAACAATCACGTCGTCAATTTTTGAAAAATATGTCTGCCATGGCGGCAACCTTTGCGATGTCCAATTTCCTTGTCTCTGAAAAAGCCTTTGCTCAATCGGCAGATAATCTCAGTGAATGGAAAATCACGGGTTCACACTGGGGGGCGATTCGTGCCCAAGTGAAAAATGGCAAAGTGGTAGATATCAAACCTTTTGAATATGACCAATACCCAACAAAGATGATCAAGGGGATCAAAGGGTTAATTTATAGCGATGCTCGTATTCGTTACCCCATGGTACGTTTGGATTGGTTGAAAAACCGTCATAACAGCAACACTGCACAACGGGGCGATAACCGTTTCGTGCGTGTAACTTGGGACGAAGCATTAGACTTATTCTATGAAGAATTAGAACGTATCCAACAACATTACGGACCATGGGCATTGCACACGGGCAACGTGGGCTGGCGTTCAACGGGGCAATTTCACAGTTGTGGTAACCATATGATCCGTGCGATAGGTATGCACGGTCATAGTGTCAGCACCAGTGGGGATTATTCCACAGGGGCAGGGCAAGTGATTTTGCCTTATGTGCTTGGCTCAACAGAAGTGTATTCACAAGGCACCTCTTGGGAAATCATTTTAAAAGAAAGTGAAAATATTATTTTCTGGGCAAGTGATCCAGTGAAAAACTTGCAAGTAGGCTGGAACTGCGAAACCCATGAAGCCTATAAATATTTAGCACAATTAAAAGAAAAAGTGGCAACGAAAGGCGTGAACGTGATCTGCGTTGACCCAGTGAAAAGCAAAACCCAAAATTATCTCGGCTGTGCTTTCCAATATATCAACCCACAAACCGACGTTGCCTTTATGTTGGCATTGGCTCACACCCTCTATATTGAGAACTTATACGATAAAAAATTCATTGAAATGTACACCGTCGGCTTTGAAAAATTCCTACCGTATTTATTAGGTGAAAGCGAAGACAAGGTAGTGAAAGACGCCGAATGGGCAGCGAAAATCTGTGGCATCAGTGCAGATGAAATTCGCCAATTTGCCAGAATGCTCGCTGGCAAACGCACACAACTGATTTTTGGTTGGGCAATTCAACGTCAACAACATGGTGAACAACCTTATTGGATGGGTGCCGTATTAGCCGCCATGCTAGGGCAAATTGGGTTAGCGGGTGGCGGAATCAGTTATGCTCATCATTATAGCTCAATCGGTATTCCAAGCTCGGGTGCCGCCATGCCGGGGGCTTTTCCATTAAACCTAGATGAAGGGCAAAAACCAAAATACGATAACAACGATTATCACGGTTATAGTGCCGTTATTCCTTGTGCCAGAATCACCGATTCCTTACTACAACCAGGCGAAACCATTCACCATAACGGGCAAAAAATCACTTATGCACCGTACAAAATGGCGATTTTCACAGGTTGTAACCATTGGCACCGCCATTCTGACCGCAACAAGATGAAACGGGCTTTCCAACGTTTAGAAACCATTGTGTCCATCAATTATAGTTGGACGGCAACCTGTCGCTTCTCGGATATTGTTTTACCTGCTTGCACCCCGTTTGAGCGTAACGATATTGATGCTTATGGTTCGTACAGTAACCGTGGCGTAATTGCCATGCAAAAACTGGTGGATCCATTGTATGATTCTCGTTCTGACTTTGAGATATTCAAAGAGCTTTGTCGTCGTTTTGGCAAAGAAAAAGAATATTGCCGTAACATGGATGAAATGGAATGGGTAACACAATTGTATGAGGAATGCCGTCAAGCCAACCAAGGCAAATTTGATATGCCACCTTTCGCCGAGTTCTGGAAAAAAGGCTATGTATTATTCCCAGAAGGTGAACCTTGGGTGCGTCATGCCGATTTCCGTGATGATCCTGAATTACACGCCTTAGGCACACCATCTGGTTTTATTGAAATTTACAGTAACAAAATTGCCAGCTACGGTTATAAAGATTGCAAAGGGCACCCAATGTGGTTTGAAAAAGCCGAGCGTTCGCATGGTGGACCAAAATCTGAGACATACCCATTCTGGCTACAATCCGTCCACCCCGACAAACGCTTACATTCACAATTATGTGAATCGAAAGAATTGCGTGATACCTATGCTATTCAAGATCGTGAACCGTTGTTTATCAACCCTGAAGATGCGAAACGTTTAGGCATTGTACACGGCGATTTAGTACGAGTGTACAACGATCGTGGTCAAGCCATTGTTGGGGCACATGTATCCGACAACTTCCCACAAGGGGTTGTACGCTTACAAGAAGGGGCATGGTATTCCCCATTAAATGAAGACGTAGGGGCAATTGATACCTATGGCGATCCCAATACCATGAGTTTAGATATTGGTAGCTCAAGCTTGGCACAAGCCGTGTCTGCCAATACCTGTTTAGTCAATATTGAAAAATTTGTTGGTCAGGCACCAGCTGTCAACGGTTTCCAAGGTCCATATGAGGTAAGCTTATGATGCCCTTTTCCCATGAAGAACGGCAGTTTGTCTATACATGGCTGAGCAATATGCTTGGCAAAGAGTTATCCGCCGAGCAATTTACACAATACCAACAAGGTATGTTTGATGATTTCTTTGCCTTTTTAGCCGAGCAAGGCTTTCGGGTACAAGCAATGGGCATTCAACAACAATTCCAAAAGTTGAAAGAGGTGGACTTGCCACACTTAGAGCTCGCCGCCGATTACACACAATTATTTCTGTTAGATGGCAACAGCAGTGCATTGCCTTATGCTTCTGCCTATTTACCAGAAACACAGCTCGACAGCCATTTTCACTTTTTAGATGACTTACTCGCTCGCTTCCAATTACAAGTGAATCGGGAAAAGCCAGAACCCAGTGATCATGTATGTGTCTATTTAGAATTACTGCGTAAGTTAGCAGACATGGAAGAATGGCACACCTACCAAACCCTGATTCGAGAGGGCGTGCTCCCTTGGTTATTACCATGGAATGACAAAGTACAACGCATCAAAACCCCCACCACACTTTACCAAACCTTGGTGGTCTTGTTGATTTTATGGCTACAAGCGGAAATGAGATAAGTCAGATTTCCATGCCATGAAACCCTGAAAAAACTAAAATGCCACTTATCTTCACGGATAAGTGGCATTTTTTCCTGTTGTGAGACAGTTGTGAGAAAGGCGAAAGTGAAAAACGAAGGCGAAAGTGAAAAACGAAGGCGAAAGTGAAAAACAAAGGCGAAAAGCCCAAAAAGTGCGGTGCATTTTGAAAAAATATTGCCCCGCACGCTCAACAACTTCTCAACTGTCGCCCTTAAAAGTCATCAAAATAGGTTTGAATTTGCGTTGGATCTTGCGTTTTAGTTAAAGCTAACTGCAATAACACTCTGGCTTTTTGCGGATTAAGCGTCCCCGAGGCAATAAAGCCATATTGCGAATCATCCACTTCGGCATCACGGGTGGTGTACCCCGTTGGCACACGAGAAGAACGCACCACTGCCACGCCTTTTTTCGCCGCTTCCGCTAATAAGGCTAAATTGGCGGCATTCATGTTGCCATTGCCAACCCCCGCCACCACAATGCCTTGATAACCCGCTGCTAATAATGCATTTAATGGCTCAGTAGGCATATTGGCATAAGCATAAATAATGCCCACTTTCGGTAACTGCTGAAGATCGTCCACCTTAAATGGGGTATTTATTGTATGTTTACTTTCTGGCGAACGTTCATAATCCACTTTACTGTTATGCACATAACCCAGTGTGCCAAAATTTGGCGAAGCAAAGGTATGCACAGCAGTGGTGCTAGTTTTGGTGACATCACGAGCCCCGAGCACCTCCCCATTCATAGCCACTAACACCCCACGTCCAGCGGATTTTTTCTCCGTTGCCACGACCACCGCCTGATATAAATTCAAAGGACCGTCTGCACTTTTTTCTGTTGCAGGACGCATCGCCCCCACTAATACAACAGGCTTTTCACATTTCACGGTTAAATCTAGAAAATACGCCGTTTCTTCCATGGTATCCGTACCATGCGTGATCACAAAACCATCGGTTTCTCGACACTGTTGATTAATCCGTTTTGCCAGTTTAAGCCAAACCGCATCATGCATATCTTGTGAACCTATTTTCACAATTTGCTCGCCGTTCACCTTGGCTAAATTTTTGATTTCTGGCACCGCCTCAAGCAATGTTTCAATATTTAACTGCCCAGCTTTATAAGCAGATGCCACCGCACTTTGCCCACTTCCTGCAATGGTTCCCCCTGTGGCGAATATCGTAATATGTGGTTTTTCTGCGGCATACGCATTGAACATTCCACACATCAATAATGTGGCTACTGCAATTTTTGTAAATTTCATTTCATACCTCTTTTATTAACAAAATAAGCCACTCGCTATTATCCTGATAAATCCCAAGGATAAAAACAAAAAATCTCACTGTTTTGATCTAACCCTATAAAATTGATAAGAATTTTAATCTTTCTTGTTTTAACTGACGGGGCGAAAGAGAAAACTGGCGACGAAATGCGGTGCTAAAATTATCGGGATTACTATAACCGGCTAATTCAGCAGCCGCCATCACACTGGCACCTTGCAATAAGGCATCATAGCCTCGTTCTAACTTCTTCTGACGTAAATAAGCCCCAATGCTGATGCGATACAATTGTTTAAACTGTCGCTGTAAGGTGGTGACATTGGTATGACAAGCTTTTGCCATTTCACTTAAACTGCTCTGGTCAAATTCACCTTGCTCTAAACGGGCTTTAAATTGCTGAAGATCCAAAGGCGACACCTGACTTTTTCCCACAATCACCTGCTTAAATGCCTCAGCTAACAGGGCTAACAAATGGCTTTCTTGTGCGAGCAATGCCACACTCTCCGCCCGATGAATCTGGGTTAACCCTTTGACTAAACTTAACATGTTACTGGTCGCCAACAAGGGAAAGGCATTTAAATGTTGCTGGAAAAGTTGTTCTAACAAATAAAAATCAGGGCTTTCGGCAAAAAGGCTTTCTCTTAGCCATTGGCGGCTAATAAACACCACAAATTCCTGTTGCACTTGCTCACACGCAAAGTATTTCCAGCCTTTTTCATCACGACTGATGGGCAAAAATGCCATTTTAGGTTGCTTACGTGCATCTTGCCAAAAGCGACCATTTTCGAAACGAATATCGGAAATACCGCTCAACGTCACCACTAAACGTAAATCCGCACTAAACACCCCTGCCGAGACTTGATAATCTGCCTGAGTCACCTTGACGGCAGAATATTTGGTCGATAGCCCAGAACGAAAAACATTCATTTCAATGTCGCCAGATAAATAAGGTAAATGTTGATTTAAATGGATTTTACGTTGTTTCATAAGCGTCCCTTTCAATGCTTAATCATCATGATCGCGGAGATAATCCCTTAAAAAATACAGGGTGTAATATTTCATTTTGCATAGGATCAAATATTTTCTTACAAAGGTTTTGTCAACTAAATCATGCCATAATGCGACACATTTGATAATAGTTATTATTTAAAGGAAGACAAATATGGCAAACACCCCATTCCGATTTTCTTTACTCAGCCTCGCTCTCTTTTCGAGCATGAGCATGGCTGACAGCTTAAAAACTATCGAAATTCAGGCAAGTGCAGATACCCTCGCCACAGGCTATTCACCTACGCAATCGGTATCAGGCATGAAAACCACAACCGCCTTAATGCGTACACCACTGAGTGTGGAAATCGTCTCCAATAAATTGATGAAAGATCAGGGGGTGGATCATGTTATTGATGCCCTGAATTATCACAGTGGTATTATTAGTAACTACCGTGGTTCAAACCAACAAATGGAAATCACCATTCGTGGCGTGGGCAGTAAAAATAACAGCAGTGGCGGAAGTGTACCAACCTATGTCAATGGCATCAGTTATGCAGCAGATTATGCCATTCGTCCTTTCTTCCTTGAGCGTATTGATATTGTCAAAGGCCCTAACTCCGTATTGTATGGACAAGCCAACCCCGGTGGCGTGATGGATGTCATCACCAAAAAAGCCAGTGGGAAAAACCAAGGGGAATTACAGCTTATTACGGGCACGAAAAATCGCTATCAAATCGGCTTAGATATTGAACGTCAACTCACAGAAACCTTATCTGCACGAGTGATTGGTCAGTTTGAAAAAAATCACTGGAAAGAACATTATGTGAAAGAACAAGGTGGCGCAGTTTCCCCTTCTCTTTTCTGGCAACCTACTGATCAAACCAAATTCACGCTGTATGCCTATTTTGCCAAACATCCCAAAGCAGGCGATCGTAATTTCTTAGTGCGTAAAGGCATGATCGAGCCTGTTGAAGGTAAAAAAATCCCTTATGATTTCTTCCCAAGTGATCCGAATTTCCACCATCTTTCCACAGAACAAGTGCATGTCGGTTACCAATTCTCCCATCAATTTAGCGACAGGCTCACATTCCGCCAAAACGTACGTTATAGTCGCTCAAAAGAAAATTTCAAAAATCTTGTTGGCATTTCGGCAGGCAAAGGCACAACCTTAAATCGTGCCGCACGGGCTTGGATCGATGAGAAAAACGAGTTTGGGGTTGATAATCAGTTAGAAAATCGCTTTACCTTAGGAAATACAAAACATCAGTTATTAGTCGGCGTAGATTATCGCCACAAGCATGATGATACGGTGATGCGTAGCTCACCAAGAGGGAAAAATGCCCCAGCCATTGATTGGGCAAACCCACAATATGGTCTCAACATCGAGACCCCACCTTTATTCCGTAGCACCTTGGAAAGCTTGGCACAACTTGGGATCTATGCACAAAATCAAATTGAAATCGGCAATTTAGATCTCTTAATCGGCGGACGTTGGGATAAGGTCAACATGCGTAATGAAGATCGTCTAAAAGCCAAAAGCACCTCAAACGCTGATCAACAATTCACTTGGCGAACAGGGGCTATCTATAACTTCAATAACGGACTTGCCCCTTATCTCAGTTATAGCACCTCATTTATGCCGACCACACGCACGGACGAAAAAGGCAATCCCCTCAATGCCACCCGAGCAGCACAATGGGAAGCTGGGGTCAAATACCAACCGAACGAACGCCTCTTTTTAACCCTAGCTGGCTTTGAAATTACCCAACGAGATTTAGTGGAAAACGATCCGAAACTCAAAGTGTATAAACAAATCGGGAAAGTGAAAATCCAAGGGGCGGAAGTCAATGTGTCTGCCCAACTCAGTGAGCAACTTGCTTTATTAGCCACTTATGCACAGATTAAGAAAACCATTAAGGCATCGCCAGATAAGCACACTATTGGCAAAACACCTTGGGGAATTCCACGCCATCAAGCATCATTTTGGACAAAATACCAGTTCAATACAGGGGCATTAAACGGCTTGGCATTAGCAGGTGGCATTCGCTATTTTGGTAGCACATGGGGAAATAATACCAACACCTTTAAAGTGCCACATTTCACCCTCTATGATATGGCGATCCAATACGATCTTGCTCGTCAATTCAACATCAATATGGATTTACAACTGAATATTCAAAATCTCACGAATAAACAGTATGTCAGCAGTTGTGCCAATGATAATGCCTGTTTCTACGGCAAAGAACGCAATATCAGCCTAACCGCTAACTACCGTTTTTAATTCGCCTATCCCCATCAATCCGTCGCGACTTGATGGGGAATGAGGATCATTCATGAAACCCATAACCGCTTATTTTTTACCCTTTTTTTATAGTGCTGCCTTGCTCGCCGAGCCAATCGCGGAAATCTCACTTGCACAAGAGGATTTTGTCAAAGGGGAATTACGCCTGCTCAATAACCAAGATAACAGTGCACGGTTAAGCATTCAATTTCCCGATCAAACCCAACGGGTATTGCTTGAACATGTTTATGATAAACAAGAATTTATGTTCACCTCACCGAGTCAAGGAATGGGTAAATTTATCTTAGAAGGGGAAAAACAGCCCTTGCGTAAACAGGATGCAACATTGCAGATTTTGCAACATTTTCCTATCCAACAACAAACATCGCCTCTGGTTTATGAAAACCAAAGGCTCCAACAATTGCACCTCGCCCTAACAAAACTTTCGCAAAATGCACCGCACTTTGCCAGCCTTGCCACGCCCCCTGCCGAGCTGAGCCAATCTGTGGCGACATTGCTCGACACGTTCTGGACGGAAGTGGAAAAACAAGGTACACCGCTTATTGAACCCATTGATGATCAATTCAGTCGGGTCACCTTTTTATGGCGAGGGGCAAAACACAATGTACGGATTTTTGGTGGCCCAAGCCAAGATCATGATTTTATGGAAAAAATGCCAGGCACCGATATTTGGTTTAAAAGTTATCGCGTGCCTAATGAAACCCATGTCAGCTATCGTTTAGCCCCTGATGTCCCAACCTTGCCAGTGTCAGCCGTTGAACAACGCCGTGCGATTTTAGCCACCGCACAAGCCGATCCATTCAATCGTTATCCGTATTTTCCCGCTGCACAGCAGCCTTTACACCCTCTTGATAAATTTCATTATGCTTCACAGCTCATTTTGCCGAACGCCCCAACGCAACGCTATTTAACGCCAACAGCAAGGGAGAAAGGTCAGCTCACCACCTTCATCTTTGAAAGCCAACTCTTAGCCAACAAACGTCGCGTGTTTGTGTATACGCCAGCCCATTTTCAACCCCAAAATGCCTACCCTGTTTTATATGTCTTCGATGGGGTGGAATATACCGAGCAAGTGCCCGTGCCAACGATTCTCGACAACATGATTGCCGAAAAAGTCATTCCCCCTGTGGTGGCGGTGTTTATCGAAAATCCCTCAATGCAAACACGGGCACAAGAGTTGCCACCCAACCCGAAATTTGCCCAAGCCATCACGCAAGAGCTATTGCCTTTTGTGGAAAAGCAAATCCCCTTGCAGGTTAAGCAACGCATTATTGCGGGTTCCAGTTACGGTGGTTTAGCGTCTGCCTATTTAAGCTTACATTCTCCACAGCTTTTTCAGCGAGCCTTGATTTTATCGGGCTCATTTTGGTGGCACCCGAAAGGCACGCCGAGTAGCGAAAGCCATTTTATCGCACATCAATTTGCACAACGGGAAAAGCTACCACTCTGCTTTTTTATCAGTGCTGGCTATTTTGAACGTGGACGTTCCGAAATTTTACAAACCTCAAGACACCTTAAAGATGTGTTAATGGCGAAAGGTTACCAAGTGGATTATCGTGAATATGCCACCGCACATGGCTATCTTGCTTGGCAAGGCATCATCAGTGAAGGCTTAACATCCCTTCTCACTGATTGTAAAAACTAATTGTTTCATTTTTGTTAAAATGAATTATAATGATTCTCATTCAAATTAAGGACGGTCATTTATGCGAAAATCCCCTTTATTCACTTTCACTTACGCCCTCTTTTTCGCCTGTTTCACCTTTAGCCATGTGGCACAGGCAAAGACAGAAGTGACCATTCCCACTGCACGAGGCGAAGTCACGCTCAAACGCAATCCTTCCCCTATTGCGGTGTTTGATACAGGCAGTTTAGATACCTTGCAAGCACTGGGTGTCAAAATTGATGCGGCACCTGAAGCCCTTAAAGCCTTGCCGTATTTAAAACCGACTTTTGAACAAGCGAAAAAAGTCGGCACCTTATTTGAACCCAATATGGAAGCCTTGTATGCCCTCAAGCCAGAATTGATTATTGTTGGTACACGTACGGCGAAAAAATATGATGAAGTAAAACAACTCGCCCCGACCATTGACATGACCGACAGTGGCGATCACTTAATTCAAAGTGCCTTACAACGTATTGATAGCTTTGGGAAATTATTTAATAAACAAGCCCAAGCCCAAGCCTTACACCAAGAAATCGACAACCTATTCAAAGCCACTCAACAAGCCGTAAAAGGCAAAGGAAATGGCTTAATTGTGTTGGTTAACGGTAACAAAATTTCTGCCTTTGGTATTGGCTATCGTTTAAGTTGGATTCACAGCAGTTTAGGGGTTCCCCTTGCCGATCCTAATATTACAGGCGGTGGGCATGGTCAACCTATCTCCTTTGAGCTGATCCAAAAAGTCAATCCAGATTGGTTATTTGTGCTAGATCGCCTTGCCTCCATTGGCAAAGAAGGGCAATCCGCACAAGAAACCCTAGACAATGAATTAGTTCGCCAAACCACCGCATGGAAAAAAGGGCAAGTGATTTATCTAAGCAGTGCGGCTTATCTCGCCCCCGGCGGCGTGGAACAAATCCGCACCGATTTAACCAATATCAAACAAGCCTTTGAGAAAAAGTAGTCCTCAAGTGCGGTCTGTTTTCAACATGTTTTAACGAAGCAGACCGCACAACTTTTCGTTTTCGTCTAACACCATGTTATCACTCAATCGTCTTCAAGTTTTGTGCTTATGCCTGTTGATACCCATTAGCATTGCAACAGGGGTAGCAGATTTTGACTGGTTTGCCGTTTTCTCAACCCCCGAACAAATCAATCTGTTGCTCATCAGCCGCCTGCCTCGCACCCTTGCGGTCATCTTAGTGGGTGCCACCCTTGCCATTTCTGGCATGGTGCTGCAAATTGTGCTAAAAAACCGCTTTCTTGAACCCAGCATGATTGGTGCAAGCCAAAGTGCGGCATTGGGCATTTTATTCGTCAGCTTGTATTTCCCTGCCACCAGCCTACTCACCAAAATGTCCATTGCGACCCTCTTTGCCTTGCTTGGTATGACAATCTTTAGCCTATTACTACAACGTCTTCCCCCACAACAACAATTATTAGTGCCACTCATGGGAATTATTTTTGGCAATGTCATTGAAGCAGGCACGACATTTATTGCCTATCAAACGGATACCTTACAGCTCATCGCCATTTGGTTTTCAGGGGATTTTTCAGGCATTTTAGCGGGACGTTACGAATTATTATGGCTCACTGCAGGCTTTGCGTTCATGCTTTATGTATTGGCAGATCAATTAAGCATCGCAGGATTAGGACGGCATATCAGCATCAATCTCGGCATTAATTACACCTTTTTAATTTGGTTGGCATTCTTTCTCGTGGCTATGATTACCGCCGTGATCGTGGTTACCGTAGGGCAAATTCCGTTTATTGGGTTGGTGGTGCCGAATATTATTTCTCGTCTTGCGGGCGACCGACTCCGCCAAAATCTCCCCGCCATAGCCTTATTGGGTGCCAATTTAGTGCTGGCTTGCGACATTATCGGTCGCCGTTTAAATGCCCCTTATGAAATTCCGATTTCCACTATTTTCGGCGTACTCGGCACCCTATTATTTCTGTATTTGTTATATAAAGGAAAACAATATGGGGACTAAACCGTTACTGGCATTGCTTAGCCTGTTATTTTTACTCAGTAGCCTCACCTTTATGCTGTTCAATGTGCAAGATTGGGCATTTGCGTTACGTTTTCGGGGGGAAAAATGGCTCTTGCTCATCACCATTGCGTATACCATTGGAATTTCCACCTTATTGTTCCAAACCTTAACCAATAACCTGATTCTCACCCCGAGTATTTTAGGCTTTGACGCCTTATATTTACTGCTACAAACCTTATTGGTTTTCCTCTTAGGTAGCGTGGGATTCAGTCAGCTCAATAGTAGCCTGAAATTTGTGTTTGAAAGCGGTTTCATGCTCGCCGCCTCACTCTTATTATTTCGTCGCCTCAACCACCAACAAGACCTCACACGCATGATTTTAATCGGTGTGATTTTTGGCGTACTCTTTCGCAGTTTAAATAATTTATTACAACGCCTCATCGATCCCACCGATTTTGCCGTAGCTCAAGGTGCCAGCTTTGCCCAATTTAATACAGTAAAATCTGAATTATTAGGGATAGGTGTCGTTATTGCCTTGCTCAGTGCCATTTGGATCTGGCAACAACGACATCAATTAGATCTGCTCTTATTAGGTAAAAACCACGCCATTAGTTTAGGGCTAGACTATTCACATTTTTCCAAACAATTACTGATTTGTTGTGCCTTGTTAGTCTCCATTTCCACGGCATTAGTCGGACCCATTTTATTTCTCGGCTTACTGGTTTGTGCCATCACACATCTTGTCAGCCCCACCATTCAGCACCGTGTACGCCTACCCATCACCTTTCTCATCGGTGCCATTACACTGATTAGCGGACAAGTGATTTTTGAACACCTACTGGCATTACATGGGGTACTCAGTGTTGTCATTGAATTTGTTGGCGGCATTGTGTTTATCGCCCTACTCCTCACACAACGCAAAGGCTATTAGAGACGGATATGATCCAAATTCAGCAACTTAACCACCACTTAGGCAAACAGCCTATTTTAAAAGACATCAACCTCACCATTCCCAATGGTGGCATCACCGCCCTGATTGGACCGAATGGTGCGGGGAAATCCACCTTGCTCGCTTTAATGGCTCGTTTACAACCTATTCAAACGGGAAAAATTCTTTTAGATGGCATGGATATTCAGCAAACGCCCTCAAAAGAGATTGCAAAACATCTCGCCATTTTAACCCAAGAAAATACCCTTCATAGCCGCATCACCGTACGTGATTTACTGATGTTTGGACGTTATCCTCATCATCAAGGCAACATTCAACCAGAAGATAAACAAGTGGTCGAACAAATGCTTGATCGCTTTCGTTTAACGGATCTTGCCCCACGCTTTTTAACGGCATTATCTGGTGGACAACGTCAACGTGCCTTAATTGCCATGACCTTTTGCCAACAAACATCGCATATTTTGCTTGATGAACCCCTCAATAACCTCGACATGTTCCATGCCAGAGAATTAATGCGTTTACTCCGCCAACTCACCGACCAGCTGAAACTCACCACCGTCATGGTGGTGCATGATATTAATATGGCTGCCGCCTATGCCGACACCATCGTCACGATGAAAGCAGGGCATATCGAAAAAGTCGGCACCCCCGATGAGGTTCTCACAAAAGCACATATCCAACACATTTTTTCTTTAGATGTAGCATTAATCGACTATAAACAGAAAAAAGTGATAATTTCTCACCTCTAGGGCTAAGGTAAATAAAAAGTGCGGTGATTTTTTCACATCATTTTTGGCGTTATTATCTGACGTTACGCCAACGGGGTGTTTTTCCACGCTGTGGGAATTATTTCCCCCATGTTGTTGTCAAACACCATACACACAACATCGCCACGGGGTATGATTCTCATCAAAGTGAGCATGTTGACAACTTATCATCAGAATTGAAAAGGAAAGTGCGGTGAAATTTTTAAAGATTTTGTTATGTTCCGCTTTATGTTATTTACCAAATGCATGGGCAAATGTCGTCGATTTCAACATCAAATACAGTTCAAATTATCTCATGCCAGCCTATGTACATTTTAAAGCAGATGGCTCGCAGTATTCTGTCGATGCCAAAATTAATGTGCCTCTTTATCATATTGAGTTTTTATCGAAAGGCACACAAAATCGCAAACAATTCAATATGTTAAATTATCAAGATGTCCGCAATGGGAAAGCTTATGCGACATCAATCATTCAAGACAACACGATTGAATACGGCAAAATCAAAAATGGTTTAACCAAAAAAGCCTTGGAATTACCCACTTTTGACTTATTCACTATGGCATTTCAATTGAGTTATTACGATAAATTACCGATTAATTTTCAAATTACCAACGGTAAAAAACTGTATCCTATGCGTAATGTCTTTGTGAAAAAAAGCGAAGCACAAATTCAATACAACAAACAAGAAAAAACCGAAATCACCTACCAATTTAAAACAGGTGATAAAGATATCGTAGTAAAAAAATTTGCAGACGAACAATTCCCCCGTTTTATTTCCTACAATCGAGATGGCGACAATTATGAATTAGAATTCAGTGGGTTTGTGAAATAAGCCAAAACAAAAAGTGCGGAAAAATGACCGCACTTTTTTTATATTTAAAGGGATTTCCATATAAAAATTCGTTTATGCCTTAAATTTATCCCATAAAAAATACGTCCATTATGACACCATATCGCTTTCCTCAATTTTTGCACGTTCAGTCATCGCTATATAAAAAATATTCTAGAACCTAACAACGAAATATTAACCTCTAATCAGTTTAATATTGATAAATAAATTAACAAAAAAGAGATATTTTTATATCTCAAGTGGGATATCTTTCTTTGTCAATTCACTTTGATATTCCTAATACTAAGAATGTTGCAAAATTATTCAAAAAGCCATTGAGCAAAAACAAATGCTCCATTAATGGCTGTTTTGCGATGAGATAGCAGAAAAGGTCTTCACACTCACAGGAAATCCTCAATTTGTGGATATTGGAGATAAGTACTAAAGCAATTAATCGGATTTTGCTTTGGTTACATAAGCAAGGCATTGTAGAATGTGCGGCAAGATTTTGGTGGTTAAAACCGCTTTAAACAGGGGTAAATAGCGGTAGAAATATCGCTCTTGTCATTTAGAATTTCATTTTGAGCGAGGGCGACACAACATTTTGTTTTGTTTCTTCTTTCTTATTTGTTTCTTCATCTAGTAAAGCTTTAAATTGCTTTTGAGCATTAAGCGTTAATGCTTGCATTGCTAGGTAATTTTGCATTTGTTGCGTGAAATAAATGGTTTCTGCCATTTCATTTAGCTCAAGTGCAATTTATTCAACGTCCATAATCTTATTAAGTAATGGATCGGCTTCAATATCTTCTCGATATAAGCTCACTAATTTATCAGGATTTTGTGTAAAGCCTTTTAAGCGAGTGGTAAGCTCAAAATCAAAATGTTTAGCATAATGGCTTGCTAAAAAATGTAAATCAAATAAATCATGTCCTTTTGTTCGGGGGTCATTGCCATCATAGGCTACATGCAGTTTATTATCAATGATGCGTCCTACCGATGAAAAACGGATATCATCTTTAACCGTAATTTACCCATCTGATGCTAGTATTCAGTAAGAAATCCCCATTTTTAGTGCATCTTTGACACCTGTATCACAGATATGATAATTCACAATATAACGGCTCACCGTGTCCGTATCTTTTTTCACATTAATATCGTCAATAATACCGTGCGGAGCGGAAGCTTTAATTTTATTGAGCAAATTCAGCTTTTTACCTGAGTCAAAATCCAAATCTTCGGCAAAACGGTTTAATCCGTAACCGAGATAAGGTGCGGTTCCACCTTTTAGAACCAAAGGTGTATCAGAAAGATTTTTTAGGATATTCACCATCAATTTTTCGTGATATTTATCACGTTCCGTGAGCATTAGATTATCGGGTTTTTGCGTTTCCATAATTGTAAGTTTTCCCATTCTTGTTCGGTTAAATATGGTTCAATTTGGTTCAGCAAATCGTAAACCGACTGTTTATCTTCATCATTGGGGAACCTGTCGTTTAAAAGAACACGCCCGATTGAACCTGTTTGAAGCACGGCAGTTTAGAGATAATCCACGCAAGCTCTTGGATGCTCAGCAAGCCAAACAGGAAGGTTTTCAGGATAATACCCAATTTCATTTAATCGCTTAGTACCATCAATTACGCCTAGATTACCTAGTAGATGATTAGTGTTTTGTTTTTGGTTTTCACCGTAAATGTAGAAATCTTGCGGATAGGCGTTGTCGTTTAATGCCACAATGCTACTTACATAGCACTCAGGGCGTGTTTGAGGGATATATAGCATCACTTTTCCTTAAATTTGATTATGTTTTAAGCTAATTATCTTTGAATTTCCATTTCACGTCCATCACATTAATTTCCAACCGTTATACAACGCCTTTAATCAGTTCATTCACGGTAAAATATCGGTTTGGTTCAGCTTTTAATTCATCATAAGCGGAATTTTCGTCTGCGTGAATGAGACTTCCTGCTTTTCAGCATAGGTAGCAACAAGTTTCTTCACGACTTGAGAATTCCGATAGAATCTGAAACGTTAAGGTTTTCTTTACTCCAATTAAAAGAGCATTAAATGGTTTAATGATGAAAGATACCCCTGTAATTCTGGTGATCGTTTTTGACCTTTTATACACTTTGAGAAATCAAATTTTGCACGATGATACAACCTTGAATAGCTCGGCAAATCGATCTCACCTGACGGATGCCTGTAAAATTCTGAGCACTGTTATTCCCATTATTTTACAAGTCATGATGAATAATCCGAAAGCAATTTGGGGAAAAGGATTTTATCCTGATATTTCTGTAAAATAGATTGAAAAAATACCTAAGTTTAACGCTTTAAAAACTTGGGTATTTTTCATTAAATCACACTAAAAAATAACGATATGCAGGGCTTTCGGTAACATCTTGATAGACATAGCCCAGTTTTTCCAAGTGCTGATGGAAGGCGTCGAGATCTTTATCATCTAGTTGAAAACCCGCTAGGACGTTGCCATAGTCTGCACCGTGGGCACGATAGTGGAAGACGGAAATATTCCAATGGGTTTGTCCAAGTGTTTCAAGGAATTTTAACAAGGCACCTTTTTGTTCTGGAAATTCAAAGTTATATAAGCGTTCTTTCAACGAGCTATTTGAACGTCCACCAATCATGTAGCGAATGTGCGTTTTGGCAATATCATCATTGGATAAATCTATTAAATCATACCCATTTTGTTGTAGCTGATTGATAATGCTTTGTTTTTCTTCTTCACCTGTAATGCGTACCCCCACGAAAATGCACGCTTGTTTGTCATCGGCATAGCGGTATTTAAACTCGGTCACAGGCACATGACCTAAAATATGGCAGAATTTTAAGAAGCTTCCTGGTTGTTCAGGAATGGTCACCGCCAGCAGGGCTTCATGCTGTTCACCAATTTCACAACGTTCTGAAACATAGCGTAAGGTGTGGAAATTTAAATTTGCACCCGATAACACATTAACCAAGGTTTCCCCTTGAATATTGTGCTCTTTGACATATTTTTTTAACCCTGCTAGCGATAAGGCACCAGAGGGTTCAGCAATGGCACGCACATTTTCAAAAATATCTTTGACTGCGGCACAAATTTCATCGCTGTCCACCAAGACCACATCGTCAATATATTGCTGACAAACACGGAAGGTTTCATCACCAATCCGTTTCACAGCCACCCCATCAGCAAATAAGCCAACACGATCTAAATCCACGGGTTTGCCCGCTTTTAAGGCATAATATAAACAAGCGGAATCCTTCGATTCTACGCCAATCACTTTAATTTCTGGAATTAATTGTTTGATTAACACCGCAATCCCTGCCGCTAAGCCGCCTCCCCCAACAGGCACAAAAATGCGGTCAATTTGGCTGTTTTGTTGCAATAACTCCATCGCCAATGAGCCTTGACCTGCAATGACCGCTGGGTGATCAAAAGGGGGAATGAAGGTCATATTTTTACTTTCTGCCAGTTCAATGGCTTTAGCTTTGGCTTCATCAAAATTCGCACCATGTAATAAGACTTCCCCGCCAAATCCTCGTACGGCATCCACTTTAATGCTTGGGGTATTTTGTGGCATGACGATTAAAGCACGCAAACCAAGCTGTTTCGCCGATAATGCCACGCCTTGAGCATGATTGCCTGCGGAGGCGGCAATCACCCCCGACGCTTTTTGTTCTGCATTTAAGCCTGCGATCATGGCATAGGCTCCACGCAATTTGAAGCTGTGTACGGGTTGACGGTCTTCACGTTTGATAAACACTTTATTGCCTAAACGTTCAGACAATTTTGGCATATCTTGAAGGGGGGTGACTTGTGCCACTTCATAGACTTTGGAGCTCAGCACCGCTCTGAGGTATTCTGCACCCGTTGGGTGAGTTGAATGAAAGTTATTGACCATAGACGTTGTCCGTTATTTTTTAATTTTATTGCTCAAGCAAGAAAAAGCCGTAATAAACCGATCAATGAGAAAACGGTGGGCAATGTTGCCCACACGGCTTAATAAGTTAAATTTTCGTTTTATCCCTCACCGCACCTTTGTCTGCCGAGGTAGCAAAATGCCCATACACTTTTAAGGCAAAGGACACTTCACGTTGACGGTTGACAGGTTGCCAACCCAGTTTATCTTGTTCCACACGGCGTTGGGCAAGTTCCTCTTCTGCGACACAAAGCTGAATGGAACGGTTTGGAATATCAATTTCAATTTTATCGCCGTCTTTCACTAATCCAATTAATCCCCCTGCTGCGGCTTCAGGGGAGCAATGCCCAATGGATAATCCTGATGTGCCGCCTGAGAAACGCCCATCTGTTAATAAAGCACAGGCTTTACCTAAACCCATGGATTTTAAATAACTCGTTGGATAAAGCATTTCTTGCATACCCGGTCCACCTTTTGGTCCTTCATAGCGAATCACCACTACATGACCTGCTTGCACTTTGCCTCCTAAAATCCCCGCCACGGCATCTTCTTGGCTTTCAAACACAATCGCATTGCCCGTGAATTTTAAAATGCTTTCGTCCACTCCTGCCGTTTTGACGATACAACCGTCCATAGCCAAGTTACCTGATAGCATGGCTAACCCGCCATCTTGGCTATAGGCAAATTGTTTGCTACGAATACAGCCGTTTTCACGATCATCGTCCACTGTATCCCAACGGCAATCTTGCGAAAAGGCTTCAGTGGTGCGAATCCCTGCAGGGCCTGCACGGAAGAATTGGTGTACGGCTTCATCTTTGCTTAGCACAATATCATATTTTGCAATTTGTTCCGCAAGGCTCATGCCGAGGACAGTACGGGTATCGTTATGCAATAACTGGGCACGATCCAATTCCCCTAAAATCGCCATAATGCCACCTGCACGGTGTACATCTTCCATGTGATATTTTTGGGTGTTTGGTGCCACTTTACTTAAACAAGGCACTTGACGAGATAAGCGGTCAATATCAGCCATGGTGAAATCCACTTCGGCTTCTTGTGCCGCCGCCAATAAATGCAATACCGTATTGGTTGAGCCGCCCATGGCAATATCTAAACTCATGGCATTTTCAAACGCTTTTTTGGTCGCAATGGAACGAGGCAAGACGCTATCATCGTCCTGTTCATAATAACGTTTGCACAGTTCAACCACTTGTTTCCCTGCATTGAGGAACAGTTGTTTACGGTCAGCATGGGTCGCCAAGCAAGAGCCGTTCCCTGGCAAACTTAAACCTAAGGCTTCAGTGAGACAGTTCATGGAGTTAGCCGTAAACATACCCGAGCAAGATCCACAAGTTGGGCAAGCAGAACGTTCAATTTGTGCACTATCTTCGTCTGAAACATTCGGGTTTGCCCCTTGGATCATGGCATCCACTAAATCCAGTTTGATGATTTTATCAGACAATTTGGTTTTGCCTGCTTCCATGGGTCCACCAGAAACAAACACACAAGGAATATTTAGGCGTAACGCCGCCATGAGCATCCCAGGGGTGATTTTATCGCAGTTAGAAATACACACCATCGCATCGGCACAATGTGCATTGACCATATATTCCACTGAATCGGCAATTAAATCACGGCTAGGTAAGGAATAGAGCATGCCACCATGCCCCATGGCAATGCCATCATCCACCGCAATGGTATTAAATTCTTTCGCCACGCCACCGGCTTTTTCAATTTCACGGGCGACAAGTTGCCCCATATCTTTTAAATGTACATGACCAGGGACAAATTGCGTAAAGGAATTGACCACGGCAATAATCGGTTTACCAAAGTCATTTTCTTTCATTCCCGTAGCACGCCATAAGGCACGTGCCCCCGCCATATTGCGACCTTGTGTACTGGTCGCGGAACGTAATTTAGGCATAATCTCTCCAACGTTGTGTTTGCGTGTTAGATGGTGGCATGCCAATAAAGCCACCATGTTTCACCGCTTAATTTAATGATTTTGAATTGGTTTCCAATCAACAAATGAGGTTGAAATCGGCTTATTTTTGTTCTCTTTTGTTAATGTTAGTTGATTCGATGAATCTCGTTTCGTTACATGATAATGCACAATTTTAAGTGCGATAAGTTTTGGTCTGTCTTTATCTAAACGTATTTTTTGCTCCGCTCGAGAGGTGGCGATGTCCGTTAACTCGTGTGGAAAACGTACTCTAGCATTTTGGCTAATTGTATCCTCTGCAAAATCTTGATAAGTCCATACAGACAAGTTAGTCCAAGGTTTTTGTTCATTCAAAATAAGGGTTTTACGCCCAAATTCGTCCATTTGAATGGTTTTTCCTGTTTTCATCGCATCTAAATAGATAAGGTGCGTGATGGTTTGATGATGTGGCTTACCTTGCTCTGCGAGCACCAATGAATCTTCAAGGTAAAACGCTTTTGGGAATGCGTTTATCTCGTCATACTCCGCAGTATCCTTTGAAACATAGGTGCCTTGGTTTGTCACAAAATAAACTTGGGTATCTTGCTTAACGATAGACTGAATCACACCCTCTTGCTGTTGGATAATCTCGATTTTTGGTGGGATGCAACTCCCAACAAAGCAACAGCCATTTAATAATAAACAGCCGATGATTAACCCAACTGTCTTGTACCACATCTTATGCTTCCCACTTAGTGCTGATCAAACAATGTGAAAGGCAATGCAATAATTGAACCTGCAATATAAATCGGGGCAACGACGGCGATAGCCAGCCCGATTTTAGTAGCTTGCGAATCATAATGCGTATTTTCTTTATACTCAACAAAACGAGTTTTTAGTGGCGGTGAGAATTTATTTTTGGTTAAAAGCTGTTCTCTATTTTCCACTTTGACTAACGCAATATTTTCAAGACAAGTAGGGTAATAAACACGTTTCGGGACTACTCGAACTTGATAATTGTCACTCAAATCGTTTTGTTGTGCTTCGGTAAATTTTGTTGGCTCGAAGTCGATGTCTAAACAGGCTTGTGCGGTATTGCTTTTTACATTCTTTTTGATTTCTATGAGATCAATTTGCTTAATGGATGAATAGTAAGGGGAATGCAATAACTGAATCAGCCCTTTCGCATTTTTGGTTTTGTTAGCACTAATTTGATAATCGTAATGCTCACCCAAAACGTGAATGGCATTATCAGACAGCATAAAAGCATAAATTGATTCTGTTTTAGTACCGATAGGCGTGTAATGCGTACTGAAACAACCGCTTGTCGCAACAGCTAATGTACTCATGACCAGTTTTTTGACGAAATGCATTGCACAACTCCTCATTGATTAGGACAGATGAATATCTTTCACATCATACACTTTAACTAATTGATTGGTAAGTAAACTTAAGGGGCGATCACTTTTTACTGTAAAATCGATTTTTGCCGCCTCTTCACTTGAAGTCATATGCATGGCAACCACATAAAAACCACGATGACGAATCACACGTAAAATACGTTCTAGGGTTTCTGGGCGTAGGTTAACCTCAAGGGTAAATGGATAGGTTTGCATAATATTTCCTTAAAATTTTTTCAAAACAGACCGCACTTTACATCTCTTCAACCATGTCAAGGTTGCAAGCATTCGGTGGCACGAGTGGCCAAACATTCTCATTACTTGAGATACACACATGCAAGAAATAGGCTTCTTTGCTCGCTAATAAGCGATCAAGTGCCGCATCCACTTCCGCACCTTTTGTAATCCGTTCACCTTGAATGCCAAAGGCAGCGGCAAGCATCACGAAATCGGGATTATCATCTAAAATCGTGTGGCTGAATCTGGCATTGAAAAAAAGCTCTTGCCATTGACGCACCATACCCAAGCGTTGATTGTCTAATAACACGATTTTGACAGGTGTTTTACCACGTTTAAAGGTGCCTAATTCTTGAATATTCATCATGATCGAGCCATCACCAGAAATTAAGATCACCTCATCTTCAGGACGGGCTTTCTTCGCCCCAATCGCTGCTGGTAAGCCAAATCCCATGGTGCCATAACCTGCCGACGTGATGTAATTTTCAGGGGCATAATGTTGCATATGTTGAGCTGACCACATTTGGTGCTGACCCACATCAGTGGTGATTACCGCACTTTGTGGCTTTTTCTTTGATAAGGAATGGAGCAACCATAATGGATTAATGAAGGTTTCCCCTTGGTTTTCGGCATAACAAAAATCATGTTGTTGTTTCAGTTGTTGGATATAAGTTTGCCATTCAGCAATCTCCAATGGAATACTTAATCCACGGAAAGCTTGTGTAATATCGCCACACAATGCCACCTCTGGACGACGTAATTTACCAATTTCGGCAATATCAATATCCGCATGAATCACTTTCGCATAAGGGGCAAAGGTGTCGAGTTTTCCCGTAACACGATCATCAAAACGAGCACCAAAGGCAATTAATAAATCACACTCATGTACGGCATAATTTGCCGCTTTGGTGCCATGCATACCAATCATGCCCATGTAATAAGGGGTATCGGGATGAATCGCACCCAATCCCTTTAAAGTGGAAACACTGGGCATTTGCGTAATCGATAAAAACTCACGTAATGCTGGCACTGCCTTTGCCATGCCAACTCCGCCCCCAACATAAACCACGGGGCGTTTTGCTTGTTTCAGTAACTCAAGTGCTTGGGCAAGATTATCGGGTGAAAGGGCAGTTGGTGTTGAAACCTGACGGGTAAAAGGCACCACCTCAGTCGGGGCAAATTGAATGTCTTTCGGAATGTCTACCAAAACAGGACCAGGTCGGCCACTTGCGGCAATTTCAAAGGCTTTGGCAATCACCTCTGGCAGCTCATCAATACTTTGAACTAAAAAACTATGCTTGGTACAGGCAAGGGATAAGCCGAGTACATCGGCTTCTTGGAAAGCATCTGTCCCGATTAATGGCGTGGCAACTTGCCCAGTGATCGCCACCACAGGAATGGAATCCATTAACGCATCGCCCAAACCCGTAATGAGATTTGCCGCCCCCGGGCCTGAGGTTGCAATACATACCCCCACTTTGCCACTGGAACGGGCATAACCAATGGCAGCCATCGCCGCCCCTTGTTCATTACGGCATAATAAGTGTTCAATGCCCGCATCATACAGTGCATCATAAACTGGCATAATTGCCCCACCTGGATAGCCAAAAACGGTGGTTACGCCATGAGTTTTCAAACTTTCGGTTACTAATCTTGCCCCATTCATTTTTATCGCCCTTTTAATTATTTGATAAGTACAAAAAACCCTCATCTGCTATCAGACGAGGGTTAAATTTGATCTTCTTTGGTTATCGACACTCAAACATTAACGCACTCGCCCCGCAGTGATAATAATCACCACGAGGTTAATAATAATACCTAGTTCAGGGCGTAATGCCATCATGTCAATTCCAAATAGAAAGTATGCTGTTGTGTGTTTTATATTCATATCATATTTTTTTTTCAGTGAAAACCTTTTTTTGCAAAAATGGGCAAATCTTTTAACAAAAAAACAACAAGTTGTGAACGTAAAACCGCCAAGCCATTTTTACAACGAGCATGTTGGATTGTGTTATGATAAGACCAATTTTTTTCATAGGATTTTTTTATGCAACCACTTCCTTTTCGTGCCGTGATTTCCGATTTAGATGGCACGTTGCTCAATGCCCACCATGTCGTGGGACATTTTACGATTCAGACCCTACAAAAATTAGCAGAAAAAGGCGTTGATATTTTATTCGCAACAGGTCGTAACCATACTGATGTAATCCCCATCTTTCAAAAAGTGAATATTAAAAAAGCAGTGATGATCACCTCAAACGGGGCAAGAGTACAAGATTTACAAGGCAATATTTTACGCCAAAATTATTTACCTGAAGATCTCGCTTTTGAGCTAATGAATATCCCGTTTGACCATAGTCGTGTTTGTCTTAACACTTATCAAGGCGACGAGTGGTTTATTAATCTTGATATCCCACAATTACGCCAATATCACCAAGATTCGGGCTTTATGTACCAAGTGGTGGATTTCCAAAAACACCACGGCCGTGAAACGGAGAAAGTGTTTTTTATTGGACGATCACCACAAGATTTACAACCGCTTGAACAGTATTTAAAAAGCCATTATGCGGATCAAACTCATATCACCTATTCCACACCGCAATCTTTAGAAGTGATGAATAAAAATGTCTCAAAAGCCACCGCACTTGCCCAAGTGATCGCAAAACGAGATTATTCGATGATGGACTGCCTTGCCTTTGGGGACGGCATGAACGATATGGATATGCTCAAAGAAGTGGGAAAAGGCTGTATCATGGGCAATGCGGATCCTCGCTTAAAATCCGCCTGTCCGCAATTAGAGGTCATTGGTCTCAATGCTCACGAATCGGTTGCCAGTTATTTACGGGCGATATTTGGTCTTCGGTAAAGCCTATGAACTTGTTACAACATGCGATATGCATTAGCTTCGGTGCCATGTTAGGGGCACTGAATCGTTGGGGATTAGGCTTATTGCTCAATCCTCTGTTTAGCTCTTTGTCTTTTGGGACATTAATCGCCAATTATCTCGGCTGTTTTTTGGCAGGCATCATACTGGCAATAGGTTGGCAATATCCACAATTTTCCCCTGAATGGCGAGCATTGCTGATGACGGGATATTTAGGTAGCCTCACGACATTTTCGGCGTTTTCTGCCGAAGTGATCGAAAACATTGAGCAACATCAATGGCTTGAAGGAATGGGTATCGCCTCATTACATCTATTCGGTGGCTTATTCTTTACCGCACTCGGCGTGTTTATTTGGCGTGCTTGGCAGTAAAAAAGTGCTGAATTTTTGCCAAGACAGGACTGCGAATCTCATCACGCTCAAACAAAATTTCATGCTTGCTATCCGCAATCTGTAACAATTCCCCCTGTGGTAAAAGTGCGGTCAATTCTCGCAAATTTTTATTTTCCACAATCTTTTCTTTTTCTGATTGTAAAATCAACACAGGGATTTCAATACGTGGCAAAAGGGTAGGTAGCTTTTTAATGGCATGAAAACAAACATGCACCCAACGAAATGTCGGCCCACCTAAATGAATTTGGGGATGACGGCGATTAATTCGATTCATCCAACGCATTCTTGTTCGACAATTACTCAAATCATTTTTATCTAAATTGGCGGGCTGATAACGCCCTTTACCGAATACATAACGGGTGCCTTGACCCAATAGCATCATCAAGTTAATAATCAGTTCATCTCGGAAGGAATGCTGTAATGGAATGCCATAAAAGGGAGCAGAAAAAACCGCACGTTTAATGCGATGATCATAATTTGCCAGATAATAGGTACTAATCAATGCCCCCAAAGAATGGGCAAGAATATATTGATTTTCATACTGGTACAAGCTGTTTATTTTATCCAATAGAATCGCCATATCGTCCGCATAAAAACGAAATTCATCAATATAGCCTTTTTCACGATCCTTTAATAAACGCTGCGAATAACCTTGTCCCCGATGATCAAACACCAACACATCATAACCTTGTTGATAAAAATCATAAGCCAGTTCAGTCCATTTTAATAAATTTTCCGCACGACCATTGACCAAAACCACCAAATTACGCACGGAAGGATTGGCTTGAACAAAATGGCGATAAGTAATCCGCACCCCTTTTTTTCCTTGCACATCAAGCAACGGAAATTGCTCGGCAAATGGATGCAATTCAGCTAATGCAAAGTGGGTAAAAAAAGGTTCACGGATCATGGTGCTACCAGCCATCAAATCAATAAAAGAACATCATTTTAGCATGAAATGCACTTAGCGACTATGCTCGCAACATTTCCCAACACATAACAAAAGAGCAGGATTGACCTGCTCTGTTTTGCTTGAAAATGCGTGATTATGCGACTAATTGTTTCAAAATACGGCGAAGTGGCTCAGCCGCACCCCATAACAATTGGTCACCCACTGTGAATGCTGCTAAATATTCAGGCCCCATTTTGAGTTTACGTAAACGACCGACTGGTACAGAAAGCGTACCTGTAACTTTCGTTGGTGTCAGCTCACGTAAGGTTGTTTCTTTATCATTTGGAATGACTTTCACCCACTCGTTGTGGCTTGCAAGAATTTGCTCGATTTCCTCTAATGGTAAATCTTTTTTCATTTTGATTGTGAATGCTTGGCTGTGGCAACGTAATGCCCCAATACGCACACATAATCCATCCACAGGAATTGGATTGTCATCTAAACCAAGAATTTTATTGGTTTCCGCATAACCTTTCCATTCCTCTTTGGTTTGGCCATCGTCCCATAATTTATCAATCCATGGAATTAAGCTGCCCGCCAATGGTGCACCGAAGTTATCGATTGGTAAATCACCACGCATTTTTGCAGTGACTTTACGCTCAATGTCTAAAATTGATGATGCTGGATTATCAAGATCAATTTTCACGCTTTCTTCCAACTGCCCCATTTGAACGAGCAATTCACGCATATTTTTCGCACCTGCACCACTTGCGGCTTGGTAAGTTGCTACAGATACCCATTCCACTAAATCACGCTCGAATAAACCGCCTAATGCCATTAACATTAAGCTCACAGTACAGTTACCACCGACATAGGTTTTAATCCCATTTTTTAAGCCTTCGCTGATCACATTTTGATTAACAGGATCTAAGACGATAATGGCGTCTTTCTCCATGCGTAAGGCAGACGCGGCATCAATCCAATAACCTTTCCAACCTGCTGCACGTAATTTCGGGTACACTTCATTTGTGTAATCACCCCCTTGGCAAGTCAAAATAATATCTAATTTTTGGAGTGCTTCAAGATCATAGGCATCTTTCAACTCACCTGCGTCCTTCCCTCCAAAAGTCGGTGCCTTTTGACCCGCTTGTGAAGTGGTAAAATAAACTGGATTGATATTTGCGAAATCATTTTCTTGTTGCATACGGTCCATCAATACGGATCCGACCATCCCACGCCAACCGATAAAACCAACGTTTTGCATAACATTTTCCTTATATAAATTATAAATGTGAATAATTGTGTTTGACTAAACCTAATTAATTACAAGATAGACTAAATAAAATCAAGCTTTTTTCACTAAAAATTAATCAAATTCAATTTTTATTCCGAATTTCATCATTGATGTGTCTTTTTTTCACGATTTATTTAATCTAATCGAAAAGTTTACAGATAAAAAAGAATAACCAGAAAAGGATAACGTAAGAAAATCATCTCGCTTATTGAATAAGCACAGATGTTCCACTAGGCATTACACCCCCAAAACGATGCGACATAAAACTAGGTGAGTGATTATCGCCAAAAACAAAAAAGGCGTACCTTTCGATACGCCTCTTTAGCAAGTTAAGTCAAATTATTTGATAATTTTAGCTACAACACCTGCACCTACTGTACGACCACCTTCACGAATCGCAAAGCGTAAACCTTGGTCCATCGCGATTGGGTGAATCAAGCTTACTGTCATCTTGATGTTGTCGCCTGGCATTACCATCTCTACGCCTTCTGGTAACTCGATTGTACCTGTTACGTCAGTTGTACGGAAGTAGAACTGTGGACGGTAACCTTTGAAGAATGGAGTATGACGTCCACCTTCTTCTTTTGATAATACGTAAACTTCTGATTCAAAGTCTGTGTGTGGTGTGATTGAACCTGGTTTCGCTAATACTTGACCACGTTCGATTTCTTCACGTTTTGTACCACGTAATAACGCACCAACGTTCTCACCCGCACGACCTTCGTCTAATAATTTACGGAACATCTCAACACCCGTTACTGTGGTTTTTGTGGTTTCTTTAATACCCACAATTTCAACCTCTTCACCAGTACGGATGATACCACGCTCAACACGACCTGTTACTACTGTACCACGACCAGAAATTGAGAACACGTCTTCGATTGGAAGAAGGAACGGTTGGTCTACTGCACGCTCTGGCTCTGGAATGTAAGTGTCTAAGTGGTTCGCTAATTCAAGAATTTTCTCTTCCCACTCTGGCACGCCGTTTAACGCTTGTAACGCTGAACCACGTACGATTGGAGTGTCATCACCTGGGAAGTCATATTGAGAAAGAAGTTCACGCACTTCCATTTCAACTAATTCTAATAACTCTTCATCATCTACCATGTCGCATTTGTTTAAGAATACGATGATGTAAGGTACACCTACTTGGCGACCTAAAAGGATGTGTTCACGAGTTTGTGGCATTGGACCATCTGTTGCCGCTACGACTAAGATAGCACCGTCCATTTGTGCTGCACCTGTGATCATGTTTTTCACATAGTCAGCGTGTCCCGGACAGTCAACGTGTGCGTAGTGACGAGTTTCTGTATCGTATTCTACGTGTGAAGTGTTGATGGTGATACCACGCGCTTTTTCTTCTGGCGCGTTATCGATTTGGTCGAATGCACGAGCAGCACCGCCGTAGTGTTTTGCTAATACTGTTGTGATTGCTGCTGTTAAAGTTGTTTTACCATGGTCAACGTGGCCGATTGTACCCACGTTTACGTGCGGTTTTGTACGTTCAAATTTTTCTTTAGACATTGAGAGTCCCTCTAAACAAACACGGTTATGGATGGTTCAATATACCACATTAACCAAAATGAATAATTTGTTGTTAATAAAGGACAGAAAGGAAGTTTAAGACTGGTGCTGATAGGCGGATTTGAACCGCCGACCTCACCCTTACCAAGGGTGCGCTCTACCAACTGAGCTATATCAGCGTTTGGAGCGGGCAGCGGGAATCGAACCCGCATCATCAGCTTGGAAGGCTGAGGTAATAGCCATTATACGATGCCCGCAGTCCTAAATTCATCTGACCCATCAGAACGATTCATTTAATAAATGGTGGAGGGAGAAGGATTCGAACCTTCGAAGGCTGAGCCGGCAGATTTACAGTCTGCTCCCTTTGGCCGCTCGGGAATCCCTCCAGCTAAATGAACACTCGCATAAGAAAGAATGGTGCCGACTACCGGAATCGAACTGGTGACCTACTGATTACAAGTCAGTTGCTCTACCTACTGAGCTAAGTCGGCATCTCGTAAGCAAGTGAGGCGTATTATAGGGAAATTTTTATCGCTGACAAGTGTTTTTTTTAAAAAAAATGATTTTTTTAATCATTCGTTTAATTATCAAACAAAAAGTTTATTTTTTATCATAAAATGAGCATTTTTCTAAAAAATTTATGCGTTTTCTCTACGTTATAAGGTATATTTTATACTCAATTTACTCTCACTTATTTCAATTAAATTCATCGTGGAACAAATAAATTCGACTTTTTTATCAAAAAAACTTACACCTTTTTTGTCTTTTAATCGCCAACAATGGGCGGAATTAAGAAAATCGGTGCCTTTAACCTTAACAGAGCAAGATCTCAAACCCCTTCTTGGGATTAATGAAGATCTTTCTTTAGATGAGGTTCGCACGATCTATTTACCTTTAGTTCGTTTAATTAATTATTACATTGAAGAACGCATTCAACGCCAACAAGTCATGAATCGTTTTTTAGGGGTGAATCCTGATAAAGTCCCTTACATTATCAGCATTGCGGGCAGTGTTGCGGTAGGAAAAAGCACCTCGGCACGTATTTTGCAATCTTTATTATCACGATGGCCAGAAGCCCGTAAAGTGGATTTAATTACCACTGATGGTTTTATTTATCCGTTGGAAAAATTACAGCAAGACAATTTGCTGAATAAAAAAGGCTTCCCCGTTTCTTATGACACCGCACGCTTAGTGCGGTTCTTAGCCGATATTAAATCGGGTAAACCTGAAGTGAAAGCCCCTGTTTATTCTCACTTAATTTATGACATCGTGCCTGATCAATTTGACGTGGTGGATCAACCCGACATTCTGATTTTAGAAGGCTTGAACGTATTACAAAAAGGTGAGCGTTGCACACAAACCTTCGTCTCTGATTTTGTGGATTTTTCAATTTATGTGGATGCACCAGAAACCTTATTGAAAGAATGGTATATCAGCCGTTTCTTAAAATTCCGTAAAAGTGCTTTTACTGATCCTAATTCCTATTTTAAACATTATGCGACCTTGTCTGAACCAGAGGCGATCAGCATTGCTAGCCGTATTTGGGACGAAATTAATGGCTTAAATTTAAGAGAAAATATCTTACCGACGAGAGAACGAGCCAATTTAATTTTAACCAAAGGTACCGATCATGCGGTGGAGTTAGTCAAACTACGCAAGTAACTGCCGACATTTCATTCATAAAAAAGACCGCACTTTGCTTATTCAACCCAAAGTGCGGTCTATTTTAAGCCAGTTTTACGAAACTCAATTAGACATCATAAGTCCCCATCACCACAGCCTGATCTAAAATATGCCCTTGCATGGCAAAATGCAGATCATTAAAACGGAAACCCGCTTTCAACGGTAATTGACAATCTAATGCATACACGATTAACTCATAGCGATGCAAACAATTTGGTGGTGCCATGCCACCATAAGATGCGGCTTCTGCAACATCAAATTTTCCTAATACACTCGCCCATGAATTTGCCCCTTGCACATAATCGGTCGCCGTTAAACTTTCATTTTCTTTGACTGACGTGCGTGTTAAATTGGCAATTAACCAATGAATCCACACAAAGCCACTTGCCGTAATGGCATCTTTATCTTCCAACACCACGGCAAAAGATTGCGTACCTTGTGGGGCATCCGTAATCTCAAAAGGAATAGAATAGGTCGGCATACCATTGGGACTAAACTGGCTTCCTCGTTTACCATATTTGTCTTCAAATACGCCATTTTTAATCGCTGCACTGGTGACTTTCATCATGTTCTCCTTAAATGTTAGTGAAACCGATCACGACTACTATAACGGGAATGGGCAAAATTTCGCCAGATATTTCTTTTTCTCTTGTGAAAAAAAAAGTGCGGTGCATTTTAGAAAAGTTTTAAAATACACCGCACTTTAATGAATCAAAAAGAAAATGGGGGGTTAAGACATCCGTCCATTTTCAATTTGAATCACCTGATCACAAATTGCCATGGTCGAGGCACGGTGGCTGACTAACACAATCAGTTTTTCGGCTTTCACATTCAAGAGTGATTGCAAAATAATCGCCTCATTCAAACTGTCTAAATTACTGGTTGGTTCATCCAATAAAATAATCGGGGCGTTGTACAAGAATGCACGAGAAATTCCGATTCGCTGTTTTTCCCCGTCGGATAAATTGCTGCCAAGCTCGTTGATTGGCGTGTCATAGCCTTCGGGTAAACTCATAATAAAGTCATGGATTGAGGCTTTTTTCGCCGCCTCAATGACCTGTTCTTTGCTTGCCTCACGATTTGCCATCCGAATATTTTCATAAATGGTTTCATTGAAAATATAGGTTTGTTGTGTGATGTATGCGATATGATCACGTAAACTTAAGGTGTTAATCTGTTTCAGGTCGGTGCCATTAATACGGATTGACCCCGTTTGTGGATCATAAAAACGCATCATTAATTTTAATAACGTACTCTTACCACTGCCGCTGCGACCATGAATCCCCAGAATTTGCCCTTTTTGTAGGCGTAAATTAAGGTGGGAGAGAATCTGTTCTTCTGCATAAGCAAAGCTGACATTCTCCACCTCAATATGTTCAACGGTCTGTAAATCCACGCCTTTTACCACGTCTTTAAGATTCGGTTCTTCACGTAATAAGCCTAGCACACGTTCACCACTAGCGAGGGTTTGCAATAGGTTATTGGAAAGATTACTTAACGCAATAACAGGGCCATAGCTTGACATCAATAAAATCACGGCAATTAATAAGCCAGCAAAATCAATATGCTGTGTGAGATAAAGTGCCACGCCCACGCCCAACATAAGAATATTAAATGCGGATACCGCAATTTCCGTGTAAGTGCGAACCTTGCCTTCTTGTTGCTTAATTTTTAAGAAGGCTTTATCAATTTGCTCACTGCGTTGATGAATGCCTGTTAAGCGTTCTTGATCATGACCGAATAGTTGTAACTCTTTCATGCCTCGCACGCTATCGAGGAAATAATCGTTCATTTCGCCCACTAATTCACGATAAACCCGCCCATCTTCACGTGCCATTTTGGTGGTCACAATGGGTAAAATCACCCCAATCGTGAGATAAGCACAAAAAGCAATTAACGTTAACCAAGGGGAAATGTGGGCAAACACCGCAAGTAAAAGACTGGAGGTGAGAAACGCAATCATAATTGGGGCAATGGTGTGGGCATAGAACACTTCAAGTAATTCAATATCATTGGTGACTAAAGATAATAACTGCCCTGATTGCTTCCCTTGTAGCTTCACAAAAGCCAATTTACGCAAGGCGGTAAACACTTTATCTCGCAATAATGCCAATAATTTAAAGGCGATGTAATGCCCCGACATTTGTTCAAGATAACGCAAAATCCCTCGAGCCACGGCTAACACAATCAGTGCGGTTAAAATTTGTGAAAAACTCAAATGCACAGGGAAATCGAGTAAATTCACCAAGCCCATGGCACCTAATACCATGATGAAAATCGCTGCGAGAAAGCCAAGCGTTCCCATGATAATGGTAAACGCCATAATATGTGCTAAAGGTGTGACTAACTTCAATAATTGCCACATAATCACAAAACCATTTTTACGCATGATGACCTCCGTGGCGGATATTTTCTAAATTTTTCTGTTGCGTAAACATCTCAGCATACACCCCTTGTTTTGCCATTAAACTTTCATGCTGACCTTGCTCAACCAAACGCCCTGCTTGTAGCACATAAATTTGGTCGGCATGAACGGCATTGGCAAGACGATGTGAAATCATCACAATGGTTTTTTCCGTTTTTAAACGTTGAATAAATTGCAAAATAATTTCTTCGCTTTCCACGTCAATATTGCTGGTTGCTTCATCAAAAATATAAAAATCCGCATTATGCAATAAGGCACGGGCAAGGGCTAAACGTTGAATTTGTCCACCCGATAAATTGCTACCTCGACTTAACAAAGGCATAGCTAATCCGCCATTTTCACGCACAAAGTTTGCCAGATTAACTTGCTCAAGTGCGGTGTAAATTTGCTCATCTGTTGCGGTTAAATCTGCCATCAACATATTGTCACGCAAGCTGCCTTTAAAAATGTAGGAGCTATGGCTAACTAAAGAAACATGACGATAGAAAGAATGGTGCTCAAGATCTTGAATGTCTTGCTGGTTAAATAAAATCTTGCCTTGTTGTGCTTTGTTGAATCCCATTAAAAGCGACACTAAAGTGGATTTACCACAACCACTTTTACCCACAAACACCGTGAGTGTTTTCGGTTCAATGGTCAGAGTAAGCCCATTAATCGCCTGTTTTTCTGTGTCATAGGCAAAATGCAACCCTTGAATCTCCACTCGCACAGGCTTTCCTGCTTGAAAAGGCACCGCACTTGGATTGCTTTCCACAGGAGTATCTAACAAGGTGAAAATCTTATCCGATGCGGCTTTACCGTTCATTGCCACATGGAAAAAGGATCCCAATAAACGTAAAGGAATGAAAAATTCAGACGCCAACAAGATAAATAAAATCACGCCGAAAATGCTTAGGCTGTCCGCTTGGAATTGTAACAAGGCGGTTAAAATACCAATGGCTGAACCACCGTAAGCCAATAAATCCATGATCGATACCGAGTTCAGCTGCATCGTCAGCACTTTCATGGTGATGACACGAAATTTTTCTGCCTCTTTATCCATTTGCTTGGCTTTGTAATCGTCATCTTGATAAATTTTCAGGGTGATAAGACCTTGTAAATTATCTAAAAAGCTACTGCCTAACCCAACATAAATCGCCCAATATTTATGCAATAAACGCTTGGCGATTTTGTTCACGGCAATAATGGAAAAAGGAATCAAAGGGACACAAACCAAGAGAATGAGGGCGGTTGGTGCATTAAAAAAGACCAAAAACACAAAGAGCGTCAAAGGGGCAAGTAAACTATAAAAGAGCTGTGGTAAATAACGCCCAAAATAGATTTCTAATTGCTCCACCCCTTCTGATGCCACTTGAATAATGGAGGAAGTCGATTGTTGGTTGACCTGATTTAAAGGCATTGAAGCCAATTTCTCGAAAATCAGCGTACGCAATTTATGTTTGACATGGGTGCTCGCTTGGTAAGAGGCTTTCACTGCCATTTTGCCTGCAATAGCCCGCACAACGAGTGCCAGAATTAAATTGATGGCATAGCTAAATAACTGACCCATCGTTAAGGTTCGCTCAAAGGCTTGTTCCAAACAAAGGGCAAAAATCACCGCACTGACGATACTGGCAAGCAGTGCGATCCAGTTCCAAAGAACCGTTTTTGCCACCCATTTTTTGCTATCGGTTACCGTGTTAATCAGTCGTTTATCGATCATCATAAAAGGCCGTCCTCTAAAAAGTCTAGGTGAATGTCAAGTAGGCTATTCTAGCATAAATGAGAATGGGATTGATTAAAAATACAGAGAAAATGCCTGTGTATTTTGGCGATTTCACAGGCAAATAAAAAGAAAAGAAGCCGTTATTTTTGGGGGCTGAATTTAGGCATCAGGCTGGCGATCACAGTGGCACTGACAATAATCAAAATCCCTAACCAAGAAAGCCATGAAATATGCTCCCCTAAAAGTACAATGGCTAAACCAACACCAAAAATCGGTTCAAGTGCGGTCAATAATCCCGTTAAATTGGTATTGGTGGAATTTAAGCCTTTATTCCACAACCAATAGGCAACCCAGCTACAAAAAAGAGTGAGATACAGTAACCCCACCACACCTTGCCAGTTCCAATTTACTGTCCAATCTTGCGTTAACACTGCAGTGAAAGGCAAGCAAGTGAGGGTACCCAATACCACAGAAACCGAGGTATATGTCGTGGCACTGATTTGATTAATGATGGATTTTGTCCAACGTAAGCAACTGGAAAATAAAATCCCAGCTAGCAAGACTAAAGTGCAACCTAATACGGTGATTTCCCCCGTATCACCGCCCCCTAAAATTAAAATGGCGACCCCAAAAAAGGCCATGCAACCAAAAAACCAGTGATACCATGCTGCTTTGTCTTGAAAAAAGAAATGCCCCATAAACACAATCAACAAAGGTTCTAAACCAATAATGGTAGCCGCACTTGCCGCAGAAGTATGCTGTAAGCCAATAAATTGCAGTAGAAAAATTGCTGGATAATTCACAAAACCTAGCCACCAAAGTTGAGGGCGTAAGGCTTTATCCACTTTTTGCCAATGGCGTAAAAAGAGAGGAAGGGTGAGCAACGAAATTAAAATTAAGCGACTTTGCACAGTTAAAACGGGATCTAGCATGGTAAAAGCATATTTCCCTGCCACAAAAGAACTTGCCCAAATAAAAAGTGCAATAATTTGATATATCATGGAGTTATCACGAAAAGTGCGGTTAAAATTGCATTTATTTTAACCGCACTTAATGAAAAGAAAAGAAGATTTTTGAGATTAAATATCTAAATTAGCATGTAACGCATTGCTTTCGATAAACTCACGACGAGGCTCCACTTCATCACCCATTAAGGTGGTGAAAAGCTGATCTGCCGCCACTGCATCTTTAATAGATACTTTTAACATACGGCGAGCATTCGGATCCATCGTGGTTTCCCAAAGTTGTTCTGCGTTCATCTCACCCAGTCCTTTATAGCGTTGTACCACCAAACCACGACGAGATTCTTTCACTAACCATTGGATGGCTTGCTCAAAGGAACTGATGTCCAATTTCCGTTCGCCACGCATAATATAAGCCCCTTCTTCAATTAAGCCTGTTAATTGTTTGCCTAATTTCACGATACGGGCGTATTCACTGCCTGTGGCAAATTGGAAATTCAAGAAATAATCGCTATCAATCCCATGTGTACGAACGGTTAAGACCGCTTCATGTAAACGACGCTCCTGATTAAAGACGGTACGATAGGCATAATGATTGCCATTGGTTTCTTTGGCAACCAATTTAGCCACTAGGCTAGATACCCAAGTTTCCACCGCATTTTCATCTGCCATTAACTCACTGGTGAGTGGCGGATGATAAATGAGCTCTTTTAACACCACTTCTGGATAATAACGTGCTAAACGTGCAATCATTTTTTGCACTGAATTATATTCAGATACCAGATTCTCAAGGGCTAATCCATTCATCGCAGGAGCATTGGCATTGACATACAATGCGGCATTTTCTAAGGCGAGTGTGACTTCATATTGCACCATGGCTTCATCATCTTTGATGTATTGCTCTTGTTTACCTTTTTTCACTTTGTAAAGCGGCGGTTGTGCGATATACACATGACCACGCTCAATCAATTCTGGCATTTGACGATAAAAGAAGGTCAATAATAAGGTACGAATATGGGCACCATCCACATCGGCATCGGTCATAATAATGATGCTGTGATAACGTAATTTTTCAGGGTTATATTCATCACGACCGATACCACAACCCAATGCGGTGATTAATGTTCCCACTTCCGCAGAAGATAGCATTTTGTCAAAACGGGCTTTTTCCACATTCAGAATTTTCCCTTTTAATGGCAAAATCGCTTGGTTTTTACGGTTACGCCCCTGTTTTGCCGAACCGCCCGCAGAATCCCCCTCCACAAGGTATAATTCCGACAAAGCAGGATCCCGTTCTTGGCAATCAGCTAATTTCCCTGGTAACCCGCCTAAATCTAACGCCCCTTTACGACGTGTCATTTCACGGGCTTTACGTGCGGCTTCACGGGCACGAGCCGCATCAATGATTTTCCCAACAATGATTTTGGCATCGGCAGGATTTTCTAATAAATATTGTTGTAAATATTCATTCATCACCGATTCCACCGCACTTTTCACTTCAGAAGACACCAATTTATCTTTCGTTTGTGAAGAGAATTTTGGATCAGGCACTTTCACCGAAATAATCGCCACCAATCCTTCTCGGGCATCATCACCTGAGGTCGCCACTTTCGATTTTTTATTATGCCCTTCATTTTCCATGTAATTATTTAAACTGCGGGTCAAGGCACCACGAAAGCCTGCTAAGTGGGTTCCCCCATCACGTTGTGGAATATTATTGGTAAAGCAATACACATTTTCGTTAAAGCTGTCATTCCATTGCATAGAGACTTCTACGCCAATGCCATCTTTTTCGGTGGAAAAATAAAACGGTTTTTGATGAATGGGATTTTTATTACGGTTTAGGTATTCAACGAATGCTTGAATCCCCCCTTCATAATGGAAATGATCTTGTCTGTCGTTACGTTTATCCAATAATTTAATGGATACACCAGAATTTAAGAATGACAATTCCCGCAAGCGTTTTGCCAAAATATCGTATTCAAACTCAATGTGATTAAAAATGGTTGGGCTTGGCCAAAAACGTACGGTTGTGCCCGTTTGATCGGTTTCACCAATCGCCGCTAACGGGGCTTCTGGCTCGCCTAAATGATAAATTTGCTCATGCACTTTACCTTGACGACGGATAGTGAGTTGTAATTTGTCAGACAGTGCGTTGACAACCGATACCCCCACACCATGCAAACCACCAGACACTTTATAGGAATTATCGTCAAATTTACCGCCTGCATGCAATACCGTCATGATCACCTGAGCGGCAGACACGCCTTCTTCTGGGTGAATATCAACTGGAATACCACGCCCATCATCTTGTACTGAAACCGAGTTATCTGTGTGAATGGTTACTGTAATCTCTTTGGCATAGCCTGCTAAGGCTTCATCAATAGAGTTATCCACCACCTCAAACACCATGTGGTGTAAACCCGTACCATCATCTGTATCCCCAATGTACATACCAGGACGTTTACGCACGGCATCGAGTCCTTTCAAGACTTTAATACTATTCGCACCATAATTTTCAGGGGTATTATTTGACATTGTCTCTCTCTTTTTAAACCGTAAAAAATTGGTGAGATTATAGCAAATTTTTGACAAATTGCCTAAAAATAAGTGTCAGTTATTGTAGTTTATGTAAAGGATTTCTCCCGCCAGTATATTTTGACCCATACCACTTTTTTTCTTATCATGAGCCGATAACTTCTTCTTTAAGGACAAATAATCATGCAATACTTTTTTTCCCAAACTGAACAGGGACAACAACTGGGTATCACCGCCAAAATGGCAAATCGCCACGGTTTAATTGCGGGAGCAACAGGAACCGGCAAAACCGTGACCTTACGAAAAATGGCGGAAGCCTTTAGTGATGATGGTATCCCTGTTTTTTTAGTGGATGTGAAAGGGGATTTATCAGGACTCGTGCATGCTGGGCAATACCAAGGGAAAATCGCACAACGCATTGAACAATTCCATTTAGGGGGCGAAAGCTATTTAGCAGGCTACCCCGTTTCCTTTTGGGATGTGTTTGGCAAAACAGGTATTCCACTGCGTACCACCATTTCAGAAATGGGCCCGTTATTACTTTCTCGTTTATTAAACCTCAATGCAACACAAGAAGGCTTGTTAAACCTCGTCTTCCGTGTTGCTGACGACAAAGGCTTATTGCTGATTGATTTAAAAGATCTGCGTGCCATGCTGAAATTTGTGGCGGATAACGCCAAAACCTTCCAAGTGGAATATGGCAATGTTTCAGCCGCCAGTGTGGGAGCAATTCAACGTGCCTTATTAACCCTTGAAAATCAAGGGGCAGGGCATCTTTTTGGGGAGCCTGCGTTGAATCTTGACGATTGGTTGCAAACCCGTGATGGACGAGGTGTGATCAATATACTCAATGCAGAAACCCTTATTAACACGCCAAAAATGTACAGTGCGTTTTTATTATGGCTCATGTCGGAACTGTTTGAACATTTACCTGAAGTGGGTGATCCTGAAAAACCGAAATTTGTGATGTTCTTTGATGAAGCCCACTTGCTGTTTGATGGTGCCCCAGCCGTCTTAGTGGATAAAGTGGAACAAGTGGTGCGTTTGATTCGCTCCAAAGGGGTGGGCGTTTATTTTGTCACCCAAAATCCGTTAGATTTACCCGATACGGTGTTAGGTCAGTTAGGTAACCGTGTGCAACACGCCTTGCGTGCATTCACCCCTCGCGATCAAAAAGCCGTAAAAGCCGCCGCAGAAACTTTCCGCACCAATCCAAAAATCAATGTCACAGAAACGATTACGACCCTTGGTGTTGGACAAGCATTGGTGTCATTCTTAGATGAAAAAGGCATGCCAACCCCTGTGGAAATTGCCTACATTTTCCCTCCGAAAAGTGCATTAACCCCACTTTCAGCTGAAGATCGTCAAGCTTGGGTGAAAGACGACGATCTCTACCCTTATTACCGAGATTGTGTGGATAACGAATCAGCCTTTGAAGTGCTAAACCAACAAACAGACTTAGCCGCTGTGGCACAAAAACAGGCAGAACAAGCACAACAAGCAGAAGAAAATGGGCTGATGGGCAGTTTAAGTCGCCTGATTTTCGGCACGAAAAAACGAGGGGAGAAATTGACTGTCACGGAAGAAATCGTCAGTGGGGTGGCAAAATCTGTCGGAAGAAGCTTGCGTAGCCAAGTGACCAAGCAAATTATGCGGGGCATTTTAGGGGCATTGAAAAAATAGCCTTGAAAAATCAGGCTTGAAAAATCACTTTGGAAAAATCATTGCGTTCAGCAAAAAGTGCGGTGTGTTTCTCACCAGTTTGACTGGATTTAAGCACCCAGCCTCCCGCCAAGGTGGCGTTGACGATGAAGTCATTATTTGCATAAAACATTGCAAAAAATGACCGCACTTTTGCCCCCTAATCGACATCTTTCCCAAAAACAAAAAGCGGCTTGAGCATCACCACTCAAACCGCTTTTCCGTTATGTGCGACCTACAAGAAAAACTGAGGGAAAAATTGCGGTAAATACTGGGCAAGCAATAAACCAAAGCCTAAACTAAATGCCATACTTAATAAGCCTGGAAGCATAAAGCTGTGGTTGAAAATAAATTTACCAATTCTCGTCGTGCCTGTGGTATCAAAATCGATAGACGCAATAATTGGACCATAGTTTGGAATGAAGAAGTAACCATTCACCGCCACGAAGGTACCAATTAAGATTGGGGCTGGAATCCCTAAAGCGATACCTAACGGGAATAAAGTCGCAACCGTTGCCCCTTGGCTGTTCACTAAGACAGAAAGAGCAAACAAGGCAAAGGCAAATGCCCATGGTGCGGTTTCAACAAGGTATTTCACCGACTCTTTCACTTCTGTTATATGGGCTTGCATTAACGTATCCCCTAACCATGCGATACCGAAAATGGCAATCACCGCACGCATTCCCGCATGGAAAACGGACCCTTTAGTCACTGCTGTTCCGTCTGGCTTACAAATGAGCATAATCAATGCCCCAGCAGACAACATCACAATTTCAATGGTGTGTGCCATACCCATGGCTTTTCCTTCAAAAGTTGGACGTAAGCTTGGCATCGCCCCCATGAGAACCACTAAGAAAGCCGCAAGCAAGAAGATCGCCACCGAAATTTTTGCCATGCCTGTAATATGCATATCTTCAGGGTTAACTTGAGTATGATTTTCTTTAACATATTCAGGATCTTTCAATTTTTCTAAATAAACAGGGTCTTCGTTTAATTCTTTACCCATTTTATTCACAAATAAACATGCGACAAAAATCCCTAAAATCGTCGCAGGCACCGTGATACTTAACACCGAACCTAAATGAATCCCTTGCGGTTCAAGATAAGCCACCACAGCCACAACGGCAGCCGCAATTGGGCTCGCAACGATGGCAAATTGTGATGCAATCACCGCCATAGAAAGTGGACGCTCAGGGCGAATGCCATTATGACGGCTCACTTCGGCAATTACAGGTAAAACAGAATAGGCAACGTGTCCTGTTCCTGCTAACACGGTAAACGTCCAAGTGACAGCAGGGGCAATAAACGTAATGTATTTCGGATTTTTACGTAAAATGCGAGTGGCAATTTTGATCATATAATCTAACCCGCCTGCAGCTTGCATTGCCGCCGCTGCAGAGACCACCGCCATAATCATAAACATGACATCGATAGGTAAGCCTGCTGGTTTTAAACCAAAACCAAAAGAAAGGATCGCTAAACCTAATCCCCCCATTACACCAAGACCAATACCTCCGATACGAGCACCAATGAGAATACATAGTAAAACTATGCCGAATTGAATAAGAAACATACTGTGTCCTTTTTATTATATTGCATAGAATGTTCACACCAAGGCGAACCCATATTGAAATGAAGTAAGATATTTTTTGCTTTTCAAAAAATCGGCTCATCATAGCAATAAATAGGGGGGCTATCCATAATATAGATCAATTAAAATGAAATACTTTCTTTGAAAGATATTCAAAGTGCGGTTATACTTAAAACTTTATTTTTACCCTTTACATTGAGAAAAAAATGCAAGAATTTATTCCAATGGCAAAACAATTTGCCCAAAATCACACATTGATGGTGGTATGCTGGTTCGCCGTCTTTATTACGGTCATTTATTCCTTTATTAAAGCTGCAACAAGCAAAGTGAGCGTGGTGAGCAATGCTGAAGCCACCAGCTTAATGAATAATGAAAATGCCATTGTGGTAGATTTACGAACCATTGACGAATTCCAACGTGGGCATATTATTCACAGTATCAATGTGTTACCAACGGAAATTAAAAATCATAACGTTGGTAAAATTGAACATCACAAAGACACCCCAATTATTGTTGTCTGTGCAACGGGCATGACTGCAAATACCTCTGCTGAGTTATTAGCAAAACAAGGCTTTAACCGAGTTTATACGTTAAAAGAAGGGATTGCTGGCTGGCGTGCTGCAAACTTACCTTTAATTAAAAAATAAATCATAAGGATGAAAAAATGGCTGAAGAAAATAACGCTGTAGCGACTGAAGAACAAGACGTTCAACCCGTATTACAAATTCAACGTATTTATGTGAAAGACGTGTCTTTTGAAGCACCGAATCTGCCACATATTTTCCAACAAGAATGGAAACCTAAATTAGGTTTTGATTTAAGCACCGAAGCCAAACAAGTGGGCGAAGACTTATACGAAGTTTGCTTAAATATCTCCGTGGAAACCACATTAGAAGATTCTGGCGATGTTGCCTTCATTTGTGAAGTGAAACAAGCAGGTGTCTTCACCATCAGCGGGTTAGAAGATATGCAAATGGCACATTGCTTAACCTCACAATGCCCAAATATGCTCTTCCCTTATGCTCGTGAATTAGTGGCAAGTTTAGTCAACCGTGGCACCTTCCCGGCATTAAATCTTGCTCCTGTAAACTTCGATGCCTTGTTTATGGATTATTTACAACGTCAAGAACAAGCTGAAAATTCAGCCGATTCCACAGAAGACAATAAAGAAAAAGACGTACATTAATCATGCTATTATTTCGCTCTCATTATTGAGAGCGAAATTTTATCATCGCACAATTGAGTAGCGTATTCTCACGCATTCCACTATCTTTTCGGAGACTAAAATGAATACGACTGTTGCAACCTCCCCTATTACTGTACTTGGTGCAGGCTCTTACGGTACGGCGTTAGCCATTGCTTTCTCCCGTAATGGATTTCCAACCTACTTATGGGGACATGACCCAAACCATATACAGCGTTTAAGTGAAGAACGCCAAAATCATGCGTTTTTACCCAATATCCCTTTCCCTGATGCCTTACACCTTGAAGCCGATCTCGCACAAGCCTTAAGCCAATCACGTGATCTTTTAATTGTGGTGCCTAGCCATGTCTTCGCTGAAGTCATTGATCGTATTAAGCCTTATTTACGACCTGATCATCGTATTGCATGGGCAACCAAAGGGCTTGAACGGGATACAGGACGTTTATTACAAGAAGTCATTGAAGAAAAACTCGGTACCCAATATCCCTTAGCGGTCTTATCTGGTCCGACGTTTGCAAAAGAATTGGCCGCAGGTTTACCTACCGCCATTGCATTGGCCTCAAATAACGAGCAATTTGCACTGGAATTTCAAGCCCGAATTCATTGCAGCAAGCATTTTCGGGTGTATATCAATCACGATATGATTGGCGTACAATTAGGCGGTGCGATTAAAAACGTGATTGCCATTAGTGCAGGGATGTCAGATGGCATGGGATTTGGTGCCAATGCAAGAACCGCCCTCATCACACGAGGCATTGCCGAAATCAGTCGCTTAGGGGCGTCTTTAGGGGCAAATCCCAATACCTTTATGGGGATGTCTGGCTTGGGTGATTTAGTGCTAACCTGTACCGATGACCAATCTCGCAACCGCCGTTTTGGCATTATGTTAGGACAGGGCTTTACTACACAAATCGCCATGGATAATATTGGTCAAGTTGTGGAAGGTTTTTATAACGCCAAAGAGGCGTATTTACTCGCACAACGACAAGGAATCGAAATGCCGATTACCGAGCAGGTTTACCAAGTGTTGTTCTGTGGTAAAAATGCACAGGATGTTGCGGCGAGTTTGCTCGCTCGTGAACGTAAAGGAGAATAAAAGGAAGTAGAGGGTCTACCATGCCGATAGAAGTCTGGAATTATCTTCGTCAGGAAGCCAAAGAATTAGTGGAAAATGAGCCCATGTTGGCAAGCTTTTTCCATGCCACCATTTTAAAACACCATAATTTAGGTAGTGCATTAAGCTACATATTAGCGAATAAATTGGCAAACCCCATTATGCCTGCCATTGCCTTGCGGGAAATTATTGAAGAAGCCTATCACGCACAACCCAACATTATTGACAGTGCCGCATGCGATATTCGAGCAGTACGTCAACGCGATCCCGCCGTAGAATTGTGGACAACCCCCTTGCTTTACTTAAAAGGCTATCATGCCTTACAAAGTTATCGCATCACCCATTATTTATGGCAACAGCAACGTAAAGCCTTAGCCATTTATTTGCAAAACCAAATTTCCGTCGCCTTTGATGTGGACATTCACCCTGCAGCCCGTATTGGTTGTGGCATCATGTTTGACCATGCCACAGGCATTGTGGTGGGGGAAACCTCCGTCATTGAAGACGATGTGTCTATTCTCCAAGGGGTCACCTTAGGGGGAACAGGAAAAGAATGTGGCGATCGCCACCCGAAAGTGCGGGAAGGGGTTATGATTGGGGCAGGTGCCAAAATTTTGGGTAATATTGAAGTGGGACGTTATGCCAAAATTGGGGCAAATTCCGTTGTCTTGCAACCCGTGCCAGAATATGCCACCGCTGCTGGCGTGCCTGCTCGAGTCATTGGGCAAGATAAAGCCGCCAAACCTGCCTTTGAAATGAACCAATATTTCAATGACAGCGACGATTTTTCCTTGAACATTTAAGCGGCTTAAGTATCTCTCACATCTGCTTATACCTATTAAAAGGCGTGCAATTCACTTGCTCGCCTTTTTATATCCTCGCTACCGCCTTGTTGATGAAATTTGTGGATGATATTTATTGCTGAAAAGTGCGGTCTGTTTTAAAAAACTTTTCTCTATCACTTCCGATTCAACAAGATATTGTTCATAAATAAAGCAAATTCTGCTTTTCTTTTCACAAAAATCCACGTAGTATCTTCACTTATTTTTTAATGAAAAATAAGTAAGAGTGAAAAAGTGCGACATTAATTTTCCATCACGCTCTTTTTAACCATCATTCCCTTTTCTTGATTTCGTAGACTTCACTAAGGTGCCATATGCAATTTAAACCCATTTCCTACTTTGTGATGACCGTGCTCGCCACAGCACCCAGCCTCGCCAACACCAGCCATGAAAACGTGATTTCCCTTGATGAAATTAGTGTAACAAGCCGTACTGCTCGCTTTACGAGCGATCCTTTATCTGGCACAGCGAAGCCCAATGATATTGTTGTCGATAAAAAAACACTGCAACGTCGCTCCAGCACCTTAGGCAATGCCCTTGCCAATGAATTAAGTGTACACAGTAACCCTTTTGGGGGCGGAGCCAGTGCCCCCGTGGTGCGAGGGCAAGAAGGTGTTCGATTGAAAATTCTACAAAATGGTTCAGATGTGATTGATATGTCAAACCTTTCGCCTGATCACGCCATTGGCGTTGATACCTTATTGGCAGAACAAGTGGAAATTGTGCGTGGTGCTTCAACCTTGTTATATGCCAATGCTTCACCCGCAGGGGTGATCAACGTGATTGATCATCGCATTCCCACTCATATGCCCCAAAAAGGCTATGAGATCGATCTCAACAGCCGTTATAACACCAATAACAATGAAAAATTGATGAGCGGTGCTATCACCCTCGGTTTAGGCAAACACATTGCCTTGCGTGCTGAACAATTATGGCGTGATTCAAATCCTTATCATGTGCCACAATTTAACCTAGGGCAACCGCTACACGCTGTTCCCGATACACAAAACAACACCTATGCGGGCAACTATGGCATTTCCTTTATTGGTGAGCGTGGCTACCTAGGTTTTGCCTATAATTTACGCCATGAAAAATACGGTTTACCCGGTCATAACCACCAACTCGACAGCTGCGAATCCCATATTTGGGGTGGGAATATCCGCAATAATTATTACTTAGGGCTTTATCCTCATTTAATGCGAGATACGGATCTCGTCAATACCCATTTCCATTGTGCTTCAAATCACGAACGTGATCCAAAACACGACCATAACCACCCTTACGGTCATGATCATGACCCGAGCATTGCTGGTCCTATTGTTGATTCCCATGCCAAACGCTACGATGTTCGTGCCGAGTTAAATCAACCGATGAAAGGCATTGATAAACTCAAATTCAGTTATTCTGAAACACGTTATCGTCATGATGAAAAAGATGGCAATATTCCCGTTAATCTCTTCAAAAACAATGGCTATAACGTCCGTTTAGAACTTTTCCATACCCCAATTGCAGGGTTCAGCGGTGTGATTGGAGCACAATATCAAACACAAACAAGCAGTGCGAATATTCCTCGCATAGCCCCTTGCTCCAACAATGCCACCGATCCTTGCCATAAACAAAAGAAACGTGATCCCTCAAAAATCAAAGAAGGCGATCGTAAACTTTGGGCATTGATCGAAAATACCCAGGCACAAACCAGCTTTTTTGCCATTGAACAATTACGTTGGAAAGACACAATTTTTGAAGTCGGCGTGCGAACAGAAAAACAACGTATTGATATCGAATATGATCGTCAACGAGTGTTTAAAATCAAAGAAAGAATGGAAGGGTGCGACAAAAACAGTTTCTTCTACAGCCCGTTTACCTGTAAACCAAACAGTTATCCCGCCCCTGATTTTGGCAATTACAATGCACGAGCCACCTCTTATTCTGGGGCAGTCAGTTGGAATTTCACGCCTGATTATACCTTGTCTTTGCTGTATTCCCACAATGAACGCCACCCCACCCCGATGGAGCTGTATTATCACGGTAAACATCTTGCCACAGTCTCTTTTGAGCATGGCAACCGTGATCTGAAAAAAGAGATCTCGGACAACTTCGAGCTAGGCATCGCTTATCTTGGCGAAAAACTAAGCTACAAAGTCAATCTTTACTATAACGATTTTAAAAACCGCATTTTTAATCAAACCTTAAATAAAGCGGGAAACTTATCCTTAAATCGCTACAATCAATCCAAAGCCCAATATTATGGGGCAGAAGGACGGATTGATTATGCCTTTACCCCCGATCTCAGCATGGGGATCTTCGGCGATTATGTGCGTGGAAAATTACAGGATCTACCACCCACTTATATTATCCATCATGTCACCAGCACCTTAGAACCCGTGCCACAACCTGACCAAAATGCACCTAGAGTACCACCTGCTCGTTTAGGTTTTCGCACCCACATGAAGATGACGGAAAATCTCTCTGGTTCACTGGAATATACCTATGTTTATCAACAAAATAAGGTGGCAAAATTGGAAAACCCAACCTCAGCATACAGCTTACTGAATATGGGCATCGATTATGCTCGTCGCTGGGCGGGAGTGGATTACCAAGTTTTTCTACAAGCCAACAACCTATTAAATCGTAAAATTTATTCACACACCTCATTCCTACCTTTTGTGCCACAAATGGGGCGTAATTTCACGATGGGTGTCGCTGTCCATTTTTAACTGATGTCCAATCCTTTGCCACAACCTCGTTGTGGCATTTTTTTACTCAAATAAACGCCAAAAATAAACCGCACTTTATCGGGTTGGATAAAGTGCGGTCTGTTTTAAAAAAGTTTTGTATTAGAGAATAAAACGGCTTAAATCTTCATTTTCGACCACTTCACCTAAAGCCTCTAACACATAGGCTTCATCAATCGTCACCACTTGACCGTTCATTTCACTCGCATTAAAGGAAATTTTATCCATCAAACGCTCCATTACAGTGTGTAAGCGACGGGCACCGATATTTTCGGTTTTTTCATTCACACGGAATGCCGCTTCGGCAATTTTCTTAATCGACCCTTCACTAAACTCAATATTCACCCCTTCTGTTGCCATCAAGGCTTTATATTGTTCCGTTAAAGAAGCGTTTGGTTCGGTTAAAATGCGTTCAAAATCCACCGCACTTAATGCTGATAATTCCACACGAATAGGCAAACGACCTTGCAATTCAGGGATTAAATCTGAAGGGCGAGCCACTTGGAATGCACCCGATGCAATAAACAAAATATGATCGGTTTTCACCATACCATGCTTGGTGCTGACCGTTGTGCCTTCCACGAGTGGCAGTAAATCACGTTGCACCCCTTCACGTGATACATCGGCACCGCTGTATTCGCCTTTTTTACAGATTTTGTCGATTTCATCGATGAACACAATCCCGTTTTGTTCCACTGCATCAATGGCTTTTTGCTTCAACTCTTCAGGGTTAATCAGTTTTGCAGCTTCATCATCAATCAAGGTTTTTAACGCATCTTTAATTTTCATTTTGCGTTTTTTGGTTTGTCCGCTGGAAAGATTCTGGAACATGGATTGCAACTGGCTCGTCATTTCTTCCATGCCCGGCGGTGCCATAATTTCCACCCCCATAGAAGGTGCAGCAACATCAATATCAATTTCTTTATCGTCTAATTGCCCTTCACGCAATTTTTTGCGAAAAACTTGACGAGTGGCAGTATTGTTATCCGTTGATTCCACCTGCCCCCACTGATTTTTTGCAGGTGGCAGTAAAGCATCTAAAATACGATCTTCAGCCACTTCTTCGGCACGAAAACGGTTTTTTTCAATCTCCGTTTGACGCACCAATTTCATCGCACTGTCGGTTAAATCACGAATAATGGAATCCACCTCTTTCCCCACATAACCCACCTCGGTAAATTTCGTGGCTTCCACTTTAATAAAAGGGGCATTGGCAAGTTTGGCTAAACGGCGAGCGATTTCCGTTTTTCCCACCCCTGTTGGACCGATCATTAAAATATTTTTCGGCGTGACTTCGTGGCGTAACGGTTCTTGTAATTGCATTCTTCGCCAACGATTTCGCAAGGCAATCGCCACCGCTCTTTTCGCATCGGCTTGCCCAATAATATGTTGATCCAATTCAGAGACAATTTCTCTTGGGGTCATCTCAGACATGTTTACTCCTCTGACCTAACTATTAGGTAATTCTTCAATCGTAAAATGGGTGTTGGTGTAAACACAAATATCACCCGCAATTTTTAAAGATTTTTCCACAATCTCACGGGCAGATAAATCCGTATTTTCCACTAATGCACGTGCCGCAGAAAGGGCAAAGTTCCCCCCTGAACCAATGGCTAAAATTTGGTCTTCTTCAGGTTGCACTACATCACCAATCCCCGTGATAATTAAACTTTCTTTCTCATCAGCCACAATCAACATCGCTTCAAGTTTGCGTAAAGCACGGTCGGTACGCCAATCTTTCGCCAATTCCACCGCACTTTTTAACAAATGCCCTTGATGCATTTCCAACTTACGCTCAAATAATTCAAATAACGTAAAGGCATCAGCCGTGCCCCCCGCAAACCCAGCTAACACTTTGCCATTGTATAAACGACGCACTTTACGGGCATTGCCTTTCATCACGGTGTTGCCTAATGAAACCTGACCATCACCGCCGACCACAACATGACCATTACGGCGAACACTTACAATCGTTGTCATTTCGTATCCTTTGTTATTGCAAATAATAAAGCACTATATGGCGATGAAATGGGAAAGATCAAGGGTGAAAAAGAGATAATGGACCAATTTTATATTGCCAACTTATTTTTACGCTTTAATATAAACGTCATTTTTACGATGACTAAAGTGGATTAGCTTTAGTAACAAATGTATTTAAAAAGGTGAAGTAATAAATGAATAAAACAGATATGAATACAAACTACGACAGCACCCTAGCGAGTTTTATTTGGAAAAATGCGAATGATTTATGGGGCGATTTTCCACATACCGATATGGGTAAGATTATTTTACCTTTTACTGTACTCCGTCGTTTGGAGTGTGTCCTTGAAGAAACTCACCAAGCAGTTTTAGAAACGGCACAAACCTACAAAGATTTACCACTAGACAGCCTTGATTTATTACTTAAAGAAGCAAGTCAACACCCATTTTATAATCTTTCTCAGTATAATCTTGCTAATCTCGGGGCAACACAAACTTTATCGAACTTAGAAGATTATATCAGCCAATTTTCTCCAAATGCTCAAGCCATTTTTAATAATTTTGAGTTTAGCACAATACTTGCTCGTCTAGATAAAGCTAATTTACTGTTTAAAATTTGTCAAAATTTTGCCAAGATTGATTTGCATCCCAATGTGGTGTCTGATCGCACAATGAGTAATGTGTATGAACATTTAATTGCAAAGTTTGGTTCTGAAGTCGGTACCGGGGCGGAAGACTTTATGACCCCCCGTGATATTGTTCACCTTGCAACTGCTTTACTCCTTTCCCCTGATGACAAACTTTTTGAGCAAAAACAAGGTTTGATCCGTACGCTCTATGATCAAACTTGCGGTACAGCAGGCTTTTTAACTGACATGATGAATTATATAGGAGGTTTCAAGCAACAAGACAAAATTGCACCGACCCTTGTTCCATATGGGCAAGAGTTACAACCTGAAACTTATGCTGTCGCTTTGGGTAATATGTTATTAAAACATTTAGAAAATGATCCAAGTCGTGATCTCTCTGCAAATATTAGATTAGGTAGCACCTTATCTAATGATCAATTTTCTGGTCACCGTTTTCATTATCAATGTTCTAATCCTCCGTTTGGAATGAGCTGGGGAAAAGATGCAGAAGCAGTAAAAAAAGAAACCAAGCTAGGACAACGCTTTTCCGCTGGTTTGCCTAACGTAGGCGATGGTTCGATGCTGTTTTTACAAAACTTAGTATCGAAATTAGAATCACCCGAAAATGGTGGTGGGCGTGGTGCCATTGTACTGTCTGGCTCGCCTTTATTTAACGGTGATGCAGGTTCAGGTGAAAGTGAAATCCGCCGTTTTATTTTAGAAAATGACTTGCTTGAAGCCATTATCGCTTTGCCGACAGATATTTTCTTCCGTACAGGTATTGGCACTTATATTTGGCTAATTTCAAACCGCAAAGAACCACAACGTCAAGGCAAAGTGCAACTGATTGACGCCACCGCCATGGCTTCTTCCATGCGTAAAAATGAAGGGAAAAAATCGAAGTATATTGACGAAGAGGCAATACATAAAATTTGCCAAATTTATGCGGATTTTGAGCAATCAGACATCAGCAAAATTTTTGATTACCAAGAATTTGGCTATCGTAAAATCAAAGTGCAACGTCCATTGCGTTGCGTGATACAACTCAATCAAACCACTCTTGAACAATTTAAAAGCAGTAAAGAATTCCAAAAACTTTCCACTGAAAGTCAAAGTGCAGTAGAACATTTCTTAATTTCCCATTTTGGTAATTGGTCTTTTGAGCATTTTATTAACCAAATTATTGCGTTGATCCCTGTGCCAAGAATGACCAAAGGCATCAAGAACAGCCTTATTAAATCATTTGGTGTAAAAGACTCGAATGCCCCACCTGTGATTTTAGATGGTGTGATACAGTTTGATCCTGACTTAAGTGATTTTGAACGAGTACCACTTAACCAAGATATTCACGAGTATTTAAAAACAGAAGTGTTGCCTCACACACCTGATGCCGTGATCGATCCCGATGACAAAGATCAAAAAGATAAGGCCTTAGGCAAAGTGGGCTATGAAATCAACTTTAATCGCTATTTTTACCAATTTGAACAGCCCCGCCACCCCAATGAAATTTTGACTGAAATGCGTGCACTATCATCAGAAGTAGCCGAATTATTAGCAGAAATCTAGTGCCAACAAAGTTAAGCAAGTTTTTATGCTTGCTAAGCAAGGACATTATTTATTTACAACTATTTGATTTATAATAATTTTAATTAGCTAAGCAAGTTTTTAAGCAAAATAAGCAAGGAAAAAGAATGAACAACGCAATTAAATTATTTGAAGGTAACCAAATTCGTTCGGTGTGGCATAGCGAACAAGAAGAATGGTATTTCAGCATCATTGATGTGGTGGGGGCATTGACGGAAAGTAAAAATCCTCGAGATTATTGGTATCGTGTGAAAAAAAGAATGACGGAAGAAGAGCAAAGTGAACTGTCGACAATTTGTCGACAGTTGAAACTTCGAGCGCCCGACGGAAAAATGAGAGAAACCGACGTGGCAGATATGCAAGGCATTTTCCGTATTATTCAATCCATTCCGTCGCCCAAAGCGGAGCCCTTTAAAATGTGGTTAGCGGAGGTGGGCAAAGAACGTATTGACGAAATTATTGACCCAGAGCTCAGCATTGATAGAGCCTTAGCCACTTACCTCAAAAAAGGTTATAGCAAAGAGTGGATCAACCAACGATTGCAAGCCATTCAAGTGAGAAAAGAATTAACCGATGTTTGGCAAGAACACGGCGTTAAAGAAGGGCGAGAGTATGCCATTCTGACCAATGAAATCACCAAAGCTTGGTCGGGCATGAGCACGCGAGAATACAAAGATCACAAAGGGCTGAAAAAAGAAAATCTGCGAGATAATATGAGCACCCTTGAACTGGTGCTAAATATGCTGGCAGAGGCGACCACCACAGAACTCACCAACGCCACAAATCCACAAGGATTAGAAGAAAACAAGCAAGTGGCAAAACGCGGTGGCGCCATCGCAGGCAACGCAAGAAAAGAAATTGAGCAACAAACAGGACAACCTGTGATTACGTCTAAAAACGCCATTGATTTGGGTAAGCTCATTGGCAATGTCAGCCAAGTGATTGAACAGGACAAGGACGACAAGTAAAGTGCGGTTGATTTTAACGACGTTTTAAAAATTTCAAACAATCGCAAGGCAACAACATAGCAACGTAGGCGGGGCGTTAGCCCAGCAATTTAAGCATCATCGCTTCAGGTCAACCATAAGGAAAAATATGTTTAAACAGTATCAAGAATATAAAAATAGCGGCGTGGAATGGCTGGGGGATGTGCCTAAGCATTGGGAAATTGTGCGAACTAAACATATATATAATTACCGTCAAGAACCAGCATTACAAAATGATGAAATCATTACTGCATTTCGAGATGGTCAAGTAACGTTACGCAAATATCGTAGAACTGAAGGATTTACAAATTCTATTCAAGAACACGGATACCAACATATTCACAAAGGTGATCTTGTTATTCACGAAATGGACGCTTTTGCAGGCACAATTGGTATTGCTGAATATTCAGGAAAATCAACGCCTGTTTATACCGTTTTATATCCAAATCAAAATTTAAATAATACTTTTTTCTGTTATTTTTTTAGAACAATGGCATTGTCAGGATATATTTCAAGTTTAGCGAAAGGAATTCGGGTTCGTTCAACTGATTTTAGATGGGCTACATCTAAAAATGTTCCACTTGTATTCCCTCCCCTCGCCGAACAAACCCAAATCGCTGATTATCTTGATAGCGAAACCCAAAAAATCGATCAGCTCATTGCCAAACAAGAAAAGCTGATTGCCCTATTGGAAGAACAACGTAAATCAATTATCTCCCACGCTGTCACCAAAGGGCTAAATCCCAATGCCGCAATGAAAGACAGTGGCGTGGAATGGTTGGGAGAAGTGCCTGAGCATTGGGTTGTTGGGAAAATTAAAAATTTGACAACTAAAATTGGTAGTGGAAAAACACCTTTGGGGGGAGCTGCTGTTTATACTGATTTTGGAATATTATTTTTAAGAAGCCAAAATATTTTTAATAATGGAATAGATATAACAGAAAAAACTTTTATTTCTGAATCCATTGATAATGAGATGAAAAACACAAGAGTTCTTGCTAAAGATATTCTGCTTAATATTACTGGCGGTTCTATTGGTAGATGTTGCATTTACCCTGATAATTTTCCACCTGCAAACGTAAATCAACACGTATGCATAATTAGATGTAATGATAAAATTTTACCTGAAATGATGCATTTTTTTTGGATTTCTTCATTTGGACAAACCGTTATTGCATTGCAACAAACTGGAGCAAATAGAGAAGGAATGAATTTTTATCAAATTGCTAATACATCATTTCCAATTCCCCCAATTACCGAACAAAACCAAATCGTTAATTATTTAGAAAAAGAAAACCAAAAAATTGACAAAATCATCCAAAAACAAACCGCACTGATTGAAAAATTAAAAGAATATCGTGCCTCAATCATTGCCCACGCCGTAACAGGGAAAATTGATGTGCGAAAAATGGAGAACGTAGGATGGGCTTTAGCCCATCAGGAAATCATCAATTGTGATTTGATGAACGAAAGCTCATCGTACGAAAAATCAAATTAAATCAAGAGTGATGAGAGTTGACCCTATCCGATAAGGAGAAAACCATGTTTTGTGATCCAAAAGAAAAGGATTTCCAACACCATATTATTCAGGCACTAGCCAAGCAAGGTTGGTTGATTGGAGAAAGCCGTCAATACAACAAAAAATTTGCAATATATGAAGCTGATTTGTGGGCCTGGATTGAAACCACACAACCTGAAAAATGGACACGTTTACAAAACCGCGGTGCTTCTTTCCGTGAAGAGGTGCTAAAACGCTTAGATTGTGAACTTGAAAATAAAGGCACTCTTGAAATTTTACGCAAAGGCTTTAATTTTGCTGGGGTAGGCAATATTCGGCTCAGCCAATCGGAACCTGAGGATGAACGTAATGAAAAAGTGCGTTTCGATTTTGAAGCTAACCGCTTACGTGTGGTGCCTGAATTAGTGTATTCCGTCAAAGTAGTAGGCAGTGAATCAGCATTACATCGTATTGATTTAGTGATGTTTATCAATGGGTTGCCTGTTGCTACCGTAGAGCTGAAATCTGTCTTTACGCAAAGCCTAGAAGACGCTAAGCAACAATATCGCACAGATCGCTTACCAATGGATAAAGCTCGTCACAAAGAACCTTTATTAACTGATAAACGTGGTGCCATTGTCCATTTTGCAATGACAGAAGACGAAATTGAAATGACGACTAAATTAGATGGGCAGAACACGTTCTTTCTCCCCTTCAATCAAGGTAATCATGGGCATAAAGGCAATCCTCCCGCTGAGCAAGGGCAATATGCGACCTCTTATTTCTGGCAGATTGTGTGCAAACCTGAAAATTGGTTACGTATTTTCCACTCTTTTGTGTATTGGGAAGAAAAGGAAAAAGTGGACAGCCTATCTCGTTATACTAAAGTCAAACGATTGATTTTCCCTCGTTATCATCAGTTTGATGCAGTAACCAAAATGCTCGCCGATTGTAAAGCACAGGGTTCAGGACAGAATTATTTGTTTGAGCATAGTGCAGGCTCAGGCAAAACCTCAACCATTGCGTGGACGGCACATAGTTTAGTGAAGTTACGCCATCCCAATGGTGAGCCTTATTTCCATTCTGCGATTGTGGTGACTGACCGAACTGTGCTTGATGCTCAATTACAAGATGCGATTAAACAATTAGATCATCAACGTGGCTTAATTGCAGCCATTAATCGAACAGATAAAGAACAGGTCGGAAAATCGAAAAGTGCACAACTGGAAGAAGCATTGCTTGGCTCAAGCCCTATCATTATTGTCACGATTCAAACCTTTCCTTTTGTGATGGAAGCAATTTTAACCAATACCTCGCTTAAAGAGCGTCGTTTTGCGGTGATTATTGATGAAGCACATAATTCACAAACAGGGCCAACTGCCTCTAAATTACAGGCAACGCTTTCTTTACAATCAAAGGAGGAAATGGCGAATTTGACCATTGAAGAATTATTGGAAAAAATTCAGAAAGCCCGTGTTCAGTCAAAAAATATCAGCCATTTTGCCTTTACTGCCACACCAAAACATTCAACTTACTCGCTATTTGGTCGTCCAAATGCGGAAGGTTTGCCGCAAGCTTTCCATAAATACACGATGCGGCAAGCCATTGAAGAAGGCTTTATTTTAGATGTGTTGAAAGGCTATATGCCCTATGAGACTGCCTATAAATTAAGTGGTGATGCGGTAGATAATTCCCATCGAGTTGAAGTTAAACAAGCAAAACGCACGCTGGCTAAATGGGCAAATCTACATGCTACTAACGTGACCCAAAAAGTGCGGTTTATTATGGAGCATTTCCATCATAATGTGGCACATTTACTTAATGGTGAAGCCAAGGCAATGATTGTCACCGCCTCTCGCCCTGCTGCGGTGCGTTATAAATTAGCCTTAGATAATTTTTTAAGCGGGCACCCTGACTATCAACATTATCGAACCTTAGTGGCATTTTCAGGCAAGTTGTTGGGGAAAGATATTCGGCATAGCGATGATCACAATGTCGATGAAATTTTTACAACCGATGAGAACACAGAATATTCAGAATATTCGATGAACGAGAATTTGCCTAGCTCGGATTTACGTAAGGTATTTGATCGCAATGACTATCGTGTGATGGTGGTAGCAAACAAATTTCAAACAGGTTTTGATCAACCTAGATTATGTGCAATGTACATTGATAAAAAGATCGCAAATGAAGTGGAAATTGTGCAAACCTATTCCAGATTAAACCGCACTTTTGCCGGCAAAGATCAAACCTTCATTATTGACTTTGTGAATAAACCCGAAGTGATTCAAGCCGCATTTTTGAAATATGATCAAGGGGCAGTCATAGAAACAGTGCAAGATCCTAACGTGGTTTATAACTTAAAAGATGAGTTAGATAAACTTGAAATTTATGATGCTCAAGATTTAGAACAATATAAGCTGGCAAAATTTGACACGAAATTACTACTCAAAAAAGATCCTTATGATCATAAACAGCATGACGCCTTATATCATGCCACTAATCGTGCTACCGCCCTTTTTAATCAGCGTTTATCTGAACTGAAAGAAAACGTTAAACAATGGGAAAAAGCTTACCAAGAGGCGGTGGACGTGGGTAATGAAAATGGAAAAAATCAAGCAGAATTACGCCGAGTAGAAGCCGATGCGAATTTAAAAACCCTATTACAATTTAAAGGAAACTTAGCCAAATTTAGCCGAATTTATGCGTATATTGCCCAGTTAATTGATTTCAACGATAGTGAACTAGAGAATTTCGCCTCTTTTAGTAAATTGCTTGCGAAACGCCTAGATGGAGTTCCCCCTGATGAAGTGGATATTTCAGGATTAGTGTTAAGTGGATATAAAATCAAAACCTACGATACAACATTGCCTGAGCCAGGGGCGGTTAGTGAGCCAATACCTGTTCAACCTTTACCTGATAACATCATTCAGGGAAATCCAAGTAGCCGTGATTATCTACGAGAAATTATCAAGAAAATGTCAGCAACTTTTGGTGATCTTGCTCCAGAAGATGACATTGTACACTTTATTAACCACTTAGTAGAACAGTTAGAACAAGACGAAGATCTTATCGCACAAATTAAAACAAACAGTTTTGTGATTGCGAAGAAAGGTAAATTGACCGATGCCGTCAAAAAAGCCATCATTCGAGCATTAAGTTCATACAAAAATTTAGCTGAGCTATTGTTACAAAATAGTGAGCAATCCTTTGAACAAGTTTTGGAGATGATCTATCAAGCCATTAAACAGAAATGTTAATCTGTCATGGCGAGAAACCGCTATCCATTTGTATAATGACAGCTCACAATTTGTTTGCAAATATCCCACACAAAAATGCTACAAACACCATTGCCCCGAAGTAGTTGTTGTTTAAAAAGGCTTTAAAGCAGGATTCTCGTTCTCGGTCTTTGATGAGTTTGCATTGGTAAACGAAAAATAAGGTGGCGATAAATAGCACAGCAAAATAACTGATGTGCAGTTGTGAAAGGTAGCCTATGGTGCCTAAAAAACACAGGGTGAGAATTTGCAGTAATGAGATGATTTTGTTGTCATATTGGGCGAACAAAATGGCGGTGGATTTGACCCCAATGCGTAAATCGTCGTCCCGATCTACCATAGCGTATTGGGTGTCGTACGCCACTGTCCAAGCTAAATTGGCGAAAAACAGTAGCCAACATTCCAGTGGCAAGGCTTCAATGCTGGCACCGTATGCCATGGGAATGGACCAACCAAATGCCATGCCTAAAAACAGTTGTGGTAAGTGGGTGTAGCGTTTCATAAAGGGGTAGATGAACGCCAATGCCACGGCAATCACGGAAAGGGCGATGGCATAGAGATTTAAAAATAACACTAAAATAAACGAGCAAAAAACAAGTAAAGCAAACAGCCATTTGGCTTCTTGTGGGGTGGCTGCACCTGTGGCAAGGGGGCGTTTGGAGGTGCGTTTAACTTTGCCGTCAATATGGCGATCCGCATAATCATTAATCACGCAACCTGCTGCTCGCATAAACATCACACCCAGCACAAAAATCGTCAATACCGATACATTTGGTATTCCCTTGACGGATAAAAATAATGCCCAAAGGGTTGGCCAAAGTAATAACAAGGTTCCTATTGGCTTATCAAATCGCATGAGTTGTGCGTAGGCAATCCATTTTTGTTTAGAAATTGGCATAGTGTTCAGAAATGAGTTAAAAGTGCGGTTATTTTACTGCAAATTTTGTGAAATTTCTTTACAAATCATTCCGCCTCTTTTATCCCTCTTTGTGAGAAGATGTCTTTTCACACACAACAGGGGCAGAAAACGCCTGCCCTTGGGTTAATTACGTTTATATAAGCCATTTTCCGCCACAATGAGATCTTGTAATTCTAAAGCAAGGAGCTGAACTAATAAGGCATCAATGGAGAGATCGAGTTTTCGGGATAAGTCATCAATGCTGATGGGGGTGTAGCCAATTTTGGCGTAAAGGTCGGGATACTCTGGCAAACTCAGTTGCGGTGTGGTTTTCACCAAAGGGGTGGGGGTGGAGCGAGAGAAAATATCATAAGGGCGTTTGACATGACTAAAAATATGGGGCGAGAGATTGTCTAACACATCTTGTGCATTTTCCACCAGCATGGCACCTTGTTTGATCAGTTTGTGGCAACCTTGGCTAAATTCATTTTGAATGTTGCCAGGCACGGCAAACACATCTCGATTTTGTTCTAGGGCATAACGTGCGGTAATTAAAGATCCACTTCGTTCCGAGGCTTCAATCACTAAGGTGCCGAGGGATAAGCCACTAATAATCCGATTACGGCGAGGGAAATTTTCGGGAACAGGGGGCTGATAAGGCAATAATTCCGAAACTAAGGCACCTTGCTGTTCAAGAATTTGATCGGCTAATGCACGGTGTTTTGTGGGATACACCTCTTCCAAGCCACTGCCTAGCACGGCAATGGTTTTCCCTTTTATATCCACTACGGCTTGATGGCAAAATCCATCAATGCCTAATGCCAAGCCACTGGTTACGACAATATCTGCCACGGCAAAATCGGTAGCAAAGTGTTTTGCCCAATATTCGCCATAACGAGAGCAATGCCGACTGCCAACCATGGCAATTTGTTGCACAGATAATGCGTCCACATTGCCTTTCACGAACAAGACAGGCGGAGCACCATCAATGTGCTTTAACAGTTCAGGATAGCGTGGATCAAAAAGATGAATAATTTGGTTATCCTTTTTCGATCCCCAACGGAAAGCGGGTTCAATATATTTCATTTCTGGGTAAAACCAGCGTTCGACTTGTTGTTCATTCCAGCCCATTTGATAAAACTCATCACGCTCATAATCAAATAAATGATGAATATCATGATGGGCTAATAATTGTTGAATGCGAGTCGGTCCCAAACGGGGAATTTGTAATAGGCGTAATAAAATTGAGAGTTGTTGATCCATATAATGTTCCTCAAAAATGCGGTTGCCTAAGTATAAAGTGCGGTGGGTTTGAAACAGATTTTGAGATTGTTTTTCTGTGAAGCGGATCGAGAAAATAATATTTTTCATGAAAAAAATCTGCATCATTTGCGTGATGATGCAGATTCGCTATGAACAAGAAGAGAACAATAAAAGCGGATTAGTGTTTGTCCTTTGAATAGCCTGATGGAACGGTGCTCATATCAGGCAATTGGTGTGCAATTCCTTTATGACAGTCAATACAGGTTTTGCCTTCTTGGATAGCAAGTGCATGCATTTTTTCTGCCACCGTTTTTTGTTGGCTGAAATCCATGTTCTCAAAATTGTGGCAATTACGGCATTCTTGCGAGTTGTTGGCTTTTAATCTTGCCCATTCCCGTTCAGCCATGTGTAGACGGCGTGCATTAAATTTATCGAGGGTGTCGGTATAGCCCATAACATGTGCATACACTTCACGGCTTGCCTGAATTTTTCGTATCATTTTCGGTACAAATTCATGTGGTACGTGGCAATCTGGGCAAGTGGCTTTCACACCACTACGATTTTGATAATGAACCGTGTGCAAATATTCTGGGTAAACATCATTACTATGACAGCTTACACAAAATTCCTCTGTATTGGTTTGTTCCAACCCGTAGTTGAAGCCGACCCAAGAAAGAATCCCTGCAATAAAAGCTAAGGTAATGAGCGTGCCAACAGCAATACGGCTTGGGGAACGGAACCATGTCCAAAAGCGTTTAATTAAATTCAACATCATTCAATCCTTATTTGCCAAAACCTGCCATCGGTTTAAATTCATTTTCTACAATAGGTTCAACATCTGACTGTGAGACGTGGCATTGTAAACAGAAATAACGACGGGGTGAAGTGCCGCCGATGATGTTGCCATCACGATCCATAAAGTGAGTTGGGCTAATGCGTGTTGCCCCTGTTACGCGAGATGCCTCTGGGCTATGGCAAGTGAGACATTGGTTAACATTTTTGGTGACCTGATAGTTTTTCGTGGCATGTGGCACCATAGGTGGTTGATTCACATAATTTAATGGTGCTAGCCCACTTTCTTTAGGGGCATTGTGGAAGGCAGGTTCCACCTTTTCAGGTGAATGTTGTAAATTCTGCTCAAGCCCTGCTTTTGGCTGGTCTGCATGAGCCAGACACGCAAAAAGTGCGGTGAAAATTAGAATACTTTTTCTCATTTTGATCACTCCCCCGAATGATGAATTGCATGATTAAATCTTGTGGTAAAAATAAATACTTTTTCAGGACAAACGTCGATACAACGTCCGCAACTGATACAATCTTTTGAAAGCACAATAGGGCTTTCGTTGTTTTTTCCATGTAATGGTAGGCGTAGCACTTGAGGTTCTGGGCAGATGTGATAACAATCCATGCAGTTATCACATTGATTGCGGTGTGCTGCTTTTATTCTGAAGATGCCTTTGGCACCAATCACCCCGTAGGTTGCCCCTAATGGGCATAAATGCCCACACCAACCATGTTCGACAATAAATAAATCAAATAAAAAAACCGCTAAAACCAACCAAATCGTTGCCCCAAACCCATAAATTAAGGCTCGACCTAAGGCGGCGACAGGATTTAACCATTCCCATAATAACAAGCCACTCACCGCACTTCCCACTAAGATCATCACTAAGATGCCATAACGTAAGCCGCGTGGTAGTTTTGCGGATTGACGGATCCCCAGTTTACGTCTTAGCCAAGCGGCAAGATCGGTCACCATATTTAATGGACACACCCATGCACAAAAAAGACGGCTTCCTATGAGAGCATAAAAGGCAATCAGAATCACTGCCCCAACCAATGCGGTCATGGTTGGAATAAAGCCTGTTACGAGGCTTTCCGCCAAAATTAAGGGATCTGTCATGGGAATGCGATCAAGCAAAAGGCTACCGCTATAATTGCCTTTTAAGATCCAGACGCCAAAATAAGGTCCACTTAAAAATAAGGTTAAAATGCTCAGTTGAGTTAGACGTCGCCAAAACAAAAAGCGATTGGCTTGCCACCAACCCTGTTTTTCTCTGGCTTCTTGACCGGCATTTTTAGGTGAATTTGCCATTACAATCCCTCTGGTAAACGTGTTGGTAAGGTCATGATGCCTTCTGGTGCTAAAGAATGCCCAGCTTTCTCTTTTTCTTGCCAACCTAGACGATAATGCTTTCCTAACATGCCTTTTGCTAATGCCATCGGTAAGACTTTGATTGCGGCTTCCTCTAACACACAAGCTTCTTCGCATTTTCCACAACCTGTACAAGCGTCAGAATGCACGGTTGGGATAAATTTGGCATGCTTGTCTGAACGTTGATTGTGCTGCATTTCCAAGGTGATCGCTTTCCCAATTAATGGACAAACACGATAACACACATCACAACGTAGCCCTTGCCAGTTCAAACAGTTCTCGTGATCAAGCAACACCGCCAAGCCCATGCGGGCGTCATTAATCTCGCTGGCTTGATTATCCAATGCTCCTGTTGGGCAGGCGTTGGCACAAGGAATGTCTTCACACATTTCGCAAGGTTTATCCCGTGCGATAAAGTAAGGTGTTCCTGCTTCCATCGGTGATAACAGCGACGCTAAATGCAACATCTCATGAGGGCAAGCTTGTACACATTGTCCGCAACGAATACAAGCGGCGGCAAAAGCTTGATCATCGGCAATAGCAAACGGGGGACGTAATGCGACGCCTCCTCGTGCTAAACTTTGCTTTTGTTGCAGACCAAGCAATAAACCAATGCCTGCTAATCCACCCGCAGTGCGGGTGGTTTCTTTAAAAAAGCGACGACGTTCAGGATTGACAACGGGTTTTTTCATGTGATTTGACCACCGCACAATGCTTTTCATCAGTGCGGTTATCCCTCATTACGCTAACTAGGCTTTTTCCACTTTAACCGCACATTTTTTAAAGTCGGTTTCTTTGGAAATAGGATCGGTGGCATCTAACGTTAAATAGTTCGCTAATTGCCCCGCATCAAAGAAAGTGGTAAACACCAAGCCTTGTGGGACTTTATTACGTCCACGGGTATCTAAGTGAGAAATCATTTCACCACGACGTGAGCTAATTTTCACTTTATCCCCATGACGTAAGCCTCGTTGTTTCGCATCTAATGGGTGCATCCAAATCACATTATTTGGGAATGAACGATGAAGTTCAGGAACACGACGTGTCATCGTGCCCGTATGCCAATGCTCAAGCACACGGCCTGTGCTCAACCATAAATCATACTCCGCATCTGGGGCTTCTGCAGGTGGCTCATAAGGCACCGCAAGAATGATTGCACGTTTATCTGGATAACCATAAAACGCCACACCTTCCCCTTCTTTCACATAAGGATCGTAGCCTTCACGGTAACGCCATAAGGTTTCTTTCCCCTCCACCACGGGCCAACGTAACCCACGTGCTTTGTGATACATGTCAAAATCCGCCAAGTCATGACCATGACCCCGACCAAAGGCAGCATATTCTTCAAATAAGCCTTTTTGTAGATAGAAACCAAAATGCTCGGCTTCATCGTTCATATAGCTTGATTTGTCTATTGGGACAGCGTATTTATCCACCTGACCATTACGGAACAGCACCTCATAAAGGGTTTTTCCTTTATAGTCAGGGTTTGCCGCTAAGACGTCTTCTGGCCACATTTCATCGGTAGTGAAATATTTAGAAAATTCCACTAATTGCCAGAGATCCGATTTAGACTCACCCGGTGCTTTAACTTGTTGATACCAAAATTGGGTACGACGCTCTGCATTACCATACGCCCCTTCTTTTTCCACCCACATGGCTGTCGGTAAAATTAAGTCTGCGGCTAATGCGGATACCGTTGGATAAGGATCAGATACAATGATGAAGTTTTCCTCATCACGCCAACCTGGGAAACGCTCTTGGTTAATATTCGGGCCACCTTGCATGTTATTGGTGCACATTTGCCATAACACATTCATTTTCTTATCTTTTAGGGCACGATCTTGTGCCACCGCATGGTAGCCAACTTTGGTTTGAATCACCCCTTTTGGTAATTTCCACAGTTTTTCGGCTTTTTCAACGTGTTTTGGATTAGTTACCACTAAATCCGCAGGTAAACGGTGAGCGAAAGTTCCCACCTCACGGGCGGTACCACAAGCCGAAGGCTGACCCGTTAAAGAGAAAGGTCCACAACCTGGTTTTGAGATTTTGCCCGTTAATAAGTGAATGTTGTAGATCAAATGGTTTGCCCACACACCACGGGTATGTTGGTTAAAGCCCATGGTCCAGAACGACACAATATTGAGTTTCGGATTGGCATACATTTTCGCCAGTGCTTCCAATTGTTCTTTTGGTACACCTGAAATTTCATGGGCTTTTTCTAAGGTGTAAGGGGCGACTAATTTTTTATATTCTTCAAAATCACTGTCGTGCATTTTGCCCGCAGTTTTGACATTTTTTGCCGCTTTTTCTAATTCGTGTGTTTCACGCAAGCCATAACCGATATCCGTCTCACCCCGTCTAAATTTGGTGTGTTTTTGGATAAAGTCATGATCTAACGCATCATGCTGAATTAAATAATTCGCAATATAGTTCATGATCGCTAAATCCGACTGTGGCTTAAAGATCATGCCTAAATCCGCCAATTCAAAAGAACGATGTTCGAAGGTAGAAAGCACCGCTACTTTTACATCAGAATGGGATAAACGGCGATCAGAAATGCGGGACCATAAAATCGGGTGCATTTCTGCCATGTTGGAACCCCAAAGCACAAAGGCATCGGCTTTTTCAATATCATCATAACAGCCCATAGGTTCGTCCATGCCGAAGGTTCGCATGAACGCCACCGCCGCAGACGCCATACAATGACGTGCATTAGGATCAATATTGTTTGAGCGTAACCCTGCTTTAAACAGCTTGGATTTGGCAATCCCTTCAAAAATGGTGGATTGTCCCGAAGTGAACATCCCCGCTCCGTTTGAACCTTTTTCTTTTAAGGCTTTTTTGAATTTTTCCGCCATAATGGTAAAGGCTTGATCCCATGAAATGGGCGTAAACTCACCATGTTTATCAAATTTCCCGTTTTTCATTCGCAACATCGGCGATGTTAAACGGTCTTTACCATACATGATTTTGGGCAAAAAATAGCCTTTAATACAGTTCAATCCACGGTTGACTTCCGCATCAGGATCCCCTTGAGACGCCACAACACGCCCCTCTTGCGTTCCAACTAATACACTACAACCTGTACCACAAAAACGGCATGGTGCTTTATCCCACTTAATGGTTTTATCTGTTGCGGCTTCCAGATTTTTCACTGGAATCGCTAACCCTGCCACCGTTGCAGCCGCCACGGTCGCATTGGTTTTCATAAAGTCACGGCGACTTAAATTCACCTTCATAGTGTTCCCCCACTCTCATTTGAATTATTCTGTTTTATTCATTTTCATCTTGTTGATGGTAAACCAGCGAGACATCAATCACGCCATCAATATCCCGTGTTGCTTCCATTTGGGCATGTAACACATGCTTATCATGAGATTGCATCACCACCACAAATTTTCCTTTTTCTGCATCAAAGACGGGAATCTCTGTATGAGGCATAGCGAATAACGCTTGCTGAATGGCGGCAACTTTATTGGGATTCCCTTGAACCACTAATCCGCAGACATGCCAATTTTGTGCAGTTTCCATGGTGATTTTTTCAGTCATTTCGCTTTTCCTCTTCTGTTGGGCATAACACCTTGATAGCACCCACAGGGCAACTTTGAAGACAAGCCCCACAACCATTGCACTCCACGGGTTCGAGCACAGGTTGAGAAATGCCCCCTAACACACGTTTAAAACGAATCGCTCGCATTTCACAGCTGTCTTCACAACTTCGACACTCTACGGATTGTTGGGTTAAACAGCTTGAATGAATGACCATTTTATGTGCCCAAGCAAGCTCCGTTGTCGGTCTAAAAACGGGTTGTGAACACACCTCGACACAGCGTTGACAAAAAGTGCATTCACCACGTTGAAATTGGACTTCGGGAAATCCCCCTTCGCCTTTGATTAAGATCTGCGTTTCACAAACTTGAAGACAAGCCCCGCAACGGGTGCAATCTTGAATAAAGCGGGTATTTTCCACTGCCCAAGGTGGACGAATACCTTGGAACCCTTGTTGTTTTACTTGTGCTGGTTGTAATGAAGTGAAAAACTGCCCACGCAAAAAATGGCGACGAGGTAGGTTTTCAACTGTCATAACAAGTTCCTTATGTTTACCTTTGTTTAGGGGTGGCATTATGGAACTTCCCCGTAAAATTCATACTCCCCTAATGAGGTATTTCATCGAAAATAAAAGCATTTTTTGTGTTAGATCAATTTTGCAACAAGGGTAAAAATTCTTGCCATTTTTTGTTACACTGATCACCTTGTTTGCGGGTAGGACTTGATGTGTGAAAATTAAAAATTCTGTTTCAACCAAAATCGCCAATTACTTATTTATCATCATCATTTTTGCGGGGGTGATTACCTCATTAAGCCTCACCATTATGGCGAGCAATAAATCCAATGCCGAATCCATTAATATTTCGGGCTCTTTGCGTATGCAAGCCTATCGCCTACTCAATGAATTAGAACACCGCCCACATGCGGTAGACATGAGCTTACGCCAATATCGCCTCAGCCTACATTCTCAACCCTTAGTGGAGATTGATCATCAATGGTTTGTCTCCCATGCCGTCAAACAGGATTACCACAATTTGATCAAGCGTTGGCAAATCATGGAAGACTATGCTCGCAATAATCAAATTGCCGCCTACCAAAATGACATTGCCAATTATGTGGCACAGGTGGATAAGTTTGTGTTTAGCTTGCAACGTTCTGCCGAAAAGAAATGGATAATTGCGGTGATGATTATTTCGCTTTCCATGTTATTTATTGTAGGCATGGTGTCTTATGTAATTTGGTATGCCCGTAAAGAAGTGGTGATGCCACTCGAATTGCTCACTCGAGCCAGTATTCAAGTGCAAATGCATCAATTCCATCATGTGAAATTAAACACACAAAAAGACAATGAGCTAGGTAACTTAGCCCAAGCCTTTACGCAAATGTCGAGTGAATTAGAACGGCTTTATTCTTCTTTAGAAGAAAGTGTCAATGAACAAACTCAAAAATTACGCCAAACCAACCGCTCTTTAACCATGCTGTACGAAAGCTCACAGCAATTAACCAGCAATAATGTGGATGAAGCCGTCTTACAACATGTGTTAAAAAATCTGCTGTTGAATGAACATTTACGCTATGTGGAATTGGTGGTAGAAGGGGCAGAACATTGGAATATTGCCTTTGGTGAAAAACAACCTCAATTAGATTGCCAAACCGCAGAGCTGACCATTAAAGAAGAAAAACTGGCGACCCTGTATTGGCAAGCAGGTTTACCTTGCCCAGATCCTCGCACCATGCATAATATTACACAATTACTCAGCCGATCCTTGTATTTCCATAAAATGCAACGTCAGCAACAACAGCTTTTGCTGATGGAAGAACGTTCTATTATTGCCCGTGAGTTACATGATTCTTTGGCACAGGTTTTATCGTTTTTACAAATTCAGCTCACCTTGTTAAAACATAATTTGAAACAAGAAAACGAAAATGCCAAAGCCAAAAGTCTGAGCATTATCGCCAATTTTGAACAAGCGTTGCGAGATGGTTATGTGCAACTAAGAGAATTATTAGCCACCTTCCGCCTGACCATTCAAGAAGCCAATGTGAAATTGGCGTTGGAACAAGTGCTCGACTCGTTACGCAATCAAACCACCTTGCAAATGCATTTACATTGTTCACTGCCGTCACAAAGTTTTAATGCCCGTGAATTAGTACATGTGTTACAAATTATCCGAGAGGCAGTGCTCAATTCGATTAAGCACTCCAAAGGTGAACACATTGAGGTGATTGCCCACACCAATGAAGACGGAGAATATGAGCTAATTGTACGTGATGACGGCGTCGGCATTCCGAGCCTAGAAGAACCCGATGGGCATTATGGATTAAATATCATGAACGAACGTGCCGCACAGCTGCATGGAAATTTACATATTTCCAACCGCACTTCGGGTGGCACAGAGGTAAAATTGACATTACATCAGCGAGAAAGCTAACCCTGTTTTTCCATTGAGAATCGTCTCGTGCGAAAAAAATAACCCTAAAAGGATAAACGATGCAAAGTTTACAACCCTTCCATACCTTTGCCTTACCCGCACAGGCGGAAAAGATTATTGAGATTACCAGCCTTGCCCAACTCAAACAGCAATGGGCAGACTGTCAGGCACAGCAAAAACCTGTCTTATTCCTTGGTCAAGGCAGTAACGTGCTGTTTGTGGAAGATTTTCAAGGCACGGTATTGATCAACCGTTTATTGGGCATTGAGCATCAACAAGATGATGAGTACCATTATTTACATGTGCACGCAGGTGAAAACTGGCATGCACTGGTGAAATGGTGTTTAGATCAAAACATTCACGGCTTAGAAAATCTCGCCTTAATTCCAGGTTGTGCAGGCTCAGCACCCATTCAAAATATTGGTGCCTATGGGGTGGAATTTAAAGATGTGTGCGATTATGTGGACGTGTTAAATTTACACACTGGCGAACCACTTCGCTTAACCCATACACAATGCCAATTTGGCTACCGAGAGAGCATTTTTAAACATGAATATGCTCAAGGCTATGTGATTACAGCCGTTGGGCTCAAGCTCAGCAAAAACTGGCAGCCTGTCTTAAAATACGGCTCTCTCGCCAATTTAGACCAAAGTGCGGTCACTTCTCAGCAAGTTTTCGAGGAAGTCTGTGCGGTGCGTCAAAGTAAATTGCCTGATCCCGCCGTGTTAGGCAATGCGGGCAGTTTCTTTAAAAACCCCGTGATCGCCAACGCCCATTTTGAGAGCATGAAGGATGAATACCCGACAATGCCTCATTTTCCACAAGCAGATGGCAGTGTGAAACTTGCCGCAGGCTGGTTAATTGACCAATGTGGATTAAAAGGCTATCAAATCGGCGGGGCGGCGGTTCACCAACAACAAGCGCTCGTGCTGATTAATACTGGCACCGCAACGGGGGCTGATGTGGTAGAACTTGCCCACCATGTTCGCCAAAAAGTGGCACAAAAATTTGACGTTTGGCTCCAACCTGAAGTGCGTTTTATTGGTGCAACAGGGGAAGTCGACAGTGAACAAGCAATCAGTTAATCGAGGTGATTTATGGATTTTAAAACCCTTTTAGACACATTACCCAGCATTGAACATTTAACCGGTTTAGCGGTGATGGACGGTGAAACACAAGTGCATCATATTCCTGCCATCGCAGGGAAGTTAGGATCATTGCGTGTGTATTATGCCCTTGCACAAGCATTTCATGGAAAATTAGACCGCACTTCCGCACAAAAAGGTTTGCAACTTTTTGCAGAACACACGGAAGATGCAAAACACAATCCAGGCAAACACCCGAATATTGATTTGTTATTGCATGTTATTGACAACCAACTTGAGTATCGCCTCGTCCCACAACAATGATGAAGTTAAATACAGCCCCTTTTCCAATTCCCATAAATTATTTTGGTATTGTACTCGGCTTGGCTGCCTTAAGCCTAGCTTGGCGGTATCTGCCCCTTGCGGATTTTCCCCTTTTGGTGAGTGAGGGCTTATTTGCTCTCGCCACCGTCATTTGGCTCAGTTTTATTTTGGCTTATGCCAAGAAGTGGATTTGCTCGCCACAACATGCCAAAACCGACTTACAACACCCTCAACTGGGCAGTTTTGTCAGTCTCATGCCGATCACCACTATGTTGATCGGCATGGGGGCAAAAGCCTATTACATGCCCCTTGCCCTGCTTTTCATTGGCTTGGGTATTTTCGCTCAGCTCGCCTTTGCCACATACTATATTGCAGGCATGTGGCGAGGCACACACCAAGCAGAATTTACCACGCCTGTGATGTATTTACCCACCGTGGCGACCAATTTTGTCAGTGCCATGGCGTTAGGGAGCTTAGGTTATCAAGACATGGGCATGCTCTTTTTTGGTGCAGGCTTTTTTTCTTGGTTAATGTTAGAACCTGCCGTGTTACAACGCTTACGCACCTTACAACCCGTTCCAGAACCTCTGCGGTTAGGCATCGGCATTCAAATTGCCCCAGCTTTTGTCGCCTGTTCTGCTTATTTGGCAATTAATGGTGAAAAATTGGATTTATTTGCCAATATGTTGATCGGCTATGGCTTATTACAATGCCTGTTTTTGCTTCGTTTATTGCCTTGGGTGTTAAAAGCAGGTTTTACGCCTGCCATCTGGGCATTTTCATTTGGCTTAGCCTCAATGGCAAAAGTCAGTTTGTTTGTCTATCAACAAGCCAATAGTGCCTTATTTTCCACCTTTGGTTTTTTGCTTTTTATCTTCGCCAATCTTGCAATTGGCATGATGTTACTAGGCTCCATGTATTTACTGTATAAACGATGCTTTTTTCTCACCTAATGCCTTGAACCCATCAGTTTGAGAATGAAAATCAAAAAGTATGAACTTTTTTGTTATAAATTGGTCAAAAGTCCGTCTATGAGTGAATACAAGAAGAAATTGGTTTACAATAGAATTTATGCTATAACTAGCTCGATATTTATCTTAACCGCTAAGAAGGAAAGTAATGAATAAAGATACACAAACTATGATGTTGGTTCCACAAGGCAGCTTAGAAGGTTACATTCGGGTCGCTAATGAATATCCAATGCTCAGTGCAGAGGAAGAAAAGGAATTAGCGGAGCGTTTGTACTACAAAGAAGATTTAGAAGCAGCGAAAAAACTGATTCTTTCACATCTTCGCTTTGTGATTCATGTTGCTCGTGGTTATTCTGGTTATGGTCTTCCACAAGCAGATTTAATCCAAGAAGGCAATATTGGACTGATGAAAGCCGTTAAACGCTTTAACCCAGAAGTGGGCGTGCGTTTAGTGTCTTTTGCCGTGCATTGGATCAAAGCAGAAATTCATGAATATGTCCTACGTAATTGGCGTATCGTCAAAGTGGCAACCACAAAAGCCCAACGTAAATTATTCTTTAATTTGCGTAAAACAAAACAGCGTTTAGGCTGGTTTAATGAAAATGAAGTGGAAATGGTGGCAAATGAACTTGGCGTCACCCCACAAGATGTGATGGAAATGGAATCACGCATGACAGGGGCGGATGTTGCTTTCGACTTGCCGACTGATGACAGCGATGAAACCTATTCTCCTTCATTATATTTAGAAGATAAAGGCTCTAATTTTGCTGCAGAATTAGAAAATGAAAATTACGAAACACAAGCAACAGAACAATTAAGTGTCGCCTTAGAAGGGCTTGATGAGCGTAGCTTAGATATCATCAAATCTCGTTGGTTAGATGATGATAAAGCCACCTTGCAAGATTTGGCAGCAAAATACAATATTTCGGCTGAACGTGTTCGTCAATTAGAAAGCAATGCACTTAAAAAACTCAAAAGTGCGGTACATTTCTAAATTCTTTTATGCGTAACCTAAAAAAAATCGGGACATTTGCCCCGATTTTTTTATTGCTTCGTGTTGATTAAAGGTAGTATTTTTCAACCACTTTTAAATCATCATCTAATTTGTACACTAATGGCTGACCAGTTGGAATTTCTAAATCCATGATATCAGCATCAGAAATACCTTCAATGTGTTTTGCTAACGCACGTAATGAGTTACCGTGAGCAGTGACAAGAACACGTTTACCAGAAAGTAATGCTGGTGCAATTTGATCTTCCCAGAATGGTAATACACGCTCAAGGGTGATTTTTAAGTTTTCAGCATTTGGCACCACATCGCTTGGTAAATGAGCATAACGGCGGTCGTTATGTGCAGAATTTGGATCTTTTGGATCTAAATCTGGAGGAGAAATATCATAAGAACGACGCCAAATATGTACTTGCTCATCACCGTATTGTTCTGCTGTCGCTTTTTTATCTAAGCCTTGTAATGCACCGTAATGACGTTCATTTAAACGCCAGTTTTTGACTTGTGGAATCCAAAGTTGGTTAGATTCTTCTAACACAATGTTACAGGTTTTGATGGCACGCGTTAAAACAGAGGTGAAAGCGATATCGAATTCAAAACCAGCTTCCAGTAATTTTTTACCTGCTGATTTAGCTTCTTCAATACCACGTTCTGTTAAGTTGACATCACGCCAGCCTGTGAATAGGTTTTTCGCGTTCCACTCGCTGAAACCGTGGCGAATAAAGACCAATTCCATAAAAAAATCTCCTCAAATGTTAATAAAAAAAACTATGCCAAGTTATAGCAAAAAACCGCTTGCTTTAAAAGGAAAAAGCTTTGCTTTTCTGATCTGTCGCAAAAATTTGACTAAAAATTAGATTTAGAGCCGTTGTACAAATAATGGTATAGTTAAGCAGAAAGAAGTTAAGGGAACGTTTTGTCATGTGGTTTACAGTCAATAAGGTGAAAAATCGAAAAAAATTGACCGCACTTTGTTGCGGATTATGGTGTATTTCTGTCCATTCGCCAGCGAATGATCTGTCTAAAATTCAGCAACAAATTAGGCAACAAGAACAAAAAATTGCTGAGCAAAAAAAAGAACAACAGAAATTGCAATCGCATTTAAAAAGCCAAGAAACGCAGATTAATCATGTGTTAATTCAATTACGTCAAACCGAAACGGATTTAAAAGAAAGCCGTAAAATCATCAGTGAAACTGAAAAGCAAATTAAACGGTTAGAAAAACAAGAGCGAGAGCAAAAACAAAAGTTAGCGAAACAACTCGACTCTGCCTATCGTTCGGGAGCAAATCCTTCCGTGATGGAAAGAATTTTGTCAGAAGATGCGAAAAATGCGGATCGTTTGAAACAATATTATGCACATCTGAACCAAGCACGTTTAGAGTTAATCGAGGATATAAAAGCCACGCAAGCACAGCTTGAACAGGAAAAAGCCACGATTTTGTCACAACAAAAAGAGCAGCAAAGCCAACTATCCCAGCAGAAAAAACAGCAACAAGATCTGCAAAAAGTCCAGCAAGCACGGCAATCCACCCTTAATCAACTGAATCGTAATTTATCTCGTGATGAAACCCGTTTAGAAACCTTGCGAGCTAATGAAAATGCCTTACGTCAAGAAATTCAACGGGCGGAGCAGGCTGCACGTCAACAAGAACAACGAGAACGTGAAGCCTATGCCCAGAAAAAGCAAGCGGAAGAAAAGAAAACCCAAAAACCTTATCAGCCAACAGCACAAGAAAAACAATTAATGGCTAATGCCAGCGGTTTAGGCAAACCACAAAAACAATATGCTTACCCAACATCAGGTCAGGTAATCAATCGTTTCGGTAGCACTCAAATGGGTGAGCTACGTTGGAAAGGCATGGTAATTGCCGCCAATAAAGGCAGTGCGGTAAAAAGTATTGCCGATGGACGTGTGATCTTAGCCAACTGGTTACAAGGCTATGGCTTAATGGTGATCGTTAAACATGGTCAGCATGATTTAAGTTTATATGGTTACAATCAGTCAGTCGTCGTAAAAGAAGGGCAATTTGTCAAAGCAGGACAAAAAATTGCCGAAGTGGGCAGCAGTGGTGGACAATCCCAATCTGCTTTATATTTTGAAATCCGCCGTAAAGGGGTGGCAGTGAATCCAATAGGTTGGCTAAAATGAAAATATTACGCCTGAATTGGGGAAAAAGTGCGGTACTTTTTAGCACAGTTTTCACCGCGTTAATTTCCCTCGCAAGCACACCACCTGCCAAATTGGCAATTGTGATTGATGATATTGGCTATCACCAAAAAGAAGATTCGCATATTTATGCCATGCCGAAAGAAATTTCGGTCGCTATTATTCCCTCTGCCCCCCACGCTCGCCAACGTAATGAACAAGCCTATCAACAAGGACGAGATGTGCTCATTCATATGCCTATGCAACCGTTAAGTCAGCAACCCATCGAATCCGGTGGGCTACATGTGGGCATGCATCAACAGGAAGTCGAGCAACGTGTGCAAACGGCAAAACAGATTGTCTCGCACGCCATTGGAATGAATAACCATATGGGCAGTGCCGCCACCTCCGATAGCGATTTAATGACCAAATTAATGCAAGAACTCAAAAAACAGCATTTGTTTTTTCTGGATAGTCGCACAATTGGACGCAGTGTGGCGGGCAAAATTGCCAAAGCACATGGTGTCAGAAGTTTAGATCGCCATATTTTTCTCGATGATAAAGACACCTATGCCGATGTAGCACAACAATTTCAGCATGCGGTCAATTATGCCCAAAAACACGGCACCGCCATCGCCATTGGACACCCTCGTAAAAATACCATTGCCGCCTTGCAAGCGGGGTTAAAAAAATTGCCTAGCAATGTGCAACTGGTGGGCATGGGCAGTTTATGGCGTCAGGAAAAAGTGGTGCCAATCAAAGCATTTAACTTGCTGTTTAATGATATTCCTGCCCCCACGTCCATTCTGCCTTACCAAGCGGTACCCATGTTAAGAGGCGTGCCAGAATAAACGGGAATGAACAAAAAAGGGGGAATAAACAAAAAGTGCGGTGGTTTTTCAAAAAATTTCCCACCGCACTTTTTTAGCGTTAATGCCCTTTTCGTCGCATATTATGGCTTAAACAGGCATTAATATTTATAACTTAACGTGAATACATAGGTGCGACCACGAGCAAAGTTATTGAATACATTGATGGTTTTATCGGATAAATCAATGTTATAGACCGACTGGCTAGCAGAGTCATTATTGGCATCCAATGGATTCATGTATCGTTTATCAAACACATTTTGCATTTCGGCTTTCAACACAAGGTTTTTAATCGGCTCATAACTCACTTGCAGATCAAAAATAATCGGTTGTTTTGGAATGTCTTGTGTCACTCTGATACGCTCTTTCACCGTATCACGAGCATCGCCCGATTTGATACTTAAAGGTTTACTGAGCACCCGTTTACTTTTTCCATAGTATTTCGCCGTACCGCTAATATCCAATTTTCCATCAAAAAAGCGTGTCCCAATTTCTAGTGATCCATAGTCTTTCGGTAACACCGAAATTTTACTTGCACCAAAGCCTTGTAACAATCTTTCTGTTTCACTTGCTCCCGCCCCTCTTGAACTGCCATCCGTAAATGAAACAGGTTGGTTATTTTTTTGTCGGGCATACGCTAAATTAAAATAGAGATTGCCCATATCATAGTTAACTTCGGCTTCAACGCCCGTCATTTTGACAGGTTGTTGATAGTTTTTATGCAAAATATTGGTATCGTTCAAATATTTTATTCTGCCCGCGACCAATGGCTGACGATTATCTGAGTTATAAATAAAATCTTTAACACGAGTATGATAATAAACGACTTTATAGCCTAATTTATCTTTCCCCGTAAAGACTTTCTCTTGATAACCATTAACCCCCAATTGCACCACTTTGGCTTTTTCAGGTCTTAAATGGGTATTAACACCATAATCACTGACACTTGAGAAAAAGACCTCACGAATATTCGGGGCACGGTGACTTTTCGAATAACTCACAAAAGGGGTAAACAAGTCGTGGATATTGGCAGATAAGGTAGCAGAATAATTATACATTTTGCCTGCACTTTGATCAGGTAAGGTGAAATTCACTTCACGACATTGCTCTACCTCTTCATCAATATCTTCATCGTATGATGTGTGGCAGTTATGTTGTTTCACATAGTCCAATTTTGATTGGAGTTCTCGAACTTTTTGACGCAATTCATCACGTGTTGTCGCATCCTTTTCTCGACTGATTTTTTTGTATAGCGATGAAATTTCACTTTCTGTTTCAGATAAATAAAAAGGAAGATATTTTAAGCGTTCCCCATTTAATCTATATCGGCTCAAATTGACATTGTAATCGAGACTCAAGATATTCCAGCTTAGGGTATTATCAACATAAAAGGTAATAATATTTTGTCGCCCATTTGGTTGGAAGGTGGCTTTTCCTAAACTTTTTCTGACACAACCTAAACCAAAGCATTCAAAATCATACGGATCTTCATCCTCCTCACGGTTAATATTCAACTCCTCTGAGGGATCACGATTTTTAAAATAACGGCTTTGCAAGGTGGTGAATCCCACACGGGTTTTTAAGCCCACGTTTAAAGGTAAATCAAGATGGAAAGTGTTGTTGATATCGAAGGTATCGGCGGTATTGCTCACACTTAACGGGGCTAATAATGGTTTACCAATAATTCTTGCCCCTGCTGCATAATGTTGTGAAGACAGATTGCGAGCCACCAAGAAGTTAAAATCTAACCATTTGCTGTCTGGCAAAGCAAAATGGTAGTTGGCTTGGTAGTTATGGTTTTGAATCGCACGACCCCCTACACGAGTTTGGTATTCGCGATAAGACAAGGTGCTTTGCTGATAACGATCACCATATTCTAATTTCGCAATATGGCTCACAGGGCGTTGACGCACATGTTTGGCATCAAAAGGGGACGTGTCTGTTTGCTCACGGTCGTCTTCATCAAGATTGGTTAAATCAATGGAGCTTTCCGTCACTTTTCTGCCACCACCAATGCGATAATCCTGTGAAAGATGACGTTCACTAAAACCATATAACAAGCCGAACCAACGCTCATTGCCAAAATCTCGCTTAAAAGCCACCGCACCTAGCACTTGGGGTTCTGTCGCATTACTGCCCCATAAATATTTCCCCATAAAGCCAATTTGTCTGCCTTCTGCCACCAAATCTTTCACGCCGATGGTTTTAAAATTGGCAGAGCCTAACAAGGTGTTTGCACCGCTACTGCCCTCAAATGAGCCACGATCAATATCCACGCTATTTAAAAAACCGGGATCAATCAAATTACCAAATTGCGAAGTACTGCTACTGCGGCTGCCACCATCCGCCGAGCTGGCATAAAAAGTTTGGCTAACCCCATCAATCATGGAATTCACCCGCCCAAACCCAGTGCCACCACGCACATTCACAGAGACGGTGCCTGATGATTTATCAATTTGCGTAAAAGCACCCGGCACAGAACGCAACACGGTATCTAAACTTTGGGTCGCCGTGTCAAAATTGGTGCGGGTGCTACTCGCAGCTTGTTTTAAAAAGACTTTATCCTTGGGTTTAAATGCCTCTGTTTCCACCGAAATCACCTCTAATTCTGTGGTTTCCGCATAGGCAACAAAAGGCAAAATGAAAGGCAAAATAAAGCCTAATCCTTTTCTTGATTTATTCATGTCATCGTTTCCTTTAAAGGTAGAATTTTTCAAAAAATGTTGAGAATCCGAAAATAATAATGCAATTAATAATCATTATCAAACTCATCTAAATAAATTTTTGCATTTTTTTCTTAAAAGAAACGTCTTTGTCTTTCTTAGGCAAAAAACAAAAATGATCAGGTTTTTAAAGAGGTTACGCTCATTTTGGCAATATCACACCCCGTGACAGAAAACGTCTACTGCCTGTTGAAAACCTTTACAACCGTTTTACAGCAAAAGAATCACAGGGCTGAGAGTTTTTGTAAAAGCCTATCCATTGCCCGATAACCTAAAGCTTCGGCTAAATGGCTTTGGTTAATTTGAGACTCGCCATTAAGGTCCGCAATGGTGCGTGCCACTTTTAAAATGCGGTGATAAGCACGCACAGATAAGCCCAATTTGGCTAAGGCTTTTTCTAAAAAAATCGCATCGCTATCACAGATTTTGCAATCTCGCTCAATCTCTTTACTGGTCAAATAGGCGTTGATTTTTCCTGCTCGAGCCAGTTGGATTTCTCGCACTTTGAGCACCTTTTCTCTCACTTGTGCACTGCTTTCGCCCCGATCCGTTTGATTTTGTAATGCCCCTTGAGGCAATAAAGGGACTTCAATAGATAAATCAAAGCGATCTAAAAACGGCCCTGATAGACGATTTAGGTAACGCATAATTTGTTGCGGTGAAGTGCGGTTATGTGTGCCTTGATAATGCCCCGTTGGGCTTGGGTTCATGGCGGCAATTAATTGAAATCGTGCAGGAAATTGAATTTTTGCATTGGCGCGTGAAATGATAATTTCGCCACTTTCGAGGGGCTGACGTAAGGCATCTAATACTTTGCGTTCAAATTCAGGCAGCTCATCGAGGAACAAAACGCCATTGTGAGCGAGGGATATTTCGCCTGGTTTTGGGATCGTGCCACCCCCCACTAAAGCAGGAGAGGATGCACTGTGATGAGGAGCTCGAAAAGGGCGTTGTTTCCAATTATGAAAATTCAGTTCATTGTGAACAAGGCTGGTAACAGAGGCGGTTTCAATGGCTTCTTGGTCCGTCATTTCAGGCAAAAGAGCCGTTAAACGGCTGGCAAGCATGGTTTTACCTGTGCCGGGTGGACCTAAAAAGAGTAGGTTATGTTGCCCTGCGGCAGCAATAGTTAATGCTCGTTTAGCGTGTTGTTGCCCAATAATATCCGTGAGATCTTTTTGCTGGGCTGGTAACGCATTTGCCGTGCTGTGTTGCGAAATCTGTGCCGCTAAAGGCAGTGTTGTGCGATCATTGAGGAAACTGACCACTTCTAATAAATGTTCAGCAAAATAAGTGTCTTGATCCGACACTAATGCCGCTTCGTTGGCATTTTGACGAGCAATAATTAAACGGCGTTTGGCTTTTTGACCAGCAAGAATGGCGGGAATCACACCGTGCACACCTCGTAAATCGCCTGTTAAAGCTAATTCACCCACAAATTCAAATTGCTGTAGTTTTTGTGGATCAATTTGCCCCGATGCCGCTAGCATACCAATGGCAATGGGCAAATCAAAACGTCCGCCTTCTTTGGGTAAATCGGCGGGAGCCAGATTGACGGTAATACGTTTAGCGGGGTATTTAAATTGGGCATTGAGTAAAGCACTACGTACCCGATCTTGTGCTTCTTTCACCGTTTTTTCAGGTAACCCCACAAGGGTAAAGCCCGGTTTGCCTTGACTAAGATGCACTTCAATCGTCACTAAAGGGGCTTGTACGCCCATGGAGGCTCGACTGTAAACAATGGCGAGAGACATATTTTACTCCGTAAGTAAATGGGATTAACTGACGGAATATAAAAAAGTGCGGTTCATTTTGCATGAATTTCGCACTTTTTTTCGATCGGGATCGCAAAAATAATCAATTATTCAGCGAAAAGTGGGGCAAACCAACTGTCTAATTTCGCCGATAAACGCTCGATGCCAATTTTGTTTAATGCGGAAAAGGCCTCCACTTGCACATCACCTTGGAAAGGCAAAATCGCCTCACGCACCATTTTCACTTGTTTTGATCGGGCACTTTGGCTTAATTTATCCGCTTTGGTGAGCAACAAGAGCACAGGCAAATTCGCCGATACTGCCCATTCAATCATTTGTTGATCAAGGTCTTTCAACGGGTGGCGGATATCCATTAACACCACGACACCGGCTAAACATTCCCGTTTTTGCAAATATTCACCCAAGGCTTTTTGCCATTGGATTTTCATTTGTTCTGGCACCGCCGCATAACCATAACCAGGTAAATCCACTAATTTACATTGGGGTTCCACTTCAAAGAGGTTGATAAGTTGGGTACGCCCTGGTGTTTTGGACGTGCGGGCTAAGCTTTTTTGATTGGTCAGTGCATTCAATGCGGTGGATTTGCCCGCATTTGAACGCCCTGCAAAGGCGATTTCAATCCCGTTGTCTTCAGGCAACGCACGGATATTCGGTGCACTGGTGAGAAAATGGGTTTTGTGATAATTCAGTTTAATGTCAGACATAAAGACTCCTTTAGGGTGCCTAGAATACCCTATAACCTGATATAAAAAAATGAAAAAGTGCTGAATTTATGCGAAAATAATGCCTCTTTGTTCTAAACAAGCGAAATTTTATGCCTAATAAATTATATCAATGGCCTGATCCCATTCTTTTATATCCCGATCAAGGCAAAAAATCTTACCGATTAAAACGGTTCCGTTTTCATTTACGTTCACTCTTACACTACGGCAATATTAAGCGATTTGAACAATTTATTAATCAACACAATAAGTTAGCGAATTTGCTTAATCAACGCCCGAGCTTTAGCTACCCGTTAGCACACCGTTTTTTAGATAAACGTTTTAGTACAAAACAACGTTTCGATGCTATTTGCGACAACTTACTTTTTTTACCCGAAAAATTGACCGCACTTAATTTGCCTCAGTTGTGGGAAAAAGAAATGTGTTTCGGTGAAGTGATTGAAGATTTCGAGCTTTATCTTTGCTTAAACTATCATCAGGCAATGGAAGGTTATTGGGCGTTAGAATTACGTTATAAGCCAACCAACCAACTTATCTATTTATTAACCTTTGGTAAAGTAGAACAAGCCTTATTAATTGCTGTAATTCAAGGGCCGAACTTTGAAGGCTCAAAAGATTTGGTGAAATTGCTGACGAAAAAATGCCATGGTTTACGCCCTGCCTATTTAATGGTGGAAGCCATGAAAGCCCTTACACAATGCTTAGGCTATGAAAAATTGCTCGGCATTCCGCATAAATATCAAAACAAATCTCGCTTGGTGCAAAGTAAGCGTTATGTGGTGGATTATGATGCGATTTTTGCTGAATCCGCAGGTGAGTTAAAAGACTATTGGGAATTGCCTGTGCAATTTGCCATGAAAGACATGGACAGCATTCCGAGCAATAAACGCTCCATGTATCGCAAACGTTATGCCATGCTGGAACAGTTGCAAGAGAAGATGCATCAGATTTTGCACACTTAAGCCCATCAATGCAAAAGGTCGCCTTCAAGCGACCTTTTCCTCTTTTCTCTGTTGCATAAACAAAGTGCGGTGATTTTTGATGAAGTTTTAACGCATTAAATTCACCGCACCACCGTAACCTAATTGACGCCACGCTTCATACACTGCCACCGCCACAGAATTGGATAAATTCATACTGCGGCTGTTTTCTACCATCGGAATGCGGATTTTTTGTGCCATGGGTAGGCTGTCTAAAATCGACATCGGAATGCCACGACTTTCAGGACCAAACATCAAATAATCGCCCAATTCAAACTGCACTTGGCTGTGTGCGGGTGACCCTTTGGTGGTTAAGGCGAACAGACGTTTTGGCTGTTCAGCGGCTAAAAAAGCCTCAAAGGTTTTATGGCGTTTAATGTCAGCAAATTCATGGTAATCCAAACCAGAACGACGTAATTTTTTATCTTCCCATGTAAAACCTAGCGGTTCAATTAAGTGAAGACGAAACCCCGTATTCGCACATAAACGAATAATATTGCCTGTATTTTGTGGAATTTCAGGCTCATATAACACAATATCTAGCATAATATTTGATTGTAAAGAAAAAAGTGGCGAGGATTTTAACACAGATTCGGCTTAGGCTAAATCTTGATAGCGTTTGATGATGAAGGAAATCGGGCAGCCTTGATTCCTCACGCATGGTATTTGCTCAACCATCTCAGCTGCCCTTTTTGTCACAAAACTGGCGGAAAACCCACCGCACTTTTTAATTGAAGCGGTGACAAACTAGCCCACTTGATGAAATTCACGGGCAAAATACACTAACGAAGGGGCATTTTCTGCCTCAAATGCATTGATCTGAATCTGATCCAATTCCACCAAAAACACAGAGTGTGTGCCAATTTCTTGCACCTCAACCACGTTCCCACTCAAATTGGCAAGTGCCTCTTTTAAACAAGGGGGCGAATGCGGATCAGTCGGCGTATGCCAAATATCCCACTCAAAGCGTTCGTCCATACAACTTTCACGAAATCCCGCAAAGTGCTGAGCAAGATCCACTTGATTCGCATGCAGAATATTGACACAAAGCCGTTTGTTCTTTTTGAACACGGCATTCATTTGACTTTCACGATTAATACAAGCCATCAATGTCGGCGGGCTATCCGTCACAGAACACACCGCCGTGGCAGTTAGCCCGCATTTACCCGCCTGACCATTGGTGGTTAAAATATTGACCCCGGCTGCAAGTTTTGCCATCGCATCACGAAAATGCTGCTGAATAGGCGTAAGCATATTGATTATCCTTAATATTGTGGTTTGATTGCATTGTTCATTTCTGGAAACATTTCTTTAACAAATAATAGCATAAATCCCTTTTCTTTTGAGGAAGGCTCGAAAAAAGACACAAAAATGAGGCAAACGCCCAGCTTGCGAGTCATTCTGCGGGGATTTTCATGCAATTTATTGCCTTGAGGCGTACAATGCCGAGCCATGAAAAGCGAAATCCCCTTTTCATCTTGATTCTTTTACTGGTTGGGAGGTCCAATGCAACCCTTTTCTCTACTCAAACCCCACGCCTACATTAACGGCGAATATGTAAACGCCAACGATCACAAAACCTTTGAGGTAATCAACCCCGCCACAGGCGATGTGATTTGCCACTTACCTGATTTAAACGCACAAGATGCCCACTACGCCATTGAATGTGCGGCAAATGCCCAAAAAAGCTGGCAGAAAACCGCTCCCAAAGTCCGTGCCGCCATTTTGCGACGTTGGTACGAACTGGTGCAAGAACACCAAGAACAATTAGCCCAAATTTTAAGCCTTGAACAAGGCAAGCCGATTCACGAAAGCCGTAGCGAAATTCAGTATGGTGCCAGTTTTATTGAATGGTTTGCCGAAGAAGCCAAACGGATTTATGGCGATGTTCTCCCAGCGAATCATGCCGATCAGCGTTTATTTGTGATCAAACAAGCAGTGGGCGTGGTTGCTGCGATCACCCCATGGAATTTTCCACATGCCATGATCACCCGCAAGGCTGCCCCCGCCCTTGCTGCAGGTTGTGCGATGGTGCTCAAACCTGCACATGAAACCCCACTTTCTGCCTTAGCCTTGGCAGAACTGGCTCACCAAGCTGGCGTACCTGCGGGGATATTGAATGTCATCACCACCACCCAAGCCGTTGAGGTGGGGCAAGCACTTACCGACAGTCCTATCGTCCGCAAACTCACCTTTACGGGTTCGACTCGAGTAGGAAAACAGCTCATGGCACAATCTGCAAATACGGTGAAAAAACTCTCCATTGAGCTTGGCGGCAATGCCCCGTCCATTGTGTTTGATGATGCCGATCTGAATAAAGCGATTGACGGCATTTTAGCCTCAAAATTCCGTAACAGCGGACAAACTTGCGTTTGCACCAACCGCATTTATGTCCAATCTGGCATTTATGAACGTTTTGTTGAACAATTCTGTGCAGAAGTGGCTCGTTTGAAAGTGGGCAGTGCCAATGAAGATGGGGTGAATATGGGGCCATTAATCAGTGAAAGTGCGGTGCAAAAAATCCAACAACATATTGAAGATGCCACGGCTAAAGGGGCAAGGTTAATGGTTGGGGGGCAACGCCACGCACGGGGAGGCACGTTCTTCCAGCCCACCGTGTTGTGTGATGTAACACACCATATGTTAGTGGCAAAAGAAGAAACCTTTGCTCCATTGGCACCGCTGTTTAAATTTGAGACGGAAGAACAGGTGGTAGAAATGGCAAATGACACCGAGTTTGGTTTAGCGTCCTACCTTTACACGCAAGACATCGCCCGTATTTGGCGTGTGTCCGATGCCTTAGAATATGGCATGGTCGGCATTAATGAAGGCTTAATCAGCAACGAAGTGGCACCTTTTGGTGGAATCAAAGAATCGGGCTTAGGCCGTGAAGGCTCACGTTATGGCATTGAAGAATTTTTAGAAATGAAATACCTTTGCTTAAAAGCCTCATGAAAAAACAGCCTTGTTAGGCACCTTGGCATTCAACAAAAGTGCGGGGCATTTTAAAAAAGTTTTGTGCATTCCCCCTAAAAATCAACAAGGCGAACTCGAAGTTCGCCTTGCTTTATGCCTGTGCGGCTATGATTTTTTGCCTTTATGCCATGGCATTAATAGTAAGAATGTTCACCACGTTGGTGTTCGGTCACGTCTTTCGCCCCTTTTAATTCATTTGGGAACAAGCTTAACAGTTGTTTTTCAATACCGTCTTTTAAGGTTACATCCACCATTGAACAACCGTTACAGCCACCGCCAAATTGTAAAATTGCCTCACCGTCTTCGGTAATTTCAATTAAGGTGATTTTCCCACCGTGGCTGGCTAATTGTGGGTTGATTTGTGTTTGAATCACATATTCAACACGCTCAATTAATGGGGCATCATCTGCCACTTTACGCATTTTCGCATTCGGGGCTTTTAAGGTAAGCTGTGCACCCAATTCTTCGGTGACATAATCAATTTCAGCTTCGTCTAAAAAAGGTAAACTGATTTCATCAACAAATGCGGAAAAGGTGGCATATTTCATTTCGGTATCGGTAGCTTCCACCGCATTGGCTGGGCAATATGACACACCACACTCTGCATTTGGCGAACCTGGGTTGACCACGAAAATACGAATATTGGTGCCTTCTTCTTGTTGATCTAGCAAACGACGGAAATGTGCTTGAGCCGCCTCTGAAATCTTGATTTGTTGCATATATTATCCTAGAAAATTCAATACTTGAGTCAGATTGTCAGGCATGATACTCCGAGATTGCCTTTTTTTCCACCTTTTGCAGTAATTATCTTCGCTTAACATCGTGCCAATCCCCACACTTGAATATGCTCGACACCCGCTGTGCGTAACAGTTTAGCAATTTCATTTAAGGTCGATCCTGTGGTGATCACATCATCAATCAAGGCAACCGATTTGTAGTGCCGACTCTCCGCCCCATGGGCAAGGCGAAAGGCTTGGCGTAAATTCACACGGCGTTCTTTCGCACTTAATCCTCGTTGTGTGTGCGTGCGTTTCACTCGTACCACCCATTGAGACTCCACAGGCAACTTAAGCCAATGTGCAAGCTGTTGTGCCAATAAATCCGCTTGATTATAGCCTCGTTGCCACTGCCGAACATGATGAAGCGGAACAGGAATCAGCACCTCAGGTAACGGCAAACCATAGTGGCGTTTTGCATCATAAATAGCCAAGAGCAACAGACGTGCCAAAGTGCGGTCTAGAAAAAAGCTATGGTGAAATTTGAACTGGTGAATCAGCTGTGATAAGGGCGGAAGGTAGCGTGCGATAATCACCATCCGATCCCAACTCGGTTCTTGTTGTAAACAATATCCGCAATGTAATGTGGGACGTGTGGTTTCCATGCCACAATGCCCACAATAGGTAAAACGTGCAAGGCTTTTATAACAACGACAACACAAGCCATGTGTGGCTATCGCCAAAGGGGCATGACAAAGCACACAACGAAATCCCAACCAGTTCATGTTTTTCTCCGCAAAAAGCATGACTTTACCCCAGAAAAGAAAAAAGGCATGCCATCGCTTGGCATACCTCGATCGGGATCGCAAAAAGAATTAATCTAACAAACCTGCTTGGGTCAGAAAATAATGAATACCGTCTTGATCAATCGGGCGAGTGACATGGCGTGCCGCATTTTTCACGACCTCTTGTGCATTGCCCATTGCCACCCCAACCCCCACGGTACGAAGCATTTCAATATCATTTAAACCATCGCCAAATGCCATCACATTTTCCATGTCAAAGCCTAAATGACGAATCGCCGCCGCAATACCACTGGCTTTTGAAATGTTCGCATCAAATAAATCAATGGAGTTTTTATGCCAACGAACCGTTTGTAAACCCGTTAAGACCCCTGAGTTTTTCACCAATTCATCTTTTGTGTCGTTATAAAACGCCAAGATCTGAAAAACCTCATTACGTTTGAAATAATCTTTTTCCACATGATAACGCCCTTTCAATGTGTCTAATGCACTACACACCTCCTCAGTGGCGGCAGAAATAGCCATATGGGTAGGGGAAACTTGGGCATATTCGATCTGATGTTGATCAAAAAAGTCCACCAGCTCTTGGATTTTCGCCGTTGGTAACGTATTTTTTTCTAAAGGTGCATTTTTATAATCAATATATTGCCCGTTGATCGTCACAAATAAATCAATATTCACTTGTGCAATAAATTCTTTAATGGTTGAGGAAAAATTTGCTTGCGTACGCCCCGTTGCAATAGCGGTAATAATGCCATTTTCATGCAATTTGTTTAAGGCAGGAATCACGCTATCAGGAATACGATCTTCGTCTTTTATCAGCAACGTCTCATCAATATCAAAAAAGACGATTTTAATTTGGTTTCTGTAATTAGGAATGTTCATAATTTTCCCTATCTGATTGAGATGAACGTCAGCATTGATTTCACTGTGATAAAAAACCAATACCACGATAAAAAATTTATTGAGGCATGGCTCAATTTAGTACACCTACCGTTTAAAGAGAAAAAACGCCCGCACATTTGCCTTTTCACAACAAAAGTGCGGTACGTTTTTAAAAAATATTAACTACACATCGTAAGTGGTTGAAGCGGTATCCCCACCACGTCCTGTCCAGTTGGTGTGGAAAAATTCACCACGTGGTTTGTCAGTACGTTCATAAGTGTGTGCACCGAAATAGTCACGCTGTGCTTGCAGTAAATTAGCAGGCAAACGCTCACTGGTGTAGCTGTCTAAGAACGTGATTGCAGATGCCATGCAAGGCATTGGAATCCCCACTTCAATGGATTTCGCCACCACTTTACGCCATTCGCCTAAGCTGTTTTCTAAAATGCCTTTGAAATAGGCATCTGAACCTAAGAACACCAAATCTGGGTTCGCTTCATAAGCATCACGGATATTGCCTAAGAAACGGCTACGAATGATACAACCTTCACGCCATAAAAGTGCGGTGTTACCGTAGTTAATGTGCCAACCAAAGTTTTCTGAGGCTTCACGAATCAGCATAAAACCTTGTGCATAAGAAATAATTTTTGAGGCTAATAAGGCTTTGCGTACGGCTTCAATCCAAGTGGCTTTATCGCCTTCCACTTTGCCCACCACTTTATTGAACAAGCGAGAGGCTTGCACACGTTGTTCTTTGAAGGAAGACACACAACGAGCAAACACGGATTCGGTGATTAAGGTTAATGGAATACCGAAATCTAGGGCGTTAATCCCTGTCCATTTCCCTGTACCTTTTTGCCCTGCTGTATCAAGGATTTTATCCACTAAACGGGTGCCATCTTCCGCTTTATAACCCAAAATATCCGCTGTGATATCAATTAAATAACTGTCTAATTCGGTGTTACGCCATGCTTTGAAAGTGGCTTCTAATTCATCATCAGATAAGCCCACTCCATCTTTTAAGAATTGATATGCTTCACAAATTAATTGCATATCACCATACTCAATGCCGTTATGCACCATTTTCACGAAGTGACCCGCACCATCGCGGCCTACCCAATCACAGCACGCTTCACCTTTATCCGTTTTGGCTGAAATCGCTTGTAAAATTGGTTTCACGTGTTCCCACGCTGATTCATCACCGCCTGGCATAATTGAAGGCCCGAAACGTGCACCTTCTTCACCACCAGAAACACCCGTACCAATAAAACGAATGCCTTTTTCACGTAAATACGCAACACGACGGTTAGTGTCAGGATAGTTGGTGTTACCGCCATCAATAATGATGTCACCTTCTTCTAAGTGAGGTAATAATGCCTCGATGAATTGATCCACCACCTCACCTGCACGCACCATTAACATCACTTTACGCGGTTTTTCTAATTTATCCGCTAAGTCTTGTAATGAATAAGCCCCGATAATATTCGTGCCTTTCGCCGCACCTTGTAAAAATTCATCGACTTTCGAAGTCGTACGGTTGAATGCCACCACTTTAAAGCCGTGATCATTCATATTTAAAATTAAGTTTTGGCCCATTACCGCTAAGCCGATAACGCCGATGTCACCTTTTACTGACATGTAGTTCTCCTGTTTTTTAAGAAATCATATATTCTTCTAAGAAAGGTAATAATCTGTTAAGTTTTTTTCGTGGATGACGATTTCTTCCTTTTCCCAACCTTACTTATCTACTAAAAAATACTCAAAAGGAATATTTTTTGTATTAGCGGATTGTTCTAATTCTTGTTTATCTTGTTCGCTATCGCCAACCATAAATATTTTGGTATTTTTCCCGAATTTACCATTTTCAATAACATATGTGGCAGCCACTTTGTTCAACATTTGGCTTTTACCTGAAATACCTACGTTTAAATTGTCATTAGCCACTAAATCCATTAATTGCTTATTTATTCCATCTGAGCGAGTTTTCAGCATTCCCGCTAAGATTACATTAGATACACTATTATCAGCTGCATTTACATTAAAAATGATGGTTCTATTCGCATTTTTAGGGATTTTCCCAGCAATATCGTGCGGGCTAATAGCAGATGAGCAAGCCATTAAAGTCAATGCCATGAAAAGAGAAAATAGTTTTTTCATTTTAAAGTCCTTATGTAATAACATTGATAAACATCGGGCAAATTTCCTAAAAAATTTGTAGATTTTTTACAAGATATTGCCCTTTTTTCATATCTTCCAACTGTTCAAAAACTCAGCTTGTTTCTACATCGATTTTCGAAATACCGATAACAGCCCTAATTTGAGGTCACAATATTTTTTCTTTGAAAAACCAATTGTGACCTCAAAAGTGCGGTGCTTTTTGTCAACATTTTCACACTTTCACCGCTTATTGCCTTCACTTTCCTTGCACCACTTCATACTTCTGTAAAATAATGGCTCGAAATTCTTCCGATGTGGTCGCCCAATCTACAATATCCACTTTCCAAGGTAAATCACTGTCGGAAAAGGCATTGACTAAATCCGCATGAGTGGCAAAATCTAGCGGCTGTTCTGTGATAATGGCTAAATCTAAATCAGAATAAAGTTTTGCCTGATTCTTCACGCGTGAACCAAATGCCCAAACAGGCAAGTTAGGTACAAATTTTTTCAGAATCGTTTGTACAATTTCTAGTTGTTCAGGCGAAAGATCCAACGGCATTATAAGCGTTCTCGTAATGTGCTAACCAAATGTTGTGCTTCGGATAAAAATTTTGGAATGCCATTCACCACCAAAATAGCGGTATTTTCATCATAAGTATGGCTGGTTCGACTACGCATATCACGATACTGCTTCCAATCTGACCAGTCACCCAACAAAAGCCCATATTCATTTGCGGTTCGGATTAAATCTTGGAATGTCATCCCATCATATTGCTCAGGGTTGGCTGAAATCCTTTCCAAATATCGTTTTAACATTTTATGACTAATTTCATAGGTAAATTCAAAACGTTGCACCAAACCATCACGAATTTGTAAATCTGTCGTATCTTGCAGATAGCGATTCAAACCTTCGCGTAAACGCTCAACAGCATTTTCTAAAGGGGTAAGATGAAAATCGTTCATTATCAATCCTTTAAAGTCACTTTTTTACAACCACTTCGCCGCCTCTTTGTCGAGATACCATTCTGTTACCCCTTTTTGAGCTTTAATTTTAGCCGCGGGGTAAGGCAGGTTTTCTGCGGGTGTGGTTTGAATTTGTTTTAAAATGTCGGCTTTGCTTTCGCCTGTCACTAAATAGGTGATGCGTTTGGCTTGTTCAATGAGTTTTGCCGTTTTGGAAATGCGAAGTTGTCCCGTTTCTGGGTGTTTTGCAATGACAGCCACATTCGGATCCTCGAAATCCGTTTGGTTCGGGAAAAGGGAAGCGGTGTGTCCGTCTGTACCCATGCCTAAAATAATCCAGTCAAATTCTAAATTCGGTACACATGCTTTCAGTTCTTGGGAAAACCGCACCAATTCCTGTTCAACGGGTTGTTCGCCACGAATGCGGTGAATATTTTCTGCAGGGATCGAAATATGATCGAACAACAATTTTTGCACTTCACCGTAGTTGCTTTCGGGATCTTTCGGTTCAACCATGCGATCATCACCCCACCAAAAATGTAAATTTTCCCACCGCACTTTTTCGGCAAAAGGGGATTTGGCAAGGGTTTTAAACAGCAGTTTGGGGGTTGAGCCACCTGAAAGTGAAATATGCACAGGGCGAGGTTGTTGGCTGTATGTGATAAATTCTTGGGCGATGTGTTCAACCGCCTGTTGAGCTGTATCAAAAATTTTGGTGTTCATTGATCTTCCCTTTTATCGGATATCGGACGCACTTTTTGCGTCCGTTTTACCTTATACTTTTTTCTTCATCAATCCACTTGGTTTACGCCAAACACGACCTGTTTTGGCAATCAGTTTGTCTGCTTCCGTTGGGCCCCATGTGCCAGATTCATATTCATAAATACGCCCATTTTTTGCTTTATAGTCTAAAATTGGTTCAACAAACTGCCAGCAGGCGTGTACTGCATCGGTACGTGCAAATAAGGTGGCATCCCCTTTCATACAATCTAGCAATAAACGTTCGTAGGCAGTGAGCAAACTAGGTGATGCCAGATCGGCATAACGGAAGTCCATGGACACTTCTTTTGCTTCAAACCCCGCACCTGGTTTTTTCAAACCAAAACGCATTGAAATGCCTTCATCTGGCTGAATGCGGATAATCAATTTATTTTCTGGGGCTTTTTGACTGAAAACAGGGTGCGGTGTGGTTTTGAAGTGAATGACCACTTCTGTCACCCTTGTCGGTAAGCGTTTACCCGTACGCACATAGAAAGGCACGCCCGCCCAACGCCAGTTGTCAATTTCACAACGTAATGCCATATAGGTTTCGGTATTAGAATCTTCTGGCACGCCTTTTTCTTGTAAGTAGCCTTTTACAGCTTGACCTTCTGAGACCCCTGCACAGTATTGACCCAGCACTAAGTTATTTTCTAAATCATCTTGGCTTAATGGGTGAAGGCAATATAAAACTTTTGCCACTTCATCACGCATGGAATCGGCATTAATAATGGCTGGAGGCTCCATTGCCACCATGGCTAACACTTGTAACAGGTGGTTTTGGAACATATCCCGCATCGCACCTGAGCCATCATAGTAGCCACCCCGTTCTTCCACGCCGATAGATTCCGCCCCAGTAATTTCAATATAATCAATAAAATTACGGTTCCAAAGGGGTTCAAATAAGCCGTTAGAAAAACGTAAAACCAAAAGATTTTGTACGGTTTCTTTACCAAGATAATGGTCAATACGATAAATTTGGTGCTCATCAAAGAAGCGATGGATTTGAATATCTAATTCTTTTGCTGTGCGGATATCGTAACCAAATGGTTTTTCTACGATAAGGCGTTTCCAGCCAAATTCTTCGGTATTTAAGCCATGTGCGGCAAGGCATTCTGGAATGACGCCATATAGGCTAGGTGGGGTAGATAAATAATAAAGCGTATTGCCACAGGTTTGATATTTATCGTGGAGTTCATCAAGACGTGGGATCAATTTGCCATAATCAGCAGAATCTGCGGTATTTAATGCTTGATAATAGAGATGACGACAAAATTCATTCAAGGTTTCGCCATTTGCACCTTCGCTTTTAATCAGTGCTTGACGCATTTTTTCACTAAAACTTTCATCGGTTAATTCCGATCGCCCTACGCCTAATACTGAAAAATGTTCAGTTAAACGCCCGATTTTATACAAATTGTAAAGTGCGGGAATTAACTTGCGGTAAGTTAAATCGCCTGAAGCACCAAAGATTACAATACAATTATTATCTGCTTCGATTTTCATTGTCTTCCTGAGATTAAAGATTAAAACATGACTTAAATTGCCACATAGTATAGCAAATTACTTATTGCTTTTATTGAGAGAAATTGAAAGTTTAACGAAATTGAAAGATTTCACGCCAATTATATTGGCAATTTGCGGTCATCACAAAATCTGGATTCGTAAACGTCTCTCGTTGATTATAGGTTAGCGGTTGAAATTGGGTGTTGAAAATATTCCCCCCAATTTCGGCTAATAAAATTTCTGCCCCAGCGGTGTCCCATTCCCCTGTTTTGCCTAAACGCACATAACAATCACAGCTGCCTTCTGCCACCAAACCACTTTTTAAACCACTTGAACCATAAATCACAAATTCGTATTGATAATTTGGGTTCAAAATTGACCGCACTTTTTCAATAGCACAACTTGCCCCCAGTGCAATTTTTAACGGGCGATCGGCTGAAGGTTGACCGCAGGTTAATTTTTGCACTCCAGCACTGCTGCGTTTATATGCTCCGAAGTGTTGCATCGCATAGTATGTGGCATCTAACATGGGGGCATGAATCACACTCAGGACGGGCGTATTATGCTGCACGAGCGTAATCAATACGGAAAACTGATCGGTTTGACAAATAAATTGTTGGGTGCCATCTAAAGGATCGATCAGCCAATATTCTTCCCACCGTGCTCTTTCTGACAGTGGCACATGACAACATTCTTCCGATAAAATCGGAACATTGGGGGTAAGTGCGGTGAGTTTTTCAATTAAAAATTGACTTAAAAATAAATCCACATCGGTCACGGGGGTGTTATCCGATTTAGTGTGGACATCAACAGCATGTTGTTTTGACTGCTGATAAAACGTATTCAAATGCGTGCCTGCTTGATAAGCAATATTCAAGGTTTGATCTAAAAGTTGCGGTGAAAGCAAAAGCATAAGCGTTCCTTTGTAAGGGGAAAAATGTCTGTCTCGACAAGCATGAAATAACACTATGTTAAGAAAAGTAAAACGTTTGCTTAAAAGACAGAAAAACAGGCTATCAAATATCTTGATAGCCTGCAACTTGATCAAAGCAGATTAAGCCTGTTTTTTTGCACGTAAGACACGTAACACAAAAATACCTGCCCCCACAACAAAGGCGAGAAGTCCCAGTATTTCTGCACGGGTTTCCCAGTTTTCTAAATGCAAGGCAAGTGGTGCATCCGATCCCCCTGCGGTGACGGAAGCAGCAATAATAAAGGCTAATACCACACCCACTAAACTTTCGCCCACAATTAACCCTGCGGCAAATAAGGTGCCAAAACGTTCAGCCGATTTTTTCACCGTCTCTTGGTCTTTGCCTGTTCGTTTAAGGTAGCGATCTAAATGTTTATTGATAAGCCAAGCCAACACTGCACCAATAATAATCGGCATATTCACCACAGGCGGTAAATAAATGCCCATCCCAACCGCTAAGGCAGGCAAGGCAAAGCGATTTTTACTGGATTGACGTAAAATAGCATCGATGATGATCAATACCACACCTAAACCAATACCCACAAAAATATAGGTCCATTCAAGGCTGTGAGAGAAAATCCCTTTTGCGATGGTGGTCATTAAAGTGGCTTGCGGTGCTGATAAAGCTTGTGTTGGATCCATGCTTTCACGAGGTAACGCCCCCGTAAAGCCATAAGCGTGATATAAAATTTCTAGCACAGGGGCAATGACTAATGCCCCCACAATACAACCAACAATCAACGCCACTTCTTGACGCCAAGGGGTCGCACGCACTAACAAGCCCGTTTTTAAATCTTGTAAGTTATCGTTTGAAATCGCCGCAATGGTCACGACCAATGAACCAGAGAAGATGGTCAAGGCAGTTAAAAATTGCATGGCATCAGGACGTGCTGATAAGCCTGAAACATTGCCCACTAACATCAACACTAAAGAGAGGGTGACCACCGAAATAATCCCAATCCCAGAAATAGGACTAGAAGAGGATCCTACTAAGCCCGCCATATAACCGCAAGCCGCCGCCACAAAGAAACCAATCCCAACAGTAAAGACGGTACACACCACAATCAATAACACGGTGATTTCTGCGGATAAATGCATTGCTTGAATGAAATCATACAGTGAAAAGGCAATCAGCACGATGGTTGCCAAGGTCAAATAAATCATGGTCTTTGGCGATAAGTCTTGCTCGGTGCGATCCATGGCGACCCCTTTTGGATCTTTTAAATGGCGGAAAGAAGCTCGCATGCCTTCAATCATCGGTTTCATTAAAATAAATAATGTCCAAATGGCGGCAATACCAATGGTGCCCACACCAATAAAGCGGACTTTTTCTTTCCAAATCCCCATGGCGTAGCCAATCATATTCGCTCCTTCTGGCATTGGCACTGCGGCACTGAAATAAGGCACCGCCACGCCCCAAGCAATGAAAATACCGAGTAAAATGGCTAAACCGCCCACAATACCCACTAAATACCCTGCCCCAACTAAGGCTAAAGAAAAGCCCATAGGGAGTTGAAAAATGGCATTGCCTGATTTAAACCAATAACTTGCCCCATCTGCGATGACACGTAATCCATTGGTTAAAAAGGCAATGGTTCCAGCTAGCAATCCCCCTGTGACAATTTCTCTCACGCCACTATCTGCCCCTTGCTCATGATTGCCTGCTTTTAAAATTTCGGCTGCTGCCACGCCTTCAGGGTAAGGTAATTCACTGCGTGTCACCATGGCATTGCGTAAAGGAATCGTAAAAATGACCCCTAAAATACCACCAGAGGCACAAATTAACATGGTTTGCCAGAAGGGAAAGTCTTGCCAATAGCCCATCATCAATAAGCCTGGCAACACGAAAATAATGGAAGATAACGTCCCTGCTGCGGATGCTTGTGTTTGAACCATATTATTTTCAAGAATATTGGATCCTGAAAACATTTTTAACACCGCCATAGAAATCACCGCAGCGGGAATGGAAGAGGCAAAGGTTAAGCCCACCTTTAAGCCTAAGTAAACATTTGATGCCGTAAAGACGACCGTAATTAATGCACCTAGAATCATACCCCTGAGTGTTAGCTCACGCAGAGAATCCTGGGGTGCATAATGCGTAGAATCGCTCATAAAAAATCCTCGTTCATTGTGATGTTTATTTTAGGATAAGAACATATCCATCTTGATCTGCATATTTATTCAGAAAGACCAATAAATATTTAAAATCATTAAATAACACTCAATTATTAGGATTGCAAATGAAATATCACTTCATTTTATACCAGATCAACTTTTTTTCGCTAAAAAGTCTCGCAAGCAGTAAAGTGCCACCAAATTGCGTGCTTCGCAAAAGGTATTGTCTGCTAATAAATCATCAATCTTTGACAACGGAAAACGAACCAGCTCCAACGGTTCAGGCTCATCGCCTTCTAGTTTGCAAGGATAAAAATCCTGTGCAACAAAAATATGCATCAAATTATTCATATGGCTTGGTGAAGTATTCACCGTGCGTAAATGAAATAATTGATTCGCCCCCAAACCAATTTCTTCTTTTAATTCTCGCACCGCACTTTGTTCTGGGGTTTCATCGGCTTCCATCAAGCCTTTCGGAAAACCGAGTTCATAACGTTCTGTCCCAACGGCATATTCTCTGACCATCAATAACGACTCCCCCTCAATGCCTAGCACCATGACGGCGGCACGTGGGCTGGCTTTCAAACGCTCATAAACACGATATTCACCATTTGAGAATTTCAACTCCACAGACTGAATTTCAAAAATTCGCGATTTTGCGGCCACAGAAACCGATAATATTTCGGGTTTTTGCATGGGGTTACCTCCTTTTATGCTTTTACTCGCTCGCCATGCCATCAGCAAATAGACAAAATAATGGCATAACCATACCACAAACCTTGTCATGCCAAAAGGAAGACAATATTGGGCGTGAACACCATCAGCAACCGCCTTATCCAAATGCATCTTTCACATGATTGAACAAAATCCATACAATACTCAATTTTATTTTGAATATTTTATAAAAAATAAAGCAATTAATTGATTAATATTTAGCATTATTAAATTTTATTTAAACAAGGTTGATCTAATTTCTATTTATCTTTATTTTTTATTCAACGCCTTCATTCAAGTTTTTTTAGACGGCGTGGCACGCCATTTGGCGTGATATAAAAAATAAAATGTAATAAGGAAGCAAACAATGAAGCAAATCACAGCAATTATTCAACCCTTCAAACTGGAAGAAGTCCGAGATGCACTTTATCAGTTGGGTATTCAAGGCATGACGGTAACGGAAGTCCGAGGCTTTGGGCGTCAAAAAGGTCATACGGAGCTTTACCGTGGGGCGGAATATCAAATCGATTATTTACCCAAAGTACAAGTGGATATTGTCGTTATTGATGAACTTGTTGATGCCACCATTGAGGCAATTTGTCAGACGGCACGCTCAGGCAAAATTGGTGACGGTAAAATCTTCGTGAAACCTGTGGATAGGGTGATCCGTATCCGAACAGGTGAAGTTGATGAAGATGCCGTGTAATGTGATAAGGTTTTTGTAAGGGAATAAAAAATGAAAAGTGTCGTTCTTACAGCTGGATTATTCGGCTTATCAAGCAGTGCCATGGCCTCTGCGGATAGTTGGTTACAACCGATGTCTGTCATTAGTGCAGGCGATAGCACATGGTTAATGGTTTCAACCATTTTAGTCTTATTTATGACCGTTCCAGGGTTAGCATTATTTTATTCAGGCATGGTGCGAAAAAAGAATGTGCTTGCCACCATGGTACAAAGTTTTGCGGCTTGTTGTTTAATTGGTGTCATTTGGGTGTGTTTTGGTTACAGCCTTGCATTTACCCCCAATAATGCCTTTATCGGTGGCACGGATCGCCTTTTCTTATCTGGCTTGAATGTGTTTACGGAACAACAAATGCTCACGGTCTATCCCGGTGCCCCAACGGTGCCAGAATCGGTGTTTATGCTCTTTCAAATGGCATTTGCCATTATCGCAGGTGCCATCATTACAGGGGCTTGTGCAGAACGCATGAAATTCTCTGCTATGTTGTGGTTTGTTGGTCTTTGGTCATTATTCGTCTATGTCCCAACCGCACATTGGGTGTGGGGAATGGATGGCTGGCTTGCTTCTGACGGGGTGCTTGATTATGCCGGTGGCACAGTCATTCATATTAATGCGGGAGTTGCAGGTTTAGTGGCAGCCATTGTGGTAGGAAAACGTGTCGGTTATGGACGAGAGTCCATGATGCCTCATAACTTAGTGTTAACCTTAATCGGTACCGCCATGTTATGGATCGGTTGGTTTGGCTTTAATGCAGGTTCTGCCTTGGCTGCCGATGCACGTGCTGGCATGGCGATGGCAACCACACAAATGGCGGCAGTATCAGGTGCATTGGTGTGGATCTTCATTGAAGTCCTGCTAAAACACAAACCCTCCGCATTAGGGTTAGTCTCTGGTGCGGTGGCAGGATTAGTGGGAATTACCCCTGCCGCAGGGTTTGTGTCAATTCAAGGTGCAGCTGCAATTGGTGTGCTCACCAGTGTCATCTGCTTTGTGGGCGTCACAAAACTGAAATATTGGCTCCATTATGATGATTCACTCGATGCCTTTGGTATTCACGGCTTAGGCGGCATTGTCGGTGCGGTGTTGACAGGGGTATTTGTGTCTCACGACATTGCAGCCACCACCACAACGTTATGGCTACAAACGGAAAGTGTCCTCATCACCATTGTTTACAGTGGCGTGATAAGCTTAATTTTGTTAAAAGTCATTGATAAGTTAATCGGCTTACGTGTGGAAAAAGACGATGAACGTAAAGGATTAGACTTAGCCTTACATGGTGAACGTGTAGAATAACCCTGCTAGGCAAATAGCACAAAAGCGTAGAGAGCCCGCCTCTCTACGTTTTTCTTGCTCAAAACACACCGCACTTTTACCACAGCGTTTTCATCTTCAAATAAAATCCCTATTTACCGCAAGGTAACTTTAGGGAAATCACGAAAAATCAGATAAAATCATGCCCCTTAAAAAAGGTTTTTCGGGTTTGGGGCAAGCCTGATATTATCCCTCAAATCAGGGGGATTGTGCCTAGCACCTCACCCCTTTAAACGACATTTCTCCGTCAAAAAGCACCGCACTTTATTTCATTACATAGTAGCAAAAGGCGTAGTAGCAAAAGGATAATACATCATGGCAAAACATTCGCATTCAGCAGAACATAATGATCCCGTCCGCCTCGATAAATGGTTATGGGCAGCCCGTTTTTATAAAACTCGCACCCTTGCCAAAGAAATGATTGAAGGGGGAAAAGTCCATTACAACGGACAACGCACCAAACCCAATAAAAGCGTGGAAATTGGGGGCGTGATTAAATTACGTCAAGGTAATGAAGAAAAAGAAGTGGAAGTGCTCGCCCTTTCCACACAACGCCGTGGTGCCCCCGAAGCCCAAACACTCTATCAAGAAACTGAAAAAAGCATCGAGCAACGTGCCAAAATGGCAATAGCCCGCAAAATCAACGCCCTGACCATGCCACACCCTGATCGCCGTCCCAATAAAAAAGAACGCCGTGATCTTTTAAAATTTAAACATCAAGAGGGCTTGTAATTGCAAAATCCACCACAATATGATCACACAATATCAAGACAGTTTGTATAAAAAAGCACCAGCAAACACAAAAATAATCCATTTACTTCCCTTGATTATGGACATAATCAACACAAAAGGACACTTATGACACACAAAATTGATAACGATAAACTTTACCGCTACCTCTTTAAAGACCGTGCTGTACGAGGAGAATGGGTGCGTTTAAACCGCACCTTCCATGACACCCTCAACACACACCACTATCCAAAAGTCATTCAAAATTTATTAGGTGAAATGATGGTGGCAACAAGTTTATTAACCGCCACCTTAAAATTTGAAGGGGATATTACAGTACAAGTACAAGGTGATGGTCCCTTAAAACTGGCGTTGGTCAATGGCAACGACAACCAACAAATTCGTGCATTAGCTCGCTTGCAAGGTGAAGTTAACGATCACATGAGCTTGGCAGAATTAGTCGGCAAAGGGGTTTTAGTGATCACCATCGCGCCCACAGAAGGCGAACGTTACCAAGGGGTGATTGCCCTTGATAAACCTACAATTACAGAATGTTTGGAAGATTATTTTGTTCGCTCAGAACAGCTACAAACCCAATTAATTATTCGGGCAGGGGAATTTAACGGTGAACCCGTTGCCGCAGGCATGCTATTACAAATTATGCCTGATGGTTCTGGCTCCCCTGATGATTTCTCGCATTTAGCGACACTCACTGCGACAGTGAAAGAGGAAGAAATCTTTGGTTTGAGTGCAGAAGAATTGCTCTACCGCTTATATCACGAAGAACGGGTAGAAATCTTTCCCTCTCAACCCATCAGCTTTTTCTGTGGTTGCTCACAAGAACGTTCTGGAGCAGCATTATTATTAATTCCTGATGAAGAAATTGACGAAGTACTCGCTGAACATCAAGGCACCCTTGATATGCAATGTGAATGTTGCGGCACCCACTATTTCTTCAATAAAGAGGCTATCACAAAATTAAAACAAGATGCCAAATAACCGCACTCTGAGTAGGCTGAGAAAAAATTCACATTCATACAAAAACGTTTTTTGTGCTTAACCTCGCATAATTCAACAATTTTTGAATGGATGTTAAAAAATTTGATCAACCTAACAGTTTCAAGGTCGAAAGTTGAGTAGAATGCTCACAATCGTTTTTCCACTTTAAAACTTAACTCTGCGAGGTGATGTATGACAGATCTAAATAAGGTCATTAGTGAACTTGGTGTACTTGGTATTCATGATGTAAAAGAAATCGTTTATAACCCAAGCTATGAACAACTTTTTGAAGAAGAAACCAAACCCGGTTTAGAAGGTTATGAAAAAGGAACCGTAACACAATCAGGCGCTGTAGCTGTGGATACAGGCATTTTTACAGGACGTTCACCTAAAGATAAATATCTTGTTCTGGATGAAAAAACCAAGGATACCGTTTGGTGGACCACTGATGCTGCGAAAAACGATAATAAGCCGATGACTCAAGACACTTGGAAAAGCTTAAAAGATCTCGTCGCAAAAGAACTTTCTGGAAAACGTCTCTTCGTGATTGATGCCTTCTGTGGAGCAAACGCAGACACACGTCTTGCGGTACGCATCGTAACAGAAGTCGCATGGCAAGCACACTTTGTGAAAAATATGTTCATTCGCCCTTCAGAAGCCGAATTAGCCCATTTCAAACCTGATTTTGTGGTACTAAACGGTTCAAAAGTCACCAATCCAAACTGGAAAGAACAAGGTTTAAATTCTGAAAATTTTGTGGCATTCAACTTAACGGAAGGGGTGCAACTCATCGGCGGAACCTGGTACGGTGGTGAAATGAAAAAAGGCATGTTCTCCATGATGAACTACTTCTTACCATTAAAAGGCATCGCCTCCATGCACTGTTCTGCGAACGTGGGCAAACACGGCGACGTGGCGATCTTCTTCGGGCTATCAGGTACAGGGAAAACCACCCTTTCCACCGATCCAAAACGTCAATTAATCGGTGACGATGAGCACGGGTGGGACGATGACGGCGTATTCAACTACGAAGGTGGTTGCTATGCGAAAACCATCCGACTTTCTCCTGAAAACGAACCTGATATCTATAACGCCATCAGACGTGATGCCTTATTAGAAAACGTCGTCGTGCGTGAAGATGGCTCTGTTGATTATGATGACAGCTCAAAAACAGAAAATACCCGTGTATCTTACCCAATCTATCACATCGAAAATATCGTTACCCCTGTATCCAAAGCAGGTCATGCGAAAAAAGTGATTTTCTTAACCGCAGATGCATTCGGTGTATTACCTCCTGTATCAAAATTAACGCCTGAGCAAACCAAATATTACTTCTTATCTGGTTTCACAGCGAAATTGGCAGGAACGGAACGAGGAATCACAGAACCAACACCAACCTTCTCAGCCTGTTTCGGTGCCGCATTCTTATCACTTCACCCAACACAATACGCCAAAGTGTTAGTGAAACGAATGAAAGATGCAGGGGCAGAAGCTTACCTAGTCAACACAGGTTGGAATGGTACGGGCAAACGTATCTCAATCAAAGATACACGAGGCATTATTGATGCCATCTTAGACGGCTCCATCGAAAAAGCAGAAATGGGCAAACTCCCAATTTTCGATTTAGCCATTCCAAAAGCCTTACCAGGTGTTGACCCTGCTATCTTAGATCCACGTGATACGTATGCAGATAAAGCCCAATGGCAAGCCAAAGCCGAAGATCTCGCAAGCCGTTTCGTGAAAAACTTCGAAAAATACACCACTAACGATGAAGGTAAAGCATTAGTGGCAGCAGGTCCAAAAGCCTAAACAAACGCTTGAGGATTCACATACCCAAACAGCTCGATTTTTATCGAGCTGTTTTTTTACGCCACGTTTTCCCCAACCTCAAAACTTTTCCAAAAACCACCGCACTTTGGGGTTAGCCTGAAGCATAAAAAAAACCTCAGCAGTATGCTGAGGTTCTTTCATGATCAGTTAGGCAACGTGCTCGTGCTTTTCGCTCCATTCGTAAGATAAGGTTTCTGCCTGTTCCAACACCAAATCAATGGCTTCATCGGCTTTATCAGGTGGGTATTTATATTTTTGCAGAATACGACGCACTAAAATACGCAATCTCGCCCGCACACTTTCTCGCACTTGCCAATCTACAGTGACAGAACGACGTAATTGTTTCACCAATTCCAACGCAATGGCTTTTAAAATTTGATCGCCCAATTCTCGCACCGCACTTTCGTTATTGGCTAAGGCATCATAGAACGCAATTTCATCATTGTTTAAGCCTAAATCTTCCGCTCGTTTAAATGCCTCTTGAAACTCTTTCGCCATTTGAATCAGCTCTTCAATGACTTGAGCCGTCTCAATACCACGGTTATGATATTTCGTGAGTGTCGCTTCCAAACGCTCAAGGTATTTACGCTCTTGCACCAAATTTCGACTGCCTCGACTTTGAATATTATCTTGTAGGAGCTTTTCTAATAACTCAACGGCAAGATTTTTATGTTCCATCTGACGAACATCCTCTAGGAACTCATCAGAAAGTAGCCCAATGTTTGGCTTATCTAAACCGCAAAGGCTAAAAATATCATCCACCCCATCAGCAATTAAGGAATTATCTAAAATCTGTTTCAAAACATGATCTTGCTGTTTTTTGCGTAATTTCCCATCACCGATTTGTTCTTTGCTCATCATCGCCTTCACTGCAGAATAAAAAGCCAGTTTACGTTGATACGCCTTCGCCTGTTCCAATGTGGAACATAAGGCATAGGCTTTCGTCGCCGCCAACACCAAATCTGCAAAACGTTTTTTCCCCTCATCCAAGCCCAAAATATGGTTTGCCGCTTTTGGCAACAAACTCATCGCTTTGGTTTCAAATTGGCTAATATCAAGGGCTTTTCCTTCAAGGGGTGTGGCAAACATCCCTGCGATGGCATCCATTTTTTCTAACAACACACGAAAGGCTTCTTCGGTATCAATGGTCGGTTTACCACGCCCTTTCGCATTGGTGTAAGTATGTAGTGCTTGTTGTAATTCATTGGCAATACCAATGTAATCCACCACTAATCCACCGGGTTTATCTTTAAACACACGATTGACTCGGGCAATCGCCTGCATCAAATTATGCCCACGCATTGGCTTATCCACATACATGGTATGACAGCAAGGGGCATCAAATCCCGTCAACCACATATCTCGCACAATCACCAATTTCAACGGATCATCAGGATTTTTAAAGCGTTTTTCTAAATCCTGTTTCACTTGTTTGCTATAAATATGTGGCTGTAATAAGGCTTTATCGGCAGCAGACCCCGTCATCACGATCTTAATCGCCCCTTTAGCAGGATCCTCACTATGCCACTCGGGTTTCAACGCCACAATTTCATTGTATAAATGCACACAAATCTCACGACTCATCGCCACAATCATGGCTTTCCCTTCTTGGCTTTCTTGCCGTTTTTCAAAATGGGCGATTAAATCCTTGGCTATTTGCTGCAAACGAGGTTGAGCCCCCACTAATTTTTCTAAACGGGTAAATTCCCCTTTGATACGTTCCGCTTCGGTTTGCTCTTCTTCCTCAACAAGATCATCGAATTGTTGTGCCAATTCCTCAATTTCCGCACGATTAATGTCTAAACGAGCAAGGCGAGATTCATAATAAATCGGCACGGTAGCACCATCATCAACGGCATCTTGAATATCATAAATCGACACATAATCCCCAAATACCGCTCGAGTGTCTTTATCTTCTGTTTCAATTGGTGTGCCCGTAAAACCAATAAAAGTCGCATTTTTCAAGGCATCACGCATATGTTTGGCATAACCAAATTGAAATTCGCCCTTCGCATTGAGTTTTGCTGTCAACCCATATTGGCTACGGTGTGCTTCATCGGAAATCACCACAATATTATGACGACCATTTAATAACGGGTGGGATTGCTCATTTTCTTGTAAGGCAAATTTCTGTACCGTCGTAAAAATCACACCGCCCACTTCTCGACGTGCTAATAATTCTCTTAATTGCTCACGGCTTTCTGCCTGTACAGGTTCTTGTTTTAATAAATCTTTTGCCAAAGAGAATTGCTTAAACAGCTGACCATCTAAATCATTCCGATCGGTCACCACAATTAAGGTCGGATTGCCCATTTCAGGCTGTTGTAATAATTTTCCCGCATAGCAACACATAGAAATACTCTTTCCACTGCCTTGTGTATGCCATACCACGCCCGCTTTTTTGCTTCCCACCTGCACATCTCGCCCATAACTGGCACGAGGTTCTTGCACACAATCATCTGCAATTTGTCTTGAGGCAATCACCGTGGCTTTTACCGCCTCTCGCACCGCATGAAATTGATGATAGCCCGCTTGTTTTTTAATTAAACGGTTCTTTTCATCCTTCTCGAATAAAATGAAAAAACGCAAATAATCTGTGAATAAATCAGGACGGAAAAAGCCACAAATTAAGGTTTCTAACTGCCATTCTACGATGGGTTTGTCATTTTCATTCTTCACCGTACGCCAAGGCATAAAACGCTCTTCATCTGCCGTTAAGGACCCCACTTTTGCGATCACACCATCAGAAATTGCCAAGGCACCATTAAACATCAGCAAATCAAAGAGATCATTTTTATAAGTTTGCAGTTGATGAAACGCATTCCACACATCGGTTTTTTCATCGGCAGGATTTTTTAATTCCAAAATGGCAATCGGCAACCCATTGATAAAACACACAATATCAGGGCGACGCAAATGAAGTCCTCGCACCTCAAATTGATTCACCGCCCAAAACGCATTTTTTTCAGGATGAGCAAAATCCACCAAAAACGCCGTCTCAAAACAGGTTTCCTCACCTTGTTTATAGGTGACTGGCACACCGTGAATCAGCAGCTTATGAAACGCCAGATTTGCCTCCACCAAATCTCGGCTTTCTGCCTGCTTCAGTTTTGCCAACACTTGCTCCACACAATCCACAGGTAAATGCGGATTAAGCAAAGCAAACTGCGTGCGAAAAATCGGTTCTAAAATCACCGCACTTAATTGATGACGCTGCGGATTTCTCCCCTCGGTGAATAATTCCTTGCCGTGAAAGGTTTGCCAGCCCGTCTCTCTAAACCAATCAAGCGCCGCCTGTTCTAAGACGTTTTCATCGATCATGTTGTGTTCCTGTAAGGTTAACGCTGTATAAACAGCTTTGGTAAAACGTTCACTACAAAATATTTTCAATCAAACTAAACTCGCACTAAATCCATCAATGCATCAAATGAATACAAGGCGGATTTTCTTCCTGATGCTTCTTCTTTGGTGGTTAAAATCCCTTTTTCTGCTAACAATTTAGTAAAGCGTGTTGCCGTCGTGCTTGGAATACCACTTTTTTCGATAAATTGGCTATTTCTGAAAATTGGATTAGTGAAAATAAAATCTTGAGCCATCACTGCCCATTTTGATGAAAGTGTATCTGAAAAAATGCCTTTCATTTCTTCATAAAGCTGTCGGATATTTTCAGCAATGTCTAAATTTTGTTTGGCTTGTGTTTCAATCGCATTCAGAAAAAAGATAATCCAATCGTTCCAGTCGCCTGTTTCAGACACGCGCCGCATTAAATCAATGTAGGCGTTTTTGTTCTGTTCAAAATAGCCACTAATATAAAAATGTGGAGCCGAAATGATATTCGCATTCCATAGCATTAACGTAATCAGCATTCGTCCTATTCTTCCATTACCGTCTTGGAATGGATGCAAGGCTTCAAATTCAAGGTGTGTCACCCCTGTTTTGATTAAAATATGGTCTTGATTTGTGCTTATATAGTCAAATAAGCGATCTAAACCTTCTTCGAGTTTTTCAGGGGAAATTGGCACAAATAGAATGCTTTTTTTGAGTGTGTCGGCTAAATAATTTTGCTCTTTTTTAAATTCCCCAGGCGATTTATTTGCCCCACGCCCGAAAGACAGTAATTGCTGATGCATTCCTTTTAACAGCGATTTTGAGAGTGGATAACCGTCAGCCATCGCTTTTTGGGTATTTTTTAATGTACGTTGATAAAGCACGGTTTCGATAATATCAGAACGCACATTTAGCCCATACTCACTTTTCCCGCTTGTTTCTGGGTAGTCTGCTTCATACTGCAAAATTTCGTCCATCGTGCTTATGGTGCCTTCCATTCGGGAAGAGATCACTGCCTCTTGATTTCGCAATGGTGCTAATAAAATTTCCCCATTGTGCATATTTTTGAGCATTTGATCGTAACGTGCTATGGCTTCAATCGCTGTCGCTAAGGCTGGAATAATATGTTGATAGTGAATAACGCTAGGCGGAAATTTACCATGATGATAATGCACAGCGTTTTCTAAATTAATGCTCTTCATTTTGTTACCCATTTTTTCGAATTTTGGTTAATAAATTGCATTGTCTCTCATTTATGCAAGCCTAGCAAGTTTGTTACCCATTTTTTCGAATTTTGGTGAACAAAGTTGATATTTCTCTTCTGTAACGGTCGCACATCTTTATCCAACTAATTCATAGCTCACACTAAGTCCGCCACTTTCAGAACGTTGTAAGATGCTTTCCCACTCAGTCTCGGTTCTAAAATCACCGCACTTAATTGATGACGTTGCGGATTTCTCCCCTCGGTGAATAATTCCTTACCGTTAAAGGTTTGCCAGCCTGTCTCTCTAAACCAATCAAGTGCCGCCTGTTCTAAGACGTTTTCATCGATCATGTTGTGTTCCTGTAAGGTGTGTTTTATCAAAAATATTTTTCTTTATTTTATTTTTTATATACGGTCAATTTTGCTGACATTATTCATATCTAATCATGATGAGGGATATTTTTCGGAAATTTACGACGTAAAAAATCATCAAAAAGTGGCACTGTGAAATCCAACTCGCCATAAGACGGGCTATAAATCATGCCTTTTTCAATAATTTTAGCTCGCACATTACCCAACTCATTATTCCTTTTCCCCAAAGAAATCGCAATATCTCCAGATTTATAAGGCCCTTCTCCCAAATTAGCCATCGCAATCACATAATCTTTTTCTTTATTGGTGAGCCGATCTAAACGAACATTAAAAAAACCATGATCCAGTTTATAAAACACACTTTGAGATGCTTGCACAACATCTTGTTGCGTAATAGGCATCTGCTCAATACCCGCATTCCAAATTTCAGCTCCCCATTCTTGCAAAAAATAAGGATAACCTTTTGTATATTTCACAATCTCATCAAGTGCATCATCTTCAATACACTCATTAAGCTTGATGATTGGTTCTCGGATAGCTTTTTTTGCTTCTTCCACGGGCAATGCCCCAATAAAAGGATAGGCAAAAAGTCGTTCAGCATAAGATTTTGCATCGCCAGACATCGCTGCCACTTGTGGTAGACCTGCACCAAAAAATAAAATCGGTAGATTCTTTTGACTACAACGGTGTAAAGCAACAATCAGTGCCGAAAGATCAGCTGATTTCAAATATTGCACCTCATCAATAAAAATTGACCACGGTCGATTAGCTGCTTGGGCAGTTTCACCAATCACAAGAAAAAGTTGAGCCAAATCGCTTTCTAATAATCCACTATCGGCTGTGCCAAACTCAGGTTTGATTTCAATAGAAATGCCGCCAATATCAAGATTGAAGGTAGAAAAAAAGGATTTTGCAACGGATAATGCACGATGAACTTTATCCTTTATATTTTCTATGACAGATAATTTTTTCAATAACTGCTGGATTTCTGATTGTAATACCGCCACTAAATCAATTTCTTCATTCGCTTCAATGACAGTAATAATGTGATTATTTTCTTCAGCAATGGCTGAAATATGATTTAATAGCACGGTTTTACCTACACCTCTTAAACCGAGCAGCATTTGAGAGCGAATACTGTTCCCAAGATTCGCTCGTTTTATCTGAATAGTTGCCTCCTCAATAATCTGATCTCGTCCCACTAATGCTGGTGGTTTAGAACCTGCACCTGGATTAAAAGGGTTTTTAATTCTGTCCATAATGTATTCTCCAAATCAAAAAGAATTTTTCGAAAGTATAAGTAGATATAAAAGCATATGCATTAATATACATTGATATTCATTGATATTCATTGATATGTAAAAAAAAACATATCTAAACATATCTTGTTAGAACAAAATATAACTACCCCAACGGGGTAGGATTATGCTTAACCTAGGGTCACTTGTTACCCTAGGTCCCCCGAAAGTAATCTCGGTAATAAACTATCTCTAATTTCTGATAATGTTTGGTTTTCTTTAGTATTTTCATCAATTTTTTTATGAAAATACTTCACTCTTTCAGAAAATTTATCGCATAACAACTTATTATCAGGGACGATAATGTCTTTAACAATAAATTCCATCCAATGTCTTCTATATTCTTGGAATTTCTGTTTATCTCTTACAGCCCAATAAACCCAATAAGTTGACAAATTAAAGCCTTTTAAAGTAATTACATTTTGATAACTTGAAAAAGGTGTTGTTGAAAGGTGGGTTACACAGGTATGATCTCCAAATATAAACATTGGATTTTCTATATCTGCTTCAAATCCTGCCACTTGGGTGTATCCCATCAGAATATTTGAACCTTGTTCAAAAACAGGAACTGAATAATCTGCACTAATATCATCTTTTTTCAATTTTTGTGGATTTTTTAATCTATCAACAACATCTCCAACCTTACAATACCCCCACCCCTTCGGCACGTCGCCCAACTCACTTTCCACCATTTCACTTGGGAAAAGTGCGGCTGTTTTTTCGAGGGTTTTGTAAGCATCGGGGTTGGTTTGTTGCATTTGAGTAAGTTCGGCGTTGGTTTTTCCAGAAATCACTTGCATAGCGGCACGCTCGGCGTCGGTGTGGGTGCCACCGTTGGCGAGGGCATCAATTTTGGCTTTGACAGGGTCGAAATCCACAAACCAGCTTTTAAAAATCGCTTGGGCGATTTGTTCGAGGGTTTGGTTGGTTTGGGTGTTGAGTTGGATTTTATTCTCAAAACTTAGTAAATATTTAGCAATTTTTTTTTGCTGTTCTAGCGTAGGTTTGTCAAATTCAAATGAAAGAATTTTACTTGGAGAAGTATGTTTTACCGTAGAACCTGTAGCTGTACTTACGACATGATGCCTATATTCTTTAGAACGCATTAAAAAATAGAGATATTCTTTATCTAATTCATCATTAATAAAGATAACTAGTCCAATTCGTTGATTATGCAACATTTGCTTATTTTGAATATTAGGAACTAACGCAGAATAACCTAAAGTATCAGCGTCTTTACTAAGATCTGTCATAGTTACAATTAAATCATCTGAATTTAAAATATAATCACTAGGAACATCTCCCGTATAAAATTTAAATTTGTCAGATTTAAATCCTCCACCAATAGCAAAGTTACCTGGAGTTAATAAGCAATTTTCATTTTCCTCAGTAGAAATAAACTCACCTTTAAAAGCAAATCCATGCTTAATAGAAATGAAGTCAGATAATTTGGATTTATTACTCATACCCCAACCCCGCTAAATTCTTTTTAATCTCGGCATTTAAGCGTTCGCCTTCTGCCATTTGTTGGTTTAAAAGTGCGGTGAGTTTTTGCATTTTTTCGGCAAAAGGTTCGCTGTCTTCTTCTTGTGCCACAGCCCCCACATAACGCCCCGGGGTTAAGATGTAGTCCTGTTTTTGAATGTCGGCAAGGGTGGCGGAATAGCAAAAGCCTGCTTCATCTTGGTAATCTTCACCATATTGCCAATTGTGGAAGGTTTGCACGATTTTTTGGCTGTCGGCTTCAGTGAAATCACGCAACACACGATCTTTCATATAGCCCAATTGACGGGCGTCGATAAATAACACTTCGCCACTGCGATTGCGTTTTTTCTTATCAAAGGACACACCGTTCTGTTTGTCTTTGCTCAGAAACCAGATACAAGCTGGGATTTGGGTATTGGTAAACAATTGCCCCGGTAAGGCGACCATACATTCCACCACATCTTCCTCAATCAGGCGTTTGCGAATTTCCCCTTCCCCACCTGTGTTGCTACTCATACTGCCGTTTGCCAATAACAATGCCATGGAACCCGTTGGGGCAAGGTGGTAGAGCATGTGCTGCATCCAAGCAAAGTTGGCATTGCCCTCAGGCGGTGTGCCATATTGCCAGCGAGCATCATTCTCTAAACTTTTATGCCACCATTCTTTTAAGTTGAAAGGTGGGTTTGCCATCACAAAATCCGCACGTAAATCAGGATGTTGATCTTCCGTGAAACTGTCGGCGTGTTTTTTGCCAAAATTAAAATCAATACCTCGAATCACCATGTTCATGGCGGCGAGTTTCCATGTGGTGGGGTTAGCTTCTTGCCCATAAATGGAAATACGGCGGCGTTGTTCATCACTGGCGTAATGTTTTTCCATAGCGTGGTTTTCAATAAATTTGTCGTTAGAGACAAAAAATCCCCCGCTGCCCATAGCAGGGTCGAACACACGCCCTTGATAAGGTTGCAACATTTCTACAATCAGGCTGACGATGCTTTTCGGGGTGTAATATTGCCCCCCTTGTTTGCCTTCGGCGAGGGCAAATTGACCGAGGAAATACTCATAAACATGCCCTAAAATATCTTTGCTTTTTAAATTGAGTTTTTCGTCTTGATGTTTAGGATCAACAAAAGAGGTGTCTGAAAATAAATCAATAAGAGCACTTACTCGCTTATCTTCTACCTGATATTGACTAATGCGGGAGAGGATATTTTTGAGTTTTGGGTTGCTTTTTTCAATGGTCTCTAAGGCAAGATCCACCAACCAAGAGACGTTACGCATTTTCACGTCTTCGCCTTTTTCATTTTGCCATAAAACATCTCCTATAGGTGTCCTTGCTTTTTCTGTTAAGGTATCCCAACGGGCGGTTTTGGGCACCCAAAATACGTTTTCTTCGGTGTAATAATCTAATTGTTCAAGCTCGTTTGCTAGGGCTTGTTGGTATTCGTCCTCACTGTCGTAAAGACTGGGGTCAAGATAATAGAGATGGTCAGGATCGGTTAATTGTTGTTGAATGCTTTGTTGGCGAGCTAAAAAGGCATCGGAGACATATTTGAGGAAAATTAAACTTAAAATGACGTGCTTATAATTGGCGGCGTCCATATTGGAACGAAGTTTATCGGCGGATTTCCATAATTTAGCGTCAAGTTCATTTAAGTATTGTTGTTCAAGAGAATTCATTTTTCTTACCATTTGATGATGAAAAGTAAGGCATTATAACGAGGAAGCACCCACAATCCAAATGACAAGGTTCACAAAATCTGAACAATCATGAGAAAATAAAAAACTTTTCCAAAAACCACCGCACTTTCCCCTAACCTGAGAAAAAAACCGAGAAAAAATAAAGGCAGGTTCAACACCTACCTTATATCACGCTGATTCGCTTAACTGGTCAATTATTTTTCACCACGCACGGCAATGGCTTCGATTTCAATGCCGACATCTTTTGGTAAACGTGCTACTTCCACACAAGAACGAGCAGGGAAATGTGGGTGATTGTTTTCTTTGAAGAAACGCTCATATTCTGCATTCACGGCGGCAAAGTCATTTAAGTCTTTTACAAATACGGTGGTTTTCACAATGTTTGCCACACGTAACCCCGCTTGTTCCACAATGGCTTTCACGTTTTCTAAAGATTGACGTGCTTGTGCCACAATATCCGTCGGCACATCACCCGTTTGCGGATTCACTGGAATTTGCCCTGAGGTAAATAGCATATTGCCTAAATCCACCGCTTGCACATAAGGACCAATTGCCGCAGGGGCGTTGTCAGTATGAATCACTTTCGTCATGAGATCGTTCTCCTTTTTGAAACATGGTTAGATAGAAAAAAGTGCTGTTATTGTACGCTGATCAAAGAAATTTTACAGTGGATTTAACGCATTAATTAGGCGAATTTCTTCAAACTTTGCCACATCTTGCAACAAAATGGGACAAGCTTGAATTTTCCCCTGTTGTAAGAGCCAAGCCCGTTGTGTACCGTAAAAAAGTGGGCTATCTGGTGTAAACCACTGCTCACCTTGACGAAAAACCAGATTGCCAATACTGCAATCCGTTACTTTGCCATGTTGAATAATCATAATTTCATCACACTGACCTTTTTGCTGTAACAGCTGATTTAAATAAGTCCGATCAGCATATTTCAAGCGGTATTCAATGTCATCACAGATGACAGGCTGAAACGTGCGGTATGTTTTGCGTTCATAGGGGAAATACTGCACATGATAATGGTGTTGATCGTAATCGACTCGACAGCGAATAATCGGGGCATGTTGGGTATGTTCAAGTGCGGTCGAAATGTCAAGAATATGAGCAAGATCATGCACTTTCGTGCTGGTGTTGCCATAAAAATGTTTTAAACTTGCCGCATAACGTTGTTGGTGCAAGTCAAGATGTTGAATTTCCCCTTTCACAATGGCAATCGTTTCAAATAAAGGAAACATATTCACTTACTCCACTGGCACATACACTTTCTGAATCAATTCTTGGTATTCTTCTTCCACATCGCTCAACATCGTAATCCCCCCACCGCTACGGAAAACATATTTTTCGCCCACTTGCTCAATAAAACGAATGGCTACCGCACTTTGTAGCGATTCTCCATCGAACAACCCGAAAATGCCCGTGTAATAACCTCGAGGCTGTTGCTCTGCAGCTTGAATAATTTGCACGGTTTTTTCTTTAGGGGCACCACTGATGGATCCTGCGGGTAACAATGTCGCTAAAATCTGACCAATACGAGCTTGCCAATTTTCCCCAAGATCCGCACGAATCTCTGAACTGGTTTGCAAAATTGCCCCTTTTTGCGTGTGAATTTTTTCCACATAACGAAAACGGGTCACCTCGACATTTTCTGCCACCGTTGCTAGATCATTCCGCATTAAATCCACAATGGTGTAATGCTCTTGGCGTTCTTTTTCTGATGCCAACAAACGTTGTTCTGCCTCTGGCAAGGTGGCATCAATGGTGCCTTTCATCGGGTAAGTGTAAATTTGATTGTGATGAATATTCACAAAACACTCAGGTGAAAAACACACAAAGTGATCACGATAATACAATTTATAAGGTGCCGTGGTGTGGTGAAACACCTGCTCCAAATTCCAATTCATCTCAATGTCGGTGGGATAGGTTAAATTTAACAAATAGGAATTGCCTTTTTGCAACGCCTCTTGCACTAACGCAAAACCATGTTGATAAGTGGCTTTTGCCATCGGAAATTGACGTAACGCAAACGGCTCGCAAGGCATTTCAGCCAGCTGATGGACATTCTGTTGACCTTGAATGGCAAAAAATAATCCTTTCTCTGCCGCTTGGGCTAACGGGCAAATAATGGGTTGATGTTGTTCAAAATCAATCAGAAAGAAAAAAGGTTGGCGTTGTTCGCCATAATGATTGGCTTGTTGAATAAAAGCTTGGAAAGACATAAGTGATCTACAATTGAAAAAATAAAGGAAAGTTTAACGGAAAATCACCCAAAAATCCGCATTTTCCTTTATACTTTGCCTCTTTCTCTACAGAACATGGCACAGGGCATGAAACGACTTCTTATCATCAACAATCAAGATTCTTTTACCTACAATTTAGTGGATCTGATCCGTCGATTAGACCAGCCTTTTGAGGTGGTTAATGTGCAAGAATTGGATCTGGACGCCGTTGCTCATTATAGCCATATTCTGATTTCCCCAGGTCCAGATGTGCCTCGTGCTTATCCACAACTGTTTGCCATGTTGGAACAATATCACCAATCAAAATCCATTTTAGGTGTGTGTTTAGGTCATCAAACCTTGTGTGAGTTTTTTGGGGGCGAGTTATACAATTTAGACAAGGTACGTCACGGTCGCATTCAACGTCTTCATGTGCGGTCAGATTCCGTGTTATTTCAAGGGCTACCTGCTGAATTTCAAATTGGTTTATATCATTCTTGGGCAATTCGTGAGCAACACTTCCCTGATTCACTCCAGATTACCGCCCATTGTCAGGAAGAGGTGGTGATGGCGTTTCAACATAAGCACCTGCCTATTTACGGGGTGCAATTTCACCCAGAATCCTTTATGACTGAACACGGTGAACAACTCTTACGCAATTGGTTGGCATATCAGGCATAAGGCTTCTTCAAGCTCATGTTGCTCCCGAGAGAATGGAATAAAAAAAGGATAAACCGAGATCGGCTTATCCTTGACTTATCACAAAATGGAAATTAGTTTTTCGCTTTTGCAGCTGCTTTTACGATAACGGCAAAGGCAGGGGCTTTTAATGAAGCACCACCGACTAATGCACCGTCGATGTCTGGTTGAGTGAATAATTCAGCCGCATTCGCATCATTAACTGAACCGCCGTATTGAATAATCACTTGATCTGCAACGGCTTGGTCTTTCTTCGCAATGTGTGAACGGATAAAGGCATGAACTGCTTGTGCTTGTGCTGGAGTTGCTGATTTGCCAGTACCGATTGCCCAAATTGGTTCGTATGCGATAACTGCACCATTAAATGCTTCTGCACCTAATGTGTTTAACACAGCATCAATTTGGCGTGCACAAACTTCTTCTGTTTTTCCGGCTTCATTTTCTGCTTCACTTTCACCAATACATAATACTGGCACTAAGCCTGCTTGTTTTAATGCCGCAAATTTTTTCGCAATAAATTCATCACTTTCATGGTGGTAAGTACGACGCTCAGAGTGACCGATAATAATATATTTCGCACCAAAATCTTTTAACATTTCAGTTGAAATATCACCCGTAAATGCACCTTGTACATTCACATCCACATTTTGTGCACCAAGTGCGATGGTTTTTCCACCACAGCTACAACCACAGTTTAATGCGGCTTCAGCTTCTGCTAAATACATCACTGGTGGTGCAATTGCGACATCACATCCTTCAACACCTGCTAGTTCCGCTTTTAAGCCTTCGATTAATTCTTTGGTAAATGCTTTGCTACCGTTTAATTTCCAGTTACCCATAACTAAAGGACGACGAGCCATAATTTTTCTCCGTATTAACTTAATAAAAAATAATCGTCTTACTATAACAAACTTTTTGGTGAGTTCTGTTGATTTTAGGCAAATTTGAAAAAATTTTTTGGGAAAAGATGATTATTTTGTGTTAAAAAGCTACAATCCACTGTATGAATGTAACAAAAAATAGGCGATTTTGATGAAGGTGAAAATTTTTAAAGCGGAATTATGGAATCTGGATCTCTTATTACCTCTGTTTGAACAATATCGCCTTTCTTGTGGCATGGGGGAAAACCCTGATCGCACCTTAGTTTTTTTAACCAATCGAATCCGTTTTAGCGAAAGTATCTTTTTCCTTGCGTTAGATAAGCAGCAACAAGCACAAGGCTTTATTCAACTTTATCCCCGCCTTTCCTCCCTACAATTACAACGCTATTGGCAACTGACTGATATTTTTGTGCAACAAAGTCCACAGCAAGCGGACATTTACGCCGCCCTGATTGAGAAAGCCAAAGAATTTGTGCGTTATACCCAAGCCACCCGTTTAGTGGTGGAACAAAACCCACAACAACAAACATGGCTAGAAGCAGAAGGCTTTAAGTTAAATCCGAAGAAAAGCATTTTTGAGCTCAGTCTGTAAATGCCATTACGGTGGTGGGGTAAAAGATGTTCAACATGCACCGCACTTGGGACTTTACCCCACTTATCGGGTGAATCAGGTGAATGCAAAGGCTATAAACGAGAAATAAAACCTTGAGCAGCCATTAAACGTTGCTGGGCTTCTTGTGCTGAAAGATTAAACAAAATCATGGCAATCGCCACTTTGCATTGTCCATTGGCTTCGACTAACGCCTGTTCGGCTTGTTGGCGATGGCATTGCGTGGCTTGCATCACAATACGTTTTTGACGTTCTACCAATTTTGCGTTGGTCGCCACCACATCCACCATTAAATTACCAAAGACTTTCCCCGTTTTAATCATCGCTCCTGTCGTCAGCATATTCAGAATCATTTTTTGTGCACTACCCGCTTTCATACGAGATGAGCCACTGATCACCTCTGGTCCCACAATCGGGGTAATAGCAATATGTGCGAGTGTCGACAACGCAGAATCAGGATTACAACTGATGCCCACGGTGACACAACCTTGCTGTTTCGCAAAGTCAAGGGCAGAAAGCACATAAGGGGTTCGCCCGCTAGCGGCAATGCCTACGATGATGTCTTTTGAGCTAATTTGTAAGGCTTGTAAATCCGCAATGCCTGCTTCTCGGTTATCTTCCGCATTTTCCACCGCACTTAAAATAGCAGGCTCCCCACCCGCAATGAGACCCACCACTTTTTCACGTGCTGTTCCAAAGGTGGGTGGGCATTCACTGGCATCTAAAATCCCTAAACGCCCCGATGTGCCTGCCCCTACATAAATCAGTCTGCCACCGTTCATCAATGCCTGAGCAATGTGATCAACCGCTTGAGCAATATCAGGCAACACTTTTTCCACTGCCAGTGCCACTTTTTGATCTTCTTGATTGATGACTTTCAACATTTCCAAGGTGGAAAGTTGATCAATATGTTCGCTGTTCGGGTTGCGGCTTTCTGTCATTAAGTCATGTAACGGGTTTTGCATAGTCTGTCCTTCATGTAAATTCATTAAACGGGATTCTAAGCCAGAATAGAAAAAAACGGGAAAAAATTGATGGAATTGGTGAGAAAGCATGATGTTTGCTTCGCAATATAAAAAATCTGCACCTTAATCCGTTGGATAGTCCTCCAACGTTTAGGGTGCAGATAATCAATCCTGTTTAGGTGCGGAGGCTTTTAAAATTGCGTCAAAAAGCACCGCACTTTATCGGCTTTGCTTGCCTTTCAAGGTTATAGCAGAGCAGAAATGTATTTCAGCATTACACCAGCCGCAATTGCTGAACCAATCACCCCTGCCACATTTGGCCCCATGGCATGCATCAGTAAGAAGTTTTGGTGATCGGATTCTAACCCAATTTTATTGGCAACACGTGCTGCCATTGGAACGGCTGAAACCCCTGCGGCACCAATGAGTGGATTGATTTTTTGACGTGAAAATTTGTTCATAAGTTTCGCCATTAACACGCCACTTGCTGTACCAATCGCAAAAGCCACCATACCTAATAATAAAATCCCTAAGGTTTGTGGATGGAGAAATTTATCCGCCACCAATTTGGATCCGACTGAAAGCCCGAGGAAAATGGTCACAATATTAATCAGCGAATTTTGTGCCGTATCACTTAAGCGATCCACCACACCACTGACACGCAATAAGTTACCGAAACAGAACATACCCAGTAACGGGGCGGCATCAGGTAATAATAATGCCACGAGGGTCACTAGCACGATAGGGAATAAAATTTTCTCACGGTTACTCACTGAACGTAATTGAACCATGCGAATTTTACGCTCTTCTTTGCTGGTTAATGCTCGCATAATAGGGGGTTGAATTAACGGTACCAACGCCATGTACGAATACGCCGCCACCGCAATCGCTCCCAATAATTCAGGTGCTAATTTGCTGGCGAGATAAATGGCGGTTGGACCATCAGCCCCACCGATAATGCCGATAGCCGCCGCTTGAGGTAACGTAAAGGTGATGATGCCTGTCCAGTTCAGCAACAATGCCCCGATAATGGTAGCAAAAATCCCAAATTGTGCGGCAGCCCCTAACAATAAGGTGCGAGGGTTAGACAACAACGGTCCAAAGTCGGTCATTGCCCCAACGCCCATAAAGATGATGAGTGGTGCCACCCCATAACCAATGGCAACTTTATAAAATAACGCCAGCACCCCAGCACTATACCCCATATCTCCCGCTAAACTTTCCAGCTCATGATGCACGGAAGGTAAGGCACTGTTTAAGGCAGTTTTGATCGCATTTGGATCAGCTAAGGTATTTAATTTGCTGGCAACGATGGCTAATTGCTCCGCATTGCCATGATGTAATAAATTGTCCAATGCGGTCATGGCAAGCCCTGCTTCGGGAATGTTGGATAACAACCCACCAAACCCGATAGGTAATAACAACAAAGGCTCAAATTTGCGAGAAATCGCCAACCAGAGTAACAACAAACTGATTGCCATCATGACCGCTTGCCCCCATTCAAGGTGCATAATGCCCATGCCTCGCAATAGTGCGTAAATACTTTCCATATTGCGTCCTCTTATGCCAATGTCATTAATGTGTCGCCCACCGCCACGGTATCACCCGCTTTTACTCGAATACCTTGCACGGTACCCGCTTGGCTAGCTCGGATTTCAGTTTCCATTTTCATGGCTTCAAGAATCAATAGCACATCGCCTTCGGCAACGTTTTGCCCTTCTGTTGCCACCACTTTCCAAATGTTACCTGACATTGGTGCAGTCACAGGGGTGCCAGCACCATTGGATACTGGTGCAGCAGGGGAAGGGGTTGCGGCAGGTGCTGGAGCTGGGGTAATTTCGCCAATTTCGCCCCCTTCACTGACTTTCACCACAAAGGCTTTGCCTTCTAGCTCAATGGTATAAACCGCAGGGCCTGAAGAGGCTGGCTGACTCGCTGGTGCGGCAGTGTTTTCACTGGCTAAGGTTGGGGCAGGTTCAAAGGCATCAGGATTGCCTCGATTTTCTAGGAATTTCCAACCAATTTGTGGGAATAATGCCACGATCAAGACATCATCAATTTCATTTTCCGCTAATTTAATGCCTTTTTCTGCTGCCTGTTGTTTAATTTCAGTAAGCAATTTATCCATTTCTGGGGCAATGTGATCAGCAGGACGATCGGTAATCGGTTGTTCGCCTTCTAGCACTCTGGCTTGTAAGTCCGCATTCACTGGGGCAGGTGTACGACCATATTCCCCTTTTAAAATCCCTGCTGTTTCTTTGGCAATGGTTTTATAACGCTCTCCCATTAACACGTTGATCACAGCTTGCGTTCCCACAATTTGTGAGGTTGGGGTTACTAATGGAATAAAGCCCAAATCTTCACGCACACGAGGAATTTCTTTTAAAACCTCATCTAATTTATCTGACGCATTTTGCTGTTTTAATTGGCTTTCAAGGTTAGTCAACATTCCGCCTGGCACTTGAGCCACTAAAATACGGCTGTCTGAACCACGAAGTTGTCCTTCAAATTTCGCATATTTTTTACGCACATCACGGAAGTAAGCGGAAATACGTTCTAATTTATGAATATCTAAGCCTGTGTCATATTGGGTGCCTTGTAATGTGGCGACCAAGGCTTCTGTGGCAGGGTGTCCATAGGTTCCACTCATAGAGGAAATGGAGGTATCAATACCATCAACGCCCGCTTCAACCGCTTTTAATAATGCCATTTCTGCCATCCCTGTGGTTCCGTGGCAATGTAAATGAAGCTGTACGTCATAGCGTTTTTTGATTTCACTGACCAGTTTATAAGCCTCTACTGGTGTTAAGATCCCTGACATATCTTTAATCACCACAGAATCCACGCCAATGTCTAACAGTTGTTCCGTTAGTTCTAACCATGTTTCTAAGTTATGCACTGGGCTGGTGGTATAACTTAATGTCCCTTGTGCATGCCCACCGTTACGTTTTACTGCTTGTAAGGCATGTTTCATATTGCGAGGGTCATTCATGGCATCAAACACACGGAAAACAGACATACCATTTTTCACGGCACGTTCTACAAAGCGATCCACCACATCGTCGGCATAATGGCGATAGCCTAATAAATTTTGCCCACGTAATAACATTTGCAATGGTGTATTTGGCATGGCTTTTTTGAGTTCACGTAAACGCACCCAAGGGTCTTCACCTAAAAAACGAATACAAGCATCAAAGGTAGCACCGCCCCATGATTCTAACGACCAATAACCAATTTGATCCAATTCATTGGCAATCGGTAACATATCATCAAGGCGTAAGCGAGTGGCAAAGAGGGATTGATGGGCATCACGTAACACCACATCAGTAATGGCAATTTTTTTAGTTTGAGTAGTAGTCATTGTGTAATCCTTTTAACGTATTATTTGAGTCCTTGTTGACGGCGGTGATGTGCAATAGCGGCGACAATCACAGGACGTAATCGTTCTAAATCAGAAAGTTCAGGTTGAGTAGTGGAAGGTGTTGGGGTGGCAACAGGTTCTGGAAAGAATCTATTAACCAAAAGTGACATGCATTTGATGGCATAAATCAGAATCAGTAAGAAAAGCATTACAAATCCGACGCCAGCAAACATCAGGTTAATGCCTTCTTGCAGAAGTTCTGCGTTTGTCATTTCGCACTCCTTATTTGAAAGAATGATGTTGTGAATAATACTTGCTTTCTTGCTGTCAAGAGAGGAATTAATTCACCACACCAGCCAAGTGCCTGTGATTAACCCTCGCTTTAGGCAATATTTCATTATTGCTTATTCTAGTTTTTTAAAAGCCGTTTTACCGCTTTATGGAATAAGCAGTATAACGATTTATACCCTATGATAATAGCTTATTTTATGCTTTCAATCAGGTTTTACATGGTGGTTAGATATTTTTAATTTTTAATGATGGATTTTGTGATTTGATTCACAACTCTCAAAAAATCTGGCTGACAAGCGGATAAATATTGTTTAATTTATTCTTTTGAAATGAAAAAGTTGATGACAAACAAGACCCGTCGCCTATCCCGCCAGCCTTATTCTGTGGCAAAACCGCATAAATACCATTTCCCCTCCCAACGCCTAAGCAAAAACTAAGCAAAACACAACATTCATGTTCCCGTTTATTGGGAAAATGAGAGAAAAAGTGCGGTAGGTTTTAGAAAAGTTTTGCCATGCCTGATGGGCGATTGTCATTCGTGCACGAAAAGAGAGAGGCATAACGAAATCGGCAAGAAAGCGAAAAGTTGGAGAAGGAAATTAGGGTAAAAAAACCGAACAAGCAGGCATAAAAAAATGTAGCAAACATTTGCTACATTTCTTCTTTTGGCGTTTTTTCTTTTCACTTTTTTCTTCTCGATTTTCGTCTAGACAACCTGAGTGAAAAAATCCCGAATACCGACTAACATATTGTTGATGGCAACTGCCGCAAGAATCAATCCCATTACTCGACTAATCACCGCCGCCCCTGTGTTACCAATTAAACGTTGAATACGATTTGCCATTAAAAACAACAAATAGGTAATAAATAAAATAGACAGCATGATAAACGTGGTGATCACTTGATCAAAAAAGCTAAAGCGATGGTTATCCGTTAACAATACAATCGCCATCATTGCCCCGGGTGATGCAATGGAAGGCACCGCAAGGGGGTAAACCGCCAGTTCACTTAAACTGGAAGACATTCTCATTTCATTTTCAGGTTTACCTTCACCAAAAATCATTGTTAATGCAAATAATAACAGCACCAATCCCCCTGCAATTTGAAAGGCGGTTAAGGGAATTTGCATCGCTTCCAACAGTCCTTGGCCTAAAATCAGAAAGAACATTAAAATCCCCGTTGCAATAATCACGGCTTTTAAGGCAATTTTACGTCTGTCTTCCACAGATAAGCCGACGGTTTTTGTTAAGTAAACCGGGACCGAACCAATCGGATCGATAACAGCCCATAACACCACAAACTGCACGATGAGTGAATCAAACATTGGCAACTCCGATAAAAAAGTAGAGAATAGCTCATTCTATAATAAAAACAGCAAGAGAAATACTGACAAACCATGCTTTTTTTCACAAATTTAACCTTAAAACGTGGGCAATCTTTGTTGCTCGACAATGCCTCTGCCGCCATCAATCCAGGTCAAAAAGTGGGTCTTGTGGGCAAAAATGGCTGCGGAAAATCTTCCTTATTAGCCTTATTAAAACAAGAAATCAGTGCCGAAGGGGGCGATGTCAATTTTCCTGCCAATTGGTCGCTGTCTTGGGTGAATCAGGAAACTCCCGCATTGGAGACAGCAGCACTGGATTATGTGATTGAAGGCGATCGAGAATATTGTCGTTTACAACAGGCGTTAGAAAAAGCCAATGCACAAGGCGATGGCAATCAAATTGCCCATTTACATGCCCAGCTCGACGCCATTGATGCTTGGACAATCCAATCTCGTGCTGCCTCACTGTTGCATGGGTTAGGCTTTAGTCAAGAAGAACTCACACAGCCCGTCAAATCCTTTTCAGGGGGCTGGCGTATGCGTTTAAATCTGGCACAAGCATTGCTTTGTCCTTCCGATTTATTGCTACTTGATGAACCGACCAACCATTTGGATCTCGACACCGTGATGTGGCTTGAGCGTTGGCTCGTCCAATACAAAGGCACCTTAGTGCTGATTTCTCACGACCGTGATTTCCTCGATCCCATTGTGAATAAAATTCTGCATATTGAACACCAAAAGCTGAATGAATACACAGGCGATTATTCCTCTTTTGAGGTGCAACGTGCGACAAAATTAGCCCAACAAACCGCACTTTATCGCCAGCAACAACAAAAAGTGGCACACCTACAAAAATATATCGATCGTTTTAAAGCCAAAGCAACCAAAGCCAAACAAGCACAAAGCCGAATGAAAGCCCTTGAACGGATGGAGCTTATCGCCCCCGCTTATGTGGATAATCCTTTCCATTTTCAATTTCGTGATCCTATTTCTTTGCCCAATCCGCTACTTTCTATGGAACAGGTGAGTGCAGGTTATCCTGCCGTGGACGGGAAAAGTGCGGTAGAAATTTTAGAAAAAATCAAATTGAACCTTGTGCCAGGATCTCGCATTGGCTTATTGGGTAAAAACGGGGCAGGTAAATCCACCTTGATCAAATTATTGGCAGGGGAATTGCCCCCTTTATTTGGTACGGTGCAATTAGCCAAAGGGGTGCAACTGGGTTATTTTGCCCAACATCAACTCGACACCTTACGTGCGGAAGAAAGCCCCTTATGGCACTTACAAAAAATTGCTCCACAGCAAACGGAACAACAACTGCGTGATTACCTCGGTGGGTTTGCCTTTAAAGGGGATAAAGTCAATGAAGCGGTAAAATCCTTCTCTGGCGGAGAAAAAGCCCGTTTGGTGTTAGCCTTAATTGTGTGGCAACGCCCGAATTTATTGTTACTTGATGAACCAACCAACCATTTAGATTTAGATATGCGACAAGCCTTAACGGAAGCCTTAGTGGATTATCAAGGCTCATTGGTGGTGGTGTCGCACGATCGCCATTTGCTACGCAATACGGTGGAAGAATTTTATTTAGTACATGATAAAAAAGTGGAACCTTTTTCAGGGGATTTGGAGGATTATCAAAAATGGTTGAATGAAATAAACCGTGCACCTGAAGTCAAAACGTCAAATACTTCCCCAACCACAGCAGACAACAGCAGTGCCAATCGGAAAGAACAAAAACGCCGTGAAGCCGAATTACGTCAACAAACCGCCCCACTTCGCAAAAAATTACAACAATGCGAAACCCAAATGGAGGCACTTTCACAACAACTTGCCCACATTGAACACCAACTGGGCGATAGTGAATTATATTTAGCGGAAAATAAAGACAAAATGACCGCACTTTTAAGCGAACAAGTGAAAATCAAAAAACAACTTGAAGAGGTGGAAATGACGTGGCTGAGTGTGCAAGAAGACTTGGAATGCCTCACTCAAGCCTTTTCTCAAGATGCGTAACCTTGTAATCAACCGCCGTCCAGAAGGGCAACCTTTCTGGACGTTTTCATCACATTAAATCAAAATTTCGCCCTGTTCCTCAGTATGATGAGCAGGCATTTCTTGCATTTTTGCTTCTTGCTGGTGTCGCTCAAAGGTATAGAGCATGAGGGGATAGAAAAGCACATTGTAAACAATCAATTTCCAGATAAGCTCCCAAAGCTGTGTAATTTTTTGGGCACGCAAGGCGGTTAAATAATATTCGACCTGCTCATCAAAAAGATTTTGGTAACACAGGGAATTTTTCACGCACATTTTCTTAATATAGTCTTTGCCATCAAGGGTAATAAATTGCAACTCATCAAGCTGATACTCGCCTTCTGCAGGCAAGCCACAATGTGCTTGATAACAATGGTGATTACGCTGTTTGACCGTTATATATTTATTCAGTTTACCGTAAACACGCTGTTGTCTAATTTCTACCGTAATATGATGGTAAGAGGCATATTTCATGTTTGCATCATTGAAAAAAACAAAATGCCCATCGATCAAACTAAAAAAAATGACGGTTGCCAATTCCAATGCCCAAAACAGATAACATTTTTTGCGATGTTGGTATGCTAAACGCATGAAAGTATGTGTAAAAGCAAAGAGTTTATCAGGCATAAGTGCGGTGGTTTTTTGCTAAGTTTTGTTGGCATGAAATAGACAAAATAGTAAAGAAAAATGGGCGAAAATTCAAGCTGTTCAAGGCACGTTTCCACATCAAGCCAACCGTTCAAAGATGTCTGTTTTTTGTCTCAAGCTGGTTTAAAAAACACATGGCATAACCCCTCAATCTTGAACATAAATCAGAAAAACGATGTTCATGTTTCAGGTAAAAAATATATTTTCACTTAGCTATGGAGGTCTCAAGGTTAGCTTGCTACAATGATCGGAGTTGTGGTTATTTTTAATTCGATGGTCTATGAAATCTCCCTTAGAACTTTTTAATCTTTTGCTTGCCTCTGCACATTTTTCTATTCTCGCTAAAATGTTCATGGCAATGGTACTCGGTGGTGTCATTGGTTTCGAGCGTGAGCTGAAACGTAAACCCGTAGGGGTGAAAACCTGTGTGATTATTGCTATCACCACTTGTGTGTTGACGATTGTCTCTATTCAAGCGGCAGAACATTATGCACAAGTCTCCGAAAATATTCGAACCGATCCAATGCGTTTAGCCGCACAGGTGATTAGTGGTATTGGTTTTTTAGGGGCGGGGGTGATTTTGCGTAAAAGCAATGATGCCATTTCTGGCTTAACCACTGCCGCCATTATTTGGGCAGCCGCAGGCATTGGTATTGCGACGGGGGCTGGCTTTTTCTTTGATGCTATCATCGCCACAATGATGATTTTAATTGCTGTACGTTTAAGCCCGATTGTGCAAAGCTTGGTTCGTCGTCAAGAGAGAATCCGCAAAACAAAACTGACCATTCAGTTGAATACCCCTCATGCCATTGGGAAAGTCACCGATATTTTAATTAACAATAATTATCTTGTTGATAGCCTCAATGTGCGAGATTTACCGAATAGTCATGATGTCCGTTTAAATATTCGTTGTTTAATCACGGACAAAACCACCATGCTACAAAACATTTATTTGCTATTAAAAAATGAACCCGAAGTGGTCAGTGTGGATTTGGGGGGATAACCGTCCGACAACATTCCGACAACATAAAGTGCGGTCGATTTTCAAAACGTTTTCGCCCCACCTTTTGATTGGCTAGACTGACAAAAAAGCAAAGATAAAAAAACAGCACGTTAACGCCTTTGGCTAACGTGCTGTTTTGTTTAATGCCTTTTCAAATTAAAGGATTTCTTTGGCTTTTGCCACCACATTTTCAACGGTGAAACCGAAGAGTTTGAATAATTGATCTGCTGGTGCGGACTCGCCAAAGGTGGTCATGCCCACAATACGTCCACCAAAGCCGACATATTTGTACCAGAAATCTGCAATTCCTGCTTCAATGGCAACACGTTTAGTGACATGGCTCGGTAATACGCTTTCACGGTATGCTGCATCTTGTTTATCAAATACGTTGGTACTTGGCATAGAAACCACACGCACGTTTACCCCTTCTGCCGATAAAACGTCTGCCGCTTTCATGGCTAATTCGACTTCAGAGCCTGTTGCGATGAAGATTAAATCTGGCTGATCTGGGTTTTCGCTATGACGTAGCACATAACCACCACGAGCCACATCCGCTAATTGTGCAGAAGTGCGGTTCATTTGTGCAAGATTTTGACGGGTGAAAATTAACGCACTTGGGCCTTCTTTACGCTCCACGGCGGCTTTCCATGCAACTGCCGATTCCACTTGATCGCACGGACGCCAAGTTTCTAAATTCGGAATTAAACGTAATGCGGCAGTTTGTTCCACAGGTTGATGGGTTGGACCATCTTCACCTAGCCCAATAGAATCGTGGGTGTAAACGAATAATGCACGTTGTTTCATTAATGCAGCCATACGCACCGCATTGTGTGCATATTCCATGAACATTAAGAATGTCGCCCCGTAAGGAATAAATCCACCATGTAAGGCAATACCGTTCATAATGGCTGACATACCAAATTCACGCACACCATAATTTAAGTAGTTACCATCTGCATTTTCCACCGCACGGATAGGTTTTGAACCAGACCATAAGGTTAAGTTAGAGCTGGCTAAATCCGCCGATCCTCCTAAAAATTCAGGCAATAATTTTGCATACGCTTCAATCGCATTTTGCGAGGCTTTACGGCTAGCAATGCTGGCTGGATTGGCTTGTAATTGTTCAATAAAGGCTTGTGATTCTGTTGCCCAGTTTGCTGGTAATTCAGCATTTACACGACGGGTAAATTCTGCCGCTAATTCAGGATAGGCTTTTGCATAAGCTGCAAATTTTTCTTCCCATGCGGTTTCTGCCGCTTGACCTTTAGCTTTTGCATCCCACTGTGCATAAATATCTGCGGGAATTTCAAACGGGGCATAATGCCAATTTAGGGCTTGACGTGTTAAGGCAATTTCTTCATCACCTAATGGGGCACCGTGGCAATCGTGTGAATTGGATTTGTTTGGTGAGCCAAACCCAATGATTGTTTTACAAATAATTAACGTTGGTTTGTTTTTCTCGGCTTGAGCTTGTTTGATCGCATCAAGGATTTGCTCTGGGTTGTGACCATCAATTGCAGGTACGACATGCCAGCCATAGGCTTCGAAACGTTTTTGTGTATCATCGGTAAACCAACCATCAACATGACCATCAATGGAAATATTATTATCGTCATAAAAGGCAATTAATTTGCCTAAACCTAATGTTCCCGCTAAAGAACAGGCTTCATGTGAAATCCCTTCCATTAAACAACCATCGCCTAAAAATGCGTAGGTATAGTGATCCACAATGTCGTGTCCTGGACGATTAAATTGATGTGCAAGGGTTTTTTCTGCAATGGCAAAGCCCACGGCATTCGTAATCCCTTGACCTAACGGCCCTGTGGTGGTTTCTACACCAGGTGCATAACCATATTCTGGGTGTCCTGGTGTTTTTGAATGTAATTGACGAAATTGTTTTAAATCGTCAATGGATAAATCATATCCCGTTAAATGTAATAAGCTATAAATCAACATGGAGCCATGACCATTGGATAAAATAAAACGATCTCGGTCGACCCATTTTGGATTGGTTGGATTATGTTTCAAAAAATCACGCCATAATACCTCAGCAATGTCCGCCATGCCCATTGGGGCACCAGGATGCCCTGATTTTGCTTTTTGTACTGCATCCATACTTAAAAAGCGGATCGCATTTGCCAGTTCTTTACGTGTTGCCATAAGAATTACTCCTAATTGATTAAGCTTTTAAATTTGAGCGGTATTCTACTCTATTTTATATTTGACAGATATGGGATCTCTGCCTTTTATTTCGCTTGTGCTGTCGCATTGATTGTACGAGATAAACGCCTATCCTAAAACGGAATGCCTAAAATAGGCAATAAAAAATGCAGATCCCCTGATCTGCACTTTTCTTTAATAACACCAGATTATGCCAAGCTTTGATGCAAATCTTGCACAGAATACACATCGAAATGATCAAGATAGGCTAAACTGCCCACCAGTGCTTCAGCCCCTGCCAAGGTGGTTTGTAGCATCACTTTTTGTTGTAATGCACTGCGACGAATCGCATGCCCGTCTGTCACACTTTCTGCCAATCCACTGACGGAGTTAATCACCATGGCAATTTCCCCATTTTTGATCGCATCCACGATATTTGGGCGGCCTTCACGTACTTTTTTAATGGTTTGTACCGCCAGTCCGTGTTGACACAAGAATTTTGCCGTCCCTAACGTAGCACATAAGCCATAACCAGACTCTTGCAGTTTTCTTGCGATAGGCAGTAAACGTGACTTATCACCATCATTGACAGACAAAAAGACCTTGCCCGTTTTTGAGATACGCTCGCCCGCACCCAATTGGGCTTTTAAGAAGGCTTCCGCAAAGGTTTTCCCTACACCCATCACCTCACCTGTTGAACGCATTTCAGGGCCTAACACCGTATCAACGCCCGGGAATTTGATGAACGGGAAGACCGCCTCTTTCACCGAATAAAACGGTGGAATCACTTCACCTTGAATGCCTTGTGCTTTCAGGCTTTCCCCCGCCATCACACGTGCAGCAATTTTCGCTAATGGACGCCCTGTCGCTTTGCTCACAAACGGCACGGTACGGCTTGCACGAGGGTTCACTTCTAACACATAAATCACCCCGTCTTGCACCGCAAATTGCACATTCATTAAGCCTTTCACCCCTAAGGCAAATGCCATTTCCGCCGTTTGACGACGAATTTCATCTTGCACCTCTTGGCTTAAGGAATAAGGCGGTAATGAACATGCTGAATCCCCACTGTGAATCCCTGCTTGTTCAATATGTTGCATAATGCCGCCGATCACCACATCTTCACCATCGCAAATGCAATCCACATCCACTTCAATGGCATTATTTAAGAAGTGATCTAATAAAATCGGGCTGTCATTCGATACCGAAACTGCCTCACGCATATAACGGTTTAACTCCTCCACGTTATACACAATCTGCATCGCACGGCCGCCTAAAACATAAGAAGGACGAACCACTAACGGATACCCCACTTCTTCTGCCAATTTCACGGCTTCTTCTGCATTGCGTGCTGTACGGTTGGTAGGTTGTTTTAAATGTAATTGATGCAGAATTTTTTGGAAACGTTCACGATCTTCTGCAGCATCAATGCTGTCTGCGGAGGTACCAATAATGTTCACCCCGTTGGCATGTAAATCATTAGCGAGTTTCAATGGTGTTTGCCCACCATAATGCACAATCACGCCATACGGTTTTTCCACATGAATAATCTCAAGCACATCTTCCAATGTTAATGGCTCAAAATATAGACGATCAGAGGTATCAAAATCCGTTGAAACGGTTTCTGGGTTACAGTTCACCATAATGGTTTCAAAACCTGCTTCACGCAAGGCAAGCGAAGCATGCACACAGCAATAATCGAACTCAATCCCCTGACCAATACGGTTCGGACCGCCCCCTAAGATCATGATTTTTTTCTTATCTGATGGACGGCTTTCACATTCTTCTTCATAGGTAGAATATAAATACGCCGTATCTGATGTAAATTCCCCTGCACAGGTATCCACCCGTTTATAAACAGGATGTAAATTAACAGAAAAACGTTTATTTCGTACCGCACTTTCTTCAGATTTGGTTAATTGTGCAATACGTTTATCGGAAAAGCCTTTACGTTTTAAACGACGAAGTTCTGCATAATCCAATTCATCTAAGGTGCGTTTTTCAAGTGCTAATTCTTCTAACACCAAATCTTGAATCTGAATTAAGAACCAAGGATCGATTTTACTGTAATGATGCACTTCATCTAAGGTAAAGCCTGCCCCAAATGCATCTGCCACATATAAAATACGAGTCGGACCAGGATTACCTAATTCTTGACGGATTTTTTCCAACTCTTCCGACATTAAATTAAAGCCACAAATGCCCGTTTCTAAACCACGCAAGGCTTTTTGTAACGACTCTTGGAACGTCCGCCCCATTGCCATCACTTCCCCCACCGATTTCATTTGTGTGGTTAAACGATCATCCGCTTGTGGGAATTTTTCAAAGGCAAAACGTGGCACTTTCGTCACCACATAGTCAATTGATGGCTCAAAGGAGGCTGGAATTAATCCGCCCGTAATATCATTACGGAGTTCATTTAAGGTATAACCCACCGCTAATTTTGCCGCCACTTTCGCAATTGGGAAACCCGTTGCTTTAGATGCCAACGCAGAAGAACGGCTGACACGAGGGTTCATTTCAATGACGATCATTTCGCCATTTTCAGGGTTAATTGCAAATTGCACGTTAGAACCGCCCGTATCCACACCAATTTCACGCAATACCGCAAGGCTCGCATTACGCATAATTTGATATTCTTTATCGGTTAAGGTTTGTGCCGGTGCTACGGTAATTGAATCTCCCGTATGCACGCCCATTGGGTCAAAATTCTCAATGGAACACACAATAATGCAGTTATCTGCTTTATCACGCACCACTTCCATTTCATATTCTTTCCAACCTAATACGGACTGCTCGATCAAGAGTTCATGGGTGGGTGAAGCATCAAAGCCACGTTCACAAATAGCCTGAAACTCATCTTTATTATAGGCAATACCACCGCCCGATCCGCCCATCGTAAAAGACGGACGAATTAATGTTGGAAAACCGACTTCTGCTTGTGCCGCCCAAGCTTCTTCAAAGGTATGACAAACAAAAGATTTTGGCGTGTTTAAGCCAATTTTTTCCATCGCTTCTTTAAAACGCCCCCGATCTTCGGCTTTATCAATGGCATCTTCTGTCGCCCCAATCAGCTCCACATTGTATTTTTTCAACACCCCGTTTTTCGACAAATCTAACGCACAGTTCAACGCAGTCTGCCCGCCCATTGTCGGCAAAATCGCATCTGGGCGTTCTTTTTCGATGATTTTCTCAACAGTTTGCCACTCAATCGGTTCAATATAGGTCACATCCGCCATATTCGGATCTGTCATAATAGTGGCGGGGTTAGAGTTGACTAACACCACTTTATAACCTTCCTCACGCAAGGCTTTCACCGCCTGAGCACCCGAGTAGTCAAATTCACACGCCTGCCCAATCACAATCGGACCAGCTCCAATAATCAAAATAGTTTTTATATCTGTACGTTTTGGCATTTTTGTTCTCTCTCTGTAAAACGATTAAAAATTTAACCGCACTTTTGTTTAGCTTGAATCACGTCAGGCTTATGCCTGTGACTTTAAATTTGCTATACGCTATCAATGCAATACAACGCCTTTCATTCGGTGACAATATTCATTGCTCAGCATATAACGTGGCAAAATCATCTTTATTCGGATCTGCATTCCAAACGTATTCTGTCTGATTGGCGATCTGATACACAAGCTCTTCACCGAACTGATCACAAATAAAACCTAAGGTCATATCCATTCCTGCGGACACACCCGATGAAGTATAAAACTTGCCTTCTCTTACCCAACGAGCAACGGCTTTCCACTTCACATGTGGATTTATTTGACGAACCCATTCAAATGCTAATTTATTGGATGTTGCCCATTTTCCATCTAGCTGTTTCGTAGCAGCCAATAAAGCGGAGCCTGTACAAACACTCAGACAAAACTCAGCCTTATCCACAAGTTGGGTTAACCAAGTTAAAAATGGTATATCTTTGACTAACTGACGTGTACCTTGTCCACCAGGAATCAGCAATATACTCTTTTCTGGTAAACATGTGATAGAAGTGGTCTCTATTTTAAAACCTTGACGGCTTTTAATCAGTCCACCTTGTTTAGAAATATAATGAAGCTGTACTTTAGGCACTCGGAACAGAAACTCAATCGGTCCCATTAAGTCTAGCGTTTCGTAATCATCAAATAATAAGCAATAAATATTCATTTTTCGAGTTTCTTTCTGTACAGACGCTTAACCATTTCCTTGACTTGCCTCACCACTCGGCACAAAAAACTCGCCCTTTCCTACTGCTATCACGTTACCGCCTACATAAATGGTTTGCGATTCATCAACGCTGAGTGTTAAACGGTTTGGACGTTGGATTTCATCGCCTTGGACAATTGTCCAATTAAGTGGTGTTAAGCCATTTTTGATGCATAATCCCCCTAAATTTGCAGCAGCGGATCCTGTGCCGGGGTCTTCCACCACCGCCCCATTTGAGCCAAAAAATAACCGCACTTTGGCTTGATGATGTGCTTCAAACCAAACATATAATGCCGATTGTTGAACCAGTTGATGAAAAAGTGCGGTGTCAATTTGGCAAGTTTTAATCGCCGAAGCAGAATGAAGTTGGATAAGCAATTGCTGACTTCCCGTATTAACCCAAGCGATTTGAGCAATGTCCGCAAGTTGCAACCCCAATAATTTTGCATATAAAAGGGGATCATCCTTGATAGGATTAACCTGAATATCCGTATTCAACCCCAGAAGAATCTGATGTTGTTGATGATAAATCTCAACAAGCTTTGCATTTGTTTGCAGTTGATAATGTTCGGGTAAATTCAATTGGCGGTGTAGCACAAAAGCCGCCCCAAGCGTAGGGTGACCCGCAAAAGGTAATTCATAATCAGGGGTAAAAATGCGTAATTTTTTAACCGCACTTGCTTGCTCGGCTTGCTGTACAAAGACCACTTCAGACAAATTAAATTGTCGTGCTATCAGTTGCATTTGTTGATCCGTTAAGCCATCTGCCTGTGGAAAAACAGCCAACGGATTGCCGCCAAAATGGCTTTCAGCAAAAACATTGACAAGTTGATAGGCATAAGCTGTTAACATCATTGAGCCTCGAATTTCTGATGTAAAGTGCGGTGATGATTCGATAAAGGTGGCGTAGATGAATTGCTTTTTGTCTTCTTCTACGCACATGTCATTTTTTATTCATGATGTGATAAGTCGATCACTGACTTAAATTTGCCTTACGCATGGCATGAATAAATTTATCAAATAAATACGCCACGTCATTTGGACCTGGGCTCGCTTCTGGGTGACCTTGGAAGGAGAACGCCACCTGATCTGTGAGTTCAATACCTTGCACCGAATGGTCAAAGAGTGATCGGTGAGTCACACGCACATTGCTTGGTAAACTGGCTTCATCCACTTCAAAACCGTGGTTTTGGCTGGTGATCAACACTTTCTGGCTGTCGAGATCTTGCACTGGGTGGTTTGCCCCGTGGTGTCCGAATGCCATTTTCTTGGTTTTTCCGCCTGCGGCTAAGCCAAGTAGCTGATGACCTAAGCAGATACCAAAAATCGGTTTTTTCGACGCTAATAAGGTTTGAATGGCGGAAATGGCATAATCGCAAGGCTCAGGATCACCCGGTCCATTTGACAAGAAAATCCCATCTGGATTTAACGCCAACACTTGCTCTGCGGGCGTTTTGGCAGGAACCACTGTGATTTTACAGCCACGCTCAGCCAACATTCTTAAAATATTGTGTTTCACGCCAAAATCATAAGCAACAATATTAAATTCGGTTTTGGCTTGGTTCACATAGCCTTTGCCTAATTGCCATTCTCCTGATGTCCAAGTAAATGCATCTGGGCTTGAGACCTCTTGAGCCAGATCTTTCCCCGCCATGGAACCAAAACTTTTGGCGAATTCAAGGGCTTTCGCTTCATCAATCTCGCCTGTCATGATGCATCCTGCTTGTGCACCTTTATCACGTAAAATGCGGGTTAAACGGCGTGTATCAATGTCAGCAATGGCAACCACATTATTGGTTTCAAGGTAATCACTTAAGCTCATGGATGAGCGGAAATTGCTGTGTAATAAAGGTAAGTCACGAATAATTAAGCCCGATGCATAAACCTTGTTGGACTCTCGGTCTTCCGTGTTTGTGCCAGTATTACCAATGTGAGGATAAGTTAAAGTGACGATTTGTCGAAAATAAGAAGGGTCAGTTAGAATTTCTTGATAGCCTGTCATGGAAGTATTAAAAACCACTTCGCCTATGGTGTGGCCCTTTGCCCCAATAGACGTACCGTGGAAGACGCTACCATCTGCCAATACCAAAATTGCTGGTTCAGACATAAATTACTCCTATGTTTTGGTTGAACACTTACGAATGTTCATTAACCACAACTTAGTGAAAACTTTTTTAAAAACCACCGCACTTTGAAAGGGGCGGCTAAAATAAAGGCACTAAATCGTGTCTGAAAATCGACTCTTTATCAGAGGGTTTCTGAACAAAAGTTAAACCTCGCAATTCTAATGGACAATGCACAAGTATTCAAGTTATTTTCGCAAACGTTTAAATGAATATTTATTCTTTTATATTGCATAAAAATACATTTTTAAGCAAGTCATTTCTCTTAAACAAAGTGTTTTGTAGTTAATCATTAACTTGCTAAAATGAACTGTCTTTTACTTTGACTGAGAAAATGTATGAAAAGAACAGGATTCCTTACTACACTCGCTTTCACGTCGGTGTTATTAAGTGGCTGTGCGACGGTTGATCCTCAAACAGGCGAGCGTCAAGATCCCCTTGAGGGATTTAACCGTACAATGTGGGATTTCAACTATAAAGTGGTCGATCCCTATGTGTTAAAACCTGTGGCAACAGGCTGGAAAAACTATGTTCCCACCCCTGTTAAATCGGGCTTAACCAATGTGGCAAACAACCTTGATGAACCCGCCAGTTTTGTTAACCGCTTACTTTCAGGTGAGTTTAAAAAAGCGATGGTCCATTTTAATCGTTTCTGGATAAACTCCGTGTTCGGTATTGCTGGGTTAATTGATGTGGCAAGTTATAGTGCCCCGTTGAAAATTGACCGCAATCGTCGCTTTGGCGATACCTTAGGTCACTACGGCGTGGAAACAGGTTCTTATGTGATGTTGCCATTTTATGGTCCAGCCACACCAAGACAGGATATCGGCAACTTAGCGGATACGACATATCCTATGCTTTCTTTATTAGGGCCTTGGTCTTTCCTGAAATCTGGCATTCAAGCCATTGATGGTCGTGCTAAAGCCTTAGATAAAGAAGCCTTATTAGACCAATCTCAAGATCCTTATATCACCTTCCGTGAAGCCTATTTCCAAAATCTCGAATACCGAGTTAAAGATGGAAAAGTCAGCACACCAAAACAGGATCTTTCACAAGATATTTTAAACGAAATAGACTAAAAGGAATAACATTATGGAAATGACTGCCACGCAACGTCTGATTCTGGCAAACCAATATAAATTAATGGGCTTATTAGACAGTGAAAATGCAAAAAAATACCAACGTTTAGAAGCCATTGTGAAAGGGGGATTTGCATTAGAACTGAAAGAATTAGATAAAGAATTTGCTGATTTATCTGAAGCAGAATGCCAAGCCGTATTAGATACTTTAGAAATGTATCAGGCATTGCAGATTTCTTATAATAACCTCAGTGATCAATCTGCCTTAACGCCACACCGCTTACAATTTGCGGGATATTGTGCCATTCGTGAGAAAAAATATTTGAATTATCTTCGTTTTATCACAGGCGTGGAAGGAAAATATCAAGAATTTATGCGTTGTGAACATGGTTGTGATTCCCAAATCCCAATGTGGGATAAATATACTCGAATGTTAGATGTTTGGCGTGCGTGTCCACACGGCTATCATTTAAGTATGACTGAAATCCAAAATATCTTAAATGCATAAAAAAGCAAAATAACCCTTAATAAAAAAGAGCAAATAGCCACCTATTTGCTCTTTTTTGTGTCTTCATATTCCATCACGCTTTGTATCAAAAAGTGTAATCCACTTTAATACTTTTTGAAAACAGACCGCACTTTTGTGATGTTCTGAGCCTTACCATAACTGGCTAATGCCAACATTGACAAAAAATCCACCAATCACTAACCAGCATAACACCAATGCCCCTAAAATAAGCGGTTTGATACCTGCTTGTTTAACGGCACTGATATGTGTTGTAAAACCAAGTGCTGTCATGGCGGCAATCAGCAATAATTCATCCATTTCGATAAGCCAAGCCACAAGATGTGCGGGAATTACGAAAAAGGAATTGATCACCACCATGAAAATAAATAAAAAAGCAAACCAAGGAATCGTGATTTTTTTCATTTTGAAGGGGGGGTGATGTGGTGATCGCCAGATACAAGGCACCAGTAATAAGAAAGGGGCGAGCATCATTACCCGAATCATTTTAGACATCACCGCTGTATCAGCCACCGCAGGGGCAATACTGCCTCCCGCAGCATACACTTGAGCCACTTCATGTATGCTCGACCCAATATAAATACCGAACTGATGTTCATTCAACCAATCTGTGAGATAAGGGTACATCAACGGATATAAAAACATCGAAATCGTGCCGAAAATCACAATGACTGCCACTGAAATTGAAATGTGATGGGATTCTGCTTTGATCACGGGTTGCATGGACATAATGGCAGCCGCACCACAAATACTACAACCACCCGCGGTAAGATAAACGAGATGTTTGTTCATATTCAAATAACGAATCCCGATCCATAAGGTGAGGAAAAACGTGCTGACGAGCATAACCACATCTGTCGCAATAGCATGAAAACCAACATGGCTAATTTCTTGTAAGGTTAATCGAAAGCCATACAAAATAATGCCTAAACGCAACAAAGGACCTTTGGCAAAAATGATACCTTGTTCGACTTGTTGAGCTATTTTGGGGTAGAGGGTGTTACCGAATAGCATGCCTGACAAAATAGCCATGGTTAATGCACTGATTTTCGCGTTAACCATAACTTCTGTATGGGCAAGTTGATGGACAATGAAGGTAAATAAGCCAACTAATGCGAGTCCGAAATACAAAGTGTAATTTTTCATTGTGGCTGTCCTAACAGAAAATTTTTGTTGGAATATCCTGTTAACGGTTAAGCAAAAAATATTAAAGGATTTTGCCTGAATGTAAAATTGATTATGGTGTTGGTAGAACGTTTGAAAGGCATAAAAAAAGTGCGATCAAAACTTTTTTCATATTGACCGCACTTTTTGTTAACGATTAATTAGTATTGATTTGCATCATAACCATAGTAGGCGTTAGTTAAAATCACTTCCATATCACTTACTACTGGTAAGCGTGGGTTAGCTGGTGAACATTGGTCTTCAAAGGCAAGTAAGCCAATATCACGACGTGCGTCCATCCATTCTTTTTCATTAATGCCTTGTTCTTTAAACGACATTTTGATACCAACGCGTTGAGCAAGCTCATAACAGGCTTGAGCATAAGATCTCACACCTTCTTCTGGTGTTGCACAAGGTAAGCCAAGCATACGAGCAATATCTTGATATTTAATATCTGCTTTGTAGTAATTGTATTTTGGCCATGTCGCTGTTTTTTGTGGGCGTGTACCGTTATAACGAATAACATGCGGCATTAAGATTGCATTGGTACGACCGTGTGGAGTATGGAAACGTCCCCCAATTTTGTGAGCAAGAGAGTGGTTCATACCCAAGAATGCGTTCGCAAACGCCATACCTGCCATGGTTGAAGCATTGTGCATTTTTTCACGTGCTTCAGGATCTTTTTCTTTCACTGATCGCTCTAAATGTTCAAATACTAATTTGATTGCTTGTAATGCAAGACCATCAGTAAAGTCATTAGCAAGTACAGACACATAAGCTTCAGTTGCGTGAGTTAACACGTCTAAACCTGTATCCGCTGCAACATGAGCTGGCACGCTAAGTACGAATGCAGGGTCAACAATTGCCACAGTTGGTGTTAAAGAGTAGTCCGCAATTGGATATTTTTTATCACCTTCGGTAATAACCGCAAATGGTGTCACTTCAGAACCTGTACCAGAAGTGGTTGGGATACCGATGAAGCGAGCTTTACGACCTAATTGTGGGAATTTGAACGCACGTTTACGAATATCCATGAATTTTTGTACTAAGTCATGGAAGTCAACTTCTGGTTGTTCATAGAATAACCACATTACTTTTGCCGCATCCATTGCAGAACCACCACCTAATGCAATAATGGTATCTGGTTGGTAGTTACGGATTAATTCGGTACCACGACGTACAGTTTCGATTGATGGATCTGGCTCAACATCAGCGAAAAGTTGATAAGTCACATGGTTACCACGTGCTGTAATTTGTTTAGCAATTTTTTCTACAAAGCCAAGATCAACCATGGTTCTATCTGTGACGATAACCACACGTTCCATGCCTTTCATGGATTGTAAATATTGGATTGAATCGCGTTCAAAATAGATTTTTGAAGGCACTTTGAACCACTGCATGTTATTTCTCCGTCTTCCCACACGTTTAATATTTAATAAATTCGCCGCACTTACGTTGTTACCCACGGAGTTTTTACCGTATGAACCACAACCTAATGTGAGTGATGGAAGGAAGGCGTTATAAACATCACCGATACCACCGAAAGTAGATGGTGAGTTCCAAATCACACGAATCGCTTTCACTCGTTCACCGAAAGCTTTTGCAATGTTAGCATCTTTAGTGTGAATTGCCGCAGAGTGTCCTAAACCGTGGAAATTCACCATGGCTTCTGATAAAGCAAAACCTTGTTCTGTTGAGTTAGATTTTAAGATTGCAAGTACTGGAGAAAGTTTTTCACGAGTAAGTGGTTCTTTCTCACCCACTTCTTTACATTCTGCGACCAAAATATTGGTTTTTTCTGGCACTTTGAAACCAGCTTGTTCAGCAATCCATGTAGCAGGTTTACCCACGACATTTGCATTTAATTTTGCACCCGCACAATTTGCACTGTTTGCTTTAACACCGAAAATGAATTCTTCTAATAAAGCTTTTTCTTTTTTATTCACAAAGTAAACGCCGTAAGATTTCATTTCAGCAACAAATTCATCGTATACTTCATCATCAACGATCGCCGCTTGTTCAGAAGCACAAATCATACCGTTATCGAACGCTTTTGACATCACGATATCATGTGTGGCTTGTTTGATGTTTGCAGTTTTTTCCACATAAGCTGGTACGTTACCTGCCCCTACACCAAGTGCTGGTTTACCACATGAGTAAGCGGCTTGCACCATTGCGTTACCCCCAGTAGCAAGAATGGTCGCAATGCCAGGGTGTTTCATTAAGGCAGCAGTACCTTCCATAGATGGGTTTTCAATCCATTGCACACAGTTTTTTGGTGCCCCAGCGGCAACAGCAGCTTCATAAACAACACGAGCAGCATGAGCAGAAGATTTTTGTGCTGAAGGGTGGAAAGCAAAAACAATTGGGTTACGTGTTTTAAGAGAGATAAGGGCTTTGAAAATCGCAGTCGATGTTGGGTTAGTGGTTGGTGTAATACCACATACCACACCAACAGGGTCGGCGATTTCAGTAATACCTGTTACATCATCTTCACTGATCACACCAACGGTTTTCAAGTTGCGCATATTATTGACCACGTATTCGCAAGCAAATAAGTTCTTAGTCGCTTTATCTTCAAATACCCCACGTCCAGTCTCTTCATAAGCGTGCATCGCTAAAACACCGTGTTGATCAAGTGCAGCTACAGAAGCTTTCGCAACGATATAATCAACTTGTTGTTGATTAAGTTTGCGAAATTCTTCTAATGCCACCAACCCTTTTTCAACCAATGCATTAACTTCGGCCTGTGCTGGACTGATTTCGATTTCAGCGGTGTGACTCATAATGATTCTCCTAATATCTAAAAAATATAAATTATTTAAACTGAAAAAAATTATATTCAATTCACTGCTTGAAAAGTAGTAAATTTGGCAAAATTTATCAAAAATGTGATTTTGATCAACTTTTTGAGCTCGTCTGTTTTATAAACAAATTTTTTTCGCATTTCTCTTTCTTTCTAACCCCAGATCGAGGATACTATTGCACCTTTTTATCGGCTTATTTTGATTTACATTTTAAGGAAATTTTTTATGTCATCATCAAAAAATAAATACGCAAATCCTGGTCCATTAGGCTTATGCGGTTTTGCGTTAACAACTTGGTTACTTTGTTTAATTAATGCAGGCATTTTTGACACACAAAGTGTGGGCTTGGTGATTGCGATGGCGTTCGCTTTCGGTGGGACTGCACAAATGATTGCAGGTATGTTTGAATATAAAAAAGGCAACACCTTTGGTTTTACCGCATTTATTAGCTATGGGGCGTTTTGGTGGTCATGGGCATTATTTGTTGTCTTCTTTAAAGGCGACACACCAGCAACCTTCATCGCATGGTATTTAGCGATTTGGGGAACCTTTACGTTAATGATGTTCTTATCAAGCTTTAGTAAACCACGTGCGTTACAAGCGATTTTCTTCTTCTTAACCTTAACCTTTTATGCACTTGCCATTGGTGATGCCACAGGTAACCACAGCATTGTGAACATTGGTGGATATTTAGGATTAATTACGGCATTTTGTGCTTTCTATTTAGCCGCAGCAGAAATGTTTATTGACTCTTATGGTCGAGAAATTTTACCGATCGGTGCAAAAAAATAACGGGCTTTTATCAGTCCTCAATGAGACCGAGCAAATGGCTCGGTCTTTTTTATGGGGAAAACGTGGCGAAAAAGCACCGCACTTTTGCCAAAGGACTAACCTTTTTCATACCAAATACGATTCACATATAACACCACTAAGCCAGACGGGGTCTGCACTTTAATTTCATCATCAATGGATTTACCAATTAAGGCTCTTGCCACAGGGGAATCAATAGAAATCCAGTTTTTCGCAGGATCAAACTCATCACAACCCACAATACGATAGCATTTTTCTTCACCCGCCTCATTTTCTAAGGCAACCCACGCCCCAAAAAAGACTTTGCCTTCTTGTTTTGGGTGATAATCCACAATTTGCAGAACATCTAAACGCTTAGTTAAAAAACGCACTCGACGATCAATTTCTCGCAAACGGCGTTTTCCGTAAATATATTCCGCATTTTCACTGCGATCACCTAATGCCGCCGCATCAGAGACCGCTTGGGTGACTTTCGGGCGTTCCTCTTTCCATAAAAACTTCAGTTCTTGATCTAAAACATTCCAGCCTGCTCGGGTAATGTAATTTGATTTCGCCATGATGATCATTCCAATAAACAAAGAGAGGATATTTTACCTCATCACAGCCTTTCCGACTAACGCTGTCCACTATTTTTTATTTTGTGCTTTTCTGTATAATGAGGACGTTATCATTATGGATCTTCAATAAGGAATTAACATGAAAAAAGTGATTGCATTAACCGCGATTTTAGCTTTGTCTGTCACCGCAATCAGTGAAGCAAAAAGTGCTCGTGGTGGACGTTCAAGTGGGGCATCTCGCCCTGTGGCAAGTAAACCCGCATTGCCTGCAAGACAAAGTGCTGCCACACAACAAACACAGAAAAATACGCAACAACAGCCTGATGCTACGTTCAATCAACAAATTCAACAAAATGCGACAAAAGCCCCTGCCAATACAGGCAATCGCTTAGCGAGCTTTGCAACAGGTGCGGCAGCTGGTTATTTATTAAGTGAAGCCCTCACCCCAAATGAGGCACAGGCACAAACCGCTACGCCAAAAGCAGATGCTACAGCAGGACAGGCACTTAACACACCAACAAGCCATGCCCATACGATACATTTTCGATCCTTTGATGCTAAAAACCCAGCCTTAGTTGGGCTGGCAGGTGCACAAAGCTTATATTGCTTAAATGGGGGATTGTATTTAATGAGCTCAAGCAACAACCAGCTGATCGCCGTCACCGACAACAAACAACAACCCTTACCGTGCAATATCGCACCCTAATTCAACAAAAAGCGGGCATCAGCTCGCTTTTATTGCCTCTATCTCTTGAGTTTTAAATCATGATGCTTAATCAACAAATCAGCCAAATTATTGCCACGGAACTTGCCGTGCAACCTCAACAAATTCTCGCCGCCATTCAATTAGTGGACGATGGCAACACCATTCCGTTTATCGCTCGTTATCGTAAAGAAGTGACGGGCGGATTAGATGACACTCAATTACGCCATTTTGAAACCCGTTTGATCTATTTACGTGAATTGGAAGACCGTCGTCAAACCATTTTGAAATCCATTGAAGAACAAGGCAAATTAACTGACGAACTTCGTCACCAAATTCAGCAAGTACAAAGCAAAACCGAATTGGAAGATTTATATTTGCCTTACAAACCCAAACGCCGCACCAAAGGGCAAATCGCCATTGAAGCAGGGCTTGAGCCCTTGGCGGATTTACTTTGGAACAGCCCAGAAAATGATCCAGAAACCACCGCACTTTCTTTCGTAGACAGTGAAAAAGGTATCGCTGACGCCAAAGCCGCCTTAGACGGAGCAAAATACATTTTAATGGAACGCTTTGCCGAAGATGCTGCCTTGCTCGCAAAAGTGCGGACTTATTTGCAACAAAGTGCGGTCATTTTTGCCAAAGTTTTGGAAGGCAAAGAAGCAGAAGGGGCAAAATTCCAAGATTATTTTGATCACCAAGAATTATTGAAAAATGTGCCATCGCACCGTGCACTTGCCATGTTTCGTGGGCGTAACGAAGGCATTCTGCAATTAGGCTTAAATGCGGATCCCGAACAAGAAGAAGGTGTACGTCAAAGTTATTGTGAAGAGATTATCCGCAACCATTTAGGCGTGCGTTTCACGGGGCAGCCTGCGGATAAATGGCGTGAGCAAGTGATTGCATGGACGTGGAAAATTAAAGTTGCTTTACACCTCGAAACCGAATTAATGGCAAGTTTGCGTGAAAAAGCGGAAGAAGAAGCCATTGATGTATTTGCTCGCAATCTGACCGCACTGTTAATGGCGGCACCTGCAGGGGCGAAAAATACTATGGGCTTAGACCCAGGGCTGCGTACAGGGGTGAAAGTCGCCGTTGTGGATAACACAGGTAAATTACTCGCCACTGACACCATTTATCCACACACAGGGCAAATGGACGCCGCCATGGCAACCCTTTATCGCCTCATCAAAACCCATCAAGTGGAATTAATCGCCATTGGTAACGGCACCGCCTCTCGTGAAACCGAGCGTTTTGCCAAAGAGGTGATCAAAGCCATTGAGGGCAACAAACCGCAAACCGTGGTGGTGAGCGAGGCTGGTGCCTCCGTGTATTCTGCTTCCGAATTAGCCGCAACCGAATTTCCTGAGCTAGACGTGTCATTGCGTGGAGCGGTATCCATTGCTCGTCGCTTGCAAGATCCCCTTGCCGAGTTGGTGAAAATTGAACCGAAAGCCATTGGTGTGGGGCAATATCAGCATGATGTCAATCAAAGCCAATTAGCCCGTAAATTAGATGCCGTGGTGGAAGACTGCGTTAACGCCGTTGGTGTGGATTTAAACACCGCCTCCGCCCCATTATTGGCACGTGTGGCAGGCATGACCAAAACCCTAGCACAAAATATTGTTACCTATCGTGATGAAAACGGACGTTTCGACAGTCGTGAACAACTGAAAAAAGTGCCCCGTTTAGGACCCAAAGCCTTTGAGCAATGTGCAGGCTTTATGCGAATTGCCGCAGGGAAAAACCCACTTGATGCGTCGGGCGTTCACCCAGAGGCTTATCCTGTGGTTGAGAAGATTTTGCAAGCGACCGAGCAATCAATCCAAGATTTAATGGGCAATGCCAGTGCCGTTCGTCAACTTGATGCGAAAAAATTTATTGATGAACAGTTTGGTTTACCAACAGTGCAGGATATTTTCAAAGAGCTTGAAAAACCGGGTCGTGACCCACGTGGTGAGTTCAAAACCGCTACCTTTATGGACGGCGTAGAAGAAATCAGCGATTTAAAACCGGGTATGATTTTAGAAGGGACTGTAACTAACGTAACCAACTTCGGGGCGTTTGTGGACATTGGCGTGCATCAAGACGGTTTAGTGCATATTTCTTCGTTGTCGGATAAATTCGTGGAAGATCCGCACCAAGTAGTGAAAACGGGCGACATTGTGAAAGTGAAAGTGCTGGAAGTGGACGTGCCTCGCAAACGTATTGCACTGACTATGCGGTTAGAAGAAAAGCCCGTAGATAAAAATCTGTCTAAAAATGACCGCACTTTATCGGCTAAACCTCGCAACAATCCACCAGCCAAAGGGCGTGATCGCTCATCTAACCACAGCACCATGGGCAACGCCTTTGCTGATGCGTTGAAGAATTGGAAAAAATAGCTACAACCCCAAAAACCACAAGGAAAAATACTATGACCAGTGCACAACAACGAGCAGAACTTCAACGTCGAATTTGGCAAATCGCTAACGATGTGCGAGGCTCTGTGGACGGTTGGGATTTTAAACAATATGTGTTAGGTACCTTATTCTATCGTTTCATTAGTGAAAACTTCACTAACTACATTGAAGGTGGCGACCCAAACGCCAATTATGCCAATTATACTGATGCGGAAATTGATGCATTAGGGATCAAAGACGATGCCATTAAAACCAAAGGCTATTTTATTTACCCAAGCCAACTGTTTAAAAATGTGGTGAAAACCGCACATCGCAATGATCATCTTAACACCGATTTAGCCACCATTTTCTCTAGCATTGAAAGCTCCGCAACGGGCTACCCTTCTGAATCAGATATCAAAGGGTTATTTGCCGATTTTGATACCACCAGCAATCGCTTAGGCAATACGGTCAATGATAAAAATAAACGCTTGGTTGCGGTGTTAAAGGGGGTGGATGAACTTAATTTTGGAGAATTTGAACACAATCATATTGACCTATTTGGCGATGCCTATGAGTTTTTAATCTCCAATTATGCCGCCAATGCAGGCAAATCAGGCGGTGAGTTTTTCACGCCACAAAATGTCTCAAAGCTGATCGCAAAATTAGCCCTACACGGACAAAAAACCGTCAATAAAATTTACGATCCTGCTTGTGGTTCAGGGTCGTTATTATTGCAAGCGAAAAAACAATTTGATGATCACATTATTGAAGAAGGCTTTTTCGGACAAGAGATTAACCACACCACCTACAACCTTGCTCGTATGAATATGTTTTTACACAACATTAACTACGACAAATTCCATATTGAATTAGGTGATACCTTAATTGATCCTAAACTGAAAGATGATAAGCCGTTTGATGCCATTGTCTCTAATCCACCTTATTCAGTGAAATGGATTGGTAGCGATGACCCGACGTTGATTAATGATGACCGATTCGCCCCCGCCAGTGTACTTGCCCCGAAATCGAAAGCCGATTTTGCCTTTATACTGCACGCCTTGAGCTATCTTTCTGCTCGTGGGCGAGCGGCAATTGTCACCTTCCCTGGGATTTTCTATCGTGGTGGTGCCGAGCAGAAAATTCGCCAATATCTGGTTGACAACAACTTTGTAGAAACCGTGATTTCCCTTGCCCCAAACCTGTTTTACGGCACCTCTATTGCGGTGAATATTTTGGTGCTCGCCAAACACAAAACCGATACTAAAATCCAGTTTATTGATGCGAGCAGTTTCTTTAAAAAAGAAACCAACAATAACATCCTCACCGAAGAGCATATTACTGACATTGTTAAACTGTTTGCGGATAAAGCAGACGTACCGCATATCGCACAATCTATTGATTATGAAAAAATCAAAGCCAATGATTACAACCTCGCTGTGAGTTCTTACGTGGAAGCCAAAGACACCCGAGAAGTGATTGATATTGGGGTATTAAATCAAGAAATCCGAGAAACCGTGATAAAAATCGACCGCTTGCGTGCCGAAATTGAAGAAATTGTGGCAGAGATTGAGGGGAACTAAAGGTGAATGATAAGTTACCTGTGAATATCAATGATTTGATTAAAAAACGTGTTATCGAAGATGAACGTATCGAATTTAAAGCGAGCTGGAATCCAGAGTCGATTATTCATACACTTTGTGCCTTTGCTAATGACTTCCATAACCTAGGTGGAGGTTATTTAATTGTTGGTATTGAAGAAATAAATGGCATTCCTCAATTACCCCCAAAAGGGCTAGAAATAGAACAAATTGATAAAATTCGTAAAGATTTATTACAACTCGAAAAAAGTGCCATTGTTCCTGCATTTCATACACTCACTGCCACTTATGAAATTCAAGGTAAATTAATTTTAGTGCTTTGGGCTGTTGGGGGCGAAATGCGACCTTATAAAGCCAAAAAATCCTTGTCAGAAAAAAAGAGTGAAAACTGGGCTTACTATATTCGTCAACACGCTAGCACCATTGAGGCAAAAGGGGAAATAGAGCAAGAACTTTTATCCTTAGCAAACAAAATTCCTTTTGATGATCACCTGTGTTTATCCGCCAAATTAGATGATTTGCAACCTTACTTAATCCAAAGTTTTTTAAAAGAAATTAAAAGTGATTTAGCCTCACTTGCACCGAAATTATCGTTGGAAGAACTCGCACAGCGGATGAATATAGTTGGCGGTGCATCAGAAGCCTTATTCCCGAAAAATGTTGGGTTACTGTTCTTTAATGAACAACCAGAACGCTTTTTCCCCGCCACTCAAATTGATGTAGTGTATTTTCCAAAGGGAGCTGGAGGCGGAGAGATTGAAGAAAAAATTTTCAAAGGTCCATTAGGTAGAATTACGCAAGATGCCTTGCAATATATTAAAAGCCATTATTTACAGGAAAAAGTGATCAAAATCCCCAACCAAGCCAAAGCAAAACGCTTTTGGAATTATCCTTTTTTAGCTATTGAAGAAGCCTTAGTGAATGCGGTTTATCACCGCTCTTATGAAATCCGTGAGCCGATTGAAGTAAGAATAGATGACCAATTCATTGATATTCTCAGCTATCCGGGGCCTGATCGTTCCATTAGGCTTAATGAATTACAAGAAGGACGTGCGGTGAGTCGTCGCTATCGTAACCGTCGAATTGGGGAATTTTTAAAAGACTTAGAATTGACGGAAGGTCGCTCAACAGGCATTCCAACCATTATTAAGGCAATGGCTGAAAATGGCTCGCCAACGGCTATTTTTGAAAGCAATGAGGAGCGTAGCTATTTTCTCATTCGCTTACCTATTCACCCTGAAATGACGAGTACTGATCTAGCTACCGACCTAGCTACCGACCTAGCTACCGACCTAGCTACCGACCGAGTTGATAATTTGGCGGTTCGGCTATTGATCGTATTAGCCAATCATGAAAAAGGCATTTCACAGTTAATGGAGGCACTGAATATTCAGCATAAACGCCATTTTCGAACCGCTTATATCCTCCCTGCGATGGAAAATGGGTGGGTTGAAATGACATTACCAGACAAGCCAACTAGCCCTAATCAACAATATCGAATAACCGAAAAGGGGAAACAGGTGTTAGCGAATATCAAAAATCACGTGGCAACCTTGAATTGATAAGGCGGGAAAAGGATAAGAAATGAAACAAAATAATATGATACAGATGATTGAGCAAAGTCAGGTGGAATGGAAGACCATTGAAGAAGTCTTTAATATAAAAAATGGTTATACGCCTTCGAAATCCAATAAAGAATATTGGGAAAAGGGCACAATTCCTTGGTTTAGAATGGAAGATATTAGAGAAAATGGGCAAATTATTCACGATTCTTTACAAAAAGTTTCAGAAAGTGCGGTTAAAGGAGGAAAACTTTTTCCAGCAAATTCTATTATTGTTGCAACATCCGCAACGATTGGCGAACACGCTTTAATTACCGTTCCTTTTTTGGCAAATCAAAGATTTAGTTGCTTATCTGTAAAGCAAAAATATCAGCAGAATTTTGATATTAAATTTTTATTCTATTATTGCTTTTTACTGTCGGATTGGTGCAAGAAAAATACCACAATGTCCAGTTTTGCATCAGTAGATATGGTTGGTTTTAGAAAATTCCAAATCCCAATCCCCCCACTCGAAACACAAAAAGAAATTGTCCGAATTTTAGATGCACTTACCGCGGTTACCAGCGAGCTTACCAGCGAGCTTACCAGCGAGCTTAAACTCCGCCAAAAACAATATCAATACTATCGTGATCATTTATTAAGTTTTGGTGATGATGTGGAGTGGAAGAGTTTGGGGGAAATAGGTGAAGTTCGTATGTGCAAAAGAATTTTAAAAGAGCAAACTTCTGAATACGGAGATATTCCATTTTATAAAATCGGTACTTTCGGAAAAGAGGCAAATGCATATATTTCTAGAAAATTATTCGAAGAATATAAAGCAAAATATAACTATCCAAAGAAAGGAGATATTCTAATTTCTGCAAGCGGAACTATTGGTAGAACCGTTATTTTTGATGGAAAAGATTCATATTTCCAAGATAGTAATATTGTCTGGATTGAAAATGATGAGAGTCAAGTACTAAATAAATATTTATTTTATTTTTACCAAATCGTAAATTGGAACATTTCGGAGGGAGGTACTATTCAAAGACTTTATAACGATAATTTAAAGAAAGTTAAAATCCCAATCCCACCGCTAGAAATCCAAGCCAAAATTGTGGAAATCTTGGATAAATTCGACCGCTTAACCCATTCCCTTAGCGAAGGTTTACCAAAAGAAATTGAACTTCGCCGTAAGCAATATGAATATTATCGGGATACGTTGTTGAATTTTCCGAAATAACGTAGGATGGGCTTCAGCCCATCATTTTAACCGCCGATATTGTTTTGATGGGCTAAAGCCCATCCTACAAAATGAAACAAGTTAGAGGAAACAGGAAGTTAAAATGACAGACTTGATTATTTATAACACCGATGATGGCAGATCGAATGTTGCCTTACTTGTTGCTGATAATGAAGCGTGGCTGACCCAAAATCAGCTTGCTGAACTTTTTGACACCTCTGTTCAAAATATCGCCTTACATATCAAAAATATATTACAAGACAATGAATTAGATGAAAATTCAGTTATCAAGGATTACTTGATAACTGCCCAAGATGGTAAAAATTATCAGGTTAAACATTATTCATTAGATATGATTTTAGCGGTGGGATTTCGAGTGCGGAGTCCTCGTGGGGTGCAATTTCGTAGATGGGCAAATCACACTCTACAAACCTATTTAGACAAAGGATTTTTAATTGATAGCGAGCGATTGAAAAATCCACAAGGGCGGTTTGATTATTTCGATGAGCTACTCGAGCAAATTCGAGAAATTCGAGCCAGTGAAATGCGGTTTTATCAAAAAGTGCGGGAATTATTTAGCTTATCCAGCGATTATGATAAAAGCGATAAAGCGACCCAAATGTTTTTTGCTGAAACGCAAAATAAATTGATTTATGCCATTACTCAGAAAACGGCAGCAGAGTTAATTTTAGCACGTGCAAATGCCACGCTACCCAATATGGGATTGACCGCTTGGAAAGGAAAAGTGGTGCGTAAAGGTGATGTGATTATTGCAAAAAATTATCTGAATAATGATGAATTAGATTCATTAAACCGTTTAGTCATGATCTTTTTAGAAAGTGCCGAATTGCGAGTTAAAAAACAAAAAGATTTAACGCTCAGTTTTTGGCGAAATAATGTCGATAATCTATTAGAATTTAATGGTTTTCCTGTTTTAGAGAATAAAGGTGAACGATCAAGCGAACAAATGAAATTATTTGTTCATCAGCAATATGAACAGTTTGATTATGCTCGAAAACAACTCAAACAAAGCCTTGCAGATGCCGAGGATTTGAGGGAGTTGGAGGATTTGGAAATTGGTCTAAAAATAACTCATAAAAGTTCTAAAGGAGAAGGTTAGATGATTATTGATCTTACTGGTAATGATTTATTCAACTCTAATGAAATTAAATTTGATAAAAAAGTTAATTTTATTTTTGGTAAAAATGGGTGTGGTAAATCTACAATCACTAAATTAGTAAAAGAGCAGTGCAATAACTATGATGTCAGAATATTTCAGGGCTTTGAGAGTGTTGTTAGTGCAAATAATAGTTTAGAAACGGTAGTTTTAGGAGAAGAAAACACTGAAATTAATAATAGAATTGAAGAAGAAAGAAGAAAAATTGAAAGCATTGAACGGGATATCGCTGTTATTGAAAACAACATCTGTGAAAATAAAGAAGACCCTGATAATTTATGGAGTAAGAAAAATTTAAAAGAAAAAGAGTATAAAGCTCAAAAAGATAAAATAGATGATTTTTGTAGAGAGTCTGCAAAGAAAATCAAAGAGGATGAACAAAAGATAACCTCTTCATCGTACGATATTAGAAGTTTCAAAGAAGATATTCCACAGGCAAAATCGTTAAGCGAAGATAGAGTTTCCGAACTAAGAAAATTATTAAATTCTGAAGTTAAAACAGCGAATAAGTTGGAGACTTTGAACTTTTCTTTAAGTGATGAGCTAAATGATGTGAATGGATTGTTAGGGTTAAAAGTAGAAGAAAGAACACGTCTTGCAAGATTGGAAGGAGATCATAGAAAAAAAGCGTTTGCAGAACAAGGGCTGCATATTCATAAAGCTGGTGATGTTTGTGCTTTTTGTAATAATCTTGTTTCTGAAGATGTTCTTGAGGAGCTTCAAAAATATTTTTCTGCAGATGAAGTAAAAGAGTTTAACTCAAAAATAGAAAAGAAAATACATAATATAGATAAATTCATCAAAAATATTAACAATATGCAGATTGATGTTAATGATTTCTATGTGGATTATCAGTCTAGGGTTGAAGATATAAGAATTAAATTTGATAGATTAAAAAATGAATATGTTGCATTTTTAGATAATCTAGCGTCAAGTTTGAAAGAGAAAAAATCTAATTTATTCCAAGAAAGTAGTTTGTTACAGATGAAATATCCTGATGAGATTAATGATGCCATTAATCAATACAACGATATTGTTGATGAAAATAATTCTAGCGATCTCCCTAAGAAAAAGGAAAAAGCAAAATCTGATTTACGACTTGATTTAGTTAGTAAATTCTTATCTGAATTTAAGTATGACATTGAACATACAAATCTAGATAATTTTTTAATGTCATTAAATGATGTTAAGAAGGATACTAATAAAGAAGAGTTAAGAGTAGAAGATTTAAAAAAAGAAATAGCTACTATTAATTTAAGTATAAATGTACTCTTATCGAGTACCAAAAATGAAAAAATCCTTGTTCAGAGAGTAAATGAAAAACTTAAGCTATATGTTAACTTTGAATTAATCCATCAAGATGGAAGTAATGATTATAAGGTAAAGTGCTCAAGAAATGGTAGTATAAGAACTGTTCAAGAATTATCGACAGGCGAAAAGAATATTATTGCTTTTTTATATTTTATTGAGAAAATCAATGAATCATTAGATAGTAGACCAAAATGCATTGTTTTTGATGATCCAATGAACTCCAATGATGATACTGTTCAGTATTTAATTATAGAAGAATTGCAAAAACTTAAAGATAAAAAAATAAAAAATAATGAAAGAATTGTTATTTTAACCCATAACATACATTTTTATTTAAATATTAAATATGGTTGCAGCTATAAAGATAATAATTTTTATCATTTTGTTAGAGATGGAAAGAATACCATTTTAAATAAAATTCATAAAAAAGAGGATGATTTTGATACTAGTTATTCTGCTCTTTGGAAAGAGCTCAATATTCTTTATGGAAAATATGATATAAGTGAAAATATGTTATTAAATCCAATTAGAAGAATTATTGAAACATACACCAAATTTAATGGTATTAGCCAAAACAAATTCTTCCAAAATGTTATTGGTGCGAGAAAGTTATTTAATGTCAATTCTCATTCTATAGATGATTTAGAAACGGACTTAAATGGCAAAACCAAAAAAGAAATTATTGATTTATTACAAGAATGTTTTAAACAAAATGATGCAATAGAACATTATAATCTGTTCTTCGGAGATAACCAATGACAACCCAAACCACCCCCATCACCGAAACCAACAATTTCATCATTCTCGATAAATACACCAAAATCGAGCAACGTGATTCCTATCAAACAGAGGCAGATTTAGAGCGTGAGTTAATTGCCGACTTACAAGCACAAGGCTATGAATATCGTCAGGATTTGAATAGCCAAGACACACTCTTAGCTAACCTAAGAGAACAATTACAAAAGCTCAATAATGTGCAGTTTAGTGATGCGGAGTGGGCACGATTTTTAGTGGAGTATCTGGATAAGCCCGCAGAGAGTTTAATTGATAAAAGCCGTAAAATTCACCACGATTATATTTATGATTTTGTGTTTGATAATGGGCGGATTCAAAATATTTACCTGTTAGATAAAAAGCATATCCAGCGTAATTTCTTGCAAGTGATTCATCAATTTGAGCAAACTGGCACACAAGCGAATCGCTATGATGTGACGATTTTAATTAATGGCTTACCTTTGGTTCAAATTGAGTTGAAAAAACGGGGGGTGGCGGTTAAAGAGGCATTTAACCAAATTCATCGTTATACAAAAGAAAGTTTTAATCACGACAATTCTCTATTCAAATTCCTGCAAATTTTTGTCATCTCAAATGGCACCAACACCCGTTATTTTGCCAATACCACCAAGAGAGATAAAAACAGTTTTGATTTCACCATGCATTGGGCAAAATCCGATAATACGTTGATTAAAGATTTGAAAGATTTTACTGCCACTTTCCTCTCAAAAAATACTTTGCTCAATGTCTTGATCAATTATTCAGTGTTTGATACCACCAATACGTTATTAATTATGCGTCCCTATCAAATTGCTGCCACAGAGCGTCTGTTGTGGAAGGTGAAAAGTGCTTATCAGGCAAAAAATTGGGGTAAACTTGAAAGTGGTGGCTATATTTGGCACACCACAGGGTCGGGCAAAACCTTAACGAGTTTTAAAGCTGCACGTCTTGCAACAGAACTGGATTTTATTCAGAAAGTCTTTTTTGTGGTGGATAGAAAAGATCTCGACAATCAAACCATGAAAGAATATCAGCGCTTTTCGCCCGATAGCGTGAATGGTTCAGACAGTACCGCAGGGCTAAAAAGTAATATTGAGAAAGACGATAATAAAATTATTGTTACCACCATCCAAAAGCTCAATAACCTGATGAAATCAGAAGACGATTTAGCCATTTATCAAAAACAAGTGGTGTTTATTTTCGATGAATGTCACCGTTCTCAATTTGGTGAAGCACAAAAAAACCTCAAGAAAAAATTTAAACAGTTTTATCAATTTGGTTTTACAGGGACACCAATTTTTAAAGAGAAAAATGCACTTGGCGATCAAGGCACAGAAGATGTGTTTGGTGATCAATTACATTCTTATGTGATTACGGATGCGATTCGTGATGAGAAAGTGCTGAAGTTTAAGGTAGATTACAATGATGTCCGCCCAAAATTCAAATCCTTTGAAACCGAAAAAAATCTGGAAAAATTGACCGCACTTGAGACCAAGCAAGCCTTATTGCACCCTGAACGTATTTGTGAAATTACACAATATATCCTTAATAATTTTAAACAGAAAACCCATCGCTTAACTGCAACGGGTAAAGGGTTTAATGCGATGTTTGCAGTGAGTAGTGTTGAGGCGGCGAAACTCTATTATGAAAGCTTTAAAACATTACAACAAGGCGTAAAAAATCCCCTTAAAGTGGCTACCATTTTTTCTTTTGCTGCGAATGAGGCACAGGATGCGGTGGGCGACATTGAAGATGAAAGCTTTGAGCCAAGTGCCATGAATAGCTCTGCCAAAGAATTTTTACAATATGCGATTGATGACTATAACCAACTTTTCCAGACCAATTATGGTGTTGATAGCAAATCATTCCAACACTACTATAGTGATTTAGCCAAACGTGTCAAAAATCAAGAAGTTGATTTACTCATTGTGGTGGGGATGTTTTTAACGGGGTTTGATGCCTCAGGTTTAAACACCCTCTTTGTGGATAAAAACCTGCGTTATCACGGTTTAATCCAAGCCTACTCTCGCACCAACCGCATTTATAACGCCACCAAAACCTTCGGCAATATCGTCACTTTCCGTGATTTAGAGCAAGCTACTATCGATGCCATTACCCTGTTTGGTGTGGCGAAGGAAACTAATATACACAATGTCGTGTTGGAAAAAAATTATCAAGCCTATATGGAAGGTTATACAGATGAACTGACTGGTGAGGCATGTCCGGGGTATTTGAGTGTGGTACAAGAATTACAGGCACGCTTCCCTGATCCTGCTGCTATTGAAACAGAAAAAGAGAAAAAAGAGTTTGTGAAATTATTTGGTGAATACTTACGCCTTGATAATATTCTGCAAAATTATGATGAGTATGTCGCATTACAAGAAGCTGCTTCCCCTACGAGTAATCAAGTGGAAGAACCTTCTGCAAAATACCTGACTCAGCCTGAACTTTCCGTCACGCCACTGACACCTCACCAAGTGCAAGATTATCGTTCTACCTATAATGATATTCGTGATTGGTTGCGTCGTGAAAAAGCCAGTAATAATGCCACGCAACTTACGATAGATTGGGATGATGTGGTCTTTGAAGTGGACTTATTAAAATCACAAGAAATTAATTTAGACTATATTTTAGAATTGATTTTTGAACAACATAAGAAAAATCAAACTAAACCTGTGCTCATAGAGGAAATCCGTAAAATGATTCGTGCGAGTGTCGGGAGTCGTGCAAAAGAAAGCTTAGTTGTGGACTTCATTCATCAAACCAATCTTGATACCATTCCTGATAAGGCGAGTATTATTGATGCCTTCTTTGCTTTCGCACAAGCAGAACAGCAAAAAGAAGCGAACGCCTTAATTAAAGCTGAAAATTTAAATGAAGAAGCGGCAAAACGTTATTTGGCGATCTCGCTCAAACGTGAATATGCCAGTGAGAATGGTACAGAGCTACATGCAGCTTTACCAACACTCAGCCCTTTAAATCCTGAATACCGCACCAAAAAACAAACGGTATTCGAAAAAATTTCGGCATTTATTGAGAAATTTAAAGGGGTCGGCGGTAAAATAGTATGAAGTCGTCAATCATGAGATAAAAAATGAATAAAATTACTTTTTTTACCCGCTTTGAAGCAGATATTTTGGCAGGGCGTAAAACCATCACCATTCGTGATAAATCGGAATCGTATTTTCAGCCAAATCAAATGTTGGCGGTTTACACCAATGAAACCGATCGCTTTTTTGCCAACATTAAGGTGCTATCGGTAACACAGATTCATTTCGACCAGTTATCCGAACAACACGCACAACAAGAAAATATGACGTTGCCTGAATTACGGCAGGTGATCAAACACATTTATCCACAAGAAGACACTTTTTGGGTGATTGCCTTTGAAGTCGTGAGGGAATAAGGAATAAGCGGAAACACAAAGTGCGGTCAAAAATTTTTACATTTTGACCGCACTTTTTTATCGACTCTCGGGTTGCCTATCTGGTTGTCTTATTTTTGTTTTTGTAAAAACTCGACGCCCGTATCAGGGAAATCGGTGAAGACACCTGTTGCACCAGCCTTGTTGAATAAGGCATCGTACATTTGATTCACGTCTGTGAAAAAGTCTGGCAAGGCATCTTTACGCACAGTGTAAGGGTGAAGTTCCATTTTGTAGTTGGCGAGTTCTTTCACTAATGGGGTGTAAACAATGTTGCCCACTTTGGATTTTTCTTTATCCACCAACATATACCAACCTGGTCCTACGCCATCGGCATATTTTGCCACTTCAGCCATTGCACCGGGTTTAAACATCCAATCATAATCGTAGTTCACCCATTTTCCTTGTGCATTTTTCTCTTCAGTTTCATGCCAGTCGGTGTAAGCGATTAACTGAACCAGTTTGATATCCATGCCCATTTTTGGCAGAAGTTCGGTTTTAATCCGTTTGAGTTCGTTGAAATCGAAGGTCTGTAAATACACGGCATCTTGTTTGGTGTGATAGCCATATTTTTTCAACACCGTTAAGGTGGCTTGTGCAATATCTTTCCCTTCTTGATGATGTAACCAAGGGGCTTTGATTTCAGGATAAATCCCAATTTTTCGCCCTGTGGATTTTTCTAACCCTTGAATAAATTCAATTTCTTCCTCGAAAGTATGCAATCTAAAATGCGATTGCCAAAGTGGGAAGCGATTGAGGTAAACTTGCACTTGCTTTCCCATTTCAAGCTTGAAATTTTCTGTCATTTCAAGGGTTTGAATTTCTTTTAAGGTGAAATCTATCACATAATAACGCCCATCTTTTCTGGCACGTTTCGGGAATTTTTTCGCCACATCCGTTAAGCCATCTAAAAAATGATCGTGAATGACAATAAGGTGATTATCTTTTGTCATGGCTAAATCTTGTTCCAAATAATCCGCCTTTTGCCCAACCGCAAGGGCTTTGGATTCTAAGGTATGTTCAGGCAAATACCCACTTGCACCACGGTGGGCAATGATCAATTTATCGGATTTCATCATGGTTTGACTCGCACACGCCCCTAAGGTGAATACCGCCATAGCGGTAGCTATCACTTTTGCTATCATAAAACTCGTCCTCTGCGTTAAAAAGGAAGTCTGGTTTGACAACTCAACTTCCTTTTGATTGATTGTATTATTTACCGTAGTGATCACCAAGCTTCGCTTTGTGTTTGCTTTCTTCAAGCATGGTGATAAACATGAGTAAGATGGCGAAAAATCCTCCTGCAATCATCACGTAGAATCCACCATCCCAGCCATAGTATTCCGCAGCCCAACCGACAACTGCAGAAGCCGATACCGTTCCGCCTAAGTAACCGAATAATCCTGTGAAGCCTGCGGAGGTGCCAGCCGCTTTTTTCGGGGCAAGCTCAAGGGCATGTAACCCAATCAACATCACAGGACCATAGATTAAAAAGCCGATAGTTGTCATCAGAATGAAATCCATTAATTGGTAAGGATTTTCATACCATGCACGCCCTGCATATTGTGCGAGTTCATGCTCAGGGGTCGCAGGATTTAACCATAAGGCAATCACTGCTGAAGTGGTTAAAATCATAAAAATAAAGCCTGTTAACCCTCGTTTGCCTTTAAAGACTTTATCGGATACCCAACCACATAATAAGGTGCCAGGAATGGCGGCTAATTCATAAATGGTGTATGCCCATGCGGTTCCTTTGATATTGAAATGTTTCACTTCACCAAGATACACTGGCGACCATTTTAAAACACCATAACGAATCAAATAAACGAATACATTGGCAATGGCGATATACCAAAGAAGACGATTTTTTAATACATAGGTCACGAAAATATCTTTAGTACTTAAATCATGCTCATAAGTTTTTTCATTGTAATCATCAGGGTAATCATTACGCCATTTTTCAATGGGCGGTAAGCCGCAAGATTGAGGGGTGTCTTTCATCACAAAATAAATTGGAATTGCCGCAACCATGGCTGCAATTCCTGGGTAATAAAGGGCTTGCTGCCAAACATCTTTTGCGGTGGCTTCAACACCATGTGTACTGAAGTACATTCCACTGGCAAGTAATACCATTGCACCTGGCACCATTCCCCCTAAGTTATGTGCGGTATTCCAAATGGAGACGATAGATCCCCGTTCTGATTTAGACCACCAATGCACCATGGTGCGACCACAAGGCGGCCATCCCATACCTTGAAACCAACCGTTTAAGAAAATCATGATGAACATGACTGCAATGCCAGAGGTTGCCCACGGCATTAACCCCATCATGGTCATACACAAACCTGATAAGAGTAAACCGAAAGGTAAAAAGACTTTTGGGTTTGAGCGATCGGAAATAGATGCCATAAAGAATTTTGATAAACCGTAGGCTAAACCTGCCCCCGTACCAATAATGCCAAGTTCTGCTTTGTTGTACATCCCCGCTTCAATCAGCCCTTTTTGTGCTAAATCAAAGTTGGCTCGGACAAAATAATATGCTGCATAACCAAAAAAGATTCCCGCAAAGACTTGCCAACGCAAGAAGCGATATCTGGAATCAATTTTGTCCTCTGGAAGCTCTGCAATATGCGGAGCGGGTTTAAATGGACCAAACATACAATTCTCCAATCATTTAAATTTAAGTTTAAGTTTAAGTTTAAGTTTAAGTTTAAGTTTAAGTTTTTCATCGTATTGACTTTCTGTTACCCACATTCTTTTACAAGAATCTCACACAGATAATAAGGGAAAAGAAAAAACTGCAAAGGGAAATTATGCTAATTTGTGAGTAATTTCACAAAAAACATCGTTTGTTTGAACTGATTAGAAAATAATTTGTGATATCTGTCACAGTTAAACTTTCTTTTTCGATTAAATGATTGTTTATATCTGATTTTTTAGCCTAAAATGACAGCATAGTTTATGATTTGATTGTGCGTTTTTATGGGGGAGGGGGCGATGAATAGATCACCTCAAATGTATGAGCATACGTCAGACAATCGTCCGATAAGTGCAGATGTCATTATTATTGGTGGTGGGGCGACAGGAGCCGGTATTGCTCGGGATTGTGCCTTGCGTGGTATCCGCTGTATTTTGTTGGAACGACGAGACATTGCCACTGGTGCCACTGGACGAAATCATGGTTTATTACACAGTGGGGCAAGATATGCGGTTAATGATCCCGAATCTGCTCGAGAATGTATCAATGAAAACAAAATATTACGTCAAATTGCTCGCCATTGTATTGATGAAACAGAAGGACTATTCATAACCCTACCCGAAGACGATTTAGCCTATCAAAAAAAATTCATCACGCATTGCTCACAAGCTGGGATTGAAGCCATTGAGATTGATCCTGATTTAGCCCGTGATATGGAGCCATCTGTGAATCCAGCATTGGTCGGTGCCGTGGTGGTACCTGATGGCTCTATTGATCCTTTTCGTTTAACGGCATCAAATATACTTGATGCCACCGAAAATGGGGCGAGAATCTTCACTTATTGTGAAGTGAAAGGCTTGATTCAAGAAGGTGGTCGTGTGATTGGCGTGAGCGTTTACGATCATAAATACAAAATCCAACGTCAATGCTTTGCTCCCGTTGTCGTCAATGCTGGAGGAATTTGGGGGCAAGGCATTGCCGAATATGCGGATCTCAATATTCGAATGTTTCCTGCGAAAGGGGCATTATTAGTGATGGGACACCGTATCAATAAAATGGTTATAAACCGCTGTCGCAAACCTGCCGATGCCGATATTTTGGTGCCGGGAGATACCATTTGTGTGATCGGGACAACCTCAAGTCGTATTCCTTACGATCAAATAGATAACATGACCGTTACCCCTGAAGAAGTAGAGATTTTATTCCGTGAAGGGGAAAAATTAGCCCCCAGTTTACGCCATACTCGCGTTTTACGTGCCTATGCGGGCGTGCGTCCATTAGTGGCAAGTGATGATGATCCGTCAGGGCGTAATGTCAGTCGAGGGATTGTACTGCTCGATCATGCAAAACGAGATGGATTAGAGGGATTTATCACCATTACTGGTGGAAAATTAATGACCTACCGCCTTATGGCAGAATGGGCAACGGATTTAGTCTGTCAAAAACTAAATAAAACCGTCCCTTGTGTGACCGCAAAACAGCCGTTACCTGGTTCAAACGAAAATCGTTTAGACACCAATAAACGGGTGATGTCTTTACCCAGCCCCCTTCGCTATTCAGCCATTTATCGGCATGGTTCACGTGCCACTCGCTTATTGGATACGACACGTTTAGATCCTTCCCTTATTTGTGAATGTGAAGCCGTGACGGCTGGTGAAGTCCGTTATGCCGTTGATGAATTAAGTGTAAATAACATCGTAGATTTACGTCGTCGTACACGTGTCGGCATGGGCACCTGTCAAGGGGAGCTGTGTGCTTGCCGTGCATCGGGCTTAATGGCACGATTCGGTGTGACCACCGCACGCCAATCCACCACCCAGCTTGCCGCCTTTATGGAAGAACGTTGGCGTGGCATTGCCCCGATTGCATGGGGTGAAGCCATTCGTGAAGCGGAGTTCACCTCTTGGGTTTATTACAGCTTACTGGGCTTAAATGATGTGAAACCGCTTGAACAACAAGCACAACAAGGGGTAGATAACAATGAATTTTGATGTGGTTATTATTGGTGGAGGGCTTGCAGGTTTAACATGTGGCATTGCCCTACAAGAACAAGGTAAACAGTGCGTGATCATCAATAATGGTCAAGCCGCAATGGATTTTTCATCTGGCTCTTTTGATTTGCTTGGGCAATGGTCAGACGGTCGTAAAGTACAAGATTTTGCACAAAATGACACCGCACTTTTGGCACAAGACTCACCACATCCTTATCACCTCATTGGCAAAGAAAAAGTGTTAGAAAAGGCTGCTCAATTTGAACAATTAGCCCAAAAGTTAGCGTTGTCATTGTCAGGTAGTATCACCCAAGGCAATCACTTCCGTGTGACCCCATTAGGGGGATTACGTCCCACTTGGCTTTCCCCGAATACAGTGCCAACCGTGCAAGGAACACAACCCTTTACATATCAAAAAATCGCTGTGTTAGGCATTGAAGGTTATCATGATTTTCAACCGCAATTATTGGCTGATAATTTAAGTCAGCAATTGCCCTTTGCACATTGCCATATCACCACAGGTTATTTAAAGATTCCACAACTCGATGGATTACGTCAGCATTCACGTGAATTTCGCAGTGTAAATATTGCTCAATTCTTAGAACACCGACTTGATTTTGATGAATTGGTGGCAGAAATTCAAAAGGCAGCCAACGGCGCCGATGCTGTCTTTTTACCCGCCTGTTTTGGCTTAGACACACAAGATTTTTTCAACTCACTGAAAAAAGCCACACAATTGGCATTATTTGAATTGCCTACCCTTCCCCCCTCTTTGTTGGGCATGCGTCAACACAAAACACTGATTGACTATTTTAAATCCCTAGGTGGCTTTATGATGAACGGCGATAAAGTGCTACGTGCACGTGTTGAAAATCGCAAGGTTACCGAAGTTTATACTCGCTTACATCAAGATATCCCGATTAAAGCGACACATGTTGTGTTAGCCAGTGGCAGTTTTTTTAGTCAAGGCTTGGTGGCAGATTTTGACAAAATTTATGAGCCGATTTTTGCCTTGGATATACGGGAAAACAAGGCATTTCATGCACAAAATCGAATGAGTTGGACACAAAAGCGTTTCTCAGCCCCACAACCTTATCATGAGGCTGGCGTGGTGATTGATGCACATTGTCGAGCCCAAAAGTGCGGTCAATTTTTTGAAAATTTATATGCTATTGGCAATATTGTTGGGGGATTCAATGGCATTGAGCAAGGCTGTGGTTCGGGCGTTGCCATCGTTACCGCATTGGTTGCGGCAGAGCAGATAGGAGGTCAATCATGAATCTTCAACAATTTATTGAACATGCTAAACAAAACCGAATGTCGTCCCTTAAGCATGAGGCTTATGATGAAAGTTTTGAAAGTTGCATAAAATGCACCGCCTGCACTGCCGTTTGTCCAGTTTCTCGTCAAAATCCTCTGTACCCTGGTCCGAAACAAGCAGGCCCTGATGGTGAACGTTTACGCTTAAAAAGTGCGGAATTGTATGATGAAGCACTCAAATATTGTACGAACTGCAAACGTTGTGAAGTGGCTTGCCCGTCCGATGTGAAAATTGGTGATTTGATTGTACGAGCCAGAAACCAGCATTTAAGCTATCAAAACAAGCCCATGATGCACAAATTGCGTGATGCAGTATTAAGTCACACTGACTTGATGGGCAAAATGAATACACCATTTGCCCCCCTTGTAAACCGTATAACAGGCTTAAAAGCCACCCGTTTTTTGTTAGAAAAAACCTTAAATGTCAGTCAACATCGTCGCTTACCGAAATATGCTTTTGGTACATTCCGTAGCTGGTATTTAAAACACGCAGCCGAACAACAACGCCGTTATCAAGACAAAGTGGCTTATTATCATGGTTGCTATGTGAATTATAACAACCCTCAATTAGGCAAAGCGTTAATTCAAGTCTTTAATGCGTTGGATATTGGGGTGGTCTTGTTGGAAAAAGAAAAATGCTGTGGGTTGCCCTTGTCGGTGAATGGTTTTCCACAACGAGCCAAAAAACAAGCAGATTTTAACCTGAAATCCTTAACTAAACTCATTGATGAGCAAGGGCTAGAGGTGGTAGGAACCTCATCAAGCTGTACCATGAATTTACGTGACGAATATCATCATATTCTCGGCATGGATAACCAAAAAGTTCGCCCACATATTCATATTGTGACACGCTATTTATATCAATTAATTCAACAAGGGCGTACCTTGCCGTTAAACCCCTTACCACTTCGTATCGCTTACCACACGGCTTGTCATGTTGAAAAAGCAGGGTGGGCACCTTATACCCTCGCCGTGTTAAAACAGATTCCAGGCATTGAAATTGTGGTATTACCTTCACAATGCTGTGGAATTGCAGGCACTTACGGATTTAAATCTGAAAATTATGAGGTGGCACAAGCCATTGGCAATCCTTTATTTACGCTGATTAATGAAGGGAAATTTGACTATGTAATTTCGGAATGTGAAACCTGTAAATGGCAAATTGATATGTCGACTCATTCAACCTGTTTACACCCAATAAGTTTGTTGGCAATGGCGTTAGCTTAGTGAATTTTCCTTGAATAAAGAGAATCGTAAATAAAGAGAATAAAGACGGCTTCACTTGCCGTCTTTCTTTACCTCAACGCCTTTATTCACAAATATGCAAATGAACATGGTGGGCTTTTAAAATATCTAAGATAGGTTCAGGTGGCGGGGCATCCACCACCACATGATCCACATCATTAATCGGGCCTAAACGTACCATCGCTCGACGAGAAAATTTTGAATGATCGGTAACCAAAAAGGTTTCTCTTGAGCTTTCCATGATTGCCCGTTTCACTTGCACTTCATGATAATCATAATCTAGCATTGAACCGTCTAAATCGACGCTACTAATGCCTAAAATGCCAAAATCCAAACGGAATTGCGAAATAAACGCCACGGTGGCTTCCCCAATAATGCCACCATCTTGGCGTAGTGATCCCCCTGCCAAAATAATTTCAAAGGATTCATTCTGCTTCAGAATATACGCCGCATTAATATTATTGGTGACAATACGTAATTTTCGGTGATGCAATAAGGCATTGGCGACCGCTTCGGGCGTTGTGCCAATATCAATAAATAAGGACGCCCCATCTGGAATAAGGCTCGCCACTTTTTGTGCAATACAATTTTTGCCTTTTAAAAAAAAGTGTTTACGTTCGGCATAATCACTATTTTCAGCACTGGATGGTGAGGCTGCTCCACCATGATGACGACGAATAAGATTTTTTTCAGCCAATTCATTTAAATCTCGGCGAATCGTTGGGGGGCTGACATCTAACAAGGTAACGAGTTCTTCCGTGCTGACATAGCCTTTTTGGCTCACTAACTGAATGATTTTTTGATGACGAATAGATTGTTTCATGTTGTGTGCTTTATTTTTGTGGAAAATACCGCCGTATTCTAGGGTATTTTTGGGTTTAGATCATCTGTTTACTTGTGGTTTTCCTTCAGGCTAAAAGAGGACTTTTCCCCTCTAAAAGAAACGAAAAAAGCCCAATTTAGCCCATTTATCTCCCTTAGGAAAGGGATCAGGCAGGCGATAAAGTGCGGGGCATTTTAAAAAAATATTAAGGGCAATCCTCACGATTGCCCTGTTTTTTTATGCCCAAAAAGTGCGATTTACCAAGCAAAATTAATCGCCGTATTGTAAGTAACTCGGCTGTTTGGGCTAAAGGCAACCCCTGCACGGGTGGCAATATGACGATTAAAACGGTATCCCATTCCCATGGCTAATGCCATATGCCGATGGTATCCCCCTAATGCGGCAGTAAAATTGATAATATTTTTTTCATCTGGCTGAAATAAACCACTTAATGCCGCTTGTGTGGCTAGCCCTGCATTAAACTTTTTATCTAATTTTGCGACCTCAACATGTAATGCATTAAGTTTGTTATTCATTTGTTTGATTAAATTCGGATTGTCTAATTGCAATCTCGTGGAAAGTGAAGAGGCAGTGAGTGAGGCAGGTTGAATATGAGGTGGCTGAACGGTTAGAGGCGGTGCAGCCATTTCATCTGTGGTATAAAGAGCCAGTTCATTTAAATTTTCACGATTTTCTGTAATTCTAGATTCATGATTGGCTAATCGAGAAGACATATTATTTAAGTTATACTCAATGCCTTCAAAGGTGTCCCCAATATCAATTGCCATATCTTCCACTTTGTTATGCAATAAATACATGGAATGAATGAGATCTCGCGTATACTGATTGAGCAACTGAAGTTTTTCAGACTCTTTATATTGATCAAACTGATCTAACTCACCATAAATATTGGGTTTGGCTATTGAACCATAAGGTTCACAATAAGGTGTTTTTTTGCAAAAATCATCCGGCATCGGTTGACTGATTGATGCATAATCATCTAGATTGATCAAAGGATCATGATGATCGGTCGGGGCAGCAAAAAGTGAGCCAGAAATGAAAAGACAAGAGAAAAGAACGGGTTTTGAAAATTTCATCATCGGTATATCCAATATCAAAGCGTAATTACATTTAGCATACTCACAACAACTTGTTGTGACGGATAATGGTAACATTTTTGGATAAAATCGTTTTACAGATTCATACGTAATAAGAGGGAAAAATGAACAAACACACCTTACCAAGTGGATTTAGTGGCTTTAGTTGGGCAATTGCACTCTTTTGTTTGCCTATTTTATTGTGGCCACTGGCATTAACCATCTCACCGAACCTTCTGAAAAATCCGAATTTAAGCGAAACACAACAAACGCTAATGTCCATTTTTCTGTGGATTTACCCGTTCTGTTTGGGTATTGTGGCTCGTATTCTTTATCAATTACATCAGAAAAAAACCGCCTTGGCTCGCTATTTATTAGCGGCAAGTGCGGTCGTTTTCTATGCTATTTTGTGCTATGTCGTCACGGGATTTCATTAACCCGTGACTTCAACGGGTAACCCTTCTCTTTCCCAAGCTTCAAAGCCACCTGTTATGCTATAAACTTGCGTATAACCTTGCTCGATTAAATACATCGCCGCCCCTCGGCTACTTACGCCATGATAGCAAAGTACTAAAATAGGGTGATCATCGTCATGTGCCACTTCAAATTGACCATAACTCTCATTGCTGAGATGAAATGCCCCTTTCGGATGTGAATGGGAAAAATGCAATGCGTTGCGAATATCAACCAATGTCGCCCCCTGCTCTTGCATTAATTTAAAGGCGTGTTTAGGAGAAATTTCAGAAAATTGAGCCATAATGAATCTATATTTGATGAAAAGTGGCTCAATATAACACTTTCAATCATGAAAGCAAAATAGACTTTTTCATTAAAAGTTTGGCTTACCACCTATCGATCTCGTGGCATATTCCCGTAAAACTTTTTCAAAATTGACCGCACTTTGGCGAAATAAAAAAGCCTGCAATTAAGCAGGCTGAATAATTAAGCACCAATAATGCGATATAACGCCGTGTCTTTACGATCTAAATAATGCACAGACTGAATACGACGAATGGTACGAGAGCGACCACGAATTAATAAGGTTTCTGTGGTGGCAAGATTGCCTTTACGGTGAATTCCTTTTAACAAGTCGCCATTGGTGATCCCCGTTGCCGAAAAGACCAAATTATCATCACGTACTAATTCTTCTAGTTTAAGCACTTGATTAACTTCTACGCCCATTTCATGACAGCGACGAATTTCCTCATTGGCAATGGCTTGATTTTCAGGACAATCCCCTTTCACTTGATTTCGTGGCAATAAACGGGCTTGCATTTCACCACCTAATGCACGCACTGCGGCGGCGGCAATCACACCTTCAGGGGCGCCACCAATGCCATAAAGCATATCCACGCCACCATCAGGCAAACAGCATAGCACCGATGCTGCCACATCCCCATCAGGAATGGCTAACACTTTGACACCAAGTTGTTGCATTTTCTTAATCACGTCATGATGACGAGGTTTATCTAAGGTAATCACCGTTAATTGTGATAATAATTTACCCATTTTTGAAGCCACACGGCGAAGATTTTGCTCAAGCGGCAAATTAAGATCCACCATGCCTTTTGCTTCAGGCCCCACCACCAATTTTTCCATATACATATCAGGTGCTTTTAAGAAAGTGTCTTTACCGCCTGCTGCTAGCACAGATAAGGCGTTGGCTTGCCCCATAGCCGTCATTCTGGTGCCTTCAATGGGATCCACGGCAATGGAAACCTGTTCACCTTTCCCCGTTCCCACTTTCTCCCCAATATAAAGCATTGGGGCTTCATCAATTTCCCCTTCACCAATCACCACTTCGGCATCCATGTCCACTTGATTTAACATCAAACGCATTGCCTGTACAGCCGCATTATCTGCTGCCGCTTTATCACCACGACCTAACCAAGCAAAACCTGCCAGTGCGGCTGCTTCAGTGACTCTTGAAAATTCAATCGCTAATGCTCTATTCATTTTATTATCCTTTGCTTTGGTTGATGAAAATTCGGCGTTATTCTAGCACCTAGCAAACGGTTGCGTAACGAAAAAATACAAAAATAAGAATAATTTTTTCGAACAGTTTTACAAATTATGCTAAGGTTACAGCGAAATCATCTTCATCTGTTTAACATCAAAGTTAACTAGAGTAGAATAGACAAACTTATTACATTGTAGAGGAATCCTTTATGTCTTTAGAAATTTTAGATCAACTCGAAGAAAAAATTAAACAAGCGGTTGAAACCATTCAATTGCTTCAATTAGAAATTGATGAACTAAAAGAAAAAAACACGCAATCACAACAAGCTTATGATGCATTACGCAATGAAAATGAACAGCTAAAGAGTGAACACCAAAACTGGCAAGAGCGTTTACGTTCATTATTAGGCAAAATTGACAACGTATAATACGTATTTTTCCGAAGGCTTAGTATTTTCTAAGCCTTCTTTTTTGGAGGAATGATGAAAACAAAAATTTGTATAATCACAGGCAGCACGCTTGGTGGAGCAGAATATGTCGCTGAACATCTTGCCGACATTTTAGCCGAACAAGATTACCCTGTTCGCCTAGAACATGGGCCAAGTTTTGAAGAAGTGATGGCGGAAAAATGTTGGTTGGTGGTTACCTCAACTCATGGTGCGGGCGAATTGCCTGATAACATCAAACCCTTATTTGAAAAATTGGCGTTCCATTCCAGCCCACTGGCGGATTTACGCTTTGCGGTGATCGGGTTAGGAAATTCCGATTATGATACATTTTGTCAAGCCGTCGATCATGTGGAGCAATTATTGTTAGGTAAAGATGCGTTACAGGTTTGTGAATCCTTGAGAATGGATATGCTCAATGTAACTGATCCTGAACAAACAGCGGAAGAATGGCTTCCTCAATTTCTCAGCAAATTATAATTTATCTCTTCCAATGCAATGGTATATCTGATCAGATATGCCATTTTTTATGCCTATTATGTACAGGATTTCAGCAATCAACTTCCCGATCTTATTGTGGATAACTTAGATCTAAACTGTATAAAACCTGTTTTTATACCCTGAATAAGATTGTTTCTTTTTTAACCTGTGGATAACTAAGCGGATTATACACAGTTTTTTTGACGCTTTAGCTTATGATCTTCACAACAATAAAAATGATCTAACCTCTTCATTTTCAATAAGAAAAGGATCTTAATCACAGATCTCGTGGATCTTAATAATCATAATAATAAGATCACTTTATATAAAAAGATCTTATCTTTATTAGCCACCGATCTTTTCCAAGATCATCGCCCAACCTTGAGCAAAAATGTTGCTTTCATGGATCTGCAAATTTCAGTAGAATAGCCAACCAGCAAAAAGGGATCAAAGGATCCCTGAAATTCGAGATAAATTGAAAAGGTTATTATGTTTTATACTGAAAATTATGATGTCATCGTGATCGGGGGTGGACACGCGGGTACAGAAGCAGCACTTGCCCCTGCTCGTATGGGGTTAAAAACCCTGTTATTAACCCATAATGTGGACACTTTAGGACAAATGTCTTGCAATCCAGCCATTGGGGGCATTGGAAAAGGGCATTTAGTGCGAGAAATTGATGCCATGGGTGGATTAATGGCAACGGCTGCAGACCAAGCAGGGATCCAATTTCGCACCCTAAACAGCAGCAAAGGTCCTGCGGTTCGTGCCACGCGTGCACAAGCCGACCGTGTGTTATATCGTCAAGCGGTTCGCATTGCCTTAGAAAATCAACCGAATTTAGATATTTTCCAACAAGAAGTAACCGATATTCTTTTAGAGCAAGATCGTGTTTCAGGTGTGGTTACCAAAATGGGCTTAAAATTCCGAGCAAAAGCCGTGATCTTAACCGCAGGCACCTTCCTGTCTGGCAAGATCCATATTGGTTTAGAAAATTACACAGGGGGACGTGCAGGGGATCCCGCTTCTGTGATGTTAGCCGATCGTTTACGTGATCTTAATTTACGCGTGGATCGCCTAAAAACAGGCACACCACCACGCATTGATGCACGCACCATTGATTTTTCTGTATTAGCCAAACAACATGGCGATGAAAAATTACCCGTGTTTTCTTTTATGGGATCCGTAGATCAACACCCACGCCAGATCCCTTGCTTTATCACGCATACTAACGAACAAACCCACGAAGTGATCCGCAATAACTTAGATCGTAGCCCAATGTATGCTGGGATCATTGAAGGGATCGGCCCACGTTACTGCCCGTCCATTGAAGATAAAGTGATGCGTTTTTCAGAGCGTAATTCACACCAAATTTATCTTGAACCTGAAGGCTTAACCAGCAATGAGATCTATCCAAATGGGATCTCCACCAGCTTGCCTTTCGATGTACAAATGAAGATCGTCAATTCCATGAAAGGCATGGAAAAAGCCCGCATTGTCAAACCAGGTTATGCCATTGAGTACGATTATTTTGATCCAAGAGATCTCAAACCAACGTTAGAAACCAAATCCATTTCAGGATTATTCTTTGCGGGTCAAATTAACGGCACTACAGGTTACGAAGAAGCCGCCGCACAAGGCTTATTGGCAGGGATCAACGCAGGTTTATTGGTGCAAGAAAAAGAGGCGTGGTATCCACGTCGAGATCAAGCTTACATTGGCGTATTGGTTGATGATCTTTGTACCTTGGGCACCAAAGAGCCATACCGTGTGTTTACCTCTCGTGCTGAATATCGTCTATTGTTGCGTGAAGACAATGCCGATAGCCGTTTAACGCCAATTGCCCACCAATTAGGCTTAATTGATGAAAAACGCTGGGCGAGATTTAATCAAAAAATGGAAAACATCGAATTAGAAAGACAGCGTTTACGTCAAATTTGGTTGCACCCACGTTCAGAGCACCTTGAAGAAGCCAATAAAGTGTTAGGCAGTCCATTAGTGCGTGAAGCCAATGGAGAAGATTTATTACGTCGTCCTGAAATCAATTACGCCATTTTGACCTCGTTAACCCCATTCCAACCTGCAATGGCAGATAAAGAAGCGGTAGAACAAGTGGAAATTGCCATTAAATACCAAGGTTATATTGAGCATCAACAAGAAGAAATCGAACGTCAAAAACGCCACGAAAACACCGCTATTCCTGCTCATTTTGATTATGCCGCCGTGGCAGGATTATCCAATGAAGTGCGGTCTAAATTAGAGCAACATCGCCCTGTTTCCATTGGACAAGCTTCACGTATTTCAGGAGTAACCCCAGCGGCAATTTCCATTTTATTAGTGAATTTGAAAAAACAAGGTATGCTAAAGCGTGGTGAATAATGTCTAATCTTGAACAGCAGCTTAACCTAAAATTAAATACTTTATTAAAACAAACCGCACTTTCTATTACCGATCAACAAAAAGTTCAGTTAGTGAAATTGGTTTTGTTATTACATAAATGGAATAAAGCCTATAACCTCACCTCCGTGCGAGATCCTATGGATATGCTCGTCAAACACATTTTAGATAGCCTTGTGGTTAGCCCTTATTTAGAAGGGGAACGCTTTATTGATGTGGGCACAGGGCCGGGTTTACCGGGCTTACCTTTGGCAATTATTAATCCCAATAAACATTTTATTTTATTAGACAGTTTAGGGAAACGCATTAGCTTTATTCGGAATGCCATTCGTGAATTAGAATTAAATAATGTAGAAGCGGTATTAAGCCGTGTTGAAAATTATCAGCCAGAACAATTTTTTGATGGTGTATTAAGTCGAGCCTTTGCTTCATTAAAAGATATGGCTGACTGGTGTCAGCATTTAATTAATAAAGAAGGACACTTTTATGCGTTAAAAGGAATATATCATCAGGATGAAGTTAATCAGCTTGAAAATAGTTTTTCCATCAAACAAATTTATCAATTAAATGTACCAGAATTGATAGGTGAAAGGCATTTAATTATTTTAAATAAAAACGTTTACACATAAAAAAAGTATGCCTTTATACCGTAAAAATCATTTAACTTATTGAAATTTAACAGATCATGATCACATATAGCCTGAGGTGTTAATTTTATTTTAAAAAGTGATTTATTTTTGTTTTCATATTGAATAATATATAACCCGTTTTAGGTGGTTGGTAAGACCAGTTTAAAACGGGTTTTTATATATAGGATTATTTTATATTAAGGATAAAAATATGAAAAAGTTACTTATTGCATTAAGCATGGCAGCATTATTTAGCGGCTCAGCATTAGCGGATAGCGATGTTTCTCTTGAAGTTAGCGATGTTTCGGATTTAGAGAGAACAGCTATCACTACTTCAGAAATTAATTTTTTGGGTGAGGTAGCTCAACATACTTGTAGTATTGTTAAAAAAGGTGCAAAAAATCAATTAGTTACTTTACCTAAAGTATTGGTTGATAAATTAAATGAGAATAAATCAGGAACTGGAAATACTAGCTTCGATATTGATTTAGAGAACTGTACTTATTTTAATGGTCAAAATGTGACTATTCTATTTGAACCTAAATCTGGTAGTGTAGAAAATAATTTATTAAAAAATACAGCTTCTGAAGAATATAAAGCTAATAATGTTTTTATTAAATTAACTCAAGATTCAAGAGATATTTTATTATCTGGTTCAGATGCTGATAGTCAAAATGTTCAGTCTATACCTCTTAAATCATCAGAAGAGGTTTCATCTAACCCTTATAAATTCTCTTTTACTGCTCAATATGTTGTTCAAGGTGGAGAGGCAACACCAGGTCTAGTTCAGGCAGTATTACCATTTAAAATTACTTACAAATAAATTATCAATCACTCCCCTATATTAGGGGAGTTTATTTTCTTTTTATCTTTATTTTTAAAACATTTTAAAAAAACACCGCACTTTTGTGAGGTTGAGTTTATTTGGCTTATATTTAGTAGGGTATTAACCTACGCTTTTTCATATTTATTTGACTTTCCTTTGGGGAAATACTTTGTTTTTTTATTTTTAAGGAAAATGCTATGCTGAAATGGTTATTCGGATTTTTTATTTTATATTTTACTGCAAGTAGTCAAGCAAACGTTGTTATCTTAGGTACAAGGATTGTGTATCCGCAAGATAAGAAAAATATCTCTATTCAACTGGAAAATAATGGTGATCGTCCAGCCCTTGTTCAAGCATGGCTTGATGATGGGCGTACTAATGTAGATCCTAGCACCATTAAATTACCTTTCATTATTACACCGCCAGTCTCACGTATGGAAGCCAAATCACAACAAGTGTTGCGTATTCGCTATACAGGGGAGGCATTAGCACAGGATCGTGAAAGCCTGTTTTATTTCAACTTATTTGATATTCCGCCAAAACCGAGCAAAAAAGAATTGGATAAAAATCCGAACTATTTGCAGTTTGCGGTAAACAATCGCTTAAAATTCTTCTTTCGTCCCACCTCTCTGCCTTATCCCGTCAGTGATGCTTACCAAAAAGTGCAATGGTCGGTTAATGGCAAAAAATTGGTGGTAAAAAACCCAACACCTTACCATATCACCTATTTAGAGATTGAATTAAAACAAGGTAAGAAAGTGTATAAAGTGAAAAATGCTGATATGGTCGCTCCTTTTGCAGAAGCCCAATTTGATTTGGTGCAACCTGTTAAAGGAAAAGCCGATGTACATTGGCATGTCATTAATGATTACGGTGGAAAATTCTCAGGGCAATCAACGCTATAATTTAAGGAGTGGTAATGGATTCTACTCTTATGCAAAAATTGCAACAATTTAGACCGCACTTTCTCAGCTTGTTTGTTCTGTCTAGCCTGATGCCTTTTCAAACTTGGGCGGAAGTGTCTGATCTTTCTTCTCAAGATGAGGGCATTGAATTTGATTCTCGGTTTATGAATCAACTTGCTGGTCAACCTTTAGCGGAAGTAGAACGTTTCAAATATGGTAATCCGATTCCTTCAGGGGATTATCAAGCCGATGTGTATGTTAACCATATTCGTCGTGGGCAGATTTTATTAACCTTTGTTGATCGCGGGGAGAATGCAGAACCTATTTCAGGCTTGTGTTTAACCGAAGATCTTGAAGAAATTTTAGCATTAAAACCAAAAGCCATTGAGATTAAACAAAAGTCGGCTTGTATTAGTGCGGTGGAATCTATCCCGCAAGCGAAAATCAGTTTTAATGTGGCTGAACAAGCACTACAGGTGGTGATTCCGCAGGAATTACTGGTGAAACAGGCAAAAGGCTATATTTCACCAGCCCTTTGGCAATCAAGCGATCCCACGGCTTTTGTCCGTTATGATGCGAATCAATATATTTCTCGTTCTGGCGATTTTAAATCAAAAACATCTTCATTAAATATTTTAGCTGGCGTAAGCGTGGGCAGCTGGGCATTACGGCACCGTGGCTCACAAACTTGGTTTAATGAGACGTCCACCCGATATCGTCGAGATTACACCTATTTACAAACGGCGATTACCCCACTACATAGCCAATTAACCATGGGGGATTTTTATACCGATAATCAGTTGTTATCAGGTTTTTCATTGCGTGGAATAAAATTGGCGTCCGATCAGCGTATGTTGCCTGCTTCATTACGAGGCTATGCACCTTTAATTCGTGGTGTGGCAAATTCAAATGCCAAAGTCGTCGTAAAACAGAACGATTATATTATTTATGAAACCAATGTACCGGCAGGGGCATTTGTGATTGAGGATTTGTATCCAAACAGTTCTGCAGGTGAATTAGAAGTGGTGATTACGGAGTCTAACGGTGAGCAGCGTTCCTTTATTGTGCCTTTCGCCAGTGGGATTCAGTTAGTGCGTCCAGGTCAGTGGTTATACCGTGTGAATTTAGGGCGTTATCGTGAAGGTGAGAAATTATTTAAAGACGGGGTATTTCAAGGCGAAGCCCAATATGGCTTATTTAATGGTTTCACCGTAAACACTGCAGCGACCTTTGCCCCAAATTATGGGCTTGGTTTATTGGGTTTTTCTACCGAAACACCTCTCGGGCGGATTGCTTCCCATTTTTCTTTTTCAAAAGTGCGGTTGAAATCAGAAAAATATCAACAAGACTATACGAATAAAGCGGTAAATCTTCACTACAATGTGAAAATCCCTTATTTAAATAGTTATTTCGCCTTGTCTGCGTATCGTTATTTTTCGCCACATCATTATGATCTGCAAGATGTGATTTATGCCAATAATCAAATCAATCATCTTCGCCCAAGATCGGTGAAACAACGTTATTCGGTCTCGCTCAATCAAAATTTAGGGGATTCTTTGGGCAACCTGTATTTCTCTTTTAGTCATGCTTATTTTTGGCACAATCAGCGAGCACAGAAAGAGTATTACTTAGGTTACAGTAACGCCTATAAAAACCTGCAATATCAAGTCAGTTATGCGGAATCGAAATTAGCGGGGTCTGATCGTAAAGATAAGCGTTTTTATGTGAATCTTTCGCTTTCTTTCCCACAACATCGTTCACTGCCGAGAGTATCGGTCAATTACAGTAAACATAATCAGCAAGATTATTATGTCAGAACCTCGATAAATGGTGTATTAGGTCAAAATAACCAAGTGAATTATGGTTTGTCGAGTTCAAAACAAGGCAACTTGTCACATTATGCCGCTTATGCGGGTTATCAAGCCCCTTATGCCTTTATTAATCTGTCTATGAGTAAATCAAAAAACACGAAACAATATGGCATGGGAATGAGTGGTGCGGTGGTGGCTCACCCTTATGGTGTGACATTGGCAAATGATATTAGTGATACCTTTGCGGTGATTCATGCTAAAGGGGCAAAAGGGGCAAAAATTAATAATGCCAATAATGCGTATTTAGATTGGTTTGGCAATGGGATTGTGCCTTATGTGTCACCTTATGAAGTCAATTATGTCAGTATTGATCCCGAAAATTTAGAGGATGATGTGGAAATTTCAGCCACAGGGCGAGAAATTATTCCTCGTGCAAATAGCAGTATCGTGGTGAAATTTGACACACAATCAGGCGATGTGGCGATTTTTGATGTGAAATTAGCCGATGGAAGTCTCCCGCCTTTAGCCACTGAAGCCTTTAATTTACAAGGGCAAACCTTAGGTTATGTGGTGCAAGGTGGACGTTTATTTGTGCGTGGTATCGATAAAAAAGGCACCATTAAATTAGATTGGGGGGCAAGCGAGAATAATAAATGTCAGTTCGATTATCATTTAGATAAGGCGGATGGTGCGATTCATTCGGTAACTTGCTTGAAAAAATAAATAAGGACTAACAATGAAAAGTTTAGTGAAATTTTTATTATTTTTAGTCAGTATTTCTCATGTGGCTTGGGCAAATCTATCTCAATTGGATTTTACTTTTAGTTATCCTGTGAATATGTATTTTTACCAAGGAAAAATTCAGGGTAAAGTGTTTGAAACCCAAAGCCGACAACTTAATACGACAGAAAATCAACTTTCTTTTTTTCTTAATCAAACCTTTTCAGAAGATCAACTTATTGATTTTGCTAATGAAAAAATACTTAAAACACCTATTGATGGTTTAGGTTTGATCCTTTTTCTAGATGATAAAAACCTTTTAAGGTTGACAGAAGAACAAAGAAAGCAGATTCCTGTCATGAATCATCATGTCAGCGTAGGAGTAAAACTCATTAGCTATCATGATAAGGTGTCGATTGGGGCACTCACCTCCCCTGAGATTCCACTTGGCTATCTTATGGATGGGGAGCAACGCATTGATTTGATCGTGCAACCCATTCATGCCTTAGTCAAATCGAAATCTTGTGAAATTAATCCAAATAGTCTTCAGCAAACGGTAAATTTAAGAAAAATTGCTCAATCGGAGATTCCAACCAAAGGCAGTGAAGCCTTTGGCGGACATTTTCATCTAGGATTAACTTGCGATGAACATGTCACAGTTCATGCGGTGGTGAAAGATAATACCAATCCAACGAATGATACGGATATCTTAAGCCTTGATACATCGCTTTCCACTGCAAAAGGTGTGGGTATCCGATTATATAAAGCAGAACAGCGAATTCAGTTACAAAACCCCTTTGAATTTTCTCGTGATGAGCGTCATCCGAACGTGTTGTTTAGTGCAAAATATGTCAATACGGAGGGCGAGGTTAAAGCAGGAACGGTTAATGCAACAGCAGTTATTTCATTTTCGTATAAATAATGTTGTTTTTGATAACAAAATATAAATTTTATCGTAAAATAAATGTTGCAACATTGTTAAAAATCCTTAGTTTTTGTTACAATGGGAATTAAGTGACGCTATTTATTCCAATAGATGGTTGAATAAAGCTCATAGTAACGTATAATTAATGATTGTCAGTTCACTAATTTAAGGTTTGATATGTCGGCTGTATTAAAACAAGGTAAAAAGATATATCAAAAAGCAATAATTAGCGAAGCGTTGCTTTTTATTTTATTATCAATAATAACAATAGTTTATGATTTTGATGCGGGCGTTTCTGTTTCTCTAGGATTTGTTTGTGGGTTTCTGCCGCAATGTTTTTTCATCTTTTTTGTTCTGTTTCGTAGAGAATCTCAACCAATAGCCAATAAAATGACCGCACTGTATTACGGTGAAGCATTCAAGATAGCACTAACTATCGTATTATTTATAGCAGTATTTACCACCTATAAAAAAATAGATTATGTTTTTTTTATAGGTTATTTTTTGGCTATTTTCTTTAATAATATTTTTCCTATATGTTTAAAGATCAAAGCCGAGAAAAGTTAAAAAATTTATTTTAATTTTAATAGGATCCATTATGGCAGCAGAACTTACAACAGCTGGATATATTAGCCATCACTTATCATTCCTGACAACGGGTGATTCTTTTTGGCATGTCCATTTAGATACACTTTTCTTTTCTATCCTTTCTGGCGTAATCTTTCTTTTCATTTTTTCTAGAGTCGCTAAAAAAGCCACCTCAGGCGTGCCAAGTAAAATGCAATGTTTCGTTGAAATTATGGTCGACTGGGTTGATGGCATTGTAAAAGAAAACTTTCACGGTCCACGAAACACCGTTGGTCCATTAGCCTTAACGATTTTCTGCTGGGTATTCATTATGAATGCCATCGATTTGATTCCTGTGGATTTTCTTCCTCAGCTTGCACATTTGTTGGGCGTTGAATATTTAAGAGCCGTACCTACCGCAGATATCAGTGGAACATTAGGTTTATCAATCGGTGTTTTCTTCTTAATTATTTTCTATACGATTAAATCAAAAGGTATTGGCGGATTTGTTAAAGAATATACGCTTCACCCTTTTAATCATCCCTTGTTAATTCCTGTTAACTTAGCACTTGAGTCTGTTACATTGTTAGCAAAACCTGTTTCGTTGGCATTCCGTCTTTTCGGTAATATGTATGCGGGCGAACTTATCTTTATTCTTATTGCAGTGATGTATATGGCGAATAATTTTGCACTTAACTCAATGGGTATTTTCATGCATTTGGCTTGGGCTATCTTCCATATTCTTGTGATTACCTTACAAGCATTCATTTTTATGATGCTAACGGTGGTTTACTTAAGTATGGGTTATAACAAAGCGGAACACTAATTTTTTATAAACAAAACCAGACCTTCGGTCTAAATTTCAATCTTATGGAGAACATTATGGAAACTGTAATTACTACAACAATCATCGCATCTGCAATCCTTCTTGCTGTGGCGGCATTAGGTACTGCGTTAGGTTTTGCTATCTTAGGTGGTAAATTTTTAGAGTCATCAGCTCGTCAACCTGAATTAGCCAGCAGCTTACAAATCAAAATGTTTATCGTTGCAGGTCTTTTAGATGCGATTTCAATGATTGCTGTAGGTATTGCGTTGCTATTTATCTTTGCTAACCCATTCATCGGCTTATTACAATAATTATTGTTTTGCGAATCGGTGCAAATCATTACTCAACGGCACTGTTGAGTAATAGAAACAATAATTATTAAGGAGGAGTGGTTGTGAATTTAAATGCAACACTAATTGGTCAGCTTATTGCATTCGCAATCTTTGTTGCGTTTTGTATGAAATTTGTTTGGCCACCAATTATTAAAGCAATTGAAGAACGTCAACGTGCAATTGCAAATGCGTTAGCATCTGCTGAGGCTGCCAGAAAAGAGCAAGCGGATACAAAAGCGTTAGTGGAACAAGAAATCACTGAAGCGAAAATGCAAGCGCAACAAATTATTGATTTAGCCAATAAACGCCGCAATGAAATTTTAGAAGAAGTAAAAGCGGAAGCTGAAGCAACAAGAACGAAAATTATTGAGCAAGGTTATGCAGAAGTGGAAGCTGAGCGTAAACGTGTGCAAGAAGAATTACGTGTTAAAGTTGCATCGCTTGCTATTGCTGGTGCTGAGAAAATTGTGGGTCGCACGGTGGATGAAGCGGCAAACAATGACATTATTGATAAATTAGTTGCAGAACTATAAGAAGGTTGGGCTTATGTCAGAATTAACTACAATAGCTCGCCCTTATGCCAAAGCAGCATTTGATTTTGCTATTGAGCAAAGTGCGGTAGAAAAATGGGAAAATATGCTACATTTTTCATCTGAAGTCATCAAAGATGAGAAAGTTCAAGCGTTTTTACAAAGCTCTCTTTCTACAAATAAACTTGCTGATGCAATCATTTCAATCTGTGGCGAACAACTTGATCAATATGGGCAAAATCTTATTCGGTTAATGGCTGAAAATAAGCGTTTGAAAGTACTTCCTACGGTTTATCAAGAATTTCAACGTTACGTTGAAGAACATAATAAGATTGCGGAAGTTCATGTCATATCAGCTCAACCATTAAATGCAACGCAATCGCAAAAAATTGCAGCAGCAATGGAAAAAAGATTAGCTCGTAAAGTTAAATTAAATTGTAGCTTAGATAGCTCACTGATCGCAGGGGTTATTATTCGTACAGATGACTTTGTTATCGATGGAAGTAGTCGTGGACAACTGACTCGTCTAGCAAATGAGCTGCAATTATAAGAGGAACAAAAGATGCAACTAAATTCTACAGAAATTAGTGAATTGATTAAAAAACGCATTGCCCAATTTGATGTAATTAGTGAAGCACGTAATACTGGGACAATCGTTTCTGTGAGTGACGGTATTATCCGTATTCATGGTTTAAGTGAAGTAATGCAAGGGGAAATGATTGCATTACCAGGTAATCGCTATGCGATGGCACTTAATCTTGAGAGAGATTCTGTGGGTGCCGTTGTGATGGGACCTTATGCCGATCTTGCAGAAGGTATGGAAGTGCAATGTACAGGTCGTATCCTTGAAGTGCCTGTGGGTCGTGGTTTATTAGGTCGTGTCGTGAACACGCTAGGTGAGCCAATTGATGGGAAAGGTGAGATTGAACATGATGGATTCTCACCTGTTGAAGTGATTGCACCAGGGGTAATTGATCGTAAATCCGTTGATCAACCTGTGCAAACTGGCTATAAAGCCGTTGACTCCATGGTTCCAATCGGTCGTGGTCAACGTGAGTTGATTATCGGTGACCGTCAAACAGGTAAAACTGCATTAGCCATTGATGCGATTATCAATCAACGTGATTCAGGTATTAAATGTATCTATGTGGCTATCGGTCAAAAAGCGTCTACGATTGCAAACGTTGTGCGTAAATTGGAAGAACATGGTGCATTAAAAAATACCATTGTTGTGGTGGCATCAGCCTCTGAATCCGCAGCGTTACAATATTTAGCTCCGTATGCAGGTTGTGCAATGGGTGAATATTTCCGTGATCGTGGTGAAGATGCATTAATCGTTTATGATGATTTATCTAAACAAGCGGTTGCTTATCGTCAAATTTCTTTATTATTACGTCGTCCGCCTGGTCGTGAAGCCTTCCCTGGTGATGTTTTCTATCTTCACTCTCGTTTACTTGAACGTGCATCACGTGTAAATGAAGAATATGTAGAGCGTTTCACCCAAGGTGAAGTGAAAGGAAAAACGGGTTCTTTAACCGCACTTCCAATTATTGAAACCCAAGCTGGAGACGTTTCTGCATTCGTTCCAACTAACGTGATTTCGATTACTGATGGTCAGATTTTCTTAGAATCTAACTTATTTAACTCGGGTATTCGTCCAGCGGTTAACCCAGGTATTTCGGTATCTCGTGTAGGGGGTTCTGCACAAACTAAAGTGGTTAAAAAATTAGCGGGTGGTATTCGTACCGCACTTGCTCAATACCGTGAATTAGCCGCATTTGCTCAATTTGCTTCAGATCTTGATGATGCTACGCGTAAGCAATTATCACATGGTCAAAAAGTTACTGAATTATTGAAACAAAAACAATATTCTCCATTATCCGTCGCACAACAAGCATTAGTGCTATTTGCGGTAGAATTTGGTTACTTAGATGAAGTGGAATTAGATCGTATTGGTTCCTTTGAATCAGCACTTTTAGAGTATGCTAACCATAACTACGCTGACTTTATGCGTGAATTAACCCAATCTGGCAACTACAATGATGATATTAAGGATTCATTAAAAGCTATTTTGGATAGTTTTAAAGCAAACAGTACGTGGTAAGTTAACACTTTAAATGGAGAGACAAAATGGCAGGTGCTAAAGAGATAAGAACCAAAATCGCAAGTGTAAAAAGTACACAGAAAATTACGAAAGCGATGGAAATGGTTGCTGCCTCGAAAATGCGTAAAACGCAAGAACGTATGTCTTCTTCACGTCCTTATTCTGAAACAATACGTAACGTGATTAGCCATGTTTCAAAGGCAACGATCGGTTATAAACATCCATTTTTGGTGGATCGTGAAATAAAAAATGTGGGCATTATTTTAGTGTCCACAGACCGTGGTCTTTGTGGCGGATTAAACGTTAACTTGTTTAAAACTGTATTAAATGAAATGAAAGAATGGAAAGAAAAATCCATTTCCGTTCAGTTAAGTTTAATTGGTTCTAAATCTATCAACTTTTTCCAATCCATGGGTGTGAAAATTTTAACCCAAGATTCAGGTATCGGTGATACGCCTTCTGTTGAGCATTTGATCGGTTCGGTGAACTCAATGATTGATGCTTATAAGAAAGGGGATGTGGATGTTGTGTATTTAGTTTACAACAAATTTATTAACACAATGTCGCAAAAACCGGTACTGGAAAAATTAATTCCATTACCAGAATTAGATAATGATGAATTAGGCGAAAGAAAACAAGTTTGGGATTATATTTACGAACCCGATGCGAAAGTATTATTAGATAATTTATTGGTTCGTTATTTAGAATCTCAGGTTTATCAAGCAGCAGTTGAAAATCTGGCTTCTGAGCAAGCTGCTCGAATGGTTGCAATGAAAGCAGCAACAGATAATGCGGGTAACTTAATTAATGAGTTACAGTTAGTCTATAACAAAGCTCGTCAAGCAAGTATTACAAATGAATTAAATGAAATTGTTGCGGGTGCAGCAGCAATTTAACAAATAGAGGATCGGTAATGGCAACTGGAAAAATTGTACAAATCATCGGTGCGGTTATTGACGTTGAATTCCCACAAGATGCAGTACCAAAAGTATATGATGCCTTAAATGTTGAAACAGGTTTAGTGCTTGAAGTTCAACAACAATTAGGTGGTGGTGTAGTTCGCTGTATCGCAATGGGATCATCTGATGGATTAAAACGCGGTTTAGGCGTCACTAACACAAATAGCCCAATTTCTGTTCCTGTTGGAACTAAAACATTGGGTCGTATTATGAATGTATTGGGTGAACCAATTGATGAACAAGGCCCAATTGGTGCAGAAGAAAATTGGTCTATCCATCGTGCTCCACCAAGCTATGAAGAACAATCTAACAGTACTGAACTTTTAGAAACGGGGATTAAAGTGATTGACTTAGTTTGTCCGTTTGCGAAAGGGGGTAAAGTTGGTTTATTCGGTGGTGCGGGTGTAGGTAAAACCGTGAATATGATGGAATTAATTCGTAACATCGCCATTGAGCACTCAGGCTACTCTGTTTTTGCTGGGGTAGGTGAGCGTACGCGTGAAGGGAATGACTTCTATCATGAAATGAAAGATTCTAACGTATTAGATAAAGTATCACTTGTTTATGGTCAGATGAATGAGCCACCAGGTAACCGTCTACGTGTTGCGTTAACGGGTTTAACAATGGCTGAAAAATTCCGTGATGAAGGTCGTGATGTTTTATTCTTCGTAGATAATATTTATCGTTATACCCTTGCGGGGACAGAAGTTTCTGCGTTATTAGGTCGTATGCCATCTGCGGTAGGTTATCAACCAACCCTTGCAGAAGAAATGGGTGTACTTCAAGAGCGTATCACTTCAACGAAAACCGGTTCTATTACGTCTGTTCAAGCCGTTTACGTGCCTGCCGATGACTTAACTGACCCATCACCAGCAACAACCTTTGCTCACTTAGACTCAACGGTAGTATTAAGCCGTCAAATTGCGTCATTAGGTATTTATCCTGCGGTGGATCCATTAGAGTCAACCTCGCGTCAATTAGATCCATTAGTGGTGGGTGAAGAGCACTATTATGTGGCTCGTGGTGTACAAACGACATTACAACGTTATAAAGAATTGAAAGATATCATCGCAATTCTTGGTATGGATGAATTATCTGAAGAAGATAAATTAGTGGTTTCTCGTGCACGTAAGATTGAACGTTTCTTATCACAACCTTTCTTCGTTGCGGAAGTATTTAACAGCACCCCTGGTAAATATGTACCATTGAAAGAAACCATTCGTGGCTTCAAAGGTATTTTAGAAGGTGAATACGACCATATTCCAGAACAAGCGTTCTATATGGCGGGTACCATTGACGAAGTATTAGAAAAAGCGAAAAAATTATAATTGCTTCTGAAAGCAACTAATCAGGCTTGAAGGAGAAACTATGTCAGTATTTAATTTAACCGTAGTCAGTGCAGAGCAACAGATTTTTTCTGGCAAAGTAGAGAGTGTTCGAGCAAGCGGTATTGAAGGGGAGCTTGGGATTTTAGCTGGGCACACCCCTTTACTCACGGCAATTAAGCCTGGGATCGTGAAGCTTACGCTTGAAGGTGGTCAGGAAGAAGTAATTTATGTTTCTGGCGGTTTTTTAGAAATTCAACCGAATTTAGTGACCGTGTTAGCCGATACGGCAATTCGTGGTGATGAACTTGATGGTGATCGTATTTTAGCTGCGAAAAAACGTGCAGAAGAAAATATTCGCACTCGTCATGGTGATGCAAGCTATGAAATGTTGGCATCAAAACTTTCTAAAGAATTAGCAAAACTTCGTGCTTATGAATTGACGGAAAAACTCGTGAAAAATAACCGCTAATTTGACCGCACTTTAAATACAAAAAAAGACCACATTTGTGGTCTTTTATTTTTTGTTTATTGTTTTCCTTTTTTTACCCAGTACTGAAATGGGATTTGTTCAACTTCGCTTTTCAATAATGTGTGTTCCATGAACTGGCAGAAACTAGGGATATCTCTGGTGGTAGCGGGATCATCTGCAATAATTAATAGAATATCGCCCTCTTTCAAAAAGCGGATATGTTTTCTCACTAACATGACGGGCTCTGGACAGCGTAGGCCCAATGTATCTAAAGTTTGTGTTACGTGAATATCGTTCATTGATTTTTATCGTTTGTCATCTAAATTTAGACGGTATAATACAACAAACTCAAATTACGTAGAAGTTCAATAGGATGATTGAATATAAAATCCCTAAAAGTGCGGTCATTTTTGAAGAAGAAATCAAAAAAAGTCGCTTTATTACCTATCTTCAGCATGTAGAAGGCATGGCTCAAGCAAAAGCATTTTGGCAGCAGATTAAATTGCAGCATCCACAAGCACGTCATCATTGCTGGGCGACGGTTGCGGGTGCACCGAATGATTCTCAACAGTTTGGTTTTTCAGATGATGGTGAACCTGCAGGAACCGCAGGCAAACCGATGTTATCTGCTTTACAAGGGCATAAAATAGGGGAAATTTGTGCAGTGGTTGTGCGTTATTATGGGGGCATTTTGTTGGGCACGGGTGGGTTAGTACGTGCTTATGGTCATGGCGTTCAGCAAGCATTGCATATTTTGGAAACGACGGTAAAAGTTGAACGGAAATCCTATAAAGTGCGGTGTGATTATGGGCAAATTAATCGCTTACAGTTACTTTGTGAAAAACAAGATGTGGTCATTTTCGACCAACACTTTGCGGATAGTGTGAAGTTTGAGTTAGGGATCAGAGATGATAAACTGACGGCATTTGAACACGCCCTCATTGAATGTTTTAGTGGGCAGTTACAATTAGAAAGAGAGTAAGTTTTGAGAATATTATCCATTATTCGAATTGTTGGCATTCTTGTGATGTGCTTTTCCCTTACCATGTTAGCCCCAGCTTTTGTCGCATTACTGTATGGCGATGGGGGCGGGAAAGCGTTTATGCAGACGTTTGTGATGAGTTCCATTGTGGGGATGTTGTTGTGGTGGCCTTGTCATCATCACAAAGAAGAATTGCGTTCTCGAGATGGTTTTTTAATTGTGGTGGCATTTTGGCTTGTTCTGGGGAGTATCGGGGCAATTCCTTTTATGCTATTTGAAAAACCCCACCTTTCTTTTTCTTCTGCGATTTTTGAGTCTTTCTCTGGTTTAACCACGACAGGTGCCACTGTGATTGAAGGGTTAGATCAACTGCCTAAAGCGATTTTATTTTATCGACAACTGCTTCAATGGCTTGGTGGTATGGGGATCATTGTCTTAGCTGTCGCCATTATTCCTTTATTAGGTATTGGTGGAACACAGCTATACCGAGCAGAATCTTCGGGGCCATTAAAAGAACAAAAGTTACGCCCTCGTATTGCAGAAGTGGCAAAACTCTTATGGATTTTATATTTCTCATTAACCGTGCTTTGTGCGATTGCTTATTGGTTTGCTGGCATGAATGCATTTGATGCGATCGGACATAGTTTTTCAACCGTAGCAAATGGTGGATTTTCAACGCATGATGCGAGTATGGGGTATTTTAACAATGCCAATATTTACTTAATTACAACCGTATTTATGCTAATTGCAGGGGTAAATTTTAATTTGCATATTGCGGCGTTCAGTTATATAGGAAAACAAAATATCTGGAAAAATTACTGGCGAGATCCAGAATTCCGTTTTTTCTTAGCCATGCAAATCCTATTTATTTTGTTATTTTCTCTCTCTCTCTATTTTTATCATTTTATTCCTGATCTAAAAGATGCCTTTATTCAAGGTTCGTTACAGTTAACCTCCATGTCTATGACCGCAGGTTATACCATTTTTGACATTAATAGCTTACCTGCTTTTTCTGCTATGTTATTGGTCATCGCCAGTATTATTGGTGGTTGTGGCGGATCAACAACAGGCGGACTGAAAACGATCCGTGTGTTAATTCTGTGGTTACAAGTCAAAAGAGAATTGCGTAGCTTAGTGCATCCTAACCTCGTGCAACCTATTAAGTTAGGTCAAAATATTTTACCTATTCGGATGTTAGAAAGTATTTGGGCATTTTTAATGATTTTTATTTTGGTGTATTGGGTGTGTGTATTTGCGGTTATTCTGTGCGGAATGAATGTATTTGATGCCATGGGTGCGGTGTTTGCCACGCTAACCAATGCAGGCCCTGGGCTTGGTGTTGTGCATCAAGATTTCTTTAATGTACCAGAAAGTGCCAAAATGGTCTTTGCTTTTGCCATGATTTGTGGGCGTTTAGAAATTTTCTCACTCCTTGTCCTTTTTACCCCAACTTTTTGGAAAGAATAATGAAAACATTCATTCTGTATTCAAGCCATGATGGCCAGACAAAAAAAATAGCCCAATTTATTGCCACAAAACTCAGTGGTGAAGTTCATGTTCAGTCATTGACTGAAGAGACGGATATTACAGAAGCAGACAGGGTATTAATTGGTGCCTCAATCCGTTATGGACATTTCAATAAGGTACTGAATAAATTTATTCAAAAACAGACCGCACTTTTAAACCAAAAGCACAGTGCGTTCTTTGCTGTAAATTTAACTGCCCGTAAATCGGGAAAAGATACCCCAGAAACCAATGTGTATGTCAGAAAATTTTTACAACGTATTGACTGGCAGCCACATTTATCTGCGGTTTTTGCAGGGGCATTATTGTATCCTCGCTATTCTTTTTTTGATCGCACGATGATTCGTTTAATCATGAAAATAACGGGAGGCGAAACCGACACCAGCAAAGAAGTGGAATATACCGATTGGACAAAAGTCAACGCTTTTGCACAACAAATTGAAACGTTGAAATAACTCGCAATTCTTGTTTGTTTTTATTACAAAAAAATCAATATCGCTCAATAAATCATCGACCGATAAAAAAAATAAAAAAAGCACTTGATTGTCATGCTGAAATCCCTATAATGCACCTCCGCACCGCAAGGGTGGCAAGCAAAAAGAAAGTGAAGGTGGCTGAAAGGTCAAATGCTTTTAAAGGTCTTGAAAAATAGTAAATTTTTTAAGAAAAATTGCTTGACATGAAAATTGAATTTGATTATTATTTTCATCCTTGCTTAATGCAACGCTCTTTAACAATCTAACAGACAATCTGTGTGGGCACTTGTTGATTGATTTCATTTAGAAAAGATTTTTAAAATTGAAGTCTTAATAGGTGCTTAAACTGAAAATTCATTAACTTATGAAGTAAATGTAAACTTTAGCTAAGCAGTTTATTGAGCGATTGAACTTGAATTGAAGAGTTTGATCATGGCTCAGATTGAACGCTGGCGGCAGGCTTAACACATGCAAGTCGAACGGTAACAGGGAGAAAGCTTGCTTTCTTTGCTGACGAGTGGCGGACGGGTGAGTAATGCTTGGGGATCTGGCTTATGGAGGGGGATAACTGTGGGAAACTGCAGCTAATACCGCGTAATCTCTGAGGAGTAAAGGGTGGGACCTTTTGGCCACCTGCCATAAGATGAGCCCAAGTGGGATTAGGTAGTTGGTGGGGTAAAGGCCTACCAAGCCGACGATCTCTAGCTGGTCTGAGAGGATGACCAGCCACACTGGAACTGAGACACGGTCCAGACTCCTACGGGAGGCAGCAGTGGGGAATATTGCGCAATGGGGGGAACCCTGACGCAGCCATGCCGCGTGAATGAAGAAGGCCTTCGGGTTGTAAAGTTCTTTCGGTAATGAGGAAGGGATGTTGTTTAATAGATAGCATCATTGACGTTAATTACAGAAGAAGCACCGGCTAACTCCGTGCCAGCAGCCGCGGTAATACGGAGGGTGCGAGCGTTAATCGGAATAACTGGGCGTAAAGGGCACGCAGGCGGACTTTTAAGTGAGATGTGAAATCCCCGAGCTTAACTTGGGAACTGCATTTCAGACTGGGAGTCTAGAGTACTTTAGGGAGGGGTAGAATTCCACGTGTAGCGGTGAAATGCGTAGAGATGTGGAGGAATACCGAAGGCGAAGGCAGCCCCTTGGGAATGTACTGACGCTCATGTGCGAAAGCGTGGGGAGCAAACAGGATTAGATACCCTGGTAGTCCACGCTGTAAACGCTGTCGATTTGGGGATTGGGCTTTAAGCTTGGTGCCCGAAGCTAACGTGATAAATCGACCGCCTGGGGAGTACGGCCGCAAGGTTAAAACTCAAATGAATTGACGGGGGCCCGCACAAGCGGTGGAGCATGTGGTTTAATTCGATGCAACGCGAAGAACCTTACCTACTCTTGACATCCAAAGAATCCTGTAGAGATACGGGAGTGCCTTCGGGAGCTTTGAGACAGGTGCTGCATGGCTGTCGTCAGCTCGTGTTGTGAAATGTTGGGTTAAGTCCCGCAACGAGCGCAACCCTTATCCTTTGTTGCCAGCGATCCGGTCGGGAACTCAAAGGAGACTGCCAGTGACAAACTGGAGGAAGGTGGGGATGACGTCAAGTCATCATGGCCCTTACGAGTAGGGCTACACACGTGCTACAATGGTGCATACAGAGGGCGGCGAGACGGCGACGTTGAGCGAATCTCAGAAAGTGCATCTAAGTCCGGATTGGAGTCTGCAACTCGACTCCATGAAGTCGGAATCGCTAGTAATCGCAAATCAGAATGTTGCGGTGAATACGTTCCCGGGCCTTGTACACACCGCCCGTCACACCATGGGAGTGGGTTGTACCAGAAGTAGATAGCTTAACCTTCGGGAGGGCGTTTACCACGGTATGATTCATGACTGGGGTGAAGTCGTAACAAGGTAACCGTAGGGGAACCTGCGGTTGGATCACCTCCTTAACCGAAAATGGAACGACTGCAAGTGTTCACACAGATTGTTTAGTTAGATTGTATGAATGAAGCACATGGCAAAGTGGAGAGCATCTTTACATGTTGTCCCCATCGTCTAGAGGCCTAGGACATCGCCCTTTCACGGCGGTAACCGGGGTTCGAATCCCCGTGGGGACGCCATTTAAAGATGACTTTTGTTGTCTTTATTGTTCTTTAAAAAATTGGAAACAAGCTGAAAAACTGAAGAGATTTTCGAAAGAAAGTCTGAGTAGAAAAAATCTTGCATGAAAAAAAGGCATGCAAGTGTTTAGTGTCTAAACAGCAACATCAGGTAAGTATACGTTTGTATAAGAATACTTGAGGTTGTATGGTTAAGTGACTAAGCGTACAGGGCGGATGCCTTGGCAATCAGAGGCGAAGAAGGACGTGCTAATCTGCGAAAAGCTTGGATGAGTCGATAAGAGGCGTTTAATCCAAGATATCCGAATGGGGAAACCCAGTAGATGAAGAATCTACTATCTCTTGCTGAATACATAGGCAAGAGAGGCGAACCGGGAGAACTGAAACATCTAAGTACCCCGAGGAAAAGAAATCAACCGAGATTCTGTAAGTAGCGGCGAGCGAAAGCGGAAGAGCCAGTAAGTTTTAGCGATGATATTAGAGGAATTGGCTGGGAAGCCAAATCAAAGAGGGTGATAATCCCGTACTCGAAAATGTTATTGTGGAACTAAGCTTACGATAAGTAGGGCGGGACACGAGAAATCCTGTTTGAAGATGGGGGGACCATCCTCCAAGGCTAAATACTCCTGATTGACCGATAGTGAACCAGTACTGTGAAGGAAAGGCGAAAAGAACCCCGGTGAGGGGAGTGAAATAGAACCTGAAACCCTGTACGTACAAGCAGTGGGAGCCCGAAAGGGTGACTGCGTACCTTTTGTATAATGGGTCAGCGACTTATATTTTGTAGCGAGGTTAACTGAATAAGGGAGCCGAAGGGAAACCGAGTCTTAACTGGGCGTTGAGTTGCAAGGTATAGACCCGAAACCCGGTGATCTAGCCATGGGCAGGTTGAAGGTTGGGTAACACTAACTGGAGGACCGAACCGACTAATGTTGAAAAATTAGCGGATGACTTGTGGCTGGGGGTGAAAGGCCAATCAAACCGGGAGATAGCTGGTTCTCCCCGAAATCTATTTAGGTAGAGCCTTGAGCGGACACCTTCGGGGGTAGAGCACTGTTTCGGCTAGGGGTCCATCCCGGATTACCAACCCGATGCAAACTGCGAATACCGAAGAGTGATACTCAGGAGACACACGGCGGGTGCTAACGTTCGTCGTGGAGAGGGAAACAACCCAGACCGCCAGCTAAGGTCCCCAAGTCTATATTAAGTGGGAAACGAAGTGGGAAGGCTTAGACAGCTAGGATGTTGGCTTAGAAGCAGCCATCATTTAAAGAAAGCGTAATAGCTCACTAGTCGAGTCGGCCTGCGCGGAAGATGTAACGGGGCTCAAATATAGCACCGAAGCTGCGGCATCAGATGTAAATCTGTTGGGTAGGGGAGCGTTGTGTAAGTCGATGAAGGTGAATTGAGAAGTTTGCTGGAGATATCACAAGTGCGAATGCTGACATAAGTAACGATAAAACGAGTGAAAAACTCGTTCGCCGGAAGACCAAGGGTTCCTGTCCAACGTTAATCGGGGCAGGGTGAGTCGGCCCCTAAGGCGAGGCTGAAAAGCGTAGTCGATGGGAAACGGGTTAATATTCCCGTACTTGGATAAACTGCGATGTGGGGACGGAGAAGGTTAGGTTAGCAGACTGTTGGATGTCTGTTTAAGGCGGTAGGTGGAAGACTTAGGCAAATCCGGGTCTTCATAACACTGAGAACTGATGACGAGGTGCTACGGCACTGAAGTAACTGATACCACGCTTCCAGGAAAAGCCACTAAGCTTCAGGTTTATCTAAACCGTACTGAAAACCGACACAGGTGGTCAGGTAGAGAATACTCAGGCGCTTGAGAGAACTCGGGTGAAGGAACTAGGCAAAATAGCACCGTAACTTCGGGAGAAGGTGCGCTTACGGTAATTGTAGGAGTAAACCTCTGAAGGTGAAGTAAGTCGAAGATACCAGCTGGCTGCAACTGTTTATTAAAAACACAGCACTCTGCAAACACGAAAGTGGACGTATAGGGTGTGATGCCTGCCCGGTGCTGGAAGGTTAATTGATGGTGTTATCGAAAGAGAAGCTCCTGATCGAAGCCCCAGTAAACGGCGGCCGTAACTATAACGGTCCTAAGGTAGCGAAATTCCTTGTCGGGTAAGTTCCGACCTGCACGAATGGCATAATGATGGCCAGGCTGTCTCCACCCGAGACTCAGTGAAATTGAAATCGCCGTGAAGATGCGGTGTACCCGCGGCTAGACGGAAAGACCCCGTGAACCTTTACTATAGCTTGACACTGAACATTGAATTTTGATGTGTAGGATAGGTGGGAGGCTTTGAAGCAGTGACGCCAGTCATTGTGGAGCCATCCTTGAAATACCACCCTTTAACGTTTGATGTTCTAACGAAGACCCTGAAACGGGGTCTCGGACAGTGTCTGGTGGGTAGTTTGACTGGGGCGGTCTCCTCCCAAAGCGTAACGGAGGAGCACGAAGGTTTGCTAATGACGGTCGGACATCGTCAGGTTAGTGCAATGGTATAAGCAAGCTTAACTGCGAGACAGACAAGTCGAGCAGGTGCGAAAGCAGGTCATAGTGATCCGGTGGTTCTGAATGGAAGGGCCATCGCTCAACGGATAAAAGGTACTCCGGGGATAACAGGCTGATACCGCCCAAGAGTTCATATCGACGGCGGTGTTTGGCACCTCGATGTCGGCTCATCACATCCTGGGGCTGAAGTAGGTCCCAAGGGTATGGCTGTTCGCCATTTAAAGTGGTACGCGAGCTGGGTTTAGAACGTCGTGAGACAGTTCGGTCCCTATCTGCCGTGGGCGTTGGATGATTGATTGGGGCTGCTCCTAGTACGAGAGGACCGGAGTGGACGCATCACTGGTGTTCCAGTTGTCTCGCCAGAGGCATTGCTGGGTAGCTAAATGCGGAAGAGATAAGTGCTGAAAGCATCTAAGCACGAAACTTGCCAAGAGATGAGTCATCCCTGACTTAAAGTCAGTAAGGGTTGTTGTAGACTACGACGTAGATAGGTTGGGTGTGTAAGTGTAGTGATACATTGAGCTAACCAATACTAATTGCCCGAGAGGCTTAACCATACAACGCTCAAGTATTTTTGGGTGTTGATGCTAAATGAAGTGATACGAAGACGAATGCGAAGAGACGCGGAAAGTAAGTAGAAGAGCTCTGATAGACAGCTTGTTTCTGATTAAAGTGCGAGAGTGAAGAAAGTACAACAGCAGCAAAGCAGAGAATAAAGAACAGAAGAGAAAAGACAAGAGAGAACATCAAAGGAATATCTTGGCGGCGATAGTGCAGTGGACCCACCTAAATCCATGCCGAACTTAGAAGTGAAACGCTGTTACGCCGATGGTAGTGTGGGGTTTCCCCATGTGAGAGTAGGTCACCGCCAGGTCTGAATGAAGAGAAACCTCAAGTAGCGATACTTGGGGTTTTTTGTTTTTGGGAAAATAAACAGGAAAAAAGAAGTAAAAAAAGAAGTAAAAAAAGAAGTAAAAAAAGAAGTAAAAAAAGAAGTAAAAAAAGAAGTAAAAAAAGAAGTAAAAAAAGAAGGAAAAAAGAAGGAAAAAAGAAGGAAAAAAGTAAAAAGGAAATAAAAAATCATGCAGAAGCAGAAGCAGAAGCAGAAGCAGAAGCAGAAGCAGAAGCAGAAGCAGAAGCAGAAGCAGAAGCAGAAGCAGAAGCAGAAGCAGAAGCAGAAGCAGAAATAGAAATAGAAACTGTAGCAAAAACAAGGAAAAATCAGGGAAAGAAAGCGAGCTAAAGAGAACTAGAGAATCAGAGAAATAAAGAGAAACAAAAAAGGAATAAAAATACCCAACAGTTACCCCTGTATTCCCCATATCCAACCCATACCGCCCCACACCCATTTGAACAAAACTTTCTTAAAATCACCCGCACTTTTACACCCCAAATGAAGGATTTTATCTCCCACTTTTTTATTTGAATCTTTGAGACTCATTATTTTGTTGAGCTCAGTATTAAGTTAGCTCGTTACTTTTCAAGCGAGTTGATATATAGCACTATTGAGCTGTGTGTTTATTATTTAGTGTAATGTAAGAATGTAGAAAAGTGGATTTGAAGCCTCATAGTACAAGGTTTTAGACCATATTTTGAAAATGAATAAAACCTTGTCCTTACTGCCAATATTCTATTATCCATCAACATGGGTTGAAAAATACAGGCAGCGTTATAAATGTATTTATTGCAATAAAAGATTCCCCTTCCCAAATAAATGGAGTCCTAACGATATTGAGTTTGATTCTTCTGAAGGAAAAACTATATAAACTATCAAAATTATTGAAATGAATACTCTGATAAATCTCATAAAAAGTCATTTTTATGATAAACATAAAGGTTTAAGGAGGGCTTTTGTGAGTTTGAAATATGATAAAAAATATTTAGTTACCTTTGAAAAACATTTGGGATTTAATATGGATAAAACAATAAATTAGTTAGAAAGGCTATTTAGTAAACTGAAAAGAAAATTGATAAATCACAATAGATTAAGTAAAAAGCGTAAGATAATGTTTATAAAGGATTTTTTAAATAATAAAAGTTGCTAATAATCTAAAAAAATATTATTAGCAACCATTTTGTCCACTTGAAAGCGTTTTGGACTTTTTAGCAACTATTTTGTCCATTACACCGTAAAAAAGCGTTACTTATCTTTTTTACAGGGTAAGTAACGCTTTTATGCATAATAAACAATGCGTAATTTTAAAACTTTTTTAAAAGGTACCGCACTTTTATTATTTTCTCTATGATAAAACCTGTTGGTTTATTTGAGATTATTTAGTTTTGCTCGGTTGTTGAGCCTCTTTTTTCTCAAGACCTAATACACCCCAGTATTTTTCATTTCCACCTTTGCCGACTATGTATTTGTGATCTTGATTATCTTCACCTTTAATAAAGTGTAAATCTACTGCAATGCGATCGGGCGAATAGGCACGCGTATCTAGCTCAACAAAAGAACCTGGTAAAAATTTCACTTTTGGGCTGAGTACCGCTTGGTTTGGTTTTTCGTCGATGCTAATTTCAAATAATTTTTCATCACTATCACGCTCTAAAATTTGACCAGTCGCTTTACCCGCTTTGTAATTGAGCGAAGCTCTTCCTGTTATAGGGAGATTAGGGTTGGTTGAGGTGGCGAATAAAAATTTGCCTTCGTAATGAGCCGTAAGTTGATGGAGATTATTGTGATTTTCGTTTTCTTTTTTAAAGGCATACACATAAATATTTTCCACTCGATTCATATCTTGTGTATTGCGGTAGAAGCCATAATACACATCTTCATCAAGTAAATTGAAAACGTAATGTGGCCCTGATTGACTGTCTTGATTAATGCCTTTTGTCAGTGTGATTTCTTTAATCTCTTTTTTAATGATGTTTGGATCTTCTTCTGCCACGGCTTTTGGATTTTCGTATAAGAAATAGGTTGGCACTGCGTCTTTATGATAAGAAAAATCGGCACTTACGCCTTTAGAGACAGATTCCCCATACCAAGTAGGATCTTTTTTATCGAAAGGGGTTTTAGGTTGGTTGGTTTGTGGTTTTGCAGAATAAAAATCCACTTTATTGGCAGGTGAAGCAACATGAACAACCTTATTGTTGGCTGGTGAGGCAACATGCACATTGTTTTCAGGTTGTGCCACTTCTTGGGGTTGTGCAACAACCGCTAAGGCAGGTGCATCTGCTTGGTTATCCACAGCAACAGGCCGGTTAGGGTTGTTCCCACCATGCCCACCGCCACCACCACAAGCGACGACAAGAGAAGAAAGACAGAAAAGGGTGAGTGCTTTATAAGCAGAATTTGTCATATTTATTCCTTTCAGAAAAAAGTAAAAAATTAAAAGTTCTTACTGACACTCAAATAAATCCGATTACGATCATAACGTGCAAAAGGGTTATTGCTGTCAGTTTTCTGATATGACCACGTAATTTTTGGCGTAATCCCTAGCCAGTGAATACTACGATGCCATATTGTGAGATTTATGCCATATTCATGATTTTTTTGTGCAAATTTAAAGAAATTTGGTGCAAAAATCGCATCTTGTCTTGCTGACGGCATGCGATATGAACGTTTGGCATAATTAACTTGCAAGCGGGTTGAAATCCCTTTTGGCCACTCTTGCCCCCAACCTAAACGCACACCACGGCGATCAAACGCATTGGCTTTCCAATGTGCATTTTTGCGATACCAATCCCCCCCAATAAACCAATATTGTTGGCTATTTGGGAAATACATTAAGGTATTGGATAGGGAATAAAGATTACCGTTTGATTTTTTACGTTCAGGATTGAGGTAACGTTGTTCACCATATTCAAGTATGGTGGAAACTTTCCAGTTTTGCTTTAACCAATGGTCAAGCATAAATGACACGCCACTGGTTTTCGAATAGCGATGTAAAGTGCGGTCATTTTCTTTTGCATTTTCGCCACCAACATACCAAAACTGCTCCATATAAGGGATGAGTTTGGCTTCTGTTTGCACGTTGCGGTAGCCTGCACCTAAACCAACGCGTGACGAAAATTCATCATATTTATGATTATCCCAGTAATATTTACCGTTAATATCGCCATTAAACTCGGCAAAGAAACCTTTTGCTAAGGACCATGTTTTTGTCGCACCGACATAATAACTGATGCCTTCAGCCGCTTCAGGTTGGCTAGAGGGGGTAAAACCATCGGCTTTGGTGCCTTTTTTAGGGGCATTATTCACATTTTTTTCACGTAAATAATTGCCGCCACCATAAATATTCCAACTATCTTGTTCCTGAATGGCACTGAGATAGCCATCAATAATTTGTGTGAGTTGGGGCGGTAAATTTTCTGCACGCAATTGGTTAAATTGCCCTGTTGCCGCTTCATATTCACGGTTTTGTGTCAAGGCAATGGCAAGTTGTAAACGTGCTGGTTGAAGTTTGGGTTCTTGGGCAATGATTTCACGATAAAGTCGGATAGATTGACTTAAATTGCCTTGTTTCTTTGCCACCATGGCTTTTGCCCATTTGAGTAATAGCGGATCTTGTTCAGCTAATTTTTCATAAATAGGCAATAATAGCTCCACGCCACGCTGATCATTATTTTTTAATGCGGGGATTAATGCCCGAATCACTAAATCTGGTCGTTGACTTAACTGTTCTGCGGTTAAGGAAAGTTGGTTGCTTGGCGTATTATCAGAACCAGAAGTGCGAGTTTGGGAAGACATGTGTTTAGGGGGTAAGGTGGAGGCGGGGCGAAAGGTTTCATCTGGGCGAGTATTGTCCACCGTAATCACTTTGTCTGCCCAAGCCATTGCACTGATCAGGCTTGAGATGAGGCATAAAGAGCCAGAAGTGGTTAAAAAAGAAAGCGTTTTATGTTTCATAATATAGTCATTCCAAAAATAAGGCGCAGGATAATACAGAAAAATGGCATGGAGAACAAGTCATACCACATAAAAAATAGGGGAATTCTGTTGTGGATTAGGCGTTTTTTGCCGAGCAATATAAGCGATAGCAGACTTGCCCAGTGATCTTTTCTTTTAATACCACCCAATTGTCTGGCGTATGAATGGGCTGATCTTTTTCCGTTTCCACATAAATCAACGCCTCAGGCTTAAGCCAATGATGTTGTGCTAACAGATCGATGGTTTGTTGGGCGAAACCAAAGTGAAAAGGCGGATCAATAAACACAATATCAAAGTGCGGTTGATTTTGGGGTTGATTTAAAAATAGCAAACTGTTTTGATTGATCACTTTGGCTTGTTTGTCATCGCATTTTAAGCTAGCGAGGTTTTTACTGAGCTGTATTGCCACGGTTTTTTCCTTTTCTAAAAAGGTTACCTGTTTGGCTTGGCGAGACAGGGCTTCTATGCCGAGAGAGCCACTGCCTGCAAAGCAATCTAAGCAGACGGCATCGACAATATAAGGCATCAGCCAGTTAAATAAGGTTTCTTTTACCCGATCACCTGTTGGGCGTAATCCTTCGGAGGAAAGCACAGGCAACTTACGTCCACGCCATAAACCCGCAATAATACGCACTTCACCTTTTAAGGTGTGAGAGGGAGATTTTTTTTTCATCATTTCAGGAAGGTTCTGTTTTCAAGTGCCTATGATAAGGCGAAGTTAAAATGAGATTAGGGCGGAATACCGCCCTAAATTAGGTTGTTAAGTTTAAAGAAGAATTCTCGCCTTGTCTTGTTTTTCTAGACTAAGGATTAATTACCTTGTTTTTCTGCATATAAAACACCCACAAACCCAACGTCTTTTGTGTGAGTACCTTGGCTTGGTGTGGCTTTTACCGCACCAAACAGATATTTACGTTCGCGACCGTCTTTCTCTGGTGAGACAAAGGTGACTGACATCCCAGCCTTTTGGTTAGGGCTAATCGTCGTGCCTGAATGAGAAATATCTTTTGTTGATTCAATCACTAAATTTCTCTCACGTCCTGTAATAGCAAATAATTTGTGTTTTCCCGTTGCATTGTCTTTGTTATAGATCCCGCCCGTGACATCACCGTTTTTATAAGCTACTTCCGCTTCGCCCGATTTCACAACATTATTGCTAGTCTGATCTGACAAACTGTATGGGCTATAAAGAAATTCGCCTTTATAGTTTGCGGTGTAATGTGATTCTAATGGCAAATCTTGAATCACATCATTGTCGACGGAATAAATAAATTGATAATGACGCCCTAGCTTATCTATTTGTGCACGTTGGCGATAACCATAATAAGCTTTTTTATTCTCTAGTAAGGTAAATTTATAACCCTCTCCACTCAATTCTTTCCCTTTCAGTTCAAGTTGTTTAATATGCTCCGTTGTTTTTTCTCGATTTTGATCATCGGTTTCTGTGGTGAAGGTATAAACATTAATTTGCTTATCACCTGCATCTTTAGCAGAACAATCATCACTTGGAGAGACACAGCTAACTGAAAAGTAGCCTCCAACTTCTCCTAAAAATGCTAAATTCATGTTTTGTTTTTTACGGATGATGTTTGATGTGACAGAGGGGTCAAGCAATTTATCTTTTGTGTTGACATCGTTGTCTTTTTTTGTGGTTGATTCGGTGTTCTCCTGCTTTTTGCTTGGAGGAGGATTAGATTCTGAAGGGAGATTTGGAATATCAGATGGGTTGATATTGGCTATATCACTAGGGGCATTGTCTGGAATAGGTGGGGTATCGCTCCCACCGCCACAAGCGATTAATAAACTGGATAAACCAAATAGCAGACTCACTTTCATTATACGATTCATAAGGATTCCTTTTCTGTATTCAAACTAAATATCATTGGTGCTGCGTGTGACTTCCTCATACGCCATGAATATTTTATGACATGCATAAAAATTATCCATAATTATAACCGTAACGATTCAGGAAAGTAACGTTATTTTATGTTAGTGTGGTGAAAATGCAGCCAAGGGTGGTTGAAAAATAGAAAAAATAAGGCGGAATATTTCCGCCTTAATATAGATTATTTATTTTACTTTTTTTCTGCAAAAAGCACGCCAACCCAGCCTGTTTGATTACTGCCACCATCACTTTTCCCAGAACCTAGCAGATATTTATGGTCGTTTGCACCTTTAGATGAGTCAATAAAGTGAACATTAATAGTTCCTTTTTGTTTGGGAGAAATAGCAGAACCTGAACCTACAATATCCTCTGTTGATTCAACAACTAAGCTTGTGCCATTACCTGTAATGTTAAAAATAGCATTGGTTTGTTCATTTGGATTATAAACTTTTCCTTCTACTTTCCCTTCTGTGTAAGTTAAATTAACATTCCCCGTTCTCTTCTGTTGATTATCTGAAGCCTTTGAGAAACTGAGAGGGGCATAAATGAACCCGTTATTTTTACTATACTGAGCAGAATAATTTGCTGGAATATTATCATTAATTACATCATTATTAATGGAATACAATAAATCATACTGAATTCCTGAACCTTCGCTATTTGCTCGTTGGCGGTAACCAAAATAAAAATCACCATCATCACCACCTAATAAATAGAAAGAATAATTCTCACCAGAGTTTTTTGATTTAGTATTATTTTTTACATCATCTATATTATTTAAAGTAAGAACTAATTCTTGTTCTGTTCCTTTTGTTTTTTCCACCGTTGAAAACTTTTTATCTTCAAAATTTGAGAGCTTATAAACAAGAGCCGTTTTTCCATTCCCACCCACAGTACAAAAATCCTTCGTTTCACAACGCCCAGTCCAAACATTTGTTCTTGGTTTATTCATTTCTGCCACATCACGCTTATTTCGATCTTGCGATTGTACAGGTTCTTCCACGTTTGGTTGATTTTCAGCTTTAGGTGGCTCAGATACTGCTAGTGGCTGTGATGATGACACTTGAACAGTCGGTTCAGTCGGGTTTTTCTTATTGTCTGCAGACACGTTTGCTTCTGCTTTTGGTGCAGTTTCGGTCTTCTCACTTTTCTTTGGAGGGGTTTGAGATTGAGTCTGTGGCAGTGCTTGCACTTGTGGATTGATTGGTTGTGCTGCATTGTCAGCTGGGGCGTTAGCTGCACCGCCACCACCGCCGCCACAAGCGACTAACAGGGTTGATAATCCTAATGTACTCATTTTGATGATTGACTTTTTCATATTCTACTCCTTGAATAATGTTAAAAATAAGCGTTCGCTCATCTTGAGTTAAAAGTGTTGCGAATTTTACACCTTTTAATTTTTTTTACATGCAAAATTTGCTGATTTGAATCAATTTTTCGTGAATTAGGTGATATTTTTTTCATCTTCCTTTATTCAATGTTAAAATGCCCTATTCATTTTACCCTTAAGATAGTTAATTAAATGAGAGCGAATTATGGCGTCGGAAAATAAAAAAGGTGGCTTTTGGTCTTGGTTAGGTTTAGGCAAGAAGAAAGACACTCAAGACGAAGCACAAACACAATCATCTTCAGCACCCTCTTCAATTGAATCATCTCCTACAAGCGAAACGGATCACACTACAGACACTGAACACACCTCGGTGCAAAGTGCGGTGGATTTTGAAAAGAGTTTGCCTGAAGCCACAGAGCAAGTAGCAAAAATCCCATCAGATCTTGCAGAAAGCACGGATCAGCCGACCACGCCTGAAGCAGAAAAGCTTGAGGCGGTAGCGGCGGATGTGGCAAGGGAAAACGAGGAGATGGCATCTGTCTCATTGGTTGAACCTCAAACAGAAAGTGACACACAGCCTGAAAGTACCGCACGAGAAGCGAAAGAAGAGCAAAAAGAAGAAGGCGAACAGAAAGAAGAAAACGAACAAAAAGAAGAAAACGAACAAAAAGAAGAAAGTGAACAAACGGATCAAACTAAGGCAACAGCAGAAGAAAACGCCGTTAACCTTGTAGAGACTGCACAGCCCCATCCGCAAGAGCAAGAAAAACCTAGTGAAGGGGGCTTTTTTAGTCGGTTAGTGAAAGGGTTATTAAAAACCAAACAAAATATTGGGGCAGGTTTTCGCAGTTTCTTTTTAGGGAAGAAAATTGATGATGAATTATTTGAGGAACTTGAAGAACAGCTTTTAGTGGCTGATTTAGGTGTGCCTACAACCAGCAAAATTATTCATAATTTAACGCAACATGCTAGCCGTAAACAGTTACAAGATGCCGAGTTGTTGTATCAACAATTAAAAGTGGAAATGGCGTCTATTTTAACCCCAGTGGCACAGCCTTTAGTGATCGACCATAGTAAAAAACCGTATGTGATTTTGATGGTGGGGGTCAATGGCGTGGGGAAAACCACCACCATCGGGAAATTAGCTCGTAAATTCCAACAGGAAGGGAAATCGGTCATGTTAGCCGCAGGGGATACGTTCCGTGCCGCAGCGGTAGAACAATTACAAGTGTGGGGCGAACGTAATCATATTCCTGTGGTGGCACAGGCAACGGGGGCGGATTCCGCATCTGTGATTTTTGATGCGATGCAATCGGCAGCCGCGCGTGGTGTAGATGTGTTGATTGCCGATACCGCAGGGCGTTTACAAAATAAAAACCATTTAATGGATGAATTGAAAAAAATTGTCCGTGTAATGAAAAAATATGATGAGACCGCACCGCACGAAATTATGCTCACTCTGGATGCAGGGACAGGGCAAAATGCCATTAGCCAAGCGAAATTGTTCCATGAAGCGGTGGGGTTAACGGGCATTAGCTTAACCAAATTAGATGGCACCGCAAAAGGTGGGGTCATTTTTGCGATTGCAGATCAATTCAATTTGCCTATTCGCTATATTGGCGTGGGCGAGAAAATCGAAGATTTGCGTGAGTTTAAGGCAGATGAATTTATTGAAGCCTTGTTTACCCATGAGGAATAATCGCATTTACTCAATGTGAAGGGATCAAGCCCGCTTGATATCAATGATAATACGATAAGTAAGATGAAATAATGATTAGATTCTCAAATGTCAGTAAAGCCTATCTTGGCGGCAAGCCTGCATTACAAAATGTAAGCTTTCATTTACCTGTGGGCAGTATGACCTATGTTGTCGGGCATTCTGGTGCGGGGAAAAGCACCTTGTTGAAGTTAATTATGGGCATGGAGCGTGCTAATGGCGGGCAAATTTGGTTTAACGGCCATGATATTACTCGTCTTTCTTCCCATGAAATCCCTTTTTTACGCCGTCAAATCGGCATGGTGCATCAAGATTATCGCTTATTAGTGGATCGTTCCATTGTCGATAATGTGGCATTGCCTCTGATTATTGCAGGCATTCATCCGAAAGAAGCGGAAACTCGAGCACTTGCTTCCTTAGATCGTGTGGGCTTGCGTGATCGGGCACATCACTTACCTGTTCATCTTTCTGGTGGGGAACAGCAACGGGTGGATATTGCACGGGCGATTGTGCATAAACCTCAGCTGTTATTAGCCGATGAGCCAACGGGGAATTTAGATAACGCCTTATCCGTTGAGATTTTTAGTTTGTTTGAAGACCTCAATCAGCTCGGTATGACTGTGCTGATTGCCACCCATGATTTAGGCATTATTCAGCAAAAACCAAAACCCTGCTTAGTGCTTGAGCAAGGTTATTTACGTTAAGGGGAAAATGATGACTGCTCGTCGTATTGATGCACCTTTTTGGATTCAAATCCAGTATGTATTACGAGGCGTGTTTGCCGATTTAATGAAACGCCGTTTTGGCACGTTGCTGACCATTCTGGTGATTGGGGTTTCCCTCACCATTCCTTTGGTCAGCTATTTATTATGGAAAAATATTCATCATGCCACGACGGCATTTTACCCAGAAAGTGAACTCACCGTGTATTTGCACAAAACCTTAAGTGAAGAAGATGCCAATGTGGTGGTGGAAAAAATCCGTCAACAAGACGGCGTGGCGTCATTAAACTATATTTCACGACAAGAAAGTTTAAAGGCGTTTCGGGATTGGTCTGGCTTTAACCACGAATTGGATATTTTAGATGATAATCCCCTGCCTGCGGTGGTGATGGTGAAGCCCACGGCACAATATCATGCCTCGCAAAAGCGAGCAACATTGCGTCAGAACCTTGATAAAATCAAAGGGGTGCAAGAAGTCCGTTTAGATAATGATTGGCTAGAAAAACTCACCGCCCTGACATGGCTAGTGGCACATGTTGCGATTTTTTGTGCACTATTAATGGCATTAGCCGTGTTTTTAGTGATTGGCAACAGCATTCGCTCGGATGTGTACAGCAGCCAAGCCAATATTGCAGTCATGAAATTATTAGGGGCAACAGATCAATTTGTCCTACGTCCATTTTTATACACAGGCATGATTTACGCCGTTTTAGGTGGCTTATTTGCTTGCTTGTTAAGTGCGTTAGTGATCGGCTATTTCACCAGTGCGGTTAAATATGTGACGGATATTTTTGCCGTCAGTTTTGAATTGAACAGCCTCAATTTCGCCGAATTTTTATTTACCTTGATCGTGTGCGTTTTCGTCGGTTACCTCAGTGCATGGCTTGCTGCCACACGCCATATTGCCTTGTTGGAGAAAAAAAGCTAACGCACCATGGTCTGAATGTTTCATTTCTTCAAGGTGGGGTTGCCCACCTTGCCTCCGTCTTGTGCTTACGAATAAAAAAATTAAAAAAGCACCGCACTTTGCTTTCCTATATTTTTTCCTGTGTTGATTTTTTAACAACAAATTGTTTTTTTTCTCAGTTAACTCATTTATGCTATACGCCCTTTTATGCGAGATATAAAACGTTATGATTGAAAAATGTAATTTAGATTCCCGTAATATCGCTCCCTTTTTGCAAGCCCAAGTTGAAAAGCAAGATGCGTTCACTTTACTCAATGGCTTATGCCAATGGCTACGAGCAGGAGGCGAAAAACACGCAAGCACCGCATTACAACAACTTAGCGAGCTTTTAAGTCAAGATGAAGCCTTATGTGAAAAGGTCAGCAGCACATTATGCCAATGGATTTGCCAAATGCGTCTTTACCCCCTCTTTGTCAGCTGTGGTATTTGGGGACGAGAAGGTTTCGGGCGTGAAATTAAAGGGCGTTTGTATGAAAAAATCAATCCCGCCTTTAAAGATCTCAATGATTTAAGAGATATTTTCTTTATCCTTTTTTGCGAAAAGAGTGATGTGAAATGGATGAAGGCAATTCCTATTCAAGCATGGGTGAACTTGCTTGATATTTTATCTGCCAAAAGCAGTGCCAAAGATCGAGAAAATGTACATAACCATTTACGTTATGAAGGGTTACTCGCCATTGAAATGTTAGCCATTTGGATTGCGGCAGAAGAACTGGAACCTGAGCTTATTCGCCTAGAACCGACTTTATTAAATGCGGACTCCCCTTTTGTTGCCTTGCATCGAGAAGTGAGTCATTGGGTGCAAGCCAGACAAAAACACGAAGAATACAACGATGATCACTTGCAAGTGATGTTTGAGCAGTGTTGGGATCAAATTGAACGGATTCAACGCCGTTGTGCCAGCTTAGGGTCAACCTTAGGGGTTGCCCATCTCTTAACTCGTTTACGCCAAACCCTCGAACGTTTATCGGTGTTAATGGATGTCTTTCAAAGTGAACGTTTAATACCAAACCGAATTTTAATGTTATCAGGTATGTTGGCGATCGCCTCTGCCGAAAGCCACAGCACCATGGCATTGTGGAAACAGAGCGTAAAACTGCTTGCACGCAGTATCACACAAAACAAAAGCGATCATGGTGAACATTACATCACACGAGATGGCAAAGAATACCGCAGTATGTTCTATTCTGCGGCAGGTGGTGGCATTTTAATTGCATTTATGGCGTTATTTAAAATGTATTTGGGCGATTGGATTGCCGACCCTGTTTGGCGTGGTATTGCCGAAGGCTTAAATTACGGCATTGGCTTCACCTTAATTTTTATCTTACATGGCACCGTTGCTACCAAACAGCCTGCGATGACAGCCGCCCGTTTTGCGGACATGGTGGAAAACGAACAAGGTAAATCCGTCAATATGACTCTTGCCCAACTGCTGATTGATGTATTTCGTTCCCAAAGTATTGCCGTATTGGGGAATGTTACCTTGGCGATTTCCGTTGCCTGTTTAGTGGCATTGGGGTATCAGCATTATGTAGGACAGCCTTTATTAACAGAAGCAGAGATTTTATACCAACAAAAAGCCATTGATCCCATGAAAGGCACCTTATGGTTTGCCGCCATTGCAGGGGTTTGGCTATTCTTTTCGGGTATCATTGCGGGGTATTTTGACAACCGCAGTCATTATCTCAACGCAAATATGCGGTTACGTCACCACCCACTTTTACGCCGTATCTTGCCTAGCAAAATCCGTGATTGGTTTGCTCAATATTGGCATGATAATTATGGCTCCATTATGGGGAACCTCTGTTTTGGTTTATTATTGGGCTTAACAGGCGTGGCGGGGTATGTATTAAATTTACCCCTTGATATTCGCCATGTGGCGTTTTCCTCTGCCAATTTAGGTTATATGGCAATCAGTGGCAATTTCACATGGCAACTGTTTTTACAAGGTTTAGGCTTCGTCTTGCTGATCGGTATTGTCAACTTATGTGTGAGTTTTTCCATTGCCCTTTGGGTGGCACTTCGCTCCCTCGAAACGCAAATCGACAGCTGGTGCGATATCGCAAAATGCCTCTGGAAACTCATCAAACAACGCCCATTATCGTTGTTTATTCCTTAAACCTCTATCTTCACAAGCGGACAACAGTCCGCTTTTTTTATGCCTTCATACCGCCCAACACCCCAAAAGTGCGGTGGTTTTTGGAAAAGTTTTCATGACCACCGCACTTTTTTCTTGTTAGCCTTCAGGTGAAATAGGGTTATTCTTCCACCATAAAGCAGGCAATTTTAATGCCATCTGCGTAGGTTTTGAGGGTTGGTTGGCTTGTTCGACACTGGTCGGTGGCTTTGTGGCAACGGGTGTGAAACGCACAGCCCACAGGCGGATTAAGTGGACTCGGTAACTCACCAGTGAGCTTAATTCGCTCACGGCGATGTGTTGCCGCTAAGCGTGGTGTGGCGGAAAGTAACGCTTGTGTATAAGGGTGGCGTGGGTTGCCAAAAATCTTTTGGGTTTCGCCTTGTTCCACACAGCGACCTAAATACATCACCATCACTTCATCGGCAATGTGTTCCACCACAGATAAATCATGGGAAATAAACACATAAGACAAGCCCATTTCATCTTGTAAATCCATCATCAGATTTAACACCTGTGCCCGCACCGACACGTCTAATGCGGAAACAGGCTCATCTGCCACAACAATATCAGGCTGAAGCATTAAGCCCCTTGCGATAGCAATACGTTGGCGTTGTCCACCTGAAAACATATGTGGATAACGATCGTAGAACTCCGCTTTTAATCCCACTTTTGCCATCATTTCTAGCACCTTTTCTTTGCGGGCTTTGGCAGATAAATTCGTGTTAATCAACAACGGTTCTTCTAAAATCGCTCCCACTTTTTTACGAGGATTTAAAGACGCATAGGGATTTTGGAAAACAATTTGGATTTTTTTACGGCGTAAACGTTGTGTTTCTTTATCGTTAACCAAAAAGTTTTGCCCTTTATAAAATAAATCCCCTTCTGTTGGTGATTCAATCATGGTGAGCATACGCCCGAGGGTGGATTTTCCACAGCCAGACTCACCTACAATGGCAAGGGTTTTGCCTCGCTCTAAGGTAAACGACACGCCATCAATGGCTTTAACCCATTTCGTGGGGGCAAACATCCCTTTTTTGACGGGATAATATTTTTTTAACCCAATGGCATCAAGCAATGGGGGCTGATGTGGTTGTGTTTCTTTGATCATAATCTGTCTCCCCCAACTGTTTCACGGATGACACGAGTGGGTTTACCTGTGGCATCTAATGGTGTGTGGCATTTGACTTGTCGTCCCTCGAGCATTTTCATCTCGGGTTCTTGCTGACGACACTGCTCTGTTGCGTATGGACAACGGGGGTTGAGTAAACAGCCTGTTGGGCGATCATATTTGCCAGGCACCACGCCGGGTAAGGATTGTAAACGGGATTTTCCTTCCGAAAATTCGGGTAAGGCTTTTAATAATGCTTGTGTATAAGGGTGAAGTGGGGCGGTAAAGATGTCTTCCGCTTTTCCTTCTTCTACCACTTGGCCTGCATACATCACAATAATGCGATGGGCAGATTCTGCCACTAACGCCAAATCATGGGTAATTAAAATCAACGCCATATTTTCTTTGCGTTGTAAGGTTAATAATAAGTCAATGATTTGTGCTTGAATGGTCACATCTAATGCGGTTGTGGGTTCATCGGCAATCAATAATTTCGGATTGCAAGCAATCGCCATGGCAATCATCACACGTTGGCTCATGCCACCAGATAATTGATGCGGATAAACCTCTAAACGAGATTCAGGATCAGGAATCCCCACTAAGGTGAGCAATTCTACCGCTCGGGCATAACGGCTTGCCTTGTTTCCACCTTGATGCACTTTCAGCACTTCCATGATTTGATAACCAACGGTAAAACTTGGGTTTAAACTGGTCATCGCATCTTGGAAGATCATGGAAACATCCGCTCCCATGATTTTTTGTTTTGCTTTTGGGCTTAATCCCAATAAATCTGTGCCGTTAAAGGTTAATGAACTTGCTTGAACACGCCCAGGATAATCAATCAAGCCCATAATGGCTAATGAGCTGACCGATTTCCCCGAACCAGACTCGCCCACAATGCCAAGCACTTCGCCTTCATTGACTTGATAACTCACACGATCCACTGCTTTGAACGGGGTATTTTTGTCGCCAAAATGTACCGACAGTTGGTCTACATTTAATAAAGCCATGTTTCCCCCTTATTGTTTTAACTTTGGATCAAGTGCATCACGTAAACCATCACCCATCAGGTTGAAGGCAAGCACAAGGGAAAGAATAGCAAGGCCTGGAATGGTTACAAGCCAGTTAGCGGTTTGCATAAAGCCTCGAGATTCAGCCAACATGGTGCCTAATTCAGGTGTAGGGGGCTGAGCACCAATGCCTAAGAAGCCTAATGCGGCTAATTCTAAAATTGCATTAGAAATGCCCATGGTCATTTGCACGATTAAGGGGGCTAAACAGTTAGGTAAAATCACAATAAACATTAAACGCAACACGCCAGCCCCTGCCACACGAGAGGCGATCACATAATCACGATTTTTTTCACTTAACACTGAGGCACGAGTTAAACGTACATAACTTGGAATTGACACCACAGCAATGGCAATGGCGGCATTTATTAAGGACGGGCCGAGAATGGTTACCACGCCAATGGTTAATAATAAACTGGGAATTGCTAGCATAATATCCACAAACCGCATGATAAAGGTATCGATCACGCCACCATAATAGCCTGCTAATAAACCGAGAATCACCCCAAACACGCAAGATAACAACACAATCACCAACCCAATAAAGACGGATAATCGAGCACCATAAATAATGCGTGAGAGAATATCCCGTCCAATATCATCAGTGCCCAGTAAATAGGCACTTTGTCCCCCTTCAAACCAAGCGGGAGGCAATAATAAGGCACTGCGATTTTGTTCAATCGGATCAAACGGTGCCACATAAGCTGCAAAGATGCTGGCGAAAAATACAATGGCAATAAAAGCTAAACCAATCACCGCCCCACGATTTTGGCAAAAATAGTACCAAAATTCTTGCAACGGGGTTTTCGGTGCTGGCGAGGTTATTTCTGTCGTTACAGACATACATCACTCCAGATAATATTCATAAGGAAAATCCAAAACTTTTCTCAAAATGACCGCACTTTAAGTGTGGCGGATTCTTGGATTCACGATACCGTATAAAAGGTCTACAATTAAATTCACTAAAATAATCAAGGTCGCAATAATTAGCACTGCACCTTGTAAGACAGGGTAATCTCGAGCGTTAATGGCATCAATCACCCATTTCCCAATGCCCGGCCACGAGAAAATATTTTCTGTTAATACCGCACCAGACAATAATTGCCCAATAATCAACCCCACAATGGTCACCACAGGAATTAAGGCATTGCGTAACGCATGGATCATCACAACACGTGTGGTATTCAATCCTTTGGCTTTGGCAGTGCGAATATAATCTTCACCTAACACTTCTAACATAGAAGAACGGGTCATACGGGTAATAATGGCTAAAGGAATCGTGCCGAGCACAATGGAAGGGAGCACGAGGGATTTTATCGCAGCCAAAAATGCACCAGGTTCATCTGAACGCCAGGTGTCAATGAGCATAAAGCCTGTATCTGCCTCGATCCAATATTCTGCGGGCAAGCGTCCCGATGCGGGTAAGCCTAAGGGCGTGGAAAAATACAAAATTAAAATTAACCCCCACCAGAAAATAGGCATGGAATACCCTGTTAAGGATAGAGAAGTCACCACATGGGAAATCCACGAGTCTTTTTTCACTGCTGCAATCACCCCCAAAATAATGCCGAAAAATAACGACCACGACAGGGCGAAAAATGCCAACTCAACTGTGGCAGGAAACAGGGTAAAAAATTCTTTTAGCACGGGTTCATTGTTACGAAAAGAATTGCCTAAATCCCCTTGTAACACCCCTTTGATATAACTGAAATATTGTTCAGGTAAAGGGCGATCTAAGCCTAACTGTGCCATCATATGTGCATGAATTTCAGGCGACAAGCCACGTTCTCCCATACGGATTTCAATGGGATCCCCAGGGATTAAATGCACTAAAGCAAAAGTAATTAAGGTGATTGCAAAAAAGGTTGGAATCACCATGAAAATGCGTTTAAGAATAAATTGAAACATGAATTAATCTCTATTTACGTTTTATGTTTTGGTGTATGACAACAAATAGAGGGAAGTAAGTGGATAAACGTATCTACAACAGGTGTAGATACGTTATCAGTCGTCTTATCAATATTTGATGTTATTTTTCTAAATCCACAGCAAAGAAGTTATGTAAACCAAATGGACTCACGACATAATTTTTCACTTCTTTACGAACAGGGAAATAGGTGGTGGAATGTGCAATGGTAATCCATGGCGCTTGTTGTTTAAACACCACTTGTGCTTCTTTATAGAGTTTTACCCGTTCCTCGTGATCTGTCACTTGTGCCGCTTTTGCTACTAACTTCTCAAAAGGTTCATAACAGAATTTCGCATAGTTAGACCCTTGAGCCACGGCTTTACAGCTTAACAACGTGTTTAAGAAATTATCAGGATCACCGTTATCACCTGTCCAGCCCATCATCCCTGTTTGATGATCGCCTGCACGCATACGTTTTAAATATTCTCCCCATTCATAGCTCACGATTTTCGCTTTCACGCCCACTTTTTGCCAATCTGCTTGGATCAACTCAGCCATACGGCGTGCATTCGGATTATAAGGACGAGAAACAGGCATTGCCCATAAATCGGTTTCAAAGCCATTTTCAAAGCCCGCTTCTTTTAACAAGGCTTTCGCTTTTTCTGGGTTGTATTCATAATCTTGTATATCATCGTTGTATGACCACATTGTTGGTGGAATTGGGTTTTTAGCCACACTGCCCGAACCTTGATACACAGATTCAATGATCGCCTCTTTATTGACGGCATAACTTAAGGCATGACGCACTTTCACATTATCAAAAGGGGCTTTTTGTACGTTAAAGTTTACATAGCCGATATTTAATCCCGGTTGCGTTAATAACGTGATATTGCTGTCTTGTTTTAATTTGGCAATATCCGCAGGATTTGGATAAGGCATCGCATGGCATTCCCCTTTAGTTAATTTCGCATAACGTACAGAGGCATCTGGTGTAATAGAAAAGACTAAACGATCAATTTTGGCTTTGCCTTGCCAATAGTTTTCAAAGGCTTTATAGCGAACGGTTGAATCTTTTTGATAGGACACAAACTCAAACGGACCCGTGCCGATTGGATTGCTGTCCACTTTATCTTGGGTTTTCGCTTTCAACATATTCTCAGCATATTCCGCCGAGTGGATTGCAGCAAAGTCCATCGCAATATTTGCAAGGAACGGTGCATTTGGAACTTTTAAGTGAAATTTCACCGTATGATCATCCACTTTCTCCACTTTTTCGATAATGTTTTGCATATCCATTCCCGCAAAATATTCATAAGTCCCGCCAGAAACCTTATGGTATGGATGATTCGGATCCGCTTGGCGTTGGAAAGAGAACAGCACATCATCCGCATTGAGATCACGGGTTGGAGTAAAGAATTTATTGCTGTGGAATTTCACCCCTTTACGTAAATAGAAAGTGTACGCTTTCCCATCTTCGGAAATATCCCATTTTTCAGCTAATGCAGGAAGAATATTGGTTGTACCCGCTTCAAATTGGGTAAGACGATCAAAAATTGGTTGTCCTGCGGCATCAAGGGTAGCCCCGTCTGTGCCGAATGCAGGGTTTAAATAAGAAGGTGAGGCTTCAGAACAAAAAACAAAGGTTTTCGGTGCAGCCAAAACAGAGCTAGAAATGAAAGCTAATGAAATGAGCGAAAGTTTAGTGAGTCGTTTCATGGTTTTTCTCCAAGAAGATGTTATGTAGACATTATGCCAATAGGCGGTTTTTTTATATTTTTTTTGAATATGTCAATTTTTTAAACAAAATTCAATATCTTTGCTTAAAAATTGTAAAAAACAGGTTAAAAAATAGATAAAAAGTAAAAAAGAAGTGGAAGAAAAGAGATACAAAAAAGAAAGGTTTAAAAGACCATAAAAAAAATCCACACAAAATTTTTTAAAAATGATCCGCACTTTAATCAGTTAGGCATTCAATTTTTTGGGATAGGTCATGTAGTCATTATTTATTCGTGAGGAATGGCATGGTTAGAAAAGCCCACCGGAGAAGAAGCGGGCTCATTTATGGGAGGATTATATCTTTTTGATATCCCTTAATCCGGCATCTGCTAAAGCGATATTTAAATTTTTGAGTTCGTTTTCTTTTTCTTGTTGTGTCATTAAATTGACATTCTTATTTTGCAGTGCTGCACTTAATGCCCAAAAAATACCAATTTCTGCAGTAATCCCTTTTTTCTTTAAACGAACATAGCTATTGATGGCACCTAATGTTTTAAAAAGCGATAAATCATGGATATCCACTTTAGCTAATAGTCTTTCATATTTTACAGAAAGATTCGGGAGATCTTTAATACGAGATAGTTTCGCTTGTGCCGCCGCATGTTTTTGTTCTTGGGCTTGTTGAATAGAACGCTCAAGAAGTGATTTGTAAAGGGTTTTATCTTTGATAAGGGCTTGAGGAAGGCGATAATAACAGGAAAGGTTAAGTTTTCCTGGTATTTCGTAAGAAAGATAGCTCGCAGCACCTTGAGACTCTAAATAAGTGGCAAATTCATTTTCGGCCCTTAAATAAAAAACACCATGTTGATATAAACCAAACATGGTGCCTTCTTTAAATAATCCATAGCTTGCAAACAGTCCTTTTGCAGTGACTTCACCAATAAGCTCGTGTAATTCAAGGCGAATTTCTAAAGTATCTTGTTCCGTTTTGATCATAGTGTTACTTCCTGTCTATGGTTAACTCTAAAGGGAAAATAATTAAGGAATACATCCTGTTATGTGCTTAAAAAGCATGGAAAGTTATAACATATTTTAAAAAAAATTAAACAATATTTTAGAAAGTACAACTATTTTTTATGACGTAGATCGAAAAAATGAAAAAAAGTTGCAATTGGAGTGAGTGTTTTTTATACAAAAACATTGTTTTTCAATGATCTAGCGTAAAATAAACACCTAAATATGTAAAACTTAATGATTGTTTTAGTAAGCCAAACTCATCAAAAGAAGTAATCATACTGATTATTTTAAATAAGTTGAGTGATATTTGTTTATTTTGAATAAAAAAATAGCACTCGATCTTAAAATTTAAAAAAATTGAGAAAAACACTTGATTGTCATGCTGAAATCCCTATAATGCACCTCCGCACCGCAAGGGTGGCAAGCAAAAAGAAAGTGAAGGTGGCTGAAAGGTCAAATGCTTTTAAAGGTCTTGAAAAATAGTAAATTTTTTAAGAAAAATTGCTTGACATGAAAATTGAATTTGATTATTATTTTCATCCTTGCTTAATGCAACGCTCTTTAACAATCTAACAGACAATCTGTGTGGGCACTTGTTGATTGATTTCATTTAGAAAAGATTTTTAAAATTGAAGTCTTAATAGGTGCTTAAACTGAAAATTCATTATACTTATGAAGTAAATGTAAACTTTAGCTAAGCAGTTTATTGAGCGATTGAACTTGAATTGAAGAGTTTGATCATGGCTCAGATTGAACGCTGGCGGCAGGCTTAACACATGCAAGTCGAACGGTAACAGGGAGAAAGCTTGCTTTCTTTGCTGACGAGTGGCGGACGGGTGAGTAATGCTTGGGGATCTGGCTTATGGAGGGGGATAACTGTGGGAAACTGCAGCTAATACCGCGTAATCTCTGAGGAGTAAAGGGTGGGACCTTTTGGCCACCTGCCATAAGATGAGCCCAAGTGGGATTAGGTAGTTGGTGGGGTAAAGGCCTACCAAGCCGACGATCTCTAGCTGGTCTGAGAGGATGACCAGCCACACTGGAACTGAGACACGGTCCAGACTCCTACGGGAGGCAGCAGTGGGGAATATTGCGCAATGGGGGGAACCCTGACGCAGCCATGCCGCGTGAATGAAGAAGGCCTTCGGGTTGTAAAGTTCTTTCGGTAATGAGGAAGGGGTGTTATTGAATAGATAGCATCATTGACGTTAATTACAGAAGAAGCACCGGCTAACTCCGTGCCAGCAGCCGCGGTAATACGGAGGGTGCGAGCGTTAATCGGAATAACTGGGCGTAAAGGGCACGCAGGCGGACTTTTAAGTGAGATGTGAAATCCCCGAGCTTAACTTGGGAACTGCATTTCAGACTGGGAGTCTAGAGTACTTTAGGGAGGGGTAGAATTCCACGTGTAGCGGTGAAATGCGTAGAGATGTGGAGGAATACCGAAGGCGAAGGCAGCCCCTTGGGAATGTACTGACGCTCATGTGCGAAAGCGTGGGGAGCAAACAGGATTAGATACCCTGGTAGTCCACGCTGTAAACGCTGTCGATTTGGGGATTGGGCTTTAAGCTTGGTGCCCGAAGCTAACGTGATAAATCGACCGCCTGGGGAGTACGGCCGCAAGGTTAAAACTCAAATGAATTGACGGGGGCCCGCACAAGCGGTGGAGCATGTGGTTTAATTCGATGCAACGCGAAGAACCTTACCTACTCTTGACATCCAAAGAATCCTGTAGAGATACGGGAGTGCCTTCGGGAGCTTTGAGACAGGTGCTGCATGGCTGTCGTCAGCTCGTGTTGTGAAATGTTGGGTTAAGTCCCGCAACGAGCGCAACCCTTATCCTTTGTTGCCAGCGATCCGGTCGGGAACTCAAAGGAGACTGCCAGTGACAAACTGGAGGAAGGTGGGGATGACGTCAAGTCATCATGGCCCTTACGAGTAGGGCTACACACGTGCTACAATGGTGCATACAGAGGGCGGCGAGACGGCGACGTTGAGCGAATCTCAGAAAGTGCATCTAAGTCCGGATTGGAGTCTGCAACTCGACTCCATGAAGTCGGAATCGCTAGTAATCGCAAATCAGAATGTTGCGGTGAATACGTTCCCGGGCCTTGTACACACCGCCCGTCACACCATGGGAGTGGGTTGTACCAGAAGTAGATAGCTTAACCTTCGGGAGGGCGTTTACCACGGTATGATTCATGACTGGGGTGAAGTCGTAACAAGGTAACCGTAGGGGAACCTGCGGTTGGATCACCTCCTTAACCGAAAATGGAACGACTGCAAGTGTTCACACAGATTGTTTGGTAGATTGTGTAAATCAAGAGAACGAAGTTCATCCTACGGGTCTGTAGCTCAGGTGGTTAGAGCGCACCCCTGATAAGGGTGAGGTCGGTGGTTCAAGTCCACTCAGACCCACCACTCATATGAGTGAGGACGTAGGAGCGATGATGCTGGGGATATAGCTCAGCTGGGAGAGCGCCTGCCTTGCACGCAGGAGGTCAGCGGTTCGATCCCGCTTATCTCCACCAAACATCATTGCTAAGTATTTTGCGTTGACTGAATAAAAGTTGATGGATAAAGAAAAGAGTGCTTAGCAATGATGAGCGAAAAATGGCGAAGCCATTTTGACTTGTCTTTATTGTTCTTTAAAAAATTGGAAACAAGCTGAAAAACTGAAGAGATTTTCGAAAGAAAGTCTGAGTAGAAAAAATCTTGCATGAAAAAAGGCATGCAAGTGTTTAGTGTCTAAACAGCAACATCAGGTAAGTATACGTTTGTATAAGAATACTTGAGGTTGTATGGTTAAGTGACTAAGCGTACAGGGCGGATGCCTTGGCAATCAGAGGCGAAGAAGGACGTGCTAATCTGCGAAAAGCTTGGATGAGTCGATAAGAGGCGTTTAATCCAAGATATCCGAATGGGGAAACCCAGTAGATGAAGAATCTACTATCTCTTGCTGAATACATAGGCAAGAGAGGCGAACCGGGAGAACTGAAACATCTAAGTACCCCGAGGAAAAGAAATCAACCGAGATTCTGTAAGTAGCGGCGAGCGAAAGCGGAAGAGCCAGTAAGTTTTAGCGATGATATTAGAGGAATTGGCTGGGAAGCCAAATCAAAGAGGGTGATAATCCCGTACTCGAAAATGTTATTGTGGAACTAAGCTTACGATAAGTAGGGCGGGACACGAGAAATCCTGTTTGAAGATGGGGGGACCATCCTCCAAGGCTAAATACTCCTGATTGACCGATAGTGAACCAGTACTGTGAAGGAAAGGCGAAAAGAACCCCGGTGAGGGGAGTGAAATAGAACCTGAAACCCTGTACGTACAAGCAGTGGGAGCCCGAAAGGGTGACTGCGTACCTTTTGTATAATGGGTCAGCGACTTATATTTTGTAGCGAGGTTAACTGAATAAGGGAGCCGAAGGGAAACCGAGTCTTAACTGGGCGTTGAGTTGCAAGGTATAGACCCGAAACCCGGTGATCTAGCCATGGGCAGGTTGAAGGTTGGGTAACACTAACTGGAGGACCGAACCGACTAATGTTGAAAAATTAGCGGATGACTTGTGGCTGGGGGTGAAAGGCCAATCAAACCGGGAGATAGCTGGTTCTCCCCGAAATCTATTTAGGTAGAGCCTTGAGCGGACACCTTCGGGGGTAGAGCACTGTTTCGGCTAGGGGTCCATCCCGGATTACCAACCCGATGCAAACTGCGAATACCGAAGAGTGATACTCAGGAGACACACGGCGGGTGCTAACGTTCGTCGTGGAGAGGGAAACAACCCAGACCGCCAGCTAAGGTCCCCAAGTCTATATTAAGTGGGAAACGAAGTGGGAAGGCTTAGACAGCTAGGATGTTGGCTTAGAAGCAGCCATCATTTAAAGAAAGCGTAATAGCTCACTAGTCGAGTCGGCCTGCGCGGAAGATGTAACGGGGCTCAAATATAGCACCGAAGCTGCGGCATCAGATGTAAATCTGTTGGGTAGGGGAGCGTTGTGTAAGTCGATGAAGGTGAATTGAGAAGTTTGCTGGAGATATCACAAGTGCGAATGCTGACATAAGTAACGATAAAACGAGTGAAAAACTCGTTCGCCGGAAGACCAAGGGTTCCTGTCCAACGTTAATCGGGGCAGGGTGAGTCGGCCCCTAAGGCGAGGCTGAAAAGCGTAGTCGATGGGAAACGGGTTAATATTCCCGTACTTGGATAAACTGCGATGTGGGGACGGAGAAGGTTAGGTTAGCAGACTGTTGGATGTCTGTTTAAGGCGGTAGGTGGAAGACTTAGGCAAATCCGGGTCTTCATAACACTGAGAACTGATGACGAGGTGCTACGGCACTGAAGTAACTGATACCACGCTTCCAGGAAAAGCCACTAAGCTTCAGGTTTATCTAAACCGTACTGAAAACCGACACAGGTGGTCAGGTAGAGAATACTCAGGCGCTTGAGAGAACTCGGGTGAAGGAACTAGGCAAAATAGCACCGTAACTTCGGGAGAAGGTGCGCTTACGGTAATTGTAGGAGTAAACCTCTGAAGGTGAAGTAAGTCGAAGATACCAGCTGGCTGCAACTGTTTATTAAAAACACAGCACTCTGCAAACACGAAAGTGGACGTATAGGGTGTGATGCCTGCCCGGTGCTGGAAGGTTAATTGATGGTGTTATCGAAAGAGAAGCTCCTGATCGAAGCCCCAGTAAACGGCGGCCGTAACTATAACGGTCCTAAGGTAGCGAAATTCCTTGTCGGGTAAGTTCCGACCTGCACGAATGGCATAATGATGGCCAGGCTGTCTCCACCCGAGACTCAGTGAAATTGAAATCGCCGTGAAGATGCGGTGTACCCGCGGCTAGACGGAAAGACCCCGTGAACCTTTACTATAGCTTGACACTGAACATTGAATTTTGATGTGTAGGATAGGTGGGAGGCTTTGAAGCAGTGACGCCAGTCATTGTGGAGCCATCCTTGAAATACCACCCTTTAACGTTTGATGTTCTAACGAAGACCCTGAAACGGGGTCTCGGACAGTGTCTGGTGGGTAGTTTGACTGGGGCGGTCTCCTCCCAAAGCGTAACGGAGGAGCACGAAGGTTTGCTAATGACGGTCGGACATCGTCAGGTTAGTGCAATGGTATAAGCAAGCTTAACTGCGAGACAGACAAGTCGAGCAGGTGCGAAAGCAGGTCATAGTGATCCGGTGGTTCTGAATGGAAGGGCCATCGCTCAACGGATAAAAGGTACTCCGGGGATAACAGGCTGATACCGCCCAAGAGTTCATATCGACGGCGGTGTTTGGCACCTCGATGTCGGCTCATCACATCCTGGGGCTGAAGTAGGTCCCAAGGGTATGGCTGTTCGCCATTTAAAGTGGTACGCGAGCTGGGTTTAGAACGTCGTGAGACAGTTCGGTCCCTATCTGCCGTGGGCGTTGGATGATTGATTGGGGCTGCTCCTAGTACGAGAGGACCGGAGTGGACGCATCACTGGTGTTCCAGTTGTCTCGCCAGAGGCATTGCTGGGTAGCTAAATGCGGAAGAGATAAGTGCTGAAAGCATCTAAGCACGAAACTTGCCAAGAGATGAGTCATCCCTGACTTAAAGTCAGTAAGGGTTGTTGTAGACTACGACGTAGATAGGTTGGGTGTGTAAGTGTAGTGATACATTGAGCTAACCAATACTAATTGCCCGAGAGGCTTAACCATACAACGCTCAAGTATTTTTGGGTGTTGATGCTAAATGAAGTGATACGAAGACGAATGCGAAGAGACGCGGAAAGTAAGTAGAAGAGCTCTGATAGACAGCTTGTTTCTGATTAAAGTGCGAGAGTGAAGAAAGTACAACAGCAGCAAAGCAGAGAATAAAGAACAGAAGAGAAAAGACAAGAGAGAACATCAAAGGAATATCTTGGCGGCGATAGTGCAGTGGACCCACCTAAATCCATGCCGAACTTAGAAGTGAAACGCTGTTACGCCGATGGTAGTGTGGGGTTTCCCCATGTGAGAGTAGGTCACCGCCAGGTCTGAATGAAGAGAAACCTCAAGTAGCGATACTTGAGGTTTTTTGTTTTGGGGAAAATTTGTAAAAAATAGAAAAAAGAGTAGAATAGATAAAATTTTTTCATTGTATTTGACATTAGAGAGATTATGGCACGATTAAATGTACTAGTTTATCCTGATGAGCGTTTGAAGATCGTTGCAAAGCCAGTGGTAGAGGTGAATGACGAAATCCGTGAGATTGTGGATAATATGTTTGAAACAATGTACCTTGAAGAAGGTATTGGTTTAGCGGCAACGCAAGTAGATATTCATCAGCGTATTATTACGATTGATATTGATGGTACAAAAGAAAATCAATATGTATTAATTAATCCCGAGATTATTGAAAGTTGTGGTGAAACAGGAATTGAAGAAGGCTGTTTATCTTTACCAGGATTCCGTGGTTTTGTACCACGCAAGGAAACTGTGACGATTAAAGCTTTGGATCGTCACGGTGAGGAATATACGTTGACTGCCGATGGGTTATTAGCGATTTGTATTCAGCATGAGATTGATCACCTAAATGGGATTGTGTTTGCTGACTATTTGTCGCCACTCAAACGCCAACGCATGAAAGAAAAATTGGTAAAATTACAAAAGCAATTAGCCAAACAGAAATAATTGTTGATACCCACGTGATTAAACGTGGGTTGTTTTCTCCATAACGTAGAACATTATTTATATGACATCATTAAAAATCATCTTTGCGGGGACGCCTGAGTTTGCTGCCCAGCATTTACAAGCCTTATTAGATTCCCATCATGAAGTGGTTGCGGTTTATACGCAGCCAGATAAACCCGCAGGACGTGGCAAAAAACTGCAAGCCAGTCCTGTGAAGCAATTAGCAGAACAATATCACCTTCCTGTTTATCAACCAAAATCATTACGTAAAGCCGAAGCACAAGAGGAAATGCGTACTATTGATGCGGATGTTATGGTGGTTGTTGCCTATGGTTTACTTTTACCGAAAGCGGTATTAGCTATGCCTCGTTTAGGTTGTTTGAATGTGCATGGTTCTTTGTTACCACGCTGGCGTGGTGCAGCCCCGATTCAACGAGCAATTTGGGCAGGTGATAAGCAAACAGGCATTACCATTATGCAAATGGATGAGGGACTGGATACGGGGGATATGCTACATAAAGTCTATTGTGATATTGATGAGAAAGAAACCTCTTCCAGTTTATATACAAAATTAGCCGCACTTGCTCCGTCTGCGTTATTAACCGTCTTAGATGGTTTAGAGGCAGGAAAATTTGTGCCAGAAAAACAAGATGACAGTCAATCAAATTATGCTGAAAAATTATCAAAAGAAGAAGCACAGTTAGATTGGCAATGTTCTGCAGAACAATTGGAACGCAGTATCCGAGCTTTTACGCCATGGCCAATGAGTTATTTGAACTTAGTTGATCCACAAGGGCAGCCACAAACCTTGAAAGTCTATCAAGCATCTGTGTTACCACATGTTAACCAACCTGCTGGAACTATTTTATCCGTGGATAAAACAGGGATTCAAATAGCCACGGCACAAGGAGTACTGAATTTATTAACGGTGCAACCTTCGGGGAAAAAGCCTATGTCGGTACAGGATTTTTTAAATGGCCGAGCAGAGTGGTTTAAAGTAGGTAAGACAGTATCATGACAAAAGCGAAAACGTTTTCAAAAACGACCGCACTTTCTACCCGAGCCGTAGCCGCACAAATTGTGTTACAGGTACTTGATCAAGGGAAATCCTTATCGGCATTATTGCCAGAGGTGCAACATACGGTGAAAAGCCAAGATTTACCGTTACTTCAAGAAATTTGTTTTGGTGTATGCCGTGTCTTGCCCCGTTTAGAACAGATTATTAAGCAATTGGTGGATAAACCATTAAAAGGAAAAACACGGCTTGTGCATTGTCTTTTACTGGTTGGATTGTATCAATTACTTTATACACGTATTCCTGCACATGCTGCGGTCGATGAAGTTGTGAATGCCACGAAAGGGTTAAAAGTGGATCATTTTCGTGGCTTAGTCAATGGTGTCTTACGCCGTTTTTTACGTGAGCAAGAGAGCATATTGGCGAAAGTGGATAAACACTGGCACACACTGCATCCAGACTGGTTTATTGATCGTTTGAAACAAGCCTACCCGAATTGGCGTGACATTATTGACGCCAATAATCAAAAACCACCAATGTGGTTGCGAGTTAATCAGCAAAAAAATACAACGGAAAGCTACCGCAAGTTATTGGCAGAACAGGGTATTGAAACGGCGACAGCTGAGAACCCTTGTGCTCTACGTGTATTGCAGCCTATTGCTGTCTCGCAATTGCCCGCTTTTCATGAAGGCGCGGTGAGTGTACAAGATATACATGCCCAATGGGCTGGTTTGTTATTAGCCCCCAAAAATGGGGAACTTATTTTAGATGCTTGTGCCGCACCGGGTGGCAAAACCACACATATTTTAGAGCAAGCCGAAAAGGCAAAGGTTGTGGCATTAGATGTGGAAGCGAGTCGCCTTAAACGAGTACATGAAAATTTAGCCCGTATGCAACAGCAAGCAACGGTGATTTGTGGTGATGCCACACAACCTGAGCAATGGCTAAAGCAACTTAGTGAAAGTGCGGTACAATTTGACCGAATTTTATTAGATGCACCTTGTTCTGCAACAGGTGTTATTCGCCGTCATCCTGATATTAAGTGGTTGCGTCAAGATGCCGATATTGATCAATTAGTGCAACTGCAAGCCAAGATTTTAGACGCCCTTTGGAAATTATTGAAACCAAATGGTGTGTTGTTATATGCGACCTGTTCAGTGTTGCCAGAAGAAAATGCTTTACAGATTGAGCAATTTTTAAAAAGGAACGCAGATGCAAAACTAACACCTTTGCCATTTGATCTGCCAGAAAACGCAATTGGAATGCAATTTCTGCCAACGGAAAATGGTGGTGATGGTTTTTACTATGCGAAATTAGAAAAGCAAATTTAAGTGAGTATTTCAATGAACTTTCCAAAAATTGATGTTGTTATACCTTGTTATAATGCCGAAAAGACCATTATTCGTGCCGTGAATTCCGTGCTTAGTCAACCACAATTAAACCACCTTTGGTTAGTGGATGATGGTTCGACAGATAATACATTACAGCTAGCAGATTTGATTGCTAAACAATACCCAGATAAGGTCACCATTGAGAAATTGCCCCGTAATGTTGGTGTGGCGAAAGCCCGTAACTGGGGAGCCTTGCAAACAACGACAGAATTTGTCGCCTTTCTTGATGCAGATGATGCTTATGAACCTGAAGCGTTAACGGTTGCCGCTAGTGTCTTCCATTTTCGTCCAGAAGTTGGCGTGGTGCGTTTGGCATTAAAGCCTGTTGATTTAGCGGAGCGTTATGTTTCACACCCTGAGTTTAAGCGAGCATGGGAAACCATGCAGATGACTTGTGGTGGGAATATGATTTTCCGCCGCACCTTTTTCTTCGCTTGTGGTGGTTTCCCACAAGATCTCATTTTCCGAGATTTAGGGGGCGAAGATGGGGCGTTAGGTATTGCGACAACCAGAATGAGCTCCGTGGCAACCTTATTTGATGATGTCGGGGTGTTACATTATTGCCGTGAAGGTATGCATGCTCAGCGTTTATTAGATTCGCTATTATTCGATAAACAAAATCATGGCATTTCAAAAGAAAAACTCACACAAGCTGACAAAGTAACAGAGCGGATTTGTGAGGGAATTAAAGCGTTAAAGCTGTGTTTAAATACCGATCGTATCGGTGTGAAACCATTACTTATTGAAAGATCGGATGAAGAATGAAAATCATCATTTTGGGAGCAGGTCAGGTAGGGACGACACTTGCTGAAAATTTAGTGAGTGAAGATAACGATATCACGTTAGTAGATAATCAATCCTTGCGACTTGAAAACTTGCAAAGTAAACATGATTTAAGGGTTGTGAATGGCTCGGCGTCTTCCCCGCGTGTATTACGTGAAGCGGGGGCACAAGATGCCGATTTATTGGTTGCGGTCACCAGTTCTGATGAAATAAATATGGTGGCTTGTCAGATTAGTTACACCTTATTTAACACCCCAACCAAAATTGCTCGGATTCGTAATGCCGAATATTTACGTGAGAAAGACAAATTATTTCAGCCTGACGTGTTGCCGATCGATCATATTATTTCCCCTGAAAAACTCGTGACAGAGGAAATCGCCAAGTTAATTGACTACCCAGGTGCTTTGCAAGTTTCCCACTTTGCAGAGGGACGTATTAGCCTTGTGGTCGTGAAAGCCTATTATGGTGGGCCTTTGGTGGGTTATGCCCTTTCGGCGTTGAAAGAGCATATGCCTCATGTGGATTGCCGTATTGTCTCCATTTTACGTCAAGAAAAAGTGATTCGACCGCAGGGATCTACCATTATTGAAGCGGGTGACGAGGTGACGTTCATCTGTGAAACCATTCATATTAAAGCGGTGATGAGTGAATTACAGCGTTTGGAAAAACCTTATAAACGGATCATGATTGCAGGTGGGGGGAATATCGGTATTGGCGTGGCAAAACGTTTGGAAGGGCAATGCTCGGTAAAATTAATTGAACGAAATGCAGAACGAGCAAGGGCATTATCTGAAAAACTGTCCAATACCTTAATTTTTTGTGGCGATGCCTCGGATCAGTCCTTTTTATTTGAAGAACAAATCGAAAATATTGATGTTTTTTTATCGCTCACCAGTGATGATGAAGCCAATATTATGTCTGCCTTGTTAGCGAAGCGGCTAGGGGCGAAAAAAGCCATGGTGCTGATTCAACGTATGGCATATATCAATTTGATTCAAGGGGGCACGATTGATATTGCCGTCTCGCCACAACAAGCGACCATTTCAGCCTTACTCAGTCATGTGCGTAAAGGGGATATTATTCATGTTGCCTCTTTGCGACATGGTACAGCGGAGGCGTTAGAAATTGCGGTGCATGGGGAAGAAAGCAGCTCCAATATTATTGGACGTAAAGTGTCCGAGCTGAAATTGCCGCAAGGTGCAATCATTGGTGCCGTATTTCGTCAAAATGAAGTCATTATGGCGAAGAAAAATTTGGTGATTGAAGATAATGATCACGTGATTGTGTATTTAAGTGATAAGAAATCGGTATCTGATATTGAAAAGCTTTTCCAACCGAGTACCTTTTACCTCTAAACCTGAGAAAAAACTGTACAATTGGCTTAAAGTTCCTATAATAACGCTGGTTTTTATCATTTTTAATGTTTTTACTTAGGAGAATTTTATGAGCTTTATGAAAGAATTTCGTGAATTTGCGATGCGTGGTAACGTCGTTGATATGGCTGTCGGTGTGATCATCGGTGGTGCATTCGGTAAAATCGTAAGCTCACTCGTTGGTGATGTGGTGATGCCGGTATTAGGTATCTTAACTGGCAACGTTGATTTCAAACATTTAAGTGTCGTATTAAAAGAAGCAGTGGGTGATGTGCCTGCGGTGACTTTAAATTACGGTGCATTTATTCAAAACGTCTTTGACTTTATTATTATTGCTTTCGCTATTTTCTTGATGATTAAAGCGTTAAATAAATTGAAACGTGAAGAGCCAAAAGTTGAAGAACCAAAAGCAGAACCTAAACCTTCAAATGAAGAAGTTCTACTTGCAGAAATTCGTGATTTATTGAAAAAATAATCATTGTCTTTGAGAAAAATCTTCCCCTTTGGGAAGATTTTTTTACATGTAGCGTTTTTCTTTTCCTTTCCCCCCTTTCCTTGTTTAAGCCTGCTATATCCTTTACAATATTGCTAATTTTTTCTTAAAAGGTAACAAAAATGACCGATTTTAATGCACTTCAAGCAGAAACCCGTGAAATTATTACAAATTTATTTGAGGATGGGAGTGATCCTGATGCGTTGTATATTATTGAGCATCACATCGTTCACAATAATTTTGATAAATTAGAAAAAATTGCTGTTGAGGCATTTAAAGCGGGCTATGAAGTGTCTGAAGCCGAAGAGCTTGAAGATGAGAAAGGCAAAGTACTGTTTTGTTTCGATATTATTAGCGAAGTGGAATTAAAAGCCGAAATTATTGATGCACAACAGAAAGAATTATTACCTTTGGTTGAGAAATTTGGTGGCATTTACGATGGTTGGGGAACTTATTTTGAAGACCCTAACGCCAAAGAGGATGAATACGGCGAAGACGGTGAATTCTTCGATGATGAGTTTGATGATGACTTTGATGATGAGCCTCGTCGAAACGAATAAAAAAATGACCGCACTTTTGATAAGTTATTGAAAGTGCGGTTTTATTTTGAACTATTTTTGTTTGCTTTTGCCTAATTGATGGTGATTTCACAAGAGAAGAGGTGTATATGACGCTAAAACAGATGATATGGCTATTCCTTGCCTTACCTTTAACGCTTCAGGCACAAGGGGCAGATGTAATCAATAATCAAGTCAAGTTTGTTGCTGAAGTGGCAAAGGAAATTGAGCGTGATGAAATGCGGGTGGCACTGTATTGGCAAGAAGAAGGTAAAGATGCCGAGGCATTAAATCAGAGCCTCGTGGAACGCATAAATCATGCCTTGGCGTTAATCAAAAAACAACAAGCGGTAGAGATTCTGTCTCAACAACGTTACACACAAGTGCGTTATGGTAAAGATGGCAAACAAAATGGTTGGGTTGATCGTGTAGAATTCCTTTTGAAAAGCCAAGATATTCCCGCCTTATCAAAACTGGTGTCCGCATTGAACGATGATTTAAAAATCGAGGGGCTTTATGCCACGGTTTCACAAGAGCGTTTAGCCCGTGTAGAAAAAGAGATGACCGCAGAGGTGGTGCAAAAATTTGAACAAAAAGCACAATTAATTCAATCTCTCATGAAAGCGAAAGGCTATCGTCTCATTGAATTAGATTTCGCTCCACAAGCGTTAATGGGGGAAACCCGAAACTATGCGGTGTCAATGAAAGGGGGAGATCAGTTTTATGGCATTTCAAGCCATGATGAAATGCGATTAGAGGTGGGAAAAACAACCTTAAAATCAGTTGTACAAGCAAAAATCGAATTAATCAATGATTAGCTTTCTAATGATTGATATTTCTTATACAATAACAAAATTCATTTACGTAGATAAATTGGAGTAATAATGAAAGTTGCAAAAAATGTTGTGGTGAGCATTGCTTATCAAGTGCGTACACAAGATGGCGTATTAGTTGATGAAGCCCCTGTAAATCAACCTTTAGAGTATTTACAAGGACATAATAACCTTGTGATTGGTTTGGAAAATGCACTAGAAGGTAAAGCAGTGGGAGATAAATTTGAAGTGCGTGTAAAACCTGAAGAAGGCTATGGTGAGTACAACGAAAATATGGTTCAACGTGTGCCGAAAGAGGTATTCCAAGGTGTTGATGAATTAGTCGTGGGAATGCGTTTTATTGCGGATACCGACATTGGTCCATTGCCTGTTGTGATTACCGAAGTGGCTGAAAATGATGTCGTGGTAGACGGAAATCATATGCTTGCTGGTCAGGAATTACTTTTTAATGTTGAAGTGGTTGCTACACGTGAAGCGACATTAGAAGAAATTTCACATGGTCATATTCACCAAGAAGGTGGCTGTTGTGGTGGTCATGATAGTGATGAAGAAGGACATGGTTGTGGCTGTGGTAGCCATCATCATGATCACGAACATCATCATGAGCATGAAGGCTGTTGTGGACAAGGTGGCTGTAAGCACTAATTTTCAAAATATTTAAAAAAAATACCGCACTTTTCAATGCGGTATTTTTTTATTATTGAGATTTTTTCAAAATGGAATACATTTCATCTTTTAGGCGAAGTTTTTCTTTTTTCAAATTTTCCACTTCTGTTGGTGTACCGAATTCAATATGGGCTTCAATATTTTTAATGCGTTGATCCAATTCATTATGTTTATCAAATAAACGTCCAAAATGGGCATCATCGTTTTTTAATGTAGAGATTAAGTCTCGAAATTCTGGAAACATAAAAACTCCTTTGAGAGAACCATGGAATAAAATAAAAATAAACTGCCCAATTATGTTAACCCAATTTTTAGGTAATGACTGTGGGCTAGATCACAATCTACAGAGAAAGTTCTTTTTTCATTTTATCCAACAAGGCATCACAGCAACGATCAAGCAATTGGTAGGTTTGCTGGAAGTTTTTGGTATACCATGGATCGGGGATATGATCGTAGCCTAAATCGGGGCAAAGTGCGGTGATTTGAAAAAGTTTTTCGGGGTGATGACCAAAGAGCTGTTCTAGATCTTGCAAGTTGTTATGATCCATCGCAATGAGGTAGTCAAATGTTTGCCAATCACTTAACGCCACTTTTTTACTGACAAAGCCCTCACTGGGTATGCGGTGAAAATCCAGCACTTCAGCCGTCCCGCAATGCATATTTTTTCCATCATGCCAGCCAGATGTTCCTGCACTGCTTGTTTTAATCTTTTCCGTTAAACCCGCTTGTCGGATTTTTTCACGCATAAGGTATTCTGCCATTGGTGAGCGACAAATATTACCTAAACAAACAAAAAGAATATGAATGGGTGTGTTCATTGTATGACCTCATGAAAAATATCCCCAATGAATGGGGATATGGATTTAGTTAGAAGCCTTGTTAGAGGCTTTTTTAGCCGATTGACTTTTGGTTTCTGCTTGGGTTTTCGATTGAGCTTTGGTGCTTGTAGAGGCTTTCGGGCGAGCGGTTTTTTTCGGCTCACTTGCCTTTTTCTTGCTAACCTTTTGTGTTACTTCACTCGTTGCTTTCGTGCTAGTGCTTTTACGGCGACGAGGTGTTTTTTCCGCAGGGGCATTATCTGCCGACGGGGTAGCTGTACCTTTTCGGTTGCTTTTGGTTTTCTTTGTGGCTGTCGTAAGCGGTTGTTGACCTTGCTGAATGAGCCATTCATTTAATTTTTCAAGGAGAATATTGCCCATTGGGCTTGGATCCCCAGTGAATAAGGTCTGTAATCCATTTTTCTCAATAATATGACGACGTAAAGCCAAGCGTTCTTCATGATTTTCTGCAAGACGAAGGGCTCGCTCGACATATTCTTCCGCACTATGTGCAATTAACCAATCAGGTAGACCTAAACGTTTAAACAGACCTTCATCAATATGTTCATGTACTTCATCGCCTGTTTTACACACCCCAACTAAGCCTAATGTGATCATATCGATAATCCCGTTAGTATTGCCGAATGGGAACGGGTTAAGCATCATATCGCAATCATGCAAAACGGATAGGTAAGCATGGTAAGGCAGTTGTGGATGAACGGTGGCAAATTCCCCTAAATAACTTTTGATAAAACGTTCAATATATGGATGGGTGATGCCTTGTGATTGCCCTAAAGCGAAGTGGAAATGCACTTTGACTTTCGCTTTGGTGGTGATGGCATAAAGTGCTTCTAAGAAATACGGATTGAGTTTCATGGTGGTGGCGGCAATCCCAATATGGACAACATCTGGGTTTTCACGCAGGCGATATTCCACGTGTGTGGGTGCAGACGCAGAAGGCACATAAGGTAGGGCATCTTTCGGTAAGCGTAGCAAGGTTTCGCTAAAGCACGCTTCAGAGCCGACATAATCGTCTTCAACAATGACATACTCAATAAAGTCAGAATAGGTGGTGGCAGGGTGGCCTAAAGCAATGGCTTGAATGGGGGCAACACGACAGTTACTGGCGAAAATGCTCACTAAATCCATGCCAATGCTTGGCATGTAAAGAATTGCCGCACCATTTTCTTCACAGATTTTTTTCATCAAGATTAATTTATCAAAAATCGTATTCCCTTCTAGCAGATGAAACTCATCGAATACGGCTTGTCCTGCTTTGTCAACAGCCTCACCGCCTAAACCAATTAAATGGAAATGTTGGCGTGCCGCAATCATTGAAGTGGAATGGGTGCGATAAATAGAATGTGAGGCATGGAAATGTTCGAGTAGCACAACCATGACAGGTTTTTCATGGCGTTTGCCGATTTGGCTCACATCACGATCGACCCAACCCACATCGAGTAAATGCTGGCGGATCACTTTGTTGAGGGCTTTTTTAACTTGGTGTTTATTCGGGGCAATATCATAGCTGCAATGCATATACACATCATGGGTGATTCCACTTGGCAGACCGTGTAAGCCATTTAGGGTGGCTAATTTTTCAGGAAACCATTGCAAGATTGCCGAGCGTTTGTTAAATGCACTGCGGGTGCCAAGAAAACGCGGAGATTGAAGGGCAAACATCAATGCTGCACAAACTTTAGGCTGGACTTCCCATAAGGTATCCAAACTTAAATTGACATTCGATTCAGGGAAATACAGTAAGCAGAATTTAAATAAAGCCGATTCGTCAGATGAGATATGAATATCAAGTAAGCTATCACGATCTGGCTTGGTGTTATAGGTTTGTAAAATATGGTCGGCGTTGATAAAAGGTGAGCTGGCAAAAATTAAATGTAGCCAACGTTGTAATGTGATGAATGAAAGAAAGCCTTTCTGTGAAATCTCTAATTTAGGATCTTGGAATAATGTTGTGATCGCCATCGCCATACGCGTACAGAAATAGACGGTCTCGTCATGTTCATGGCCTAAAATTTGCTCGGGGGCATCAAATTCAATGCCCGCTAGCGTCCCAAAATTGGTGTCTAATTTATTTAAAATGCTTAATAGTGCACTACAAGCTTTTTCATATTCTTTTTTTGCAACTGCGTGTTCAAACTCCATGACGCAAGGTGCTGATTTTTGTTCAGTCATCACATATCCTCTTGATTAACATGAACCCCACAGATCATATTCATCTGCATGGGTAATTTGGACATTGATAATTTGTCCAACCTTAACCGCTATTTGGCTTAGGTTTTCAATGTAAACCACACCATCAATTTCAGGGGCATCAGCCATAGAACGACCAACGATCCCTTCTTCATCGATTTCATCAATGATCACCGCAAGGGTTTTTCCTACTTTCTGCTGCAGACGAGCCGCAGAAATTTGCTGTTGTAATTGCATGAAACGATGAAAACGTTCTTCTTTAACCGATTCAGGGACTTGGTTTGGCATATCCGTTGCCACCGCCCCCTCAACAGGACTAAATTTAAAGCAACCAACGCGGTCAAGTTGTGCTTCTTTTAAGAACGATAATAAAAGTTCAAAATCTTCTTCCGTTTCACCTGGGAAGCCGACAATAAAGGTGGAGCGTAGCGTTAGCTCTGGGCAAATTTCACGCCATTTTTTGATTCGCTCTAAAGTGCGATCGATAGATCCAGGGCGTTTCATGGCTTTTAAGACTTTTGGACTGGCGTGTTGTAATGGAATATCCAAATAAGGCAGGATTTTGCCTTCAGCCATTAAGGGAATTAAGTCATCCACATGTGGGTAAGGATACACATAATGTAAGCGTACCCAAGCCCCGAGTTTACCGAGCTGTTCACAAAGGCTAATGAGATTATTCTTAATCGGCATGCCGTTCCAGAACACCGTTTTATTTTGGTTTTCTTTCCCCTGATCTAAGGAATAGGCGGATGTGTCTTGCGAGACAATTAATAATTCTTTCACGCCTGCATCCACTAAGCGTTTTGCCTCATCTAAAATTTGCGTAATGGCACGACTGTCTAAATCGCCACGCATAGAAGGAATGATGCAGAATGTACAACGGTGATCACAACCTTCTGAAATTTTTAAATACGCATAATGTTTCGGTGTTAATTTAACCCCTTGTTTCGGGACTAACGTGGTATAAGGGTTATAGGCAGGTTTTGGCACGTATTTATGCACTTGTTCCATCACCGCTTCATAGCTGTGAGGGCCTGTCACTTCAAGGACTTTCGGGTGCACTTCACGAATGCGATCTTCCTTGGCACCCAAACACCCCGTGACAATCACCTTGCCATTTTCTTCTAAGGCTTCACCAATGGCTTCCAAGGATTCCTGTACGGCACTGTCAATAAAGCCACAGGTGTTGACAATCACCAGATCGGCATTTTCATAACTTGGAATAATGTTATAACCATCAGTGCGTAATTCGGTCAGAATTCGCTCTGAATCCACTAAGTTTTTTGGGCAACCAAGACTAATAAAGCCAATATTTGGGGCAGAAGATGTCATAAAAAAATCTCAACTAATAGTTAATCACTCATCAAACGGATTATTGTAACCAATTTGTTAAGAAAAGGCGATAAAGCAGCACGAAAAGTAGGTAAATTTTTGTGCAATTTGAAGTATAGATCTAAAAGGATTCAGCTAGCAAAAAAGTGCGGTCAATTTTTCCATTTTTTTGCGATTTAAAAAACGCTTGTCGATATAACAAGCGTTTTGATAGGAAGAATCAGATTAAAGAAGATATTCGGCTGCTTTGACCACAACCTCTACCGCATTCTTCTCAATCTCTTTTAGGGCGGCTTCATTTGGGATTTCTTGTTGTGTGCGGTTGACAATCACCCCAGCAATCATGCCTGCACGCAGACCCAGTGCAGAACACATGGTAAATAATGTGGCGGATTCCATTTCAAAGTTCATCACATTGAGTTCTTGCCATTGTTTTAATGAGCCTTGGAAGTGGCGCCATACTTTACCGCTATAAGTATCATAGCGTTCTTGACCAGGATAGAAGGTATCCGAAGAGGCGGTAATGCCGACATAAACATGTTGTTTGGCATTTTCAATAGCGGCTTTGTAAAGTGCATTGGTACATTCAAAATTCGCCACCGCAGGGTATTCCATTGGGGCAAAGTGCAAGCTTGCACCATCTAAACGCACCGCACCTGTTGTGATTAAAATATCGCCGACTTTAATATGGGATTGAATCGCCCCTGTGGTACCAATACGTAAGAAAGTACGCACGCCTAATTGGGCGAGCTCTTCTACGGCAATAGAGACTGATGGACCGCCGATGCCAGTTGAGCAAACGACAACCGCCTGATTATTGATGTAGCCTAACCAAGAAGTAAATTCACGTGTGGACGCTAAAAATTTTGGACGATCCAATAATTGTGCGATTTTCTCAACACGTTCAGGGGCACCGGGCGTGATCGCAAGGGTCGCACCTTCTAACATAGCCTTGGTTAGACCAAGATGGAATACTTCCGACATATTATCTCCTCAATTATGCTTAAGTATTTTAAGGTTTGATATCTCGCAAGATTGGATTTTGCATGGATATCAAGGTTTCAGTCGATTGAATTTCATCAATCAGTTGAATTTTGGTTGCCAATACCGCATGAAGTTCTGCAATGGTATGGGTCATGACTTTAATAAAAATAGAGTAGTTGCCTGTGGTGTAATAGGCTTCGACCACTTCATCAAAGGCTTCTAATTTTTTGATCACTTTGTCATAATCTTTTGCACTTTTTAAAATGATCCCGATAAAACAGCAAACGTCATAGCCTAATTTCCGTTCATTAATCCGCACTTTGGTACCTTCAATGATGCCAGCTTGACGCATTTTTTCGACACGGACATGAATTGTGCCCGGACTGACGCCAAAGTTTTTCGCCATTTCAGCATAGGGTGTACGAGCATCCTTGGTTAAAACACGCAAAATTTGTTGATCTAAGTTATCAATAGAGTGCATATATCTTCCTGTTTTAGAATTTATTTAAAAAATATTGTATCATTTTTGATAATATTCATATTAAATCCCTTTTTTTAAAAAAGCTATTGAATAATGGGCATTAAATATTAAATAATATCCAACAAGTTTGAAGTGTATTTATTTTTAAGGTATAAAAATGCAAAAATCATTTATTTTACAACAACAAGAAATTAGCTTTGCAAAGAACACGTTTACTGAGAAGTTAGCGGATCATTTAGGTATTGTTGAAGTTCAAGGACCTATCCTAAGCCAAGTGGGCAATGGGATTCAAGATAATCTTTCAGGAACAGAAAAAGCAGTGCAAGTAAATGTGAAGCAGATCACAGATGCAAGCTTTGAGGTTGTGCACTCTTTAGCCAAATGGAAACGCCATACACTTGCTCGTTTTGGATTCGCAGAAAGCGAAGGGTTATTTGTTCATATGAAAGCATTACGCCCTGATGAAGATTCGTTAGATCAAACCCACTCTGTGTTTGTGGATCAATGGGATTGGGAAAAAGTGATCCCAGCAGGTCGTCGTAACCTTGCTTATTTAAAAGAAACCGTGCGTTCAATTTATCAAGCGATTGTGGAAACAGAAGAAGCGGTAAGCAAAAAATTTGGCTTAGCTCGTTTCTTGCCTGCAGATATTACCTTTGTACACAGTGAAGAATTAGTGCAACGTTATCCAAACATGAACGATAAAGAGCGTGAAAATGCCATTTGTCAGGAACATGGTGCGGTGTTCTTAATTGGGATTGGTGGTAAATTATCAGACGGTAAACCACACGATATGCGTGCCCCAGATTATGATGACTGGACAACGCCATCTGAAGGGGAATACAAAGGGTTAAACGGTGATATTTTAGTTTGGAACCCTATCTTAGAGCGTGCGTTTGAGCTTTCTTCAATGGGTATCCGTGTGGATGAAACCGCATTACGTACTCAGTTAGCCTTAACAGGTGATGAAGATCGTTTAAAATTCGACTGGCACCAAGATTTAATTAACGGTCGTTTGCCACTTTCTATTGGCGGTGGGATCGGTCAATCCCGTTTAGTCATGTTGTTATTACAGAAAAAACATATTGGTGAAGTCCAATCTAGCGTATGGCCGAAATGGGTGATGGAAGAATTTGAAAACATTCTGTAGTGCATAATCAATAGAAGAAAGATAAGGTGCGGTGGTGCATCTTATTTTTTATCTTCTTTTCTTTTTACGAAAGTGCGGTCGTTTTTAAAACTTTTTTAAATTGGACCGCACTTTTCCTCTCTTTTTGTTTAATAAATAAACATTGTCAACAAGAAAATTTGTGATTATTATTTACCTCAATTGATAATGATTATCAAATGAGGTGGCAATGCTTTTGTTACATGGCAAACCGCACCCTCGTTTTTGGCTTTGGGCGGTGCTGGATTATCTTTGGGGCGTTTTCGCCACATTGGGAACAATATTTCTTTGCTTAGCCTTATGGCAATTTACCCATCAGCAAATGGGTTCGATGGTCATGCCTGCACCTCAAGCTGTATTGCATCGGGTATACGAGATCACGCAAGGGGCTGAACGTGCCAATATTATGACAACCCTGTGGCGGGGGTGTTTTGCACTGTTGTTAGCCATGAGTTGTGGCTCGTTATTGGGCTTTATGGCTGGGCTATCAAAAACCATGGCGTTGTTATTGCGTCCGATCAATACCATTTTGTTAGGTATTCCACCGATTATTTGGATCGTATTAGCCCTTTTTTGGTTCAACATGGGAGATACGAGCGTCATTTTTACGGTATGGATTGTCGTACTTCCTTTCGTCTTTGCCGCTGCACAAATGAGTTTATGCTCGGTCCCAACGGATTTAATTGAAGTGATGAAGGTGTACCGTATCCCTTTTTCTCGCCAGCTCACCCAATTGTATTGTCCTTATATTTTTCGTCAAATGTTGCCCGCCTTGATTGTGGCAGTGGGATCGGGGTTGAAGGTGACCGTGATGGCGGAATTATTGGGCAGTAATGATGGTATGGGAAGTGCCATTGCGAATGCACGAGCAATGTTAGACACCACCGATGTGATGGCTTATGTTCTGCTGATTATCAGTCTGATTATGTTGATTGAATATGGGGTACTCGAGCCAATTCGGCGTTATGTCTTGCAGGGAGAGAATGATGTTAAGACTGAATGAAGTGTGCCTTAAATTGGCAGGGCAAACCATTATTCAAGATTTTTCCATGCAAGTGGAATGTGGAGAATGTGTGGTTTTGGTTGGGGCGTCAGGCTGTGGTAAAACCACGTTGTTGCGTGCTATTGCGGGTTTAATTCCCGTGTCTTTTGGCGACGTGTTAAGTGTCAGTAAGCGACTGGCTTATTTATTTCAAGAGCCTCGACTTTTACCTTGGTTATCCGTGCGGGAAAACCTGAAATTAATTTTACCCGATTTATCGGAAGCCCAACTTTTTGCCACCCTTGAATGTCTTCAGCTGAGTCCGTTAGATGCAGAAAAATTGCCTGATGAATTATCAGGCGGCATGAAACAGCGAGTGGCTTTAGCGAGGGCATTGATCTTGCAGCCCGATTTATTATTAATGGACGAGCCTTTTTCTGCACTGGACAGCCAATTACGGCATCGCCTACAAGACTTGATTCAACATTATATTGAACAAGGATTAGCCGTGGTGTTGGTGACCCATGATATGCAAGAGGCCGTACGTATGGCACAGCGTATTTATTGTGTTGCGGACAGCCCCGCTCAAAACCTGTCTCCCATTGTCTTCAATACCCCTTATGCACAACGAGATCATACATGGCAACAACAAGCTTTATTGCACCCAAGATTGCAAGAACTACATCAACATAATGCGAGATTATTATGAGTTTCGCATTGTGTGTTTTGTTAGGCTGTGTGTTTTTATGTACAGAACAAGAGCGTTTTATTGGTAATTTAGATTTAGACAATGAAACAGGCGTTTTCTTTATGCCAAATCGAGTCTTAGCACGGGCACATGTTTTCGTACTGGTGATCTTTTGGCTTGCCCACTTATGTGATGCCGACATCACCTTACAAAGCTGGCTCGCCTTAGCCTGTGCTAGCATGGCGATTGCACGGTTAAAAGCATGGCATTTTGCTCCACTTTGGCACAATCCTTACGTGATTTTCTATTATCTCGGATTACTGCTGTTTGCGTTGAGCTTTATTGGCATCGCATGGGGATGTTGGACCCCGACATCGTATGCCACGGCAGTTCAGGGGGTGATGGGACTGACATTATATTGGGCAATGCTCACATTATGTTGGTGGCGTTGTTGGTTTTACCATTAAAAGCAAGCGTCGTTTGCACAAGAGGCAGTTATGAGTAAAGAAGAAGTCGGTCATCATTTTTTAGCCCGTTTAGGGAAAACTCGCCTTCGCCCTGGTGGTCGCCGTGCGACGGAATGGCTGATTGAACAAGGACAATTTACCGCACAGAAAACCGTGCTAGAAGTGGCATGCAATATGGGTACAACCGCCATTGGCATTGCCAAGCAATTTGGTTGTGTGATAGAAGGGGTTGATCTCGATGAAGTAGCATTAGAAAACGCCCAAGCCAACATTCAGCAACAGGGTGTTGCCGATAAAATTCATGTACAACGAGCCAATGCCACGAGATTACCCTTTGCGGATCAACAGTTTGATATTGTGTTGAATGAGGCAATGTTGACCATGTTGCCTTGGGAAGCCAAACAAAAAGCTGTGGCAGAGTATTTTCGTGTATTAAAACCCCATGGCGTTTTATTAACTCAAGATGTCATGCTGGTGGAGGAAGAGAGCGAGCAAACACTCAGCGAAATGCGTGATGCCATTCATCTGAATGTTACGCCACTGACACGACAAGGCTGGGAGAATTTATTTAAACAACAAGGATTTGTTCACCTCAAAAGCCTATTTGGTGAGATGACCTTACTTTCCCCCAAAGGCTTATTGTATGACGAAGGGCTGTGGGGTAGCTTAAAAATACTTAAAAACGGCATGAAGCCCGAAAATCGAGAACAATTTAAAAAGATGGTGAAAACCTTTAACCACCCTAAACAGCCACTGAATTTTATTGCAATTTGTAGCTATAAATAAGCCCTATCCTCATCATTGATTCCGACCGTTAAGGAGAAAATTATGCTTACTCGTCGTCGTTTATTGCAGGCTGGCGTTGCAAGTGCTGCTTTGTCCGTTTTTCCACCTCTTTTTGCACGTGAACCACTGATTATTTGGGGGCCGCCAGTCAGCCCTACGGTATTATTGGCTGTGGCGGCAAAAATAGGGCATGCCCATACCCTCCAGCCTTTTACCGTGAAAAGTTGGCAACACCCTGATCAATTGCGTGCAGGGTTACTCAATGGCAGTATTCAAATTAGCGTGGTGCCAAGTTATGTGGCAGCCAACTTCCGAGCACAAGGGCAAAAGGTACACCTTTATAACATTATGACGAAAGGGCTGTTGAGTATTCTGTCTAAAGGGGAAGCCTTGAGTGAACTCAAACAACTGGCAGGACAAAAACTGGTGATGCCATTTAAACAAGATATGCCCGATTTAGTGTTGCAGCTTTTGGCGAAAAAGCACGGTTTTGCCCTATCTGATCAAATAACTTACACCGCCACGCCACCAGAAGCCGTTGCTTTCTTTTTACAAAAAGATTTTCCCCATGCATTATTGCCCGAACCCTTGGCAACGGTTGCTTTGTTAAAAGGTCAGCAAGAGCATCTCAAGGTGGTGCGTAGTTTTAGTTTAGAAAAGGTATGGAACCAAAGTTTTGGCACTCAACATGGTATTCCACAGGCAGGTTTAATGGTGTCGGAAAATATGCTTCACGAGCAATCTGCCTTTTTGGCGGCGTTACAGCAAGATTTAGTGCAAGCGGTGGACTGGGTTGCACAACATCCCGCTCAAGCGGCAGACATGGCAACCGCCTATCTGCCTGCCCCTGCCGCTGCATTGGAACGTGCTTTTGCCACATCCGCCTTATGTGCTTTACGCTCAACGGATATTCAAGAGGAAATTCTTGCCTTTATGCTTGCGTTATATGAACTGAATCCGAAAATTGTTGGTGGCAAAAAACCCGATGCCAGTTTATTTATTTGAAGATGAAAAAAGTGCGGGGCATGTTGAAAAAGTATTAAAACGCACCGCACTTTTTTGCTCATGGTTTGCTTTTTTAAGGCGTTAAGCTTCCACAAAACCTAATGCTTTTTCGACGACCTCCAAGCCTGCCCCTACTTTATGGGCATTTTCACTTAAATGACGACGCCATTGGCGTGCCCCTTTACAACTTTGGAACGCACCAAGCATATGACGAACGATATGGTTTAAATACACACCTTGGCTGAGTTGTTGTTCAATATAAGGAAACATATTCTCCACCGCTTCTCGTGCTGTCACGATAGGACTTGTTGGATCAAATAACGCTTGGTCGATATAGCCCAACAAACTTGGGTTTTGGTATGCCTCACGCCCAACCATCACGCCATCCATATGTTGCAAATGCTGTTGTATTTCCTCAAGGGTTTTAATCCCACCATTAATGCTCATCTGTAAATCAGGAAAATCCCGCTTGAGTTGATAAACCCGCTCATAATCTAAAGGGGGAATTTCACGGTTTTCTTTTGGGCTTAAGCCTGAAAGCCAAGCTTTACGTGCATGAATGATAAATTCCTGACAGCCGCCCTCATGGACTTTTTGCACAAAATCACATAAGAACTCATAGCTGTCTAACTCATCAATACCAATACGAGTTTTCACCGTCACGGGAATATTGACCTCCGCTTGCATGGCGTTGACACAATCCGCAACTAACGCCGCCTTTGCCATTAAACAAGCACCGAACAGACCATTTTGTACCCGATCAGACGGGCAACCCACATTTAGATTAATTTCACTGTAGCCACGTTGTTCCGCCATTTTTGCACATTGGGCAAGCTGGGCGGGATCACTTCCCCCTAATTGCAACGCCACAGGATTTTCGGTTGATGAAAAGGCAAGGTGGTCATATTTAGCATGAAGAATCGCCCCAGTGGTCACCATTTCCGTATAAAGTAAAGTATGCTGGCTAAATTGACGATGGAAATAGCGACAATGACGGGTTGTCCAATCGAGCATTGGGGCAACGGAAAAGCGGCCACGATAAAAGTGCGGTTGATTTTGGATCATTTTTCTTATTCTCTTGTGTCTTCTTGAATGCGTTGGCGAAAACGTCCCGCCGCAAAATGATAAAAAGGTTTTGGATGAAATTGGCGTGAAATAATGGACGAAACCAAGCAACAAATCAATAACCAAAACAGAACAGGCTGACAACCCGTCATTTCCATCACCACCACACTGGCGGTAACAGGCGACTGTGTGGCACCCGCTAAAAAACCCGCCATACATAATAAAACCAGTAGGCGTTGATCCACCATTCCCCCTGTCATTGACCAGATTTGTGCCCCAATCCCTGCTCCCGTGGTGAGCGACGGAGTAAAAATCCCCCCAGCAATGCCCGTCCAATAGGTGGCGACAGTGGACAAGAGTTTTAATACCCCAAATTCACTGCTGAGGGCTTGCCCATCAAGGGCATCTGCCACGACATAATAGCCTGTGCCGTAAGTTTTACCTTGTGTATAAGTACCTAGGGCAGCCAAAAATAGCCCTAAAATGAATGCCACATAAATAGGATGGCGACGAATCCAACCTCGAATTTTTGCTGGCGACAGACCCGCTAAACCTTTGGCTAATAAACGAGCAAAAATACCGCCAAAGAAACCGCATACCACGCCACATAATGCCACCCACACAAACATATAAGGCACTGAGGTTTCACCATGATAGTGTGGAAAATAAGGATTATTGCCTTCAATCGCCACTAAAATAAACCCTGCGGCTAAAACACCTAATAAAACTCGACGCTCCCAACGTAATAACACCCCACGCCCGAGTTCTTCAATGGCAAAAATCACCCCCGCCAAAGGGGCGTTAAATGCCGCAGCCAATCCGCCTGCTGCCCCTGTCGCCATCAGCTCATTGGCACTTAGCCCATTAAAGGCAATGCCTTTTTTCCGACAAAAACTCCCCCATGCAAGCATCACCGCCGCACCTACTTGCACAGAAGGGCCTTCACGCCCTACGGATGCACCGATTAGCATTGCCAAAAAGGTCAGTGGGATTTTCCAAAGGGTTTGCCAAAATGACACAAGACGGTGTTTATTATTACCGTGTGGTAGACTAATGGAGGCAATCACTTGAGGGATGCCACTGCCTGCCACATAAGGCGTGTATTTTGCGGTGAACCATGCTAACAATGCTAAACTTGAGGGCAGAATAATCCAAACCGCAAGGGGATATTGGGCACTCCAATGTGCATTCCATTCCAACCCAAGATCCGCCAATTTAGCGAAACCAAGAGAGAAAAGGGCGACTAAAGCGGCACCCACTAAAAGGGCACTAAATTCTAAACTTTTACGAGAAATACGGTGAGTCTGACGTAATTTTTTATGTAAAACATACCGCACTTTGCTATTAAATTGCCGTGGAGAAAACATAGCTAATTGATTTATTAAGAATAAGAAAAGAGAAACGAATTATAACGCAAAATCGGGTGTTGCTAAATATTCACCACCCATACGATGAGATTTATCCGATTTAATCACGAAAAAGACTTGCAAAGTGCGGTGGTTTTCAGTAAAATTCGCAAGCTTTCTTACAGATAGCCGTTTAATGTAATCATTTATTAAACGAGTATTACGATAGGTAATACGTAAAATGTTTCCGATTGGGAAACTATAAACAGGTCAACTTGCACCCCTTTTCGTTTTTAGAAGTAAGAAAAGTGTTGGTGTTAGTTTTTTATTAGCTAAATTTTGATTGGAGCTCTGGTCTAATGCAGAACCAAAGAATCCGTATCCGCTTGAAAGCATTCGATCACCGTTTGATCGATCAGTCTACTGCGGAGATCGTAGAAACAGCTAAACGTACTGGTGCACAAGTTCGTGGTCCAATTCCGTTACCAACTCGTAAAGAGCGTTTCACCGTGTTGATTTCTCCACACGTGAACAAAGACGCGCGTGATCAATACGAAATCCGTACTCACAAACGTTTGGTTGATATTGTTGAGCCAACAGAAAAAACTGTTGATGCATTAATGCGTTTAGATCTAGCTGCCGGCGTTGACGTGCAGATTAGCCTAGGTTAATTAAGAGGTTATTACAATGATTGGTTTAGTCGGTCGTAAAGTTGGTATGACTCGCATCTTCAATGAAGATGGCGTTTCAATTCCAGTTACCGTTATCGAAATTGAAGCCAACCGTGTGACTCAAGTTAAAACTGTAGAAACAGATGGCTATTCTGCAATTCAAGTTACCACTGGCTCTAAAAAAGCAAGTCGTGTAACGAAGCCAGAAGCTGGTCATTTCGTGAAAGCAGGTGTTGAAGCTGGTCGCGGTTTATGGGAATTTCGTACTACTGAAGGTGAAGAATTCACTTTAGGTCAAGAAATTAATGTTGACATCTTCGCTGATGTTAAAAAAGTTGATGTTACTGGTACTTCTAAAGGTAAAGGTTTTGCTGGCGGTGTTAAACGCTGGAATTTCCGTACTCAAGATGCTACTCATGGTAACTCTTTATCACACCGTGTGTTGGGTTCTATTGGTCAAAACCAAACCCCAGGTCGTGTGTTTAAAGGTAAAAAAATGGCAGGACACTTAGGTGCTGAGCGTGTAACCGTTCAATCACTTGAAGTTGTTCGTGTTGATGCTGAGCGTAAATTACTATTAGTGAAAGGTGCCGTTCCTGGTGCAACTAATGGTGATGTTATCGTTAAACCAGCAGTTAAAGCATAAGTCAGGAGATAGAGATGGAATTACAAGTTGTAGGTGCAAACGCACTAACTGTTTCTGAAACTACCTTCGGACGTGAGTTCAACGAAGCATTGATTCACCAAGTTGTTGTTGCTTATGCAGCAGGTGCTCGTCAAGGTTCTCGTGCACAAAAAACTCGTGCTGAAGTGTCTGGTTCAGGTAAAAAACCTTGGCGTCAAAAAGGTACAGGTCGTGCTCGTTCAGGTGATATCAAATCACCAATCTGGCGTTCAGGTGGTGTAACTTTCGCAGCTAAACCACAAGATCACAGCCAAAAAGTGAACAAGAAAATGTACCGTGGTGCAATCAAAAGCATTCTTTCTGAACTTGTTCGTCAAGACCGTTTAGTGGTGGTTGAGAAGTTCGAAGTTGATGCACCAAAAACGAAAGTTTTAGTACAAAAATTAAAAGAATTAGCACTTGAAGATGTGTTAATCATCACAGCAAGCTTAGATGAAAATCTATTCTTAGCAGCACGTAACCTTTACAAAGTAGATGTACGTGATGTTCAAGGTATTGATCCAGTAAGCTTAATCGCATTCGATAAAGTTGTTGTTACTGTTGATGCTGTGAAACAAATTGAGGAGATGTTAGCATGATTCAACAAGAACGTTTGCTAAAAGTGTTAAAAGCACCACATGTCTCTGAAAAAGCAACAAATAACGCTGAGAAGTCTAACACTATCGTTTTCAAAGTGGCTTTAGATGCAAATAAAGTTGAAATTGCTAACGCTGTTGAGCAATTATTTGAAGTGAAAGTGGATTCTGTTCGTACCGTTGTAGTTAAAGGTAAAACTAAACGTCACGGTGCAAGAATGGGACGTCGCAGTGACTGGAAAAAAGCTTATGTAACTCTTCAAGAAGGTCAATCACTTGACTTCGTTGAAGGTGCAGAGTAATTCGGAGGAGTAGAAGATAATGGCTATCGTTAAATGTAAGCCGACCTCCGCTGGTCGTCGTCACGTTGTTAAAATCGTGAACCCTGAATTACACAAGGGCAAACCTTACGCACCACTTTTAGATACTAAATCTAAAACAGGTGGTCGTAACAATTTCGGACGTATTACTACTCGCCATATTGGTGGTGGTCATAAACAACATTACCGTTTAATCGATTTCAAACGTAACAAGTTAGATATTCCAGCGGTTGTTGAGCGTCTTGAATATGACCCTAACCGTTCTGCAAATATCGCTTTAGTGCTTTATAAAGATGGTGAACGCCGCTATATCTTAGCACCTAAAGGTCTATCTGCAGGCGATACAATCCAAGCTGGTGCAAATGCACCAATTAAAGTGGGTAACGCGTTACCAATGCGTAATATCCCAGTTGGTTCAACAGTACATAACGTTGAATTAAAACCAGGTAAAGGCGGTCAAATCGCTCGTTCAGCTGGTGCTTATGTACAAATTATCGCTCGTGAAGGTAACTATGTAACTTTACGTCTTCGTTCAGGCGAAATGCGTAAAGTATTATCCGAGTGTACAGCAACCATTGGTGAAGTCGGTAACTCAGAACACATGCTTCGCGTATTGGGTAAAGCAGGTGCTAACCGCTGGAGAGGCGTTCGCCCAACAGTTCGTGGTACAGCAATGAACCCAGTAGATCACCCACACGGTGGTGGTGAAGGTCGTAACTTTGGTAAACACCCAGTCACACCTTGGGGCGTTCAAACTAAAGGTAAGAAAACTCGCCATAACAAACGTACTGATAAATTCATCGTACGTCGTCGTGGTAAATAATATTAATTAATAAAGAGGATTAGCCATGCCACGTTCTCTCAAGAAGGGTCCTTTCCTTGACCTACACTTGTTGAAGAAGGTAGAGAAGGCGGTGGAAAGCGGGGATAAAAAACCAATTAAAACTTGGTCCCGTCGTTCAATGATCATTCCATCAATGATCGGATTGACCATCGCAGTCCATAATGGTCGTCAGCACGTTCCTGTTTATGTATCTGATGAAATGATCGGTCATAAATTAGGTGAATTTGCACCGACTCGTACTTACCGCGGTCACGCTGCGGATAAGAAAGCTAAGAAGTAAGGGGTAAAAGATGGAAACTATTGCAAAACATCGTTACGCTCGCACTTCAGCGCAAAAAGCTCGCTTAGTTGCGGATTTAATCCGTGGTAAGAAAGTCAACCAAGCATTAGAAATCTTAACTTACACTAACAAAAAAGCTGCGGCTTTAGTGAAGAAAGTGCTTGAGTCAGCAATCGCTAACGCAGAGCATAATGACGGTGCAGATATCGATGATCTTAAAGTAGCGAAGATTTTCGTAGATGAAGGTCCAAGCATGAAACGTGTTATGCCACGTGCTAAAGGTCGTGCAGATCGTATTTTAAAACGTACTAGCCACATTACTGTGGTCGTGTCAGATCGTTAATAAGTAGAGGAATAGCAATGGGTCAAAAAGTACATCCACATGGTATTCGCCTAGGTATTGTTAAGCCTTGGAGCTCTACTTGGTTTGCGAATACACAAGATTTCGCGTCTAACTTAGATGGCGATTTCAAAGTACGTAAATTCTTGAATAAAGAATTAGCGAATGCTTCAGTTTCACGTATCACTATTGAGCGTCCAGCAAAAAGCATCCGCGTCACAATTCACACAGCTCGTCCAGGTATCGTTATCGGTAAAAAAGGCGAAGATGTTGAAAAATTACGTAACGCAGTTGCGGCTATCGCAGGCGTTCCAGCTCAAATCAACATTGCTGAAGTGAAAAAACCTGAATTAGATGCAAAATTAGTTGCAGATAGCATCGCTTCTCAATTAGAACGTCGTGTTATGTTCCGTCGTGCAATGAAACGTGCGGTACAAAATGCAATGCGTTTAGGTGCTAAAGGTATCAAAGTTGAAGTAAGCGGTCGTTTAGGTGGTGCAGAAATTGCACGTTCTGAATGGTATCGTGAAGGTCGTGTACCTCTACATACATTACGTGCGGACATCGACTATAACACTGCTGAAGCACATACTACATACGGTGTAATCGGTATTAAAGTATGGATCTTCAAAGGTGAAATCCTCGGTGGAATGGCTGCAATCGCGCAACCAGAACAACAACCTGCTGACAAGCCTAAAAAGGCACCACGCGGCAAAGGTCGTAAGTAAGGAGAATCGCTAGATGTTGCAACCAAAACGTACAAAATTCCGCAAAGTCCACAAAGGTCGTAACCGTGGTATTGCAGCAGGTACAGAAGTAAGCTTCGGTACCTTCGGTTTGAAAGCAGTTGGCCGTGGTCGTTTAACAGCTCGCCAAATTGAGGCAGCACGTCGTGCGATGACTCGTGCGGTTAAACGTCAAGGTAAAATCTGGATCCGTGTATTCCCAGATAAACCAATTACTGAAAAACCATTAGAAGTCCGTATGGGTAAAGGTAAAGGTAACGTTGAGTACTGGGTAGCCTTAATCCAGCCGGGTAAAGTACTATATGAAATGGATGGTGTGTCTGAAGAGATCGCAAGAAATGCATTTGCATTAGCAGCTGCTAAATTGCCAATTAAGACCACTTTCGTAACTAAGACGGTGATGTAATGAAAGCTCAAGAACTACGTACAAAAAGTGTTGAAGAGCTGAATGCTGAATTGGTTAACTTGTTAGGTGAGCAATTCAAGTTGCGTATGCAAGCAGCCACCGGTCAGCTTCAACAAACCCATCAGTTAAAACAAGTGCGTCGTAGTATTGCACAAGTAAAAACTGTGTTAACCGAAAAGGCGGGTGAGTAATGACTGATAAAATTCGTAGCGTGCAAGGTAAAGTAGTTAGCGACAAAATGGACAAATCGTTCGTTGTTGCTATTGAACGCAAGGTTAAACACCCACTTTACGGTAAGTTTATCCGTCGCACAACTAAATTACATGTGCATGACGAAAATAACGAAGCTAAATTAGGTGATGTCGTTGAAATTAAAGAGTGTCGTCCACTCTCTAAAACGAAATCATGGACTTTAGTTCGTGTAGTTGAAAAAGCAGTAATTGCTTAATATCAGCTCAACATAAAATGGAAAAGCCAATAGTAATTTACTGTTGGCTTTTTTATAACATGAAGTAGGAAGAATAAAATGTATTGCAAATAGTGTGAGGAATTAAAACTTTCTGTTTTTTAACCGCACTTTATATTTGCTTTTTTATTGTCCCATGTGGTAAAATCCACGCCCTATCTGCCTATGCAGATAAGTTCGTCCCGAAAGGGTTTTATTAATTTTAGCGGAGTACTAAGATGATCCAAGAACAGACTATGCTGGACGTTGCTGATAACTCAGGCGCTCGCAGTGTAATGTGTATCAAGGTTCTAGGTGGATCGCACCGTCGTTACGCTGCTATTGGTGATATCATCAAAATTACTGTGAAAGAAGCAATTCCTCGCGGTAAAGTGAAAAAAGGTGATGTATTAAAAGCAGTTGTTGTGCGCACCAAGAAGGGTGTTCGTCGCCCAGATGGATCAGTCATTCGCTTCGATGGTAACGCATGTGTAATTTTAAACAATAACACAGAGCAACCAATCGGTACTCGTATTTTTGGACCGGTGACTCGTGAACTTCGTTCTGAGAAGTTTATGAAAATCATCTCTTTGGCGCCAGAAGTACTGTAAGGGAGAAGTGACAAATGGCTGCAAAAATTCGTCAAAACGATGAAGTAATCGTGCTTGCTGGCAAAAGCAAAGGCAAGCGTGGCAAGGTAACTCAAGTGTTACCAAATGGTAAAGTGATTGTTGAAGGTGTAAATATCATCACTAAACATGAAAAACCAGTTCCTGCGTTAGGCAAAGAAGGTGGTTTAGTGAAGAAAGAAGCGGCAATTGATGCATCAAATGTTGCTATTTTTAACCCAAAAACAAATAAAGCTGACCGTGTAGGTTTTAGATTTGAAGACGGTAAAAAAGTACGTTTCTTCAAGTCTAACAATGAAATCATTTAATAAACTGGAGTAATGCGATGGCGAAACTGCATGATTACTACAGAGATCAAGTAGTGAATGAATTGAAAGAAAAATTCAACTACAAATCTGTCATGCAAGTCCCACGAATCGAAAAGATAACCCTAAATATGGGTGTGGGTGAAGCATTGACCGATAAGAAATTGCTAGATAACGCAGTAGCGGATTTAGCAGCAATTAGCGGTCAGAAACCTTTGATTACAAAAGCACGCAAATCTGTTGCAGGCTTTAAAATCCGTCAGGGATATCCAATCGGTTGTAAAGTAACACTACGTGGCGAACGTATGTGGGAGTTCTTTGAACGTTTAATTACAATTGCTGTTCCACGTATCCGTGACTTCCGCGGTTTAAGCGCGAAATCATTTGATGGTCGTGGTAATTACAGCATGGGTGTGCGTGAGCAAATCATCTTCCCTGAAATCGATTATGATAAAGTGGATCGTGTACGTGGTTTAGATATTACTATCACCACAACTGCGAAAAGTGATGAAGAAGGTCAAGCACTACTTGCTGCCTTTAATTTCCCATTCCGTAAATAAGGCAGGTTATCATGGCTAAACAATCAATGAAAGCACGTGATGTAAAACGTGTAAAACTCGCTGAAAAATTCTACACAAAACGTGTTGAATTAAAACAGATCATTTCAGATGTAAATGCCTCTGACGAAGATCGTTGGAATGCAGTGTTAAAGTTACAAACTTTACCACGTGATTCTAGCCCAAGCCGTCAGCGTAACCGTTGCCGCCAAACTGGACGCCCACACGGTGTTCTTCGTAAGTTTGGTTTAAGCCGTATTAAGGTGCGTGAAGCTGCAATGCGCGGTGAAATCCCAGGCCTTAAGAAAGCTAGTTGGTAATTTACCACTTTATTTTGGAATCGGAGTAAAAATACAATGAGTATGCAAGATCCAATCGCAGATATGTTGACTCGCATTCGCAACGGTCAAGCTGCGAACAAAGTTGCGGTCAGTATGCCTTCATCCAAGCTAAAAGTGGCAATTGCCAATGTATTAGCTGAAGAAGGTTATATTGAAAGCGTTAAAGTTTTAGATGGTGTTAAACCAGAGTTGGAAATTACTTTAAAATATTTCCAAGGCAAACCAGTTGTAGAAAGCATTCAACGTGTTAGCCGCCCAGGTCTACGTATTTATAAACGTAAAGACGAATTACCAAAAGTAATGGGTGGTTTAGGTGTCGCTGTTGTATCTACATCTAAAGGTGTGATGACTGACCGCGCCGCTCGTCAAGCGGGTTTAGGCGGTGAGATTATCTGTTACGTAGCTTAATAGAGAGGTAGGAAAATGTCTCGTGTTGCAAAAGCACCTGTTAGTATTCCTGCCGGCGTTGAGGTTAAACTTGACGGTCAGCTACTAACAGTTAAAGGAAAAAATGGTGAGTTATCTCGTACCATTCATAACGCAGTTGAAGTTAAACAAGATAATAACGAATTAACTTTTTCTCCACGTGAAGGTATTGTTGGAGCAGATGCACAAGCAGGAACTGCACGTGCGTTAGTTAATGCAATGGTTATCGGTGTTACTGAAGGCTTCACTAAGAAGTTACAATTGGTGGGTGTAGGTTATAGAGCACAAATTAAAGGCAATACAGTTGCTTTAAGTTTAGGTTTCTCTCACCCTGTGGAGCACGCTTTACCAGCAGGTATTACAGCTGAATGTCCATCTCAAACAGAAATCGTGTTAAAAGGTGCAGACAAACAGCTAATCGGTCAAGTTGCTGCAGATATTCGTGCTTATCGCCGTCCTGAGCCTTATAAAGGTAAAGGGGTACGTTACGCTGATGAAGTGGTACGTATCAAAGAGGCTAAGAAAAAATAATTAAGGTAACACTATGGATAAGAAATCAGCTCGTATCCGTCGTGCAGCTCGTGCACGCCATATGATGAGAGAGCAAGGTGTAACTCGTTTAGTTATTCACCGTACTCCGCGTCATATTTACGCACAAGTCATTGCACCGAACGGTTCAGAAGTTCTTGCCGCTGCTTCAACTGTTGAAAAAGTAATTAGTGAGCAAGTGAAATATACCGGAAATAAAGATGCAGCAGCAGTCGTTGGTAAAGCTGTTGCAGAAAGAGCATTAGCAAAAGGCGTTAAAGACGTTGCTTTTGATCGTTCTGGTTTTAAATATCATGGTCGTGTCCAAACTTTAGCGGACGCTGCCCGTGAAGCTGGTCTACAGTTCTAATAGAGGTAATTTTAGATGGCAAACATCGAAAAACAAGCTGGTGAACTGCAAGAGAAGCTAATCGCGGTAAACCGTGTATCAAAAACTGTTAAAGGTGGTCGTATTATGAGCTTTACTGCATTAACTGTAGTAGGCGATGGTAACGGTCGTGTAGGTTTTGGATATGGTAAAGCGCGCGAAGTTCCGGCAGCAATCCAAAAAGCGATGGAAAAAGCACGTCGCAATATGATCAATGTAGCTTTACATGAAGGTACATTACAACACCCAATTAAAGGTTCTCATACTGGTTCTCGTGTATTTATGCAACCAGCTAGCGAAGGTACAGGTATCATCGCAGGTGGTGCAATGCGTGCAGTGTTAGAAGTAGCAGGTGTTCGTAACGTTTTATCTAAAGCTTATGGTTCAACCAACCCAATTAACGTTGTTCGTGCAACTATTGATGCACTAGCAAATATGAAATCACCAGAAATGGTTGCTGCAAAACGTGGCAAAACCGTTGATGAAATCTTGGGGTAATTGATAATGGCTAAAACTATTAAAGTAACTCAAGTTCGTAGTTCTATTGCTCGTTTACCGAAGCATAAAGCTACGTTACGTGGTCTTGGTCTTCGCCGTATGCATCATACTGTTGAGTTAATCGATACTCCAGCAGTACGTGGTATGATTAACCAAGTTTCATACATGGTTAAAGTGGAGGAGTAATAAGATGCGTTTAAATACTCTATCACCAGCTGAAGGTGCTAAACATAGCACTAAACGCTTAGGTCGCGGTATTGGTTCTGGTTTAGGTAAAACAGGTGGTCGTGGTCACAAAGGTCAAAAATCTCGTACAGGCGGCGGTGTTCGTCGTGGTTTCGAGGGTGGTCAGATGCCTTTATATCGTCGTTTACCGAAGTTTGGTTTCACTTCAATGAAATCTGCGGTAACTGCTGAAGTTCGTTTAAACGAATTAAGTAAAGTAGAAGGCGGTGTAGTCACTTTAGAATCATTAAAAGCAGCTAACGTACTTACTAAAGATATTCAATTTGCTAAAGTTATTTTAGCAGGTGAAGTAAAAGGTGCTGTAGTTGTTCGTGGTTTACGTGTAACTAAAGGTGCTAAAGCAGCAATTGAAGCTGCTGGCGGTTCAGTTGAGGAATAATAAATAAATGGCTAAGCAACCAGGTTATCAAAGTAGAAGTACTCAAAGCGGTACAGGTGAACTGAAAAGCAGATTATTATTTGTATTAGTCGCACTTATTGTGTTCCGTATTGGTTCTTTCATTCCGGTTCCTGGTATTGACGCAGCCGTATTAGCTCAATTAATTGAACAACAAAAAGGCACCATCATTGATATGTTTAACATGTTCTCTGGTGGTGCATTGAGCCGAGCGTCTATTTTTGCGTTAGGTATCATGCCTTATATTTCGGCATCGATTATCATCCAATTATTAACAACGGTTCACCCTGCACTTGCAGAATTAAAGAAAGAAGGTGAGTCTGGTCGTCGTAAAATTAGTAAATATACACGTTATTCAACGTTAGTACTTGCAACTTTACAGGCGGTGGGTATTTCTACAGGATTGCCAAATATGCTACCGGGTCTTGTACCTAATTTAGATTTTTGGTTCTATGTAACTGCTGTAATCAGCCTTGTTACTGGAACGATGTTCTTAATGTGGTTAGGTGAACAGATTACTGAGCGTGGTATTGGTAATGGTATCTCTTTAATTATCTTTGCAGGTATTGTTGCGGGTTTACCATCTGCAATTGGTCAAACTATTGAGCAAGCTCGTCAAGGGCAAATGCATCTATTAGTTCTCTTATTGATCGCAGTTATTGTTTTTGCAGTAACATACTTTGTTGTCTTTGTTGAAAGAGGACAAAGAAGAATTAAAGTGGAATATGCTAAGCGTCAACAAGGTCGTCAAATTTTAGGTGGTCATTCCACTCATTTACCATTAAAAGTAAATATGGCGGGTGTAATTCCAGCAATCTTTGCTTCAAGTATCATTCTATTCCCTGCGACATTAGCACAATGGCTTGGTGAAGGTTCTAGTTTAGATTGGTTAACAGATTTATCGATGTTATTACATCCAGGTCAACCTCTCTATTTGCTTGTTTATGCAATAGCAATCATTTTCTTTAGTTTTTTCTATACCGCAATGCAATACAATCCTCGTGATACAGCGGATAATTTGAAAAAATCTGGTGCATTTATACCAGGAATTAGACCAGGTGAACAAACATCACGTTATATTGATAAAATTATGACTCGCCTAACATTAATTGGTGGTTTATATATTACGTTTGTATGTTTGGTTCCTTACATTATGACATCAGCATGGAATGTGCAGTTCTACTTTGGCGGTACATCTCTTTTGATTGTTGTCGTAGTCATCATGGATTTCATCGCTCAGGTTCAGAGTCATTTGATGTCGACGAAATATGAATCTGCGTTGAAGAAAGCAAACCTTAAAGGTTTCGGGCAGTAATTGCCCATTAAATAAAAGGGATAAGCAATGAAAGTTCGTGCTTCCGTTAAGAAATTATGTCGTAACTGTAAAATTGTTAAACGTGAAGGTGTCGTTCGTGTACTTTGTAGCGACCCTAAACATAAGCAACGTCAAGGTTAATTGATATTTTTCTTGCAAAGAACCAGTTGAGCAGTTATACTGCTCGACTCATTTATGTCCTTGACACTTTGTTTGAGTATCCTGAAAACGGGCTTTTCAAGATCAAAGTGTCAAATTAGTTAAAATAATAGGAGTGCATAGTGGCCCGTATTGCAGGCATTAACATTCCTGATCATAAACACACTGTAATCGCTTTAACTGCAATTTATGGTATCGGTAAAACTCGTGCAAAAGAAATTTGTGCAGCAACAGGTATTACCGAAAATGTTAAGATCAGCGAATTGTCTGAAGAGCAGATTGATAAACTGCGTGACGAAGTTGGTAAATTTACCGTTGAAGGTGACTTACGTCGTGAAGTAACACTAAACATCAAACGTCTATTAGACTTAGGTTGTTATCGTGGTTTGCGTCATCGTCGTGGTTTACCGGTACGTGGTCAACGTACTAAAACTAATGCGCGTACCCGTAAGGGTCCTCGTAAGCCGATCAAGAAATAAGTCGGGGTAAGGTAAAATGGCTAAAACACCAGTTCGTGCACGTAAACGTGTAAAAAAACAAGTTGTAGATGGCGTAGCTCATATCCACGCATCTTTCAATAATACAATCGTTACCATTACTGACCGTCAAGGTAATGCTCTAGCATGGGCAACTGCAGGTGGTTCAGGTTTCCGTGGTTCTCGTAAATCTACCCCGTTTGCCGCACAAGTTGCTGCAGAACGTTGTGCTGAAGTTGTAAAAGAGTTCGGCTTAAAGAACTTGGAAGTTATGGTAAAAGGACCTGGTCCTGGTCGTGAGTCTACTATTCGTGCGTTAAACGCAGCGGGTTTCCGTATTACGAATATTACTGATGTGACTCCGATTCCTCATAACGGTTGTCGTCCACCGAAAAAACGTCGTGTTTAATGGCGTCATAGGATAGTTGGAGAAAGAAAATGGCAAGATATTTGGGTCCTAAGCTCAAGCTAAGCCGTCGTGAAGGCACTGACTTATTCCTTAAGTCAGGTGTGCGCGCGATTGAATCAAAATGTAAAATTGATACTGCCCCAGGTCAACATGGTGCTCGTAAACCACGTTTATCTGATTATGGTAGTCAATTACGTGAAAAACAAAAAGTTCGTCGTATTTACGGTATCTTAGAACGTCAATTCCGTAATTATTATAAAGAAGCAAACCGCTTAAAAGGTAATACTGGTGAAAATTTACTAGTATTATTGGAAGGTAGATTGGATAACGTTGTTTATCGCATGGGCTTTGCTGCAACTCGTGCTGAAGCTCGCCAATTGGTGAGTCACAAAGCGATTGTTGTAAATGGTCGTGTTGTTAATATCCCATCATTCCAAGTGTCAGTTAATGATGTTGTTGCTGTTCGTGAGAAATCTAAAAAACAAGCACGTATCAAAGCGTCATTAGAATTAGCAGAACAAAGAGAAAAACCAACTTGGTTAGAAGTTGATGCTGCTAAAATGGAAGGTGTGTTCAAACGTGTTCCTGAACGTTCTGATTTATCAGCAGACATTAACGAACATCTGATCGTTGAGCTTTATTCTAAATAATAGTTAAAGCTTAGAAGCAAAGAGAGGATAAAATGCAGGGTTCTGTTACAGAATTTTTAAAGCCACGCTTAGTTGATATTGAGCAAATTAGCTCAACTCATGCTAAAGTGATCTTAGAACCGTTAGAGCGTGGTTTCGGCCACACTTTAGGTAATGCATTGCGTCGTATTCTTCTATCTTCAATGCCAGGTTGTGCTGTAACTGAAGTAGAAATTGATGGCGTATTGCACGAATATAGTAGTAAAGAAGGTGTTAAAGAAGATATTCTTGAAGTGCTTCTAAACTTAAAAGGCCTAGCGGTTAAAGTTCAGAATAAAGATGATGTATTTCTGACACTAAACAAATCTGGAATTGGCCCTGTTGTTGCAGCTGACATCACCCATGATGGAGATGTTGAAATCGTAAATCCTGAGCATGTAATCTGCCACTTGACAGATGAAAGCACATCTATCAATATGCGTATTCGTGTTCAACGTGGTAGAGGTTATGTACCAGCTTCTGCTCGTGTGCACGCTCAAGATGAAGAAAGACCAATTGGTCGTCTATTAGTAGATGCTTGTTACAGCCCAGTAGACCGTATTGCTTACAATGTTGAGGCAGCACGTGTTGAACAACGTACTGACTTAGATAAGTTAGTGATTGAATTGGAAACTAACGGCACTATTGATCCAGAGGAAGCAATTCGTCGTGCAGCAACAATTTTAGCAGAGCAACTTGATGCATTCGTTGATTTGCGTGATGTTCGTCAACCAGAAGTTAAGGAAGAAAAACCAGAATTCGATCCGATTCTGTTGCGTCCTGTTGATGACTTAGAGTTGACAGTTCGTTCTGCTAACTGTTTGAAAGCAGAAACAATTCACTATATCGGTGATTTAGTACAGCGTACTGAAGTTGAGTTATTAAAAACACCTAATCTTGGTAAGAAATCGCTTACTGAAATTAAGGACGTTCTTGCTTCACGCGGCTTATCACTAGGTATGCGCCTTGAGAATTGGCCACCAGCAAGTATTGCTGAAGACTAGTTTGGTCATAGGTTAAAGATTTTTCTGAGAAGGATAAGGTCATGCGCCATCGTAAGAGTGGTCGTCAACTAAACCGTAATAGCAGCCATCGCCAAGCGATGTTCCGTAATATGGCAAGCTCTTTAGTTAGTCACGAGATTATCAAGACTACATTGCCAAAAGCTAAAGAATTACGTCGTGTAGTTGAACCGTTAATTACATTAGCAAAAGTAGACAGCGTTGCAAATCGCCGTTTAGCTTTCGCTCGTACTCGCAACATTGAAACTGTTGCTAAATTATTTAATGAATTAGGTCCACGTTTTGCTCAACGTGCAGGTGGTTACACCCGTATTTTAAAATGTGGTTTCCGTGCTGGCGATAATGCACCAATGGCTTACATTGAGTTAGTTGATCGCCCAGAAGTTGCAACTGAAGAAGCAGCTGCAGAATAATAATTTAGATTAAGTTAGATTTTTTTAACTTATATTCGAGATAAAACCCACTGATAATTATCAGTGGGTTTTCTTTTTGAGTGAATAGCTGAATGGAACCCTATAATTTGTCATGACTCATGATTTTGTTTAGCTCTCGAAAAATGCTGAAAATAAACCGCACTTTTCTCTTTCATTATAAAAGAAGAAAGTGCGGTCTGTTTTTTAAAAGTTTTTACGGAAGGATGGATCTTGTGCTACCGATCATCTATGCCGAGTAAGAGATATTCTCCTTCAATATTGCACAAACTCCGAAAGCCAACATTGGTGATTTTCATGTTTTGATCTTGCACGATGTGATCATATTCAAAATTCTCATGGTGATGCCCATGGAAAATATGCTGGACGTGCATTTTTTCTGCTAAGTCATTAATTACGGCAAAACCAGAGGGATGTGGCTTTGGTGCTTCATGGCAGACTAAAATATCTGCATGTTGTTGTTCTAATGCTTCAATATCGGAAGGAAAAATGGATGTGCGATGACGCAATGGTACGCCGCCTCGCCATATTTTTTCTTGTGAACAATATTGGCAATAGTGAATTGGGTCAAAAAATAGAGGCTTATTTGGTGGCATCCAAATTTGTCCACGAAACACGCCCCCTAAGCCTGCAATTTTTTTGCCTTGGATTTCAGTGACTTTGCCATGTAAATTTCGAGACTGCCATTCGCTTTCCCAAATAGATTCAAAGGCATCAACGGTTTTACTGTCATGATTGCCATGAATGAACCAGAGATCACAATATTTTGCGAGCTTTTCTAATTCGCTTGCTGTTGTGAGTTGTAAATCGCCTAAAATGATTAAGGCAATATCTGGATCGTTTTGGATAAAAGGATAAAGGTGCTCGAAACTTCCATGTGGGTCACCTGCAAATAAAATCATTCTTCTTCCTCAAAAATTGATGCGGAATGCGGTTCATTATTGAGATTCGGCAACTCTTCTTCGTTTAAGATTTTTTCAACGATGTCTTTCACTTGATTATACCGTTCTAAATAACTTGGTGATTCAATCTCAATATAAGGGATATTGTACTTATCAAGTAATTTTTTCAGTAATAATTGGAAACGTTGACGCTGTTTCTGGCTACCTAAACTACGTAAACCATCATCAACCCATTTGGTGTTGTTATTTAAGAGAATGGTCACATCAAAAGGATATTCCTTGATCATGGAATCCAAAAACGGATGTGCTTTTCCTTCATATTGAATACAGAAAGCTTGGGTTGTAATAAAATCGGTATCAATGATTGCAATTTTATGTGCATGACGTACAGCATAGTCAATATAGCGTTGGTGACCTAATGCAATTTGCGGATAATCAGAATATTGCAGTGCTTGTTCAGCACCACCGAGTTGATCAAAGACAAACTCTCGTCCGTATTCCCAAGCAGAGGTGGTATTGAAGACGGTGGCTAATTTATTGACCAATACCGTTTTCCCACTGCTTTCCCCACCTAAAATGGCAATGGTTTTGGCAAAGAATGGGCGGACTTCTTTTGGAATAAATTTCCAATAATGGAAAGGATTGTTGCGGATTTTGGTCGCAGAAATATTCACGAATCGACGTTCAGGATCCACTAAGACGACTTCTAAACCGAGGTATTTTTCATAAGGGCCTTTATCTTGAATTTCACTACTAAAGACGACACTTGGATTGACATTCTTTTCTTTGAATAAATTTTTGACGTGCGTACTCCAAGTTTCCCAGCCATGGGGATAGCTAGGAATACCATCTTCCACTAAGTGATGGATAAAGATTTTATCTTTTTGATACTTGAAAATTTGTTGCATCCAACGTAAGCGATCTTGCACGGTTGGCATACGCTTCATTTTGCTATCATAGAAGAGTTTTAGATCACGTTCTGTATCACTACATACGATGATGTGGATTTCATCGACTTTACTAAATGCTTCATAGATCATATTAATATGACCTGTGTGAACAGGATAAAACTTGCCGAAAATCACCCCCACTTTTTTATTATTAGGTTCAGTGATTTGCAACACTTTATGTAATGCACTCAGTTTTGTTGCACTGGGGTTTTTGATTTTTCCACTCACCAATTGGTTAAAGTAGGCACGAGTGATATTGGCTTGTTCGCAAAGATCATTCACTTTTAAATTCAATTGTTTACGTTTCTGTTGTAAATAGGCAAAGTCGGACATAATGTACTCCTTTTTCATATCGCAAGTGTAAAATGACCGCACTTCAGAGAAAAGTGCGGTCAATTTTATGCATCTTTTTGTTGCTCAAGTAGCGTATCCACACGCTTTTCTAATTCCACTAATTTTTCACGAGTTCGCATGAGAACTTGTGTTTGCACATCGAACTCTTCACGGGTAACAACATCAAGCTTCGCGAGCTGGGCTTGAAGTGTCTGTTTCAATTTTGCTTCAGCATCTTGCCCTAAATCTTTTAAACCTTGCGGTAGTGAATCTTGAATTTGTTGTATAATTTGCTCTATTTTTTTAGGATTTAGCATACTGACCTCACATTTTATTAAAGTGAATCTATTGTATGCAATCTTGCTACAAATAAAAACATTTTTTCAAGATTAACTTTGCGTTATACTACGCCCGCATTCTCAGGGCAGGGTGAAACTCCCTACCGGTGGTAATTGTATTGCATGAGCCCACGAGCGTTTGTTACGGTAACGGTAGCAAAGTCAGCAGATTTGGTGAAATTCCAAAGCCGACAGTGATAGTCTGGATGAAAGAGAATAAGCAGGTTTTGTGTTCAAAACCTGTATTTTTTATTTGTTTAAGATTTTCTTAGCCACATAATTTTTCTCATCCGCCCTGATTCTGGTATCTAAATATCATTATATTTCAAGGAATTTACTATGAATCAGTCTATTTTATCTCCTTTTGGCAATGCGGAAGAACGTGTGATTGCCGCTATTCATGCGTTTAAACAAGGCCAGGGTGTTTTAGTCTTAGATGATGAAGATCGTGAAAATGAAGGCGATCTGATTTTCCCCGCAGAAACCATCACCGTTGAACAGATGGCGATGCTTATTCGTTATGGTAGTGGGATTGTGTGTTTGTGCTTAACCGATGACACCTGTAAAAAGCTCGATTTACCTCCGATGGTTGCAGAAAATACCAGCGTGAACAAAACGGCGTTTACGGTGACGATTGAAGCGGCAAAAGGGGTGGCAACAGGTGTTTCAGCAACCGATCGTGTAACGACCATTCGTGCAGCCATTGCGGATCATGCTCAACCGAGTGATTTAAGTCGTCCTGGGCATATTTTCCCGTTAAGGGCAGTGGCTGGTGGTGTGTTAAAACGCCGTGGTCATACCGAAGCAGCGGTGGATTTAGCCCGTTTAGCAGGGTATAAAGAAGCTGGCGTGATTTGTGAAATCACGAATGATGATGGCTCTATGGCACGTGCCCCTGAAATTGTTGCCTTTGCTCAACAATTCAATTTCCCTGTGGTGACGATTGAAGATTTAGTGGCGTATCGCCAAAAGTATCATCTGTAAGGTGAGCGATTCATAAAAAAGTGCGGTCAAAATTTTTAGATTTTTGACCGCACTTTTTATTTTGGCAGATTGCAATTAATACAGATTGCAATTAGTTGGTTTTGAGTTTGTTCCAATATTTTTCGTAAATATCGACGGCATCGCCCACATCGCCTTGCATAATGCCTTTCTCAACTTCTTCAGCAGGTGGGAATAAAACAGGATTATTCACGACTTCTGGAGATAATAAGCTTTTCACGCCTTCATTTGGCATGGAGAAGCCCATGCGTTCAATCACGACTTTGGCATTTTCTGGGCGGAGGAGGAAATCAATAAATTTATACGCTCCTTCAACGTTTTTGGCATTTTTGGGAATGGCGTAGTTATCCATCCAGAAAATGGCACCTTCTTTCGGATAGATAAATTGGATATTGGCATTTTCTTTATTCGCAAGATATGCCGATCCATTCCAGATCATGCCAAGAGACACTTCACCCTGTACATAAGGCACTTCTGGTGAATCCGAGTTAAACACTAACACGTTTGGCATTAATTTCACTAAACGGTTGTAAGCCTCTTCAATTTCATTTTCTTGAGTGGTGTTTGGTGATTTTCCATTCAGTAATAACGCAATGTGGAAAACTTCACGGGCATCACTGGTTAATAGCACTTTGCCTTTATATTCAGGCTTCCATAAATCTGCCCAACTGGTCACTTGCTTTGGATCGATTTCCTCGGCATTAATGCCAATTCCTGTTAGACCATAAATATAAGGGAGAGAGTATTGGTTGTTCGGATCAAATTCTTTATTTAATAAATGGCGTGGAATTTGATGAAAATTGCTTAATTTATGATGATCTAATGGCTGTAACATGCCATCTTTCACCATTTTGTTGATGTAATAGCTTGATGGAAAAACGAGGTCATAACCGTTATTTTGGGAAAGTAATTTTAATTTTGCATACATTTCCTCATTGCTTTCAAAAGTGGAATAGATGACTTCAATTCCTGTTTCTTTGGTAAAGTCTGCAATGACGTTTGTCGGGATATAATCCGTCCAGTTATAAACATACAGTTTTTTGGACGCCAACGCTGACTGTGTCATGAAAATCAGGGAGGTGAAGGCAAGGGATTTGATCACACGGGTAAACAGTTTTTTCAATTCTTAGTCCTCAACGTCATAAGACGATAAAGTGCGGTTAAAAATAGATGGATTTTACGTGCTAATCCATGTTGGAGGTTACGTCTAAAAAGACGGCGTTGAGTATAGCAAACTTTATAAAGCGATTGAATTAAATTGACATATTTTCTAGTAGGAGTAAACTGCCCGCAGTTTTCAAGAGAGAGCCATTTTATGCTGAAATTTTCTCATCAAGAACATGTCAAATCATATTATTCAGAAACACGTAATATTCATTTCACTTTACCTCCCTTAACCCATCGTCAATCGGCTGATGTTTGTATCATTGGTGCTGGTTTTTTTGGTTTATCTGCTGCACTGGAATTGGCTGAGCAAGGCAAAAAAGTCATTGTCTTAGAAGGTGCGCGTGTGGGGTTTGGGGCGTCTGGTCGTAATGGTGGACAGGCAATTAATGGCTTTGAAGAAGATATTGGTGATTATATTGATGCCGTGGGCTTTGAAACGGCAAATAAACTGTGGCAAATGTCACTGGAAGCCTTAGATATTATTGAAGAACGCATTGCCAAATATGGCATTCAATGTGATTGGCGACGGGGTTATGCCACATTGGCTTTAAATCATCGCCGTTTGGACGATCTGGTGGCAATTGAAAAAGATTGTCGTGAGTATTTTGGTTATCAAGCGATGCAATTGTGGGATAAAGCCACATTGGAAAAAAATTTAGGCAGCCAGATTTATCAAGGTGCTTTATTTGATCCTAACTCAGGGCATTTACACCCTCTCAATTATTGTTTAGGCCTTGCCAAAGCCTGTTTAGACTTAGGGGTGGAAATTTATGAACAATCCCCCGTGTTGGATTTGCGAATGGGCAAATCGACAGTGAAAGTCAAAACCGATCAAAGCTCGGTGTTAGCCAAAGATGTGGTGTTAGCCACTAATGCCTATATCAGTGCCTCGCCGAAAAATATTCATCATGGTATTGCCCGAAAAATTTTGCCTGTGGAAAGTTTTATTATTGCCACAGAGCCATTAAGTGATGAACTGGCAGACAGTTTGATTCGTAACCGCATGTCGGTGTGTGATAACAATTATTTTCTGGATTATTACCGTTTAAGTGCAGATAACCGTTTATTATTTGGCAGTGATGCCAGCCCTAATTTAGATATGCATACGGTTATGCGTTGTAATATGCTACATGTCTTTCCGCAGTTGGAAGACGTCAAAATTGACTACGGATGGGGTGGACCTATTGATATGACCTTAAACGCCAATCCGCATTTTGGGCGTATTGCCCCTAACATTTATTTTGCTCAGGGGTATTCAGGGCATGGGGTTGCGTTGACAGGATTAGCGGGGCGTATCATCGCCGAAGCCATTTTGGGCAATGATGAACGCTTACGGGTGTTTGAAAAATTAAAAGTTCCAACGGTGCCTGGTGGCAAATTGCTGCAAAAAGCCGCATTATTTATCGGCACAAATTATTATCGTTTTCTTGATAAATATCGTTAATTTTGAATGAGATAACCTAAGGCGGACGATCATATCGTTCCGCCTTTTTTTATACCGAGTTTTTTACCGCTTTGAGGCGAAAAAAGCTAGTTATTTAACCTGTTTTGCTTTATTCTTGGCAACGTTTTTTTGCATGACATGATGTCAGAAAACAACAAGCATGGCGTATAAACGTCGGAATTTTGGCCCGTTTTAAGAGGTAAACTAAGACATTGGAACAGGTTACTTTAGACTCGCAAGAGAGTACTTCTCAGATGTTTCCAGAAAATACCGTAAGAGAAGTCTGTAACATCAATTACTGGGGGATGCGTTATTATAACGTAGATGAGAATGGCGATATTTTTGTCTGCCCTGATCCTGATAAACCACAAAATCGTGTTTCGTTAGCGAAACTGGCACAGAAAGCACAGCAAGAGAAAGGGGCACATTTGCCTACCTTGTTTTGTTTCCCACAAATTATTCAACATCGTTTGAGTTCCATTAATCAAGCATTTAAACGTGCCCGAGAAAACTTTGGCTATGAAGGCAATTATTTTCTCGTGTATCCGATTAAAGTGAATCAACATCGTCGAGTGATTGAATCCCTAATTAATTCCGATCAAGTATTGGGCTTAGAAGCGGGTTCAAAAGCGGAATTAATGGCGGTATTAGCCCATGCAGGCTTAACCCAAACAGTGATTGTCTGTAATGGTTATAAAGATCGAGAATATGTCCGTTTTGCGTTGATGGGGGAGAAGTTAGGGCATAAAGTCTATCTCGTCATCGAAAAACTCTCTGAGATTCAACTGGTATTAGAAGAAGCGGCAAAATTACGTGTCAAACCTCGTTTAGGGGTGCGTGCACGTCTCGCTTCACAAGGTTCTGGCAAATGGCAATCATCGGGTGGCGAAAAATCAAAATTTGGTTTGTCTGCTTCGCAAGTGCTGATGTTAGTCAATATGTTAAAAGCCCACGACTGTTTAGATTGCTTACAGCTTTTACATTTCCATCTTGGTTCGCAGCTTGGCAATATTCGAGATGTGGCGACAGGCGTGCGTGAAAGTGCCCGTTTTTATGTGGAGTTACATAAACTGGGCGTCAATATTCAATGCTTTGATGTAGGTGGCGGCTTAGGGGTGGATTATGAAGGCAACCGCACCCAATCTGACTGCTCAGTCAATTATGGCTTAAATGAATACGCTGATACCGTGGTTTGGGGAATTGGACAGGCTTGCCGTGAGCATAATTTGCCCCATCCGACCATTATTACCGAATCAGGACGAGGCGTGACTGCTCACCATGCGGTGATGGTATCCAATGTCATTGGGGTGGAACGTTATAAACCCGAGGTGTTAGACGCCCCTGCCAAAGACGCACCCAGTGTATTACACAGCATGTGGGAAACCTGGACGGATATTTTATCTTCTCGTGAAAAACGTTCCTTACGTAGCTGGATTCACGAAAGCCAATTCGACTTGTCGGATGTACATAATCAATACAACGTTGGTTTATTGAATTTGCAACAACGTGCTTGGGCAGAACAGCTTTATTTGAATATTTGCCACGAAGTCGGGCAGTTATTTGATGCAAAACACCGTTCACACCGCACCATTATTGATGAATTGCAAGAACGTTTTGCCGACAAACTCTATGTCAACTTTTCCCTGTTCCAATCGTTACCTGACGCATGGGGCATTGATCAGTTATTCCCAGTTTGCCCAATTTCCAATTTAGATCAACCTGTAAGCCGTCGTGCCGTTTTATTAGATATTACCTGCGATTCCGATGGCACTATCGATCATTATATTGATGGCGATGGCATTACCAGCACCATGCCAATGCCACATTATGAAGAAGATGAACCGCCATTATTAGGTTTCTTTATGGTGGGGGCTTATCAAGAAATTTTGGGTAACATGCATAATCTCTTTGGTGATACCAGCACGGTTGATGTGATTGTGGAAGGTCAAGAGAAAGTCAAAATTGTGGATTATGATGAGGGCAACACCGTGGCAGATATGCTCGAATATGTCTATCTCGATCCGAAAAAATTACTTGATCGTTACCGTGAACAAATTGAACATTCCAACCTACCTGCCTCTGAAGCCATGCATTTCTTAAATGAATTGGAAGCAGGGCTTAACGGTTACACCTATTTGGAAGACGAATAACCTAAAAAGTGCGGTCAATTTTAAACATATTTTGACCGCATGAGAAACAATAGGAAACATTATGTATAACACCTTAAACAACAAAGAAGATATTTCATTAGTATCCAATAACTTTGGTTTTTTACGTTTACCCGTCAATTTCAACCCAACGGAAAGCGATGCGGAATGGGTCATCACGGGCGTGCCTTTTGATGCGTCTGTGTCTGGTCGAGCAGGCACCCGTTTTGGTGCCGAAGCCATTCGCCGTGCCTCTGTCAACCTTGCATGGGAACATTGCCGTTTCCCTTGGGATTTTGATGTACGTGAACGCCTGAATATCATCGACTGCGGTGATTTAGTGTACTCATTCGGCGATAACCAGAATTTTGTCGAAGCCCTTGAAGCCCATGCAAGTGCATTATTAAAGGCAGGAAAACGTTGCCTCACCTTTGGGGGAGATCATTTTATCACCTTGCCTTTATTGCGAGCACACGCCAAACACTTTGGTAAGTTAGCCATGATCCACTTTGATGCCCATACCGACACTTACGAAAATGGCAGTCAATATGACCACGGCACCATGTTCTATCACGCACCAAAAGAAGGTTTAATCGATGCGGCACATTCCGTGCAAATTGGTATCCGCACCGAATTTGATCGCAATTTACCTTTTACCGTACTGTCCGCCCCACAAGTCAATGATGACAGCGTGGAGCAAACGGTGGCGAAAATCAAAGAGGTGATCGGCGATTTACCCGTGTATTTAACCTTTGATATCGACTGTTTAGACCCCGCATACGCACCAGGAACAGGCACCCCCGTGTGTGGTGGATTAAGCACCGACAAAGCCCTGAAAATTCTCCGAGCTTTAAAAGATGTGAATATTGTCGGCATGGATCTCGTGGAAGTGTCCCCCGCCTATGACAAAGCCGACATTACCGCCCTTGCGGGTGCCACACTAGCCCTCGAAATGCTGTATCTACAAGGCTCAAAAAAAGGCTAATGTTGGTTAAAGAATAAAAAGGATCTGCATCCTAACAGTTGGGTTTAATCTCCATTGATTAAGGTGCAGATTTTTTTATCGCTTACTCACCCAAGTGATGCCTGATTGGAAAAAAGAAAAGCTCGTTTAGATGGATTGGTGGAGCAGATTTTAACTGAATGATATTTTTTCTTTGAGAGTGCTTATCCGCGAGCCGTGCAGTGCTGGCGGTTTTGAACATTTCCCTTAAACCGCTTTATAAGTCTTTATGCTCACGCCACTCAGTGATAAACTAACCCACAATTTTTTCGATTTATAAACCGTTTTTCATTTAACAGGTATCTCAATGCGTACAAGTCAATATTTATTCTCAACCTTAAAAGAAACGCCAGCAGAGGCGAGTATTGTTAGCCATCAACTTATGCTTCGTGCAGGAATGATTCGCCCGTTAGCTTCAGGGCTTTATACTTGGTTACCGACGGGTCTTCGTGTCTTAAATAAAGTGGAAAAGATTATCCGTGAAGAAATGGATAAAAGTGGAGCATTAGAAGTGAAAATGGCGGTCACTCAGCCTGCTGAACTTTGGCAAGAATCAGGGCGTTGGGAAGAATATGGCCCTGAATTATTGCGTTTTAAAGATCGTGGTGATCGGGATTTTGTGATTGGGCCAACCAATGAAGAGGTGATTACCGATTTAATTCGCCGTGAATGTGCATCCTACAAACAATTACCGCTCAATTTATATCATATTCAAACCAAATTCCGTGATGAAGTGCGTCCTCGTTTCGGGGTGATGCGTTCCCGTGAGTTTGTGATGAAAGATGCATACTCTTTCCATACCTCAACAGAATGTTTGCAAAAAACCTATGATGTGATGTATCAAACTTATTCTAATATTTTCACACGTTTAGGTTTAGATTTCCGTGCGGTACAAGCAGACACTGGATCTATTGGTGGTAGTGCTTCTCACGAATTCCAAGTGTTAGCACAAAGTGGGGAAGATGATGTGGTGTTTTCCACTGAGTCCGATTTTGCAGCAAATATTGAACTGGCGGAAGCGGTGGCACTCGGTGAGCGTGGTGCGGCAACAGAAGAATTGCGTTTAGTGGATACCCCAAATGCGAAAACCATTGCCGAATTGGTGGAGCAGTTTAATCAGCCTATTGAAAAAACTGTGAAAACCTTAATTGTGCATGCCACAGAAGAAAGTGGGCATAAGTTGGTGGCGTTATTAGTGCGTGGTGATCACGAGCTTAACGAAATTAAAGCGGAAAAAGTGGAGATGGTGGCAAGCCCATTACAATTTGCCACAGATGAAGAAATCCGTGCGGTGGTCGGTGCGGGCACAGGTTCTTTAGGCCCAATTAATTTACCGATGCCGATTGTGATTGATCGCACTGTTGCGAATATGGATAACTTCTCTGCGGGGGCAAACCAAGACGGTAAACATTATTTTGGCATTAACTGGGAGCGTGATTTACCCGTGCCACAAATTGCAGATTTACGTAATGTGGTAGAAGGGGATCCAAGTCCAGATGGTAAGGGTGTGCTACAAATTAAACGTGGTATTGAAGTCGGTCATATTTTCCAATTGGGAACAAAATATTCAGCAGCGATGAATGCTACTGTACAAGGGGAAGATGGTCGCCCACAAACCATGATTATGGGTTGTTATGGCATTGGGGTGACCCGTGTGATTGCCGCCGCCATTGAGCAACATCATGATGAGCGTGGCATTATTTGGCCAGACAATATTGCACCATTCAAAGTGGCAATCGTGCCGATGAATATGCACAAATCAGATAGCGTGCAACAATTTGCTGAAGAATTATACCGCACTTTAACCGCACAAGGCGTGGACGTGATTTTTGATGATCGTAAAGAACGCCCAGGTGTGATGTTTGCGGATATGGAATTGATCGGTGTGCCACATATGATTGTGATTGGTGAGAAAAATCTTGAGAAAGGCGAAATTGAATATAAAAATCGTCGCTCAGGGGAAAAAGAAATGATTGCCAAAGATCAGTTGCTGGCGGTGTTGAACGCAAAATTAGTCAACGAAGCCTAATCATCCATCACAAAAAATGCGAGTAAATCACTCGCATTTTTTTATGTTTGAAAATCAAAATCAGGCACAGATTATTTTCTTGCCAAAGGTGGCACGAAGGTTAAACCTAAATCCCAAGGTTGTTCGATCCATGTGTTTTGTGGAATATCAATCACATAATCATCCACTAATGCCGCACCTGCTGGTTTTGCGAAAACAGTCACGAATTTTGCTTTTGGATACATTTCACGGATCGCACGTGCGGTATTGCCTGTATCGACTAAATCATCCACCACGATAAACCCTTCACCATCGCCTTCGGCACGATGTAATACTTTTAATTCACCTTGCTCAACATGATCGTGATAACTGGCAATACAGACAGTTTCCACATGGCGAATGTTTAGCTCACGTGCTAATACTGCGGCAGGGAATAAGCCACCACGGCTTACTGCAATGATCCCTTTCCATTGTGAAGCGGGAAGTAAACGCTCCGATAATTTGCGTGCGTGCATTTGAAACATATCCCACGTCACCACATATTTTTCGCTCATAAATACACCTTTTAAAAAGAAAGAGTAAATTCTTACCCATAAATTAAAAAATTGCGTTAGGATAACCTGAAATGGCGTTTTACGCTATAATTTTGACAATTATTTTCTAAGAAAAGAACGATGATATCATGCGTTATTCGCTTAATTTTAGGAGGCAACAATGTTAGAAATTAATACATTACAACCCACGTTATTATGGAAATGGTTTAGTCAAATTTGTGCGATTCCTCACCCTTCTTACCAAGAAGAACAACTGGCACAGTTTCTTCTCCATTGGGCGAAAGGCAAAGGCTTTTATGCAGAACGTGATGAAGTGGGTAACCTGTTAATTCGTAAGCCAGCCACAGCAGGCATGGAAACACACATTCCTGTGGCATTACAAGCCCATTTAGATATGGTACCACAAGCGAATGAAGGCTCCGTGCATGATTTTGCCAAAGATCCGATTCAACCTTATATTGAGGGAGAATGGGTTAAAGCAAAAGGCACCACCTTAGGGGCGGACAATGGTATCGGCATGGCATCGGCATTAGCCGTGTTAGACAGTGATGATCTGGCTCATCCACCTCTTGAAGTGTTATTAACCATGACAGAAGAAGCCGGCATGGAAGGGGCAATTGGCTTACGCCCGAATTGGTTGAAAAGTGACATCATGATTAATACAGATACCGAAGAAAACGGTGAAATTTATATTGGTTGTGCGGGTGGGGAAAATGCCAATCTTTCCTTAGAAATCGAACGTAAAATGAACACTTTTGAACAAAGCTATCAAGTGGTGTTAAAAGGGCTTTCTGGTGGGCATTCAGGTTGTGATATTCACACTGGGCGTGCCAATGCGATTAAAGTACTTGCCCGTTTCTTGGCAAAACTCACACAAGATAAGCCAGAATTTCAATTTGCATTAAGCGATATTCGGGGAGGATCCGTACGTAATGCCATTCCTCGTGAAGCCTTTGCAACCTTAGCCTTTAATGAAGATCTGGAAGGTTTGAAACAGGCGGTTCAAGAATTTGAGCAAATCTTAAAGCAAGAATTTGCGAAGGTAGAGCCTCATCTCTCTTTTACTTTGCAAGAAGCTGAACACGAAGATACGATTTTTTCACAAAGTTCCACTCAAAAAGTGATCCATTTATTCAATGTGCTCCCTAATGGGGTTATTCGTCATAGTGATGAATTAAAAAATGTGGTGGAAAGCTCATTAAGTATTGGGATTTTGCGGACAGAAGAAAATGAGGTGAAAGGCACCATTTTAATTCGCTCCCTCATTCCTACGGGCAATCATTATGTGGGAAGCTTGTTAAAATCAATGGTGGCATTAGTGGGGGCTGAATTAACCTTGAATGGCTACTATCCCGGCTGGGTGCCACACCATGACGCCCCGATTGTGGCATTGACCGAAAAGGTTTATGCCGAAATATTAGGGTATCAACCAGCCATCAAAGTTATTCATGCTGGTTTAGAATGTGGTTTATTAAAGAAAATTTATCCGAATATGGACATGGTGTCGATTGGGCCGACAATCCGCAATGCTCACTCGCCAGATGAAAAAGTGCATATTCCTGCCGTGCAAACTTACTGGGCGTTACTCACAAGGTTATTAGCCGCCATTCCTGCTAAATAGTCTGAAGGCAAAATACAATGATGGCAACCCATGGGTTGCCTTTCTTTTTGTGTTTGCTCACAAAACTTGGGGAAAAATGACCGCACTTTTAATCATCAAAGAGATCCGCATCTCGCACAATATGGACATTTCCCTTACGGCGTAAAAAGCCACTGCGATCATAATATTCCATTAATTGCACCACCAATTTACGCCCGAATGACAATTCATCTCGCAGTTGATTCACCGACATCCCACCATGTTGAGCAATAAAGGTTTTAATGAGCCTTGCATAGGCATAAATCGTTTCCGTTAAAAAGAAACGATCTTTTACGATTGCCGTCAAATAGCCTAATTTTCCTGCTTTATAAAGGAAGTTTCGCATCAAGGTTTCATCTTCGTCTAAGCGGTTTGCTAAATCTCGAACCCATAAGGCTTGCCCTTTTTGCTGTTCAAATTCCGCCAATACCGCTTGCCATAACAGGGTTTCTGGCTCAGAAAAGGCGAGGTTGTGTTCAGGTAAATGGAGCCAACCTCGGGTTTGCTGTAATGTTCCCTGTGCTAATAAAACATCAATAAAATGATAAATCAGTGCCTCAGGCTGCGTTAAGGTTGCCATACGGTGTAAGCGTGCTTTGGCAACGCCTAATTGATCATCATGTTGTTGATGATACTGTGCCAAGGCTGCACATAATTTATCGCTTTGTTGCTGTTGATAAGTGGTCTGAAAACACCAGTCTTGAAAGCGAATAGCTTGGTTAGCTTGCAGAATTTGATCCAATTCCGTGGGGCTTAATTGCTCAAACCATGCGATTTTTTTGGCATCCATTGCCTGATCTTGCAGAGAAAGTGCGGTACGTTTTGCGGGCGTTTCGGCGTGTTGCAATGCCGTGAGAAAAGCCAAGCGTTCAGCACGGCGTTTATGTCGTTTTGGTGAGTGAATTTCAATCACCTTCGCCCCTGCCACTAACTGTTTGGCATCGGCACTGCGTAAAATACATTTATCGCCATAGGCTAAAAAAAGAGGCTGATCCAAAATAATTTCAGCCAACCCTTGCTGTGGGGCAACTAAATGTTTGTGCGTTAATAAATTGAGTGTTCCCGTTGTCCGTTCAGTGGCATGATAAATATGCACAGGCTGACTCTCACGCAAGGGCGTTTCTGCACAAAGTTGCACGGTAATCCGATCGGTGGGAGGCAGTGGTGGCTCGGCAAATAACCAGTCGCCACGGCGAATCAGCTGGCGATCAATATCCGTATGAATATTTAAAGCTAAGCGTTCACCGCCAGATCCTTGTGTGGCAGGTTGGTTTTGGCTGTGGATATTTTTAATCCGCACTTTATGCCCTGTGGATAAGTAAAGCACATCTTCTTGTTGAACCTGCCCCGAAAATGCCGTGCCAGTGATCACCGTGCCCGCCCCCTTTATGCTAAATACGCGGTCGATCGCATAGCGAAAGGGTTTATCTGGCTTAGCAAGTGTGGGTAAGGCAATCAAATATTGACGTAAGGCATCCATGCCTTCCCCTGTTTTGGCTGAGGTAATAAACTGTGGCGAATGGGCTAATATTGGGTACTGCTGTCTAAGTTGCTGAGAAAGTGCAGCGATTTGTGCTGAACTGGCACGATCCGATTTGGTGATCACCACCATAATTTGTTTCATTTGTAATAACCGCAAAATGGCTAAATGTTCTTCCGTTTGGGCTTGCACGCCTTCATCTGCCGCCACAATTAACATGGCGTAATCAATCCCCCCTAAGCCTGCTAGCATATTGGTGAGAAATTTTTCATGCCCTGGCACATCAATAAAGCCTAATGTGCGGTCAATTTTTCCATTTTTTTCTAAAGGCAAATAGGCATAGCCTAAATCAATGGTCATGCCACGTTGTTTTTCTTCGGGTAAATGAGCGGTATGGGTGCCTGTTAATGCCTGTAATAACGCACTTTTACCATGATCGACATGACCAGAGGTTACAATAATCATCTTTCCTCCAAACCATGTAGTAATTTATCTACACTGGCGACACTGCGTAAATCCAACCAAATTTTGTCTTTTTCCACCCGACCAATAATGGGCTCAGGTAAGCGTTTAAACTGGGTTAAAAGTGCGGTCAGTTTTCCTGAGGTTTTCGCCGAAATGGTGACCGCCACAGAAGGCAGCGTTGCGAGGGGTTGGGAGCCACTGCCAATTTGTGCCAGACTGGGTTCAATGTGTAACTGGTAATCCGTACTTAAACGCTCATTTAATACCGCTTTCAATTTTTCAGCTTGTTGCATTAACTGTTCGACGGGTTGCGTCATCAAATAAAGGGAAGTGAGCTTTTCTGCCAGTTTTTCGGGCTGTAAATAAAGGCGTAAAGTGGCTTCCAAGCCCGCTAAAATCACCTTATCACAACGCAATGCCCGTTTGAGTGGGTGCGATTGCAGACGATCAATCAACACTTTTTTCCCCACAATAATGCCCGCTTGCGGACCGCCTAACAGTTTATCGCCAGAAAACGAAATCAAATCCACACCCTCTGCCCATTTTTCTTGCACAGTGGGTTCTTTTGGCAAGCCATATTGACTGAGATCCACTAACGCACCGCTGCCCAAATCGGTGATCACAGGCAAATGCTTCTCTTGCCCCAGTGCCACTAATTCTTGTTCAGAAACCGCTTTGGTAAACCCACAAATCTGATAATTGCTGCTGTGAACTTTCATTAAAAAAGCGGTATTTTCGGTAATAGCGTGGCGATAATCCGATAAATGGGTGCGATTGGTGGTGCCCACTTCTACCAACTTACAACCTGCTTGTTGCATAATATCAGGAATGCGAAATGCCCCACCAATTTCAATCAGCTCGCCACGAGAAAGAATCACCTCTTTCCCTTGTGCAAAAGTGGCGAGCATTAACAACACCGCCGCAGCATTATTATTGACGATGCAAGCCGCTTCTGCCCCCGTTAATTGGCACAATAATTCACTAATATAATTATCACGATGGCTGCGTTTGCCTGCCTCTAAATCGTATTCTAACGCCACATTTTGCCCCATCGCAGTCAATGCCGCTTGTTGTGCAGCCTCCGACCATAATGCTCGTCCAAGATTAGTGTGTAAAATGGTACCAGTGAGATTATGCACAGACTGCATCTTGACTTGATTTTGTTGTTGCAACTGGTGGCGAATTTCAGCAAATAGGTGCTGATCATCGCTGAAAACATGTGGTAAAGTCTTTTCCTCTTTAATGCTTTCTCGCCCTTTTTCAATAAGCTGACGGCAAATATTCACCACCGCCGTATGCCCAAATTCCGCCACGAGCCTCGACCCTTCGACACTTTTCAGTAATTTATCAATTGCAGGAAGTTGTTGATAAAGAGACATAAAGATTCCTTTTTTGTGTACACAAAATTGCCTTTATCATACTCGTTTTCTTGGCAGAATTCAGCCTACAAGACAGGCAATACCGAACTTTGTGATAAAACAAAAAGCCTGATAAAACAGAATGTCAGGCAAACCGACAAAGTGCGGTGAATTTTGCGAGAGTTTTGCTCACTCACTTGAATCCCCAGCTTATTTGCGTTAAAGTGCTCACCACTTTCAACCACGGAAGATCGTCGTTTCCGGTGAAACGGCAGGACTTCAAATCCTGTTGAGGTTGCCAGCAATCTCGGGTGGGTTCAACTCCCATGATCTTCCGCCAATCCATAAAGCAAACTTCATCAAACCTCACCAAAATAATTAATAAAATCCAGTAAAATCAAAGTAGTTGGCATTTTACATAGTGCAGAATTAATCAAAGTTATTCATTCTAACCCGCATTTTTAGTACTATAAATAGTACTATAATTTTAGAGAGAACCCGCTTTCGTGCTATTTACTCTCAAAATGAGAAAAATAGAACCTTGAAATTATAGTACTAAAATCGCATAAATCCTTTTATGGCAAGGTTTGAAAAGGTTTAGTACTATAATTCTACCATTCAAAAAATAGTACTATCTTGGGCATGCTTTCTAAAAATAACTCTTTCTATACGGAGTTTTTTTATGGCTAGATTAGTGAAGAAACTAACAGACAGCGAGATCAAAAACGCAAAAGCGAGTAGCAAAGCCCTATATGATGGTGACGGGCTATTTTTAGAAGTATCGAGCAAAGGGGCGAAGTTATGGCGTTTTAGATATGCCCAGCCTTACACCAAAAAACGTACTACAATTAGCTTAGGCACCTATCCAGATTTATCCCTATCACAAGCCAGAGCTAAGCGTGATGAATATAACACCTTGCTGGCGAATAATATCGATCCACAAACCTACCGTAAGCAACAAGAACAAGAGCAAGCGGACAAGTTAAACCGTACCTTTGAAAAGATGGCTAAAGCGTGGTTTGAAGATAGAAAAATCAAAGCCAACTTTTCAGAACGTACTGCTAAAGATACGTGGGCTTTATTTGAACGCCATTTACTCCCGCACTTTGCCAATTACCCTATATCAGAAATCACGCCACTTATTGCCATTAATGCGATCAAACCACTTGAGAAAGAGGGCAAGCTAGAAACCGTTAAAAAGATTATTAGTAACCTTAATCATGTAATGCGGTTCGCACTTCATAGGGGGCTAATTGCGTATAATCCGTTGGCAGAAATAGGCAAGGAATTTGACAAGCCAGTTTCTAAGGGAATGAATACTATTACCCCTGAAGAATTAAGCGAGTTTTTACACGGCTTTTACAAGGCAAGAGAAGAAAACCGCTTTAACCCGTTTTCATTTTATGCGGTTATGCTGGTGGTGTTGACTGGTGGGCGACCTTCTGAAATCGCTAAAGCGAAATGGGCGGATATTCATTACAAAGAAAAAACGTGGATCTACCGAGTCCAAAAAGGCAATAAGAATCTGCCAGAGGGGAGAGAACACATAGTAACACTATCACGCCAAGCGGTGGGGATATTTAATAAAATGCAACAATTACATTCTGCACTTGGCATTGATAGTGAATTTGTGTTTGCCAGTTTAACCGCAAAAAGCGGTCATTTAAGCATTGAAGCAATGCGGAAAGCCATTATTAAGGGGATAGGGGAAAAACGGCTTACTACGCACGGCATACGCCATTTATTCAGCACGTCATTAAACGAGAAAGACTACAAAGCAGACTGGATAGAAAGAGCCTTATCACACAAGCAAAATAAAGATAAAAACCAAATTAGGCGTACCTATGATAAATCTTTGTATCTTTCACAAAGAGCAGTGATGTTACAAGAATGGGCGGACTATGTAGAAAGCCAAGCACCAGAGCCAATTATTCCACCACCAAAGCATCTTAAGGTTGTGGCTTAACACTTTCTTTCAAAGGCTAATTTGTTTAGCCTTTTTTTATTTCCACCAACACCACAAAAAACTTTTCTTATAGAAGCATAATTTTTTTATAGGACAATTAGGACAATAAAAAACAGGGACTATATAAAACAATAACTTACATTAAAAATAGTATAAATATTAATCAATTATTGTCCTATTTTACCTTCAAATTGTCCTATTTTTGCCTGTTTTTGTCCTATTTTTGCCTGTTTTTGCCTGTTTTTGTCCTATTTTTTGGGGTGATTTTGACGAAATGAGGCAGTAAATAGCCTAAAAATAGGTTGTATTGTGCTGAAAATAAACTTTTTATACAGCACTTGTACAGTATGGTGAAATATGATTAAATTTAACTAACTTTGAATGAGTTTAAATTGCACTCAAGAAGTATAAAACTAACTAATTTTCGAATCAGTGCAACTAGGAGCGGACTAATTACCCGAACCGAAAGAGGATAACCCTATTTGTTCTTTGTTGCACTCTCACTAAATAGGGCAACGTATAGGGACGTTTTATGGAGCGTGATATTTATAAAAAAGAATTTGCCATTCGTGATGATTATTGTGAACATTATTATGTTCAAGTTATAAAGGAATTAGACGAAATAAAAAATAGTTCTGAAAATGAGATTAGATTGAGATTAAGCGAAGCTATTAACCATGTAAAAAATTATAATGATGAAGATATTTTTGAAACTTTCAAAGATTTTAGAGATAGTGATATTAATAAAATAGAAGCTAATTTCTTTAAAAGTTTTTTATTAAATACTATTTCTTACATAGTGGCAAATGGAGAGAACGCACTTTTTGAAGGCAGATCCCTGTTAAGTATAGCCGTTATTATTCGTAAATATGAGAGATTGTTAAAGCTTTTAGAAATTTCAAACGTGGCAATAGCCAAACAAAATAGAGCAAAACGAAAACCACAAATAGATCCCAATATTGAAGAAGCGAGAAATAAAGCAAAAGAGATATGGGATAAGCATAAATCTAATGCCTTGCTTGATGTAGCCTGTCAAATAAAACAAGAATTAAATATTAGAAAAAGTGCGGGTACAATCCAAGAATGGATTAGAGATTTAAACCCAAACGCCAAAAAGAAAAAGCATCAAAATAACCACTAGAGCCGATTCAATAGATCGGCTTTTTTATTGCCTAAAATTCATTTAATTGATTATCTGTTTTACTGTAAACCATATAATCTAACAGTGAGAAAATATGACCTACTGTTAGAAAATATAATCAACAGTACGTTGGATAGGCTTACTAAAATTCCCACAGCAAAATATCCCAAGCAAAACGAAATACTTTGCTTAATTTTAATTAACCAAATTGAAAGGGGTATTTATGACTACTCAAACCAATCAAACACCAATCAAAAAATACTATTCCATTAACGAGCTAACCGCCCTCGGTATTGGCTCACGTACCAAAATTGACCGCTTAGCAAGACAGGGCTTACTGAAAAAAATCAAAATCGGTGGATCTGTGCGTTTTAGTGCTGATGAGGTCAATGCCTTTATTCAATCTACTAACGCATGAGGGGCGATTATGGAAGGCAATCAATATCTAGCAAGTTTTAACTTTCCAGCAATGGAACGCAAGCCAAAAGTTGCTGGCTTAGCCGTGCTATTGGGTGAGGTTAGTGAACTTGAACTACAAAAAATCTGTTTTAACCGTTCTTTACGTAATGAAATTAACCAACTCGAGGAGCAAAACAATATTTCATTTGTGCGAGTGGAACGCAAGGGGGTATATGGTGGCGTTTATCTTTCTTACCGAGTAGCAAGTGCGAAAGATTGCGAGAAGTTAGCCAAGTATTACAACCTGAAAGCAAGCCAGCGAGGCTATAAACCACTCTCGCAGGCAGATGTCAATGAGGCAATGAACCGTTTTCATTATGTCGATCCTTTGGCGGTGGTGGACGGTGAAAGAATAGTACAAAAGCCATCACGTCCAAAAGCCAAGATTTAGCGTATAGCGAGGATTTAATAATGATTAATACAAACATTCAAGCAAACCAAGAAAACGAGCTAAAAGGCTTAGAAAGTGCGGTAAATAACGCAGTATTTTCTAAAGTCTTTCACAAAGAAACGATTGCAATGACTGATAGCCTGAAAGTTGCTCATTACTTTGGTAAACGGCACGATAACTTACTAAGCACCATTAAAAATCTAGGTTGTTCTGATGACTTTAGACTCCTTAATTTTAAGGAGTCCTATTACCTGAATGAACAAAATAAAAAACAACCAATGTTTTATATGACCCAAGACGGCTTTACATTGTTGGTTATGGGCTTTACTGGCAAGAAAGCAATGCAATTTAAAGAGCAGTATATCAAAGAGTTTAACGAGATGAAAAAACGCCTTGCGACCCGAGCAAATATGAAAGCCGATCAAATACGAATGAATGAGGCGATTAAGTACCGCTTAGAACAAGTAGGCAAAGACGACCCACACGCCTACAGCCGAGAAAATAACCTTGTTTACGTGGTAGCACTAGGGAATAGCCGTAAATCGTGGTTGCAGGTAAATGGCTATCCTGATGATATGGAAATAAGACAATGCTTGACCGTTGATCAGTTGCAATTAGTTGATCAGTTGCTTTCTGAAAATGCCGTAATGATCAAGTTAGGTATGGACTACCACCAACGCAAAGCACAATTACAGGAAACCACACTACACCACTTAAGAAAGGGGGCATTAAATGCTTGATACCAATCCACCAGCAGAAAGCCAATATAACCCAACATACGCAAATATTTTGGCACGGTTAAACGATATTCAAGAGAGCTTAGAAAACACCATTGATAAAGGTTATCCAATGGTAAAAGCAGAGGGGGCATCTGATGTAAGGATGAGTGATAAAGACTATCTAGAGTGGACGTTGGAGCGTATTAATTGCGTGATTTATGACATGGAGAATATTCAAGAAAAATTAGCACAATTACTACGGATAAATTGCGACACAAACTGCGAATTGTGAAAACCGTTAAACCCTTGCTGGTGGTGGATTGTGAGCGATCAAATAGTAACAAAAGTGCGAAATAAAACGCCGATTTGCGAAACGGATAACAAATATCGCCATAGCCGTTTTAACGCACTAAAGCATGGTGGATATGCCACACACTTTCACACCCTCACAGAAGAGGAAAAGCGAATTTATTGGGAAAAGAAATGGAAATAAAAAACAAGATAGCCAAGCGTTTTCTCTTACCTAATGCCGTTCAGCATTATTTGGTGAGAGCGACTACCTACTCTTTCCTTAGCCTTGATGACGATAGCGACCCCTATCCATTAAGTGAGGTCATCCAACTGCAGAAAGAAAAGGTGCTAGAAATTGAACGGGAATGCAAACAATGTCCTACAGAGTTTTTATTAGGGCAATTACTCAAGGCTAAGCAAACGCTGAATAAGTTAGATAAAAGGCTAAGCGAGGTTGAGAAGAAATGAACCCTCCGAATTTTTGAGGTAACTAATCCAATTTTGGATCGGCTGAACTGTTGCGATAACACAACACTTAGCCATGTACATATGTACACAATTCAACCGTGGTCATATGACCACAACTGAAATAATACAAGTTGATGTATCAAATGAAAGCCAATGATTCACAGGAGGGCAAGCACTTAACCATAACTTAACGCCAAAACAAAAAACCTCACCGAGGTTTAACTCAATGAGGCTTTGTAATGAAATCAATATCTAGGCAAAAAGGATTATATCAAAATGCTTTTAAAAATATCCGATTTATTTAAAAAAAGTGAGCTAAAACGCTTTACAAAGTGCGGTCAATTTTGGCATCATTCAGCCGTTAGTGCAAAATCACTAGCCGAGCGTGGAAACTCGAATAATAAATCACTGGCGAACAGTAGCACGCCATTTAACCGTGCTTTTTTTGTTCGTGAAGTTCGCACACCTAAAATAAATCCAGCAATGGATCTATTCTCTATGGTAGCGTGCGATTGGCAACGTTTAATCGTTGGCTGTGTTCCAGTGATCGCAGTTTTCCACCCAGTCGCACGTTACCGCCCTAAAGCGTGGAAACTTTTAGCGGTAACTCTCAATAAATTTATCACTGGAGTTACGCAAATGATTTACCAATTCTTAGGCATATCACGCCAACATTATGACCGCACCAAAGCAGAACAAATCCGTATCCAAGCCGACAATGAACAACAAGCCCGAGCATACCTTGCCCGCCATTATGTGCTGATTTTGTTAGGTCGCTTACCAAACACCGCCAAAAATGACCGCACTTTAGTGATTCAAGGGGGTGTTTATGCGTAAATACAGCGTAATCACTTATAGGGAAGATGAAACCGTAGAAGGTCAACCGTTCATTATTGCCACAGGGAAAACACACCAAGAGGCAGCACAAATCGCACGTGAGGCAATGGATAACGATCCGCTTGTCTATGGTTCAACATTGAGAGTAGAGCGTTTCTCTTATGAAATAACCGTTTTTGATAAACAAGGCGAGATTGATTTTATAGCCGAATATCCTACCTATGCTCAAGCTTGTGAAGTATCTGACTATTTAAAAAGCACAGATCTTTATTCTGAAATCAGAATCAGTCATCCCGATGGTTTAGGAGGTGATCAATGATGAATCCAATTACTCAAATGAAAGTGGCGAAATCCACCACCGAAACTAATAAGCCATTTAAAGCGAAATTAGAGGGCTATTTAAGCGATGGAAAGACAACCCTCACCCTAGGCAAAGGAAATGGCTTACACATGCTATATACGCAGATTAACCGCCAATTTCAGCTAATAAAAGACAGTAACCAACGCTGTTTTAATGAATTTCCAGATTGCTATCACCATAAGATCAAATTAGCCAAAGAATGCGAAGATTTAGCCGAGCGATTATCAAAAGGTTTATTGATGGTGGAAGAGTTAGCAGAAGGAAAAACGTTAAGTAAAGAGCAAAAAGGGCAGATTAAAGCCTTTATGCGTGGTGCTAAATATTTAATTAGCAAACTGCAAGGCGTTAGTTTTAACGTAGATGAGGTTCAAAGGGGGGAAGATGAGTAAATTAACTAAAGCACCGCACTTTGATCAGCAACCAAAAGAGTTTATGAGTGATTTAATTGTACTGGCAGGCAAACAAGCGTGGGAATGGTGGGGTAAAGGTAAGGGCGAGGGATGGCTCTTACTTTGCCAAGCATTGCAACATGACTCAAAACAAAAGCCGATTATCATTGATGTAGATCAGTTGAATCAATTAGAGCGGTTAGCAATTGTTCCACCAGCACAGAGAGCAGTAAGGCTAATTCAATGCGGTGAGCTTTTACAAGCAGAAGTTACCGCACTTTGCCTTAACCTTGCCAAACATTCTAAAGTTGAGCAATTGGCATTATGTAATTGTATTGGTGAAGTAACCGAGAATCTAAGTGATTATATTAAACGAGTAAGAAAGGGCGATAGCGTGGCTGAAATCGTGAGCGAGAGCATCACAGAGGCACACAAAGATAACACCTTACCTTTTATCGAAGATCGCACAGAACGAGGGAAAAGGGGCTTATATCGCATTACTTTAAAAACCAATAGTTCAACGGGTGAAATCTACGAGGACAAAATAGAGTGGCTTTGCGATGCGGTGGAAGTTGTCGGAATGGGGCAAAGTGAGGATGAGTTTTACACAATGTTACGCTTTACGCCTAATCGCAGTGAGCAAAGTAAAATTATCGCTTTGCCATTAAAAGACGTTGGCGAGCGTACAGGCTGGCAATTATTGCGTAAAAATGGCTTGAATATCACGAATAATCAACGCTTACGCCCTTTCTTAGCCGATTATTTACAGGACTATTATCAAAAGGGCTTTTATCGTGTGGTAAATGCGACAGGGTGGCAGAAAGGAGCCTATATTTTGCCTAATGGTGAGGTTATTGGTGAGCCTAAAACCCCCGTATTCTTTGTTGGGCAGTCTGCTAATAATAAAGGCTATGGCGTAAGGGGTAGCATTGAAAGCTGGCAACAGGAAATCGCCAGCAATGTGACTGGAAATCCATTTATGATGCTAGGTGTAGCCGTTGCGTTAAGTTCGCCTATTATTCATTTGATCAATGCCGAAAGCTTTGGCGTTCATATCTTTGGCGGAAGCTCAACAGGGAAAACAACCATCGCCAATATTGCGAGTTCGATTTATGGGCATCCTGATGAAATCCGTTTAAGTTGGCTAACTACACCGCTAGGCATTAGCAACGAGGCACAAGCCCGAAATGATGGCTTTTTGCCACTAGACGAAATAGGACAAAGCACCAATAGAAAACACGTGGCGGACATTGCTTATAGTCTATTTAACGGTGTGGGCAAGATACAAGGTGCAAAAGAGGGTGGCAACCGAGATTTAGCCCGCTGGCGTACGGTGGCTTTTTCTACGGGGGAAATGGATTTAGAAACCTACTTAACTAACGTGGGGATAAAAACGAATGTGGGGCAATTAGTCCGATTGTTGAACATTCCACTGCAAAAGGCTACTCAATTCCACCACCACAAAGATGGAAAGGCACATGCTGACCATTTAAACCAAGCCTCAAAATTGCATTATGGCGTTATAGGGCGTGAGTGGATTAAGCACCTTATTGATTTACACCATAACAACGCCATAGAGCCGCTATATCGAGCCATTTTAGAGAATAGACTAAATACCTTGCCGAATGATTGCCATTCACAAGTTAAGCGTGTAATGAGCCGTTTTGCGATACTAGAAACCGCCTTTAAATTATCGCTAGATCTTACAGGCTGGACAGATGACGAGTGCGGAAATGCGATAACCAAGGCTTTTAATGAGTGGGTAAATATCTTTGGCTATCATAGCCGAGAAGAATTACAGGTTATCGAGCAAGTGAATGGCTGGCTTTTAGCAAATGCGGAAGGGCGTTTTATTAGATACCCAACAGATCCAACGCAAAGAGAGGTGAACAATATTGCTGGCTTTCGTGTAATACCAGATAGCAAGGGCGAAAAGCAAGAGCATTTTTATTTGTACCCAGTGGCGTTTGATGAGGCAACTAAGGGAAGCCCCAAAAAACAAGCTTGCCAAATCCTAGCCGATAAAGGAATGCTAAAACGAGGTAAAGAGCAAGGCTATGAATTTATGGTTAAGATACCGCACCGAATAGATCCGAAGCGTAGTAGGTGCTATTTGCTTTACCCAATCATAGAAGAAGACACCGAACCAACGGAAGGGGCATGAATTATTCATTGAGGGCTTAGCCCTCTTTTTTGTTGCATTGAGCTATTGATTTTTGTGTTTTCCTCTTGTTTTTGTAGCAAATAGTTTTCATTAATCATTGAAAAAATTAGTAGAAAATTGGGAAAAAATCATTTTTTTAAGCACGCTTGTATAGATAGCTATTTTTATAGGCAATTAGGGCGGTTGAAAATCATATAGCCATATAAAACAATAACTTAAATTAAAAATAGTATAGATATTAATCAATCATTGTCTTGTTTTCTACCTTCAAATTGTCCTATTTTGTCCTAATTGTCCTATTTTCAAAACCCGAAATAGGACAATTTTAGAGGCTTTCAACCCGCACCAATACTAGAATTGTCCTATTGTCCTAATTGTCCTATAGTTTTTTGCTTATATATACATATTGCCTTTTTTCTTGCTAAAAAATCGTGGTGGTGGATTTATGAAGAATGAGGGATTTTATGCTACATAATACTATTGAGGATATTTACATCCACCAGCGGTGGACGTTGGGTGAATGGATTTAGAAAGGGAGGGTGGGTAAAAAGTTCAAGCAAAAAGCCCTGAATACCGCCCCGTAAACTCTATTTTATCGTTATTCCAGTTTTTCGACCTTTTTTAACTCTTTGAAGTGGATCACAAAACATACAGCGTATATTTGTCTGTTTAAGTTTATTGCTTTAGTATTAATATCTAACTTTTAGACAAGTATTATTGTCTACGCTTTTTTATTTAATTTTACTTAGTAGTTGATAGGCTATGTATTCTTGTGGTCTGTACTTTGTGATTAGTCGGCATGATGTTTGAGCCTCGGGGTATTTGTAGCTGTAAGACAAAGTGACGAAATGAAAATATGAATACCAAAATATTCCATCTCCCTTCCTTAAAAGAGTCTCCTGAAGATATTCAGAAAATTCTTGCTATTGCTAATGAAATCAAACACAATCCAAAACATAGCTTCACCTTTGCTTTTTCAAAATGCCAGTTTTTAGGTTGTACGAGTATTGCTGTGTTAGGGGCTATTGCTAATTTTGTAGATAGCATTTATCCAAAACCTAAAGGAAACCTAACCTTTTTATATCAAGCAATTAGACAGCATTCTACTGATAAAAGATTTAGTACAGGTGTTATGTTTGATGTAGAAACAATGTCTAGTGATTTAAAAGAACGATTAGTGAGTTGTAACTTTTTGAGTTATTTCCATCATCAATATGAACCTATTTATCCAAAAGGAAAATACATAGGTTTTAGAATTCATCCTAAGTTAGATAAACTAGATGAAAATGCCTTGTATGAGCATATAGAGGGGGAGTTATTGACGTCAGAAAAAATTCTTTTAAGTGAAGCACTAAAAGAAGACATTGTTACTAAAATAATAGAACTTTTTATTAATGCTTTTGGGCATGGCGTTAAAGATGCCAAATATTCTTTAAGTGTAATTAGTTGTGCTGACTACTTGCAAAATGATAAAAAACTCTCATTATGTATAGTGGACATGGGTAAAGGAATTGCACAACAGGTAATAGACTACCACTGTTGTAAAGGAGTTGACTTCGAATGTGAACAAGAGGCAATTAAATGGGCTTTACAAGAAGGGAATTCAACAAAAACAGATAGTTTGGGAAAAAATATTCCAAGAGGATTAGGATTATCTTTACTTCAAGAATTTATTTCTAAAAATGGAGGTGGCTTAGATATTTATACTAATTCTTGCCATGTTTACCTTAGCCCTGATGGAAAATACTTAATAGAAAAGATGCCTATTTCTATTAGTGGGACAGTAATAACTATTCAAATACAATGCCACCAAAATGTACAATATCTATATGAAAGAGAGTTAGAGAATGACAATGAACAAAATAATAGTAATTAAAGAGTTACTTGGAGGAGTGATTGCTTTATCAATGGATAAAGGAATTATTCTTCACGAAGAGTTAGTCGAAAATCTAAATCAAGGCTTTAATCTTACTCTTGATTTCTCAGATGTTAAAGTAGCCAGCCCTTTTCTAAATGCGAGTATTGGGGCACTATTTAAAGATTTTACTGCTGATGAAATTAATAATAGGATTACTTTTATCAATACAAGCCCATCAACAGAACAAACTTTGTCCGCAGTTAAGCGTAATGCTGAGAGATATTTCAGTAATTCGCAAGAGGCTGAGTTTACCGATAAACTTGTTGAGAATGTAATCAAGGAAGTTTAATGGCAAATTTAATGTTAATTAATGATATACCCAGAAAAACACATTGCGTTGGACAATATTTTGTAGATACAAATGTGTGGGTATATTATGCTTATATGGCTAATAAGTCTTATAACTTATCTGAAAAGCAACGATATAAGATAAATGAATACTCAAAGTTTATTGAAAAAGTGAAGGAGCATGGCGGATCATTATTCACTTCTTCTCTTTGTCTAAGTGAACTTGCAAATGCGATAGAACGAAAAGCACTGGAGCAATATAATGATAACCATAATACTTCATTAAATATAAAACAATTTAGAAAAATCAGCCAAGAACGGCAACAAATTGTTGATGATATACATACTGCATGGTGCTCAATAAAAGATATCGCAACTATCATTGAACATTCTATATCAAAAGAAACAGGGGAGCACATTATTACCGAAATAAGAGCTGCTCCGCTTGATGCGTATGATGCAATTTTTCTACAGCTCATCAAAAACAAACAACTCACAAATATCATTACCGATGACAAAGACTTTCAAAATGTAGGTGATAATATTGACATTTACACTACTTAACCCAAACCGCCACAATGGCGGTTTTTCTTTACCCTCAATTCATTATCCAATCAAATCCCCCAATTTTGATTCAATAATCACTTTGTGCTTTGTTTTGATGTATTAACCCCCTATTTTCTTCAGTGTACTTAAAATGTCATTTTTAAAAACAACTCCATGTAAATGATTATTAATAACTAGTTTTTTATCCGTATTCATATGAAGATAATCCGTATTGTTATTGTCCGATATGTAAATTTGCACAACGCTTATTAGCAAATAGATAAGAGCTAAATATTTCACCGTTAGGAAAATTATCCTAACGTATATATGATAAGTATCCGCCAATGGCTGATACCTTTTAACAAGTTTTAATTAGTCCTTTTTTATAATGTGAAGAAACTCATTTTTAGAGAGAGATATTAGGCAGAAATAAAGTATAAAAAACACTCAAAAATAGGGGTGGAAAACAAATATAGTACTAGGAATAGTACTATATTTTAAGGTGTTAAAATTTATTCCTTTAAAAATCAATATGTTATATGTTGAATTGGACTCTCATGATCTCCGCCAATCTATCAAATCTCATCAACGCTTTTATTACAAAGCATACGCCATTTATTCAGCACCTTATTAAAGGAAAAAGATCGCACAGCCAAGAATGATCGGACTATGTGGAAAGCCAAGCAGTAAAGCCCATTATTCCACCATCAAAACACCTTAAGGTTGTGGCTTAACAGTCTTCTTTCAAAGGCTAATTTTCGTATAGAACGCTTATTTTTATAGGTTAATAAAGAATGCTGATGGACAGAATACATGACATATTTATAGTCTTTACAAAAAATTTAAAAAGTGGTTAACTAACTCAAATTTCAAAAATTGAGTTAATAGCCATGAGAATATCAAAACCTAAACCATTAAGCGAACTAATGGAATTGCTAAAAGATACGAGTATTGAAGATATCTTGGTGTTGGCAAAAGTCAATGTGACGAATGATAAAGGGCGGTATTTGCACTGGGATAAATTTAAGCGTGTTTACCCTAAAAAGTCTGAGTTACATTGGCTTTTCACAAAGATGAGTAGACGTTCTTTAATGACTTATATCGATATTGGTGAGATTAGATTTTCTTTCTGCGTTCCCAGCTCGTTACAATCATTGTTACATTACATTGATAAGAATAGTGGTGGAAGTGTCGGTACGGATAATTTAACGGGGTTAAGTAAGCCCGAGCAAAATCATTTTTTATTGAAATCATTAATTATGGAAGAGGCGATTACATCAGCACAGCTTGAGGGAGCTGTAACAACACGAAAAGTCGCGAAAGAAATGCTTGAAACAGAAAGAGCACCCAAAACTAAAGATGAAATGATGATCTTAAATAACTATCGCTTAATGCAACAAGCGACCAAGTTAAAAAATGAACCGCTTTCAATAGAAATGATTTTAAAGCTTCATTGTACAGCAACGCATAATGCGATTGAAAATAACGCAGTTGCAGGCGAGTTTAGACAAGATGATGAAATTTATATTGCTGACTATGATGGAAATAAGGTTCACCAACCACCTTCCCACAAAGATTTAATCAAATTAATGACAGATTTTTGTGATTTTGCGAACCAAAATCATAATGGTGAGAACACATTATTTATTCACCCTGTGGTAAAGGCAATTATTCTCCATTTTCTTATTGGTTATATTCATCCTTTTGGTGATGGTAACGGAAGAACTGCAAGAGCTTTATTTTATTGGTTTATGCTAAAGAGTGGTTATTGGCTGTTTGAATATATTTCAATTAGTCGGTTGCTTAAAAATGCGTCTACTTCGTATGCGAGAGCGTATATTTATACAGAAACTGATGATTTAGATATGACTTATTTTTTGTATTATCAAGCAGACATTATTAAGCGTGCTATTGATGACCTAGATAGATATATCAATGATAAACAAAGTCGGTTTAAGGCGTTTACTGCTATCATTTCCAGTTATACTAAAAAAGAGAATCTTAACCATAGACAGATACAAATATTACAAAAGGCAGTAAAAGAAACAGGACATATCTTTACGGCTAAAGAGGTCAGCAATGAATATGGTGTTTCTGAGAATACCGCAAGAGCAGATTTAAACACTCTGCTAAACTTAAAGTTACTAGGGAAGATAAAAATAGGACAAACTATTGGTTACATTTCGCCTAATGATCTAATTGAACGGTTAAAAGTGTAGTAGTTACATAATCCAAAAGCACCTAAATGGTGCTTTTTTATTGTCTTGATGTTGAGTTTTTATATCTTTTCATGATCTTTTTTTTTGTCTTTTTATGCAAAAAGAGAATAGTTTATTTGTTTTGAATTCATGGGTTTAGGATTTTTGGAGATAAAATACACACATTTTACTATGTTAATATGATTGTTTTTTGATCGATAAATACAGTATTATTAGGTCAAGGCTGAAAAGTTGGTCTATTTTGGTCGAGTTAATTGAGGTCGTATAGAAAATTTTCACAATATTGGAGGAAATATGAAAAAGTCCTTATTAGTGGTATTGATGGCGATGGTATTAAGTGCATGTGGTAGTAGTGATGGCAATAGTGCTGCTTGGTGGAAGAAAAAAGCGGGTGATAACCCGAATAATAAGGGTTATGAGTTTATCCCAAATCCAAATAAAAAAGCGATGGATGAGGTTGATCCAAAGTATGTTGAGATGGTCAAGAATCTTAAAATAATTAAAATCCACAATGGGGAGGAAGAGCAAAACCTCTCGCTTGCGGACTTGCCTGAAGGTGTAAAGCCTGTAGAGCTTCCTCACTCAGACGGTGAACCGAGTAAACTGAAAGTGATCAATTTGCCTTATTCTACATGGGGATGGATATTAGTGGGCAATGTTAAAGTCGATGAGGATGGCTTTATACTTCCACCGCAAAGTGTTAATGACGGGGGGGTAGACTCCGTAGAGATGGTCTTGCCTACGGCTAATAATCAGTTGCCAGACAAAGGAACCGCCGTTTATGAAGGCTATTCTGCGGGGGTGGCAACAGCAGGACGCTTGCGCTTAGATGTGGATTTTTCGGAGAAGGTGGCATCGGGTAAAGTGTATGAGCGTAAAATGAATACGGGCAAAACGTTGGCAGATATTCAATTGGGAAAAGCAGTATTCTTTAGTGGCGAGGGTAAAACAGGATTTGTGGGTGATGCAACATATAACGCAAGAAAAATGGGATATGCAGGGGTATTTGTTGGGCCGAATGCAGAAGAAGTCGTAGGCTATATTGGAAAGTCTGCGGCATTTATACCTGGCTCTTCTGTGGAGGAACCTGGAGAAGGTGTATCTACGGAACCTGAAGCACCGCATGCTTCAATACCACAGCCTAACGAGCCTGCAAAACCTATTGAGCAACCTAGACAGGAAAGACATGACACTTATGAAATGTTTGGGGGTAAACGAGGCGAGGTAAAACCATAAGATTTGCTTACTATAATGCTTTTCGTTTTTTGACAGATATAAGGCGATGAGAAACAAAAGTGCGGTAAAAATAACCGCACTTTTTTGGGCGAAAAGTGCGGTCTGTTTTAGACGAGCTTTTTGATGAAATTAGGCAACAAAGCCGACCGCTTGGTAAACCGCATCTAATGTGGCTTTTGCACGTTGACGTGCTTTTTCAGCCCCTTCTCGAGCGATATTATTCAATAAGGCTTCATTACTGCGGAAGTGGTGGAAGCGTTCTTGTAAGGTGGTCAACATGGCAGACACTTCTTCTGCAACGGCACCTTTTAAATGACCATACATTTTCCCTTCAAATTCCGCTTCTAATTCTGCAATGGATTTGCCTGTTACCCCAGAGAGAATATCCAACAAGTTAGATACGCCAGCTTTGTTTTTCACATCATAACGAACGACAGGGGGTTCATCGGAATCGGTGACGGCACGTTTGATTTTTTTCGCTACGGCTTTAGGATCTTCTAATAAGCCGATCACGTTGTTGCGGTTTTCGTCTGATTTCGACATTTTTTTGTCAGGCTCAAGTAATGACATCACACGTGCCCCTGCTTTAGGAATGAAAGGTTCAGGCACGGCAAATAAGTCGCCATATAAGGCATTAAAGCGGTTGGCAATATCACGGGTAATTTCTAAATGTTGTTTTTGATCTTCCCCTACGGGCACTTGGTTGGCTTGATATAACAAAATATCTGCCGCCATGAGGACGGGGTAAGTGAATAGTCCCACGTTGATATTTTCGGCATGGCGTGCAGATTTGTCTTTAAATTGGGTCATACGTCCCATTTCGCCAAAATAGGTGTAGCAGTTAAGCACCCAAGCCAGTTGGGTGTGTTCTGGCACGTGGGATTGAATAAAAATGGTGCTTTTTTCTGGGTCAATGCCGCAAGCGAGATATAAGGCGAGTACATCTAATGTGGCTTTGCGTAAACTTTCGGGATCTTGACGTACGGTAATGGCATGTAAATCCACAATGCAGAATAAGCATTCATAATCCTCTTGCATTTTTACCCATTGGCGTAATGCACCGAGGTAGTTGCCGATGGTCAGTTCTCCTGAAGGCTGTACGCCACTTAATACAACGGGTTTTGTCATTGTTGTTCCTTATTTCAAAATCGTCAAAATCTGTGCAAAATCATCAATGACCCAATCTGGCTTGGATTCTGCAATCGGGATGTTATAGTTATAGCCGTAAGTGAGGCCTGCCACGGCACAGCCCGCAGCGTGAGCGGCTAAAATATCATTTTTTGAGTCGCCGACAAAGAGGATTTGTTTTGGATATAAACCAAATTTGCCACATAAATAATAAAGTGGCCCTGGGTGGGGTTTAATGGCTGGTAAGGATTGTCCGCCTAACAGTTCACTAAATAGGTGATCGATGCCAAAGGCGTGTAGCACAGGTTGTACGTGTTTGGTCGGTTTGTTGGTGATCACCGCAAGCAAGTAGCCTTGTGCTTTTAATTGTTCTAGGGTGGTTTTGACGTTCGGGTATAGGCGGCTTAAGTTACACAGGTTTTCACCATAATAGTGACCAAAACGCTGTCTTAGCTGATTCACTTGCTCTTCATTAAGTTGTTTGCCGGTTTGTTCTTTTGCCCACTCTAATGCACGGTTAAGCAAAACATCTGCCCCGTTCCCAATCCATGTCACGACTAGGGCTTCAGGTGCTTGTGGTAAATCAAATTCGGCTAATGCGGAATTTACGGAAAGTGCCAAATCTGGCAGGCTGTTGACTAAGGTACCATCAAGGTCAAAGCCAATAAGTTTAAATTGTGTCATGTTATCCCTCAGTGTTGATTAGGTGCGTGATGAGACGGTCGCCAATTCCTGACGCATCGCATTGATCACTGCTTGGTAATCTGGTTGATCAAAAATCGCTGAACCTGCGACAAACATATCTGCCCCTGCTTTGGCAATGTCGGCAATGTTGTTGACTTTCACCCCACCATCGACTTCTAAACGAATATCTAACCCGCTTTCGTCGATACGTCGACGGGCTTCACGCAATTTGTGAAGCGTGTTTGGAATAAAAGATTGTCCCCCAAACCCTGGATTGACTGACATTAATAAAATCACATCCACTTTGTCCATCACATAATCTAAATAGCTTAATGGTGTGGCAGGATTAAACACTAAACCCGATTTGCAGCCACAATCTCGAATCAGTTGGAGCGAGCGATCAATATGTTCGGAGGCTTCAGGGTGGAAGGTAATGTAGTTTGCCCCTGCTTTAGCAAAATCGGGAATAATGCGATCGACAGGTTTTACCATGAGGTGCACATCAATAGGTGCGGTAATGCCATAATCTCGCAAGGCTTTGCAGATTGCAGGGCCAAAGGTTAAGTTGGGGACATAATGATTATCCATCACATCAAAATGAATCACATCGGCACCGCAGGCTAAGACGTTTTCAACATCTTCACCTAAACGGGCTAAATCCGCAGACAAAATCGAAGGAGCGATTAAATAGGGTTTCATCGTGGCCTCACAGGTAAACAAGTTGTTAAATTAAACACTTGCAAAGAGAAAATATTGCGTTTAGTGTACTACTTTATGGTTGAATTATTAAGGAAATTCTTTATGGAATACCTCTTACAAGGCTTTTTGGTGACCTCTGGTTTAATTATTGCCATTGGTGCACAAAATGCTTTTGTGTTGAAGCAGGGGTTGCTTAAACAAAATATTTTGGCGGTGATTTTAACCTGTTTTATGTGTGATATCGTCTTAATTTCTTTAGGGGTGCTTGGATTAGGATCTTTAATCAGCCAAAGTCCTGTTGCCACGGTGGCGTTGGCGTTTTTGGGTGGTGGTTTTTTATTGCTTTATGGGTTAAAGGCATTTTTGTCGGCTTATCAAGGCAATGCCTCGTTACAGTTGATGGCACAAACCGCCAGCCTTCAAACCACTCGTCATGCGGTGGTGGCAACGTTGTTGATCACGTTATTAAATCCGCATGTGTATTTGGATACGGTGGTGATTTTAGGCGGTATTGCAGGCACGTTAGCGTTTAATGAGAAATTGCTTTTTCTGGTGGGGGCATTGCTGATGTCTGCCCTTTGGTTTTTTAGCTTAGGCTATGGAGCAGGGTTATTAAGCCGATTCTTCCAACGTCCCGTTACATGGCGGATTTTAGATTTGTGCATTGGGGTGATTATGTGGGCGATTGCCATTAGTTTGATTCACTATGGGATGAGCTTGCTACCTCGCCTTTGAGGTGGAATGAGGGGAAATCCTTTGTTTAACGAAAAATCTGTTCAGCCTTATGAGTAAAAATATTGTGAAAATCACCGAAAAATTCACCGCACTTTGTCCCTGCCAGTCAGGGCAACCTTATCAAACCTGTTGTCAGCCTTATCATCAACAGCAGCAGTTTCCTGAAAATGCGATGTTGTTGATGCGTTCACGTTATGCGGCGTATGTCTTGAAAAAAATAGATTACATTGTGCAAACCACAGTGCCTAGCCAGCAAGCCTTATTGCCCGTGGAGGAATTGCAAGCTTGGGCGGATAACACCACGTGGTTGGGGTTGGAGATTGTGCAATATGTTCCACTGTCTCATACGCATAGCCAAGTGGAATTTAAGGCGTTTTTTGGTCAACAAGCACAGACACAAGTGCATCACGAAATGTCATTGTTTGTTAATATTGCACAACGTTGGTATTTTGTTGATCCCACGGTGGCATTGCCGAAGATGAAAGCACCTTGTGTTTGTGGTTCAATGAAAAAATTTAAACATTGTTGTGGAGGTTTACTGTGAATAGCGTTTTAAACAATACGCTCGTTTTTTTGAAATTATTTTGGCTTCGTTTCCAGCAAAATAAATTAAGCCAAGCCGCAGGTTATTTGACTTATAGCACCATGCTTGCCCTTGTCCCTTTAGTGATGGTGGTATTTTCAATTTTTTCTGCCTTTCCTGTGTTTAATGAAGTCACAGGGGAGTTAAAAGGGTTTATTTTCAATAACTTTGCTCCCCAAGCGAGCGATATGGTGGGGCAATACATTGATGAGTTTGTGAGTAACTCAAAACAAATGAGTGCGGTAGGCGTAATAAGTTTAGTGGTGGTGGCATTAATGCTGATTAACTCTATTGATCGCACCCTAAATTCTATTTGGCATGATTCCACTATTCGCCCAGTGGTGTTTTCATTTGCCATTTATTGGCTGATTTTGACCTTAGGCCCTTTATTAATTGGGGCAAGTATTGGGGTAAGTTCGTACATTGCAGCCATGTTAAATGAAAATATTTCCTTGCCTTTCGGGTTTAAAATATTGAGTGTGGTTCCGTTCTTTTTAACTTGGTTAATCTTCACGTTGATTTATACGGTTGTGCCAAATAAAAAAGTCAAAATTATGCATTCTGCGATTGGGGCGTTAGTGGCTGCAGTGTTTTTTACATTGGGTAAACAAGCGTTCCTTTGGTATGTGACGACATTTCCATCCTACCAATTGATTTATGGTGCCATGGCTACGTTACCGATTATGCTATTGTGGATTCAGTTAAGTTGGGTGGTGATTTTAATTGGGGCACAATTGGCTTCGGTTTTGGCTGATTACAAGTTATGTCAGCAAGGTAAAATCAGTGTTGATGCCTTGATTGAAGCCGATGTAAACGAACCTGCTTTACAACAAAAAATCGAGCAAACCGAACAAGCACTCAAAGCTGAAATTGCACAAAGAAAAGCGGTATTGGAGAAAGCAGAATGATTGCCTTAATTCAACGTGTTAGCCAAGCGAAAGTTGAAGTGGAGAATCAGATTGTCGGTGAAATCGGACAAGGGTTGTTGGTGTTACTTGGGGTGCAAAAAGACGATGATCACACCAAAGCCGACCGTTTGATTGAGAAAGTGCTTAATTATCGGGTGTTTAGCGATGAGGCGGGCAAAATGAATTTGAATGTTCAACAAGTCAATGGACAGCTGTTGGTGGTGTCGCAATTTACATTGGCGGCGGATACGCAAAAAGGGCTTCGCCCGAGCTTTTCTCGTGGGGCGAACCCTGAGCAAGCAGAGGCGTTATACGATTATGTAGTAGAAAAGTGCGGTGCAAAAATACCGACTTTTCGCGGTCAATTTGCGGCAGATATGCAAGTGAGTTTGACCAATGATGGCCCAGTAACCTTCTGGTTGGAAGTATAATCTGCTTATTGAATTTAGCCCTCTTTACGAGGGCTAAATTTTTTCGACTTCCCCCTTTACCAGTGGTAACTTAACTGCATATTGGCACTGTGTTGTCTACGGATTTGATTCCCCCTTGAGAGTCCCAAATTGGTATTAAGTTGCCATTTTTTCAGTTTGGCGGTTAAGCCAATTTCTTGCATCAAATAGCGACCAAATTGTTGCTTAAACATTTCATTATCCACACTTACAGCAAATTGTTTTTGTGAAGCATCGCTGTAATAAGTGGTTGCACTGGCAATCAGTGACCATGTGCCTAAATCAAAGGTTTTTGCAAGCTTCAGCCCCGCTTGATAAGAGAGGAAGCTCATCGCCTGTGTTTGCACAGATAATTCATTGAGCATATACGCTTGATCACTGAAATGGTGGTAGCGAGCGGTGAGCATTGGATTGATCTCCACATTGCCCCATGCTTTATGATAACCAATGGATAATCCTGCCGCATATAGCCCTTGTTTGATGGAGGATAATCCAGCATGTTGAGAGAGGTGATCATGACTTTGAGCAACGCTGGCATCCACCGCCGCAAACAGCCCTGACTCAAAGACTTTTTTCAGATACGCTGAGCCTTGTAGCCAACGGGTTTTATTGGTGATCTCATCGTCAAAACGGCTTTGTGCTTGTGTTGCACTCAGTACGGCACCGAGTCGAATATCTCCTTGCTCCGTGAAGGTACCATCAACACCAATTTGGGTTAACTGATTGGTTTGTTGATAAGTGCGGTAGTTTTCCGATGAATTATGGGTTTTTTGCACTTCATGGTTTGTCCAAACCTGAAACGGTGAGTCATATTTTGCAAGGTGTTGACGATCTAAATTTTGTCCCACTTGTCGTGCAATGTTCGCATGGGCAGACAGCAAGGAAAGTGCGGTATTGGTCACTTGGCTAGTATAGGTTTTTTGATCGACCAATTGGGCAAGTGATTTTGCTTTGGCTTCTTCAGCTTTTGCCCGTGCCAGTGCTTGTGCGGTGTCTTGATCGGCTTGTTGTTTTTCCAAGGTGATACGTTCTTCTTCCGCAATTTTGGCATCTAACGCTGGGCTACTGAGTCGTAAAGCGAATTGATTATTTTGATATTCCTCACGGAAGGTGTACCGATAAGCACCAAGATCAACGAGGTGAGTATCAAAGGTGGCTTGGCTACGTTGGTGTTTGGCTTTTAATAAGGTAAAGCGTTCTTTCAAGCTCGGTAAGGCGGCATGTGCTTCACTTCTTGCGAAAAAGACCGTTTTCGGGGTGCTGTTGCGATTAGTAAAGACGTTAATGGCATATTTACCTTGTATATCCCCTTCTACCACCACGTTATCACCTGTGGCTTTGTCAAGATCGAGGCGGAACACAAAAAGCCCATTTCCCGTTAAATCCCCATTAATATGCAATGTATTAAATCGTTCTCCAGCACGGCTTAGGTAAATTGTGCTGCTTTCTTCTGGCAATTTCATCATATGTAAATGACCAATGTGGCTGTCACCTGTTAAGGTCCAACGAGCACGAGAAGTCATGGAAACGGAAGTGGATTTCCCCCCTTCAATGGTGCCTTCAAGGCGTGCGAATCCTAAGTGTAATTTCGCCTGATCTTGTAATTGGATATTGCCTTGAATGTGTGTTTTCGGCAGTGCCATGAAGTTGCGATGTTGCAAGGTGTTTTGGTGGCAATGGGTTAAGCCCGTATAATCCGAACGCTGACAAATAGGATCACGCTGTTTGAAGCCTAAATGTAATTCTGCTTGATTTTCGGCGTTAAAGTTGCCTTTTACTTGCTCGACATTACGCCCTACATAGAGTTTGGCATGGTTTTTAACATTAAAAGAGGTGGCTTGGAACAAACGATTAAGCCAGTCATGCTCAAGCACCACTTCTTTTTTCGTTTGCATGTTCATCGCATGTGGGGTTGGACGCCCAGACAGCATGACGACACCGTCGTGAATATTGAAATCTCCATTGAGTTTCATGCCACCAGAAAGCAACCATGTAGCCTGTTTGAGGGTTGGATGATAGGTGATAGACATGGCTCCATTGTGGCGAGCAGGATCGGTTTCACCGAAATAGCCACTGAAGGTCGCCCGTTGTCTGGCTTGATGATTGCGATTGATCACAAATTGTATGGCTTGGGCTTTATTTTGACTGATGAATTGCCAGTTTTCATTATGTTGTTGATGGGTTGGGAACGGTTGCGAAGGATTATTTCCCGTTAAAATAAAGTAACCACGCACACGACCCGTTTGGGGATCTTTGTCTTCATACAAGGCGGCTAAATCGGTATTGTAGCCTCGCCCTGGGACTTGCCAGCGGATATCTTTTTCACTGAATGGGGCATAGCCTTTGATGGTAAGGTCGGCACGTTTTTGGGGATGATGATTCACAATACGTGCTCCGTCATCGGCATTTTGAATATAGTTAAAGCGAAGTGCTAAGCCATTCACGTCAAGCCGTCCGCCTCGATAACCAAAATACAGGTTATCTAAAGGTGTTTGGTCTGCACTGTTGAGAATCAATGTAGGTCTGCCACTGGTGATCCCAACTTGATTAAAGGCTTGTTTTGCACCGTTTTTATCCGCCTTTTGATCCAAAATCACCACGCCATCACCGACACTTAAATCCCCATGGTTAACCCCTTTGCCGTTGACGAGTAAGGTACCTTTACCTAGCTTAGATAAGCGATCGCCTTTAGGGTTTGCCACTTGCCATTCAACGGTTTTATTTTTTGAAACAAAGACACCACCGCCTAAATAGGTTTGTTGATCTAACGGCTTCACCACAAAGTGAGTGTGAAAGTAAAGGGCACCCGCACCTTGATCAATATTGTTTTTTAACACCAATGTGCCTTTTTTCCCTTCAAAATGCACGTGCTTACCATGGGCTAAAGAAGGACGTTGGGCGAGGGTATCTTGTGCGGTGAGTGCTTCATTTTTTAAATCCACCTTAAGGGTTTGCTTTTCACTTTTCATGTAGCTGGTTTTGCCTTGTGCTTCCCACATAAAGGTGCTGTCTAGCACGGCATTTTTGATGCTACCTGCAATATCTTTTCGTTTGGTATGCTGAATGAAACCCTGATGTGGAATAGTATAGCGATTATGTTTTGCATCTTCTCCCCACCATAGTTCTAACACCCCAACCAAGACCCAACGTTTGGCTTTGCTGTCATAGCCGAAAAGAGGTGAGCCACTATCGCCCAGTGCACCGTAGGTAATCAAAGGACCGTAATCACCTGTAAATAAGCTCCCTTTCGCATGCAGACGGTATTTTTCATTGCTTGCAATATTGAGTGCCGCCCCAGCGGTTAAATATTCATAACCTTCAGAAAGTTCGGTTCTGCCTTTTTTAGCTTGTTCTGTGGCTTGTCGCCCAGAACCAATACGGACAAAGGCACTAAAACGCCCATTTTGATAAGCGGCTGGATCGCTCCCGAGTTGAGAAACTGTGGCTGGCGCCACTTCGGTGACTAATTTATGGAGGCGTGGAACATGAAAATCTTCTTTAGCGAGGGGGAATTGCTTGGTCGGGGGATCGGGATAATCGTTGCGGTTGGTGAGGAAATAATGAAAATGATGGGCATCGGGTATATTGCCTTCTGCACCAAAGGACACCGCAGGATAAGTTTCATTATGTTGAACGCTGGTAATATATTGTGGTGCGATTAAGGTGGCAATGCCAAACTGTCGGCTCACGGAGGAAAAATCAATCATGGGGATATTATTGAGCATGACGCCTAGTGCGTTACCGTTTTTGTCCACAATCGGCACATTGCTGGCACCGAGAGAAAACACACCTTTATTTTCAGCAAAGTCACGAAAATATTGATAATCTACATCGCCTCGCACAATGGAAGCGGAAACCGTAGGCGAATAACAAAGTGCAAGGCAATGTGCTAAGACGCTTAGACAGAAGGTTTTTTTGAGAGAATGTTGTGATTGAGTAAGCATAAAACCCCACTAAAGACTGATGGTAACTGGTATAAATATTAGCTTAGCAGTGGGAGGTGGTTATGTATAGAGCAGAAATAGGCAAAAATGCTTTATTTTTTAAGATATTAGCTCTTTTTTATGCCGATTGTTGATATTTTAGACAATAAAAAAACTGCACCGTGATTTCAGTGCAGTTTTTTGACCGTTTATTAGCGTTTAGGCAAGTAACGGATTGGGTCGACGGACTTGCCTTTATAGCGAATTTCAAAGTGTAGTTTGACACTGTTTGTGCCAGAGCTACCCATTTTGGCAATTTGTTGTCCCGCACTCACTTCTTGCTGATCTTTGACTAAAATGCTTTCGTTGTGTGCGTAAGCACTTAAATAATCATCATTATGTTTAATAATGATTAAATTGCCATAGCCTCGTAATGCATTGCCTGCATAAACTACACGTCCTGCGGCTGCGGCATTCACCGCTTGACCCCGTGATCCTGCTACATCAATCCCTTTATTTCCGCCATCGGCATTAGAGAAACCTTGTGTAATATTGCCTTTGGTTGGCCATTGCCATGCAATATTCGAGAACACTTGCTTGGTGTCATGACTCGGTACAGGGATTGGCGTATGGGTAATAGGCTGTGTGACAGGTACACTTGGTGTTGAGCTCGACACTGCACCCACGCCAGATTTAATTGGCCCAATGACTGAACCATCAGACCCATATTGTGTGCCATTTGGTCCCGGTGTATAAGTGACTTCAGGTTCTGCCGGTTTTGCAATTGGCTGAGGCACTGGTTGGGCGGTCACAGCAGGGGCTGGTGTAGGTTGAGCACTGGAAACACGCAAGGTTTGCCCAACCGTCAGACGATAAGGTTCTGACATATTATTTAATGCCGCCAACTCTTTTACATCTAAACCTGAAATATAGGCAATTAAATACATGGTATCGCCTTTACGCACATCGTAGGTTTTCCCTTTATAAAACCCTTTATTGATTTTGCTGTAATCTGGCGTATTGGTTGTTGGGTGGCGAGGGATCTCGAACTGTTGTGAGGTTTCACCTTTGCTTGTCGCACCTGCGGATGTGGCGGGTGCTACTGCACTGGGGGAGTATACATTTTTCCCATTCGACACACGTAATACTTGCCCTGTGCTTAACGTGTAAGGCTCAGACATATGATTTAATGCCGCCAATTCAGGCACGGTTAAGCCAGAAATATAGGCGATTAAATACATGCTGTCGCCTTTGCGGACTTTATAGGTTTCGCCACGATAAGAACCTTTTACAATTTTACTGTAATCGGGTTGATTGGTGACAGGGAGGCGAGGAATCTCAAAATTCTCTGAATGCATTGCCACTGTAGGGGCGGCGGTTGGCAAACTTGTTGGCGTACTCACCGGTTTAGGTGCAGGTGGCTGATAGGTGGGTTGGTTCATCCCTGTTGGCATGCTTCCTTGTTGTTGAATTTGTGGTTCCCACGCCCCACCATTGGCAGGGTCAACAGGTTGCATAATGCCTGGGGTGAGCGTGCCATCCACGCTTTCGACTGGTGCGGGTGTATCACTGCTACACGCTGAGAGCAATGCGACACTAATAGGTAACAGTAAAAACGATTTTCTCATTGATGAAATTCCTCTTTATTTTAATGCTTGTTCATGTTTTGAATTTCAGGTAACCAGCTACCGCCTTCTTGAGCACCAGTTCCTGCCACAGGTTCCATAATTCCAGGGGCTAATGCATTTTCATCTTGTTCACTTGGCGAGCTACATGCCCCTAGCACTAACACCATAGACAATAATAAAAACAATTTATTCATTTTTAACCTTAAATTATCGCAAAATAAAATATACGATGACGGCAAGTGCCACCACCGCCCAGCCGATCAGCTCAATGGAACGGCGTAATTTGGCAGCAAATTTCTCGCCTCCCCATGCGGCTAATTTTGCTACTAATAAAAAGCGGGCTGCACGGGAAACAAATGCGGTGACGACAAAAGGGAAAAATGCCATTTGCATCACCCCTGCACAAATGGTGAAAACTTTGTAAGGGATTGGTGAGAAACCTGCTAAAAAGACCACGATGATCCCCCAACGTTCAAACCAAGAAATGGCAGTATCCCAATGATGTTGATAACCAAATTGTTGGACATAATGCTGTACCCAATCAAGTGCAAAATACCCCAATGCATAACCCACAATTCCCCCTAACACGGAGGCAATCGTGGTATATAAAGCAAAACGTACCGCACTTTGTGGCTTAGACATGGACATGGGGATCAACATCACATCAGGCGGAATGGGAAAAAATATCGCCTCGATGAAACTGGTTAACGACAAGAAAAAAGATGCATAACGATGTGTTGACCATGCCATCGTTTTGTCGTACATCGTGCCAAAAATTTTCAACAGATACCTTCCTAAATCAACAATCAAAAAATGAATTATTCACTTTCTAACCAATCTTGTAAAGATTGCAATGAATGATAAGCGGTCATATCCGCTTGAATAGGGGTGATGGACACATAACCCTGTTTCACTGCATGGAAATCCGTGCCTTCTTGTTCGTATTCGGCTAAACCTACGGAGCCGACCCAATAAATGGCTTCACCTCGCGGATCTTGTTGCTTAATCACCTCAGCCGCCGCCGCTCGATAGCCTAAATGGCAAATTTTAATGCCTTTAATTTCCTCATAAGGAATATCAGGCACATTGATATTGAGAATTTCACGGCGTTTTAGGATCTGTCCGTGTAATTTCGGAATGAGATCGCAGACAACTCGAGCAGCCGTTTCATAATGTTGGCGTCCATCTAGTGAGACTGCAATTGCGGGTAATCCCAAATAACGGCCTTCTAAGGCAGCGGCAACGGTGCCTGAATAAATCACATCATCCCCTAAATTAACGCCTGCATTAATGCCCGACACCACAAGATCCACTTGACCAGATAAAAAGCCATTTAATGCCAAATATACGCAGTCTGCGGGGGTGCCATTTAAGCTATAATCCCCATTGGGTAAGCGTAAAGGGCGTAAAGGTTCGACTAACGTTAAAGAGCTTGAGGCAGCACTACGATTGCGATCGGGTGCAACCAGTGTGACATCAGCAAATTTACGTAATTCACGTGCGAGCGTTTGAATACCTTCAGCGTGAATCCCATCGTCGTTGCTGAGAAGAATCTTCATGGTGTTATCCTTATTCTGTGTTTGGTTTCGTTGTTTTGTTTTGTTGTTTCTTGGCTATCTTTTGTGGACGTGTTGGTTTAAAAGTGCGGTGCTTTTTAGAAACGTTTTATTCCCAATCACAACCTTCTTTCAAACCCGCATTGCAAGCCTGTTTAAAATACATTTTTGCACGCTCCCAATTGCGTTCGACACCTTCGCCATTGGCATAGAGTGTGCCTAAATTATAGACGGCTCTCGCATCGCCCTGTAAGGCAGATTGACTATACCATTTGTACGCTTGCTTAAAGTCTTGTGCAACGCCGTCGCCTTCACTGTACATAAGGGCTAAATGATATTGTGCATCAGGGTGATGTTGCTCAGCGGATTTTTGATACCACTTCAATGCCAGTTGCTTATTTTGCTCAACACCGTCCCCCTCGTCGTACATTCGCCCCACGTTAAATTGGGCGGACATATCCCCTTGTTCTGCTCGGGAAAGCCAAAGTTTAAATGCCGTGGTATGGTCACCCCGTTTATAGGCTTCCGCACCTTGTTCAAAAACAGGGTCTGCTTCCAATTGGGCGAAGACATTCATCGCACTGACGAGCAATGTCATACTCAAGAGTCTTTTGAACCCTGTTTGCATCATCATACCTTTTCAATCTTGGGTTGATATGTTTCTTCTTGCACATTAACCAATTCTCGCACCAAGGCAGTGGCATAGCTCCCCGCAGGCAAATAAAATGCGAGTCTCAATCCCTCAGGGATAAATTCCCATTGTAAGCCTTGGGCGTGCATTAACATTGGGCGGCGAGCCGCTTTCATGCGTTCTTTCGCCATCAGGGCTAACAAGGTTTGGTGCTGTTCAACTACGTGATTTTCCATCTCGTTAGCAAAAGGATTTTGCTCACCAATTAAAGGGGCGGTCAGTAGAATATCTTGTTGTTCTAAACGTGTTTGTAAGGCTGCCAGATCGTCATTTTCATTTGCTTGGAACCAACTGTGTGAGCCTTGTAACTGTAAAATATCACCACGCAAAACCTGCTGTGCAAGCAGTAATGCAATACGTTCTGATACCACCAGATTAAAGACTTCACTGCGAGCGGCAGAAAGATAAAAACTGCGTTTTTTGCGATCTTTAATGGCAATCTCTCCCTTTGCCCAACGTAAAGCTTGAGTGAGATTATGCCCATCTCGCCCAAAACGCTGTTCTGTGAAATAGTTTGGGAAGCCAAATTTCTTTAAATTTTCTAACCGCTCTTTGAGCTCATCGGTTTCTTTTGCACCACGCAATAGCATTTCAAATTGGTTGCCATCAAGACTGCCTGTTCGAATTTTGCGGTTATGGCGAGTCACATCAAGGATTTCTACACCCGCTAACTGGAATGATTGAAAATCGGGGGTCGGTTGCCCTGGCATGTGTAAGCAAAACCATTGTTCCGTCACGGCTTTGCGATCTTTTAAGCCCGCATAGCCCATATGACGATCAGAAATGCCTGCAAATTGAGCGAGTTTTTCTCCCACAAACAAGGTGTTGCAGTCTGTTTTACGCACTTTGACGACAACAAATTCCCCGTCGCCAGACAGGGCATAACCAAGATTTTCTTTCACAATAAAATCCGCACATTCGGCTTTCAAACGTGCGGTTTGTGCAGGGGGATTGTGTTGTAAGTAAGCCAGTTCCATTAGTTTTTCACCACTAATGCCACCGCTTCACAGGCAATGCCTTCGCCACGCCCTGTGAACCCCAGTTTTTCGGTGGTGGTGGCTTTCACATTCACTTGTTCCATGTCGCACTGTAAATCTTCAGCGATGGCTTTTCGCATGGCATCAATATGCGGACGCATTTTCGGGGCTTGTGCAATAATGGTCACATCCACATTGCCGACTTTGTAGCCTTTGGCTTGTACTTGTTTATACGCCTCACGCAATAAGCCTCGGCTGTCGGCACCTTTGTATTGCATATCCGTATCAGGGAACAGCTTGCCAATATCCCCTAACGCCACTGCCCCTAACAGGGCATCGGTTAAGGCGTGTAATGCGACATCGCCATCGGAATGGGCAAGCAAGCCTTTTTCATAAGGAATTGCTACGCCGCCGATAATTAAAGGGCCTTCGCCACCAAAGGCGTGGACATCAAAACCATGACCAATTCGTATCATTATTTTTCCTACTTTGTTCTGTTTAAATAAAATTCTGCTAATGCCAGATCTTCAGGGCGAGTGACTTTAATATTATCGCTCCGTCCAGCCACTAAGTGCGGTCGAAATCCCGCAAATTCCATTGCTGAGGCTTCATCGGTAATCTGTAACCCTTGTGCCAGTGCATTTTCTAACGCCTGAGCCAAAAGATGAACAGGGAAAAATTGCGGTGTTTGAGCCAACCATAACTGCGAGCGATCTTCTGTTTGGTGAATTTGCTGATTGTGCAAGGTCCGTTTTATCGTGTCTGTGGCAGGAATGGCGAGAATGGCACCATTGTCATCTTCAATTTGTAACAATTTGTCTAAATCGTGATGGGTTAAACAAGGACGTGCGGCATCGTGCACCATCACCCAACAATTGCTAGGTTGTTGTGCCTCTGGTGAGGTTTCTTTTTTGTTTTGCACCGCACTTTTAATGGCTTGAAGTCCGTTAAGCACAGAATCGGCACGATTTTCACCGCCCTCCACCACTTGAATTTTCGGGTGTGAGAGAAAAGATAAACTGGCAATATAAGGATCTTTCGGTGCGACGGCTAAAATGATTTTTTCAATTAACGGATAGCTTAACAATACCGAAAGCGTATGTTCTAAAATGGTTTTGCCGTGAATTTGCAAATATTGTTTCGGTTTATCTGCTTGCATACGGCTACCAATGCCTGCGGCAGGTACCACCGCCACAATACGACGTGTTGGCTTAGAAGTTTGCCTAGTCATTATTTATGCTCTTTGACAATATGATAAAAGGTTTCATCGGGCTTCACCATGTCATGCTGAAATCTTGCTCGTTCTTCAATGGCTTCCACCCCTTGTTTGAGATCTTTAATCTCTGCTGCCACCACTTGGTTACGTTGCGACAGTTTTTCATTTTCTTGTTTATGTTGAGCAATTTGCTGTGCGGTTTGTTTGTAGTCCAAATAGCCATTCTTGCCAAACCAAAAATCATATTGGAATAGCAATAACACCGCGACTAATAAAAAAATAAATAAACGCATCGTTCTTCTGCCCGTCAATCATAAAATGCTTAGTTTACCGTGAAATGAGAAAAAATACCGCAATTATTCCCGTTAAATAGGCGAAAATTTTTGCTCCATGATAAGAAGAAAACCCCATCATTCCGCAGAATCATGGGGTTGTTTTGGTGTGAATTCTGTTTACATATTCGCCACAATATCTTTGGCAAATTCAGAGGTGGAGCGTAATGTCGCCCCTTCAAGCATTTCTGCAAAATCAAAGGTCACCGTTTTATCGGCAATAGTTTTGGAGACGGCTTTGACCACCAGATCCGCTGCTTCCAACCAACCTAAATGACGTAACATCATTTCACCACTTAAAATCAATGAACCTGGGTTGCCTTTATCTTGCCCTGCAATTTTTGGGGCAGTACCATGTGTGGCTTCAAAAATTGCCGCTTCCGCACCAATATTGGCACCCGGTGAAATCCCAATTCCGCCCACTTGTGCCGCTAAGGCATCGGAAATGTAATCGCCGTTTAGGTTCAGTGTGGCAATTACATCATAATCGGTAGGGTGAAGGAGAATTTCTTGCAAGAAAGCATCGGCAATGCTGTCTTTAATGAGGATTTCTCTGCCTGTTTTTGGGTTTTTTAAGGTCATCCACGGACCACCGTCGAGCAATTCTGCCCCAAATTCTTGAGCCACTTGGTAGCCCCAATCTTTGAATGCCCCTTCGGTAAATTTCATGATATTGCCTTTATGCACAAGGGTGAGGGATTGGCGATCATTATCAATGACATATTGTAACGCTGCACGCACTAAACGCTGTGTACCTTGCTTCGATACAGGCTTGATCCCAATCCCGCAATCTTCAGTGAAACGGATTTTTTTCACGCCCATTTCTTGTTGTAAAAAGGCAATCACTTTATTGGCTTCAGCAGATCCTGCCACCCATTCTACCCCAGCATAAATATCTTCTGAGTTTTCACGGAAAATCACCATATCCACTAATTCAGGGTGTTTGACGGGGCTCGGTGTGCCTTCATAATAACGAATTGGGCGTAAGCAATTATATAAATCTAAGCCTTGACGCATTGCCACATTAAGGGAACGAATGCCCCCGCCCACTGGGGTCATTAAAGGGCCTTTAATCGCCACATGATAATCACGAATAAATGCCATGGTTTCATCAGGCAACCATGTATTTTCACCATACACCTCATTGGCTTTACCACCTGCATAGATTTCCATCCATGAAATTTTACGTTTGCCCGCATAGGCTTTTTCGACAGCCGCATCAATGACAGTACGCATGGCAGGCGTAACGTCCACGCCAATGCCATCGCCCTCAATAAAAGGAATGATGGGATTGTCTGGCACAATTAATGCCCCTTTTTCATCGAGTTGAATTTTTTCACCTTGTGGGATAATGACTTTTGATTGCATATCATTTCTTCCTTATTTTCTTGCCTGTGGTAGGATAGTTGTTCAACGGTAATCTACGTTATGAAATGAGATTATCCCTACAAAACTATTGGAACTGGTTCAACTTCGCAAGTATTTATTAAAATTTATTAAAAAAATTCTTTATTTTTAGATCTAGATCCCATTTTCAACCCATTTTTTTAACTATGAAAAAACACACGCCATTTCGCCCAAAAACGCAATCATTTTCCTCGGCAACCAATAGAAAATTTTCAGATTCTTCTCGGTCTAACAATCCCTTTCGTGTTCGTGAGAAAAAAATCACCAGCTTTGCTGAAACAAAAGTGATTTTATTTAACAAACCTTATGATGTACTTACCCAATTTAGCGATGAAAACGGACGAGCGACTTTAAAAGAGTTTATTCCTGTGGCGAATGTTTATCCTGCTGGGCGTTTAGATCGAGATAGCGAAGGCTTGGTGTTGCTCACCAATAACGGTGAAATTCAACATCGTTTAGCTGAACCCAAATTCAAAACCGAAAAAACCTATTTTGCTCAAGTGGAAGGTATCCCACAAGACGCCGATTTAGCGGCATTACGCCAAGGTGTGATGCTCAATGATGGCAAAACCTTGCCCGCCAAAGTGCGGTTAGTTTCTGAGCCAAATTGGTTGTGGGCACGTCATCCGCCCATTCGTGAACGCAAACAGATTCCAACTAGCTGGCTAGAAATTAAGATTTGTGAAGGGCGTAATCGCCAAGTGCGTCGCATGACGGCACATATTGGCTTTCCCACCTTACGTTTAATTCGTTATCAACTGGCATTATTCAATTTGGATAATCTGCCACAAGGGCAATATCGCCAGCTTTCTGAAGCAGAATTGACCGCACTTTATCAACAATTACAGTTAAAAAAATAAGGATAACCCATGCATAAACCTAACGTGACTCTCGCTTGTGTTGTACATTGCAAAGGAAAATTTTTATTTGTGGAAGAATTTGAACACGGCAAACTCACCTTAAACCAACCCGCTGGGCATTTAGAAGCCAACGAAAGCCTATTGGAAGGGGCGAAACGTGAGCTTTTTGAAGAAACGGGCATTCGGGCTGAAATACAACACCTGATTAAAATTTACCAATGGCACGCCCCTCGCACTCAAACCGATTTTCTGCGTTTTACCTTTGCCGTGGAACTGGATGATTGGTTGCCCATTCAGCCTCAAGATCCCGACATTACACGTGGTTTATGGCTCACGTTAGCGGAATTTTATGACTATATTCAACAAGAGGGGCAATGTGAACGCAGCCCGCTGGTGATTGAATCCATCAAGGATTATTTGAAAGGGGAGTTAATTTCTGTACAATTATTAAAAGCATGTGAATGATACAAGGATGGTTTAAATGAAATATGCCTTTATTGATTATGAAAATATCCATTCGTTAGATAATATTCGACTCAATGAATATGAGAAAGTGTATTTATTTTTAGGTGCACAACAGCAATCGATTTCCCTTTCTGAGAAATTTAATGATCAAATTGAAATTTGTTTGGTGACCGTGAAAGAGGTGGCGAAAAATAATCTTGATTTTCATTTGGTCTTTTTTCTTGGCAAATTAGATCAAGAACTGGATAAAAAAATCAGCTTTCATGTGATTTCAAAAGATAAAGGTTATCAAGGTGTTTGTGATTATATTACCCATCAACAGCATGCTCGCACTTGCCAATTAATTGCTGTGGAAAACGGTCATACTGAAAATAAAACCGAAACGGCAAAAAATCCAATTGTCGCAAATCAGCCACCCAAGCCAGCGGTACCACAATCCAAGCCAGCAGCACCGCAATCCAAGCCAGCGGTGCCACAATCCAAACCACCTGTGGTGGCAACGCCTAATCCTTCCGCAAGCATTGATGCAGAGAAAGTGCAGAAGTATTTTTCAGCTTATCAACAATTTATCGCCAAAGTGGAAAATAGACATTTGCCGAGAACAACGGAAAAACTTTTTAATCATATTCGTTCACAATCGGATTTAAAAAGTCAAAGTGTGGCATCTGTCACCCCTTTAGTGCGAGCGGTGATAGCAAAACTTCAGCAGGAAAACATCCTGACAATCAGCAATAATAAAATTGATTATTGTCATACCTCCTTCGTCGCTGAGTATTATGAGCGTTATTGTGCCTACTTATTTAATAAAGGGAAAAAAAATCGCCCAGCAAAATTAGCCAGTTTAAAAAATGACATTCGATCCCAGTTAAATTTAAGAAATGATTCCAAAGCGGTTGAGGATATTCTGGCGAGCTTAAAAAGCAGAGGGGTTTTTCGTGAGGTTCAAGACGGGAGCATTGAATACTTAACTCACCATTAAGCGGCTTTCCCTTTTATCATAGGGCTTGCTTCAAGCCTAAAGTGCGGTGGATTTTGAAAAATTTTCGATAACATGATCATCACCAAGGAAAATAAACACCTGTTAGCTGGTCATCATGCCCTCGTGGTGAGGGCATGGTTTGGGATTTTTCTTATTGTTGTGGCGATGTTGTTGTGTCTTTAACCACTTGCGTTGCAATAAACCCACCAGATACTTTGGGTTGCATGTCTGGTTCATCATGAATCTTATCAATAAATCCCCCTGTAATTTCTTGTGCTTGCGGACCAGCAAATGAGCCAAAATATTCAGCGTGAGAGAAGGTTTTTTGCCCTTTCATCACTTCAGCCTTTCCGATAAAGCCTAAGTAGTCCTCTTCCCCTCTTGATTCAGTACCAATTTGGGTGTCTTTAAAGACGACTTGCACATCGTTGATGTCGTTATATTTGACTGAATGACCAGAAATATTGTTTTGTTTTACGTTAAATTGCACTTTTCTTTTTTCGACTTGTGAATCGCCACCTTCGTTTAAGGCAATGAGTACGCTACCTTCATATTTTGCATCTAACTGAGCTAAGTCATCTTTGTAAGCGAGAGGCGTTTCATCCTCATGATTGTTCGGACGACCTAAGACCAATACTTTGTCTTTTAATTTATTTGCGGTTAAAAAAGAATACTGCAGTTCTTCTTTATATTCTTGTTGTGCCGATAGGTTAATTGTGCTACTTGCGGTATTGTTTAACTCAATATAATCAATATGATTTGGGTCTTTGCTGTGCTTTGCCGTTGTCGCTGTTGTGTGATTCCCATTGCCTGAGCCACCACTTCCGCAAGCAACAAGACCGAAAGAAAGTAAAATGGCGACGGCTACATTGATTATTGGTTTCATTAAAAACTCCTATTTTCTACATTTTATAAAAAGCTAAATTGATTTAGCTTGAAAAAGTCGCGCATTTTGCCAGTTTTATGTGGAAAAGACAAGGCTTATTTGGATGAGCAGAGGGTTGCGTTGATGAATATCAAACTTTCGTAGGGGATTGTGTTTGGTTTGCGGGGAAAAAGGAAGAAAGGTCAAGTGCGGTGGATTTTGAAAAATGTTTGTGGATGAAAAAGGGGTGGGCAAATGCCCACCGATGAGATGAAAACGTCTTTTTTGCGTTAAAAGCGTTTTTCGAAAATTACATTCACGTTTTTTTCTTGATATTGATACAAACTTGGAATGTTGCTTTGTTGCGTTTTCCAGCTTAGTTGTAGTTTTGGGGTGATTTGCCACAAATACCAATCTCGCTTCCACAAGGTTAACTGGGCTTGATAAATCTTATCTTCACGCACCTTGCCAAGGGGTAGCCAACCACTGAGTTTGGCTTCATCACGGTATTGGCGTTGGCTTATCGACACATTCACGCGTGAAGAAATGCCCCATTGCCAGCTTCGTCCCCAACCCAACCGCAAGGTTTTTTGCAGATTACTGTATTGTTTTTCAGCGGTTTTCGTGCGGTTAATATCGATTCCCATATGGAAAAATTGCGTTGGCTGTTGTTGCCAAAATAAGGTTTGGGAGAACAACTGGTTTTTACCATTGAGGCTAGGATTGTCATGATAGCGATGATGCCCTTGTTCCAAAACAGAGGTTAACTGCACGCTTGGGGTGAGCCAATAGCGATGTTCTAAACGTAAGCCCATGGACTTATTATAACGTTGTTTGCCATACCACTGGCGTTGGTAAAACGGGAGCACTTGCCACTCTTGTGAGGCATTTTTATAGGCATAGCCCACTAAAGTGCGGTTAAAAATATCATCATATTGATGATTATCCCAAAACCATTTGCCATTTAAATTGTTTTCAATATGCAAATAATGCTGATGTTTCACATTGATTTGACGGCTGATATCCAGTTGATAACTCATACCATGTGCTTTTTGCGGCAACATACTCGGATTTTTCTGTAACCCTTTAATGACGGTGTTATCAATATAAGGTGCGTTTGACGCATTGTTCACATTTTTTTCACGTAAATAATGTGCAGATACATTAATTTGCCATGCTTCACGTTTTTGTAATGCCTCTAAATAGGCATGGATATGTTGTTTAATTGAGTTAGGCAAGCCTGTTCGGCTACGTAATTGTTCAAACTGTGCTTTGGCGGCATCATTTTGCTGATCTTCAAACAGTGCCATGGCAAGTTCAAGACGCACGGCATCTAATTCTGGCTCAAGTGCGATGAGTTCACGATAATATTTGACTGCTTGGTCGGTTTTGCCTTGTAACTTGGCGAATTGTCCCTGTGCAAATAAGAGCAACAAGGGATCATGATCGGCAAAAGTGCGGTAGATATTCACGGCTTTTTCAATGGCTACGGGATTTTTTTGCTCAATGGCTAAGAGTAAAACTTGCTCGGTTAAGGCTTTATTTTCACGTAATTCTGCCACCGCAAAACGAAGCGGTTTTGGCGACGCCTTTAAGGGGGTGATTGCCCTTGGTTGGGCTTGTGCCTCTTGAATGCGAGGTTCAGGGGTAGAGGTTTGAATATCCCTGATGATAGGTTGAGCCACCGTGTTTAAGGAAAAGAGGCTCAATGCCAACGGGAATAAGGAAAAGGGGAATAGATATTTCATGAGATGCTATCACTTAATCATGCCCTCATGATGAGGGCATGGTCGTTTAGAAGGTTATTGTTTTGGTGCAGGTGTGCTTTCTGCTACCACTTCTCGTGTCGCAATAAAACCACCAGAGACTTTTGGTTGGGTGTTCTGGTCTCTATGCTCGGTTTCAACAAAGTATCCAGCAATATTTTCAGCTTTAGAGCCAGCGAACTCACCAAAATAATTTGCACTAGTAATAAGTTTTTGATTTTTATTTACTTCTGCTTGACCTTCAAAGCCTAAGTGCTGATTTTTTATTTCTTTAACTTGGGATGCTTTAAAAATAACTTGAATATCATCAGTACTTGTTTTTACAGAATGTCCTGAAATTTGGTTTTTATTAAGATTAAATATGGCACTTCTTTGTTTTATTTGAGAGTTGTTATTATCTTCCCCTTTCAAAGATAATAAAACAACACCGTTATATTTGGCATCTAATTTCATTAATTCTTCTTTATAAGACACATTTGTAAGATCTTTTGTTTTAGGTGCGATAAGAATGTCATTGCCTTTTTTATACAAAGATAGATAGGTGTATGTTTTTTCAATTTTTTCTTCTTTTCCATCTACAAGGGTGATACTTTTGCTATTTGAATCATTTAATTCGATATAGTTCACATCATCTTTTGGTAGATTTGGATTCACCGCTGCTGCATTGTTATTTGACGTACTACCGCCACCGCCGCCGCCACAAGCAACAAGACCTAAAGAAAGTAAAAGGGCAACCGCTACATTGATCACTGGTTTCATATTAAAACTCCTAGATTTGAAATTTCTGTATTCTTGCTCAAGATACTGAGCTTAAAAATGGTCGCGCATTCTGCCAGTTTTTAAGAAAGAATACAAGTTTGTGTGTTTATTGTTTGTTATGTGAATGAATATTTAAGGTTTAGTAAGGGGAATAGCTTGTTTTTCAGCAACAAAAGCACCGTCAATGTGTTCTGTACCACGCAATTCACCCACCACTTCTTCGGCTTTAGGGCCTGCAAAGTAGCCAAGATATCCGCCTTTATCAAAGTCTTTCTTTTCTTTTGTCGCTTTAAAATTCGCATTGAAACCTAGCACATCAACTATTTTTCCTTGTTCGGCCAATTTTTGTTTATTAATTGCTGTTTTTTCAAATATAACTTGTAGGTCATCTTCAATGTTTTTGACAGAATGCCCAGAAATGTGTTGACCTTGAAGTTTAAATATAACAGGGCGAATTTTTATCTTGTTTTTTTGAGTTTTATCAGCGAAGTACAATTTCCCTGTGTAAGTGGCATCTAAAGCAACATGGTTTGTATCGAGATGCTTACCTGATTTTGGTCTGCCACCAATCTCAATTGACTTACTTGGTGGGTATTCCAAAAGGATGTCAGAATAGGTGGTAGGTATTGTTTTTTTATCATTGATATTTTGAAGCACGATAGTTTCATTTGTGGCATTCAAATGGATGTAGTCGGGATTATCTATCGCATTTTTGATCCATTCTGTAGAACCAGCTTGTTCAGTATTTCCATTTTCGTTTATGGCTGGTGGGGTTGGTGCAGCATGATTCTCCGCTGCATTTGACGAACCGTTACCGCTACAAGCCACAATGCCCAAAGAAAGCAACATAGCAACGGCAACAGAGTTGATGGGTTTCATTTAAACACTCCTTATTTTTACTCTTTGTTATTCCATTAACAAAACCGATTTAAAAAAATCGCCGAATTCTGCCAGTTTTTTTCGATAGGAACAAGCGTTTATTGTGTTTTTGTTGAAAAGACCTTGATTTAGCTCAAATGTTGACAGGGCTTAATCATAAAATAGGCTGATTAATGGGGTGTTGTGGTTATTTAAATTGGGGGAGGTGGCGCTTTCTTTGTTAAAACTTATCTAAAATCGACCGCACTTTTTGTGCTTGTGCTGTGTTGATGCTGAAATGAGGTGGCACGGTGAATATCCCTTAAATGGGAAAGGGGGCGGGCGATGTTTGGGGGAATCGTGAACAAAAAAGGCGGTTTATAGGCAATTTGCCCTAAAAAGTCAGTAGCTGAAGCTTTCTGTTCGGGCAAATGATGGATAACCGCACTTTTTTGTTCAGTGTGATATTAGAATTTTGCTAAAAGCATCGCTTCTAATTTTTCTTGGTCAACGGCGAATTTGCGAATCCCTTCTGCCAATTTTTCCACCGCCATCGCATCGCTGTTGTGTGCCCAATGGAATTCGGCTTCGGTTAATGGTTGTGGTTTGGCTTGCACTTCACCTGTGTAGTGTAGTTTGCGTTCAAGTGAGCTGTGGTTTTCTTGCAATTCTTGTAACAAGGCAGGTGCAATGGTGAGACGATCGCAGCCCGCTAATTCAGTGATTTCGCCAACATTGCGGAAACTTGCCCCCATGACGATGGTGTTATAGCCATGTTGTTTATAGTAGTGATAAATTTTGCTCACTGAAATCACGCCTGGATCTTCTGCTGGGGCATAGTCTTTTTTATCGCTGTTGGCTTTGTACCAGTCAAGGATACGACCGACAAAAGGTGAAATGAGGTAAACATTCGCTTCTGCACAAGCACGGGCTTGCGCTTCGGAGAATAAGAGGGTTAAGTTACAGTTGATCCCTTGTTTTTCAAGAGCTTCTGCCGCACGGATACCTTGCCATGTGGAGGCGATTTTGATCAGAATGCGATCATTGGCAATGCCAGCTTCGTTATAAAGTGCGATTAATTTTTTCGCTTTTTCGATGGTGGCTTGTGTGTCATAAGAAAGGCGTGCATCCACTTCTGTGGAAATGCGTCCTGGCACGATTTTTAAGATTTCTAAACCGATATTTACGGCTAATTTATCTTGTGCATCAATGAGTTGTTGTTTTGAACAATCACTTTTGGCTTTTGCATAGGCAATGGCATCATCAATTAATGAGGCATATTGTGGCAGTGCAGAGGCACTTAAAATTAAAGATGGGTTTGTTGTGGCATCTTCAGGTTGGTATTTTTTAATCGCTTCAATATCGCCAGTATCTGCAACAACGACAGTCATATTACGTAAAGCATCAAGTTGTGTGGTCATAATTTCCCTCTAGTTTAGCATTACAATTCATGTTCTTTGAGTGCCTATACAATAGCACATCAAAGCGAAAATGGAATGATCTTTTACGTTGATTTCTTTAGAGAAAGGCGTATTTTAAACACTCTAAAAACTGACCGCACTGAGTGAGAACTGGGGCGAGAACAGAGGCGAGAAGTGAGGGGAAGGATGAAAATACGCTGTGCTTGGGTGGGGAATACGTCCATTTATACGGATTATCATGACAAGGAATGGGGGAAGCCTGAATATGATAGTTTGAAATTGTTTGAGATGCTGTGTCTGGAAGGGCAACAGGCGGGGTTATCTTGGCTTACGGTGTTGAAAAAGCGGGCATATTATCGGCAGGTGTTTCATCAGTTTGATCCTGAAAAAATTGCCAAGATGACCGCATTGGATGTGGATCGCTTAATGCAAGATAGTGGCGTGATTCGGCATCGTAAAAAATTGGACGCCATTATCACGAATGCTAAAGCCTATCTGGCGATGCAAAAGTGCGGTGAACATTTCAGCGAATTTATTTGGTCTTTCGTGGATCATCAGCCACAAATCAATAGGGTATCGGCGTTAAGTGACGTGCCGACTAAAACTGCCACCTCCCTTGCTTTGTCTAAGGCGTTGAAAAAACGGGGCTTTGTCTTTGTGGGCGAAACCACCTGTTATGCCTTTATGCAAGCTGCTGGATTGGTGAATGATCACCAAGATGATTGCCACTGGAAATAATATACCTTTCCCCTGATTTTCCAGTATAATCAGGCTAATTTTTGATAAAAATATGGTTATCCAATGAAAAAGAATACTTATTCCCTTCTTTCTTTTGCTGTGCTGAGTGCGTTGTACAGTGGCGTAAGTGTCGCTGACTTGAAATTACAATGTTTAGCGGGGGTTCCGCAGTTTCATGGCGAGTTAGTGGAAGGCAATCCTAATGAGTTGCCCGTTTATATTGAAGCAGACCGTGCTGAATTGACTCAATCCGTGAACGCAAAATATGAAGGTAATGTTGAGATTCAACAGGGTAACCGTTATTTAACCGCAGCCTCTGCGGAAATTACCCAGCAACAGAAAGGCACGCATTTTCAGCGTATGGCACATGTGCTCGGACATTTTAAATATAAAGATAATATGTTGCATCTTGATGGAACAGCGGCAGACATTAATTTAAATAATAAAGATACCGATATTCAAAACGCCAACTATCAATTTGTAAATCGCCAAGGTCGTGGTACGGCAACCGAGGTAGAGCTTCGTGAACATTATCGTGTAATGAGAAATGCAAGTTTTACCTCTTGTTTACCAAATGATAATACATGGTCGATTGAAGCCAGTGAAATGCGACAACACATTGCCGAAGAATATGCAGAAATGTGGCATGCACGCTTTAAAGTGCATGGCATACCTATTTTTTACACCCCTTATTTGCAACTGCCCATTGGCGATCGCCGCCGTTCAGGTTTATTAATGCCGACTGTGGGCACGTCAAGCCGTGATGGCTATTTTTATGCTCAACCTTTTTATTGGAATATTGCCCCGAATTTAGACAGTACCTTTACGCCAAAATATATGTCTAAGCGTGGCTGGCAATTGAATGGCGAATTTCGTTATTTAAGCCCTATTGGTGAAGGGAAAATTGCGGGCGAATATTTAGGGCATGATAAAGCCCAATCAGGTGTGTTGAATCAACGTTCACGGCATTTGTTTTATTGGACACATAACTCCAGTTTCTTGGAAAATTGGCGTTTAGACTTAGATTACACCCGTGTCAGCGACAAACAATACTTCACCGATTTTGATTCTGAATACGGAAATAGCACCGATGGTTATGCGGATCAACGTGCACGCATTGCCTACTATCAGCCGAATTACAATATTGCTTTGGCGGTGAAACAATTCCAGATTTTTGATGAAATTGAGATTGGGCCTTATCGTGCATTGCCGCAGCTTGATATCAATTACTACAAAAATAATGTTGCAAAACTGTTGGATTTCAAACTGTTTGCCCAAGCGGTACGTTTTGATAACAAAAGTCCTGTTATGCCAAAAGCATGGCGTTTCCATATTGAGCCAAGTGTGAATTTACCTTTATCTAACCGTTATGGTAGCTTGAATATTGAAACCAAACTGTATGCCACAACTTATCGTCAAAAATCGGGCAATAGTTCTGCTGCAGAAGCGGTAAAAGGGAAAATTAATCGTTTGTTGCCACAAATTAAAGTGGATTTCCAAACGGTGTTAGCAAGCCATCAAACCTTTATTGAGGGCTATACACAAACCCTTGAGCCTCGTGTGCAATATTTATATCGCCCTTATAAAAACCAAAGTCAGATCGGTTCACAAATGAACAATGCGTATTTAGGGTTTGGTTATGATTCCTCATTATTACAACAAGATTATTTTGCATTATTCCGTGATCGTCGTTATAGCGGATTAGATCGCATTGCCTCTGCTAACCAAGTGACAGTGGGGGGCACCACGCGTATTTATGATAAAAAAGGTCATGAGCGTTTTAATTTTTCCGCTGGTCAAATTTATTACTTACAGGATTCTCGCATTGATAACAGTGCCGAAAACAGTACCTACGGACGTTCATCCTCTTGGTCATTAGAATCTAACTGGAAAATGAATGATCAATGGCGTTGGCGGGGGAGTTATCAATACGATACACGCTTAAATAAATCCTCTTTGGGGAACTTCACTTTAGAATACAACCCGCAAGGCAATAATGTGGTTCAAGTGGGTTATCGTTATGCCAGCCAAGAATACATTGACCAAAATTTAACGAGCAGTGCCAATCGTTATGGTCAGGATATTAAACAATTAGGGGGGGCTATCGCATGGGAGCTGACCGATAATTGGGCTGTGGTGGCTCGTCATTATCAAGATCTTGCTTTGAAAAAACCAGTGGAACAATATTTCGGCGTGGAATACCGCACTTGTTGTTGGGCAGTGAATGTGGGAGCGAAACGCAGTGTGACGAGCAGACCGAATCAGAAAGAGAACGAGATTTTTTATGATAAAAGTCTTGGGGTGAATTTTGAGTTACGAGGTTTAGGCACCACCGATCACAAAAGTAATATTGAAAAAATGCTACAACGAGGCAAACTGCCTTACCTCCATGCATTTAGTGTCTATTAATCATGCCATCAACGTGAATGCTTTAATAAGCTGAGAATGTAATATTCGGGGTTAAAAAGTGCGGTGCTTTTTGGAAAAGTTTTAAACGCCCTCCGCCGCATTTGGTAATCCTCCAGATAAAAAAAGACCTTGATGTGATCTCTCAAGGTCTTTTTTCATGGTCAATGGGATTAATGCCCTTTATGACTGGTGCTGTAAAGAATTTTATCGGTATATGCCATGGCTACCGCAGAGATTAAAAAGCCAAGGTGGAGCAGAAGCTGCCACATCATGGTTTTTTCATCCATATTGGCGGCATTCACAAAGGTTTGTAACAAATGAATGGATGAAATGCTGATAATGGACATTGATAATTTCACTTTCAGCACAGACGCATTCACATGACTGAGCCATTCTGGTTCATCAGGGTGATCTTTGGTGCGTAATTTTGAGACGAAAATCTCATAACCGCCCACGATCACCATCACCAATAAGTTTGCAATCATCACCACATCAATTAAGTTAAGCACCGCAAGCATAATCATGTTTGCATCCATGGTTTGTAAATTCGTCATCAATTCCCACAAGGATTTCATAAACTTATAAGCATAGATACCTTGTACGATGATCAAACCTAAATAAATAGGCAATTGTAACCAACGGCTGGCAAAAATAATTTGGCTGATAATATTCGGTGCTTGAGATGGCACCGATTTTGATTTCATAGGGGTCGCTTGATTATGTTGTTCCATGGATAGTCTTCATTCATTGAGAGTAAAAAAGAGAGCAAAATTACCTGTTTTTTAGACAGAATTCAATAAATTTGTGCGAAATGCAGCACCTATTCTTGACTGCATTTCCTTCCTATGCGAGGTGTTATAAGGCACGCCCTTTGGTTTCAGGAATAAAACATAAGGCAATCCAAGAAATCAAGGCATTGGCAGCCAAATAAATCCCGACCCCCATTAAGCCAAAATTGGCATTCAGTTTCATTGCTACCATGGTCGCCACACTGGCACCTAAAATGCCCGCAAGATTATAGGCAATGGACGCCCCTGAATAACGCACTTCCGTTGGAAATAATTCGGGTAATAAAACAGCCATCGGCCCAAATGACATTCCCATAATGGTGAAACCAATGGCTAAAAAGGCAAATACACTGAATGCAGTTCCTTCACTTAAAAAGATCGGTAAACACAGACCAAAAACGAGGGTCGCAACACTGACATATTGCATTAAACGACGACGCCCGATTTTGTCTGCGTAGAGACCTGAAAAGGCAATGGCGATCCCAAAAATGACAGAGGTGCTCAACAAAAAGGCGGTGAAAGTGCTTGCAGGCAGACCTAATCCCATCGGGTGCCCAGCCGGGGAAAGTGTGGTTGGGCTTTTGGCATAAATTTGTGCAAAAGCCGCTAAAATATAAAACAACACATAGCCTGCGGTGGCGAGAAACACGCCGGTTATAAAGGGTTTGATTTGCTGTGTGAAGACGGCTTTAATCGGGAACGCATGCGTTCGCCCTTGTTTTTCTGCCTCAAAAAAGACCGCACTTTCGTGAATTTTGGTTCGCACATACCAGCCAATTCCCACCAAGACGACAGATGCAATAAAAGGAATACGCCATGCCCATTCCACTAACGCCTGTTGACCAAAATATTGCCCAACGGCGAAAAATGCCCCATTCGCCAGTAATAAGCCAATAGGGGCACCAAGTTGTGGAAAAATGCCATATCTTGCACGTTTATCCACAGGGGCGTTTTCAATGGCGACTAAAGCCGCACCGCCCCATTCTCCACCAAGTCCAATGCCTTGACCCACACGGCATAAACAGAGTAACAGTGTTGCCCAAATCCCAATATCGGCATAGTTAGGCAGTAAACCTATTGAGACGGTTGAGATCCCCATTAATAATAGCGAGGCAATCAGGGATTTTTTACGCCCAATTTTATCGCCAAAATGCCCAAATAAGATGGCACCAAAAGGGCGAGCAAAGAACGCCAACGCTAAGGTGGACAGCGAAGCCAATTCATTGCTAACGGGATCGGCACTGTGGAAAAATTGGTGATTAAAGACCAATACGGCTGCCATGGCATAGATATAGTTATCAAAATATTCAATGGCGGTCCCCACCATGGTCGCCACCGCCACATTACGAGGATTATTCTGCATGACCAAGCAACGCCCTCACCGTTTTGGCAATATCCGTAGATTGTGCAATGGCTGAAATGACTGCCACGCCATCTGCCCCTTGTTGTCGTAATGTTTGTGCACTTTCTGCGGTAATACCGCCAATTGCCACAAGGGGTTTATCAATGCCGTTGGCTCGAATGGTGGAAACAAATGCTATGCCGACCACGGGTTTAGGATCTTCTTTGGATTGTGTGGGAAAAATAGGCCCTGTGCCGAAATAGTCCACAAAAGGATTGGCTTGTGCGGCTAAACCTTGCTGCAAAGTGTTCACCGATGTGCCAACAAAACAGTGTTTGCCAACACGCTGTTTGACTTGCTCTGGGGGCATATCCGTTTGTCCCACATGCACACCGTCCGCTCCCAATTCCACCGCTAGATCGACATTGTCATCAATCACAAAGGGCACCTGATATTGACGACAAAGATCACGGCATTGAATGGCTAATGCTTTGATTTTGCTTGGATCTTGTAAGGCTTTTTTGCCTTTTTCACGGAATTGGTAGCAGGTGATCCCACTTTGTAACGCTTGTGTCAAGACGTTCAATAAATTATCCGCAGGATCCCCTGCCAGATGGGACACGTCTTGCGTGCCAGCAATAAAATAGAGCTGCATTGCGGCTCTCACGTCGTATGTTTGTGTCATTTTCACTCCTGTTATTAAATTATGGCAGGGTTGTAGGCTAGGCTTTAGACCATCAATTCAAGATTCATTATTTAATGATGCGTTTTATTTCGTCACCGATTGAATAACCTCCAACACCTTATCCACCATCGTGTAATAATCTGCGGTTGGGTAGGTGTTTGCATCGCCCACAAACACCGCAGTTTCGGCATTATCCAGCATTAAAAAATCATTTTGATCGTTGCCAAATGCGATATATTGTTGTTTGCCCAATAGTGTGTTGAGCGTACGATATTTGTTGTTGCCTTGTGGCGTAATATCAAAAAAATTTTCGCCCTTGTGAATATGTAAGCTGATATTCCGTTGATTTAACGTGGAAATCAGGGCGTTATTGGGTTCATCTGTGAGAACTAACAGCTTGGTTACCCCTGTTTGTAGCAACGCCTCCTCCTCTTCTTCCGCATCGCTCAAGCTTTTAATGTACCCTTGAAAAGGGTGAGCCACTTTCGAGAACGCATAGCCCCAATGTCCATCAAGCACGTAGGGAATGTGTTGTTGTTTGAGAATTGCTAACGCTTGCTCAAGATACTTTTTCTCAAGGGTATGCGTAAAAAGAAATTGCCCCTGTTTAAATGCCATTCCCCCATTACAGCCGATAAATAAGGCGTTGTGGTGTAAGGGTTTGGCTATCATTGGCAACATATCTCGCACGGGTCTCGCGGAGGCAAACACAATGTGATGCGTTTGGCTCAGTGCGGTTAAATACTCGCAAATTTCGATGGAAACCGGTTTGCCCGATTGGGAAATCGTCCCGTCAATATCGAAAACAATGGTTTTCATTAGAGATCCTTGTTGTTTGCGGTCGGTAGGATGAGCTTCAGTCCATCTTACATTCTATATTAAGCAATATTAGAGAGGTTTGCCCCTTCTGAAACGCCTGAGCGACTTGAGATTTCTAGGAAAATTTGTACTGTTTGAGCGGAGCGAGTTTACAAATTTTCCGTTAAGGCAATCTCAACAAAGCGAAGAAAAGCGGTTCAGCAGGGGAGCCTTTTTCTTTGCCTTCTTTCTTTTGGGCAAGCAAAAGAAAGAAGGTCGCCAACGGCGAAATCCGTTATTGATCCAACTCCGAATACGCCCAGTGGTTCGTCGGTCCATGCCCATGCCCGATATTCAATGGGTGGCTGATTGCCGCAGTAATAAAGGCTTTTGCCGTTTTCACCGCATCCACCACTTCCGCCCCTTTTGCCAGTTCTGCAGCGATACAGGCAGAGAAAGTGCAGCCAGTGCCGTGGGTGTGGCGGGTGTTGAAACGAGGGCTGTCAAAATGCAAGATATCTGTTGGGGTAAACAGCCAGTCACGGCAGATGTCACTTTGTGAATTGCCACTGTGTCCGCCTTTGATCACCGCATTTCGCACGCCCATGGCACGCAATTTTTCCGCCGCTTCGCACGCTGTTTTATCGTCCACAATGTTGATGCCCGTTAAGGCTTCTGCTTCAGGTAAATTTGGTGTGATCACTTCTGCTTTTGGCACGAGCAAGGTGCGTAAGGCGTCCACCGCATCAGGCTCCAGTAACGCTGCACCGCCTTTGGCGTACATGACGGGGTCGAGCACCATTCGCCCGAAATCGTATTTTTTCAAGGCGTTGGCGATACATTCGATAATTTCTGCGTTGCCAAGCATCCCGATTTTAAAGGCATTGACTTGGTAGTCGTCGGCAATGGCTTTGAGTTGTCCTTCAATGATGTTTAGTGGCACGGGGTGAATGTCGTACACGCCAAGGCTGTTTTGCACAGGAATGGCGGTAATGGTGGTCATACCAAACACGTGCTGCATTTGAAAGGTTTTTAAATCCGCTTGGAAGCCTGCCCCACCGCAGTTATCTGAGCCTGCGATAGTTAAGGCAATAGGAATATTAGGCATAAGAAATCCTTGCATATTGATTAATTTTTTGAGGAGAAAGGCTTGCAAGCTGATCGAGCAAGCCAAGATAAAATTGCCCATGTTGTGTGTCGCTTAACGGGATAGCGGCAAGCTCACCTGCAATGGCATAGGCAGTGCCTGCTTCTAACATGGCATCAAAATATTGTTCTGGTTCCGCCACCGCTAAAAAAGCCCCACAAACGGCACTTAATAAACAGCCTGACGCCGTAATTTTCGGAAATAATGGCGTGCCATTGTGAATTTGTGCCTGACGTTGACCATCACTTAAATAATCCGTTGCCCCACTTATCATCGCAATACAATGATATTTTTCTGCGACTATGCGAGCAATTTCGGCTAAATCGCCTTCACCCGAGCCCACATCAACCCCTTTTGCCTGCCAATCCACTTGAGCAAGGCTAGCCAACTCACCTGCATTGCCACGAATAGCGGCAAATTTCACCTCGTTTAACAAGGTTGCTACGGTTTGTTGACGAAAAGAGGTCGCCGCCACGCCAACGGGATCGAGCACCACGGGAATGCCCACTGCATTAGCGGTTTTGCCTGCGAGCACCATTGCCGCCACTTCTTTTCCCATGAGGGTGCCGATGTTGATCACCAAAGCTTGGCTAATGCGAGGCACCTCTTCCATTTCCTCTATTGCCGCAGACATTAACGGTGATGCACCAATTGCCAATAGCCCATTGGCTGAAAAGTTGGCTGCCACAACATTAGTGATGTTGTGGACAAGGGGATTTTGGGCTTTGATTTTTTGTAGATATATTGATTTCAGCATGACATTTTTCACTTTGGGTTTATGTGGGGGGGGTCGGTATTCTTAGCGAGTTTCGCCCGATGGACGAGCTGCTTTCTTTTGCTCGCCCAACAGAACCTCAACCATCACTTACTTAATCTCGATGGCATAATCCGACAAAGGTTTCACCTCCTTAGTCAAACCGCTGTCTTTTAAAAAGGTTGCCATGCGTTCATAACGATGGGCATCCAATGCTCTTGGGCGTAACGCTAAACGTGGTAAGGTATCTGCCCAAGCCAAACGGTTCAGATCGTTGTCTAATTCTTTCGGTTTATAAGAGACAAAGGCTTTCCATGCCGCTTGTGGATGGTTTAAGGTGTAAACCGTGGCTTGCTCAAGTGCGGTTAAAAATGCACTTATTTTCGCTTTTGAGAGGGTGTTTTTATTGGCGACTAAAATCAATTCATCGTACACAGGCACGCCATGTTCTTCAGGATAGAAGGCACGCCCCATGTGTTTTTCCAGTTTCATTTGGTTTAATTCAAAGTTACGGAATCCGCCAATCACGGCATCGACCTGACCATTGATTAAAGAGGGAGAAAGCGACCAGTTCACATTGACCATTTGTACATCTTTCTCGGTTAAATTTGCCGAGGCTAACATGGCTTTTAATAAAGAATCTTCAAAACCACTGACGGAATAACCGATTTTTTTGCCTTTTAAATCGGCAAGGCTTTTAATCTCACTTTTTTCTAACACGATTAAACTATTCAGTGGGGTTGCCACCAAGGTGCCGACACGGATTAAAGGTAAGGCTTCAGCCACTTGAATTTGTAATTGGGGTTGGTAATCCACCGCTAAATCGGCTTTCCCCGCTGCCACTAATTTCGGTGGCAAGGACGGATCTGCTGGTTCAACAATGTCAACCTCTAGACCCTGTTGGGCAAAATAACCTTTTTGTTGTGCCACGATAATGGCGGCATGATCGGGATTGACAAACCAATCCAGTAATAAGGTCAATTTTTCTTTGGCAGACACAGAAAAACTCAGCCCCATGGCAAGTGCGAGAGTCAGTGTATGTTTCATGAATGTTGGCATATTTGTCTCCTTTTTTGTTGTTAACTTAAATCTAATCCCATTTGCCAAAATGCCGATTCCATGCGTGTGGCAGTGTTGAAAATCTGCTGAATTTTGGCAAGTTGTGTGCTGTTCATGCCTTGGCAAAGGTGGTCGAGATTGTCCGCCAAGGCTTGTGTGCCTTGTTGAAATTCCTCGGAGGAATACATGTCAATCCACGCTTGATAGGGATTATTGGCTGGGCTTTTTCCTCGAGTGGCAAGATTTCGCCCGATTTCCGCATACCCCATTGCACAAGGTGCCATGGCGGCATAAAGTTCAGGTAACCCGCCCGTCATGCCACAATCTAGCACATAGCGAGTATAAGCCACACAAGCGGCAGATTCAGGTGTGGCAAGCAAGGTTTGCTCATCAATGCCCCAGCCTTTGCAAAAGCCAATGTGCAGTTGAATTTCATGTAGCAATACCGCTACCGATTGATGTGCTATTTCCATTTGTTTGAGGTTATCCGCCTTATAAATCGCCAAAGCAAAGGCACGATTGTAATGTAATAAATAGAGATAATCCTGCTTCAAATAGTGCTGAAAATTCGCCAGAGGTAGCGTGCCGTTTTCCAGTTGTTGTACAAAGTCGTGTTCGACATAATCCTGCCAGTGTTGACCAGCGTTTTTAATCAAGGTTTGTGTGATTGACATTTTTTCTCCCAAAAAGTGTAGGATGAGCGTTAGCCCATCAACTCAAGATTCATTATTTAATGATGAGCTGAAGCCCATCCTATGAAGCTGTCTCTTGTTGGATTACTTTAAGTATTTCACCCAAGGAAGCCATTTCTTGAGTAACGCATCTACCGTGAAATACAGAAGTAAACTGATGATCATTAAAATCAACAAGGCGGAAAACATAAGATCCACCTGCATTCTGGCGTTGGCATGGAGCATTAAATAGCCTAATCCTTGCGATGATCCTACCCATTCCCCCACAATAGCTCCAATGGGGGCAACAGACACCGCAATGCGTAAACCCGACGCCAAGGAAGGCAAGGCGGCAGGCAATCGCACTTTAAATAACATGGCTTGGGGCGAGGCTTGCATGGTTTTCGCCAATTCTACCCATTGAGTTGACGTATTGCGTAAGCCATCGTAACAAGCGGCGGTGATAGGGAAATAAATAATCAAAATGGTCATGGCGATTTTCGATGCCAAGCCATAACCGAGCCACAGCACCAAAAGGGGGGCAATCGCAAAAACGGGAATGGCTTGCGAGATCACCAGCAAAGGCAATAAATATTTGGATAAATGATCAGACAGGCTGAGCAACAAAGCGGAAATCAGCCCGAAGGACACCCCAAGCACTAAGCCTAACAGGATTTCTAACAAGGTGATTTGGCTATGTTGCCACAATAAATCGTAGCGGTGGTGTAACTGCGTAAACACATCCTTTGGTGCAGGGAGCATATAGCGTGGAATGTCAAAAAAAGACACCGCACTTTGCCAGAAAAATAACAACATCAGGCTTAATAACAGCACATGGAACAAGGATTTAATTTTCATCTTGTCCCTCAACCAGTTGAGCAAATAACCGTGCTTGTTGCTGCCAAAGATCTTGTTGATCGAGTTGCCGAGGGGGATTCCCTGCCAATAAAAGGGGATCGGATAAACGGGCGGGCTGATTTTTTAGCACATAAATCACATCGCTTAAACGGATCGCTTCTTGCGGATCATGGGTGATCAATAACACCGTTTTGTGTTTGAGCAGCTCACAAGCGAGATCTTGTAATTGAATACGGGTGATGGCGTCCAATGCCGAAAAAGGTTCATCCATTAAAATGGTATTGGCGTCTTGCATTAACGTGCGAGCAAGTGCAACACGTTGACGTTGACCACCAGAAAGTTGATAGCAGGCTTTATGCCAGTGATTTGCCATGTTGACCGCTGCAAGTAATGACTTGGCTTTTTCCTCACTTTGCTGATTTTTCTTTCCTTGTAAGTGCAAATGTAGTTGCACATTGTCAATCACCGATAACCAAGGGTAAAGGGCATCTTGTTGTGCCATATAACTGATGGTTTGGTTCGGTGCAATGGTTATCTTGCCTGCGGTAATGGCTTGATTTTCAAGCCCTGCAATCGCACGCAACAGGGTGGATTTCCCGATACCCGATGCCCCTAATAGGCTTGTCCATTTTCCTTTCGGCAATACAAAATCCAATGCCGAAAATAATGGTTTCTGGGCAAAACGTAATGTTAACTGGTGAATTTCAACGGCATTCATACGGCATTCATTGTGTCATGAATTGAAAAGCGACAGATGAACAAACCAAGAAAAGCAAATTGAAGAGAAAAGGCGGATAAGCATATCATTAGTTTCCTACGTCAGTGCGAGCTGTATCAGGTTCACGGGTATCATCTCAGCCACATTGGTGGCACCCCGACTAAAGTGGGTATAAGCCTAACTGATTTTTTTATAAAAAGAAAGGCACCGCCCACAAAAATTATCTATAAAAATTCCTGTTTCAAGTAAGAACTTCGTTGGCGTAGCTCATAGCTCGACAGCTAGAACACCTAGTATTTTTACACTTTTGCTTATAAAGCCAGATTCAATATATGCTTCAATATATTTGTACAGAGCTTCATAGCTTACGGTAATGATAGGATTGTAGTTTCAGAATACCAAACATACTAATAACCCCTTATATGTCTGCTGTTTCTATTCAATCATAGTGTTCACAATCTATGTCGTTTTCCATGTAATACTCGTACACAGTTCCGTTATCCTCAACTGGATTGTATGCCTCCCCAGAGTCGTCGTAGTCATAGTAGTATTCATAGGGTGAGTAATGTAGCGGACGAGTTTTACTGCTTGGATACCTACCATTAAGTAGGTCTTCGATAGTGATTTTCTTGGGTTTTGGGGTGTACGCATTTCTCGCTTTCGCTCCTTCAGCTGAACGAGATATTTCCCATTGTCTTTGGAACTCTTCATCTATAGCCATACCTATCTCCAGTTAAGAACCCTTAACTGATAATCAATTATGGGGTTGTTTTTATTTTGGTAACGTGTGCTTTTATTATTTCTCTAACCCTTTGCATATGTTCTTTGCAATACTCCACGTTGATGTCGTCGGTGCTTGAATACGCATTACGGCGATACAGGTCGCAGAACCTGTCGTACAGACTGTCTAGCTCGTTACGTTTCCTCCCTGATAGGGTTATGAGGCCACATTTGTCGTTCGAGTAAAATATTTCCCCTGCGAGATTTTCAGTGTCGTTAGGTAAGGCTTTTACCGCTACTTCAAACAGCGATTTTACTCTCATTAAGTCTAACAGTCCTCTTAAGCCGTCTATGTACTGTTCAAGTATAAGCGTTAAATCGTCGTTGTATTTAGGCTCGACGTTGTTTAGTTCTCTAATTAGCTCGGGTGGTATGGGTACTTTGTTCGTGAAACCGCTAGGCGTGTCTTTTTCGTAGTGGATGATGTGCATCATCTGGTCGTGTAGTTTTCTGTTACTCATGCTGCACCCCACTAGAACGACGAATCGCCAAATTTGTCGAATCTATCTGATTCGTAGCATGTTTCAGGGGATGCTGTGCTGAGGCACCACAAATCTTGGTGTAGGTCATAATACCGCACTTTAAGTGCCACTACCTCAGGTGATGCCATAAGTTCATCAAGCCCTTCTTTGTCGAATTTGCCGCCTTCTTTGAAAAGACCGTCGTCCAGTAATTTCTTGCGTCGGATACTGTTGATTTTGTCTTTTGTCTTGTTCAACTCAACCCACGTTTTTCGGATTTCGTTCTCTACGTCACCAAGTGTCGTCTTTTTGTTACCGTTAATCCGCATATCCGCTTTCGCCTCCGCAGAGTACCCTCTTTTAATAGCATCACGTAAGACCCCAAAACCTGCATACTCATAATCCTGCAACGGCTCCTCACTCTCGCCGTCAGGTGTAGCAGAGCTAAGTCTGTCAATCTCGGAGTAGAGGTCGTATGCTTTCGCTTTCAATTTAAGCATATCAGGGTGCGAGGACATCTCCGAGCGTGTTTTTTCGTATGCCTCTCGCGGTCTAGAGCATTCGTCAAAGTCGGTGTTATTGACAATCAGCAGCTGTATTTCACCATTAACAATATCAAGCTGGTTTCTCGCTTCATCAATAGCCTCTTGAATTTCCCCGACATTCATCACTTTACCATTGCGTGATATATCAGTAGGCGTGTTTGGGGTATACCCACGAGCGAGGGTGTCACGCAAAAAATACTCACGAACCCTGTCTATTTTTTCACAGAATCTTTCCGCTTGATCTTCGCACTGCTTTCTCATGTCTTCCTCGTAGCGATGCCCCTCTTCCTCAAATTCAGCCAAGCGTCTATCTAATTCCATTTCTTGTTGAGCTAAGAGTCTCTCTGTTTCCTGGTCGTTTTTATCCCACCAGTCAGTAGCCTCCCTGAGTTCTGCCATTTCCATATCCTCAAGCATCTTATCAAGGGCTTTTTCGTTGTAGTCTCTGTTGTCCATATCTGTCTCCAGTTGTTTGTAAGTGTCTCTCGCAGTTTACTATTTGACCATTTTCTACGCAAATTTTTATAAAAAATTTTTTCAGGGGTTGGTGGTTCGGTGAGGGGTTTCGTTTGCCAGTGAGTAAATGTCGTTTTCTATATCTGCGTCGCCCAAGCATTAAGGCTTTGAACAAAATAATCGCAAGGAAAAATTGCCCGTTAATGCTCATTTGATAACTATCGCAATCCACCAACGTCAACCAAGGTTGGTAATATGGTATTCTTGCAAATACTACCCGATGTATTAAGTATAGGCATGTTTATAAAATGAATGAAAGCTGATTTGAACTATTTGAGGTGAGTTTGCTCCCCCTAGATTTTTTATGATCTTTTAGTACATCTAGAGGAAGCCGAAAAGCTTATCCCTCACTCTCAATTTTCACCACTTCCAACCGTTCTACTTCCACCGCATTATGCAACAATTCCACGTTTGGCATGGTTTTGTTGGCTTTGGCGGAGAGGTCTTTGAAGCGTTCCACTTTACCCACTAAACCTTGCTGACCCACTAAGGCGGTGATGGTGCTATTGTAATGACTGCTGGCGGAAGAAAGGGTGTTGCCGAGCTTGCCTAAACGTTCGGCAAGGACGCAGACTTGGTTGTAAATTTCCCCTGCTCGTGCACTGATTTCTCTGGCTTCCACGTTGCCTCGTTCAATTCGCCACAGGTTAGCCACGGTGCGTAAAATGGGCATTAAGGTGGTGTGAGAGACTAAAATCACATTTTTCTCATAACCATAATTAAACAGGCTTGGATCCATTTTTAACGCTTCGATATAGGCGGGTTCTACGGCAATGAACATCAACACGAAATTGGGGCTACGCATGCCAATTAAATTGCTGTAATCCTTGCGAGAGAGATCATCAATGTGGTTTTTTATGGCTTTGAGGTGTTCACGCAGTTTGCTTTGTGCCACCAAATCATCCTCAGAATTGACCGCACTTTCATAGGCAACTAGCGACATTTTGCTGTCGATAATGAGGTGTTTGTTATCAGGCAAGTTCAGCACAAAATCGGGGTAGTTATGTTTGCCGTCGCTGTCTTTAAAATGGGCTTGTGCCTCATAATGCTCGCCTTTTATCAAGCCCGCCAATTGCAACGCACGTTCCAATTGCATTTCGCCCCAATTGCCCAAGGTTTTCTTTTCCCCTTTTAAGGCGGAGGTGAGATTATTTGCCTGTTGCGACATGGTTAAACCAATGTCTAAGACTTTTTTAATTTCCGCCTCAATGCCCGCATTGCCTTTCACCGATTCAGAATGAATTTCATTCACTCGTTTTTGAAAGCCTTCAATTTGCTCTCGAAATGGTTTGAGTAGGTTATCCAGTGCGGTTTGATTGCTTTGACTAAAGCTACGGCTTTTTTCCTCTAAAATACGGTTCGCCAGATTTTGAAATTCCGTGCTGAGTTGTTGCTTACTTTGTTCGATATGTTGCTGTTGTTCGGCAAAGTGTTTTTCTTTTTCGCTTAGCGTGGTTTTCAGCTCGGTGAATTCTTGCGAAAGTGCGGTCAATTTTTCCCCTAATTCACGATTTTCTTGTTCTTTACGGCTGACATTTGCTTGGCTATGTTCAAGTTGTTTTTCTAAGCTTTCCGCTTGTGCAGATGCCATTCCAACACGCTCTTTAAGTGCGGTGATTTTTTCTGCAATCGCTTGATGACGAGCCTGCTCTTCACCTAGCTCTTGTTGTAAATAGGTTAATTTGTCATCACGTTCAGTTAAACGCACTTGCAAGCCTTCTGCGGTGGTTTGATATTTCACCACCTGTTGTTCTAGCTGATTTTTCGCCTGTTGAAGGCTTTCAAATTTGGCGAGTAATTGATTGAAATCTTCAATGGTTTTATTCAGGTTTTGTTGTAATTCTTGGCTATCCCGTTTTCGATGGACACTGAGAAAAAACAGCACCACACAGCTGAGGATAAGTCCTGAGATAATGAGCCAAGAGTGAAAAGATGTGAGTTCAGACATTATATTGACCATGTTTGAGTAAAGTGAATTTAGGCGTAAAGTATAAAGGAATCTGGTGGATTTCGCCTAACGGGTTATAATCTTTTTTATTTAGTCGGTGATATCATGACAAATTTTCAATTTTACCTTGCCTCCCACAGTCCGCGTCGTGCCCAGATTTTGCAAAACTTAGGCTTTCGTTTTGAGCTATGTGCTTGTGAGATTGATGAAACCCCTTTGCCCAATGAAAAAGGGGCAGATTATGTGTGGCGAATGGCGGTGGAGAAAAACAAGGCGGCTCGTCAGCATTGGCAACAAACAAAAGTGGGGCAATATGCACCGCACTTTGCCTTTCCTTTGCCTTTTCTTTCTGCGGACACCTCGGTGATCCTCGATGACAAGATTTTAGGCAAACCCAAAAATGAAGCCGATGCGGCAGCCATGTTACGGGCGTTATCGGGCAGAACTCATCAGGTGTTCACTGCCGTTTGTGTGGCAGATGACACGCACATGCACACGGCAACACAAACGAGCCAAGTGCGTTTTACGTCCCTGACAGAAAGGGACATCCAAGGCTATATTGCTACAGGCGAGCCAATGGATAAGGCAGGGGCTTATGGCATTCAGCAACTGGGTGGGGCATTTGTTGAACATATCGAGGGCAGTTTTAGCGGTGTTATGGGGTTACCCGTGTTTGAAACAGTGGCATTGTTGAAAGCCTTTGGGGTAGAATTGTTTTCATTTGAACCGAAGGAACATGCATGAGCTCACGCCTTTTTCAGCACACAAAACAACAGGAATATTGCCCCCTTTGTCATGCCGTATTACAGGTGAAACAGGGCAAAAAAGGCTTGTTTTTGGGCTGTTCGGCTTATCCTGCTTGCGAATACATTAAGCCACTTTCTTTTCAGTCGGAAACGAAAATAATTAAAGTCTTGTCAGAATTGTGCCCTGAGTGTCAGCATCCTTTGGTGTTGAAACAAGGGCATTTCGGTATGTTTATTGGGTGTAGTCATTATCCTGACTGTCATTTTGTGGTGCATGATGAGCCAGAAGAACAAACGGAAGAGACGATCCCTTGTCCTGATTGTCAGCAAGGTGAGCTGGTGGCACGTCGTGGACGACAAGGCAAAGTGTTTTATGGCTGCAACCGTTATCCGCATTGTAAATTTACCTTAGCCAGTAAGCCTTATTTGGTGAGCTGTCCTGCCTGTGGTGGGGCAGTTTGTACCTTGAAAAAAACCACGGAAACCTACCGCACTTTTCAATGTGCAGCGAAAGGCTGTCGCCATCTTTTTAACTCGGAAATTACATCTTCATGAATATTCAACAGATTGTCGAACAACTTAAACAAAATGAAGTGGTGGCGTACCCCACTGAAGCGGTCTTTGGACTGGGTTGTCACCCTTTTAGCGAAAGTGCGGTGCAAAAATTATTAATGTTGAAGCAACGCCCAAGGGAAAAAGGGCTGATTTTAGTGGCACCCAGTTTGGATTATTTATTGCCATTTATTGACACCTCAATGTTTACTCAAGCCCACTGGGATCGTTTGCAAGGGAAATATGAGCGTCCTACGACATGGGTTGTGCCAGCGAAAAAGACTACCCCAACCTTTTTAACGGGGCAATTTGCGAGCATTGCCGTGCGTTTATGCGATCACCCTGCGGTGAAACAATTGTGTGAACAAGCAGGTTTTGCCTTGACATCAACCAGTGCCAATCTCACCACTTTGCCCCCTTGTCGCAGTGCTGAGGAAGTGAGAAAACAATTTGGGGCGGATTTTCCTGTGTTGGATTGTCCTGTGGGGGTGGCGTCCAATCCTTCAGAAATCCGAGATCTTTTTACTAATCAACTTTTTAGACAAGGTTAATACAATGGATAATTATGCGGTATGGGGCAATCCAATCGCCCAAAGTCAATCACCACAGATTCATAAAATCTTCGCCACTCAAACAGCACAACAGATGAATTATGTTGCCATGTTGGGTGATGAACAAGATTTTGAACAGCAATTGCGAGTCTTTTTTGAAAAAGGGGCAAAAGGGTGCAATATCACCGCCCCTTTCAAAGAACGGGCGTTTCAGTTAGCGGATCTTCACAGCGAACGTTGCCTGACTGCAGAAGCTTGTAACACCTTGAAAAAATTAGAGGATGGACGCTTATATGCCGATAACACCGACGGGGCAGGCTTGGTGAGTGATTTACAACGTCTCGGCTGGCTTAAGCCAGAACAACGTCTGTTAATTTTGGGGGCAGGTGGTGCCACGAAAGGGGTGTTGTTGCCTTTATTACAAGCCAAACAGCAAATTGTGTTAGCCAATCGCACCTTAAGTAAGGCGGAGGATCTGGCAGACAAATTTGCACAATATGGTCAGATCCAAGCCGTTGAACTGGAGAAGATCCCTGTGCAAGCCTTTGATCTGATCATTAACGCCACTTCATCAGGTTTACAGGGGCAAACCGTGAATATTTCCCCTGAAATTTTGCAAAAAGCCACCGCACTTTACGATATGCAATATGCCAAAGGCACCGACACCCCGTTTATTGCCCTATGCAAACAGCTAGGAAAACAACGTGTGAGTGACGGTTTTGGTATGTTGGTGGGGCAAGCTGCTCACGCCTTTTATTTATGGCGTGGTGTGATGCCAGAATTTGAGGTGTTACTCAAGCAAGATGAGGTTTCCCTTTTATAGGGAATCGAGGTGTTACGCCGAGTGATTTAAATAAATATCAAAACGGTGGTTTTTGGTTTCTCGGCTAAAGTGCGGTGCTTGTTGGGCAAGGTATGCCGCATAATCTGGGCGTTTCACCACCACCCGTTTTTGTGCCAGTGATAAAGCGGGTGCCAGTAAGCTATCCGCATCTAAATCTGCCCCCACTAAGTGTTGAAAAACACGCATTTCTTTTTTCACCAAGGCACTTTTTTGTTTATGGGGATACATCGGATCAAGATAAACCACATCGGCAAAATCGGTGGCGGGATCCAGTTGGGTAATATGGGACACGGGGAGCAGTTGCATATTTTGCTGCATCATCTCGCCAATTTCAGGGTCGGCGTAGGCACGTTGCAAGCCATCTTGGAGCAATAAACGCACCACAGGGTGACGTTCCAGCAAACGCACTTGGCAACCAATTGCCGCTAGCACAAAAGCATCACGCCCTAATCCTGCGGTGGCGTCAATCACTGTGGGCAAATAGTCGTTCTTAATCCCCACTGCTTTTGCTACGGCTTCACCTCGTCCACCCCCAAATTTACGGCGATGAGCCATCGCCCCTGCTACAAAATCCACAAACACAGCACCGAGTTTCGGCTCATCTAATTTACGCAATTCCAAACGCATTTGACCTTGTTCATCATAAGCTTGAACTAAAGCCAAATAGCTTTCTGGATCATGGGCTAAGCCTTTTTCCTCACAAAGTGCGGTGAATTTTTCCGCATTTTCCGTTTCGCAAATGAGCTGAATCTTCATCGCTTATTTCCTCACTAACCACACACCCGCTTCCATATGGTCGGTATAAGGGAATTGATCGAATAACGCCGCTTTTTCAATGCGGTGGGTTTGACATAATGTGTTGAGGTTATCACAAAGGGTATGTGGATTGCAGGAAATATACAAAATGCGATCATATTGTTGCACTAAGTTGACAGTGTCCAGATCTAACCCTGCCCGTGGAGGATCCACAAAAATGGTGTTGCATGCATAATCGCTGAGATCAATGCCTTTTAGGCGGTTAAATTCACGCACGCCGTTCATGGCTTGGGTAAATTCTTCTGCAGACATCCGAATAATTTGCAAATTCTCAATGCCGTTTTCTGCAATATTAAATTGTGCGGCGGCAACCGAAGGTTTCGCAATTTCTGTTGCCAGCACTTTGCGGAAATTTTGGGCAAGGGCAATAGAGAAATTACCGTTGCCACAATAGAGTTCAAGTAAATCCCCTTGGCTATGTCGGGTGCAATCCACTGCCCATTCCAGCATGTTTTGGTTCACTGTGGCATTGGGTTGGGTAAAGCTATTTTCCACTTGGCGATACACATAGGTGTTGCCGTGAACCTGCAGTTTTTCATCCACAAAATCCTGATCTAAACAGATTTTTTGTTTGCTTGCCCGTCCAATCAGTTGCACATCAAAGCCTTGTTGTTGCAATTGGTTTTTTAATGTGTTCGCCGCTTGTTGCCATTGTTCATCAAGGGGTTTGTGATACAGCAAGCTGACAATGATTTTATTGCTTAAGGTGCTTAAATAATCAATTTGAAAGAGTTTGTGATGAAGGACTTTCTCGGTTTTTAATAAGGGCAACAGTGCCTGCATCATCTGATTAATCAGTTGGCTTGCAATGGGGAAGTGATCCACCCGATAACGTTGGCGAGTTTGTTGATCAAACATAATGTGGTAAAACTCACCTTGCTGATGCCAAATACGAAACTCTGCACGCATACGATAATGCTGTGTCGGTGAGGCAAATACCTCAAGATCAGGCGGATTAAACGGGGCTAAAAGTGCGGTTAATTTTTGCTGTTTTTCTTTAAGCAAATGGGCGTACTGTTCAATAGGTAATGTGGATTGCATAGTGATTGCTTTGAGGCAAGTGCTGAGACTGCCTTGATTGATGATGGATGAAGAATCCCAGTTTCTGCCTTTTGTTGGGTTTTGCTGGGCTTAAGAAATAAAAGGCTTAGTTACCCAAGCCTTTTTTCTGTGTTTTGTCTGATTATTCTGCTGAAAAATCATCTAAGTTATCCACACCGACCACGCCAGAGAGCGTATAAACACGTTTGGTGGTGGAGATGCGGGAGCGATATTTTAGCCAAGTTTTTTCTAAGAAAGTTTCAGGTTGACGCTCACCACGGCAACATGCCACGAAATCTTGTTCTTCTTGCGTGACAGGAGCTCGCTCGCCCGATTCTAACGCTTTAAATGCTTGACCATATTGTTCAAGCACTTGTGATTCCTTAATGGTGTAATCACCGTGACGTGAGAACCCTCTCGGGTAATTTTTGTCGTCAAAAAAACGACGCATAACACTAAAACTTTCAGCCATAATATCCTCTGCGAGTCATCTTCATTCTAAAAAACGGCAAGCATTAAACCAATTTTTTACTATTTTTGCAATAAACCTTTTACAGTTTCTACGTAATCTTTGATAAAACTTGCGGTATCGTGAGTGGCAAGCCCTTCAGGATTGACTCGGAAGCGACCATTCACATAAAAATCGGGCACGCCACGTACTTTCATTTGCTCGGCAGCTTGGGTCTGTTTATTGAATAATGCGGTGACTGCAAAGCTATTAATGCCCCCATCAAATTGTTCTGCGGAAATACCTTTTTGTAAAAAGATATTGCGAATATCGTCCATCGAACGAAGGGCATTTTTTTGTGCCGCAAGGAACAACGGCTCTTTCACTTTGTCTTCCACGCCAGTTGCCATGGCAAATGCCCAAGCACGGGTTAAATTTTCCCCTTGTGGACCTAAGAAATTCACATGGTATTGTTTAAAATCCACGCCTTTAGGGAGGCTTTGTTTCACTTGTGCGGGAATTTTGTATTGATACTCAAAAGAATAACAATGTGGGCAATAGAAAGAGAAAAACTCAACCACTTCAGATTGGGCACTCGGTGCATTGGAAAGGGCAATATATTGTTTGCCTTCCGTTAAGGGACTAGCGTGCACGGAAAAAGCGAGGAAAAATGCACTTAATGCGATCCATAATTTTTTCATAAACAATCCTTATTTAATAATGCCTCGTGCTTTGAGCAAGGCTGTTTTAAAATCATCTTCATAATCTTTTTTGATGCCTGGAATTGGAGCATGTTTATCGGTGCCATGCATTTTTAAATGATAAATAATGACTTCATCTGTTAATTCCGCCACAGGCTTGTCAAATCCCGCTTCATCAGCGATTTTTTGTAAAATTTGCGATAAATGAAGATCAGGCTCTTGAGACCAGTAAGGTTGAAGAAGTTCCAAGACTTCGTTTAAACGATGACATTTCATGTGCTTTTCCTTATGATTGTGAAAATGTGTTCGGATCATACTGTAATTAGACAAAGAAGAAAATATGAGAATGACAATTAGTGCGGTAATTTTAGCTGGGGGCAAAGCACGCCGTATGGGGGGCGTAGATAAAGGGTTACAGCCTTTAAATCAGCGCCCTTTATTTATGCATGTGTACCAACGCCTGAAAAAGCAGGTGGAGGACATTTCCATTAATGCAAACCGAAATCAAGGCATTTATGCACAATATGGATTGCCCGTATTTAGCGATGAGCTGGCGGATTTTCAAGGCCCATTAAGTGGCATGCTGACCGCCTTGAAACGAGCTAAGAGCGATTTTGTGCTTTTTGTCCCCTGTGATTGTCCTTATTTCCCCCTTAATTTGGCAGAAAAGTTAACAAGTGCGGTGCATTTTTCAAAAGTTTTGATCGCTTATGTCCATGATGGTGAACGTGAACATCCCACCTTTTGTTTAGTCTCTACCGCCCTTGTGCCCGCATTGGAGGCTTATTTAGCCAAAGGGGAGCGTAAAATGTTGTCTTTTATGCAACAACATCAGGCGGTGGCAGTGGATTTTTCGCAACACAAACCTGCTTTTTGTAACATCAATACCTTAGACCAATTAGCACAGATGCGGGAATGAGGTGCGAAACAGCATGATATTTGGGAAAACAAAGGATTTTGCCCCTTTCAAATGCCTTTCATTGGCGAAATAGCAGATTCGCAGTATAATGTGATGATAATTTCACTTGACTGAAAGGATCTTTCTATGTTGAAAACACTCTCTCTTTTGACGGCAATCAGCATCATGTCTGCTTGCTCACTTTCCAATTACCTTCCATTCACAGGGGATAAACAAGCGGTTATTCAGCTAGAACAAGAGAACATCGATCAAAAATCTTACGCCACAGCCTATGAAGCCACAATTGAGACTTACAAAGGGCGAGTGGATCAAGATTATGATGTCCATTCTTTCGCAAGTGGTGTGAACGATTGGTATCTTAACCGTATTTTGTTACCGATTGAACAAATCCGCACGAACCTCTATCAAGGTGGGCATGATACCCATATCCATGCTTATTATAGTGGCGTGTTGTTTGCCTCAGCCTTACAAACCAATTTTCATCAGTTAAAAGCGGATTGTTGGGCACATTTAGACAAAGCCAGTCTCACCCAAGGGATTTATGATGCGATGAAAGATCTGCAAGCAGATAAGGTTCGTGCACAAGAAGATCCTTACATTGTGCAAGGTGCAGAACAAGTGCTAAAACTTTGCACAAAATGATCGAATTTTAGAAAACTGGGCGTATGTACGCCGACGGTTTTTTATTTTGCTTAAAACTGAAAGGTTTTAGCTAAGTTTTTAGCTTAAATATCAACAGCTTTTATTTTTAATATGAAGGAGTAAGAATGTTTAATTTATCTGAAAATGACATTCATTTATCAGCCAATGCCAGCGATAAAATGCAAGCGATTGAGCTTGCTGCCAAGGCGTTAGAGCAAGCAGGTTATGTAGATTCAGGTTATTTGCAAGGTATGCTTGAACGAGAACAACAAACCTCAACATATTTAGGCAACGGCATAGCCATTCCACATGGTACGTTAGATACTCGCCACCTTGTGAAAAAAACGGGGGTACAAATTTTCCAATTCCCACAAGGGATTACATGGGGAGAAGGCAATACAGCTTATATTGTGATTGGGATTGCGGCACGTTCAGATGAACATTTAGCCTTGTTACGCCAATTAACGCATATTCTTAGCGATGAGGCTACTGCAGAAAAACTCGCAAGCCTGCAAGATGTCGCTCAATTTAGAGCCTTATTAGTGGGGCAATCAGAGGCACTCGAGGTACAGGCAGAAACGATCAGCCTTGAGGTCGAAACAGACAGTTTATTAACCTTAACCGCCATCAATGCGGGCAAATTGGAACAACAACAGGCGGTCAATACGCAGTTTGTTGCCGATGTGCTTGCCCAGCCTGCACTTCCGTTAGTCGAAGGCATTTGGCTGACCGATTCTCCGCTTGGTAACCAAAAAAATGCCATCGCCTTTAGTCGAGCCAAAACCGCGTTTTATCACAACAGCAAAAAAATCCAAGGTGTGCTTACGATTGCCGCCATTGATGATCACATTAACCCAACTTTAAGCCGTTTATTAGAGCCACAGGTGCAACAGGCTTTACAACAAGGTGATGTAAACCAAATTTTGTGTGCATTAAATGGCAAAGTGGCGACATCCGCACAAACAGAGGAAACACAAAGTGCGGTCGAAAATCAACCCGTTTCGGAACATCACATGGCAAAAGGGGCGGTGATTGGCACCTTTACCTTGCGTAATGAACATGGTTTGCATGCTCGCCCAAGTGCGGTGTTGGTGAACGAAGCGAAAAAATTTAATGCCAACATCACTGTGTCAAACCTCACTCGCCAAACCGACAGCGTGAATGCGAAAAGTTTGATGAAATTGGTAACCTTAGGGGTGACACAAGGTCATCGCTTACGCTTTGTGGCAGAAGGGGAAGATGCCCTTGACGCAATCAAAAGTATTGGCAACGCCATTGCACAAGGATTAGGGGAATCCATTCCTGCACAACCGCCTGAAGAGGAAGATTGCATTGAGGTAAGTACGGATTCAAACAATCACACCATGAAAATCACATCAGGTATCGCAGAAAATAGTGTTGAAGCGGTGTTTGTGATTCAAAATGAACATGGTTTACACGCCCGTCCTGCCGCCGTTTTAGTCAATGAAGTGAAAAAATATAATGCTTCTGTTGCCGTACAAAATCTCGATCGCCAAAGCCAATTAATCAGTGCGAAAAGTTTGATGAAAGTGGTGGCATTAGGCGTAACGAAAGGTCATCGCCTACGTTTTGTGGCAACAGGTGAACAAGCACAACAAGCGATCGATGGCATTGGTGCGGTGATTGCAGCAGGGTTAGGGGAATAACATGGCAAAAATTCTCACGATAACCTTAAATACGGCTTATGACCTTGTCGGGCGTGTGAAGCGTATTGATATTGGTGAAGTCAATCAGGTGGAATCTTTGGGGCTTTATCCTGCAGGAAAAGGCATTAATGTGGCAAACGTACTGAAAGATCTCAATGCCGATGTGAGTGTGGGGGGATTTTTAGGGCAAGATAACCAAAGTGAATTTAAGCAGATGTTTGCTAAACGCCAGTTGCCAGACTATTTCCAATCGGTGGCGGGGGCGACACGCATTAACGTTAAAATTACCGAAACAGAAGCTGATGTTACCGATTTTAACTTTCAAGGTTATGAAATCCAACCTGCGGATTGGCAACAATTTGTTGAGCACTCACTGCGAGATAGCCAACATTTTGACATTGTGGCGGTGTGTGGCAGTTTGCCTCGTGGTGTTAGCCCTGAACAATTTGCGGATTGGTTAAAACAGCTTTCTCAACAAGGTGTAAAAGTGGTGTTAGACACAAGCCATGCCGCATTAACCGCAGGCTTAACGGCTAACCCTTGGCTTGTTAAACCGAATCACCGTGAACTGGAAGCTTGGGTTGGGCATGCCTTAACCGATCTTGAGGCAATTATTGCTGCCGCCAAAAAATTACAAGCACAAGGCATTGCGAATGTGGTGATTTCTATGGGAGCAGAAGGGTCAATTTGGTTGAGCGACACGCAAATTGTGCAAGCCAAGCCACCTAAATGTGAAAACGTGGTGAGCACCGTCGGTGCGGGTGATTCTATGGTAGCAGGCTTAATTTATGGCTTAACCAACCAGCTTTCTCAGCAAGACACGCTCGCTTTTGCCAGTGCCATCTCAGCATTGGCGGTTTCACAAACGAATGTGGGGATCTCAGATCAGCGTTTAATTACCCCAATTCTCGAACAAGTTAAAATGACATTATTGCAAGGATAATTTATGAAGATATTCCTCACTCAAACAGAAGAACTTGGCCACGCAAAAGGGTTCTTATTATGCCAACGTTATGCCAACGTGCTACAAGCACAAGGGCATCAATTAGTCAGCATTGACGAGGCAGAACTTGCCATTATTTTCGGCGAAAAAACACTTAACAACCCAAAACTTGTAGGAAAATCGGTTTGTTATCTTCAACCTGAACAAGCTTTATCTTCCCCTGAAACACTGTTAGCACAAGCCATCAAAGAGGCACGTCCTTATCAGCTTGAGGACGCGAACAGTGCTCCCGCCAGCACAGTCAAAAATATTGTGGCGATTACTGCTTGCCCGACAGGGGTGGCACACACCTTTATGTCAGCGGAAGCCATCACCGCTTACGCACAAAAACAGGGCTGGACTGTTAAAGTGGAAACTCGAGGTCAGGTCGGATCAAATAATGTGATCACCCCTGAAGAAGTGGCTGCCGCCGATTTGGTTTTTGTTGCCGCAGATATTGATGTGGATTTAAGCAAATTTGTGGGTAAACCCATGTATCGCACCTCAACGGGGTTAGCCTTGAAAAAAACCGCTCAAGAGTTTGAAAAAGCCTTCCAACAAGCCAGCATTTATACGGGTCAGCAGCAAAATGTTGCAAAAGTGGAAGACGCCAAGGCAGAGAAAAAAGGGGTGTATCGCCATTTAATGACGGGCGTTTCACACATGTTGCCTTTTGTGGTGGCAGGGGGCTTGCTCATTGCTATTTCCTTTATGTTTGGTATTGAAGCCTTCAAAGACGAAAGCATTGCGGGCGGCTTACCAAAAGCCCTGATGGATATTGGGGGCGGTGCGGCTTTCCATTTAATGATCGCCGTATTTGCAGGTTATGTTGCCTTCTCGATTGCAGACCGTCCTGGTCTTGCTCCCGGGTTTATTGGTGGAATGCTCGCCACCACCGCAGGTGCGGGGATCTTAGGTGGGATCATCGCAGGTTTCCTCGCGGGTTATGTGGTCAAATTCCTCAATCATGCTATTAAACTGCCTGCGAGTTTATCCTCGTTAAAACCAATTTTATTATTGCCATTATTCGGTTCGGCGATTGTCGGTTTAGCCATGGTTTATGTGTTAAATCCGCCTGTGGCAAGTGCTATGAATAGCTTAGTGGCTTGGTTAAATAGTTTAGGGCAAACCAATGCATTAATTTTAGGGGCGGTCGTGGGTGCCATGATGTGTACGGATATGGGAGGCCCTGTCAATAAAGCCGCTTATACCTTTGCCACAGGTTTAATTGCTTCTCAAGTGTATACCCCAATGGCAGCCGTCATGGCTGCAGGCATGGTGCCACCAATCGGCATGGCGATTGCCACCTTATTAGCACGTCGCAAATTTACCACCAATCAACGTGATGCAGGCAAAGCCTCTTTTGTTTTAGGCTTATGCTTTATTTCAGAAGGGGCGTTACCTTTTGTGGCGGCAGATCCTATTCGTGTGATTGTATCCAGTATGCTAGGTGGTGCTTTTGCTGGGGCAATGTCATTATATTTCAGCATTGAACTGAAAGCCCCACATGGCGGATTATTCGTTATTCCATTTGTATCACAACCTTTAATGTATTTAGCCGCCATTGCCATCGGTTCCATCATTACCGGGATTGTCTATGCGGTACTAAAACCGAAATTAGTCGAGTAATCTACACAAGGCGATTTATCCCAACGAAAAGGCTACCTAAGGGTAGCCTTTTTTATATGTAATGGTTTGGTTATTTACCGCTAAATATCGTGAGGATTTCAGCGTCATACCCATTTCGCACTATTTCATGATGTGCTTTTCCTTCGGATAAATTGCCCCCAAACTGACCGCACTTTTTGCCCCTGTGACACTAGGTAAATTGGCTGGCAGGTTGTTGAGACGTTGGTGGGCGAGCCACGCAAAAGCGGCGGCTTCCACATAATCGGCATCTAAGCCATGCTCATTCGTAGGCTGGACTTGCCATTGCGGCAGTAAATGGGTGAGACGTGTCATCAATAGCGTATTTTTTACCCCTCCACCACATACCAATAAATGGCGTGCTAACGCCGTTTCAATGCGGTTAAGCTGATCTGCAATACTTTGTGCGGTGAGTTCCACGAGGGTGGCTTGCACGTCTTGCGGTAAAAGTGCGGTATGTTTTTCTAATTTTTTATTTAACCAAGCCAGATTAAAGTATTCTCGCCCTGTGCTTTTTGGTGGGGGAAGGGAAAAATAGGGATCATCTAATAAGTCTGCCAGTAAATGGTTATTCACTGTACCTGATTTCGCCCATGCGGCATCTTTATCATAGGTTTTGCCTTGATGTTTTTCGATCCACGCATCTAACAATGTATTACCAGGCCCTGTGTCATACCCCATCACGGCGTGATTGGGCAGTAAACAAGAAATATTGCTGATACCACCGATATTGAGTACCACCGTGGCTTGGTGTGGCTTAAAAAATAAGGCTTGGTGAAATGCAGGCACTAATGGAGCCCCTTGTCCGCCAAATGCCATGTCTTTACGACGAAAATCGGCGACCGTGGTGATGCCCGTTTGGGCGGCAATCAGGTTGGCATCGCCAATTTGCAGAGTAAATGGATATTGGCTATTTGGAGAATGCCAAACGGTTTGCCCGTGGCAACCAATGGCGCTGATCTGTTCGGGGGAAAGTTGATATTTTTGCAAAAATTGCTGAATACAATGACTATAAAGCAAGCCTAAACGATGATCTAACTCGCCTAAGGTTTGCAGGCTTGTTTCGCCTGAATGACATAACACTGAAAGTGCTTGCCGCAATGTGGCGGGCATGGGGTAAAAATCTGCATGAATAAGTTGTGGTTGCTCACAGGAAAACTCCATTAAGGCGATATCCACCCCATCTAAACTGGTGCCAGACATGACCCCGATATAGTACATTTGTTGCCTCCTTGGGCGAGGTTACCCCCGTTTTTTGATGTTATCTCACCCACGCCACCACATCGTCAAAGGCTTGGCGTGTTTTGCTGTTGGGTTGGTTTAAACGGTAGCCAAAGGCGATCATCACACTCAATTTATAAGTATTTGGATCATAAAGCCCTTGTTCAACCAAGGCGTGATCCATTTTTTCTAAAGGAAAGCCTTCAATAGGGGTGGAATCAATGCCAATCATGGCGGCACTGGTCAGCATATTTGCCATGGCAATGTAGCTTTGTCGGCATGCCCAATCATAAAAGGCTTTTGGGTTATCTGTTAGGGCAAAATCTTCTTGCGTAAAAGTGCGGTAGAAATTTTGACGGATTTTGCGGATATCCTCGGGGATATGGTGAATATCTCGCATGATATGTTGCACATAGTCGCCTTCCGCTAGCAAGGTGTGGGGTTGGCGTACTAACACCACCACAAAATGGCTGCAATCCATTACTTTGTCTTTTGCACCCCAAGCCATATCTCGGATCAAGGCTCGAATCTCGGGCTTTTCAATTACTAAGAATTTCCAAGGTTCAAAGCCAAATGAGCTGGGGGAAAGGCGGCCTGTTTCTAGGATAAAACGGAAATCCGCTTCACTGATTTTTTTGTTGGGATCGTATGCTTTGCAAGCATGACGAAAGTGGAAAGCATCAAGAATATCTGTTTTTGAAATAGACATAGTTTTCTCCCCAAGTGCGGTGGTTTTTCAAAACGTTTTGTTTAGATAATGCGAGAGAACTGCTGGCGTTTGGCTTGCTCTCGGGAATAGGTATCAAAACAGAGACAAATATTCCGAATCAGCAAACGTCCTTTCGCCGAGACATGAATGGCGGTTTCACCAATGTCTAACAGCCCGTCTTTGGATAACGGCTCAAGCAGTTTTAAATCTTCTGCAAAATGCGAGGTAAATTCAATCCCATATTGTTGCTCAATGGGTTGATAATCCAATTTAAAGTTGCAGATTAATTGTTTGATGACATCACGGCGTAAGCAATCTTCTTGGCTCATGGTCAACCCTTTATGTAGGGCAATGCCTGTGTTATCCACAGCCATGTAATACTGTTTCAATTCTTTCTGGTTTTGTGCGTAAGTATCGCCTAACAAGCTGATTGCCGACACGCCCAATCCTAAGAGATCGCATTCTTCTTGAGTGGTATAACCTTGGAAATTGCGGTGTAACACGCCGTTTTGTTGGGCAATGGCTAACTCATTATCGGGCTTGGCAAAATGATCCATACCAATGAAGCGATAACCTGCTTTGTCTAAGGTTTCGATCATCTTCTGCAAAATCGTTAACTTGGTTTCTGGCGGCGGCAATTGATCGTTTTTAATTTTGGCTTGCCCTGCAAAACGGCTTGGCAAATGGGCGTAATTGAACACACTTAAACGATCGGGATTCAGGGCAATCACTTTTTGTAATGTGAACATAAAGCTTTCCACATTTTGTAATGGCAGACCGTAAATTAAATCAAGGTTGGTGGATTGAAAACCCAATTTACGTGCACGTGTGAGCAAGGCTTCAATAAAGTCTTCATCTTGCACACGGTTAATGGCTTTTTGGACATCCTTATTAAAATCTTGCACACCCATACTCATGCGATTAAAACCAATGCTCCGCAAATGATCGAGCATATCAAGTTCAATCTCACGTGGATCCATCTCAATACTGATTTCAGCATCGGGGGCAATGGTGAAATGTTTGCGAAGCATCGCCATTAAACGTGCAGATTGCGGTTCGGTGAGATAAGTCGGGGTGCCGCCTCCCCAATGTACTTGCGTGGTAAGACGATCTTTAAACAACGGGGCTCGGCTTTCTATTTCTCGTTCTAAAAAGTCGAGATAAATATCCGCTTTATGTTGATGACGTGTAATGGTTTTATTACAGGCACAGAAATAACAGAGTTTATGACAAAAGGGGATATGCACATAAAGAGAAAGTGGGCGGTTCGGATAACGTTTTGCCGCCTGAATAAAATCTTGGTTGGTATAATGTTCATGAAATTCTAACGCAGTAGGATAGGACGTATAACGTGGCCCTGACTGGTTATATTTTTGAATGATCGCCAAGTCCCAAATAATCTCGGACATGATTTCCCCCCGATGAATGCTTTATTTCATATCAATTAATAATTGCTGTAATTCTAAGTGAATTTGTTGTTCTAATTTTGCCTCGGCACTTTCCCGTTGTAAGTCTAAACGCATACGTTCATTTTTCTTTAACTCACGACGTTTTTCATGAGTGGGCATATCCATCACCACTTCATAAAGTTGATGCATGGCTTGATAATCTTTCAGTTTTTTACCCAAAGGATCAAGCAACATTTTTAACCGAATCACCCCTTCGGAATGATTACAATCCCCTGTTTGCATAGCTTTTGCAATGATCACAATACTTTCGGTTAAACGTTGGCTACGAGCCGTGCGAAGGTGGTGAATGGCTTTTTTCTGTTTGTGTAAGGCAACGAGCAAATAGCCCGCATAACTTGCCATCGCCACAATAATCGCAATGGCAATTATCAATAAAAAGGTGGTCCACATCATGCTTATTTAAATTGGTTAATGTCGATTTTTTCAAAAGTGCGGTATAAATCTTCTTCAGAATCGTCTTCGTCCGAAATGCCGAGTTCGTCCATTAATTGTGCAATCCGTTCAAGACATTCATCGACAAATTGCTGATCTTGGCTACTTAAGGTTTTGCCTGCATCAAGATCGTCTAACAATTGATTTAAACACTCGTTATTTTCGAGTAATTCCAACTCCAGCATTGGATCTTGTTTTGGCAGTCTTTCTTCCATTTTCATTGGTGGAATGGTCATGCCTTTTTCGGGTTTATTCACAAATTCCACAATTAAAGGCACTTTTTTACGACTGCCAATACGAGGATCTTTCTTCGCAGCAGCTTGATTTTGTGGATTATGTTCAGTGGCACTGTGGCGAGAACCTGAAGTTAAACCTTTACGTTTCTTTTTCTTTTTCTCTTCACGTGCTTTTGCATCTAGTTCATAACGGGTTAATTTTTTGCCTGGTTTACCTTTGGGCAATTCCACTTTTTTATCTGCTTTACGTGCAGGCATGATATCGGTAATGCGGCGTGTTTTTTTCTGACGAGCCATAGTCTTTTCTCTTGATTAATCGTTGATGGCGAATTGTAGCATTCTTTAATAGGTCTTACCTAACTAAAACCCTGCTTTTGCCGTAAAAACTAACTGTTCTTGTGTGATGGGGTGGGTAAATTCTAACCGTTCTGCGTGCAAGCACAAGCGGGGCGAGAGGGCTTTGGCTTGTGGGTGGGCGTAGAATTTATCGCCTAAAATGGGGTGCCCAAGGGCGAGCATATGCAATCGCAATTGGTGAGAACGCCCAGTGATGGGGGTGAGTTTGACCCTTGTGGTGTTGTTGGGATAACGGGCTAACACTTCGTATAAGGTGACCGCACTTTTTCCCCGTTCAAAGCAAATTTTTTGGCGAGGGCGATTTTCCCAATCACAAATCAGAGGCAAGTTAACTTCGCCTTTGTCTTCTTTGAGATGCCCCCACACTAAGGCTTGATAGGATTTTTTCGGCTCACGTTCCCGAAATTGGCGTTTAAGTTCACGATCAGCCGCTTTGCTTAAGGCAAACAAAATTAAGCCGCTGGTGGACATATCTAGGCGGTGTGCCGGTTCACAGAAACCGTATTTTTCTTTCACTCTCGACATGGCACTGTCGTAATATTGCGGTTGATTGCCTGGGACGGAAAGTAAGCCACTGGGTTTGTTAATCACCACAAAATGATCGTCATAATGGACGATGTCGAGATAAGGTTCGGTGGGTGGGTTATAACTGATTAATGCCATGTTTTTTGCTCATGTTATTGGCACAAGCCTTTCACTTGTGCCGTTTGAGGTTAAAAGTGCGGTGCTTTTTGAAATTGTTTTATGCTTGGTGACGGACTATTCTTTGTTACTGACAATCACTCGTAAACTATCTAAACGCCATGTGGCTTGTTGTAGTTGAGCAAGGGATTGATTTCGAATGTTTTCCAACGCTTCAATTTCATCTTGGCGAATGTTTTTATTCACGGCTTGTAATGCGGTGAGGCGGCTTAATTCCGCACTGAGGGTTTGATCCGCAAGCTGTTGTGCATTGTGAATAATTTGCTGTGCAGGTGCAACTATTTTTTGTTCACTGAGTTTGATCAGTTGTTCAACGTTTGGACGTACCATTTTCACCACTTTGTTCGCCATATTTTTACCAATAGGCTTTAATTGTTTTTGTAAGTTGGTGAACGAGACTTGATCCGCCAAGTTATTGCCTTTTGGATCCAGTAATAAGCGAATTGGGGTTGGCGGTAAAAAGCGTGTGAGCTGTAAGCCTTTTGGGGCTTGTGCTTCGATCACATAGATCATTTCTAATAATAAGGTGCCCGCAGGTAAGGCTTTATTAATTAATAAACTGACCGCACTTTTGCCGATGTCGCCAGAGGTAATGAGATCAATACCATGACGAATAAGAGGGTGATCCCAGCTGATAAATTCCACATCTTCTCGGGCGAGAGAAAGTTGGCGATCAAAGGTGACCGTTGATCCTTCTTCTTTTAAACCTGGGAAATCGGGCACGAGCATATTGCTAGACGGGGTGATCACAATGGATTTTTCGCCTAAATCTTCTTGATCCACGCCAATAATATCAAACAAGTTTAAGGTGAAATTGACCAACTCCGTGCTGCCATCTTGTTGGGCAATGTCGGCAGCAAGCTGTTGGGCTTGTTCACCACCGTGAGAATGGTGTTCTAAGAGGCGATCACGTCCTTTTTCTAAGGTCTGTTTGAGGGCGATTTGTTGTTTACGGGTTTGAGCCACAAATTCATCAAAGCCCTCAAGTGCGGTCGGTTTTTGTAAAAATTCGTTGAGCTGGGCTTGCTGGGCTTCAAACAAGCTCATTCCCATTGGACAGGTTTCTTCAAAGGCATTTAAGCCTTCGTGGTACCAACGAGCCAGCACCACTTGAGCGGTATCCGCAAAGCAAGGCACATGAATTTGAATATCACGACGTTGACCAATACGATCTAAGCGTCCGATACATTGTTCGAGTAAATCGGGGTTGTCTGGCAAGTTAAATAGCACTAAATGGCTGGCAAATTGGAAGTTGCGACCTTCTGAACCGATGCTTGAGCTGAGTAGCACTTGTGCCCCTTCTTCTTGTTGAGCAAAATAAGCCGCAGCACGATCCCGTTCGACAATACTGAGTTTTTCGTGGAAAACCGCCGCACGAATCGCTTCTTTTTCACGCAAGGCTTGCTCAAGCTGAATGGCTGTATTGGCTTGTCGGCAAATGACCAAGATTTTTTCTTCACGGTGATTTTTTAAGAAGGTGATTAACCATTCCACACGAGGATCAAATTCCCACCAACGTGCCTCAGGATTGAGTTTTTGGAACATCTGTTCAGGGTAAAAGGAATCCTTTTCGCCCTTTTCACCTAACATATTTAAGACGTTTGCCGCATTACTGTATTGTTTTGGCAATTCAAGGGTCAGTTGGTTGTAAGTGCGGTGTGGGAAGCCCTTCACGCCTTGTCGAGTATTACGGAATAACACACGGCTTGTGCCATGGCGATCAATCAGGTTATTCATTAACTCTTGGCGAGCCAAGGCTTTTTGTTCGTCATCTGCCTCAGAATCAATGACTTTCAGCATAGGCTCAACATCTTGCTCGGATAACAACTCTGAAATATGATTTTTTTCTACCGCACTTAATGGCTTATTCGCCAATAAACTTTGCACCGCCTCGGCAACAGGCTGGTATTGCTGTTGCTCTTGCACAAAGGCGTGGTAATCATAGAAACGATCAGGATCTAGCAAGCTTAAACGGGCAAAATGGCTTTCTTGCCCTAGCTGTTCTGGGGTGGCTGTCAGTAACAACACCGCAGGAATTTGGCGAGCCAGTTGCTCAACGAATTGATATTCCAAACTTGGATTATTTTCAGACCAAGCGAGATGATGTGCTTCATCTACAATCAGCATATCAAAGCCAGCTTCAAGTAGCTGCTCCACCCGTTTAGGTTTTGCACATAACCAATCTAAGGCACAAATAATTTGAGATTCTGTGGTGAACGGATTGATCCACAATGCGGACGTCGGATCTTCAAAATCGGCACAACGTTCTTCATCAAATAAGGAAAAATGCAAGTTAAAACGACGTAGCATTTCCACTAGCCATTGATGCTGTAAGCTTTCAGGCACAATGATCAGAACACGCTCCACTTTTTCCGCAAACAATTGTTGTTGCAAAATCATGCCTGCTTCAATGGTTTTGCCTAGCCCCACTTCATCAGCAAGTAGCACACGAGGGGCGGTACGTTGTCCCACTTCTTTGGCAATATGTAATTGGTGAGGAATTAAGCCTGCACGAATACCACGTAGCCCCCGTAAAGGTGATTGGAACTGGGCTTGTTGGTGGCAGAGGGCTTTATACCGAATAGCAAAATGCTCATTACGATCAATTTGTGCGGTAAATAAACGATCTTGGGGTTTGCTAAAGGTCATTTGATGGGCGATATCCATTTCTTTCATGGTCACTTCCTCATCATTATCATGACGTTTCACCAAATAAAACGCCACGCCTTTATTTTCAAGGACATCTAATACCTTGCCTTTCCAGCCTTCATGATGAGTAATGTCATCGCCAATTTGAAATAACACACGGGTTAAAGGTGCAGAATCCAACGCATAAATACGCTGTTCTTCTGAGGCAGGAAAAAGAATGGTGACCGTGCGGATATCCACACCGACAATTAAACCTAAACCAAGATTATTTTCGCTTTCACTAATCCAACGTTGACCCACTGCAAATGCCATAATGTAATACTTTCTCTAAATTGTTTGCTAAAAATAGCCGGCTATTTTAGCGATCTTAGACCGAAAAATAAAACGAAATATCCATTCTGATGGATAACATCCATATTAAAGAAAAATTTAGTCCATATATTACAAAAATAATAAAATAATCCTATTTTAAAGAATAAAATGTAGCTTATTATTGACATTATAAAATCGTAGTGTAAAAATTCACCTATCTTTTTTTCTTTAACGAGGTAACAACAATGAATCTAGAAAGTATTAAAAATGAGTTTTTTGGTGGCTGGAAGCTGTTCGAAGTCGTGTGGTTAGCGATTTTCTTGGCAGCACAAGTTATTGTATATGTGCAAAATCCTGAGTCTATTTTAGCGATGATTTCAGGCATTTCGGGCGTTTTGTGCGTGGTTTTTGTTAGTAAAGGTAAAATCAGTAACTATTTATTTGGTTTGATCTTTGCTTACACCTATTTTTATGTGGCGTGGGGTGCAAACTATTTAGGTGAAATGAACACCGTGCTTTATGTATATATTCCCGCTCAGTTTGTTGGTTATTTCTTATGGAAGAATAAGCTACAAAAAGAAACCGAAAATACTGAAGCTGTCATCAGTAAATCGCTCACTTTAAAAGGTTGGGTGATCACCTTCTCGGCTATTATTGGGGGAACATTATTATTTGTTGAAGCCTTAAATGCCGCAGGGGGAAGTTCCACTGGATTAGATGGTTTAACAACGGTTATCGTGGTGGTGGCACAATTATTAATGGTGCTACGCTATCGTCAACATTGGCTTTTATGGATTGCCCTGAATGTGATTTCTATCGTATTGTGGTTACAAGCTGCTGAAAGCTCACTTTCTATGGTGATGATGTATTCTGCGTATTTATTAAACTCACTTTACGGTTATTACAACTGGCGTAAACTTGTAAGAAACGCATAATGCTCAATGAACTATCGCCTTTATGGAGATAAAACAGCATTAATTTTATACTGATAATGTGTTGTTGTAGCATGACAGGATTCGCCATCATATCCTTGTCGTGAATCTCACATGCCCCTCTTTTTGAAAGAGGGGCGAATTTATTTATAGCCCCTTCAAAACGTTGCGAAAACTCACCGCACTTTTTTAACCTTTCGTTAAAACTTCAAATAAAATTCACGAGTCAGAGCAATAAAATCGGCGTGATATTGATGATTTGTCTCATAAATTATTAGCTGACTTTGCTGTAACGGCTGGGCGTGCAAAGCAAAACTCAGCAAGATACGCTGTGGAGCTTTGCCTTTTTTCGTCACCACCTCACAACGCTCAACACAATAAAGTGCGGTCTGTTTTAACAACATTTCCCCTGCCTCAAAAGGCAAAACAAAGCTGATTTTTCCTTGTGGGGAAACACAACGAGCGGCAAACGCTAACCAATCTGCATGACCATAGCAAGCCGTATAACGTGCCAGTGCCCGTTGTGGCGTGGCACAATTTACTCCTTGTGGAAAATAAGGCGGATTTGCCACGATCAAATCAAACTTATCCACAGAACTTGAACAGAAGCTTGCCATATCCTGTTGATATAACCGCAGTTTCTTTGTCCATGGTGAGGCGTGAATATTGTCTTGAGCCTGCAAAAAGGCATCTCGATCTAATTCCACAGCATGCACTTGTGCTTCTTCATGGCTACGTTGTGCCAACATCAGTGCCACCAAACCTGTGCCAGTGCCTAAATCAAGAATACGCTTGGCTTGACTCACATCTGCCCAAGCCCCCAATAAAATCCCATCTGTACCAACTTTCATCGCACAACGATGATGATCAACATGAAATTGTTTAAAGGTAAACCCTTTTTGTTTTGCTGACATAAACTCCCTTAAAAATGACCGCACTTTTTCACAAAATACCGTCTTCATTTCGCAACAAGGACAAAGTGCGGTATAATCTGCCACAATTTTACAATGATAGAAACCCATACTCATGACATTAGCAACTTTTGAAGATTTTGATCTCCATCCTGCCTTACTCAAAGCCTTAACGAAAAAAGGCTACACCCGCCCAACCGCCATTCAGCAAGACACCATTCCTGCCGCAATGGAACAGCGAGATGTGTTAGGATCAGCACCCACAGGCACAGGGAAAACTGCCGCCTTTTTACTGCCTGCCATTCAGCATTTATTGGATTACCCACGTCGCAAACCCGGAGCACCACGCATTTTAATTCTCACCCCAACCCGAGAATTAGCCATGCAAGTGGCAGAACAAGCTGAATCCTTAGCTGAGTTTACCAAACTCAGCATCGCAACCATCACTGGGGGAGTGGCATATCAAAATCACGGTGAAATTTTCAATAGTAACCAAGATATTGTCGTGGCAACCCCAGGGCGTTTATTACAATATATCAAAGAAGAAAATTTTGATTGCCGAGCGGTGGAAATCCTGATTTTTGACGAAGCAGATCGCATGCTACAAATGGGTTTCGGACAAGATGCCGAAAAAATTGCCGCAGAAACCCGTTGGCGTAAACAAACCTTATTATTTTCAGCCACATTAGAAGGCGATCTTCTAGTGGATTTTGCCAGCCGCTTATTAACCGATCCTGTACAAATTGATGCCGAACCTAGCCGCCGTGAACGCAAAAAAATCCAGCAATGGTATTACCATGCCGACAGCCAAGAACACAAAATCAAATTATTGGCACGTTTTATTGACGAAGAAAAGGTCACCCGAGGCATCGTTTTTGTACGCCGTCGTGAAGATGTGCGGGAACTTTCCGAAACCTTACGTAAGCGAGGCATTCGCTCCACCTATTTAGAAGGGGAAATGGCACAAACACAACGGAATAACGCCATTGACAAACTCAAAAATGGCGTGGTTACTGTTTTAGTCGCCACAGATGTCGCCGCACGAGGAATTGATATTGAAGATGTCAGCCATGTCATGAATTTCGACTTACCATACAGTGCCGACACCTATTTACACCGCATCGGACGGACTGCTCGTGCAGGCAAAAAAGGCGTGGCAGTATCTTTCGTTGAAGCCCATGATTACAAATTGCTGGGTAAAATCAAACGCTACACCCAAGAATTATTAAAAGCACGCACACTGGCAGGTTTGGAACCTCGCACAAAAGCACCAAAAGACGGTGAAATAAAAACGGTGAGCAAAAAACAAAAAGCCCGCATTAAAGTCAAAAAAGCAGAAAAACAAGAGCAGAAGAAAAAAAGTAAACTTCGCCACAAAGAGACCAAAAATATCGGCAAACGCCGTAAACCAAGTTCATCACTGACTTCTGCTGAATAAGCCAAACCTAATTTCTAACCCTTTTTTCTGACAAGAATATTTTTCTAATAAGATCAAAGGGTTATTTTTATGCCCGAAAAAAGGGTTTTTTTAAGAAAATCACGCTTAAAGCTTGATGCCATCTTATATCTTGATTAAACTACTCTAGTTCACTGCCGCACAGGCAGCTTAGAAATGGCGACATACGTCCCACCGACCTGAACTACTGTTCACTGCCGCACAGGCAGCTTAGAAAAATTCGCCCACTTGATTCCGCAATATCTAGGAGTTCACTGCCGCACAGGCAGCTTAGAAACCTTGTTTTCATCATTAAAAAAGCAAATTTTTGTTCACTGCCGCACAGGCAGCTTAGAAAGATTACCGTTCAGCAAATAAAGCATTGCGTGAGTTCACTGCCGCACAGGCAGCTTAGAAATCATCAGGCGATATTTCAAAGAAATTAATTGGGTTCACTGCCGCACAGGCAGCTTAGAAAATCTACTAGGATTGCCGTCCATACGAATGATAGTTCACTGCCGCACAGGCAGCTTAGAAAGGAATACCAACATAAGCTGTAATTGACATTTAGTTCACTGCCGCACAGGCAGCTTAGAAAAGTATTACAAAAAAGTTTTTGATTATTGTGCTGTTCACTGCCGCACAGGCAGCTTAGAAAACATTATATGCGAACGCCCGCAGTTTCACGAGGTTCACTGCCGCACAGGCAGCTTAGAAAATCGCTTGAGCCTATCGTTATACGACAATTCTGTTCACTGCCGCACAGGCAGCTTAGAAACGCAACCATGCGACAGGCTAAGAAGTTGCGTGATTCACTGCCGCACAGGCAGCTTAGAAATCTTGCGTTTGCCCCACTCGCAAGCCGTTGCCGTTCACTGCCGCACAGGCAGCTTAGAAAGTTAAGGCACTTTCGGCAAAGCTTGTTGATTAGTTCACTGCCGCACAGGCAGCTTAGAAAGTGATTGTGAAAGGGCGTGGTGGCAAATCTTCGTTCACTGCCGCACAGGCAGCTTAGAAACGAAAGGGGCTTAATTATAGGGATAAAATATGGTTCACTGCCGCACAGGCAGCTTAGAAAGTTCAATCGAAAGATTAATGGCAAAAAACGTCGTTCACTGCCGCACAGGCAGCTTAGAAACAATAGCGACGGCGAACTGATTTGATTTTTCAGTTCACTGCCGCACAGGCAGCTTAGAAATAAACCAACACCCAACACCAACAACACCAACACGTTCACTGCCGCACAGGCAGCTTAGAAATCATAGGATTTGCCACTACCAGGAATACCAACGTTCACTGCCGCACAGGCAGCTTAGAAAACGTTCCGAGGTGGCTTTTTATTTATTCCAATGTTCACTGCCGCACAGGCAGCTTAGAAACTTGACCCCATTAAAAGGAAAACCCAGCATTAGTTCACTGCCGCACAGGCAGCTTTAAATTTTCATTCAAAAAGGGAAAAGTGCGGTTAGTTTTTGGAAAATTTCATCGGCGTTGATTTTATTCATGCTGTCGGCAATGAGGTAATGCTGATTTTTGCCGTAGGTGCCAATTAATTTGGGATCGGTGGCGCCATAGAGTGTTAGGTTGGGTTTGTTGAGGGCGGCAGTTAAGTGTGCTAATCCTGTATCAACAGACACAACGGCACGTGCATTGATGATGTGTTGTGCTAATTCAGATAGGCTGGATTTCGGTAAAATGGTGATACCTTCCAAACCGTTAGCAATCATTTCTGCACGTTGTTTTTCTTGTGCATTTGACCAAGGAAGACGAATCTGTAAGCCTCTGGTTGTCAGTTTTTCCGCCAATGCTCGCCATTGTGCATCGGGCAGGCATTTATCTTGTCTTGTGGTGCCATGGAAAAATAATAGATAAGGCACTGGGTTTGGCTGAGCTGTGAAATGGGGGGCGATGCCATAATTCCCTTTGGTGTTTGGGAGTGGGTAATTTAAGCTTTGTGCAAACAGTTGGCGGATGCGTTCAACGGCGTGTTGTTGGTAGCTGATGGCGTATTTTTTATTATAAAAAAAGGCGGCAAGGGGTTCTCGTATTGAGTGGCGATCGTAGCCATGGCTTGTGCCTTGTGCCAGTCGTGTCGCAAAGAAAGCACTTTTCACTAAGCCTTGTGCATCAATGACAGCATCGTAAGATTCTGCTTGTAATAATGTGCGGTATTGTTGCCATTGATGTCGGGTTTGCTTTGAAAAAGGGGATTGACGCCAACGGCGTAAGGCGATGGGGATCACTTGTCTGACTGCTGGATGCCAATGGGGAATTTCCATAAAGTTTTCTTCCACCACCCAATCCACCTGTAAATGGGGGAGGGCATGTTGGGCATCCGTGAGAGCGGGTAGGCTGTGTAGAATGTCCCCCATTGATGAGGTTTTGACTAAACAAATTTTCATGGGTTTGCCAGTAATGCGGTGAGTTTTTCCAACACCATGTCGGGTTGGATATCAATTAAACTTTGGTGATAGCCTTCATCGCTGTCTTTTCCTTTTCTCACTTTAATTAATCCGCCTTCGATTAAACGAATAATGACGGCTTGGTCAGAAAGTGGGGGCGTATAAGCTGGGCTTGTTGGGCCGTAAAGTGCCACTAATGGGCGTTTTACTGCTGCGGCAATATGCATTAATCCACTGTCATTGCTCACCACGGCGAGGCAATCTGCAATTAAATCCACGGCTTCATTTAAGCTTGTTTGCCCTGCAAGGTTGAGGCAATAAGGACGACATGAGTCTGGCAAGGCTTGGCGAATCTCTTCCCCTACGGCTTCATCTTTTGCGGATCCAAATAGACGAATGGCATAACCTTGTTCAATGAGCATTGTGGCTAGTTTGGCATAATGATAATGTGGCCAGCGTTTGGCTGGACCAAATTCTGCCCCTGGGCAAAAGCCGATACTTGGACGTTGGGCGAGAAGTGCGGTCTGTTTTTCAAATTTTTTTAAGGTGTGTTGCTGTGCTTTAGGATCAATGTGCAAATAAGGCACAGGGCGAGGTAAGGCATTCGCCTGAGGGACGGCATTTTTTTCAAATGCTAAGGCGATATAGCGTTGTACCATCATGGGGTAGTCTTTTTTATTGGTACGAAGATCGTTTAAGAAGATATAGCGACTTTCCCCTTTCCAGCCACGACGTCGAGGAATGCGAGCAAAAAAAGGAATAAAGGCAGATTTTAAGGAGTTGGGTAACACAATCGCCATGTCATATTGATTTCTTAAGGCTTTACCGAGTCGATAACGTTCACCTAATGCAAAGGCACCGTGTCCAATTGGCATGGTGATCGCGTTGCGTACTTCTGGCATACGCTCGAGGAGGGGTTTGCACCAGTTGGGTGCCATTACATCAATTTCACAATTGGGATATTGTTGTTTTAATACTTGGTATAGGCTGTGGGACATCATCATGTCGCCCACCCAAGAAGGACCTATGATTAAAATATTCATTGTGTTTCCATTGTTGTCACAAAGTCGAAGGTTAACTACGTTGATTTAAATGGAAAATGGCTAATTTGTAATGATTTTTGCTTCAATATCAATGGTTTGACCATTATCAAACAATAAATGCAGTGGAAATGTTTTGCCGACCACCAAATCCTGTTCTACATTAAAGACCATAATATGAAAGCCACCACGTTTTAAGGGTGTCATTTCTTTGGGTGGCACATCGATCACTGCAATATTGTGCATTTTGCCATTTTCTAATCCACGTAATGCAATATTGGATTGCATGGGGCTTTGTACCGCTTTTAACGTGACGGTATTTTCCCCCGTATTGTAAATATTCATGAAGATAGCGGTTTGTTCCCCTGCTTTTGCAGAAAATACCGTCGCTTGTTCGATATGAATCTGTGCAAATAAGCGGACGGGTAAGATCGCCATGGCGATAAAAATGATGGTTGCTAAACTTTTCATAGTACATCCTTGACATGAGAATAAAATACAACACAGTAATTAAGCGAAACTGATGGCATTATAATACGTTTTTTTAAGAAAAATACCGTGTTCTTAACGATTTAGCTAGTTATTTTTGCATAATGATGTGTTGATAAGTTATTCAGATTGTTTTCTTTTAAGTCATAACCCTTGTTGCAACTTGTTGTATCACCTTATTGATGAGGGGGAAAGGATGCGGGTTCAATGAAGGATATGCTATTGGCACAAAGGCATTTTACATAGAAATTCTCCAGAGAGGCGAGGCTTGCACCTTAATCGATAGCTTTAAAAAAATGTTAAAAAGTGCTATATTGTTGTTCCGATTTTTTTATTCTTAATTAGTCCAATCTTATTTATTCCGATTCTATGGCGAATTATTACGATATTACATTAGCACTTGCGGGTGTTTGTCAAGCCGCTAAATTGGTACAACAGTTTGCAGAGAAAGGACAGGCTGATCAAACTGCGTTGGAAGTGAGTTTAAACTCACTCTTAATGACGACACCAGAAAATACCTTGGCTGTGTTTGGGGGGAAGGAAAGTCATTTAAAGCTAGGACTTGAAACCTTATTGGAACAAATGCATGGTAATGGTTCTGATTTAAGTCGATATTGGATAAGCTTACTTGCTTTAGAAGGCAAGCTAAATAAAAATCCTCAAGCCAAAGCCGAATTAGCCCGTCGTATTCAGTATTTACCCACCCAAATTACCCATTATCACTTACTCGATGAGCAAATGCTCTCTATCCTCGCCAGTATTTATGTTGATGTGATTAGCCCACTTGGTAATAAAATTCAAGTGAAAGGTTCAACCGAATATTTACAGCAAATTGCCATGCATCATCGTATTCGTGCGTGTTTGTTAGCAGGCATTCGTTCCGCCGTGTTATGGCGTCAAGTGGGTGGTACAAAATGGCAAATATTGTTCTCTCGTCGCAAAATTGTGGCGATGGCAAAACAGATTTATTCTTCACTTTAATTATCTTATTTTTATGGAGCAAAACGCTATGCAACTTAATGCATTAACTGCACTTTCCCCGATTGATGGTCGTTATCAAGACAAAGTGACTTCACTACGTTCAATTTTTAGTGAATTTGGCTTGCTAAAATTCCGTGTGACGGTGGAAGTCCGTTGGTTACAAAAATTGGCAGCGACAGATCAAATCCAAGAAGTCCCTTGCTTGTCGAAAGAGGCAAACGATTACCTTAACCAGATTGTTGAAAATTTCAGTGTGCAAGATGCAGAGCGTATCAAAGAAATTGAACGCACCACCAACCACGATGTAAAAGCGGTGGAATATTTCCTAAAAGAGAAAAGTGAAGCCTTGCCTGAATTAGCTAAAGTCAGTGAGTTTATCCACTTTGCTTGTACTTCAGAAGATATTAATAACCTTTCTCACGCCTTAATGTTAAAAACGGCTCGTGAAGAGGTGTTATTACCTGAATGGCAAAAATTAATCGCCGATATCACCGCACTTGCTAAAGAATACAAAACGATCCCGCTTCTTTCTCGTACTCACGGTCAACCAGCTTCACCTTCGACTATGGGGAAAGAAATGGCGAATGTGGTGTATCGTTTACAGCGTCAATTCAAACAATTACAGCAAATTGAAATCTTGGGTAAAATCAATGGTGCGGTGGGGAACTATAATGCCCATTTATCGGCTTATCCTGAGATTGATTGGCATAAATTCAGTGAAGAATTTGTGACCTCTTTAGGCTTAACTTGGAACCCATACACCACACAAATTGAGCCACATGACTACATTGCGGAGTTTTTCGACAATGTGGCACGTTTTAATACGATTATCATTGATTTCGACCGTGATTTATGGGGCTACATTGCCTTAAATCATTTCAAACAACGTACCATTGCAGGGGAAATTGGTTCGTCCACTATGCCACATAAAGTTAACCCGATTGATTTTGAAAACTCAGAGGGTAACTTAGGTTTAGCCAATGCTGTCATGGCTCATTTAGGGGCAAAACTGCCTATTTCTCGTTGGCAACGTGATTTAACGGATTCAACGGTGTTGCGTAATTTAGGGGTAGGCTTGGGATATTGCTTAATTGCTTATGCGGCAACACGCAAAGGCATTAGCAAATTAGAAGTCAATGAACAACATTTACGTGATGAATTAGATCAAAACTGGGAAGTGCTTGCCGAGCCTATTCAAACCGTGATGCGTCGTTATGGTATTGAAAAACCGTATGAAAAACTTAAAGAATTAACCCGTGGTAAACGTGTGGATGCGGTGGCAATGCGTGAATTTATCGAAAAATTAGCCATTCCAGCGGAAGAAAAAGTACGTTTACAACAAATGACGCCAGCCACCTATATTGGTGATGCAGTGGCTTTAGTGGAAAAATTATAAGGCAAGAAAAAGACCTTCTGTCATCCAAGCAATAAAAAATAAGGCGGTATGATTTTAATACCGCCTTATTTTTGTCTTCAAACATGATCCTCTCTTTTTTTCACACGCAATCTGATTGAAAGTTAATCTGATTCTGGAGAAATTGTAAGATGTGTGAATCATATCACATAAAAAAATCGTTTTTTTAAAGCATTTTTTGTAAATTACTTTAATATAACATTCTGTTAACATCATTGTTTGCTGATATTTTTCTCATCGCATGGAATGTGTTAAATCTATATACGCATAAAGGGTTATTTCAACATAAATATGATTTGTGATGACCTTCCAATTAATCTTATGTATGGGATTTTATTATGTTTTTTTTTATTAGCCTTCTTCCTATTGTGCTATTGATTTATTTAATGGTCAAACGCAATAGTTTACCTTCTTATATTGCCCTTCCTTTAATCGCTTTATTAACTTATCTTTTACAAGCTTTTTACTTTGGTACAGATTTTACGCAATTAAATGCGAATGTCATAGCAGGATTAATTGCCACACAAACCCCTATCACAATTATTTTTGGGGCGATTTTATTTAATCGCATGATGGAAGTGTCTGGGGGCACAGATGTATTACGTAAATGGTTAGCCAATATCAACCCAAATCCAGTGGCACAAATTATGATCATTGGTTGGGCATTTACCTTCATGATTGAAGGTGCGAGTGGTTTTGGTACACCCGCTGCCATTGCGGCACCTATTTTAATGGGATTAGGATTTAAACCTTTACAGGTTGCTATGCTTGCATTAGTGATGAATTCCGTGCCAGTTTCCTTTGGTGCCGTGGGGACACCAACATGGTTTGGTTTTGGTCCATTAGGTTTAAGTGAAGAGACGGTGCTTGAACTTGGTCAAAAAACGGCATTGATTCACTTTGTTGCAGCCTTTGTGATTCCGCTTTTCGCATTACGTTTCTTAGTGAGCTGGCAACAGATCAAACAAAATCTTATCTTTATTTATATTAGCATCTTAGCTTGTACGATCCCTTATTTCTTTTTAGCCCAAGTGAACTACGAGTTTCCTGCTTTAGTCGGAGGCGCCATTGGTTTGTTTATTTCTATTCTGGCGGCAAATCAAGGTATTGGTGTCAGCAAAGAAGGAAATGTGGAGAAACAATTAGAGAAAGTGGAATGGCGTGCCTTGGTTAAAGCACTATTCCCAACCATGATGTTAATTGGGATTTTAATCGTTACCCGTATCCATCAATTAGGTATTAAACAATTATTAAATGATGCGACCACATGGTTTAGCGTCTCTTTAGGGGCATTCGGTGAATTTAAAGTGAGCCAAGCCTTGATCTTGTCTTTAAATAATATCTTAGGTCAGGGGATTAACGAAAGCTACAAAACCTTATACGTCCCTTCACTCATTCCGTTTATTGTTACGGTGATTGTGTCCATTTTGGTCTTCAAATTAAGTTGTGAAAAGGCAAAAAACATTGTGGTGAGCACCTATCAACAAACGAAAAAACCATTCTTTGCGTTATTAGGTGCATTGGTTATGGTAAAATTAATGCTTGTCGGCAATGAGAATTATGATTCCATGGTGATTATCATCGGAAAAACCTTCGCAGAGGTCACGGGAGATAAGTGGGTTTATTTCTCTTCTTACCTTGGTGCAATTGGGGCATTTTTCTCAGGGTCGAATACCGTTTCAAACTTAACCTTTGGTGGAATTCAATTATCTATCGCTGAAACCACAGGCATGTCAGTTCCCTTGATCCTTGCATTACAATCTGTTGGCGGGGCAATGGGTAACATGGTGTGCCTTAATAACATCATTGCCGTATGTACGGTATTAAATGTGAGCAACCAAGAAGGTACTATTTTAAAACGTACTGTTCTGCCAATGTTCCTTTATGGTGTTATTGCAGCGTTTGTCGCAGTTGTTGTTTACTAATTTATTTTTGATTGATTTTTTTACAGATAGCTAACTTGTGAAAGTTAGCTATATTCAGCATTTATTGGAGTGATGAAAATGAATGTCAATTTTTATGTGACGTGCATTGGTGATGCCTTGAAATCCAATGTCGCCAAACAGTCTGTTCTGCTTTTAGAAAAACTTGGTTGTCAGATTACCTTTCTTGAAAAACAAGGTTGCTGTGGGCAACCTGCACTGAACAGTGGCTATGTCTTGCAAGCCATTCCCGCCATGAAAAAACTCATTGAAACCTTTGAAGTGAATGATTATCCAATCGTTGCCCCTGCAGGTTCTTGTGTCTATGCCATAAAAACCTATGCAGAATACTTGAAAGATGAGCCGCAATGGGCTGAACGTGCTAAAAAAGTGGCGGATCGCTTTTACGATTTAACAGATTTTATTGTTAACCAATTAAATGTGGTAAATGTAGGGGCGAAATTACCTGGCAATGCCGTATACCACCCCTCTTGTAGCTTATTCCGTAAACTTGGCGTAAAAGAAGAGCCCGTCAAATTACTGCAAAATGTGGAAGGCTTACACTTATTACCGATTCACAACCAAGAAACCTGCTGTGGCTTTGGTGGCACATTCTCAGTCAAAATGGCTGAAATTTCTGGTGAAATGGTTAAAGAAAAAGTCAGCCATATTATGGCTGTCAAACCGTTGTATTTAATCGGTGCAGATGTTAGTTGCTTACTTAACATTGGCGGACGTTTAAAACGTGAAGGTCATCACGTGAAAGTCATGCATATTGCTGAAGTACTAATGAGTCGCTAAGGGGGAGAGCCATGTCAATTAAAACCAGTCACCTTCAATTTAAACCTCGCATTAATGAAGAAATTCAAAATGATATTATGCGTAAAGCCGTGGTGATGGCACAAGAACGTATCGGTGCGAATCGTCAAAAAATGGTGGAAGAATTAGGGCATTGGGAAGAATGGCGTGAACACGCAAAAGACATTCGTAACCATGTGATTGAAAACCTTGATGCGTATTTGTATCAATTATCCGAAAAAGTGACCCAAAATGGCGGACATGTGTATTTTGCGGCCACCGCAGAAGATGCCACAAACTATATTAAACAGGTCGCAAAACAAAAAAATGCCAAGAAAATTGTCAAATCCAAATCCATGGTGACAGAAGAAATTGGCATGAACCATGTTTTAGAGGCAGAAGGCATTAAAGTGGTTGAAACGGATCTCGGCGAATATATTTTACAAGTCGCAGAAGATAAACCTTCGCATATCGTAGTGCCTGCCATTCATAAAGATCGTCACCAAATCCGCAAAGTCTTAGCCGAAAAATTAGGGTATACGGGGTCAGATACCCCAGAAGAAATGACCTTATTTATTCGTGAAACCATTCGCCATGATTTCTTGGAAGCCGATATCGGTGTCAGTGGTTGTAACTTTGCCGTGGCAGAAACAGGAAGTGTCTGTTTAGTCACGAACGAAGGTAATTTGCGTTTAGCCACCTCATTACCCAAAACGCACATTGCTGTCATGGGCATGGAACGTTTAGCCCCTACTTTCAAAGAAGTGGATGTATTGATCACTTTACTGGCTCGTAGTGCCGTGGGTGCTCGTTTAACAGGGTATAACACGTGGTTAACTGGCCCTCGTTTGGCTGGTGAAACGGATGGTCCAGAAGAATTTCACTTAGTGATTGTGGATAATGGGCGTTCCAAAATGCTCGGTTCTGAATTCCGTGAAGTGTTGCGTTGCATTCGTTGTGGTGCTTGTTTAAATACCTGCCCAGCCTATCGTCAAATTGGTGGTCATGGTTATGGATCCATTTATCCCGGTCCAATTGGTTCTGTGATTTCCCCGATCTTAGGTGGCTATGAAGAATTTAAAGACTTGCCCTCTGCCTGTTCTTTATGTACGGCGTGTAACCAAGTTTGCCCTGTTAAAATTCCATTAGCGAACCTGTTGCTCAAACACCGTCGTAATATTGCCGAATCAGGCATGAACCCTTTAGCCGAACGCCTGTCTGTGAAAGCCTTTAATTTTGCCAATAGCAATCCTGCCTTATGGAAAATTGGCATGAATGTGGGGGCAAAAGTAGCGAAATTAGCTATTCGTGATGGCAAAATGCCGATTCAAGTGGGGGCGATAGCAGAATGGACAAAAGCCCGTGATTTACCTGAAGCTGAAGGCGAAAGCTTCCGCTCTTGGTTTAAAAACCGTTAATAACGTGAGGAATTTCTATGTTAGATCAAAAGAATAGACAGCAGTTTTTAGATAACCTTGCTAAACAATTAGGGCGAGAGCCTCGTACACAAGTGGTGAGTGAATATCACCCCTTAAATACCCACCCGGTGACTCGCTTAACGGAGTTAAGCCTTGACGAACGTTGTGATGCCTTTATCGAATTTGCCTCACAAACCATGTTAGTCAATTGCCAAATGACCACACCAGAACAGGCGACAACAGACTTATTAGCCATGTGCGAAAAATACTGTGGTGGCCCTGTGATTTTAAATCATGATCATCGTTTAGTGGAAGCAGGCATAACGCCTGCGGTGCAAGCAAAATATGAAACCCATATTTGGTCCGAAAATTCAGCAGAAATGAACCGCACTTTTGCCAATACCGCAAATATCGGGATTGTGTTCGCCGAATATGGTTTAACCGAATCAGGTGGGATTGTGCTCTTTTCTGATGCACAACGTGGACGTTTAGTGAGTTTATTGCCCAAAGTTGCCATTGTGGTCTTAAATAAAAGTAGCATTCTGCCACGTGTGGCACAACTTTCACAAATTTTGCATGAAAAAGCACAACAAGGGGAACGTATGCCTTCTTGCATTAATTTGATTGCAGGACCAAGTTCCACGGCAGATATTGAGTTAATCAAAGTCGTCGGTGTTCATGGCCCTGTGGCAAAAGCCTATTTAATTATTGATGATACCCAAGCCCCGTCCATGGTGTAATGGGATAACAGGAAAAAAGCAGGCGATTCGCTTGCTTTTTTTATGCACTCAAGATGGCAGATAACAACACGGAGCGGGTAAATCTCACCAAAGTGCGGTGCATTTTGAAAAAGTTTTGCACACCCTGTTTGTCAGTATAGGCAGACAGCAAACCAAGATTTTTATGTTATTGGATAGATCATTTTTACAATCAATATTGCTCTGGCAAACACAAGGTTTTTTTATTGCACCTATTTTAAGCACAGGATAAAATGCAATCGCTTTGGGGTTAATTTTCCATCAATTCATAAAGGATAACATTATGAAAAAGGGACTGATTTCTCTCTTAGCCATAAATCTTTTAACTGCTTATTGCCCCAGTAGAAATGGCGTAATGTCTTCTGATGCAATTTGTTCTGGGGCAGGCAGTGCAACGAAAGGAAATGCCTCTAAAAAAGGCAAAAATTCAAACTGTAATGCGTTATTGAAAGCGGCTAATCGCTGTTAAGAAAGGAAAACAAGATGAAAAAATTAACTATTATTAGTGTTGTTCTCGCACTTGTTGCTTGTGGAGAGAAAGATCAAGCCTATTATTTAAAAAATCCTGAAAAGGCAGAAGCAAAATTTAAGCAATGTCGAGCTCAAATTGATGATGCTTTCCGTAGCGATAATGAAGAGGCTTACAAAAAAATAAAAAACGATGCGGAGTGTAATGCAGCTCGTGCCGCGTTCAATGAGCATCGACGCCAACAAGAGGAAAAAGAACGCTTAGCACGTGAAGCGGAAGAAAAAGCCTTAATTGATGAAGCCAAAAAAACACTCCAAGCAGAATTTGGTAAGCTGGAATGGCAAGACTTTGCTACTCAATATGTCAATACAGAATGTGCAGGAACCTATATTAAAGATAGTGATTATCGTTGCAGAGGGTTTAAGTCACTGTATGAGGAGAAAGTGGCTGAAGGCTTAGCACAGTTAAGCAAGGTGGCTTTTGACGATCTTAAAAATCAAGAAAAACAATATTGTAGCCGTGATAAACGTAGCTTTTCTGCTTGTGATATTTGGAAAAAAGCATTTGAAATGAGTAGCGAGAAGCATTTTAGTCAGTTTAGTATTGAGGCCCTATCACCTTTAAGAGAGCAAAACTGTACGTATGATGCTCAGCATAATCAGATTCTCTGCTCAACATGGGAAAAGGTGTATAATAAAAAAAGCCAAGACGTGATTGATAATTATGTGAAAAATTACGAGTCTTTGAAAAAAGATTATAACCAATGTGTTCAACGCTTAGCGGAAATGGGTAATGATTGGAAAAATTATAAAAAGCGTCAAGCCGTGTCAGATTACTATCCTTGTGCACAAGCCCAAAAGGCACGTTCTCAACTAGGATTGAGTTATGATGATTTCAAAACATTGATGGAATAAATCATCTATTCAAGGTTAAACAATCAATAAGTTGCTTTACCGATCCTCGCTAAATAAGGCGTGGATCGGTTTTTTGTTAAATTTATTGTCAATCAATAGTTAAGATAACATTTGTTATGGGATGTAGTTAATGTCTCGTGATGTTATAAGATCATCTTCACCAGTTTATCGGCTTTTACACGGGCAAATTTCTTCAGCAGTTTTTGTACAGGTTCTGGATATTGCGACATTTCCTCAAGTTCTGTGTAATGTTGCAAGACCTTAGTGTGCTGGCGAATGCAATTGAGCTCTTTTTCCACTTGTGGGCGTAATTGTTGTTTTGGATCGTGAATGAGCAGACCGTTTTCAGCATCAAGACGCCAAGCTCGTGGATTTAAATTATTTCCTGTGAGGAGAATATATTGGTTATCCACCCAAACCCCTTTGAGATGATAGGTATTGTCGCCATCTTTCCAAGTGCGAATGGTTAATAAACCTTGCTCGATTTCGTGGGCAAATTTTTTGCTAAATTGACGCAAATTGCTTTCGTATAAATAAGGCAATGCCCCTGCCATTTTGAAAGGTTCTGATGGGGGAATATAAAAATCATTGGCAATTTTATCCCCTACAATAATTTCGACCTTTTTCCCTTTCGCCAACAAGGCTTTAATTTTCTGTTTTAAGGTTCGTGGAAAATTAAAATAAGGGGTGCAAATAACCAATTGTGTTTCGACAATTTGGAATAAATCTTCAATCACTTGATTTAAGTGGTTGTCATATTTGCTTAAGCCAAAAAGGGCGGAAATCGTCAGTTGTTCGCCATTATCTTCTAGCAAACTTGCCCCTTTCATTTGATAGTGTGCATCAAAGGCAAGCCCTTTACGAAATGCACGAATGGCATGACGGATTTCCTTTGTTTTTGGGCGTGCGATCTGATCTAAAGGATAGGTGGCGGTGGGATCTAACAGATATTGTTGAGCAAACTGCACCATACTATCGGCTAATTGAGGATGTGTGATCTTATGATAGCGATCATAACGATATTTGTTTAATTGGTTAAGATACACATTGTTGATGCTTGCCCCTGTGTAAAGGACGGTGTCATCAAAAACAAAACCTTTAATATGCAATACGCCAAAAACTTCACGAGTGTTAATAGGTACGCCGAAAAACACGTTTTCAGCTAATTGGTGTTTGGCACGTTGATCACAATACCAATCTGCATTGGTTGCACTTTTTTCCGCACCGAGAAGATTACGTTGTGCACGGTGCCAATCAATGAAAATTTTAATATCTAATGCAGGGTTATGTTGTTTGGCTTGGTAGATTTCATCTAAAATTTCTTGCCCTGCTTCATCATGTTGCCAATAAAGTGCGGTCACATAAATGCGTGATGTTGCTTGTCTTATAAGCTGAATAATTTGCTGCTTAAAGGCGGCAGCACTATAAATAAATTCCACTTGTTCAGCTTGTAACGGTAAACAGAATAAACGATTGATATTTTGTTTTGCTCGTTTGGTTTTGTTTATCAACATAAAAATCATTCTCTATAGTTTGATTAGCTCCGTAGTTTACAATATTTACGCCGTAACTTGGTAGAAAAATGCGGTATTTTCGTTATAATGCTCACACTTTATTGTAAAATGTACTGCTTTTTGTGCATTTTTTACGCCTTCCAACACTTAATTTGGCATATCAAAATGAATAATAAAATCAAATCTCCTGTCTTTCAGCAAGCATCTCAAAAAAAATTTAATGAACGTTCTGTTGGTGAAAAATCAGCCAAAAAAGCACCGCACTTTAAGAAAGAAAAATTCGAAGATCGTGGCGAGCGTCAACCTCGGGCATCTTCAACAAGTCACCAATTTTCAGCCAAAAATCGCCCCCCTTATTCTTCACAACAAGTTGAACAACGTATTTCCGAAACCACAATGCGAACCGCCTCTGGGGAAGAAGGCAAAGTGAAAGTGATTGTGAAAAGTACGGGTGTGAGTGAGAAACCTCGTGAGAAGAAAACAGGTGCCCTTTCGCCACGTGCCCCAGAAAAAATTAAGAAAAATCGTGCGGAAGAAATGAAAGTCTATGGTGAGAATAGCTGTCAGGCGTTGTTTGCACAGCGTCCAGAAAGCATTGTGCGTATTTGGGCAACCGTAGAAATGGCGAAAAAGAGCGGTGAGCTTTTCAGTTATTTAGCCGAAAATAAAAAAGCCTATCATGTGGTGGATCAGGCGGAATTGACCTTAGTCAGTGGAACAGAACACCATGGCGGCATTTGTATGTTAGTGAAAAAAGCTCGTCCGTTTACGTTATCAGGTTATTTGGCGATTCCTCGCAAACAAGATTGTTTAGTGTTAATGGATGGGGTAAAAAATCCGCATAATTTAGGTGGGGTCATTCGCACCAGTGCGGTTTTTGGTGTGAAAGGCGTGATTGTGGAACACGCCTTTGCGGACAGTTTAAATTCTTCTTCAGCGATGCGTGTGGCAGAAGGTGGAATGGAATATGTGCGTGTGCTTGAAACAGATTATGTGGATTCGGCATTACAGCAATTACGCCAAGCGGGTTATCAAATTATTCATCTCACTTCGAGTAAACAAGCCAAGCCATTATCTAAGTTAGCCTTTGCAGATAAAGTCGTTTTTGTGGTGAATGAACAAGGCAAGGCGACCTTTGCCCAAGAAGGCGATGAGCAGGTGGTGCTATCGCAAGCTAATCCATTAAAAGCAGAATTAAATATTGCGGTTGCCACGGGCATTTTATTGGCTCAATGGGAGTATAGTTTGTCATAAGCCGATTTAGTGATTTCGCAAGGAAACACTGTAAAATCAAGGTCGAACCACATTGATTCGTTTATGTTGTTTAAAGGAATGAAAGGAATGTGTACAAAAGGCATGATTGGTCCTCACGAGGGAAAAGAACTTGAGTTAATGTTGGCGAGAAAAAAATCCATCGCCTTATTTGGTTTAGATTTGGATATGCCTGAGGAATTTGAGCCTTATATTCAACAAGGTGTGTTTTTAACGCTTGAGTTACCTCGGTTTGTGAGCGTAAATGGTAAGCAAGTGCTGATAGGGCATAGAATCATTGTTTATCCTGAATATTTACCACAGGCTTATTTGTTAGTGAAATATTTACATTTGGCAAGAGCGAGCTTTGTGCCTGAATATGAGCGTGAAATTGGGCGATTATTGGGTTATGAAGAACAGGATATTGCGTATTATATTCAGCATTTTCAACAGTGGTTAGTGGAAAAAGAGCATATATTAACACTTGCTTAAGTCATAATTTATCGGCATGATGAATCAAGACGAAACGTTCCCACAGTTGTTCGTGAGTTTCAATATGGTCTGGATCAGTGATAATACAATGATTAATAGGGCAGACTTTTTGACAGGTCGGGATTTCATAATGCCCCACACATTCTGTGCAAAGGGCAGGATCAATCACATAGATCTCGTCCCCCATTGAAATAGCTTCATTGGGACATTCAGGCTCGCACATATCGCAATTTGTGCATTTATCAGTAATTAAAAGTGCCATGGTATTTGTCCTTTGCTGTGTTAAAGTGAAAGCGACAGATTATAATGAATACAGTTTAAAAGTGAAACAGGAATTTTATGAACGAGAAAAAAACGCTTCAGCTTTCGATTTTTGTCGTGTGTTTTTTAATGTTTTTGTTAGCGGGTTGGTATTTCTTTTCAAAACAAAAGAAAGCCGTTGAAGTCATTGTTGATCGTAATTATGACTATGTGATGAAAAACGATCCAATTGGTCAAAATGCGGATGCACCAATTGATTATTATACGCTTGTGCTTTCTTGGTCGCCTGCTTTTTGTGAAAAACAACGTGATCGTTATGGCGATAATCTACCTAAATCTTTGCAATATCAATGCGGTTTAACGCAACACTTCGGCTGGGTGATTCATGGGCTATGGGCACAAAATGAACGAGCAAGACGGATTGCCGATCATCCACGTTTTTGTAAAGGGGATTTACCTATGGTGCCACAAGAGATTATTGAACAATATTTACCAGAATCCCCAAGTGCGAATCTTTTACAAGGTGAATGGGAAAAGCATGGTGCTTGCGGGTTTGATGATGCGAAAGCCTATTTTGAAAAACAGCGAGCATTATACCGCACTTTAAAATTACCGACTTATGAACTGAGTCGTAATGAGCTTTTCCAATGGTTACGTAAAAATAACAAACACTTACAAGATGCTTATTTAGGTGCAAGCCGTAATGAACTTTTCATTTGTTATGATTTAAAATGGCAAGTGATGGATTGCCCAAGAAGTCGTACTGGTTATTAATTTTTATTCATTAAATAATGAAAATTATTTGATCTAACGCAGTACAGTCTAGCTAGAAAGCGTTATAATACTTTCGTTTTCGATTTTTTAATTTAACCTAATAAGAGGATGAAATATGTCAGTAATCAAAATGATCGATTTGGATTTAAGTGGCAAACGTGTATTCATTCGTGCAGATCTTAATGTGCCTGTTAAAGATGGCAAAGTCACGTCTGATGCACGTATTCGTGCAACTATTCCAACCTTAAAACTTGCTCTTGAGAAAGGAGCAAAAGTGATGGTAACTTCACACTTAGGTCGTCCTGTTGAAGGTGAATTTGATGAATCAAGTTCACTTAAACCTGTAGTTGATTACTTAAATGCACATTTGGATGTGCCAGTACGTTTAGTCCGTGATTATTTAGACGGCGTAGAGGTCAATGAAGGCGAAATCGTTGTGTTAGAAAACGTTCGCATCAACAAAGGTGAAAAGAAAAACGATCCTGAATTAGGTAAAAAATATGCCGCACTTTGTGATGTATTCGTAATGGATGCGTTTGGTACGGCACACCGTGCACAAGCGTCGACTTATGGCGTGGCAGAATTTGCACCAGTTGCTTGTGCAGGTCCATTACTTGCTGCTGAGCTAGATGCATTAGGTAAAGCATTAAAAGATCCTGCTCGTCCAATGGTGGCGATTGTGGGTGGATCAAAAGTTTCAACCAAATTAGAAGTCTTAAATTCATTGTCTAAAATCGCTGACCAAATCATTGTCGGTGGTGGTATCGCAAACACCTTTATTGCTGCAGCAGGTCATAATGTCGGTAAATCACTTTATGAAGAAGATTTAATTCCTGTGGCGAAAAACTTAGCAGCAAGCACAGATATTCCAGTGCCAGTGGATGTTCGTGTTGGTTTAGAATTCTCCGAAACAGCGGAAGCCACTGAAAAAGCAGTCGATCAAGTACAAGACAACGAGTCAATTTTTGATATTGGTGATAAATCCGCAGCACAACTTGCTGAAATTATCAAAAATGCAAAAACTATTCTTTGGAATGGTCCAGTGGGTGTATTTGAGTTCCCGAATTTCCGCAAAGGAACTGAAATCATTTCTCAAGCCATCGCAAATAGCGAAGGTTTCTCCATTGCAGGTGGTGGTGATACCTTAGCGGCGATTGATCTGTTCGGTATCAAAGATAAAATTTCTTATATCTCAACAGGTGGCGGTGCATTCTTAGAATTCGTTGAAGGTAAAGTATTACCAGCGGTAGAAATTTTAGAAAAACGTGCAAATGGTTAACACGGTAGCTCATCATAATTATGTTACTTATAGGAGTAGAACATGGGAATCTGGGATGATTTTTGGTATGGAGTAGAAGATATAGTTTCCACTGGAATTGATGCTGTTGAATCTGTCGCTACTGCTAGTATAGATGTGCTAGAAAATGTGGTTGACTATGTAGCTGAAAATCCAGGGAAAGCTGCTATAGTTACTGTTACTACTATTGCCGCAGCTGCATCTGCGGGGGCAGCTGCACCAGCTATTGCAGCTGTTGTCGGAAAAACAGGAATTTTGGGTGCCGCTTCTACTGGGACCGCAATTAATACTCTTAGTGGTGCAGCTTTAAAGAGTGCTGCTTTAGCTAAGTTAGGTGGAGGTGCCATTGCAGCAGGTGGAGCAGGAATGGCAGGTGGAACTGCTACAGTTGCAACAGTAAGTGGTGTCACCAGTGGAACAATTAGTAAAAAATTAACAAAGTAAAATACGTTTTTACTAATATATTGTAAAAAGGAAACATAAAATGGCTAAATTATTAGATATTGTAAAACCAGGCGTGATTACTGGTGATGATGTTCAAAAAGTATTTGCATATGCAAAAGAACATAACTTTGCAATCCCAGCAGTAAACTGTGTGGGTTCAGACTCTGTAAATGCAGTATTAGAAACCGCAGCACGTGTAAAAGCACCTGTGATTATTCAATTCTCAAATGGTGGTGCACAGTTCTACGCAGGTAAAGGTTTAAAACCTGCATCAGGTACACGTAACGATGTATTAGGTGCAATTGCGGGTGCAAAACATGTTCATGCATTAGCAGAAGAATATGGCGTGCCTGTGATTCTTCACACTGACCACGCAGCAAAAAAATTACTTCCTTGGATTGACGGCTTACTCGATGCAGGTGAAAAACATTTCGCTGAAACAGGCAAACCATTATTCTCTTCTCATATGATCGACCTTTCTGAGGAACCAATGGAAGAAAATATGGAAATCTGTAAAGGCTATCTTGCCCGTATGAGCAAAATGGGCATGACTTTAGAAATCGAAATTGGTATCACAGGTGGTGAAGAAGATGGCGTGGACAACAGCGATGTTGATGAATCACGTTTATACACTCAACCTGAAGATGTATTATTCGTGTACGATTCATTAAATCCAGTTAGCCCTAACTTCACAGTGGCGGCTGCATTCGGTAACGTACATGGTGTGTATAAACCAGGTAACGTGAAATTAAAACCGTCTATCCTTGGTGCATCACAAGAATTCGTTTCAAAAGAACGTAATCTTCCAGCGAAATCGATCAACTTCGTATTCCACGGTGGTTCAGGTTCAAGCCGTGAAGAAATCCGTGAAGCAATCAGCTACGGTGCGATTAAAATGAATATCGATACAGATACACAATGGGCATCTTGGGAAGGTATTTTAAACTTCTATAATGCGAACAAAGACTATCTTCAAGGTCAATTAGGTAACCCTGAAGGGGCTGATGCACCAAACAAAAAATACTATGATCCACGTGTTTGGTTACGCAAAATGGAAGAGTCTATGTCTAAACGCTTAGAGAAATCTTTCGAAGACTTAAACTGTATTGATGTATTGTAATCAGTAAAAGTCACGAAACATTAATCAGACTTATCAAAACAAACCTCAGCCATGCTGGGGTTTTTTCTCGGTGAATTTTCTGCCGAGATTACCGTTAAGCTTGGTGTTGGCGGTGAATGTTGTTCAATACTTTTTTAGACCTCTTGCGGTCAAAAGTTTTGTAAAAAGCACCGCACTTTTTATCTTTCAACAAAAGGAGTCATGGACAAAAATTCCCTATTTTGACCATGATACCTGTTCATTACGGCATAAAAAAATCCCCAGACTCAGCTAGGGATTTTTTAGCATCATGTAGATAAAAAGGGCATTACCAACCTTTTACCACACCATCTTTAAAATGTTTAACCGCTTCTTGGTAAACTTCTTCACTTTGGAACGCTTTAACGAAATCTTTTAAGGTTTCGTTGTCTTTGTTGTCTTCACGGGTCACGATTAAGTTAACATATGGAGAATCTTTATCTTCAACAAAGATACCATCTTTTTCACGAGTTAAACCATGTTGACCAGCATAGGTGTTATTAATAATGGCGAAATCCACATCATCTAATGTACGAGGAAGTAATGAGGTTTCCACTTCTTTAATCACGATGTGTTTTGGATTTTCAACCACATCAATAGAGGTTGAGAATAAGTTGTTTGGATCTTTTAATTTGATTACACCTTGTTTTTCTAAAAGTAATAGTGCACGACCTAAATTACTTGGGTTATTCGGTACAGCAACAACTGCCCCATCTCTTAACTCAGAAACGTTTTTGATTTTTTTAGAATATGCGGCAATTGGGAAAACGAAGGTATTACCTACAATGGCAAGTTTATAACCACGTTGTTCCACTTCTTTATCGAGATAAGGTTTGTGTTGGAAAGCATTCGCATCCAAATCCCCTTTAGCCAGTGCATCATTGGGTTGTGTATATTCTGTGAATTCCACTAATTTCACATCAATATTGTATTTTTGTTTGGCAATTTTGGCGGCAACTTCTGCAACTTGTGCTTCAGCACCAGACATGACGCCCAATGTTAATTTACGTGCTACGGGTTCTTGTGATGCAGTGGTTGCGGCTTTCTCATCTTTACAGCCTACTAATGCAACGGCAGAGAAAATCGTTGCAAGACCTAAAAGTTTTGTTAATTTCATAAATGAATCCTCTTAAAAGATGTTGTGTTAATGTTATTGCTTAATTAGCGATGGTCAAAATGTTCTGCTAAATCGTCACCCAATTTTTGGCTTAGCATGACGATTAAGACGATGATAATCGTTGCGAGCCATTTTACATAGACCATGTTGCGATGTTCGCCGTAAGTAATGGCAAGATTACCTAAACCGCCACCCCCAACGGCACCTGCCATTGCAGAATAGCCAATTAATGCGACTAAGGTTAGTGTGATCCCATTGATTAAAATTGGAATAGATTCTGGTAAATAGTATTTTGTTACAATTTGCCAGTTGGTTGCACCCATGGATTTAGCCGCCTCCGTCAAACCACTTGGAATTTCTAATAGTGCATTTGAGGTTAACCGTGCGAAAAAGGGAATCGCAGAGACACTTAATGGCACGATGGCGGCTGTAGTACCTAATGTTGTTCCTACAACGATACGTGTGAACGGCAATAGGACAATTAATAAAATAATGAAAGGAACAGAACGTCCGACATTAATAATCACATTAAGAATTTGGTTTGTTCGACGATGTTGTAATATTTGACCTTTCCCCGTTAAGAAGGCAAGAAACCCCATAGGTAAACCAATAACAATGGCAAATAATGTGGCAATGAAGCCCATATAAAGGGTTTCTACGGTTGAGAGACCGACAAGCTCCCAAATTCTTGGCGTGAGCTCGTTATTAAAATCCGCCCATAATTGATCAAACATAGCCTAATACCTCAACTTTCACATTATGTTCCATTAAATACGTTTTTGTTTTTGTGATGGCATCATCATCACCTTCCATTTCTGCAATGACGAAACCAAATTTAACTCCGCCAGCGTAGTCAATTTGTGATGTCAAAATACTTAAATCAACCCCAAACATTTTAGAGGCTTGTGAGAGTAAAGGAGCATCAACAGTTTGACCTGTAAATTCAAATTTGACAATTGGACAAGTCGCTGATGACGTTGGTGTATCAGAGAGTTTTTCCATATATTCTTCAGGTAAATTAATATGGAATGTTGAGCGAATAAATTCCTTCGCGAGTTGCGTTTGTGGATTAGAGAAAATCTCACTGACTGACCCTTGTTCAATTAATTGACCTTTGTCGATGACAGCAACATGATCACAGATGCGCTTGACCACTTCCATCTCATGGGTAATTAAAAGAATAGTGATCCCTAAAGTGCGGTTAATTTCTTTTAATAATTTTAAGATAGATTGTGTGGTGGCGGGATCTAATGCACTGGTTGCTTCATCACAAAGTAAGACTTTGGGTTCGCTGGCTAATGCACGGGCAATCGCAACACGTTGTTTTTGTCCACCAGAAAGATTAGCTGGATATATCTCTTTTTTATCCGATAACCCAACAAGATCTAACAACGCATTAACTTTCGCTGTAATTTTTTCTTTTGGCTCTTTTTCTAATTCTAAAGGTAAGGCAACATTACCAAATACAGTTCGAGAGGTGAGCAAATTAAAATGCTGAAAAATCATGCCGATATTACGGCGTTCATGAACTAATTCTTTATTCTTTAATTTAGTGAGATCTTTACCATCAACAATGACTTTACCTGAAGAAGGCACTTCAAGTAGGTTGACACAACGAATTAAAGTGCTTTTCCCTGCACCAGAAGCACCAATAACACCACAAATCTGTCCTTTCGGGACATGCAATGAAACATTATCCAGTGCGGTCAGTTTTTTTCCAGACACATCAAAAATTTTACTAATATTTTCTAGCTTAATCATATAAGCCCTTTAAGGTTCTCTTCGTATAATATTGGGCTTGTATTTTAGACGTCTAGATTGCTATGTCAATACATATCGAAAATATTTTTATATTAATTGTTTATGAGATAAAACAAAGCGTGCCATCATTTGCTAATAGGGGGGAGAAAAGTGATAATAACAAGCATGAATAAATAGAAGGAATTGACATGAAGAAGGCTATTTTTTTAGATCGTGACGGTACATTGAATATTGACCATGGCTATGTGCACGAGATCGATCACTTCCAATTTATTGAAGGTAGTATCGAAGCATTACAACAATTAAAAGCAATGGGGTATCTCTTAGTCTTAGTAACAAATCAATCTGGTATTGCTCGAGGTTATTTTTCAGAAGAACAATTTTTACAGTTAACCGAATGGATGGATTGGTCGCTTGCGGATCGTGGAGTTGATCTCGATGGTATTTATTATTGCCCACACCACACAGAAGGACAAGGCGAGTATAAACAGGATTGTGACTGCCGTAAGCCAAAACCAGGAATGCTATTACAAGCGATCAAAGAACTTAACATTGATCCAAACCAGTCTTTTATGGTGGGAGATAAAGTGGAAGATCTATTAGCCGCTAAAGGGGCAAAGGTAAAATATACCGTGTTGGTGAAAACGGGAAAACCAGTAACAGAAGAAGGCGAAAAACAAGCGGATTATGTATTAGCTTCAATTGCCGATCTTCCAGATCTTATCAGACGATTAAAAAAATAACAAAAACATAACAAAATTCATACATAAAGTTCAAAAAATGGACTTTTAATAAAAAAAGTGAAAAAAATTTCAAAAAGGGGTTGCAAAGGGTTTTAAATTCCCTATAATACGCCCCACACAACGACGCGACGTTGTAAACGAATGAGATACACATCGCGTCGTTATTTTTTGTTCTTTAACAATCTAACAGACAATCTGTGTGGGCACTTGTTGATTGATTTCATTTAGAAAAGATTTTTAAAATTGAAGTCTTAATAGGTGCTTAAACTGAAAATTCATTATACTTATGAAGTAAATGTAAACTTTAGCTAAGCAGTTTATTGAGCGATTGAACTTGAATTGAAGAGTTTGATCATGGCTCAGATTGAACGCTGGCGGCAGGCTTAACACATGCAAGTCGAACGGTAACAGGGAGAAAGCTTGCTTTCTTTGCTGACGAGTGGCGGACGGGTGAGTAATGCTTGGGAATCTGGCTTATGGAGGGGGATAACTGTGGGAAACTGCAGCTAATACCGCGTAATCTCTGAGGAGTAAAAGGTGGGACCTTTTGGCCACCTGCCATAAGATGAGCCCAAGTGGGATTAGGTAGTTGGTGGGGTAAAGGCCTACCAAGCCGACGATCTCTAGCTGGTCTGAGAGGATGACCAGCCACACTGGAACTGAGACACGGTCCAGACTCCTACGGGAGGCAGCAGTGGGGAATATTGCGCAATGGGGGGAACCCTGACGCAGCCATGCCGCGTGAATGAAGAAGGCCTTCGGGTTGTAAAGTTCTTTCGGTAATGAGGAAGGGATGTTGTTTAATAGATAGCATCATTGACGTTAATTACAGAAGAAGCACCGGCTAACTCCGTGCCAGCAGCCGCGGTAATACGGAGGGTGCGAGCGTTAATCGGAATAACTGGGCGTAAAGGGCACGCAGGCGGACTTTTAAGTGAGATGTGAAATCCCCGAGCTTAACTTGGGAACTGCATTTCAGACTGGGAGTCTAGAGTACTTTAGGGAGGGGTAGAATTCCACGTGTAGCGGTGAAATGCGTAGAGATGTGGAGGAATACCGAAGGCGAAGGCAGCCCCTTGGGAATGTACTGACGCTCATGTGCGAAAGCGTGGGGAGCAAACAGGATTAGATACCCTGGTAGTCCACGCTGTAAACGCTGTCGATTTGGGGATTGGGCTTTAAGCTTGGTGCCCGAAGCTAACGTGATAAATCGACCGCCTGGGGAGTACGGCCGCAAGGTTAAAACTCAAATGAATTGACGGGGGCCCGCACAAGCGGTGGAGCATGTGGTTTAATTCGATGCAACGCGAAGAACCTTACCTACTCTTGACATCCAAAGAATCCTGTAGAGATACGGGAGTGCCTTCGGGAGCTTTGAGACAGGTGCTGCATGGCTGTCGTCAGCTCGTGTTGTGAAATGTTGGGTTAAGTCCCGCAACGAGCGCAACCCTTATCCTTTGTTGCCAGCGATTAGGTCGGGAACTCAAAGGAGACTGCCAGTGACAAACTGGAGGAAGGTGGGGATGACGTCAAGTCATCATGGCCCTTACGAGTAGGGCTACACACGTGCTACAATGGTGCATACAGAGGGCGGCGAGACGGCGACGTTGAGCGAATCTCAGAAAGTGCATCTAAGTCCGGATTGGAGTCTGCAACTCGACTCCATGAAGTCGGAATCGCTAGTAATCGCAAATCAGAATGTTGCGGTGAATACGTTCCCGGGCCTTGTACACACCGCCCGTCACACCATGGGAGTGGGTTGTACCAGAAGTAGATAGCTTAACCTTCGGGAGGGCGTTTACCACGGTATGATTCATGACTGGGGTGAAGTCGTAACAAGGTAACCGTAGGGGAACCTGCGGTTGGATCACCTCCTTAACCGAAAATGGAACGACTGCAAGTGTTCACACAGATTGTTTAGTTAGATTGTATGAATGAAGCACATGGCAAAGTGGAGAGCATCTTTACATGTTGTCCCCATCGTCTAGAGGCCTAGGACATCGCCCTTTCACGGCGGTAACCGGGGTTCGAATCCCCGTGGGGACGCCATTTAAAGATGACTTTTGTTGTCTTTATTGTTCTTTAAAAAATTGGAAACAAGCTGAAAAACTGAAGAGATTTTCGAAAGAAAGTCTGAGTAGAAAAAATCTTGCATGAAAAAAAGGCATGCAAGTGTTTAGTGTCTAAACAGCAACATCAGGTAAGTATACGTTTGTATAAGAATACTTGAGGTTGTATGGTTAAGTGACTAAGCGTACAGGGCGGATGCCTTGGCAATCAGAGGCGAAGAAGGACGTGCTAATCTGCGAAAAGCTTGGATGAGTCGATAAGAGGCGTTTAATCCAAGATATCCGAATGGGGAAACCCAGTAGATGAAGAATCTACTATCTCTTGCTGAATACATAGGCAAGAGAGGCGAACCGGGAGAACTGAAACATCTAAGTACCCCGAGGAAAAGAAATCAACCGAGATTCTGTAAGTAGCGGCGAGCGAAAGCGGAAGAGCCAGTAAGTTTTAGCGATGATATTAGAGGAATTGGCTGGGAAGCCAAATCAAAGAGGGTGATAATCCCGTACTCGAAAATGTTATTGTGGAACTAAGCTTACGATAAGTAGGGCGGGACACGAGAAATCCTGTTTGAAGATGGGGGGACCATCCTCCAAGGCTAAATACTCCTGATTGACCGATAGTGAACCAGTACTGTGAAGGAAAGGCGAAAAGAACCCCGGTGAGGGGAGTGAAATAGAACCTGAAACCCTGTACGTACAAGCAGTGGGAGCCCGAAAGGGTGACTGCGTACCTTTTGTATAATGGGTCAGCGACTTATATTTTGTAGCGAGGTTAACTGAATAAGGGAGCCGAAGGGAAACCGAGTCTTAACTGGGCGTTGAGTTGCAAGGTATAGACCCGAAACCCGGTGATCTAGCCATGGGCAGGTTGAAGGTTGGGTAACACTAACTGGAGGACCGAACCGACTAATGTTGAAAAATTAGCGGATGACTTGTGGCTGGGGGTGAAAGGCCAATCAAACCGGGAGATAGCTGGTTCTCCCCGAAATCTATTTAGGTAGAGCCTTGAGCGGACACCTTCGGGGGTAGAGCACTGTTTCGGCTAGGGGTCCATCCCGGATTACCAACCCGATGCAAACTGCGAATACCGAAGAGTGATACTCAGGAGACACACGGCGGGTGCTAACGTTCGTCGTGGAGAGGGAAACAACCCAGACCGCCAGCTAAGGTCCCCAAGTCTATATTAAGTGGGAAACGAAGTGGGAAGGCTTAGACAGCTAGGATGTTGGCTTAGAAGCAGCCATCATTTAAAGAAAGCGTAATAGCTCACTAGTCGAGTCGGCCTGCGCGGAAGATGTAACGGGGCTCAAATATAGCACCGAAGCTGCGGCATCAGATGTAAATCTGTTGGGTAGGGGAGCGTTGTGTAAGTCGATGAAGGTGAATTGAGAAGTTTGCTGGAGATATCACAAGTGCGAATGCTGACATAAGTAACGATAAAACGAGTGAAAAACTCGTTCGCCGGAAGACCAAGGGTTCCTGTCCAACGTTAATCGGGGCAGGGTGAGTCGGCCCCTAAGGCGAGGCTGAAAAGCGTAGTCGATGGGAAACGGGTTAATATTCCCGTACTTGGATAAACTGCGATGTGGGGACGGAGAAGGTTAGGTTAGCAGACTGTTGGATGTCTGTTTAAGGCGGTAGGTGGAAGACTTAGGCAAATCCGGGTCTTCATAACACTGAGAACTGATGACGAGGTGCTACGGCACTGAAGTAACTGATACCACGCTTCCAGGAAAAGCCACTAAGCTTCAGGTTTATCTAAACCGTACTGAAAACCGACACAGGTGGTCAGGTAGAGAATACTCAGGCGCTTGAGAGAACTCGGGTGAAGGAACTAGGCAAAATAGCACCGTAACTTCGGGAGAAGGTGCGCTTACGGTAATTGTAGGAGTAAACCTCTGAAGGTGAAGTAAGTCGAAGATACCAGCTGGCTGCAACTGTTTATTAAAAACACAGCACTCTGCAAACACGAAAGTGGACGTATAGGGTGTGATGCCTGCCCGGTGCTGGAAGGTTAATTGATGGTGTTATCGAAAGAGAAGCTCCTGATCGAAGCCCCAGTAAACGGCGGCCGTAACTATAACGGTCCTAAGGTAGCGAAATTCCTTGTCGGGTAAGTTCCGACCTGCACGAATGGCATAATGATGGCCAGGCTGTCTCCACCCGAGACTCAGTGAAATTGAAATCGCCGTGAAGATGCGGTGTACCCGCGGCTAGACGGAAAGACCCCGTGAACCTTTACTATAGCTTGACACTGAACATTGAATTTTGATGTGTAGGATAGGTGGGAGGCTTTGAAGCAGTGACGCCAGTCATTGTGGAGCCATCCTTGAAATACCACCCTTTAACGTTTGATGTTCTAACGAAGACCCTGAAACGGGGTCTCGGACAGTGTCTGGTGGGTAGTTTGACTGGGGCGGTCTCCTCCCAAAGCGTAACGGAGGAGCACGAAGGTTTGCTAATGACGGTCGGACATCGTCAGGTTAGTGCAATGGTATAAGCAAGCTTAACTGCGAGACAGACAAGTCGAGCAGGTGCGAAAGCAGGTCATAGTGATCCGGTGGTTCTGAATGGAAGGGCCATCGCTCAACGGATAAAAGGTACTCCGGGGATAACAGGCTGATACCGCCCAAGAGTTCATATCGACGGCGGTGTTTGGCACCTCGATGTCGGCTCATCACATCCTGGGGCTGAAGTAGGTCCCAAGGGTATGGCTGTTCGCCATTTAAAGTGGTACGCGAGCTGGGTTTAGAACGTCGTGAGACAGTTCGGTCCCTATCTGCCGTGGGCGTTGGATGATTGATTGGGGCTGCTCCTAGTACGAGAGGACCGGAGTGGACGCATCACTGGTGTTCCAGTTGTCTCGCCAGAGGCATTGCTGGGTAGCTAAATGCGGAAGAGATAAGTGCTGAAAGCATCTAAGCACGAAACTTGCCAAGAGATGAGTCATCCCTGACTTAAAGTCAGTAAGGGTTGTTGTAGACTACGACGTAGATAGGTTGGGTGTGTAAGTGTAGTGATACATTGAGCTAACCAATACTAATTGCCCGAGAGGCTTAACCATACAACGCTCAAGTATTTTTGGGTGTTGATGCTAAATGAAGTGATATGAAGACGATAAGCGGAGACGCAGAAAGTAAGTAGAAGAGCTCTGATAGACAGCTTGTTTCTGATTAAAGTGCGAGAGTGAAGAACGTACAAAATCACCAAAGCAGAGAATAAAGAACAGAAGAGAAAAGACAAGAGAGAACATCAAAGGAATATCTTGGCGGCGATAGTGCAGTGGACCCACCTAAATCCATGCCGAACTTAGAAGTGAAACGCTGTTACGCCGATGGTAGTGTGGGGTTTCCCCATGTGAGAGTAGGTCACCGCCAGGTCATTATTTGATTAGTTCATTTAATCATGTTAATTTATGAGTGAATTAATCAAATAAAAATTTTTTGGTAGCCATAGTGCAGTAGACCCACCTAATTCCATGCCGAACTTAGAAGTGAAATACTGTTACGCCGATGGTAGTGTGGGGTTTCCCCATGTGAGAGTAGGTCACTACCAAATATCAATTTTGCGGAGCGGTAGTTCAGCTGGTTAGAATACCTGCCTGTCACGCAGGGGGTCGCGGGTTCGAGTCCCGTCCGTTCCGCCAACTATTTAAGCGAATTAAGTTTCGCTTTCTTTCTAGGGGCGTAGTTCAATTGGTAGAGCACCGGTCTCCAAAACCGGGTGTTGGGAGTTCGAGCCTCTCCGCCCCTGCCATCATTCTTAATCATATCTTGTTGTTTTTCCCTGTTTTAGTTTATTTATCCTTTATCTGTTTTTAACCGTGGCATTTTATCTTCTTCCATTTATAGGATTATTGGTTTTGGGCGGCTGATTTTTCTAGTAAGTTTTGGGATGAAGGTTTGGGAAAAGTGCGGTGTATTTTGAAAAGATTTTTTAGCGAATAAAACTCAAGGTTATCGTCATATTTTTTCATGATTTTATATTGGAATGTCATGAATACAGTGAACAAAAAAGCGTGGTTTGATATTTATCGAGCCACGCTTTTTTGTTATAAACCAAGAGCTTGTTTCATCAGTTCTGTTTTAACGAAAGCTAGTTGATTTGTCGCCGTTAAGCCAACGCCTCGAATCCATTTTTTGATAGGATTACTTCCCTGAAAAAGATCTTTTAATCCTTGCATGGCAAGGAGCATTTTCACGGCTTCTGTTTTTCTGCTGCGTTCATAAGATCTTAGATAACGATATTCCCCAATATCAAGATCTCGGCTTAAGTTTTGTTTAATATTCTTTGCGAGAGCAAGTGCATCTTGGAAACCTAAATTGACGCCTAATCCCGCTAATGGATGAATGGTATGGGCAGCATCGCCAATTAAGGCTAAGCGAGGTTTGGCAAAATCTCGAGCATAGCGAGCGGTTAATGGCACGGCTTGTCTTGCTGTTGTGACTTGGCATAATCCGAGTCGCATATCAAATGCGACAGAAAGTGCATGGTTAAATTCTGTTTCGTCACATTTTACAAAATGTTCTGCTTGTTCTGCTGGGAGAGACCAAACAATCGAACTGAGGTTTGGTTTATGCAAAGGTAAAAAGGCTAATATACTGTCTTGTGAAAAAATTTGGCGTGCACATTGTTGATGAGGCTCCGCTGTTTCAATATTACAGACCAAAGCATGGTGACCATAATCTCTAAAAATGAGCGGAATATCAGCTTGTGTTCTAAGCCAAGAGTTTGCCCCATCAGCCCCCACCACTAATTTTGAACATAACATTTGCTGGTTATTAAGGGTTAATATCACGTTACTTTCGGTAAAGGCAATATGCTGCGGAAGTGCGGTTAAAATATCCACATTTGTTTGTTTAGACACTTTTTCCCATAGGCAATGCTGAATTAGGTGATTTTCAACAATATGCCCTAAATGAGAAAGTCCTAATCCTTCTGTATTAAATTGAATATTGGCAAAGCTGTCTTTTTCCCACACTTCCATTTTGTGATAAGAGGTGGCTCGTAATGCCTGAATCGTTTGCCAAACGCCTAGATTTTCTAATAATTTTTGACTGGCTAAATTTAAGGCACTGACACGATAGGTGATTTGTTCTGGACCTACTTTAGGTGGGAAGCCTTCAATGACAGCAATGCGTAATGGGCTATCTGCTAAGCTGGCTGCGAGTACCAAGCCTACCATGCCCCCACCAATTATGGTTAAATCATATGTTTTCATGTGCTATATCCACCCTAATGTTGGTTTAGCAAAAAGTTGTCGTAATTTTGTCGATTGTGCAAGGGTCATGAGACCGAATGTTCGTCCTAGTTGTAGAGGGAGTAACTGATTGGCAAAGATAGAAACTAAGCCATCGGTTAAGTGCATAATTTGTTGTTGATCTCGCTGCCTTGCTGTTTCATAGGCTTGTAATTGGGCGTAAGATCCTAAGTCTGATTGTGTGTTATAGCTTGTGGCTAAGCAATCGGAAAGTTGCACGACATCTCGAATGCCTAAATTAAACCCTTGCCCTGCAATGGGGTGCAACGTTTGTGCGGCATTTCCCACAAGGGCGATGCGGTGTTGAACATGTTGTTCTGCCTGATAAAGGTTCAACGGATAGGCAAAGCGTTTGCCACATTGTAAGAATTTGCCTAAACGCCAGCCAAAACGTTGCTGCAATGCTTGTAAAAATGCCGAGTCTTCTAATTGCATCAATGCATCAGGGTTTTTCACGCACCATACTAATGACATTAAATTATCTTGCATCGGTAAGAGGGCAATCGGGCCTTCATCGGTAAAACGTTCAAAGGCTCTAAATTGATGATCTTGTTGCGGTAATACATTAGTGATGATGGCTGTTTGTTGGTAATCACTGATACAAATTTGAGCAATATTGGCGGATTTGGCGACAATAGATTGCGAACCATCTGCCCCCACTAACAAAGGCGTGATTAAAGTGCGGTCATTTTTGAGAGAGATTTTGACATTATGTTCGCTACGTTGAATATCAGTGATTTCCACAGGGGAGAGGTAATCTACATTTGGATAATCACGCAGGGCATCGAGCAGCATTTTTCCCATTTGATTGAGTTCTACTACCGCACCGAGCTGATCGAGATGAAATTCTTCAGCATGAAATTCGGTCAGACCACTATGCCCTTTATCAGAAACATGAATTTTATGGATAGGGCAGCTTAAAGGTTGTGCCAGTTGCCACAAATTGTTGCCATGAGGCAATGTTATTTGAGCAAGGCGTTGGCAGCTTCCATCCGATAAGGCAATGCAACGTGCATCAAACCCCCCTTGCTGGTGATGATATGTAGCTTGCTTTTCTAAAATCGCAATTTTCATGTTCCCGTCAGTTTGATGACTGAGTGAAAGTGCAAGCGTAACCCCTGTCATTGCACCACCCACAATCACCACATCATAGTGAGTTTGCTGCATTGCATTATCCTTTTATTGGTTTGCCATCAGTTTTTCAATATCGTCAATTTCTTTTGGGGCAGCAGAGGTTAGGTTTTTATTACCGTACTCTGTTATCAGTAAATTATCTTCAATCCGTACACCAATGCCTTTATATTGTGCTGGCACGTCGGCTTTTTCGGAAATATAAAGCCCTGGTTCAACGGTGAGCACCATCCCCACTTCTAACGGACGATCACGTAACTTGCTGTTACGGTTATTGTTATGTTGATCTTTGCTGTAACTGCCCACATCGTGTACATCAAGCCCTAACCAATGCCCTAAGCCATGCATATAAAATTGGCGATGAGCATCATTGGCAATGAGGGTTTCCACATCGCCTTGTAAAATACCCAGTTTCACTAACCCTTCCACTTTAATACGCACGACTTCATCATTGACTTGTTGAATGGAATTGCCTGGAATTAATAATTCAATGGCACGTTTTTGTGCGGCAAGCACGATTTTATAAATCTCACGTTGTGCTGGGCTAAATTTTCCATTCACGGGGAATGTTCGAGTAATATCGCCCGCATACATCGCAAATTCACAACCTGCATCGATCAATACGAGATCGCCATCCTTAAGCGGCATATCATTTTCGGTGTAATGTAAGATACAGGCATTTTCGCCTCCCGCCACAATGGAATTGTAAGCGGCTGCTCTTGCACCGAAACGGTTAAATTCATGCAACAATTCCCCTTCAATTTCATATTCGAAACGATTTGGACGAGTGGTTTGCATCGCTCGAATGTGTGCCAGTGCGGAGATTTGCCCTGCTTGTTGCATTAATGCGACTTCATTATCAGATTTGAATAAACGCATTTCATCGAGCATTTCTTTCCAAGATAGCACATTTTCCACGTTTACCGCACTGTCCGCCAAGAGTGCATCTGCCCAAGGGTGTAAGCCAACGACATGATAAAGTGCGGTATGTTTCGGCAACATTTTCGGGAAGAGTTGAGAGAAATCTTCTACGGAAAAGGCATGGTCAACGTGCAATTTTTCGGCTGCCTTTTCAACGCCAAGACGGCGGCCATTCCAAGTTTCCAGTAAAGGATCGGAAGGGCGAACAAACATACTGGACTGCATTTTGCCTTGCTGTTTGCTGAGAATCAAAATGGCATTTGGCTCATTAAATCCCGTGAGATACCAGAAATAACTGTCTTGGCGAAAAGGAAACGTACAGTCATTATTGCGACGATGTTCAATTTCAGAGAAGACCAATAATACGGCATTATCTTGCATTTGCTCGAATACACGGACACGGCGAGCGATAAATTCTTCTTGTGGCAGACTTGCCATATAGGCTAAATCCATTTTCATTCTCCTTGTCTTACTTGGATTAATGTAGCACGGGTTTTTGTTCGACTTGTGGTTGAAAATGCGAGAACAATAAACAGGCAATCGTCCGTACATATTCAATAATTTCTTCTAAGGCTTCACTGAGTTCTTCTTTATCATCATTTTCATCATAGCCCAGTTGACAAATATCGTGTAAGTCATCAATCGCCTCACCAATATCCCCTTTTTCTTTATCAAGTGCGGGTTGTGCTAAGCCTAAACCGAGCAAAAAATGGTTTGCCCATTCAGATAGGGCATCGGCTCGGGCAAAAACATCGTCTTCATTTTCGGGTAGCCATAATTCAAAATCGAACCCATCAATATCGGCTAATTTTTTACTGATTTGTTGATGCATTTCGGTAACGTCTTGTAATAAAGCGATAGGGTAGGCGTGATTTTCATTTGTGAATTGAAATAAAAGAGGTTGCCAGCTTTTATCATTTAAACCGCCACAGATTAAACCACTGAGAAAACCATGTAGTTCAGCAGCAGAAATGGCAATGCCAGCTTTTTTTAATTGTTGAGAAAAGTCGGAATACGACGACATACTTTTGCCCTTAGTTTCTTTGAATAAATTGCTTTTCAGTTTACCACTCTCGGGCTATGCAACCAATAATTAGACGGATTTTTTTAGCTATGGCATAATAATCCCCAAAATCATTAAGCACCGTGGAGGCGAGATGTCGTCTAAAAGTATTGAATTACCTGTTTTGGGGCAGGTTTTACGTTTAAATTGTCCAGAAGAACAGCATGACTCATTAAGACAGGCGGCGAAAGAGCTTGATTTGCGAGTCTCTGAAATGAAAGAACGCACGGGCATTTTGCATTTAGAGCGGGTCTTGGCGGTTGTTGCATTAAACTTGAGTTATGAATTAATGCAAGAAAAACAGAAAAATGTATCCATTGAAAATGTACTAAAAACACGTATTGAACAGCTTGATCACTCTCTTGAAACGATTTTAACACCTAAATCGCACAGTTAATCTACGCTTAAGTGGGATATGTGGTGTAAAAGAGAATTATCGCTAGTCAATAATCTTAAATTACGTTAGTATAGAAAAAAGATTACCTGAGGTGTTTGCCAGTGGGTTATGTCCCTGAGCCGATACTTTTATTTTTATGAATTGGTTTCCGATTATTGGTGAGCATGCTTAGTTTTACTAAGAAGCCTAAAAATGATGATAACCGATTCCCTTGAACCGTTGGGTTCAAGGACTGGCACCTACAGCGGCATCTCGGGTTCTTTCTTATCCAAATTTATGAATCACATCAAACTTCGTCAGCAAATTCGTCAAGATATTCGCAAAACTCGCCAAAAATTGACCGCACTTGAGCAAGCACAAGCGGAAAAAAACATTACTCAACAAGCGTTAACATTGATTGCAAAACACAATGCACAGCATATTGCTTTGTATTTGGCTTTTGATGGAGAAATTTCAACACAATCCTTGATTCAAGCCTTATGGCAACAAGGAAAATCGGTATATTTGCCTGTGTTGCACCCTTTTTGTACAGGGCATTTATTATTTTTACGTTATTCACCACAGACCATGATGTGTCAAAATAAATTTGGTATTCCTGAACCTGTGCTTAATGTTCAAGAGGTGTTGCCTTTAGCGGAATTAGAGATGATTTTTACCCCGTTGGTGGCTTTTGATAAAAAGGGAAATCGTTTAGGCATGGGCGGCGGATTTTATGATCGGACTTTACACAATTGGCAGCAAAAATCCTTCTTACCGATTGGATTGGCTCATCAATGTCAGGAAGTGGAACATTTACCGATGGAAAGTTGGGATATCCCATTGGCGAAGATTTTAGTGGGATAAAAATAGGGTAAGTGAAAACTTACCCTATTTGTTTGGATTGGTCGAAGAAAAATTATTGAGCTGGGGCAATCACAGGATCAGCAGGTTTTTGAATGTCATCAAATTTTTTGCCTTTGTTGGCTTCAATAATTTTTGCGGTTTGTTCGGCTAATTCTTTCAAATTCATTTTTTCGTAAGCCTGTTGCATTAATGGTAATGCTTCGTAAGTGGCTTGTGTGTCAGGGTATTGTTGTAACATGCCCACTACACGATTTGCCACCGCAACATGTGCATGACGTTTTGCATAAAATTTTGCAATAGAAAGCTCATGACGAGCAAGGCTTGCTTTAATATACACCATGCGAGCTAAGGCATCTTTTGCGTAGGCACTGTTCGGGAAGTGTTGTACTAAGGTTTGGAAGTTGGCAAATGCGGCTTTAATTGAAGAATTTTCACGGGTCGCACGGTCAACACCGAATAAATCTTGAATGTAGTTATCACCTAAAGCGGAATTGGTTAAGCCTGCCATGTAAAGCACATAATCTAATTGTGCACTTTGTGGATATTCTTGCAAAAAGCGATCGGCGTAAACTAAGGTTTTTGTGTAATCCTGTGTTTTATAGTTAGCATAAATTAAATTCAGTAAGGCTTGTTCACTATGGCTGCTGCCTGGGTAGCGGTTACGCACTGCCTCTAAATAACGGATTGCTTGTGTATAGTCCCCACCTTGTAGGTGCGTTTGACCCGCATTATAAAGTTCTTGTTCTGGCTGTTGCTCAACCTCGTTGTTTGAGCTTGAACAAGCCGCCACCGCAAAGGCGGTTAACGCAATAAGGGAGAACGATTTTAATTTACGCATTGGATAATCCTTATTTTTTACGAGCAATGATAAATGAGTTACAATAACCCAATATTGTATATAACATTATTAAATAAGCAAACTTCATTAACGGATTTTTTTATTTATGGCACAAATTACCTTGTCGGCTGAAGTTCAGCTCTCTCAAATGGGACAACGTTTAGACCAAGCTTTGGCTGAATTGTTCCCCGATTATTCACGTTCACGCTTAAAAACTTGGATCGAAGCGGATCAGGTTTTGATGAATGGTGAAGTGGCAAACATTCCTCGTGCCAAAGTGTATGGTGGTGAGCAAATTGATATTACGGTGGAAATAGAAGACGATAATCGTTTCACCCCTGAAAATTTACCCTTAAATATTGTTTATGAAGATGATGATATTTTAGTGATCAATAAACCGAAAGATTTTGTTGTGCACCCTGGTGCGGGCAATCCCACAGGGACGGTATTAAATGCGTTGCTTTATCATTACCCTGAGATTGCAGAAGTGCCTCGTGCAGGCATTGTGCATCGTTTAGATAAAGATACCACGGGCTTAATGGTGATTGCGAAAACCATTCCCGCACAAACCAAGCTGGTGCGAGATTTACAAAAGCGTAAAATCACCCGTGAATATGAAGCTATTGCTTGTGGCATTATGACCAAAGGCGGCATGGTGGATCAACCTATGGCTCGTCATCCCACTAAACGTACTCAAATGGCGGTGCATCCAATGGGCAAACCTGCGGTAACCCATTATCGGATTATGGAGCGTTTCCGTAATTACACCCGTTTACGCTTACGTTTAGAAACGGGACGCACTCACCAAATTCGTGTGCATATGGCACATATTGCGCACCCATTATTAGGGGATCAAACCTATGGCGGACGTCCTCGCCCGCCGAAAAATGCCAGCGAAGCCTTTATGACGACACTGCGGGAATTTAAACGCCAAGCCTTACACGCCATTATGTTACGCCTTGAACATCCGATAACGGGGGAAATGATGGAATGGTACGCTCCGTTACCTGAAGATTTTGTGCAATTGGTGGATGCCTTGAAGGCAGACTATCAATTACATAAAGACGAGTTAGATTATTAATATGGTTTGTTTCCCTTTTGCGAGAACCTAAAAGGATACCACTGTGAATGTGATAAAACCCAATTGGCAGGCACCGATCAACATTCGAGCCTTCAGCACCTTGCGTAGCGGTGGGGTTAGCCAACCGCCTTATGCCAGTTTTAATTTAGGTTCGCATGTGGGGGATGATCAAAACGCAGTTAAAAATAACCGCACTTTGTTAATGGAACAATTACACTTGCCACAAGCCCCGTTGTTCTTAAACCAAACGCACAGCACAAAGGTGTTGCACTTACCTCATTCAGAAAAGACCAACATAAATGCTGATGCGGTTTATACTCATCAGCCAAATCAGGTGTGTTTAGTGATGACAGCGGATTGCTTACCCGTGTTATTCGCCACGCAAAAAGGTGATGAAGTGGCAGCCGCACATGCAGGTTGGCGAGGGCTTTGTGATGGCATTTTAGAACAAACAGTGGCACAGTTTCAGGCAAAACCTGAACAGATTATCGCTTGGCTTGGTCCAGCCATTGGCCCTGAAAAATTCCAAGTGGGAGAAGAGGTGGTGGCACAGTTTGTGGCACAACAAGCGGAGGCACAGCAGGCATTTTATGCCGATCCTCTTGCGAGCAATAAATATTTAGGCAATTTGTATCTGTTAGCCACACAACGTTTAAACCGCTTAGGCATTTCTCAACTCTACGGTGGTGATTATTGCACCTTCAGTCAACAAGATAAATTTTTCTCTTATCGTCGAGAAAAACAAACAGGCAGAATGGCAAGTTTGATTTGGTTTGAATGACCTTTTCCAGAAAAGTCGAAAGTGCGGTCCTTTTTCAAGGCGTTTACCGCACTTTTTTCCGTTTATGCTTTAGAACGTTACTTTAAAACCGACTTGGACTTGGTTTTCTTTATAGGCTTGTTTACTACGACGTTGTCCAAAGGTTGCCCAAAGTTGAACATTATTGCCGACTTTAGCATCAATCCCTGTTTTATATTCCACAAAACGTTTTGTTCCTGCCAAGGCTTTACGACGACCATTGACATAAGCACCAAAGTCTTTTGAGTTATGGACTAAATTGATTTCCGCATAAGGTTTAATATTGATTTTTGAACGGCTGACATGGCTATCTAACCATAATTTGGCACCCAATTTAGTTTGGATATTGCCATGACCAAAGCCTTCGACCGTAGTCCCTGTGTGATCAATATAGTTTTTCGCTTTCACACCTTGCCAAGTCACTTGTGCTTGCGGTTGGAAGCTAATGCGATGGCGTTCCCAGCTATCCACACGGTATTCATAGAGTGGGAGGTGGTAACCTGTTTCCAATGAGGCGGTGAACCCGCTTGCTTTATAATTAACTTGGTTATGCCCCGTTTTCACATGATTTTTAAAACGTTGATATTGCAACCAACTATTCGCATAAAAGCCTGATTTATAAGCATTATCTTCTTGCCATGCATAATAGGTTCCCACAGAATAGCCTTTCACTTTGGCATTGGCTGGCGTTTCACCATGGGAGGAAATCTGCGTATCTTGTTGTGCATAACCGACTAAGAAACCGAATTTAGAGCGATAGTCGATTTCTCGATCTTCCCCCAGTACAATGGAATAATTTTTCGAGCTCAGTTGGGTTGAGCCGTTACGCAGGCGATGATAAATATTGCCTGTACTGACTTGCATCCAAATCCCAGGGGATTCATATTGACGGTAAAAGTTCGTGACACCAAGACGCTCACTTAATGTGAGGCTAAACACATTATTAGCCGCATACAGGTTGCTTGCATAGCCTGCCATGTCCGCACGCAAAGGCGTTGACGGAGGGGTAGGCTTGGTTTCTTTAGCAGGCTTTGTTATTTCAGGTAAATGACGCACGGCTTCTTCGGCGTTGGCAACGGCTGCCACAATGTGATGAATATTATTTTCTGTGGTATTCGGTTGTGCTTCAGTGGCGGGTTCTGCATCTCTCACCCCTGTAATCGCCCCTCGAAATGCCGTTGTTGGCTGGGTATTTTGGGCTTTTTTCTTTTCTGACACTGCCTTGTTCGCTTGACGTTGCGGTTTTGCGGCGGTGTTTTTTGTCGTTTTTTCAGGGGTGGATGCGGTCGCCACTTGTGGTGCGAGCCATTGTTTCATGCCGGCATTGACCGCTTGCATTGCCGCCTGACTGGATTGCGTGGCGTTGGCTTGTTGTTGAAGTGTGGGTAATTGAGTTTGAATCAGATGATTGGCGAGAGATGAAGCTCTTGACACAGCATTTCCACTATTCAAGGTTGCAAGTGGAAACGTCTCCGAGCCAAATGTATGATTGATTGTAGTGCATCCTTTTCCACATTCATTATTGACTGCTTTTATATTCGAAACTGAATAATTTGAATAGAGAAAAAATAATGACGCTAAAGGGAGAGTAGCGTATTGTATTTTCATAAAGTATCCTATTGAAACATTAAATCCTATTAATTGTTTTTAAGAAAAAAATAAACGTCGCCTATTATAATTCTCAATTGCCTAAAATGGATACACAAAACCCTACCCTTGACACTTCTTTACAAAAAATGAAATAAATTTAATGACTTAGCGATAATAGCAAGAGCTGTACTGTTGTGTTTTTCCATCATCAAAATCCGTTTGCGATAGCGAATCTTCTTGGAAAAAGAAGAGGTTATTGGTTTGTCATCAGGTGGGTGATGGGCATCGATAACTCAGGTGGGGAGAAAGGGGGAGCAATAGGCGATAGCGAAAAAATATTGTAAAATTGACCGCACTTTTTTCATTTATGTCTTTAAAGGCTGTTTAGATCAGGATTGAGTATGACCGATGCCATTCAATTAGAAATAGAACAATTACGCAAAACATTACGTTACCATGAATATCAATATCACGTCTTAGATAATCCTTCGATTCCTGATGCAGAATATGACCGTTTATTTCATCAATTAAAAGCGTTAGAGCGTGATTATCCGCAATTTGTGAGTGCCGATTCGCCAACGCAACGAGTGGGAGCAAAGCCCTTAACAGGGTTTGCTCAGATTACCCATGAACTGCCGATGCTTTCGTTGGATAATGCGTTTTCCGATGAGGAATTTAAAGCCTTTGTGAAGCGTATTCAAGATCGTTTGGTGGTGCTTCCACAGCCACTGACTTTTTGTTGTGAACCTAAACTTGATGGTTTAGCGGTCAGTATTTTATATGTGGACGGCAAATTAACCCAAGCCGCCACACGTGGTGATGGCACCACGGGGGAAGATATTACCGCCAATATTCGCACCATTCGTAATATTCCACTGCAATTATTAATGGATCATCCGCCCGCCCGTTTAGAAGTGCGAGGGGAAGTGTTTATGCCACACGCCGGTTTTGAAGCGTTAAATGAGCAAGCACTGGCGAAAGGGGAAAAAACCTTTGCCAATCCACGTAATGCAGCGGCAGGTTCTTTGCGTCAGCTTGACCCGAAAATGACGAGTCAACGTCCTTTAATGTTAAATGCATACAGCATCGGCATTGCAGAAGGGATAACATTACCCAACACACATTTTGAACGTTTACAGTGGCTGAAATCGATTGGTATTCCTGTGAATAATGAAATTCAGCTTTGTGATGGCATTGAGAACGTGTTGCATTTCTACCGCTCGATTATGCAAAAACGTAGCCAGTTAGGGTATGACATTGATGGCACGGTGTTGAAAGTCAATGATATTCATCTACAAGAAGAATTGGGCTTTATTTCCAAAGCACCACGTTGGGCAATCGCCTATAAATTCCCTGCTCAAGAGGAATTGACCACCTTAAAAGATGTGGAGTTTCAAGTGGGAAGAACAGGGGCAATTACGCCAGTGGCAAAATTGGAGCCCGTGTTTGTCGGTGGGGTTACGGTGAGCAATGCGACTTTGCATAATGGCGATGAAATTGCACGTTTAGATATTGCCATTGGAGATACAGTGATTATTCGAAGAGCAGGTGATGTGATCCCTCAAATTATTGGGGTGTTGCATGAACGTCGTCCTGCCGATGCAAAACCTATTGTTTTTCCAACCCATTGCCCAGTTTGTGAGTCAGTCATTACACGAATTGAAGGGGAGGCAGTAGCACGTTGTACGGGCGGATTGTTCTGTGCGGCACAACGTAAAGAAGCGTTGAAACATTTTGTCTCACGTAAAGCGATGGATATTGATGGCGTTGGGGCGAAATTGATTGAGCAGCTAGTGGATCGTGAGCAAATTCACACACCAGCGGATTTATTTCGTTTAGATCTGACCACGTTAATGCGTTTAGATCGCATGGGACCAAAATCGGCACAAAATGCCCTAGAAAGTTTAGCTAAAGCGAAAAAAACCACCTTAGCACGTTTTATTTTTGCCTTAGGGATTCGTGATGTGGGCGAGGCAACCGCCTTAAATTTAGCCAATCATTTTCATACGTTAGATGCGTTAAAAACGGCAACCTTAGCACAATTGCAAGACGTGCAAGATGTGGGGGAAGTGGTGGCAAATCGCATTTCTGTGTTCTGGCGTGAACCGCACAATGTGGCGGTGGTGGACGATCTGCTTGCACAAGGGATTCATTGGGATAAGGTTGAAGTAAAAGAGGTGGGGGATAATCCTTTTAATGGAAAAACCGTGGTGTTAACGGGCACCCTTAGCCAAATGGGACGGGATCAAGCCAAAGCCTTATTACAGCAATTAGGGGCAAAAGTCAGTGGCTCGGTTTCCTCAAAAACAGATTTAGTGGTCGCAGGCGAAAGTGCAGGGTCTAAATTAACGAAAGCCAATGAGTTAGGCATTACCGTGATTGATGAGCAAACCTTCCTAGACTGGAGCAAAGCTGCCAGCGAGTAGAAGGGGAGAAAGGAAAAAGTGCGGTCAATTTTCAAGATGTTTTGACCTTGATTGCCTTCCCTATTTTGGTAAAAAACCTCTCGCATTTACACGAGGGGTTTTTGCTTTTATTGCAACATAAAGAGGCATAAAAAAACGCACCTCAATGAGGTGCGTTTTGTCTAACTTGTGATGGATGAGGTTACCATTGATAACCTATACCGACGGAGCCGCCGACATCGCCACGAGTATTGCCGTTACCTTGTAGTTTCAAGATCACTTTGCCGTTATCGCTCGCACGTGAGTAGCCCACTGCGATGGCACTTTCACCTTTGAAGGTACCTGCTGAAGCCGCTAACATGGATTTACCCGGTAAGTAAACTTGCGGTAAGCCTGTGGCTGCATTCGCCCCTGCAATACCTGCTCGCATATTTTTGTCGACTTTGTTGAGACGACCATTGAGGTCACCAAATTTCTGTAATACCGCACCATCGAGTGCTTTACCGACCTCGTCATGCAATTGACCTACGTTAACAGCATCATTTGGATCGACACCTTTTGCTACATTGGTAATACGAACTGGTGAACCGTCTTTTTTCGTCAACATCAAATCACCTTCTGGTGTTGCACTGATTTTCGGTCCGTCATTGCCACCCACTTTAACGGAATTGAACGCAGGATCTTTGCTGACAGTGACTTTGATTTCTCTTACACCATCTGCTCGAGTGATACCACGTACTTCGGCAAGATCATTGCCACTTGCGAACTCAACAACATCCGCTGTACGCACATCAGCAGCATAATCCCCCGCACTGATCACGAAACCAAGTTTTTTCGCATCCGCAACAGATAGGGCGTTTTTCGCATTGGAGTTTTTCAAGTCCGCTAAGCCTGCTTTCGCTTTATCCACAGGTTTTGTCGCTGCAGTTGGTGCTGCCACGGCATTGGCATCAGGTTTTAACACACCATCGACAAATTGATCGGCGGTGTAGAATTTGGCATCTGGTCCTTCGCCTACTTGAACGAGTGCTTTGCCATCATCCCCGACTTTGTCTGCAATGGTATTTGTGCCTGAAGCAACATTCGCCAAGACACTTGGTTTGCCAATTTGATCTGGGGTTGCAGTTGGGTTAACTAATTGCGTTGCTAACTCTTCTGCTGGAACAGCATCCCCTACTGGGTAACCATCTTTATTCACTTTAAAGAATTTGTCTCCCACTTTCACCACTGGTGTACCTTCTTTTGTGGTATAGGCAATTGGTAAACCTGTTACGCTATAACTCACTTCTGTGATGTCTTGTCCTGTGGCTTCATCACGTTTGGTTTCTGCTTTGGCAAGCAAATTACCACCGTTAACAAAGTTCACTACATCATTTGGCGTCACTTTTTCGGTTTTCGCATCTTCTGTGGCATCGGCGTTATCCGCTAAGGTGGATTTACCATTTTGTTTCACATAGAAACCAGATTTATTCACCGTTTGATCTAACTGGTCTTTATTCACCGCTTGATCAGGTTTTTCTGCCCAAGCCACATTGTCGAGGCTGACACCGCCATCACCTGCTTTAATGGTGTCTTTCGCCGCGGGTTCCGCTTTAATGGCTTCTGCTTTTGCAGTGGCAACGGCACTGGCAATTTCTTCTGGTGTGGCATCAGGGTTCGCCGTTAATGTTTCCACAACCGCTTTTTGAACCGCAAGTTGGATCGGATCTTTCGCTTCATAAGGTTTATTGGCTACCCCGTCGTTATTCACGCCGTTGGTTAGCTGTGCACCTTTTTTGAGTTTCGCGACTTCAGCAGGTTCAAGTGCGGTCGGATTAGACGCAGGATCTTTCAAGCTACCATCTGGATTCACTGCCTCTTTCTCGTAGAATTTACCGTCGTTCGCTTTTGCATACTCTTTGCCTTTCGCATCTGTAAATTTGAAGTCGATTGGTAAATCAGAGTCCACTTTCACGGTGGTCACCGTCATAGCAGTGCCAGAGGCATCCACTTTTTCCACTGTTGCCAGTTTCACATGGGTATTTTTACCATCCGCGTAGCGAAGTTCATCGTTTGGATTCACACGCTCGTCTTTGTTTTCAAATTTATCCGCCGCAGGCACATCGGTGGCTTTACCCACCACAAAGCCTGAACCACGAATTGCATCACCTACTTGGTTACCTGTCACAAAACCTTCACCCGCATTGTCTGCTTTCACCACATCATCAGGATTCACTTTTGTTGCATTTGGTTTCGGTTTGCCGTTGGTATCAATATCCTCCGCTTTGAAGTAGTCATCACCCACTTTCACAAGGATATTGCCCTCTTTGTCTTTCGCATCCGTTGGCATCACTTCCCCTTTCTTCAAGGAAATATTGATTTCACGAATGTTATCAGTGGTTTTGCCTGTGACCTCAATGCCTGCACCGCCTGTGAATTTCACTTCGCTGGCATTGCGAACATCATCAGAATACGGCTCATCTTTACCTTCTTGTTTATCCGCAGAGATGACCCAACCAAGATTTTTCGCATCTGCCACCGTCATCACATTGCTTGGTTTGGCATTCTCTAATGAGGCTAAACCGTTAAATGGTGAGTCTGGGTTAGCGGCGGTTGCAGGGGTAACATCATTATCTTCTTCGCCTGCTTTTAATTTACCCGTTGCTGGGTCAAATTGATCACGGCTGTAGTATTTACCCTCAACATTGACTAACGGATTACCTTTGTCATCTTTCGCCCCGTCAAGTGTGCCTGCCCCTTGTGCCACATTGGTGAGTGCGGTTGGGGTGGTGGTGCTATCACCTTCAGGGTTGACCATGCTCGCAATCACATCGCCATTTTCCACTTTGGCAGCAGGATCTGGCGTACCATCTGGCTGAACTTTTGGTAGACCTGTTGCAGGATCCACTTTGTAGTAACTGCCGTCTGGTGCTTTCGCCACTTTGTTGCCGTCTTTATCTGTATAGGTTACAGGAAGTCCCGCCACATCGACCCGCACTTTAGTGACATCACGACCCGCTTCGCGTTCTGTTTTCACGTTCACTTGGGTATTAATGCCGTTAACAAAATCCACCACGTCGTTCGGCGTGACTTTTTCGGATTTATCATCTTCCGTTGCATTGGCATTGGCTTCCAAAGTGGATTGACCATTTTGTTTCACCACAAACCCTGATTTGCCCACGGTTTGATCTAACTGATCTTTATTCACCGCTTGATCAGGTTTTTCTGCCCAAGCCACATTATTTAAGTTCACCCCACCTTCGCCTTTGACTAGGGTATCTTTGGCATTAGGATTGGCTGTCACTAATTTGTCTCGTTCAGCGGCAATCTCTTCAGGTGTCGCATTCGGATTATCTTTGATGAATTTCGCCATACCCAAGCTGATAGGATCTTTCACGTCATAATCTTTTGTATCTGGATTATTATCCGTCAACTTCGCCCCAATTGAGCCTGCTTTTGGTTGTGTTTCAGCCGTTGCTGGATCTTTTAAGGTACCATCTGGGTTGACTTGATCTGGTTGATACCATTTACCGTCATTGGCTTTCACTAATGGATTGCCATTATCATCTTCTGCACGGTAAGTAATTGGTAAATCCACATCAAACTTCATAAAGGTATCTGTTACCACGGTGCCATCAGCATCCACTTTTTTCACTGTAGCAAGTTTTGCTGTAGTGCCTTTACCATTGGTAAAGCGAAGGTTGTCATTTGGATTCACTTTTTCAAGTTTATCGGCAGCAAGCTGATTGTCAGGGTTTGCAAAGGCGTCTGTTGCCGCAGTGATATCCGCTAAGCCCACATTCCAACCTGATTTTTGAATCGCATCTGCCACTTTATTTCCTGTAACAAAGTGTTTACCGTTGTTGACTAATGCCGCTTCTTGTTCAGGGGTTAACACAACAGGGGCTGTATTGTCTTTCGGTTTACCTGTGGTTGGGTCAATATCGTCTTTGTTGTAATACTGATCATCCACTTTAACGAGGACTTTACCTGTTGGATCCTTAAACTCATTGCTTGGCACCACCTCGCCTTCTTTCATGGAGATAGCAATTTCACGCACGCCATCTTTGGTAGAGCCGACCACTTCCACACCATTTTTACCGGTGAATTTCACTTCACTGGCTGTACGAACGTCTGCCGCATATGGTGTATCTTTGCCGTCTTCTTTATCGGCAGAAATCACCCAGCCAAGGTTTTTCGCATCTGCTACGGTCATCACATTGGTTGGAGTGGAGTTTGCTAAATCGGCTAATCCCGCTTTCGCTTTATCCACAGGGGTGGTAACATCCGTTGCCCCTTGTGCTTCAACGGCATCGGCTTTCAATTTGCCATCGACAAATTGATCTTGTGCATAAAGTTTTCCACCTACATTCACTAATGGTTTACCCGCAGCTTCTTTATCCGCAATGGTATTTGCCCCTTGTGCGACATTGCCTAATACGGTTGGGGTAGTGGCGGTGCCATCAACATTGATGACATTCACTTGTGGATTTTCAACCGCCGTTTCATTTAGTTTTGGATCCCCATTGGCTTCTAATTGGTCAGGTTTGTAATATTTGCCATCAGTGCCTTTCTTCAAGATAGTGCCATCTGCATCGGTGTAAGCGGTAACGGTATTCACTTTAATTGTGTTTACTTTACCGTCATCAGAAGCCTGAATATCAACACTTGTTCCCACGCCATCTGCAAAATTTACCGTATCAAATGGTTTAACAAAGTCTTTCGCTTTACCATTGCCTTGTAAATTCCAGCCTGCATTGAGCACATCACCGATAGTGGCGGCATTATTGAGCACTTTGGCATCATAACCTGGCTGATTTTCATCAAAAATAGTCGGTAAATCAGGTGCTTTGGTTAAATCTTTCGCGTTAGGTGTTATTAATGGATTGCCCGCAGGATCTGTTACGTTACCTTCTTTATCCACACGGTTTAAATTGCCTTTGACATTCGCTAATGCCATTGGGGTATCGGTTTTATCTTGACCGTTATTTAAGGAGGCAATCACATCTTCAGGTGCTACTTTTTTCGATTCGGCAGTGGCTTGATCTTTTGGATTACCAGCATCATCAAACTCGACATCTTCAGGATAGAAATTGCCATCTGCGGCTTTTTTCAATTTGTTGCCTTGAGCGTCTGTATAAACAACAGGTTGTTGTCCCGCTAACGCCTCAACATCAACGGTAATGGTGCGTACACCATTTGCATCGGTTTCCCCAGTGACTTTGGCGGCATTTTTACCAATAAAGCGGACTTCATTGGCGTTGCTGACCTTATCTGCATAATCATTTCCTGTCGCAGAAACCACCCAACCAAGATTTTTGGCATCAGCAACTGTAAAGACGTTTGTTGCTTCTGAACCATTGAGATCCGCTAAGCCTGTATAAGCGGTGCTTAATTTTGGTTGTAAGCGAGCGGGATCAGCATCAAATTTAGTGGACGTATCCGCTGTTGCTTTATCACCACGATGTGTGCCATCGAGTACTTTCGCACCTGCAGAGACATTTTTAATCGCAACAGGGGCTTTAGCATCACCACTATTTAATGTTAATTCTGCTGGAGCATTTTCGGCACCTGTAATACTCAATGTGACAGGGGCTTTATCTTCATCCGACAAAGTCATTTCTTTAAATTCGGGTTTGTCAGAGAATTTAATGAGTAAGGCGTTTGTGCCAGTATCCGTCGCAACATACAGATTTTTACCCGATGTGTCTGTGGCATCAGCTTTTTCACCTTTGATCGTCAATTTGGTACCAAGATCACGGTGAATGACGTTATCGGTATCGTTGCCCGTAAAATCTAATCCTTCAGCGAGAATTTTGTTTGCGACTTCTGCAACGGTGTTGGCGGTGACTAATGCGGTTGCTGTGACAGGGGTAAAGGTATTGACTGTACCAGCGGGCTTGTCTTTTATTGGATTAATCAAACTCGTAATAGCGGCTAATTTCCGATCTTTGGTCACTTCAATCGTCGTATTATCAGTTCGAGTATCTACTTGAATTTTTGTTGTTTTGTTGTCTTTAGTGGTGACAAGCATATCTGTTGCATTACCATCATCAAACTCAAGGGTGTCATAAGGTGTGACAAAATCCACATCTTCTACGGCACCCTCTGCGGTTTTCGCCCCTCGCACGTTAAAACCTGCATTTAACACATCATCAATGGTGGCGGCATGTTGTCGTTTTTTCGCATTATCATTTGAGAAGTCTGGTAATTCTCGTTTATCTTGTGAAGCAGCAGGATCCCCTGGATTATCTTTTGTGCCAGGTAAGGTACTTTTCACATTCGCTAATGTCATCGGTGTGTCAGTTTTATTGCTACCGTCATTTAATGAGGCAATAACATTTTCTGGCTCAACTTCTCCTGTAGTCGGCAGACCTTGCGGATCGAGTTTGACAAACTTATTACCCGATTTCACCACTTTATTACCTTGATTATCGGTATACACCACAGGGCGTTGTGCAGCTTCAACCACTTTCTGGGCATCAACATCCACTTTGACTGCACTGATAGTTTTATCACCCTCTTGTTTTGTACCCACGGTAACTTTCGTGAAATTGCCATCTGCGACACGGAATTCATCACCCGCTTTCACATCACCCGTATTGGTTTCGTTGAACGTAAAGCCTGTTTGATCGCCTAAGCGTCCCACTTTCCACGCACTGTTATTGATCGCATTCGCAATATCTTTGGCATTAACGAGTTTTGCTTCGTCGGCTTGTTGTGGCAGCGTGACTTTGCCATCATTCACTGTGAGACCGACTGTTTCTATATTCGGTGCCGATCCTGCGGTGGTTTCCACATCAAACGTAATTTTGGTTACACCATCTTTTTCTTTGACCACTTTGGCTTTGGTATTTTTACCATCGATAAATTGGATCGTATTCCCCGGTGTGACCACACCTTGTACGGTACCCACATTATCTGACACGTTAAAGCCTTTGTTGACATAGCTATTTAAGTTTGTGAAAGCGGCACCAACGTTAGTGGCAGGTTGTTCAAATACAGTTTGACTATTTCCACCTGTTTCTAAGCCTGTAAAAATCTTATAGGTTGGGGCAGAAATGTTATTATTTGTAACTGCAGCCCCTCCACCTAAATGTGCGGCGGTGGCTTTTGCAATATTACCAAGGGTATCAGCTAATAAATAAAGTTGTGAACCATTGATAGCATCGGTAGAGTCTGAGGCAATTTTACCAGGTGCCACATTGATTACCTGACGGGCATGGGTGCCGTTCCCCATGGAGACTACACGACCATTTTCTAAGTTTTCTTCACCTTGAAAACCTGAATACGTGAAACCATTGACGGTTGCGGCGTCTTCTTTGGTTGCTGCTCTCACCGTACTATTTGTCCCGAGTGCAACAGATTCATCAAAGCCTTTCGCAATATTAATATTGCTACCTAAAGCGATGGCTGCTTTGCTTTCTACTTTGGTTTTACTACCAATGGAAAGTGCCTCAACGGCTAACGCATTGGAATCATAACCGAGTGCAATGGTATTAGCGGAGTCTTTAGCAACATAAGCCGCACGACCAATGGCGACAGAGCTATCAGAATGTGCTGTGGCAGATACACCAATGACCACAGATTTTTCTGCCTTTTCAGTGGCATTGGCACTTGCCCCAAGTACAACCGCCCCCTCGGAGTGGGCTTCCGCACCATTACCGATGGAAAGGGTAAAGTGACCTATGGCTTTGGCTTCTGCACCAAGACCAATGCCAGAATAGCCTGAAGCCACAGCTCGATCACCCATTGCTAAGGTGTAATCGCCCGATGCATTGGCTTTGGTACCGATGGCAAGGGAGGAATCCCCGACAGAGCTTGAGTTAAAACCGATACCAATGGTATTACGGTGATTAGATTTGACATAACGACCCAGTGCGACAGAGCTTAGCCCTTTCGCTTCGTTTTTATGACCAATCGCTACAGCCCCTTCACCACTGGCGAAGGCATCACTACCAATGGCGGTGGCATTCCCCGCATTCAGATCCCCATAAATTTTATCGGCAGGATCTTTTGCCCCAGGTGGAACGGCGTAGTTTTCTCTTTTGGTACTGGCATTGCTACCAATTGCAATCCCGAGTGCAGAATCAGATTTGGCATTTTTACCAATAGCAATGGATTTCATTTTATAGGCACTAGCACTATTCCCAATGATTACAGAATCTTGAGCATTATTTGCATTCCCATTAATGGCATACACTACGGTGCCATCTGAGTTCGTCACCGTATTCCCCGATGTCGGGTTTACGACAGTAGCCGCTTGTGTTTCGCTGGCTAGCAATAAAGCACTTGCCACAACGGTTAGTGCAGTGGAGAGTGATTTTGTTTTACCTTTTGCTCGTTGTAGCTCAGATACCGCCACCCAGCTTTGGCTGGCATGGTTCCATATTACTTTAAAGATTTTATTCATATTATTTTCGTTCCCTTGTCAATTGTTAATAAAAGAACATACTTCCTTCGCTCTCATTATGGAGCGTTTGTGGATCTTGCTGTCATTGTGTTCAGCGATCGCTGAAAAACTGTTTAACTTATAGCAAAAAAGATTCAGCAAAGATAGCTGAAACGTTCAAATAGATACAATCTTTACATAAAATTACAATACTCATAAAAAGATGAGAAATAACAAGCCTAAATAAGGGAATAAACGTATTTTTTTGGAAATATAATTCCGATCGAGGATAAGAGAAAATAAGTCAGCTATGTGAGTTTAAAGGAAGCAAAATTGCATGAGATATTATCCTGATGATAATACATGGGTTTTTTGTGTGGGATTTGATCGCATAGCAAGAAAAAATGAAGTGATGATTTATTTATTTTAAATAAAAAATATCATTTGTTTTTGTTGTGTGGGTATTAAATAAATGATTAATAAAAAATGAAACGGATTATAAAATAAAGAGAATAGAGAGAAATAGGAGCTAACATAATAATATTGTTTACAATTTTGTTTACATTTTATACAAAATTGACATAAAAAAGTGCGGTGAAAATTTCTGCCATTTCCACCGCACTTTTCTTTTTTTATTAAAATAAACGATTAGGCTTCGATACCTTCAAATAAAGCCGTACTTAAGTAACGTTCTGCTGCGGAAGGTAAAATGACCACAATGCACTTATTTGTAAATTCTGGCAATTTAGCAAGACGATCGGCAACCGCCACGGCTGCACCAGAAGAAATACCGGCTAAAATGCCTTCTTCTGCCATTAAGCGACGAGCGGTTTCAATGGCTTCTTCACTGCTGACGGTTTCCACACGATCCACGATACTTAAATCTAAGTTTTTTGGAATAAATCCTGCCCCAATACCTTGAATTTTATGTGGAGCAGGTTTGAGTTCTTCACCTGCGAGTGTTTGGGTAATGACAGGGGATTCTGCTGGTTCTACTGCAACCGAAATAATCGCTTTCCCTTTATCTTGTTTGATATAACGACTTGTTCCTGTGATGGTGCCGCCTGTGCCAACGCCCGCCACTAATACATCAATCTGACCTTCAGTATCACGCCAAATTTCAGGACCTGTTGTTTGTTGGTGAATCGCTGGGTTTGCAGGGTTTTCAAATTGTTTTAACATGATATAACGCTGTGGATCAGAGGCAACAATTTCTTCTGCTTTTGCAATGGCACCTTTCATGCCTTTTGCCCCTTCGGTTAACACTAAATTGACACCCAAACCACGCAATAAACGTTTACGTTCCACACTCATGGTTTCAGGCATGGTTAAGGTGATTTTATAACCACGGGCGGCCGCAACATAGGCTAACGCAATGCCTGTATTACCACTGGTCGCATCCACAATTTCTTTCTCAGGGGTGAGGATTCCATCTTTCTCTGCTTGCCAAACCATGTTTGCCCCGATACGGCATTTCACGCTAAAGCTTGGATTACGTCCCTCAATTTTGGCAATAATATTCCCTTGACCGAAATGTTTTAGACGCACTAATGGTGTGTTACCAATAGAATAAGAGTTATCTGCATAAATAGTCATGTGTTTTTCCTTGTTCATTTGTGTGTAAAAAATATCCTTATATTTAACACAATTCCTTTTTGCTAAAAAATAGTCAATGGCTATATTTTATAGCAAAAAATTATTTCACGATTTGATTCCCTGACGATTTGTCAACACTTGTGGAAGTACTTGTGGAGGCGAGGCGATCACGATAATTTTCCACCCACATCGCTGTCGCACCACACACAGCAACAGGAATCACCACTAAGTTGATCAAAGGCACAAAGGTACAAACTGCCACTAAACCGCCAAAGGTGACACTTAATGTGCCTTTTTGCCCCAAGGCTTGCTTCATCACGAAAAACGGCACTTTATGATTATCAAAGGGGTAATCACAATATTGAATAGCCATCATCCATGCGGTAAAAAGGAAAGCAATAATGGGGACGATAGTTTGCCCTAACACTGGCACAAAACCAAGTGCAAAAAGCAAAATAAAGCGAGGTAGGCTATATAATAACTTTTGCCATTCACGAGCTAACATGCGAGGAATATCTTTGACAAAATCTAAGATGCCCCCGTCTTCAATGCTTTGCCCTGCTAGCATACGTTCGACTTTTTCCGCTAACAGCCCATTAAACGGGGCGGTAATAAAACCAGATAATGTAGTAAAAATAAAATAGAAAAAAACAAGAATGAGTAAAATGGATAAGGCTAATAATACTGCACTTAACCAGCTTAACCATTCAGGAATATAATGCATCATACTATCGATCAAGCTATCAATTTGGCTGATGAATAACCAGAAGAGTCCGCTTAATAACACAATGTTTAATAAAATAGGCAACACGACAAAACGGCGTAGTCCTTTTTGGGTAATCAGGTGCCAACCTGTCATAAAATAATGAAATGCTTTATATAATTCAGACTGTTGCATAAGAAATATCCTAAAAATTTAAAAAAGCTAGAATACAAAGTGTGCTGAAAAAAATCAATTTTTAAAGCTTACCGCCTTGGGAAAATATGATAAGCTTACCGCATTTATATCCTATTTATTCATGGCTGGAGGAATGGATAATGAATTTGAATACCATTTTGATTATTTTAGGCATTATCGCTTTAATTATTTTAGTTGCACACGGCTTGTGGGCAAATCGCCGTGAAAAATCCCAATATTTTAAAAATGCGAACACATTCAGTCGTGAGGCTCGTTTAAGAGAGCCCCCGCCACAAGTGAGTGCGGCGAGCACTCAACCGATGCCCGTTTCGCCCGTGGTGCCTTTAGAAGAAGAGGAGGTTTCACCACAGCAACAAACGTTCCCTTTTGATGGCGAAAGCACCACCGTGATGAATGACACTCGAGCATATCATCAAGAGAATGAACACAGTGTCGATCGGGCGGTAGAAAATATTAAAATTAGCCTGCCCAATAATACGCAAGCCAGCTATCACGCCCGTGTTGAGCCCATGCCAAGCTTTTCTGAACCTGCATTAACAACACTGGAAGAAGCCGAGCGTTACACCGATCAAGAAATGGGCGTAGATACGCATTCTGCCGATTTACGTCGTCAATTAGCCGAGTTAGCTCATAATTCTACGGATATTCCTTTATCTTCTTTACAAGAAATGCCACCGATTGAAGAACCGCAAGACACGGATGAGGAAATAAAAAAAGCGGAAACAGACCGCACTCATACGCAAGCACAGCAGGAAGCCCCTTCTTTTATCATGATGTATGTGGTGGCACCTGAAAATTACCAATTTCAGGGGGCAAAACTGGCGAAAATTCTCGATGAACTGGGTTTCTTATTTGGCGAACGTAACATTTATCACCGCCATTCCGATTTAAGTGTCAGCAGCCCGATTTTATTTAGTGTGGCGAACATTCAACAGCCCGGCACTTTTGATTACAACATGAATGATTTTAGTACCATTGGTATTGCCTTATTTATGCAACTTCCTTCGGAAGGGAATGACTTGATGAATTTACGCATGATGATTCGAGCTGCAAAAAGTATTGCAGAAGATCTTGGCGGGTTTGTATTAACCGATAAGCAAGAAATGTTTGATGATGCGGCAGAGCAGGCTTATTTAGCAAAAGTAAAATAATGTCGCTTTATGGCACAATGAAGATCACCGCACCAAAAAAAGTGCGGTGATTTTTTTAGAAATTTTTTCAAAATCGACCGCACTTTTCACCTCTTACCACCTTTGAGGTTAATTTTTCTTTTTAAACTTTGTCCACATTTTATCTTCCTGTCCTCGCCATAAACGTTGGATATTATCGTGATGACGATAAACCAGTAAGCAACATACGAGGGCGACGGGAAACGTAAATTCAGGCTTAAACCACCAAACATAGAAGGGGACTAAAAGTGCAGTGAGTACCGCACTTAAAGAAGAATATCCACTGACGAGAAACACCAACAACCAGGTTCCTAACATGGTGCCGACCACGCCCCATGAGATCGGAGCAATGGCACCAAAAGCCGTTGCCACACCTTTTCCCCCTTTAAATTTAAAAAAGGCTGGGAAAATATGCCCTAAACACGCCCCTAATGCCACCATGCCTAATTCGAAATGGGTGAGCCCAAGATAATAACCCAACCAAACAGGCAACATTCCTTTTAACATATCTAGAATTAGCACATTCAATGCGATCCAACGTCCGCCAATTCGTAAGACATTTGTAGCACCGGGATTATGGGAGCCGTTTTCTCTGGGATCGGGTAAACGGGCTAAACGACACAATAAAATTGCACTGGAGACGGATCCTAATAAATACGCAAGGAACATGTAGAAAATCGCAAATAGGCTCATTTTTTGTCCTTTTGAGGGGGGCGTTGTCGAAAAAAATATCGTCTATTGTACATAAAATTGATAGCATAAGCCTAATGAAATTTCATATAAGAAGAGATAACTGAATGATTGATCGCATTTTCATTGAAGAATTGACTGTTTTCGCTCAAATCGGGGTATATGATTGGGAACAACAAATTAAGCAAAAATTAGTGTTTGATCTTGAAATGGCATGGGATTGTCGCCAAGCTGCGGAAACGGATGATGTGCAATATTGCTTGAATTATGCCGAAGTGAGTGACTTTATTATTGATTATGTTCAATCAAAACCTTTTTTATTAATTGAGCGAGTGGCGTATGAAGTGGCAGAGGCATTGCAACAGCGTTTTGCGATAACGTGGTTACGCTTAAAACTCAGTAAGCCCAAAGCGGTGGCTCAGGCTAAAAATGTGGGCATTATTGTCACTCGTGGCATTTCATCATGAAAAAACAAAGTGAGGCTTATGGCTATTTTTGCTTAGTGTTAGCCACCTTATTTTGGGGTGGCAACTATCTCTTTGGCAAAATTCTGAGCACGGAAATTCCACCCGTGATATTAAATTATGTACGCTGGTTTCCTGCGGCATTCATTTTGTTATTCCTCTTTGCTCGACGAAGCTTTACATTTTGTGATGTCATTCGTAAACATTGGCTTATTTTGACCGCACTTGCTGTGTTAGGTATTGCCATTTTCCCTGTGTTTTTATATCAAGGTTTACAAACTACCACCGCACTGAACGCCAGTATCTACCTTGCGGTTGTGCCGATTTTTGTTTTATTCCTCAATCGAGTGTTTTTTGGTGATCCTATTCGTGCGATGGGATTAACGGGGGCATTCTTGAGCTTCATTGGGGTGCTTTGGTTGCTTAGTCGAGGTGAGATAACCCGTTTAATGCAACTTGAGGTGAATCAAGGGGATTTATGGGCGTTAGGTTCGGCGATCAGTTGGTCTCTTTATTGTTGTATTATTCGTTTGAAACCTGCTGTTTTACCCAATACCGTGATGTTGACCACGTTAGTGTGTATTGCGATGTTGCTATTAAGTCCCTTGTTTATCTGGCAATACCAACAATTACCGCCTGCTTTTCTCACCAGTTTAACCCCAACACAATACAGTATTATTGCTTACCTCATTATTGGTCCTTCTATTCTTTCTTATGCTTTTTGGAATTATGGCATCTCGTTGGTGGGGGCAGAAAAAGGGGCAGCGTTTACCAATGCCACGCCGTTGTTTGCGGCATTATTGGGAGTCTTAGTGTTAAATGAAACACTGGCTTTCTATCATATTATCAGTGCGGGCTTGATTATTGTGGGTTTATTCCTTTGTAATCGACGGGCACCTTCATAAAAAAATCCCCTTTTCTTCTGATTGTGGTTTTCGTCAAAACCACTGTTTTTTTTCGGAACGGTAATGGGGATTGGCGTCTTGTTCGTAAGGATCATAACGCTCAAGATGGCAACCAAATTCCTGCACATAGTCAATTTGGTTATGCTCAGACCATTTAATTAACGACATACCATCAAAGGCTTCGCGGCGACCATCATGCATGTGATCGCAAAAGCTCCACTGCACAATGGTTTGATTGTCTTTGTGAAAATAGTCTTTGATATCCCAACGCAAGACTTTGCCACGGCGATTCCATTCCGCAAACCAATGTTTAAGGGTGGTACGATGGGTGTATTTCGGTCCCCAACTTTCAATGTAAGTCACTTCTGGCGTGAAGATCTGATCAATCCCTAAATCTTGCTGTTGTAACCACATTTCAAACCATAAACGGATCCGTTCTTCTCGTTGTTGCAGTAGGGTTTCTTCACTCATAAGCCATTACTCCAGCAACATTAACAATTGTGGCAATGCTGTAATTTCTAAGGTTGGCATGATTTTTGCCTCTTCACAGTCCCACAAGGATTTGCCTGATACATTCAGCCAAACCGCCTGACAATCTGCCTGAATCGCCCCTTGCACATCGGTAATTAAATTATCACCGACATGTAAAATCTCCCGTGGTTGAAGCCCAAATTGTTGTGCGGTTTGATGAAATAAATCGTGATGGGGCTTGGCTCGCCCTTGCTCTCCCCCTCGTAGCACCAAATCAAACTGGGCTAATCCAATACGTTGAGGATCCACATTTCCATTGGTGATCGCCACTAGCGGGTATTTCTGTTTCAGCATATTTAACACTTGTTGGTTGTCTGTGGGCACATCAATTTTATGACGCCATTCCACAAATAAGTCCATGGCGTGTTGGCAAATTCGTGTAATTTCACCCGCACTTTTCTGATAGTGGGCGAGAAGTTGTTGCAAGGTTTCAATCCGCCACGCCACCACATCTTCACATAACATGGGCTGTTGTTGTTCGACAAGGTGTTTCCATGTTCGCCATTCTTCAGGGGTTAACGCCAATTGGCTTTCTTGCTTGAGGGTATCGAAAAAGTGTGCTTCTGCGAGGCGAATGACGTCGCTGTTGTCGTACAGCGTATCGTCTAAATCAAAGCTGATTAATTTGAAAGGGTGCAAAGTGCGGTAGAATTTCATTCCGTTTTCCTATTTTTTACGCTTTGCGCGTGGGTGGGCAGAATCATAAACATCTGCTAAATGTTGAAAATTTAAATGAGTATAAATTTGGGTGGTGGATAAATTACTGTGCCCTAATAACTCTTGCACCGCACGTAAATCTGAGCTGGCTTCTAACATATGTGTGGCGAAAGAATGGCGTAATTTATGGGGATTGAGATGACTGCTTAAGCCTTGACGAATCCCCCATTGCTCAAGTCGTTGTTGAATCGAGCGATGGGTGAGTCGATTGCCTAATTGGCTCACAAATAACGCCTCATCTTTGGGATTAAACAGCATTCTGACTTTTAACCATTGTTGAATCGCATGAGAGGCATAGCGACCAAAAGGCACAATGCGTTCTTTATTCCCTTTCCCGATGACTCGCACTTCTCGTACACGTGTATTAATACTGTTTAAATTTAAACTTTGTAATTCGGATAAGCGTAAGCCTGAGCTGTATAACAATTCCAACATGGCTCGATCACGCACATCAATGGGTTCTTTGCTGTCATTATTCAACAGTTTTTGCACTTGCTCCGCATCAATATTTTTCGGCAAATGGCGATTTTGTTTTGGTGCGGACACGCCCGTGGCGGGATTCACCTTCAATTCCTCTTGTTGAACCAAATAGGTAAAAAATCGCCGTAATGCCGACAAACGTAAGGCTAAACTGCGGGCACTCAAGCCCGCTTTATTGCTTTCTGCCAAAATAAAACGCACCACGCTCGGGGTAACTGCTTGCCAACTTGTGACCCCATTTTCGCTTAACATCGTCACAATACAATTGAGCTGGTGTTGATAATTTTTCAACGTATGCGGACTTACTTGACGCTCAATTTTCAGATAATTCCAATATTTTTCTAACTGTTCTTGCATCTCACTTATGCTCCGCGTTGTGTTGCTTAACACACATTATTTTTTAAAACTGTCTACCCATCGTCCTAAGTGTAGTTCAACAATATCCACCAAATGTTTCAAAAAATCGGTGTCTTGTCCATTATGGAAATGGCGTTCATCTCTGGCTGAAAAGAGCAAAAGTGCGGTCGGTTTTTGCGACGTTTTGCCACCCAACAAACAGCACGCCACTGAGCCGATCGGAAATTCTTCGGGCAAAAACAACATAGTTTTTTCTTTATGCGTCATCATTCCAAGATAAAAACGGCGTAAGCCAAATCGTTCTAAACGCACAATGTCAAATGCCTTACGATCAAGCCACATTTCCTCTGTTAAACTTTCACATTTCTGCCATGAGTCGGTAAACAGTAAGATTTTGGCTTGCTGCAAATCAAATTTTTTTACCCATTGATTGAGCTTTTGAATCCCTTCTGCAAGATTTTGTGCTTGAGAAAGTTGTTGTTGCAAAGGCAGTAAACCAAGAAAAATGTCGCTATTTTGAATGGCAAGTTGGGTGAATTTTTCCAGCTCCGCTTCTAATTCGTGAATACGATGACGTTGTCGTTCCAGCTGAATTTCCACTAAAGACAGCGTGTCTTTTTGGCTACAATGCAGGTTCAGTTCGTCCAGTATTTCTGGATGGTGTAGGAAAAAATCCTTGTGTTGTTTAAGGTAGCTGATGATATCAGCTGGGGTGAGGGGTTGTTTTTGCATAGTGTTTTATTTTTCGTTTGAAATTCATTAACGCCGCCTACTTTCTTTAACTGATATAAAAGAAAGTAGGCAAGAAGAATGGCTTGACTATAACCGAATCACCCCATCATACACATGTGTTGCATCACCTGTCATAAATAAAGGGTTGCCAATACCATCCCATTCAATTACCAAGCTCCCACCGGGGAGATCCACTTGCACTTTGCTGTCCAGTAAACCTTGCATAATGCCCACAGCAACCGCCGCACAAGCACCACTACCACAGGCTTGGGTTTCGCCTGCACCCCGTTCATACACTCGTAACTTAATATGGCGACGAGAGATCACTTGCATAAAGCCTGCGTTGACACGTTCTGGGAAACGTTCATGGCTTTCTAACAATGGACCTAATTGTTCAACATTGGCGGTTTGGATATCCTCCACTTGCACCACACAATGGGGATTGCCCATGGACACGGCACCACATAACACCGTTTGAATAGGGGTGCGTAAAATATAATTTTTTTCAAACTTATTGGCAGTAAACGGAATTTTGGCGGGTTCCCAAATCGGCTCGCCCATATTGATGCGGATCATACCGTCATCTTTTAGGGATAAAATCATTTTGCCCGTTTGGGTGCTGACTGCAATCTCTTTTTTATCTGTCAGCCCTTTTAATGTCACAAAACGGGCAAAACAGCGAGCCCCGTTACCACATTGGGCAACCTCACTGCCATCAGCATTAAAAATGCGGTAATGGAAATCCAGATCGGGATCATAAGGTGGTTCAACAATCAACATCTGATCAAACCCGATCCCACGATGGCGATCGGACAGACGCTTGATCGTGTCTGGCGAAAAATAAACATTTTGTGTCACGGCATCAACGACAACAAAATCATTGCCTAAGCCATGCATTTTGGAAAATTGCATTTTCCTATCCTTTCATAAAAAACCTGAATGACTGGCATTATAACAGGCAAGAAAAATCAGTAAATCATTAGCATCGCATTGCAGGCACAAAATTTGCTAAAAAATGACCGCACTTTTTTTCGCCTAACTCATTGAAAATTGAGGGGCTTATGATGAACGCAATAAATATATCCATTAGCCACTCTTGAAAACAATAAAAAGGGGCTTATTTATTCCCTGTAAATCAAGGGGCTATTTTCATTGTACCTGATGAAAGAACATGATAAAGGAGAGCAAATATGAATATCGAAAAATTCACGACAAAATTCCAACAAGCCATTCAAGAAGCACAGTCTTTGGCGATTGGTAAAGATAACCAATTTATTGAGCCTGCTCATTTGCTCAGTGCATTGTTCAACCAACAAGGCGGCTCTACCGCACCCATTTTAACCGCCAGTGGTGCCAATTTACCGCTGTTGCGTAATGAATTAAACGCCCAACTCAATAGCTTGCCACAAGTGTCGGGCAGTGGTGGTGATGTGCAAGTATCACGCAGTTTGGTGAATTTGTTAAATCTGTGCGATAAGCTCGCCCAACAACGCCAAGATAAATTTATTTCTTCTGAATTATTTTTATTGGCAGCTTTAGAGGACAAAAGCCTTGGCGAGATGTTGAAAAAGTGCGGGGTGAAAAAAGACAATTTACAACAAGCCATTGAGAAAGTGCGTGGCGGACAAAATGTGAATGATCCTAACGCCGAAGAAAGCCGTCAAGCGTTAGAAAAATACACCATTGATCTAACCGCTCGGGCGGAAAGTGGCAAATTGGATCCTGTCATTGGGCGTGATGAAGAAATTCGTCGTGCCATTCAAGTGTTACAACGCCGTACCAAAAACAACCCTGTGTTAATTGGTGAACCGGGTGTAGGGAAAACGGCGATTGTGGAAGGCTTGGCACAACGTATTGTTAACGGTGAAGTGCCTGAAGGCTTGAAAAATAAACGGGTGCTTTCCCTTGATATGGGGGCGTTGATTGCAGGGGCGAAATACCGTGGTGAATTTGAAGAACGTTTAAAAGCGGTATTAAATGAATTGGCGAAAGAAGAAGGTCGAGTCATTTTATTCATCGACGAAATTCACACCATGGTGGGGGCAGGCAAAACTGATGGGGCGATGGATGCAGGTAATCTGCTTAAACCAAGTTTGGCTCGTGGGGAATTGCACTGCGTGGGGGCTACCACCCTTGATGAATATCGCCAATATATTGAGAAAGATGCCGCCCTTGAGCGTCGTTTCCAAAAAGTGTTTGTAGGCGAGCCAACAGTGGAAGACACCATTGCCATTTTGCGTGGTTTGAAAGAACGTTATGAAATCCACCACCATGTGCAAATTACCGACCCCGCCATTGTGGCGGCAGCGACCCTGTCTCATCGCTATATTTCTGATCGTCAATTGCCAGATAAAGCCATTGACTTGATTGATGAGGCGGCGTCAAGTATTCGTATGGAAATTGATTCCAAACCACAACCTTTGGATCGGTTAGAACGTCGTATTATCCAGTTAAAATTGGAACAACAAGCCTTACAAAAAGAAGACGATGACGCCAGCCGTAAACGTTTAGAGATGCTAGAAAAGGAATTGAGCCACAAAGAACGTGAATATGCGGAATTAGAAGAGGTGTGGAAAGCGGAAAAAGCCGCCCTTTCAGGCACGCAACATATTAAGGCAGAATTAGACAGTGCGAAAACCCAAATGGAACAAGCACGCCGTGTGAGTGATTTTGCCAAAATGTCCGAATTGCAATATGGGGTGATTCCAGCCCTTGAAAAACAATTAGCCCAAGCGGAATCGGCGGAAGGTAAAGAAATGACCTTACTTCGCTATCGTGTAACCGATGAAGAAATCGCTGAAGTGCTTTCTCGTGCAACGGGGATCCCTGTGGCGAAAATGATGGAAGGGGAAAAAGAAAAACTCTTGCGTATGGAAGAGGAATTACACAAACGGGTCATCGGGCAAAATGAAGCCATTGAAGCGGTGGCAAATGCCATTCGTCGTAGTCGAGCAGGGTTATCCGATCCAAATCGTCCAATTGGTTCTTTCTTATTCTTAGGACCGACTGGGGTAGGGAAAACCGAATTGTGTAAAACCCTTGCCAACTTCCTGTTTGACGATGAAAACGCCATGGTGCGTATTGATATGTCAGAATTTATGGAAAAACACAGTGTGTCTCGTTTAGTGGGGGCACCTCCGGGCTATGTGGGCTATGAAGAGGGTGGTTATTTAACGGAAGCGGTACGTCGTCGTCCTTATTCTGTGATTTTGTTAGATGAAGTGGAAAAAGCACATCATGATGTGTTTAACATTTTGTTACAAGTGTTAGATGATGGTCGTTTAACAGATGGTCAGGGTCGCACAGTGGATTTTCGCAATACCGTGGTGATTATGACTTCAAATCTTGGCTCTCATTTGATCCAAGAAAATAAAAATACAGATTACGACAGTATGAAAGCCTTAGTGATGACGGTGGTGGGACAACATTTCCGCCCAGAATTTATCAACCGTATTGATGAAACCGTGGTCTTCCATCCATTAGGTAAAGAAAATATTCGTGCCATTGCGACGATTCAGTTACAACGTTTAATCAAACGCATGGAAAGTCATGGTTATCAATTACACTTTACCGATGCTTGCTTAGATTTTATTGGCGAGGTGGGTTACGATCCTGTGTATGGTGCACGTCCGTTAAAACGTGCTATTCAACAAGAAATCGAAAACCCATTGGCACAACAAATTCTGTCAGGAAAATTGTTGCCAGATCAGTTGGTGACCATTGATTATGTAGATGGAAACATCGTAGCGAAACAATAAGATCACGCCATGATATTTAGCCCAATGTGTCAGCATTGGGCTTTTTTTATGTGCCAAATTCTGTGCCAAAGTGCGGTCTGTTTTAAAAAAGTTTTGTAAGTCGCACCGCAAACTCTCGTCTAATGAAAAGATGGCTTTATTATCCCTTAACCTGAGTTGATAGGAGAACACTATGAAAAAATTCTTAACCCTTTTCGCCACCTTGTTTGTCTCTGTGCAAGCTTTTGCGGTGGACTTTAAACCTTTCGAACAACAAGCCTTTGAGACCGCATTACAAAGTCAACAACCTGTTTTAATTGATGTTTACGCTGATTGGTGTCCAACCTGTAAACGCCAAGTTAAGGTACTTGAACCTATGTTACAAGAAGAACAATTCAAACATTACAGCGTATTTAAAGTGGATTATGACGATCAAAAAGAGGTGTTAAAACATTTCAATGTGACTCGTCAAAGTACATTAATTCTCTTTAATCAAGGCAAGGAAGTGCGTCGTAGCATTGCCGAAACCCGTGAAGTGCCTTTACGTCAATTTGTTACCTTACCTTAATGGATAGAAAATCACATGGATATCAGTGTTACCGTTTTAGCATTAAGTTTATTGGCAGGATTACTCACCACCTTATCCCCTTGTGTCTTGCCCATTTTACCCATTGTCGCTTCGTCTGCCATGGCAAAACGCAAAATTGGTTTGTTTACCCTTGCTTTTGGTATGGCAATATCGTTCACCTTAGTGGGCACGGTGATCGCCTCAATCGGCTTAGCTTTAGGATTAAATAGTGAATATTTACGTTATGGTGCGGCAATTTTGATGTTGTTGGTGGCATTTTGGCTGCTGAGTACCCGCTTACAAGCTTTCTTTAGTCGCTATACTTCTGCCTTAAGTGGACGAGGCGAAGCTTGGTTAAGTGGCTTTAATCCTGAATCTGCCACAGGACAATTTTTGGTCGGTTTATTATTGGGTATTGTCTGGGCACCTTGTATCGGACCAACTTTAGGGGCTGCCATTGCATTGGCGAGCCAAGGAGAAGCCCTTGTGAGTGTTGCCATTGTCATGATGATCTTTAGTTTAGGGGCGGTCATTCCGTTAATTACAATCGGCTTACTCTCTCGTCAGTTTTTCCGTGAAAAACGTGAACGCTTAGCGAATGCAGGTCAAAAAGGGCGAGTGGTGATGGGCTGGAGTTTATTAGTGGTCGGTTTGTTGGTATTAACAGGCTTTGATAAACACATTGAAGTTTGGTTAGTACAATTAAGCCCAGATTGGTTGACCGATTTAACCACCCGTTTTTAATTTTCCTTTCTTCAATAAAATAAAAGTGCACTCAAAATGTGTTTAAAACGGAGTGCACTTTGGCTTGTTTCTGACACAAGCAGAAATAAAAAAACAAAAGACGAAAAAGCCCCTTTCCTTGTCTGAAAAAACCGAGCAGTATATGGGGCTTCTTCGCAAAATCATCGAAACGACATCATCGCATTTTGATTGATTTATGCCTTGCTATCCGATGAAATTTTTCCTCTAAAGCAAACAAACCATGCTAAAGAGCATGGTTTGCGTAACTCCCAACAACTTAATGGGATATTCATGTGTTCCTAAAATGAATAAACATAAATCACAGACTATGTAATTCACCAATGTAGATTATTCTTATGTATTTCCTTATACAGATACAGCTGAATAATCTATTGAAGACTTAATGAAAAAATAAAAAAAGTTCCAAAATTACAATCAAAAAAATAACTTGTTTGCGTGGCGTATTATCTATAAAAACGTGCAGTAAAAAAAGTCAAACTTGCTTGTTTTACAATCCTTTTCTCAAAGAATTAAGAAACATGAAATAAATTTACAAAACTATACAAATGAAGTAAAAAATAAAAAAACTAAACGATTTTGCTAGAAGGGAATAAGCTCTCCATGTGATTTAGTGAGCCTCTTTGGAAACGGCTTTCCTTTATTTTTATCACACTCATCCTGCTTATTTTCTTTTTTCTTTTTCCGCATTTGTTTTATTTTCATGCAAACTTTTAGAAAATTTTTTGTCTCACTCACCGACTTCCTTTAATATAATGAAAACAAAGCATAAAAAGCAGAATAAAACTGTTGTGATATCGATCACAAATGTGAATTCTGCTTTCTTTGTGCTATTGACCTGATTCTATGCAAACGATACGATACGAAAGAATCATTTTTGTTTTAATTTTGATAGTTTCACTTCATTTTTAATGCAAAGTGTTAAGGCATGCTATTATCAGCAACTGATGTTGTCGCTGACATCATATTTCGTATGAAACATTAGGAGTTTAATATGACAAAACACATCCTCACACAAGATGTCAACAAATTGAACAATGAATCCCGCCGCCACTTTATGAAAGTATTGGCGGGTATCGGTGCAGGTTTAGCCTTTAGTGGTTCAATTGGTACATTTACTCCAAACGCACTTGCTACAGCAGTGAAAGGAAAATCCATTGAGGCGGGCATTGCTTATCCCCTTTCAACAGGGTTTGATCCGATGATTACCACAGGGGCGTCATCCATGGCGGCAAATCTCCATATTTTTGAAGGCTTGGTTGATTTACACCCTGCGACACGTCAGCCTTATTTAGCCCTTGCAGCAAAAGAACCTGAGCAAATTGATGAGATCACTTGGCGTATTACACTCCGTGATGGGGCACTTTTCCACGATGGCACCCCAGTGACCGCAGAGGATGTGGTCTTTTCCTTTGAACGTGTGATGGATCCTAAAACAAAATCCTTATTTGCGATGTTTGTTCCTTTTATTGAGAGTGTCAAAGCACTGGATAACAAAACCGTTGAATTTAAATTGAAATACCCATTCGCCCTCTTTACACAACGTTTAACCATCGTAAAAATTGTGCCGAAACATCTTGTTGAGAAAGTTGGGCATTCTGCCTTTGATGCCAACCCAGTAGGCTCAGGACCATTTAAATTTGTGTCCGCCGTGAAAGATGACAAGATTGTGTTTGAAGCTTTTGACAAATATAACGGTCCTTATCCTGCACAAGTGGAAAAAATGTCTTGGTTCTTACTGTCTGATGCGGCAGCACGTGTGACTGCACAAGAATCAAAACGTACTCAAGCCATGGAAAGCGTTCCTTATATTGATGTGGCACGTTTAAAAGCGAAAAAACAAACGGTGGAATCGGTGCAATCTTTCGGTCTCTTGTTCTTAATGTTTAACTGTGAACAAGCACCATTTAATCATCCAAAAGTTCGTCAAGCCCTCCACTTTGGTTTAAATACCGATAAATTAATTGATATTGTGTTTGATGGTAATGCAAAAGCGGCAAGTTCTTATGTGCAAGAGACACACCCGAATTACCACAAAGCCGCTAGCCAATATGCTTTCGATGTGAAAAAAGCAGAAGCATTACTAAAAGAGGCAGGCGTGAACGAGCTACATTTTGAATTACTTGCCACAGACCATGACTGGGTGAAAGAATCCGCACCTCTTATTTTAGAGTCTTGGAATAAAATTCCAGGTGTGAAAGTGAGCCTACGCCATCTCCAGTCTGGTGCACTCTATAATGCACATGTGGACACAGGGGATTACAAAGTGGTGATTGCACCAGGTGATCCATCGGTGTTCGGTAACGATTTAGACCTATTACTCAGTTGGTGGTATCGTGGCGATGTTTGGCCGAAAAGACGTTTCCGTTGGCACAACACGCCAGAGTTTAAACAACTGCAAGAATGGCTTGATGCTGCGGCGAAATCCAAAGATCCTGCAGAAGCACAAAAAATTTGGAATAAAGCGATTGATCTTATCGCAGAACATGTTCCACTTTACCCGATTTTACATCGCAAACTGCCTTCTGCATGGGATAGCAATGCATTGGAAAATTATCAACCATTACCAACAACAGGCGTTTCTTTCTTAGGTGTTGGTCGTAAATAATGCTAAATGAAGCATAATGTTGTACTCCCCCTTTCCCCCTCAGAAAGGGGGAGGTAAAAACAGCTTTTACATCACCACATTTTATATCTCAACCCTCTCAGAATATAACCTTTCGACTGAGTGCTTCCTGAAGTCGTTGGAGAATCAAATGGAAATTATACTTCGATTATTGTTACGCCGTTTAATGGCATTACCCATGATGATTTTGGGTGTGACCGCACTGGTTTTTATTGTGCTTCAATTCACCCCTGGGGATCCTGCCACGATTGCATTGGGTGAAAGTAGCAGTGAAGCAGCAAAAGCACTTTATCGTGAAAGTCACGGTTTAAATGATCCTATTTTCGTTCAATATTTTCGTTTTTTAGGCAATTTATTGGTGTTAGATTTTGGGGTCACCATGCCGCCAGAATTACCGATTGGCAGCATGATCGCCAAAGCCTTTCCGATTACCTTACAGCTAACCTTTATTGGGGTGTTATTTGCGGCGGTGGTGTCTTTTTCACTCGGCGTATTGGCGGCGTTATATCGTGATAGCTGGATTGACCAAATCATTCGTTTTCTGTCTGTGGCTGCCGTGGCAACGCCTTCTTTTTGGTTAGGGATTTTATTAATTCAATGGTTCTCACTTGAGCTTGATTGGTTACCATCAGGTGGCTATGTTCCTTTAAGTGAAAGTGTCTCTGGCTATATTCAATCCATGATTTTGCCTTCTTTAGCCTTGGCGATTCCTGTTTGTGCATCCTTAATTCGTGTGGTGCGTACCACCATGGTGGAAGAAATGGACAAAGATTATGTTAGAACGGCAATTGGTAATGGCGTGCCTTATGCCACGGTCATTCGTCATAATGTCTTGCGTAACGCCTTAATTACGCCAGTCACCGTGTTGGGCTTGCGAGTGGGTTACTTGTTAGGGGGTGCTGTGGTGATCGAACAAATTTTTGATTTACCCGGCATGGGAAAACTGATCTTCAATGGAATTGTGAACCATGACTTGCACCTCGTTCAAGGGGTGGTATTAACCATTGCGTTTAGCTTTGTGATGGTCAATATCATTGTGGATATTCTGTATTTATTGATCAACCCTAAAATTCGGAGTCTATAATGTTTCGACAAAGTTTAGCACAGCGTTTAGCAACAAGTGGTGCAAGATTCCAAGCCCTTTCTGGGGCGTCAAAAATGGCGTTAATATTTTTACTTTTTGTTTCATTTATGGCGTGCTTTGCTCCTGTCATTGCCACACATGACCCACTCGAAATCATTGCTCGTATGCGTCCGCCTAGTGGCGATTTTCTGTTTGGTACAGATCGTCTAGGGCGTGATATTTTCTCCCGTATTATTTATGGGGCGAAAACCTCGCTCATTATTGGCTTAGGTGCGGTCGGTTTTGCGATTGTTTTAGGTAGCATTTTAGGGGCAACCGCAGCAACCGCAGACAAATGGGGCAATGAAATCATTATGCGTCTGATGGACATTTTAATGGCGTTTCCAGGCATTGCGTTAGCGGCGATTTTATTGGCAACCTTTGGCAATAGCGTGCCTGTGATTATTATTGCCATTGCGGTGGTTTATACCCCACAACTTGCCCGTGTGGTGCGTGCGAATGTCGTGTCTCAATGGGACGAAGACTATGTGCGAGCAGAACGAGTGATTGGGGGAAGTCGCACCTATATTTTGCTAAAACATGTGGTTCGCAACACCGCCGCCCCCGTGCTTGTGTTTGCCACGGTGATGGTCGCCGATGCGATTGTGTTAGAAGCCTCCCTGTCTTTTTTAGGTGCAGGTGTACAACCGCCACATCCTTCTTGGGGAAATATTTTATCTGAAGGGCGTAATATTGTGCTTAATGGAGCATGGTGGGCGACAACCTTTGCAGGGTTAATGATTCTGTTGACGGTGTTAGCATTAAATATTTTAGCGGAAGGGTTAACGGATGCATTAGTGAATCCTCGCTTGAAAAACAGCAAACAGCCTCACGCCAAAGCAGAAGATCGTTTAAGTACCGATGTGCAAGAAGCCATGGCAGAAAGCTTGGCGTTAAAACGCTATTTGCTCAAACTCCACCAAAAAGAAATGACCCGTTCTGATCGTATGCAATTCGCAGCAGATGCCAAGCCGATTTTACAGGTGAAAAACCTCTCTATTCGTTTCCCAAATCGTTATGGTGAAATTCCACTGGTGGATAATATCAGTTTTACGGTGAACGAAGGGGAAACCATGGGCTTAGTGGGGGAATCTGGTTGTGGTAAATCCATCACCGCTTTCGCCATCATGGGCTTGTTGCCGAAAACGGCGAAAATTAGTGGGGAAATTTTATTCACAGATCGTAGTGGTAAACAGCATAATCTTCTCAACTCAATAGAACTGGCTAAATTGCGTGGTAGTGAAATTGCCATGATTTATCAAGATTCATTAAGTGCATTAAACCCGTCTATGCGAATCAAAGATCAAATGGCACAATTGATTAAACGGGGCAGCAAACATACCGCCGAAAAACTGCTTGAATGGGTACAACTTGATCCTAGTAAAGTGTTAAATCGCTATCCACATGAGCTATCTGGGGGGCAACGCCAGCGTGTGGTCATTGCGATGGCATTAACCCGTGAACCGAAATTATTGATTGCCGATGAGCCAACCACCGCCTTGGATGTGACGGTACAAGCCGAAGTGGTGAAATTACTCAACCAATTGCGAGATCAATTAGGCTTTGCCATGATATTTGTCAGCCACGATTTAGCCTTAGTGGCACAACTTGCCCACCATATTACCGTGATGTATGCAGGACAAGTGGTGGAAACTGCACCGACATCTCCATTGCTTGCTAATCCAACCCATGAATATACTCGGGGTTTATTAGGCTCTGTGCTTTCCACGGAAGAACGCGCCCAACGGCTTTACCAAATTCCAGGCAGCGTGCCTTCTCCTTATGATTTTGCCGAAGGGGATCGTTTTGCCAGCCGTTCATTAAGACCTGATGCGGATCCAAAACAAAAATTAACACTTGTTCCTGTAGGAGATCACCCAAGCCATTTCTGGGCATCTCACTTAGCAGAAAAAACAGCACAGGCAGAGAACCAAAAGGGGTAAAGCAATGAGCAGTATTAAAGTGATTAAAGAACAACCTATCATTGATTTAGAAGACATTGTGGTGCAATTTCCATCTCGTGATGGATCATTATTTGGACGCAAAAAAATCCATGCCCTGAAAGGGGTGAACCTCAGCATTAAAGCTGGGGAAACCATTGGTTTAGTGGGGGAGTCTGGTTGTGGAAAATCCACCCTTGCCAATGTGATTATTGGTTTACAAAAACCGACTTCTGGCGTGGTGAAATTTAATGGCTTAAAAATGCAATACGGCAGCACCGAAGCACGCAAACAATTTGGTCGTCAAGTGTCTGTGATTTTCCAAGATCCCGCCACGGCACTGAATCCAAGAATGCGAGTGCTGGATATTCTCAGAGATCCGTTAGATATTCATAATGTGTTACAACCAAAAGAACGTGAAAAACGGGTCTATGAATTGCTTTCTCGTGTAGGCTTGCCACGTTCTAGTGCTTTGGTGGAACCGACCCGTTTATCGGGTGGACAAAAACAACGTGTCGCCATTGCCCGAGCTTTAGCCTTAAATCCTAAATTGATTGTTGCCGATGAACCCACTTCTGCACTGGATGTTTCCGTGCGTGCACAAGTGCTGAACTTATTGGCAGATTTGAAAAAAGAGCTCAACCTTGCCATGGTGTTTATTTCTCACGATATTCAAACCGTGCGACAAGTGTCGGATCGCATTGTTGTGATGTATAGTGGACAAATTATGGAAACGGGAACCACGCAGGAGATTTTCGAGCATCCAAGCCACGATTACACCAAACGCTTGCTGGGAGCTGCCCCTTCTTTACTGTAAAACTTCTCAAAAATGCACCGCACTTTTGAGCGATTACTTTTCGGAGTCCACACATGACAATGATTCGCATCACAAAAAGCATTCAAACGGAGCTGCTCATTGTGGGCTCAGGGATTGCAGGGTTAAGTTGTGCGGTGGAAGCATACAAAAAAGGTCTCCCCCATGTTTTAATCTGTAAAACCCAGCTGGCAACGGGTGCCAGCTTTTTCCCACTCAAGGCGACTTTAGGCATTCAAGTGACGGGGGAGGAACAGGATAAACCGCTTTTTATTCAAGATATCCAAGCGGTTGCTCAAGGTATGAATAACCCTAAAATTGTACAAGCCTATGTGGAAGATTCCCCCCATGCCGTGCATTTATTAGCGGAAATTGGCTTTCAGCCTTGGAAACGCCAAGATCATCGCCCTGCTTGTTTTGCCAAACACCCTCGCCCTATTTACTTAATCAATGCATGGAAAGCGGCGGAAAAACGGGCAAAAAATATCATTAGTGAGCAAAATACCACCTTATTTGAACAGGCAACCTTATTGCATATTGTGGTGGATAACCAACAGGTGCAAGGTGCGGTGTTTATGCAACCTGATGAACAAGGGGAGATACAGTATGTGTTCTGCCAAACCCCTAATATTATTTTCGCGACAGGGGGGATTGCAGGCTTGTATAAAGACAACCTTTATCCTGCCGATGTGATAGGCTCGAGTCATTTTGTGGCGTTACAAGCAGGTGCCACGCTCACAAATTTAGAATATATTCAATTTATCCCCTCTTTCATTGAACCTAAATATAAAGTCTTATTTGGTGAACACACCCTGAAATATTGCAAGGCAGTTGAGGATCACAACGGGCAATCCTTATTTCACCCACTTAATGCAACACAATTGGCACAAATGATGACCGCTCGTAGCCATTATGCCCCTTTTTCGGTGGATTTTCCTTGTGTGGCGTTTGATTTACGCATGATGCAATATTTAATGGAAAATCCTGAACAAGAGGGCGTCTATTTACGCTATGATGAAGCACTTTATCAAGATCAGGAAGAATTTTATCAAGTGTATTTACGCTGGCTAGAACAAGAGGCAGGCATCCATTTATTACGTGATAAGGTGTCCATTGCCCCTTTTGCACATAGCTGTAATGGTGGGATTGAAATTGATGAATATGCCGAAAGTCGAGTAAAAGGCTTGTTTGCGGTGGGGGAAATCGCCTCTTGCATTGAAGGGGCAAATCGTCTTGGTGGCAATTCGGTTGGGGGCTGTCTTGTCTTTGCAAAACGTGCATTGCAAAAAATTTCGCAAAAACCACCGCACTTTTCCCCATCGCTTAACCTTGAACAAGCCATAGCACAGGCGGAAGGCATGCTAAATCAATTAAATCGGACACCGTTAAGTAACCCACTTCCTGCAAGCCAAGTGCTCAGCCAGTTACGTCAAGCCATGAGCAAATTTGCCAACGTTTACCGTACAGGGGAAGCCTTAACCCAACTTCTGGCTAAATTAACAGGTTTAGAACAACAATTTAACCCCGTTGAGCAAGCAAAATACCAAGGGATTGAAATTTACTATGCCCTTAAAACCGCACAATTATTAGTGCAAAGCATGTTGCAGCGGGAAGAAAGCCGAGGGGCACATTATCGGGCAGATTTTCCACAAAAAAGCCCAGAATGCTATCGCCTCCAAGTGCGTTGGGAACATCAACAGGTCAATATTCAAAAATGTCCAGTTAGTCAAACATCATAGGGAGAATCGCTTATGCTACCTGATCGTTATATTTTTGCCCGCTACCAAGAAAAACGTGCAGAATTTGAAAAACATGCAGAGGTTACCCTCATCGGGCATTCATTATTTGATATGTGGGCATTGCAACCCAACGGCACGCCTAACTTAGCAGGAAAATCCGTGGCAAATCTCGGCATTTCAGGGGTTAGCACCAGACAATATTTAGAGGTGATTGTGGAACAAAATTGCATTCGCCAATTAGGTCAAACGGTGTTTATTTTTTTAGGGGTCAATGATATTTGCAAAGAAAAACAGTATTCGCCCGCTCAAGTGATGCGTTGGTTAGAACAGATTTTCCAGATCTTACGGCAAAATTCTCCCAATTCCACCTATTATTTATTAGAAGCTACCCCAGTGAATCAGATTACAACGGTGACCAATGAAGAGATTCGCCTGCTCAATGATTATTTAAAAACGCATCGCCCTCAAAGTCTGGGTTATATTCCAACACAGACGCACTTTTGTGATGAAAAAGGCAATTTAAATCCACATCTTTGCACTGACGGATTGCATTTTAATCAAGCAGGCTATGGGATTTTAGAAACGCTTTTGATCCCTTATTTAACTTAATTTAAACAGAAAAAAGATAAATTTTTTTACTAAAAAAATATGAGACAAAGATCTCAATTTTTTATTATTCTAGTTGTTATTTTTTCAATCTAAGATTAATCTATGCCAATTGGAGTTAATCTTCCATTGGCGGTTTTAGACTGGAGTTTATATGTCAAAATTATCACATCAACACGTTTTAGCCCAAATTAAACATGGCTTAATTGCCTCTTGCCAACCTGTCGATCAAGGCCCGATGGATTCCCCCGAGATTGTCGCCGCCATGGCACAAGCTTCAGTGATAGGAGGGGCGGCAGGTTTACGTATTGAGGGCATTGAAAATTTAAAAGCGGTACGCCATGTTGTCAATGTGCCCATTATTGGCATTGTTAAGCGTGATTTAGCAGATAGCCCAGTACGCATTACCCCCTTTTTAAAAGACGTTGAAGATCTTGCCGCCGCAGGGGCAGATATTATTGCCTTTGATGGCACGCATCGCATCCGTCCAACTCGCATTGAAGACATCGTTAAACGCATTAAGGAACTGGGTTGCCTTGCGATGGCTGATTGCTCAAATTTTGAAGAAGGTATGTATTGCCAACGCTTAGGTGTGGAGATCATTGGTAGCACCATGTCAGGTTACACAGGTGGGGAAGTGCCTAGCGAACCCGATTATGAATTAGTCAAAGCCTTAAATGCAGCAGGCTGTCTGGTGATGGCAGAAGGCCGTTATAACACCCCTGAATTAGCCAAAACTGCCATTGAGATTGGGGCTTATTCTGTCACAGTGGGTTCGGCACTGACACGTCTAGAACATATTGTTAGTTGGTTTGCGAATGCGATCCGCACAGCCAAAAAATAAGGAGAATGCCCAATGCGTTGTTTAGCGTTAGACATTGGTGGCACAAAAATTGCCTCTGCTTTGGTGGTGGAAGGGAAGGTGCAACAACGGCAACAACTTGCCACACCGCAAACTGATGTTGCCAGTGCAATGCATGCCATCTTGGCACAGATTGTCCAACACTATCAGGGGCAATTTGACTATGTTGCCGTGGCATCGACAGGTATCATTAATCATGGTGTGTTAACTGCACTGAATCCCAAAAACTTAGGCGGGTTAGCCGAATTTCCTTTAAAAGAGAGTCTTGCTCGTCATACCGATAAGCCCATTGGTTTATTAAATGATGTGCAAGCTGCCGCTTGTGCAGAATACAAAGATGAAGATAAAAGTGCGGTTCAAAATTTTGTTTTTATTACGGTGTCCACTGGCGTGGGGGGTGGCATTATTTTAGAACGCCGTTTATTAACCGAGCCTCATGGTGTGGCGGGGCATATTGGACACACTTTAGCTGATCCTAATGGTCCTGTTTGTGGTTGTGGACGTGTGGGCTGTGTGGAAGCGGTTGCTGCAGGACGAGCCATTGAAGCCGTCTCTCGCCAATGGGATCCCCCTTGTAGCCCAAAAGAAGCCTTTGAGCGATTTAGACAGCAGGATGAAAAAGCCACCGCACTGATTGCCCGATCGGCTCAAGCCATTGCCAATGTGATTGCCGATCTCGTGATTGGGCTGGATATCCAAAAAGTGGTGATCGGTGGCAGTGTTGGACTGGCTGAAGGCTATTTGCCATTGGTTAAACAGTATTTAGCCGCAATGCCTCATTTTTACCACTGTGATGTTGTTCATGCACGTTATGGGCAGGATGCGGGGTTAATTGGTGCTGCATGGTGGGTGGCAGATTGTTTACAACAAGGCATTGCATTGAAGTAGGAGAAAAAAATGTTAGTGGGTGATTTAACCAGAAATGATTTTAAACGTGGGTTACCGAAGGTGATTTTAGACGTTTGTGAATATTTAAAAACTTTGGATTTACCAGAACTTGAAGACGGGCGTCATGACATTACAGAGCAAATTTACATGAATGTGATGAGCTTTGATACAGTGGCAGCAGAAAGTAAACAAGCTGAAATGCATCGCAAATATCTTGATATCCAACTCTTAATTTCAGGGCAAGAAGCTATTGAGTATAGCGTGACTTATCCCACGCTTTCACAGTATGGCGAATACCATGAGCAAGAGGATTATCAACTTACCCCAGAGATAGAAAACAAAAGCACATTAACCTTAAAACCGAATATGTTTGCTGTTTTTCTGCCTTATGAACCTCATAAGCCCGGTTGCAACGTCAACAATCAGGTCTTCAGCTTAAAAAAACTGGTTGTGAAAATCCCAATTGAATTATTGTAATTATTTAGGCAGTGAAATACGGAGCATCTATGTTAGTCAGTGGAAAAATTTTAGATACAATTGGTGCATTGCACGATAGCTTAACCAAAACAGAAAAAAGAATCGCCGCCACGATTCTTGCTTCTCCCGATTTATTGAGTCAATCTTCGCTTTCCGATATTGCCAAACACCTTGATGTGGGCGAAGCCACCTTTATTCGTTTTTGCCGTACATTAGGATTTAGAGGCTTTACCGACTTTAAATTAGAATTAGCCATTGAGTTAGCCACTCGAGAAAAACAATATAACTCATTACTGGACACCGATATTTCTGCACTGGATGATGCGAAAAGTATTGCATCAAAATTACAAGGTGCAGTCACCAATGTCATTACAGAAACCATCAATTTATTAGATTTTGATGAATTAGAAAAAGTCGTGAAAGTCATTAGGGGAGCCCAACGCATTTTCTTATTTGGCGTGGGTTCTTCAGGCATTACCGCAGAAGATGCGAAAAATAAATTTATGCGAATTGGTTTGCAAGTGGATTCCACCTCAAACAACCATTTCATGTATATGCAAGCGGCATTAATGCGAGAGGGCGATGTGGTGATTGGCTTAAGCCACTCAGGCTATTCCAAAGAAGTGATCCAAACACTCAATATTGCTCGAAAAAATAAAGCCACCACCATTGCAATCACCCATAACTTACGTTCTCCAATTACCCATGTTGCCGATCACGTGTTGATTAACGGCAATCGTCAAGGGCAATTACAAGGGGACTCCATGGGCACTAAAATCGCCCAACTTTTCGTTTTAGATCTGATTTATACCTTAATCGTCCAAGCGGGTGAAGATAAAGCAACTAAAACAAAACAAAAAACAGTGAATGTGATTCTAGAACAACGTGTGAAATAACACATTTAAGGAGTATTCATGAAAAATTTAAAAGGTATCTTCAGTGCTTTGTTAGTGTCTTTTCATGCTGACGGTTCCATTAATGAAAAAGGTTTACGTCAAATCATCCGTCATAACATTGATAAAATGAAAGTCGATGGACTTTATGTGGGTGGCAGCACAGGCGAAAACTTTATGCTTTCCACCGCAGAGAAAAAAGAAATTTTCCGTATTGCCAAAGACGAAGCCAAAGACGATATTGCCCTGATTGCACAAGTAGGGAGCGTTAACTTACATGAAGCCATTGAATTAGGTCAATATGCTACCGAGTTAGGCTATGACAGCTTATCTGCGGTCACCCCTTTTTACTACAAGTTTAGTTTTGATGAAATTAAACATTACTATGACAGCATCATTGCCGCCACAGGAAATTATATGATTGTTTACTCAATCCCATTTTTAACGGGCGTCAATATGGGAATTGAACAGTTCGGTGAGCTTTACAAAAACCCGAAAGTATTAGGTGTGAAATTCACCGCAGGGGATTTCTACTTGTTAGAGCGGTTGAAAAAAGCCTATCCAAACCACTTAATTTGGGCAGGTTTCGATGAAATGATGCTCCCTGCTGTGTCATTAGGGGTAGACGGTGCCATTGGCAGCACCTTTAACGTCAATGGTCTTCGTGCACGTCAAATTTTTGAATTAACCCAAGCGGGAAAAATCAAAGAAGCACTCGAAATTCAACATGTGACCAATGATTTGATTGAAGGGATTTTGTCGAATGGATTGTATCTCACCATCAAAGAATTGCTGAAATTAGAGGGGGTTGATGCAGGATTCTGTCGTGAGCCGATGACCCAAGCATTAACCCTTGAAAAACTCGCCTTTGCGAAAGCCTTAAAAGAGAAATATCTCGCCTAATTCTGCCTGCAAAACGACCGCACTTTTGATAGTCAAACGAATAAAAAAGTGCGGTAGAAAATTGTTAAATTTTCACCGCACTTTGGGTTATTTATTCGGTTTTGGCGAAGATGTGCTGTCGGTTTTTTCTGCGACAAAAGCACCATACCATGCGGCAGCGGAGCCTGAACCTACAATATATTTATGATCATTGGTGGTTTTTGATGAATCAAGTATATGAACATAAAATGTTGCTTTATCATCATTGGGAATATCTTTAGCCTTATCTGTTGGCGTTATAAGCAAGGTATTTTTTTCGTTTTTATTTTCATATTTATTTGTGCTTGTAATATCGAATAATACTGTATGATTATTGCTTTCTTTTACGACTCCTGTAGCATGTCCATTAGAATAACTTATTGATATATCTGCATATCTAGCATGATGCGTATCATTTTTATTATTTCTTTGTGAGCTTAATACATAAACAAATCCATTATTTTTTGCATAAGTTGCAGTAAAATCTGTGGGAATTGACTTATTTTCTAAATCATTCCTTCTTCCATAAACTAGCCCATGTGTATTTTTATTGGTAATTTGGGAGTCATTAAAATAACCATAGAATGCCACGCCGTTTTGGTTTTCTCCCAACAGGGTAAATTGATAATCGCCTTCTTCTTTGTTTTCTCCCAATTTCAACTCCATTGTTGTTAATGGCATATCTTTTAGTTGTTTTTGTATGCTTTGACAATTATTTTCATTTGAGCATGCGGTTAATTTCCATGTCGCATTTAATGTTTCTTCATTGGGCTTTAATCCTTGAATATTCGAATTCATATTATTGTGCGTTGGTGGTGTTGGCTCCACGATAGATTGTTTTGGTGAATCGGTTTTATCGTTTGGTTTTGGGCTGTTCTGGTTTTTATTCCCGTTTGCTTGATTGTTTTCTTTCTGTGGTATTTTTTGTTCATTTGGTTTAGGTGATTCTTGAGAAGGGGATTGTGTAGGATGACCACCACTACCACAAGCAATAAGAAAAGAGGAAAGAGCAAATAATAGACTTGCTTTCAGCATTGATTTTTTCATTGTAAATATCCTTTTTATGTTAATAAAACCTCATATGATCCTTTTATGAGGCGGTGGGCATTTTACACGTTTTTTCGGATTTTACAGCTTGATTTTAAAGGAAAAAGGAATAAGCGTTTAAATTTTGTCAGAATGTCGATACATATCAGGCAGGTGGTTTATTTTGTGTTCGTGTCGAATGAGGTTAAAAATTCACCGCACTTTCAAAGAAAAGCGGGCGAGGTGAACTGCCTCCCCCAATAGTGTTGAAACATGGCTGAAGTGCGGTCTATTTTTTCAAATTTTCTAAGGCGTGGAATACCACTTCGGGCACTAATTTGCTCACATCGCCATGGTGCAAATGAATTTCACGAATCATGGTGGAAGACACATAAGACCAACGTTCAGAAGGTGGGAAAAACAAACTTTCCACCCCATTGGTTAATAAGCGATTTAAATGTGCCAGTTGTAGCTCATAATCAAAATCACTGGCACTGCGTACACCACGAATAATGGCGGTGATATTTTGTGCTTTCACCACATCAGCAAGCAGATCCAAAAAGCCGACAACGCTCACATTGGGTAAATGAGCAACGGATTGTTTCACCAGCTCAACCCGAGTGTCTAAATCAAATAAAGGGTGCTTATTGGGATTCGACGCCACCGCCACCAAAACATGAGGAAATAAACGTGCCGTTCGCTGAATAATATCAAGATGCCCATTCGTGATGGGATCAAAAGTACCGGGATAAATAACAGTAATCATATTAACGAGTTAAATAAGGTTTTAATAAATCAAGTAAACGCTGTAAGGCGCCACGGTTTTCCACTAAAACTTCATAACCTGCTTGACCATAACGGCTACGTAGGCTGGAAGAATCTAAAAAAGTCTGCACAGCATGGGCTAAATCCCTTGGCTGTGATTCCACTTCTAAAACCCCTTGCACATCGAGTAATTTGGTAAAGACTTCGGGGAAATTAAAGGTATGTTTGCCACTGATCACGGGTAATTTAAAGGCGAGTGGCTCAAGTGGGTTATGTCCACCATGTTTCACTAGGCTTCCTCCCACAAAGGCAATATCAGACACGCCATACAACAGCATCAGCTCGCCCATGGTATCGCCTAAGACAATTTGGGTATCAGCAGTCGGCACAATTCCTGTACTTCGACGAATATAAGTCAGATGTTGTTTTTCGATTAATTCTGCCACCTCATTAAACCGCTCGGGGTGGCGTGGCACTAAAATCAGTAATAAATGAGGATAATGCTGTAATAACAAACGATGACTTTCTAAAATGATTGCTTCTTCGCCTTCATGTGTACTTGCTGCAATCCAAACGGGGCGATGTTCTGCCCAAGCCTGATGCAATGCGGCAATCTTCACAAGCAAATTGTCGCTAACCACCAAATCATATTTGATATTGCCTGTCAGTTTCAAACGGGTTTGCTCATAGCCAAGGGCTAAGTAGCGTTCACCGCTGACCGAATCTTGCGGTGCAATCAAACTAATATTGTCAAAGACAGGGCGTAATGCATTTTTAAACCAACCATAACGCTTGGCGGAGCGTTCCGATAAACGTGCATTTGCAATAATAAACGGAATATCACGTTTTTTGAGGCTTGCAATGAGATTCGGCCAAATTTCGGTTTCAATTACAATACAGGCTTTGGGCTTTACAAAACCAATAAAACGCACCACAGCATCGGGTAAATCATAAGGCAGGTAAAAATGCGAGACACTGTCGCCAAATGCCGCTTTCACCCGATCAGATCCCGTTGGTGTGACCGTAGTCACCGTAATGGGCAAATCAGGATAATGTGTTTGAATCCGTTTGATTAATGGGGTTGCTGCAATCACTTCGCCCACAGAAGCGGCATGGATCACAATGCCTTTTGCTTTTGGGGCGTTTAATCCCCAATAAAAACCATAGCGTTCATTTAGCCGTTTACGATAATTGGGTGACTTTATGCTGCGAATCAACATAAAAAAAATCACCAGCGGCTGAGATAAATACATCAAAAGAGTATAAGAAAAACGCAACATAGAATAAATTGACTTATGCTAGAATCTACAATGAATAAATTAGCTGTAGTATAAACTGTTGTACTCAATACATAAAGGATAAAAGTATGCCAACACTCAGTGTAGCAATGATTGTAAAAAATGAAGCAGAACATTTAGCTGCATGCCTCAACACCGTGCAAGGTTGGGTGGATGAAATTGTCATTCTCGATTCAGGCAGTACCGATAACACCAAAGACATCGCCTTACAATTCGGGGCAAAATTTTATGAAAATAAAGATTGGCAAGGCTTTGGCAAACAACGCCAGCTTGCTCAGCAGTATGTCACGGGGGATTATGTGCTTTGGCTCGATGCCGATGAGCGTGTCACCCCTGAATTACGTCAATCCATTCAACAGGCGGTGGCGAAAAATGCCGAAAATGTGGTGTATAAAATCGCCCGTTTAAGTGAAGTGTTCGGCAGAAAAATTCGACATTCAAATTGGTATCCCGATTTTGTTTTACGCCTCTATCCCACTCAACTCACCCAATATAATGATGAGCCCGTGCATGAAAAAGTCTGCCTGCCGCCTCAGGCTAAGGTGGAGAAACTGCAAGGGGATTTAGAACATTACACCTATAAAGATATGCACCACTATTTAGTGAAATCCGCAGGCTATGCGAAAGCATGGGCAGAAAAACGGGAAAAAGCAGGGAAAAAAGGCAGTCTCTGCCAAGCCTTTACTCATGCCATGGGCTGTTTTGTGAAGATGTATCTTCTCAATGCAGGCTTTCTGGATGGCAAACAAGGGCTGTTGTTGGCGATACTCTCCGCCCACTCCACCTTTGTGAAATACGCTGATCTTTGGGTCAGAACAGAAACGCCAAAAAACGCTCAGTAACCCTCCATATCAAGCAAGGGGGAAGCCCCTTGTTTTTCAAAACTTTTCTAAAATACACCGCACTTTAGGTCGAAAAACAGGATAGGTTTAGCCCAAAAAACACTCAGCCTTTGCATAACTACAATAAAATCAATAGGAACACTAAAAAATAAATGGCAAAACCTATCAATGGGATCTCGCAATATCATTTCAGCGAAAATCCTCCCTTTGGGTTATCCCTTAAATTTTATTACACCAAAAGAAGTGTAAAAAATAATCAGAAAAACCGACTTTTTTCCTCTTAAAAATCATTAAATGGCGAAAAAATGAAAAGGCTTTTATTAGAAAATAACCAAGGAACAAAATGCGAAATTTTTTGCATTTTTTGCCTTTATTTAAAAAAGATTGACATAAAAAAGAATACTTATAACAAGGCGTTATCTCATAATACGGGGTAAATATAACGGGTCAAAGAAAAAATAAAATAACAAAATTGAATTTTATTTACTTAAATTTAATGAAGATCGCTTTATGTTATTTAAATAAAAATACCTTTTTAGAAAAATTAAAAAATGTATCACTCCATATGGTTATAATGCACAAAGGGAATAAAAGAAAACAATGACATCAGACCACTATTGTGTTATTTTAACCTTTTGATTTTAAAGAAAATATTAATTTTAAAAAAAGAATTAATGCGAAGTTTGATATTCAGTAGAAAATGGGAAGAAATTTTGGAATTAAAGTAAATTTTTGTAAATTTATTTAAAATAATCTTTATTAAGCCTATTTTTTCATGAATAATATTGGGTGATTTTTACACAGAATGGGCTTCCCTGAACCAGCAACAGGGACCGCGAAAGATTGAAAGCCCCGCATTTTTTTATTTTATAAAATTAAAGGAATAAGCCTGCTATGAATAAAATATTTAAAGTTATCTGGAACCATGCCACACAAACTTGGATTGCCGTCTCCGAGCTCACGAAATCTCATGGAAAAACCAACAGTCAAACCGATAAACGTCAATCGCCAAAAGTGATTTTTCTTGGTATCTCCATCACGGGGGCGTTGCTGTTTACCATGCCTGCTTTGGCAAACAATACTGAAGTTGTGGCTGGTGGAGCTGGCACCCCGTGTAAATTTGATCATAATGATTTGGCTTGCGGTAATGATGGCACCAAGGCGGGCGGGGCAAGAGGTAACAGTGGCAATAAAGGTAATATTGCCATTGGGGTCAATACAGTTGCACAAAGTGTCAGTACCGCAAATGCGGTAGCGGGGAATATTGCCATTGGTTACAATGTGTCAGCCATTGGTAATGCCTCATTAGCCATAGGGATTTCAACAGGTAACTATGGTGGTTCAAAAACCGTTGCAGCAGGTTCTAATTCCTATGCTATTGGTCATGGTGCAGTAACAGGCGGAACGGGGACACCAGGACCAGATAATGGTGGGCGTAGACGTTATGATTTAACACCAGAAGATGCAGCTAGTTCAGGAAAAATTAATGCGTTGGGTGCTATTGCCATTGGTAGTGAAGCTTGGGTATTGAATCCTGGTACCTATGGTATCGCCATTGGTGATAATGCCACTGCGAGTGGTTGGAACGCCATGGCGTATGGGCGAATGGCGTATGCCAAGGAAGGGCGAACTCTTGCTATAGGGGTAGATACACGAGCGGAAGCAAAAGGCTCATTAGCAATTGGTGCTTATACTCAAACTACAGGTGAGCATGCGATTGCTATTGGTGCTTCAGATAAAAAAGCAACAGCCGCTAAAGCCTTGGCTAATGCATCAATAGCCATTGGTGAAGTTTCCAACTCATCAGGTGAGCAAGCTGTTGCAATTGGTAAACAAGCCAATTCATCAGGTGCACAAGCAGTCGCTTTAGGGAAATCTGCCAATGCCTCTGCCAATCAAGCAATTGCGATCGGTGATAGCAGTAAGGCAAGTCATGAACAAGCCATTGCTTTGGGTAAATCTGCCCAAGCCAAAGCGAGCAAAGCCATTGCAGCGGGTTATAACACCGAAGTAAATAGTGCCAATGCCGTTGCTTTAGGGAATAATATTACTATTGCCTCAGGCTTTGAACATGCGGTGGTATTAGGCACGGGCAGTAGCACACAAAATGGTACGAAAGAAACGCAAGCCACGGTTAATGAAATCACCTATTCTAATTTCGCTGGACACAACAATGTGAGCAAAGGACATGTGGTGTCTGTCGGTAACAGTACTCACAGACGCCAAATCGTCAACCTCGCCCCAGGTAACATTTCAGCCACCTCTACCGATGCCGTTAACGGTTCTCAACTTTATATGGTGGCAGACACCGTCGCCAACCTCGCCAAAGCCACCGCCACGCATTTAGGGGGGGGCTCACAACTTCAAGGCAACAATATTACTGCACCTTCTTACACTTTATATAAAGGTTCAGAAACAGATAATACTGCGGGGAATGGGAATACTAAACTCACTAATGCTCCATTCACAAATGTCGGTGCCGCCCTTTCTGGTTTAAATACATATATCAATACAGGTTTCAACATTACCAATAATGATAATGCGACAAAAGGCGTGGTTACCCCAGGGAATACCGTTAAATTTGCCAATGGTAAAAATACCACCTCAAATATCACGCAAGAAGCAAACGGCGTTACTGAAGTGACCTTTGATATTGTTGATACTGATTTAACCGTAACAAATGGAAAAGTGAATACTCCAACAAGTGACAATGGAGCCAAATTAGTTAATGCGACCACAGTGGCAAATGCCATTAATAGTTCTTCTTGGAAAGTAGGGAAATTAACTAGTGCTAGTGGAATCACATTTAATGATGCAGAAGATGAGGTTAAGGCTGGCGATGAAGTGCGTTTTGCGGATGGTAACTTTACAAAAGTCAGTGTAGGCACAAAAAATGAAGCTAATAATAAAACAGTTACCGCAATCAAAGTTGATGTTGATGCCCAAAAAGTCGTAGAAGCGGCACAAACCCCTGTGGTGTATACCGATAAACAGGGTAATAAATTAATCAAGAAAGATAATGGAAAATTTGTTAAAGCAGATCAGGCACCTAATGGTGCAGAAATTGACCCTGCTAACGTCATTGCTTCCATTAATAGTGGTAGCAATAGCACAACAGCACCTATGACTTTGGCTAATATTCAAAGCAATTTAGCAGAAGATAACAATGGCACAACAGCACCTGACTTTAATAACGTTGCACAAAATAAAAATAATGCTGCCACTGTGGGCGACGTGCTAAATTCAGGCTGGAATTTACAAGAAAACGGCACAGAAAAAGATTTTGTGAAACATGGTGATACCGTCAATTTCAAAAATGGACGTGGCGTACAGGTGAATATCACGAAAGCTACAAATGGCGTTAATGATGTTAAATTTGATACACCGTTGGCTTATGTTCCAGATACTGGAAATACGAATACCGAATCAGCAACCCCAACCAATACCGTCAAATTCTTTGGGGCAAATAATGGTGGTCCAGTTACATTAACTAATGTAAATAGTGGCTTAGGTAATCAAGATTTAGCAAATGCCGCTGCTTCCAATCCAAATAACGCTGTTAACGTAAAAGATTTACATAATGCGATTAGTGGCTACTCATTTACGTTGGGTGGAGCTAATACTGATGGTGAATTTGAAGCCTTAACTACGTCTAATGATGAAGATAAAAAGATCAAAAAAGATGAAACCTTCATGCTCAAAGCAGGCAAAAATATCAAAATCAAACAAATCGAGAATGGCTATGAAATTGCGACCAAAGATCAGATTCAGTTAGGTAAAAATGATCCAAGTGGTACAGATGGAAGCCTTAACGTAACAGGTAAAAATGGAGCGGGTGTAAATATTAATGGTGCAGATGGCTCCCTCACCTTAACAGGGGCTCAAAGTAATGGACACACACCAAGCTTAAAAATCACCACTGAAAAGGGCGACCCAATAATTAATAATACCCCTGCAGGTGGAGTGAACCGTATTGTTTATACAGACAATGGCACAAAACGCCAAGTTGCCACTATGGATGACGGTTTAACATTTGCGGGCGACTCTGGCACCGCATCTCGTCGTAAATTAGGTGAAACACTCACCATTAAAGGTGGAGAAACAAACAGCGGTAACTTATCAAATGGTAATAATATTGGGGTAGATTCAGATGGTAATGGTAATTTAACCGTTAAACTCGCGAAAAACATCACCTTAGGAAATAATAATGCGAATGATGGCAGTATTGGCGGTTTAGCAAATAATTTGCCTGTTCCAGCTCAAAATACCAAGCAAGAAGCACCAACAGCAAATCCTGATCAACACAAAGCCGCCACAGTGGGCGATGTGTTAAATGCAGGCTTTAATGTGAGAGGAGCAAAATCTGCTGGCGGTAACGTGGAAGATGTGGATTTTGTCAAACCTTATGACACCATTGAGTTTGAAAAAGGTGAGGGCACAGAAGTTATTCTCAGCAATGCGGATAACAAAAAAACCACTGTAAAAGTCAATGTACAAACGGATAACACAACAATAAAAGTGGATCCAACAAGCAAAAAACTGACCGCAGTAACCAGTAATATCACAGGTCCAACTAAGGTGGGTGAAAAAATCACCTTTAATCCTGAGACTTCAACTGCATTAGTGACTGCAAAAACGGTTGCTGATGTTGCCAATAAACTGATTGAAGAAGGGCTAAATTTTGCGGGGAATACTGCGAATGTTGAAGTTAAACGTCCTTTAGGCTCGAAGTTGACAATTAAAGGTGGAAAAGCTGATGAAACCGATGTTTCAGACAAAAATATCCATGTCAAAGCGGATAACAACGCCAATGAATTAATTATCAACTTCTCCGAAAAACCAGAGTTTAAAGAGCTTAAGTTAGTAGAAAATGGTAAAGCCCCAATTACCTTAAACACAACAGGGGATACGAATACTCCAGCGTTATCCTTGACAAGTGGAGATAAGGCTGTAGCACTGAAAAATGTGGCACCTGGTGCAACGACACTCACGGGAGAGCATCGAGGAGATAAAAATTTACTTGATGCTTCAACTAAATTTGATAATGCACCAGCCGAATTACAACCTAAGTTAAAAAAAGCTTATACAGGTTTAGCTGATTTAAATGGTTCAGATGCAACCAATGCCTTCACCGTTGCTGATGCTAGAAATTTAGGCTGGGTGGTTTCCGCACAAAATAACAACTATGCGGAAGCGGTACGCAATGCCCACGAAGTACGTTTTATTGGCACCAATATGGCGACCGTAACAGGAAAAACCACAACAGAGGGTGTACGTGAAATTACCGTAGATGTGAATGCTCAGAAAGTAGTGGAAAGTGCACAAATTCCAGTGGTGTATACCAATGCCGAAGGAAAAAAATTAGTTAAATCTAAAAATGGTAAATTCTACGTTGAAGGCACAGACCTTGATGAAAATGGAGCACCGACAAATCCGAATAATCAAGCTGTTGAGCCTGAAAATATCATGGCTTCGATGAACAGTGGAAGTAATGCAACTCAAAATAGCCCAATAGCATTAGCAAATGTGAAAAGCAATTTGATGAGCTCAGATAACCAAGATTCTGCACCAGCATTTAATCAGCTCTTCAAAAATAATGCGGCTACAGTGGAAGATGTGCTTAATTCAGGTTGGAACCTAAAAAATAATAACACAGCCAAAGATTTTGTGGTGCATGACGATAATATTGATTTTGTTGATGGTAATGCGACTAGTTTTGTTGTAACGACAGAAGCAAATAAAACCAGCAAAATCCATGTGGATGTAAACACAGATGGAACAACGATTAAAGTTGGTGATAATAAAAAACTTGAAGCTGTAACCAGTGAAATTAATCCAACTGAAGGTGCTGATGGTAAACCAAACTTTACTCCAACAACAGGTTCTTCATTAGTTACTGCGGAAACTGTGAGCAATGTAGCAAACAAAATTGTGAGTGAGGGGCTTGATTTCACAGGCAATAATGACACTGTGAACGTTCATCGTGATCTTGGTACTAAGTTAACCATTAAAGGTGAGAAAGAGAACGATACCGATGTTTCAGGTAAAAATATTTATGTCACTGCGGATGATACAAACAAAGCCTTGGTGATTAAATTTTCTGAAAAGCCTGAATTTAAAGAACTGAAATTAGCAGAGCCTAATAAATCATCGATCACGTTAAATACAACTGGGGATACAAATAATCCAGCATTAACCTTGAATGGTGGTCAAAATAATTCACCTGTCGCATTAAAAAATGTGGCAAGTGGTTTGGGTAATCAAACCATAGAAGACGCTGCAAAAAATAACGGCAACAATGCGGTGAATGTTTCAGATTTAAATACCGCACTTCAAGCCTATAAATTTAAATTAGGTGGTGAAAAAACCGAGGGAGAGTTTGAAGCATTATCAGCAACGGCGACTGATGAAGATAAACAGATCAAAAAAGATGAAACTTTCATGCTCAAAGCAGGTAAGAACATCAAGATCAAACAAGTTCCTAAGGGCTATGAAATTGCCACCAAAGATCAAATTGAACTTGGCAAAAATGCACCAGATGGCACAAATGGAAGCCTGAATGTAACAGGTAAAAGCGGTGCTGGCGTTAAAATTGATGGGGCAGATGGCTCTCTCACCTTAACAGGTGCACCAAACAATGGACAAGCACCAAGCTTAAAAATTACCAGCAAAAAAGGAAATAAAACGCTTGATGCAGCAGATCCTGCGGATGGTATAAATCGCATCACTTATACTACTGATAATGGAAAAGAACGCCAAGTTGCTACCATGGATGACGGCTTAACATTTGCGGGCGATTTTGGTGCGGATGCACCTCGTAAGTTAGGTGAGAAGTTAACGATCAAAGGCGGTGAAACAGACACTAATAAATTATCAAATGGAAATAATATTGGTGTGGAATCTAATGCTAATGGCACATTAACAGTAAAACTGGCGAAAAAATTAAATTTAGGTGATCCAAATGATGCCAATAATGGTGAAGTGGGTGGGTTAGCTCATAACCTAGATCAACCTGTAGATACAGCAAATAAACAAGAAGGTCCGAAAGCTGGAGTGAATAAGCACAATGCCGCTACCGTGGGTGATGTTTTAAATGCGGGCTTTAATGTAAGAGGAGCAAAAACCGCAGAAGGTCAAGTGGACGATGTGGATTTTGTGAAACCTTATGACACCGTTGAGTTTGTTGATGGTAATGCAACGGATTTAATAGTGACCAATACCGATAATAAAAAGACAACGGTGACGGTGAATATCAGAACCGATGATCAAACCATTCAGGTTGATCCAAACAGTAAGAAAATAACAGCGGTAACAAGTAATATCACAAATTCAGTTACACAAACAGGTGATAAAACAACATTTACCCCTGATACACCAACAGCGTTAGTTACCGCAAAAACAGTTGCTGATGTGGCTAACAAACTCATTGAAGAAGGGCTAGTTTTTGCAGGTAATACAGCTAATACAGATATCAAGCGTCCTTTAGGCACTAAGCTAACCATTAAAGGGGAAAAAGCGGATGATACCGAGGTATCTGCGAAAAATATTTATGTTAAAGCAGATAATGCAAATGGAAAAAATGAGTTAGTCATCAATTTCTCCGAAAAACCAGAGTTTAAAGAACTGAAATTAGCAGAGCCTAATAAATCATCGATCACGTTAAATACGACAGGGGATACAACTAATCCAGCCTTAACCTTGAAAGGTGATGGTGATAAAGCTGTAGCCTTGAAGAATGTGGCTGCAGGCACAACCACTTTAGATGGCACACATCGTGGGGATAAAGTAAACGGTCAAAATCCAACGGAGATTTCAACGGCAACACCTCTTGGTGATAATTTATCAAAAGCTTATAAAGGCTTAGCAGATTTAGTCAATGTAGAGGGGACAAACGCCTTTACAGTAGCTGATGCGAAAAATCTGGGTTGGATTGTATCTGCACCAGGTAATGATTATGCCAAGGATGTCCGAAATGCTAACGAAGTTCGTTTTATTGGCACCAATATGGCAACCGTTACAGGTAAAACCTCAGCTGAAGGTGTGCGTGAAATCACGGTGGATGTAAATGCACAAAAAGTGGTGGAAACGGCACAGATTCCAGTGGTATACACTGATAAGACAGGTAAAAAATTAATTAAATCGCCAAATGGTAAATTCTATGCAGAAGGAACCAAATTAAATGATCAAGGTGAGCCTGAAAATCCAGCCAATCCAGAGGTTCCAGCTGAAAATGTAATTGCTTCATTGAATGATGCGAAAGGGAGTACAACTGACCCAACCACATTAGCTAATGTAAAAAGTAATTTAGCGGATGGGGACAATCAAACATCGGCACCAGAATCTGTTCAATTAAACAAAAACAATGCTGCTACAGTGGGAGACGTATTAAATTCTGGTTGGGATTTACAGGAAAATGGCACTGCAAAAGATTTCGTCAAACATGGCGATAAAGTGAACTTTATCAACGGTCGTGGCACCAAAGTGACGATTGGTACTGCAAATGGGGCAAATACCATTAAGTTTGATACACCGTTGGCTTATGTGCCAGACGATGCTAGCTCAAATGATGAATCAACCCCAACAAATAAAGTGAAGTTAGTTGGTAAAGATAATAATAGCCCAGTTACCTTGGCGAATATTGCTAGTGGGTTAGGCGGTAAAAGCTTATCAGAAGCAGCAAACGCAACACCGAATAATGCAGTAAATGTTTCCGACTTAAATCAAGCCATTGATGACTTTAACTTTAAGTTAGGTGGTAAAGCTAGCACAGATGGTGAATTTACTGCACTTGACAAACAAGATTGTGAAGATGGTTGTATTAAGAAAGATGAAACCTTTGTGCTTGATGCTGGTAAAAACATCAAAATCAAACAAATTGCTAACGGCTATGAAGTTGCAACCAAAGATCAGATGACGCTAGGCAGTAAAACAGCAAACAACCAAGAAGGTGTGGATGGCAATCTGACAGTGACTGGAAAAGAGGGTGCTTCTGTCGCAATAGATGGCAAAGACGGTTCGATTACCTTAACAGGCAAGGCGGATAATGGTCATACGCCAACTGTGAAAATGGGTACGGAGAAAGGGAAATCTACTGTAGATAACACAGATCCTACTGATGGTATTGATAGAATCGTTTATGAGACTAAAAATGCTGATGGTACAGCGAAAAAACGCCAAGTAGCAACCATGGATGACGGTTTAGTGTTTGCGGGTGATTCAGGTACAGATTCCCCTCGTAAATTGGGTGAAAAACTCACTATTAAAGGGGGAGAAACACAAACCGATAAACTTTCCAATAATAACAATATTGGTGTAGTTTCTGATGGTGCAGGCAACTTAACCATTAAATTGGCGAAAAACCTAAATCTCAGCGAACCTAACGATGCGAACAACGGCAAAATTAGTGGGTTAGGTCATAATTTGCCAGTACCTGCAAATAATGCAAATAACCAAGATGCACCAACGGCTGAGGATATCACTGCGAAACAACACAATGCTGCCACAGTCGGTGATGTGCTTAATGCAGGCTGGAATTTGAAAAATAATGGTGCAAGCAAAGACTTTGTGAAACCTTATGACACAGTCAACTTTGTTGATGGGGCAAATGCACAGTTAGTTGTTACACCAAACGCAGAAGGCACATCTAGTGATGTGACCGTAAATGTAGTGGGCTTACCTGTACAATACACCACTAAAGATGGCATCCCAGTAGTGAAAGTGGGTAATAAGTATTACAAAGTTGATGCAAATGGCAAACCAATCACGAAGAAAGATGATGGAAGCGATGCCGAGGAGATTCCTGTAGCCGATTTAATTACTAATATTGTTAAACCAGGTACAGCACCGAATGTGAAAAGCGAAGCAACCACATTAGGCAATGTGGTCAGTGCGTTAAAACCTTATTCTGAAACAACACCAACAACCCTAAATACATCAAAAGGTAATTTACTGGATTTAAATACCAAAGATGCTGATGGCAATACCCCAATTAGCGAACACAACGTGGTGACGGTTGGTGATTTACGCAAAATGGGGTGGGTTGTCTCTGCAGATAAAACGACAGGTAATTTAAATACCGCATACAATCAAGCAGTGATGAATGCCCATGAGGTGAAATTTGTCGGAACGGGTGTGGCAACGGTATCAGGTAAAACTGAAGGTGAAACACATACCATTACTGTAGATGTGAATGCACAAGATGTGATCAATAAAGCCCACTTGCCTGTGGTGTATACCAAATCGGATGGTAAAAAAGTGGTGAAAGATCCACTAGATGGCAAATTCTACGAGGTAAATGATCAAGGTGAACCTGATAAAGCGAAAGAGGTTCAGCCTAACGAGATCATTGCCTCAATAAATAATCCATCAAATGATAAAAACACCGCAGGAAAACCAACGACCTTAACGAATCTAAAAGGTAATTTAAATCGTGTTAATAAAGAAGGCAAAGTGACTAAACCAGATGGTTCGCCGTTAGATCCTGCTACTGCAAATGATTTAACCAAAGCACCAACATTACCAGATGCTTTCAATGAAGAGCATAATGACTATAAACCAACTATTCTCAACAATGCGGCAACCATTGGGGATGTGTTAAATGCAGGCTGGAATTTACAAGGCAATGGCAAGGCGGTGGATTTTGTCAAACCATTTGATACAGTCAACTTTGCGGATGGTATTGGCACAACAGTGGACGTAAAAGCCTCTGAAGATGGTAAAACGAATACCATTAAAGTGAATACGGTGATGGCGTATACCGATGCCAATGGTAATCTGCTCAAGAAAGCCAATGACGGTAAATATTACTTACCAGATCAGGTCAATGCGGATGGAACAACAAAAGACACCGCAGTAGCTGTAGACAATCCGCAAGTTAACCTTGTTAATGCGAAGGATAACAACACCACCACACCAACACGTTTAGGCAATGTGGCAGGGGGTACCAATACCTATGCCGATAAAGCGGCAACAGCGGATGGTCAACCTTTGGTGAAAGTCGGGGATAAATACTATGCACCTGATCAATTTACTGCTGGTAAATTGAATACTAATGCAGTCGAAACTCCATTAGAAAATGGCGTAGAACCAACCTCAAATGTCACAAAAGCAAAATCAGGTTTAGCGGATTTAGAACATTCTGATCCAAATAATGTGATGACCGTGAGTGATGCGAAAAATATGGGTTGGATTGTGTCTGCCGATGGTAATGACTATGCCAAAGATGTTCGCAATGCCAATGAAGTGAAATTTATTGGCGGCACGGGCATCAGTGTAACGGGTGAAACTAAAGACAATACCCGTGAAATTACCATCGCCATTAAAGAGGGTGAAGTAGTACCAAGTAATGAGTACACGGCTGAAGATGGTAAAACTTTAATTAAAGTAGGGGAAGATTTTTACTACAAAGACGACATTGACCCTACTACGGGCAAAGCGAAACCTGGAAAAAATAAAGTTTCTGATGAAATTGCTAGTAAAGCGATTAACAATGGCACAGGTTTTGTGACGGGGAATAAGGTGGCAGATGCGATTAAGAAATCTAACTGGACCTTAGGCAAAGCAAACCCTGATGAAATTGCGAAAACAGCATTTAAATTTGATGCAGGCAATGTAGAGAACATTAATCCAAATGATAATGTGCGTTTCTCCGATGGTAAAAATACTCGTGTGGCGTTAGGTACCGTGGAGTCATTAGATCCAGAAGGCAATAAAATCACCACTACAACGGTAAAATTTGATGTGGATTCACCAATTGACTTTAAATATACCGATGCTGATGGCAAAGAGTATGTTAAAGCCAATAATGGTAAGTTCTATGCGAAAGAAGATGTGAATGCAGATGGTTCGTTGAAAACTGTTGCCGAAGGTGCTCCGCAACCAACCGCATTAGAAGATACAGAAGTGGCGAAACTGCATAAAGGAGCTCAGTTGATTAATGGGTTAGGTAAAGATGGTCAAGCAAATAGTCCATATGAGATGCAAGATAAAATTGCAAAAGGTTTGGATGACTATCGTAAACAAAATCAAAATGCAACGCCTGAACAAATCGCAGCAGAAACCGATAGACTTGTTCAAGCCAACCCAACCCAAAAAGACACATTTGTGAAAGGCACAGGTGGGGTGAACTTAGACAATGTCTCTTGGGCAGAGAAACCTGATCAAGCGGTGAATAAAGATCAGTTAGATCAAACCGTAAATAAATCGGGCTTCTTGGTGAAACAAAATGGTACTTCTACCCTAACGGACGATGCGAATAAAGGTTCAACGGAAGATGGTAAAACTGAGAAAGTCACACCAAATGATGTGGTAGATTTTGTCAACGGCACCAATACCAGTGTTACTGCCACCACGACTCGTGAAAATGGTCGTGATGTGACCAAAGTCCGTGTTGATGTGACGGGTATGCCTGTTACCTATACGGATAAAGAGGGGAATAAAGTCGCGAAAGCACCAGATGGTAAGTACTACAAAGTCGATAAAGACACTGGGCTTCCTAAAGTTGAAGAAGGAGCTGATATACCAGCAGATAAACTCGTTGCAAGTATGGTTAATCCAGATGGCGATAGTACAACAAAACCAACAACCTTAAGCAATATTGCCAACGGTGCGAGCACCTTTGAAGCACCGAAAGGTGAAGGGGATAAAGCATTGAAATTGGCTAATGATGGTAAGTGGTATGAAGCTGATAAAGTGGAAGCTAATGGTCAAGCGAAAGCCGATGCACAACCTGTCACCAAACCGAAAAATGTGGGGACAGGTGGCTTAGTAGATTTTGCAAAATCCAATCCAAATAACGCCGCAAGCGTTGGTGATTTACAACATTTAGGCTGGGTGGTCAGTGCTTCTCAAACAGAGGGTGGCTATACAGACCAAGTGCGGAATACCAACAAAGTGGACTTTGTCGGTGAAGGTTTAGCGAAAGTGACAGGCTTAACCCGAGAAGATGGCACACGTGAAATTAAAGTGAGTGTGCAAACTGGTGAGGTGATTGGCACTAACAGTGAAGAGCCTGTGTTGAAAGGTGAAAATGGCACTGAAATACCTGTCATTAAAATAGGTGATAAGTACTACAAAAAATCTGATTTAGATCAGAACACGGGCTTACCAACGAAAGAGGCGAAACCTTTAACTACGGAAGAATTGGCTAACGTAGTGAACAAACAAAACAAAGGTGCAGGTTTAGTGACAGGTAACCAAGTGGGTGATGCGATTCAAAACTCAGGTTGGAATGTGGGTAAAGCTACATCAGAGGAAGTGAATAAAACTACCTTCAACAATAATGACGGTAAGGCGGAGAAAGTCAATCCTAATGACAACGTTCGCTTTAGTGACGGTAAAAATACCGTTGCCAGCTTAGGTACAGTGAAAGTGGTGGACGAGCATGGTGTGATTACGACCACTACCACGGTAAAAGTTGATGTGGATTCACCAATTGACTTCAAATATACCGACCCAACCACAGGTAAAGAATATGTGAAAGCCAATGATGGTCAATTCTATGCGAAAGAGGCAGTCAATCCAGATGGTTCCTTAAAACCAGTGGCAAATGGTGCAACACCACCAACTGCCTTAGCGAAAGATGCTATTGCGAAACTCACCAAAGGGGCACAGTTGACGAATGGTTCGCAAGCCGATGGGGTGAACAATGAAGCCTATAAAGTGGTTGATCCAATTCAAGCGGCAATTCAACAGGCGATTAGTGAAAAACTGAAAGCCAATCCAAATGCACCTGCAGAGGAGATTGCGAAAGCGATTGACACTGCCAGAGCGGAAGCCGTGAAAATGCATCCTAATGCGAAGGATAACATCAAGCAAGGAACCGGCGGTGTGACCCTCAACAATGTAGGATGGGCAACACAACCTGATCAGGCGGTGAACAAAGATCAATTAGATCAAACAGTTAATAAAGCAGGCTTCTTGGTGAAACAAAATGGTGGCTCAACCATTGCAGGTCAAGAAACGGAAAAAGTGACGCCAAACGATGTCGTGAATTTCATCAATGGTGGCAATACAGTGGCGAAAGCAGAAACCACTCGTGATCCTGCAACAGGACAAGATAGAACCGATGTGAGCATTCACATGACAGGCTTACCATTAACTTACACAGCGAAAGATGGTACACCAGTGACGAAAGTGGGTGATCAGTACTTCAAAGTGAATGCGAATGGTTATCCAATAGGTGAAGCGATCCCTGCAAGCGAATTAACCACCAACTTGGTGAACCCAACGGCGAAAGCGAATGAAATTGGGGCACCAACGGTGTTGGGGAATGTGGCATCTGGCACCAATACCATTGCCAACAAAGTGAGTGCCGATGGCAAACCACTGATTCAAGTTGGACAGGGGGCAAATGCGAAATACTATACACCAGATCAATTTGAACAAGGTGTATTAAAAGCCAATGCAACCGAAGCGGTGAATCCTGTTGAGGCAACACAGCCAATGGATAAAGCAAGAGGTGGCTTAGCGGATCTTGCACATTCTCATCCAAACAATGCGTTAAGTGTGTCTGATGCAAGTAAACTAGGCTTTGTGGTTGGTGCGAAAGACAACCAATATGCTGCCGATGTCCGCAATGCCCATGCCGTTGAGTTTGTCAGTGGTAATGATATTGCTAAGGTCACAGGGGAAACCCGTGCAGATGGTGTGCGTGAAATTAAAGTGACGGTGAGTAAAAATCCTGTCTTTGAAAGCGTACAAGTTGGTGGTGCACAAGGACCTCGTATTAGTTCATCGAAAGATGGCAATATCCGCATTGCGAAAGCAGATGGTTCACCAAGTCGTCTCACCAATGTTGCACCAGGTATTGAGGCAACTGATGCAGTCAATGTAGGTCAATTAAATGCGAAAATTGGTGATGTACATAAACGCATTAATAAGTTGGATAAAGGAATGCGTGCAGGGGTAGCGGGTGCGACAGCCGTGGCGTTCTTACAACGTCCAAACGAAGCAGGTAAGAGCTTAGTTTCCTTAGGTGTAGGGAACTTCAAAGGTCAGTCTGCGGTGGCAGTCGGTTACTCAAGAAATTCCGATAACAACAAAATTTCCATTAAATTGGGAAGTGGCTTTAACACCAATGGCGATGTCAATATTGGGGGAAGCATCGGTTATCAATGGTAATTTCTCACCGCTAACATAAATCAAGGGTATTGGGTGTGCACTCAATACCCTTTTTTATAGGCGATGAAAATATCCAATGGAGATTTTGGCGTTATCGGTGAGAAAAGCGTATAATTTGCACATGTGTTTGAAAAAATAGAGTGTCATATGAAACAAAAAGTCGTTTTAGCAACAGGTAATCAAGGGAAAGTCAAAGAAATGTCGGATGTGCTTGCCGATTTTGGTTTTGAGGTGATTGCCCAAACGGATTTACATATTGAAAGCCCTGAAGAAACAGGCTTAACCTTTGTGGAAAATGCCTTACTCAAAGCCCGTTACGCCAGCAAACTCACGGGGTTACCTGCCATTGCAGATGATTCTGGTTTAGTGGTGGAGGCATTAGGGGGGGCACCAGGTTTATATTCTGCACGTTATGCTGGGGTAGAAGGTGCGGAGGCGGATGCCAAAAATCGTGCCAAGTTACTGGCAGAGTTAGCACATGTGGCACAGCCAAATCGTCGAGCAAAATTTGTCAGTTGCATTGTGATGTTGCAACATGAACAAGATCCTTCCCCTATTATTGCAGAGGGGGAATGTTATGGCGAGATTGCGTTTGTGGAACAAGGCGAAAATGGTTTCGGTTATGATAGCCTATTTTTTAGTCCTGAAGTGGGGTGTACTTTCGCCCAGTTAGCGACCACAGAAAAGAAAAAAATCTCACATAGAGCCAGAGCGTTATCGGTTTTAAAAAACAAGTTAGCAACAAGAGGAACCTAATGATGTGGAAAAAGTGCGGTCTATTTTTGATCAGTTTTGTGTTATCACATACTGCCCAAGGGTTGGATTATCTGCCTGAACAACTGCAATTGTTACAAGATGCGAAAAAAGGCAATGCGGAAGCACAATATGATTTAGCCTTGAGTTTACAAACGACCACGGATATGGCGCACTTAAAAGAAAGCGATTTTTACTATTGGCTAGATCAAGCAGCAAAGCGTCACTATGCCCCAGCCCAAACCTTATTGGATAAGCTTGTGGCAAAATCTAATCCAAAATGGCTAGCAAGTTTAGCCCCTAACGGGACACAAAAGATCTTAGATGAAGTCCATCAATTAGATAAACAGCAGCCCAAAAATTACGCCCTGATTGTGAGTAAATTAAAACAAGCGGCAACCTTGGGCAACTATACTGCATTAGCACAGCTAAGCTGGATTTATGGCGATAGCCGATTGGCGACCAATTATAATGTGGCATTTTCTACCATCAAAGCCTGTACCCTTGCCACTTATAACAATCTGCTTCATGGTGAAATGAATGAAGAGGATAAAGATTACCTTTGCAGTGGCGATATTCTTAACCGTGCGGATTGGTCAGACGTGCAAAAAGTGGCAGAGAAAACGGCGGCAGAAATTCAGCAAAAACCGACCGCACTTTTTGATTTTTTAGATAAGCTTAAATAAGGAAAAGCGATGATTATTACAACAACCCCTAACATAGAAGGCAAGCAAATCATTGAATATAAACAAGTGGTATTTGGTGAAGTGGTTGCGGGATCAAATTTTATTCGTGATTTTTTTGCTGGCATTACCGATATTCTGGGTGGACGTTCAGGTGCCTATGAATCCAAAATTGCACGTGCACGTCAAGACGCATTAGAAGAATTACAAGACAATGCGAAACGTGTGGGTGCAAATGCGGTTGTCGGGTTAGAGGTCAACTACACGTCAATTAATGGCGATGGAAAAAGTATGTTCATGATCGTGGCAAGTGGTACCGCCGTGGTGGTGCGTGAGTGAACATCTTAACCCTTCCCCCTCTCAGCCTGTATATTCATATTCCTTGGTGTGTACAAAAATGCCCTTATTGTGATTTCAATTCTCATGCACAAAAAGGGCATATTCCTGAACAAGACTACATTGAACACCTATTGCAAGATCTGCAACAAGATTTGCAACGCTTTCAAGACAGCATTCAACAGCGTCCACTTCACTCGATTTTTATTGGTGGGGGCACACCCAGTTTATTTTCCGCAGAAGGGATTCAAACATTATTATCGGGCGTTGAGGCACAGATTCCCTTTAAGCCTGATATTGAAATCACCCTAGAAGCGAACCCCGGAACGGCAGAAGCCGAACGCTTTAAAGGCTATGTGAAGGCTGGTGTTACCCGTATTTCCATGGGGATCCAAAGTTTTAATGATGACAAATTAGCCCGTTTAGGACGGATTCATAATGCCGAAGAAGCCAAAAGTGCGGTCGGTTTTGCAAAAGTTTCAGGGCTAAAGAGTTTTAATTTGGATCTGATGCATGGTTTGCCGAATCAAACCTTACAAGAAGCCCTTTCCGATTTACAGCAGGCGATAGCCCTTGAACCGCCACACCTATCTTGGTATCAGCTGACCATTGAGCCAAACACCCTGTTTGCTTATCGCCCTCCCGTGTTACCCGATGACGATGCACTTTGGGATATTTTCGAACAAGGGCACCAACTGTTAACCGAAGCGGGCTATGTGCAATATGAAACCTCCGCCTATGCCAAGCCAGATTTTCAGTGCCAGCATAATTTAAATTATTGGCGTTTTGGGGATTACTTGGCGATTGGTTGTGGAGCACATGGCAAACTGAGTTTTGAAACGGGTGAGATCGTGCGTTATGCCAAAACCAAACACCCCAAAGGCTATTTGCGTGGGGAATATTTATATGAACAAAAAACGGTACAGGAAGAGGATCGGGCGTTTGAGTTTTTTATGAACCGTTTTCGTTTATTGGAAGCTGTGCCGAAAGTGGAATTTCGACAATTTACAGGCTTAAATGAGCAACATATTGCCGAACAAATCCAATGGGCATTAGCCAAAAAGTATATTGAGGAAACGCCAGAAAGCTGGAAAATTACCGAGCATGGCAAATTATTTTTGAATGAATTGCTAGGAGAATTTTTACCTAAATAGGCTTGTTTATCCTATTGATTAGGATTAAAGTATTCCCTTATTACAAGATACGCAAACGATTACACATAGTTAAGTCTCAATAAAAAGAATAGCATTTTAAGACAAATTAAGACAAATAAAGGAACTAAGATGGATCAATTGGAAATGAAAAAATTGGCGGCGAAAGCAGCATTACGCTATGTCAAACCTGACACCATTGTGGGCGTAGGCAGTGGTTCGACAGTCAATTGTTTTATTGAAGCCTTAGGAACAATGAAAGACGACATTAAAGGGGCGGTTGCGGCTTCCAAAGCATCTGAAGAATTATTACGCAAACAAGGCATTGAAGTGTTCAATGCAAACGATGTCTCAGGGTTAGACATTTATATTGACGGTGCAGATGAAGTGAACCCACAAAAAATGATGATCAAAGGTGGGGGAGCGGCATTAACCCGTGAAAAAATCGTAGCAGCATTAGCGAAAAAATTTATTTGTATTGTGGATAACAGCAAACAAGTGGACATATTGGGTTCGACCTTTGCCTTGCCTGTGGAAGTCATTCCAATGGCTCGCTCACAAGTGGCACGTAAATTAGTGGCATTAGGGGGTTCGCCAGAATACCGTGAAGGTGTGGTGACGGACAATGGCAATGTCATTTTAGATGTCTATCACTTTAACATCATGAACCCTGTGGAAATGGAAAAAGAACTCAATAATGTGGCAGGTGTGGTGACAAATGGTATTTTTGCATTACGCCCTGCGGATATTATTATTGTAGGTACACCAGACGGTGTCAACGTAATTGAATAACAAGAAAAAGGAACGCAAACATGACAACCAAAGTTTCACTGGATAAGTCAAAAATTAAATTTTTACTTTTAGAAGGTGTCCACCAAAGTGCTTTAGATGTATTAAAAGAAGCGGGCTACACCAACATTGAATACCACAAAAAAGCACTCAGTGATGAAGAATTAAAAGTCGCCATCAAAGATGCTCATTTTGTGGGGATTCGCTCACGTAGCTCTTTAACAGAAGATGTGTTAGCTCATGCACAAAAACTGATCGCCATTGGTTGTTTTTGTATTGGGACTAACCAAGTGAATTTAGAGGCCGCCAAATTACGAGGCATTCCTGTATTTAATGCACCTTTTTCTAACACTCGCTCAGTGGCAGAGTTAGTGCTTGGTGAGATCTTACTATTAATGCGTAACGTGCCACAGGCAAATGCGGAAGTACACCGTGGTGTTTGGAATAAATCAGCCACAGGCTCCCATGAAGTGCGGGGTAAAAAGCTCGGTATTATTGGTTATGGGCATATTGGTTCACAATTAAGTATCATTGCTGAGTCGCTAGGTATGAGCGTGTTTTTCTATGATATTGAAAATAAATTACCATTAGGTAATGCCCATCAAGTCCGTAGTTTAGAAGAACTATTGGCAATGAGCGATGTGGTTTCTTTACATGTGCCAGAAAATGCCTCTACCAAAAATTTAATGAACGCCCAACGTATCGCCCAATTGAAAGAAGGTGCCATTTTAATTAATGCGGCACGTGGTACAGTGGTGGATATTGAAGCGTTAGCACAAGCTCTTGAAGCTGGTAAATTGCGTGGTGCGGCATTAGATGTATTCCCACAAGAACCCGCCTCTATCCAAGAAGAATTTGTTTCGCCATTGCGTGTGTTTGATAATGTAATTTTAACCCCACATATTGGTGGTTCTACCTCTGAAGCACAAGAAAATATTGGTGCAGAAGTGGCAGGTAAATTTGTCAAATATTCCGATAATGGTTCAACCCTTTCTGCGGTGAATTTCCCTGAAGTGTCTTTACCAGAACATAGTGGTGCCAAACGTTTATTACACATTCACCATAACAAACCAGGTGTATTAAACAAAATTAACCAAGTGTTTGTGGAAGCCAATGTAAACATTGCGGCACAATATTTGCAAACTGACCCAACCATTGGTTATGTAGTGATTGACGTGGAAGCGGAAGATACCCATGAGTTATTAGCCAAATTAAAACAGATCGATGGCACTATTCGTGCACGTGTCTTGTATTAATCTTGCAGGCTTATCTCGATAAAGTGCGGTCTATTTAGATCGCATTTTGTTTTTTCGAACTACGCAAATTTGCCCGTTCTTTGTTATAATCTCGCCAATTTTAACCTGACCTTGCCTTCACACGGTTTATTCATGAAAAAATTACTGACTTTTTTTATCTTCCTTCTTGTACTCGGCTTAGCGGCTAGTTTTTGGGCTTATCAACAGGTGCAAAAATTTGTACATCAACCTGTACACAGCAAACCTGATCAACTGCTTACCGTGGAACGTGGTACGACAGGTAAAAAACTCGCCAATTTATTGGAAAAAGAACAATTGCTTGATGATGCTTTCCTATTACCTTATGTGCTGAGATTGCAACCAGAACGCAACAAAATCAAAGCGGGGACTTATTCAATGAATGGGGTAAAGACCGTAGCAGAGTTATTGACTGTACTGAACGAGGGCAAAGAGGCACAATTTAGTCTTCAATTTATTGAGGGCGACAATTTCAACGCATGGCGAAAAAATTTGGAAAATGCACCGCACTTAGTGCAAACCTTAAAAGGGAAAAGCGAGGCAGACATTTTTGCACTTTTAGATTTGCCTGATGATGTGAAAGCCATTCACGAGTGGAAAAAAGTGGAAGGCTGGCTTTATCCCGACACTTATCATTACACGCCGAATTCAACGGATTTAGCCTTATTAAAACGGGCGGTGGAACGCATGAAAAAGGTGCTTGCCCAAGCATGGGAAAAACGTGACCCCGATTTGCCCCTCAACAATGCCTATGAAATGCTGATTTTGGCATCTATTGTGGAAAAAGAGACCGCAATTGAAGCGGAACGTGGTAAAGTAGCCTCTGTATTTCTTAATCGCTTAAAACGTAATATGCGTTTACAAACGGATCCCACCGTTATTTATGGCATGGGAGAAAAATATCAGGGCAATATTCGTAAAAAAGATTTAGAAACCCCAACCGCCTACAATACTTACACCATTGATGGCTTACCGCCAACACCGATTGCCATGCCAAGTGAAAGTGCGATTTTAGCTGTCGCTCACCCTGAAAAAACCGCTTATTTATATTTTGTTGCAGATGGCACGGGCGGGCATAAATTTACACAAACTTTAGCAGAACATCAGCGAGCCGTGCAGCAATATTTGCACTGGTATCGTCATCAGAAAAACGGAAAATAACATGACAACAGGCAAATTTATTGTTCTTGAAGGTCTTGAAGGGGCAGGAAAAACGACCGCACGAGAAAGTATTGTGCGTGCATTGCAAGCACATGGCATTCATGAAATCGTTTTTACCCGTGAACCGGGTGGCACCCCTTTGGCAGAAAAGTTACGCCATTTGATCAAACACGAAACAGAAGAACCTGTGACCGACAAAGCCGAACTCTTAATGTTGTATGCCGCACGCATTCAATTGGTGGAAAATGTGATTAAACCCGCCCTGGCTCAAGGGAAATGGGTGATTGGTGATCGCCATGATATGTCATCACAAGCGTATCAAGGGGGGGGACGCCAACTGGATCAACAATTGCTCGCCACCTTAAAACACACCGTGTTAGGCACCTTTGAACCTGATCTCACCTTGTATTTGGATATCGATCCCTTATTAGGCTTGGGGCGAGCCAAAGGGCGTGGTGAATTGGATCGTATTGAGCAACAAAATCTGGATTTTTTCCACCGCACGCGTCAACGTTATCTTGCGTTGGTGAAAAATAATCCGAAAGCCGTGACGATTGATGCCTCACAGAGTATGGAAAAAGTGGGACATGATGTCGAAAGTGCGGTAGAAAATTGGTTAATTTCAACAAAAGCTTCAGCATGACGTTATACCCTTGGCTACAACCTTACTATCAACAATCTGTTCATGCCTTTCAACAAGGGCATGGTCATCATGCACTTTTATTTAAAGCTGAGCAAGGCTTAGGGGCGGAACAGTTATTACAAGCATTAGGGCATTGGCTTATTTGTCAACAGGTCAAGGGTCTGCAACCTTGCGGACAGTGTCATCATTGCCTTTTAGCAAAAGCACAACATCACCCCGATATTTACACCCTTGCCCCGATTGATAATAAAGATATTGGGGTGGATCAAGTGCGTGAAGTGAATGAAAAAATCAATCAACATGCCCAACAGGGGGGCAATAAACTGATTTATGTGCTTGGAGTGGAACGTCTGACGGAGGCTGCCGCCAATGCCATGTTAAAAACCTTAGAAGAGCCTCGTCCGAATACCTATTTTTTATTGCTCGCCGATGTGGCATCACCCATCATGCCGACCATTTACAGCCGTTGCCAAGCCACCTTGATCAGCATTCCCCATGCCGATCAAGCGATCGCTTGGCTACAAAGCAATGAGATACCGCCTCATGAAATGTCGGATATTCAGACCGCACTTCGGATAAGCTATGGTCGCCCACTTGATGCTTTAACGGTATTAACCGAAGGTTTGTTAGCCAAACGGCGTGAGTTTTTACGTCAATTTTGGTTGTTTTACCGAAAATGCTCCCCTTTAGAGCTGTTACCGTTTTTTGAGAAAACCCTGATTTTTCATCAACTTGATTGGCTTTTGGCGTTTTTAGCGGATGCCTTAAAAGCCAAATTGCAGATTCGAGAAAACTGGATCTGCCAAGATCTCGCTGCGGGGATTGAACAATTTAGTGCCCAACAAAGCACGCAAGGTTTACTTCATGCCTTACAGATTATGCAAAAGGTGCGTGCAGATTTAATCAATATTAATGCAGTCAATCAAGATCTCATCTTGTTAGACGGCTTAACCCAATTAATTACCGACGTCTTTGAAGGATAAAATATGTTTATTGTCGATTCTCACTGTCATCTTGATGCCTTGGATTATGAAAATTTACACAAAAATGTTGAGGATGTGGTGGAAAAAGCCATGGCAAGAGAGGTGAAACATCTGCTTGCGGTGGGCGTGACCTTAACTCGTTTTGAGCAAGCCTATGCCGCCCTTGCCAAATTTAACAATGTCTCATTGGCTTGTGGTGTGCATCCTTTAGATCTTGATGATGAACCCTTTGATGCAGAACGCTTGTTACGGTTGGCTGATGATCCGAAAGTGATTGCCATTGGTGAAACAGGCTTAGATTATTATTACAGTGCGGATAACAAAGCCTTGCAACAAGCAGTTTTTGCAAACCAAATTCAAATTGCAAATCAGCTCAACAAACCAGTGATTGTGCATACCCGCAGTGCCAGAGAAGACACCCTCGCCATTTTGGCAGACAATCAGGCGGAAAAATGCGGTGGTGTACTCCATTGTTTTACGGAAAACTGGGACATGGCAAAACGAGGGTTAGATTTAGGCTTGTATATTTCATTATCAGGCATTATCACATTTAAAAATGCAGAAGAATTGCGAGATGTGGCACGCAAAGTGCCTCTTGATCGCTTGTTAGTCGAAACTGACTCGCCATATCTCGCCCCTGTGCCTTATCGTGGTAAACAAAATCAACCTGCTTATGTGCGTGAAGTTTGTGAATATGTGGCAACCCTCAAAGGCGTTTCCTTTGAAGAGTTTACTCAAATTACCACACAAAACTTTGAGCGTTTATTCAAAATTCATGTACAATAATTAATCTGTTTAGTATCTGGCGACTGTATCAAAGGAAGACCCATGCGAAAATTTTTAAAATACTTTTTTCTTACGGTGATATTCACCTTTCACCTTTTTTTATTTGCCACCGTTAATTTTGTTACGCCGAGTTATGACATCACCAAAGTGACAGGTGTGGAAGTGAAACGTGTGGATAAAGATGGACCTATCACCAAAGCGAATCCTGCCGATGGTCCAACACGTGATGTGTATTTTATTAATACACAAAACACGAAGGGCGAGATCATGGTCTATCGTAATGAAGATACGCGTTGGGGTTTCCCATTTTACTTTAAATTTGGTTCAGCCAATTTACATGCAGAAGCAGAAGCCTTAATTAAAGAAAATCAATATGTTGAGATTAAATATTATGGCTGGCGTTTGGTGATGTTTGATGAGTTTCGTAATGCCGTTAACATTCATGCGGTAGAAGAAAATGCCTCCGCAAGTTTGCCAATACTGGCTTATGTGCTTTATGTTTTCTTACTTCTCACCTTATTCTTTTCTGTTCAATTTGTTCGTGGCTGGTTTGATAGCGAAAATTAACCGCCCTTTTCTATGTGTCTATGCGGTTTAATGACAAGTTAAGCCGCATAACGTCCTCATCACTTTTCGTTACATGATTAAAGCAGAGAGATGTTATGAGTTTATTTGAAGCCATCTTCATTTTAGGAATTTTGATTATTATCAGTGCGGTGATTTCTGCGGCTGAAATGTCTTTGGCGGGTGCACGAAAAATGAAGTTGCAAAGTTTAATCAATGAAGGGGATACACGTGCAGAGCTCGTGTTACGCCTACAAAGCCAGCCAGGGCGTTTTATTACGGTGGTGCAAATTGGTTTAAACATGGTGGCGATTCTGGGTGGGATTATTGGTGAAAGTGCGATTCGCCCTTATTTAGCCACAGTGCTTGCCGACCACATCAGTGCCGCATGGTTAGATAACGTCGCTTCTTGGCTTGCCTTTGCTTTTGTGACCACCGCCTTTATTTTATTGGCAGATTTAGTGCCTAAACGCCTTGCGATGATTAACCCTGAAGGGGTGGCATTGCGTACCGTGCGTATCATGGCGGTGTGTATTTTTTTACTCAAACCCTTGGTGATGATTTTTGATTCTATTGCCAATGGCTTTTTTAAATTGTTCCATATTTCTACGGTGCGTGAAGAAAATATGACACCCGAAGATATTGTTGCCATTGTGGGTGCTGGGGCGGAAGCGGGTGTGGTTAATGCACAAGAGCATTATTTGATTGAAAATATCTTTGATATGCAGGAAAGAACGGTCACCTCCACCATGACCACCCGTGAAAATATCGTGTTTTTAGACCGCTCTTTTGATCGCCAAGCTGTTATGGATACGCTAACGAAAAATTCCCATTCCAAATTATTAATTTGTGATAACGGGTTAGATCGTATTTTAGGTTATGTGGAATCGCACACCTTACTCACCATGTACTTACAAATTGAAAAAGGGGTGTCGCTCACCGACAGTCGCTTATTGCGAAAAACCTTGTTTGTGCCTGATACACTTTCCTTATTCGAGGTGTTGGAGCTGTTTAAATCGACAGGTGAAGATTTTGCGGTAATTGTGAATGAATATGCCCTTGTGGTGGGAATTATCACCTTAAATGATGTGATGAGTATTGTGATGGGCGAGTTGGTGTCGAATGAAGAAGAACAAATCGTACGTCGTGATGAAGATTCTTGGTTAATTGATGGGGCGACCCCGTTGGAAGATGTGATGCGAGCTTTAAATCTCGACAGTTTCCCTGGGGAAGAAAATTATGAAACCATCAGCGGTTTTATGATGTATATGTTGCGTAAAATTCCGAAGAAAACAGATTTTGTGTTGTATGACAAATATAAATTTGAAATCATCGACACAGAAAACGTGAAAATCGACCAACTTTTGGTGTCTTTACGCAAAGATCTTGAGCCACCAACAGCATAGGACTTATCTAAGTGCGGTATGTTTTAAAATGTTTTTAAAATCGACCGCACTTTTTTATGGGATTGTACCAATCAAAGGCGATATCCGCCGTGATTACGCTCAACACTGCGACTTTTGTGGCTAGAGTGCATGGAATGGTTAAAATCACATTGAGAAATGGAATGATTTTCCTGAATGGCTGTCTAACAGCTACGTTTTCCCCTATTTTATCATCTCAGAGGCTATATGGATTCAAATACGCAAAAACATCACCGCATGGTGTTGTTTCCCATTTTCTTTTTTGTTGCTGTTAATCTTTTCGTCTTTACCCTCTCACGTTTAGGTTTATCCCTTTGGCAAGCGGATCGGGTGAGTGCGGTTGACGGTTGGCTGTCATTATTCGTACAAGGATTACGAATTGATATTGTGTCTTTGTGCTATTTATTTGGGCTGCCAGCCTTATTGACGGTGTTACTTTATCACCATAATGGGCTTGGATGTGTGTGGCGAAAAATTCTGCGAGTTTGGTTAACTGTCGGCAGTGTGTTTATTCTTTTTATGGAAATTGCCACGCCTGCTTTTATTGAAACCTATGATTTTCGTCCAAACCGTCTTTTCATTGAATATCTGATCTACCCTAAAGAAGTTTTCAGTATGCTTTTTGAAGGACATTTATTGTCTGTGGTTATCAGCTTGGTCGTTACAGGCTTTGCCACGGTTTTCTATTGGAAACTGGCAGGTTGGGCGGTTAAAAATCTGACCTCACCAAGTTGGACATTTCGCCCACTGATGGCGTTATTGGTGATTGCGGTGGCATTTATTGGGGCACGTTCCACGTTTGCCCACCGTGGTATTAACCCTGCGATGGTGGCGTTTTCGTCTGATGGATTAGTCAACTCTTTGGTGCTCAACTCGGGGTATTCGGTGATTTATGCCGCACAACAATTTAAAGATGAAGGCAATGCGGCAACCTTATACGGCAAAATGCACACCGATGAGATGTTAAGTATTGTGAAAAAAAGCCGTGGTCGTCCTGAAAGTGATTACATTTCAACGAAATATCCAACTTTAACTCGCAATCAAGCCACTTACCAAGGTAAGCCGAAAAATATCGTCATTATTTTGGAAGAAAGTTTAGGGGCTCAATTTATTGGCACTTTAGGCGGGCTACCCTTGTCGCCAGAGTTTGACAAATTGGCACAAGAAGGTTGGTTATTTGAGAATTTGTATGCCACAGGAACACGTTCTGTTCGAGGTATTGAAGCGGTAACGGCAGGCTTTACGCCGACCCCTGCTCGTGCTGTGGTCAAACTCAGTAATAGCCAACATGGCTTTTTCACCATTGCAGAATTATTAGGGCAACAAGGTTATCACACCTCCTTTATTTATGGCGGCGAAAAACATTTCGATAATATGGCAAGTTTCTTCTATGGCAATGGCTTCCAAGAGATCATCGATGAGTTGGATTATCAACACCCGAAATTTAAAGCCACATGGGGGGTGAGTGATGAAGACTTGTTTGACAAAGCCCATGAAACTTTTACGAAATTGCATCAAGCAGGCAAACCTTTCTTTAGTTTGGTGTTTAGCTCAAGCAACCATGATCCGTTTGAGTTTCCTGATGGCAAAATTACGCTATATGAACAACCGAAACAAACCCGCCATAATGCCGCCAAATATGCCGATTATGCCATTGGGCATTTCTTTAAGTTAGCAAAACAGGCGGATTATTGGAAAGATACCTTATTTTTGGTGATTGCGGATCACGACTCTCGAGTGGGCGGTGCTGCTCTTGTGCCGATTAAACATTTCCATATTCCTGCCTTATTATTGGGCGATCATGTGGAAGTCAAACGTGATCCTCGTTTGGTGAGTCAAATTGATATGCCAACCACACTGTTATCTTTGGCTGGGGTGAGTGGTGATTACCCAATGATTGGCTATGACTTAACCAAAGCGGAAGATCCAAACCGTGCCTTTATGCAATATGATCAAACCCTTGCGATGATGAAAGGCAATGAGGTGGTGATTCTCGCCCCGAAAGTGGAGGCAAAAGGCTATCTTTATGATAAGCAAAGCAACCGCTTCACGGAAACTACGCTCTCACCTGAGCTGAAAAAAGAAGCCTTAGCCCATTCTTTATTAGGCAGTTATTTATATAAACACCGGTTATATAAATCAGGGCATGAAAAATCAACAGATTAAGGATGAATTTAAGGCGAATCTGTGTGTTCGCCTTATTTTTTTCAAAAAGTGCGGTATTTTTTAAAAAATTTTTAACATTTTAACGAAAATGAATTATTTATATGATTTTTTTTGTAAAAAAATGATATAAAAGCATTATCTACGATAGAACGCTATCGGTTAGTCACATAAGGGGTAAAAATGTTAACACCAATTCAAAACTTTCTAAAACAAGAAGCCGCTGGGGGGATTTTACTATTTATCTTTGCCACGTTAGCTATTATTTTAGCCAATACACCACTTCAGGAATTGTATTTTAATTTTTTACAAACGCCAGTGAGTATCCAAATTGGGGCGTTTAGCATCAATAAGCCCTTATTAATGTGGGTGAATGATGGATTAATGGCGATCTTTTTTATGTTAGTGGGAATGGAAGTAAAACGTGAACTACTTGAAGGCTCATTATCAAGTTATCAGCGTGCGATTTTCCCTGCCATTGCAGCAATTGGGGGCATGGTTGTTCCCGCACTGATTTTTATTTTGTTCAATACTGAACATCCCGAATTTCAGGAAGGCTGGGCGATTCCTATGGCAACAGACATTGCGTTTGCTTTAGGGGTAGTGGCATTACTGGGTAAACGTGTGCCTTTAGCATTAAAGATTTTCTTGCTTGCCCTTGCCATTATTGATGACCTAGGGGCGATTATTGTCATTGCCTTATTTTTCTCACATGATTTAAGTCCACAAGCCTTTGTATTTGCAGGCATTGCCATTGCGGTTTTGGTGACCATGAACCGTTTAAAAATTACCGCATTATCTGCATACGGCATTGTTGGTTTGATTTTATGGGCATCGGTCTTAAAATCAGGGGTTCATGCCACGCTCGCTGGGGTGATTATTGGTTTCTGTATTCCATTAAACGGTAAAAAAGGCGATCGCCCGTTAGATAATTTTGAGCACACCCTCTCACCTTGGAGTGCTTTTGCTATTTTACCGCTTTTCGCATTTTGTAATGCGGGCGTATCCTTAATTGGCATGGGCGTGGATAACCTCACCTCAACCTTGCCAATGGGCATTGCGTTAGGGTTGTTATTAGGCAAACCATTGGGGATTTTCTCATTTTGTTTTATCGCCGTGAAATTAGGTTTGGCGAAGTTATCTGAAAGTATTAATTTCAAACAGATTTTTGCGGTTTCTGTCCTTTGTGGTATTGGCTTTACGATGTCCATGTTCTTGGCAGGATTGGCGTTTGGTGCAGAAACGGGTAGCGAAAATGTGACTGCCTTAGCCCGTTTAGGCATTTTAATGGGATCAGGCATTTCTGCCGTGCTAGGTTATCTGTTATTAAGACTTTGCACCAAAGATACCCTTGAGACCAGCTCTGCCACAGCGTCGACAAAACACTAAAAGCTCGTTATCTCATAGCGAAAACCGCCTTTTGTCTTTTTAGACGGGCGGTTTTTTCTTTTTCATTTAGGGATCATTGCTGAGGCTTTGGGGAATATGCGGCGTAAGAGGAAGAAGCCAAATAGCAAGACAACGCATTTTTACGGGGCGGTGGGGATAAACTGACATAAATTAAGGAAAAGTAGCGGAATCTTTCGCTATTTTTTGTTATTCTTAAAGCAATTTTAAGTTCTATGGATCAGTCTTTATGTCAAACCAAGAAAATATTGCCCAAAATCAACCGCAGGTTGAATCTTCCTTCAATACCCACTTAGAAGAAACCACGCACTTTGGTTTTAAAACCGTCGCAAAATCGGAAAAACAAAAAATGGTCGCCAATGTCTTTCACTCGGTGGCGGACAAATATGACCTGATGAACGATTTACTTTCTTTTGGTATTCACCGTATTTGGAAACGCTTTAGCATTGATTGTAGTGGGGTAAGAAAAGGGCATAAAGTGCTTGATTTAGCGGGTGGTACAGGGGATTTTACTGCCAAGTTTTCCCGCATTGTGGGCCCGACAGGGGAAGTGGTGTTAGCCGACATTAACGACTCCATGTTGCGAGTGGGGCGTGAAAAATTACGCAATCTAGGCATTGTGGGAAATGTGAATTACGTTCAAGCCAATGCGGAAGCGTTACCTTTCCCCGACAATACCTTTGATTGTGTCATCATCAGTTTTGGTTTACGCAATGTGACAGACAAAGACAAAGCGTTACGTTCCATGTATCGTGTGTTAAAACCCGGTGGTCGTTTATTAGTCCTGGAATTTTCAAAACCTATTTTAGCCCCATTAAGTAAAATTTATAATTTCTACTCTTTCAATATCTTGCCAAAAATTGGTGAAGTGGTGGTGAATGATGGCGATAGTTATCGTTATCTTGCCGAGTCTATTCGTATGCATCCAGAACAGGAAGTGTTAAAACAAATGATGATTGATGCGGGGTTTGAACAGGTCGATTATTATAATTTAAGTGCAGGGATTGTCGCATTGCATCGAGGTTACAAATTCTAACTTCTAAGAGGGCCATTTCATGCATTATCGAGCTGAAAATCATTCAAAACTTGTCTTGGCGTTATTAGGACTCGATATTCTCATTTATGCAGTACAAATTTGGTTAAGTTTCAAGATATTTGATGAAACGAATCTATTATTGCAGCAGGAACTCGCCATCAGCCAACTCCCTGAGGGTGTCGCACAATTGATGCAAGCCGACGAAATCTTACACCATGTGAAGCTCGGCAGCTTTATCCTGTTAGGGGTGATCATTTTAAGCTGGATTTATCGTGCCCATCGTTTTGTGCATACCAGCGTGAATGCCACGGAGATTAAATTTACAGATGCGGCTTGTGTGGTGTATTTTTTCATTCCTATTGCGAATCTTTTTATGCCTTATAAAGCCATGAAAGAAACATGGTTAGCCAGTGAATCACCAGAGGCTTGGCAGAAAAAGCCTACGCCGATCACTTTGATTGTTTGGTGGCTAGTTTGGTTGCTACGCATCAATCTTGGGTTCATCTTTTTTTTACCAAGAGCGGAGTATTTTAAGGACATTCAAGGCATAAATGATTTTTCAGCCTTGATGATTATCGATAGTGCCCTTGCCATTTCACTGGCACTGATTTTTTCCTTGGTCGTGCTACAAGTCGAACGCATTCAAAATAAAAATTCAAAAAACGAGCCGACCTTTTCTAAAAAAGAACATAAAACGACCTCAACGTCCTTAGTGAGCTAACTATTAATCATGAAACCGTTACCTTTTTTTCAGCAACTGATGTTGCCACAATTTCTAAGTGCAGGCTTGGAAACATTACTGAATCAGTTAATTCAGCATACTGACCACTGTGAACCTTATTTACGCAAGCTGAATAACCAAGTTTTGGCGGTCAAATTACAACAAATTGATCTCCCTTTATATTTTGTGTTTTCCGCACAACGTATTGATTTACTGACTCAATATGAAGGGCATTGTGATTGTGTGGTCGAAATTGCCCCCAGTTTGCTTTTGCACATACCGAAGAAATCAGAACTGAGCCAATGTATTAATGACAAATCCATTTTATTACAAGGGGATTTGCAAGTGTTGCAAGGCTTTGTGGCATTGCTGGAATTTGTGGAAAAAGATCCTGCAGAACTGTTATCTCGCTACATTGGCGATGTGCCAGCACAAAGTGCGGTAGATTTTTTACGGAAATTACGCCATTTATTTCAGCACAAACTCAAACAAAGCCAACAATTTTGGGGGGAACGCCTCACAGAAGAATGGGAAGTGATTTCACCGAGATTAGCGATTGCGGATTTTTGTGATCAAGTCAAAATCCTTGAAAAAGACACCGCACATTTAGCACAAAAAATTGAACAGTTGTCCATTCAAAAAGCCTGATATTACGGATAAGTCATGCAATTCAACGATATTAAACATTTGTACCGCATCATCAAAACCCTCTTAATTTATGGCATTGATGAAGCCTTGCCTCATCACCGCTATATGCGTCCCATTCGTTGTTGGCGAAAAAGTTTATTTTGGCTACGTCATCAACATAAAGACAAACCCTTTGGGTTACGTTTACGGTTAGCCCTACAAGAATTAGGTCCTGTTTGGATCAAACTGGGGCAAATGCTGTCGACACGCCGTGATTTATTTCCGCCAGAAATTGCCGATGAACTGGCATTATTACAAGATCAAGTGGAACCTTTCGAGGGAAAACTTGCTCGCCAACAAATTGAAAAAGCACTGGGTGCCCCTTTAGAAACTTGGTTTGAGGATTTTAATGAGCAGGCACTTGCCTCCGCTTCAATCGCACAAGTGCATACGGCAAAATTTAAACAAAATCTACCGCACTCTCTCCCACATTTAGAGGGGCTTGATCCCAATCTGGCGGGGAAAGAAGTGGTGCTGAAAGTGCTACGCCCTGACATTCAACATATGATTGAGGCGGATCTTAGCTTAATGTACAGGCTTGCCAGTTGGATTCCTCGTCTAAAAGCAGAAGGTCGCCGTTTACGTCCTGTGGAAGTGGTGCGTGAATATGAAAAAACCTTACGAGATGAACTGGATTTACGCCACGAAATGGCAAATGCCATTCAATTGCGGGCTAATTTTGATAACAGCCCGATGCTGTATATTCCAGAAATGTATCCGCTATTCTGTCATAAAAATGTGATTGTGATGGAACGTATTTATGGCATTCCAGTTTCCAATGTGGCAGAACTGAAAGCCAATGGAACCAATATGAAATTATTGGCAGAGCGGGGTGTGCAAGTGTTTTTCACTCAAGTTTTTCGTGATAGTTTTTTCCATGCCGATATGCATCCAGGCAATATTTTTGTGAGCCGAGAACACCCTGAGGATCCGCAATATATTGGCATTGATTGTGGCATTGTAGGGCGTTTAAATGAACATGATAAACGTTATTTAGCCGAAAGTTTTGTGGCATTTTTTAATCGAGATTATCGCCGTGTGGCAGAAATGCACGTCGCATCGGGTTGGACACCGAAAGACACCAACATTGATGACTTTGAACAGGCATTTCGTGATGTGTGCGAACCGATTTTTGCCAAACCTTTGTCTGACATTTCCTTTGGGCACGTCTTGTTCAATCTATTTAATGTGGCAAGGGAATACAACATGGAAGTGCAACCCCAGTTGGTGTTGCTGCAAAAAACCTTATTGTATATTGAAGGGTTAGGCAGACAGCTTTATCCACAATTAGATTTATGGGATACTGCCAAACCTTTTTTACAAAATTGGCTTGATGAGCAAATGGGGGTGAAAGCCTTTACCCGCACCTTGAAACAAAAACTCCCTTATTGGCGTGAATATGCACTGGATTTCCCTGAAACATTCATCAGTGCCTTGCAGCAACAAAAAGTCATTGCCGAAGAATTAGCCCATCTCAATCAGCGGTTACGCAAAAAACAAAAGCAACACCCAATATTCAGTTTCTCGCTAGGTTTTGCTTGTGGTTTAGGGGTTTGGTTAATCAGCAGAATCTTCTTCTGATCGAGTTCAACAAAATACAAAATAATGTAAATTGGCTATTGTTCAGAAGGCGTAAAAAAGCTATATTCAGCGACGTTATTTTTTAAAAGGAAGGAAATACTATGAGTCTTAGTCTCCCGCAACTTCTTATTATTGTTGCAATCGTTGTGTTATTGTTTGGCACAAAAAAATTAAGAACCTTAGGTTCGGATTTAGGTGAATCGGTAAAAGGTTTCAAAAAAGCCATGTCTGATGAGCCAAAAGATGCTGAATTTAAAGCATTAAATAATGAAAACGAAAAGACAGCAAGCACTGAAAAAGCAAAAGATAAAGAACAAGCATAATGTTTGATATTGGTTTTTTTGAGTTAGCACTCATTTTTGTTATTGGCTTAGTGGTGCTTGGGCCGACACGTTTACCTGTGGCTATCCGTACGGTAATGGGGTGGATTGCCACGGTTCGAGGCTTGGCAAATAATGTCCAAAACGAACTGAAACAAGAGCTAAAATTGCAAGAGCTGCAAGAAAGTATCAAAAAAGCAGAACAATTCAATTTACAGCAACTTTCCCCTGAATTGGGGAAAACCGTTGAGGAACTGAAAACCTCAGCAGAAAAATTACGTACTGCATTGGACGAAAAAGCCGCAGCCACCAACACCACCTTGGCAGAGCAGGTTGAAGCCATCAAACAATCGGTTGAACCAACCCTCAAGCACGCGGCAGAACAACAAGCAGAACATGCCGTTGAGCCAACAGAATCACATGAAGAAACTATTTCAGAAATGACCGCACTTTCTCCTGCTGAGCAAGCGGAATTGGCGGAAGCACAAGATGAAATGGCACATATTCAACAATATTATCCTGACGATGACATGATGGATGATCCTGTATTGCCAGCGTCGCATTCACAATCCCAACTACAAGATAAGAAAGCATAATGAGCGTTGAAGAATCTCAACCCCTAATTAGTCATTTAATGGAATTACGTGATCGTCTATTAAAGTCGATCATTTTTGTTGCCGTCGTTTTTTGTGGTCTGGTTTATTTTGCCAATGACATTTATCAATTCGTTGCCTCCCCTTTAATTGATGCATTGCCAGCGGGAGCAAGTATGATTGCAACGAATATCGCCACGCCCTTTTTCACCCCGATTAAATTGACGGCAGTGGTGTCGGTGTTTTTATCTGTCCCTTATTTGCTTTATCAAATTTGGGCATTTGTGGCACCTGCTTTATATCAACATGAAAAACGCTTAATTTATCCGTTACTTTTTTCCAGTACGGTGCTATTTTATTTAGGCGTTGCTTTTGCTTATTATGTGGTCTTCCCCTTGGTATTTGGTTTTTTAACCAAAACGGCACCAGAGGGCGTGTCCATTGCAACGGATATCAGCAGCTATCTTGATTTCGTGTTGACGATTTTTTTAGCTTTTGGCGTGTGTTTTGAAGTGCCTGTCGCCATTATTTTACTTTGTTGGACAGGCGTTACCACACCTGAAGACTTAAAAGCCAAACGCCCTTATATTATTGTGGCGGCGTTTGTCATTGGTATGCTACTCACCCCTCCAGATGTGTTTTCACAGACCTTATTGGCAATTCCAATGTGGTTGTTGTTTGAAATTGGTGTGGTGGTGGCACGGTTCTACCGACCAAGAGAAGATGACGAAACGGCATCATCGTAAGTGGTATCATCGTCGAACACGCTATTTTGTTGGGCAAGCTGAAAGGCTTGCCTTTTAACTTCCCTCAATTGCCACCCAATATGCTTGGCTTTGTGATGACCTCAAAGAGGAACAACTGATGACACAACAAATTTTTACTGGCTTCCCATTACGTCGTTTACGTCGCATGCGTAAACAGGATTTTAGCCGTCGCTTAATGGCAGAAAATAAACTGACAGCAGATGATTTGATTTACCCTGTTTTTATTATTGAAGGGGAAAATTATCGTGAGCCTGTGCCTTCTATGCCAGGGGTAGAGCGTTTAACGATCGATCAGTTATTAATTGAAGCGGGTTTGTTGGTGAAATACGGTGTGCCTGTGATTGCCTTGTTCCCTGTTGTCGGGCTAGATAAAAAATCCCTAATGGCAGAAGAAGCATATAACCCACATGGTTTAGTGCAACGTGCCGTTAGAGCGTTAAAAGCCACTTATCCTAAATTAGGTGTATTAACGGATATTGCTCTGGATCCTTATACTTTGCATGGGCAAGACGGGATTATTGATGAAAATAGTTATGTTTTAAATGACTTGACCACCGAAATTTTAGTCAAGCAAGCCCTTTCCCATGCGGAAGCAGGGGCTGATATTGTGGCACCAAGCGATATGATGGATGGCAGAATTGGAAAAATTCGTACCGCACTGGAAGAGGCAGGCTTGATTAATACCCTGATCATGGCGTATTCAGCAAAATATGCCTCGAATTATTATGGACCATTCCGTGATGCCGTAGGCTCTGCTGCACAGTTAAAAGGTGATAAAAAAACCTATCAGCTTGATCCCGCCAATAGTGATGAAGGCTTGCAAGAAGTGGCACTTGATTTGCAAGAAGGGGCGGATATGGTGATGGTGAAACCGGGCATGCCTTATTTGGATTTAGTGTATCGTGTAAAAACGTATTTTGGGGTGCCGACGTTTGCTTATCAAGTGTCGGGGGAATATGCCATGCACCAAGCCGCCATTCAAAATGGCTGGTTAAAAGAAAAAGAATGCATTATGGAATCTTTACTTTGCTTTAAACGGGCGGGGGCAGATGGCATTCTCACTTATTATGCGAAACAAGTGGCAGAATGGTTGTATTTAGAACAACAAGCAAACTCATCAGATGATTAAGCGGAGGCGGATGACAATCCGCCTCTTTTTATGTCTTCAACGTAGCGATTTTTCTTTTAAAGCAGTGGGTTAGTGATTTTCCTGAATGGATAAAGGCACAAAGGTTGTGCTGGTGCGATAACCAGCCATTAAGGTTTGCCAGTTATCTTCATTGAAGTGGATCTCTAAACGATCGACTTCTTTGTAAAAAGAACGTTGTAAACGTTGTAGATTCGCTTCTTTCCAACGGTCGCCTTTTTTTAAGTGGCACTTATCAAAGTCAAGTAGCCAAAATTTTGCACCATATTCTGCCTGTTGTAGCAAAATATTATGAGCATTCAAATCACTGTGGCAAACTTGATGATTGTGTAGCTTGCGAATTAATGTGCCAATTTGAAACCATTGCATATTGCTGAGCGTGTTTTTTTTTAAGTAGACGGTGAGATCTTCGGCATTCTCCACCAACTCCATTAATAAGTCGGCACGATAAAAGCCGAGTCTATTTTTTTTGACACGTGCACCGATAGGTTTGGGAACAGGCAAGCCTGCTTGATGAAGTTGGTTAAGTAAGTGAAACTCTGCCACACTGCGAGTTTTGTGCAATTTTCGTTGCCAGTAATAGTCGGGATTAATTTTTCCAATTAAACCCCCACGATAATAATGACGTAGGGCGGTGTTGATGCCGAAAATATCTTTGGTTTCTAAAAACCAAGTTTTGCCACGTCCTTGGGCAAAGCCTAAAGTGCGGTTCTTTTTTTGCCAAAATTCAGGTTCAAAGAATGCAGTTTGATCGGCTTTAGGGTGATCAAACTGGAAAAGAAAAAATCCATTTTTTGTTTCGATTTCAAGCATAATAGACAAGATTTAATCTGTGATAGCGGATAGGCACATTCTACTTTAAAATAAACAGAATTCCAAAATTTCCAAGCGTTAAGGATAGTCTATGGCTTTATTTCACACAGCTCCCCGTGCTTTATGTATTTTACGTCTTTCTGCGATTGGTGATGTTTGTCATGCATTGGCGGTGGTGCAGCAAATTCAACGTTATTGGCAAGACACCAAAATTACCTGGATTGTGGGCAAAACCGAAGCACAATTATTAGCGGGTATCCCGAATGTGGAGTTGATTGTGTATGATAAAAAAACGGGTTGGCGAGGAGTGCTGACCTTGTGGAAAACCCTGCGAAAACAACGGTTTGATGCCTTATTAAATATGCAAACTGCGTTGCGAGCCTCTGTGATTTCCTTAGGTATTCATGCCAAATATAAAATTGGCTTTGGTCAACAGCGTGCCAGAGAAGGACAGTGGCTTTTTACCAATAAACGGGTTGAGGATCCCAGCAACCCGCATGTTTTAGACGGATTTATGGCATTTGCACGCTATCTTGGTGTGCCGACAAGCCCACCAACATGGCAATTAGCCATCAGTGAGGCAGATCGTCAAGCTGTCGCAGGATATCTTGATCCTACTCGGAAAAATCTTTTAATTTCACCTTGTTCAAGTAAAAAAGAAAAAGATTGGCTGGTGGAACGTTATGCACAAGTGGCGAATTTAGCGAATCAACACCATGTTCATGTAATTTTATGTGCCTCACCAGCACCACGAGAAATGGCGATGATTGAACAGATTAAAGCCTTATGTGATTTTCAACCGACAGATTTAGCGGGCAAAACCAATTTAAAACAATTGTGTGCGTTGATAGGCATGGTGGATTTGGTGATTTCGCCTGATTCAGGACCTGCCCATATGGCAACCATGCAAGGCACCAATGTCATTGGGTTATATGCCTATCACAATCCATTACGCACAGGTCCTTACCATAATTTAGATAATGTGGTCTCCGTGTACGAACAGCATGTTCAAAAGGAATTTGGGAAATCAAGCGATCAGTTACCTTGGGCAACTAAACTTAAAGGGAAGAATTTGATGGCAGATATTTCCGTGGAGGCGGTAGTGAATCAAATACGGGCATTGAAGTTATGGTAAAAGTGCGGTGATGTTTAAAAAAGTTTTTAAGGAAAGATATGCTTAATCGAATTTTTTCTTGGTTTGAAAACCGTTTAAATCCCTATCCAAGTGAGGTGCCGAAAACCCCGAAAACAGGGGTGTTCGCCTTTATTTGGTCGAGTATTGAGGGCATGAAAGGGTGGATTTTTTTACTCGCCTTTCTCAATATTGGTATCGGGGTGGTTGAAGGGGTGTTATTTCAACTGATGGGCGTGATCGTCGACTGGTTAGCCATTTACACCCCTGCCACCTTATGGCAAGAAAAAGGCACCCTATTAATTGCCATGGTCGCCTTATTATTGTTTAGCATTCTTTGGTCATTTGTTACGTCTGCCGTGCATTTACAAACGCTACAAGGGGTCTTCCCGATGCGTTTACGTTGGAATTTTCACCGTTTAATGTTGGGACAAAGTTTAAGTTTTTATCAAGATGAGTTTGCGGGTCGGGTGTCTGCCAAAGTGATGCAAACCGCCTTAGCCGTGCGTGATACGGTGATGACACTTGCCGACATGATGACCTATGTTAGTGTTTACTTGATTACCTCTAGCATTGTCCTTGCCACCTTAGATCGCTGGCTCTTGTTGCCTTTTATGCTGTGGCTGATTGTTTTTGGACTGTTGTTGCGGGTGTTGATTCCGAAATTGGCGAAAACAGCAGAACGGCAAGCGGATGCCCGTTCCTTAATGACAGGACGAATCACCGATGCATACGCCAACATTGCCACGGTGAAATTATTTTCTCATGGCACAAGGGAAGCGGCTTATGCCAAGCGTTCAATGCAAGAATTTATGCAAACCGTCCATGCTCAAATGCGTTTAGGGACATTATTGGATATTTTGACCTATTCAGCCAACATTTTACTGACCTTAAGTACAGCCGTTTTAGGGATTGTACTTTGGCAAAACGGGCAAATTGGTGTCGGTGCAGTGGCAACTGCCATTGCCATGGCGTTACGGGTAAATGGATTATCGCATTGGATTATGTGGGAGGCGGCACGCTTATTTGAAAATGTGGGCACCGTGAACGATGGTATGCAAACCCTCACTAAACCTCACACCATTGTGGACAAACCTGATGCGAAACCGTTGCAAGTCCGTCAAGGAGAAATTTGTTTTCGTGAGGTGAGTTTTGCCTATTCACCAGATAAACCCTTGCTTAACCAGTTTAATTTAACCATTCAACCTGGGGAAAAAGTGGGGCTAATCGGACGTTCTGGGGCTGGAAAATCCACCATTGTGAACTTGTTGTTACGTTTTTATGAGGCACAACAAGGGGAAATTACCATTGATGGGCAAAATATTTGTGATGTTAAGCAAGAAAGTTTACGTCGCCAAATTGGTTTAGTGACTCAAGATACCTCGCTATTACATCGTTCGGTGCGAGAAAATATTATTTATGGCAAGCCCAATGCCAGTGAACAAGACATGATTCAAGCGGCACAACGTGCAGAAGCGGCAGATTTTATTCCGCATTTAAGTGATGCGAAAGGTCGTAAAGGCTATGATGCTCATGTGGGAGAACGTGGGGTGAAACTTTCAGGGGGACAACGTCAGCGTATTGCCATTGCTCGAGTCATGTTAAAAGATGCCCCGATTTTATTGCTGGATGAAGCCACCAGTGCTTTAGATTCGGAAGTGGAAGCGGCGATTCAGCAAAGTTTAGCTAATATGATGGAAAATAAAACTGTGATTGCCATTGCTCACCGTTTATCCACCATTGCGGCAATGGATCGGTTAATTGTGTTAGATAAAGGGCAAATTGTTGAACAAGGCTCACATGCACAATTGTTAGCTCAAAATGGACTGTATGCCAAACTTTGGGCACATCAAAGCGGTGGTTTTTTACAAGATCAAAGCGAGGAAGAGAATGATGAGGGGGCATATGCCTAACGGCAAGAAAAGCCGTTAACCTTTCAATATGAGGACGTAAAAAAGGGGGGAAGCCATGGCTTCCCCTTTATATGTGTTAAAGTGCGGTGCATTTTCAAAAAGTTTTTACTGCCTTTTGGCTTGTTTCACCGCCTTTTCGTTTTTAGGGTAACAGTTGTTCTAACGCCCAAAGTTCTTCAAAACCTTCACGGCGACGAATTAAATGGACTTGATCACCATCTACGATCACTTCTGCGGTACGAGGGCGTGAATTATAGTTTGATGACATACTTGCCCCATAAGCTCCCGCAGAACGTTGTGCTAGATAGTCGCCTTCGGCAATAGCTAATGTGCGTTGCTTACCTAAGAAATCGGAGGTTTCACACACAGGGCCGACCACATCATACACTTGAGGTTGGCGATCTAAGTGACGGTTCACTTCGATAATATTCATATACGCACTATAAAGTGTCGGGCGAATCATGTCATTCATGCCAGCATCGACAATGGCAAAGTGGCGATCTTCATTCACTTTTAAATATTCCACTTTGGTCACCAAAATCCCCGCATTGGCTGTGATGGCACGGCCTGGCTCTAAAATAATTTCTAAGTCAGGATAGGCACTGAGTTTTGCCAGTAAGGCAGCGGTATATTCTGTTGGATGTGGAGGCGTTTCGTCTGTGTAAGTCACGCCAAGTCCGCCACCTAAATCAAGATGTTTAAGGGGGATGCCATCTTGTTTTAATTGTTCCATGAGCACAATGAGGCGATCGGTCGCATCTAAAAACGGTTGTAATTCCGTGATTTGAGAGCCAATATGACAGTCCATCCCCGTAATGCAGAGATGTGGGAGCTGTTGTGCGAGTTGATACACTTCACGGGCTTGATTCACACTGATACCAAATTTATTTTCTTTTAATCCCGTTGAAATATAAGGGTGGGTGTGTGCATCCACATCGGGATTGACTCGCAAAGAAATCGGGGCAATTTTGCCAAGTTTGCCAGCCACGTGATTAATGCGGTGTAATTCCGCCACGGATTCCACATTGAAACAACGAATCCCCACTTCTAAGGCACGTGCAATTTCTGTTTCAGTTTTTGCCACACCAGAAAACACCACTTTATTGGCATCGCCCCCTGCCGCTAACACACGTTCAAGTTCCCCTTGAGACACAATATCAAACCCCGATCCCAATTTTGCCAAAATATTTAAAATGGCAATGTTCGGGTTTGATTTCACGGCAAAACAAATTAAATGTGGGTGATGGCTTAATGCATTATTAAAAGCGTGCCAATGGCGTTCTAGGGTTGCACGAGAATAAATATAGAGAGGCGTGCCAAACTGTTGGGCAATTTGCTCAACAGACACCTGTTCAGCCATTAAGTGTTGATCTTGGTATTGAAAGAAATCCATTTTTACCTCTTAGTGTTGTGTGGTTTGTTGTGTTTGTTCTGGGAAATACAATGCGTCTTTTACGCCACAGCTTGTGCTTAATACACAAATGGCACTTAAGACAAAAAGAGAAACCCATTTTTTCATTTTTATGATCCTTAATTTTAAATTTGAGCCTACTTTTTACCATTAAATCCGCCTTTGTGCTATCACAATAATGTGAAAATCTTTATAATCGGGATTTTTATGATGAAGCTTAAGAGGGAGTTATGAACGTAGCTGAATTTCACCAAAATATTGAAAAAATCTGGTCCATTATTGAAGAACAATTGGAAGAACAGGATTGTGATGTGGATTGTGATACACAAGGATCGGTTTTTAGCATTACGTTTAAAGATCGTAGCCAAGTAGTGATCAATAAACAAGAGCCGTTGTTGGAGCTTTGGTTAGCAAGCCGTGCAGGGGGCTTCCATTTTAGTTTCCAAAACAATGAATGGGTGAGCAGTGATGGCAAAACGTTCTGGCGCTGTTTAGAACAAGCTTGTGCGGCACATGGTGAGTCGGTCCATTTTCATTAAGGATATGTCATGAACAAGCATGCTCTTCTTTTCATTGCCAGTTTAATGCTGTGTTGTTCGATGCCAAGTCGGGCAGCCCTGGCTCCATCGCCTTATCCATCTCGAGCAGATGTCTTGTTAACTAAACACACGGGTGATTTTGTTGGTTTAATGGCGTATGAACAAAATTACCTCATGGGATCATGGTCGAGTGGGAATTTTTTCCAACAAGATGAAGCCCGTAAAGATGAAATCAAATTTAAATTGAGTGTCGCCTTGCCGTTTTGGCGAGGTATTTTGGGGAAAAATTCGGTGTTGGCGGGATCTTACACGCAAAAATCATGGTTTCAGATCAGCAATGTGAAACATTCTTCCCCTTTCCGTGAAAGCAATTATGAACCTCAGCTTTTTTTAGCGTGGAAAACCGATGAACACTTACCTTGGGGATGGACATTGCGTGATGTGGAAACGGGGTTTAATCACCAATCCAATGGACGCAGTAATGAACAAGGGCTATCGCGTAGCTGGAACCGTTTATACGCCAGAGCATCTGCCACAAAAGGGAATTGGATCGTGGAATTTAAACCATGGTGGCGTATTCCTGAACGGGCTCGAGAGGACGATAATCCTGATATCACACGCTATCGTGGCTATTTTGATTTAAGTGTCGGTTATCGTTTCGACCAACATCAAGTGAAATTCACAGGGCATTATCATCCCCGCTCGAAAAAAGGCGGGTTAGAAGCGAGTTATCATTATCCTATCACCAAGCATATTGGTTTTTATGCTCAATATTATGCAGGGTATGGTGAGTCTTTGGTGGATTATCAGAAAAATATTCAGCGTATTGGCTTAGGCATTGCATTAAATAATGTGTTCTGATTCTGTTGAGCAACACCGCATGCAAAGTGCGGTGGATTTTACAAACATTTCGTTAAAACAGACCGCACTTGATGTGTTGCAGTCGGTGTTTGGTTATCAACGTTTCCGTCAAGGTCAGCAAGAGGTGATTGATGCCATTTTGCAAGGGCGAGATAGCCTTGTGATTATGGCGACGGGAAATGGCAAATCCTTATGTTATCAAATCCCCGCATTATGTTTTGACGGGCTGACTTTGGTGATTTCTCCCCTGATTTCCTTAATGAAAGATCAAGTGGATCAACTGCTTGCCACAGGGATTGAAGCGGATTATCTCAATTCCAGTCAAACCTTCGCCGAACAGCAAGCGGTGCATAATAAATTAATGGCTGGCACGCTGAAATTGCTTTATGTGTCGCCAGAAAAAGTCATGACCACTCGTTTTTTCCAGTTAATTTCACAGTGCAAAGTGAGCTTTGTCGCCATTGATGAAGCCCATTGTATTTCCCAGTGGGGGCATGATTTTCGTCCTGAATATACCCAACTTGGCGGCTTGAAAAGCTGTTTTCCGCAAGCACCCATTATGGCACTGACCGCCACGGCTGATCACGCCACTCGTCAAGATATTTTGTTACATCTCAACTTAGTCGATCCCTATGTGTATATTGGCAGTTTTGATCGCCCAAATATTCGTTATACCTTAATTGAAAAATTCAAACCTATGGATCAACTTTGCCGTTTTGTGTTAGCACAAAAAGGGAAAAGTGGCATTGTGTATTGTAATAGCCGAAATAAAGTGGAACGTATTGCCGAAAGTTTGCGAAATAAAGGCATTAAAGCACAAGCCTATCATGCAGGTATGGAGCCAAGTCAACGGGAAGAGGTACAACAAGCTTTTCAACGTGATAATGTACAAGTGGTGGTGGCAACCATTGCCTTTGGCATGGGGATTAATAAATCCAACGTGCGTTTTGTGGCACATTTTGATTTACCCCGTAGCATAGAATCCTATTATCAAGAAACGGGGCGAGCTGGGCGTGATGATTTGCCCGCAGAAGCCGTCTTATTTTATGAACCAGCAGATTATGCTTGGTTACATAAAATGCTGTTTGAAAAGCCCGATACGCCACAGCGTCAAATTGAAGCCTTAAAATTACAAGCCATTGGTGAGTTTGCAGAAAGCCAAACCTGCCGTCGCTTGGTGTTATTGAATTATTTTGGTGAACATCGTCAACAACCTTGCCAAAATTGCGATATTTGCCTTGATCCACCTAAGCAATACGATGGTTTAATTGATGCACAAAAAGTGATGTCAACCATTTATCGTGTCGGGCAATGTTTTGGTGTGCATTATGTGGTGGCAGTGTTATGTGGTTTAAATCATCAAAAGATCAAAGATAATCAACATGATAAGCTCAGTGTTTATGGAATCGGTAAAGAGAAAAGCAAAGAACATTGGCAGTCGGTGATTCGTCAACTGATTCACTTAGGCTTAATCAAGCAAGTATTTGATCATTTCAATACCACCTTACAACTGACTGAAAGTGCGAAACCTTTTTTACGAGGTGAACAGCCTTTATCTTTGGCAACACCGCGTCTTTCTTCCTTGCATACCATGATGACTCCGCAAAAAAATGTGGTGCAACAGTATGACAAGGATTTATTTGCTCGGTTGCGATTCTTGCGTAAGCAAATTGCGGATAAAGAAAATATCCCTTCTTATATTGTATTTAACGATGCGACCTTACAGGAAATGGCACAATATCAGCCCACAAGCAATGCGGAAATGTTGCAAATTAACGGAGTGGGGAGCATCAAACTAGAGCGTTTTGCTCAACCTTTTATTGCCTTAATTAAAGCTCATAAACAAGCCTTAGCTCAACAAACGCCCCCTTTGACATTGGAATAAATGCAAAATAAAGCGGGAGGAGCAATACCCGCTTTTTCTACATAATCTTCCGACTTATAACATAATGCGTGCTTTATTTTTTTCTAAGGTTGCTTTGCCAATGCCTTGCACTTCCAATAATTGCTCAACGGCAGTAAATGCCCCATGGGCTTCACGGTATTGCACGATGGCTTCTGCTTTTTTCGCACCGATCCCAATTAACGCTTTTTGTAGTTCACTGGCAGTGGCGGTATTGATATTCACTTTATCGGTGATGACTTGTTGTGTTGCAACGGGTGTGGGGTCTGTGGTTGGGTTTGTGCTGTTGTCGGCAAGCACGTTAGTGCTTGTGAATACTGCACAGCACGTCATGATTGAAACAAATAACGATTTGAATGTCATAGCATTTTCCTTCTCAAGTAATGATTAGAGGTTGTTGATCAATTCAACGGCACTACTTTGTGTGAATTTGCCAAAACTGGCGAGCGATTTTACAGGCTTTCACGATCCTGATCGCAAAAATAAGATAAAGTTGAGAGGAAAATACGGCATTTGGTAGAGAAGGGTGTGCAAAGTGCGGTGGATTTTAAGAAAATTTTGCGAAAAAATACCGCACTTTCGTGCGGTATGTGATGGGGTTAATCTGCTTTAAAACAGGCGACAACATGGTTGTGTTGCCCTTTTAGTCGAGGTTTTTCTGCAATGCAGTGTTGATCGGCTAATGGGCAGCGGGTTCGAAAAACACAACCTGATGGGGGATTTATCGGCGAGGGGAGATCGCCTTCAAGCAATTGTATGTGTTTGTTGCGTTCCAATTTAGGATCAGGAATTGGCACGGCAGACATTAAGGCTTTGGTGTAAGGGTGTTTGGTATCGTGATAGACCTGTTCATAGTTACCTAACTCAACCGCATTGCCTAAATACATGACTAACACACGATCGGAAATGTGTTTCACCACAGCAAGATCATGTGCAATGAAAATTAATGATAAACCCATTTCACGTTGGAGAGATTTTAATAAATTGACCACTTGTGCTTGAATGGAAACGTCTAATGCGGATACGGGTTCATCACAAATGATTAATTTAGGTTCCACAATCAAGGCACGGGCGATCCCAATGCGTTGACATTGTCCACCAGAAAACTCGTGTGGATAACGGTTAATTAAGTTAGGCAATAAACCCACTTTCATCATCATCGTCCGCACTTTTTCTTTCACTTCATCGGGGCTTAAATGCGGTTGATAAATTTTTAACGGTTCCGCAATAATGTTGCCAATGGTCATGCGGGGATTTAATGAAGCGAGTGGATCTTGGAAGATCATTTGAATATCGCTACGCACCGTTTTCCATTCTTGCGGACTTTGTTGGGTTAACTCTTTGCCTAGCCAAACAATGCTTCCCTCTGTGCTAGGCACTAAACCTGTGATGGCACGAGCAAGCGTGGATTTTCCACAACCCGATTCCCCCACCACGCCGAGGGTTTCACCTTCATAAAGCTGGAAAGAAACATGATTGACGGCTTTAAGCGTTTGATGTTTTGGAAAAAACAAGGATTTCGTGTCTTTAATTTTGAAATGAACACTTAAATTCTGAATATCTAAGATCACTTTTTTGGCTTTGCTCATGATGCATTACCTCTTATTAATTGCTCAGCGGGGACAAAACAAGCACGTAAACGTTGATCAGGCAATAAATCTAACGTTGGGGCATTTAAACAGCTTTCGCTTGCATGGACACAACGTGGTTGGAATGGGCAACCACTTGGCAAATGTAATAAGTTTGGGGGATTACCTGGAATGGTGATCAACTCTTCTGCTTCACCATCTACACGAGGTACGGCACCAATTAAGCCGATGGAATAAGGGTGACTTGGGCGATAGAAAATTTGTTCTGCACTGCCATATTCCATGGTTCGTCCACCATACATTACCAGCACGTTATCACAAATACCTGCCACCACGCCTAAGTCATGGGTAATCATAATAATTGCGGTGTTAAATTCACGTTTTAATTCATTTAACAAGGTCATGATTTGTGCCTGTACGGTGACGTCTAATGCGGTGGTGGGTTCGTCTGCAATTAATAATTTCGGACGACATAGCAACGCCATGGCGATCATCACACGTTGACGCATTCCCCCCGAAAATTCGTGTGGATACATATTCATACGTTTACGTGCTTCGGGCATTTTCACTGCATCGAGCATGCGTACGGATTCTTCAAATGCGGTTTTCCGATCCATGCCTTTATGTAAGATCAAGACTTCCATTAACTGTTCGCCAATTTTCATATAAGGATTGAGCGAAGTCATCGGATCTTGAAAGATCATGGCAATTTGTTCTGCACGCAAGCGGTTAAGCTGGGCTTCTGGTAAGTTAAGAATTTCTTGCCCATTAAATTTTGCAGAACCCGCAATGCGACCGTTATCGGCAAGTAACCCCATTAAGGCAAAGGCGGTTTGTGATTTGCCCGAGCCCGATTCTCCCACAATGCCTAATGTTTCGCCTGCTTTTAAGGAAAAGGTTAAGTTATTGACAGCGGTGACATCACCATCAGGGGTTTTGAAGGTAACACGCAAGTCTTGTACATCGAGTAGTAAGTGGTTTGTTGTCATTTTTCTCTCCAAGTGCGGTATGATTAGCGATCTTTTGGATCGAGTGCATCACGCAATCCATCACCGATAAAGTTAAAACAAAATAGGGTAATGACCAAAAATAAGGCAGGGAAAACCAGTAACCAAGGCGTAGCCTCCATGGATTTTGCCCCATCATTTAATAAGGCACCCCAACTACTTAGCGGTTCTTGTGTACCTAATCCTAAGAAACTTAAAAAGGATTCAAACAAAATCATACCTGGGACTAAAAGAGAGGCATAAACCACCACCACGCCTAACACGTTGGGCACAATATGACGCCATACAATTTGACGTGAAGACACACCACACACAATGGCGGCTTCAATAAATTCTTTTTGTTTTAAACTCAGGGTTTGCCCTCGCACAATCCTCGCCATATCTAGCCATGACACCATACCAATGGCGACAAAAATTAATAAAATATTTTGTCCGAAAAAGGTGACCAGTAGGATCACAAAGAACATGAAGGGGAAAGAATTGAGGATTTCTAAAAATCGCATCATCAGTGTATCCACCGTGCCACCAATGTAGCCAGATGTCGCCCCGTACAAGGTCCCAACCAATACCGCAATTAAGGCACCAGCAATCCCCACTAACAAGGAAATTCTGCCACCAATGGCAACACGCACTAAGAGATCGCGTCCTGATCCATCGGTGCCGAAATAGTGCATGGATTCCATATCTGGCGGCATGGATAACATGCCCCAGTCCGTATCGTCATAGCTAAATGGCATGAGCATAGGGGCAAAAATCACAAATAAACTGATGCAAAATAGAATAAATAAGCTGGCTAATGCTGCTTTATTATGAAAGAAACGGCGGCTTGCATCTTGCCATAAACTGCGTCCTTCCAAGGTATCGAGTTTTTCACTGACGCTTTCAAGTAGTTCAGCATCTTTTTGATTTTTTAACATGATTCGTCTCTCTTTAAGGATTTTTGACGGTTAATAACGGATTTTTGGATCGATAACGGCATATAAAATATCGACAATCGCATTAAAGGCGATGGTTAATGCACCGACTAAAATCGTTAAACTTAACACTAAGGAATAATCACGGTTTAATGCCCCGTTGACGAAAAGCTGCCCAATGCCAGGTAAGCCGAAAATACTTTCAATGACCATTGAGCCTGTGATAATACCGACGAAGGCTGGACCCATGTAAGAAATCACGGGCAATAACGCAGGGCGTAGGGCGTGTTTGAGTAAAATACGATGTAAAGGTAAGCCCTTCGCTTTGGCGGTACGAATAAAATTGGAGTGTAGCACTTCGATCATGGAGCCTCGGGTAATACGAGCAATACTCGCAATGTAGGATAAGCAAAGTGCGGTCATTGGCATGAGCATAAATTTAAATTGCCCGCCTTCCCAGCCACCAGAAGGGAGCCATTGCAAGTGAATTGCAAACAGTAAGACCAAAAGTGGTGCAATTACAAAGCTTGGGATCACCACGCCTGTCATGGCAAAGGTCATGATCAGGTAATCAATCCATTTATTTTGTTTTAAGGCGGCAATGGTGCCTGCCGCAACGCCTAGCGTTAATGCCACTAAAAAGGCAGAAAACCCCAGTTTAAAAGAAACGGGGAAAGCGTTGGCAACCAATTGGTTAACGGTATAGTCTTTATATTTAAAAGAAGGCCCGAAATCACCATGAGCTAAATCTTTTAGGTAAATAAAATATTGCTTATAAAGGGGTTCATTGAGGTGATATTTCGCTTCAATGTTGGCAATGACCTCAGGGGGAAAGTTCTTTTCACTGGTAAATGGGCTGCCAGGGGCAAGTCGCATCATAAAAAATGAAATGGTGATCAGAATAAATAATGTGGGGATCGCTTGCAGAAAGCGACGAAGAATGAGTTTAAACATACGATGATAATCCCAATCCAAAAAATAAATTCATAAAAACAAAAAAGCGAAAAAAGTGCGGTCAAAACTTTTGCAAAATCGACCGCACTTTGGGCGTTATTGCGTTAAATAAACGTCTTTAAAATAATAAGCATTCGTTGGATGACCAAAAGCAAACCCTTTCACATTCGGCTTGATGAGCTTCACACTGGTATAGTAATAGATAGGCAGTGTCGCAAAATCGTCATCTAAAATCGCCTGTGCTTTGGCGTATACCTCAGCACGTTCCTCTTCATTTTGCACAGAAAATGATTGGGCTAATTGTTGATCATAAAGTGCGTTTTTATAACCTGCGGCGTTATTCGTGCTGGTGGATAAATAGATGTTTAAGAAGGTTGAGGCATCGTTATAATCGGCATTCCAACCTGAACGTGCCACCGTATAATGTCCGCTATTTTTGGTATCAAGGAAGGTTTTCCATTCCTGATTTTCTAATTTTACGTCCACTAATTTATCCGTATTTTTCTTCCAAATAGACGCTGCCGCAATGGCAATACTTTTATGTCCTTCACTCGTGTTATAGAGTAGGGTGAAACGCAATGGATTGTCTTGGCTGTAACCTGCTTGCTTTAACAATTCAATGGCTTTTTGATTCCGTTCTTTTTGAGACCAAGTCGACCATTCTGGGGCTTGAATTTTATGCCCACCACTGATGTAAGGCGGGGTAAAGGAATAAGCTGGGACTTGACCATTACCTAATACTTTGTCAGTAATAATATGACGTTCTAAGGCGAGGGACAGTGCTTGGCGAACCCACTTATTTTTGGTGGGTTCAACATTGTGATTCAGCTCGTAGTAATAGGTGGAAAGAAACGGGGCAATATGGACTTCTGAAGCCAATTCTTTTTTCACTTTGGCACGAAGTTCACTTGGGAAACGGGCAATATCTAATTCATTTGCACGATAACGGGTATAAGAAATATTATCAGAGGAAATCGGATACATAATGACCTTGGTCAACAAGGTGTTTTTGTGATCCCAATAATGAGGATTCGCTTCCATTTCTAATTTTTCATTAATGATCCAATTTGTGAGTTTAAAGGGCCCATTCCCTACCATGTTTTCCACTTTGATCCACGCATCGCCGTATTTCTCAACCACCTTTTGATTGACAGGGGCGAGAGCAGGGTATTCAAGCAGTTTGTCTAAATAAGGCACACTTTCGCTCAACGTTAAGGTTAAGGTGTGATCATCAAGGGCTTGAATGCCTAATGCATCTAGGGGTTGCTTACCTGCAATGATGTCAGAGGCGTGAGCCAATTTTAAGTATTCTAAATAGCTGGCATAGGTTGCCGCCGTTTTGGGATCGGCTAAGCGACGGAATGCAAAGACGAAATCACTGGCAAGAACAGGATCGCCATTTGACCATTTGGCATTTTTTCTTAAATGGAAAGTCCAGGTTTTGTAATCTTCGCTATGCTGCCATTTTTCTGCTGCACCGGGGATCAAATTACCTTTTGCATCAGAAATGACCAAGGTTTCAAACAGTTGTCTGACAATATTACTGCCTGCATCTTCTTGCACTTTTTGTGGGTCGATCGAGGCAGGATCGGCACCATTGTCATAACGGAAGGTCTGGTTTTCCGCCAACGCCGTGCCTGCAGGCACATTGGCAGAAAAAACGTGGCTAGAAAAGCCTAAAAGTGAGCAGAAAAGTAGGTGTTTGAAGAGATTTTTTTGGGTATTTTTTTTCATCATAATTTCCTTATATAAGCGTTTTACGCAAGATATCCTTTATCTTGCGTAAAATGAGTGAGGAAAGTGATGTATTCACGTTGTTTATGCACCAACGTGAATCACAACAATTAAGGTTTCACTAAATAAACATCTTTTAAATAATAGTTTTGTGCAGGGTGATTAATGGCAAAGCCTTTCACATAAGGTTTCATCATGCGTGGGCTAACATAGTAATAAAGCGGAATTAACGCAGAATCTTCCGCTAATTGATGTTCGGCTTTCGCATAAATTTCTGCCCGTTCTGCATCTGTTTCAACGTGATAAGAAGAGGCTAATAAATCATCAAAGGCTTTGCTCTTATAAAACGCTGTGTTGTTACTACTGGTGGAAAGGAAGTAGTTTAAGAAGGTTGTGGCTTCGTTATAGTCGGCACACCAACCTGCACGGGTGACTTGGTAGTTACCTTGGTGGCGTGTATCTAAGTAGGTTTTCCATTCTTGGTTTTCCAATTTCACATTGACTACCCCTTCAAGGTTTTTCTTCCAAAGGGAAGAGGCGGCAATGGCCACTTTTTTATGATTATCGGAGGTGTTATACAACAAGGTGAAATTCAATGGATTTTTCTTATCAAAGCCCGCTTCTTTTAATAATTTAATGGCTTCTTTGTTCCGTTCAGCTTGTGATAAGGCTGCCCATTCTGGTTTTTGGATTTTTTCGCCACCGTTAATGTAAGTTGGGGTGAAGTTGTAAGCTGGGGTTTGACCTTGTCCTAACACTTTGTCGGTAATGATATCACGCTCAACAGACATGGCTAATGCACGTCTCACACGTGGATCATCAAAGGGTGGCTTTTTGTTATTGATTTCATATAAATAGGTACACAATGACGCTGGCGTATAAATTTCATTCGGTAATTCTTTTTTGAGTTTCGTAAAAAGCTCTACAGGAATGGCATGGTTGGTCATATCTAAATCCCCTGCACGATAACGTGCAACATCGGTATTTTCGGACTCAATAGGATAAAGCGTGACATTGGTTAACACCGTTTTGGCATGATCCCAGTAATTCGGGTTAGGAATGAGTTCTAATTTTTCATTAATAATCCAGTTAGATACTTTAAATGCACCGTTCCCCACAATATTTTTGATATCTGTCCATTTATCGCCATATTGTTCGATCACTTTTTTATTCACAGGGGCTAACACATAATGTTCGGTCAGTTTATCTGCATAAGGAACGCTGTCAGACAGGGTAAGTTGCAAGGTGTGAGCATCAAGGGCTTTAACGCCTAATTCTGAAGGGGCTTTTTTCCCAGCGGTCACCTCTTCGGCATTGACTAATTTAAGGTATTTTAAATAACTGGAATAAGGGGAGGCGGTTTTCGGATCTGCTAAACGTTGAAAAGAGAAAACGAAATCCTCTGCTGTGACGGGTTCGCCATTTGACCATTTTGCTTCTGGACGAAGATAGAATGTCCATGTTTTAAAGTCTGGACTGTGTTCCCATTTGACTGCCGCACCAGGGATAATATGACCTTCTGCATCTGAAATTACAAGGGTTTCAAACAGTTGGCGAGAGGCAAAGCCTTCTGGTGAGCCTTCAATTTTATGCGGGTCTAAAGAGGTGGGGTTGGATCCGATGTTCCAACGTAATTCTTGTTTGTCCGCCAAAGTGGTTCCTGCAGGAACCTGAGCAGCCAATGCGGATTGTGTAGCGAAAAGGGTTAACGCACTACTTACGGCTACATTGAGGAAGGTTTTTTTCATTGTGTTTGTCATCATTATGTTCCTTTTTTGTAGGTAAAAAGAACTTTTATTAATAAATGAAAAACAGAAAACTGTAAAGTGAAGAAAGTGTAATTTGTGAGCTAGATTTCATAAAATTTGATAAAAATCTACCGCACTTTATGCGGTTATGAAATCTTTTGCCTTTTTTATTTGAATTTTTGATGAAAAATAAAGCAGTATTCAGCTTGAATGCGGTAAGCTGTTTTAACCTTCCCACTTGATTTCTGGTAAAAAATGATAATTTCCTTTGACTATTTTCTTCTCAAACGGTAATATTCACGCCCTATGCAAAAGGTAAAATTACCCCTAACAGTTGACCCAGTCAAAGATGCACAACGCCGATTGGATTATGATGGCTATTATGCTACCAGTCAGCTTGAACGTCTTGCTGAGTCAGTGAATAAAGTGCTCAGCGATGCGCAGGTTAGATTATCGTTTTTTATTGATCCACAAAAATTAGTGGTCATGAAAGGGCAGGCTACCGTTGATGTCGAATTAGTTTGTCAACGTTGTGGACAGCCTTTTATGCAACCCCTTGATTGTACATTTTCTTACAGTCCTGTGGCTAATTTGGATCAAGCCGATGTATTGCCAGAAATTTATGAGCCAATTGAATTTAATTCCTTTGGTGAAATAGATTTACTTGGAACGATAGAAGATGAGTTAATTTTAAGTCTACCGATCGTGCCATTGCATTCATCTGAACACTGTGAAGTGTCCGCGCACGAACAGGTTTTTGGCGAATTGCCCGAAGAGCTGGCAAAAAAACCGAACCCGTTCGCTGTATTAGCTAGTTTAAAGCAAAAGTAAATTTAGGAGTATAGCCAATGGCTGTTCAACAAAACAAAAAATCTCGTTCACGTCGTGATATGCGTCGTTCACACGATGCTCTAACCACCGCTGCTGTATCAATTGAGAAAGCGACTGGTGAAACCCATTTACGTCACCATGTAACTGCTGACGGTTACTACCGTGGTCGTAAAGTGATTAATAAATAATTTCTATCCTATTAGAAAGGTAATCACTTGAGTCGTCTAACCCTTGCGTTAGATGTGATGGGCGGGGACATTGGTCCCCGTATTACTATCCCCGCATCCCTCCTTGCGTTGGAAAATGATCCAATGCTTTCTTTGTTATTGTTTGGTGATAGCCAACAAATTCTGCCTTTATTAGAGAAAACCCCTCAAGCCTTAAAATCACGTATGACGATTTGTCATTGTTCACGTACGATTGATAATGATCATGGCATTTCTTACGCCTTACGTCATAGTAAAGGAACCTCCATGCGTTTAGCCATTGAAGCAGTACAAAAAGGCGATGCACAAGGTTGTGTCAGTGCTGGCAATACTGCGGCGTTAATGGGCTTATCAAAAATTTTATTGCAACCTTTGCAAGGCATTGAACGCCCTGCATTAATTTCCGTTATCCCAACAGTTGATGGGGAAAAAAGCGTAATGCTTGATCTGGGTGCGAATATTGATTGTGATGCCCAAAATCTTTATCAATTTGCGTTAATGGGGGCAATTTTTGCTGAGAATATCCTCGATCTGGTTTATCCTCGCATTGCATTATTAAATATTGGCAGCGAAGATATTAAAGGACATAAATCCATCAGAGAGGCGGCGAATCTTCTTGAAGTGGATAATGCCTTAAATTATGTCGGCTTTATTGAAGGCAACTTTCTATTAAATGGTAAGGCAGATGTGATTGTCAGTGATGGCTTTGCGGGCAATGTGGCACTCAAAACCCTTGAAGGGGCGGCAAAAAATGTGATTACTTTATTGAAAGGAAAATCAAAAAATAGTTTATTAAAGCCCGCATTTTCGTGGCTTTTGCGTCATCTTTTTAAAGACAGTTATTTACGCTTAAAACGTATAAATCCCGATGAGTACAATGGTGCGTCTTTAATTGGCTTAACCTCTGTTGTGGTAAAAAGCCATGGTAGTGCAAACAGTGAAGCGTTTGCTTATGCCATTGCTGATGCGGCATTTCAGGTTCGCCAGCAAATTCCTAACAAAATTTTGATGGGGCTGGAAAAATATCAATAGCCCATATAATAAGACAAAAAGTTATCATTAATTTAAAAGTAGCAAGTTCGCTACCCTTTTTAACGAGATTTATTATGTATAGTAAAATCTTATCAACTGGTAGTTATTTACCACAAAATATCCGTACTAATGCAGATCTAGAAAAAATGGTGGAAACCTCAGATGAATGGATTTCTGAACGTACGGGGATCAAAGAACGTCGCATTGCTAATGCAGATGAAAGTGTTGCCACCATGGGCTTTGAAGCAGCGAAAAGATGCTTAGAGATGTCGCCAATGGATACCAATGATATTGAATTGATTATTGTAGCAACAACCAGTTCAACCTATGCCTTTCCAAGTGCCGCTTGCCAAATTCAGAAAATGTTAGGCATTAAAGATGCCATCGCCTTTGATGTCGCAGCCGCTTGCTCAGGGTTTGTGTATGCGTTAACTGTTGCTGATCAGTTTATTCGCACGGGTAAAGTAAAAAAAGCCTTAGTGATTGGTTCTGATCTGTTTTCTCGTGCCTTAAACCCAGAAGATCGGAGTACGATCATTTTATTTGGTGATGGTGCGGGTGCGGTCATTTTGGAAGCCAGTGAGGAAGCGGGCATTATTTCAACGCATTTGCACGCATCAGGCGATAATGCCGATGTGTTAACTTTAGCCAATCAAGCCCGTGGGGTGGAATCTGATCCTGCTTATTTGGAAATGCAAGGCAATGCCACCTTTAAAATTGCGGTACGTGAACTGGCGAATGTGGTTGAGGAAACCCTTGAGAAAAATCAGTTAGATAAAAAAGATATTGATTGGCTTGTCCCGCATCAAGCGAATTTACGTATCATTTCTGCGACAGCGAAAAAATTAGATATGGCAATGTCTCAAGTGGTGGTCACCCTTGATCGCCATGGTAATACCTCAGCTGGTAGCATTCCGAGTGCCCTTGATGAAGCGGTGCGTGATGGACGAATTCAACGTGGTCAACTGCTCTTATTAGAAGCATTTGGCGGTGGTCTGACTTGGGGATCGGCGTTAGTTAGGTTTTAATAGCAACCTATTCATTGATATTAATGAGACATTAACATGAAGAAATACATTTTGGTTGGCACCTTGGCTTGTACTTTACTTGGTTGTGCAAAACCATCTCAGCAGCCCATGATTAAGCCTGAACAGGTGAGTGGTATTTGGGAATGTGTGTTGGATTATCCTAATTTGAATAGCCGTTTTATTGATTTATTCAATTTTAAACCGAATGGTGAAATGCGTAATTCAGGCTTATTTTTGCATACCATTGATGTCCCAATGTATCGTTACATGATCTTGAAACAAGGTCAGTGGCAAGTCAAAGGAAATCAACTGATCCTCTTTGCGAATCAAAAGCATGTGAAAAAAGTCCATGATGAAATCGCACAGAAGCTGATTAAAAAGCATAAAAATGCCAAGTCGTTAGATGACCAAATGTATGAAATTCTTTCCGCCCCCATTGAACAAGGCGAGCGAGTTTATTTCAATATTGATGAAATGACTGAAAAAACAATGACCCTTTCTTATCAACTCAGCGAACAGCAATCTTATCAAGGCCATTGTGTTCGTTCGACATTGAAAAAGAAAAAATAATCAAGGCATTGTTCAAAAGTGCGGTCGTTTTGAGAACAGTTTTTTAAAAGAATAGGGATTAAATAACATGAAAAAATTTGCAATGGTTTTTCCAGGTCAAGGTTCACAAGCTGTGGGTATGTTGGCAGAATTAGCCGCTGAATATCCCGTAGTGGAGCAAACATTTAAACAGGCATCAGAGGTGCTTGATTATGATTTATGGCAACTGGTACAGCAAGGACCTGCTGAAGAGTTAAATAAAACATGGCAAACCCAACCTGCACTGTTGGCTGCTTCAGTGGCGATTTTTCGTGTCTGGCAAGAAAAGTATCCAAATTTAAAACCTGAAATCATGGCGGGACATAGCCTTGGTGAATATTCTGCATTAGTGTGTGCAGGGGTGTTGGATTTCCAAGATGCCATTAAATTAGTTGAATTACGTGGTAAGTTAATGCAGCAAGCCGTGCCAGAAGGGACGGGAGCCATGTATGCCATTATTGGTTTAGAGAATGACGCAATTATTAAAGCCTGTGCGGAATCTGAACAGGGTGAAGTGGTATCTGCAGTGAATTTTAACTCACCAGGTCAGGTGGTTATTGCTGGGGCAAAAGCCGCTGTTGAACGTGCTGCTGCAGCTTGTAAAGAAGCTGGTGCAAAACGTGCATTGCCATTGGCAGTCAGCGTGCCTTCTCATTGTGCGTTGATGAAACCTGCGGCGGATCAATTAGCCGTTTCTTTAGAAAATATTGCGGTGAAAGCACCGAATACGGCTGTTATTAATAATGTTGATGTAAAAACAGAAACAGAAAGTACAGAAATTCGCAGTGCTCTTATTCGTCAACTTTATAGCCCAGTTCGTTGGACAGAAACCGTTGAATTCATGGCAGAATCAGGTATTGAAGTATTATTGGAAATCGGGCCAAACAAAGTGTTAACGGGTTTAACAAAACGTATTGTTGCCGATTTACAAGCCGCTGCAGTCAATGATGTCACATCATTAAATGCAGCAGAAGAAGTTTTAGCATAATTACATAAAAGGGGACACAAAATGCAGGGTAAAATTGCATTAGTAACAGGTGCAACACGCGGTATTGGTCGTGCGATTGCGGAAGAATTAAGTGCAAAAGGGGCATTTGTTATTGGAACAGCCACCTCTGAAAAGGGGGCTGAAAGTATTTCTGCGTATTTAGGCGAAAAAGGAAAAGGTCTTGTGTTAAACGTGACAGATCTTGCCTCTATTGAAAGCACATTAGACAAAATCAAAGCAGATTTTGGTGATATTGATATTCTCGTGAATAACGCAGGGATTACCCGTGATAATCTGTTAATGCGTATGAAAGATGAAGAATGGTTTGATATCATGCAAACCAACTTAACTTCCGTTTACCACTTATCTAAAGCGATGTTACGTTCAATGATGAAGAAACGTTTTGGTCGTATCATTACGATTGGTTCAGTGGTGGGCTCTATGGGGAATCCAGGACAAACCAACTACTGTGCAGCGAAAGCTGGGGTGATTGGTTTTAGTAAAGCATTGGCAAAAGAAGTGGCTTCTCGTGGTATCACTGTTAATGTAGTTGCACCAGGTTTTATTGCAACGGATATGACAGAGGTATTAACCGATGAACAAAAAGCAGGCATTTTATCACAAGTTCCTGCAGGTCGTTTAGGGGATCCAAAAGATATTGCAAAAGCTGTCGCCTTTTTAGCCTCAGATGATGCAGCCTATATTACAGGTACCACATTACATGTGAACGGTGGAATGTATACCAATTAATTAGGCAAGAGAAATAACCGTGCTAATGGGATAAAAACCATAGCCAAAATGAGTGCTTAATGATAAAATCCCGACTGCAATGTAACTTGGTTACACCACTTTAAGCGTATATGAAGTAACGTAACTATCTTTTCACGGTATGTATTTTTAGTCTGCTTTGAGGTTTGACCAGCAATAAAAAGCGTTGTAACTTGTGAAAAAATACATACACTAACCAACTCGTCGCAGTGAGCGAAAAAACTAAACATAGGAAGAAACAAATGAGCATTGAAGAACGCGTAAAAAAAATCATCGTTGAACAATTAGGCGTTAAAGAAGACGAAGTAAAATCTGAAGCGTCTTTCGTTGAAGATTTAGGTGCGGATTCTTTAGATACAGTTGAATTAGTCATGGCTTTAGAAGAAGAATTTGATATCGAAATTCCAGATGAAGAAGCTGAGAAAATCACAACCGTTCAATCTGCGATTGATTACGTTCAAAACAATCAATAATTCTTATTTGGGCGATGATATCATCGCCTAACTTTTTTCTTTCCCTTTCTTTTTTACCTAACCTTATTTTATTCCAACTTTTTATTCCCTTCTTTTGTTGTCAGATTTTGATTTTTTTGATTTAAACTAAACTATTGTGTAATTTCTATTACGCTTGCTTAAAAGATAATCTAAATATATTGTATACAACGTTAAATCAAGTATGATACCCGATAGTTTCATATAACATTTTAGAGGTATATTTATGCTTTATTTAGAGTTTTTGTTTTTGCTACTGATGCTTTATGTAGGTAGTCGGTTTGGCGGTATCGGATTAGGGGTGGTATCAGGTATTGGTTTAGCCATTGAAGTCTTTATTTTCCGTATGCCAGTTGGGAAAGCACCTGTTGATGTCATGCTGATTATTCTTTCTGTGGTGACTTGTGCCTCAATCCTTGAAGCGGCAGGCGGTTTAAAATTTATGTTGCAAATTGCAGAACGTATTTTACGTAGCAATCCAAAACGTATTACTTTGCTCGGACCTTTGGTGACGTATTTAATGACCTTTATGCTTGGTACAGGTCATTCTGTCTATTCGATTATGCCGATTATTGGGGATGTGGCATTAAAAAATAAAATCCGCCCAGAGCGTCCAATGGCAGCCTCTTCTGTTGCCTCTCAGTTATCCATTACATCTAGTCCACTTTCTGCTGCAGTGGTTTTTTATCTCGGTAAAATTGTTGACCTTCCAGGATTTGAACATATCACCTTATTGGATATCATTTGTGTGACCGTTCCCGCCACCTTCGCAGGGACAATGGCATTAGCCGTGTACAGTATGTATCGTGGTAAAGAGTTGGAAGATGATCCAGAATATCAACGTCGTTTACAAGATCCAATTTGGCGTGAACGTATTTTAAGCACCACTAGCACCACATTAAACGAAGCATTACCTGCTTCAGCGAAAAAATCAGTTTATCTCTTTTTGCTTTCTTTAGTGGTCATTGTTGTGGTGGCGATGTTACCTGAGATTCGTACTATCGGTATCGGGGATAAAATCAAACCGATTTCCATGTCATTAATTATTCAAATGATGATGCTATGTTTTGGTGGGATTATTTTATTGGCAACACGTACCAACCCACAATTAGTCCCAAATGGTGTGGTGTTTAAGTCGGGGATGGTTGCCGCCATTGCGATCTTTGGTATTGCGTGGATGAGTGACACTTACTTCCAATTTGCGATGCCAGAATTTAGAGAAGGGGTCACCTCCATGGTAAGACATTACCCTTGGACTTTTGCGTTAGCCTTATTTGCGGTTTCTGTCGTGATTAACAGCCAAGCAGCCACAGCGGTGATGATGTTACCAGTCGGGATCGAATTGGGCTTACCGGCACCGTTACTTGTGGGGTTAATGCCAGCTACTTACGCTTACTTCTTCATTCCAAATTATCCTTCTGATATTGCAACTGTGAACTTTGACGTGACCGGCACAACGAAAATCGGGAAATACTATTTTAACCACAGCTTTATGTTGCCTGGGTTAATTGGTGTTGTGGTGGCTTGTTTAGTGGGTGTGGCAGTGGCAAATGTGGTGATTGCATAAGCAAACATTAACTTCAAGCAATGATTCAAAAGTGCGGTGGAATTTGAAAAAGTTTCCACCGCTTTTTTATTGGGTTGAAAGTATCTCTAGCTTTGGCTTATTTGGCTCAAAAGAAAAGGGTGAACCTGAAGTTCACCCTTATGCTGTTTGTGGCGAGTATTATGAACGTTTCATAATTTCAAAAAACTCATCATTGGTTTTTGCCACCATGAGTTTATCAATAAGAAATTCCATGGCTTCCACTTCACCCATTGGATTAAGAATTTTGCGTAGAATCCACATTTTTTGTAGTTCGTCTGGGTGAGTGAGTAAATCTTCTTTACGTGTTCCTGAACGGTTAAAGTCAATTGCTGGGAAGACACGTCTTTCCGCAATTTTACGCGAAAGATGCAATTCCATATTCCCCGTTCCTTTAAACTCTTCAAAAATCACTTCGTCCATTTTTGACCCTGTATCCACAAGTGCGGTAGCAATAATGGTTAAGCTCCCGCCTTCTTCAACATTACGGGCTGCACCGAAGAAACGTTTTGGGCGATGTAATGCGTTGGCATCCACACCACCAGATAGGATTTTGCCTGAAGCTGGGGTTACGGTGTTGTAAGCACGGGCTAAACGTGTGATTGAGTCAAGTAAGATCACCACATCTTTTTTGTGTTCAACGGAACGTTTTGCTTTTTCAATCACCATTTCAGCCACTTGAACGTGGCGAGTGGCAGGTTCATCAAAGGTGGAGGCAATCACTTCCCCTTTGACAGAACGTTGCATTTCGGTCACTTCTTCTGGACGTTCGTCAATTAATAACACAATTAGCTCACATTCGGGATAATTGTAAGTGATACTTTGTGCAATGTTTTGTAACAACATGGTTTTCCCTGCTTTTGGCGGTGCGACAATCAAACCACGCTGACCTTTACCAATTGGGGACGCTAAATCAAGAATACGGGCAGTTAAATCTTCTGTTGAGCCATTGCCTCGCTCCATTCTTAAACGAGAGTTTGCATGAAGTGGGGTTAAGTTTTCGAAAAGGATTTTACTGCGAGAAACTTCAGGTTTGTCATCGTTGACTTGGTCAACCTTTAATAAAGCAAAGTAGCGTTCGCCCTCTTTCGGTGGACGGATTTTGCCTTCAATTTTATCACCAGTTTGTAAGTTGAAACGACGGATTTGACTAGGGGAAACGTAAATATCATCAGGGCCTGCAAGGTATGAACTGTCTGCGGAACGTAAGAAACCGAACCCATCGGGCAGAATTTCCAGTACACCGCCTCCAAAAATATCTTCGCCACTTTTGGCATGTTGTTTTAAGATGGCAAACACAATGTCTTGTTTGCGTAAACGGGCTAAATTTTCAAGGCCCATCTGCCCTTCACCAAGCTCGACGAGCTCAGAAACAGGTCTGTTTTTTAGTTCTGTAAGATGCATAATATTTGAGGGTTTGTTGATTTGATAAAAGAAATAATAGAATGATAATTATGAGTTTTTTAATGTGCGTAAATTATCACTAAAACCTATCAGTGTCTAGTTTTAGTACGGTGTTTTTTTAAAAAACTTGAAAAAGTGCGGTCATTTTTTGGGGATTTTTCGAGTTCGTGCTATTCTTAGCACAATTTTTTATCAGAGATTTATTATTTTTATGCAGACGAATTATTTATCGCAATGCCGTTTTTCGGATTTACCCTTACATTCCAATGTGTTAGCCGCCTTACAAGCCAATCGTTTTGAGTTTTGCACCCCGATTCAAGCCCTTTCCTTGCCTATTACATTGGCAGGCAAAGATGTGGCAGGCCAAGCACAGACGGGCACGGGGAAAACCATTGCGTTTTTAACTGCCACGTTTCATCACCTATTAACACATCAAGTGAACAAACCTGTTCATCAACCACGAGCATTGATTTTAGCCCCCACACGGGAATTAGCCGTTCAAATTAGTAATGATGCCATGTTGTTGGCACAAGCAACGGGGTTAAAAACGGGGCTCGCCTATGGTGGAGATGGGTATGAGAAACAACTGAAAGCCATTGAAGAAGGCGTGGATATTTTAATTGGTACAACAGGTCGTGTGATTGATTATGTCAAACAAGGGATTATTCGTTTAGACCAAATTCAAGTGGTGGTGCTTGATGAAGCGGATCGTATGTTTGATTTAGGCTTTATTAAAGATATTCGTTATTTATTACGCAAATGCCCAGCTCCACAGCAGCGTTTAACCATGCTTTTTTCTGCCACCTTGTCTTATAAAGTCCGAGAATTAGCCTTTGAGGATATGAATGAGCCTGAATATATCGAAATTGAGCCGTTGCAAAAAACAGGGCATCGTATCAAAGAAGAATTATTTTATCCTTCTAATCAAGATAAAATGGCACTCTTGTTGACCTTATTGGAAGAAGAATGGCCAGATCGTTGCATTGTCTTTGCTAATACGAAACATCGTTGTGAAGAAATCTGGGGCTATTTGTCTGCAGATGGACACCGTGTCGGTTTATTAACAGGGGATGTGGCACAAAAAAAACGCTTATCCTTACTTAAACAATTTACGGAAGGGCAGCTTGATATTTTAGTGGCGACAGATGTTGCGGCACGGGGTTTACATATTTCAGAAGTGACTCATGTTTTTAACTATGATTTGCCAGATGATCGTGAAGACTATGTGCATCGTATTGGGCGTACAGGACGAGCAGGGGAAAGCGGGGTTTCCATCAGTTTTGCTTGTGAAGAATATGCCATGAACTTACCTGCAATCGAAAGCTATATTGATCACCGTATTCCTGTCAGCCAATATGATGCGACAGCCTTATTAGCTTTACCGAAGCCACACCGTGTTCAACGAGGGGGGCAGCAGGCTTCACGTCCACAAGGGCATCAGAGATCGTTAAATAAGAAAAGAACAATGAAACGTCACTTTTAAGCCAAGCTAAGTCGTGTTAGAATCTGCGACTTTTTACCATGAAGGAAACGAGATTTTGAATACATTAGTCGATTTTATCATTGATAAATTAGATGATTTAAAAGCCACCGATATTTTACGTTTAGATGTACGTGGTAAATCCTCCATCACAGACGATATGGTGATTTGCACTGGTAACTCAAGCCGTCATGTTTCTTCACTTGCACAAAATTTGATTACGGAATGTAAGCAAGCAGGCTTTGAAACCTTTGGTGATGAAGGCAAAGACACTGCAGATTGGATCGTGGTGGATCTTGGTCAAGCGATTGTGCATATCATGCAACGTGAAAGCCGAGATATGTACCAACTCGAAAAACTGTGGCGTTAAGGCGGAGCAAGGGGTTGTGAAAATTCAGTTAATTGCAGTGGGCACAAAAATGCCCGCTTGGGTCACCACAGGATTTGAAGAATATCAACGTCGTTTTCCAAAAGATATGCCTTTTGAGTTAACCGAAATTCCGGCGGGTAAACGAGGCAAAAATGCGGATATTAAGCGTATTTTAGAGCAAGAAGGCAAAGCGATGTTGGCGGCTTGTGGTAAAAATCGCATTGTGAGCTTAGATATTCCCGGCAAACCTTGGACCACTGAACAATTAGCACAGCAACTTGAGATGTGGAAACATGATGGGCGTGATGTGTGTTTATTAATTGGTGGGCCTGAAGGGTTATCACCAGAATGTAAAGCCGCCGCAGAACAAAGTTGGTCGCTTTCTCCGCTGACTTTGCCACACCCTTTAGTGCGTGTGGTGGTGGCGGAAAGTTTGTATCGGGCGTGGTCAGTGACGACAAATCACCCTTATCACCGAGAGTAATATGAATTTAAAAAGATTGCTTTCACAACCACAACAAGAAGTGATTCGTGATAAAAAATCGGAACGCAATTTATTTGTGCGTCGAGCTTTGCTTTCTTTTATTGGCGTGTTGTTGTTGGCTGCGGTGTTAGCCACCAATTTGTATCATTTACAGATCGTAAATTATGACACCTATCAAACCCGTTCCAATGGTAATCGGATCAAATTGTTACCTTTACCGCCAACACGTGGCTTGATTTATGATCGTAATGGAAAACTCTTAGCAGAAAATTTAACCTTCTTTGGTCTTTATATCGTGCCCGAAAAAGTGGCGGATTTAGACCGCACTTTTGCCGCACTGGCTGATATTGTCGGCTTAACAGAAGAAGATATTGATGCCTTTAAAAAAGAACGTCGCCGTTCCTCTCGCTATACGTCTATTTTATTAAAACCTAATCTCACAGAGGAACAAATTGCCCGTTTTTCTGTCAATCAATATCAGTTTGCCAGCCTTGAAGTGAAACCCTATTTTAAACGTCATTATTTATATGGTGAGCCTTTAACTCATATTTTAGGTTATGTGGCGAAGATCAATGATAAAGATGTGGAGCGTTTGAAAAAAGAGGGGAAATACGCCAATTATGCAGGCACACATGATATTGGAAAACTGGGGATTGAGCGTTATTACGAATCGCAATTGCATGGCACCACAGGTTTTGAAGAAGTGGAGATCAATAATCGAGGCAAGGTGATCCGTAAACTGCGTGAACAACCAGCCATTGCGGGGAAAAGCATTCATTTAACCATTGATTTGGAATTGCAACGCTATATTACGGATTTATTAGGGAATCAAAAAGGGGCGGTGGTCGTGCTTGATCCCAAAGACAATAGCATTTTGGCGATGGTATCGACCCCAAGTTATGACAATAACTTATTTGTGGATGGGATCTCAGGTCCAGATTATCGCCGTTTGTTAAATGATCCTAACCGTCCATTATATAGCCGTGTCACGCAAGGGGCTTATCCTCCTGCCTCGACGGTGAAACCTTTTGTGGCAGTAGGGGCTTTACAAGAAGGGGTCATTACTCAGAATCTCACTATTTTTGACCCAGGTTATTGGATCTTACCGAATTCAACCAAACGTTTCCGAGATTGGAAACGCTCAGGACATGGTTACACGGATCTGAACAAAGCCATTGTGGAATCCTCAGATACCTATTTTTATCAAACGGCTTATAACTTAGGGATTGATCGTCTCTCCGATTGGATGAAAAAATTTGGTTTTGGCGTGCCGACAGGCATTGATATTCAAGAAGAAACCGCAGGCATTATGCCAAGTCGTGAATGGAAACAAAAACGCCATAAAAAATCGTGGCTACAAGGGGATACGATTTCCGTCGGCATTGGACAAGGTTATTGGATTGCCACGCCCTTACAAGTGGCAAAAGCCACCAGCGTGTTAGTGAACAATGGGCGAGTCAATACGCCACATTTGATGAAATTTATTGAAGGGCAAACCTTAGAGCCTTATCAAGATCCCCTTTTATATGAAGATATCACAACGCCTAAAAAAGCTTTTTGGGACGCTGCAAAACGAGGCATGTATAACGTGATTAATGCCTCCAATGGTACGGGGCGTAAGGCGTTTGTTGGGGCAAGTTATCGTGCGGCGGGAAAATCAGGCACGGCACAGGTGTTTAGTTTGAAAGAAAATCAAAATTATGATGCCAGTGGCTTAAAGAAAGAATTACATGACCATGCTTGGTTTACCGCCTACGCCCCTTATGATGATCCTAAAATGGTGGTATCTATTATTTTGGAAAATGCAGGCGGTGGTTCAAGTGCGGCAGCCCCAGTGGTTCGTCAGATTATGGATTATTATTTGAACCAACGTTTGCAACGAAATTCTCCATCTGAAGTCATACAAGAAGAGGTCGCAGAATAATGCAAGAAAAAAATATTTGGCTGTCTTTGTGGCGTAAATTGCACATTGATTTATGGCTATTTCTTGGCTTAGTGGTCATTTCTGCTTATGGCTTAGTGGTGTTATATAGCGCATCTGGCGGCAATGAAAATATGTTTCGTAGCCGTGTGATTCAGGTGGGTTTAGGTTTTGTCGTCATGTTAGTGATGGCACAATTTCCACCCAAATTTTATCAACGCATTGCCCCGCTTTTATTTGGCATGGGGATTGTGTTGTTGGTTTTGGTGGATGCAATTGGGATTACAAGTAAAGGTGCACAACGTTGGCTTGATTTGGGTATTTTTCGTTTTCAGCCGTCTGAAATTGTGAAATTAGCCGTGCCATTAATGGTGGCGGTCTATTTAGGGCAACGACATATTCCCCCTAAGTTAAGCCATACGTTTATTGCATTGATTTTAATTTTTGTGCCGACCCTCTTAGTGGCGATTCAACCCGATTTAGGCACTTCAATTTTAGTCAGTGCATCGGGTTTATTTGTTGTCTTTCTTGCAGGAATGAGCTGGTGGCTCATCTTAATCGCGGTAGTCGCATTAGCTGGATTTATTCCAATCATGTGGTTTTATTTGATGCATGATTATCAACGGACGAGGGTATTAACCTTACTTGACCCTGAGAAAGATCCGTTGGGTGCGGGCTATCATATCTTGCAATCAAAAATTGCAATTGGTTCTGGCGGTATGTGGGGAAAAGGCTGGATGGAAGGTACTCAATCTCAGCTTGAGTTTTTACCTGAGCCACATACTGATTTTATTTTTGCAGTGTTAAGTGAAGAATACGGCATGATCGGCTTTATCATTTTAATGGCGATTTACTTATTTATTGTGGCAAGAGGCTTGATGATAGGTGTCAATGCCCAGACCTCATTTGGACGTATTCTCGTTGGTGCAATTACTTTAATTTTCTTCGTTTATGTGTTTGTGAACATTGGTATGGTGAGTGGTATTTTGCCCGTTGTGGGCGTCCCCCTGCCTTTGTTTAGCTATGGTGGCACGTCATTTGTAACGTTAATGGCGGGCTTTGGCTTAATTATGTCAATTCATACACATAAGGAGCATTTTTTAAAGGGAACTAATTAGCATTTTTGATATCTTAATTTATGGTTAAAAAATGACAGTTCTTATGAAAATACAAAAAACATATTTAAAATTGACCGCACTTTTGATGATGCTTTTAGCCACATCAAGCTATGCGGAAACAAAAAGGCTTTATGGTGTGAAAGGCCCTAAATTGGCATATAGTCAGCCAGTTAAGCAATCAGAAACTTATGTGGTAAAAGGCATTACTTATTCCACCACACCACATGATAAAGCCAAAAGCTATTCCCGTGAGGGGATTGCCAGTTTTTATCATAAAAAGTTCAACGGGCGTAAAACCGCCAACGGTGAGATTTATAATGAAAACTTGTATACCTCTGCACATAAAACCTTACCAATGAATTCTTATGCATTGGTGACCAATTTACATAATAATCGTAAGGTGATTGTGAAAATCAACGATCGGGGGCCTTTTGTGAAAGGTCGCATTATTGATTTATCACATGCCGCGGCAGGTGAATTGGGCGTGGTGCATCACGGGTTAAGTAAAGTACGAGTGGAAGCCTTGCATGTCAATAAACAGGGGAAACTCACTGGGGCAGCCACGCACACCTTATCAAAAATTGCTAAAAATGATGAAGCCTTGAACAAATTGGTGTTAGGTTCGCAGGATCATTCACATGGTGAAATGCCTAATTCATCAGGCGATAAAGGCGATGTTCATTATAAATTACGAGCGATGGATATCAGCTCAAAGAAGCAGGCAGAGCGTTTAATTTCGGCATTAAGTCATCATAATGTGCAAGCTGAAATTAAACAAAAAGGGAAGAAATTCGATATCTATTTTGGTCCATTTAAAGAGAAGACCGATGTGGATAACTTAAAAGCTGGGTTAAGAAAATTAAATTATTCCAAACCGGTCATTATGTATTCATTCAGTAATTAACCCCATTCGATTTTAGGATAGACGATGATGTTGAGAAAAATTGTAAAGAAAACGCAAGTGGCGTGGCTCGCCAGTGTCTTTGCGTGGCCATTAAGTTCAGTGGCACAAGATGTAGATTATGGGATTGTTACCCCACAATTGAATGCCCAAACCTATATTTTAATGGATTATAATTCAGGCACGGTATTAGCATCATTAAATCCTGATCAGCGTCAATATCCCGCCTCTCTGACCAAAATGATGACGAGTTATGTGGTGGGCGATGCGTTAAAACAAGGTAAAATTCACCATTCTGATATGGTGACCATTGGGGAAAGTGCATGGGGAAAGAATTTCCCAGGTTCATCAAAAATGTTTTTGAATTTAAATCAGCAAGTATCGGTATCTGATTTAAATCGTGGTGTCATTATTGTGTCGGGTAATGATGCCTCTGTCGCCATTGCTGAACATGTTTCAGGATCGGTGTCGGCTTTTGTGGACGCCATGAATAAATATGCACAGCAGTTTGGGTTAAAAAACACCCACTTCACGACCGTGCATGGTTTAGATGATGAAAACCAATTTTCTTCCGCACGGGATATGGCAATCATCGGTTCGCATTTAATTCGTGATTTGCCAGAAGAATATAAAATTTATGCGGAGAAAGATTTTACCTTTAACAAAATTAAGCAACAAAACCGTAATGGCTTGTTGTGGGACAAAACTTTACAAGTCGATGGCATTAAAACGGGTCATACCGATAAAGCAGGCTATAATCTTGTGGCTTCTGCAACCAATGCGAACAATATGCGTTTGATTTCCGTGGTGATGGGTGTGCCAACCATTAAAGGGCGTGAAGTGGAAAGCAAAAAACTCTTACAGTGGGGATTTGCTAACTTTGAAACCTTTAAAACCCTTGAGGCAGGTAAAGCCATTTCCGAACAGTCTGTTTATTATGGTGATCTCAGCGATGTGGCTCTCGGCGTACTACAAGACAGCTTTATTACGGTGCCCAAAGGGCGTCATGCGGATTTAAAAGCACGCTATGAATTAGATGTGAAATATTTACAAGCCCCTTTAGCCAAAGGTCAAGTTGTGGGGAAAGTGGTGTATCAATTAGAGGGTAAAGATGTTGCCAAAGTCGACTTGCAAGTCATGCAAGAGGTGCAAGAAGGCGGCATGTTTAGCAAAGCATGGGACTGGTTGGTGCTTACGGTAAAAAGCTTACTTGATTAAATAAAAATCGACCGCATATTGTCGAACAATAGATAAAATGTAATGACCGCACTTTTGCTGAGTGGTGAAAGTGCGGTTCCTATTTAGTTAATTTTAGGAAAAGACAATGACAGACAAAATGATCAAACTCAATGACATACCACAAGCAAAATTAAAAGATCTTTTAGCGTTCCCTTGCTCATTTACCTTTAAAGTGGTGGGGGCAAACCGAAGCGATTTGATGGATGATGTGGTTGTGGTGGTGCAAAAATATGCGAAGGGTGATTACAATCCTCGTCAGCAAATCAGTAGCAAAGGAACCTATAATTCCGTGTCTATTGATATTGTGGCAGAGCATATCGAACAAGTGGAAACCCTTTATGTGGAATTAGCCAAAATTGATGGCGTCAGAATGGTGTTATAAGGCAATATGACTATACAAACAACCCTTGTTGTTCGTCAGCTTGGCGTGCAAGAGTATCACACTGTTTGGCATCAAATGCAGCAGTTTACAGATGAGCGTGATGCAGAAACACAAGATGAAATCTGGTTAGTGCAACACCCAAGTGTTTTCACACAAGGGCAAGCAGGAAAAGCCGAACATTTATTACAACAGACAGCCATTCCTGTGGTGCAATCGGATCGGGGTGGACAAATTACCTATCATGGCTTAGGGCAACAGGTGATGTATGTGTTAATTGATATTAAACGTCAAAAAGCCTTAGGTCGTGATTTAAATGTACGTCATCTGGTGACGGCACTTGAGCAAGCGGTGGTGAATACATTGGCGGATTATGGTATTCAGGCTTACCCGAAAGCCGATGCTCCAGGCGTGTATATTGATGAGAAGAAAATTTGTTCACTCGGTTTGCGTATTCGCAAAGGCTGTTCATTTCATGGGCTTGCATTCAATATTAATATGGATTTATCGCCTTTTCATTTTATTAACCCTTGTGGTTATGCGGGCTTGGAAATGTGTCAATTGGCAGATTTTATTGATCCCGAACAGGCAAGTTGTGATCAGGTTTCCCCAAAATTAGTTGCACACTTTGCCCAATTATTAGGATATAATGTAACAAATTTTTAACATTTCCGAAATTTGTTGAAAACAGACCGCACTTTTCGAGATAGTCATTAGTATTTAAGGAACCAACATGGGTACACCTTTTAAAATGGAGCGTGGTGTTAAGTATCGTGATGCTGCTAAGACGTCCATCATTCCTGTCAAAAATATCGATCCCAATCAGGAGCTCTTAAAGAAGCCTGAATGGATGAAAATCAAACTACCAGCGAATTCCGCTAAAATTGATAGCATCAAAAATGGCATGCGTCGTCATGGGTTGCACTCGGTGTGTGAAGAAGCCTCTTGCCCAAATTTACATGAGTGTTTTAACCATGGTACTGCAACCTTTATGATTTTAGGGGCAATTTGTACTCGCCGTTGCCCATTTTGTGATGTTGCACATGGTAAGCCATTACCGCCTGATCCTGAAGAACCACGTAAATTGGCAGAAACTATTCAAGATATGAAATTGCGTTATGTGGTGATCACCTCGGTGGATCGTGATGATTTACCTGATCGTGGAGCAGGGCATTTTGCCGAATGTGTTAAAGAAATTCGTAAATTGAATCCAGAGATTAAGATTGAAATTTTGGTACCCGATTTCCGTGGGCGTATCGAGCAAGCCTTGGATAAGTTAAAAGACAATCCACCTGATGTGTTCAATCACAACTTAGAAAATGTTCCACGTTTATACCGTGAGATTCGCCCAGGTGCAGATTATCAATGGTCATTAAAATTGCTTAAAGATTTTAAAGCCATGTTTCCACATATTCCAACAAAATCAGGTTTAATGGTGGGCTTAGGTGAAACCAATGACGAAATTTTACAAGTGATGCAAGATCTTCGTGCTCACGGGGTCACCATGTTGACATTAGGGCAGTATTTACAACCAAGCCGCCATCACTTACCTGTGGCACGCTATGTCCCACCGACTGAATTTGATGAATTCCGTGATAAAGCACAGGCGATGGGCTTTGAGCATGCAGCTTGTGGGCCGTTCGTGCGTTCTTCTTATCATGCGGATTTACAAGCGAAAGGTGAAATCGTGAAATAAGCAGATGCTGCTTTCTGGTTGTTATTTGCCTTTTGATGGGTTAGCGATGTGGGGAGATGATGTCATAAACTCGTGAAAAAATGACCGCACTTTAAGCAGAGAAGGGCAGTAATGAGGAAAAAGAAAAAATGGAAAGGTTAAACGCCTTTCCATTTTTTATATTAGTGTTTCAACGGGTACGCTCGATTTAAATCATATTTAAATAACACGAGAGCCATGCCGATTAATAAAATGTCTTTGAAAACAAAGCCATTAAAACCTAATTGAGGCAGTAAGCTGACGGTCACTAAGGCGGTGACGAACACTAAGGCACTTCCGATTAAACCGTATTTAGGTTTGAATATGCCGATGATTAAGGCAAGATAGGCAATGCTTTCTACCACGCCGAGTAAATAGCTGGTGTAATGGAAGCCAAAAAGGTCGTATAAAAAGTGAAGCCAACTGTTGGAAATAAGGGGTTTTAGCACTTCCACTTCAAAGTCAAACCATTTGGTGTTGCCAAATACAGCAAATAAGATAATTACGCTCAGGCGTAAAATGTGCATATCTAGGTTAGATTGTTGGAATTTCACTCTCCATGTATTCATTTTTTCTCTCCATCTTTTTTGTGTCGTTTGATATATAGGGTTAGACGTGACGAATAAACAAGGCTTACAGGGAATAACGTGGGGATTGCCTATTGTTTTCATTGTCATAATCTTTCTTTTATCGCAGTAACGCCATAAAAAAACACCTGAATGTGTTGTTTTCAGGTGTTTGTGTGGTGAAGATTATGTGAGATTTACCATAGGAAGCCAGCACCTACCCCCATGGTGGTGGAGCCGTTGCTATAACCTGTGTTGAGTTTAAAAATGACTTTTCCATTATCCGACACACGTGATAGCCCCACTGCAACGGCTTGTTCACCTTGGAAGGAGCCGCCCGCAATGGAGAACAAGCTTTTGCCTGGAATATAGGCGGCAGGTAAGCTAGCAGTTGCTACGGCAGATGCCACCCCACTTCGCATTTCTTGTTTAATTTTGCCTGTGATCACATACAGATTTTTTACATTCCCCGCCAAATTATCAATTTTTTGGCTGTTGTGTAGGATGTGTTGGTTCGTTTGGTAAAGTTGGCTACCATTTACAGCATCCGTAGAGGTGGCACTGACCACACCAGGGGCAACATGTTGAATCTGACGTTCATCCCCTTGGCGACCGACCGATAATACTTTGGTATTCGGCCCCATTTGTCCTGCTACTGGGGTATGAGTACGGAATCCGTAAGATTCTTGTTTCGACGGGCGTGGTACATTGGCTTGGTTGGCAATTGCCCCTTCCCCAATGGCAACACTGCCAGCACTTTCTGCTTTTGCCCCTTGACCAATACTAATTGCTTTATTACCTTCTGCTTTCGCACTGGATCCTATGGCGATAGCATCTTGTCCTTTGGCAAGTGCACTTTCCCCTTGTGCGTTCACTTTGGCATATTTTGTGCCTGTGTGATGAAGGTGCAGGATCGCATCCACCATATTATTCGGTGGGGTAGCGGTACCATCCGTCCCTGTCATATCTGCAAAGGTGCTCGGTTTTAACTGTTGTTTACCTGCTTGAATGTCAAGGTGGTTTTCACCGATCACCTTACCCAACGCCGCCAATTGATCGCCATTCACCGCTTGCTGACTTCCAACGGAAATATCACCATGAGCAAGATTGGCAAGGACAACCCCTTGCTGCGTGGAGCCATCAATATCTCTTAAAGAAAGTCTTGGATTTTCTACCGCACTTGCTCCTGTTTTTGGTTGACCTGCCACCACATCTTCTGCACGGTAATAGCGATCCCCCACTTTGATGAGACGTTTACCTGCCTGATCGGTATATACCATTGGACCAATTTCGCCATTTTCTACCTGATCATAAAGCTGTTTCACCGCCCCTTCAGTGGCTGCACGACCTGCATTATCGCCTACCCCAAATTGGGCGGTGTTGTCTTTCGACATGGTTCGATTGGCAAGCCCTGTTAATTTGCCACCGTCTTCGTCTTGGCTTAATTGAAGAGGATGATTTTCGCCATGATGAGAAGGCGTCAGTGTAATGCTCTTGCCATCAAGAATAAGATTGGATGGCGAGCTTTTATCCGTTAAAACAAGTTTTTCTAACCCTTTGATTTCTTTGGCTAAGCCCACTTGTACAGTAGTTTTTCCTTGTGCATCTTGAGACACTTGGGTCAGAATATTTTTCGCACTGGCTTGAATCTGTTCGCCGTCAATTTCGCCGGTAAAGGTCTCTTTCGCACCGAGAATATCCACTTGGTGACCCAATTTATGGGTAACCTTGCCCCCCGTATTCGCCCCCACTTGAATCCCTGATGCCACTAAGGCATCGGTGGTGGCTTTGAGATCTGCCACATTCACAGCATGATGTTGATGAGCTTGTAGTTGTTCTGCGGTGAGTTGGTGAGCAGGAATTAACTGATTGTGTGGATCTTTTGCCAAGCCGTTGCCAATGTTACCTAATACGACAGGGTTGGTTGTGGTACCGTCCGCATTTTTTACGCTGAGGTGAGTCGGTTTGTCCACCGCCGTCGCATTTGCTTTCGGCGTGCCATTTTCCATGTCCTTCGCATAATAATATTTATCATTGACTTTCACCAAAGGTTCACCCTGTGCATCAGTATAGACAACAGGACCCGATTCCCCTTGTTTCAGCTTGTTAATTTCATCATTGGATTGTCCAAGCTGATTGGATAATTCCTTCACCGCCCCTTCGGTGGCAGCACGCCCAAGGTTATCACCTGTGCCATAATCTGTGTTTGCCGTTGTGCGGTTTTCTAAGCCTGTGATCGTCCCACCGTTTTTATCACCGACAATTTTGAGGGTATTAGCCGTGGTCGGATTGTCTTGTGGTGTAATGCTGAACCCATTTTTATCGAGTTTCACCGTGCTTTGCTTATCGCCTTGATTAAAGGTGAGGCTATCTAACGCCTGAATATCTTTTTTCAACCGCACATTGATGTTATTACCCTCCACTTGGGTTTCAATATTGTCTTTGCCCACAATATCAAAACGATTATTGGTTTTGGTGATATCCAATTTCTTGGTGCCATCGCCCACTTCAAAGGTCGCAATGGCATTATCTGCCGTGGATTTGACTTTGGTTAATGCATCATCTAAGGCGGTTAAAGCACTGCCTACGGTGGTGTGATGGGTTTTCGTGGTTTCGCCCGCATTTAAACTAAAGGTCGGTTTGCTCACCCCCCCTGTATTCGGATCAATGTTGGCACCGAGCAGTTCTGCCAATGGATTCAGTTGTGATCGGTTGACCGCATCTTTCTCTTGAATACCATTGTTCACCCCTGATATCACACGATCATTCAGGTTCACTTTCTCATCTAAGGTGATGCGGGCTTTATCTTTACCTGCAGATAATACCGCCGTCCCAGTATCGGTTAAGGCTAATTGGGCTTTATTTTCCCCCAAACTGATGGTGGCATTGTTGTCTAAGGTGGCAGAGGCTTTATCTTTCCCTGCACTGAGCGTGGCTTGGTTGTCTTTTACTTTCACGGAGGCTTGTGTGTCATTGCCCGCTTGCAAAGTGCCTTCATTGTCTTTTAACTCAAGGTTGGCTTTATTGTCCCCAGCACTGATTTTGGCGTTGTCGGTAAAGGTGGCTGAAGCCTTGTCTTTCCCGCCACTGATCATCGCCTGAGCAGGTGTTAGTTCAAGGGTTGGCTGATCTTCACCTGCCTGTAATTTAGTGCTGTTTTCATTAAAGAGGAGACTGCCTTTATTCGTGCCACCATGAATCGCACTCATGTCATTGAGCGTCGTATTCACATCCACCTTAACGACACCATTATCTTCAACAAGTGCGGTAGAATTTTTCCCATTTTTGAAATGAAGCCCTGTTTTGAGGCTCACAGTTTTGGTTTCGCCCTCATTGGCTCGATAACTTAATAATGCCGTATCAGCAATATTAGTAATGGCATGATCCAAGGCACTTAACGCACTGCTAACATTATGGTGGGTGGTGGGTGTGGTTTTGCCTGCATTGAGTGAGTATGTTGGTGCCGTCAATGTTCCATCATTATTGAGTTTACTTTCGCCGCCTAAGGTCGTGATGAGATCCTTAAATTGTTTGGCATTGATAGCATCATTGTCAGCGGTGCCGTTGGCAACATGACTGATTTTAACAGGATCGGTGCCATTTGCTCCCGACACTTTCAGTGTGCCGTTGTCGACGGATAAATTGACCTGTTGACCCGTATTGCCTAATTTGATGCTGTCAAATTCAGGTGCGTTGGCAAACAACAATTCAACGCCAGCCTCTGTCACATTGGTACGTAGGTTTTTATTTGATGCCAAAGCGTTGTTATCTAACCCAGCATAGAATTTTATGGTGGTATTGAGTGTGCGAGTGGTATTGCCTTGGTTCCCAGCAAAAGTCAGGGGTAAATTTAATGCGGTGCTGACAGCCTCTAATGCCGAAGTCACATTATCATAAGTGCTTGCCGTGCCGTTGGGTTGCGTAATGCTAAATGCGGTATCAACCACTTTTCCATTCGCATCGATTTTAGATCTGCCCCCCAATACCTTGGCTAAACTGTCTACACTGCCGTGTAATTGTTTACCAGTGATGACATCCGTACTGCTAGCAGAAATGGCACCATCGGTTAAGCCTGTAAGCTTGCCTGAAATAGCAATGTTGCCATTATTGAAGGTGAGCGATGCTTTATCTGCTTCACCCGCATTAATGGAGGTAATGCCAGTTAAGGTGCTGTTTAAATGAAATTTCACTACGCCTTGTTCATCAACTTCTGCACGAGTATTGGTGCCGTTGGTAAAATCAAGTCCGTCAGAAAGCTTAATGGTTTTTTTCTCTGTTGCATTATTGGCACGATAAGACAACTCGGTATTTTTAGCGACAGTAGCACTATCAATACCGATGGTGATGGTTTGATCTTTTATTGCAATGGTTGTGCCGTTTTCACCCACGACTTTTAATTTTTGTTTCTTTAAATTGATATTTGTCGCGTCTGTCGTACCATCGGTTGTTAAGCTTAAATGTGCATCCTCTAACGCATTATCTAACGCCGTGAGTGCCTCACTGACATTGGTGTAATTTTTTGTGTTATGACCTGCCTCTGCCCCAGTTTTTAACGCATAAGTTGGGGCAGTAATATTGCCATCTTCACCTAAGGTCGCACCGCCACCTAATAAATTGATTGCCTCACGCAGTTGTTTGGCGTTCACGGCATCAGCATCTTTGCCACCCTTGGCAACTTCGGTTAATTTTTTATTGCCGAGGCTTAGCCCATGCTCATTGGCGGTGAGGGTGGTTTGTTTATCCGCATGAGCAGGAGCACCCACCACAAGGCTTGTGGCATTGACTTGCGTAAAGGTCACATTATCTGCTGTGGCAAAGGTGATATTGTGTTTATCCTGTTTGACGATCAGATTCTTGCCTGATTTCAAGGTTAAGGTATTGCCTGCCTGAATGGGCTGCTCCGTTTTGCCTTCTTGGTCGGTCACGGCTCCCGTTTCCTGACCAATGGTGACGTTAAAGGCACTGTTATTTAAAGCCGTAGTGATGTCTTCTGCCGTCGGCAATTTATTCTCATCACCAACATTGACACTGTAGCTGCCATTCGCCTGTTTGTTTAATGTGGCTTTTTGAATATCCACTTTGAGGGTGTTAATCCCATCATGATTATTCCCTGTTATTTTGATCGCATCAGATCCTGTAAATTTCACAGTATCTGTATTTCTTACCGCACTTTCAAAGACTTCGGTTGTCCCTTCTTTGGTATCAGCGGCAACAAGCCAACCCAATTTTTTCAGATCCTCCACGGCAACCGCATTTTTAGCAATATCCACACCATTTTCACCCTCTAATTTTGCTAACCCTTGTTTAGTAGGATCACTGGTGATACCACTTGACAACTGGCGAATGGTATTATTTGCCATATCCAACCCTGACTTGGTTAGGGTTGGACCGCCTGTAATCTTAACGCCAGTGCTGTCAATCTTGGTTTTATCACCATTTTTTGACAAGGTAATTTCTTCAAGAGTAATTCCCTTCATTAAGCTCACGGTAACATTGCGACCATCAACTTTAGTTTCAATATTGTTTTGTCCCACAATACTAAGATTGGCATTTTGTTTATTTAAGGTGACTTTGTCAGATTGCTCAGTAATTTGATCACTTGGTGTTGCAAAGACGTTCAACTCACTGATCGCATTGGTCGCCGTATTTTTAACCTCACTTAATGCTGTGTCTAAGGCGTTTAATGCACCACCTACGGTATTGTGTGTGGTTGCCGTCTCATTGCCTGATTTCAATGCATAAGAAGGGGCAGTGATGGCACCGTCTGAGCCTACCGTGGCATTCAGTGCATTGGCAAGTGGTTGCAGTTGATCATAGGTCACCACATCGCCATTTTTAGATCCTTTTGTCACATTGGAAAGGGGTTTATTGCCGAAATCAAAACCATTATTGGAAATGGATAAGGTTGAACCATCATTAGAAATAGAAGCAATTCCTGTTAAAGTGCTGTTTAAATGAAATGTCACCACGCCATTGTCATCAACAGTCGCATGAGTGTTGGTGCCATTGGTGAAATTAAAGCCATCAGAAAGCTTCGTGTGTTTTTGATTATTGCCATTGGCTTTATACGCAATTGTTTTATTGGTGAGATCGCTCTGCAGTTTATGTAGCTGTCCTGTGGTTGCGGCGGCAGTTCCATTTTCCGCTAAGTCAACAGCTTTAAGGTTTTCAATGCTCGTATTGCCTGCATTGATCCCCGTTTTACGAATAGACGGGGCGTTGGTATTATCACCAAATTTTAACCCTTCATCATTTAACACTACGCTATCATTACCATTAGTGAGAGTTAAACCATCTTTGGTTAATGTGGCTTTATCTGTATTGTTCCCAAAGGTCGCACTGGTTAAATCCGCAATGTCTTTTGCCAATTTTACGGTGATATTTGCACCCTCAATCTCGGTTTGGATATTATCAGCCCCGATAATATTGAAACGGTTTTGTGTTTGATTTAAGGTGATTAATGTATTGTTATCATTGGCTTTTGTTCCAATCTTAATGTCTTGAACGGCATTGTTTCCTTTGTCAATTTTGGCTTTTGTTGTATCTGCTAATTTAAATGAGACTTTGCCATTTTCTGCGTTGGTAACAATGTCTGCATTGCCTTCAAACTTAACCCTTTCAGACAGTTTATTTTCACCTTCGCCACTATCACCCGAATATTTCAATTTCACTTCTTCTGAAATTTGCGTGGTATTCACGGAAATGTTGAAATGCTTTTTGCCGTTAGTTTCTTCTTCATTGATAACAATAGTGTTATTAGCCGCAGAAACCGTTGTTGCTAATCTTTTGGCGGTCTCATCGGCAATCTTTTTAGCATCTGCAATATTGGCTGCATTGGTGTCTAGATCGCCACCACTGCCAAGATTACTAATGGATTTCTCACCGGCATTGATGCCATCTTGGTTAATTACAATTGAATTTGTGCCATCAGTTGGAATGCGGATTGAATTTGCTTGAACATCTTTAAATGTTGGCGAATCTTTAAACCCAATCAATAAATTCCCTGCCCCATCAATGGTGGTGGCAAGGTTGTTGGCACTGTAAAGGGCGTTGAGAGTGTTTCCTGTGTTATCAAACGATCCTGCTTTGATCGTAATATTGCCACCGAGTTTTGTTGCATGGGTTTGATTGCCTTTACCCGCTTTAAAGGTAATCACACCGTTTTGAAGTGCGGTAATATTTTGCGAAATTTTGTCAACATTCTCTTTAGTTTCGTATTTTGCTTCAGCCTCATCTTTGCTTAAGGCATTATCGATCTTTTGTTTGGTGTCATTTTCAATGGTAATTTGGATCTTATCGCCCACGGTGAGGGTAGAAAGCCCGTTCACGCCCTCAAAGCTCACGGTCTCGCCCAATTTTTTGCTGAGATTAGTGCCTGATTGGGCTGCAAATGTGAGTGGTTTTTCTTGTAACACAAATAATTGTTGTCCTGTTACCGCATCGGTGCTAGATGCATCTATTGTGGCATTGGCAAGTCCTGTTAATTTTTTGCTATTTAATGAAAGATCGTGACTAAAGGTTAATTTGGCATTGCCCGTTTGCCCTTCAATGGAGGTGATATTGCTCAATGTGCTATTGAGACTAAATTTCACCACACCGTCTCTGTCCACTTCCGCTTTGGTATTATCGCCATTGCTAAAATTAAAGCCTTGTGCAAAGGTGGTGTTGTGATCGCCTATTGCGTTCGCTTTGTAGGCTATTGTTTGTTGATCTAGTGAACGTCTGATTTTGGTATCCACACCTGTTTTGGTTTCATAGTTTGCTTCAGCATCCACTTTACTTAAGGCATTCTCAATCTTACTTTTTGTATCAGCTGTTAATTTGACCTTGATTTTGCTGTCCGTCACCGCCGTTTCAATGCCATTTTCCCCTTCAATGGCTACAGATTCCCCTAATTTTTTCGATAGGGAACCGTTATTTTGTGTGGTAAATGTCAGTGGTTTATTCTCAAGGGCAGTGATTTTACCGTCAAGAGCCGTTTTGATATTACTAACATTGCTTTGTGTTTCATAAGTGGCTGCGGCTTTTTCCTCGCTTAAGGACTTATCTGCTTTTGCTAGCTTATTTTTGACATCATCAGCCAATTTAAAGCTCACACCTGACTCGGTGGATTTTGTTTCAATCTCATTGGTTGTACCTTTAAATACCACGGTTTCAGACAAGGCTTTTGTTTTATCTCCACCTGTGTCACCTTGATATTTAAATTTCACATCTTGAGCTACCTTTGTCATATTGACTGACAGGTTATATTCTTTTTTATCGTTATCTCCACCTGTTACTGTTATAGAGTGATCATCCGATTTTACTGTGGTGACAAAATGCTTAGCTTTTGCTTCCGCAATACGTGTGGCATCGCCAATATTGGCGGCATTGCTGTCAATTGAGCCACCACTGCCAACATGCGTGATTGCCTTATTGCCTGCGTTAATGCCATCCCGAGTGATTTGAATCTGATCTGATCCCCCCACGGGAATAGAGAGCGAGCTGGCGTTTATATTGTCAAAGGTTGGGGATGCTTTAAAACCAATTAATAAATTGCCTGCTCCATCAATGGTGGTAGCAAGGTTGCTAGCACTGTACAAGGCGTTAGTGGTGTTATCTATCGCACCGTTATTATTAAAGGAACCTGCTTTGATGGTGATATTCCCACCTAATTTCGTACTGTGGTTATTTGATCCTTTTTCTGCATAAAAGGTGATTTTGCCATCTTCAAGTGCGGTCACTTTTGCGGAAATTTTGCTGACATTTTCTTTGGTTGCGTAGGTTGTTTGTGCCTCTTGTTGACTTAGGGCGTTGTCGATTTTGTTTTTGGTGTCAGCGGTCAGTTTAATTTTAATTTTGTTATCTGAACTAACTAAGGTTTCAACCGTTTCTTCTCCCTCAATTGCCAAGGATTCACCTAATTTTTTTGATAGTCGTCCACTATTTTGCGTGGTGAAATTTAAGGTTTTTTCTTGCAATGCATGCAATTGTTTACCCGTCACTGCCTCGGTGCTAGTGGCATTGACACTGCCGTCCACCAAGCCTGTTAATTTTTTATTATTCAAGGTGAGACTATCTGCCTCAAAGTTTAATTTGGCTTGATTAGCATCCCCCCCAATAGACGTGATGCCAGTCAATGTTTGATTAAGATGGAATTTCACCACTCCATTGGTAGCGACTTCGGCACGGGTGTTATTGCCATTGGTAAAGTCAAAGCCTTGTGCGAAAGTGGTGTTTTGTCCATTTGCGGCGTTGGCTTTGTAAGCAATCTTTTGGGAAGCCAATGCACTTGAGATATTGGCTTTTACATTCTCTTTGGTTTCATAAGTGGCTGCTGCACTGTCCTTATCTAACGCATTATCAATTTTGTTTTTGGTGTTGGTATCCAGCTTGATTTTGATGGTGCCATTGTCCACAGCGGTGGTAATGCCGTTTTCACCGTTCAGTGTCAGCGTTTCACCTAATTTTTTCGAGGTAGAGCCACTCTGTGTGGTGAAATTCAGGGATTTATTGCCCAGTTCAGTAATTTTACCTTCTAAATCATTTTTGAGATTGCTCACATTCACCTTGGTTTCATAGGTATTTTGAGCATCCGTTCGACTCAATGCATTTTCGGCCTTATCCAGTTTCGTTTTCACTTCTTGAGCCAAACTGAAAGTTACCCCTTCAGCCGTTGACGTAGTGTTAATTTCATTATTAGTGCCTTGAAATGAAACCGTCTCAGATAGGGCTTTTTCCTTGCTTCCTCCTGTATCGCCACTGTATTTAAACTTCACCCCTTCGGCAACTTTGCTCATATTGACAGATAAGTTGTACTCTTTTTGTTCTCCCTGACCGCCAGTAATGCTAATGGAGTGATCTGTGGATTTTACTGTCGTCGCCAGTCTTTTGGCTTCTTCTTTAGCAATGCGTGTGGCATCGCCAATATTGGCGGCATGATTAACGTTATTACCACCTGTTCCTACATTCGTAATGGCTTTACCCGAAAGATCTAGTCCTGATGCACCGAGCGTAATTTTATTATTTCTGCCACCATTTGTTGGAATACTGAGGCTCGTGAATTCAGGGCTATCTACTGTTTTGATTGTAATGTTTGCCCCTGATTGGGTGATATTGATATTTTTGCCTTCACTAAATTTCAAGATGTCGCCATTTTTGACCGCAATTGCTGTATTGGTGTTAGCTTGTACTTTAAAACCCGCATTATTCACCGCTTTTACCACATCGGCGGTGAGGGCAACGCCTGCTGTTCCTGTTGATGTGACGGGCGTTGAGGCAGTATCTGAAGTAATATTTTGGGTGACAACATTAAATTTAATGGTGGTGTCTGATGTGCCAGTCACTTCTGCGGTGGTAAAACTGCCATGAGTGAAGTTCACCGTATTGTCATTATTTACACGTGATTTTGCCGAACCATTTTCTAAAATATTAAAACCAGTATATTTGGCAACAGCATAAAGTTGGCTACCATTAATGGCATCAGTAGAATCCGCACTCACTTGACCAGCCGCCACATGGTGAATTTGACGCTCTTTCCCTGCTTGACCAATGGAAAGACTGCCAGATTCTGTTTTTGCCACACCAGCAAAAGTTTTATCTTGTGATGTATTTGAATGGGTTTTAAAAGAAAGTTTATTGTGATGAGTTAAATGAACATCACCTGTCTTGGAATTTGCCCCCAAAGCAATGGCATTCTTATGTGTAGCATTGGCACTGGCACCAAGTGCGACAGCATGATTGGCATTTGTTGAGGCGTTAGGGCCTGCGGCAATGGCATCGGTGCCATTAGCTTGGGCGGTAGCATTAGGGTAATTTTTGTTTTGGCTTTGGGTAGAATTTACATGGAAATAGGTTTGCACGCGATCTTGCAAGCCTTTGGCAATGCTGTACAGTTGAGAGCCGTTAATGGCATCGGTGGAATCTGACGAAATTTTCCCCGGTGCCACATTTTTAATTTGTCGTTTGATATTAGCGTTACCAATTGATAAAAGATAGCTAGAATCGGTGACTTGTCCTGTTGAATTATCATAGCTGACACCATTAACGGTAATATTGCCTTCTTGAGTGGCAGCTTGGTTGGTGATGGAATTCATACCTAACGCAATAGAATAGCCAAAGGTGGCATTGGCATTTGGACCAATGGATACGGCATTAATGGCAGCTTTGGAATCTTTTCCTAAGGCAATAGCATCTACACCAGCGGCATAAGCTCTAGAACCTATTGCAATACTATTGAGGGAATTTGTAAAGGTGTTTAAACCTAATGCAATGCTAGCTTCGCCAGCAGCAGTCGCATGGGTACCAATGGCAATTTGATCTGATGATGCTGCTATTGCACTGCCCCAAGTCATGGCGTTTCGTCCAAGAACAATATTTCTTTGACCGGCAGAGGTCGTATTTGAACCAATAACAATATTGTTAGATGAATGGGCGTGTGAATAGTTACTACTTTTATTATTAGCATTCGCCAATCTCGTTGTTTTAACAGTCGCTAATTTGCCAATTAAAATATTCCCTTTGTCAACATTACCAGCATTCTCAGAGGTGGCATTCGTTTCAATATATACACTTGATAACCCAACATCCCGAACACTTTGGGCAGCATACACTGCCTCAGTGTAACAGGTGGCACCGATTAACAAAGTGAATAAATGGCATGTCGGTTTAAGGGTTGAGGTGAGGGAAGAAGGCGTCTGCCGAGTGGATTTTGTTTTTCCTCGTGCCAATTCAGAAACAACAATAAACTGATTTAACACCTGACTAAATTTCACTTTGTAAATGCGGTTCATGCGAGCTACCTTTCAAGAATCAATAAGTATAAAATTGTGTTATGTAAAATTTTTATAGAAGAATCAATATGATGTGCTTTTATATTTACAAGGGCATATCTAGCTAATTATTATACAAAAGTAAGGATAAAGTAAAGTCATGTAAAAATACTTAAAGTTGTTTTTTAGTCTTCATTTCAAAAATCTGATGAAAGTGAAATAAACAAAAAGCATCAAAATAAAAAGGGAGAAGCTGAGCGGGAAATGAATGGTGGTGGAGTTGAAGCATGACATAATGCCATGATACGAGAGGCAATTTTTGCAAAACGCAATGAGGTTTAACGCCACAAACAGCATGACTAGGGCAATGTTGTTATATGAAAAAAAGAAATGAATAAGAAAAAATGATGGATGGGTAAATGGCACGCCCTATTGGATTCGAACCAATGACCTACGGCTTAGAAGGCCGTTGCTCTATCCAGCTGAGCTAAGGGCGCATTTCAAATGGATATCGATAAAAAAGAAGTGGTCGGCGAGATAGGATTTGAACCTACGACCCACTGGTCCCAAACCAGTTGCGCTACCAAGCTGCGCTACTCGCCGAAGAATGTGTAGCATTATAGTTTTCTTTTAATTACAGTCAATTAATTTTTTCTACTTTTCGTGCAATCGCTTAAAATTATCTCAATTTTGCTTACATTGGCGGGGATTTTCTGCCACAATAGCAAACGTTTTCGTTCACTTACTTAAAGGATAAATTCATGACTGCACAAGTTATTTCAGGTACAGAATTATCAAAACAAATTAAATCTGAAGTTGCTCAAAAAATTGAACACTATACCCAACAGGGAAAACGTGCCCCGGGACTTGCGGTAATTTTGGTGGGTGCCGATCCTGCATCACAGGTATATGTCGGCAGTAAACGTAAAAGTTGTGCGGAAATTGGGATTCAGTCTAAATCTTTTGATTTGCCTGAAACCACACAAGAAGCAGAATTATTGGCATTGATTGCGGAATTAAATGCGGATGCGGAGGTAGATGGTATTTTAGTCCAGTTACCTTTGCCGAAACACATTGATAGCACCAAAGTGATTGAAGCCATTTCGCCAGAAAAAGACGTTGACGGCTTTCACCCTTACAATGTGGGGCGTTTATGTCAGCGTATTCCAACCTTGCGTGCTTGCACCCCTTATGGTGTGATGAAATTGTTAGAATGTACAAATATTGATTTGTATGGCAAGCATGCGGTCATTGTGGGGGCATCAAATATTGTGGGTCGTCCAATGGCGTTGGAACTTTTATTAGGGGGGTGTACGGTAACGGTTACACATCGTTTTACGAAAGATTTAGCCCATCATGTTCGTCAGGCGGATATTTTAGTGGTGGCGGTGGGCAAACCGAAATTTATTCCTGGTGAATGGATTAAAGAAGGTGCCGTGGTGATTGATGTGGGGATTAACCGTATTGAGGGGAAATTGGTTGGCGATGTGGAATATGATGTGGCAGTGCAACGAGCCAGTTATATCACGCCTGTACCTGGTGGTGTAGGCCCAATGACGGTGGCAATGCTTATGTTTAATACATTATCCGCTTATGAAAAATCCTTTTTAGTTTAATATGTTATAAGGATTTCGGTCAAATACAGTGAAGTGCGGTGAAATTTTTTTAAAATTCACCGCACTTTTCCTTGTTAAAAAGGTGGTTTTTCTGTTGATTTTTTGATCATATTGGTTTAAATTTAAACCATTAAAGGTTCCACTCAGGTCAAATTATGCAAGCCACCGATTGTCCTTCCAAACAAAATAAAAAAATAGCTATTGCACTCTCGGGTGGTGGTATTCGTGCAATGGTGTTTCATCTTGGTGTATTAACCTATCTTGCCGAACAACAACGTCTTGAAGACGTCACGCACATTTCCACAGTGTCGGGTGGAAGTTTGTTGATGGGCTTGATTTTTCAATATGCTGGTATGAAATGGCCGACTTCTCAGCAATTTCTTCATTTTGTCCGTCCCCGAATTAAGCATATATTATGTGAAAAGAGCATCATGTTAGGCTCATTAAAGCAGTTGCTTAATCCGCTGAATCTCCAATATGCCTTTTCTCGAGCACATCTTTTAGCGAAAGCCATTAAATCAGAATGGCAAATTCAGTCTGGTTTACAAACCTTGCCTGATGTGCCTGAATGGAGCATCAATGGCACGGTGGGGGAAACGGGCAAGCGTTTTCGTTTCAAAAAACAGGATTTCGGGGATTATGAGTCTGGTTACAGTAAAACAGTAGACTGTGATTTTCCATTATGTGATGCCATGGCAATGTCAGCGGCGTTTCCTGTTGGTATTGGTCCACTGTCGATGGAAACCCAAGGGTTCACTTGGTATAAACGTAAATGGAATGAGCCTGTTGAAATGGCAAAACCGATCCTGTTAAAGCACAAAACGTTGCATCTTTATGATGGTGGGGTTTATGACAATTTAGGTTTAGAACCGTTTTTTGATATTGCTAAACAAGAAAAGAAAGAAAAATTGAGTGAAGAGACGATCTTGATCGTTTCCGATGCCAGTTCCCCCCTTGATGAACGTGTGCCAAGCTTATATAAATTAGCCACAAGATTTATTCATATTATTGACATTATTTATAATCAAAACCGTGCACTGCGTGTACGGAGTTTAATTTCTTACTTACGCAAACAAAAAGGCAGAGGGGTTTATTTGCCGATTAAGACAAAAATCCCTGAGTCAAATGGCATAGATGATTTTGCCATGCAGTTTCCTACCAGTTTACAAAAACTCACCGAAGAAGAATTCGATAAGCTTTACCGCCATGGTTATCACGTTTGTCGTCAGTACTATTTCTTTATTTCGGACAAGTCGTACACAGATATTTTCTGATTTCCCCCTATTGTTAGTCGGACACTAACAATTCGCATTACCTCATCATGGAATGATTGTTTTCGCTGTATTGTGCATTACACATAAATAACTTATTGATTTCTTTATCATAGATACAGATAAAAGAGACGATTATCGTTTTACCTCGAAAAAGGAGAAACCATATGACAACCAAGCCGATAAGTATCGTAGGTGCTGATGTTCATATCAGTAATTTGTTAAAGGAGAAGGCTGATATTTCAACCACTAGACAACTTGCTGAGGCAACCCGCACCTTGAAAGATCGCCGAGAACTTGCAAATAAAACAGGGATTTCCCCTGCCCTTATTACGAGTTTGGCGGTACAAGCTGAGTTATTAAGAATAAAAAATATGTCGCCCCAAAATGCTTTTGATTTGATGAATGCGGGGATTTATAGCATAGAAGACTTAAAGAAACGCACTCCTAAAGAGATAGTTAATAGGGTAAAAGCACAAAATGAGATGACCGCCCTCAACGAAGAGACGATTATAAAAATAATAGGTGACAGATTCAGCAAACTTCCTAATTTTGAGGATTCTCATATTCGTCGAGAATTAGTCGCAAGCGAAAGTAAAGCACCAAGCATGTATGCCAATTTATCAGAGATGATTGCGGAGTTAGGGAGGGGCATTGGGGAGGCTCAGCGTGCTTTAGATCAAAGTGCCATTGAGGTGCAAAATCAGATTTTAGCTGACGACCGTTTATATTCAATGGGATTACAAGCCACGTGGTACACCATGCCAGAAGCCGAATTTACGTTGAAAATGGATTATGTGGTCACAGAGGAAAAAAACAGTGCAGGCAAGCCACTAGGACATAACATCAAAGTGGTTCCCGACAATGCCACTTATAGCAATTATTTTAAATCAGAACGGCGAGAATCAAGCAGTGTTCGCTTACGTTTTTTACCTATCCCGATGGAAAATCGCATGCTTGATCGCATTTACATGCCCGATCTAAGTGTTTGTAAACAGGTCGATGAGATCATCAGGATGCTAAAAGAAAATGGCATTCAGGCGTATCGTTTACTACCCGAAGAAGCAATGGATTGGGGTGATACTCCTATTCAATTGGTTTCTCAGGTGCCTGAAGCCCATACCTTAATGTTAATCGGTGCCAAAATGCCAGAAATAACTGTGTCTCGTCAGGCGTAGTTTAGCGATTTGACGAAAATTTGCATAAGGAGAATACGATGAGTGACTTCAAAAAAGACTATGCTGCGACGCTTATCTCAAAAATGGGGAAACGTGCATCAAGAGACGAATTAGATCTTTTAAAAGGCTTAGAAGAAAAAGAAAAAAAATATGATTTGCAAGCCTCGGAATTGCTGAAAGCAAGAGAGGCACTCGACAGCCATTCGGTGACGTTAAAACGTGTAGAAAATGAGCTGAGCGAGAAAAAAAATTTGCTTCTCAAAATGGAACGAGATGCACAACAAAAAGAACAAGACTTGAAGGTGTTAAAGCAGAATCTCGATGGGCGAGAAAAATTGCTAGCCACAAGAGATAACGAAATTCATGCCCTCAAAGCCAAGCTGATTGAGAGTGAGAAAATACTGGGTTTACGAGATAAATCAATCAATGAGCTTCAAGGTCGTCTGGCAGAAAAAGAAAAGGTGGTATCACAGCATCGCAGCGATTTGGTGACGTTAAAACGTGTAGAAAATGAGCTGAGCGAGAAAAAAAACGTGCTTCTCAACATGGAACGAGACATGCGGCAAAAAGAACAAGACTTGCAGGCATTAAAGCAGAATCTCGATGGGCGAGAAAAATTGCTAGCCACTCGAGATAACGAAATTCATGCCCTCAAAGCCAAACTGATTGATAGTGAGAAAATACTGGGTTTGCGAGATAAATCAATCAATGAGCTTCAAGATCGTCTGGCAGAGAAAGAAAAGGTGGTATTACAGCATCATGATGAAATCAATAGTATTCGCGATGCATTAGTTCAGAAAGAACGAGTTTTGGCGGACACCAGAGTTTCATTAGAGCTAGAACGCTTAACGAATAGCGAACAACTTGAAGCCTTTAAAAAACAAATTAAGGGTTATCACGATATGGAATCACAACTTGGTGTGTTAAAAGAAAAAGTGAAAACCTCATACGGCATACAAGATGTGTCTGAGTATCTCAACCAAGTGATAAGCGAGTTCAATGAAAGTACCGCTTCTGATAACGAACATGCGAAATACGTTATCAATAACATGGATGTGGATCTTAAGGTCAGAGTGTATGGTGATGAAAAAAACGATCTTCGTTTTACTAGTCCAGATGTCACAGAAAATACGAAAGAGAGTTTAAGCAGCATCAAAATCTCTATTAAAGCAATCCCTAATTAATTAGGTATCCCGTTCTTATAAGGAGGACATTATGGCACACAATATTGGTCAAGAACTCTTGAATGTTCCATTTGGTGATATGGTGGTGCAACTTGCTTCTGCTATTGCAGAGGGGCAATACAAGATGGATTTAGTAAGTGTTGAAATTGCGAAAAAAATGGGTCAGGAAGAAGTGGCATTACCATCACTCAAGCCTAATGGTGGTCCTGTGCAGGTAACCTTACTCGGTGCTGGTTTTCAACCTACTTTCTACCAATTTACCGATTCCATTATTGAAGTGAAAATCGCCATTACCATGGTTAGCTCTAAAGAGGCATCAATTGCAGCAAAAGCTAAAGTGGGGTGGGCATGTTTCTCAGCATCGGTCAATGCTTCTTATTCCAGTAAATATTCTTATTCCGTGGAAGGTTCGAGTTTACTCAGAACCAAAATTACGCCGTTGCCACCAAATGAGTTTTTGCGTAGTTACCTTGAACGCTATGCCGAAGGGAAACAACAAAAATTAAAAGATGAAGTGAAAGAAGAAAAGGAACCAAAAAGTTAATAGGAAACAACATAAACTGAGTGAAAGTTAAAAAACAAACTCATCTTTCTTACGCATAGATCAGTTTGAATCACATACAGAGTGTTAGCTTTCACTGCAATATCATCAACTAAGGAGGATATACATGACTCAAAATGTAGGAAAAGAACTTCTCAATGTGCCTTTTCCTGAGCTAGTATTGAAGTTAGGTTCAGCCATTGCAGAAGCACAATACAAAATGGATTTAGAGTCCATTGAAATTATGAAAATCATGGGGCAGGATAATATGGTCACCATTCCAACGCCTACTTTTCAGGGGAATGATGGTTTAGAAAAACATGCCATCACTACCTCAATGATTGGGGCGGGCTTTCAGCCGACCTTTTATCAGTTTGCTGAAAGCATTATTGAAGTGAAAATGACCATCTCCATGACAGAAGAAAAAGAGTCGGTGAAAGAAGGTAAAGAGCCGCAGTATGCGTATTGGTCACCATTTATTTATTACTCATTAGGCCGTAATCGTTATATTCGACGCCGAGTGCTTTATTCCACACCGATGGATGCGAAATACACCAACAAATATTCCTACCATCAAGAAGGGGAAAGCACCTTGCGAACAAGATTGGTGCCTGTGCCACCGAATACCATCATACAACGTTTTATTGATTTAAAAGCGATGGAAATGGAAAAAAAACTGGCACCTTTGAATGAGGCAGAAAGTGGCACGCATACCGCAATGGGGGCTAATTTAGGTCAAGGGGGGAACGTAAGTGATTCGATTCCAATAGGTAATGAAAAACCAAAAAAACCGATTCCACCAAGCAACCAAGCTCCACCAGACAAGCAGTCCAACGGGTAAATAAAGTGCGGTGTGTTTTAAAAAATTTTCGCACTACAACTTCGCTGAAAGCGAGTGTGACCTTGCGAGCGTGAAGAAAGCAAGGGGAGATGAGGTTGCGGCAGTTTCTCCCCTTAATCCCAAACCGAATGATGGAGAGCGTCAATGAGCGATTCCCCTTTACCGCAAACAGGCTTATTGTTATTAACCACGGATATTTTTTCCGAAGAATATGATGACAATGATGAACAACGCCCCGTAGATCCTGAACAAGCCTTGCCCGATCCGCCAGTATTGCCAGAATCATCAATATTGCCTGCACAATCTTCCCCGCCGCTCGATCTTGAAGAAACGGATGTGCCAGATTTGACTGCGGATTTATTTGAGATAGCAATGCCAATCGAGCAAGAGAAAGCACCACAGGAAGCTGTGATCCGTGCTAAGGCAGAATTTGCTAAGTACATGCATGAAATGGACGAGAAAAAAGGCGACAATGTTGTGGTGAACAAGGCATTCAACACCGCATTCAAGCAGGAAGAAACGCATCAGAAATTGAAAACATCATCGCCTTTGCCCTACCGTCACACCACATTCACCCCCTTAACCTTGCCTCAATCTCGCACGAAGACAGGCATAAACAATAAAACATATCCAAGTGAGGTGATATCGACAAAACCACAAAACCAGTTAACCACATCACCATTCACCCCCTTAACCTTGCGTCAACCTCGCCCGAAGACGGGCATAAACAATAAAACATATCCAAGTGAGGTGATATCGACAAAACCACAAAACCAGTTAACCACATCACCGAAAAAAGCACGGACGAAAGTGCAAAACACCATGAAAAGTGACCGCACTTTTCGTACCGATTTTCAATTACAGGTGGCGAATCAAAAAAAATCGTCAAAACCTACCGCACTTTTTGTTTCGCCACGCTCAACCACGTCTCCCTTTAAGCTGTCAAAAAGGGATAACCACAGCACGGATTACCCAACTCAAACACTGCGTAAAGTCAAAAACGAGAAACCCATGCCAGCAAAAAATCCGCATTTCACCATGGCACCCCTTCGCCTAACTGGGTTATCGTTAAATTTTTCGCATGAAAAAGAGAGGGGACAAATGCGAAATTTAATGAAAATCACGATGTCATTCTAACGGGAAAAAAAGAGAGGAAATTATGGATATTGCAGATGTTGTTACAAAAAAATACAAAGAAATGTTTAATGTTGCCTATGTGTTAGTGGAACAAAAAAATTATCGACGTGCCGAGCAAATTTACCATGAAATTGTGGCACTCAGCGATCTGGTGCAGTATCAAGAAGCCAAACGCATGGCATACATTTGTTTAACCAATTTAATGGTAATGGAAGAACGATTACAAGATGCGTTAGCCTGTGCCGTGAATGCCTTGAATTTCAGTGTAGATGAGGAGCAACGTCAACAAGCCAAAGTGTTAATTAATCCCATTTCACTGGCTTTACTGAAAAAAGGCATTGAGCTAGAACAAGCCCGCAATTACAGCGATGCCTATCTGATTTATCAGCTGATTTATCCTTATCTGTCCAGCAAACGCCAAACGGTAGTTAAACAAGAAATGACCGCATTAGCCTCTTGTGGTGTTGGGGAAAAATAGGGGAATAACAAAGGGAATAAAAAGAGGTCGGTTATGAGTGCAGAAGCCATTGCCATGTTACTGAAACAACATAATAAAGATGCGATGTTGTCAATTCATGCGGGTAATTATCAACAAGCGATCCAGTATTTTTTAAATAGTCTTGCGATCGAAGATCATTATGATTTAGGTATTCACCGAGCAAGAACACGCATGAATCTCGCCAACACCTATTATTTGTTGCAGGAGTATGAAAATGCCTCTCAAGTGTTATCGGAGGCAGAACAAATCTTTATACAGCAACATCATTTAGAGGAATGCCATTATTGTCATTTATTACAGGCTCAGATTTTGCTGAGCCTTCACCAGCTTGATGAGGCAGAACAGCTCATGAAAGCCTTATTGCTCAAAACACGCACTGAGCATATCCGAGGCAAAGCCCGTTTGATTTTATATAAAGTGTATGCCCTCCAAGATCAAGACAAAGCATTGCCAATGCTCAATCAAGCCATATTTACCTTTGAACGAGGAGAACACCAAGAAGAACTGATCGAAGCCCTTCAACTCCGAATCGACTACTACCAACAAAAAGGCAGACATCACCTCGCCGCCGTGGATATTAATAAACTGAATGGGTTGCTAGCGGAAAGTTTGTGAGTAAATGCTGTTAAATGGTCGCTCTACTATCAATGATTAGGGCGACTTTTTTATGTCCCTATATATGAAATGGTACAAAATACCCCAAAAAACAATGCTTGGTTGATAGATAAAAAAGAATCAGTTTTGATGAAGGAAAATATGGAAAAGAGAAAACTTATAAAAAACTGATAATATCGCCTCTGCTACTGCAAGTTTATCACGACTAGTTGAATTTTTTACTGACATCAACAGCAAACGGGCACTTATCTTCGTTTAGATCTAAAATGGACAAAAAGTTTTAGGACAATTATTTAAAAAAACCAAATAAGAGAGGTATCTTATGGAAAAAATTAGTCTTGAAAATTTAAATTTAGCCAAGAAAACCTTGCTTGATTTTTTTAAAGTAATAAACGCGTGGAATATTAATTCATATAGCCTAATACAAAAAGAAGGTTTTGACGAAAAGATTAATGCCGAGATCACCTCCAGTTTAACACCTATTATTAATCAATACTGCACGCCCAAGTTATCTAAAAGTATAGCTGGACACTGCTCAGATATACCTGGCTATGACATTCATTTCTTATCTATTGATAAATATGAAATAGTCACAAAAAATAAAATATGTTTTTTTATTACGGAATCAAATAGAAGTAAAAGTACTTATAAATATACTATGGTATATAAAGATGGAAGGTGGTTGCTAGATAGAAAAGATTGGTTTGACTCATTTGATAATAAGTGGAAAAAACATTATATCTAATAATTAAGCTCCCCATGGTGCAGCTCATTTGTAACGATTGACTTGTATTTTTTGCCACACAGAACAAGCGGTGGCATTCTCTCCGATTTTTGATCATTTGCAACGATTTCACGAGAGCCATCGCTTGTTTTATTTCTCAAAACTTTCCCAAAACCCACCGCACTTTCTTCCTACTAAACGTTGCTCAAACCAACCTTAAAACTGTACGCCAATCCTTTAAATTAGTACAATACTTAATGAAATTATCTATGAGATATTTAAAAATGGAAAAAGACTTAACTCAGAAAAATTTGGAAATTAATCAAGAGAATCTTGTTAAAGAATTTTTTATAAATTTTATAAATGCTATGAATACATGGGAAAGAGAATTTAACTTGAGTAAGAGTAATTCACATAATACTTTAAAGTTTAAATTAGAAGAAATTTTTAAACAATATTGTACTAATAAAAGAAGAAAATATGGTAGACCTGAGGTTTTATATAGTGAAGACCCGCCAGAATATGATATAAATGAATATATTATAGAGTCGATAGAGTTGAACGATGAAAAATTCATTATATACACAAAACAAAAAAATAAGTTTCAAGATAGATTTAGATTTTTTATTTTACAAAAAAATGGGCAATTTAAGATTGATAAAAAAGAAAGGTTCTCTAAGTTAAATGAAAAATGGGTAAAGTATAATTTATAAATTTAAAAGTCGCACATCCGATGGTTGTCTTTTATCACGAATGGCTTAATTTCTTTCCAACATCCACAACAAGCAGACACTTTCTTTCTCTTTTACCTGTTGTAAAAGTTTGATGATTGCTGACTGCTTGTTTTATTTCTCAAAACTTTCCCAAAATCCACCGCACTTTTGAAAATTGAGTAAGAAAAAAACAGCCACCCTTTTGAGTTACTGTTTCTAAAAATATTATATTCAATTAGACAAACTGGAAGGTGTTGGATTGAATTTTAGTCTAATTCAGCACGACTAAATAAGTCTAAAATAAAAGGCTTATCCTCACAGGCTTTTTTGAAACGAAGAATGAAATCCGCCAGTGCATCTTTGTCTTCTGAATAGACACAGAACATACTACCCTCTGGGTCAAAATCTATTTTGTCTTGCAAATTCGAACACTGTTCATCCAAAAACACTTGAGCTAAGCTTCCCCAGTCATAACCGCTTCCTTCAAAACCTTCATCTCCACGAGTATCAAAAACCTCTTGCAGATACTCTCCCACATTTAGGCAAACGGAAGCACTGTCTTCACTCTCAACCCAGAAAAACGGTGCAATTTCGTTTTCAAATTCTTTTGTGATTTTCATATATTTAATCTCCTTTCAAATTTATTTTACTTTATAGATGTAACATGTATATCATATTTCCAATTAGTTTTACATGTCTAATTCTTGTTTTTTTTACTAGTGTTCGCTATCTATTTTCTTGTTGCTTTTAGTTAGAGATGATTTAGCTCAAATAACCGAAGCCAGTGCAATGGTAAAAAAGAGATGATTGACACAGGGATTAAGGGATTAATAGGGAAAGCTATAGAATATTTGAAAAATAAATAAGAGAAAAATCAGGTAAGAATGATAGTCCTTTAGATTTAAAATGGACAAAACGTTTCAGAAAGATTATTTGAAAACATTTAGGAGATATAATATGGAAAAGGTAGAAAAAGTTGAAATTGCTCAACAAACACTATTGGCGTTTCTTGATAAAATCAATAATTGGAACGTATATGCAGCACAATATATTAAATCTAACGGATTTAATACCCAGATAAAAAAAGAACTGATAGAACCGCTAAAAGAAATTTTGGAAAAATATTGTACTGAAAAATTATCTAGAGATGTGTCTGCAAGTTGTTCCGAAATTTCTGGCTATGACATTCATTTCTTATCCATTGATAAATATGAAATAGTCACAAAAAATAAAATATGTTTTTTTATTACGGAATCAAATAGGAGTAAAAGCACATATCGATACACCATGATATATAGAGATGAAAAGTGGAGGATAGATCAAAAACAAGTGTTTAGAAAATTTAATAATAAATGGGAAAAAAGCTATATTTAATCGTTCATTTATTTAAAGTAATTATTCTGTCAAGAGTAGTTTAATATTTTTTATATCAACAATAAGCGGCAACAACCAAGTTCACTTTTACACGCTGTAAAAGTTTGATGAGTACTGACTGCTTGTTTTATTCCTCAAAATTTTTTCAAAACCCACCGCACTTTTTACCAATAAATTCATCCCAAAACTGTACGTCAATTCATCAGTTAAGTACAATAAATCATCAGTCAGTCTTGCTTAAAGGTTCAGCTATGCTTCGATAGGGCTGTTTCATCCATGGGGGCAAACATGTTCGGTGCAAAAAACCAAAGCAGCCAGAAATAAAAGATGAGAGTGTGGCAGAGTCTGTCCATAGACTGAGTCATGTTCTAGAGGGCGATGCGGTGATCAGTTTTCTGATAAAGGTGGCAAGATTAAATAAGGTGAAATGAATGAAACTCGGATATTATTTAGAAAAAATTAAGAATCCAATTATTGATAGAGAGAGTTTACTGAGGGTAAATGCGATAAAAAATATTGAAGATATTATACCTTTATTTACTCAGGATTTTATTTATAAGGAATATCTTTATATCAATGGATTATTAAGACAGCGTTATTTAGTTGAAAATCATGATGAAATGTTGCGTGATGTGGATATGGATAAAATCTCTTTATCAAAAGACACACGCACAATCCATTTTTTAGGTGCTAAAGGCACAGTATTAGATTTTTCACAATTTAATTGCTTAGAAAAAATTCATATTATTGGGTCTAGGACAGTGAAAAACATTATTTTACCTAAGAATGGTTGTGTAAAGGCACTGGGGATAACTAATATGCGAAATTTAGAGGTCATTGAAAATATGACTTTGCAGAAAGAAATGAGATATTTGCACTTTGATTATTCGCTTAATATCACCAATTTTAATTTTATTAAAGAGTTAAATAAGTTAGTGTATTTATCCTTTTCTAATAATAAAAAGTTACCTGAAATTAATTTTATAGATAAAGAAAGTGAACTTTATTTTATAGATTTTTTTGAAACTAATGCTATTAAGTATTCATCAACTTTAGATGTGTTAAAACGGCTTAAAAATTTAAAGTTCTTGTTTATTAGTGGAACGAAAAAGGAAAGATTGTATTTGAAGCAGGCGCTACCACATGTTTGTATGAGGGATGATATTTAAGTAACAATTTACTTCACCTTTTATACTGAGAAAATCAGGGACATATTCTTTTGTTTCACATGAATTTTGCTCATCTCTGAAGCGTGGCTTAACGTCTTTCTAATATGACCAACAAGAGATCCCTTTCTCTTGATTTTTACAGTTTACAAAAAATTTAGCGGGATCGAGAGCAGGTTCTATTCTTAAAAGCCCCCCAAAATAGAGAGAATGCTCAAGAAAGGCGAAATCAATCTCTATCAGAATATGCCACTAAAGTGGGATATGATAGAGAGGAATGTTCTATGGCTATGTTGAGTGAAAGCGGTGAAAGTGCGAATATGAGAGAAATAATCCCATCAGATAACAGCGGTGCAGAATCTTTTATTTCCCATGCATGGTCTCAATATTCTGATGGACAAGCATAACATTTATAGTCAATTCAATCTTAAAGTAGGAGCGTGTTCTATGGTTGTTTCAGCGTTATTGGCAAATATTAAAGAAGATGAAATATTCGCAGGTTATATTAATGAAATCCCTAAAAAATATCAGAAAACTCAGATCAAGTTTTTAAGTGCACTAGATCGTTTAGCCTATTTACTGTATTTAAAAGGTAATGAAGATGACGCGGTATCCCTTTTAGAAAAACTTGTGCAAGTTGAATATGATGGGAATTATCATTATTGGGGGACGATTGAAAATACAATCGTATTATTAGCCTTTATTAAAAAAGATAAAAAAGAATATGTGCAAAATTTAAAGTCTAGAATTGACAATGCAATAAATTCAGGTGATGAAATGGTTAAAGCGGTAAAGCAAAAAGTACATAACCGTTTTTTGAAAGGCATACTGCTAGCGTCTCGCGAAGACAAAGTGAATCATTCAAAAAATGAGATCGATGAAATAGAAAATCGAATTATTTTATTAGGTGACCTGTTAAGGTTGTCTATTTTTTTAGAGACAGTAACGGTGCCGCATGGTGATATTATAAAGAAAATTGAATTTAATCTTCATTATCTTCGTGATTTTTTCAAAAAGAATAATATGGCACTTCTTTTTCCATTTAAGTAATGTTTTTGTGTGTTTTAAAAAATTCATGTCTATAACAGGTAAATGCCTTATTTTACTCTCAGTAAAAATATTTAATGGAGTGAAACCATAATGAAAATAATAGAATTTATCAAACATTGTCAGGATATTAAATTATACGACCCTATACAAAATAATGCTCTTAACGTATTAGAAAGTTTAAACTTCTCTAAAAGTCATTTGACGTTGTTATCCATCACGGATGGAATGGCGTTTTTTGGTGGATATTTTCGATTATTTGGCGTGAATAAAGAAAGAAATATCAATTTATTTTCTTGGAATAGTGATGAATTATGGAAATATACGTGGGGAAGATATATTGATGGTTATTATTTCTTTGGTATGTCAGCAATTGGGGATTTATTTGCTTATGGAGATGATAATCGAGTTTATTATTTAGATGGTGTCACGATGAATGTTATTTCAGCGTATGATGATTTTTATGAGTTTTTTCAAGCGGAATTTATTGCACGAGATAATGGAAATGTTGAATGTTTATTCATCGAAGCAAGAAATAAATTTGGCGATTTAGATATAGATACCAGCCTAATATATATTCCTTCATTATTTTTATATAACGATCCTTCAGTTGATAATTTAATAAAAATGCGGACAGTAGATGTTATGACAATAAATGGTGATTTATGTAGACAACTTATGGAAAATAAAAGGAATGTAAAAGTCTTAGAAGATTATATTGATTCCAACGGGAGATGTCGGGTGAAGGTCATTTTTGAAGAGGATAATTAAGATAATAAATATTTTCTAAGTATTCTTTTTCAAAACCCACCGCACTTTTGCTAATAAATTCATGCCTAAACTGTACGTCAATTCATCAGTTAAGCACAATAAGTCAATAGATTATCTTGCCTAAAGGTTCAGCCATGACCCGATAGGGTTGCTGGGTGGGTTTAACCCTTATGGTTATGTGTTTGACCCAACGGGCTGGGTTGATCCGTTGGGATTGAATGGGTGTGGAGCTTCTACTCCATCAACAGAACCGCATGGAAATAGTAAAGATAGTACAAAAACACAACATTTGTATGAGATATATGATGTTGAAACAGGAGATGTTCTTAAGACTGGAATTAGTGGTAGTAGTTTAAATAAAAATGGAACCTCTCCTAGAGCAAATCGACAAGTAAGTAAGTTAAATGGACCTGTTGATGATGCGAATCCTCCAAAATATGCTGCCAGAATCATTGATGATAGTATTCCTGATAGAAAAACCGCACTTCAGAGAGAAGTTGAGAATGCTCAAAAATTACATGATGAGGGTAATTCAATGTCCCTTCATAAAAGACCTAGATCTTGGGAGAAACAATGAAATTAAAATATTTTGAATTGGATATGCCATATCAGAAGAATGAGGCTTCTGTGCAAGCCATAATGTCTGAAAAAAATATTTCATATAGTGAAGCTGTTAAGATTGATTATGAGCAGAATTGGAAAGCGAAAAGAATGCAATTCATTACAGAAACTAAAGGCGTATCTTCCCTTTTTGAAAGGCTCTTTCAGCCAATAACAACAAAAGATTGTTGGAAAATTTTGGTTGAGTGTGTTTCTGAAAATGCTCAAGAAAAATATACTGATCGTCTTGGTGTATATGTGGTTCAAGTGATTTTTAATTTTGATGAATACGAAATGTTATCTTTACCAGAGAAAAATCAGCGAATTTTAAGTGCGTTAGAAAAGGGGGTTAAATCAGTTTTCCTGCAAATCAATGAAAATACAGCCTCTGTTGATGATATCGTAAATAAAATAAAAGCAGATAATTACCATAATAGCTGGATTTGGAAATCAGTTAAAAAAGGCAAGCGTAAGGCCAGCATACAAATAATACATACATTATCGAAGTCAGATATTTATTTTCTCATAGAAGAAAAAGAGCAACGCACGGAAAAATTGATATTGTCTTGTTCATCTAATGAGTGGGATTATGGCAAATATTTAGGGCAACTGGTGTTAGAAGAAAATCAAGTAAGTTTGATCGATAAAGCTGGTGTTGTTGTGAGTCAGGTCAGTGTTTAGTAATAACGACGTTTTGAGATGATGTGATAGCTTAAAAATTCTTTTCAAACGTACCGCACTTTTATTTCGTAATTTATGTTGAATTACAAAATCAATAGATTTCTTGGGAATGCGTTATGTGAAAAGAAGAAAAAGCTTGTTAGATGGATTCAATAAGCATGCCGCGATTTTAATAGATACACCGAGAAACAGTGATTGGAGAACAGTACTATGACAAAAATATATGAATTGGCTTCTAGTTATGGCGAGCTTTCCCCCCGACGCCGCTCGTTTATAACGAGTGGCTTACTCTTTTTCTTCACAGAAAGCGGTCACTTTCTCCTTCACTTTTACACGCCGTAAAAGTTTGATGAGTGTTGACTGCTTGTTTCTATTTTTCAAAACCTCTCCAAAACCCACCGCACTTTTCCTACTAAACGCAAGCCAAGAACTGTACGCTAGTCCTTTAAGTTAGTACAATAAATCATCAGCCACTCCCCAACGGGCTCAGTCACTGACCAAGTGGGGGCAATCACGGAGTTGATGAGTGAAACGGGGTATATTGATTATCGCCAAAAACTCAGCCTATGGGGCGAGGCGACGATTGATGGGCATCGTCACCCGGCGGCGAATGACAGTCAGGCTTTAGGTTATCATCACCGTTTTGCGGGGCAGTATTATGATGAAGAAAGTGAGCTGCATTATAACCGTTTCCGCTATTACAGCCCAGAGACAGGGCAATATCTTAGCCATGACCCGATAGGGTTGCTGGGTGGGTTTAACCCTTATGGTTATGTGTTTGACCCAACGGGCTGGATTGAACCGTTTGGGTTGGTTGTTTGCTCCACACGTTATGGACGCTATCAGGATTTAAGAAAAATTGGATATTCTGCCGAAGATGCTGCAAGGTTATCTCGTAGTATGCCAGATCAACTATTAAAAAATACTAAGATTGATTATACCGAACTCCAAGATTGAGCTAGAGTAAATGGATTACCAAATTCTTGGCATCCTAACCCATAAAAATTCCCAACTGGAGGATTTAAGTATCAAACAGGGCAATATAGTGCTCATGGGCATGGAGCCAACCCTGTCTCACAAATTCAATATCCAGGCTCAAATGCAGTGATAGGACCTACAGTTAGTATTAAAGGTCCTGAAGGTAATTTACGCAGCGATGGAATTTGGGGAACTTTTAGTTCTGATCCTAATGGTACACATATTCCATTTATAAATTCACCATTCTAAATAGAGGAACATATGCTAATAGATTTTTTATATAAGAAATTAATAAATTTACCTACTATTATTAATATAGATGATGAAATTTTTTTTATTAATGAGCTTCAAAAAGCGAATATAAATGACATAAAGATTAATATGAATAAATTTATTTCTATATTAGAGTTATTACAAACTTCACATCAAGACAATGGGATATTTGAGGTTACATCTGAAAATGTAGATATTTTCTTTAATTTTGTTTTTTGGATTAAAGAAATTCAGGCTAAAACTGGATTTAATATAGATAAATATGTTGATGGATTTGATACAAACTTTGATGGAAGTTTAAAAATGTAAATATATTTTCCTTAATAGCATAAGTCCCCCCGATGCCGCTCGTTTATAACGAGTGGCGTACTCTTTTTCTTCACAACAAGCGGTCATTTTCTCCTTCACTTTTACACGCCGTAAAAGTTTGATGAGTGTTGACTGCTTGTTTCTATTTTTCAAAACCTCTCCAAAACCCACCGTACTTTTCCTACTAAACGCAACCCAAGCCAACCTTAAAACTGTACGCTAGTCCTTTAAGTTAGTACAATAAATCATCAGCCACTCCCCAACGGGCTCAGTCACTGACCAAGTGGGGGCAATCACGGAGTTGATGAGTGAAACGGGGTATATTGATTATCGCCAAAAATTGAGCTTGTGGGGCGAGGCGACGATTGATGGGCATCGTCACCCGGCGGCGAATGACAGTCAGGCTTTAGGTTGTCATCACCGTTTTGCGGGGCAGTATTATGATGAAGAAAGTGAGCTGCATTATAACCGTTTCCGCTATTACAGCCCAGAGACGGGGCAATATCTTAGCCATGACCCGATAGGGTTGCTGGGTGGGTTTAACCCTTATGGTTATGTGTTTGACCCAACGGGCTGGATTGATCCGTTGGGGTTGGCGGGGTGTAATAAAAATTTTCGCTCCAGAAGAGAAGCATTAAGAGCGGCTAAACGAGATGCGGGAATTCCAATGTCTCAACAGCCTATTGATGTTAAGTCAGTTCCAATGACAGATAGAAATGGAAGACGAATTTTTGATGCTAACCATAATCCAATTAATACTAGAGAATACCATTATATTACTCGTACAGGAGAGAGAATTGTATTCCAAGAACATTCTGCAGGACATCAGTATGGACCTCCCGGAACTCCTGGTAATCAAGGACCTCATTTTAATCCAAGGGTATATGAATCTAGTACAGGAAATGCCTCACGGAATGAAAGCTTTTCGGGGATGGCTGAACATTATAATTTTTAAAAAAGGAGGGAGCATATGAAATGGTTTGAGAAAGCAATAGGTAAAGAAAAAATTATTCATATGTTTAATGGAGAGTTAACATTAAACAATGTTATTTTAAATACTTTTTGTTGTTATGATTATAAGCTAGATATTTCAATATATTTGTTGGAGTTACCTAATTCATTTCCAATAGCTTGGGAGAAAAATGTATTCAATAGCATTAAAGTTGTTCTTGAATTCTTTAATTTATTAGAAGTTAAGATGTATGCTGATAATTTATATAATTTAAGAGGTGATGTGGATTTAAAGTTTCTAGATGATAAGGTTGAATTTAACCTAATAAATGATAAAGGGGTTGTTTTATATTCTTGCTCTGATGTTGTTAGAATTGCTGAAATAAAGCCTGTAAAAATAAGTAATATTTAATGATGTATTAATAAATATAGGGGATAATATATTATTTCTTTAAAAACTCACAGGGAATAATTATTTCATATTTTTAAATGTGACAAGTATGTGAAAATGATATCTATAAATTACTTGATATTTTAACTTCACTAATTAATACCACGCCCCTATAACGAGTGGCTAAATTCTTTTTCAATCCCCACAACAAGCGGAGGTGTTCTCTTGGATTTTTCAGTATTTGTAACCAATTTCACGAGAACCTGTCGCTTGTTTTATTTCTCAAAACTTTCCCAAAACCCACCGCACTTTTCCTACTAAACGCAAGCCAAGCCAACCTTAAAACTGTACGCTAGTCCTTTAAGTTAGTACAATAAATCATCAGCCACTCCCCAACGGGCTCAGTCACTGACCAAGTGGGGGCAATCACGGAGTTGATGAGTGAAACGGGGTATATTGATTATCGCCAAAAACTGAGCTTGTGGGGCGAGGCGACGATTGATGGGCATCGTCACCCGGCGGCGAATGACAGTCAGGCTTTAGGTTGTCATCACCGTTTTGCGGGGCAGTATTATGATGAAGAAAGTGAGCTGCATTATAACCGCTTCCGCTATTACAGCCCGGAGACGGGGCAATATCTTAGCCATGACCCGATAGGGTTGCTGGGTGGGTTTAACCCTTATGGTTATGTGTTTGACCCAACGGGCTGGGTTGATCCGTTGGGGTTGGCTGTTTGTGGAGCATCTATTAATGATTCAGGAAGATCAGGTCATAAATCAATAGATCGAGTTGCAGATGAATTAAACTCATATGTTCAGAGAGCAAGTAAAATGGCAGATAAGGGTATTCATATGGATACAGCTTGGGGGAAAATTTATTCTCAGTGGGCTGGAAAATCTTATATCCCTCAATGGCTAAAAAATGTTGCAAGGGGTAATGCGATTCAACAAATTACAGATAAATTAGCATTCAACCCAAACAATCCTAATAGGTATATTACTGAATTGGCGAATATTGGTGGGTATTCAGGTAGTATTCCAAGAAATGTAGGGGGAATTTGGTCTCCTTTAAGACCTGATTATCATTTTAGAATTCCGAACAGTAACGGAGGATATCGATATGGTGTATTTGATATTACAACAATAGGGCAAGCTGGAAAAATTAATAAATACCAGAACGATTTAACTCATTGGTTTATTAATATCATATATTAGGATGGCTAAAATGAGATTTGTAAACTTTAAAGATTGTTCCGTCTATTCTAGATGGACAGATTTAGAATTAAAAGAAATTAATAATTTTTTGTTTGCTAATAGAAATAATTGGAAGAATAAAAATATTGAGAATGCATTTTTATTGAAATTTAATAGACCATTGATTAATGAAAAGTTAGATCTAAGAGGTTTTTACTTTAATGTTGGTGTAAGTTTACAGTTCTTGAAAAATATAGATTTTTCTTATTGCAATACAACTAAATCATTTAATTCTTGTCAGGAAAAAACCAATAAATTATATGACTTTAAATATGGACTGGGATTTGTTGATTGTATAATCGATAATTGTCGTTTTCACTATTCTGAGCTTACTGGGTTTGTTAGAAGTAAAATATCCTCTTGTGAATTTGACCATGCAGTGATTGATGGAGTCGGTTTAGGTAGAGAAAATATATATCATTGTAGTTTCCGTCATGCAAAATTTAAAAAAATACTACTCTCTCGAATTACTTTTTTAAATTGTGATTTTTCTAATGCTCAATTTGATGGGCGTTGCGATGTTGAATATTGTAAATTTATAAATTGTAATTTTACTGACACAAAATTCGGTACCACGCTTTTAAAACAGTATGCTGGGGTAGATAATTTTTTGAAATGTGAGTTTATTCATTCACCGTTATCATCAGAACAGAAAAATAAATTATCTGAAACAATTGTGATAACGGATTAATGCTTAGGTTTAATTTTAGATATTACATTAATGCCCCCCTCCGATGCCGCTCATTTATAACGAGTGGCGTACTCTTTTTCTTCACAACAAGCGGTCATTTTCTCTCTAAATTTTGCACTTTTTTAGAATAAAGTGCCCCCTTGTAGTCTAGTAGCACAATTCAAACAAAGGTTACCGCTACGACAAAGCTGGCAGATTAACCGAAAAAACCGAAATCCGAGACGGTTTTCGTAAACAAACCACCTACTTCCGTTGGAATGCCAATAATCAACTCACGGGCATTACCAACAACCAAGGCGAAGTGTGGTATTATCAATACGATGCCCTTGGGCGACGGATTTCAAAAGCATGTCCGCAACAACAGCTGAAAATCACCTACCCGTGGGACGGCGACCAACTGGCTTACACTCAAACCGTTAAACAAGACAAACAGATAAGCCAACGCCACAATGTGTTTCATGGCTGGCAACTCATCGCCCAACAAGACCGTTATGAGCAAAGCCAACAAACCCTAGACGGCAATAAAACCGAATGGAAAGATGAAAAGCGGAGCTTATGGGGCTTACTGTTCCCGAATGCGTATCGCAAAACCAGCCCGCTAGACCCACAGCTTTTATTTGCAGGGCAATATTCCGACCAAGAAAGTGGCTTAGCCTATAACCGCTTTCGGTATTATGACCCAGAGAGTGGGAATTATATTTCGAGTGCCCCGATTGGGTTGAATGGTGGGGAGAGACCGTTTGGGTATGTGGGCAATCCGCTAGATTGGGTGCAACCGTTGGGGGTGGCGGTTTGTCCGACTTTAGTTAGAGATGATTTAGATCGAATAACGGAAGCAAGAGTAACGGTAACAAAAGAGATGATTGGCACTGGGACTTTAGCAAATAAATCTGCTCGTGATTATGCCAAATCATTAGGTTTACCAACAGATGATGCAGGACATATTTTGGCTAAAGTGTTAGGTGGTCAAGGCGGAAAAGGAAATAGGAATTCAATATGCTGTATTCAAAGACGGTATAAAAATATTAGATGAATAATTCCCAAATTAAAGAGGTAATAAATGGAAAACGCAAAAAAAATATTATTTGATTTTTTTGATGAAATGTATTTATGGAATAAATATGCTTATCAATATACACAAGAAAATGGGTTTGGCATCGAAACTCAAAAAAAACTACTTTCAACCTTAGAACCAATAGTTAAAAAATTTTGCACTAAGAAAATCAGTGAAAAGATTTCTATAAAATGCTCAGAAATCCCAAAGTATGATAAAAACAATCTTATCTTAGAAAAATGCGATAAAATTAATAAAAATAAAATAATATTTTACATACGAGAGACAAATAGATCTAAGAGTCTTTATAAATATACTCTTATTAATAAAGATGAAATATGGCAGATAGATAAAAAAGATTGGTTTGTAGAATTTGATAACAAGTGGGAAAAACATTATATCTAATGATTAAGATCCCCATGGTGCTGCTTGTTTTATTCCTCAAAACTTTTTCAAAACCCACCGCACTTTTTACCAATAAATTCATCCCAAAACTGTACCTCAATTCATCAGTTAAGTACAATAAATCATCAAAATCTCGTTACAAACTAAGTTAAACTGTGAAAAAAGTGTCGCGAGAAAGAATATCCACAAGTTCACTATATTCTTCCAGATAGAAGAATAAAGACAGAGAGTGGAGTCAGCATGTGATGGATGAGCTAAATAAGATGAAAACCATTTTAACTAACGCACCGAGAAACAGTGATTGGAGAACAGTACTATGACAAAAATATATGAATTGGCTTCTAGTTATGGCGAGCTTTCCTCTTTTATAGAAGATTATCCTGATGGTCAAGAAAGCATTATCGGGATTGCGATGAGGAGAAGGTGGCAACCTTTTGACAAAAGGGATATTGGATTTAGAGCATTCTGAATATAGAGTTTATCCAAAGGAATTGGTTATTGAAAAAGCGGTCTTGCTCAAAGAGAAAATCCCTGATGACTATCTATTTACCATTGAAGAAGATATTTCAAGGATTTTTGTCACTGAAAAATTTAAACAATTAGTGGAAGAGCATGGGCTGATGGGCTTTAAATTTGCAGATTACAATGAAATTGAGGTGAGATAGGGAAAGATAGCGCGTGATGACACATAAAATAGAGATTAAATCAAATACAAAGTAAATGTACAGGTTAAGGAGATATACATTTATGAATGTGAATAGTCTTTTGCAAGACTTCGTTAAGCATTTTTATTTAAGCAAAAAGATGGATGGTGAACTGCATTTTTCTGAAGAAAAATTGCTTGAGAGAGATGAAAAATTATCAGGACAATTATTGGAGTATTATCAGCACCTTTCTTTTGAGGGAGAATGTTATTTTGGTAATCGTTTCTTTAATTTAGTTTTTTTACCATATCTATCAGAAGCAACGGAACCAGAAACTTGGGCTTTAGATGATAATCAACTTTTTAACCAAAAAGATTACATGATTTTTGCACACAATATGTTAGATGAAGCTATTTTTTGTGATGTGCGAGATCAGGATTGTCCTGTGTATAGCTTAATTTCTGGAAGTAGCGAAGTGATGAAGTTAAGTAATAGTTTATTTGATTTTTTATCTTTTTATATTGAGTTAACAAAATTACAAGCGTTAAGTTTTAAATATGAGGTAAGAGAACAAAACCTGAAGTTGAAAAAAGAGCTTGTGGATGATGTTTATTTAATGATTAATAAATTTTTTTGCGATGATATTAAAGAAAATTTAATAGAGTTTATTTTTTAATTAGTCTTATATAAATAAAGGGAAAATGCATTTTCAAATTAACGTCAACTAGAAGTTAGCAATATAAAAAGATTGGAATGATCATTTCGTAAAATCTAATAAAATTAGATAGGGTATATTTCATAAATTCTCGCTTTTAGATACTTTAAAATTTACACATTAAGAGGTTATTATGTTAGCAGAAGATGTTTTCGTGGCTTTTATGAATGAAATGTGTGAGTGGGAATCTTACGCTATTAAAATAGGATTGTCTGATAATATTAAAGAACATCAAGGAATAGTCGCTAAAATTTTTGAAAAATATTGTACTGTACGAAGTAGGAAAACAGGAAAACCCAATATTCTATCAGCGAGTGCTATTTCAAACTATGATCTCGTAACTCAGCCTATATATAATATTGAAGTTGGTTTAAAGAAAACGATTATATATACAAAACAAACTAATAAAGCTGAAAATAATTTTAAATATGTACTTGTTTTTAAAGAAAATAAATGGCTTATCGATAAAAAAGAAATTAGCTATGATGAGGGAGAACATTGGGAACGAGCTATCTTATAATATTATTGTTTCCCATAATACGGCTTACTTGTAATAAGTGGCTTCATTTCTTACTACCATCAACAAACAGTCACTTTCTCTTTTACCTGTTGTAAAAGTTTGATGAGTACTGACTGCTTGTTTTTATTTCTCAAAACTTTCCCAAAACCCACCGCACTTTTTTCCTCTCAAACTCAAAAACTGTCTTAGAACTGTACGCTAACCCTTTAAATCAGTACAATAAATCAACAGATTATATTGCCTAAAGGTGCAGGCATAATCCGTTGGGCTTAGTGTGAAGGGTAGAGGAAGTTATAGAATATTGAAGAAATAAATCGGAGAAAACTAGGTAAGAACGATAGTTCTTTAGATCTAAAATGGACAAAAAGTTTTAGGACAATTATTTAAAAAAACCAAATAAGAGAGGTGCTTATGGAAAAATTAGTCTTGAAAATTTAAATTTGGCCAAGAAAACCTTGCTTGATTTTTTTAAAGTAATAAACGCGTGGAATATTAATTCATATAACCTAATACAAAAAGAAGGTTTTGACGAAAAGATTAATGCCGAGATCATCTCCAGTTTAACACCTATTATTAATCAATACTGCACGCCCAAGTTATCTAAAAGTATAACTGGACACTGCTCAGATATACCTGGCTATGACATTCATTTCTTATCTATTGATAAATATGAAATAGTCACAAAAAATAAAATATGTTTTTTTATTACGGAATCAAATAGAACCAAAACCACATATCGATATACTATGGTATATAAAGATGAAAAATGGCTAATAGATAGAAAAGATTGGTTTGACTCATTTGATAATAAGTGGAAAAAACATTATATCTAATAATTAAGATCCCCATGGTGCAGCTCATTTGTAACGATTGACTTGTATTTTTTGCCACACAGAACAAGCGGTGATGTGCTCTTTGATTTTTCAGCATTGATAAAAGCAGTTGTGAGAGTCGTCGTTTGTTTTATTCCTAAAGCCCCAGATGGTCATAAATCAGGTCATGTCGTTGAAGTGCACCTAGTTGGCTGTAGTTTGAAAAAACCTTCGCAAACATTGCAAACAGAATATGGGGATATTTACCTGTATCTAGAGGACGTAAAGCAATTACAGATATTAAAGGTTCTCCTGCTTATAATGGAGAAGATGTTATTTATCATTCATAGGATAGGTAGGCTAAAATAATGAGTAAACAGATTAATTATTATATGGATCTTGAAACAGAAAAAGCCTTTTTAGCTTATGTAAAAGAATTGGGTGGGCAATTTATTTTTCACCGTGATTTTACTAATTATTTTAATGCTGAACCTGAAGATTTTAGAACAGAGCAAGGATATTTGCATGGTTATATTTATAAACCTAAATTTGGCGACATAAAAATAAAAAAACTTATTGCTATGGCATCAGGACAAGAATTTGAACATGTTGATGAATTATATTCCCCATTAATCGAATTTAGGAATTCAATTTTAAGGTTAAGCGAAGGAAGAATTTCACCAGGACGTCTTTATATGCAAATAAAATATTGGGAAGATGGCAAAGAAGTAAGTAAACCCAAAGAGGTTGATGACTTTTATAAAAAGTTAGTGAACTGGATAAAAAAATATTTACCTTATCAAACAGTTGAAATGTATGGCATTACTCGAAAAGAATATATCTCAGATACTCTTTTACAACTCGTTAAGGCAGGAAAGATCAATAAGTTTTTTTAATATCAGCGTTATCTTCCAACCCCTCTATTATAAATATGACATTATCCGAGATAAAACTTGTTTAATATTTCCCTCCACAAGGGGAAAGTGGGGTTATCGTTATGAATCATGTATATCCGATAGCATATAATGGTAATAGAGATGATTTAAATTGACAAAGTTTAACTCAAGCTCAGAATAGGAATACGGATAGTATAGTACTTTAATAATTTTAAGAATGAGAGAATGATATGCAATATTTAGAAGAACTGAATTCAGGATGTTCACCAGTAATTAAAAAAGCGGCAAAGCAAATCCTAAAAGGACGCTTAAAAGGCTATGGTTCTTACTTACATGAGGCATTAGCTGGTGAAATAGAAAAACCGAAGGCGTGGGAAACACAGATGTATTTAATTCATGCCCTTGCAGTGACAGAGTGTGTAGAGGAAATTGATTATTTAAAAGCACTCCTCAATCGAGATCATCCTGCTACGGTAATTTATTTTGCTCTCACGTTAGCGATTGTGTATTTAGAAAATGCGGAATCAGAAAATTTATCTTTTGTTTATGATGCCTTAGCATCAAATAATACCTTGAAAGCTGCAGGTGCTTGTGCAGCGTTGTATGCAAGGAAAATGATTTTGAAGGATGAGGATTTCAAAAAAGTGATGAATTATATTTCTCAAGCACATTATTTAAAGAATATGACTCAGGTCATTAGTCCATTTATTTATATATTGGCATCCTCATATTTATATTCAGAACAGAATCGTCATGAGATAGTATTCTTTGCTAAGCAATATGAAGATCGTCAACTTATTCGTGATATTTTAAATGATGTAAGTAAAAATAAAGATGGCAAGAGAATCGGCCCTTTTTGATTGAGTAAATAATGAATAAGTTTAATTTAAATGCAATATTTTAATTTGCTAGGGGTATTTAATGAATTAAACAATATTACTAAATAAGGGTTTTGAACTAAATAAACCTGCAGATATAAATGTAATACGAGAAGTAACGAGAAATCATAATTTTACGCTCCTTCATTCCTATGTAAAGTTTCTTCTTATATCTAATGGATTACAGGCAGAACACTTTATTTTATTAGAGATTGAGGAGATTTTTCTGCGAAATAAAGATTATGAAATAAATTTTTACCTTCCAGAATATATTATGATTGGAGATAATAATGGCGGTGTTGCGATTCTAATGGAATATAAGACAGGGCATATATATGCTAACGGATTAGGCTCTTTACTGTTAGATGATCTAAAATTTCAAGCGAAAAGTTTAGAAGAATTTTTATTAAGTGAAAATCCTTCAATACAATATTAGTTTAGATTGACACTAAATCAAGTAGTGGCATGTATGATATTGAAAGTTTATCAAATAATAGTGTTTTCCATGTTTTAAAATATGAATAAGGAAAGGTTATGTCAAAAGAAACGAGGAAAGTATTTGAAGAGAGTTTACGTGATAAATTCAAAGCACGTTTTGCTAAGGATAAATATATCAAGGTCAAAAAGAATAAAATTACCATTGATAAATCTGCAAATGGTTGTGGGGAGCTATATCTCCAATATTCTGTGAGTGGTAAAGGTTATATTCTTCATGTATTTGTTGATTTGCCTGAATTCACGAATTTTTTAGAAATGCATGAAGTGAATTATAAAACAAGGAGCTCACCTATTGGAGCAAAATCTTTTGCATATAGTTTATTAACCCTAAATAAATCAGACGAAAATAACTTTTCAGGTGATGATTATGGTACGGTGCGTTTGCCCGATATGTTGGATGAGGTGCCAGCGGTTGTGGATTATGTTTATGACAAGATAATGACCATTTATATTGAGCGAATAATGGATATTTTATTATATAAAGAAAATGCCATTTATAATGTGATTAAACATCCAGTTAATTATTCTTATCCTTTCTTATTTATCGTTTTTGTTTTGCAAAAGAATAATCTTAAAAAAATTGACGGTGTAGATTTGTGGGCGTTAGCAGCAGATAGCAATTTTGGAAATATTGAGTTTAACCAAAAGGTTTTAAAGCAAATAAGTTAAATAATATTTGTTATTATAAAGTGGGCTATATAGGAATTTATCTCTCTTTTTCATCATTGATAAAACGTGTTGTAAGAATCATCGCTTGTTTGACTCCTCAAAACTTTTCCAAAACACACCGCACTTTGTTTATGGTTTAATCGCCTTTCAAATCAGTAAACTGAATGGATTATTTAACAATGCGTGAAATGATGAGGTTTGATTATGAGCAGAATCGGAAAGCGAAAAGAATGCCATTCATTACAGAAATTAAAGGCATCTTTTCTCTTTTTATTCGGTGAGTTGACTATGTGGATTGGATTAAAAGTCTGTACAAGTTGATATAAATTCTGGCGATATTATGACAAGAGTTTAGTTTAAAGTGAGGTTTGTGATGATTAATTATCTTCATTATTTTTTATGCTTATTTATAGGTTTCTTAGTTTTTTATAAAAGAAATGGTAAATATTTTTACTGGGTATTTATTATAATTTCGCTACTGTTAGTGTTGGTTGTTTCTTTTAGTATAATCTACCAAAGATTCTTTCCTTCTTATTTTTTTGATGTTTTGTTTAAAGAAGTATTCATATATTACGGGGTTTATTTTATGAACTTTGTGTTTATGTGTATGATTAAAATTATCTGGGGTAGCGTTTTAACAAAAACCCCCGTTGATTTAGAAAAAAGCAGAGTGAAATATCTTTATATATTTGTTTATGGTTTTGGCTACATACTTTGTAATGTGACTATGAATTATGGGATTTGGTTAGCCGAAAAGTAAGCCAATTAGATGATGTGGTTGAGTTAAAAGTAACAGGAAAAGTATATAGGGGAATAATATCTATGGCGAAATTAATGTCAAAGCTAAAGTCCCTTGGTTGAAGCAGAAGTCAAAGAGAGTTTACATCTCGTTATCTTAATGTACGAGTGCCCTATCGTCCTATGGCGGTACTGCTGGTTCAGTAGATGGGGATTTTGGAGGAAAGGTATTTAAAGCAGTCGCAAGAGAGGGGCTTAGCAGGGAGATAGCACTGCAACTGGGTTAAAGGCTGATTTAGAGATCGATGTTAATTATGGCTCAATAATAAAAGATTTCAATGAGAGGTTTAGTGATGATTAATTATCTTCATTATTTTTTATGCTTATTTATAGGTTTTTGGGTTTTTTATAAAAGAAATAGTAAATATTTTTATCAATTATTTTTTATGATTTCTCTGTCATTGGTTTTGATTATTGTTTTGAGTAAGATATATAAAAGTTATAAGCCATTACCATTATGGTATATTAAGATCTTGTTGAAGGAGGTTTTGATATATTATGGGGTTTATTTTATGAACTTTGTATTTGTAATTATGATTAAAATTATCTGGGATCGAGTTTTAACAAAAACCCCCGTTGATTTAGAAAAAAGCAGAGTGAAATATCTTTATATATTTGTTTATGGTTTTGGCTACATACTTTGTAATGTGACTATGAATTATGGGATTTGGTTAGCCGAAAAGTAAGTCATCTTACCATTAGGCAGTGTAGTTGATTAAGGATAAAAATTTTTACATTCGTTTCTTGCCCCTGAGCTTACGGGTATTTTGTGAGGAGATGAAGCCGACCGTTGTAAACCAAATGATCATGATGTTTATCAAATAGATTCTGAATGAGCCCATTACTCAGGAGAAGATTGGTATGCATGACAAGAAGTTGGTTGGAATAAACTAGATTTCCTATCTTATAGATTAGGAATAAAAAGAGGTGGAGCAACCCTTCATTTCGGTAGCGTATCAAAAGGTTGTATTACTGTTTCTAAAGAAAGCAATTTAATAAGAATAATTAACTTATTAGATAGAGAATAGAAAGATAAATATTCAAATACTTTATAGGTTACAAGATGAAATTTAATTTTAAGTTATTTTTCATCAAAGGAGTAATCTATGATTAGCCAACAGAAAACTATTGCCTCTTGGTAGTGTTATTCGTATGCAGGGTGTGGCAGAGGATGAGAAATTAATGATTATTAATCGGGTGGTATTAGGAAAAAATAAAAGAGTCAGGTCATGTGGATAATATACAGTCGATTCTTTAAGGAGTGGTGATGAGATTTTTATATTGCTTATTTACTTTATTCTTAATTGGGGGTTGTATGCCAGAAAGTTACCCATTAGATGGATTTAGCGAAGAACAAAAAGTCTTGGTCAAAGCGATTAAAGCGGCGGATGTTGATAAGGTACGAGAGTTAGCAGCGAAGACAGATTTGGATTTAGTCTCTGAAAAAAGTGTGCCGTTACTGACGGCGGCAATTTATGAAGCATTGGGGGATTTAAAAAGCAATAAGCCAACTCGTCATTTGCAAGTGATTACGGAATTAGTGCGAGCAGGTGCACCAGTGGACAAGCGGGGAGATTTTGGAGAAACACCATTAAGCTTGGCATTAATGCAGGAACATCCCGCACTGTTAAGAGCGATGTTGGAAGGAGGATTAGATCCGAATTTTAGGATCCAAAATAGTCATGGTGGTACTCCTATTATGTTTAGAGTATTAAGTAACTATAAATTGGAGTCGGTAAAACTGTTAGTAAAATATGGGGCGGATATGGATTTAATGCTTAGTAACGGAGAAACTTTAGCTCATGAAGCAATAACGGTAGCTCCTCAAGTTGCATATTATTTGGTGTCTATAGGTGCCACTATCCATAGCAAAAATAAATTTACGGGCAAAACGTTTGCAATGTCTGTATTCAATGAAGAAAAATCCCTCAAAGAAGATGTTGATGATGTGAAAAGCGGACGATATAAAGGAAATTTAGAGGTTATTCAAGGTGATTTAGACGCGGTACAAAAAATCAAAGCGATTATGATTGAAAAGGGAATTGAGTGGCCGCCGAAGCAATAAATAAGCCTACAACGACAAGGGGTCAGAAAAGGCTAAAAAAATGCAAAGGGAAACGCATTTTATTTGGGATGGCTCGCATCTTGTACAGGAAATTGACATCAAAAATGACCGCACTTACTGCTACATTTATACCCACCCGAGTAGTTACGAGCCGTTTGACTGTGCATACCTAATAATCCTTGGTGAATAAAACGAGCACATTGAGCCATGTTCAAGAAATGGGGATTCTGGCTATTTATACAGACAACTATCACCTAGTTGCATAATGTTTTTGAGGCTATAAAATAAACAGAATTATTTTATAGGATTAAAGGGAATGCAATGTCAATGTTAAAAGATGTCTCGTCCTCATTAAATCAGTTATCAGGCATAGCGGCCACTACAAAGCAAGAGAAATTATCTGTCAAACTGAGTCAAGCGGAGCGAGTGGTATCGCAAGCAAGTGATGCTTTGAATTTAGTGGAAGGCTTGGTGAGTGGAGCGACAATAAGTCGTTTGTTGTCCTTGTTTGGTATTCAAAGTGACCCGAGGGGTCTTCAATTTACCTTGGAAGTGCAGGGGTTACCAGCTAGTGCCTTAGGGGTCTTGTCTTTTAAGCTGACGGAGAAATACAGTGAGCTGTACTGTTTATCGTTGAAATTAACGAGTTTGGATTCAGGGATTGATTTTAAATCGGTGGTTGATAACAGCGTGAAGTTTAAAGTTTGGCAGAACGGAGAGCTTCTTAGACAAGTGAATGGCATGGTGGTGAGTTTTGAGCAAGGCGATAGCGGTTCCAGTCAGACACATTATGGGATGGAAGTGTATCCTGATTTATGGCGAACGACGTTAAGGAGAAATTCGCGGATATTCCAACAACAAGATATCCAAAGTATAGTCAGTACGTTGCTGACAGAGCATGGCATTGTGGACTATGCATTTGTTTTCCGAAATTCCCATCCTGTCCGAGAATTTTGTGTTCAGTATCAAGAGAGTGACTTTGATTTTCTTCAGCGCTTAACGGCGGAAGAGGGGATATTTTATTATTTTGAGCAAGGAGATGGACAACATAAGGTGGTTTTTAGTGATAGTGCGGAGACATTATCAGAGAAAGTGGGCTTATCGTATAACGTGAACCGCAATGCTCAGTTACAAGAAAAAGTGGTGAGTGGTTTTCGTAGACGGGAGCAGGTAAGGCCATCGAGTGTTAAGTTAAAGGATTACACCTTTAAGAAGCCGAGTTGGACGGCACAGTTTAGTCGATTTGCGACAGATATCGAGAATCAGAGGGCGGGTTACGAGCATTACGATTACCCGGGACGTTTTAAAGACGAAGCACAGGGAAAGGCGTTTACACAATATCGCTTAGAGAGTTTACGCCATGATGCGCATTTGGGGCAGGGGGAGAGTAATGGTCCCTCATTGCAGGTGGGGAAATTATTAGTGTTAAGGCATCACCCGAGAGCGGAAAATAACACGGCGTGGCAATTAATTGAGATTATCCATGAAGGCAGACAACCGCAATCGGCGGAACAGGAGTCTGGTGGGACTGGGACATATTACGATAATGCATTTCAAGTGGTGCCGAGACACCAGACTTGGAGACCGAATCAACGGACAAAGCCGAGGGTGGAAGGACCGCAGATAGCGATGGTAGTGGGCCCGAAAGGGGAAGAGATTTACACGGATAATTATGGACGGATACGTTTACAATTTTTATGGGACAGATATGGTCATCATGACGACCACAGTTCGTGTTGGATAAGGGTGACCCAACCGTGGGCGGGGAAAGGCTGGGGGATGATAGCGATACCACGAGTGGGACAGGAAGTGTTGGTGGATTTTTTGGATGGAGACCCGGACCAGCCAATCGTGACGGGACGGACGTATCATGCGAATAATCTGCCGCCGGGTGCGTTGCCGGGTGCGAAGACGCAGATGAACCTAATGTCGCAGACATATAAGGGAGGTGGCTATAACGGGATAATGATGGATGATGCGACGGACGGACAGAAGTTGGATTTGCATGCACAGCGGGATATGAATACGGTGGTGTTGAATGATAGAAGCACGACGGTCATGAATAACCATCTCGAATCTATTGGAGAAGACCAAAAGATAACCATCAAACAAAACCGAATCAAAAGCATAGGCGGAGATGAAACCCTATTAATTGGGCAGGATTCCACCACGGTCATTGGGGGAGATTATGTCTTATTAGCGGGAGAAGATATTTTACTGGAGTCGATATCGGAAGATATTACCTTAGAAACACAGAATGCAAAAATGGTGTTATCGAAAGATGGTCATATTGATTTTATGGCGAAAGACATTTTCATCATGGGAAATAAAGTGACGTTCAATCCAGGTGGTGGAGTGGATTCAAGTAAAGCTTCGGAAATGCGAGATGATGAATTTGAAACTATGGAAAATGCAGTTTTAGGAGCATATTTAAGTAATGAAGTGTATACAGATAGGGGGCAACCTTTATCAGATGACTTTAAAGCCAAATATCCAGATGTAGAGGAAGTATCGGACGAGGAATTGATGGAAATGGGAATTAATCCTGATATGTTGGAAGATAAAGATAGTGATTTCCAAGCAAATATCTATAGGCAAGGAAATAAATATTTCTTAGCATTTCGAGGTACAGAGAGCCTTAAAGATGTGAAAGCTGATGTGGATGGTGCGGTAGGTAAAATGAATGCACAGTTTGAAAGAGCAAAAGAGCTAAGCGTTGCTTTAAATTATGTACTTCCACCTAATGCGAAAATAATAGCTGTGGGACATTCCTTAGGCGGTGAATTAGCTTCAATTGCAGGTTTAGCGACAGGAGTGCCAACTTATACTTATAACTCGGCGGGTTTGCACCCCAAAATTATTGGGGAGCTTGAATTGGATAGAGCAAATGAAAGCAATATCACAGCATTTTATACCGATAAAGACGAGTTAAATTTATTTCAAGACAACCGTAAGGTAGCGGTGGGAGCGGTATTAGCAACAGGTGCCAAATTCCCTATTGCCTATGCGGGGCTTGAAACTGTTTCAAATATAGCGTTCGACCATAGTTTGACAGGGATTGCAGTGGGAACCTTGTTTGGAGATGATGTACCGCAAGCGATTGGGAATCGAGTGAAGCTGAACACAGGCACAGGGCATACGATTACTGCGACTAAAGAAATTGAACGGGAAATTAGGAGTTATTATGCAAAGTAAAATTAGCAAAATGATGAAATCCATATTTATTATATTTACATTAGGAGTTTTTTCTATGAATAGCCATGCAAACGACACTTCAAAAAACAAAAGATTTCCAGCGGAAGATTATTTTTCAGGTAATAGATTGGAGATGGGGCAAGCAATTTATAAAAACGATAAGGAACAAGTGGAGAAATTATTAAAACAAGGAATTGATATAAATGCGTTATCAGATAAAGAAGATGGTTTTACCTATTTGATGTATTCGGTATTTTTAGATAACCGTTTCGAGATAGCAGAGTTATTATTAAAATATAAAGCGGATCCAAATAAAGTATCAAGAGATTTATCCAAAAATAAAAAACGTTATGTTTATTATTTACCTTTAACATTTGCTTCAGAGAGATTGCCAATAAAATATATGGAGTTATTATTAAGATATGGGGCAAAAGCGAATTATGGTTATATTGATGAGAACGGTAGGATGCCCTTAAATGCAATGTATCCTATCAATGCGGCAGTTCGCTCGTCTTATATTTTATGGGAATGGGAGCGAGAGGATTTTATGAATGATATTAAAGCGAGAGTGGATTTACTGTTAAAGTATGGAGCAGATATTAATTCTAGGGGTTCTTTAGGTAAAAGTGTTGTTGAATTTTCACTAAGTAACCCTGAAATTATTTTATATTTAATGGATAAGGGGGCAGATCATAAGATTTATGGCCAAAAAATTCTCAGAGGTGCAAAAAAACTTTTAAAATCAAATCACAATAATATGAAATTAAGAGAAATAATAAGACGCTTAGAAGCTTTAGGTTATAAAGAATAATATTATTATTTAGCGATAACAAGGGGGCAGTTTCGAAGAAAATTTTGCAAAAAATTTAAAGAAATGTCCCCTTGTTTTTTTGTAGTAAATAAAATTAAAGTGATTGATACGCTTAGTGGAGAACTATCAAAAACCAAGCAAATAATAGGAGGTTGGTAATGAAGCGTTTCTTTTTTATTTTTATGCTATGTATTGGATTAGGCGGATGTATGGATAATAGTTACCCATTAGACGGATTTAGCGAAGAACAAAAAGTTTTGGTCAAAGCGATTAAAGCGGCGGATGTAGAAAAAGTCAAATCCCTTGCAAAAGTGACTGATTTGGAGCTAAAAAGCGAGCAGAGCATACCGATTTTAACGGCAGCGATGTTTGAAGCGATGGGGGATTTAAAAAGCGATAAGCCAACTCGCCACTTACAAGTGATTACGGAATTAGTGCGAGCAGGTGCACCAGTGGACAAGCGGGGAGATTTTGGAGAAACACCATTAAGCTTGGCATTAATGCAGGAACATCCCGCACTGTTAAGAGCGATGTTGGAAGGAGGATTAGATCCGAATTTTAGGATCCAAAATAGTCATAGTGGTACTCCTATTATGTTTAGAGTATTAAGTAACTATAAATTGGAGTCGGTAAAACTGTTAGTAAAATATGGGGCGGATATGGATTTAATGCTTAGTAACGGAGAAACTTTAGCTCATGAAGCAATAACGGTAGCTCCTCAAGTTGCATATTATTTGGTGTCTATAGGTGCCACTATCCATAGCAAAAATAAATTTACGGGCAAAACGTTTGCAATGTCTGTATTCAATGAAGAAAAATCCCTCAAAGAAGATGTTGATGATGTGAAAAGCGGACGATATAAAGGAAATTTAGAGGTTATTCAAGGTGATTTAGATGCGGTACAAAAAATCAAAGCGATCATGATTGAAAAGGGAATTGAGTGGCCGCCGAAGCAATAAATAAATCTATAGCTACAAGGGGTCAGTTTTATAAACATTTTTGTAAATGTGCAAAAAAAGAGATGAAACTGACCGCTTGTATTTTCACCGTATGGAAAAGGAGAATGGAATAATGAAACGGCTATTTTTTCTCTTGATGTTGAGCTTTGGATTAGGCGAATGTATGGATAATAGTTACCCATTAGACGGATTTAGCGAAGAACAAAAAGTCTTGGTCAAAGCGATTAAAGTGGCGGATGTTGATAAGGTACGAGAGTTAGCAGCGAAGACAGATTTGGATTTAGTCTCTGAAAAAAGTGTGCCGTTACTGACGGCGGCAATTTATGAAGCATTGGGGGATTTAAAAAGCGATAAGCCAACTCGTCATTTGCAAGTGATTACGGAATTAGTGCGAGCAGGTGCACCAGTGGACAAGCGGGGAGATTTTGGAGAAACACCATTAAGCTTGGCATTAATGCAGGAACATTCCGCACTGTTAAGAGCGATGTTGGAAGGAGGATTAGATCCGAATTTTAAACTCAAAAACAATCATAATGTACCTATTATTTTCGAGGTGCTAGATAATTATAAAATGGAATCGGTAAAGCTTTTGGTCAAATATGGGGCAGATATTGATGTGCAAAGTAGTACTGGATTAACTCCTGCTCATTCTGCCGTAACAGGTACAGCAAAACAGGTGAGTTATTATTTGGTATCTATAGGGTCTGATATTAACAATAAAAGTAAATTTTCAGGAATAACTTTTGCAATGTCTGTCTTTAATGCAGAGAAATCCTTGCAAGAAAGTATTATTCGTATAAAAAGCGGAAAGTCGGAAGGCTATTTAGAGGTAATTGAAGGCAATTTAGAAGCGGTACAAAAAATCAAAGCGATTATGATTGAAAAGGGAATTGAGTGGCCGCCGAAGCAATAAATAAATCTATAGCTACAAGGGGTCAGTTTTATAAACATTTTTGTAAATGTGCAAAAAAAGAGATGAAACTGACCGCTCTTATTTTCACCGTATGGAAAAGGAGAACGGAATAATGAAACGGCTATTTTTTCTCTTGATGTTGAGCTTTGGATTAGGCGAATGTATGGATAATAGTTACCCATTAGACGGATTTAGCGAAGAACAAAAAGTCTTGGTCAAAGCGATTAAAGTGGCGGATGTAGAAAAAGTCAAATCCCTTGCAAAAGTCACTGATTTGGAGTTAAAAAGCGAGCAGAGCATACCGATTTTAACGGCAGCGATGTTTGAAGCGATGGGGGATTTAAAAAGTGATAAGCCGACGAAACGGTTGCAAATTATCACAGAATTGGTTCGAGCAGGGGCAAACGTAAAACGGGGGGGGATTTTTGATTCTCCTTTAGATATTGCCCTTGCCCAAGAGCACCCTGCGTTATTAGAGGCAATGCTTGCAGGTGGGCTTGATCCAAATTTAAAGGACGAATATTCATCGATAATTTTTGAGGTGCTGAGTAACTATAAACTTGACCTAGTAAAGGTATTAATAAGATATGGAGCAAATATTGAATCTACAAGTTCATCGGGGAAAAATCCTGCTCACGCAGCTATTGTGACAGCACCTAAGGTTTCTTACTATCTGGTTTCGATTGGTGCAGATGTACACAATGTGGATAAGTTTGGAAGAAGTTTTGCCATGTCTGTATTTAGAATGGAGAAATCGCTCAAAGAAGATGTTGATGATGTGAAAAGCGGACGATATAAAGGAAATTTAGAGGTAATTGAAGGCAATTTAGAAGCGGTACAAAAAATCAAAGCGATTATGATTGAAAAGGGAATTGAGTGGCCGCCGAAGCAATAAATAAATCTATAGCTACAAGGGGTCAGTTTTATAAACATTTTTGTAAATGTGCAAAAAAAGAGATGAAACTGACCGCTTGTATTTTCACCGTATGGAAAAGGAGAATGGAATAATGAAACGGCTATTTTTTCTCTTGATGTTGAGCTTTGGATTAGGCGAATGTATGGATAATAGTTACCCATTAGACGGATTTAGCGAAGAACAAAAAGTCTTGGTCAAAGCGATTAAAGCGGCGGATGTTGATAAGGTACGAGAGTTAGCAGCGAAGACAGATTTGGATTTAGTCTCTGAAAAAAGTGTGCCGTTACTGACGGCGGCAATTTATGAAGCATTGGGGGATTTAAAAAGCGATAAGCCAACTCGTCATTTGCAAGTGATTACGGAATTAGTGCGAGCAGGTGCACCAGTGGACAAGCGGGGAGATTTTGGAGAAACACCATTAAGCTTGGCATTAATGCAGGAACATCCCGCACTGTTAAGAGCGATGTTGGAAGGAGGATTAGATCCGAATTTTAGGATCCAAAATAGTCATGGTGGTACTCCTATTATGTTTAGAGTATTAAGTAACTATAAATTGGAGTCGGTAAAACTGTTAGTAAAATATGGGGCGGATATGGATTTAATGCTTAGTAACGGAGAAACTTTAGCTCATGAAGCAATAACGGTAGCTCCTCAAGTTGCATATTATTTGGTGTCTATAGGTGCCACTATCCATAGCAAAAATAAATTTACGGGCAAAACGTTTGCAATGTCTGTTTTTAATACAGAGAAATCCTTGCAAGAAAGTATTATTCGTATAAAAAGCGGAAAGTCGGAAGGCTATTTAGAAGTAATTGAAGGTAATTTAGAAGCGGTACAAAAAATCAAAGCGATTATGATTGAAAAGGGAATTGAGTGGCCGCCGAAGCAATAAATAAATCTATAGCTACAAGGGGTCAGTTTTATAAACATTTTTGTAAATGTGCAAAAAAAGAGATGAAACTGACCGCTTGTATTTTCACCGTATGGAAAAGGAGAATGGAATAATGAAACGGCTATTTTTTCTCTTGATGTTGAGCTTTGGATTAGGCGAATGTATGGATAATAGTTACCCATTAGACGGATTTAGCGAAGAACAAAAAGTCTTGGTCAAAGCGATTAAAGTGGCGGATGTTGATAAGGTACGAGAGTTAGCAGCGAAGACAGATTTGGATTTAGTCTCTGAAAAAAGTGTACCGCTATTAACAGTAGCTATTTATGAAGCACTGGATGACATAAAAAGCGATAAACAGACAAAAAGGGTGCAAATTATCACAGAATTGGTTCGTGCTGGAGCCCCTGTAGAGCAGCGGGGGGCTTTTACGGAGTCCCCTTTAAATATGGCATTGATGCAGACTCACTCTGTATTATTAAAAGCAATGTTAGAGGGTGGTCTAGATCCTAATTATAGGCTCAAGAAAAACTATAATTTACCTATTATCTTTGAAGTACTTGGTCATCATAAGTTGAATTCATTGAAACTATTAATAAAATATGGTGCTAATATTCATGTGGAAAATAGTGGAGGGCAGACACCCTTTGAAAAAGCCCTTATGACCGCTCCTCAAACAGCCTATTTTCTTGCCACTTCGGGGGCAAATCTTGAAGGGATAAGTAAATTCACAGGAAAAAGTCTTGCAATGGATGTTTTTAATGAAGAAAAAAGCTGGTTACAAAGTATAGAAAATATAAAAAGCGGAAAGTCGGAAGGTTATTTAGAGGTAATTGAAGGCAATTTAGACGCGGTACAAAAAATCAAAGCGATTATGATTGAAAAGGGAATTGAGTGGCCGCCGAAGCAATAAATAAGCCTACAACGACAAGGGGTCAGAAAAGGCTAAAAAAATGCAAAGGGAAACGCATTTTATTTGGGCTGGCTCGCATCTTGTACAGGAAATTGACATCAAAAATGACCGCACTTACAGCTACATTTATACCCACCCGAGTAGTTACGAGCCGTTAGCACAGCTGGAATTGACTAAAAACAGCGAGAATCCGACCGCTTGCACGACCTATTATTACCACACCGACCAAATTGGCATGCCGAGAGAGTTAAGTGATGAGCAGGGCAAACTTTGTTGGTATGGGGATTATACGGGTTGGGGTAAACTCAAGTTGGAACAGAAACTTGAGGAAAATGTTCATCAACCTTTCCGTTTGCAAAACCAATATGCCGATGAAGAAACGGGTTTGCACTACAACTTCTTACGTTATTATGAACCGAATATCGGGCGTTTTACAACGCAAGACCCGATAGGGTTATTGGGTGGGAAGAATTTGTATGAGTTTGCACCGAATGTGAATGGGTGGACGGATCCGTTGGGGTTATGGAAATATCATGGTAATTGGTGTGGTCCCGATTGGACTGGGGGAAGAGAGGAAAGTTATGGTAAAGAACGAGATCATAATGGATACTATTCAGCACCAATAAGCCAACTGGATTCAGCGTGTAAACAACACGATATTTGTTATGCACAGTGCAGAGAGACTTTTCGTTGTAATGGTGATGGAAAGGAATCATGTATGCAACAATGTGATAATGATTTGGTTTCTGCTTCTAAAGCTATTGATAATGAACAAAACTCCTCTAGTAAGGAACGTCTAGGATTAGAATAAGCCATTGGCTTACATTTAGGTGTTGAATCACTACCAGAACAGTCTTGTCCAAATTACAATATTGAAAAGTTAAATCAACGTTTTCCTATAATCATGTAACATATAGAAATATTATGAAAAAATCATTTTGTATTACAAATGTCATATGTTTTTTATTTTTAATATTAATAATGTATGACTGGGCGGCAATAATTTTATTTATTGATTTTTGTTTTCCTGTTATCCCTGTTTTATTTTTTATAAGAGATACTGTAAGTGAGTACATTTTTTTATCGATAGTTATATGCTATGTGTATGTTTATGGATTGTCTTTGTTTTTGTGTTATTTAGCATCGTTTATAAATAAAATATCAAAAATAAATTTTTATTTAATTGTTTTATTGTTGTATGTTTTTTATTGTTTTATCGCATATTTAATCTCTGGTTTTTTCTAGAGATAATATATTTAGCGAGGCAAGTTTTGTTGGTATGGGGGTATACGGGTTGGGGTAAACCCAAGTTGGAACAGAAACTTGAGGAAAATGTTCATCAACCTTTCCGTTTGCAAAACCAATATGCCGATGAAGAAACGGGGTTGCACTACAACTTCTTCCGTTATTATGAACCGAATATAGGGCGTTTTACAACGCAAGACCCGATAGGGTTGTTGGGTGGTAACAATCTATATACATTTGCTATTTAGACGTTGCATTGACTAAGGAAAAAATATGAAAGTTCTGTTTTATCTGTGTTTCACTGTGGTTTTTGTTTTTATGTTTTTTCTGGGTAAATTTTTTTCTATGATGATTTCTATTATAAAAATATATCAAGTGAATTGCTTGGCAAGCATATTGATACCCTACAAAAGGATTTAAATATTGATTATAAGTACCATTTTGAAATTAAGAATTTCATTGGTTATCCTTATAAATCCTTTCTTAAGGGATGTTGGAGAGGTTATTCACTTACAATGTATTACAATAAAAAACAGGAAGTTGAAACCATAGTAAATAAAATTACGTATGAATGCTATGGTACAACTTATTTATATAAAAGACAGGTTATAACTAATCATGATAATTATATAAATATGTATATATGGCCTATAGTTTCTATAGAATACAGATTGCATTAACCTCCTGTTTTTAGGTGGAATAATCGGCAAAGTGCGGTCAAAAAACGTCAAAATTTACCAAGTGCCAAAAGCCTGTTTATCTGAGATGGCTCACACTTAATACAAGCAAAATGCCCAATCAAAATACAGCCATATCTACACATTCTTGAGCAGTGTGCAATCATCGAATAGCTTTGCAGGGGAAGGAGAAATTAGCCTTATTTCGCAACAAAGCCCGGGGATAATGGATGCACAATCGAAAATCTTGACTGCACAGGGAAAAGCGAGCATTGATACCAATAAAGAATCTGCACAGGCATCGGGTTCTGCGGCAGTAATGGATATAAGTGCAAATACCAGTGACAAACAAAGTGGTTTTAACAGTAAAGTAGGCAGTTTGGCAGGAGAGACTGAAGGCAGGTTCGGATTAGATGGCGTTGGAGGTAAAGGAAAAGTAGAGGTTTCTGCTGTATCGCTGGATGGTAAATATGGTGGAAAATATGGATTTGATGGAAAAGCTAGTGCTCAAGCCTCGGCTATTTCGGGAGAAATGAAAGGATGTATAGGAACCAAGGATAGTTGGATGATGGTTTGTGGAAAGGTTGGGGCTAATGCTGGTCCTGCATTTGATGCCGGAGGGAGGGTAATTTGGGGCAATAATAAAGAAATATTCGAATTTGGAGCAGAAGTAAAAGTTATTGGAGGCGTGGAAGTTGACGCTCAAATAAATTGGAATAACATTAAGGAACGCTTTTAAATGTTAGTTGTATTGAGTGCTATATTAATTATTTTATTATTTCATCTACGTAGTAACCCCAAGATACTTCTTGTTATGTTTTTATGTATTATTTTATTAATAAATTTCATTTTAAATATTCCTCGGGAATTAAAAGAAGGCTGGATGTATGATTTTGTAGCCTTGTTATCTATTTTATTCGTTTATATTTTTCTTTTAATCGGAGTTAACCTAACGATGAAAGTGCTAACAAAGTTTAATCCAAATGGACTTAGATATAAGAATATGATAAGACAAGTATATTTTTCTTTTTGTGTATTCGTAGCTTTTTTTGCTGTATATATGTTTTTCATCAAAGGAGTAATCTATGACTAACCAACAAAAACTATTGCCTCTTGGTAGCGTTATTAGTCTGCACGGTGCAGCGGAGGATGGGAAATTAATGATTATTAACCGTGTGGTATTAGGACAATCGAATGGTGAAGAGGGGTATTTTGAATATGCAGGCTGTCCTCATCAAATGGGAGCAATAGGGGAAAAATTCTTCTATTTTAATACTGAAAATATTGAAAAGGTGCATTTTCTAGGTTTCTCAGCTGATGTGGAAGAAACGGAGTTTCAGCTTCGTTATCAAGCATTTTTGGAGAACAAACCGTTGAAGAAATTAAGTTTAAGAGGGGAATAGAATGAAGGTGCTCCCGTTAGGTAGTGTAGTGACCTTAAAAAATGCGAAAACGCCGGCAAAGTTTATGATTGTGGTTAGAAATGGATTATTGTCGATGGATGGCGTTATGGGGTATATGGATTATGTGGCGTGTTTGTATCCAGTCGGGTTTCAAGATAAGACACATTATTTTAATCAAGAAGATATCTCGGAAGTGTTATTTGTTGGATATGTGGATGATTTTGAACGGAAATATCAAGCTGACTATGAAGCAAGAATGAAAAAGATACAGTCGAAATATCCTAAATTAAAAGTGAATCATAAAGTTGAGTGAAGAATGTAATCCCCTTGCAAAGGGGGAGATTCCTTTGAATATTTATAAGGTTAGGATGGGGAAAACGGTGGTTTTCCCCATTATCTTAACGGCAATACTGATGGAATAAGCGGTGAAGCGACTAATAGACAGGAATAATAAGGTGTTAACTGCCATTTATGCGGTGAGTTGGCAATGTGCCTTGGGTTAAAAATGTGTGTAAGCTGATATAAATGCTGGCGATATTTTGATAAAAGTTTATTTTAAGGCGTGGTTTTGTGATGATTAATTATATTCATTATTTTTTATGCTTATTTATAGGTTTTTTAGTTTTTTATAAAAGAAATAGTAAATATTTTTATCAATTATTTTTTATGATTTCTCTGTCGTTGGTTTTGATTATTATTTTGAGTAAAATATATAAAAATTATAATCCATTACCATTATGGTATATTAAGATCTTATTGAAGGAGGTTTTAATATATTACGGGGTTTATTTTATGAACTTTGTATTTATGTGTATGATTAAAATTATCTGGGGTAGCGTTTTAACAAAAACCCCCGTTGATTTTGAGAATAGTAAAATAAAGTATATTTATATCGTGGGTTATGCATATTTATATATAGTGGGCAATGTGCTTGTCAATTATGGGATTTGGTTAAGAACGGAGTAAGTTATCAGTAGTAAAATTTATCTCAATCTACATTGATGAGTTCAAAAATGAACAGTCAAGTCAATTTCGAGTTTGTTCAAGGCAAATTCATCTATTTTAATCCCACCAACATTACTCATATAACCTAGTTGCATAATGTTTTTGAGGCTATAAAATAAACAGAATTATTTTTATAGGATTAAAGGGAATGCAATGTCAATGTTAAAAGATGTCTCGTCCTCATTAAATCAGTTATCAGGCATAGCGGCCACTACAAAGCAAGAGAAATTATCTGTCAAACTGAGTCAAGCGGAGCGAGTGGTATCGCAAGCAAGTGATGCTTTGAATTTAGTGGAAGGCTTGGTGAGTGGAGCGACAATAAGTCGTTTGTTGTCCTTGTTTGGTATTCAAAGTGACCCGAGGGGTCTTCAATTTACCTTGGAAGTGCAGGGGTTACCAGCTAGTGCCTTAGGGGTCTTGTCTTTTAAGCTGACGGAGAAATACAGTGAGCTGTACTGTTTATCGTTGAAATTAACGAGTTTGGATTCAGGGATTGATTTTAAATCGGTGGTTGATAACAGCGTGAAGTTTAAAGTTTGGCAGAACGGAGAGCTTCTTAGACAAGTGAATGGCATGGTGGTGAGTTTTGAGCAAGGCGATAGCGGTTCCAGTCAGACACATTATGGGATGGAAGTGTATCCTGATTTATGGCGAACGACGTTAAGGAGAAATTCGCGGATATTCCAACAACAAGATATCCAAAGTATAGTCAGTACGTTGCTGACAGAGCATGGCATTGTGGACTATGCATTTGTTTTCCGAAATTCCCATCCTGTCCGAGAATTTTGTGTTCAGTATCAAGAGAGTGACTTTGATTTTCTTCAGCGCTTAACGGCGGAAGAGGGGATATTTTATTATTTTGAGCAAGGAGATGGACAACATAAGGTGGTTTTTAGTGATAGTGCGGAGACATTATCAGAGAAAGTGCGCTTATCGTATAACGTGAACCGCAATGCTCAGTTACAAGAAAAAGTGGTGAGTGGTTTTCGTAGACGGGAGCAGGTAAGGCCATCGAGTGTTAAGTTAAAGGATTACACCTTTAAGAAGCCGAGTTGGACGGCACAGTTTAGTCGATTTGCGACAGATATCGAGAATCAGAGGGCGGGTTACGAGCATTACGATTACCCGGGACGTTTTAAAGACGAAGCACAGGGAAAGGCGTTTACACAATATCGCTTAGAGAGTTTACGCCATGATGCACATTTGGGGCAGGGGGAGAGTAATGGCCCCTCATTGCAGGTGGGGAAATTATTAGTGTTAAGCCATCACCCGAGAGCGGAAAATAACACGGCGTGGCAATTAATCGAGATTATCCATGAAGGCAGACAACCGCAATCGGCGGAACAGGAGTCTGGCGGGACTGGGACATATTACGATAATGCTTTTCAAGTGGTGCCGAGACACCAGACTTGGAGACCGAATCAACGGACAAAGCCGAGGGTGGAAGGACCGCAGATAGCGATGGTAGTGGGCCCGAAAGGGGAAGAGATTTACACGGATAATTATGGACGGATACGTTTACAATTTTTATGGGACAGATATGGTCATCATGACGACCACAGTTCGTGTTGGATAAGGGTGACCCAACCGTGGGCGGGGAAAGGCTGGGGGATGATAGCGATACCACGAGTGGGACAGGAAGTGTTGGTGGATTTTTTGGATGGAGACCCGGACCAGCCAATCGTGACGGGACGGACGTATCATGCGAATAATCTGCCGCCGGGTGCGTTGCCGAGAGCGAAGACGCAGATGAACCTAATGTCGCAGACATATAAGGGAGGTGGCTATAACGGGATAATGATGGATGATGCGACGGACGGACAGAAGTTGGATTTGCATGCACAGCGGGATATGAATACGGTGGTGTTGAATAACCGAACTACGATCGTTAAGGGTAATCATTCGGAAAATATTGGGAATGATCAATCTCTTGCCGTTAAGAAAAATGCATACAAGGAAGTTGGTCAATCAGAAACCGTGAGTATAGATAAAAACCAAAGGTATTCAGTAGACGGCATTCGCAGGCTATTAGTAACGGGTAATGCGACAATTGTTTCGGACACCAAAATTACTTTAAAAACGGCCCAAGCAACAATTGTTTTGTATCAGAATGGTGATATAGATATTGATGGAGAGAATATTCAAATTAATGGGGATAATGTATTTTTGAATCCGAAAGGGGATTCGAAACAAAATAATGCCAAGATAAATAGTCAAAGCCAAAATATGTCTAGTGAAGCTAGTGCACAATCATCGAATAGCTTTGCGGGGGAAGGAGAAATTAGCCTTGTTTCGCAACAAAGCTCGGGAATAATGGATGCACAATCGAAAATCTTGACTGCACAGGGAAAAGCGAGTATTGATACCAATAAAGCATCTGCACAGGCACTGGGTTCTGCGGCAGTAATGGATATAAGTGCAAATACCAGTGACAAACAAAGTGGTTTTAACAGTAAAGTAGGCAGTTTGGCAGGAGAGGCTGAAGGCAGGTTCGGATTAGATGGCGTTGGAGGTAAAGGAAAAGTAGAGGTTTCTGCTGTATCGCTGGATGGTAAATATGGTGGAAAATATGGAAGTGCAGAAGCCGGAGCGAAAGTGTTTAGTGCGGATGCTGAAGCAAGAGGAGATATATTTATTGGAGCTGAGGGTAAATATGGCTTTGATACCAAGGTAGGGGTGCAGGCTTCGGCTATTTCGGGAGAAATGAAAGGATGTATAGGAAGCAAGGATAGTTGGATGATGGTTTGTGGAAAGGTTGGGGCTAATGCAGGACCAGCATTTGATGCTAGTGGCAAGGTTATGTGGGATAATACCAAAGATGTATTACAATTTGGAGGAAGTGGTAAGGCTATTTTGGGGGCAGAGGTTGATATTCAAGTTGATTTTAAGAAACTTAAGGAGTTTTTATGATGTTATTCTTCTTGAGTATTTTATTAATAAGTTTGTTATACCTTTTAAATAAAAAATGGCATGTTCTGTGTTTTATTTTTTTTTCTATAATCGTGTTTATAAATATTATTTTATATCTTCCAAAAGAGGCAAAAGATCCTTGGGTATATGATTTTGTGGCGGTGTTGATTGTTATATTGGTTTATGTATTCTCTTTAATAGGAACTAATTTAATAATGAAAGTTGCTTTTAATAGGCTTAGTTATAGAGAGGTTATACGTAAAATATGTCTTGGATTCGGTTTTTCTTCGTCTGTTTTTTTTTCTTATCTATTTTTCATTAAAGGAGTAATCTATGACTAACCAACAAAAACTACTGCCGCTCGGTAGTGTTATTAGTATGCACGGTGCGGCAGAGGATGGGAAATTAATGATTATTAACTGGGTGGTATTAGGAAAATGGAATGGTGAAGAGGGGTATTTTGAATATGCAGGCTGTCCTCATCAAATGGGAGCGATAGAGGAAAAATTCTTCTATTTTAATACTGAAAATATTGAAAAGGTGCATTTTCTAGGTTTCTCAGCGGATGTGGAAGAAACAGAATTTCAGCTTCGTTATCAAGCATTTTTGGAGAACAAACCGTTGAAGAAATTAAGTTTAAGAGGGGAATAGAATGAAAGTGCTCCCGTTAGGTAGTGTCGTGAGCTTAAAAAATGCGAAAACGCCGGCAAAGTTTATGATTGTGGTTAGAAATGGATTATTGTCGAGGGATGGCGTTGTGGGTTATATGGATTATGTGGCGTGTTTGTATCCAGTCGGGTTTCAAGATAAGACACATTATTTTAATCAAGAAGATATCTCGGAAGTGTTATTTGTTGGATATGTGGATGATTTTGAACGGAAATATCAAGCTGACTATGAAGCAAGAATGAAAAAGATACAGTCAAAATATCCTAAATTAAAAGTGAATCATAAAGTTGAGTGAAGAGTGTAATCCCCTTGCAAAGGGGGAGACTCCTTTGAATATTTATAAGGTTAGGATGGGGAAAACGGTGGTTTTCCCCATTATCTTAACTGAAACACTTATGCAATAAGCGGTGAAGCGACTAATGACGAGGCATGGATAACAAGGAATTAATCGCTCATTTTTTTTCGGTGAGTTGGCGATGTGCCTTCGGTTAAAAATGTGTGTAAGCTGATATAAATTCTGGCGATATTATGACAAGAGTTTAGTTTAAAGTGAGGTTTGTGATGATTAATTATATTCATTATTTTTTATGCTTATTTATAGGTTTTAATATATTACGGGTTTATTTTATGAACTTTGTATTTATGTGTATGATTAAAATTATCTGGGGTAGAGTTTTAACAAAAACCCCCGTTGATTTAGAAAAAAGTAGAGTGAAATATCTTTATATATTTGTTTATGGTTTTGGTTACATAGTTTGTAATCTGACTATAAATTATAGGATTTGGTTAAGAACGGAGTAATTTATCAGTAGTAAAATTTATCTCAATCTACATTGATGAGTTCAAAAATGAACAGTCAAGTCAATTTCGAGTTTGTTCAATGCAAATTCATCTATCTTAATCCCACCAACATTACTCATATAACCTAGTTGCATAATGATTTTGAGGCTATAAAATAAACAGAATTATTTTATAGGATTAAAGGGAATGCAATGTCAATGTTAAAAGATGTCTCGTCCTCATTAAATCAGTTATCAGGCATAGCGGCCACTACAAAGCAAGAAAAATTATCTGTCAAACTGAGTCAAGCGGAGCGAGTGGTATCGCAAGCAAGTGATGCGTTGAATTTAGTGGAAGGTTTAGTGAGTGGAGCGACAATAAGTCGTTTGTTGTCCTTGTTTGGTATTCAAAGTGACCCGAGGGGTCTTCAATTTACCTTGGAAGTGCAGGGGTTACCAGCTAGTGCCTTAGGGGTCTTGTCTTTTAAGCTGACGGAGAAATACAGTGAGCTGTACTGTTTATCGTTGAAATTAACGAGTTTGGATTCAGGGATTGATTTTAAATCGGTGGTTGATAACAGCGTGAAGTTTAAAGTTTGGCAGAACGGAGAGCTTCTTAGACAAGTGAATGGCATGGTGGTGAGTTTTGAGCAAGGCGATAGCGGTTCCAGTCAGACACATTATGGGATGGAAGTGTATCCTGATTTATGGCGAACGACGTTAAGGAGAAATTCGCGGATATTCCAACAACAAGATATCCAAAGTATCGTCAGTACGTTGCTGACAGAGCATGGCATTGTGGACTATGCATTTGTTTTCCGAAATTCCCATCCTGTCCGAGAATTTTGTGTTCAGTATCAAGAGAGTGACTTTGATTTTCTTCAGCGCTTAACGGCGGAAGAGGGGATATTTTATTATTTTGAGCAAGGAGATGGACAACATAAGGTGGTTTTTAGTGATAGTGCGGAGACATTATCAGAGAAAGTGTGCTTATCGTATAACGTGAACCGCAATGCTCAGTTACAAGAAAAAGTGGTGAGTGGTTTTCGTAGACGGGAGCAGGTAAGGCCATCGAGTGTTAAGTTAAAGGATTACACCTTTAAGAAGCCGAGTTGGACGGCACAGTTTAGTCGATTTGCGACAGATATAGAGAATCAGAGGGCGGGTTACGAGCATTACGATTACCCGGGACGTTTTAAAGACGAAGCACAGGGAAAGGCGTTTACACAATATCGCTTAGAGAGTTTACGCCATGATGCGCATTTGGGGCAGGGGGAGAGTAATGGCCCCTCATTGCAGGTGGGGAAATTATTAGTGTTAAGCCATCACCCGAGAGCGGAAAATAACACGGCGTGGCAATTAATCGAGATTATCCATGAAGGCAGACAACCGCAATCGGCGGAACAGGAGTCTGGTGGGACTGGGACATATTACGATAATGCTTTTCAAGTGGTGCCGAGACATCAGACTTGGAGACCGAATCAACGGACAAAGCCGAGGGTGGAAGGGCCGCAGATAGCGATGGTGGTGGGCCCGAAAGGGGAAGAGATTTACACGGATAATTATGGACGGATACGTTTACAATTTTTATGGGACAGATATGGTCATCATGACGACCACAGTTCGTGTTGGATAAGGGTGACCCAACCGTGGGCGGGGAAAGGCTGGGGGATGATAGCGATTCCACGAGTGGGACAGGAAGTGTTGGTGGATTTTTTGGATGGAGACCCAGATCAGCCAATCGTGACGGGACGGACGTATCATGCGAATAATCTGCCGCCGGGTGCGTTGCCGGGTGCGAAGACACAGATGAACTTAATGTCGCAGACATATAAGGGAGGTGGCTATAACGGGATAATGATGGATGATGCGACGAACGGACAGAAGTTGGATTTGCATGCACAGCGGGATATGAATACGGTGGTGTTGAATGATAGAAATACCAATGTAGCCTTATCTCATTCTGAAACTGTGTTTAAAGATCAAAGTATTGCTATATCTGGTAATCGAAATAAAACAGTCGTTGAAAATGAAATAAGTTCAATTTTAGACAACCAATCAACCCAAGTGAAATTAAAAGCGGAGCAAAAGACAGCAAAATCCGTCACGATTTCATCAATGGGAGAGTCTTTATCTTTAGTAGCAGGTAGTTCTAGTATAGTTCTAACGAAAGAAGGTCAGTTGATCATCAATGGTTCAGGCACGGTGAAAGTGAATGGGCAGAAGGTGAGTTTGAATAATGCTAAGGTTTTGGGCGGTAATGTTGAAATTCCAGTAGCAAGTACTGAAGATGCAGAATCAGGAATGAGCCTAGGTGAGAATACAGATATGTCGCTATTACCTCCGTTTACGGGTTCGATAGCCAGTGGAGCGGAGGAATTTGCTAAACGAGGAGAAAAAGTGGTGAAATCTACTACCCCACTGAAATCGACAGACAAGCCAAAATATTATGATAATGCTTGGGCTGGGAATCAGTATATTAAAACGGAGAATGTGTTTAATAATAAAGTTCTAAAAGGGGTTTCTAAAGGTGTATGGGGAGCGGGAATAGCTTTGGATGCAATGGAAGTTTATGATGGATATAAAGCTGATGGAAATGTAATAGGGAAAAATACGATGAAAGAAGCATCAGGCGTAGCTGGAGGGATTGGAGTCGGAGCTGGTGGGGCTTGGGTTGGTGCAGTTGCTGGAACTGCCGTATTTCCGGGACTAGGTTCTTTAATCGGTGGAACTGTTGGAGCGATTGGAGGTTCTTTGGGGGGAGAAAGTTTATTTGAATGGGGGGCGGAACAGATATTGGAAGAGGGCGAATAAAATGAGAAGTTTTTGGAGTTATATTTTTTACTTTACATGGCTATTACACTGTTTTCTTGGGGAAAACATGGTAGAAAAGCCTTTGAGATATATATTTAATTTTTTTCCTATTTTTGCTAAAAATTTGAAAAAAGGAGAAAAACAACATAGAAATGTGCTAGATAATCTATCTTATGGCTTTAATATAGGCTTTGCATATCGCTGCATGTTAAGTACAACAGTACTTCTCTTAGCTACGATAGAAATTACAATATTCTATTCTTTGAATACTAGTTTGCAAGAAATTTTAAATTTTTTGTTTGATATTAATTTAAAGAAAGAGATTAATGCTATAGCATTTTTTTCATCAATAGCATTATTTTCTTACTTATTGAATGAAAAACTTTTAGGGTGGCATGAAGATGAATATATCGGATATTTTAAGAAGTTTGAAAAAATACAGGATAAGAAACTAGGCTACATAATCTCATTATTGTTTCACCTAGGGGCAATTTTACTTTGTATACTTTCTATTATTTATTTTGAACTTTGATTTTAATGGTAGAGGAATAATATGAAGAAAATATATTCAATAGGAGCTGTAGCAAAGATTGGAGTAGGAGAAGATTTACTAATGATTATTAATCGTTAGTATTTGACGAATCAAAAGGGAGTCAAAGGTTATTTTAATTACTCTGCTTGTATATTCCCAGTAAGGGTTGATGTAAATCGTGAGCAATATTTTTTTAATGAAGAAGATATTTCGGAAGTATTGTTTGAGGGTTATGTAAATCCTATGGGGAAAATAATAAGAGAGTATTATAAAGAAAAAGAATTCTTTCTACCTTATCCTAAATTAAGTTTTTATGAATAGTTGAAAAAATGAATATATTAACAAGCGGTTATTTTTAACAGGAAGTTTGCAATAATTTTGTTAAAAATAACCGCTTGTTTTATATTGGTAATAAGCTTAAAAATGTGCTGGGCTGATATAGCTACTCAACTGGGCAATAATGTTAATATGACATCAGAAAAAGGATATAGAGAAATACCTGTATGTAAGAGATTTCGGGCTAAATATAGCAAGAAACAATTACCAAAAGATGTTAAATATGATAAAGGGGGTATGATATGAATAGAAAATTATCAAATGTAGAATTGTTAAATGAAATTAATAAAATTGAATTCTTTATTTTGAGAAATCAAGATCGAAATGAATTGCTCTCTCTTTTAAAAGAGTTGATCTATATTAATATAGACAATGTTGAAAAAGTTTCAAGAGAACTTATTAATATGATTGGAAATAATCATTCAGGAATATATTATGTGGAAGCCTCTCAAGTTATAGATTTTTTGATTTTGGTTTTAGAAAATTCCATAGAGAATAAGATTAGAGGAATATGTGTATTATCAATTCTGAATAATTTATTTTATTTTCAACCTGTATTTTATAGTGATAAATCAAAAGTCGATAAGAAATTACAGGGTGTTTTAAAGAATAAGTTAAATATTTATTCAGACGATAACTTTGATAATCTTATGAAAATGTATGAGTAATTTTCAAAAGAATTAATAAACTAATAGAGTTGCTTATCGATAAGTAAGCCAAAATATTATACTAAATTAGGAAGTTTAGCAGGTACAGTTTGTGGACCTACTGCACCTGTTTGTACCATAGTTGGGGCAGCCATTGGTACAGGAGTAGGATCTTACACTGGAGAATCTCTATCTGAATGGAGTGTAGAAAAATTTTGGGGTAAGGAGTAAGTATGACATATTATTTTTTTAATTATTTATTTTATTATACAAGGTTATTAATTGAAGATATTGGGAAGTTCCTTGTAAAGCCTATTGATTTTATCTTATACAAAATTCCTTACGCAAAAAGAAATAAGGAAAAAATAGAAAAAAATTATAATTTAACTGTTAACGATTTATCTGTTGGTTCTTATACAATTGCTGCCTATAACATAATGCTAACCACTATAACAATTAATTTTTTGAACTTTTTTATTTTATCATCAAATTTACTTGACATTAATATTATAAATTTACTTGAGAATTGGTTTGGTGAATTAGAACAGATTTATAATGTTTATATCGGCGGTTTCGGTGCAGTATTGTTATCAATCTTAATTAATGAAAAAACACTCGGTTGGCATTCTAATGGTTATGTTGATTTTTTTAAGAGTTTTGATAAAAAAAAGAATAAAAGGAAAGGGTATTGCATAATCTGTTTATTCCACCTATCCTCTGTTTTATTACTTATTTTTTTCGTATTTTATTTTTATTAGAAGTGAATTATGACTAAACCTTACCGTATTGGCACAGTAGTAAGAGTAGGCGTTGGAGAAGATTTGTTAATGATTATTAGTCGTTATCCTTTAACGATAATAAATGATGTAAAAGGATATTTTCATTACTCCGCCTGTACTTATCCGATTGGAGTTGAAATTGATGATGATCCTTCAGTGTTTAATCACGAAGATATAACAGAAGTGTTATTCGAAGGATATATAAATCCCTTAGAGGAAAAACTACAAGCTTACTATCAGCGTAAATCGGCAGATATAAAATATCCTAAATTAAGCATTAATGAATAGTTGAAAAAATGAATATATTAACAAGCGGTTATTTTTAACAGGAAGTTTGCAATATGTTCGTTAAAAATAACCACTTGTTTTATATTGGTAATAAGCTTAAAAATGTTCTGATTTATTTTGAGTAAAATAAGTTCAATTTTAGGCAAGCAATCAACCCAAGTGAAATTAAAAGCGGAGCAAAGACGGCAAAATCCGTCATGATTTTATCAATGTGATAGGTAAAGGTATTATGAGTTGTTGGTAGGGTCAACGTCGGTACCTTTTTAGGTGCTTGGTTGGGCGAAGAAGCGTTAGAGTCTGCGGTTAAAAATGTAATTGAATATTTTGAGTAACTATGAAGAAATTTTGGAACTATCTATTTTTTTCTACTTGGCATGTCTTAGGTGATTTTGTTAGAAAGTTTATTGATAAACCGATTTATTATTTTTTATTTAAAATCTCTTGGTACCGTAAAAATAGAAAAAAAGTAAAAAGTGAGGTGGATAAAATATCTCAGAATGAAATTGTTGGGACTAATATTTTATATGCTTACTATTTTATGTTAACTTCAATGGATATTTTTTTATCTATTATTGCTTTTTATTTTATTTATTTTTTTAATATTGATTTTAGTGGTAGCTTTGTTTTTTATTTTACATTAGCCTCAATCTTTTTTTTATCATGTTTTATAAATGAACGCCTTATCTCTTGGAATAAAAGTGGATATTTGAAATATTTTAAGGAGTTTGAGAAGGAAAGAAATAAGTTTAGAGAATGCTTGCTTGTTTTTTTATTTCATTTTGGAATATTGTTTTTTGCAATATTATCTGTCTATTTTACTTTGTTTTATAAATAATAGGAAATTGAAAATGAATATTTACCCTATAGGGTCGGTGGTTCAAGTGAGATGAGTGAAGACTATTTAATGATCATAACCCATTATCCTATAAGTATTAATGAAAAAGGCGAGAGGGGATATTATGATTATTCAGCTTGTATTTATCCGTTTGGAGTTGATATGAATGATGATCCTTATCTGTTCAATCATGAGGACATAAGACAGGTTTTCTTTATTGGCTATGTTAATCCATTAGAAGAAAAGTTAATAGAACAATATACTAAAAATTTGAGTAAGATACCTTATCGAAAGTTAAGTATTAATGAATAATTAGAAAAATGAACATTTTTACAAGTGGTTACGTTTAAGAAGAGATTTGCAATATCTTCATTAAAAAACAGCCACTTGTTTTATATTGGTAATAAGCTTAAAAATGTTCTGATTTTGAATAAAATAAGTTCAATTTTAGGCAACCAATCAACCCAAGTGAAATTAAAAGCGGAGTAAAAAACGGCAAAATCCGTCACAATTTCATCAATGGGAAAATCTTTATCTTTAGTAGCAGGTAGCTCTAGTATAGTTCTAACGAAAGAAGGCCAGTTGATTATTAATGGTTCAGGAACCGTTAAGATTAATGGTAAGAAAGTTAATTTAAATAATGCGTCTGTAACGGGATGAGGCGGTTCTACTTCTGTAGCAACTGCAGTGGAAAACGAAGATAGTGATTGGTTAGATGCAGCATTAGCTGTGGGTAGTGGAGTTTTACTTGCGGCAGCGACTAGAAGGAGAGTGAAACCTACAGGAAAAATTAATGCAGGTGTTGATACATCAAAATTTGGTTCTTATAGACCTAATAGAACATTACTTAGAGATAAGCACGGCAATAATATTCCAGATGAAAATGTGCCACATACTCAATTAGGAACCAAAAAGGGGAGAAATGGTGAATATACGCAAGCGAGAGAGTGGGGATATGACAGTCATGGAAAGTTAGTACCTAAAAGGGACATCGATTTTACGGATCATGGAAGACCAGCAGAACATAATAGACCTCATCAACATGACTATGTTCCAAATTCTACAGGTGGAACATTGAAACGAGATAATGAAATCTCATTGGAGATGCCAGAATGAAAAAAATACAAGGATATATGTGGAATAACGATCATAAATATGAGCTTAAAGAGCTGTTGGAAAAAATCCCAGATAATAATTGGGATTGGTATATTTATGAATTTAATGGAGTGGGTATTGCCCCTAATAATTTAGATATGCCTTCATTTGAGGAGAGAGTATTATCTCTAGATAATGGTTATTTTATTTCATGGAATGATCTAAAAAAATTAGCATATTCATTAGATGATATTAATACATTTTTAGCTGTAGCATCTTTAGGAATTAATTCTTATGAAAGAATTAACTCTGATAATTTTGTTGATTTTTTTTGTAAAATCAATTTGTTTGATAGCACTAGTTGGGAGATTATAATTAATAATTAAACTTTTAACCTATAAAAATTTAGGTAGTATTTCAGGATGTATGTTAGGGCATTTTCGCCTAATACGGGTAACATAACATTGGGGAGGAAAGCTAGATGATAGCCATCCTGCGAGGTGAGCAGGAGATTTTGGATGGAGAGCTTGACCAACCTATCGTGACGGGACGGACGTATCATGCGAATAATCTGCCGCTGGGTGCGTTGCTGAGTGCGAAGACACCGATGAAGCTAATGTCGCAGACATATAAGGGAGGTGGCTATAACGGGCTAATGATGGACGATGCACTGAATGGTCAGAAGCTGGATTTACATGCACAGCGGGATATGAATACGATGGTGTTGAATGATAGAAATACCAATGTAGCCTTATCTCATTCTGAAACGGTGTTTGAAAATCAAAGTATTGCTATATCAGGTAATCGCAATAAAACAGTTGTGGAAACTGAGGCAAGTTCAGTTCTAGGCAACCAATCAACCAAGTGAAATTAAAAGCGGAGCAAAGACGGCAAAATCCGTCATGATTTTATCAATGTGATAGGTAAAGGTATTATGAGTTGTTGGTAGGGTCAACGTCGGTGCCTTTTTAGGTGCTTGGTTGGGCGAAGAAGCGTTAGAGTCTGCGGTTAAAAATGTAAATTGAATATTTTGAGTAACTATGAAGAAATTTTGGAACTATCTATTTTTTTCTACTTGGCATGTCTTAGGTGATTTTGTTAGAAAGTTTATTGATAAACCGATTTATTATTTTTTATTTAAAATCCCTTGGTACCGTAAAAATAGAAAAAAAGTAAAAAGTGGGGTGGATAAAATATCTCAGAATGAAATTGTTGGGGCTAATATTTTATATGCTTACTATTTTATGTTAACTTCAGTCGGTGTGTTTTGGGGTGTTGTTGCTTTTTATCTTATTTATTTTTTTAATATTGATTTTAGTGATAGCTTTGTTTTTTATTTTACATTAGCCTCAATCTTTTTTTTATCATGTTTTATAAATGAACGCCTTATCTCTTGGAATAAAAGTGGATATTTAAAATATTTTAAGGAGTTTGAGAAGGAAAGAAATAAGTTTAGAGAATGCTTTCTTGTTTTTTTATTTCATTTTGGAATATTGTTTTTTGCAATATTATCTGTCTATTTTACTTTGTTTTATAAATAATAGGAAATTGAAAATGAATATTTACCCTATAGGGTCGGTGGTTCAAGTGGGATGGGTGAAGACTATTTAATGATCATAACCCATTATCCTATAAGTATTAATGAATGGTAAAAAATAACCGCACTTGTTTTAGATAAACTATGTTTGGAATCCCTGAGTAATCCGTGCAGAGCATCACAAATAGATTAAATAATATAGCTTTTTCCCCGAAATTAGTTCATAGCAAGACGATCCCTTCCTTTTCCCGATAAGGTATCCATCAAGACCAATTCGCAAAAAGTATGACCAAAAATATTGTATCAATAATCATCATATTCTGTCGGGGTAAAATAGGTGGTTTTGTCCATTACACCTACGCTGGAAATTTTCAATGTGAAAAAAAGAGAACCCTTCAAATAAAGGGTTCTCTTGAGCATTAAGATTCAGATGTTTAAATGATATGTAAATTTAAAACGGAATATTGTCTTCCTCAAAGCCCATATCCACTGGTGGTTCGTTTTGTGGAGCAGGTTTTGCTGCTGGGCGTGAAGGTTGTGTGCCGTAGTTATTTGCTGGGGCATTGTATTGTGGGGCTGGGGCTTGAGGTGCATAGCCGCCTGCTTGTTGACGTTCGTTACGGCTGTCTAGCATTTGTAAGACATCACCTTGGATTTCTGTACTGTAGCGATCTTGACCATTTTGATCTTGCCACTTACGTGTTTTTAAACGGCCTTCCACATACACTTTAGACCCTTTACGAAGATATTCACCGCAAATTTCTGCTTGGCGACGATAAAATACGATGCGGTGCCATTCTGTCACTTCACGGCGTTCGTTGGTGTTTTTGTCGATCCAGCTTTCACTGGTTGCAACACTGATATTTGCCACGGCTTCGCCATTTGGCATGGTGCGGATTTCAGGATCATTTCCTAAATTTCCGACGATAATTACTTTATTTACTCCAGCCATATAATCCTCTTTCGCTTTTAGATGGGATAAAAATTCTTGTTATTTTGCCTGAAAATAGAAAAAAAATCTATGTTAAAAACGTGCGTTAACTGGATATTTGCACAGTTATTTGAGAATGTGCGATAATGATCGCAATTTTGAAATAGTTAGGGTGATGTTTAGGGTTATGGATAAGATTGAAGTGCGTGGGGCGAGAACCCATAATTTAAAAAATATTAATTTGACGATTCCACGGGATAAATTAATTGTGATTACAGGGTTGTCGGGCTCAGGCAAATCCTCCCTTGCTTTTGATACCCTTTATGCGGAAGGTCAACGTCGGTATGTAGAATCCCTTTCAGCTTATGCACGCCAATTTTTATCTTTAATGGAAAAGCCTGATGTGGATCACATTGAAGGCTTATCCCCTGCTATTTCCATTGAACAGAAATCCACTTCCCATAACCCACGATCCACTGTGGGAACCGTCACCGAAATTCACGATTATTTACGTCTTCTTTTTGCTCGAGTGGGCGAACCTCGCTGTCCACATCATCATGTGCCTCTTGCGGCACAAACCATTAGTCAGATGGTGGATAAAGTGTTGAGCTTGCCTGAAGAAAGTAAAATGATGTTACTCGCCCCCGTGGTGAAAGAGCGAAAAGGGGAGCATATTAAATTATTAGAGCAGATTGCGGCACAAGGCTATATTCGAGCCAGAATTGACGGTGAAATTTGCGATTTATCGGATGCTCCCAAGCTAGAATTGCAAAAGAAACACACCATCGAAGTGGTGGTGGATCGTTTTAAAGTGCGGTCTGATTTAGCCACCCGTTTGGCTGAATCCTTTGAAACGGCGTTGGAACTTTCTGGTGGCACGGCGGTGGTGGCGTCTATGGACGATCCGAAAGCAGAAGAATTGCTGTTTTCAGCGAATTTTGCTTGTCCACATTGTGGGTATTCGGTGCCTGAATTGGAACCCCGTTTATTTTCCTTTAATAACCCTGCGGGAGCCTGCCCCACCTGTGATGGGTTAGGGGTGCAACAATATTTTGATGAAAAACGTGTGGTACAAAATCCCAGTATTTCCCTTGCAAGTGGGGCGATAAAAGGCTGGGATCGCCGTAATTTTTATTACTATCAAATGCTCACTTCTCTTGCGAAACATTATGAGTTTGATATTGAGTCCCCTTTTGAAGCCTTGCCAAAAAAAATCCAAAACGTGATTTTAAATGGTTCAGGGAAAGAGGAAATTGAATTTCAATATATTAATGATCGGGGTGACAGCGTGGTTCGCCATCATACTTTTGAGGGCATTTTGAATAATATGGCTCGCCGTTATAAAGAAACGGAGTCTATGTCGGTGCGTGAAGAGTTAGCGAAAAACATCAGCACTTGCCCTTGTCAGGCTTGTGGCGGTTCTCGTTTACGCCCAGAGGCACGTAATGTGTTTATTGGCAGCACCAATTTGCCTGAAGTGGCAGAAAAAAGTATTGGTGAAACCTTAACTTTTTTTAATGAATTGACATTGTCGGGACAGCGGGCACAAATTGCCGATAAAATTTTAAAAGAAATTAAAGAACGTTTGCAGTTTTTGGTGAATGTGGGCTTAGATTATCTTTCCCTTTCTCGTTCTGCTGAAACCTTGTCTGGTGGGGAAGCCCAACGTATTCGCCTTGCCAGTCAAATTGGAGCGGGCTTAGTGGGCGTGATGTATGTGCTTGATGAGCCTTCTATCGGCTTACACCAACGTGATAATGAACGTTTGCTCAATACCCTTGTGCACTTGCGAAATTTAGGCAATACGGTGATTGTGGTGGAACATGATGAAGATGCCATTCGAGCGGCTGACCATATTATTGATATTGGACCAGGTGCAGGCGTACACGGTGGGCAAGTAGTGGCTGAAGGCAATGCCGATGCCATTATGGCAAATGAAAATTCCATTACGGGCAAGTTTTTATCGGGCGTGGAAAAAATTGAAATTCCTGCAAAACGTACCGCACTTAATAAAGACAAAATGCTCAGGCTAATGGGTGCCACGGGCAATAATCTTAAATCCGTTAATTTAGACATTCCAGTGGGCTTGTTTACTTGTGTGACGGGCGTGTCTGGCTCGGGCAAATCCACACTGATTAATGACACCCTTTTCCCACTGGCACAAAATGCGTTGAATCGTGCTGAAAATACCCAGCACGCCCCTTATCAATCTATTTCAGGGTTAGAATTTTTTGATAAGGTGATCGATATTGATCAAAGCCCAATTGGTCGCACGCCACGTTCCAACCCTGCCACTTACACAGGGTTATTTACCCCTATTCGTGAGCTATTTTCTGGCGTGCCAGAAGCCAGAGCCAGAGGCTATAATCCCGGGCGTTTTAGTTTTAATGTGCGAGGCGGACGCTGTGAAGCCTGCCAAGGTGACGGGGTGATTAAAGTGGAAATGCACTTTTTGCCCGATGTGTATGTTCCATGCGAGCAATGCAAAGGGAAGCGTTATAACCGTGAAACCTTAGAGATTCGTTATAAAGGCAAAACCATTCACCAAGTACTAGAAATGACAGTAGAAGAAGCCCGTGAGTTTTTTGATGCCATTCCACAGATCGCACGAAAATTGCAAACACTGATGGATGTCGGGCTGTCTTATATTCGGTTAGGGCAATCTTCCACCACTTTATCGGGTGGGGAAGCCCAACGGGTGAAATTGGCGACCGAATTATCCAAACGGGATACGGGCAAAACCTTGTATGTCTTAGATGAACCCACAACGGGGTTACATTTTGCCGATATTAAACAATTGTTAACGGTGTTGCATCGCCTACGGGATCAAGGCAACACCATTGTGGTGATTGAACATAATTTAGATGTGATTAAAACCGCAGATTGGATTATTGATTTAGGACCCGAAGGCGGCAGTGGCGGTGGACAAATTATTGCCACTGGTACACCTGAGCAAGTGGCTGAGGTGGCGGGTTCACACACAGCGAGATTTTTGAAAACTGTTTTAGCGAAAGGCTAAGGCGTTGAGCTCGCTGATTATTTTTTTAACAACAACGAGGAGAATTAAATGAAAAAAACAATGTTAACAGCGTTGCTTTCTTGCGGTATTGGTTTAGGTATGTCAATGTCTGCCATCGCCCATTCTCATGAAGGACATCATCATGATCATAAACATGCTCATTCACATGTAGGTGAAAAGATTGAAGTTAAAGTGGCATTATTAGATCCCGTAAAAGGGAATCAAGATGTGGGGAAAGTGATTATCACGGAATCGGCTTATGGTTTAGTTTTTACCCCTGAATTAAAAGGGTTAACCGCAGGGTTACATGGTTTTCATATTCACCAAAATCCAAGCTGTGAGCCGAAAGAAAAAGACGGCAAATTGGTTGCAGGTTTAGGTGCAGGCGGACATTGGGATCCGAAAAAAACAGGTAAACATGGCTATCCATGGTCTGATGAAGCACACTTAGGTGATTTACCTGCCTTAACAGTGAATCAAGATGGCACGGCAACAAACCCTGTGTTAGCCCCACGTTTGAAACATTTGGAAGAGGTGAAAGGGCATTCTTTAATGATTCATGAAGGGGGAGATAACCATGCGGATCACCCAGCCCCATTAGGCGGTGGCGGTCCACGTATGGCTTGCGGTGTGATTAAGTAAGCATTCCCGTAATAAAAAAGCGTAATGACAGTGCATTACGCTTTTTTGTTGCTGAAAAGTGCGGTCGGTTTTGAAAAAGTTTTTAACCTAAACGTTGTCTAACAATTTCAAATAAACACACCCCTGTGGCAACCGACACATTCAGTGATGACACACTACCCGCCATTGGAATGCTAATAAGCTGATCGCAATTTTCACGGGTTAAACGTCGCATTCCCTCACCTTCGGCACCCATCACTAAGGCAAGCCCACCTGTTAGTTTGGTTTGGTATAGGGTTTCTGTGGCTTCACCTGCGGTGCCCACTACCCAAATATTGTGGTTTTGTTGCAACTCACGTAAGGTGCGTGCAAGGTTGGTCACACGGATTAAAGGCATCACTTCTGCCGCACCACACGCCACTTTACGGGCAGTGGCATTGAGCTGAGCAGATTTATCTTTCGGCACAATCACCGCATGTACGCCTGCCGCATCCGCAGTACGCAAACAAGCCCCTAAATTATGGGGATCGGTAATGCCATCTAACACTAATAATAGAGGGTTTGGGGTTGTTTCTAAAATACGATCCAAATCACTTTCATTGCGTTCTTTTGCAGGCTGAATTCGGGCAATAATGCCTTGATGCACTTCGCCTTCAGCTTTTTTATCTAAGGTTTGACGATTGACAACTTGCACAGAAATGCCTAAACGATGAAGTTCGTTTAGCAAGGGTTGCAAGCGTTTGTCTTCACGTCCTTTTAATACATAGACTTCAATTAAACGTTCAGGGGCGTTGTTTAAAAAGGCACTCACTGCATGAATGCCATAAATCTTTTCACTCATTGATGTTTATCTCTTTTTCTCAGATTTTCGTGCGGTTTTCGCCGATTTTTTCCCTTTGCTTGATGTTTTTGTTTTTTGCCCCGCACTTTTTCGTCCTTCACCCTTTGCACGTTTTGAGCGAGGGGTTCTTGTACGTTGCTTTTCAAGGCTTTCGGCATAACGTAAGTTTTTCTTGAATTTGTCTTTGGCGGTTTTACCTTCACGTAAAGGTTTACGTTCACTGGACACTAAAGAAAAATCCACTTGGCGTTGTTCAAGGCTCACTGCTTCAACACGAATTTTCACTTTATCGCCAAGACGGTAAATCATACCACTATTTTCGCCAATTAAGCGTTGTTTAGCTAAATCATATTGGTAATAGTCGTTATCTAATGTAGAAATGTGTACCAAACCATCAATAAAGAGATCATCTAAACGGACAAATAAGCCGAAACCTGTTACTGAGGAAATCACGCCAGTAAATTCTTCGCCCACATGATCTTGCATATATTCACATTTGAGCCAGTCGGCAACATCACGAGTGGCATCATCGGCACGGCGTTCGGTCATTGAACAGTGATCGCCAAGGATATCCATTTCATCTAGGCTGTAGTGGTAGCCACCTGAATCGGTGGTTTTGCGTTTTGAGCCTTTTAATTTGGCTAAAATATATTTAATGCCTCGGTGTAAGGTCAAATCGGGATAACGGCGAATTGGCGAGGTAAAATGTGCATATTCTTCCAAGGCTAAACCAAAGTGCCCGATGTTGTCTGGTGAGTAAACCGCTTGGCTTAAGGAACGTAATAACATGGTTTGGATCAACTCGTGATCGGGACGTTCACGAACTTGTTCCAATAATTCGGCATAATCTGCGGTGCTCGGTTTTAAGCCACCACCAAGTCCTAAGCCACATTCATTAAGGAAGCCACGAAATGCGGTAATTTTTTCTTCGCTTGGGCCTGCATGAATACGGAAAAGGGCAGGTTCAAGGTGTTTTTCGACAAAGTTTGCCGCCGCAATATTGGCGAGGATCATACATTCTTCAATGATTTTGTGAGCATCATTGCGAATCACTGGCTCAATGCGTTCAATCCGTCCCATTTCATTGAAAATAAATTTGCTTTCAATGGTTTCAAAATCAATGGCACCACGTTGATGACGTGCCGCTAGCAAGGCTTGGTACATATTGTGTAAGTCTTGTAAATGTGGGACTAAAGGTTGATAGCGTTGACGCAATTCTTCATCACCCTCTAGGATTTTTGCCACTTTGGTGTAGGTTAAACGTGCATGAGAATTCATCACCCCTTCATAAAATTGATAGTCGGTGATGTGTCCTTTGGCAGATAAATTCAGTTCACACACCATACACAGGCGATCCACCTGTGGATTGAGGGAACATAAGCCATTAGACAGTACTTCAGGCAACATCGGCACCACACGGTTTGGGAAATAGACAGAATTGCCTCGAGCATGAGCTTCATTGTCTAATGCAGTGCGGACTTTGACATAATAACTTACATCCGCAATGGCAACCCAAAGTTTCCAGCCCCCGCCTGCTTTTTCTTCACAATACACCGCATCATCAAAATCTCGGGCATCTTCGCCATCAATGGTCACAAGGGGAAGACGGCGTAAATCTACACGCCCTTCTTTGGCTTTTTTAGGCACTTCTTCACTCAGTTTGCTCACCTGTTTTAGCACGGAATCAGGGAACACATGGGGAATATCATGGTTGCGAATGGCAATTTCCACTTCCATTCCTTTTGCCATATTTTCACCCAGAATCTCACTGATCATGCCCACGGGTTGGCTGAATGTCGCGGTGCGAGGTTTGAGTTCAACCACCACCACTTGCCCCATTCGAGCCCCTTTTCGGTATTCATTGGGAATTAAAATATCACGGCTAATTCGGCTGTCATCAGGCACCACATAGCCAATGCCATCTTCAAGGAAGAAACGCCCGACAATTTGTTTTTTGCCTTGTTGTAGCACACGCACAATACGCACTTCTTGACGACCACGGCGATCGAAGCCACTTGGCTGTGCCAACACATAGTCGCCGTGCATCACTCGTTGCATTTGCACGTTTGGGATAAACCAATCGTCATCTTTGCCTTCTACTTGTAAAAAACCATAGCCATCACGATGTCCTAATACTGTGCCTCGCAACAGATCAAGCTTATCTGCAAGGGCATAGCGTTTACGCTTAGTAAAGACTAATTGACCGTCATTTTCCATCGCTCTTAAACGACGACGCATTCCTTCTTGTTGGGCTTCATCCTGAATGTCCAGTGCCGTCAAAATTTCTTCTTTGGACATTGGGGCATTATGTTGGCGAATGATGGATAAAATGAAGTCTCGACTTGGAATCGGATTGTCGTATTTTTCACGTTCTTGTTGATAATTCGGGTCTTGTAGGGGTTTTGGGGATTTTGGCATAAGGACTCCTTCTTCGTCGAATGAGAAATGACATTCGCTCTTTCCACTAAGTTTGACATTCAGCCCCTTTGAAAGCAAGGAAAATACGGAATAATGGGGAAATCGTCTTGGTAAAGATGAATTTGCTATTTAAGGCAAATTTGGCTCGAAATGACAAGGATATTTTCGATAATTTACAGAAAATTTTCTGTCATAAAGGCCCATTTTTTGATACATTTAGCACAATTTTTTCAATACTCGACACAGCGTCGTTTTCATTCAATTTAGTTCAGCGGAATTCTTATGTTACTCAAAAAAATACGTGGTTTATTTTCAAATGATCTTTCCATCGATCTTGGGACAGCAAATACATTAATTTATGTGAAAGGACAAGGCATCGTGTTAGATGAGCCTTCTGTTGTGGCGATTCGTCAAGATCGTTTAGGGTCTTTAAAAAGCATTGCGGCTGTGGGTAAAGAAGCCAAAATGATGCTAGGGCGTACGCCAAAAAGCATTGTCGCTATCCGTCCAATGAAAGATGGGGTGATTGCGGATTTTTCGGTCACCGAAAAAATGTTACAACACTTTATTAAACAAGTACATAGTGGCAATTTTATGCGTCCAAGTCCACGTGTTTTAGTTTGTGTCCCAGCAGGGGCAACACAGGTGGAACGCCGTGCGATCAAAGAGTCTGCGTTAGGTGCAGGGGCACGTGAAGTCTATTTAATTGAAGAACCGATGGCTGCCGCAATCGGGGCGAAATTGCCTGTTTCCACCGCAACGGGATCTATGGTGATTGATATCGGTGGGGGCACCACAGAAGTGGCGGTGATTTCTTTAAATGGCATCGTTTATTCTTCTTCTGTTCGTATTGGGGGCGATCGTTTTGATGAGGCGATTATTTCTTATGTTCGCAAAACATTTGGCTCGATCATTGGTGAACCTACTGCAGAACGCATTAAGAAAGAAATTGGTGTTGCCTTTTTAGAAGGTAATGATGAAGTACTAGAAATGGAAGTGCATGGACATAACTTGGCAGAAGGTGCACCACGTTCATTTAAATTAACGTCTCGTGATGTGTTAGAAGCGATTCAACAGCCTTTAAATGGGATTGTTGCCGCAGTGCGTACCGCACTTGAAGAATGCCAACCAGAACATGCCGCAGATATTTTTGAACGGGGTATGGTGCTAACTGGGGGCGGTGCGTTAATTCGTAATATTGACGTGTTGCTTTCAAGAGAAACGGGCGTGCCAGTGATTATTGCAGAAGACCCGCTCACATGTGTGGCTCGTGGTGGTGGTGAGGCACTGGATATGATCGACATGCACGGTGGCGATATTTTTAGTGATGATCTGTAATCTGAAACAAAAGTGCGGTAAAAAACACCGCACTTTTTCTGATACCCCTAATTTGACTGTATTTATATTCCTATGAAACCCATTTTCGGCAAAGCTCCACCGCTTGGTTTACGTCTGGTTCTGGCAGTGATCGCTTCCATCGCCTTAATTGTCTCAGATGGGCAAACCAACGCCATGATTAAAGCCCGCAGTGTCATGGAAACCGCAGTGGGGGGCTTATATTATCTCGCCAATACACCTCGCACTGTATTAGATGGTGTGTCAGATAATCTGGTGGATACCAACAAGTTACAAATCGAAAATAAAGTGTTACGTGAACAGTTGCGTGAAAAAAATGCCGATTTATTGTTACTGGATCAACTGAAAGTCGAAAATCAACGCCTTCGCTTATTACTCAATTCCCCTTTACGCACCGATGAATATAAAAAGATCGCAGAAGTGCTCACGGCTCAAACTGATGTATACCGCAAGCAAGTGGTGATCAATCAAGGTCAGCAAGATGGCGTGTATGTTGGGCAGCCGATTATTGATGAAAAAGGGGTCGTAGGGCAGGTGATTTCCGTAGGAGAAAATACCAGTCGGGTGTTATTGCTGACAGATGTGACCCATTCTATTCCCGTTCAAGTGCTACGCAATGATGTACGTTTGATTGCCAGTGGCACAGGGGAAACCGATGAATTAAGTTTAGACAATGTGCCTCGTTCGGTGGATATTGTGAAAGGGGATTTATTGGTGACCTCTGGTTTAGGCGGGCGTTTTTTAGAGGGGTATCCCGTTGCAATTGTGGAGTCGGTTTCTCGTGATGGACAAAACTACTTTGCGACCGTAACAGCCAAGCCACTCGCTTCTATGGAGCGTTTACGCTATGTGTTATTACTTTGGCCAACGAATGAAGAAACGCGAAATGTGCAATCGATTTCCCCTGAAGATATTCGTCGCACGGTACAAGAGCGTTTAGAGAATCAAGGTAAAGAAGCCCGAAAAGTGAAAAAAACCTTAGTGCAAGAGGAATCTGAAAATTCGCCTAATCCCACAGAGGATAATTCAGCACCTGCCACAGAAGACAATTTACTTAATGGTGAAAGCAATCATACGAATGGTATAAATGGTACGGAAGAATTACCTGCGGATCCACAATATCAAGAGGAACACTAGTGCAAAAACGGTTTTTATTACAATGGCTTATTGTTATCTGTATTTTTATTGTTGCTTTAGTGCTGGAAATTGCACCTTGGCCAACGGATTTCCAACATTTCAAGCCTGCTTGGTTAGTGATGATTTTGGTGTATTGGGTGCTTTCTATCCCTGAACGGGTCAGTATCGGTTTTGCTTTTGTATTAGGCGTGTTATGGGATCTTGTTCTCGGTTCTATTTTAGGTGTGCATGCCTTGGTTTTATCTTTGTTTACCTATGTGATTGCACGTAACCATTTGATTTTACGTAATTTATCCCTTTGGATGCAAAGTATATTAATTTTGTTATTGGTATTTTGTATCCGGTTAAGTATTTTCTTTATTGAATTATTTATTCACAGTGCCTCATTTAATTGGGAGGAAATTTACGGTGCATTAATTAGTGGCTTATTATGGCCTTGGGTCTTTTTACTGTTAAGAAAAATTCGCCGTCAATTACAATTACGTTAACTGAAAGGAAAAGGCTGAAATTCAGATTTCAGCCTTTTTTCATGGTTCGTCTTATTGTTGGTCGTACTGTGCAAAAATATTGTCTTCCACTTCTTCATATTCCTCGCCTTTGTGCCACTCAACTTTACCATATAACCCCAACGAACGATCGGTAAGTTTAATGTATTCTAAATCAATTGCCCAAACGGATAATGGATCGATCATATGATGAGAAAAACTTTTCTTAAAAAAACGCAGTGCCGCTTCGGCTTCTTCTCCCTCCAGCTTTTTCGCTATTCCCGTAAATTGAACACCTTGTAAAGATGGGATAAATCGGGTGGGCATCGCAATAACCCCAGAAACATAAGGATTTTGGCACATGACCTGTGCATGGTAGGTGGAATCGGTTGTGATGTAGATTAGGCACTCCTGCTTTTCGTCAAAGACATAATAAATGGCATTGCTCCATGGCCGATTGCCATCACAACAGCTGATAGAACAAAGATAATGCTTCTTGATGAAGTTTACGATACGTTTTTGCATATGCGATTTTCTTATTACCTTTATCTTTTTGATTAGCAAACTATTTTTACCTGAATTCCCCCAGAATGTAAATGGTCTTTTTGATAGCAAATGAAGTTTCTTAAAATGATAGGTTATTATAAAACCGCCTTATATAGTTTGTTTCTTGTGTATTTTGTTATTTTTCAATTGATTAGCTGTAACGTTTCAATCTCTCCATTTGAAGTAATGCAATTAAAAAAAGAAGAAAAATAAAAAAAGCCAAGCGAGTATTTTTCGCTTGGCTTGAAGGTTAACGTAAAAAAGCGGGGATTTTACTTTCGTATTCGGCGATTTTTTCCTCATGTTGTAAGGTCAAGCCGATATTATCTAGCCCGTTTAATAGGCAATGGCGACGGAAGGCATCAATGTCAAAAGGGTAAACTTTTCCATTTGCGGTGACCGTTTGGGCTTCAAGATCCACGGTAATGGTTGCCCCTTCATTGGCTTTCACAAATTGGAATAATTCTTCTACTTCTTCGTCGCTTAGTCGAATCGGTAACATTTGGTTATTTAAGCTGTTACCATAAAAAATATCCGCAAAACTTGGGGCGATAATCACACGAATGCCATAATCATCTAATGCCCAAGGTGCATGCTCACGTGATGAGCCACAACCGAAGTTCTCACGGGCTAATAAAATACTGGCACCTTGATAGCGAGGGTAATTGAGCACAAAGTCAGGGTTAGGCTGTTTGCCTTCATCATCTAGAAAACGCCATTCATGGAATAAGTGCTGACCAAATCCTGTGCGGGTGACTTTTTGTAGAAATTGTTTTGGAATAATGGCATCTGTATCCACGTTTGAGGCATCAAGGGGGACGGCAATGCCAGTGTGTTGTTTAAATTCTTTAGGCATGGGTATTCTCTCTTACATATTGATTCTGTTATGTGTTATTTCGCAAGCTTTGCTTGATTGTGCCAAGTCACTCGGGTTGTGTCTTGGTAAGAAAGTGCGGTGGATTTTAAAAAAGTTTTCTCATTAAGTTCCCCCTCTTGTTGGAAGAGGGGCGATGGACTTAATGCAATTCTAGATTGCGAATATCGACAAATTTGCCATAAACTGCCGCCGCAGCTGCCATGGCAGGGCTGACTAAATGGGTGCGTCCGCCTCGACCTTGACGACCTTCAAAGTTACGGTTACTGGTGGAAGCACAACGTTCACCTGGAGCAAGTCGGTCATTGTTCATGGCTAAACACATGGAACAACCTGGCAAACGCCATTCAAAGCCCGCTTCGATGAAGATTTTATCTAAGCCTTCTTTTTCCGCTTGTTCTCTCACCAAGCCTGAACCTGGCACCACCAAGGCTTGCACGCCTTCAGCCACTTTACGACCTTTCGCAATGGCTGCTGCCGCACGTAAATCTTCAATGCGAGAATTGGTACAAGAACCAATAAAAACTTTATCAATATGTACATCTGTTAATTTGATCCCGTATGGTAAATCCATATAGGCGAGAGCTTTTTCTGCAGATTGACGTTCAATCGGATCTTGCATGTCGGCAGGATTTGGAATGCACTGATTAATGCCAATCACTTGCCCTGGGTTGGTTCCCCAAGTGACTTGAGGCTCAATTTCACTGGCTTCTAAGGTGACAACGGTATCAAATACTGCCCCTTCATCGGTATGTAAGGTTTTCCAATAGGCGACTGCATCGTCCCAATCTTTGCCTTTTGGAGCATAAGGTTTGTCTTTTAAGTAAGCAAAGGTGGTTTCATCAGGGGCGATAATGCCCGATTTAGCACCTAACTCGATCGCCATATTACATACGGTCATACGGCCTTCCATTGAAAGATCACGAATGGCTTCCCCGCAAAATTCTACAACGTGTCCTGTGCCGCCCCCCATAGTGGTTTTGCCGATGATGGCTAATACGATATCTTTTGCCGTAATGCCTTCACGCACTTTGCCACGCACTTCAATTTTCATTTTTTTGGCTCGGGCTTGTTTGATGGTTTGTGTTGCTAACACATGCTCCACTTCGGAGGTCCCGATACCAAAGGCTAATGCCCCAAATGCCCCATGAGTGGCGGTGTGGGAATCGCCACAAACAATGGTCATTCCCGGCAATGTTAAACCTTGCTCTGGTCCCATGACGTGGACAATACCCTGATTGATGTGATTAATATCATAGAGCGTAATGCCAAATTGGTTGGTATTTTTGGCTAATTCCACCATTTGCACCCGTCCCATTTCACCAGATCCTGCTAAGTCACGGCTGTCGGTGGGAACATTATGATCCATGGTCGCAACGGTTTTTGTCGGTTGACGGACAGCTCGTCCCATGGAGCGTAAACCATCGAATGCTTGAGGTGAGGTGACTTCATGCACTAAATGGCGATTAATATAAATCAAAGGGGTTTCGCCAGTGGCTTCGTAGACGACATGAGCATCAAAGAGTTTTTCGTATAGGGTTTTAGGCATGGTGTTGTTCCTAATAAAGTTTGGGTGTTAATGATGTTATTTTTTTATGCTTTCTCTGTGACATGCCTTGTATTGAGTCAAGAAAAGCCACAGAAGAAAGGCGACCTTGCAATTTTGTTTTTCTTCGCTGAAAAGGCTTTGTGTACCTATTCACAAAAGTGCGGTCAATTTTTTTCACGTTTTATTTCACCGCTTGTGCGATTAAATCACCCATTTGTTGGGTAGAAATAGGTTGACCTTCATCGGCTAAGTCTGCGGTGCGGTATCCTTCTGCGAGGACTTTTTTCACCGCATTTTCAATGGCATTTGCCGCATCGTTTAAATTGAAACTATGACGTAGCATCATGGCTGCAGATAAAATTTGTGCAATAGGGTTGGCAATACCTTTGCCAGCAATATCAGGGGCTGAACCACCAGCTGGTTCGTATAAACCAAACCCTTTTTCATTTAAACTTGCAGAAGGTAGCATGCCCATTGAACCTGTGATCATGGCACATTCATCGGAGATAATATCACCAAAGATATTTGAGCAAAGTAGCACATCAAAAAATGCGGGTTGTTTGATTAATTGCATGGTGGCGTTATCAATATAGATATGATCTAATTTCACTTCTGGGTAATCTTTTGCCACTTCACACACCACTTCACGCCATAGAATCGAACTCATTAATACGTTTGCCTTATCCACAGAAGTAACGTGTTTGTGACGTTTCATTGCTGTTTCAAATGCCACACGTGCAATGCGTTCAATTTCGTAGCGATGATACACTTCGGTATCAAAGGCTTTTTCGTTGGCACCTTCGCCTTCACGTCCTTTCGGTTGACCAAAATAAATGCCCCCCGTTAATTCACGCACGGTAACCATATCAAAGCCTGTTGCGGCAATATCGGCACGTAATGGGCAAAATTTTTCTAAGCCTTTGTAAAGGGTGGCAGGACGCAAGTTACAGAACAAAGCAAAGTGTTTACGTAGTGGTAATAAGGCACCACGTTCTGGTTGTTGGGCAGGCGGTAAATTTTCCCATTTAGGTCCCCCGACAGAACCAAATAAAATGGCATCACTTTCTTCGCAGCCTTTTAAGGTAGCTTCAGGTAATGGTGTGCCATGGTTATCAATGGCAATGCCGCCCACATCATAAGTGTGGTAGTTTAATTTGAAGGCATATTTTTGTTGGACGACATTTAATACTTTAATGGCTTCTGCCATGATTTCTGGACCGATACCGTCGCCACTTAATACGGCGATGTTGAATGTTTGCATTTGGTTTTTTCCTTTTATCTTTTAATGAACTTGTATTGGATGTAGGTGTTAATTTAATTTTTCAGTGTTGTGACTTTTCTTTGCGTTGCCATCTCTTTCTACTTTTTGCCTGTACAACAAAGTAGCAAAAAATACACCCCGACTAAACTGCATTTCCTCATTCCAAAGAAATTTTCTTTACGCAAAATAAATTGTCTTCGCTTCGCTACGCACCCTTATTTTTCTAAAAATTTCGTTTCATTCGGGCAGCTTACACGGGGATAAACTGCCTATTTGCAAGTTGAAAAGTGCGGTGCTTTTTAGAAAAGTTTTATACACCTGCAATTTTATGTAATTTTAAATCTGCGACTTTTTGTGAACGATAAATGGCATTAATGGCATGAATTAATGCTCTCGCAGAGGATTCTACAATATCCGTAGCAAGACCAACCCCGTGGAAACGTCTGCCTTCATGCTCAACGACAATATCCACTTGCCCTAAGGCTTCAGCCCCTTCACCTTTCGCAGTTAAGTTATAGTGAAGCATATTGATATTTAACCCCGTAATGGACAAGATCGCATTATAAACGGCATCCACAGGCCCGTTACCTCCATTCGACACTTGGCTGACTTTTTTACCATCTAATTCCACTTGCACAAAGGCTGAGGCAGGCAAATGGCTGATACATTGCGAGGTGATCACATCTAAAGTTAAGCGATCTTCATCGCCTTGTTGCATATCAATAAAGGCAAGGGCTTCTAAATCATAGTCAAAAACTTGTCCTTTCTTATCGGCTAATTTCAAGAAGGCCTCATAAAGTTTATCTAAATCATAATCACTTTCTTGATAACCCATATCGGTCATGTGATTTTTCACGGCGGCTCGTCCAGAACGTGCGGTTAAGTTTAATTTTTCTTTCTTCAACCCGATGCTTTCAGGCGACATAATTTCATAGGTATTTTTATGTTTTACCATACCATCTTGGTGAATGCCTGAAGAGTGGGCAAAGGCATTAGCACCGACAATCGCTTTATTCGGTTGAATTGGCATATTACATAATTGGCTCACCATTTGGCTAACACGGTGGATTTCTTGTGTGTTAATGCGAGTGTCTAAACCGTTGAACATATCTTGGCGAGTTTTTATTGCCATCACCACTTCTTCTAATGCGGTGTTCCCCGCACGTTCACCGATACCGTTAATGGTACACTCAATTTGTCTTGCCCCATTTTGAATCGCTGTTAATGAGTTAGCGGTTGCCATGCCTAAATCATTGTGGCAATGAACGGAAATAATGGCTTTGTCAATATTCGGCACACGATTCATCACGTTAGCAATAATATCGCCATATTGATAAGGCAAACAGTAACCTACCGTATCTGGAATATTGACGGTGGTTGCCCCCGCTTTAATTGCCGCTTCGACAATACGACAAATATTATCAACGCCTGTACGTCCTGCATCTTCGCAAGAAAATTCGACATCATCGGTGTAGTTTCTGGCACGTTTCACTGCATTGATCGCCATGTCGACGACATCTTCAAAAGTACGGCGTAATTTGGCTTCTACATGTAATGCAGAAGTTGCAATAAAGGTATGAATACGGAACGCTTCTGCCACTTTTAAGGCTTGTGCTGCTGCATCAATATCTTTATCCACTGCACGAGATAAGGCACACACACGACTATTTTTAATATGACGAGCAATGGTTTGTACAGATTCAAAATCCCCCGCAGAAGAAATCGGAAAACCCACTTCCATCACATCCACGCCTAATCGTTCTAAAGCCAATGCAATTTGTAATTTTTCTTTTACCGTAAGACTGGCTTTTAAAGCTTGTTCGCCATCACGTAAGGTCGTATCAAAAATAATGATGTTGTTTGCCATAGGGTTATCCTTATTTTGTTTTTAGCATATTGTTTTAGCGTTGTATGTTCAGGGTATAAAGTGCGGTGTTTTTTAAAAAACTTTCATAAAACAAAACCCGCTCTGTTGTGCGGGTCTTGTTTGATCGGATATTTTACTGTTTTTTATCCACAACCTAGTCGCACAACAATGTTGAGTGCATGAGGAGGTTGAGAGAGAAAAAAGATGTTGTACACATAAGTAAAAATCCTGTTTTTTTGAAAACTGCAACGTTCTCATATTACCGATTAATATAAGGCTGTCAAATAAAATTTCAGTGTTTAATTTGTTTTTATGGTTTTTTTTTGGAATGGTTTAAGTATAAAAAACTGTTTATATTGATTTCTTTAGTTTTTTATACTGTGTTATGACGGGGTGAGGTGTTTTTTATACTGTATTTTCCTTTATGTCTATGAAATCGCACTTTTTATTGTATCAACGAGGTGTTTAATGACGAGGAGAGGAGGTGAGAGTGATGGCGGCTTTCTGTGAAACAGGCTGAAGCATAATGCCTTAAACAATGATCACCTCAATCCCTTTTTCAATCAGTTTGTCTTTCATTTCATTCGGTAAATTATCGTCAGTTACAATGGTGTGAATTTTTTCTAAGCCACAAACAATATTCGGTGTTTTACGTCCAAATTTACTTGAGTCAGCAAGGACAATGATTTTTTTCGTCGCATTACACATTAAAGAACTGACACGATACACTTCGTTAAATGTGGTTAAACCCACTTCAAGATCAAGCCCATCGGTGCCAATAAATAAAGTATCAAACGTGGAACCTATGAAAACAGATTCGGCAAAATAACCATGGAAGGAGGCGGATTTTTCACGAAATGAGCCACCAGACATTAAGAGGTTATAGGATTTATTGAGTTGTAACACGGCATTAAAAATCGTTAGGCTATTTGTCATAATAGACAGATTATCAAATGCAGTTAAATTGGGAATGAGCTGAAGCACGGTACTGCCCGCATCAAAAATAATGGAATCCCCCTCGTTAATGAGCGTTGCCGCTTTTTTCCCAATACGTTGTTTTTGGCTGAGGTTGACATTGGTTTTAAAATCAATGGGAGGATCCTGCTCAAGCTCTTTTTGTGTGGCAACAACACTGCCGTAAGTTCGTAATACTTTATTTTGCTTTTCCAGTGCGGTGAGATCTTTCCGAATTGTTGCCCCAGTGAGATGAAAATGAGTGGCTAATTCATCAACTTTGGTTTTTCCATTAGTCATTAAATAATTAAAAATATGTTGCTGTCTTTCAAAAGGTTTCATGTTTTTTCCTATATCTTAGCGAGCATATTTTTGTGTTATCCTGCTAATCATTTTCGAGTTTTTTGATCACATCAAGTAATGTGGGTAATTGAGCATCCGCAATGGCAAACTTGGCATTTTGATAATCAGGATTCACGATAAAGGTACGCAACCCTGCTGCTTTAGCGGCAATTAAACCGATAACACTGTCTTCAATCACTAGGCATTCTTTTGCTTCAACGCCCAATTTTTGAATGGTTTTTAAATATACCGCAGGGTGGGGTTTACCAAACTGCTCATGCTCGGCACTGCATTGAAGAGCAAAGTAATCCCATAATTTTAACTTATCAAATACCGCTTGAATGATTTTGGGGGAGGATGAAGTAGCCACTGCCGTTTTGATATGTTTTGCTTTCAGGAAATCCAGTAACTCATATAATCCCAACATTGGCTGACCTTCTCGCAAAATCGCTTGATACACATGATTTAAGATTTTATCTGCTAATTGTCGTGTATCCGTCGGTAAATTAAAATGTTGGATCCAAGTACTGGCAATTTCGTCAATACGCTTACCTCGAGTTAGTTGCTCACAGGTTTGTATTGTAATGTGAATATCAAAGTCTGCTAAGGCATGAATTTGTGCTTTTGCCCAATGTGGTTCAGAGTCAATAATGACGCCGTCCATGTCAAAAATCACGCTACTTATTTTCATTTATTGCTCTGCTCGTATTATAAAATATTTTAAGATTAAAAGTGTATTCATTGAAAGAAAAAAATGTGCATTCTCGATGAGTTAACTTCTATGAAACGCTGAAAGGGCAATTTTTAAGGCAAATTGTGATTTTTTATCTTTCGGGAAAATCTGTTCTGGTTGAATTTGATCCACTTTTAACCCGATGACTGGTTCACATTTTTGTGGGCGAGCGAATACAGAAAGTCCTTTCATTTGTAAGCTATCAATGACGGTTTGATTATCATCAATGGCCAGTACAATAATAGACTTGGGATTAAAACGCCCACTGTTTCTGCCTGTTAAAATTTTACCTTTTTGACTAATTGCCATAAACGCACGATTAAACGCCGAGACTTGTCGCCAACCAAGAATAATTTGTATTAGCCACATAAATGCGGCAAAGAAAATCAATACTGTTATGCTATCCACGAATCCTCCAAAAACTGAAATAACTTTTAGCCAAGTTTAATATCGGATGTCTCTTTGAAATGGATGACCCTTTTTCAACAAGGCTAAAAGTTACCGCATTTTTGTTTGCTTAGAACATCACTTGTCCGCCAGTGATATTAATTGATTGACCAGTACAATAAGATGCTTCTTCGCTTGCGTAGAATTTCAATACGTTCAATACATCTTGATAATCACAGCCACGTTTAAGTGGTACTTTATCAATGTACACTTGTTCAACTTGATCTTCAGGAATACCTAATTTCTTCGCGTATTGAGGGATCAAAGATTGGAACATTGGTGATTTGAGTAAGTTACCTAACATTAATGAATGTACGGTAATGCCGTGATCAGCAAGATCCAAGGCAAGAGATTGTGTTAAACCTACGCCACCGAATTTTGCCGCACTGTAACCTGAGTTGTATTTACTACCCACTTTACCTGATTTAGAGTTGATTTGGATAATACGACCTTTCACGCCATCACGAATCATTAAGCGAGAGAAGTGTTTCGCACATAAGAAGTAACCAGTTAGGTTAACTTTGACAGAAAGATCGAAATCTTTTAACTCGAAATCCCAAATTGGAGAGGCTTTCGCAGTACCTGCACTATAAACGAGTAAATCCACTCGTCCGAATGCTTCATCTGCTGCACGTGCAAGGTTTTCAACACTTGCTTCGTCGCCTGCGTCCACTTGTACACCAACAGATTGACCTTCACCACGTTGAGTATTAATACGTGCTGCGACATTTTTGGCGTTATCACCATTAAGGTCAGCAACAACAACACGGTATCCTGCTTCTGCAAGACCTTCTGATAAGAAGGCACCTAATGTTTGGCCACCGCCAACAACAACTGCAACTTTTGACATAATTTTTTTCCTTCTAGAATTAAAATGGATTATTTTTCATCACGTTTAATGACTAAAACGCTATCGACTGCAACGTTTTTTGGTGCACTACCTTCGAGGTGAACACTACCTGGGAATTCCGCTGCTGCTGCACTGTCAAAACGCCAAGTAACGTGACCGAGTTCTTTAAGGTTTTTGTTCGCTACATCACCGATTGCTGTGATGTAATAAGTGTGTTCATCAAAATTTACTTGATCGCCAACTTGTAAATTGTCAAGCAAATCGCCATGTTCAAGAATATAGCAGTAATCTGCAATATCAGCTGGTACACCTTGTTTAAAAGTGATCAACATGCCGTCTTCTAAAGCGTCGCTTGCTGAATCACCCACTTGAGTAAATTTAGATTGATAAAGAGTCTTCATTACTAAAATCCTTACCTGTGTCAATTTGAGTTAAGTGAAATATAATGGACGCATTACAACACGCCCATTATGTGAATTAGTGATAAATAAAGGCGGAAACTAACCATGCTACGAGTACTGTTGGGGCACCAGTTAAGAAACGACCCACTAATACTGCTGGGACACCAACACGTACGGTGTCTTGTTTGGCTTCTGCCATAGATAAGCCTACTGGGATGAAATCACAAGCGGCTTGAGCGTTAATTGCGAATAATGCAGGTAGTGCTAGGTGTGGCGGAATATTACCCAAACCAATTTGCGTACCCACTAAAACACCGATAACTTGTGCAATGACCGCCCCTGGTCCTAAGAATGGAGAAAGGAGAGGGAAAGAACAGATCAATGCCAGTGTAACGAGTCCAATCGGGCTATTTGCTAAAGGTGTTAAACCGTGAGCAACTAAATCCCCTAAACCAGATGCAATGATGATACCGATTAAGGCTGAAACGAACGCCATAAATGGCAAAATTGTTTTCAGTACGGTGTCAATGGTGTCTCGTCCAGCTTGGAAGAAGACCGCCACAATAGAACCCATACCAATACCAATTTTTGCTAATAAACCGTCGCTTTGCTCAGTAATTTTTTTATTGGCATCATATTCTTTGTATTGCTGAGTTGGTGCGGCTGATTCTTTCACCGTTTCTGCTGCTTGTGGTGCAGGTGCATCTGAATCAATTAACTGAATGTTTTGTGGTCTAACGCCTGAAACATAAATATCTTCTACAATATATTGTGCAAGCGGACCTGATTTACCTGTTGCGTGAATATTAATGGTTGGAATACGACGTTTTGGATATAAACCACAACGTAATGTACCGCCACAGTCAATGATTGCGATACCGATTTCTTCGGCAGGTGGCTCACCTTCTTTGAAGCCATCAACCGCTTCCCAACCTGTTAATTGTGCAATGGTATCCACGATGTCTGGTCGAGTGCCACCAGTCATATAAACAACTTTTTTCCCTTCGACTACTGGTAGTGTTAAAGGACCGCCCCAACCGCTATTTCCTCTTTCAATATAAAGTGCTTTACTCATTATTTGTTACTCCGTTCTTAAGAGATGATTAATTAGAGATGTGAACTTCACGTTCAAGGGTGATACCCATTCTTTTCTCAAAAATTGCGGTAGTGAAGTCAGTGATCCAGCCACGGAAGAAGTTAGTGACAATACCCACTAATAAATAGCTCATTGCTAAAGGACCTAAAGGTAAGCCTAATTGTGTGATACCGTTTGCGATACCTAAATAAACGAAAAGCTCACCTGGGTTAATGTGTGGGAATAAGCCGTTCATAGAGTGACAGCTATAAGAGGCCGCTGCGTAGTAGCTTGGTTTGTAGCGTTCAGGTAAGAAACGACCTAAACTTAATGTCATTGGGTTACAGAAAATAAATGTCCCGATGACAGGTAAAATTAAATAGCGAGAAATTGGGTTACCCGCACTACGTTGTGCAAGACGCTCAATACGTTCTTGTCCAATAAACTTAATTAAAGCATTCATGACGACAAGGAGAGAAATTAATAGAGGCAGGATACCCGTCATCATATTAACTAAAACTTCCCCACCTTTTTGGAATAGCCCAATAAACCATTCGGCGCCATGTGTAATGTATTCGATCATACGACCTCCTAAATGAAGAATTAATGTTGTGTTGTTGCAGAAAGACAACGTGCCTTATCATAGAACATTTCAGTTTTAAAAAAAGTGAATTGGATCACAGTTTGAAAACAAAGAAATCAAAATGAAATAAAAAATCTTTTATTTTGATTCCTTTGTGTTCATTTTTTTATCAATATGGCGAAGAGCTATACAATTGAAGGCGGTGAGACACTAAAACAGAGCAAGAAAGGGCTTGAAAAAGAAAATTATCGAACACATTCAACAGTGCGATAACCATCGGCTTAATGATCAGTTCAATGATTAACGCACGTTCTGAGAAAAATCAGAAGGTATTACATTGGCTAGGATTGCCTGTGTTTAAGCCTCGTTTGAACCACTGTAAGCGTTGTGCAGACGTGCCATGAGTGAAACTATCAGGAACTACATAGCCTTGATGACGTTTTTGTAAACGATCATCACCGACGGCTTCCGCCGCATTAAAGGCTTTTTCTATGTCGCCTGTTTCAAATAAACCTGTTTTTGTAGCTTGATGTGCCCACACGCCAGCAAAGCAGTCTGCTTGTAATTCGACTTTTACCGACAGTTGGTTCGCTTGAGCTTGATGGGTTTGCCCTTGCAAACGGTGGACTTTCGGCAAAATGCCGAGCAAGTTTTGGATATGGTGTCCGACTTCATGAGCAATCACATAAGCAAATGCCGCCTCCCCACCAGCACCAAGCTGGTTTTTCATATCATGATAAAAAGACAAATCCAGATAGACTTTGCGATCATTAGGACAATAAAAGGGCCCCATTGCAGATTGACCCGTTCCACAGGCGGTGTGGGTAACACGGTTATAAAGAACCATTATAGGAGGTTGATAGCGTTGTTGTTGGCGAGCAAAATAATTACCCCATACTGTTTCGGTATCCGCCAGCACCACACGGGATAACTGATTGAGTTCTTGCTCTTCTTGGCTTGATAATGAATGAGATTGCGGCATACCAAAATCAGACGTGCCCACCAAACCCGATAAATCGACACCATAATAAGCCCCGATTAATACAATAATAAAGCCCAAAATCCCCGTTTTTTTGCCTCCACCAAAGCCACCGCTTGCAGAACGACGATCTTCCACGTTTGTACTTTCTCTACGACCACGCCAACGCATAATATTTTCCCCACTATTTTTCACTAAAATTATTCATTCTAGCCTAGATTGCACAAAGTGCGGTCAAATTTATGCAAGAATATTCAAGTTGTGTAAAGATTTGCCTTGAGCATAGACTTCAAGGCATGATTCCGTTATGTTCTATCTGATATTTTTAACCAAAGAGGAACTAATCATGGGTTTATTTGATTTTGTCAGCGATATTGGTCGTAAACTTTTTTCAAAACAAGAAGATGCGGCAGATGCCGTAGCTAACCACATTAAAGAAGATAATCCAGGGATCGACGATCTGTCGGTACGTGTTGAAAATGGTGTGGCAATTTTGGAAGGAAACGCCGCTTCTGCGAGTGCCTTAGAAAAAGTGGTCTTAATGGCTGGTAATGTAGCAGGGATTACGGCAGTTAATGTTGAACAAGTTCTGATTAAAAACGGCGAAAGCTTGGCGAGCGATGACGAATTCTATGTTATCCAAAAAGGCGATACCTTATGGAAAATTGCTGAAAAAACCTATGGCAATGGTGCAAAATATACGGCTATCGTTGAGGCGAACAAAGAAGTTATCAAGGATGCCGATAAAATTTTCCCAGGTCAAAAAATTCGTTTACCTAAGGCATTGTAATCCATAAAGGGATTGACAAAAGGAAGCTTTATTCAGGCTTCCTTTTTTGTTTTGCATGAAATTTGTACAAATATGCGTTTTTATACGGCATTTTCTCGACTGATGTGTTTTAACCCGTTATAATTCGTCGGTTATTTTTAACTTTAATTTTTACTAACGTGTTCGGTGTGTGCATTCGCCGAGTGCAAATTCATTTTGAGGTAACATAATGTCATTTACTATTGAAACAACTCAAGGTCTTGAGCGTCGTGTTCAAATCACCGTTCCATCTGAAACTGTTGAAGGTGCAGTACGTGAAGAATTAAAACGTGTTGCAAAAACTGCACGTATTGACGGTTTCCGTAAAGGTAAAGTTCCACCCCATATTATTGAAAAGCGTTTTGGTGCATCAGTACGTCATGATGTCTTAGGCGATGTGTTACAAAGTCATTTCTTCAATGTAATCATTGAACAAAAAGTGAATCTTGCTGGTCGTCCATCTTTTGCGGTTGATCAATTTGAAGCAGGTAAAGATTTAGTTTTCACGGCGACATTTGAAGTGTATCCAGAAGTGACTCTACAAGGTTTAGATCAAATCAAAGTAGAAAAACCAGTAGTTGAAATTACGGATGCTGACATTGATAAAATGATCGAGGTATTACGTAAACAACAAGCAACTTGGTCAGAAACAGAAGAAGCAGCGAAAGCAGAAGACCGTGTTGTGATCGACTTCCAGGGTTCAGTTGATGGTGAAGTCTTTGAAGGTGGTAAAGCAGAAGATTTCACATTATTTATGGGACAAGGTCGCATGATTCCAGGTTTTGAAGAGGGAATCGTGGGTCGCAAAGCGGGCGAACAATTCGATATTAACGTGACGTTCCCAGAAGAATACCATGCAGAAAACTTAAAAGGTAAAGCAGCAAAATTTGCAATTACCTTGAAAAAAGTGGAAGTGATGGTATTACCAGAATTAACTGATGAGTTTGTGGTTAAATTTGGTCCAAATACCAAAACCGTTGAAGACTTACGTAACGAAATTCGTAAAAACATGCAACGTGAATTAAAAAATGCCTTAACGGCTAAAGTGAAAGGTCAAGTGATTGATGGTTTACTTGCTCAAAATGCTATTGATGTTCCTGCTGCGGCTGTGGAACAAGAAATCGAAGTGTTACGTGGTCAAGCGGCACAACGTTTCGGTGGCAACAAAGAGCAAGCAGCTCAATTACCTCGTGAATTATTCGAAGAGCAAGCGAAACGTCGTGTTCAAGTCGGTTTATTATTAGCGGAAGTGATTGCTTCACATGATTTAAAAGCAGATGAAGATCGTGCAAAAGCGATGATTGAAGAAATCGCCTCTGCTTATGAGCAACCAGAAGAAGTGGTTGAATATTACAGCAAAAACAAAGAGTTATTGAATAATATCCGTAACGTTGTGTTAGAAGAGCAAGCTGTTGATGCCGTACTTGCAAAAGCACAAGTGACTGAAAAATCAGCCTCTTTTGATGAAGTGATGAATCCACAAGCTTAATTAACTTTCGTTTTACGATTTCATCTTTTAAGTGCGGTCAGAATTTTAAAAATTTTGACCGCACTTTTTTATAGATAGCCCTTTATTTTGTGATTTTACAGGGGTAATAAATATTCAATTTAGTGAAATACAATTTTTCAGGTAGAATAGCCGAATAATTAAGTGATCAACGAGGGTGTGTTTAGATTTTTTATCAACTTACTCAGCATAAGGCAGAGCGTGATGTCTGCCTTATTCTTGTTTAGAGAGGATTGTTGGTATGTATTATACAAAATGTAAACATTCGCCGAATTTTTATAAAGAGGTAAATATGAGTGTAATTCCTATGGTTGTCGAGCAAACCGCAAGAGGTGAGCGTTCTTATGACATTTATTCACGTTTGTTAAAAGAGCGTGTGATCTTCTTAAGTGGTGAGGTTGAAGACCGTATGGCAAATTTGATTGTTGCCCAATTATTATTTTTAGAGTCGGAAGATCCAGAGAAAGACATTAATATTTACATTAACTCACCGGGTGGCTCAGTCACCGCGGGCATGGCAATTTATGACACGATGCAGTTTGTTAAGCCTGATATTCGCACGCTTTGTGTGGGGCAAGCTTGTTCCATGGGGGCATTTTTATTAGCGGGTGGCACAGCAGGTAAACGCATTGCCTTACCTAATGCCAGAGTGATGATTCACCAACCATTGGGCGGTTTTCGTGGACAAGCATCGGATATCCAGATTCATGCACAAGAAATTTTAAAAATTAAACAGACCTTAAATGAACGTTTAGCCCTTCATACAGGTCAAACCATTGAACGTATTGAACGTGATACAGATCGTGATAATTTTATGTCTGCGGAAGAAGCAAAAGCCTATGGCTTAGTGGATGAAGTGTTAGCGAAACGGTAAGAGTTAGGATTAAAAATGGAAAAAGACACGGAATTACATTGCTCATTTTGTGGCAAAGAACAAAAAGAAGTCAGCAAGCTGATTGCTGGCACATCAGGCTATATTTGTAATGAATGTATTGAGTTATGCCATGAAATGCTGCTCTCTGAAGAGGTGGAGACGGTCGAAACCCCTGAGTTGAAACAACAAAAATTACCGACACCACATGAAATTCGAGCACATTTAGATGATTATGTCATTGGGCAAGATTATGCGAAAAAAGTGCTGTCCGTTGCGGTATATAACCATTATAAGCGTTTACGTTCTGATAAAAAAATCACCGATGTTGAGTTAGGCAAAAGTAATATTTTGCTTATTGGACCAACGGGAAGTGGTAAAACCTTATTAGCTGAAACCATGGCTCGCATGCTAAATGTTCCCTTTGCGATGGCTGATGCCACCACGTTAACAGAAGCAGGTTATGTGGGGGAAGATGTTGAGAATGTGTTACAAAAATTGGTACAAAGTTGTGATTATGATGTGGAACGGGCTGAACAAGGGATTATCTACATTGATGAGATCGATAAAATTACCCGTAAATCAGAAAATCCTTCTATTACACGAGATGTATCGGGAGAAGGGGTACAACAAGCGTTATTGAAATTGATCGAAGGCACCGTTGCCTCAATTCCACCACAAGGGGGACGTAAGCACCCACAACAAGAAATGTTGCGTGTGGATACCTCAAAAATCTTATTTATTTGTGGCGGGGCTTTTGCAGGGCTAGATAAAATCATCGAAAAACGTTCGCACGTTGGCTCAGGCATTGGCTTTAGTGCGGAAGTCAAAGGTAAGCAAGATAAAGCGAGCTTAAGCCAATTATTTGAACAAGTTGAGCCTGATGATTTAATGAAATTTGGCTTGATTCCTGAATTTATTGGGCGTTTGCCAGTGGTGGCACCTTTAGCTGAATTAGATGAAACCGCATTGGTGAAAATTTTAACCGAACCGAAAAATGCATTGATTAAGCAATATCAAGCCCTCTTTGCGTTGGAAGACGTGGTGTTGGAATTTACCCCTGAAGCTTTAATCGCCATGGCGAAAAAAGCGTTAGCACGTAAAACGGGGGCACGAGGATTACGCTCCATTGTGGAGGCGATTTTATTAGATACGATGTATGATCTCCCGTCATTGCAAAATCTTGAAAAAGTCTTGGTGGAAGAGCGTACAATCACCGAAAAACAACCGCCTACATTGGTGTATAAAGCATAATTCATCCTTATTTATCTCAAAGTGCGGTGATTTTTACCGCACTTTTTTGCCTGTAAGCTTGATTTATGATTATTTAGCCGCATATTAGACAGACTATCCTATTTTTTAACGAAGAGAGAGCGGAATGAACGCAAAAACAACACAGCAACAAACTATTCCCGTTTTACCTTTGCGTGATGTGGTCGTATTTCCTTACATGGTGATGCCATTATTTGTTGGCAGAGCGAAATCGATCCGTAGCTTAGATGAAGCCATGGAAACGGGTAAACAATTATTGTTAGTTTCGCAAAAGCAAGCTGATTTGGAAGAGCCGACAGTTGAGGACGTTTATCACGTTGGAACGGTCGCCAATATTATTCAATTATTAAAATTGCCAGATGGCACCGTAAAAGTGCTGGTAGAAGGGCAACAACGTGCCAAGATTGACGACCTAGAAGATAATGGTGAGTTTTTTTCAGCGAAGATTAGCTTGATTGACACGGAATTGGGTGATGAGAAAGAACTTGAAGTGGTCAAAAAAGCCACTTTAGCAGAATTTGAAAAATACGCCAAACTTAACAAAAAAGTACAACCTGATGTGCATGCTGCATTAGAACGTATTGAAGAATTTGACCGCTTGAGTGATACCTTAGCCGCCCATATGCCTGTGGCGGTGAAACATAAACAAAAAGTGTTAGAAATTCCTCAAGTTGTGGCACGTTTTGAATATTTATTGGGTTTAATGGCATCTGAAACGGATTTATTGCAAATTGAAAAGCGTATTCGCGGTCGTGTGAAAGAACAAATGGAAAAGACACAGCGTGATTACTATTTAAATGAGCAAATTAAGGCAATCCAAAAAGAGCTAGGGGAAGGTGACAGTGCCGATGAAATTGATCAACTTCGCCAAAAAATTGAAGACGCCAGAATGCCGAGTGAAGCCAGACAAAAAGTCGATGCCGAGCTACAAAAGTTAAAAATGATGTCGCCAATGTCTGCTGAGGCCACGGTGGTTCGTAGCTATATTGATTGGATGATCCAAGTGCCGTGGCATAAACGGACGAAAGTGAAAAAAGATCTCACCAAAGCCCAGCAAGTGTTAGATGCGGATCATTACGGTTTGGAGCGTGTGAAAGAGCGGATTTTAGAATATCTTGCAGTTCAAGCACGTTTAAATCAAATTAAAGGTCCGATTCTTTGCTTAGTGGGACCGCCAGGGGTGGGGAAAACCTCTTTAGGGCAATCTATTGCTCATGCAACAGGGCGTAAATATGTTCGTATGGCATTAGGTGGCGTGCGTGATGAAGCGGAAATTCGTGGACACCGTAAAACCTATATTGGGGCATTACCAGGCAAATTGATTCAAAAAATGGCAAAAGTTGGCGTGAAAAACCCGCTATTTTTACTGGATGAAATTGATAAAATGAGTTCAGATATGCGTGGTGATCCTGCTTCTGCCTTATTAGAAGTGCTTGATCCTGAACAAAATACGTCTTTTAACGATCACTACTTAGAAGTGGATTATGACCTGTCTGATGTGATGTTTGTCGCCACTTCAAACTCAATGCGAATTCCTGCACCATTATTGGATCGTATGGAGGTGATTCGTCTTTCTGGTTACACCGAAGATGAAAAACTTAATATTGCGACTCGCCATTTAATTGCTAAACAAATGGAACGTAACGGGTTAAAAGCAGGCGAACTGACCATTGAAGACAGTGCAATTTTAGATATTATTCGCTATTACACCCGAGAAGCAGGCGTGCGTAGTCTTGAGCGTGAAATTTCAAAAATCTGTCGTAAAGCAGTGAAAAACCTCTTGTTAGATAAAAAACTGAAATCATTAAAAGTGAATGCGTCTAACTTACAGGATTATTTAGGTGTTAAACGCTTTGAGTTTGGGCGTGCAGATACACAAAACCGTATTGGTGAAGTGACAGGTTTAGCGTGGACAGAAGTGGGAGGGGATTTATTGACCATTGAAACCGCTTCTGTTTTAGGTAAAGGAAAACTCACTTATACAGGCTCGTTGGGCGATGTGATGAAAGAATCGATCCAAGCGGCAATGACTGTGGTGCGTTCTCGTGCGGATAAATTGGGGATTGCCTCTGATTTCCATGAAAAACGGGATATTCATATTCATGTGCCTGAAGGGGCAACGCCAAAAGATGGTCCAAGTGCGGGGATCGCAATGTGTACTGCTTTAGTTTCTTGTTTAACGGGTAACCCCGTCAAAGCGGATGTGGCGATGACAGGGGAAATCACTTTACGTGGCAAAGTGTTACCTATTGGTGGGTTGAAAGAGAAACTGCTCGCAGCCCATCGTGGTGGCATTAAAACCGTGATTATTCCGAAAGAAAACGTCAAAGACTTGGAAGAAATTCCAGAGAATGCGAAAAATAACTTAACCATTCACGCGGTAGAAACCATTGATGAAGTGTTAACCATCGCATTAGAAAATCCACCAAGTGGCGTAGAGTTTGTTAAACTCACACCTGTGAATGCGACAAAAACGGTTCGTAAAGGCCGTTCGAGCAGTCGTAAAAGTGCGGTGAATTAATCATCAATTTCCTTTTCATGGCAGAAATACTGTGGTGAGGATCACATGATAAGGCATGGTAGATAAGTCAATTTTCTACCATGCCTTTGTTGTTTTCATCAGTCACTAGGATCGCACAATAAACGAGATAGCGAAGGAAGATGAGCTTCTAGGCATTTGGGCTTTTCTACTCAGGGAAGAATTTTATCGCCTTTTCGTTTTATTATTTATATGATGAGCAGATCTTTTTTAGGGGCAAGGACTATGCAAAAAATTTTTTTCATTTTGACCGCACTTTTAGGCCTTCAAGGCTGTGGGACGGTGGTGAAGTTATTGGATCCCACGGAGCCTTATCAAGCCTATGCTGGTACTAAATACGATGTTGAAATGGCACAAAAGTGGGGATTACCTCTCCTTGATTTACCCCTTTCATTTTTATTGGATACTGCCTTATTACCTTACGTGTGGTCAAAAGAAACGGAATAATAGATTCAGTATGAAATTAAATTCTCAACAACAGCAAGCGGTTAACTATGTGGCAGGACCTTGTTTGGTTTTGGCAGGGGCAGGCTCAGGTAAAACCAGAGTCATCATTAATAAAATTGCCCATTTAGTGGCAAACTGCGGTTATTTACCGAGACAGATTGCTGCGGTGACTTTCACCAATAAAGCCGCACGTGAAATGAAAGAGCGTGTTGCTCAGGCTATTGGTAAGCAAGGGAGCCGAGGATTAATCGTTTCCACCTTTCATACACTGGGTTTCGATATCATTAAACAGGAATATCAACACCTAGGCTTTAAGCGTAATATGACGTTGTTTGATGAGCATGATCAACTTGCTTTACTTAAAGAGCTGACGGCGGATGTATTTTCGGGTGAAAAAGATGCCTTGCGTGAATTAATTGCCACCATTTCCAATTGGAAAAATGATCTCATTTCCCCTCAGAAAGCCTTGCAAATGGCAAACGATGCCAAAATGCAAACCTTTGCCCATTGTTATGCACGTTATAGCAAACAAATTCGGGCATATAATGCGTTAGATTTCGATGATTTGATCATGTTGCCCACCTTGTTATTTAAGCAAAATGACGCCGTGAGAGAGAAATGGCAACAAAAAATTCGCTATTTATTGGTTGATGAATATCAAGATACCAACACAAGCCAATATGAATTGATTAAATTGTTAGTGGGAGTGCGTGCTTGTTTTACCGTAGTGGGGGATGATGATCAATCTATTTACTCTTGGCGAGGGGCGCGTCCACAAAATATGATGCGGCTAAAAATGGACTTTCCGCAGTTAGATGTGATCAAGTTAGAGCAAAATTACCGTTCTACCCAACGGATTTTACATTGTGCCAATATTTTAATTGCCAATAATGATCATGTGTTTGAGAAAAAACTCTTTTCCACCTTAGAAGAGGGGGAACCCTTGCTCGTATTGGAAGCAAAAAATGAAGAAGATGAGGCAGAGCGTATTGTGGGGGAATTGATTGCCCACCGTTTTATGCGTAAAACCAAATATAAAGACTATGCGATTTTATATCGAGGCAATCATCAATCACGTTTATTAGAAAAAATCCTCATGCAAAATCGCATTCCTTATAAAATTTCTGGTGGCACATCGTTTTTCTCTCGCGTTGAGATTAAAGATATGATGGCGTATTTACGCTTATTGGTGAACCAAGATGATGATGCGGCATTTTTGCGTATTGTGAATACCCCGAAGCGAGAGATTGGACCTGTTACGTTACAAAAATTAGGTGAATTAGCACAAGAAAAACATTGCAGCTTATTTGAGGCAATTTTTGATTTTGAATTAATTCAACGTATTACCCCAAAAGCCTACAATGCCTTACAACAGTTTGCTCATTGGATTTTGTCATTAAATGAAGAAGTACTGCGGGCAGAGCCTGCGGATGCCATTCGGCGTATGTTGGCACAATTGCATTATGAAGAATATTTATATGAATCTGCTCTCAGTCCGAAATTTGCTGAAATACAAAGCAAAAACGTGGCGACGTTATTTGATTGGATTGCTGATATGTTAAAAGGGAATGAAGTGGATGAGCCGATGAACCTAAGTCAAGTTGTCGCACGTTTAACCTTGCGTGATATGTTAGAGCGTGGAGAAGAGGATGACAGCAGTGATCAAGTGCAATTAATGACATTACATGCCTCGAAAGGTTTGGAATTCCCTTACGTGTTCTTAATTGGCATGGAAGAAGGCATTTTGCCACATCAAACCAGTATTGACGAAGAGAATGTGGAAGAAGAACGCCGCCTAGCCTATGTGGGGATAACACGTGCACAACAAAGCCTTTGGTTTTCTTTATGTAAAGAACGTCGACAATTTGGTGAGGTTTTCAAACCAGAGCCAAGTCGCTTTTTAGCCGAGTTGCCTGTAGATGACTTACAATGGCAAAGTCAAAAACCGCCCATTAGCAAAGCACAAGAAAAAGCTAATACCGTAAATCAGTTGGCTAATTTAAGGGCAATTTTACGGGGGAAATCACAAATTTGACGAAATTTGTAGAGAAATCAGTCAGTCGAGAAATTATTTTTAAAAAAGGAATTGACTTATTTTCAGAAAAACGTATTATACCGCCCACAAACCGATTGCGGTGAGATGGCCGAGAGGCTGAAGGCGCTCCCCTGCTAAGGGAGTATAGGGTCAAAAACTCTATCGAGGGTTCGAATCCCTCTCTCACCGCCATTTACTCAAGGTTTTATTTATGTCGTAAGACAGATAATAAAACAGTGCTGCACCCGTAGCTCAGCTGGATAGAGTACTCGGCTACGAACCGAGCGGTCAGAGGTTCGAATCCTCTCGGGTGCGCCATTTCAAATAGACTCTAATATTTGAAAGGGTTAAGGCAAGTAAATAGTCAATTAACATATCAAATACGCACCCGTAGCTCAGCTGGATAGAGTACTCGGCTACGAACCGAGCGGTCAGAGGTTCGAATCCTCTCGGGTGCGCCATTCAATCACAAAATCTTCTCTATTTTTTATTTTCAAAATGATTTTAACCTTATTTTTAGCAAGGTTATTCGTATTATTTTTCACAGGCTTTTTTCGATCATCTTTATTTATTTTAACGCCACTTTTCCCTGTTCTTATTTCAAATAAATCGCTGGGTTTGAGACTCGGCGATTTGGGCAAAGTGCGGTGGATTTTAAAAAAGTTTTATAAAGACGTTCGCTTAATTTAATTTTTCTAAAATATGTGGTTGATCTAATAACAAGGTGTAGTAATTTGCCAAAAAATAGGTTTGCTCATTGGCGGGAATGGGAAAGGGAATTAAATTCAGAATGTCTTGATGTATTGCAAAAACAATGGGAAAACAAACCGCATTTTGGATTTTTCTTTGAAAATCTTTATGTAAGGGTGAAGCACAATGTTGTCGTTTTATTCGTCCCAATGCATTAGCAAGATGCGTCAATAATGTGGTGACTTGTGAGGTTTTTACATTAACATGCCAATGCTCCGCTAAATGCGTTTGAGCATTAAATACAATATCAATAATTTCTTGATCAATAAGCTTTCTCACTCGTAATAGTTCTAAGTGGGATTGAATATTCATACCTACCTCATTATTTATTCTGTTGCAGTCTAGCCTAATTTAAAAAAATTAAACAGTGCAGAGATCACAAATTTATAGCAAAATAGGTTTTATATTTTTTAGTCATGATGAAAAGAGTAAAACATGTTACAACCAGAAACGATTGAGCAATATTCAGGTTTAATTTTTGATATGGACGGTACGCTGATTGATACCATGCCTTGCCATGAACGTGCTTGGCAACAGGTTGCGGAGGAATTTGGTTATCCTTTATCTCCGTCGCTGGTGTATGAATTTGCAGGCGTGCCGTTAAAAATTATTGCACAAGAAATGATGAAACGTGCCAATATGCCGTTGGATTTATTGCCTGAAGTGATGAAACGAAAACGTCAACTCAGCAATGCGTTAATTCTACAAGAAGCGACTTTGCTCCCCGCCGCACAGATTGTACAGACCTATTATCAGAAAAAGCCGCTAGCATTAGGCACAGGCTCCCACCGAGAAATTACCCATAAATTATTAGCAAAATTATCATTAACCCATTACTTTGATGCGGTGGTGACTGCAGAAGATGTTGAACAATATAAACCTGCCCCAGACACTTTTTTACGCTGTGCGGAACTGATTCATGTAGATCCTAAAAACTGTTTGGTGTTTGAAGATGCAGATTTAGGCGTGCAAGCAGGATTGCGTGCAGGAATGCATGTGTTTGATGTGCGTACCCAGCAATTAATTACGGGCTAAATGTCGCATAATATGGGCACCCTGTGGGAAACTGGGGTAATGTGGATTTCCACATGGTGGACAAGCCTGAATGAACAATATGCGTTGCTCAGTATGTTTCTCAGTGCATTTTTCAGTGCGACCCTTTTGCCTGGCAATTCAGAAGTGGTTTTTATGGCATTATTAGCTTCGCCAATGCAAGCCGCACAATATTTAACGATGTTTCAGTTATTAGGGGTGGCGGTGATTGGAAATAGTTTGGGCAGTTTAACGACGTATTGGCTAGGTCGTTTATTGCCGCAAACACAACAACGTCAGCAAGATCACCCACGATTTGCCAAAACGAAGGCATTATTACAACGCTATGGTGCATATGCCTTGTTTTTCAGTTGGCTCCCGTTGTTCGGGGATTTGTTATGTGGGGTGGCAGGGTATTTGCGTATCCATGCTTTGTGGTCATTGCTGTTTATTTTACTTGGCAAAACATTACGTTATGCTTTTTTACTGCTTTTAGCTATGCAGGTATTTTAATTTTGTGTATAAATACAGGATGTTTTTACATAAAAAAACCACCCAAAAAGGGTGGCGAAATAACCTAAGGAACCAATTTTATTAAAAACAACTGCAAGTTGCTGTAATTTAAGACTGTGTTTTTTTTAGAAAGTTCAAAAGAATTTATGAAAATTTAATCAAAACGAAAAATAAGGGAAAATTATGCCATTACTCGATAGTTTTAAAGTCGATCATACTCGCATGAATGCACCAGCGGTGCGTGTTGCGAAGACAATGCGTACACCAAAAGGTGATGAGATTACCGTGTTTGATTTACGTTTTTGTGCACCGAATAAAGAAATTTTGTCTCCAAAAGGCATTCACACGTTAGAGCATTTATTTGCAGGCTTTATGCGTGATCATCTGAATGGAGAATCCGTAGAAATTATTGATATTTCACCAATGGGGTGTCGAACAGGTTTTTATATGTCTGTCATTGGCACGCCAAGTGAAGAACAAGTGGCTGAAGCTTGGTTGGCTTCAATGAAAGATGTTTTACAAGTGAAAGATCAACGTCAAATTCCAGAGCTAAATGAATTTCAATGTGGCACATATACCGAACATTCCTTAACGGAAGCACAACAGATTGCACAAAATGTGCTTGATCGTGGTGTGGGGGTCAATAAAAACGAAGATTTGTTACTCGACGAAAAATTATTAGCCGTTTCAGAATAAGAGAAGTACAACAGTCTAGAGGAAATCAAAATGACAAAAATTGGTACCGCACTCACACCTAAAGCTACAAAAGTCATGATGCTGGGTTCTGGCGAACTGGGTAAAGAAGTCGTGATTGAATTACAACGTTTAGGTGTGGAAGTGATTGCCGTTGATCGCTATGAAAATGCCCCTGCACAGCAAGTGGCTCACCGTGCTTACACCATTTCAATGTTAGATGGTGAGGCATTGAAAGCCTTAGTGGAAAAAGAAAAGCCCGATTATATCGTGCCAGAAGTGGAAGCCATTGCGACAGACACATTGGTGGCATTAGAACAAGCAGGCTTTAATGTGATTCCAACGGCGAAAGCGACCCAATTAACCATGAATCGTGAAGGTATTCGACGTTTAGCCGCAGAAGAATTAGGCTTGCCGACTTCTCGCTATCAATTTGTGGATAATTTTGATGATTTCAAACGAGCGGTGGAAACCATTGGGATCCCTTGTGTGGTTAAACCGATCATGTCCTCTTCTGGACATGGGCAAAGCGTGCTGAAATCCAGCGAGCATTTACAACAAGCTTGGGATTATGCACAACAAGGTGGCCGTGCGGGTGGTGGACGTGTCATTGTGGAAGGCTTTGTGAAATTCGATTATGAAATCACGTTACTAACCGTTCGCCATGTACAAGGAACCTCATTCCTTGCCCCAATTGGGCATGTTCAAATTGATGGGGATTATCGTGAATCTTGGCAGCCACAAGCCATGTCTGATGTGGCATTGCAAAAAGCACAAGCGATAGCGGAAAAAATTACAGGTGCATTAGGTGGACGTGGAATTTTTGGGGTGGAAATGTTTGTGTGTGGTGATGAGGTGATTTTTAATGAAGTGTCTCCACGTCCACATGATACAGGCATGGTAACCTTGATTTCGCAAGAACTGTCAGAATTTGCCTTACATGCTCGTGCAATTTTAGGCTTGCCTATCCCTGACATTAGCTTAATTAGCCCGTCTGCATCGAAAGCGATTGTGGTGGAAGGACAATCCACACAAGTTGAATTTGGACAGCTTGATCAAGTGTTGGCAGAGCCGCAGACCAATATCCGTTTATTTGGCAAAGGTGAAGTGAACGGACACCGTCGCATGGGGGTTATCTTAGCACGTGATGTTTCTGTTGAAGCCGCATTAGAAAAAGCTCGCCGAGCTTATGATAAGTTAGAGATTCATTTATAAGGTAAGCAAGTACCCAAAGTGCGGTCCTTTTTAAAAAAATTTTGAACATCAGTGGCGAGCATAGCCATGAATGACGAAAAGGCGGATCATCTCCGCCTTTTTTATCAGCTTTTTTATGAGCAGGGTTTTTACACCTTGTGCGTATGGCTTATTCTGGTGGCAATAAAAAGACGCCATGTTGTGAAATATGAACATAGGCATCTTGCAATTGAGGATCAAATTGTTCTGGATTCGCATTGATCAATAAATCTTGACCCGCCCAGTTCACAACAATTTCCCAATGATTGCCCATATACACCGCACTTTTGATGGTGCAATGTTGTGTTTCATCCCCTTCGGCTTTTAAACTGACGGCTTCGGGGCGAATCCCCACTAAGCATTTCCCTTCTGCTAGGTTAAATTGCTCAGCATGGGATAACGGGAATTGGTAGCCATTCACGTTGACCAATTTCCCTGACACACTGCCTTCAAAAATACTGGATTCGCCCATAAAATTGGCAAGGAAAAGGGAGTTGGGGCGTAAATACAGCTCTTTAGCGGGAGCTTGCTGCATAATTTTACCTTGGTGGATCACAATCACTTCATCGGATACGGCAAAGGCTTCTGTTTGATCATGGGTAACATAAAGTGAGGTAATGCCTAAACGTTGTTGTAATTCACGGATTTTTTCTCGCATCGCACGGCGTAAATTCGCATCAAGGTTACTGAGTGGTTCATCAAATAATAAGATCTTCGGTTTAAGAATCAGTGCCCGAGCAAGTGCAACACGTTGCTGCTGTCCACCTGAAATTTGATCCACATAGCGATCTTCAAAGCCCGCTAAATCCACTAACTCTAAGGCTTCTTTCACACGTTGTTGGCGTTCTTCTTTGCTAACACCTTGCATTTTCAAACCGTAACCAACGTTATCCCCAATAGACATATGTGGGAATAAGGCATAGGATTGGAACACGATGCAAATATCTCGATTTTGAATGGCTGATTTAGTGACATCTTCGCCATCTAGAAAAATTTGCCCTTCTGTTGGGCTTTCTAATCCCGCCACAAGGCGTAATACCGTTGTTTTCCCACAGCCTGAAGGCCCTAATAAGGTGACCATCGTGCCTCGTTTAATCGTCAGATTTAAGTTATCAATGACAACCGTTTTACCAAAAGATTTGGTGATATTTTTTAACACTAAGAAATTGTTGTTATGCATATTTTTTACTACCTATTATGAATTCATTTGTTTCGCTTTAGAGCGTGCAATGCGAGTTTCCCCTACAATCCAATCAAAGAATAAGATAATTGAGACCATCACAACGATCAGGATTGAACCATAGGCAATCGCAATGCCATATTCACCATCTTCGACTCGGTTTAAAATATAAGAGGTCGCCACACGGGTATCGGCGGTGACTAAGAAAATAATGGCACTCACGGTGGTCATTGAGCGTACAAAGCTGGTTACTAATGCTGATAAAAGGGCGGGTTTTAATAGCGGTAAAACAATGTACCAAAGGGTTTTAAATGCATTACCTTTTAACGAAAGAGAAGCCTCATCTAAGGATTTATCTAGCTGCCCAAGCCCAGCAATGGCAGCACGCATCCCAACAGGCATATTGCGAGTGACCATGGATAAAATAATAATCATGGCTGTTCCTGTCAGATAAATTGGGGCACTATTAAAGGCAATAATATAAGACACCCCCGCCACGGTGCCAGGTATCGCAAAACAGAGCAAGGTCAAAAATTCCAATGTCTTTTTGCCTTTAAATTCACGGCGAACCGTAATATACGCAATTAACAGCCCAAGTAAGGCGGTAATCGGTGCGGCACTGGCTGCAAAAATCACGGTTTGAATTAAAGAAGGCCATGCACCATCACTGAATCCTTGCCCGAATAAGGTTTGATAGTTTTTCAAGGTTAAGGTGTGATCTACCCCCCAGTTAACGGTGAAACTGCCGTAGAAAATACTGCCATAAAGCACCACATTAAACAGGGTCCAGATACTAAGGAAGGCGATAATCAATATTTTCAGTAACTGCGGTAACTCTTGCACCTCACCACGATAAGATTTACCTGAAACCGTCACATAGGAACGTTTCCCGATCCATAAATATTGCACCACAAAAATACCCAGTGAAAATATCAGCAACAGGGTGCCTAATGTACTGGCAGAGGCATAATCCAATTGGGAACCCGCAATATAGAAATAAATTTGTGTAGCGATAACATCGAAGCTCCCTCCGAGGACCAACGGTGTACTAAAATCAGCCAAAGATTGAATGCTAACCACTAAAAAGGAATTGGCAAGTGCAGGTTTTAATAACGGGAAAATGATGTGTCCAAAGGCTTGATAGCGGTTTGAACGGAGTGTGTAAGCGGCTTCTTCAATGGAGGGATGTACCGATTTTAATGCCCCTTCCAAAATCATAAAAGATAATGGGGTTAAGCCCAAGGTGTGAGCAATCACAATGCCTGTAAAACCATATAACCAGTTGCTAGTGAAGCCTAAATATTCCACAAAAAATGCAGTGACATAACCAGAACGCCCAAGCATTAAGGTCACCCCTAATCCCACCACAAAAGGGGGCGTGACAATGGGTAATATTGAGAAAATTTTACCGATAAACGCCGTGCGTTTCGCAATGCGAGTGGTATAAAGGGCGAATGCTAAACCAAAAAAGGTGGAGAGCACGCCAACAGTTGCGGCAACGGCAAGAGAATTCCCCACCACTCGAGCTACATAAGGCTGCCGAAGAATAGCCAGAACTTGCTCAGGTTGAAAATCCGTTTTGTCGAAAAACATGGATACCAAAATGGCAAACGTGGGATAAACGATAAAAAAGAAAATGACCAACACAATGGTGATTAATGAGGCAATAATGAATTTATCCCCTTGCATCACTTTTAATGTTGCTAAAGCACGTGTGGCGAATGCCAGTAAGGCGATCATTAAAATAATAATGGAATAGCCTAAGCTAAATTTATTGACGGTTGCAGAAATAAATACAAATAAGAAAATACTAATGACCGTGGCTAATTCAAATTTGGCACGCCGTATTTTGGAGGTGGAATCTGGTTGAGGGAAACAATAAGAAAATACAGGGAAAAGCAGCATGGCTAAAAACCAAAACCAACTTAGATTGAAACTTGCCCACCCCATGGCATTGAAAATTTCATTTGATGTGGATTCCCACAAACCATAATCTAAGGCTTTGGACGGTAATAATAAAAAACCTAGCCAAGAAAAAATCACCCAAAGTAAAGGGATATTGCAAGAAAATACGGCGTTCTGCCTCATAAAAAACCTCTAATTAAGCAGTCATAGATTATTCAATAGGGCATATCCCTATGGCGTGAAAACGTTATCAAATAATGTTGAAAATTTCAGTAATTATTATAATGGTTATACCTCTTTTTTAAGAAGCATTTTATTTTAAGGAAAGGTTGACAGGATTATTTTGCCTATTTGTCTTATTCAATTTATTTTTATTAAATGGCATTTTTAATGCTGAGGAAGATTATTTATCCCACATTATCTTTCATTAATGCGGAATGAAGGCTGCTGGTCTTACAATAAATAGGTAATGATTTTGTTGGTATTGCCGCTTTTTATGTGGTCTTACTAGTCAAAGCATGGCAAAATCAGCATATCCTGATGCCAAAAGCCTTGTGGAGAATAATAAGAGAAAATCGATTTAGCTTCAGTAAAACGTTGGGAAAAGCCATCATAAATGAAAGAACAGGAAATACGGCATAAAAATGTGGCTTTTTTCCTCCTTGTGTATTCCTGTTGTGCATTCTTGGCTATTAAAATGCGATTTTTTTCTTTATAATTCTTCGATTAAATTACACGTTCTTTTAGGTTAATTATTATGTCACAGTCATCTACCCCATCTAGTATCATTATCGCCATTGCGGGAGCTTCCGCTTCTGGAAAAAGTTTAATTGCCTCGACAGTTCATCGTGAGCTTTGTGATGAGTTAGGTTGTGAAGAAATTGGCATCATTTCAGAAGATTCTTATTACAAAGATCAAAGTCATCTCGCCTTTGAAGAACGCATTAAAACCAATTATGACCACCCCAATTCCATGGATCGTGATCTCCTGATTGAACACCTCAAAAGCCTGAAAGCAGGGCAAGCCGTTGATATTCCCGTCTATAGTTATGTTGAACATACCCGCACCGATGAAATTACCCATTTTGAGCCCAAAAAAGTGATTATTCTGGAAGGGATTTTATTGCTCACTGATGAGCGTTTGCGTGATGAGGTGAGTGTGTCTGTGTTTGTGGATGCTCCTTTAGACATTTGTTTTATTCGCCGTTTACAGCGTGACATGAAAGAGCGGGGTCGATCGCTTGAATCGGTGGTGGAACAATACCGCAAAACAGTCCGCCCTATGTTTTTACAATTTATCGAACCTTCAAAACAATATGCGGATATTATTATTCCTCGTGGTGGGAAAAACCGTATTGCCATCAATATGTTAAAAGCACAAATCAGACAATTACTGGGTAAACGTTAAGGAAGATTGCAATGAGATTATGTGATACTGATATTGAACGCTATTTAGATGAAGGCATCATTTCACTGACCCCCCGTCCTGATAATGACAAAATTAATGGTGCAACCATTGATGTGCGTTTAGGCAATTCTTTCCGTGTTTTTCGTGAGCATTCTGCCCCATTTATTGATTTAAGCGGCCCAAAAGAAGAAGTGTCTGCACAGTTAGAATCCGTGATGAGCGAGGAAATTCTCATTGAGAATGGCGAAGCCTTTTTTCTACACCCTGGTGAGTTAGCGTTAGCGACCACATTAGAATCGGTAAAATTACCTGCCAATATTATCGGTTGGTTAGATGGACGTTCTTCACTAGCCCGTTTAGGCTTAATGGTTCATGTGACTGCACATCGTATTGATCCCGGTTGGGAAGGGCGTATTGTGTTAGAGTTTTTTAACTCAGGAAAACTCCCCTTAGCGTTACGTCCCAATATGGTGATTGGGGCATTGAGTTTTGAAATTTTAAGCGGTGTAGCGGCACGACCTTATAGTAGCCGTAAAAATGCGAAATATAAAAATCAGCAAAGTGCGGTAGCCAGTCGCATTAATGAGGATAAATAACATGTGGAAGAAGATCGTCATTGGCATATGTTGTGTGGTGGTGACGATCAGTCTTGTAATTTATTATCAAATTCAGCGAATTAATGCACAACTTGCACAGGCTTTACAGCAACATCATGTGACCTTTCGACATCTGGACTTTGCACTTTATCCGACCACGCAACTCACCCTTTCTGATGCCTACTGGCAGCATCCTCAACAAGACGCCAAAGTGCGGTCGATTTTTGCCGAGAAATTGCATTTAGAACTGGATTTTTGGTCCTTGTTAACACCACAATATGCGATTAAAACCTTTAGCTTTGAAAAAGGCAAGCTTTGGTCAAATGAGCAGACCGCCCCTGAATTTAGCGATCTCAATGGCAAATTAACAGGGGATTTTCTGATTGAGCCTGAGCAGGTTTCCATGATGAATATGACGTTTGATCTGCAGCTTGATCGTCCTCTTTTTTTCAACACAACACAGATTCAATTAAGCCTAACCAAAGGGATGATTCAACGTTTATCGCCGTTGACCTATCAGTTACAGTGGGATGATGTGCAATTCAATGGCGAGTATTTTCCTTTGCTAAAAGCCAAATTAGAGATGGCATCAAAACAAGGTTTATCTTTAATTGGGGAAATTGACTATTCAGCCCATCAGCATCCTTCCCATTTTTCTGTGTCCATACAGCCACAATCAGAATCAGAAAAAAACCTGCAGTTACAAGCAGAAAACCTCGTGCTAGAACAATGGTTAAAGGTGTTGAATTTGCCAGTGTTAATCAGTGGCTCCGCATCTTTATCAGGGCAATTTCGTTTGGTTGGGCAACAAGCTCAGCAAGGTCATGTTGAAGCCATGATTCAACAAGGTGAGCTAAAAGGGCTAAATTTACTGACACTAGTGGCAAACTATTTACCGATTAATCTTGATAAAGCCCAATTCAGTGAAAAAAGAACCGACACCGCCTTTGACAAACTGAATACCAATCTAACTTGGCAGCAACAAACACTTGTATTAAATGCCTTGTCTTTTGAAACGAAGGAAGTGTTAGTCTCTGGCGTGGGGCGTGTGGATTTGAGTAATATGCAATGCGATATCAAGTTGAATCTCGCTTTAAATCAGCCAAACTATTCGGCGTTTAAACTCCCCATTCACTTTTTTGATCACTGCCGATCCCCTCGCTATAAAGTGGAATGGAATAAACAATTTCGCCATCAATTAAAAGATCTGCTTAAACAAAAATTTCGATAACAGATAAGAATATTAAACAAGGATTAAACGATAAAAAAACACCACCTTGTTGATTACACTACGGTGGTGTTTTGAGGTGATGGTGTTAAGCCATCATTAATTGACTTCGGTAATCCGTAATTCTCTTGGCACTTCAAACACGGTATTTTCTTCGCAGCCTTGTAGCTCTTCCACACTGGTTACACCCAATTCTTGCAAGCGTTTCACCACGGATTGCACCAAGACTTCAGGTGCTGAAGCCCCCGCCGTAATCCCAATGGTATGAATGTTTTCCAACCAGGCAGGATCAATATCATCGGCATCATCAATTAATTTGGACATCACCCCCATGCGAGAAGCCAGTTCGGCAAGGCGGTTTGAATTAGACGAATTTTTTGAGCCGACTACAATCACTAAATCCGATTGTTGAGCCAATTCCCGCACGGCTTGCTGACGGTTGGTGGTGGCATAGCAAATATCGTTTTTCCGAGGACCTTGAATCGCAGGGTATTTTTGCTTTAATGCTTCAATCACTTCACTGGTGTCATCAATAGACAAAGTGGTTTGTGTCATAAAGGTGAGGGGATCCTCTTGTTTTAACCCTAATTTAGCGATGTCTTCCACACTTTCTACTAAGAAAATCCCCCCTTCGGGATTATCGTATTGTCCCATAGTGCCTTCCACTTCTGGGTGGCCTTCGTGTCCAATGAGTATGGCTTTCGTGCCTTTGCGACTTGCTCGAGCCACTTGCATATGCACTTTGGTGACCAAAGGGCAGGTGGCATCAAAGACTTTGAGATTACGATTTTTCGCTTCTTGGCGAACGGCTTGCGACACACCATGAGCCGAAAAGATCACAATAGCCCCATCTGGCACTTCGTGTAATTCTTCGACAAAAATCGCACCACGTTCACGCAATCCATTGACTACAAAGCGGTTATGTACCACTTCATGACGCACATAAATCGGTGAACCATGAATTTCTAGGGCAGATTCTACAATGCTAATGGCTCGATCAACACCAGCACAAAAACCACGTGGATTCGCTAAAATAATTTTCATTTCATACGTCCTATTTTTATGTCCCTTTCCCTTCATTTTCACGATTTTTAAACGCATCTAAAATCAGTAACCCTGCACCGATAGAAATCGCAATATCTGCTACGTTGAATACGGGGTAATGATAAATATCCCAATAAAAATCTAAAAAATCCACCACAAAACCGTGGTATGTGCGATCCACCATATTGCCGAATGCTCCTCCAATAATAAGGGCGTAGGCACTGTTTTGTAATTTTTGCTGTACGCTATTTTTGGCTAAAAAGTAAAGTAAGAAACAGGAGACGGTAATGGCTAAAATGATAAAAAAGTATTTTTGCCAACCATCGTGATCGGCTAAAAAACTGAATGCTGCACCATAGTTACGCACATAAGTTAAATTAAAGACGGGAAGAATATTGATACTTTCATACAGATCAAAATTTTTCACCACCCAATATTTGCTTCCTAAATCCAATAAAAAAGTCACCGCACTTAGCCAAAGAAAAGAAAGACCGCTTTTAGATTTTGTCATAATCACCTTATCTGTATTTAAATATTGCAGAGGCGAACGTTATGTTCGCCTTTGAGAATTAATTTGCTGATGTGAAACAAAGGCAGAGAAAATCTGCCTTTGATATCCCTTACGCAAAATGTCTAATTTCGCCTTGACCGTTGACGTTTTCATCACAACGTGAGCAAAGTGATTGGGCATCTTTGCTGTCAGAATAATGCCAACAACGAGGACATTTGTGATTGCTTGAACGCACCACTTTCACGGCTAAGCCTTTCACTTCACCTTCTGCCACATCGGCTTGTGCCAATGGTTTCACTTCTGCTTTTGAGGTGATGAGGACAAAACGCAATTCATTTTGCAGTTTTGTTAAAAGGTTCGCATAAGTGTCATTTGCATAAATGGTTAATTCTGCTTCAAGTGCCGCACCGATCACTTTGTCATTACGGGCTTGTTCCAACACACGGTTGATTTCATTACGTAACGTGATGACTTGTTGCCAGTAGGCGTCGTTCATTTGTTCGTCGCTACTTAAGGTAAATAAGCCGTTATAAAATTCTTCGGTAAAGACAAATTCAGCACGCTCACCTGGAATATATTGCCAAATTTCATCTGCGGTGAACGACAGCACAGGGGCAATCCAACGAACAAGTGCTTCGGCAATATGCCATAATGCCGTTTGACAGCTACGGCGAGCAAGACTATCGGCTTTAGTGGTGTATTGACGGTCTTTGATAATATCTAAATAGAATGAACCCATCTCAACGGAACAGAATTTCATTAAACGTTGCACAACGGCATGGAATTGATAGTTATCGTAGGCATCTTTAATTTCGTTTTGTGCTTGGTAGGCACAATCAACTGCCCAACGGTCTAACACCATCATCTCTTCAGGTTTGACTTGATCACGTTTTGGATCAAACCCATTTAAGTTGGCGAGTAAGAAACGAGCAGTGTTACGAATACGACGATAAGCATCTGCAGCACGTTTTAAAATTTCATCAGACACAGAAATTTCGCCCGTGTAGTCAGTTGAAGCAACCCATAAACGTAAAATATCACCACCGAATTTGTCCATCACTTCTTGTGGGGTCACAATGTTACCGATGGATTTTGACATTTTGCGACCTTGACCATCGACGGTAAAACCATGTGTCAACACTTGTTTATACGGGGCTTTGTTGTCTGTTGCCGTAGAGAGCATTAATGAAGACATAAACCAACCACGGTGTTGGTCTGAACCTTCAAGATACATATCCGCTTCTTTGCCGTTAAATTCTGGGCGATCTTTCACCACAGAATAATAGGTGGATCCTGAATCGAACCAAACGTCTAAGGTATCTGCTACTTTAATATAGTTTTCAGCCTCTGCACCTAATAATTCAGCCGTGTCTAAATCCCACCAAGCTTGAATACCTTTTTCTTCCACACGTTTTGCCACTTCTTCGACCAGTTCAACGGTGCGAGGGTGCAATTCTTCCGTTTCTTTGTGGATAAATAAAGCAACAGGCACACCCCATGTCCGTTGACGAGAAATACACCAGTCTGGGCGGTTTTCTACCATTTTTTCAATACGAGCTTGACCCCAATCTGGAATCCAACGCACTTTTTTAATTTCGCCTAAAGCTTGTTGACGTAATCCTTGTTTTTCCATGCCGATAAACCATTGCGGTGTCGCACGGAAAATAATCGGGGTTTTATGACGCCAGCAATGTGGGTAACTGTGTTTGATTTTGCTGAATTTCAGCATTGCCCCCACTTCTTGTAATTTTGCTACGACCAGATCGTTGGACTCAAACACGCCTTTCCCTGCAAAGAAAGGCACATCGGCTTTGAACAAACCATCGTTACCGATTAAGCCTGCCATTTCGATACCATTTTTTTGTGCAATAATATAGTCGTCATGACCGTGGTCTGGTGCGGTATGCACTAAACCTGTACCGCCATCTGTGGTGACATGATCACCTAAAATGACAGGCACACTAAAGTCATAGAACGGATGGTTGAAACGTAGCCATTCAAGATCTTGACCTTTGGCTTCACCAAGCACTTCAAAGGTTTCGACACCTGCCGCTTTTGCCACTTCTTCCACTAAATCTTTGGCTAAAATCACACGCTCATCATTAAATTGCACTAATTGATAATCAAGTTTTTCATGAATCGCAATGGCACGGTTAGACGGAATGGTCCAAGGTGTGGTTGTCCAGATAACGGCTGAAATTTTGCCATTTCCTTTACCTTCTGCATTGAATTTTGCTAAAACTGCCTCAGAATCCACCGCACTAAAACGCACATAGATAGAAGGGGACACTTTATCTTCATATTCCACTTCTGCCTCAGCCAATGAAGAGGCACAGTCTAAACACCAGTGAACAGGTTTTGAACCTTTGTATAAATGCCCATTTTCCACCGCTTTACCGAACGCACGGATAATATTGGCTTCGGTGTGATAGTTCATGGTTAAGTAAGGATTGTCCCAATCCCCTAATACGCCAAGACGGATAAAATCTTTTTTCTGCCCTTCCACTTGTTCGGCAGCATATTTACGGCATTCTTCACGAAATTGTGCAGCACTGATATTTTGATTAGGTTTGCCCACCAAGCCTTCTACTTTTAATTCAATCGGTAAGCCGTGGCAGTCCCAACCAGGGATATAAGGGGAGTCGTAACCTAATGCGGTTTTGGATTTGACAATAATATCTTTTAAAATTTTATTCACTGCGTGACCGATATGAATCGTACCGTTCGCATAAGGAGGGCCATCATGAAGAATAAAGGATTTTTTGCCTTTGGAAGACTGACGGATTTTTTGGTAAAGCTGTTTTTCATACCATGTTTTGAGCATTTGCGGCTCGCGTTTGGCGAGATCCCCACGCATAGGAAAGCCTGTTTCTGGCAGGTTTAATGTATTTTTATAATCAACTGTCATTGTATTGGTCCAGATAAATCGAAATTAAAAACAAAATCGGTTAGTTATAGCCTTTTTTTAAATAGAATGAAAGTAAAAGCCATAATTTATTGGAAAGAATTTACACATTATACGAAAAGTGCGGTCAATTTTCGAAGAATTTTTAACATGAACCGCATTTCTCATTATCGTAAATGAGGGGCTTTTTAGCCGAAAAAATCGTCAGTATCCATGTAGTATATGGCACTTGCACCGTCTAACTTTCTAAGAAAGTTCGCCGACCGATAAGACGGTGTCAAGACATGATAAAAAATGAAAAAGCGATTAGTTGGTTTGTGTGGCAAAGAAGAGTTTTGCTTTTTCCACATCACGAGAAATTTGTAATTTGAGATCGTCAAAGGACGGAAATTTTTGCTCATTACGGATTTTATGGCACAGCTCAACTTCAATGCATTTCCCATAAATATTTTGGTTAAAATCAAATAAATGTGCTTCTAAAAGCTGGACGACACCATTGATCGTTGGGCGACAGCCAATATTTGCCACCCCTTGATACTTCTCACCGTTTTTTAACCGCACTTTAATCGCATAAACCCCTTTGACTGGATTGACCTGACGATGTAAAGGAATGTTTGCCGTGGGAAAACCTATGGTTCGCCCTAGCTTATTGCCGTGTGCGACACGCCCCAAAATACTGTAAGGTTTGCCGAGCATTTTTTCAGCTTGTGCTAAGTCATCCTTGGCTAAGGCTTCACGAATGGCGGTACTGCTGATGCGTAAGCGATCGACACAGAAACTGTGGTTATCTTCGACAATAAAGTCAAATTTTTCACCTGCTTGTTTGAGTAAATTGAAATCCCCTTGGCGTTTGGCACCAAAACGGAAATCATCGCCAATACTTAAAAAACGGACTTGTAATTGTTTTACGAGCCAATCTTCAATAAAACTTTCGGCACTCAGTTGGGCGAAATGTTGATTAAAACGGATACACAACACATAATCCACGCCAGCTTGAGCAAGTGCGTGTAATTTATCTCGCAGACGCATTAAACGTGCAGGGACATTTTCCCCCGTGAAATATTCACGAGGCTGAGGTTCAAATAACATCACCATGACAGGGAGTTGTCGAGCCTCAGCTTTTTCTTTTAAGTGCCGTAAAATGGCTTGATGGCCGGAATGTACGCCATCAAAATTGCCAATAGTGAGGGCACAGCCTGATAAGTTTTTAGGTAAATTGTGCATGCCACGAATCAGTCGCATTACAGTGGTATCCGTTTGAAATGATGCTATAAAATTATCCCTGCATTATAAGCAGAAATCGCCCAAATAGGGATCTTTTTTTCGTGTACGCAACCTGTTATCCCTTGGTGGTTAAATGGCGTTTGCGAATACCAAGGAGGGCGAGCATACCCAAATACACCATCACGGCGAGGCCAATCAACCAAGCCAGCCAATAAATCCGATTGAAAAAGTGCATTTCGCTCCACGCAAATAAACTTGGGCTGTTATACCAAACAATCAGTCCCATCACGCTTGCAGCACACAATACTTTTGCAAAAAACACCGCACTTTGGCGACTAAAGTGATAGACCTCTGCTTTGACTAAGCCACGATATAACAAGTAAGCATTCAATGTGGCAGATAGGGCAGATGCCATGGCTAATCCAACATAGCTGAAAGGAATGGCGAGTAAGTTAAAGCCCATATTGCTTACCATGGCGATGATCCCGATTTTAACGGGGGTTTTGGTGTCTTGGCGAGCATAATAGCCATTCGCTAAAATTTTGATCAGCATAAAGCTAAGTAATCCCGCATTAAATGCCCAAAGTGAAAGAGAAGCGGCTTGTACATCTGCTAAGCCAAAGTTCCCCCGCATAAATAAGACCAACAATAACGGCTGGGCTAAGATCGCAATGCCCACCATTGCAGGCATACCAAGCAATAAAATCATGCGTACGCCCCAATCCAAGGTGTGACGAAAATCCAATGCACTTTGTGCGGAATTGTCATGACGACTGACATGATGACGAGCCAGTGTGGGCAGAATCACCGTTGAAATGGCAATACCAAATAAGCCGAGTGGAAATTCAAGTAAGCGATCAGAATAATATAGCCAGCTAATGGAACCTGTCATCAGGAAACTGGCAATGAGGGTATCAAGCAATAAGTTAATTTGACTCACCGACACACCAAATAGGGCGGGGATCATCAGGGTACGGATCTTTTTCACCCCTTCATCGTGCCATGCCCATTTTGGTCTGACGAGTAAGCCTGCTTGTTTTAAAAAGGGAATTTGAAACAGAAATTGTAATAATCCCCCTAAAAAAATGCCGATGGCTAAGGCGAGATCGGGGCTGTCCATGTGCGGTGCTAAAAAAAGTGCGGTAGCAATCATTGCCACATTCAGTAATACAGGGGAGAACGACATCACCCCAAATTTACCAATGGTATTTAAAATTGCCCCGGATAACGCCACGAAGGTCACAAACCATAAATAAGGAAAGGTGACTTTCAATAGCAAAGATGCTTGTTCAAATTTTTCCGCATTCGGGCCATCATGAAACCAATCAATAAACCAGCCTGTGCCAAAAATTGCGGCAACAACGGGGGAAAAAATCATGGCAAAGGCGGTGACTAAGCTCACTAGTCCGCCTAAGGTGCCTGATACTTTGGCGATAAATTCTCGTGTTTTATCTAGATCGCCTGCTTTTTGATATTCGGCTAAAACAGGCACAAAGGCTTGTGAAAATGCCCCTTCGGCAAATAAACGGCGTAAAAAATTGGGGATTTTGTTTGCGAATAAAAATACGTCTGCGGCAACACCAGCACCTAATAAATTGGCGATAACAACATCTCGTACTAGTCCTAAAATACGTGATAGTAAGGTCATTGAGCTGACCACAATACCTGATCTTAATAATCCTTTGCTCAAAATAATGTACTCGATTGGGTGATTGAAGAAAATTTGCTTAATTGTATAGAAATTTTGTTTTTACGCTATATTCTAGGCAAAAAAACTGTTAAAATCTCGCCCACATCGTTTGGTGAGCTTATCTTGAAAGCACTTGATTGATACAACGATGCTTAACTTTCGGTTGTGTCTCACCGAAAATCAACAATAAAATTCAGTGACAATAGTCATTGACAAAAGCATAGAAAATAGGCATATTTTACGCCTTTAATTTATCTCGTTTACTAACAAATCATTTTAGGAGTTTGACCTTGGCTAATATCAAGTCAGCTAAAAAACGTGCGGTTCAATCAGAAAAACGCCGTCAGCACAATGCAAGCCAACGCTCAATGATGCGTACTTACATTAAAAAAGTTTACGCAGCAGTCGCAGCAGGTGATAAATCAGTCGCAGAAAAAGCATTCGTTGAAATGCAAAAAGTGGTGGATAGAATGGCTTCTAAAGGCTTAATCCACGCAAATAAAGCTGCTAACCACAAAGCAAACTTATCTGCACAAATCAAAAAATTAGCATAATTTTTTAGATTAACCACAAAAAACCGCACATTCATTGTGCGGTTTTTTTTATTCTTTTCTTTCTTCTTTCTTCTTTCTTCTTTCTTCTTTCTTCTTTTTTATTTATTCCATTTTCGACGACGACGGTGATAATTTTGCGGATTATTGGTGGCTTTTAAGGCTTTTATTGGTTTGTTTTCTATGGGTTTTCGATAGGCTCGACGATAATGGCTTAAAAAATAATGGATTGAGCTTGCCAACAAAACGCCCGCCAAAAAAACAATAATTAATTCACCATAAAGTTGGTGGAAAATTTGGTTAATTTTGTTTTGTGTGGTGTTGCCATATTTAGCATCAAAGGTGACACGTAAAAAGCCTTCAAGACCATTTGAAGAATAAATAGGTTCCACGATTTGTTGGCTATTATTGTCTCTGACGCTTTCTTGGTTTAAGCCAAGTGTATTACGTAAATCTTTGGAGAGGCTAGTTTGGACGAGCAGTTCACCATTTTGTCCATAAATGGCGGCATCAAGCACAAATTCTTCCTTGGCGAAGGTATCTAAATTTTCCGTGAGTTTCTCGATTTTTGCATTATTGACGAAGAGCATGGAAAATAAATTTGCTTGTTGACGGACTAATAAATGTGAAAGGTTCGACACTTGATTCACACTTGCCAGCTGTGAACCCAGTTTGAATTGCTGTACACCATATAAAATCACGGACATGGTGCCAATGCAAAAGAGAATGATCGTCGTGATCATGCTTAATTTGATGAATTTTTCTTTGGTTAAATGCAAGTTATTTTTCCCCAACATCGGTAAATAGGCTAGAATACCGCCACTTTGTTTTTTTAAAATGATAAGTTACAGGATTTTCTATGCAAGCAAAAAATCTCGCGACCATTACGCAGTCTTTTCCTTCTTTTCCAACCCCATTTTTTCAGCACAATGACATCACGCAAGGTCATGATACCTTTATTTTATATGGTTCCACCCTTGATGTGTGTGCATTGCAACAATTTCAGCAAAAGTGCGGTGAAAATTTTATCATTTTAGAGGTTTGGAATGTATTACACAATACTGTTGCGTTATTCAAAGGAAGCTGGAAAACGGAATATGTTGCCTATGCTCATGCATTATCACTGGATTTGGCATTAATCAATTTTACTCCACGTTTATCCGAAGCGGGCTTATTGGTGATGGATATGGATTCCACAGCCATTCAAATTGAGTGTATTGATGAAATTGCGAAATTAGCGGGCACGGGGGAACTGGTGTCGTCTATTACTGCACAGGCAATGCGAGGTGAATTGGATTTTGAGCAAAGCTTACGCCGTCGTGTGGCGACCTTAGAAGGGGCACCAGAAACGATTTTAACCACCGTGCGTGATAATCTGCCTCTTATGCCAGGCTTAGAAGACACCTTAGCGGTGTTACAGCAATATGGTTGGAAAACCGCCATTGCCTCAGGGGGATTTACCTATTTTACGGAACATCTCAAGCAGCGTTTAATGCTCGATCATACGGTGGCGAATCAGTTTGCTATTGAAAAGGGCATTTTAACGGGGCAAGTCGAAGGAAAAGTGGTGGATGCACAATATAAAGCGGAAACCTTAGGGCAGTTGGCAGAAACTTTTAAGATCGATTTACAACATACGGTCGCCATTGGTGATGGGGCAAATGATCTGCCGATGTTAGCGATGGCTGGTTTGGGGGTGGCGTTACATGCGAAGCCAAAAGTACAACAACAAGCTCAAACTGTGGTAAACTTCGCTGACTTTAGTGCACTTTTATGTTTATTAAGTGCCAATGATAAATTAACTAAATGAGATGAGGAGTAATTATGCCTTCTTTTGATATTGTTTCTGAAATTACCCTGCATGAAGTGCGTAATGCGGTAGAAAATGCCAATCGTGAACTCACCAATCGTTGGGATTTCCGTAACGTACAAGCCTCAATTGAATTAAACGAAAAAAATGAGACCATTAACGTGTCAAGTGAATCGGATTTCCAAGTGGAACAATTAGTGGAAATTTTACGTAATGCTTGTATTAAACGTAGTATTGATTCCAGTTCTTTGGATATTCCAACAGATTATGAACACAGTGGGAAAACATACAGCAAAGAAATTAAATTAAAACAAGGGATTGAGTCAGACATGGCGAAAAAAATCACCAAGTTGATTAAAGAATCTAAGTTGAAAGTACAAACCCAGATTCAAGGCGAGCAAGTGCGTGTAACGGGCAAATCCCGAGATGACCTACAAGCGGTGATTCAGTTAGTGAAAGGTGCCGATCTTGGGCAACCTTTCCAATTTAATAATTTTAGAGACTAACCGTTAGGATAAATGCCTCTCGGCTCAAAACAAAAAATCCCTCGAGGTTTCGCTTCGAGGGATTGTTGTCTGTTCTTGTCTTAAGAGAATTTAGGAAGGACAAAGCCTGATTTTTTCATCAAAACTTTTTTGAAATCCACCGCACTTTCACAAACCCTGTTATTCCAACTGCGTTAAATAGGCTTTGCCTAATAGCTGCATTTGACGCTGAATATGTTGTTGTCGTTGTCGAACATAAGCACTAGGGGCATTCGCTTTAAACAAAATGGGATTGGGCAAAATCGCTGCTAAACGGGCTGCTTCTGATGCGGTTAATTGCTTGGCTGATTTGTGGAAATAATGTTGACTTGCCGCTTCAACACCAAAAATCCCCTCGCCAAATTCTGCAATATTTAAATACACTTCTAAAATCCGTTGTTTCGACCACAGTGTTTCAAGCATGAAGGTGAGAGGCACTTCGATCCCTTTTCTTAGCCAATCTTTCCCATGCCATAAATATAAATTTTTGGCGGTTTGTTGACTGATAGTCGATGCCCCTCGCAGCGTTTTTTTCGCTTTTTTATTTTGTTTTAAGGCAGTTTTGATGGCTTTCCAATCAAAGCCGTGATGATCGGGAAAACGTTGGTCTTCGCTAGCAATCACGGCAAGTTGCATCTGCCAAGCAATATTATCTAAACTGACCCATTGATAATGGAGTGGATAATTAAAATCGCCTTGTAATAGGTGGCTGACTTTTTTCTGCACCATGTAAGAGGAAAAGGGAATGGGGACAACACGAAATAGCAAAGTTAGCCCAATCAAGCCTAATACAAAGAGCGAAAAAGTGCGGTATAAAATGCGTTGACTTTGATGCCAAAAACCTAAATAGGGAAAGCGAGTTTTAGTCTTTTTTGCTTTGCTCATTGAGTTTTGTTTTGATCCAATCCATAAAATCAGGTGGCATGGTTTTAATCATATTTGATCCACGGGTAATGGTGGCGGCACTGGTATTGAGATTTTGCTGAATTTCACGTTGTGGCAAGCTTTTCTCGAGTAATTGTGCGACGATTTGCAAACGAAGCCCGACAGAATCACGTTCATCAGGGGTTAATAAAAGTGTTAAAACTTCCTGTTCTTTCCCTTCTGCAAATGCCATTTTTAATATTTCAACGAAAGCGTGCCATTGCTCAAGGTTTCTACTGAGATACATAATATTTTCCTTTTCTGAGGTACTAGTACACTAGTATAACCGATTGTCTTCTTCTTTGCTAAATTTTTGCTGGCGTTGATGCTGTAATTGTTGGTAATACAGGTCATAAGTTAAAACATTTTTCACATAATCACGGGTTTCATAAAACGGAATGGCGGCAACAAACTCAGCCATGGTTAAGCGGTTGTTTGTTTTCGCTAACCAGTTATTGACACGGCTTACCCCTGCATTATAGGCAGCTGCAATCAAAATGCGGTTATTGCCATAAATTTCATACAGTTCTTGTAAATGGGTGGTGCCTAACATGATATTATCGAATGGATCAAATAATTGGTTTTCGTGAGTGTAAGGCAAGCTTTGTTTCTGTGCCGTTTGTTTCGCCGTTGTCGGCAGCAATTGCATTAAGCCTCTGGCATTGGCGTGTGAAGTGGCTTGGGCTTTCCATGCACTTTCTTGGCGAGCAATTGCCATGGCAAAAGTGCGGCTGATCTTTTTATTTTCCAAATGTAAATCAAACCAGTCTAAATAGGCGTTGGGTAGGCGTAATGCTAAATAATCCCATGCTTTGGCTTGAATGGTGGCTTCAACGGATAAATCAAACCAGCCTTGTTTTTCTGCATAATCGGCGAGGGCAAGTTTTTGTTCAAAGGTTGCACGATCTAACAAGGTTTTCCAAGCAAGATTGAGATAACGACTGTCATTAACGTATTTTAATTCTTCAATTTGAGATAACTCATCTGCAAAAAACTGTGTGATGGGCGATGCTTGTTGGGCATGGAAGACTTTCATTTCAGGTTCATAAGGCAGATTTAACTCTTGGCTTGCCAATAATGGGTAAAAGCCTCGTTTTTTGCGTAGTGCCTGTAATATGGATGTCGCCTTCTCTTGCGTTTGAGGGCTATGTTCTAACACCTTGGCTTGCCAATATTGCCACTCATCTTTGTTTTTCGCACGATCCGATAATAGGGCTAACCAAGGTTGCAATGGCGTTTTTTCCCGAATGGCAGTCCGAATACGGCGTTCAGTTAAGGTGTCATCTTTGAGGGCGATAAGCATTTTATCCCGCCATTGTTGAAGACGGGGATCTTCATTATCAAACAACTGGCTAATCAGGGCGTTCTGCCAACGCTGTGTTTGTTGAGGGGTAAGATTGAGATCTTGACGCCATATTGCATAAGGGGCGAAAGGATCTTGGCGATTTTCTACCGCACTTTCCTTGAGCGTTTTCACAAAATGTGGGAAAAGTGAGAGATACACTCGCTTTTTACTGTCATCATTTTCCCCATGAACAGGGTAAAAAAGGTTGTCTTGATGAGTCAGTTGGCTTGGATGCCGTAATAATTGAAGTAATTGGGCGAGCCAATGTTTGAGGTCAGGATCTTGGGTTTGTGTCTGTAATGCATTGAGTAATTGTGCGTTTCTTGCCTCAAAAATCAGTAATGCCCGTTGTTTGATCAGCTCATGACTCATTGGGGTGTCGGCTTGCCAAAGGGAAAGGGGGCTATCGCAAGCAGGCGGTAAATTTGCCCCTGTTAGCCAAAGCGATTGCATGGTCTTTTTCCATTGGGCTGAAAGTGCGGTCTTTTTTTCTGCTATTTTGGCTTCAGCCTCTAGCAAGAGACAGCGTGATGCGGTGTCAGTTTCTAAAAATGCACGGTGATTGAGCATATCTTGCCAATTTTTTTGTTTTTTAGCCTGTTCTAACCACTCTTTTTTTAAGGCATCGACCAGATGTAAAGAAGGATAACGGGTTGCGTAATCCTGCACGTCTTTCAGGCTCAAGGCGTCTTTTTTCGCTTTGAAGAGCTGATATTGTGCATAAGGATAAAGTGGGTAGTCGGTGATCTGGTTTAACAGTTTTTGAGCAAGATCCAGCGTGGTTGGGCTGTGTGAACGTGCAAGCAATTGTTGCATTTTTTGATATATTTCACGTTGTTTTTGTCGTGAATGACGCTTGTCCTTTATGCTGTTTTTCGCTTCAGTTTCTTCCTTGGTATGTTCTTGTATTATTGCTACCTGTGGGGAAGGGAGGTCTGTGACGGGGACAACATAAGCGGCAGCTTTTTCCATTTTTTTGGGTGGGGGTTCAGGGGCGGGCGGTGCTGCCAAAGCGACAGAACTCAACGCAACCGTAAATAAATTCAACACAAATAAAGCTTGTTTCATAACGCCCTCTACATCAAAGTTAAATAAAATCGACTAAAATTAGACCGCACTTTTTAAACAAAGTGCTTGAGAAAAGTGGTGTTGTGTTAAGTAAAAGGCGAAAGATTTTCGCCTTTAGGGAAAAGATACGACGAGGTTGAATTAGAAAACCCGTTTAAAGGGTTTGACGATCACATTCTCATACACACCCGCTTCGACATAAGGATCTTGACTTGCCCATTGTTTGGCTTCTTCTAAATTATCAAATTTCGCGATGACCGTTGAGCCAGTGAAGCCCGCTTCCGCAGGATTTTCATCGTCAATGGCTGGGTTAGGACCTGCCACTAATAAACGATCTTCGGCTTGTAGTTGTGTGAGGCGAGCAAGATGTTTTTCCCGCACGGCGAGGCGTTGTGGTAATGTGCCAGGTTTATCTTGGGCAAAAATCACATAATACATAGTTATCTCCTTATTGATTGGTATGGGCTAATGCCAACTCTAATTCCGAATTATTTTCTCTTGGTACTTCACGTGGACGACCTTCTTCATCAATGGCGACAAAAGTAAAGACAGCTTCCGTCACGCAATAGCGTTCGCCAATCGGTTCACTTGCCACTTTTTTTACCCACACTTCCACTTTAATTTTAATAGAAGAACGTCCGACACTTAAACATTCGCCATAACAACAGACGACATCGCCCACTGTAATGGGTTTGATGAATGTCATGCTTTCTACTGCAACGGTAACAACACGACCATGTGCAATTTCTTTAGCAAGAATAGCACCGCCCATATCCATTTGAGACATTATCCAACCACCGAAAATATCGCCATTTGCATTGGTATCCGAAGGCATGGCGAGCGTTCGTAATAAAAGACTGCCTTTAGCATGGCAATGTTTATTCATTGCAAGAGCATTTGACATAATCATTCCTTGTTTTTACTTTGATTTTGCGAAAGATGAGGATAAATATAAAGACCTGTGATTGCCGTGGCGACCAATGTCATGCCTAAAATGCCAAAGGTTTTAAAATCAACCCACAGATCATCAGACAAATAATAGCTAATATAAAGGTTTACCAGCATACAGAACAGAAAGAAGAATGCCCACCCTAAATTCAATTTACGCCAAACTTCTTGAGGCAAAACGAGAGAATCGCCTTGAGAAAGCATTAATTGGATTAAGTTTTTCTTAAAGCCATATTGGCTGATGAAAAGTACCGCGGCAAAAATGGCATATACAATGGTGACTTTCCATTTAAGAAACTCAAGTTCATTAAAATAGGCGGTTAAGCTACTAAAAAAGATCACCGCAATTCCCATAAAAAGTGGTTGCTTACCCACTTGACCGTATTTCCACTTCAACACAATAAGCTGAATCACCGTGGCGACCATTAAGGTCAGGGCGGCTTCTCGAATGCCGACCAATTTATAGACTGCAAAAAATAAAATAAGAGGAATAAATTCTAATAATTGTTTCATGAGTGGTTATACCTTGTGCATAAAAATAGAGTAAAAGCGGTATGTGAACACTAATGAGAATACGTTCAAAAAGGCGATAAGCAGTGTCACAATCAGCTCAAAAACCAGATGGTCGTTGAGGGTTATAAGTTTTCTCCCAATTAATGGCAAGACAAAATAAATCAAGACACAATAAATCAGAAGCATGAACATACGTTGATTGGCGGATTGCCACGATTCTCTTAATGCTTGCGTAATACTAATTGGATTGAACAGATAATACACCGACGCCAAACAGCAACGAATGAAAATATACGCCCCTAATGCGATGGCAGTCCAAGAGAAAACCGAAGGTTGGCTTTTCGCCACGATCAAAGAGAACACCGCATCGGCTGCACCAAGAAGTAAAGGGATAACCAGTAATAGATTGATAATGAAGGCACCCACAAAGCGTTTAACGGCAAGGGCTAAACTGGTGCTTGGCACATAAAGACTGTGACTGACTTGATGAATAGCGGATAAACACCACAACGAAAGCAAAAATGAGATCACATGATTGACGATGATGAGTATATAAAATAGGGGATCTGCAGTGTTGTTTAGGTTTAGGCTTTGGGCGAACTGTTCTGGGTTTTGTGTCAATACGTCTTCAGGTATCAGAAGATACGCAACAAGGCTACTCAATGAATGGTTTAGGAAGAAAAGCAAAACAAAGGTGAAGGTGATTTGTCGTGTATTTCTAACAAAATTCCAACTATCTTGAAATATTTTTGTAAAATTTATTGCCATATTTATATCCAAATAAGAAACATAAAGATTTCCATATTATACAATGTTTTGTCCCGAAGTTCACAAGAATCCGCCATTTTGATGTGGGGCAAATTGGATTTTTTGAACAGCACGAAAAAATGGATGTTAACAGGAATTTAATTTTTTTAACAAAATTTTTAAAAACCGAGCCAAGAACAGAAAACCTTTGTGTTTAAGTTTGTGAATAGCTCATTTCTCTTAAATGAACTGCGGTTTCATCTGTCATCCTTGACGAGAGAACAGGAAATGAAAGACAAGGGAAAGGCAATGGAAAGGACGGTAAAAATACGCCCCCGTTGCCCTTCTATGTGGGTTAAGTGAAACGCATTGGGGCGTTTGTATAAGCAATTTTAATCACGGAAAGAAAAAACAGGCAAGCGGATGAATCTTTCTTACGAAGGTTGCTTGCCTATTGGTTGATTGGTGGTTGATTGGGTTTACGGCGTTGTGATTATCGCCTTACTGTTTGATAGATGCACCAGATTAAGACACCAGCTCAAGCATTTCTTGTGCATTAGCCAGTGCACTTTCGGTAATTTTGCTGCCCCCTAAGAGTTTGGCTAAGGCTTTTATGCGTTGTTGGGCGGAAAGTGCGGTCATTTTGGTTTCTGTTTTTTCATCGACAATGTATTTTTCAACGGTGAAATGCTGATGACCATGACAAGCCACTTGAGGTAAATGGGTCACACAAATCACTTGGCAACGTTGCCCTAACTTGCGTAACAATTTCCCCACCACGCTTGCTGTTGCACCACTAATTCCCACATCCACTTCATCAAAAATAAGTGTTGGAATGGCGGATTTATCCGATGTTAACACCTGAATAGCCAATGCAATGCGTGAAAGCTCACCGCCAGAGGCAATTTTTGCAAGGGGTTGGGCAATTTGTCCTAAATTACTGCGTAATGTAAAGACAACATGATCCGCACCACGACTATTGATGTTGTGGTAGTCCGTATTTAACTCAATAAAAAATTCGGCATTTTCCATGGCGAGCTGTTTAATGGATTTCGTGACTTGTTGTGCCAATTTAGTTGCCCCCTGTTGGCGGCTTTTTTGCAATGCCATGGCGGAATTTAGCATATTTTCATAAGCTTGTTTTTCTTGTGCAATAAGTTGTTGCTCACTGCCTGAAAAATCCACTAATTCAGTAAGTTGTTGTTTTAAAGTGCGGTGCAATTCCACCAAGTTTTCGGGTTTAACGGCATGCTTACGAGCCAGTTGTAACGTTTGGGAAAGTCGCTGTTCAATCTCATTTAACGATGCAGGATCTTGCTCGATATCATTGGCTAAATGCTGGATTTCGTAGGTCGCCTCTTGCACTTGAATAAGTGCTTCTTGCAGTAAATTTGTCACATTGGTATAGCGTGAGTCTAATTCGGTTAATTCCCCTAATTGCTGTGTTGCACGATAAAGAAGGGAATCAATACTCACGGTTTCATTTTCGCTTAATAATTGCAGTGTCGATTGCGAAAGGTGGGTGAGACGCTCACTGTTTGATAAGCGTTTTTGATCTTCCTCGAGTTGTGCATATTCATTGGGTTGTAAATTAAATTCATCTAACTCTTCTACTTGATATTGCAACAGTTGTTTTTTGGCTTCGTTTTCCGCCACTTGTTGTTGAAAGGTTTGCACTTGTTGTTGGCAATGCTTCCAATGATGATAATCCGTTTGCATTTGAGCCAATAGTGCAGAATGGGCACAGAAATGATCTAAGAGTTGTAGTTGGTAGTCATTTTTGAGCAAGAGTTGGGAAGCATGCTGACCATTAATATGTATGAGATATTGCCCCAGTGCTTTGAGTTGTGCAGCTGAAACGGGAATGCTATTAATGAAGGCTTTGGAGCGACCATCGTTGTTGATAATGCGGCGTAAAATACATTCTTCGGGATTTTCAGCATCTTGCAATTCGTGCTGAGCTAACCACTGAAATGCTGGGCTGTTTGGCGAAAGGCGGAAAGTGGCACAAATATCTGCACGTTCCTGTCCTTCACGCAGCATAGAAAGTTCGGTACGTTGTCCAAGACAGACACCAAGTGCATCAATTGCAATGGACTTTCCAGCACCTGTTTCACCTGTAATCACAGACATGCCTTGATGCAGTTCTATATTTAAATGACGAACAATTGCAAAATTATTAATGGTCAATTGAATAAGCATAGCCACCTCTCTTTACTGTATATATATCAGTTTATAACTGTTTTTATATACAGTAAAGCGGTTTTTTGCTATCACTTAATGATTTTTTTCTTAAAAGATTTTAGCCAACCCAGTTTTGAGGATAACACATTGTAATAATTATAACTTTTAAGGTGAAGCAGTCGGAGTTTATAAGGGCTTTTTTGGATATGCACAATATCGTCAGGTGCAAATTCCAGTGTGACTTGGCTGTCGCACCCAACTTCCATGTGAGCGGTGTTATATTCCGCAAAACGTAAGGAAATTTTACGGTCACCATCCACCACCAAAGGGCGAGAGGAAAGGGTGTGTGGGAACATCGGGACTAACGTGATGGCATTTAATTGCGGTGTTAAAATCGGTCCGCCTGCAGAAAGCGAATAGGCGGTAGATCCTGTCGGTGTGGCGATAATCAAGCCATCAGAACGTTGCGAAAAGGCAAATTTATCGTTGAAATACACGTGAAAATCGATCATGTGGGCAATTTTTGCAGGGTGAATGATCACTTCATTAACGGCGTTGCCACGAGCAATGATTTTGCCTTCTCGTTCCACACTGGCTTCTAAGACAAAACGTTCTTCTACGTAAAATTCACCATCATCTAAACAGGCTTGTAATTGTGCATAAGCATTGGTGGGATCAATATCGGTGAGGAAGCCTAAATTCCCACGGTTTATGCCAATGAGGAGAATGTCATATTTGGCGAGGATACGTGCACGTCCTAACATATTGCCATCTCCCCCAATCACAATCGCCAATTGTGCATGTTCGCCGATTTGCTCAATGGTGGCGAGATGTTTTTCAGGCAAGCCCAATTGTTTGCCAATAGGCTCTTCAACTAAGACTTTATAGCCTTTTTCACTTAACCATTGAAATAAATTTTTGTGCATTTGCAACGTCAGGTCATGACGTGGTTTACCTAATAGACCGATAGTTTCAAAAGAAGCATGTAGGGCTTTTATATCAATAGAATGATGAATTTTCATTTTTATTCCGCTTTGCAAGAAAACTGACTGCACTTGAATTCAAGAAATTAGGCATTATATTACACACAAAACCTTTTCTTTGTCAGCAAGTATCTGTATAAGTGCGAACTTTTACTTTTTTTGTTAGAATCAAGAAATTTTTAGAACTGTGGAGAGTAACATGTCAAAAAAAGAACAACATATTGAAAATGAAGATCAAATTCAACAAGATGTACAAGATGCAGAGGTGCAAACAGAGGCAAAACAAGCCGAAGAAAACGAAGTGGAAGTGGCTACAGAACAAGATCCGTTAGAAGAAGCGATTTTGCGAGTGCAAGAATTAGAATCACAATTAGCGGAAATGGCGAAAAAAGAGCAAGATTTTTTATTGCGTGGCCGAGCGGAGATGGAAAATATTCGTCGTCGTGCTGAGCAAGATGTGGAAAAAGCCCATAAATTTGCCTTAGAAAAATTCTCAAAAGAAATTTTAAATACCATTGATAATTTAGAGCGTGCTTTAGCTGCCAATATCAATCGTGAAGATGAAAGTATAAAAGCGTTATTTGATGGCGTGGAATTAACGTTGAAAGAATTATTAGCGACAGTGGCACGCTTTGGTGTGGAAGCCGTGGGGGAAGTGGGCGAGACCTTTAATCCTGAGTTACACCAAGCCATTTCTATGCAACCGATGGAAGGCTTTACCACTAACCAAATTACAGCCGTCTTACAAAAAGGCTATTTATTAAATGGGCGTGTGATTCGTCCTGCGATGGTGATGGTGGCGGCGTAAGCACAAAACTTTTTCAACATTAACCGCACTTTTGGGTGCGGTTTTTTTATATCTGAAAGGTTATAAATCATAACGAAAAAAGCGTTGAGTTTTCACGCCAATTCCCGTTTAATGCCTGTTATTTTTTTAGGTCTTTTATATTAAGGAAAATCGATGACTATTCTCAATTTAGTGATTTTTGCGTTGGGTTTGCTGTTGCTTGCTTGGCTGTTTAAGCGAACACAAAAATTAGGTTCAACCGTCTTTCTTGGGCTGGTGTTAGGGGTTATTGCAGGTGCGTTACTTCAAGGATTCGCAGATCAAAATACCATTGCGAGCACGTTGGGTTGGGTCAATCTCGTGGGCAATGGTTATGTGCGTTTATTGCAAATGATCGTGATGCCTTTAGTGTTTATTTCTATTTTGTCGGCGATCACAAAACTCAATCAGGCTGGGGCATTGGGAAAAATCAGTGTTAGCGTGATTTCCGTTTTATTGATCACAACCGCCATTGCCGCAGCAATTGGGATTGCGATGGCGTATGTATTTAATCTTTCTGCAGAGGGGTTGCTGTTCGGTGAGCGTGAATTGGCTGCTCAAACACGGGTAGATACACGTGTTCAACAAGTGAGCGGTTTGACTATTCCATCAATGCTGTTGTCTTTCATTCCGAAAAATCCCTTCTTGGAATTAACGGGAGCAAATCCAACCTCGATTATTAGTGTGGTGATTTTTTCTTCTTTACTGGGGATTGCTGCCTTGAGTTTAGCCAAAGAAGATAAGGCATTGGGGGAACGTATTGCTCAAGGGGTAGACACCTTGAATAAATTGATTATGCGTTTGGTGCGTATGGTCATTCGTTTAACGCCTTATGGTGTATTTGCGTTAATGATTAAAATGGCGACAACATCAAAATGGGAAGACATTGTGAACCTTGGAACATTTATTGTGGCGTCTTATCTTGCCATTTTATTGATGTTTATGGTGCATGGTTTATTGCTTGCCTTGTTTCGGGTAAATCCACTTGGCTATTTTAAGCATGTGATGCCTGTGTTGAGTTTTGCCTTCACCTCTCGTTCAAGTGCGGCAACATTGCCATTAAATATTGAGGCACAAACCAACAAATTAGGCAATCATCATGTGATTGCAAATTTTGCTGCGACCTTTGGTGCAACCATTGGTCAAAATGGTTGTGCAGGGATTTATCCAGCGATGTTAGCTGTGATGATTGCCCCAACGGTGGGGATTGATCCCTTTACCTTTAGTTATCTTGCTACCTTAATTTTAGTAGTGACGCTTTCGTCTTTAGGCATTGCGGGTGTTGGCGGTGGGGCGACATTTGCTGCGATTGTTGTGCTTTCCACGTTAAATCTGCCTCTTGCCTTGGTGGCATTACTGATTTCCATTGAACCATTAATTGATATGGGCAGAACGGCATTAAATGTGAATGGTGCCATGGTGGCAGGAACGATCAGCAATCAATTATTAAAGAAAAAAGACATGCCATAACGCTGTTTTTCCATCAATCGATTTTATCAGGGTAAATCATCGGATTTACCCTGATTGATTTACTTGGCTGATTTGATTTCAACGGGGCTACCTTTTAGGCATTTTCGTATCCAACTTCGATTTGGGCTGAGTTGGTGGAAAATGTCTTCACTGAGAGGAAGTGGTTCGTCATAAATTAATGATGCGAGCGTTTCGCCTAACAAGGGGGCGGAGGTTAATCCTCTTGAGCCTAATGCCCCAATCATAAATAAATTAGGAAAATGCACCGCACTTTTGATCGCCCGTTTACGGCGACGAGCGTTATAGAGATCCCGATAATCCTCCACTTGTTGTTCAAAATGTGGCAGATTGCCAACCATCGGAATACGATCTCGCACCGCACAACGAACCCCAATTCTGGCTTGATTGTGTGAGGTGTCAATGTCTTTAACCCAATCCTCAGGCAAATTTTGTTGGATTTTATGTTGGTTTTCTTGTTGTTCTTGTAAGCGAAAGGCACGATCTTCGCAATCTCGAACATGGCTTGCACCAAGACAATGGGTTTGGCTTTTCGCCATAGGGGTGAGATAGCCATCGTAACAAAGTACCGCATTGAGGCGTTGTAGTCTTGGGCTAGTGGGAATTTCACTGACTTGTCCACGCACGGCATAAAGAGGTAATTGGCGAGTTTGTTCAAACTGTGTGATTTTATGCCCGTTAGCCAGAATCACAATCTGATGAGAAAATTGTTCTTGTTGTGCATTGATTAATGTCCAACCTGTGTCATGTTGGAAAAGTGCGGTGATATTTTGCGAAGTTTTGATCACTAAGCCTTGCTTTTGTAAATGTGTAAACAGATTTTGCACTAACTGTTGCGGCGATAGCCATGCCCCTTGTGCAATAAATGCTCCGCCACAAGGTAACGGCAAGCCGACCTTTTCACTTAACTCAGACTGGCTTAAAGGCTGATAAAGTGCAGTGGGTAAATTAAGCTGTGAAATTTTTTCTAATTTGACCGCACTTTTCGGGCTATAAGCACATAATGCGACTCCGCAGAAATCATGTTCAAACACAACGCCGGCATGTATGGCTTGCTGTAAGCGTTGTTGCCCGTAAGCAAACGCATGCAAATAGAAACGAATGTTGATCAAATCATCATCACTTAATTGTGGATAAAATGCCCCTTGTTTATTCCCCGAAGCATTACAACCCAGTGCGTCATCTTCACAATATAGGGTGACTCTCGCCCCACGTTCAAGCAAGGATAATGCACTAAACAGTGAGGCAATCCCCCCACCAATTAGGGCAATATCTGCTTGTCCATAAAATTGTGCAGGTTGTGCAAGACACCAAGGACGGTGGATAAGCGGAGGATTTTCAGTGAGCTTAATGCCGCAAATGCATTCGCGTTTTTTGCCGTAGCCTTTTCGCTTATTCACTTGAAATCCCGCTTCCGCTAATCCTTTGCGAACAGCACTGGCGGCAGTAAATGTCGCAAAGGTGCCTTCAGGTTTGGTATAACGAAAAAGGTATTGATAAAGGCTGTCATTCCACATATCAGGATTTTTACTGGGGGCAAAACCATCTAAAAACCACGCATCCACTTTATGACACATATAATCACCAAGTTGAGGCAAGTGATGTAATATGTCGCCAAACCATAAATCAAGCGTGGTTTCAGCAAAATGAAAACGGTAACAGCCTTCAATAGGCGACAACCAATATTGATGCAATTGCTCGCTTAGGGAAGCAAATTGCGGGTAGGCTTGATGGGCTTTTTTTAATTCTGTAAGAGGAAGTGGGTATTTTTCAAAGGAAATAAAAAAAAGTCGAGTTAAGGGTGAATCAGGATAGCATTGACGAAACTGGCGAAATAAGTCCGTGACGGCAAAAAAATTTAACCCTGTTCCAAAGCCAGTTTCCGCAATGGTAAAATGTGTATCGACACTTTGTTGCCAACGTTGCCACAATTGATTCCCTTCTTGAAAAATATACTGGCTTTCTGCTAAACCATCTTGATTAGAAAAATAAACGTCATCAAATTGTGCCGAAACAGGGGTATTTTCTGGGTTAAAATACACCTTTGCGAACTGAATAGGCTGCATAACCTTTTTATTCCTTTCTAGAAAATCCGAATCGTACTATAATAACGGAATTTTCTATACTGGTCGAATGATCCAATTATCACTTGAAATCTTGTGTTTTGACGGCTATTTTATCGACCATATTTTTACTATTAAATAAGATAAGGAATACTCTATGAAGAGAGCGGTTATTACTGGTTTTGGTATTATTTCGAGTATTGGTAACAATAAAGAAGAAGTGTTGGCGTCATTAAAAGCAGGTAAATCGGGTATTGAAGTAGTGCCTGAATTTATTGAGATTGGTATGCGTAGCCATGTTGCTGGTACAGTCAAACTTAAGCCAAGCGAATTCATCGACCGTAAAATTTATCGCTTTATGGGCGATGCCGCAGCTTATGCTTATCTTTCTATGAAAGAAGCCATTGAAGATGCCGGTTTAACAGAAGATCAAGTGTCTAATGATCGTACAGGCTTAGTTATCGGTGCGGGAACAGGTTCTGCTCATAACCAACTAATCGCTTGTGATGCGGTGCGTGGTCCTCGTGGTGTGAAAGCGGTTGGTCCTTATGCCGTCACAAAAACCATGGCATCGAGTGTTTCAGCTTGTTTAGCAACACCTTATAAAATTCGTGGTGTCAATTACAGTATCAGTTCAGCTTGTGCAACATCAGCACATTGTATTGGTCATGCACTTGAATTAATTCAACTTGGTAAACAAGATATTGTCTTCGCTGGTGGTGCAGAAGAATTATCTTGGGAATGTGCCACTGAGTTTGATGCTATGGGGGCGGTGTCAACGAAATATAACGAGACACCAGAAAAAGCCTCTCGTGCTTATGATGCAAACCGTGATGGGTTTGTGATTGCAGGTGGCGGTGCCGTTGTGGTGGTAGAAGAGTTAGAACATGCTCTTGCACGTGGTGCAAAAATTTATGCGGAAATCGTGGGTTATGGTGCCACATCAGACGGTTATGACATGGTTGCTCCGAGCGGTGAAGGGGCTGAACGTTGCATGAAACAAGCAATGTCAACGGTAGATACCCCAATTGATTATATTAACGTGCACGGTACTTCAACCCCAGTGGGCGATGTGAAAGAGCTTGGTGCCATTAAAAATGTGTTTGGCGATAAAGTGCCTGCCATTTCCTCAACAAAATCAATGACAGGTCACTCATTAGGTGCCGCAGGTGCACATGAAGCCATTTACACCTTGTTAATGTTAGAACATGATTTCATCGCACCAAGTATCAATATTGAAACCTTAGATGAGAATGCACAAGATTGTAACATTGTTACGGAAACTGTTGAAAACGCAGGGTTACAAACAGTGATGTCAAATAGCTTTGGTTTTGGTGGGACAAACGCAGCATTAATTTTCAAAAAATACAACGCGTAAGCACCAAAAAAGTCGTTAAAGAAGCATTTTTGAAAGAGGTAGGGAGTTTTCCCTACCTCTTTTTTATTATTAATTTGATTGAAATATAAACAGAACAGTCTTATATTGTTGAAGAAATAATCAATCATGTAAGGAGAATCTTATGATTAAACGTACATCTCTTGCTGTTGCTTTATTGGCAAGTCTATTTACTGCAACGACTTTTGCACATACTGCGTGGTTTGCTATTCAGCAGGATAAGCTTGCCATTCTTTATGGTCATGGAGATAGCAATGATGCCTATAAGCCTGAAAAAGTGAAATCGCTTATGGGTTATGCTAAGGGTCAAAAAGTGGAGGTGAAAAGAAAGGATTATGAAGATTTCGTTGCAGTTGAGCCTGAAAACATGGATGTGATTGGTGCTGAATTTTACAGTGGTATTTGGACAAAATTAAAAAATGGGAAATATATTCCGCAGCCACGCTCAGAAGTGTCGGGAGAGATTGAAACGGCAAATGAATCCGTTAAATATCCTGTGACGATACTTAATCCAGAGGTGAAACCTCAGCCACTCGGCTATCAGTTAGAAATTGTACCAGAGAAAAATCCGATTCCGTTACATGCAGGGGATAAGCTGACCGTACAAGTTTTATTTGAAGGTAAGCCAATAGAAGGGGTGAAAATCACCAATGATTATTTGAATCTGGGGAAAGACAATTATCAAGAAACTGATAAAGAGGGAAAAGCGTCCTTAGTGATTCGTAATGAAGCATTAAATGTCTTTGAAGCGAAGTATAAAATAGATTATCCAGATAAAACGAAAGCAGACAAACGCAGTTTAAGTGCGACCTATTCTTTTGTACTAAAACACCACCATCATCATTAATAAAAAGAGGGCAGAAAATTCTGCCCTTTTCAATATTATTTATTGGCTAAAATCACTGCCCTTGTAGGAGATTGGTAGCCTTCAATGGTTTTGCTGTGGTCATGAGGATCTAAAAAATCCACTAAGGATTCATTTTCCAACCAAGCTGTTTTTCGCTGTTCCTCTAAGCTTGTTGCTGCAACATCAACACAACGCACATTGTGAAAGCCCACTTTTTCTAGCCAATTGATCAAGGCTGGGACAGAGGGAATAAAGTAGACATTTTTCATTTTGGCATAGCGATCACTCGGCACGAGGACAGTATTGACATCTCCCTCAATCACCAACGTTTCTAACACCAATTCGCCCCCCTTGACGAGCTGATTTTTTAATTGGGTTAAATGATCTAATGGCGATTTGCGATGATAAAGCACGCCCATGGAAAACACCGTGTCAAAGGCTTGTAAGGGTTGCATTTCTTCAATGCCTAAGGGAATTAAATTGGCTCGACGATCATTATTCAGTAGCTTGCGGACGGCTTCAAATTGACACAAAAAAAGCTCAGTGGGGTCAATTCCAATCACCATTTTTGCCCCTTCACCCACCATACGCCACATATGATAGCCACTCCCACAACCAACATCTAAAATGGTGCGATCTTTTAGGGGAGCAAGATGGGGCAATACACGATCCCATTTGAAATCAGAACGCCATTCACAATCTATGTGAATACCATGTAGGTGATAAGGACCTTTACGCCAAGGCATTAATTGTTTGAGATGATAGACCAAACGTTGTTGTTCGCCCGCAGATAAAGGCGAAACTCGCTCAGATTTGACCGCACTTTTCAGGTCAATGTGATCGGCGTCTAAGTGCGGTAAAAAATCGACGATTTTTGCCCATTTTGCATAATCGCCATGGGTTTGTTTTTCCCACTGTTTTAATTGCAAGGGAAGGGTTTCGAGCCATGCAGATAGCGGGCTCGTGGCAATTTGTTGGTAAAAAGGACGAAAGTCAATCATAGAGCATTTTTATAAGCGTTATTCGCTTGTTCAAAGGTTTCAATAATTTGTGCTTCGGGCTTCGCTGACAACAAGGACGTGATGATAATCACAAGGCTGGCTAAAGCAAAGCCTGGGATCATTTCATACACTTGATGCAGTTCTGTGCCTGCTGGGATCCAGCTTTTCCAACCAAAGACCACAACCGCCCCAGTTAGCATACCGAGTAATGCCGCTGAAGACGTCATGCGTTTCCAGAATAAAGAGAAAAGCACAACTGGCCCAAAAGCACTACCAAATCCTGCCCATGCAAATTCCACCAGTTTGAGTACTTTGCTGTGTTCGTCTTGAGCAATCCAAATGGCGATGGCGGCAATGACTAGCACCATAATGCGACCTAACCAAACTAACTCTTTTTCAGAGGCAGTCGGGCGAATAAAGCCTTTGTAAAAATCTTCTGTAATGGCACTGGACGAAATCAGAAGTTGACAACTCAGTGTGCTCATAACCGCCGCCAAAATGGCAGACAGTAACACACCGGCAACCCATGGATTAAACAATAATTTCGCTAATTCAATAAAAACTTGTTCAGATTCTTTATTGACTAAATCGGCTTGTGTTGGATTGGCATAAAAATAGGCAATGCCAAAAAAGCCGATTCCCATGGCACCCACTAAACACAAAATCATCCATGTCATACTGATTTTACGGGCGTTATTTAAGGATTTCACGGAATCTGCCGCCATAAAGCGAGCCAAAATATGAGGTTGACCAAAATAGCCTAATCCCCAAGCGGCTAAACTTAATAACCCTAAGGGCGTTGTGCCACTGAAAATATCGGTGAAGTCTTTATTGACCTGCTGTTCTGCTTGGATTAAAACCTGCTGAAATTGATCAAAACCGTCTAAGTGAATTAACACAAATACGGGGGTCAGAATTAAGGCAAAAATCATTAAGGTTGCCTGAATCGTGTCTGTCCAACTCACGGCTAAAAAACCACCGATAAAGGTATAAGCAATGGTGGCTAAAGCACCAAGCCAAAGTGCGGTGGAATATTCAATGGAAAATAAATTTTGGAACAATTTTGCCCCTGCAACCACACCCGAAGCACAGTAAATGGTAAAAAACACTAAAATAATGCTAGCGGAAACAATTTTAAGTAAATTATGTGATGTGCCAAAACGATGATGGAAATATTCAGGTAAGGTGAGTGCATTTTGGTTAAATTCTGTGTAAATGCGTAAACGCCCTGCCACAAATAACCAATTAAGATAAGCCCCGATGGTTAAGCCGATGGCAATCCAGCCTTCAATTAAGCCTGAAAGATAAATGGCACCGGGCAAGCCCATGAGTAACCAGCCAGACATATCCGATGCCCCAGCAGACATGGCGGTCACAAAACTGCCTAAACGACGTCCGCCTAAAATATAATCGGATAAATTATTGGTATAGCGATAAGCCAGTAAACCAATGAGTAACATGCCAAAGATGTAAATGGTAAATGTAATAAGTGTTGGATCCAATCCAAACATGATGACCTCTCAAACACACTAAAAAGTATTATTTTCTCTCCCAAAATTTGAGAAAGCTCATATTTTACCTTATTTGGCACTATTATTCTATTTTCCTTTTCGTTAGACTAGCCGACAATTAAATTGACTGAAGAGATAATTATTTTAGGGACAGGTATGGATTCTGTGGAACTGTTAGTAAACGTGACACCGAGTGAAACACGAATCGCACTCGTTGATATGGGGGTCTTAAAAGAGGTTCATATTGAACGTCATGCGAAACGTGGCATTGTCGGCAACATTTATAAAGGACGAGTAACAAGAGTATTGCCTGGTATGCAATCGGCTTTTGTGGATATTGGTTTAGAAAAAGCCGCCTTTTTGCACGCCTCGGATATTGTGTCACACACGGAATGTGTGGAAGAAAGTGAACAAAAGCAGTTTGTGGTGAAAGATATTGCGGAGCTGGTGCGTGAAGGACAAGATTTAGTGGTGCAAGTGGTGAAAGATCCTTTGGGAACCAAAGGGGCACGCTTAACGACGGATATTACGTTACCTTCTCGTTATTTAGTATTTATGCCAGAAAATAGCCATGTGGGTGTCTCACAACGAATTGAAAGCGAGGAAGAACGTGCACGTTTAAAAGCCTCGGTGCTGCCTTTGTGCGATGAGTTAGGGGGCTTTATTGTGCGTACTGCGGCAGATGGGGCAACAGAAGAGGAACTCAAACAAGATGCCGATTTTCTCAAACGGTTATGGCGTAAGGTGTTAGAACGTCGCACAAAATATCCAACACGCTCTATGTTATATGGTGAACTTGCCTTAACCCAGCGAATTTTACGTGATTTTATTGGTGCAGGTTTAGAGAAAATTCGTATTGATTCAAAATTATGTTTGAGCGAAGTAAAACAATTTGCGGAAGAATTTATGCCAACGTTGGTGGATAAACTCGTGTTGTATTCGGGCACACAGCCTTTGTTTGATGTGTATGGTGTGGAAGCCGCTATTCATACCGCTTTAAATAAACGGGTGAATTTGAAATCAGGTGGGTATTTAATTATTGAGCAAACCGAGGCAATGACCACGATTGATATTAATACGGGGGCATTTGTCGGGCATCGCAATTTAGAAGAAACCATTTTTAATACCAACATTGAAGCCACGAAAACCATTGCCCAACAACTTCAATTACGCAATCTTGGCGGCATTATCATCATTGATTTTATTGATATGCAAGCGGAACATCACCGCCACCGTGTATTAGAATCGTTACAAGAGGCATTGTCGAAAGACCGTGTGAAAACCAGTGTCAACGGCTTTACACAGTTAGGTTTAGTGGAAATGACCCGTAAGCGTACCCGTGAAAGCTTAGAACATGTGCTGTGTGGGGATTGCCCGTCTTGCCATGGTCGGGGACGTGTGAAAACCGTAGAAACGGTGTGTTATGAAATTGTCCGTGAGATCATTCGGGTTCATCATTTATTTTCTAGCGAACAGTTTGTGGTTTATGCCTCAAGAGCTGTGGCAGATTATCTGATCAATGAAGAAGCCAATGGGTTGCTTGCTGAACTCGAAGTATTTATTGGCAAACAGGTTCAAATCAAGACCGAAGTCTATTACACTCAAGAGCAATTTGATGTGGTGGTGATGTAATCCCCCACATGAGATGCCTTGTTGTATCGCCTTGTGTATTACCTTGGGGCGGGAAAGTGCGGTCTATTTTGAAAAAGTTTTCAAAATGAGATTGGCTTTCCCTATTAAATTTGACGGATTATCCTGCGTTTCCTCGCTTTCCTCCTTGTCAAAAATAACATAAAATACACCGCACTTTTCTTGTCTATTTGAATGCAGAACTTATGATAAATACCGTTAGTAACACCTTGCTCAGCCCGAGCAATTTAACTCTCCATGATTTGCAAAATACCTTTGACTTGCTCTCGCACCGTCAGATTGATTATGCGGATTTCTATTTTCAACTCAGCCAAGATGAAAACTGGGTGCTGGAAGATGGCATTATTAAAGAGGGCGGATTCCATATTGATCGTGGCGTTGGTGTGCGTGCGGTGAGTGGCGAAAAAACGGGGTTTGCGTATTCTGATCAGATTGATTTAGCCAGCCTTCAACAATGTGCGGCGGCGGTTAAAGGCATTGCCCAAGTTAAACAAGGTCAGATTTTGATGCCACAGGGGTTTCATCAGGTTGATCCTATTTTGCGTTATCAGGCGATTAATCCATTAAACAGCTTAAGTAAAGAAAAGAAAATTGAATTATTGTATTTGGTGGATAAAACGGCTCGTGCGGAAGATCCACGAGTGACCCGTGTTTCAGCCAGTTTAAGTGCGGTGTATGAAGAAGTGTTAATTGTTGCTACCGATGGCACCTTAGCAGCCGATATTCGCCCACTCGTGCGTTTATCAGTTTCTGTTTTGGTGGAACAAGATGGCAAACGTGAAAGAGGCGGTGCAGGTGCGGGGGGGCGTGTTGGATTAGATTGGTTTTTCGCAACAGAAAAAGGCGAAATTCGAGCTGTCCATTTTGCGAAAGAAGCGGTCCGTCAAGCATTGGTGAATTTAAGTGCAATTGCCGCCCCAGCAGGCATGATGCCCGTAGTATTAGGTGCAGGTTGGCCGGGTGTCTTGTTACATGAAGCGGTCGGACATGGTTTAGAAGGGGATTTTAACCGCAAAGAAAGCTCACTATTTACAGGTAAAATCGGTGAACTGGTGACCTCGCCATTATGTACCATTGTGGACGATGGCACCTTACAGAATCGCCGTGGTTCCATTACGGTGGACGATGAAGGCGTACCAGGGCAATATAATGTGCTGATTAAAGACGGGATTTTACAAGGCTATATGCAAGATAAAATGAATGCCCGTTTAATGGGCGTCGCTCCAACGGGGAATGGTCGTCGTGAATCTTATGCCCATTTACCAATGCCTCGTATGACGAACACCTATATGTTAGCGGGTCAGAGCCAATTTGATGAATTAATTGCCTCGGTCGATCGTGGTCTTTTTGCCCCACACTTTGGCGGTGGGCAAGTGGATATTACCTCGGGCAAATTTGTGTTTTCCACCTCCGAAGCCTATCTCATTGAAAACGGCAAAATCACCAAGCCCGTGAAAGGGGCAACCTTAATCGGCAGTGGTATTGAAGTGATGCAAAATGTTTCCATGGTGGCAGATAGCGTCGAAATTGATCACGGGGTCGGCGTGTGTGGCAAAGAAGGGCAAAGTGTGCCTGTCGGGGTCGGACAACCAGCCTTAAAAATCGATCAGATTACAGTGGGTGGAACCAATTAACACGATTAAAATCCAGATCCTAAGATCTGGATTTTTTGACTACAAAGTGAATATTTATTCATTTATATTGACTAAATATCTTTATTTTCTTATGCTGATGACAATCACAACAGACACAAGGATAATGCAATGACACAATATACGAGAGCAACGTTTGATCACGTGATGATCCAAAACTACACCCCAGCAGAATTTCTTCCTGTGAAAGGAAAAGGCTGCCGAGTTTGGGATCAAGAAGGGAAAGAATACATTGATTTTACGAGTGGCATTGCGGTGAATAGCCTTGGGCACTGCCCAGATGAGATTGTTGAAGTATTAAAACAACAAAGCGAAAAATTGTGGCATTCCAGTAACTGGTTTACCAGTGAACCGACGTTAGCCTTAGCCACAAAATTAGTGGAAAAAACCTTTGCAGATCGCGTCATGTTTGTCAATTCAGGGGCAGAGGCGAACGAAGCCGCACTGAAACTGGCTCGTCGCTATGCGGTGGATCATTTCGGTTATCAAAAAAGTAAAATTATTGCGTTTAAACAAAGTTTTCATGGTCGCACGCTGTTTACCGTCAGTGTAGGTGGGCAAGCAAAATATTCCGATGGATTTGGTCCAAAACCTGCCGATATTGTGCATGTGCCGTTCAATGATTTGGCGGCGGTGAAAGCGGTGATCGATGAAAATACCTGTGCGGTGATTGTCGAGCCGATTCAAGGGGAAAGTGGCATTTTGCCTGCGAGCCAAAGCTTTTTACAAGGTTTACGGGAGATTTGCGATCAATATCAAGCCTTACTCATTTTTGATGAAGTGCAAACGGGCGTGGGACGCACAGGGCATTTCTATGCCTATATGAAATATGGTGTGGTGCCAGACATTTTAACCTCCGCCAAAGCATTGGGTAATGGTTTCCCGATTGGGGCAATGTTGACCACAAATGAGATCGCCAAAAGTTTTGCTCCTGGTGTGCATGGCACCACCTTTGGTGGCAATCCACTGGCTTGTGCAGTGGCAGAGAAAGTGGTGGATCTGATTTCAGATACGCAATTCTTGCAAAAAATCCACCGCACTTCTGAGCAGTTTATGCAAAAACTGCATCAACTTAACCAACAAACAGGGCTATTTAAAGATATTCGAGGTGAAGGCTTATTAATCGGTGCGGAGCTTGTGGAACAATACCACGGCAAAGCCAGCGAGTTTGTCAAAAAAGCTGCAGAAAATGGCTTGATGATTTTAGTCGCGGGCCCGAATGTGCTACGTTTCGCCCCTGCACTGAATATCAGTGATGAAGAATTGGATTTAGGTTTAGAGAAATTGGCGAACACGTTATTATCGGTGTAGATTGTTGGGTATTGGTTTTAAAACTGTACTAAATCTAAGTCATTCCCCTCTTTGATGTCATTGAGGGGAATTTTTTTGCGTGACTTGAAAAGCCGTATGGGGATTTTTCGTCAGTGTTGTCAATTTATGCATCTAGATTGCTGCGGTTTTCTATTCACCACGTAACAATGATATGGCATTAACTCGAGGCATATTGTGCATACCATAATTGGCTGTAATGACCTTGTTGGGCTAGCAAGCTTTGATGGTTACCATGTTCGACGAGCTGACCATGTTGAAAAACTAAAATTTGATCTGCATGTTGTATGGTTTTGAGGCGATGAGCGATGACAAATACCGTTCTATTTTTTGCCAATTCACTGATAGCCTCTTGAATTAATGCTTCATTAATAGGATCAACATGACTGGTCATTTCATCAAGAATTAAAATAGGGGCATCTTTTAAGAACGCTCTTGCAATGGCAAGGCGTTGACGTTGCCCACCAGATAATAGACCACCGTTTTCACCAATCTGGGTTTGATATTGCTGGGGTAAGGTCATAATAAAATCATGAATTCGAGCTTTTTTACAGGCTTCAATAATGTCTTGTTGGCTTGCCCCTTTTTTGCCTATGCGTATATTTTCCTCAATACTTTGATCAAAGAGTTGTACATTTTGTAACACAACACTTATTCGGTTTAATAATTCATCGTAGGGAATCTCTCGTATATCGACACCACCAAGAGTGATTTTACCCTGATCAACATCATAAAAACGCAGTAATAGGTGGGCAAGGGTCGTTTTCCCACTTCCCGATTCCCCTACAAAAGCCGTCATGGTTTTTTCTGGAATCGTGAAGCTTAAATCATGAATCTGAAACTCATCTTTTGCGTAGGAAAAATGAACGTGCTCAAAGGCAATATGATTGTGTATTGGTACTTTTCCTGTGATTTTATCTGGAATGACATCCGCATATAAAATTTTGCCTAGCCGTTTATAGCTATCCAAGGCTGACAGGTAATACATATAATGCATTTCCATGCCAGCAAAAGGTTTATAAAATTCTTTTGCAATGATCACAATGATCAGAAAATTAAAGAGACTAAGATAAGCATTGATTGCCATGAAGCCAGCGATACTCAATAGGCTAAAATAAGAAAGATCGATGAGTAAGCTAAAAATCGCCAACTGTTTGGCTTTAAACTGAGATAAGATCTTGCTGTTTTCACCAAAATATTGGATTTTCTCAAAGAGATCCTGATCAAAACGTTTATTATGAGAAAAGCTTTTTAAGACTGGCATACCACGTACATATTCTACAAATAAGCTCACCATATCGTTTAAAGCGGAATTGGTATGATGTTCAATTCTTTGAGCTTGCTTAATGGTATAGTACAAATAGCCCAATGCAATAGGGAGGGGAAGGAGCATGATGAAAGCCAATGGAAGATTGAGATAAGCAATACCGAAAAAGACACACAAGGCAATCAAAAAATCGCTTAACATTCTCGGCAATAGATGCCCGACAATCAAAGACATATTATCCACATCTTTGTGAAGAATGGTGTTGAGTTCCCCTAATCGCTCTTGAGTATAAAAAAATAAACTAAAGCATTTTAACTTGATAATCATTTTTTCTCTGATTTGCTGCACAATATCAAAACCTGCCTCATGTTTCTTGAGATCCGCCACCATGTTACATATGCCTTTAAAAATAACTAATACGAAGAGTAATACAAATGTCGCCATGAAATTGGCTGATTTTTTTTCATCGACGAGATTAAATAGGATTGAAAATACACTGAGTAATATTGCAACGGCACTTAATCCATAAAACGTAAAGAATAAAGCAGAAATACATAGATTATATTTCCCTTTTGTGCTTAATAATGAGAGTAACTGATTAAACATGTTTCATCTCCTTGAGTTTCCAATGATCGACTTTGTTTTGTGCTTCTACCATTTGTCGATAAACAGGACATCTTGCCAGTAATTCAAGGTGCGATCCTGAATCAATCACACAACCTTTATCCATCAAGGTAATTTGCTGAGCATGCTGAATACGATTTAAATGATGAGCAATACAGATGACAGTTTTATCTTTACAAAGTGCATTAATGGCGGCGTTAATCAGTTGCTCATTTTCACTGTCTAGTGCTGCCGTTGCCTCATCTAAAATTAAGATAGGGGCGTTTTTTAGTATCGCTCGAGCAATAGCAATGCGTTGTTTTTCGCCACCAGATAATTTAACGCCCATTTCACCTACCTTGCTGTGATACCCCTGTGGTAGGTGAGAGATAAAATCGTGGCATTGAGCTTTTTTGGCAGCGGTAATGACTTCAGTTTCCGTTGCACCTGCTTTACCAATGGCAATGTTGTCAAAAAGGCTGAGATTAAACAAAACCACTTCTTGTTCTACGCTGCCGATAAGTTTTGAAAGGCTTTCCATGCTATAGGCTGAAATAGGCTTGCCCGCAATGGTTAAATCGCCAGAATCGATGTCCCAAAACCCCATAATTAAATGTGCTAAGGTACTTTTCCCGCAACCACTTGCACCAATGACAGCATTTAAACTCTGTTGTTTAAATGTGAGATTGATGTTTTTTAAGGCGAAACCATCACCTGGATATTGAAAATTCACCTGACTCAATTTAATGTCGCCAGGCATGAGTTCATCGTCACACTTTGTTTTGGGGAGTGGAACGCATAGCACTTTGGCGATACTTTTGAGCTTTTCAGCAAAGACAATAGAAAAGTGATGCAAGGTTGCTGTTTTGCTAATTGCAGAAATGAAGAGGGAGGATAGCACGATGGCGAGAATAAATTGGCTGATCGAAATCGCCTGATTTAACAATAAAGTCGTACCAGAGATGATGACAAATACCATGCCGATTTCCATAAAAATATCAATTAATCCCATTGGAAAGGTAATTCCCCCCATCATTTTTTTCAGGTCATCTGTATAGGAACGGGCTGAAGATAAGGTTTTTTCGCTGAAAGTTTCTTCTTTTGCAAAGGCTTTGAGTACGGCAATATTTTTGACATATTCCATCATGTCTTCACGCATCTGTCGCTCTCGAGCAAAATAGCGTTGAAAACGCTGTTGTATAATATTGGCAGATAGGATTTTGACAAGATACATTAACGGAATACCAACCAGCATTGCAAAAGCGAGGCGGTAGTCTACAAATAACATGGTGATAAAGGTCAAAAGTGGCAACAACGCTGCAGACATGATTTCTGGCAATCCATGAGCCAAATAACTTTCCACTTGTTCTACATCATGCTGAATAATCGTCGTTAATTCGGCGGTATTATGTTGTTTAAAAAAACCTAAATTGAGTTTTTTAAGCTGCGTAATAATAGCCAATCGCAATGTCGTGAGTTGATTATAGGCATTATCATGAGCCACTTTGGTGGCAAGATAGTGAAAGAGAGCCTTTAAAAGAAAGCATAGCAACATACCAAAGAGAAACATATAAAAGTGCCTATGACTAACCTTATCGGCAAAAAGTTCTGCAATAGAACACACTAATAAAATCTGTGCCACTAAATCAAAGAGGATGTTTAACATTAATAAGCTACTAGACAATCGCATATGACCAGTCGCATATCGTTTTAATTCTTTTTCATTCATACGATCTTCCTTATGATGAGTTTGGGTAAAACGATTCGGTTTGTATTGCTTGTGTGATGAGAGGATAAAAGTCCTCACAACGAGCTTTAGAAAGTATGTTTTTGATGTTGAGGGTTTATTATTGAATTTAAATTCATTTTTAAAGTAAGAAATAAGGGATGGTTAATCCCAAGTTTTTACTGTGTATTTAGAGGGTTTTATTTATTTAGAATGTGATAGAGACTCTACCCCAAAGAAATAGCATTTATTGAGTATTGATACCATTTCATTAGCCCATTGTTCATTTTGGTAATGTCTTGCAATTTCCATCATGCCTTCAATATAATTATTCGCCAAAATATGTGAAAGCATTGGGTCATAGTCTACTTTTGAGTAACGCTTTAGCCCTTCTTTTATATGTAAACTGAGACGTGCTACCCATATTTCTTTTGCTTTTTCATGTTTCGTGCCTGCACTTTTGTCAATTAGAATGATGAGTTTTTTTCTTTCTTTAAAGATTGCGGGAATATATTGGGCACTGGTTTGCTTAAAACGTTCATAGGGACTGACTACGGGTAATTTTTCTTCCTCTTCCATAATCTGAATAAGGTGATTTAGCATCCCTTTGACCACTTCATCAAATAAAGCCGATTTATTTTTAAAATAGGTATAAATTAAGGCAACAGGAATATTGGCATTTTCCGCAATCGTGGTTAATTTCGCACTGCGATAATCATGTTCAAAAAATACCGTTTCTGCGGCATGCAGAATCTTATTTCTGACTTCTTCTTTCAATACTTGAGCGATAGCCCACCCCACATAGAAAAAATAATACATTACAATAATGAATTAGAATTCATTATTTGTCAACTTATCATATTAAATAAGCAGTGGATATCTTCACAAAATAATGCTAACTTTTTGATAAAAAAGAAAAAGGCTGATGTCTATATCAGCCTTTATGCGTATAAAACGATGTCTTAAAGAGATAACATTTTCATGTGAATGGGATTTTGTTAATCAGCAGAATAATACAGTTTGCCAATTTCAATTTTTTGGCGACCGTTTGCTTCACGCCATTTGTTGGTATCACGTAACGAATACACACAACCGCAATATTCTTGTTGGTAAAAGCGTTCACGTTTACTGATTTCAATCATACGTTGTGAGCCACCGCCTTTACGCCAGTTGTAATCCCAATATATCACGTCATCGTATTTTTCTGCCGCACGGTGTCCGCAGCCGTTGATTTGGTTCATGTCTTTCCAACGGGAAATGCCTAAACAGCTAGTGAAAACTGGGAAACCATTGTTATGTGCATATTCTGCCGCTTTTTCAAAACGCATATCAAAACACATGGTGCAACGAATACCACGCTCAGGTTCGTCTTCCATCCCTTTTGCACGGTTAAACCATTCTTGACGATCATAATCTGCATCAATGAATGGAATGCCCCACTTTTCCGCAAAACGGATATTTTCTTCTTTGCGAATTAAATATTCTTTTAATGGGTGGATATTCGGATTGTAGAAGTAAATGGTAAATTCAATGCCTGAGGTGTGAATCGCTTCCATCACTTCACCTGAGCAAGGTGCACAGCAAGAATGTAATAACAATTTGTTATGACCATTTGGTAAGGATAATTTTTCACGTACAAATGGTAAGTTTGCTCGTTTATTACAAACTTGTTTTTTTTTCATTGTGTTCATTATTATATTTACTTAATATATTATTAATACCAGAATATTCTGTACTTACATAATTGTACAGATTGTACACAGCTATACTATTACTAGTATTCTTCCAAGTTATTTGATCATTATTTAATAAAACAAGTCCTGTTTTTTCCACGTTAAAGAATTTATCATATTCCCCACTATATTCAGGCTCTCTATACTGAAACAAATAGAATTTCCCATTGTCCGTATCATCAGAAACGTAGCAAGAAGTAATTGTAATTTCTGTTTTAGTATGTAGTATCGGTGGTATAAAGTTTACTAACTTCCACGAAATATGTTTTTCAACTGAATACCTTAATAAGGTATTAATAAATTGAATTTCATCAAAACTCATTGTTAGCTCCTACTTTGAAACTTTTCTAGAATTGATATCTGCCAAACTTTTTACTACTTGATATAAATGTGTCAGATGATTGTAATATTCCCAAACATTTGTATAGGTTAAACTATCTTTTTGAATATTTGACAATGTCGAAGTAACTTCAATAAATTCTTGTATATAAGGGTTGAAAGGTGATTTGTCATTTTTAAATGATATAGCCTTTCCATTAGCTTCTTTAATAATTTCCCAAAAATCATGATGGAGAATTGGTTTATTCTCAAAATCTTCCTTTTTTATAGTTTTAATTTTTTCACTATATCTTTCATATAAAAGTGATAATTTTTCAATAATATACGTATCCTCAGCCTTTGAATTATATAGGTTATATAATCTCCTCGTTTTGCACCAAATTAAAACAGTTATGACTGTCCCAAATAATGTTGCTATCACGCTAATATTCTGCCAAAAGATAGGAAAAGTATCCGCTAATAACCAATCTAAATAATTCATTAGTAACTCCGTCGTACTGATAGATATGCTAATGAAATTAATGCCTGTTTGTATTCACTTTCAGGAAGTAACGCAATGGCATCAACGGCTTTTTGGGCTTCTTCTTTGGCTCGCATCATTGCATAATCAAGGGATTTATGTTCCGTCATAATCGCCAAAACGTTTTCCAAAATATCACGCTTGCCGCCTTGTTCAATCGCCTCACGAATTAATTTCGCTTGCTCAGGATTACCATGATACATCGCATGCAATAACGGTAAGGTGGGTTTGCCTTCCGCTAAATCATCACCTAGATTTTTGCCTAAGGTTTGACTGTTGGCACTGTAATCTAAAATATCATCCACTAACTGGAAGGCGGTGCCTAAATAACGACCATAATCTTGCAGGGCTTTTTCTTGCGGCTCAGTGGCATTTGCCAAAATAGCAGAACAATGGGTGGCGGCTTCAAATAAGCGAGCAGTTTTACCATAAATCACTTGCATGTAATTTTGTTCAGTCGTATTAGGATCGTTCACATTCATGAGCTGTTGCACTTCACCTTCAGCAATGACATTGGTTGCATCAGACATTACTTTTAAAATGCGTAATGAATTCAGTTGGGTCATCAGCTGGAATGCTCGAGTATAAATAAAATCCCCGACTAATACACTTGCCGCATTGCCAAATTCTGCATTGGCTGTCGGATTACCACGACGTAATTCCGATTCATCGACAACATCATCATGCAAAAGGGTGGCAGTATGAATAAATTCAATAAAGGTGGCACAAAGAATTGGGGCGTGTTCATGGCACCCAAGTGCACGTGCTGCGAGAATCGCAATCATTGGTCGAATACGCTTTCCACCGCTTTGAATGATGTAATAACCGAGCTGATTGATTAAAGCAACATCAGAATTCAGTTGTGCTAAAATGGCTTCATTGGTTTTTTGCATGTCCTGCTTAATCAACTGCTGGATAGTGTCAATAGGCATTAAGTTATGTGGATTTGTCATTGTAATACTTGATTATAGACTGAGTGTTCGGGTGATTGTACCCAATTTTCTAGCATTTCTGAAATCAAATCACACAAATTCATAATTTTTTTATTTTATTGTAAATAAGCTCTTGCTCTTAAGCCATTTTTTGCGTAGAATTTGCGACCTATTTATATGAATTTTTGAAGTGCTAAATGAACAAAAACATTAAAGCACTATGTATAGCGGAGTATATATGTACGCAGTTTTTCAAAGTGGCGGTAAACAACACCGAGTAAGCGAAGGACAAGTAGTTCGTTTAGAAAAACTTGAAGTCGCAACTGGTGAAACAGTTGAGTTTGACTCAGTGTTAATGATCGTTAACGGTGAAGATGTTAAAATTGGTGCCCCAGTTGTTGCTGGTGGTAAAGTAGTGGCAGAAGTGGTTGCACACGGTCGTGGCGATAAAGTAAAAATCGTTAAATTCCGTCGTCGTAAACACAGCCGTAAACAACAAGGTCATCGTCAGTGGTTCACAGAAGTGAAAATCACTGGGATTCAAGCATAATTTCAGAGGAGATCAAGTAGATGGCAACTAAAAAAGCTGGTGGTTCAACTCGTAACGGTCGTGATTCTGAAGCTAAACGCCTTGGTGTTAAACGTTTCGGTGGTGAATCAGTATTAGCGGGTAGCATCATTGTTCGTCAACGTGGTACTAAATTCCACGCAGGTAGCAACGTTGGTATGGGCCGTGACCACACTTTATTTGCAACAGCAGATGGTAAAGTTAAATTTGAAGTGAAAGGCGAGAAAAATCGCAAATACGTCAGTATCATCACTGAGTAATTTCAAATTCCTATGAATTAAAAACGCCTCGCACAAAGTTGCGGGGCGTTTTTGTAGGAGTCAGTTTATGCAGCAACAACCTTGGCTTGGATTTTTTTTCTCATTGACTGCAGCCTGTATGTGGGGATCTTTGCCAATTGCTTTACAGCAAGTCTTGAAAAATATGGACGCTCAAACTGTGGTGTGGTTCCGTTTTGCCGTAGCAGCAGTAGGATTGTTTCTGATACTTAATATCACTAAAAAATTGCCAAAATTAACCGCACTTCGTTTACGACACTGGTTATTGATTGTGTTGGGGATTATCGGGTTATCGGCAAATTTTTTCTTATATAATGTGGCATTGCAATATATTCCACCAACAACGAGCCAAATATTTAGCCCCTTGACCTCTTTCGGTATGTTATTTGCTGGGGTCTGGCTATTTAAAGAATCCTTTGCAATCCATCAAAAAATAGGATTATTTTTACTGGTTCTAGGGCTGATTTGTTTTTTTAATCAGCGTTTTGAGGATTTTTTACATTTTAATACCTATTTACTTGGGATTTTTACCTGTATTTGTGCAAGTTTTGTCTGGGTGATGTACGGTATTGCACAGAAATTGATGTCTAACCGTTTGACGGCACAACAAGTGCTATTGCCCATTTATGTTGGCTGTAGCGTGATTTTTATGCCTTTAGCCAATGTGTCACAAGTGACACATTTAACGCTGCTACAAATCCTTTGTTTAATTTATTGTTGCCTCAATACATTAATTGCCTATGGTGCTTATGCTGAAGCCTTAAATCGTTGGGAAATTGCTAAAGTGAGCACGATAGTGACCCAAATTCCTATATTGACATTGCTTTTTTCAGAAATGCTATTTCTGATTGCACCTGAATATATGATGCTCGAAAAACTCAATGGATTAAGTTACTTAGGGGCATTTTTGGTGGTGTGTGGTGCTTTATTTTCTGCCATTGGGCATAAACTTTTTAGCTATATTCATATCAAGCGAGCGTAACATGAAAAAACAGCAACCTGTGATGGGGTTTTTCTTCGCATTAATTGCGGCAATGGCGTGGGGATCTTTACCTATTGCCTTGCAACGTGTTGTGGCTGTGATGGATCCACAAACGATTGTATGGTATCGCTTTCTTGTTGCTGCATTGGGCTTATTTATTATTTTAGGGGTAACGAAAAAATTACCCAAACTGAGACAATTTATCCCACGCTATCAGATTTTATTATTGATTGGTGTGATTGGTTTATCTGCGAATTTTGTGTTATTTAACACCTCATTAAAATATATTGAGCCGTCCATGTCGCAGATTTTTGGGCAATTATCCTCTTTTGCGATGATGATTTTTGGCGTGTTTTTCTTTAAGGAAAAATTACGCAACAATCAAAAAATCGGATTGGTTTTGTTGATTATTGGCTTGATGCTTTTTTTCAATGATCGTTTTCCGCTCTTTTTAAGTCTTAATGATTATTCCATCGGGATTTTTCTTGCGGCTTTTGCGGCATTGGTCTGGAGCATTTACGGTATGGCACAAAAATTAATGTTGCGAGAGTTTAATTCGCAACAGATTTTGTTTGTAATGTATATCGGCTGTGCCGTGGTGTTTACTCCCTTTGCGGAAGTGGAGCAAGTCACGGTATTAAATGGCTGGACATTATTTTGTTTCATTTATTGTTGTTTAAATACATTGGTCGGTTATGGGGCTTATGCCGAAGCGTTGAATCATTGGGATGTGTCTAAAGTCAGCGTGGTGACGACGTTAATGCCATTGTTTACGATTTTATTTTCTTATTTGTTATATGTGTTTTATCCTGAAAATTTTGCAAGACCAGATTTAAACATGATGAGTTATATTGGTGCATTAGTCGTTGTGTTTGGTGCGATTACCTCTGCGATTGGGCACAAGTTTATTAAGGGTTAGGAGAACGAATGAAATTTATTGATGAAGCTTTAATCCGAGTGGAAGCAGGTGATGGCGGTAATGGCTGTATCAGCTTCCGTCGTGAAAAATATATCCCGAAGGGCGGGCCTGATGGTGGCGATGGGGGCGATGGTGGCGATGTCTATTTAGTGGCTGATGAAAATTTAAACACATTGATTGACTATCGCTTTGAAAAGCGTTTTGCCGCAGAACGAGGTGAAAATGGTCGCAGTGCAAACTGTACAGGGCATCGGGGTAAAGACATTACTTTGCGTGTACCCGTTGGAACACGTGCGATTGATCATGACACCAAAGAAGTGATTGGTGATTTAACCAAACACGGCACTAAAATGCTCGTGGCAAAAGGCGGTTATCATGGTTTGGGTAACACCCGTTTTAAATCCTCGGTCAACCGTGCCCCTCGTCAAAAAACCAATGGTACACCAGGTGAAAAACGGGATCTGCAATTAGAGTTAATGTTATTGGCGGATGTGGGAATGCTTGGCTTACCAAATGCGGGTAAATCTACCTTTATTCGTGCGATTTCTGCCGCTAAACCGAAAGTTGCCGATTATCCTTTTACCACCTTAGTACCAAGTTTAGGCGTGGCACGAGTGGATGCTAACCGCAGCTTTGTGGTGGCGGATATTCCAGGGCTTATTGAAGGGGCCTCTGAAGGAGCAGGCTTAGGGATTCGTTTCTTAAAGCATTTAGAACGTTGCCGAGTTCTGGTGCATCTTGTGGATATTGCCCCTATTGATGAAAGCGATCCTGCAGATAATATTGCGATTATTGAATCGGAATTATTCCAATACAGTGAAACCCTTGCGGACAAACCGCGTTGGTTAGTCTTTAATAAGATTGATACGATGAGTGATGAAGAAGCCGAACAGCGTGCAAAAGACATTACACAACGTTTAGGTTGGGAAGACGATTATTATCTGATTTCTGCGGTAACAGGCAAAAATGTGCCACCACTTTGTCGTGATATTATGGATTTCATTGAAGCTAATCCTCGTGAAGAAGCCGAGCAAGAAGCACAGGATACAGAAGTGAAATTCAAATGGGATGACTATCATCAAGCCCAATTGGCAGAACATCAGCTTGATGAAGAAGATGACGATTGGGATGATTGGTCTGAAGAAGATGAAGAGGGTGTGGAGATTATCTACAAGCCTTAATTTTATCTAAACGTCTGGATCTAAAAGTGCGGTGTGTTTTAAATCAGTTTTGAAATACACCGCACTTTTTATATTTATTATCTCATATTGTTTAATTCTTGAATCTACTAAGCTTGCTTTTATGGGGATTGTTAAAATTTAATGAGATGAGTATCTCAGAAAATGAAAGGTTAGAACTATTTTAACCAAATTTTTCTTCAATTTCTTGAATAACTTCTTTAGGATCTAATCCAATAGCCCTACAGTAAGAAATAAATTCAAAAACGTCTAAACGACGATCGCCCGTTTCTACTTTTCCAACAAACGACGAAACCACGCCCATTTTTTCACATAATGAACGTTGAGAAAGCTTCAAATCTTGACGACGCTGAACTAAATATTCTCGTAACCAAGTATATTCATTTGAATGGACGGATAAGCGTAAATTATTCATTGCACCTATTTTAGGTGCAAAACTTATTGAACCTGTTTTAGGTTTATTATATTATTCATGTTGAACCTGAATTAGGTTTTGTATAAACATCTTCAACATAGGAGTAAATTATGGGTTTTTGGGACAGTGTAGGCTCTTTAGCAAAAGGGGCAGTGAATAGCATCAATGAATACAATGCTGAATTTCAGGCTCGTAAAGAAAAAATGGAAGCAAAATCCAATGATGAGTTATGGAGAATAGTAAAAGATGATGGTTTTTTTGGATCATCAAAAGATGATAAGAAAATGGCTTACTATGTATTAAAACAAAGAGGAGAAGTTTAATGTCTGGTTCTATAAAATTGCCACATACTTGCCCTAACTGTGGAGAAACAGCAAAAACAGCACAGGAATTACAAGCAAAGTTTGGATATCGTACAACAAGCCCTAATGTGGCGACGAACCAAAGTTATTGTAAGAAGTGCCGTTAATCTATTGCTCACCGCCATCAAAGCTAGGGAAATACTGATCTGTACCCGAAAGTTGGACTAGCCAATTTAGTAAGGTGCAGATTTTTTATGGCTAAATACAATCAATCTTTCATTACTTGATTAGTATTTTCAGTTGAAGGTTGAAGGGAAAATCCAAACATTGAATCTTATCAGGGAATTAAAATGTGCCGAAGGGAAGTTTCTTGGATAATGGGACTATGGGCAATTTCTTTGAGTATCTGAAAACAGAATGCTATTTTGGCAAGCGGTTGAGAGTGTTACGGAATTTGAAAAACTATTCACGAGTATGTGCTTTATTACAATAATGAACGTATTCAGGTGAAATTAAAAGGTTCTCAGTCTTGTACAATATAGAACCTAGCCGTTGAATGAAATTAGTCTAACTTTTTGGGTGCGGATCAGATACAGAAGTGAAATTCAAATGGGATGACTATCATCAAGCCCAATTGGCAGAACATCAGCTTGATGAAGAAGATGACGATTGGGATGATTGGTCTGAAGAAGATGAAGAGGGTGTGGAGATTATCTACAAGCCTTAATTTTATCTAAAAGTCTAGATCTAAAAGTGCGGTGTGTTTTAAATCAGTTTTGAAATACACCGCACTTTTTTGTTTAATGGGGTAAGGGGATTTATTTAAGGGAGACGACGATTTGGCTTAAACACCAAGCCGTAACCTGTACATTGACAAATAAGGTCAAGGGATTGGCATACTCAAGCATTGAATAATCAAACCTGTCTTTCTATTGTCTTTCTATTTATGTGTTTCTTCCGTCATTTTTCTATTGAATGGGGAATAATACCAAGTGGGTGAGGGCATGTGGTTGAGGTGTGTAAGGGAATAGCAGAAAAAAATAAACCCTCAACAGATTTGGGTGTTGAGGGTTTGTATTTTTCAAAACGCCAGTTTTATACTCACGTTTTTGGAATTTGGTTGCGGGGGCTGGATTTGAACCAACGACCTTCGGGTTATGAGCCCGACGAGCTACCAAGCTGCTCCACCCCGCGTCTGTGAGGGCGTAATATACTCGCTTGAAAATTTATTGCAATAAAAAAATGAAGGTTCTTGTATCGCTTGTTATAAAAATAAGCAATATGCATTCTTTTTAGACGAAATGAGTCTACGGTTTTTCAGTTATCGCTGAATCGTTCTAATAAAAACCTGATTGCGATGCTGTATTTTTTATTGCTTTTCTGATAGCGTATGCTCCTTTAGTCAGCCCTTTATTATTTAGGAAAGAAAATGCAATTTCACTTAAACACCTTTTTAAAATGCACCGCACTTTTGGCGTTGGCATGCCTGAGTGCATGTTCTTCAAAAAATCCCAGCCCATCACGAGTCAATGACAAAGCCGATCCTCAACAATTTGGGGCAATTTATGTAGGGCGTGAATATCAGCAAGCGACCTTAAGCCCAGTGAGTCAAGTTGACAGTGGTGGTGCGGTGATTAACCAAGGGGACTTTTTAACCCAATTGTCGAATATTCGTAATTATTCAGCAAAGTTGACGAATCAATTTGATCATCATTATATGAAAGTGACCAATTGGGTGTTAGCAGGCGGTGAACTGAAAAAATTGGCAGAGTTTGGGATTCAGCCACAACGGATGAAGGGATTTGATGGGTATCAGAATGTGTTGATGACAGGTTACTATTCTCCAGTCATCCATGCACGCCGTACACAACAAGGCAAATATAATCAACCGATTTATGCGTTACCGAAACAAAAGCGTGTGAGCCGTGCACAAGTGTATGCAGGTGCATTAGCGAAGAAAGGATTAGAGTTAGCCTATAGCGACTCCATGTTAGATAACTTCTTATTAGGCGTGCAAGGCAGTGGCTATGTGGATTTTGGCGAGGGAAATTTGAATTATTTTGCGTATGCAGGGCAAAATGGTTTCCCTTATACCAGCGTGGGGCGTTTATTAGTGGAAGACGGTGAAATTGCCAAAGAGAAAATGTCCATTCAGGCAATTCGTGATTGGGCGAAAGCCAATCCTTCTCGCTTACAAGCTTTGCTAGAACGCAATGAATCTTATGTTTATTTTAAAAATGATCCTTATGGCAAAGTAAAAGGGGCGGCGGGCGTGCCACTTGTGCCGATGGCGTCCCTTGCCGCCGATCGTAATGTGATCCCTTTGGGAAGTTTGTTATTGGTGGAAGTGCCACAAATGGATAAACAAGGAAATTGGACGGGAGAACATAAATTGCATTTGATGGTGGCATTAGATGTTGGTGGTGCGGTGAAAGGGCATCACTTTGATTTATACCGTGGCATTGGCGATGAAGCAGGGCATATTGCAGGGTTGTCAAAACATTATGGACGGGTGTGGGTATTACAATAGATGGAACGAAAAGATAATTACGAACAACGTTTTGGGGGAATTGGGCGGCTTTATGGCACAGAAGGGCTTGCACGTTTAAGACAAGCACATATTTGTGTGATTGGCATTGGCGGTGTGGGGTCATGGTGTGTGGAAGCTTTGGCTCGTTCTGGTGTGGGTAAGCTGACGTTAATTGATATGGATGATATTTGTGTGACCAATATCAATCGTCAGATTCATGCCCTTTCTGGCAATATTGGGCAGCTTAAAACGGAAGTCATGAAAGAACGGGTGGAACGGATTAATCCTGAATGCGATGTGAAAATTATTGATGACTTTATTTCCTGTGAAAATTTAGCCGATTATTTATTGCCAGATTATGATTATGTGATTGATGCCATTGATAGTGTGAAAACCAAAGCGGCATTAATTGCTTATTGTAAACGGCATAAAATTAAGATCATTAGTGTAGGTGGGGCTGGTGGACAAACCGATCCGACCCAAATTCAAATCACGGATTTAAGTAAAACCATCCAAGATCCGCTTTTAGCAAAAGTGCGGTCTGTTTTACGCAAAGAATACCAGTTTAGCCAAAATCCAAAACGAAAATTTGGGATTGACTGTGTTTTTTCAACGCAACCTTTAATTTTCCCTAAAATGGCGGAAAACTGTGAGGTATCGGCAACCATGAATTGTGCTAATGGCTTTGGGGCGGCGACAATGATTACCGCAACCTTTGGATTTTTTGCGGTTTCTCGTGTGATTGATAAGCTGTTACGTTAAAGCCAATAAGGCAAGGAAGAGGCGAACAGGGTTCGCCTTTTTTGAAGAAAACTTATTTTTTATCTAAAAAAAAGATAGCAATTCCATATAAAAAAGAGTAGGCTAACTTCACATTTTTATTATATTTTGACATGAAGGAAAAGAATATGGCACGTTTAACTCATCTCTTAAAAAAAACGGCATTGGCTGCAACCGTCGCGTCTTTAGCAAGTATGGCGAATGCCAATATTGTCACTTCGATCAAACCACTTGGCTTTATTGCTTCCTCTATCGCAGAGGGTGTCACACAAACTGATGTGTTAGTGCCAGCAGGTGCCTCGCCACATGATTACAGTTTAAAACCATCGGATATTCAAAAAGTGAAAGCCGCTGAATTGGTGCTTTGGGTGGGGGAAGATATTGATGCGTTTCTCTCAAAAACATTAGATACCATGCCAGAGAAAAAACTATTGCGTATTGCCACTTTCCCAGGCGTGAGCAATTTACTTGAAGGTGAAGCTCACGATCATGACCATAAACATGATCACGACCACAAACACGATCATGACCATAAGCATGATCACGACCACAAACACGATCATGACCACAAACACGATCATGACCACAAACATGATCACGAGCATAAACATGATCATGACCATCATGGTCACCATCATCATGATCACAGCACAAACTGGCACGTTTGGTATTCACCAGAAATCAGTAAAATTGCGGCTTCACAGTTGGCGGCACGTTTAACCGAGCTTTATCCTGCTCAAAAAGATAAAATTGCTCAAAACTTGGCAGAATTTAACCGCACTTTGGCTGAGCAAAGTGAGAAAATTAAGCAACAACTTGCCCCAGTGAAAGAAAAAGGTTTCTATGTTTTCCATGATGCCTATAGTTATTTCAATAATGCCTATGGCTTAAAACAAACAGGCTATTTCACGATTAATCCATTGGTTGCACCAGGTGCGAAAACCTTAGCGAAAATTAAAGAAGAAATTCAAGAACATAAAGTGAGTTGCTTATTTGCAGAACCACAGTTCACACCGAAAGTGATCGAAGGTTTGAGCAAAGGCACTGGTGTTCATGTAGGGCGTTTAGATCCGATGGGGGATGCGGTGAAATTAGGCGTAAATTCCTATGCGAATTTCTTACAATATACTGCTGACAGCTATTATTCTTGCTTAAGCAAATAAAGTGCGGTCATTTTTGACAAAAGATTGAGGGCTTCAATATGAAGCCCTTTGTTTATGTGAATTAGTCTTTTTTATGAGTGTATTCTTTATACATCGCCTCAATTTGTGCTTTGTAACGTTCTAAAATCACCTTACGACGGAGTTTTAGGGTTGGTGTGATTTCTTCCATTTTGGTGGTAAAAGCTTGGGGCAATAAGGTGAATTTTTTAATTTGCTCAAAGCTTGGCAATTCTTTTTGTAATTCATTAATACGTTGTTCAAACATTTGGATAATTTCAGAATGTTTAATTAATTCCAAACGATCATGGTATTTAATGTTTAACTGCTTAGCGTATTCCTCAAGGCTATTAAAACAAGGTACAATCAGGGCGGAAACATATTTTTTTGCATCGGCAATGACGGCAATTTGTTCAATAAATTTATCTTTCCCTACTTTGGTTTCAATATATTGAGGGGCGATATATTTGCCATTTGAGGTTTTCATCAGCTCTTTAATGCGGTCAGTAATGTACAAATTACCATTCGCATCAAATTCCCCCGCATCACCCGTTTTAAGGAAGCCATCTTCGGTAAAACATTCTGCGGTTTCTACGGGTTTTTTATAATAGCCACGCATCACCATGCCACCACGCACCAGAATTTCGTTATTTTCCCCAATTTTGACTTCTGCCCCCGGCATTAATGTGCCGATTGAATTGGGTTCAAAATGCCCTTCTTCCCAGCAGGACACCGTGGCAGTGGTTTCTGTCATGCCATAACCTAATTTGATATTAATGCCAATGCTATGGAAGAAAAGCCCAATGGTGGGTTCTAGTTTTGCTCCACCACATGGCATCATTTTAATTCTGCCACCAAGTAATTTACGCAACTTAGCCAGCACCAGTTTATCTGCTAAACGGTATTGTTTACGCAAGAGAAAAGGAATGGCTTTTTTCTGGGCAATGAGGTCAAAACGTTTTCTGCCCACTGAAATCGCCCAATTAAACATCACTCGACGTAAAAATGGGGCTTTTTGGACTTTATCCCAAACTGCGGTATAGATTTTTTCATAAAAACGTGGGACTGCACACATTAAGGTTGGACGCACCTCTGCCAGTGCTTCACGTATTTGATTTGTGTCTTCCAAATAGCAGTTTACGGCACCACGATGCAAGACATAGGCAATCCATGCACGCTCGAAAATATGCGAGAACGGCAAGAAAGACAGGGAAATATCATATTGATTCACATTTAAGGTGGTAAAGGCGTTATCGTGAGCCTGTAATTGATGGGCTAAGTTGGCATAATCAAGCATCACACCTTTCGGTTCACCTGTTGTGCCTGAGGTATAAATCAGCGTGAAAAGATCGTCTAAACGTTTGTGTGCAAGGCGAGTGTGTAGCAACTCTGTTTGCTGAGTCTCGCCTTCGGCAATGAAATCTTGCCAATGGCACGCTTTGGGTTGATTTTGTAAGTCAATGCTGTCTTTCATCGCCACAATTTTTTCTAATTGTGGACAGTTGTCTAAAATTTCTAGCGTACAGTTGTACTCTGCTTGATCGCCAACAAAGACGATTTTGACATCGGCATTATTGAGAATATATTCCACTTGTTTTGCGGCACTGGTGGCATAAATGGGGACGACAATCGCTCGTGTTTGCATGGTGCCAATATCCGCAATGGTCCAACGTGGCATATTATGAGCAAAGATCGCAATTTTTTCCTGAACTTCGATGTGATTGGCTAATAAAGCATAAGAAAAACGATCAATTTCATGCTGAAATTGTTGCCAGCTCATATCTTGCCAACCAGAATGCGTTTGGAAACGCAAAGCGGGTTCATTGGATAAAAGCGAGGCTTGTTCACGTATGCGATTAACAAAGTGTAAGTTCAAATTTGTCATGGTGTCCTTGATTTATTATAGTCAGTTTAAACCGTCTTAGCTTACACTTGTTAGCTAAAATAGACTAGTGATTTTTATCAAAATGTGTCGATGGTTTGGGCAAGGGTGGGGCGATTTTAATAAGGTTTAACGTCACGCACTGCTTTTGTGGAAGATTTAACATTTTGTATTTTGTTTAAGATGGTATAGTATGAAGAGGAGTTCTTATTTTAAGAGCTTAATCTTATGTTGATAAAAACAGGAGCTTATAAATGAAAAAAATCACTGCTATTTTCTTATCCGTAGCATTTGCTTTCGCTTTAACAGCTTGTGAAACCACCAAAGGTGTGGGTAAAGATATTCAAAAAGCAGGTGCAAAATTAGAGCAAGCGGCAAGTAAATAATTCATAGGCGTAGTATTAGCATAAAGCCTTACGCAGGCGAAAGAGTAATCAAGCTTGCGTAATATCACGAGAAATGAAAAGTGGGAACGATGTTGGGTCCCACTTTTTCTATTTATGAGACTTAAAACGGTGTAATGGACAAATATGTGGGATTTTGTCCATTACAGCAAAAAATAAGCCCCTTGTTTTCACAAGAGGCTGAGCATTAATTAAGTTAAAACTTATGCTTTGTAGTTGTAGATGTGAGCAACTAAGTCTAATACTTTGTTTGAGTAACCAGTTTCGTTATCATACCAAGAAACTAATTTCACGAAGCTATCTGTTAATGCGATACCAGCAGCAGCATCGAAGATAGATGTGAATTCACAGCCATTGAAGTCTGTAGAAACAACGGCATCTTCAGTGTAGCCTAATACACCTTTCATTTCATTTTCAGAAGCACGTTTGATTTCTGCACAGATTTCAGCATAAGTTGCAGGTTTTTCTAAGTTAACAGTTAAGTCAACAACAGATACGTTTGGTGTAGGAACACGGAAAGCCATACCTGTTAATTTACCGTTTAATGCAGGGATAACTTTACCTACTGCTTTTGCCGCACCAGTTGATGATGGGATGATGTTTTGTGCCGCACCACGACCACCACGCCAGTCTTTTAATGATGGACCATCAACGGTTTTTTGTGTTGCAGTTGTTGCGTGAACAGTTGTCATTAAACCGTCTTTGATACCAAATTTGTCGTTGATGACTTTTGCTAATGGTGCTAAGCAGTTTGTTGTACAAGATGCATTAGATACGATATCTTGACCTGCATATGAATCAAAGTTTACACCGCTTACAAACATTGGGGTTGCATCTTTAGATGGACCAGTTAAAACCACTTTTTTCGCACCAGCAGTGATGTGTTTACGTGCTGTTGCATCATCTAAGAATAAACCTGTTGCTTCAACGGCGATGTCTACACCGATTTCGTCCCATTTTAAGTTAGCTGGGTCACGCTCAGCAGTCACACGGATAGTTTTACCGTTTACGATTAAGTTGCCATCTTTTACTTCAACAGTACCATCGAAACGGCCATGAGTTGAATCATATTTAAGCATATAAGCCATATATTCAACATTGATTAAGTCGTTGATACCGACTACTTCGATGTCATCACGATGTTGTGCAGCACGGAATACGATACGACCGATACGGCCAAAGCCGTTGATACCAATTTTAATTGCCATAAGATTTTCACCTATATTAAAGTTAAACAAAATTGTTACATAGAACAAAAATGGAGTGCTTCACTTTTGTTTTTTGTCGCCAAGGATTATAGCACGGTTTTTTTTTAGTTGTGTAACTGGGCGACAAGTAAAACAATAACAGATTAAGTTTTTGTGATCTATGTCAAAATAATAAAATCTCAAACTTGTGTAATTTTTTTCTGTTTTTTAAAACAGAGGGTAAGCTTATTTTTATGAGGAAGCAAAATGAAAAAAAGGGAAGAAATGACAGATATTCAGGTGCATGTTTGTTTAAACCAAGGTACAGAATACCCGTTTACAGGAAGGTTATTGGAACAACACAAAAAAGGGTTATACCGTTGTCTGGTTTGCCATTCGCCGTTATTTGTGTCGGATACAAAATTTGACGCAGGCTGTGGCTGGCCAAGTTTTTTTGAGGCGGTTTCACCCGATGCTATTCGTTATTTAGACGATTACAAGTTACCGCAGCCTCGTGTAGAAATTCGTTGTGGGCAATGTGATTCCCATTTGGGGCATGTGTTTAAGGATGGTCCGCCACCTACGGGATTACGTTATTGTGTTAATTCGGTTTCAATGGTCTTTGAAGATGCGGAAACGGGGGAAATGACGGAAGGCTAAACTTTTCAAAAAAGCACCGCACTTTTGTTATTTTTAGCTGATTTTCTGTGGATTTATCGGCATAATAGCGAACATCTTTCATTATAGGGAATAGGCTATGCCACAAGGTAATTTATACATTATTTCTGCTCCAAGTGGTGCGGGAAAATCTTCATTAATTTCTGCATTATTAGAGCAACCTCAAAACAATAAAATGATGGTGTCGGTGTCGCATACTACTCGAGCACCGCGTCAAGGTGAGAAAGAGGGCGTACATTATTATTTCGTGTCTGTGGAGACGTTTGAATCCTTGATTGAACAAGATTTATTTTTAGAGTATGCAAAAGTGTTTGGCGGGAATTATTATGGGACATCCTTGCCTGCTATTGAGGAAAATTTAGCCAAAGGCATTGATGTTTTTTTAGATATCGACTGGCAAGGGGCACAACAAATTCGACAAAAAGTGTCTAATGTGAAAAGTATTTTTATTTTGCCTCCTTCTTTGGCTGAATTAGAACGTCGTTTAATCGGTCGAGGGCAAGACAGCAAAGAGGTTATTGCTACTCGCATGGCGAAAGCAATAGATGAAATTTCACATTACAATGAATACGATTATGTGATCGTAAACGATGTGTTTGAGCAAGCACTGGCGGATTTACTGGCGATTTTACATGCCGAGCGTTTAACTCAGGCTTATCAGCAAAAACAAAATCATGCGTTGATTGAACAATTACTAGCAAAATAGACCGCACTTTAGTATCATATCACCCCTTTTTAACATTTTTTTGACTAATAAGAGATGGAGTAATATATGGCTCGTGTCACAGTACAAGATGCGGTAGAGAAAATTGGTAACCGTTTTGATTTAATTTTAACCGCAGCACGTCGTGCAAGACAATTACAGTTACATATTCGTGAACCTTTAGTCCCTGAAGATAATGACAAGCCAACGGTTATTGCATTGCGTGAAATTGAAAAAGGCTTAATCAATAACGATATCATGAATGCCCAAGAGCGTTATGAAGCCTTAGAAAAAGAAAACGCTGAACTACACGCAGTGTCTTTATTATCTAATCAGTAAAAGTGCGGTCATTTTTCGTCAAGTTTTCATTCATTCTTTTTTTTAAATAAGTCAGGTGTCTCTTGTATCTTTTTGAAAGTTTAAATCGCATTATTGAGGCGTATCTTCCGCCAGAACAGATTGAACTAGTCAAACGTGCATATGTGATCGCTCGTGATGCACATGAGGGGCAGTCTCGTTCAAGTGGTGAGCCTTATATTACCCACCCTGTTGCGGTGGCTTCCATTATTGCAGAAATGCGTTTGGATCATGAAGCCGTGATGGCGGCGTTGCTACACGATGTGATTGAAGATACCCCCTATACTGAAGCCCAATTAGAAGCAGAATTTGGTGCCAGTGTGGCTGAAATTGTGGAAGGCGTGTCAAAACTCGATAAATTAAAATTCCGTACTCGTAAAGAGGCCGCCGCAGAAAACTTCCGAAAAATGATTTTGGCGATGACACGAGATATTCGTGTTGTTTTAATTAAACTCGCCGACAGAACTCACAATATGCGTACGCTGGGAGCCCTTCGCCCAGATAAACGCCGTCGTATTGCCAAAGAAACCCTTGAAATTTATAGCCCACTTGCTCATCGTCTAGGTATTGAACATATCAAAAATGAGTTAGAAGATCTGGGTTTTGAAGCCATGCACCCACAACGCTATGCGGTATTGCAAAAAGTTGTACAAGTGGCTCGTGGTAACCGTAAGGATATGATCCAGCGGATCACCAATGAAATCAAAGGACGTCTGGAAGATGTGGGTATTCAAGCCCGTGTTTTTGGACGAGAAAAACACCTTTACGCCATTTATCAAAAAATGAAACTGAAAGATCAGCAGTTTCATTCCATTATGGATATTTATGCTTTCCGTGCAGTGGTAAAAGATATTGACACTTGCTACCGTGTGTTGGGGCAAATGCACAATTTATATAAACCACGACCAGGTCGAGTGAAAGATTATATTGCGGTGCCTAAAGCTAATGGATATCAATCCTTACATACTTCTATGATTGGCCCGCACGGGGTGCCTGTTGAAGTCCAAATTCGTACGGAAGAAATGGATCAAATGGCAGAAATGGGCGTGGCTGCACATTGGGCGTATAAAGAAGGTGGAAAAAATGACAGCACCACGGTACAAATTCGTGCACAACGTTGGCTACAAAGTTTAATTGAATTACAACAAAGTGTTGGGAATTCCTTTGAATTTATCGAAAGTGTGAAATCTGAATTTTTCCCTAAAGAAATTTATGTGTTCACGCCAAAAGGCCGAATTGTGGAATTACCTGTTGGTGCCACCCCTGTGGATTTTGCTTATGCGGTGCATACGGATATTGGTCATTGTTGTATTGCCGCCAATGTGGATCGCAAGTCCTATCCACTCTCGCAAGCACTGACATCGGGGCAAACCGTTGATATTATTACATTACCAAATTCTCAGCCGAGTGCAGGTTGGTTAAATTTTGTGGTTACCGCAAAAGCCCGTACAAATATTCGTAGCTTCTTGAAAAATTTACGTGGTGGCGAGGCGATTGCTTTAGGTAAGCGTCAGTTAGGGCGTGCTTTAGCCCCAACCAAAATTGAAGAACTTGATCAAGAAAAAGTACAAAATCTTTTAACTGAGCTGAAATTAGAAAGTTTTGATCAGTTATTAATGGAAATTGGTTTAGGCAATCAGATGAGTGCTGTCATTGCCTATCGCTTATTAGGTGAGGCAATTGAAATTGATACCGATGGCGATGAAAGCAATAATAAACATCCATTAGAAATTAAAAATACAGGTGGGCTGTTAACCACCTTTGCACAATGCTGTCACCCTATTCCTGGCGATCCTATTGTGGCATATACTAGCTCGGGTAAAGGCTTAGTGATTCACCATGAATGTTGCTCAAATATCAGAAACTGGAAGGAAAATCCAGAACATTACATGCCCGTGGAATGGGAACAAAGTGATAACATGATTGATTTTGAGGCAGAATTGCGTATTGAAATGATCAATCAGCATGGGGCATTACCAAATTTAACCACGATGATTTCTTCTTTGGGAAGCAATATTCAAAGCATTTGGACTGAAGAGCAAGAAGGGCGTTTATATCAAATTGTCGTATTATTAACAGTGACAGATACAAAACATCTTGCCAATATTATCCGTAAAATTAAAACACTTCCCGGTTTTGTAAATATTGAACGCAACATCAATCAATGACCATACAATTCCTTGATGCAGTTCCCTTAACCACACTTTCAGGTGTAGGGGCTGCGATTTCCGACAAACTTGCACGGATTGGCATTTTCAATCTCCAAGACTTGTTATTTCATTTACCTATCCGTTATGAAGATCGTACCAGAATTACCCCCATCGCCGATCTTCGTCCTGAATCTTATGCGACGATTGAAGGTATCGTGCAAACCTGTGAAGTGCAGTTTGGCAAACGCCCGATGCTGATGGTTTCCCTGTCGGACGGCTCGTCTAAGATTATGCTCCGCTTTTTTAACTTTAATGCGGGAATGAAAAATAGTCTTCAAGCGGGAACAAGAGTCAAAGCCTTTGGTGAGATTAAACGTGGTCGCTTTATGGCGGAAATTCATCATCCAGAATATCAAATCATTCGAGATAATGCCCCGCTCATGTTAGAAGAAACGCTTACGCCGATTTATTCCACCACAGAAGGGCTGAAACAAAATTCATTACGCAAACTCACCGACCAAGCTTTAGCGGTACTAGAGAATATGCAAATTGCAGAAATTTTGCCTTATGAATTTAATCCTCACCCTTTTAGTTTAAAAGAGGCGGTTCGTTTTTTACATCGCCCACCGCCAGATGTCTCGTTAGCCGCATTAGAAAAAGGTCAACATCCCGCACAACAACGCCTGATTTTTGAAGAACTTTTAGCACATAATCTTGCTATGCAAAAAGTGCGGGTCGGTACGCAACAATTTTCTGCTTATGCTTTAGCTTATCAAACAGATTTGAAGCAACGCTTTTTAGCTCAATTAACTTTCCAACCCACTCATGCCCAAAAACGTGTTACGCAAGAGATTGAACGTGATTTAGCCAATCCTTTTCCCATGATGCGTTTAGTGCAAGGTGATGTGGGATCGGGCAAAACTTTGGTTGCTGCATTAGCGGCATTACTTGCGATTGATAACGGGAAACAAGTGGCGTTAATGGCACCAACTGAAATTTTAGCGGAACAACATGCAACAAATTTCCGACGTTGGCTGGAACCACTCGGCATTCAAGTGGGCTGGTTAGCTGGCAAAGTGAAAGGTAAGGCTCGTCAAACGGAACTGGAAAATATTCAGTCAGGAAAGGTTCAAATGGTCGTGGGGACACATGCTTTATTCCAAGAAGATGTTGAATTTGCGGATTTGGCACTCGTGATCGTAGATGAGCAGCATCGTTTTGGCGTGCATCAACGTTTAATGTTACGAGAAAAAGGTAAGCAGGCAAATAGCTACCCACATCAACTTATTATGACAGCAACGCCAATTCCACGCACTTTGGCAATGACGGTGTATGCGGATTTAGACACCTCCATTATTGATGAACTTCCACCAGGACGAACCCCCATTACCACGGTAGTCATTTCTGAAGAACGACGTGCCGAAGTGATTGCAAGAGTGAATCATGCCTGTATTCATGAAAAACGCCAAGCGTATTGGGTTTGTACGTTGATTGATGAATCGGAAGTGTTGGAAGCACAAGCTGCAGAAGCCATTGCGGAAGATCTTCGTAAAATTCTACCGCACTTACGTATCGGCTTGGTACATGGACGGATGAAACCGAATGAAAAACAAGAGATTATGCAAAGCTTCAAACAGGCAGAAATTGATCTATTAGTTGCCACCACGGTGATTGAAGTGGGCGTGGATGTGCCAAATGCCAGCTTAATGATTATTGAAAATGCGGAACGTTTAGGCTTATCACAACTGCATCAATTACGTGGACGCGTTGGGCGAGGAACAACAGCATCTTTTTGTGTCTTGATGTATAAGCCACCGTTAGGCAAAATTTCGCAGAAACGTTTACAAGTGCTCAGGGAAACGCAAGATGGTTTTGTCATTTCTGAAAAAGATTTAGATATTCGGGGGCCTGGTGAAGTGCTTGGCACGAAACAAACGGGCATGGCTGAATTTAAAGTCGCCAACTTAATGCGAGATCGAAAAATGATTCCTATGGTGCAGCATTATGCACGTCGTTTGATCGTTGAACAGCCTGCGGTGGCTGAAAAATTAATTCAGCGTTGGATTCATCAACGGGAGATGTATACCCATGTCTAATTATTCCGAATGCTTGCAACAGGCAGAGTGGGTTAACACAACGAACATGCCATCTTCGCAGTCGATTGGTCATTGGTTAACCTTATCCACATCTTTAACCAAGCAACTCATCACACATTTTGGTGAAATAAAGGTTTGCGTGCTTGCAGAATACTGGGTAGATGAGCTGATAGAAAATGAACAGCAATTTTTTCCAAAACAAGAAAATCGGCTGTGGTGTCGAGAAGTGATACTCAAACATCAAGCACAGCCTCTTATTTTCGCACGAACCCTGATTCCAGTTTCGCTAGTTAACCAACATCGTGAATTACAACAGTTAGGCGAACGACCTTTAGGGGAATGGTTATTTATGTGCCCTGATCGCATTAGAACAAAACTCGAATGGACACAAGATAACGCAACAGGGCTTTATGCTCGTCGTGCATTAATGCAAATTGGGCAAGAAAGCATGATGGTGGCGGAATTATTTTTAACGCCACAAATTTTTACGAGAACAATCACATGAATCATTTATCACAACCCACCATTTTGTTTTTTGATTCAGGCATGGGCGGGTTAAGTGTTTATAAAGAAACTAAGCAACTCTTGCCTCATTGTCACTATCTTTATTGTTTTGATAATGCTTTCTTTCCTTATTCAGAAAAAAGTGAAGAGGAAATTATTCAGCGAACGCTTAAAATTTGTCAAAAAATCGACCGCACTTTTCCTTTAGACCTGATCGTCATTGCTTGTAATACCGCAAGCACCGTTGTGTTACCCGCCTTGCGAGCACATTTCCGAATTCCCATTGTCGGCACGGTACCAGCCATTAAACCGGCGGCAGAATGTTCTGAAACAAAACATATCGGTCTATTGGCAACAAAGGGAACCGTGAAAAGAGCCTATGTTGCCGATTTAATTGAACGATATGCACAACATTGCACGGTAGAAAAATTAGGCACGACAAAATTGGTTGAAATAGCCGAACAAAAACTACATGGAAAAGGTGTGGATTTCATTGCCTTAAAGAAAGAACTCGCACCTTGGGAAGAGATGACAACCTTAGATACAGTGGTATTAGGCTGCACCCATTTCCCGTTAATTAAAGAGGAAATTGAATGTTGCCTACCACAAGTCCACTTTTTTATTGATTCTGGTCGAGCGATTGCTTTACGAGTGAAAGACTTATTGTCTCAAATTGAAGTGCGGTCTAAACATATAGAGAAAAATCTGATTTTCTGCACCCAATTTTTTGATGACCAAGCACAATTTCAGAAAGTCATCCATTTTTGGGGCTTCGAACAATTTAGCCAACTCAGCATAACCGACTAAAAACAAAGCAAAATCGTGCTAAATGCCAAGCGTGATGTTTAAAAAAATATCAATTAATAAAAAAAGTGAAAAAAATTTCAAAAAGGGGTTGCAAAGGGTTTTAAATTCCCTATAATACGCCCCACACAACGACGCGACGTTGTAAACGAATGAGATACACATCGCGTCGTTATTTTTTGTTCTTTAACAATCTAACAGACAATCTGTGTGGGCACTTGTTGATTGATTTCATTTAGAAAAGATTTTTAAAATTGAAGTCTTAATAGGTGCTTAAACTGAAAATTCATTATACTTATGAAGTAAATGTAAACTTTAGCTAAGCAGTTTATTGAGCGATTGAACTTGAATTGAAGAGTTTGATCATGGCTCAGATTGAACGCTGGCGGCAGGCTTAACACATGCAAGTCGAACGGTAACAGGGAGAAAGCTTGCTTTCTTTGCTGACGAGTGGCGGACGGGTGAGTAATGCTTGGGAATCTGGCTTATGGAGGGGGATAACTGTGGGAAACTGCAGCTAATACCGCGTAATCTCTGAGGAGTAAAGGGTGGGACCTTTTGGCCACCTGCCATAAGATGAGCCCAAGTGGGATTAGGTAGTTGGTGGGGTAAAGGCCTACCAAGCCGACGATCTCTAGCTGGTCTGAGAGGATGACCAGCCACACTGGAACTGAGACACGGTCCAGACTCCTACGGGAGGCAGCAGTGGGGAATATTGCGCAATGGGGGGAACCCTGACGCAGCCATGCCGCGTGAATGAAGAAGGCCTTCGGGTTGTAAAGTTCTTTCGGTAATGAGGAAGGGATGCTATTTAATAGATGGCATCATTGACGTTAATTACAGAAGAAGCACCGGCTAACTCCGTGCCAGCAGCCGCGGTAATACGGAGGGTGCGAGCGTTAATCGGAATAACTGGGCGTAAAGGGCACGCAGGCGGACTTTTAAGTGAGATGTGAAATCCCCGAGCTTAACTTGGGAACTGCATTTCAGACTGGGAGTCTAGAGTACTTTAGGGAGGGGTAGAATTCCACGTGTAGCGGTGAAATGCGTAGAGATGTGGAGGAATACCGAAGGCGAAGGCAGCCCCTTGGGAATGTACTGACGCTCATGTGCGAAAGCGTGGGGAGCAAACAGGATTAGATACCCTGGTAGTCCACGCTGTAAACGCTGTCGATTTGGGGATTGGGCTTTAAGCTTGGTGCCCGAAGCTAACGTGATAAATCGACCGCCTGGGGAGTACGGCCGCAAGGTTAAAACTCAAATGAATTGACGGGGGCCCGCACAAGCGGTGGAGCATGTGGTTTAATTCGATGCAACGCGAAGAACCTTACCTACTCTTGACATCCAAAGAATCCTGTAGAGATACGGGAGTGCCTTCGGGAGCTTTGAGACAGGTGCTGCATGGCTGTCGTCAGCTCGTGTTGTGAAATGTTGGGTTAAGTCCCGCAACGAGCGCAACCCTTATCCTTTGTTGCCAGCGATCCGGTCGGGAACTCAAAGGAGACTGCCAGTGACAAACTGGAGGAAGGTGGGGATGACGTCAAGTCATCATGGCCCTTACGAGTAGGGCTACACACGTGCTACAATGGTGCATACAGAGGGCGGCGAGACGGCGACGTTGAGCGAATCTCAGAAAGTGCATCTAAGTCCGGATTGGAGTCTGCAACTCGACTCCATGAAGTCGGAATCGCTAGTAATCGCAAATCAGAATGTTGCGGTGAATACGTTCCCGGGCCTTGTACACACCGCCCGTCACACCATGGGAGTGGGTTGTACCAGAAGTAGATAGCTTAACCTTCGGGAGGGCGTTTACCACGGTATGATTCATGACTGGGGTGAAGTCGTAACAAGGTAACCGTAGGGGAACCTGCGGTTGGATCACCTCCTTAACCGAAAATGGAACGACTGCAAGTGTTCACACAGATTGTTTAGTTGGATTGTATGAATTGAGAGAACAAAGAAAGCATCCTACGGGTCTGTAGCTCAGGTGGTTAGAGCGCACCCCTGATAAGGGTGAGGTCGGTGGTTCAAGTCCACTCAGACCCACCACTCATATGAGTGAGGACGTAGGAGCGATGATGCTGGGGATATAGCTCAGCTGGGAGAGCGCCTGCCTTGCACGCAGGAGGTCAGCGGTTCGATCCCGCTTATCTCCACCAAACATCATTGCTAAGTATTTTGCGTTGACTGAATAAAAGTTGATGGATAAGGAAAAGAGTACTTAGCAATGATGAGCGAAAAATGGCGAAGCCATTTTGATTTGTCTTTATTGTTCTTTAAAAAATTGGAAACAAGCTGAAAAACTGAAGAGATTTTCGAAAGAAAGTCTGAGTAGAAAAAATCTTGCATGAAAAAAGGCATGCAAGTGTTTAGTGTCTAAACAGCAACATCAGGTAAGTATGCGTTTGTATAAGAATACTTGAGGTTGTATGGTTAAGTGACTAAGCGTACAGGGCGGATGCCTTGGCAATCAGAGGCGAAGAAGGACGTGCTAATCTGCGAAAAGCTTGGATGAGTCGATAAGAGGCGTTTAATCCAAGATATCCGAATGGGGAAACCCAGTAGATGAAGAATCTACTATCTCTTGCTGAATACATAGGCAAGAGAGGCGAACCGGGAGAACTGAAACATCTAAGTACCCCGAGGAAAAGAAATCAACCGAGATTCTGTAAGTAGCGGCGAGCGAAAGCGGAAGAGCCAGTAAGTTTTAGCGATGGTATTAGAGGAATTGGCTGGGAAGCCAAATCAAAGAGGGTGATAATCCCGTACTCGAAAATGTTATTGTGGAACTAAGCTTACGATAAGTAGGGCGGGACACGAGAAATCCTGTTTGAAGATGGGGGGACCATCCTCCAAGGCTAAATACTCCTGATTGACCGATAGTGAACCAGTACTGTGAAGGAAAGGCGAAAAGAACCCCGGTGAGGGGAGTGAAATAGAACCTGAAACCCTGTACGTACAAGCAGTGGGAGCCCGAAAGGGTGACTGCGTACCTTTTGTATAATGGGTCAGCGACTTATATTTTGTAGCGAGGTTAACTGAATAAGGGAGCCGAAGGGAAACCGAGTCTTAACTGGGCGTTGAGTTGCAAGGTATAGACCCGAAACCCGGTGATCTAGCCATGGGCAGGTTGAAGGTTGGGTAACACTAACTGGAGGACCGAACCGACTAATGTTGAAAAATTAGCGGATGACTTGTGGCTGGGGGTGAAAGGCCAATCAAACCGGGAGATAGCTGGTTCTCCCCGAAATCTATTTAGGTAGAGCCTTGAGCGGACACCTTCGGGGGTAGAGCACTGTTTCGGCTAGGGGTCCATCCCGGATTACCAACCCGATGCAAACTGCGAATACCGAAGAGTGATACTCAGGAGACACACGGCGGGTGCTAACGTTCGTCGTGGAGAGGGAAACAACCCAGACCGCCAGCTAAGGTCCCCAAGTCTATATTAAGTGGGAAACGAAGTGGGAAGGCTTAGACAGCTAGGATGTTGGCTTAGAAGCAGCCATCATTTAAAGAAAGCGTAATAGCTCACTAGTCGAGTCGGCCTGCGCGGAAGATGTAACGGGGCTCAAATATAGCACCGAAGCTGCGGCATCAGATGTAAATCTGTTGGGTAGGGGAGCGTTGTGTAAGTCGATGAAGGTGAATTGAGAAGTTTGCTGGAGATATCACAAGTGCGAATGCTGACATAAGTAACGATAAAACGAGTGAAAAACTCGTTCGCCGGAAGACCAAGGGTTCCTGTCCAACGTTAATCGGGGCAGGGTGAGTCGGCCCCTAAGGCGAGGCTGAAAAGCGTAGTCGATGGGAAACGGGTTAATATTCCCGTACTTGGATAAACTGCGATGTGGGGACGGAGAAGGTTAGGTTAGCAGACTGTTGGATGTCTGTTTAAGGCGGTAGGTGGAAGACTTAGGCAAATCCGGGTCTTCATAACACTGAGAACTGATGACGAGGTGCTACGGCACTGAAGTAACTGATACCACGCTTCCAGGAAAAGCCACTAAGCTTCAGGTTTATCTAAACCGTACTGAAAACCGACACAGGTGGTCAGGTAGAGAATACTCAGGCGCTTGAGAGAACTCGGGTGAAGGAACTAGGCAAAATAGCACCGTAACTTCGGGAGAAGGTGCGCTTACGGTAATTGTAGGAGTAAACCTCTGAAGGTGAAGTAAGTCGAAGATACCAGCTGGCTGCAACTGTTTATTAAAAACACAGCACTCTGCAAACACGAAAGTGGACGTATAGGGTGTGATGCCTGCCCGGTGCTGGAAGGTTAATTGATGGTGTTATCGAAAGAGAAGCTCCTGATCGAAGCCCCAGTAAACGGCGGCCGTAACTATAACGGTCCTAAGGTAGCGAAATTCCTTGTCGGGTAAGTTCCGACCTGCACGAATGGCATAATGATGGCCAGGCTGTCTCCACCCGAGACTCAGTGAAATTGAAATCGCCGTGAAGATGCGGTGTACCCGCGGCTAGACGGAAAGACCCCGTGAACCTTTACTATAGCTTGACACTGAACATTGAATTTTGATGTGTAGGATAGGTGGGAGGCTTTGAAGCAGTGACGCCAGTCATTGTGGAGCCATCCTTGAAATACCACCCTTTAACGTTTGATGTTCTAACGAAGACCCTGAAACGGGGTCTCGGACAGTGTCTGGTGGGTAGTTTGACTGGGGCGGTCTCCTCCCAAAGCGTAACGGAGGAGCACGAAGGTTTGCTAATGACGGTCGGACATCGTCAGGTTAGTGCAATGGTATAAGCAAGCTTAACTGCGAGACAGACAAGTCGAGCAGGTGCGAAAGCAGGTCATAGTGATCCGGTGGTTCTGAATGGAAGGGCCATCGCTCAACGGATAAAAGGTACTCCGGGGATAACAGGCTGATACCGCCCAAGAGTTCATATCGACGGCGGTGTTTGGCACCTCGATGTCGGCTCATCACATCCTGGGGCTGAAGTAGGTCCCAAGGGTATGGCTGTTCGCCATTTAAAGTGGTACGCGAGCTGGGTTTAGAACGTCGTGAGACAGTTCGGTCCCTATCTGCCGTGGGCGTTGGATGATTGATTGGGGCTGCTCCTAGTACGAGAGGACCGGAGTGGACGCATCACTGGTGTTCCAGTTGTCTCGCCAGAGGCATTGCTGGGTAGCTAAATGCGGAAGAGATAAGTGCTGAAAGCATCTAAGCACGAAACTTGCCAAGAGATGAGTCATCCCTGACTTAAAGTCAGTAAGGGTTGTTGTAGACTACGACGTAGATAGGTTGGGTGTGTAAGTGTAGTGATACATTGAGCTAACCAATACTAATTGCCCGAGAGGCTTAACCATACAACGCTCAAGTATTTTTGGGTGTTGATGCTAAATGAAGTGATATGAAGACGAGAAGCGGAGACGCGGAAAGTAAGTAGAAGAGCTCAGATAGACAGCTTGTTTCGAATTAAGGTGCGAGAGCGAAGAAAGCACCAAAGCACAGAATAAAGAACAGAAGAATAGAGAAGACAAGAGAAGACATCAACCGAATATCTTGGCGGCGATAGTGCAGTGGACCCACCTAAATCCATGCCGAACTTAGAAGTGAAACGCTGTAACGCCGATGGTAGTGTGGGGTTTCCCCATGTGAGAGTAGGACACCGCCAGGTCTGAATAAAGAGAAACCTCAAGTAGCGATACTTGGGGTTTTTGTTTTGGGGAAAATAAATAGGAAAAAGAAGTAAAAAAGAAGTAAAAAAGAAGGAAAAAAGAAGGAAAAAAGTAAAAAGGAAATAGAAAATCATGCAGAAGCAGAAGCAGAAGCAGAAGCAGAAGCAGAAGCAGAAGCAGAAGCAGAAGCAGAAGCAGAAGCAGAAGCAGAAGCAGAAGCAGAAGCAGAAGCAGAAGCAGAAGCAGAAGCAGAAGCAGAAGCAGAAGCAGAAGCAGAAGCAGAAGCAGAAGCAGAAGCAGAAGCAGAAGCAGAAGCAGAAGCAGAAGCAGAAGCAGAAGCAGAAGCAGAAATAGAAACTGTAGCAAAAACAAGGAAAAATCAGGAAAAGAAAGCAAGCCAAAGAGAAATAAAGAGAATCAGAGAAATAAAGAGAAACAAAAAGGAATAAAAATACCAACAGTTACCCCCTATATTCCCCATATCCAACCCATACCTCCCCACACTCAGTTGAATAAAACTTTCTTAAAATCGCCCGCACTTTTACACCCCAAATGAAGGATTTTATCTTCCACAGTTTAGGTTTTTTATCATTTATATTGACTGCTTATAAGAAGAGTATTTCATATGATTATATATTTCTAGGAATTGTATGTTATTTGATCTGCATTCGGGTTTATAATAGACATAATTTATTTTTTTCTTTTTGATAGTATTTATCAAAAGAAATTTTTTATTTTCATTTTTGGAATGTAGATTTTATTTATTTAGGAATATGAGAGACAGTTATTATGGTGAAAAACATATTAGCTAAACGTGGTGTATCTCCTTCACCTCGAATTGCATTTTATTCTCATGACACTATGGGATTAGGTCATATTCGAAGGAATATGTTATTAGCTCAATCGGTACTGCAAGCTTGCCCAGAGGCAGAGGTTTTACTGCTTTCGGGGGTAAGGGAGTCAGGGGCATTTAAGTTGCCAAAAGGTGCTGATACGGTGACAATGCCAAGCTATTTTAAAACATCAGAAGGAAAGTATATTCCGAGCTCCTTAGGGAATGATATTGATAGGTTGGTTGAGGTTCGTCGACAGATCATTTATTCCACATTAGATTTGTTTGAACCTGATATTGTGATCATTGATAACGTTCCTCGTGGTGCGATGAATGAGTTAGACACAATATTGCCTGTTTTAGCCAGCCGTGGTGCACACATTGTCCTTGGATTGCGTGATATTATTGACGAACCTGAGGTTGTGCGTGAACAATGGAAAAAACTGAAGAATTTAGAAATCATTCGGTTGTATTTTGATAGTATTTGGGTATATGGCGACCCACATTTATTTGATTTAGCCAAAGAATATGCTCTTGATGAGGATATTCGTGAGAAATTACGCTATGTTGGTTATCTCGATCAAACCCGTCGTATGGAAGTGCAAGGCTTAGATACGGTGATTTCATCAAGCGTTGAAACCCCTTATGCATTATGTGTTGTTGGCGGGGGGCAAGACGGTTTCCAATTAGCAAAAACATTTATGCAAGCTGAATTACCCACAGGTTGGAATGGTTTGCTTATCACTGGTGCACTGATGCCAGAACATCAACGTAAACAAATTCACGATATGATCGCACTTCGTCCAGAAATTCATGTTGTTGACTTTGTTGCTGAACCCCTCAAATTGATGCAAGACGCTGAATGCATCATTTCAATGGGTGGATATAATACGGTAACGGAAATTTTATCTTTTAATGAACCGGCATTAATTGTCCCCCGAATTACCCCAAGAAAAGAACAATGGATACGTGCCTCTCGTTTAGCCGAGATGGGTATTGTCGATTGTTTACATCCCAATTTGCTAACCCCAGAATCCCTTTCTTCATGGATGAGAGGGAATAAGAAGCAACTCAATGCTAGAGATGTATTACGTTTTAACGGACTAGATAATGTTGTGGAACAAGTTCAATCTATTCTGAATACATTAATAACAGATTGATTTATTAAAATTTTCTACTGTGGAGCTACCATGGAAAAAACGACTTTAAGTGAATTAAAGCCGATGTATATTGGCTATGTGTTAAAACGTTATCCCCGTTTTTCTGAAACCTTTGTGGTCAATGAAATTTTGGCACATGAACGAGCCGGCACGAGAATTGATATTTTTGCATTAGGTCCTGTGATGGAAACCCATTTTCAAGATGGGATTTCTCAGGTTCGTGGGCCAGTAACTCGGTTTGTGGATAAACAACGCAACACAGAAAGCTTTTGGGAATTACTCAATCAAGGATTTGCCCAGCTCCCCCATTTTGCAGAGAAACTTGCGATGGCAAAAGGTACGGTGCATGAAATTGGGCAAAGTATTTTACTTGCATTAGCCATTAAACAGCGTGGTATTCAACATTTGCACGCACATTTTGGTACGCAAGCTACAACAGTGGCAAGGCAGGCGGCAATTTTTGCGGAGATTACTTATACCTTTACGGCACATGCAAAAGATATTTATTACCAATATGAGAAATCCACGGAGTTAGGTTTGAAAATGCGAGATTCATCGGGAACGGTGACGGTTTCAGACTATAACCTGACCTATTTGCAACAGCAATACGGTGACGATGCCAAAAGTGCGGTACGAATTTACAACGGAATGGATTTAAATAAATTTCCATACCAACCATTTGGGGGAAGAGATCGCCACATTCTTGCCGTAGGTCGCTTGGTGCCTAAAAAAGGATTCAGCGTGTTGTTAGAGGCATTGGCTATTTTAAAACAACGTGGGATTGCCATGTCTTGTACTTTAGTTGGTGATGGTGGGTTAAGAGAGGCATTACAAGCACAGATAAATACGCTTGGTATAGCCGATGTGGTCAACATGGTGGGGGCGATGCCACAACCAGACATTATTCAGTTGATGAAGTCGGCGACCATGATGATTGCCCCATGTGTGATCAGTGAAGATGGCGATCGAGATGGCTTGCCAACGGTCTTGCTTGAATCAATGGCATTGGGTACCCCAGTCATTTCGACACAAGTGGCAGGCATTCCCGAGCTTGTTCAAGATGAAGTGACAGGTTTATGTGTGCCGCCTAATGATCCTCATGCGTTATCGGCGGCAATCGAACGTTTATTCGATAAGCCAGCGTTATGTCATCAGCTTTCATTAAATGCACGAGCATTGATTGAGCGTGAATATGATGAAGACAAAAATGCCGCATTATTACGTCAATTATTTCAAGATGTCATCAAAGTCGGATGTCAATGAAACCTTATGTTAATCAATAACCGTCAGTTACAACTTAAAGGGGAAGTTATGCGAGTTGCGTATATTTGTGCAGATCCTGGGATTCCTGTCTTTGGCACGAAAGGGGCCTCTGTTCATGTTCAAGAAGTGATTAAAGGCATGTGTCAACGTGGGTTAGACGTCGTCTTATTTGCCCAACGCTTAGGCGGAGAAGCACCTGAGGCATTGAAAGATGTGGAAGTTCATCTTTTACCTGCTTTATCTCATGAAAGTGCAACCGATCGAGCATTATCGGCATTAGCCGCAAATGAGGTGGTTGAAAAGCTTTTACATGCATCAGGACCGTTTGATCTTATCTATGAGCGTTATTCGTTATGGAGCTACGCAGGCATGGGGTTTGCGAAAAAACACGGCTGTGTTGGTATGTTAGAAGTGAATGCCCCCTTAATTGAAGAACAGAAAAAACATCGTGAATTGCCGTTAGAAGAGGAAGCTCAAAAGGTGGCAGAAAACGTCTTTGCTAATGCGGATGCGATGATCGCAGTTTCTCCAGGCGTGAAAGCGTATCTAGAAACCTTTGAACAAGCCGAAGGGCGAATTTATGTGATTGCGAATGGGGTTAATCTTGATCGTTTTAGTTTAGCCGCACAACAAAATGCAGCACGTATGAACAATGCTGTGGCACAAGGGAAAATTGAACACCCAACCATAGGCTTTTTAGGAACGTTAAAACCTTGGCATGGGGTGTCTGTATTGGTCCAAGCTTGGGGATTATTACGCAAACAAGGGCATTTTGCTCGATTGTTAATTGTGGGAGATGGGCCTGAACATGACAATTTACGCCAAGACATTGAACAATTAGGGTTGCTTGATGACGTTTGCTTTACAGGGGCGGTGTTACCTGAAAATGTTCCTGATTGGTTAGCCAAAATGGATATTGCTGTGGCACCTTATCCCACAATGGAACACTTCTATTTTTCCCCTTTAAAAATTTATGAATATATGGCGGCAGGTTTACCTGTTATTGCGACACGGGTTGGGCATTTAGCTAGCGTGATTGAGGATAATCAAAACGGGATATTAGTTTCACCTGATAGCCCACAACACCTTGCCGAGGCTATGGCTGAGTTATTGGCTTGTCCTGCTAAAGCCCAGCAATTGGGCAGCATGGCAAGACGTACCGCAGAAAAGCAGCATAGCTGGTTGTCGGTGGTGGATCGTGTATTAGCGATTGCAAAATCATGTCAAAGTCATCACAAGACGTAAATGAAGAAGGTGAAATACGATGGGAAAAACCTCTGTAAATTCTAATGCATGGTGGGCGGTGGCTTATCGTTTGAAAGACTATATTCGCCCTGAAAGAATGTTGGTCTTTGGGGCGTTATGTGCGTTGCTGTTGGCTACCGCCATGCGACTTTTAAAACCCTTGCCTTTAGCTTTTGTGGTGGACTATGCATTGCTTGATGTGGTTGAGGTTTCAAACCATACCACGAATAAATCCCCTGTTTCAGAAGGGGTCTTATCCTCTTTATTAGGCTCAATGGAGACCACTTATTTACTATTTGCTTGTGCGGGAGCCGTGATTGTCATTGCCCTTTTTATGGCTGGAGCGAGTTATTTCAGTACAGTCGGGCTAGCATTAGCGGGTAGCCGTATTTTAAGTCGTGTGCGTAATGATTTATTTGCACATTTACAACGGCTTTCATTACGCTTTCATTCGCAAGCAAGAACAGGTGATCTAACCATGCGTTTGATTAATGATATTGGCATGTTGCGAGAAGCAGTGATTACCGCACTTATGCCCATGTTAGCCAATATCCTGATTCTGGCGGGAATGTTTGCCATGATGGTTTATCTGAATTGGCAATTGACATCCATTACCTTATTAGCAATCCCATTAATTTGGTGGACAACCTTGCGTTCAAGTAAGCGTATCCATGAAGTCAGCCGCATGCAACGTAAACGTGAAGGGGCTTTAGCCTCCAAAGCCGCAGAATTTATTGGGTCTATTCGTACTGTTCAATCACTTTCCCTTGAAAATGAAACCATACGGAGCTTTGTGGGGGATGATGCGGAAAGCCGTAAGCAGAATGTCCAATCCAAAAAGTTATCGGCGGGGTTAGAGCGTCGAGTGGATATTATTGTGGCGTTGGTTTCTGCCGTCGTATTACTAAAAGGGGCTTATTCGGTGCTAGGTGGTGAGATGACACCAGGTGAACTCATCATTTTCATGTCTTATTTAAATAATGCATTCCGACCAGTTAGAGAATACGCCAAATACACGGGACGACTTTCTAAAGCCTTAGCCGCAGGCGAGCGTGTAGTGAATTTATTAGATGAGCAACCTGATATTCAGGACAAACCCGATGCCAAAGTTTTAACGAAAGTGCGAGGGGATATTCAATTTGATCATGTTCGCTTTGGCTATCACCTGATGAATGGTGATGCCCCTGCCGTATTACAAGATATGAATTTCAATATTCTTGCGGGAGAGCGTGTTGCCATTATTGGTCCTTCTGGGGCAGGGAAATCCACCATCACAAGTTTGCTACTTCGCTTATATGAAGCCGATGAAGGCGTGATTCGTATTGATGGTAAAGATATTCGAGATTACAAAATCGAGAGCGTACGAAGTCAGATCGCCATTGTACCGCAAGATAATTTACTGTTTGGTTTAACCGTGCGTGAAAATATTGCCTTAGGTGCCATCAATCGGTTGGAAAAGATTGATGAGGAAGAGATTATTGCGGCGGCAAAACTGGCTCAGGCTCATGATTTTATTATGGCATTACCACAGGGGTATGACACCGTGCTCAGTGAACGTGGGGGCACATTGTCTGGCGGACAGCGACAACGTGTTGCGATTGCTCGTGCAGCAATGAATAAAAGTGCGGTCTTAATTTTAGATGAACCTACGGTGGGATTAGATCAAGAGAGTGAAAGCCAAGTGATCGTAGCGTTAGAGAACTTAATGCAAGGACGAACCACCATCATGATTACCCATGATCTGGCACTTGCCGCCAGAACAGACCGCATTTTGTTTGTTGATAAAGGGGTGATTATGGAGCAGGGAAGCCATCAAGCATTGCTCAAAAAAGGTGGCAATTATGCCATGTGGTGGAACATGCAATTTAATTAATTGCACTGTGTTTTTATCGGAAATCAATATCAAGGTGCGATATGCTTACCCATGCAGATAAACAAATTGTTGCCAACGATACGGCGTTACCAGGTTTAATCCTATTATTAGATGCTGAGCGTTTATTAGAAAAATTACGCCAACTTCCCGTATTAAACTCGGCAATACAGGCAGACATTCAATATTTGCGTTATAAGCCAAACAGCAGTTGTGCTTGTACTGTTCGAGTGACGTTAGCCCATGGCGAACAAAAATATTACTATGCGAAAGCCTTGACGAGCGAACGTTTCAAGCAGTCTTGGCAACATCCTAAACGCCAAAAATTAGTGCAAGAGGGGGATCCTAATGCCCCCTTAGCGTTATTTGATTATGGGATCATGTTATTACATCCTGCTTATGATCGAGGCATTCGCCATTTAGCATGGCTGGTGGATCATCAGGCACTGCAAACATTGCTCCACAATTGTCATTTTCCTTATTGTGAAAACACGCCCTTACACATCGAGGTACTACGCTATAAACCTGAACGCCGATTTGTGGCAAAAATCAGCCAGCATAATCAACCTTTGGCTGTGGTGCGTAGTGTAAAAGCCCGTGATTTTAGTCATGTCTTAACAGGCACGGTGTTTGGTGTGGCACAAGGTCATGTCAAGCTGTATGGGGTTGATGGTCAGCGAACCAGCCTCATCACACATTGGCAAACGGGAAAAAGCTTGTGTCCAGAAGCGGGGAACTTGATTCACGATGACGTGTTAAAACCTTTAGCCACATGTTTAGTTGAGGTACATCAAGCCAGTTATTTACCCCCTATACAACATGATATTGCGGCAGAGATTAAGGCATTAAAAGGGGTAGAAGCCACTTTTCAGCACATTTTGCCTGATCATGCCGAATATTTTCGTCAGTTAATGCAATCCGTCATTCAAGGTTTACAGGCTCATCCTCAGAAACTGGTGCTGATTCATGGGGATTTTTCTTTAGATCAAGTGGTCGCCTCTCAAGATCAAGAAGGCAACTTGGCATTATCCCTTTTAGACTGGGACAGCTGTGTGGCGGGCTATGCTTTTATGGATCTTGCCACCATGCAAGCAAGACTTGAATTGCAAGTGATTGAAGGGGTGTTATCGGCACAACAAGCAACGCACATTATGGCGATGTTTTTAACGCATTATCAACAAGGTAGCCAACTGGATTTACAAGGGATACATTATTTTATCGCTTCTGCCTTGTTACGCCTTGCCACAGAACCTTTCCGTAAGCGTGGACAACAATGGGAATCTGAGTGTGTACAATTATTAACTCGCACGGCTGAAATTCTTCAGCAAGCCCTCTCGCAAAATCAGGCTCCCAACGTAAACCACGAGGATTTTTCAGCCGATCCCTTGTTAGCAGAATTAACTGATCCACAACGTATGCAAGCGTTGCTGGTGGCGGCATTACCTTCGCACTTACAAGGAAAAGTCACTTCGGCAAAACTAACACGTTACAAAGTCCAGCGACGTGCATTAATTGAATATGACATTCAAACGGAACAAGGCACGGTGTCTCTCATGGGTAAATATCGTCATAAAGGCGTGGATAAACGTTCTTTTACTGTACAAAACGCATTATGGGAACTGGGATTTAATGCCTCCGCCCCTGTGAGTGTTCCCGAACCCGTGGGCATATTACCTGAACAAAAACTTTGGTTACAACGCAAAGTGAAGGGACAAACTGTCGGGGAAATGTTGGTACCGCAGCATCCACAACTTGCCTTTTTAGGTCAACGAGTGGCAGAGGCGTTAAAAGCATTACATCAAAGTGCGGTAGAAAATGTGATGATTTTATCGACTTGGACGATTGAAAAAGAACTGGCGATATTATCTGATCGCTTACAGAAAGCACAAAGCTTACGCCCAACCTTAGCCAAGCGTATTGAGGCGGTTTTACACCGCTGTGAAGGTCTCGCCGTCAACTTAACGAGCCCCCCTTGGGTTTCCCTTCATCGGGACTTTTATCAAGATCAAATTTTAGTGCATCAAGATTTCACAGGGCAAATGGTCTTATTAGATTTAGATTTACTTTGCCAAGGGCATGCTGCACTTGATGCAGGAAATTATCTTGCCCATATTCAAGAGTTTGCATTACGTCAGTATGGCGATATCCACGCATTATCTGTGCATCAAAATGCATTTCTTACGACTTTTTTAACGAGCAACTCGACAGCCACTGCATTAGACGTTGAGATCTACACTGTCTTATCTTTGGCACGTCATATTTATCTCAGTACACAATTTGAAGATCGTGGTCAGACAACCGAAGCATTACTTTTATGTTGTGAACAAAAGCTCGATTTTTTATTTAAGCAAGTGTTGAACTAACAGGAGAAAAAGTATGAAAATCACGATTGTCGGTGCAGGTTATGTTGGACTGTCTAATGCGATTTTACTTGCACAGAAGCATGATGTGACATTACTCGATGTGTCGACTGAAAAAGTGAATTTGATTAATCACAAGCAATCACCGATTCAAGATATTGAAATCAGTGAATATCTTGCCAACAAACCGCTTTGTTTACATGCCACAGTTGACGAGAGTGAGGCGTATGCACAGGCGGAATATATTATTATTGCCACCCCGACAGACTATGATCCTGTCACGGATTATTTTGATACTAGCTCAGTGGAGTCTGTCATCGCCACCGCACTGAAACAAAACAACCATGGCTACTTAGTGATCAAATCCACCATTCCTGTGGGCTTTGTCCAACGTATGCGTCGCCATTTTAATACGGATCGCATTTTCTTCTCGCCTGAGTTTTTGCGGGAAAGTAAAGCACTCTATGACAACTTACACCCCTCACGTATTGTGGTGGGGGATCATCATCCCGCTGCAGATAAATTTGCTCAAATGTTACGAGACTGTAGCCTTGAGCCACAAACCCCTATTTTGCTCACTTACCCGACTGAAGCAGAATCTATCAAATTATTTGCCAATACGTATTTGGCATTACGTGTAGCATTTTTTAACGAACTGGATTCCTTCGCCTTGACCTTCGGCTTAGATGCCCGACAAATTATTGAGGGTGTTTCTTTAGATCCCCGTATTGGCACCCATTATAATAACCCTTCTTTTGGCTATGGCGGTTATTGCTTGCCAAAAGACACGAAGCAATTGTTAGCGAACTTCCAAAATATCCCACAAAACTTAATTAGTGCCATTGTCCAATCGAATGCCACCCGAAAAGATTTTATTGCGAATGATATTCTCAATAAACGTCCTGAGGTGGTGGGCGTTTACCGCTTAACGATGAAAGCAGGATCTGATAATTTTCGTAGCTCAAGTATTAAAGGCATTATGAGGCGCCTAAGCGAAGCAGGGACAAAAATTATTGTCTATGAGCCAGAATATAAAGATGAAATGTTTTTTGATGCGGTACTCGTTCGCGATCTTGACCAATTTAAACAGCAAGCCAATATTATTCTAGCAAACCGCATTACGCCAGATTTAGAAGATGTCGCTGAAAAAGTGTATACCCGTGATCTGAAAGGCAGTGATGTATAAGTCCTCACGGCTTACAGAAGAGATTACGCCCTTTTATTTCATCAATCCGCAGGAATGGATCATTAATGATGAAAAGAGAAGTCAAACATGATAAAAACAGGCACTTTCTTACAGTAGGAATGTGTTAAGTTGATAAGTGTTTGATTTTGAAAGCGTAAAGACAAAGAAAAATACAAAGAAAAAGCCAGTCATAGACTGGCTTCTTTATTCATGCAATTGAATGATATGCAAATTAATTAATGCAACTTATCGATGGTGCCTAGGGCCGGCAACAATAGTTTTTTTATAACAATAAGTTAAAACAGGTTTTGTGCAGATTTAATACAGTTTTATTGATGAATGAAAAAAATATTTTTTTATGATCTCAATCACAAAAAAACGATCTAAAATAGCGTTTTTGTGCGTTGATTTGCGTTTTTGGATCGCTAAAAATAGATCTCGATCTAGCAAGCACGGGCGGGCTTTGAATGAATTTTCGATTTTGCGTTAAAAGCGACAACTTTAGTGTGCGGGCGTGGCGAGGCTTTGACTGCGATTTTTCTAGCGTGAAAAGCGTTGAAAATTAAGAAAAAATAAAGTTTTAACGTTTGAATAAATGGTGTGAATGCTATAATAAAATGGGGTGGTACAGAACAAAGTGGAGAGAGAAAGGCCCGTTTTATGGCGTAAAAAAAGGCACTTCAAAAAGTGCCTGTTTCATTTTGAAATAGATCTCTTATTCTGTTTCAAGCAGTTTATATTTTGTGAAATGGATCACATCAACACCCAGCCACTCGTTAAGTTCTTCAAGTCGTCTTTGTAATGGTTCAATCTCATTCACAAAGAAAACTTCTGCAGCTTTTTTCACATCACCAAACCCCGCTGCATTTGTCGGAATAATTCCCATTAATTGTGGCGGCACTCGGTGCGCTGCAAGAATATCATCTCGGCTCGTATTCTTAATATTTAAAAATTCATCTTTAGCAACAACATCAGAAAGCGGAATGATTTTTAAACCATTTTCTTTGCCATTCGGTGCATAAATAAAAAGGTTTTTGAAATTGCCCTTGCCTTTTGCCTCTCGCAATTGTTTCTTAATCTCATCAACATCACCAACGCTATGCGTTGCATCTGTCATATACATAATGAACCCAGCGTGAGCACCGTTGATATAGTATTTTCTACGGAACAACGTTGCACTTTCATTCAAGAAAGCAGACTGCAGTGATGATAGATAATCTGGCAAGCCGTAAATTTCCTGGTTCACATCAGGTTTCATCAGATGAAAAACGCTACCTTTTTTAAATTCGTGTTCTTGATAATATGTCGTCACCTGGAAATAAACGCCCTCTTCTTTGCCTTTTCGCATATATTTCGCCAGGGGCGAATTTAATGAAATCGGCTTGCCCCACGCATTGCACACAACTTCAAGATAAGCATTGCCGAAGACAAGATAATCTTGCACGAATTTTTCTAATTGCGTGCGTTTCAAAAGTGCGGTGGTTTTACACGTTGAAAGTAAAATATTTTTCTTCACAGTGATTGCACTTTCGTGATGTGCACTTGCTCGCAGTGAACGAGCCAACCCGCTAAAATCAACTGGCGGACTATAATATTTCTCATACATCAACACTGATTCAAGATAGTTAAGAATATCAGCACGATCTAAAACTGGCGTTGCATCGCCAAGAGAGAATGATTCAATGTTTGAGTTTTCTTTAGTCATATTCGTTTCTCATTAGTTAAATGTAAAAATTGATGAACCACTTGATTGATGATTTAAGTTTTCACCGAATGGAATATTCAGAACACAATTCATCACAGCCCAACAAATATCGCCGTGACTGGCTTCTTCTGAACGGTCAGACACATAAGTCATCTGACGGCCAGAACGTGTTAAACGTTTTTTCACTGTCATAAAGCTACTAATCACTTCTTTGCCGTCAAACTTTAATCTGCGTTTTTGAATAAGATTCAACGTTTTCAAAACCATTTCATTTTTTAAATCCACGTTGTAATCAAGACCAATCGCAGTCGGATAGAATTTTTTCACTTCTTGATACACGCCAGCACCAAGCCCCGTTTTATCAATTGTGATTTTCGTGATGTTGAAATCTTCAATGTAACGCTTAATTTGTTTTGCTTGTGCTTCAAAGTCTAAGCCGTGAAATGTTTGATAATGCAAAATGCGGTAATCACCACCTTCAACTCGGGGCGGTGCAACCAAGACCAGTGCTGCACGGTCGCCAGTGTGCGACGGGTCATAACCAAGCCACACATCACGATTGCCAAAGGCTCGTTTTAAAAATGGCTTGTAATCTTTCCACTCTTCAAGCGAATCAACTTGACACAACTGCAATTCATTAAATTTAAACACGCTAGACGTATCATCAGCGAATTGACACATATATAACTGCTCAAATTCTTCACGTGAGTTTTCAGCAATCAAGTCATCAATATCAAACAAATCACAACCGCCCGCTTGTGCATCGTAAATATTCACAATCTGTTTCCATTGTCTATCTGCACAAAATTTACCTGTTCGTAAATTCTCGTGAGAAATATCAATCTCAATGCGTTCTTCTTTTGGTCGTCGTTTATTAAATGATTTGCCCGACCAAAACTGATAAGCATCAGATGCAATGGTTGTCGGCGTTGAAAAGTAAGTTTGACGATATTGTTTTTGTGATGCCATTGCTGCAGCAACTTTTCGCATTTCTGCAAATTTTGGCACCCAGAAAATTTCATCAAAATATAAATTGCCGTGGTACGATTGTGCCGTTGCCGAGTTTGTGCCTAAAAAAATCAATTCCGCACCATTCGGCAGTAGGATTGTTTCGCCCTTCAGTTCAACATCAGCGGTTTTTCTCGCATAAGCGGTAATGTACGAGCGGAACTGCAACGCCTGTTTTTTACTTGCTGACAAGAAAATCTGATTGCGACCAGTCACTAACGCATCAACTAATGCTTCGTGTGCAAAATAGTACGTTGCACCAATTTGACGGCTTTTTAGAATGTTGCGAATACGATATTGTTTGCCCGCATCGAACCACAAACGCTGGTAATTGAACATTCCCTCAAGAAAGCCATTAATCAGCAACTCTTGCTGTTCTTCTGAAATCGGGTTTTTGTCGCCAGTTTTACGTTGGCCACTGTTTCTGTTTTTGATTTTCGGATTGAGATCCGTTTCGTTTCCCTCGCCAAAGCTATATTTTTTAACTCGAGCCACTTTTTCCATTTGACGGCCGAGCAAGTCAATTTCTTTAAAATCTGCACCGCTTTTCTGTTCTTTAGCGATTAACAAAATCATTCTGCTTTCGAGTGCAAGCTCAACACGCCCAACGGGTGCGATATCGTCCCACTTGTCTCGCTCTTTCCAGCTAGAAATGGTCGAAACAGGAATATCAAGCTGGCGTGATATTTCAGCGATTTTATAGCCGCCGAAATACATCACTTGTGCTTTTCGTTTCAAATCAATTTCAGGTTTAACGATGATTTCAATGTTTTCTTCTAGTTCTTGCATAACGCCCTCATTTCTCATAAAGGCATAATAAGAAGAAAGCTAACCGTTTGATTGATAATGATTTTGTGAAAGCAGTTTTCACAATTTGAAGAAATAGACCCGTGAAAATAAAACATTCAACATTGTGGCAATTTGAACAGAAAACCGAAATGGGAAAAGCTATGGGCGATAAAAAAACACAATCGAAATGGTTCGTTGTTGCCACTGAAGGGGCAACAACTGACGGCCGCACAATCAATCGGGCTTGGATTGAGCAAATGGCGAAAAACTACGACTTAAAAACATACGGTGCACGCATTAATTTAGAGCATCTTAAGTTTCGCTATTTTTGGAAAGATGAACCACACTCAAAAGCATACGGCGATGTAATCGCCCTCAAAACACAAGAAACGGAGGGCGGAAAACTGCAATTATTAGCACAAATTGACCCGACCGACGACTTAATCAAGCTTAATAGTGCACGCCAAAAAGTCTATACATCCATTGAAGTGGATCCAAACTTTTCAGATACCGGTGAGGCCTATTTAGTGGGGTTAGCTGTGACTGACCAACCAGCAAGCCTTGGCACTGAAATGCTGAAATTTGCATCTCAAGCAAAAGAAAATCCGTTTACTTCTCGCAAGCAAAAAGCAGAAAACTTATTCACTGCAGCAGTCGAAACTGAAATCGAATTTGAAGAAGTCGAAGAAAAACAAGGTTTCAGCGTGTTTGAAAAAGTCAAAGCGTTATTTGCGAAGAAAGCAAAAACAGATGATGACCGTTTCACGGACCATCAGCAAGCAATTGAGTTGCTCGGTGAAAATTGCAAAGAAACATCAGAAAAAACGACCGCACTTTCTGCAGATTTAGAAAATCATTGTGAAAAATTCGCAGATTTAGAAAACACAGTGAAAGCGTTAGAGCAGAAATTCGCACAACTCGAAAAACAACCCGAACAAACATACACCGAACGCCCACAAGTAACAGGCGGTGAAGACCGACAAGGGCGATATTTCTAAGTATTCATTAAGTATTATCACCGAGGAAAAATATTATGAGACACGAAACAAGAACCGCATTAGATCACTACATCGCAGGTGTTGCAAAAGATAATGCTCAAGACTTTGCAAACGTTGCGTTCGGGAAAAAATTTAATGTTAATCCAAGCATCCAGCAGAAACTAGAGAACGCAATTCAAGAAAGTAGTGCTTTTTTAAAACTGATCAATATTGTGCCTGTGATTGAACAGCAAGGCGAAACCCTTGGGCTTGGTGTTGCAGGTACAATTGCAGGAACAACAGATACAGCATCGGGCACAGGAAGAAACACACAAGACATTCATAAATTAAGTCAGATTGCCTACCATTGCCAACAAATCAACTATGATACTCACTTAACCTATGGCACCTTAGATTTATGGGCAAAATTCCCTGATTTTGCGAAACGTGTCGGTGATTTAAAAGCGGAACGCATGGCATTAGATCGTATTATGATTGCCTTTAACGGTGAAGAACGTGCGAAGACATCAAACCGTACAAATAAACCGCTTTTGCAAGATGTCGCAAAAGGCTGGTTGAAAAAAATTGAAGAAAATGCACCAGAAAGAGTTATGAAAGAAGTGCAAAGTAGCACGAATAAGATCGAAATCGGTGAAAGTAAAACCTATAAAACTTTAGATGCCTTAGTGTTTTCTGCAGTCAGTGATCTTATTGCCCCACAATTCCAAGATGACACCAAACTGGTCGCCATTATGAGTCGTGATTTGTTGGCAGATAAATATTTTCCATTATTTAACCAATATAAACCAAGCGAACAAGTTGCAGGTGATGTGGTGATCAGTCAAAAACGAGTCGGTGGATTACAAGCTATTCAAGCTCCATTTGTTCCAAAAGGCACGATTCTCATCACACGACTTGATAATTTATCAATTTATTATCAAGAAAATGGAATGAGACGCACCATTGTCGATAATGCCAAGTTAGACAGAATTGAAGATTACACTTCATCAAATGATGATTTTGTGGTGGAAAATTATGAAATGGTGGCATTGCTTAAAAATATTACCATTATTGATGCACCTGCGGGGTAATTATGCGACCAACAAAAGCACATTTTTTAAGAGTCATGGCAGAAAAAGCGAGTTCTGAAGAAGAACGAGAACTCGAAAACTATGACGAGTACGAGAAAATGCTGTTTTTGCTCGCTCGTCATCAGAAGAATTTAAAAGAAATTCAGTCAACTGAACTGAAAGCGGAGTACAAACGCTCAATCTTACAAGAATTTATGCCGTGGATTGAAGGCGTGCTCAAAGCGGGTAACGGCAAACAAGACAACGTTTTGATGACTTGGCTTGTCTGGTCTATTGATTGTGGTGAGTATCATCTTGCATTACAAATTGCAGAGTATGCACTACATCAGCAACTTGTATTGCCAGAACAATTCACTCGCACGCTTGGCACGTTGCTTGCAGAAGAATTTGCTGATGCTGCAAAAATCGCACGCACAGCAAATAAACCATTTGAGCTTGCTTATCTCACACGTGTTGAAGAACTCGTGCGAGATGAAGATATGCCAGATCAGAGCCGTGCACGCTTAATGCGTGAAATTGGCACATTGCAGGTCGAAAGCAACAAAGAGCAGGCATTAGTCGCCCTTGAGCGTGCATTAGAGTTAGATTTAAACGTGGGTGTAAAAGGCTTAGTTGAGAAACTACGCAAAGAGTTAGACAAACAAGCTAACCAAGACACCAACTAAACGAGCAAAGCGCAACGCCAGCTGGGCGGATTAGAGAATTTACGGTTTTTTAACCGCACTTTCTTCTTCAATCCTCACCCAGCTTTTTTTATACGAGAAAAACAATGAGTGACGGCACAATCTCAATCAAAATCGCACAAAACTACGATATGCGTTCTGTGCAGGAACAAGTCGAACGTGACAAGCAAAATGAAGCATTCATCCAGAATGATGAGTTTTTCCCGAACATCGTGATTTCTGAATTTAGAAACGCATCACGACTAGATGGCACAGTTACAATCGACAGATTAAAAGAAGCGTTATTCGAAGCAATCGCATCGGTGAATGATGAATTAAAACACTTCAAGCAATCAGCAACTCACGCCACGCTTGCAGAAATCCCAAGTTTAACCGTGGGTAATCAATCAGTGTTGGTCTATCGCTACAAGCGTGCAGTGTATTGTCTCGCACAAGCGAACTTATACGAACGCTACGCAAGCTATGACACAACAAATGACGGTGAGAAAAAAATGGAATTATTGCAAGAAAGCATCGAACAAATCAGACGTGATGCCCGTTTTGCAATTAATGACATCATCGGCAGACCACGTATCACAACGGAATTGATTTGATATGCAAGTTTACGCAGAACAAAACGACACGCTTGATGCCGTGATTTTTCGACACATGGGAACAAGTAACGGCTTGCTAGAAGAAGCATTGCTACTCAATCCGCACTTAGCCAATCAAGCCGTGCTAGACATTGGCACAGTCGTGATTCTGCCGAGTAAGCAACAGCAAATTATTAAAAAAGATTCATTAAAACTTTGGGATTAAAACATGGTTAAAAACGACTTAGCGGGTGCAAGCTCATACGTTGCATCATTAAGCACTTTCTTATCAGGGATTGGATTATCACTGCAAGATGTATCAAACATATTCAGTATTTTAGCGACGATTGTCGGCATTATTCTTGCAATCGGTACATTCTTTGTGAACAAACACTACAAAATGAAAGAACTCGAACTGAAAGCGAAAAAAATGGGAGTCAGTCTGAATGAAGATTAATAAATACGTGAAATATGCGTGCAGTGTTTTTGCCGTCATTATGATTGTGGTGTCGAACTATGACAATGAAATCAGAACAACCCAGCGAGGGCTTGAGATTATCGGCAATGCCGAAGGTTGCTACACAAAACCCTATCAATGCCCCGCCGACGTTTTAACAGTAGGCATTGGCACAACGGATGCGGTCGAGAAAATCGAACGAAACAAAATCTACACCCTTGAAGAAATCGCTTACTTATTCAAAGAGGGCGTAAAACAAGCAGAAAAATGTGTAAACACGCACGCAAACGGCAAACAGCTACCGCTTGGTGCATTTGAATCACTCACATCAATCACGTTTAACGTGGGGTGCGGAAAAATGCAGAAATCAACGCTATTCAGAATGGCAAAACAAGGCTACACACCGCAAATGTGCGAACAATTTAAACGGTGGATCTATGCGGGGGGCGTGAAGTTAAAAGGCTTAGAAATTCGCAGAGAAAAGGAACGTGAACTATGTTTAACGCCTTAAATCTTAAATTCAAATTAATTCTAGGCGGTGTATTTCTCGCACTGCTTTTTGCGATTGTCACCACGTCAACACTGGCTTTTCACTTCTACGCAAAAGCCAAAACAGAGCAGTTGAAAACGGAAATGTGGCAAGCGAACTACATCGCACTCAATCAAAAGATTGATGAATTTTCGCAAAAACAGACCGCACTTTTTAACGAAGTGCGGACACTGCAACAAGCAAACGAACACACAGAAAGAGAGTTAAACAATGCTATTGAAAACAATCAAAACTGGAGTAATCAGCCTGTGCCTGATGACATTAAACGCTTGCTCAACAAAGCCAATCAGCCCGCCAATTCTTTGCCCACAAACAGCAACGTGCGGTGATGTGAGTTTGCATATTCACACGAACAAAGACTTAGCCCAAGCACTGCTAAAAACGCACAATATGTTGCAATTCTGCTTGTTAGAGAACAACGCATTAAAAAACTGCATTGATGATTTTAATAAAAGAGAAGTGAAACGATGACAGATAGATTTGACAAAGCACAAGAACTTGAACAAATGCACAGAGACGTGGCATTAAAAAATCGCACGACATCAACCCGTGCCAGTGCGTTTTTCTGTGAAGATTGCGGCGAAAAAATACCCGAACAACGCAGACTGACCATTATCGGCGTGTGTCGTTGTGTCAGTTGTCAGACAATTTTCGAGAAAAAACAGCGAGTGTATAGACGATGAAAAAGCCGAATCAAATCAGAAATGTGATTGAGCAATCAAACCCAGTTTTTAAGAGTAATCCTGATTCGTTGCAAGTGTTTATTGACCAAGGGCAAATCATCAGCACAGGTGCGAACTCATTGAGTTTTGAATATCAATACACGCTCAATGTCATCATCACAGATTATGCAGAAGATATTGCGAAAATCATCGTGCCAGTGCTTGCATATTTGAAAGTGAATCAGCCTGAAATCTTCGAAAACCCACAGCGTAGAGAAGGGGCGTTTAAATTCATCACGGATTTTAATAACAACAACACGCTAGATCTATCGCTCGAAATCAAACTCACAGAAAGAGTTGTGCAAAAAAACAGTGTAAAAGGCGAAATTGATTTGAAGTATGCTGCAGAGCCGACCTGGAACGAAAGCGAACTGACTGCAGAAGATTTAAAAGTCATTTTTGAAAACAACGTGATTTTTGAACATGGAAAAATCTATGGCGACAATTGAAGAATTTAACTCAAAACTCACCGCACTTTTAAACAATCTTTCACCAACAGCAAAAAGAGAGCTTGCCCGCAAAATCGGGCAGAATCTCGTGCAAAGTCAACGCAACAGAATCACAGCACAACAAAACCCAGACGGCACAGCATTTGCACCAAGAAAACCACAAAAAAGCTTTCGCAACAAAAAGGGCAGAATCAAACGCAAAGCCATGTTTGCAAAGTTAAAAACAGCCAGATTTTTGAAAGTGAAAGCAAATGCAAATCAAGTCAGTATCGGCTTTACGGGCAACACTGCCTATCTTGCGAGTGTGCATCAATTTGGCTTAGTCAGTCGAGTGCATCGGAAGCAAAATTACAAAGTAGAATATGCCCAACGGGAACTGTTGGGCTTTACTGAACAGGATATTGATATGATTGAACGATTGGTTATTGAACAGCTAGGCATGTAATTAAGAATGTAATTAATGGTGCTGATCTTGATTCATACATTCATAACCAGCTCCCGAGCAATGATTGCAAGAAGATGAACCAAACAAGGCATAAAGTATCACAAACATTAAATACAACAGCACAGAGCCGACAATCCCCGTGAGTGTGGCACTCATTTTTAAATAGTAATAACAAAAGAGATAAGGTGCCACAAAAAAACTTGCCATGCCCGCCAGTATGGCGACATAAAACAGCAAACTTAACATGGGATTGTCTGTGTTTGATTTGATTTTTTGTTTCATCTTTGCCTCCTTTCCGTATGTTATTTCATTATTAAATCAGATGATTATGTTAGTCAATAAAAAGTGAGTACAGAATGAAAAATTTACAATTAACCGTTTTACTTAATGCCGTAGATCAAGCAACGAGACCTTTCAAAACCATGACACAAGGTGCCAAAACGCTCGCAAAACAGGTTAATCAAATGCAAGAACGACTTAATCATTTTAATAAAGTGAAAGTCCATGCGGAAAAATTTGCAGAAGCGAAAAAATCAGCCAATGAATTTGCCAAGGCATTAGGCACGGCAAAAGCAAACACGGAACAGCTTCAAAAAGCCTTAGCACATAATGAAGAGAGAATGAAATCCAATTTAGGCAAATTGGAGAATGCATCAAAGAAAGTAGAAAAGTATAAATCGGAACTTGCTGCATTAAAAATGATTTATAAAACAAATTACAATCCCATTGAAAAAGGGCTTGCGAAAGATGCTATTGCCAAAATGAATGCAGAATTAAAAAGTGCAAGAGAGAGCCTAAAAGGTTATCGAAATGAACAAGAAGAATTACTTAAAGCCAATAAAAGCTTTAATCATTCGTTGGATAACGAAAAAGAAAATCTCACCAGAATCAATGGGAAATATCAGCAAAGTGTTTCTGAACTAAAAAGATTACAAGGAAAGTTACAGCAAGCAGGCTTTAAAACTACGCATTTTTCACAAAGCCAACAGGCGTTAAAAACACATATAGAAGGTGCGAATCAAGCCTTATCCAGACAGAAAAAGTGGCTAGAAAAAATCAGCCGAGTGACAGATCTTGCTCGCCATATCAATAAAAATATTTCAAGCTCTTTCTCAAAAGGGCAATCTTTTGTCAATATGGGCATCGGTGCCAATATGGCAGGAAAAACACTTTTAAATCAAGCCTCAAAAATTGGCTATGGTGTTGTTGGCATGGTTAAAACAGCAGGGCAATTTGAAAAGTTTCAATCAATTTTAGAAGTGACAGAAGGGAGTGCAGAAAAAGCAAAACAAAGCCTTGAATGGGTAAAACAATTTGCTGTGGACACACCCAGTAATTTAGATGAAGCCATGGAGGCGTTTGTAAAATTACGTGCCTATGGCTTAAATCCTACTCATGGACTATTAAAAACCCTAGGGGATACAGGGGCGGCGATGGGAAAACCCGTTATGCAAGCTGTCGAAGCCATTGCTGATGCTATCACTGGCGAAAATGAACGCTTAAAAGAATTTGGCGTAAAAGGGCGAGCCGTGAAAGGCACGAATATCATTGAATATGAATACACGGATAAATATGGTAAACAGCAACTAGCCAAAGTAGATAAACGCAATAGACAACAAATTGAACAAACCCTGACAAAAATTTTCAATGATAAATATGCAGGAGCAATGGAAAAACAGGCTCGCAGTCTAATGGGAATTTGGTCTAAATTAGAAGACCATTGGATTAATTTTCAAATGGCTGTTATGGAGACGGGGGCATTTGATTGGATTAAAAACAAATTTGTTGAAGTGCTTAATGTAGTTTGTAACTTATTGATTTTTAAATATTAAAGATAAAGAAAAAGCCGACAAAAGTCGGCTTTTGTGCTTAATGCAACTTATCGATGGTGCCTAGGGCCGGACTCGAACCGGCACACCCTAAGGCGGTTGATTTTGAATCAACTGCGTCTACCAATTTCGCCACCCAGGCAAGCATGGATAAACCGCATTAAAGTGGTTCGTATTTTACCTGTTCAAAGAAAGATTACAAGTAAAAATATACATTCCAAACTTTAATTGCCTTTATTTTCATCACTTACTTGAGATAACACCACCTCAAAGGCTTTCTCTTTGCTTCCTTAAACAAAGATAGCAAACCCCACATTGTGCAGGTTGCAAGGAATTTTACGAAGTCAAAATAATTGCAACGAAACATCAGGATTCTTTTGAAAAAAAAACAAATTGCAAATATAATTAAAAACTATTATCAATATTGATAATGACAAAGTTAAACCATTTAATTTGTAGGGATAAAATTAACTATGTTAAAAGCACAAATTGCAGATTACATTGCACAAAATCCATCCGCGATCACCTTAGATATGGCAGCACATTTTAAAAAGCCTGAAGGTGAGATTTTATGTGCTTTACCAGAAGAATTCGTTCGAGTGTTTTCTGGTGAAAGAGCCGAAGAAATCCTTGCAGAAATTAGTCGTTGGGGGATTTTTACCACCATTATTGAAAAAGAAGGTTCAATCTTTGAAATTAAAGATCGTTTCCCAACAGGGATAGTGGGACGTGGGTATTATAATTTAAATATGAAAGGAGAAGAGGGTGCCTTACATGGACACCTTAAGCTCGATAACATCAGTAAAATTGCTTTTGTGAGCTTACCTTTCCGTGGCAAAGAAAGCTACAACATCGCCTTTATCGCCAATAACGGACACACCATTTTTAAAGTGTATTTAGGCAGAGATGAGGCACGTCAATTATTCCCAGAACAAGTTCAAAAATTTAAAGCATTTATTTAGAAGGTAAAGAAGTAATGACTACAAATCGTCAAGAAGTGTTACAAAATCGACTAGGACCAGAAATTCAAGAATTAAAAGCCAATTGCAAAACCATTATGCTCGCCACTGTTGGGGAAGATGGCAATCCTAATGTGAGCTATGCCCCCTTTGCCATTAATAATGGTGAATATCAAGTCTTTATCTCAACCATTGCTCGCCATGCACGGAATTTACAAGAAGTTCCGAAAGTTTCTTTAATGTTAATTGAAGACGAAAGCAAAAGTCGTCAAATTTTTGCTCGTCGTCGCCTTTCTTTTGATGCCTCTTCTCGTATTGTAGAACGGGAAAGTGAAGAATGGGCATCAGGCATTGAAGCATTAAAAGCCAGACATGGTGCGTTAATGGATGAATTATCGAAATTAAAAGATTTCCATTTATTTAGCTTTAAGCCAGAGCAAGGTTTATTTGTAAAAGGATTCGGACAAGCTTTCCAAGTAAGTAGTGATGATTTGGTGAGTTTTGTTCATCTTGTTGAAGGACACGAAGAGTAATCCGTCTTCAACTTTTGGGGTATTTATTTTAGGGTATTTATGTAAGGATAAAAAATATGAGTATGACCACTCGAACCATGAAACTTTCTGCCATTACATTGGCATTATTAGGCTACTGCGGTGCAACATTCGCTGATAACCAAAATACAGAAGCACTCGACACTATCACAGTGACTTCACAACAAGATGACATCAGTGTGAAAGAGAAAAAAGTGGGCGAAACTGTAAAAACGTCAAGCCAACTAAAACGTCAGCAAGTCCAAGACAGTCGTGATCTTGTTCGTTATGAAACTGGTGTTTCTGTGGTAGAAGCAGGTCGTTTTGGTTCAAGTGGTTATGCTATTCGTGGTGTGGATGAAAACCGTGTAGCGATTACGGTAGATGGGCTTCACCAAGCAGAAACCCTTTCTTCTCAAGGATTTAAAGAATTATTTGAAGGCTACGGCAATTTCAATAATACGAGAAATAGTGTAGAAATTGAAACATTAAAAGTGGCGAAAATTGCAAAAGGTGCTGATTCAGTAAAAGTCGGAAGTGGCTCTTTAGGTGGGGCGGTGCTTTTTGAAACCAAAGATGCTCGTGATTTTTTAACCGAGAAAGACACTTATGTGGGTTATAAAACAGGTTATAACTCGGCTGATAATCAAAAACTCAATACATTTACTGCCGCAGGGCGTTATAAATGGTTTGATGCGTTATTTATGCATACTGATCGTCGTGGTAATCAATTAAAAAATTATGATTATAAAACAGGGGCAGATATTCAGGGTAAAGAAAGAGAAAAAGCGGATCCATATTCTATTACTAAAGAAAGTACATTAGTGAAATTCTCTTTTTCTCCAACAGAAAATCACCGTTTTACCGTTACTTCTGATACCTATACTCAACATTCTCGTGGACATGACCTTTCATATAATCTCGTTGCAACGACATATATTAAGTTAGATGAAAAGGAATCTCGTCATGCGAATGATTTGACAAAGCGTAAAAATGTGTCTTTTACTTATGAGAATTATACTGTTACGCCATTTTGGGACACATTAAAATTAAGTTATTCACAACAAAAGATCACAACAAGAGCAAGAACAGAAGATTATTGCGATGGCAATGAAAAATGCGACACATATAAGAATCCTCTTGGGCTACACATGAAAGATGGGAAAATCTTGGCTCAAAATGATGAAGAACTTGAACTTATTAAAAAGAAATATCAAGTGCCACAAGTCCTTGGTAAGGATGGCAAAGAAAAAGATAGAACAGCCTTTGATTTAACACAAATTGGTGGATCTAATTTTTGGTTTGACTGTGAAGTGTTTAATTGCGATAAACCAGTAGAAGTTTATAAAGAAAATAGCGATTCTACTGATGGAAAAGCAATTAAAAAAATGGTTGATTTAGAAATAACCACAATACAAGGTAAGAAGTTTGGCTCTTATAAAGATAAAACGGAACCCTCTGCGAAGCATTATATCATTCTTCCAAATTCTCAAGGCTATAGACCTTTTGACTATAAGAAGAGAGACTTAAATACTAATACTAAACAAATCAACTTGGATTTAAGTAAAAATTTTGCTTTATTTGAGATGGAAAACAATCTTAACTATGGTGGTGTTTACAGTAAAACAGAAAAAAACATGGTTAATTATGCAGGTTATACTGGAAGCAATCCTACATGGTGGGCTAAACGAACACTAGGAATCAGTAGTATTACCGATAAAGAAAATACATGTCAAACTGTATCGGGTTATAATGGATTCCTTTGTCCAAGACACGAAGAGCCTACATCGTTTTTAATTCCAGTAGAAGCCACAACAAAATCACTCTATTTTGCGGATAATATCAAAGTACATGACATGTTAAATTTCGATTTAGGTTACCGTTATGATGATATTAAATATGAACCAGAATATATCCCTGGTGTAACCCCTAAAATTGCGGATGATATGGTGAAAGGTATCTTTATTCCATTACCTGAAGGGGAAAAAGTTACGGTAGGTACGAGAGTATTTACAAAACCACTAAAACCAGAACAAATTCGTAAGAATGCAGAAGAAAATATTGCTTATATTGCACAAGAAAAACGCTTTAAAAAACATTCTTACTCCGTTGGGGCAACCTTTGATCCCGTTGATTTTTTACGGTTACAAGTAAAATATTCAAAAGGGTTTAGAGCACCGACGTCGGATGAGCTTTATTTTACCTTTAAGCATCCAGACTTTACGATTTTACCTAACCCTGTTTTGAAACCAGAGGAAGCGAAAAATCAAGAGATTGCCTTAACATTTCATGATAATTGGGGCTTTGTGAGTGCAAGTGTTTTCCAAACAAAATATCGCAATTTTATTGATTTAGCGTATTTAGGGTCTAGAAATTTATCGAACTCTGTGGGCGGAAAATCACAAGCACGAGATTTCCAAGTTTACCAAAATGTTAATGTTGATAATGCCAAAGTTAAGGGTATTGAAATGAATACTCGTTTGAATTTAGGCTATTTCTGGAATGTGTTAGATGGATTTAACACAAGTTATAAATTTACTTATCAACGTGGTCGTTTGGATGGAAATCGCCCAATGAATGCGATTCAACCAAAGGTTTCTGTGTTTGGTTTAGGCTATGATCATAAAGACCATAAATTTGGGGCGGATTTATATGTCACACATGTAAGTGCTAAAAAAGCAAAAGATACTTACAACATGTTCTACAAAGAGCAAGGATATAAAGACAGTGCTGTCCGTTGGAGAAGTGATGATTATACCTTGGTTGATGCAGTTGGTTATATTAAACCAATTAAAAATGTGACCTTACAGTTCGGTGTTTATAATTTAACAGATCGTAAATACTTGACTTGGGAATCTGCTCGTTCCATTAAAGCATTTGGTACAAGTAACTTAATTAATCAGACAACAGGTGCCGGTATTAACCGTTTTTACTCACCTGGTCGCAATTATAAATTAAGTGCTGAAGTCACTTTCTAATCTTAAGAGCCTGCGAATGCAGGCTTTTTCCTTGAAAAGTGCGGTGCTTTTTCGCAAAGATTTATTGCTTTTCTGTCAATCAATGCTAAAATTCACATTCCTTTGTCGTAGCTGGATTAGAGATCGGCTATCGATGTATTTTAAACTTAACTTTTAGGAGTTATCAAATGTCTCTAAGTACAGAAAAAAAAGCAGCAATCGTTGCTGAATTTGGTCGTGATGCAAAAGATACAGGTTCTTCAGAAGTGCAAATCGCATTATTAACTGCACAAATCAACCACTTACAATCTCACTTTGCAACACACAAAAAAGATCACCACGGTCGTCGTGGTTTATTGCGTATGGTTTCTCGTCGTCGTAAACTTTTAGATTACTTAAAACGTACTAATCTTGAGCTTTACACTTCAACTATCGCTCGTTTAGGTTTACGTCGCTAATTTTTATTAGGATTTATACCAAAAAAAGCCCTTGATGATGTTATCAAGGGCTTTTTTATTTAACCAATTCGTGCATTTTTCATGATGCGATCTTTGGTGACTTTCCATTCTCGTTCTTTGATGTCTTCACGTTTATCATGTTGTTTTTTCCCTTTGGCTAAGCCAATTTTGACTTTTGCCCATGCATTTTTCCAATAGAGTGACAGGGCGACGATGGTATAACTGTCACGATTGGCTTTACCAAATAAAGAGGCTAATTCTTTTTGATTTAACAATAATTTTCGGGTGCGAGTCGGATCGCAGACGATATGTGTTGAAGCAACACTAAGGGGCTGAATAGTGGCACCGAATAAATAGGCTTCGCCTTGTTTAAAAATAATATAGCTATCGCTAATGTTCGCTTTACCTGCTCGCATGGATTTCACTTCCCAGCCTTGCAGAGAAAGCCCCGCTTCAATTTCTTCTTCAATAAAATAGTCGTGTCTTGCTCGTTTGTTTAATGCAATGGTATTAGATCCCACTTTTGCTTTTTTCTTTGCCATAATCGTGTTTTTTCCATAAAAAAGACTGCGTTCCATTTTACAGAATCTTCATGGAGATAGCAAAATTGCTTGCAATCAGTCATGTTGTCTATAACATGGTTTCGGTTTAATAACACATGACAAAATGTTTAGAAAAAGGGTGCTGACAATGAAATATAAAGATTTGCGGGATTTTTTAACGCTATTGGAACAGCGTGGTGAACTTAAACGCATAAAACAAGAAGTGGATCCCTATTTGGAGATGACAGAAATTGCGGATCGCACCTTAAGAGCAGGTGGACCTGCGTTGTTATTTGAAAACCCAAAAGGATTTACTGTTCCTGTTTTGTGTAATTTATTTGGCACACCGAAACGGGTTGCGATGGGAATGGGGCAAGAAGATGTCGCCGCTTTGCGTGATGTGGGGAAACTTTTGGCATTTTTAAAAGAGCCAGAGCCACCGAAAGGCTTTAAAGATTTTCTTTCAAGTTTGCCGCAGTTTAAACAAGTGTTGAATATGCCCACAAAAATTTTGGGGAAAGCAGATTGCCAGCAAGTGGTGCTAAAAGGCGATGAGGTGGATTTGTATCAGTTGCCGATTATGCAATGTTGGAAAGATGATGTAGCACCTTTGGTGACATGGGGGTTGACCATTACTAAAGGACCGTTGAAAAAACGTCAAAATTTGGGCATTTATCGTCAACAATTAATTGCCAAAAATAAATTGATTATGCGTTGGTTATCGCACCGTGGTGGAGCATTAGATTTTCAAGAATGGAAGGAAACCCATCCAGGTGAACCGTTCCCTGTATCTGTGGCATTGGGGGCAGATCCTGCGACGATTTTAGGGGCGGTAACGCCTGTGCCAGATACTTTGTCGGAATATGCCTTTGCGGGCTTGTTACGTGGGACAAAAACGGCGGTGGTGAAATCGGTGAGTAATACGTTGGAAGTGCCTGCAAGTGCTGAAATTGTGTTAGAAGGCTATATTGATCCGAATGAAACGGCGTTGGAAGGGCCTTATGGGGATCACACAGGTTATTACAATGAACAAGAATATTTCCCTGTGTTTACCGTTACACATATTACTATGCGTAAAGATCCGATTTATCATTCAACTTATACAGGGCGTCCACCTGATGAACCTGCTGTTTTAGGTGAAGCGTTAAATGAGGTGTTTATTCCCATTTTGCAAAAACAATTTCCCGAAATTGTGGATTTTTACTTACCGCCTGAAGGCTGTTCCTACCGTTTAGCGGTGGTGACGATTAAGAAACAATATGCAGGGCATGCGAAACGGGTGATGATGGGCGTGTGGTCTTTCTTGCGTCAGTTTATGTACACTAAATTTGTGATTGTCTGTGATGAGGATGTGAATGCCCGAGATTGGAAAGATGTAATTTGGGCGATCACGACAAGATGTGATCCCGCACGGGATTTAACGTTAGTGGAAAATACGCCGATTGATTATCTGGATTTTGCTTCACCTGTGGCTGGGTTAGGCTCGAAAATGGGGATTGATGCTACTAATAAATGGGCGGGAGAAACCCAACGTGAATGGGGGGTGCCGATTACCAAAGATCCTGAAGTGGTGAAAAAAGTGGATGATATGTGGGAAAGCTTAGGGATTTTTGATGAGCATTCTTAGTTAAACTGCGGTGGAAAAGAGAATGTGCGGTGAAAACTTTTTGGTTTTACACCGCACTTTTTTATTGAAGTGGGTTATTCATGCTGTGCCAAACGTAAAAATTCCTCAAAGAACGTTGGGAAGGTTTTGGCGGTGCAATTGGGATCTAAAATGGTGACTGCGGTATTGGATAACGCCACTAAGGAAAAACACATTGCCATACGATGATCATTATAGGTTTCAATTTCCGCATGCTGGAATTTCTCTAAGGCTAAAGGTTGAATGCGGATAAAATCTTTCCCTTCTTCCACTTCGGCACCCACTTTGCGTAGCTCGGTTGCCATGGCACTGAGACGATCTGTTTCTTTCACTCGCCAGTTATAAATATTGCGAATGACGCTTTCCCCTTGGGCAAACAGTGCAGTGGTGGCAATGGTCATGGCGGCATCAGGAATGTGATTCATATCCATATCAACCCCTTTTAATTCCCCTTGTTCAACTTCAATAAAATCGCTTCCCCATGTGATTTTTGCCCCCATTTTTTCTAACACATCGGCAAAGAGGCGATCACCTTGAATGCTATTTTTCCCCACGCCGACCACTTTCACTTTGCCTTTAATTGCGGCAGCCGCTAAGAAATAAGAAGCAGAGGACGCATCACCTTCCACTAAGAAAGTATTCGGTGATTGATATTGCTGATTTCCTTTCACCAAAAAGCGTTGGTAATGATGGTTTTCTACCTCAACACCAAAGGTTTTCATCATATTCAAGGTAATATCAATATAAGGTTTGGACACCAAATCGCCGATAATTTCAATTTCTGTATCGGCATGAGCCATGGGGGCTGCCATTAAAAGTGCGGTCAAAAATTGGGAAGATACTGAACCATCAATTTTGACTTGTCCGCCTTGTAAACCTGTACGACGAATCACAAGAGGCGGGTAGCCTTCTTGTTCTAAATAATGAATCTCTGCACCTGCTTGTCGTAAAGCATCCACTAAATGCTGGATCGGGCGTTCTTTCATGCGAGGTTCACCCGTGAGAATAATTTCAGGTTGTTCCGAAGAATTAGGCTGTGCTAAACACAAAGCGGCAGTGAGTGGTCGCATGGCTGTGCCCGCATTGCCTAAAAATAAGGCTAAGCCATCTTGCCAGTCAAAGGCTTGTCCTCGACCTTCAATTTCACAGACGGATTTATCTTCAGACAGCTGATAATTCACCCCTAACTGCTTTAATGCATTGAGCATATGGCGAACATCATCACTGTCTAACAAGTTGGTGAGGGTCGTTTTCCCCTTTGCCAGTGCGGCTAACAGTAAGGCACGGTTTGATAAACTTTTTGAGCCAGGTAGACGAATTTCCCCTTGAATGCGATGAATGGGGGTTAAGGTAATAGAGGTTGCTTGTTGCATAAACTGCGAGTTCCTTGATTGTACCGAATAAGCAAAAGTGCGGTTAACTATGTAAAATATCTGCTAATGCATCAATAAAACGTTGGTTTTCTTCTGGTAAGCCAATGCTAATGCGTAAATGGTTTGGCAAACCATAGCCTGCAATAGGTCGCACAATCACCCCTTTTTGTAATAACGCTTGATAAATCGGCAGTGCGGGTTGCTTCAGATCTAACATCACGAAATTGCCTTTTGAAGGAATGTAGCTTAAGCCTTTTTCGTTAAAGAAATGTTCTAATAGGGCTAATCCAACACGGTTATTTTCTGCCACTTTCGCAATAAAGACATCATCATTGATCACCGCTGTTGCCGCTGCCAATGCAAGGCTATTGCAGTTAAATGGTTGGCGTACACGGTTGAATAAATCCGCAATTTCTTCCGATGAGACCGCATAGCCAATGCGTAAACCTGCTAACCCGTAGGCTTTGGAAAGGGTGCGGCAAATGACTAAATTGGGGTGTTTTTTCAGTAAGGCAAAAGAATCGACACGCTCTTCTGGCAAGGTAAATTCAGTATATGCCTCGTCCAACACCACGATGACTTGTTCAGGCACTTGCTGTAAAAAGGCGGAAATTTCAGCTTCACTTAAAAATGTGCCAGTCGGATTATTCGGATTGGCGAGATAGATTAATTTCGTTTTGTGGGTGATTGCCTTTAAAAATGCTTCTAAATCAGCACCGTAATTTTTGGCGGGAATTTCCACTTTTTTCGCATTAATGGCTTGTGTCACAAGCGGGTACACAATAAAGGCATATTGGGAGAAGATAATCTCATCTTGCTCACTGGCAAAAGTGTGGGCGATCAGTTCTAATAAATCATTGGAACCGTTACCCAGAGTGATTTGAGCCGCATTTAAGTGGAATTTTTTTGCTACTGCTTGTTTGAAATAAAAACCGTTGCTGTCAGGGTAACGGGTTAAATTATCCAATTCTGCTTGGATGGCTTGTTTTGCACTGTCTGGCAAGCCAAATGGATTTTCATTTGAGGCAAGTTTAATAATATTCTCAATGCCTAATTCACGTTCGAGTTCTTCTACGGGTTTTCCCGCTTGATAAGGGAGGAGTGTTTTCACCCCCTCATTGGCGATGTTGATGTATTGCATAATCTTCTCTTTCTTTTTGTTTTATTTAGCGAGTAAGGGCACAAATTGTGCCCTTTTATAGAAAACATAAAAACAGTTGAAAAAACGACCGCACTTTTAGCGGTTTTCGGTTAGCGGTTTTCGTTGGCAAATTTTTGCATAAAGCGAATTAAGGCTTCGACACCTTCAATTGGCATTGCATTGTAGATAGAGGCTCGCATTCCCCCTAGCACTTTATGTCCTTTTAATGCATGTAAGCCTGCGGCGGTGGCTTCAGCCACAAATTTCGCATTTAATTCATCGTTATCTGTCGTGAAGGTGACATTCATGAAAGAACGGTTTTGTTTTGCCACGGTATTACGATAAAAATCGCTTTCATCTAAATAGCGATAAAGTAATTCTGCTTTCGCTCGGTTACGTTTTTGGATTTCAGGTAGTCCACCAAGAGAAAGTAAATGTTTAAACACTAATGCACACAAATACCAAGCAAAGGTTGGTGGGGTGTTGATCATGGAGTCGGCATTTTTTTGTACCGCATAATTCCAAATGGTTGGGGTGCTTTGGCGAGCATGACCAATTAAATCCTCACGCACGATGACAATAGTAATCCCCGCAGGACCTAAGTTTTTCTGTGCCCCTGCATAAATCAGTCCAAATTTACTGATATCAATTTCTCGTGAAAGAATGGTGGAAGACATATCCGCCACTAACACTGCATTGCCCACTTGAGGAATCTCGAAAATTTCCACCCCTGTGATGGTTTCATTCGGGCAATAATGGACATAATCATATTGTTCAGCAATATCGCTAAAATCAAGGTTGCCGACTTTCAGCTCGTTGCCTTCTGCTAAGATATTCACTTCATCAATTTCGCCAAATAAGCGGGCTTCTTTTGCCGCCGTGGCAGACCAATGACCACTGGTTAAATATAAGGCTTTGCCATTTTCTTTCAGTAAGTTCATGGGAATTGCCGCAAACTGACCACGTGCACCACCTTGTAAGAAAAGGATTTGATAGTTATCTGGAATACGATAAAGCTGACGAAAATCTTGTTCGGATTGCTGGGCTAATTCCATAAAGAGTTTGCCACGATGGCTGACTTCCATCACAGAAGTATGCTGATTTTGCCAGTTGGTTAATTCTGCCTGTGCTTGTGCTAATACTTCGCTTGGCATCATTGCTGGGCCTGCACTAAAATTGAAAACGTTTGACATTGCCACTTCCTTAAATTAATTGAAAAATAATTCCGTAGTTTTATCACCTCACCCCGTTCTAATCAATGATCTTTGTTGAAAAATTGTTATTTTTTCATTTAATTTTTAAAAAGTTAAGGAACGCTTTGACGAGGGCAATAAAAATGGATACATTAAGTAGGGTTAATTTTTTATTAATGTTTAAGAGAGTCGCCTAATGGAAAATGTAAATAAACAATCTTTTCAAGAAGTTTTAGAGTATGTGCGTATGTATCGTTTGAAAAATAAACTTGCTCGCGATCGTGAGGACAATAACCGTAAGATTCGTGATAACCAAAAACGTGTCTTGTTATTGGATAACTTAAATCAATACATTCGTGATGATATGTCGATCCAAGATGTGCGTGTGATTATTGAAAGTATGCGTGAGGATTATGAGAAACGTGTTGATGATTACATGATTCGTAATGCAGAAATTTCACAACAACGTCGTGATATTCGTGAAAAGATGAAAGAACAAAAACAAGCGCATGAGGCGTTAATTAAAAAGTAAAGGATAATGCATGAGATAAAAGCGGTTGATGTTAAACCGCTTTTTTATTGCCTGTTAATTCTGAACGGGGTATTTAACGGGTGTGCTTGAAAATGCGATGAAAAAGTACGATGAAAAAATACAATAGAATGGAAAAGTGCGGTCGTTTTTCAATAAGTTTTGAAGGTGGCATCGAAAAAAACAGGGGCGATTGCCCCTGCGTGATTAGTCTGTGAGATTAGTCTAGCGGTTTGCCTTTTAATTCAGGAATGAGCCAAAGGGTGGCAAGCATATCAAGCAGATAAATACTGGCTAAGAACGCAATGGCTAATTGGAAAGAATATGCCGAAACTAATGCACCGACGACGATGGGACCAAAACCGCCTACCGCACGCCCTAAGTTAAATAAAACATTCTGTGCAGTGGCTCGAGCCTGTGTTGGATAAGCTTCCGACATTAACGCTCCGTAGCCGCCCATCATGCCGTTGACAAACATCCCTAAAATAGCCCCCGCAAATAACATGGCACTTGGATCGGAAAGCTGTGAATAGGTGAAAATGCTGATCACCGCACCTGCTTGGAATAACAAGAAACTTGGTTTGCGACCAATACGATCGGCAAGTTGCCCAAAGAGCCAGATGCCAAACATCATGCCACAAATGGTGACGGCAGTCCAAACCCCTGATTTCGTTAAACTGAAACCAAGCTGTTTTGAGAGGAAGTTAGGCATCCAGATCATAATGCCGTAATAACCGAAGTTTTGTACGGAGGTTAAGACCACAATCCCCGCACTGATTTTTATCGTGGCTTTGTCTTTCACTAAGAGTTGGAATGAATGCCATTTTGAGGCGGATTGTTGAGAAAGTGCGGTCTGTTTTTTCACAAAAATTTCAGGTTCATGCAGTCTTGCTCGTAAATACCAAGCGACAAAAGCTGGGAAAATACCCACCAAGAACATGCCTCGCCAACCGATGTGTGGCAGTAATAACGGCGTTAATAAGGCAGCACCTAGCACACCAATTTGCCAACCTAATGCCACGTAAGAGGATGCTTTGGCACGGTGGCGAGCAGGCCATGCTTCTGCTGCTAATGCCATGCCGATACCAAATTCACCGCCTAAACCGATTCCTGCAATGGTGCGGTAAATCAGCAGATCCCAGTAGCCTTGTGCAAAGGCACATAAGCCAGTGAAAATGGCGAAAAGCACAATTGTCCAAGTTAAGACACGGATTCGTCCATATTTATCACTTAATGCACCAAAAATAATGCCGCCCGCCACGGCACCGATTAATGTCCAAGTCACCAAAGAGCCCGATTGAGCGGGGGTGAGGGCAAGATCGGCAGAAATGGCACTGAGCATAAAACCGAGAATAAGTAAGTCGAATCCGTCCATCGCATAGCCGACGGCAGATCCTAATAAGGCTTTCCAGCCATCTTTATTTACATTGTCATTCATATTGTTGATCCTTTTTGCTACTCGCAGGTAGTGTTTAAAAGTGGAGAAAGGAAATTTCTCAAAGGAGAAATTGGGCGTAGTTTACGCATTTTTCGTGGCTTTGCAAGTGGATAAAAAGACGGCTGCATCAAGAAAAATCGATTAAATGTGACAAAATATTAAATACGCAAATGATGTTTTTTTATTGAGCGATCAAGACGAGATATGGTCAAAAATGTAACGCTTACTGCCTACTGGCTTCGATTTGTGATCTAAATCACATCATTGAGTTGACATTTCCTCTATAATCCGCGCCTCAAATAACTCTATTTGATTTTTAATGTGATTAAGGAGTCAAACAATGACAATTGCTATTATTATAGCGACTCATGGCGTTGCAGCAGAGCAATTACTGAAAACAACGGAAATGTTGATTGGCGAGCAAGAAAATGTCGCCACCATTGAGTTTGTTTCAGGTGAAAATGCTGAAACCATTATGACGAAATACCAAGAAAAATTATCCACCACATTGGCTCATTGTGATGAAGTGTTGTTTTTAGTCGATACTTGGGGCGGTAGCCCATTTAATGCGGCAAATCGTGTGGCGGATGGCAAAGCTAACATGGACATCGTAACGGGTGTGAACGTGCCTATGTTGGTGGAAACATTCATGGCTCGTGATGATGATCCTAGTTTACAAGAGTTAGTGGCAATTGCCCTTGAAACAGGCCGTACTGGTGTGCGTGCATTGAAATATGCTGAAGAAGAACCTGAAGCAGCCCCTGCTCCTCAAGTTGCGGCACCTGCCCCACAAGCGGCACCCGTTGTGGCAACAGAAGGTGGGCATATGACAATTGGTTTGGCACGTATTGACGATCGCTTGATCCATGGTCAAGTGGCAACCCGTTGGACGAAAGAAAGCAAAGTGAGCCGTATTATTGTGGTGAATGATGATGTTGCGAAAGATTCTGTGCGTTCAACCATGCTGAAAAGTGTGGCACCTCCAGGGGTAACGGCACATGTGGTAAATGTGGATAAAATGGTGCGTGTTTACAATAACCCAGAATATGCGAATGACCGTGTGATGTTATTATTTACCAATCCAACGGATGTATTGAAATTACTTGAAGCGGGTGTTGATATGTCTTCGATTAATATTGGGGGCATGGCATATCGTGATGGTAAGAAAATGATTACAAGTGCGGTATCTGTTGATGAGAAAGATATCGAGGCATTTAAAGCTATTCATGCGATGGATATTGAGCTTGATGTGCGTAAAGTTTCTAATGATAGCCGTCAATATATGATGGATCTTTTAAAGAAAAATAATTTGATTTAAGACATTAACCAAAGGAAATAACATGGAAATTTCAACTTTACAAATTGTGCTAGTGTTCCTTGTTGCCTGCATTTCAGGTATGGGATCAATTCTTGATGAGTGGCAAACCCATCGTCCTTTAATTGCTTGTACCTTAATTGGTCTTGTTTTAGGGGATATTAAAACGGGGATTATCGTTGGTGGGACACTTGAATTATTAGCCTTAGGCTGGATGAATATCGGTGCCGCCTTAGCACCTGATGCCGCATTGGCTTCTGTGGTATCTACCATTCTTGTGATTGTCGGTGGACAAGATATTTCAACGGGTATCGCCATTGCAATTCCACTTGCCGCAGCAGGTCAAGTTTTAACATATGTTGTGCGTGCGATCACCGTAGGTTTCCAACACGCAGCAGATAAAGTGATTGAAACAGGGGATTTAAACAAATTAGATTGGATTCACCGCTCAGCGTTATTATTACAAGCTATGCGTATTGCAATTCCAGCCTTAATCGTGGCGATGACAGCGGGGACAGATACCGTTCAGCAACTGTTAAACGCTATCCCTGATGTGGTGACAACAGGTCTTAAAATCGCAGGTGGCTTTATTGCCGTGGTCGGTTATGCGATGGTGATCAACATGATGCGAGCAGGTCATTTAATGCCATTTTTCTATGCGGGTTTTGTGATTGCCGCCTTCACTGAGTTTAACTTAGTGGCATTAGGTGTGTTAGGGGCAATTATGGCTGTCCTTTATATTCAACTTCACCCAAAATACAACCAAAGTAAGCAAGTGGTGCAAGTGGTGAGCAATGGCAATAATGATCTTGATAACAGATTGGATTAATAGGAATTACAACAATGACAACTGAAATGAAAAAAGTCACACAAAGCGATTTAAATGCCGTAGTACGTCGTTCTAATCTTTTCCAAGGGTCTTGGAACTTTGAGCGTATGCAAGCGCTTGGATTTGCCTATTCAATGGTGCCAGTTATCAAGCGTTTATATCCTGATCCAAACTCACAAGAACGTAAAGATGCGATTAAACGTCATTTAGAATTCTTTAATACGCAACCTTTTGTGGCAGCACCAGTATTAGGGGTGACCATTGCAATGGAAGAAGAGCGTGCAAATGGTAAAGAAATTGATGATGCTGCGATCAACGGGATCAAAGTTGGTTTAATGGGACCTTTAGCTGGGGTGGGTGACCCGATTTATTGGGGAACAGCACGTCCAGTTTTTGCGGCATTAGGGGCAGGATTAGCGATCAATGGTAATATTTTAGGTCCAATTCTCTTTTTTGTCCTGTTTAACCTTGTTCGTTTAGCTACCCGTTATTTTGGTGTAACTTATGGTTACAAAAAAGGCTTAGATGTGGTTGGTGATATGAGCGGTGGTTTACTGCAAAAACTCACAGAAGGGGCATCTATTCTTGGTTTGTTTATTATGGGGGCTTTAGTTCAGAAATGGACGAGCATCAACGTGCCATATGTGGTGGCAACTATTCAAATGCAAGATGGCACAACAAGAGTTGAAACCATTCAAAGCATTTTAGATAGTCTCATGCCAGGGTTATTGCCATTATTACTGACATTTGCGTGTATGTGGCTATTACGTAACCGTGTGAATGCCTTGTGGATTATTATTGGTTTCTTTGCCATCGGTATTTTAGGGGCATGGACAGGTATTTTAGCCTAATTAAAATGATGAAGATTTAAGCCCTATTTATTAGGGCTTTGGTTAGAAAATTAAAAACAACCCATTAATTTTACAAAATTAATTTAACATTAATTAAATATTTCTAACAAAATCCCCCTGAAAAATAAGCCTTTTTTGCTTATATTAGGGTTTAGGTTGACAATTACAATTTTTATTGTGAAAATTGGCGGAATATAAAGGGGCTTGCTTTAGAAGCAGGCTATTAAACGCTTTATATATAATCAATGTTAAGAGGACTTAATTTATGAAAAAAACAATTATTGCATTAGCAACAGCAGCAGTGTTCGCAACTTCTGCGAATGCCGCAACAGTTTACGAACAAGACGGTACAAAAGTTGAAATTGGTGGTTCTGTACGTGTATTACTCAGCAAAGAGAAAGGTAAACGTACTGACCTCAAAAACAACGATTCTCGTTTAGAAGTGAATGCAAGCCATGACCTCGGTAACGGTTTAAGTGCGTTAGGTGGTGTAGAAATCCGTTTTGATGGTGATGACACTGATGAGTCTGCAGGTAAATTCGGTAACCCAACAACCAACAAACTTTTCGCTGGTTTAGGTTATGAAGGCGTAGGTACTTTAACATTTGGTAAACAAGCAACTAACGGTGATGATGTTCAATTAAATGACAATTCATACGTTTGGGGCGGTAACAACAACTTGTTAGATTCAGCAGATAAATCAATCAAATTCCGTTCTGCAGAGTGGAGTGGTTTCAGCTTTGGTTTAGATTATGTATTTGGTAATGCTGAGAAGAAACATGGACAAGTAGATCCTCAAGCTCCTTTAGAACCAGAATATAAATATGGTTACCAAGCATCTGTATTCTATACACGTGAACTTGCTCAAGATTTAACATTCAACTGGACTGCTGGTTACGGTGTAGATAAAGAAGATTTAGATACAACAAAATCTTTTGCAGATACAACAGCTTGGAGAACAGCAGTTCAATTAGCATACGGTCCTGTTGAGTTTGGTGCTGAGTACGGTCAAAGCTTCTACAAAGAACAAGATACAAAACAATTTACCAACAGAAGTTTATTAGTGTCTACTTCTTTCCAAGTTGCTGAACCTTCAAAAATTTATGCTCAATGGAAACAAGAAGATTTCAAATATAATCAGAGTGTTTTTGCGGACAAAAAATCTGATTTAGGGGAATGGCGTGAATATACATTGCCTAACTCTAAAGTGAAAAAGGATACTTTAGTTGTTGGTGTTGATTATAAATTGCATAAAAATGTTGTAACTTATATTGAGTATGCTTATGAGTCAACAAGATTTAACCGTAAAGGTAAACAATATGCGTTAGACCAAGATGGTAATGAAACAGGTCAACCATATGAATTTACCCAAAATGCTAAACAAAAAGACAACAAAATTGGCGTAGGTTTACGCGTATTCTTCTAATTTTTAGTTAGAATAAGTAATGAAGAAGGGATGAGCAAGGCGTTCATCCCTTTTCTTTTGATAAAAATGTGTGATGACACATGATCTTGTAATGATGAAAAATATATGATGATAAATATTCTCCTGTTTATTAGTATCGTTCTTTTCTTGGTTTATGCGATTTACGATCAATTTGGCATGCTGTATTGGAAAGGCAAAACATTATTAAAAATTCCCCTTAAAAAACAAGCAAAAAAAGATGCCGTGATTTTGATTGTGTTAATTAGCATGATTATTTATCAATCCTATTCGAATATTTCTTCACTCACTTTATATTTATTGGGCACATTAATTTTATTAACGGTGTATGCCGCCTTTGTGCGTTATCCCGTATTAATTTTAAAGCCAAAAGGTTTTTTTTTCGGTAATGTCTATTTTCAATATCAGCATATTCATCAAATTCATCTTGCCGACAACAATATTTTCGTGATTGATTTAATATCAGGAAAACGTTTATTAATTCATTTGCTTAAGGAACAAGATCGGGAATCGGTCGTACACTTTTTTGGTGGTTATAAAAAAGAGGAAAAATCATGAGTATTTATCAGTTAGTGGGTCGTGAGCAACATTATGCTTGGGGGGGAGAAAGCTATATTCCAACATTATTGGGATTAGACAACCCCACCGCACAACCTTATGCCGAATGGTGGCTGGGTTCACATCCGAGTGCCCCTTCCATGGTTGTGCTAGCAGAGGGTGAGCAACCATTAACGACATTTTTAGCCCAGTATCCGCAATTATTAGGGGAAAAAAGTGCGGTGCAATTTGGCAAAGATTTGCCGTATTTATTAAAAATTTTAGATGTCGCAAAACCGCTTTCTATTCAGTTACACCCCACCAAAGCTCAGGCAGAAAAGGGGTTTTTAGCCGAGAATGAAAAAGGCATTTCCTTAGACGATCCTAAGCGTACCTATAAAGATCGTAATCACAAACCTGAAATGATGATTGCCTTATCGGATTTTTGGTTATTGCACGGCTTTAAGCCAAAAACAGCGATATTAGCCACCTTAAAGGCACGTCCTTCTTTAGTTGAATTGGCTGAAAAACTGGCTTCACACACGATTGCTGAGTTTTATGCACAGATTATGCAAGCAGAACAAGGTCAATTAGCGGCATGGTTATTGCCTATTGTGGAAGCCAATCAGCAAGCTTATGCGGAACAACGCCTAACCCTTGACAATCCTGATTATTGGTTGCTTTATACTATGGAAAGCATGAGCATTTCAGCACAGCAACTTGATGCGGGATTGCTCTGTTTTTATTTATTTAATCTTGTGTATTTAAAAGAAGGGGAAGGCATTTTCCAAGATGCGGGGATTCCTCATGCGTACCTAAGAGGGCAAAATATTGAGTTAATGGCGTGTTCGGATAATGTTATCCGTGGCGGGCTCACGCCGAAACATGTGGATATTCCAGAATTATTAAAGGTGGTGGACTGCCGAGAAGTGGTACCTGAGATTATCGCTAAAATGGATAATAATACGTCTGTATTAACCTATTCGACACCAGCCAACGATTTTGCCTTAACCAATATTACTTATCAACCTCATCAACAGCATGCATTTCAATCACAAAGTGCGGAAATTGTGTTGGTGATGCAAGGTGAAATCAAAATTTCTCACAAACAGACCGCACTTTTCTTAAAAAAAGGTGAATCGGCGTTAATTGGAAGTGGTGCAGACTATCAAATTGAAGGGATTCAAGCTGGCTATTGTGTGGTGGCAAAATTGCCAGAATAGTCTATTTATTCGAGACTAGAAAACTTTTCAAAAAAGCACCGCACTTTATACCATTTTCCCCTCTTGTCGTGAGAGGGGAAAATTCATGAAATAAAAACGGCGAAAAGGTTAGATTAAGTGTTGAATCAAAATCTTTGATCGACGTTGGTAGTTATAATGTTGTCTTTTCGCTTCAGGTAATGCATCAACATCCGCTAATTCAAAACCTCGCTCTTGAAACCAATGTACGGTGCGAGTGGTGAGCACAAACAGGGTCTGAATCTGCAATTGCTTTGCCCGTTTTTGAATGGCTTCAAGCAAAATATCGCCCCGTGAAGAGTTGCGGTAATCAGGATGCACAGCAACACAAGCCATTTCTGCCATCTTTTCTTCAGGGTAACAATTTAAGGCGGCACAAGCGATGATCACGCCATCCCGATCAATAATGGTGTAATTGCTGATGTCCATTTCTAATTGTTCACGGGAACGTTTAACTAAAATCCCTTGTTGTTCTAATGGACGAATTAAATCCAATAAGGCAGGAATATCTCTTGCCGTAGCCAAGCGGATAGTTTCTGAGGATTCCATGGAAAGCTGTGTGCCGACACCATCACGGGTGAAGAGTTCTTGTAACAAGGAGCCATCTTCTTCATAGCTAATTAAATGTGCCCGTTTTACGCCAGAACGACAAGCTTCAATGGCTGCCTGTAAGAATCTGGCTTGCGAGCAGTGATATTGATTTTGTTCAATTAAGCGATTTAAATGAAGTTGGGCATCTTGCGGTAATAAATCGTAAAGGGTGTTCCCGTTTTGGTCTAAGATCCCTTGTGAGTTGGAAAAGCCAATTAATTTTTCTGCCTTAATTTTAATGGCGACTTGCATGGCAATTTCTTCAAAGGGCAAATTGAAATTTTCCCCCGTCACCGAAGGGGCAATAGGACCAATGAGTACGATGGCATGACGATCAAGTTGTTGTTGAATACTTTCCGTATTAATGCGTCGAATTTTGCCACTGAGCTGATAATCCACACCATCATCTACGCCAATAGGCTGGGCAATCACAAAATTTCCACTGACCACATTGGTTAAAGGGGAGTGAGGAAGACGTAAGGACAGACGAGAGGCAATATCATAATGAAGTTGCCCTACGGCTTGTTTCACTAATTCAAGACTATGCACATCGGTGATACGGATATTTTTATGATAAAGGGGAGAAATTTGATGTTGTTGCAGTAAATTGTTGATTTGAACACGAGCACCAAAGACCACCACAAGCTTGATATTTAAACTATGCAATAAATTGATATCATTAATAATATTCACAAAATTAGGGCTGGCGATGGTATCTCCATCAAGCATAATCACAAAGGTTTTGCCATTATGCATATTGACATAAGGTGTTGACTGTCTAAACCAATGAACTAATTCAGTGCTGCGCATATTTTTCCCCTGTCTAAATAATTATTCCATTTTTTTGAATTTATATTCATTTTAAAAAATGTGCAAGTAGAAATTGCAGCGATAAAAAAATGCGGTGAAAAAAATCACCGCACTTTTGATAACGCATTAAGCCACAATGTTAAATTGTGCTTTCATTAAGGCTTCAAAATCTGTACAACCGCCGATTGGTTTTTCATCAATAAAAATTTGCGGTACAGTTTCAACAGGTTTACCCACGGATTTTGACAGGTCTGCTTTTGAAATGCCTTCTGCGATAATATCCACATAACGGTAATCAAAATCAGTTAAGGTGGATTTTAATTTGTCTGCTAGGTTTTTTGCTCGAACGCAATATGGGCAACCTGGACGCCCAAAGATGACAACAAACATAATATTCCTCTTGATATGTAAATAAGGTGTTTTCGCAATATGCGTTTGGGTATTCTATCGTATTTGAGGAAAAAATATAAAGTATTTTTCCATGCCGCAGATTGGTGTAATATACCTCAATCGTTGTAGACATTTCTGACTTAACTTATTTTTCTATGAAATTATTAATGCTATGCCGTGAGCCTCGTTTATATAGTTGCCAGCGTTTAAAGGAAGCGGCAGAAAATAGCGGGCATCAGATTGATATTTTAGATCCCAATCGTTTTCTTTTGGTGTTACAAGAAAACGCCCCTCATTTGGCTTTGTATTATCAAGCGAACCAAGACAGTGAGCCTTATTTATTGCCTGATTATGATGCGGTGATTCCTCGTTTTGGTTCTGCCAGCACCAAAATGGGCTGTGCCGTATTACGCCATTTTCAAGCAAAAAACGTGCTGTGTTTAAACCCAGAAGCGGCTTTTTTGAAAGCACGTGATAAATGGTTAAGTTTACAACTTCTCGCCGAGCAAGGGATTCCCGTACCACCTTCTTTGTTGTCAGGTGTGGAATGTTCGGCTCAGCATGCGGTAAATAAAATGTCTTCCCCAACGATTTTAAAAACGTTAAGTGGTTCGCAAGGCATTGGGGTGATTTTGGCGGACAAACCACAAAGTGCGGTCAGTATTTTAGAAACCTTAAGACAGGCAGAGATTCCCGTGTTAATGCAAGACTTCATAGAGGAAGCACAAGGCATGGATTTGCGTTGTTTTGTTGTGGGCAATAAAGTGGTGGCGAGCATGGAAAGAATGGGACAAAACGGCGAGTTTCGTGCCAATTTTCATCGTGGTGGGTTAGCTCGAAAAGTCAGCTTAACGGAAGCAGAAAAAGTCATTGCGGTGCGTGCGACTCAAGCTTTGGGGTTAGATGTGGCAGGCGTAGATTTAATCCGTTCTAAGCAAGGTTTATTGGTGTTAGAAGTGAATGCCAGCCCAGGTTTAGAAATGATTGAAAAAACCAGTGGCGTGAATATTGCATTGCAATTCATTGTTTATTTAGAGAAAAAGTACCAAGCCTTTCATGCAACAAAACACAAAAGTGCGGTATAAAATCCGAATTATTCAGAAGGAGTCATTATGATTATTTATTTACATGGGTTTGATTCAAGTAGTCCGGGCAATCACGAGAAAGTGATGCAACTCAAATTTATTGATGATGATGTACGCTTTATTAATTACAGTACATTATATCCTCTCCATGATATGCAATTTTTATTAAATGAAGTGCATAAATTGGTGCAAGAAAGTAAAGATCCTCATCCGTTGATTTGCGGTGTTGGGCTAGGCGGATATTGGTCTGAGCGTATTGGTTTTTTATGCGGAATTAAACAAGCGATTTTCAACCCGAATTTATTTCCTTATGAAAATATGCAAGGGGTGATTGATCGTCCAGAGGAATATCAAGATATTGCGACAAAATGCATCAATAATTTCCGTGAGAAAAATAAAGGAAATTGTTTGGTATTTCTTTCTAAACAAGATGAAGCATTAAATTCTCAAAAAAGTGCTAACACCTTATCGCCATTTTATGAAATTGTTTGGGATGAGTTAGAAACGCACAAATTTAAGAAAATATCTCAGCATTTACAACGAATTAAAGCCTTTAAGCAGGCTGAATAAGTGGCAAGGACGAGTGATGATACTCGTCCTTCTTTTTTACCTTAACAAGGAAAAATCGTTTTCTTTGTTATCCAAGGGATAATTGGGGGGCAATTCTGGATTAGCGGAATCTTCCGTCAGAGGTGCCACTTGGGGAGAAACAGGCGTGCTTTCTTCCGTTTCAGCACTTTCTTTGCCTAATAATTTAGGTTGTAATTTTGGAAAGTTTGTTTTGGGGGATAACCAAATTGCCGTTAAGGCATCGTTAAATTTAGGATCAAATTCATGATCTAAAATGGTGTCGTTTAATACAAAATACCCTTTATCGACTAACGCAATATAATACAAAACATCATTGGGTGAAAAATCAGGAAATAGTGGTTTGAGCACATCAAGATATTGCTGTGGGTTAAAGGCATCTAGCTTGAGATTTTCCATTTCTTTAATGAGGCTTATGGCAAAACTTTTTCCCTCAATCGGTTTTGCATAGGTGAAAGAAAGCATCAGTGGGCGTGTTTGAGCATCATAAGTGCCTGTTTCAGTATAAAGACCGAGCGTATAAACATGAAATGGTCCCCAATTATAATCGGCTTTGCCAACATTTAACCACTGAGCCGAAAGCACGGTGGAAAAAAAACAGAAAAGCGAAAAAAGAAATAAATTAGCCTTCATCATAAACCCGTTGCAAAAAGTTAATGGTGCTGATTATAGCAAAACAAGGAAAAAAAAGGCGAACTTTACGCTCGCCTCGTTTTGTTTTACTAAAATTATTTTAAGCTACCGACCATATCTTCAGGACGAACCCATTCATCAAATTGTTCAGCGGTCACTAAACCTAAGTTAATTGCTTCTTCTTTTAATGTTGTGCCGTTTTTATGTGCGGTTTTGGCGATTTTCGCCGCATTTTCATAACCAATATGCGTATTTAATGCGGTGACTAACATCAACGAATCGTTAAGTTGTTTTTTGATACGTGGGAAGTTAGGTTCAATACCTGAGGCACAATGCTCATCAAAGGATACACAAGCATCTGCAAGTAATTGGGCAGATTGTAAGAAGTTGGCTGCCATAACAGGTTTAAAGACATTTAATTGGAAATGTCCTTGTGTGCCAGCAAAGGAAATGGTGGTATCGTTACCTAAAACTTGTGCACAAACCATGGTCATGGCTTCACATTGTGTCGGGTTAACTTTTCCTGGCATAATGGATGAGCCTGGTTCATTTTCAGGAATTAAAATTTCACCAATACCAGAACGTGGCCCTGAGGCTAATAAACGAATGTCGTTTGCGATTTTATATAAAGAGACGGCTAATTGTTTTAATGCACCATGTGTTTCCACGATGGCATCATGCGTCGCAAGTGCTTCAAATTTATTTTCTGCGGTAATGAAAGGTAACCCTGTGAATTTTGCAATGTAATCCGCTACTTTCACATCATAACCTTTCGGGGTATTTAAACCAGTACCTACCGCAGTACCACCCAATGCTAATTGGGCAAGGTGAGGAAGCGTGTTTTTCAAGGCATGGAGACCAAAATGCAATTGTGCGGCATAAGCTGAAAACTCTTGACCTAATGTGAGCGGCGTTGCATCCATTAAGTGAGTACGCCCAATTTTGACGACATCTTTAAAATCTTCCGCTTTTTTCGCTAAGGTTTTTTGCAAACGCTCCACACATGGAATGGTCACTTCAACCACTTTTTTATAGGCGGCGATATGCATGGCGGTTGGGTAAGTGTCGTTTGAAGATTGAGATTTATTAACATCATCGTTCGGGTGAATAATGGATTTCTCTCCGAGTTTACCGCCATGTAACACGTGTGCACGGTTGGAAATCACTTCATTGAGGTTCATATTGGATTGTGTGCCTGAACCCGTTTGCCAAATCACGAGAGGGAATTGGTCATCTAACTTTTTGGCGAGGATTTCATCACAAACTTGTGCAATTAAATCACGTTTTTCAACAGGCAACACGCCTAAGTCGTAGTTTGCATAAGCTGCCGCTTTTTTCAAGTAACCAAAGGCCTCAATAATTTCTTTTGGCATAGAGGCTTCAGGACCAATTTTGAAATTATTGCGTGAACGTTCAGTTTGTGCAGCCCAGTATTTATCCGCTGGTACTTTCACTTCACCCATGGTGTCTTTTTCGATACGAAATGTCATAGTGATTCCCTCTTTTTTAATGCATTTTAAGAAAATTAGTGGAAAGATTCTAACACTTGCGGGGTAGATGTGGAATCAATCCGCTCAGACAAAACTGATGTTTTGTGATTTAGATCATAAAGTGCGGTGACTTTTTTGAATGTTTTTCAAAAAGTGATAATAAAATCGGAAATCAGCGAATTATTGTTTTATCTTCTTAAGATTTTTCGCTAAAATCCTCAAGTTATACCTAGAAATCAGGATTGATAATGTCCATGTCTAAACATGCCCAATTTTATTTATTAAACCCACAATCGCAAGCAGAAAACATGGCTTGTGATTTTGCGGCTTCAGCGTGGCGTTTAGGAAAACGTGTCTTAATTGCTTGCGAAACAGAACAGCAAGCATTGGATATTGATGAAGCATTATGGGCAAGAGAGGCAGATGAATTTGTGCCCCATAATTTATCGGGTGAAGTCACCACTTATGCCACACCGATTGAAGTCAGCTGGAAAGGAAAACGGAATGCTCAACGCCGAGATCTGTTAATTAACTTACAGACAGAAGTGCCTGATTATGCGAGCAGTTTTACCCAGATTATTGATTTTGTGCCCGTGGAAGAAAACTTAAAAGTGTTAGCCCGAGAGCGTTATAAACAGCTAAGACAGCTTGGTTGGCAGTTATCAACAGAACAAACCAAATAAGGGGAAATGATGAAATTAGCCGAAGCCCTCATGGAACGTGCTGATGCCCAACGCCGTTTGGCACAGCTTAATCAGCGTTTGCAACAAAACGCAAAATATCAAGAAGGGGAAAAACCAGCCGAACACCCCGCTGATTTACTGGTTGAATATCAGAATGTGGCGGATCAATTAGAAAAACTCGTGGTTCAGATTAACCAAGCAAATAACCAAATTCGTTTAGCCAATGGCATGACAATGTTAGAAGCCCTTGCCAAACGAGATCGGCTAAAAGAAGAACATGCGGTGTTAATCAAATTGGCAGATGCCGCCTTACCAGAACAAGATCGTTACAGCCGCAGTGAAATCAAAATGCTGTCTGCGGTGAACATTAAAGACATTCGCAAACAGGCGGATCAGATCGCTAAACAACATCGTGAACTGGATGTTCTCGTTCAGCAAGCTAACTGGCAGCAGGATATCTGATCTCGATAAAGTGCGGTCAATTTTTAGGAAATTTTATTCAGAGGCGAACACAAAAAACACACTTATGGGAACGAAGAGCCGTTCATTTTTCTGAACAACTTCTGCTCCGTACAAGTGACTTCGTACAAATACATGGTACTTGTAACAACCCTGTGTTGATCTGAATAAAATTGGGTGGGATAGGGGTTTAATCCGATAAACAAAAGAGGAAAAAAGAATGAGTAAAATTACATTAGCAGGCACACCAATCGACGTTTCAGGCACCTTTCCACAAGTGGGTGATGTCGTTGCCGATTTCACCACCGTAAATGGCAGTTTAGAAGACGTGAGCCTTGCCACTTTTGCAGGGAAACGCAAAATTCTAAACATTTTCCCAAGTATTGATACAGGCATTTGTGCCACTTCAGTGCGTAAATTCAATGAACAAGCCGCAAAATTAAACAATACTGCCGTATTATGTCTTTCCGCCGATTTACCTTTCGCCCAAGCACGTTTCTGCGGTGCAGAAGGCATTGAAAATGTGTCTGTGTCTTCCACTTTCCGTAACAAAGCGGTACACAAACAATTAGGCGTTGATATTGTTGAAGGTCCATTAGCAGGATTAACTGCCCGTGCGGTTATTGTGTTAGATGAAAATAACCGTGTATTACACAGCGAGTTAGTGCCAGAAATTAAACAAGAGCCAAATTACGAAGCCGCATTAGCCGTGCTTTAATTTTTATTTCTCCTGAAAAATCAAAGCGACATTGATTGTCGCTTTTGATGTTTTTTATTGACTGAATATGAAAATGAAATGGTGATAAAAATAGGATATTCAAGTTTAATATTAAGTTATTTATATAATTATTAGAGATAACATCTAGGATAAACCTATAGTGATGAGAAATGCGTTGAGATTTATTGATTTTTGTTCGGGAATTGGTGGTGGTCGATTAGGGCTTGAATTAAATGGCATGCACTGTGTAGCTCATAGTGAAATCGATCCCAATCCAGCGAAAACTTATCAACTGTTTTTTGATGATAAAAATAATTTAGGTGATTTAACAAAAATTGATATTCAATCATTGCCTGATTTTGATTTAATGTTGGCAGGTTTTCCGTGCCAAGCTTTTTCGATTGTGGGAAAGCGCGAGGGTTTTGAAGATGAACGAGGGCAAATTATTTACCATTTGGTGGATATTTTAACGTGGAAACGCACGCCCTATTTTATTTTAGAAAATGTGAAAGGGCTAGTTAATCATCATTATGGAAAAACGTTAAGTGCGATTTTAAATTTATTAGAAAATACAGGTTATGATGTTTATTGGAAGGTGTTAGATAGCCAAGATTATGGTGTGCCACAAATGCGAGAACGAATTTATTTTGTTGGCATACGAAAAGATATTAAACATAAACCTTATAAATTTCCGACTAAAATAAAATTACCAGCTATTGAACATTATTTAATTGATGAAAGGGATTATGATTTTTCTCTAGAAAATATCACCTTTCAGAAATACCTAAATAATAAATATAATCAAGGTAAAATAAATATTCAGACGATTTTAGCACAAGATTATAATGTCATTGATTGGCGACAATCTGATTTTCGTTTATACACTGAAAAAAGCCCAACATTACGCACAGGCAGACACGGTATTTTATATACAAAAGCAGGTAAATTAAGAAAATTAAGTGGTTATGAAGCGTTATTGCTACAAGGCTTTCCAAAAGAAATTGCACAAAAAGTGATTTTACATAAATTACCTGATAGTAAAATTTTATCCCAAGCAGGTAATGCGATGACCGTAACGGTTATTCAAAAATTAGCTGAGCAACTTTTGACATCATTGGAATAAATCATGGACTTAGTCACATTAGGATCAAAAACAGCACGTAATGGGTTTAAGAACGAGCAAGATATTGCAGATCGCTTTAACCATTGGCAAGAACATCATGAGGCACAAGAATGGCTGAAAATGATGGGCTATGATTTAAGCGAGATTAGAAGTGTAAAAGCAACGGTATTACATGGTTATAAAGCAGATGTGAATGTGCAAGTGTATGTTTTCTTTAAAGATACGGTGGATATTCGTAATATTCAAGTAAAGTTAGTCAGTAATAAAAAGGGATTTAACCAAATTGATAAGCGTTGGGTAAAAGCTTATCAGGATATATGGCAGTTTGATGACCAATTATTACGTTTGCTACAACATTTTACGGGCGAGTTACCGCCTTATTTAACCAATAGTAAAAGTCAGAAAAGAATGTTTATCACTGAATTTTCAGAAAATGAACAAGCATTGATTTTAAACTGGTTTAAGAAAAATAAAATTTTGGTATTAACGGATATTTTACGTGGGCGTGGTGAATTTTCAGCAGAATGGGTTTTAGTCGCTCAGAAAATACAACAAAATGCTCGTTGGGTGCTGAAAAATATTAATCAGGTTTTGCAATATTATGGTGAAGGCGATGTAGAAATATCGCCAAGAGGATCGATTAAATTAGGGCGTGTCACTATTCAGCGTAAAGGTGGTGATAATGGTCGAGCAACGGCGAATATGTTGCAATTTAAGATTGATCCAACGGAATTATTTGATAGTTAATTTAAGATAAGAGATAAACAATGACACAAAACTTCGAAATGGCAGATCGTTTTACGCCATCTGCAGTGGAACAAGCCCTGTATAAACACTGGGAAGAAAGCGGTTATTTTAAACCGTCAGAAGATACTTCAAAACCAAGTTATTCGATTGCCATTCCTCCGCCGAACGTCACGGGGAGCTTGCACATGGGACACGCTTTCCAGCAAACATTGATGGATATTTTAATCCGTTTCAACCGTATGGAAGGACACAATACCTTGTGGCAAACAGGTACTGACCACGCAGGGATTGCCACGCAAATGGTGGTGGAGCGTAAAATTGCGGCAGAAGAAGGTAAAACTCGTCACGATTATGGACGTGAAGCGTTCATTAATAAAATTTGGGATTGGAAAGCCTATTCTGGTGGCACAATTAGCCAACAAATGCGTCGTTTAGGTAACTCAATCGACTGGGATCGTGAACGTTTCACCATGGACGAAGGCTTATCTGAAGCGGTGAAAGAAGTGTTTGTGCGTTTACACGAAGAAGGTTTAATTTATCGTGGTAAACGTTTGGTGAACTGGGATCCAAAATTACACACTGCGATTTCTGATCTTGAAGTGGAAAACAAAGAAAGCAAAGGGTCACTTTGGCATTTCCGTTATCCATTAGCGAATGGGGCGAAAACTGCTGATGGTAAAGATTATTTAGTGGTAGCGACAACACGTCCTGAAACAATGCTAGGCGATACTGCTGTGGCGGTTCATCCTGAAGATGAGCGTTATCAATCATTGATTGGCAAAACCGTAATCCTACCGCTTGCTAACCGTGAAATTCCGATTATTGCTGATGATTATGTGGATCGTGAATTTGGAACGGGCGTAGTGAAAATCACCCCTGCACACGATTTTAACGACTACGAAGTGGGTAAACGTCACCAATTACCAATGGTGAACGTGATGACCTTAAACGCAGATATTCGTGCTGAAGCGGAAATCATCGGTTCAGACGGCAAAATTCTTGAAAATTACACCGCACTTATTCCAACCAAATATCAAGGGATGGAGCGTTTTGCGGCACGTAAACAAATCGTGGCAGATTTTGAAGAATTAGGTCTATTAGATGAAATCAAACCGCACGATTTGAAAGTGCCTTATGGTGACCGTGGTGGTGTGCCAATTGAACCAATGCTCACTGACCAATGGTATGTGAGCGTAAAACCGCTTGCAGAAGTGGCAGTGAAAGCGGTAGAAGATGGCGAAATCCAATTCGTACCAAAACAGTATGAAAACCTTTATTTTTCTTGGATGCGTGATATTCAAGATTGGTGTATTTCTCGCCAATTATGGTGGGGACACCGTATTCCAGCTTGGTATGATGAACAAGGCAATGTGTATGTAGCACGTGATGAAGCCGAAGTGCGAGCAAAACACAATTTGCCAGCAGATTTACCATTAAAACAAGATGAAGACGTGTTGGATACTTGGTTTTCATCAGGTTTATGGACGTTCTCAACATTAGGTTGGCCAAAACAAACGCCTGATCTGAAAATGTTCCACTCAACAGATGTGTTGATCACGGGCTTTGATATCATTTTCTTCTGGGTGGCACGAATGATCATGTTCACCATGCATTTTGTGAAAGATGAAAACGGCAAGCCACAAGTGCCATTCAAAACCGTGTATGTAACAGGTTTGATTCGTGATGAACAAGGACAAAAAATGTCCAAGTCAAAAGGTAATGTCATTGATCCATTGGATATGATTGACGGTATTAACCTCGAAAACCTGTTAGAAAAACGCACTGGCAATATGATGCAGCCACAATTAGCAGAAAAAATTGCGAAAGCGACAGTGAAAGCATTCCCTGAAGGTATTGCTGAACACGGTACCGATGCATTACGTTTCACATTAACTGCGTTAGCAACGAATGGTCGTGATATTAACTGGGATATGAAACGCTTAGAAGGTTACCGCAATTTCTGTAACAAATTATGGAATGCCAGCCGTTTTGTGTTGACCAATGACAAATTGGATCTCAGCGAAGGTTCGGTGGAGTATTCGGTGGCGGATCGTTGGATCCAGTCAGAATTTAATCGCACGGTAGAGGCGTTCCGCAGTGCCTTAGCACAATTCCGTTTCGATTTATGTGCAACCGCACTGTATGAGTTCACTTGGAACCAATTCTGTGACTGGTATTTAGAATTAACGAAACCCGTGTTTGCCAACGGCAGTGCCGCCCAAAAACGGGGAGCAAGCCAAACCTTAATCCATGTGTTGGAAAAATTATTGCGTTTAACTCATCCTGTGATGCCATTTATCACCGAAGAAATTTGGCAGAAAGTAAAAGGGTTTGCAGGGGTAACGGGCGAAAGCATTATGTTGCAAGCTTTCCCACAATTTGAGCAAAGTGCGTTAGATTATCAAGCAGAAGCAGAAATCAACTGGATGAAAGAGGTGATTGTTGCGGTGCGTAATATCCGTGCAGAAAGCAATATTCCACCAAGCAAAGGCTTAGATTTATTGCTGCGTAATCTTTCAGATGCAGATCAAAACTCGCTAGAAAACAACCGAACTTTAATTCAAGCCATGGCAAAATTGGATTCCATTCGTGTGCTCAATGAAAATGAGGAAGCCCCACTTTCCGTGGCAAAATTGGTGAACAATGCAGAATTGCTGGTGCCAATGGCTGGCTTTATCAATAAAGAAGCCGAACTTACTCGTTTAAATAAAGAGATTGAAAAATACAACGGTGAAATCCAACGTATTGAAAACAAACTCGCCAACGAAGCTTTCGTCGCCAAAGCCCCACCAGCCGTGATCGACAAAGAACGTGCCAAAATGGCTGAATACGCTGAAGGGTTAACTAAACTCAAACAGCAGTATCAAGCGATTGAAGGGTTGTAAATATAAACAGGAAAGTGCGGTTAATCTTAACCGCACTTTTTTCAAAAATATTTAGAAATATTCAATACTCTAGTCACTGTTCTTTATTAGAATTGAAAGTTGAAGAATTTATGAGTGCTATTTCACAACAATATAATTTATTTGAAGATAACACATTTCTTAAAGAAAACGAAAATGCCCAATTTACATTTATCGATCTTTTCGCTGGGATTGGTGGTATTCGTATTGCAATGGAAAATTTGGGTGGGCGGTGTCTTTTTTCGAGTGAATGGGATGAAAAGGCACAATACACTTATTTTACTAACTTTGGTGAAAAACCTTTTGGGGATATTACATCGAAAGAAACGAAAAATGCCATTCCTAGACAATTTGATGTGTTATGTGCAGGATTCCCTTGCCAAGCTTTTTCTATTGCTGGAAAACGTGGGGGGTTTGAAGATACTCGCGGAACGCTTTTTTTTGATGTGGCTGATATTATTCATCGACATCAACCTAAAGCATTTTTTCTTGAAAATGTAAAAGGGCTGGTAAATCACGATAAAGGAAAAACCTTAAAAACTATTTTGAATACGCTACGGGAAGATCTTAATTATTTTGTTCCAGATCCTAAAATAATTAACGCAAAAGATTTTGGTGTACCGCAGAATAGGGAACGTATTTTTATTGTTGGTTTTCGTAAAGATTTGGGTATTACACAATTTACTTACCCTAAGGGTCAAAATAAAAAAATAACTTTTATTGATATTCGAGAAGAAAATACTGTTCCAACTAAGTATTATTTATCTACACAATACGTTGAAACACTGCGTAAACACAAAGAGCGTCATGCTAATAAAGGGAATGGGTTTGGTTATGAAATTATTCCTGACAATGGTATCGCAAATGCTATTGTGGTTGGTGGAATGGGGCGAGAGCGGAATTTAGTCATTGATCATCGGATTACCGATTTCACACCGACGACAAACATTAAAGGCGAAGTAAATCGAGAAGGTATTCGTAAAATGACGCCAAGGGAGTGGGCAAGATTACAAGGATTTCCAGATAGCTATATTATTCCTGTGTCTGATACTTCAGCTTATAAACAATTTGGTAATTCTGTTGCAATTCCTGCGGTACAAGCAACTGCAAAAGAGATTATTCAAATCTTAAATAATTAGGAATAACAATATGAAAAAACAAACATCTATTGAAATTATCAAAGAATTAATACATAAATATCCTATTTCTAATCATCTATTGCCGAGTGAGTTTGTTCAATTTTATTGGGATAAATATACGCAAGACTATCAAAGAGATAATTCGGTTAATGGGGCTATTTTTGAACAATTACTTGTATTATCTTTATTAAGGGAGGGTGTTAGCCCTATTTATACTCAAGCAGAATTAGCTTTTGTACCTAATGTCATTTTAGATATTGTGCTATATAACCGTAAACAACCGATTACGATTAGTGCCAAAACATCATTAAGAGAAAGATGGAAACAAGCAGATTTAGAAGCAATGGCAACCAAATATGTTCATCGAGAAGCCAAATGTTATGTGATTACCTTGTCAGAAAAAGAAGTTATGGCAAGACGCAAAGAACAAAATAGTTATATGGGTATTGATCAATTTGTTTTAGCCAATACAACAGAATTTGATGATCTTATTGCTGAAATTAAACTTATTAAAATTAGTGAAAGTGAGAGTATCAAAATTATTCAAACAGATAATAAATATCATAATTATCAAACTGCAAAAGAGATTTATGGTGTTGATTTTAGTATCAGAGAATAAAATAGATGAGGATATAGCATGATTTTCCTAAAAATCATGGCTTTTTCTCGACATTTTAAGTTATTGTTTTAATATTTCAAAATTAATTCGATGCTCACATTCTTTCAAGAATAGAGGAAAATTTTTTCGTTCAATTCAAAATTTTCACCGTCGCTCTCGTCAAAAACTTGAGCAAATGAAAAAACAATTGGAACGTCAACATTTCACCTCGTTTTGGCAATAAGTGGTCATCAAAATGAAAGAATGGCTTAGCTTAGATTGTGATGATTTCACATTCACTGTTTGGAGTAATGGTGTAGACAAGCGGAAAAGTGTATTTGAGGCGAGAGATAAAACAGCATCTCAATATGTCATTCATTTTTCCGAAAATATGGGCAAAGTAAAAATACATTGTCCATTTTTAGATGACACTTTATTGCCTGAATCCTCACAGCTAGAGCTACCCTCACCACTTTTCTTTGAAAATTTACAATATCAATTTGAATGGGCGTTTAAGTTTGATGTTGAACAGGCTGAAGTGATTCATCATCACCGTGCGGTAAATGAAGCTTTCCGTTTTAAGTATCAGTCTTTGATTGGTAATATCAATACTGGCAATGATATTGGTTGGTTTACTTTACCTATCCGTTATTCTGTTGGCAATAAACAAAAAGAATTCTATATTAAATTTGAAATTCTGCCGACAAAAATCGATTTACACCGCGATATTCCTATCATTTATCAAGACATTGATACCGAGTTTCCATTATTGCGTTTTAACTTTTTAGGTAAAACAGAGCAACAAAGTTCAGAAAGTCATAAACGAGGCAATTTTCCCCTATTTTGGTTAGCACATTTTAAACAATTACGGGAAAAGCTTGTTCATAACATCAAGATAATTACGCTTGCTCCCCATCAACGTTTACAGCAGAAAAACGCATTTTTGAAAGCAGATCGTTTAGTTGGTAAAGCATCCCACCGCCAATTAGAAAAAATTCGTCATGATATTAAAAATGGTCAGATGGATAAACGTTATCAAGTTAATCCCAAATTTCTGAGTGCGAATACGCCTGAGAATCGGTTTATTAAATGGATTTCAGGGCAAATACAACGCCAAATTAACAAGATTATTTATCAATTACAGACACAACAAAATGAATTCTCAGAAGTATTGGTGGCGAATTTAAAAACTTGGATTACGCCACTGATGAAATTAGAAAAGCAAAGTTTCCTTAAAGACATTAGCCCTGAATATTTAGAAAAATCCACATTAGTTCTACAACAAAAAACTGGCTATAACCAAGTTTATTATATTTGGCAAGAATTAAAACTTTATTTAGATTTTTTTGAACAATCAAAAACAATTTCAATGAAATCTGTGGCTGAACTTTATGAAATTTGGTGCTTTATTACCTTGAAAAATATATTACTCGAGTTAGGTTTTCAAACGACTCAAAAACAAAAAAAACGCCTATATCCGAGTAAGTTTTCGGAATATAAACTGAGGGATGGTTTATTTGGGGCTTTTCACTTTGAAAAAGGCAATATTAAGGTTCGGTTGGTGCATGAGCCTATATTTCGTCAAGAAGGAAAAGAAATTAGAACGTTTTGGGTAACGCAAAAACCAGATATTTTGTTAGAAGTGATTTTCCCAAATAAACAAAAATATATTTGGCTATTTGATGCAAAATATCGAATTGCATCAGGTAAAGATCTGAATCTGGAGGATCAAGGTAAAACAGAAAAAGAGAACGAGGATATTACGAACAGAGAAGATCTGGTGCCTGAAGATGCACTAAACCAGATGCACCGTTATCGCGATGCGTTAATTCATATTTCTCACCACAGTTTAATTGAGCGAACTCGTCCAGTATTCGGTGCATTTGCTTTGTATCCTGGCGATTTTCAACAAGATAAGCAGGCTAACCCTTATCAGTCTGCGATTGATGCTATCGGGATTGGAGCGTTTGCATTATTACCAAGTCAAGATAAGCTGGGACAAAAATGGTTGGTAGATTTTTTATCTGAAAAATTATCTTTTAATGATGAAGAAAAGAAAGACAAAATAGATGCTTTATATCTTGAAAATACCGCGAGAATTCCTAGCTTGGGAATGAGATCATCGTATTATCGAAATTTAGTGATGGTGATTCGAATTGGTGATAATAGAGAAGAAGAATATATAAATCGTTTTAGAAATGGAACGGCGACTTATTACCATACAACAATAGATATTTTCAGTGATAACTTTAATCATAAAGTGATATCTGAATTAAACTTTCTCGCAATTGCATATCCAGATATTAAAGGAGATTGGATTGTTGATAAAGTATATCCGATCTTAAATGTTAATATTAAACAACGTAGTGAATTAAATGAGAAACAAACTGGGATTAAAAAATTCACTTCGGAAAATAAGCTTTGTTATCTTTTTGAGCTAAGTAATCCAATTACATTACAGAATGTACTCATGGATATTCCAGTATCACGTTTTAGAGATTCTATTAAGTTGTCGACGCTAACAATATTAAACGAAACGAAATGTTTTACTGAGTTAGATAGTGTATATCGTCATATATTAATTAACGCGTTGAGCCATTAACTTTTTTAAGTAATAGCGAATTTTTTCATTTGTTGTGCGATGCCTTCAAGAATTGGGGTGCTTGTGGCATCGGGAAGTCCTGTAAGATTGATTGCCTGAATTTTGGGGTAATCGAGGGATAGTTCATGCAAAATCTCTTCCACTGTTTCTTTGGCGAGTCCTGCTAATTTGGCGGTGGCAAAAATATGGCGAAGCTGGATTTTATGCCAGAGATAATGTTTATTTTCACCGTGCCAAGCCATGGCGAGTTTGATTTTCTGTTTTTGTAATCCGCTGGGTTTTATTAATGGATAGGCTGAAATGACATCATAAAAGGGGGTTAAGTGGTATTTGTTGCCCTGTTCTAAGAAAATGCTGAAGTTTTTGCCATGACCATCGATAGCACACAATAACAAAAATACAATCTGTGCTTTAAAGAATTGTTTGCGATCCATTTGTGGATGAGCAGAGCCTTTCAGTAGTTGCATAATAGGTAAAATCCCTGGTCCGCCATCATTTTCATATTTTCGGGCGGGGGCAATATTCAGAGCTTGGCACATATCTTCTTGGGGAAGTCGCACGATCCAATCTTGATTTTTTGCCCAGCGCCGATCAAAGCGTTCTACAATGAGCACCTTTACTTCACCAAACTGATGAATATCCGCCTTTGGCACAGGTAGGCCTAGCGTTTGCATGATTTTCAGACAAAGCCATTCATTTTCACAGCTTGTGCTTAGATCAATTTGTCCTTGCCCAACCTGCCCGATAGGAAGCTTAAAAATATGTGTGGTTGCCGTAGAATGTAATGGACGTTTCCATTGTTCTTGATGATACAACAAGGCGGTTTTTTCTTGAGCCCCCGCTAATGAAATGCGAAATTCCTCGCTTTCTTCCATGCCAAGGGGAAAAGTGCGGTAGTTTTTGAGTAAGTTTTCAATGTCATCATGACTGAGAGGCTCCGCTTCTATTTGACGCATCCCATGTGGCTGATGCTGATACAGCTGTAATGCTCCGACACAATCTTGCCCAATAGCGGAAAGCAAATCAAAAGGGGATTTTGTTGTGGTTTGAAAACGTTGTTGAATACGTGAGCGGATCTGCTCATTATCAGGCAATAAATTATCAAAAAAGTTATAAACTACATCTCCCTTATAAATTTTTTGCGATAAAGGGAGCGAAAGGGAAATGGCTCGAGCACGTGGCGAGTTGAACCAGCTTTCCGCATATTGAAATTCAGTAGCACCATTGCGGAGTTTACGCCATTCTCCTACGTTGATGCCATTCATCGCAACAGTGAGTTTTTCCATACCTATCACCAAATTTCATCATCGTGATAGACGGCGGTGGTTTCTTCCACTTTTAATGTCTTGTTGCGAGGTTGAATGATCAACGCTAATTCCAACCCAGATAAAATTTTAAATAAGGTGTCTAATTTTGTGCTATCGGGGTGGTTTTCAAAGGCTGAAATGGTGGCCTGTTTGGTGCCCGCTAACTTGGCGACATCGGTTTGCGATAAATTTTGTTGATAACGATATTCTCTGATAATGTGTGCAAGCATTTTGGTTGTTGTGGCATTCATAGTGATTCCTTTATAGGCTTCGTGGGATAATTTTTAATTTATACCCTTAGTGGGATAAAGTCAACTTTAACCTCTATAAAGGATAAAAATATAAATATCCTTTGTGTGGGATATTTGAATCCTTTGTTAAAGTGCGGTGTATTTTAAAAAAGTTTTATAAAGAGAGACATTTAAAGAATAGATCCCCCTTGGAAGAAGGGAAGTGAGCGGTCAGGATTGACCGCTTTCTTTTTGTGATTTGATATGGCTTTTTAAGGTTTGTTCGATTTCGTAGATCCAATCAAGTTCGTATTGGGTGAAACCTGCTTGTAAGCGGGCATCGGTATTGATGACACCTTTGAAAATCACAATACGATATTTTCGAAGTAAATCACTGAAACATTGCATGGCATCTAGCTCTCGTTTGGCAGACAAGGCGTGATACCAATGATTACCGATACTCACATGACCTATTTCATCTCGTAAGATAATATCGAGGATATCCACCGCAGCAAAATCTTTGCGTTGGCGGATTTTATCTTGTAATACTGGGGTGGCGTCTAATCCTCTTGCCTCTAACACTCTTGGCACTAACGCCATTCGTTCCCAAATATCATGTGCAGTGGCTTGCGACATTTCCCATAAGCCAGCGTGGGCTTCAAAATCCCCGTATTGATAACCCAATCGGTTAAGATGTGCATTAAGTAAGCTAAAATGCGTGCTTTCTTCTCGTGCCACGCGTAACCAATCTTTGATAAAAGCCATCCCTTCGCCTAACTCTTGTTGTGCACAGCGACCAAATCGCCATGCGGCATCTAAGCCGAGGTTTATGGCATTAAACTCAATATGGGCGATAGCGTGTAATGTGGCTGCATAGCCTTCATCTGTATTAAATGCACGCTTTGGCACATCTTTCGGGGCAACCAGTGTCGGGCGAGCGGGAAAGCCTGCGATATCCTGTTGTGGTTTCACATCGGGGAAATCATCAACTTGGGTGAAGTTGAGGGTGGGGAGTTGCTCATCATAGAGCGTGTTGACTAATTGGCATTTTTTATCTGGTTGCGTTTCTTGCAATGCTTCAGTCATGTGTTGCCAAAATGCGGTCATAATTTTCCTTATTTTATGGTGAATAGTTTTATGATTCTGCTCGGTAGCGGATTAAGCCTTCTTGTTGGGTGGTGGCAATTAAGCGACCTCGAGCATCAAAAATTTGTCCTCGAGCCAAGCCTCTTGCCCCTGACGCATTATTACTTTCAATGGCATACAATAACCAATCATTTAAATCAAACGTTCGGTGAAACCAAATGGAATGATCGAGTGTGGCGACTTTCATGCCTTTTTGTAAAAAGCCTTTTTCATGGGGCTGTAGTGCGGTTAATAAACAATGAAAATCGGAGAAGTAGGCAAGTAAACATTGCTGAATTTTTTGATCTAAAGGGGCAATGCCATTGGCTTTTACCCAAGCAAATTGTTCTGGGGGTAATTTTGCTCCTTGGAAAGGGTGATTAATGTATTTTGCTCGAATATCAAAAGGTCGCTCGGCACTAAATTTTGTTCGCATGGGTTCGGGTAGTAACGTCGCTAGCTTTTGAATCATATCACTTTCTGAAATGAGCTGTTCTGGTGGGGCGACATTTGGCATGGTGCTTTGGTGTTCAAACCCTTGCTCTTCTTTTTGAAAAGAGGTGGTAATATGGCAAATCGGTTCATTGTGTTGAATGGCTTTGACTCGATAGGCACTAAAGCTGTGTCCTTCTCGTAGGGTTTCTACATCATAAATAATGGGATATTGGCTTTCTCCAGGGGATAAAAAGTAAGCGTGGCAAGAATGTAGCAGGCGATCTGAGGGGGCAACTTGCATGGCTGCCGATAACGCCTGTGCGATCACTTGTCCACCAAAAACTTGGGGTAAGCCGAGGTCTTCGCTGTTACCTCGAAACAGGAAATCATCCAATTTTTCCAACTGGAGTAATTCAATTAAATTATTTAAGACATTCGACATGGGGTATTCCTTATGTACGGGCGTGTTGTGAATGAGATTTTTAATCAGTGAATGATACACAAAGTAAGCAAATCCTCGGAAATCAAAAATCAACGTTTGCAAAACATGGACGCTTATAGCATAATAACGCACCTAATCAGGCGTAAGTGCTTGATTAGCCTCTATGGAAACCTTCTCGGTTCCTCGCAATGGTATCTGATTTACCTGGTCAGGTTCGGAAGAAAGCAGCCAAAGTCAGACTCTCCGTGTGCCGAGATCAAGCTGGGAAGGTTTCCACCCAATTTTCTCTTCTTTAAATTCTTTCTGTGAGTTTCTTAAAATAACCTGCGGGTTTCGTTATTAATTCTTGGTAATTGCCTTGCTCAATGAGTTTTGCCTCATCAATTAAGTAAATTTGATCAAATTGATCAATAAAAGTCAATCGATGCGTGACCATCAATAAGGTTTTATCTTTCGCATGAGCAAAGATTAATTGCAGAATTTGACGTTCCGTTTCTCGATCAAGCCCTTCGGTTGGCTCATCTAATAATAGAATGGGGGCATCATTGAGTAACACTCTCGCCAAACCGAGACGACGTTGTTCCCCACCCGAAAGCGGACGTCCGCCATCACCGAGCCAGCAGTTAAGCCCTTCTTGTTCAAGAAGTTTTTCTAGCCCCACTTGTTTTAATACCTGAACCATATGTTCATCAGAAAGTGGCGTTTGGCTCGCTATTTGTAAGTTTTGTCGTAAGGTATCGCTAAAAACATGGACACGTTGTGTTAAAAAACACATGTGTTGGCGTAAAGTCGTTTCACTATAAGCTTGAATAGGTTTACCAGCTAAGAATAATTCACCTTGTTGTGCATCATAGTGCCGCACCAAGAGTTGTAACAGGGTGGATTTGCCGCTGCCCGTTTTACCGAGAATCGCAATGTGTTGCCCTTTTTGAATTTGAAGGCTAAGCTGATTTAACGCCCAGTTTTCCCGTTCAGGATAGGCAAAAGAAAGGTTTTTCGCCTCAATGAGTGTGCCATCTTGATGAACAAAGGGGGCATCTTGCGGAAACTGCACCAAAGGGGGTTGTGTCATCATCTCATTTAAGCGTTCGGCTGAAGCAATAATTTGCCCAATATGTAAAAAGGCGGCACCAATAGGCATTAAAATTTCAAAGGCAGCCAGTGCGGCAAAGGCAAAGAGGGCAATATAAGCCGCTTTGTAGATCCCTTCGCCTAAATCGGTTTCTGCGACAAACCAAAGGGTCAAGGCGAGAATCAGTCCATTGACTAACAATAAAATGGCACTGGATAGTCCTGTTAAGTTGGCTTCTTTTTGTTGGTAGCCTTGCCAATCTTGCTCAATCGCATTGAGCGTTTGTTTTGCTTGTTGTTCAGCATTAAACAGTAATAATTCGGCTTGTGCTTGAATAAATTCGATAAATTGACTGCGGTAATGGGCTCTTGCTTGGGTGAGTTTTTCACCAAATTGTTTACCTAAATAATAAAAAATCGTTGGGATAATCAGTAAAAATGTGAGTAAGGCAAGACCAACAAAAAGAGCCACAGGCACATTGATGATACTTAACCCCAAGGTGATCAAACCAATCACCACAATGGCACTCAAAAAGGGAGCAAAGAGGCGGAGATATAAATTATCTAAAGTATCGACATCTGCCACTAAACGATTTAACAAATCGCTATGGCGATAGCGGTTTAACACCGCAGGGCTGAGTGGGATAATGCGACTGAAAACCTCCACCCGTAATTTTGCCAATACACGGAAGGTGGCATCATGGGTAACAATTTTTTCCACATATCGTACCGCAGTTCGAGTCAGTGCTAAGCCACGCACACCCGCAGAAGGGTAGAAGAAGTTAAATAATGCCCCGACACCTGCGATAGCCGTTGCCGCCAAGAACCAACCCGATAGCGTGAGTAATCCGATGCTTGCAGCAAGCCCTGTGATCATTAAGATTACACCAAGAATTAAGGTGAATTTCGCGTGTTTAAATAGGCGTAAGAAGGGAAGTAATGCACGCATTAATTTAAATCCTGTTTTCGTTGATTAAGTAATTCCGCAAAAAAACCGTGATCTTTTAACTGATCAAAATGCCCTTGTTGAATCATTTCCCCTTCTTGCATCACAAGAATATGATCACATTGCTTTAACTCTTCAATGCGGTGCGTGATCATTAAGGTGGTTTGTTGCTGGCTCATTTGTTGTAACGCATGTAGCACAGATTGTTCTGATTGGGCATCTAAACTGGCAGTGGGTTCATCAAGTAGGAGTAATTTTCCCTGACGTAACAAGGCTCGAGCAATCGCCAAACGTTGTGCTTGACCCACAGAAATGCCTAATCCGCCGTCTTTAATTTCACTTTCAAGACCAAGTTTATCGGTAAACTCTTTGGCTTGTGCTTGGATGAGTGCTTGCTCAATTTCGGCATCGCTGGCTTCAATATCGCCTAAAAGCAAATTCTCTTTAATTGTCCCTTTTAGTAACAAAGGATTTTGTCCCACCCAAGCAATGTGTTTACGCCATTGGTGAATATCCAATGCATTTAAAGCAATCCCGTTGACTTTCAAACTGCCTTGATAAGGAAGGAAACCTAACAAGGCATTGATAATCGAGGTTTTGCCTGCACCACTTTGCCCGACTAAGGCAGTATGGCTTTTGGCATGGAGTTTAAAGGTTAGCGGTTTGGTGAGGGCTTTCCCTTCAGGAGAGAAAATAACCCATTCTTCGGCTTCAATTTCTACCGCACTTTCTGCCTCAATAGTCTGTGTTGAATGGGCGGTAAAATATTGGTGATCTTTTTCTAAAAACGCCACAATGGCGTCTGCCGCACCAATACCTGCCGCACGATCATGATAATAGGTGCCGAGATCTCTTAATGGCTGATAAAACTCAGGGGCGAGAATTAAACAGAAAAAACCAACAAATAAGCTCATTTCTGTGCTGTAAGTGCCGAAATTGATTTCACCTAAATAGCTAAAACCAAAATACACCGCCATTAAAGCAATCGAAATAGAGGTAAAAAATTCCAATACCGCAGAAGAGAGAAACGCCATTTTGAGGACATCCATGGTGGTTTCACGGAATGCTTCGGTGCTTTGCTCAATGTGTGTGGTTTGTTCTTCGGTACGGTTAAATAGGCGTAACGTTTCCAACCCTTTTAAACGATCTAAAAATTGGGCACTGAGTTTTGCCAAGGTGTCCATATTTTTTTGGCTACTGTCAGCTGCTGCAATGCCAACTAAAATCATAAAGAGAGGAATTAATGGTGCAGTGAACATGAGAATAACCCCTGCCACCCAATTCAGTGGGAAAATTGCGATTAAAATCACAATGGGCACAATGGCAGAAAGTGCCTGTTGTGGCAAATAGCGAGCATAATAGTTTTGCAAGTTTTCCACTTGTTCTAACATAATACTTGCCCAGCTTCCTGCAGGGGTATTGTGCGTGACCGCAGGGCCGACGTCATGGATTTTATTTAAAATATCTTGACGAATAATATTGCGTAAAATTCGACCGCACTTAAAGCCAATAGACTCACGCCACCATAAAATCAGTGCACGTAGCCCAAAGCCTACCACTAACGCAACAAAATAAGGTAATAATGCAGAACGTGGCGTGTTTTGCATGATCAAATGGTGAAGAAGATGTGCGAGGAAATAGGTATTCGCAACTAAAATCACCGAGGAAATTGAAGCAAGGAAAATATTAAGATGTAATAACTTTTTAATGGGTTTCTGAGCGGTCCAAAGCCATTTTTGTAAATATTTTTGGCGAGTTTTTTCCATATTAGCGTGCGTTTAGTGGGTTGATCGAAGAAATGGATGAGGGGCGAGATGCATGCCCCTCGAACATATCGCAACAGAGATAGTTGAAATTATTTTTGCGAATCTAAATAACGCTCCGCATCTAAAGCAGCCATACAGCCAGTTCCCGCAGACGTGATAGCTTGACGATAATTGTGATCCATCACATCGCCTGCGGCAAATACCCCCTCCACTGAGGTGGCTGTGGCATTGCCTTCTAAACCTGATTTCACCACAATATAACCATTATTTAAAGCTAATTGATCCGCAAAAATGTCCGTATTCGGGGCATGACCAATGGCAATAAATACACCATCTAAACGCAATTCTTCGGTTTGTTCAGATTGTGTATCTTTTAAGCGAACACCAGTTACGCCCATATTGTCCCCCAACACTTCATCGAGCGTGCGGTTGGTATGCAGAATAATTTTGCCTTCCTCGACTTTTTTCATTAAACGATCGATTAAAATTTTCTCACTACGGAAACTATCACGGCGGTGAATCAAATATACTTCAGAGGCAATATTCGCTAAATAAAGGGCTTCTTCCACCGCCGTATTGCCACCGCCTACCACGGCAACGGGTTTATTACGATAGAAAAAACCATCACACGTGGCACAAGCTGACACGCCACGACCTTTATAAGCTTCTTCAGAAGGTAAACCTAAGTAACGAGCAGAAGCACCAGTGGCAATAATCAACGCATCACAGCTAAAATGTTGTACATCACCGTATAATTTGAATGGACGTTCGGAAAGATCAACTTTATGAATATGATCAAAAATAATTTCGGTATCGAATTTCTCAGCATGTTGTAGCATACGTTGCATGAGCTCAGGACCTGTTGTATCACCAAAATCACCCGGCCAATTTTCGATTTCTGTGGTCGTGGTTAATTGCCCACCTTGTTGTAAGCCAGTCACTAACACAGGGTTTAAATTCGCACGAGCGGCATAAATTGCCGCCGTATAGCCAGCAGGACCAGAGCCTAGAATAAGTAATTTACAGTGTTTCATTGTGTTCATTTTTAATCCTTCATTTCAAAAATTTTGGGTTATTATAGCCCGTTCAATTGGTACAATCTATCCCTAATACCGATTAATACAAGAGGGAATAAAGTAATCGACGGTATTTATTGGTGATAGGATCATTGTTACCAAGGGCGGCAAGTAGGGATAAAAATTGCTGTTTCACTTCCCCTTGTTCTGCACTTAAGTCTTTTTTCAAGATATCAAATAGCAAACTTAACGCCTCCTCATTACGATGGGCTTGGTGTAATTGAACAGCTAGTTTCAAGGCGATATCTGCACGTGGTTGACGGGCAAAATCCGCTTGCAATTGCTGAATTTCTGGCGTATCAGCCGCTTTAATCAACAGGTCAATTTGTGCTTGTAAACCATGCCAGCGACTATCTTGATCTTGCAATGGAATCTGAGCCAAAATTTCCTGTGCTGGTTCGACTTTTTTCATTGCAATATAGGTTTCGGCATAAAGCAGAGCGATATCGCTATTTTTCTTATTAGACAATTCCCAACTTTCTTTTAGTAGGGGCAACGCCGCCTCATAATTTTCAGCTTGTAGAAAATCTAGGGCTAACATAAATTTGATTTCTTCCTCTTTTGGCAAAATCAAGGCTAAACGTTGCATTAACGTTGTTTCATCTAACGCCCCTTGAAAAGCATCTAAGGCTTGCCCTTCTTTAAATAAATAGGTGGTTGGCAGGGTTTGAAGTTGGAATTGTGCAGCAATCATTTGCTCCGTTTCACAATTGACTTTTGCCAAAATAAATTGACCTTGCTGCTGTTCCGCAATGCGTTCTAAAAGTGCGGTAAATTCGACGGAAGTTTGGTGGCTAGGGGCATAAAATGTGAGCACAAGAGGGGTTTGCTGTGAACGTTGTAACACGTCATTGAGGTTCTGTGTCGTGACGGAAATGGTATGTGGTGATGCGGTCATAATAATCCTTAATGCATAAAATAACATGCTCAGTATTCTAGCAAAAAGGGGGAGAACATCCTAGGAAAAGCAAATTTCGTAAAAAACAACCGCACTTTTTTAGAGGTAAGCAAAGTGCGGTTGTTTTTAAATATGTTTTTATAGTATAAGACTGCCAATGACAGCAAAAATAAACCCAACGACCCCGATTAACGTTTCCATAACCGTCCATGTTTTTAATGTGGTTTTTTCATCCATTTCTAAGAAGCGGCTCACTAGCCAGAAACCTGAATCATTTACGTGAGAAAGTGCCGTCGCACCAGATGCTATCGCAATCACGATAAAGCAAAGATCAAATTGACTTAACCCTGTTGTGGCCGTCACAGTGGGGGCAATAAGGGCAGAGGTTGTGGTGAGTGCTACAGTTGCTGATCCTTGCGCCACTCTTAATGCTAACGCAATAATGAAGGCTGCAACAATAGCAGGTAAGCCAGTGTTCGATAACGCATTGGCTAAAACATCACCAATGCCACTGGCACGTAGGACACCACCAAACATCCCGCCGGCACCTGTAACTAACACGATCGCACAGATTGGACCGAGAGCATTGTCACAAATTTTTTCAATTTGCTCGTAGCTACGCTGCTCTTTTAATAACACAATAGCAACCATTAAGGTAATCAGTAAAGCGATAGGGGTTTTGCCTAATAAACGTAAGCTTTCTACCCAAAAGCTTGCCCCATCAATCATTTTTGCGACACTTAATGTATTTAAGCCCGTATCAAATAAAATTAAACAAATTGGTAATAACAATATCAGCATAACTTTTTTAAAACTAGGTGGATTAATCACCGCAGTTTCATTGATTACATTGTTATTCAAGAATGCTTTTGGCAACTCAAGCTTAATTTTTTTACCTGAATATAAGCCAAACAAGTAGGCTGCAATGTACCATGTTGGAATTGCACAAATGAACCCTACAATGACCAATAATCCCATATTTACCCCCAATAAATCCCCTGAAGCAACAGGACCTGGATGAGGAGGTAAAAACGCATGCATCACAGCAAAGGCACCAGCGGATGGCAATGCATAACGCAGTGTTGAACCACCAAATTGTTTCGCAACACTAAAAATAATGGGTAGCATGACGACTAAACCTGCATCGAAGAAAATCGGAAAGCCAAATAAGAGAGAGGCAACCCCAAGAGCAAAAGGGGCTTTCTTCTCACCAAATTGGTTAATTAAAGTATCAGCAAGGACTTTCGCCCCTCCTGTAATTTCAAGTAATCGTCCGATCATTGCTCCCAACCCCACTAATAAAGCAACGGCAGCAAGTGTATTGCCAAAGCCTGTGAGTAACGTTGGAAGAATTTTATTCATCGGAATTCCAGTGGCTAATGCTGTTAGAAGACTGACGATAATCAAAGCAACAAAGGCATGTACCTTGAATCGCATAATTAAGATCAAGAGAAGTAAAACAGCTGTAACCATAATGAAAATTAGCATAAGGAATCTCCTTAGTTATTGTTGTTACTGGTAACATTTTTTTATCTTAATATGTGAGACAGAGAATTGCAGAAATAATGTTTAAATTTGTGATCCACTTCAAGTAATCCAGATTTCTTTTTAACGATGCTAGGGCGATATTGATGAGTCTATATAAAAATTTGTGATGAAAATCACAAAAAAAAATGTTACCAGTAACTTTTTTATCAAAATTCGGTATGGTAGCGACATTAATAAAAAGGAGTCAAAGATGGTAAAAGGTAAAAGTATCATTTTAATGGGTGTGTCAAGTACAGGAAAAACCACGGTTGGAACAGAAGTGGCACGACGTTTAGGTATTAAATTGATTGATGGTGATGATTTACATCCCAAAGCGAATATTATCAAAATGAGCCAAGGTAATCCGCTTAATGATGAAGATAGAGCACCTTGGTTAGAGCGAATCCGAGATGCGGCTTTTAGTTTGGAACAAAAAAATGAGGTAGGAATAATCATTTGTTCTGCACTTAAGAAGGCATATCGTGATCGGATTCGTGATGGAAACGAGGTTCTATTTCTCTTTTTACATGGGGCTTTTGAGCTTGTTCTAGAAAGAATGAAGCAACGTAAGGGGCACTATATGAAAACGGACATGCTACGTAGCCAATTTGAGACGTTAGAGGTGCCACAAGCGGATGAGAAAGATGTGATAACGATAAGTATTGATGGTAGTTTTGAACAAGTGGTTGAGCGTTGTGTTGATGTTTTAACGCCTTTGATCTAATCGGATAATCCAATTAATCACCCTATTTGAGGGGGGATTAAAGTGCGGTAATTTTTGAAAAATTTTCGGTATGATAAGTGTGAAATAGGTGTAATGGAGAAGCTACACATTTGCTTTTCATTATACCCTTAAATGCTTTCTCCTAAGTGAATTTGGTAACCAAGATTAATCATCGCACTTTGTTGGGGAATACCGTTAATACGATTTAATAATTCTTGGGCGGCGACTCTGCCGATATCTAAGCGGGGGGTGATGACTGTCGCAAGTTGTGGTGTCATTGATTGACCAACGTTATGACCATGAAAACCTGCTACTGCAATCTGCTGTGGAATTTTGATTCCTAAACGTTGGCACTCAAAAATGGCCCCAATTGCTAAGTCGTCATTAGTACAAAAAATGCCGTCTAAATGAGGTTTTTCTCGCAAGGCTTGATGTAATTGCTGTGCACCTAAACTAAAAGATGATGCCTCTTGAGTGATTAAACTATGTGGTATTAAACCATATTTATGCATAGCTTGTTCATAACCTTGCATTTTTAATTGGGTTCGCTTATCCATACGTGCGGAAAAATAAACAATGTGCTTGCGTCCACGTTTAATCATGGTTTCAACCATTGCTTGTGCTGCCATAATATTATTAAAACCGATAACCTGTTGTAGCCCAATTTCAGCACATTCCATAATTTCTATAACAGGCACATTTGCTACCTCAAGCATTTTTAGTGTACGAGGACTGTGGTGATTTTCGGAAAGAATTAAACCATCAACATGATAGGAAAGTAGACTTTCAATACGTTGTTCTTCTTTTTCTTCACTATAACCATAATGAGCCAACATGGTTTGATAACCCTCATCATCAGTAATTTCTTCAATACCTTTGATAATATCTGCAAAAACATGATTGGTGAGTGAAGGGAGGAGTACCCCAATTGCACGGCTTTTGGCATTAGATAAAATATCGGGTGCACGGTTGGGTATGTAGCCAAATTGCTCAAGGGCTTTGGCAATTTTTTCTTGGGTATCGGGTGCGACAGTGTTGGGGTTACGTAAATAACGACTAATGGTCATTTTAGTCATTCCCACATGGTTTGCGATATCTTGTAGCGTGGGACGCTTGTGCTTATTCATCAGCTTCTCAATTTCTTTATTTTTATGACAGGCGTATAATGGGGCAACATTATTGGTGAGGAGATCTGAAAATGCAAGCCAAAATTGAACAAAATCTTACCGCACTTGAACAAGAAATGAATGAGACGATAGCCAGTACGGTGCGTTTGACCCAGTACAGCCATGGGGCAGGCTGTGGGTGTAAAATTTCACCCAGCGTATTGGAAAAAATTCTGCATTCTCATCTTGAAAAATGGGTTGATCCGAATCTGTTGGTGGGGAATGAAACGAAAGATGATGCGGCGGTATATGATATCGGCAATGGTGTCGGGATTATCAGTACCACAGATTTTTTCATGCCAATTGTGGATGATCCTTTTGATTTCGGTCGAATTGCCGCCACCAATGCCATCAGTGATATTTTTGCGATGGGAGGCAAGCCCATTATGGCAATTGCCATTTTAGGTTTCCCGATTAAATTATTGCCACCTGAAGTGGCACAAAAAATTGTGGATGGCGGTCGTTTTGCTTGTCAACAAGCGGGGATTGCTTTAGCTGGTGGACATTCTATTGATACGCCAGAACCGATTTTTGGGCTAGCCGTCACGGGGATGATTGCCACGGAAAAGGTGAAGAAAAATGCCTCTGCTCAAGCAGGATGTAAGTTATTTTTAACCAAACCATTAGGCATCGGCATTTTGACTACGGCAGAAAAAAAAGACAAGCTTAAAGCCGCCCATAAAGGATTAGCCACGAAAATCATGTGTCAAATGAACAGTATTGGCAGCCAATTTTCCGAGTTAGAGGGAGTGATGGCAATGACCGATGTGACAGGTTTTGGCTTGTTAGGCCATTTGTTGGAAATTTGCGAAGGCTCCAATCTCAATGCCGAAGTCTATTTTGATCAGATTGACACCCTAGATGGTGTGCCTCTTTATATTGAAAAAGGCTGTATACCGGGTGGAACATTGCGTAATTTTGAGAGCTACGGGCATAAAGTTAGTGCGATGACACCAGAACAAAGGGCAATATTATGTGATCCACAAACCTCAGGTGGGTTGTTGATTGCGGTGCAAGAAGCCGCTGAGGCACAAGTGAAAGAGATTGCTCAGCAACAAGGCGTTACGCTCATTGAAGTGGGGAAATTATTACCGCCAGATCCACGCTCAGAGGTGCGAGTTCAGGTTATATCGGCATCATAAAGCAATGAGGTGAGAAAAGGCAGGAGGGTGAAGTCATGAAAAAATTGATTGTATTACTGAATCTTTGCTTCATCAATCAGCAATAAGGGAGAAGAGGTGTAATGGACAAAAATGTGAGGTTGTCCATTACACCACTTTTTTACACTGCATTTTAAAGGAAAGGGCATTGTCTTTTCAGACATGCTCTTGATTATTTTTGCGGTGCAGTTTTACGGCGTAAAATCAGGAAGCGACAATCATAGGCGTTATGCTCATCGGCATGATGCCATGCTTCATGCTCAATGTCCCAATCTTGCCAGTGGATGGCTGGGAAGAACGTATCCCCCTCTAACTCCGTTTGAATTTCAGTAAGATAAAGCTTATCGGCTTTGTTCAGATATTGGTTAAATATTTGTCCGCCGCCAATGAGCATGATTTCTGGGGAATCTTTTACAAATTCCACCGCACTTTCCAAACTCTCTTTCCACTCGATGCCTTCGTGAATATAAGGTTGGCGAGAAAGCACAATATTGAGGCGTTTCGGCAAAGGGCGACCAATGCTTTCAAAGGTTTTTCGTCCCATGATCACGGGCTTTCCCATGGTTTTTTGACGAAACCAAGCTAAATCCGCAGGTAAATGCCACGGCATTTTATTGTCTTGACCAATGACATGGTTTTTTGTCATGGCAACGATAATACTAAAGGTCATATTGATATTGGATAAGTACGGCTAGTTAAAAGGGTGCTTATTATACTACAAAACTTTGTTAAACTGGTCGATAGAATAAGCCTTATGGAAAGGCTGTGTTCTACACCACGGGTTTTCGCCGATAAAATAACAAGCCAGGCAACGCCAAGCCAAACACCAAGGCACCAAGAATAAAGCCTGTTTTAATGAAATAGTCAATCATTTGTGCCGCCAATTCATGAGACCAACCTTGATTATGCAATTGCACCACCGCAATCATGGCTTTATAAGCATAAACGCCGGGGATCATTGGGATAATGGCTGCCACGGTAAAGACTTTCGGGTGTGCTAAATAACGATGGGATAAATGGACACCAATAAAGCCAATCAGTGCCGCACCGCAGAAGGTGGAAAAGACTAAAGGCACGTCAAAATGCACTAAGAAGGTGCGTAAACCATGACCAATCGCCCCCAAGCCTGCACAATATTTTAAGGCTTTTGTTGGAACGTTAAAAACTAACGCAAAGCCCACGGCTGGAATTGCCGCAAAAAACATATCATCCAGTATGTTTAAAATGAGCATTTATTTTCCTCCCCACACAGTGATACCCAATACACTTAATGCAAACACAATGCCTAAACAGGCACCAAAGGTAAAAATGGTTGCGACTACCCAACGAGCAATCCCCATATTGATATGCCCTTTTAAAATATCAGCCAATGAATTGATGAGTGGAAACCCAGGTACGAGCAATAACACACTGGATGCCAAGGCAATTTGGGGTTGATTGCCAATGTTATATTTTAAGGCAACGCCAGCCACTAATGATGCCACAAAGGCAGTGACGGCAAACACAATTAACGGATTATAATGTCGGATTGCCAAGCTTTGGCGGACATACATTGCCACAGAGGCGGCAAGGAATGTGACCAGTGCCACGATGTTATCTCCCCCAGACAAATGGGCAAAGCTGGCACAGGATAAGCCAATCATAAACACCACAAAATAGCGGTTGTATTTGAGCGGTTTAATCCGTTCAAGTTTGGCTCGCACTTGCTGGATATCATAAATTTTACGTTCAGCAGTAATCACAATACGTTGCACTTCGGTCACCACTTGCATATTAATGCCTTTGTCTTCGTTTTTGCGTACTGTGGTGATGCAATGACCTTGGCTTAAGGTGGTCAGAATAATGGCATGTGGTGTGAGAGCACATTCCACACTGTCCACCCCAAGTGCTAAACCTAATCGATATGTCATTTGTACAATGACTGCACTTTCTGCACCATGTTGTAATAATAATTGTGCGACTTGAATGCAAAGACGAGTCACTTCTCTTTGTTGTTCTGTATCTTGAGAGGTGTTGGGTTTCATAGTGAATATCCTAAATCGAAACAATAGACGAAATCTTCAATATTATAGGCGTTTTTCCTAAAAAAACGTTGTTTTAAATCATAGAAAAGGAGCGTGAAAAGAAGATGATTTTTCTTCCTATTAATGCTAATTTAGCCAGACTTTTTTTTAATACAGCAATCAAAAAAGGGATAGACTGAAAATGGAGAAAACCCTTGTCGTCAAATTTGGGACGAGCACCTTAACACAAGGTTCCACCAAGTTAAATTTACCGCATATGATGGATATTGTGCGTCAATTGGCACAACTGCATCGGGCAGGCTTTCGTTTGGTCATCGTTACATCGGGGGCGATTGCCGCAGGTCGTCATTATTTAAATCATCCTCAATTGCCGCCTACTATCGCCTCGAAACAGCTGTTGGCAGCGGTGGGGCAGAGTCAGTTAATTCAAACGTGGGAAAAGCTCTTTGCGATTTATGATATTCATATCGGGCAGATTTTATTAACCCGTGCCGATATTGAAGATCGTGAACGTTTTTTAAATGCCAGAGATACCTTACGTGCATTATTAGATAACCAAATTATTCCGGTGGTCAATGAAAATGATGCGGTGGCAACCTCCGAAATTAAAGTGGGGGATAATGATAATTTATCGGCGTTAGTGGCGATTTTGGTGCAAGCCGAACAACTGTATTTATTAACGGATCAACAAGGGCTGTTTGACAGTGATCCTCGCAAAAATCCCGAGGCAAAACTGATCAGTCAAGTGGATAAAATTACCGATCACATTCGGGCGATTGCGGGTGGCAGTGGCACAAGTTTAGGCACAGGGGGAATGTCCACCAAAATCAGTGCAGCCGATGTGGCAACCCGTTCAGGTATTGAAACGGTGATTGCCCCTGGGAATCAGGCGAATGTGATTACAGACTTGGCGTATGGACAAGCCATTGGCACCAAGTTTCTTGTTCAAGCTGATCGTTTAGAAAGCCGTAAACAATGGCTTTATGCGGCACCCTCCGCAGGCATGATCACCATTGATGCAGGGGCAGAGCAGGCGATGCTCATTCAGCATAAATCCTTATTGCCTGCGGGCATTGTGAAGGTGGAAGGGCGTTTTTCCCGTGGGGAAGTGGTTAAAATTCGCACCCTACAAGGCAAGGATATAGCCTTGGGAATGCCACGTTATAACAGTGATGCACTGCATTTAATTCAAGGTAAAAAATCACAGGATATTGAACAAATTCTAGGTTATGAATACGGTGCCGTGGCAGTGCATCGTGATGATATGATTATTTTATAAACTCATAAATTGTGAAGGTCGTAATATGAAATGGAAGCATTTATTCACATTAACTGTCGTCGCCACTGGTATGGGTGGTTGTGTTGAACAGAGTGTTGCCTCGGGGCAACGTATTGAAGTCGGGAAACCTTTTGCGGTGACGGGCAATACAAAGCGGATTAATACCGTTTCTTGCCATGATCATGATGATTGGTATTTAGATGGGTATCGTGTCGGAAAATCCTTTCGAGAGCATCATAAAAAAATGCTGAGCCAGCGAACCACGTATTGCCAAGAACAAAGTGGCAAGACCATTTCTCCCCATTTATTGGCATCATGGCAAAATGGTTATCAGCAAGGTGTAAAACGATAAGTCATAAAACGAAAAAAGTGCGGAAAATGACCGCACTTTTTTATTGGGTCATTGAAGGTTAGAGAATTGCAAGTAATTCCACTTCAAATACTAAGGTGCTGAATGGTGGAATTGACGCACCTGCACCACGTTCGCCATAAGCGAGGTTGTGAGGAATGGTTAAACGCCATTTTGAGCCAACAGGCATCATCGATAAGGCTTCGATCCAACCTGCAATCACGCCGTTCACTGGGAATTCAGCAGGCTGACCACGTTTGACGGAGCTATCAAATACCGTGCCATCAATTAATGTTCCCGTGTAGTGCACACGTACTTTGTCTTCACGTGAAGGAATTTGACCTTCACCTTCCACTAACACTTCATATTGCAAGCCTGATTCCGTGGTTTTTACCCCTTCTTTTTGGGCATTTTCTGCTAAGAATTGTTTGCCTTGTGCTTCAATTTCTTTAAATTGAGCTTGTTGTGCTTCAACCACTTTTTGTTGCAATTCTTGCAAGGCTTTGCTGACTTCGTTTAACTCAAGTGCAGGTGGATTTTGATTTAATACATCAAAAATCCCTTTAGCGACTGCTTCTGCTGTCACCTCAAGTTGGCTATCTAATAATTGTTGACCGATTTGTAAACCGATTCCATAACTCCCTTTTGCAGAAAGGCTTTCTAATGACACTTGGTCGAAAAATTGTTTACTCATTGTTTTTCCTATTGTGGTTAAAAATTATTTTTGGTAGGCAAGAATTTCACCCATTCTCACGGGGCTATCCACTTGTAAGTGGGAGGCTAACTGCACACGCTCTTTTTCAAATAAATTAATGACCGTTGAACCTAATTGGAACGCCCCCATTTCTTGCCCTTTGACGAGCTTGATCGCTTTTTCCCCTTCGTAAGTCCAAGTGGTTACTTGTTCTGGACGAGGAGGGTTGATCACGCCTGCCCATACTGTACTCATGCTTGCGGTAATGGTCGCCCCTACTAAAATTTGCACCATTTTGCCAAATTCCGTATCAAATACGCAGATCACGCGTTCATTGCGGGCAAATAAGTTTGGCACATGTTCAGCTAAAAAAGGATTGACAGAGAATAATTCCCCCGGCACATAAATCATTTGGCGTAAAGTGGCATCACAAGGCATATGCACTCGGTGATAATCACGAGGTGAAAGGTAGGTGGTGGCAAATTTGCCCTCTTTAAAGTGGTCGGCTAGGGCTTCATCGCCTGCTAATAAATCGCTCAAGCTGAAATAATGCCCTTTGGCTTGCAACAATAAATCCTTTTCGATATGCCCCATCTGACTAATACGCCCATCTGCGGGTAAACAAAGTGCGGTAGGATTTTGATTAATGGGACGGGCATTTTCCGCTAAGGGGCGAATAAAAAAGGCGTTGAAACTGGCATAATCGCTAAAGTTTGGCTTTGCCGCTTCACTCATATCCACTTGGTATTTTTTCGCAAAGAGTTTGATCGCAAAATGGCTTACTGCACCCCATTCCTGTTTGGCAAACCAACCAGCAAGACGAGTTAAATAAAGTTGTGGCATCACATATTGAAAGGCAATTTTAAGGCGTTGCCAGTAACTAAGTTGTGCTTTTTTTTCTAATATATTCATGGTGATAAATCATCTTTTTAAGTTAGAATAACTGGCTTTAAAAGCCAAATGCTCGGCGATTATAGCAAGTTATTCCGTTTATGTAAGTATTTGCGTGAATTTACGCCAATTGAGGTAGCCATTCAGAAGAGAGGTGAAAGGATGAATGAACAGCAACTTTTGCAATTTGATCGACAACATATTTGGCACCCCTATGCCGCATTAAATGCCGATTTTCCCTTATTTGCGGTGGAGCGTGCCGAAGGCGTGTATATCCAATTAAAAAATGGTCAACAGTTGATTGATGGCATGTCGTCATGGTGGTCGGCAATTCATGGTTACAATCACCCCGTACTCAATCAGGCGGCAACGCAACAGCTGAGTCAAATGAGTCATGTGATGTTTGGTGGGTTGACTCACCAGCCTGCGGTTGAATTGGCTCAGCAGTTGGTGAAGATTTTACCCGAAGGGTTGGATAAAATTTTCTTTGCCGACAGTGGATCCGTTGCCGTTGAAGTGGCGATGAAAATGGCAGTGCAATACCAACATGCCAAAGGGGAAACACAACGACACAAATTTGCCACCATTCGTTCAGGTTATCATGGCGACACTTGGCATGCGATGTCGGTGTGCGATCCTGTGACGGGCATGCACAGTTTGTTTGCCAAAGGCTTGCCTGTGCAATATTTTTTACCTCAGCCCCCCGTGAAATTTGGGCAAGCTTGGCAACCTGCTGCGATACAACCTTTACGAGATTTACTGGCAACACACGGCAATGAAATTGCAGGCTTGATTTTAGAACCTGTGGTACAAGGGGCGGGCGGCATGTATTTTTATTCCCCTGAATATTTGGTGCAAGCCAAAGCTTTGTGTGAAGAATATGGGATTTTGCTGATTTTTGATGAAATCGCCACAGGTTTTGGACGCACAGGCAAGCTGTTTGCCTGTGAGCATGCCAATATCGTGCCTGATATCATGTGTCTCGGCAAAGCCTTAACGGGTGGTTATTTAACCTTATCCGCTACCATTACCCATCAAGCCGTCGCCGAAGTGATTTGTTCAGGTGAGGCAAAATGTTTTATGCATGGTCCCACCTTTATGGCAAACCCTTTGGCTTGTGCCATTGCCACAGCCAGTCTCAAACTGCTTTTAGCCAGCCCTTGGCAACAAAATATTCAACGTATTGAACAACAACTTCGCCAAGGTCTAAGCCAAGCAAACGCCTTAGAGTGTGTGGCAGACGTGCGAGTGCTAGGGGCAATTGGGGTGATTGAAATGAAAGAGGCGGTGAATATGCACACATTACAGCCTCGTTTAGTGAAAAATGGGGTGTGGGTTCGTCCGTTTGGCAAATTGGTTTATCTTATGCCCCCTTATATTATGTCCAACACACAACTTGCCCAGCTGATTGAGGGGACGATCCGTAGCCTGAAAGAAGACTATGCCCAGTAAGGAATTACCCATGATCCAACATTATCAACAGCAGTTAGCCGAGTTAAAGGCACAAAATCAATTTCGTCAACTTCCGCAACTCATTCATCAAGGGCGGTTTATTCAACGTGAAGGTAAAACCATGTTGAATTTCTCTTCCAATGATTATTTAGGGCTAGCTAACCATGAAGGCTTACGTCAGGCGTTTTTTGCACAATATCAAGATCACCTGCCTGCTTTTACTTCCTCTTCTTCCCGTTTATTAACGGGATCCTTTCCCATTTATGATGAATTGGAAACCCTGATGGCACAAGCGTTTGGACGAGAAAGTGCATTACTGTTTAACAGTGGTTATCATGCCAATATTGGGATTTTGCCTGCTTTGGCTGATAAAAAAACCTTGATCGTGGCGGATAAACTGGTGCATGCCAGCATGATTGATGGCATTCGCTTGGCACAATGTGAATTTGTGCGTTTTCGGCATAATGATTACGCTCACCTTGAGCAGATTTTGCAAAAAAATGACCGCACTTTTGAACGGATGATTGTGGTGACAGAATCCGTATTTAGCATGGATGGCGACTGTGCGGATCTCAACCAGCTTGTGGCATTAAAACAACAATACCCACAAGTGATGTTATATGTGGATGAAGCCCATGCAATTGGCGTGTTGGGGGAAAATGGCTTAGGCTTGGCTGAACAACAAGGCTGCCTTGAGCAGATTGATATTTTGGTGGGCACATTTGGCAAAGCCTTAGCTTCCATGGGAGCTTATGCGGTTTGTGATCAGGTGATTCGAGATTATTTAATCAATAAAATGCGACCCTTAATTTTTTCGACCGCCTTACCCCCTTTGAATGTGGCGTGGACGCATTTTTTATTTCAACAATTACCGCATTTGAAGGCAGAACGGACACACCTTGCGAGCCTAAGTCAACATTTCCGCCAAGCAATTGTTGACATTTTTAATGTTCTTATGCCAAGTGAAAGTTGTATTGTGCCTTATATTTTGGGTGATAATGCATTAACGGTGAAAACCGCCCAGCGTTTGCAACAACAAGGTTATTATTGCTTACCAATTCGTCCACCAACGGTGCCAAAAGGCACGTCTCGCATTCGTTTTTCACTCACGGCAGACATGTCATTTGCGGAAGTGGATCAACTCATTGCTTGTTTACAGGATTTTGCTGAATGAAAACACAACATATTCAACGCCAAGGCGATCATTTGATTGTCTATTTTGCAGGTTGGGGGACACCGCCAAGCGTGGTGGCACACCTGATTTTACCGCATAATTATGATTTACTGATTTGCTATGATTATCAAGATCTAAGCTGTGAGGTGGATTTTTCCGCTTACCAACACATTCGGGTGGTGGCGTGGTCAATGGGGGTATGGGTGGCAGAACGGGTGATGCAAGGCTATCCCCTGCTATCGGCTACGGCAATGAATGGCACGGGCTTGCCTTGTGACGATCAATACGGCATTCCCGAAGGGATTTTTGTCGGCACCTTGTCTGGCTTAAATGACGAAAATCGACATAAATTTGAACGCCGTATTTGTGGTTCAAAAAGTGCCTTGACGGAGTATCAGCAACTTTCATCTCGTCCTACTTTAGCGGAAATTCATGCAGAATTGACCGCACTTTATGCCTTTTTACAGCAAGATCGTCGCACGGATCTCATCACATGGAGCAAGGCGATTGTCGGCACCAAAGATAAAATTTTCCCTGTGCAAAACCAAAAAGCCTACTGGCAAGATCGTTGTGAGATTCATGAGCTAGAAGGGGAGCATTTGTTATTTCCTCAATTCACCCATTGGGAAGCCTGTTGGTTGTAGAGCATGGCGATCATCAATAAAGGACGCATTAAACAGTGTTTTTCGGCAGCAAGGGGGGATTACGACCAACAGGCGATTGCTCAAGGTCTGATTCATCAACATTTAATGGGATTAGTGGCGAAAATGGATCCTCGACCCCTTAAACGGGTGCTAGAAATTGGCTGTGGCACAGGGGGATTAACAAAAGGTTTAATGTCGCATTTACAAGCAGAACATTGGGATCTGAATGATCTGTGCGATATGCAGTCGCACTTACGCAACCAGTTACCGCAGCCTTTTCAATTTCACTGTGGTGATGCCGAGCAACTGCCTTTTCCACACCAATACGATTTAATTGCCAGTGCATCGGTGGTGCAATGGTTTGAAGATAAACCTGGCTTTATTCAACGCTGTAAAGTGCGGTTAAAACCACGAGGTTTTTTGTTATTCAGTACCTTCACACCAGAAAATTTAAAACAGGTGAAACACCTAACAGGGGTGGGCTTAACCTATCCCACGCTTGAGATGTGGCGAAATTGGTTGCAACCTGAATTTGAGATTCTCACCTTGGAACAACGTGAAATTGTATTGCATTTTGCGGATCCTTTAGCGGTGTTAAAGCATCTCAAACAAACAGGGGTTACCGCCACCCAACAGCAAGGCTGGACAAAAGGGCAATTACAACGGTTTTGCCAACATTATCAGCAACATTACACCAATGCACAGCAACAGGTTGAACTGACTTACACCCCGTTGTATGTGCTGGCACGTTTAACATCAAGTGAATAAGGAAATAATATGGCACAGGTTTTTTTTATCAGTGGGATTGATACGGACATTGGCAAAACCATTGCCACAGGTTGGTATGCCAAAAAGCTGATGCAACAAGGGGCGAAAGTGATCACGCAAAAAATGATCCAAACGGGTTGCCAAGGTATTGCCGAAGATTTGCTCACTCACCGCAAAATACAAGGTATTCCGTTGACCGAAGAAGATAAACAAGGCATCACTTGTCCTTATGTGTTTGATTACCCTTGTTCGCCTCATTTAGCCGCGAAATTAGCACAACGTACTATTGAGCGTGAAAAAATTGAAAAATACACCGCACTTCTGAGTGAAAAATACGATTATGTATTACTTGAAGGAGCAGGGGGGCTTTGTGTGCCTTACCATGCAGAGGAAACCACACTGGATTATATTCGTCAGCAACAGTATCCCGTGATTTTAGTCACTTCAGGCAAGCTGGGGAGTATTAATCATACTTTGCTCAGTTTACAGGCTTGCCAAAGCCAAGGCATCCGCATTCATGCGGTGATTTATAATTTATATCCTCCAGCCGATGCCTTAATTAGCCAAGAAACCCAGCATTTTTTACGCCAGTATTTAGCTAAACATCACCCTGAAAGTGCATTTGAGGTATTGGATTTTATCGCTTTTTAGTCAAGGGATGGGCATGAATGGCACTTGAAATGGTGTGTGCTTTTCCCTAAGATGGGCATGTCTCTTGTTAAGACATCAGGCGTTTAGGCTGCTCGCAGCAATCTCTTTTTTTGAATAAGGAGTTAGTATGAAAATGTCAAAACTCGTTGTCTTCACATTAAGCACACTGGCACTCACCGCTTGCCAGCAAGGTGTTAATTCGCAAGACAAGCACACCCATTGGGGTTATACAGGGCATGAAGCCCCCGAGCATTGGGCATCACTTTCCCCCAAATTTGCGATGTGTGGTGAAGGAAAAAACCAAACCCCGATTAATATTGTGAATGCCATTGAAGGCAATTTACCCCCACTTAAGTTAGATTATCACCCTTCTGATGTGAACATTGTGAATAACGGACACACCATTCAGGTGGATTTCCAAGATGATCACAACACCCTGCAATTGAACGGCAGAACCTATGCATTGAAGCAATTCCATTTCCATGTACCGAGTGAAAACTTGATTCGAGGTAAATCCTTCCCAATGGAAGCCCATTTTGTTCATGCTGATAAAGAGGGCAACCTTGCTGTGCTTGGTGTGTTATATACCTTATCGGGCGAAAACAAACGGTTAGCCCCCATTTGGCAGCATCTTCCACAAAAAACGGGCGAAAAATACCGCTTAACGACGGCTTTTAACCCTGCCAAATTGATACCGAAAAAACGTGATTATTATCGTTTTAGTGGCTCATTAACCACGCCACCTTGTTCCGAAGGGGTCAGTTGGTTGGTCTTAAAACATTATGACACCATTAGCCAGCCACAAGTTAACGCCTTTTCTACATTAATGCACGGTCATAATAATCGTCCTATTCAACCGATTAATGCTCGTGTTATTGTGAAGTAATCTCTTTACCTGCGTGGCAGAAGCCTTGAAGCATTACGCATCAAGTGGTTCTTCTGGAAAACGAGAGCATCTCGTGAGTGTTCAAACAAAAGTGATAAAGTGCGGTGGTTTTCCAAAACGTTTTGAAAATCCACCGCACTTTTTGATCGCACACCACATAACATGAAAACAGAAAGAGGGGACGATGCCCCCTCTATTTGCTAAACGTGTTTTTCATTCATATGATTCATTGAGATTAGCAATTTTGTTTACCAAATGCCTCTTGGCGTAAAAGTTGGCGGACACTTTCATCAAATTGTGCTAACACTTGATCGGCATCTTGCGGATCTTTTCCTTTTGCATCTAAATAGAATTTAATTTTCGGCTCAGTGCCCGATGGACGAGCGATTAAACGGCTACCATTTTCAAGGACAAAGACCAAAATATCGCTTTGACGATCCGTTTTGGTATGATCTAAGAATTGTGCCACATTAAATCCACCGATTTCACTTGGTGGGTTATTGCGAAGTGCGGTCATTAATTTACCGATTTCAGATAAATCTTCCACACGAATGGAAATTTGACCACTCACATAAGCCCCAAAGGTTTGGGTAAATGCTTCTGCATAATCCGCTAAGGTTTTGCCTTGTTTTTTCAAATGGCAGACTAAATCAAGGAAGGTGATTGCCGCTGAAATACCATCTTTATCACGCACTTTATCGGGATCCACTAAGTAGCCGAGTGCTTCTTCAAAGCCAAACAATAGCCCTTTGACTTTACCGATATATTTAAAGCCCGTGAGGGTTTCTTCAGAATCAAACCCATATTTCTTCGCAATTTCAGCCAATGCAGGGGAAGACACGAGCGAGCAAGCGAAGACGCCTTTTTGACCTTGTGCTTGATATTGTTGAGCTAAATACCAACCTAAGAAACAGCCCACCACATTCCCGTGTAACGTTTTCCAATTGCCTTTTGCATCGGGTACTGCCACCGCTAAACGGTCTGCATCAGGGTCGTTAGCAATAATAAATTCTGCATTTTTGGCTTTTGCCAATTGAATGGCTAAATCTAATGCCCCTTTTTCTTCAGGATTTGGAAAGTTAACTGTTGGGAAATGCCCGTCTGGCCACACCTGGGCAGCAACAACATGTGGTTGTGGCAAGCCTGCTTTTTCCAAGGTTTTACTTAACACTTCATAGCCCACCCCGTGCATTGCCGTGTAAACATAATTGATGTCTGTTTTGGGTTCTTTTGCCAAAGTGGCGGTTTTCGCAATATAAGCTTCCACGACGTCATCATCTAAAACTTGATAGTCTTCACTGCGTGGTAAATCTGCAATGGATCCTGCCGCAACTTGATCAATTAATTTCGCAATGTCTTTGTCGGCAGGTGAAACAATTTGCCCACCACCATTGGCTTTGCCTAAATACACTTTATAGCCGTTATCTTCAGGAGGGTTGTGGCTAGCCGTGACCATGACACCCGCACTGGTGTCAAAATAATTAATGGCATAAGCTAAGACGGGCGTCGGCAGTTTACGTGGCAATAAATAGGTTTTAATGCCTGCCCCCGCCATGATTTCTGCCGTATCACGTGCAAAAACATCAGAATTTTTACGCCCATCGTAACCGATCACAATAGATGGGTTTTGATCATAATCTTTTAAATATTTAGCTAAACCACCAGCGGCTTGTGCAACCAGCACTCGGTTCATCCCCATAGGGCCTGCTTGCAAACGCCCTCTTAACCCTGCGGTACCGAATTGTAAACGTCCATCAAAACGGCTTGTGAGTTCCGTTTTGGCGGCTTCGTCCCCCGCTTGTGCCGCATGAATGAGTTGTTCTAATTCAGCACGGGTTTGAGCATCAGGATCTTGTGCTAACCAATTTTGAGCGAGAGTGAAAATTGTCATAAATTCTCCTTAATTTTTATAAAAAATTATCTGGTTTAACTCGTGTTAGACTAGCGGAAAAACCTAAGAATGAAAATGACCAAACTGAAATTATTTGAGCTTGGTCACTTTTGTAATCGATTGCGGAACAAATGCGAATCTTGCTTGTTGAATCTTTAAACGATATGTACCTGATATGAACAGACGGCAGGTGTCGGATTATAAAAGGAGGGTGGCACCCCATTTGATGATATCAAAGAAAAATTTATTTTCGGAAGTCGCAACGCCATCGGGATTTTTCCCATCTTTTTTCGCATTTTCTTCGATCATGCCACTTTTATATTGCCCTTTCACCACCGCTAAATCATCACGTGCTTGAGTACGTAAAATGGCACATTGTTCAGGTTTGAGAGGCGAGACATCTTTCGTTTTGAATTTTTTATATTGATAGGTGGCATACCCCATAGATTTCTCATCTGCTTGGATTATTTTGACATATTCACTGCCGATAATCTCTTCCAATGGATAGAAAAACACATATTGAGAATGAATATAGGCATCTTCTTTTGAAAAATGTTCACGTTGAATACGCGTTAAATTCGGGTAAATGCATTGTTCGGCTTGTGCACTGGCGATTGCCCAACGCTGTGTATCTTCGTTAGACAGTTCATAATCTAAATTGGCAAATTCAGCAGGCAAGGCGGGGGGATTGTCAGTGGATAAGCAGCCCGTTAACAAAAATACTAGGCTGGTGAAAATCAGTTTTTTAAACATAGTAAACCTTGTTGTCATGATCAAAAAATTGGTGGAATTTTAGCAATAATGCAGGGCTTTAGAAAGTTGCTTTTTGATAAATCGGGGAAAAGTGCGGTGGTTTTTTTGAAAATTTTGAGGGCACTGAGTAAGGATTCAGTGCCCAAGTATGATTACTCGATTTTTAAACAATGTTGGTGGTGGCAAAGTAAGGTTGAACGATGCCCGACGCTAATGATAGTCATATTCGGCAATTCTGTTTTCAGTAAGCGATACATGGCATCTTCTAGACCTTCGTCCATACTAGCAGTGGCTTCATCTAAATAGGCCACCACTGGTTTTTGTAAAAGCACCCGTGCAAAGGAGAGACGTTGCTGTTCACCTAATGAAAGGACACGTGTCCAATCCTGTTCTTGTTCTAATTTTTCGCTTAAATGCCCTAATTGTACTTTTTGTAAAATAGCCACCGCACTTTGCATATCCACATTTTTTGGGGCAAGTTCAGGATAATAAAGGGCATCAATCAAGCGACCTTGGGGTAAATAAGGGCGTTGTGAAAGGAACAAGGTATTTTGTGTTGGGCAGGTAATTTCCCCACTGGCATAAGACCATAAGCCTGCAAGGGTGCGTAATAAAGTGGTTTTCCCCGCCCCCGAATTGCCTTGAATTAATAATGCACTTCCCGCAGGCAAGGTGAAATCTAAGCCTTGAATGAGGGGCTGAGCATCTGGTGTTGTGACGGTTAATTTATCAAAACGAATAGCATGATCACTGTGATGAAAACGCAAATTAGAGGGTTGGTTTGCGTTGTTGATTGCGGTGTGGAAGCCCGTTAAACGATCTAACACGGCACGATAGGCGGTAAATTCATCATAAGAGTTACGGAAGAAGGATAGGGCTGATTGCACCCGTCCGAATGCATCGCTAGTTTGAATTAAATCGCCCAAGCTGATTTGATGATTAAAATAACGAACCGCTTGAATCAGAAACGGGAAAATAACCGACACTTGAGACACCACTAAGTTGAAGCCAGAGAGTTTTAGGGTGCGGAAGACTATTGCCCAGAGGTTATCGATCACTTTATCAAACTGTTTGAGTAACAGATTTTTTTCCATTTTTTCGCCACGATAAAAGGCAATACTTTCAGCATATTCTTTTAAGCGAATTAAGGAATAACGGTAATTCGCATTTAGGCGTTCGTTGTCGAAATTTAATTTAATCAGTGGACGACCTAATTTAAAGGCGAAAATACTGGTGATTAACACATAAATAAAGACTAAAAAGACCATGGCATGGGGAATTTCGACACTGCCAATGCTCATCGGCCCAGACAGTTTCCATAAAATCAGGGTAAACGCAAAAATGGAGACCACAGAGGCAATTAAGCCTGTGGCAAAATCTAAAGAACTGGAGACAAAGGCGTTGATATCTTGTTGGATACGTTGATCGGGGTTGTCTAACTGTTCACCTAAATATTGGGTTTTGTAGTAGGCTTGGTTTTCGGTCCACTGGTTGAGCATTTTTTCATTGAGCCATGTACGCCATTGAATGACAAAACGCTTACTTAAATAATAGGTGAGTAACGCATTGCTTACGCTGATGGTGGCGATCACGGCAAACACTGCCATTTGTTGCCAAAAAGCCTCTCCATTCATTTCTTGCAAGGCTTTATACATGGCGTTATACCAGTTAGAAAATAAAATCCCTGTACGTACCGATAATAAATTGAAAAAAACAATAATGGTGAAATTAATCAGGGGGGACAGGCTACGTTTTGGATTTAAATATTCTTCGGCAAGTAAACAAAATTGATGTGCCCAACGGGTAGTTTTTGAAAGGAGATAAAGCATCAGTGGAAAGACCACTGCGGTGATAGCTAATGTTTTCACTATCCAAAAGAATGAATCTAATAATTCTTGTAACCAATTCATGAGGCTTCCAATAATAAAGGTGAAAAGTAAGGCTGTATTCTTCAAGATTTTTTGTTATCAAGCAAGAAAAAATATGATTAAGGTTAAAGTTTTTCATTTTTTAGGTTGCTATAATCCAAGTCTATTTTGTCAATTTAAAATGGACGTAGAGGTCAATTATGAGTGATATTGCGATCACAATTAGCCTCCTTGCACTTGTTGCTGTCATTGGGTTGTGGATAGGACATTGGAAGATTAGAGGCGTGGGGCTTGGTATTGGGGGTGTGTTATTTGGTGGGATTATTGTGGCTCACTTCACCAATCAATATGGTTTAAAACTGGATACTCACACCATGCATTTTATCCAAGAATTTGGATTAATTTTGTTTGTGTATACCATCGGTATTCAAGTGGGGCCGGGTTTTTTCTCATCATTACGTCAATCAGGGCTAAAATTAAATGGTTTTGCCGCATTAATTGTCTTGATTGGTGCCATTTCGGTGGTGTTAATTAATAAAATTGCCGACGTGCCTTTAGACATTATTTTGGGTATCTATTCTGGTGCGGTCACCAACACCCCTTCTTTAGGGGCGGGGCAGCAGATTCTTGAAGAGTTAGGGTTGTCGCAGACCACATCTCATATGGGCATGGCGTATGCCATCGCTTATCCTTTTGGGATTTGTGGGATTTTATTAGCCATGTGGTTAATCCGTTTATTTTTCCGTGTCAAAGTGGATGAAGAAGCGAAACGTTTCAATCAAGCAAGCGGACAAGATAAAGAAAGTCTTAGCTCAATGAATGTGCGAGTCACCAATACGAATTTAGACGGGTTACGTTTGGTGGATATCCCAGGCTTTGATGCCAAAAAAGATGTGGTGTGTACCCGCTTAAAACGTGAAGAGAATATCTGTGTACCACAGGCGGATACCATTATTCAATGTGGCGATTTATTGCATTTAGTGGGGGAGCTTTCTTCGTTACGTAAAATGCGATTGGTGCTTGGCGAAGAAGTGGATGTGCCACTTTCCAGTTTTGCGGGTGATCTTCGTTCAGAACGTATTGTGGTGACCAATGAAAAAGTACTTGGTAAACGCATTCGCTCGTTAGGATTACATCAAAAATATGGCGTGGTAATTTCCCGTCTAAACCGTTCGGGGGTGGAGCTAGTCCCAACAGCGAACAGTACCTTGCAATTTGGTGACGTGTTGCATGTGGTTGGTCGCAGTGATGTGCTAGAACATGCGATTGCGATGATAGGCAACGCACAACAAAAACTTCAACAAGTTCAAATGTTACCTGTGTTTATCGGGATTGGACTTGGCGTGCTGCTCGGTTCTATTCCTTTCCATATTCCAAGTTTCCCTGTGCCGTTAAAATTAGGTTTGGCGGGTGGTCCATTAGTGGTGGCGTTGATTTTAGCCCGTATCGGCAGTATTGGAAAACTGTATTGGTTTATGCCGCCAAGTGCTAACCTTGCCTTGCGTGAAATTGGGATTGTCTTATTCCTTGCCGTGGTGGGATTAAAATCGGGCGGTAACTTTGTGGATACCTTGGTCAATGGGCATGGTATGGAATGGATGGTCTATGGCATTATTATTACCTTTGTGCCGTTGATGATTGTTGGGGTGATTGCTCGTTTATATGCGAAGATGAACTATTTGACACTCTGTGGGTTATTGGCAGGTTCCATGACCGATCCACCCGCACTTGCATTTGCCAATTCCATTAAAGAGGACAATGGTGCACCTTCCTTATCTTATGCGACGGTGTATCCGTTGGTGATGTTCTTGAGGATTGTCTCGCCGCAGCTGTTAGCCATTTTACTGTGGAGCTTTTTGTAGCGAATAAGGCTGTTTTCTCTATTTTGTGAGATCACCTATTGACAAAAAAGGTCTAGTATTTCTACTAGACCTTTGTGTTACTTCTCTTGTTTTTCCTCTGTTTTTGTGTCTTTACGCCATGTCGTGCCGTTTGGCCCGTCTTCTAGCACCACCTTCATTTTGCTGAGTTGATCCCGTGCGGCATCGGCAGTCGCCCAGTCTTTAGCTGCACGAGCATCATTACGTTGTTTAATTAAGGCTTCAATGATTTTAACTTCTTCATCGTCTAAACCTGATTGTAAAAACTCTTCAGGTGCTTGATAAAGCAAGCCTAAAATATCCGCTAATTCACGTAAACGTGCCGCAAGTCCATTGGCTTTCTCTTTATCTTCATTTTTAAGTCTATTGACTTCATGTGCGATCTCAAATAATACAGATAAGGCGTTAGGCGTGCTAAAGTCATCATCCATAGCCTCTTTAAAGGCAGCGATGTACTGTTCTCCCCCAGAAGCTTTCGCTGTCGGATCGGTGTCTCGCAATGCGGTGTACAAACGTTCTAAGGCAATATGGGCTAAATTGAGATTTTTATCACTGTAATTTAATTGGCTACGATAATGGGCGGTGAGCAAGAAATAACGTATTGTTTCTGCATTATAATGATTGAGCACTTCACGTAGGGTAAAGAAATTGCCCAGTGATTTTGACATTTTTTCATGATCAACCATAATCATGCCAGAGTGAATCCAATAATTGACATAAGCCCCACCATGAGCACAGCAAGATTGTGCAATTTCATTTTCATGGTGTGGGAACATTAAATCCGAACCGCCACCATGAATATCAAAATGCTCGCCCAATTCTTTGCAATTCATCGCAGAACATTCAATATGCCAACCCGGTCTGCCTGCTCCCCAAGGCGATGACCAGCTTGGTTCTTCAGGTTTTGACATTTTCCAAAGCACGAAATCCATCGGGTTTTTCTTCACATTGACGATTTCCACTCGTGCACCTGCTTGAAGTTGTTCCAAATTTTGACGAGACAGTTTGCCATATTCTTGAAAGCTTTCTACATCAAACATCACATCGCCATTGTCTGCTATGTAAGCATGCCCACGCTGAATGAGTTTTTCGATTAAGGCGATAATTTCAGGAATATGGTGGGTGGCACGGGGTTCAATATCGGGGCGTAATACATTGAGTGCATCAAGGTCTTTATACATTTCCGCCACCATGCGATCGACCAATTGATCACAAGATTCCTTATTTTCTAACGCACGTTTGATAATTTTGTCATCAACATCTGTGATATTGCGTACATAAGTCAACTCATAGCCTAAATAACGGAGATAACGAGCAATCACATCAAAACAAACAAATGTTCGACCATGTCCAACGTGGCATAAATCATAAACCGTGATGCCACAGACATACATGCCAACTTTGTTAGCATGAATAGGTTTAAAAATTTCTTTTTCTCTCGATAGTGTATTAAAAATTTTTAGCATGAGTTCGTTCTCTTATGTTTCTCGAAAAGTATTAAAAAATCACCGCACTTTTACAGCCAACGCCTTGTGGCAAATGCACCTTTATAGCATTTATCACACTTTTATGGAATAATTGAGCCTTTAAGAATGTCAGAGGATAATAGGAATGATTACACTACATACAAATTTTGGCGATATCAAAATTCAACTTCATCATGATAAAGCACCAAACACAGCAGAAAACTTTCTTAATTACTGTAAAAGCGGCTTTTATGATAACACAATTTTCCACAGAGTTATTGATGGATTTATGATTCAAGGCGGTGGCATGGATGTGAATATGCGTGAAAAAAACACCAATGCACCAATCCAAAATGAAGCGAATAATGGGTTAAGTAATAAACGGGGAACCATTGCGATGGCTCGCACCTCTGATCCACATTCTGCGACAGCTCAGTTTTTCATTAACGTGGCAGATAATCTCTTTTTAGATTACCGTGCAAAAGAAATGTATGGGCGTGAAGTTGTTCAAGAATGGGGCTACTGTGTGTTTGGCGAGGTGGTTGAAGGCATGGACGTGGTCGACAAAATTAAAGGCGTGAAAACAGGCAATAAAGGCTTCCACCAAGATGTACCGAAAGAAGAGATTTTGATCACTTCCGTCACGGTTGAATAATCGATAATTTCCCCCTCTTTTGAGGGGGATTTTTTTTGCCAAGAAGTCAGTATTCATGCTGAAGCGAGAAATCTCAAAAGTTCAGTTGGATTCCAGACTCTGCCGTATTGCACTTGCATGAAAATCAGATTAAGCTGAATGCGTAAGTAGTTAGCCATGAGATGATCTTTTAGGAACCTGTATGCCCTTTTTTGATACCCATACGCATTTAGATTATTTGCAACATGAAACAGGCGAAAGTTTGGCACAGATCTTGCAACAGGCGCTTGCCCATAATGTGACGAAAATCTTAATTGTTGGGGTGTTGGAAAAGTATTTTGAAAATCTTGAAAAAATGACCGCACTTTTTCCAGAAAATCTTTTTTATGGATTAGGTTTGCACCCATTGTATATTCAGCAACATGACTATCTTGATTTGGAAAAATTACAAGCAAGATTAGAAAAACGCACGAAAAATTGCTGTGCCGTTGCTGAAATTGGTTTGGAACGTGCTGTACCCGACTTATTAACCGCTTCCTTGTGGAAGAAACAATGTGAATTTTTAGAAGCGCAGCTATCTTTGGCAAAGCAGTATCACTTGCCGGTGAGTTTACATTCTCGCCAATCACATGATCAGCTGTTTACGTTTTTAAAACGTGCATCTTTAACAAAGTGTGGTATTATTCACGGCTTTTCTGGGAGCTATGAACAAGCGAAACGTTTTGTGTCGCTTGGTTATAAGATTGGTGTTGGTGGAACCATTACCTATCAGCGAGCGAATAAAACGCGTGAAACCATACGTCGTTTGCCACTGGAGAGTTTAGTTTTAGAAACCGACACACCAGATATGCCTGTTTTTGGTTTTCAAGGACAGCCAAATCGACCGGAGCGTATTGCTCATGTCTTTCAGCATTTGTGTTCACTGAGAACAGAAAGTGCAGAGGATGTTGAGCGAGTGATTTGGCAAAATAGCGAATTATTGTTCGCTATTTGATGTATTGCGTTACATTAGGAAGATTATTTATGTTAAAAGCAAGGATGTTAATGTTATTGCGTTTTTGTTTATCCATAATGGCACAAACAAGATGGCTTTCTAAAATCTCTTACGCATCATTTATTCAGTCTTTCTATGATGAGCCAGAGCTAAAAAAAAGAAAGCTAAAAAAGTGGGATAATATTTCTCTTTCTCATACAGTAAAACGAAATTTACGTTATGGTTGTATTCTGATTGTTGTGGGGAATATTATTATCGCCTTCGCATTATATTAGCGGTAAATTTCTTATTTCATCAAAGTTTAAAACGATGAATGACTTGATTAGCCGATCCACGCCATGCGAGGCTGGGGTCGGCTTTTTCCTGTTCAAACTTACCATCAATCAGCACATCAATATAAGGCAAAATTTGACGCTGAAAGTCGTCTAATTCCTCTAATTTATAGCCCGTCCATACCCAAAGATCTTTATCGGGGCAGGTTTTTTTAATCCGTTTCACGAAAGGCAACAACACGGATAAATTGCTTGGATGTAATGGATCGCCACCCGTTAAGGTGAGCCCTTGTCGTTTAATTCGTGTATCTTGTAAATCCTCAATAATTTGCTGTTCCATGGCATCGTCAAAAGGCACCCCTGCACTAAATGACCAGCTTTTTTGGTTATAACAACCTCGGCACGCATGGGTGCAACCACTGACAAAAAGGGTACATCTTGTGCCTTCGCCGTTCACAATATCGGTGGGATAATACTGCATATAATTCATAGAAAGATCCATATTGTGGTCTTGTGGTTAGCATGCTGACTTCCTCACTTCGTAAGCAAGTCAGTCGGGGCTATAAATGTTTAACGCGACGTTTAACTTCTTCTTGTTTACCTGCATTAAATGGACGGGCATCAGGGCTGCCTAAATAGCCACAAACACGGCGAGTGACGGAGACTTTTTCGCTGTCATGATTGCCACATTTCGGGCATGTAAAGCCCTTGCTTGTGCATTCAAATTCGCCTCTAAAGCCACATTCATAACACTCATCAATCGGGGTATTGGTGCCGTAATAAGGGACACGTTCATAACTGTAATCCCAAACATCTTCCAATGCTTTAAGATTGTGTTGAATATTGGGGTATTCGCCGTAGCAAATAAAACCACCATTGGCAAAGGATGGGTAAGGCATTTCAAAATCGATCTTGTCATACGGATTGACTTTTTTCTCCACATCTAAATGGTAGCTGTTGGTGTAGTAACCTTTATCTGTAACCTTATCAATTATACCGAACTGTTTGGTATCTAAACGGCAGAAACGATCGCAGAGATTTTCACTCGGTGTGGAATACAAACTGAAAGCATAGCCCGTTTCTTGTTTCCATGCTTGCACGGCTTGGCTGAGATATTTCACAATGGCAACCCCTTTTTCACGCAATGTGTCATCATCATAAATATGGGCTTGACCATAGAGGGCATGAATGGTTTCGTGAATGCCAATGTAGCCAAGGGAAATAGAGGCTCGCCCATTTTTAAAAATTTGTGCCACATTATCATCGGCATTCAAACGCACGCCACAAGCCCCTTCCATATACAAAATAGGGGCGACTCGGGCTTTGGTATTTTCTAAACGGGCAATGCGAGTCATCAACGCCTTTTTAGCAATGGTGAGACGTTGATCCAATAATTGATAGAAGCGAGCTTCATCACCTTTCGCCTCAATACCGATACGTGGCAAGTTGAGGCTGACCACGCCTAAGTTATTGCGACCATCATGAATCTCTTTTCCGTCTTCATAATAGGCACCTAAGAAACTGCGACAACCCATAGGGGCTTTGAATGAGCCCGTCACTTTAACAACCTGATCATAATTTAAAATATCGGGATACATACGTTTAGCCGCACATTCTAAAGCTAATTGTTTGATGTCGTAGTTTGGATCGTCTTTGCTTTGGTTAATCCCTTTTTTGACACTAAAGACCAGTTTAGGGAAAACAGGGGTTTTGTGATTTTTCCCTAATCCACGGATTCGATTAAGTAAAATTGAACGTTGAATTAAACGTGCTTGCCATGTGGTGCCTAAGCCGAAGCCAAAGGTGACAAACGGGGTTTGCCCGTTGGAAGTGTGTAAGGTGTTGACCTCATATTCTAACGATTGGAAGGCATCAAAACATTCTTTTTCGATGAGTGCCTTGGCATAGCCTTCCACATCAGGAACTTGCCATGTTTGGGCAGTTTTGATGTGTTTTTCATAACTTAATTGCACATAAGGAGCCAACACTTCATCAATGCGATTAATGGTGGTACCGCCATAAATATGGCTAGCGACTTGGGCAATAATTTGTGCACTCACTGCGGTTGCGGTGGTAATGGATTTGGGTGGCTCAATTTCTGCATTCCCCATTTTAAAGCCATTACTGAGCATGCCTTTGAGATCCACCAGCATACAGTTAAACATGGGAAAGAAAGGGGCATAATCTAAGTCGTGATAGTGAATTTCTCCCTTTTCATGTGCCTCAACCACATCACGCGGTAAAATGTAACGTTTCGCATAATGTTTTGCCACAATACCCGCTAATAAATCACGTTGTGTGGGAATGACTTTGGCATCTTTATTGGCATTTTCATTGAGTAATTCCACATTGCTTTGTTCAATTAAGCCTTCAATTTCTTGGGTCAACTGACTGCGTTTCTCACGGGCAAGATCACGATCATGACGATATTCAATATAAGCACGTGCGATCTCGGGGTATTGACCAGACATAAGATGGTTTTCAACAATTTTCTGAATATCATTAATATCAATTTCTTGTTGATAACGAGTAAAAATTTCATCGCAAACTTGCTGACCGACAGTATGGCAATAGCGTTCATCGTCAATATTGACCGCTTCAGCCGCTTTTTTAACGGCATTGATGATACGCTGAACTTCAAAACCTGTGCGTGAATTATCACGCTTGATGACAAAGAACGTTGACATATTTTTTTACCCTATTGTTATGTATGACTCAATAATCGAAAGCACTATATATAGTAACAAATAGATTTTCAACCACTACATATTGTGTTTTATCTGTGCATTTAAAGGTAAAAAATCCGCCATTTTAAGAGTTACTAATTGGTTTTATTGGGAAAAATTATCTTTAAAAGTGATAATTATTCTCAAATAAATTTTGTAAAAGTGTGATCTAGATCAAACTTTTTTGGAAAAAAGTGCGGTGCTTTTTATGAAAGTTTTGTTAAAAAAAGACCTAGCCAGAGCTAGGTCAAAACAGGAAGTCATATTATTAAAAAATTTATTGGGTTTCTTTGGTTAATAATTTACCTTGATATTCTCCCGTTAATGATTCTAAGAACGCGGCAATATCTGCCACATCTTTTTCTGGCAAGGTTTTACCACTTTGATAGTGGAGCATAATACGTACGGCTTCTTTCAAATCGTCTGTTCGTGCATCATGCATATAAGGGGCGGTTAATGCCACATTACGTAATGTTGGCACTTTGAATTTATGCATATCCGCAGGATTTTGTGTATGAGCAAAACGACCTTGGTCTGCATCGGTTAATGGTGTGCCTTTTGCCGCAAAGTAATCATCAAATAAGCCCATGTATTCAAAAGATTGTCCGCCCATTGCCACACCCACATGGCAAGTATCGCATTTATGTTGCTCAAATAACTCATAACCTCTTAATTGTGAGGCAGTTAATGCATTCATATCGCCTTTCAGATAGCGATCGAACGCACTATTTGGGGTGATTAAAGTTTTTTCAAACTCGGCAATGGCATCGGTAATATTGGCTTCGTTAATTGTTGGATAAACCGCCAAGAATTTTTGTTTGAAGGTTTCATCTTGTTCAAACTTGGCAACAATCTCATCCCATGTTTTTGAGCCCATTTCGACAGGGTTAAGAGGAGGTCCCCCAGCTTGTTCAGCCAAATCTTTTGCTCGACCGTCCCAGAATTGGGCTGTATTAAAGACGGCGTTATACACCGTTGGTGAGTTGATTCCCCCTTTTAAGCCATGAATCCCGACGGAGACATCTAAGCCATCGACCCCGCCGTTTTGTAATTGGTGACAGGTATGACATTGAACGGAACCGTCAGCCGATAAACGACCATCATGATAGAGTAAATAGCCTAACTCAACTTTACGTTCATCCGTTGTTAATGTTGTTGGAATGGGTTGCACGAGGCGAGTTGGGCTGGTGCCTGCGGTATTTTGTGGGATAAAATGCGTTTTACGTTGTGTGCGAATCCAATTTAATAGGCGTGCTTTTTCATCACTATCAGGACGAGTTCCCCAGTGAAGATGCACAAATTTGGCAATAGGCATTTCGTCATTAATCAGCACTTGTTCTAATTTGGCTAAACTGACTTCAGACAGTTTTGTCGGATCTTTTAAGCCTTCGATGAGATCATTTAGTAAAAAGACACGAGTCCCTTTTGAAATATCCTCTTGCATGATTTTATCTACGATGGGGAATTTTGAGTAGAAAGGTAAGTCTGCATTAGACGTATGACAATATTGACAGCCATTGTCATAAAAGATTTTTGCAATGTCTTTCGCTTCGCCTTTTAGGGCTTTTTCGGTGAGAAGTTTCGCAGATTGTTCCTTATCAAAAAGATGAACATAGCTTACGGTGCCTAAGAAGCCCACCGTTGCGATCGCAACTGCAGATAAAATTAATTTTTTAATTTTCATAGTTCATTTCCTTCGTTATGGTAAGCCTTTGTATATTAACACTACAAATAATGAGGAATGTTGATCTAAATTAAAAAAATCAATTCAATAAGTCTATGAAATCAATTAGTTAAATCTATGAATTTTGATAGGACATAAAAAATGGAAAGCCAGCATTGACTTTCCATTTATAAAGTGCGGTATAAATTGCTGAAGATTATTCAGCGAAAGGATCACGTAAGATCATGGTTTCCACACGATCAGGACCCGTTGAAAGAATATCAACAGGAACACCTGTTACTTCTTCAATACGTTTAACATAGTTGCGACAGGCTTCTGGTAATTTTTCCACATCGGTCACACCAAAAGTATTTTCTTTCCAACCTGGCATGGTTTCGTAAATCGGTTCAACGCCTTCCCAATCTTTTGCTGCGAGTGGGGCATATTCAACAATGTCACCATTTGGCATTTTATAGGCTACGCAGATTTTTACTTCTTCAAACCCATCTAACACATCAAGTTTTGTCATACAAAAACCTGAGATAGAGTTAAGTTGAATAGCACGACGAATTGCTACAGCATCAAACCAACCACAACGGCGTGGACGCCCCGTGACGGCACCAAATTCATGACCTTTACGGGCAATTTCTGCCCCCACTTCATCAAATAATTCTGTGGTGAAAGGACCACTTCCTACACGGGTGCAGTAGGCTTTGATAATGCCTAATACATAGTCTAAGTTACGAGGACCAAAACCCGCACCTGTTGCCACGCCACCTGCGGTGGTATTTGAACTGGTCACAAAAGGATAAGTACCATGGTCAATATCTAACATTGTGCCTTGTGCACCTTCAAATAAGATATTGTCCCCATTTTGGCGAGCTTTGTCTAAAATCGTGGTGACATCTGCTACCATGCCTGTAATGATATCCGCAACCGCCATTACTTCATCAAGGGTTTTTTGGAAGTCAACTGCATCTGCCTTGTAGTAATTTACGAGCTGGAAATTATAGTATTCTAGGATATTTTTTAATTTCTCTGCGAAGGCTTCACGGTTAAATAAATCGCCAACACGTAAACCACGGCGAGCCACTTTATCTTCATAGGCAGGACCAATACCACGACCTGTGGTACCGATTTTATTTTTACCTAATGCGGCTTCACGAGCATGATCCATTGCGACATGGTAAGGGAGAATTAATGGACAAGCTTCAGAAATTAACAGACGTTGACGAACATTAATGCCACGGCTTTCGAGCTCACCCATTTCTTGCATAAGTGCGGCGGGTGAAAGTACAACACCGTTACCAATTAAGCAAGTGACATTATCACGTAAGATGCCTGATGGAATTAAACGAAGTACCGTTTTTTCACCATTAATAATGAGAGTGTGACCTGCATTATGACCACCTTGATAACGAACAACGTATTTCACTCGGTCAGTAAGTAAGTCAACAATTTTTCCTTTACCTTCGTCGCCCCATTGTGCGCCTAAGATAACAACACTTTTTCCCATAGTATTCCGCCTTTAAGCTTTTATGTATAAATAAAATGAACAGCGGAGTACTTTACTATTTTCTGGCATTAATCTCAATCCATTTGTGGTGTTATTTGTGAATTTGTGAAAAGGCGAGAAAGCAGATACAAAGGTGGGAAATCAAGGGAAGAAGGGGAAAATTATCTTATTCGCCGTGAGTTTTTGGGATGAAATTTCGTTTTTATCTTAAGCGGATGACAGAAATAGCTTTGTAAACAAACTGTTGGGAGAACGAGAGCATTCTCCCAAAGTTTGTTTGTGTTATTTCCCTTTATTATTCAAATAATGTTTGATGGAGAGAAGACACCACCTCATTAGCATGTTCGCTTTGTACTAACATGCACACATTATTGGTGCTAGCACCGTAGCTAATGCTGCGAATATTGTAGTCTTCAAGGGTGTTAAAGATTTTTTTCGCCACGCCTGCAGAAATATGCAGATCATTCCCAATTAAGGCAACTAAAGATAAGCCCGTATCGACTTTCACTGAACAGACAGTACTTAGTTCCTCTAGGAGGTGATTAGACAGTAATGCATTACCAGAAGAGGCTGAACCTGTTTTATCTAAAGTTAAGGCAATGCTGACTTCGGAGGTCGTCACCACATCCACAGAAATTTTGTGCTTCGCTAGGATACTAAACACATTCGCTAAAAAGCCTTGTGCATGTAGCATATTGAGGCTAGATAGGGTAAGGAGAATTTGATCACGACGTAGGGCAATTGCTCGGAAAGTTGGGCGAGGTTGCGGATCACGTGTAACCCAAGTTCCCCCCGCTTCAGGTGCCTTACTTGAGCCGACATAAACAGGAATATTGCTACGCACAGCAGGCAATAAGGTTGAAGGGTGTAAGACTTTTGCACCGAAGGTGGCCATTTCAGCGGCTTCTGAAAAGCTAATGGTATCGATACGTTTGGCATTTGGCACAATACGGGGATCGGTACTATAAATTCCTGCCACATCGGTCCAGATTAACACATCGTTTGCTTTGAGCACTTCAGCCAATAATGCCGCAGAATAATCACTGCCGCCGCGTCCTAACGTGGTGGTTTTTCCTTCGGGATCTCGTCCGATAAACCCTTGTGTAATGATGAGCTCACCACGATCAAGCAACGGTTTGAGAATATTATCGCTATTTTTTTGTGTTTGTTCATCATTTGGAATAGCTTTACCAAAGTGGCTATTGGTAGCGACAATGCGGCGTACATCCACCCAAGTGGCTTGAGTGTTTAATTCTCGTAACACTTCCACGAAAATTAATGACGACATCATTTCCCCTTGGCTAATCAGCTCATCGGTTAATGCGGTAGAGGTGGCAAGACTCGCCGCTTCGGCAAGTGATTCAATGTTAGAAAGAATTTTTTCAATTTTATCACGCACAAAACGATCGTCTTTCAAGGCATTTAGGATATTTTCTTGAATTTGGCGGATTTCGTTAACAAGCTTGAGTCGTTCGGTACTATCACAACCATTGGCTAAGGCAACGAGTAAATTGGTCACCCCTGCTGAAGCAGAAAGTACCACAACACGGGTTTTAGGGTCGTTGATGACAATGTTAGCACAAGCTTGCATGGCACAATGATTGGCGACACTGGTGCCACCGAATTTCGCAACGGAAAGGTAAGACATAAATAAGATTCCTTCTTTTATTTTTATAGGATTGTTGTGTTATTCATAAGAAATAACAATTTGCAAAAAAATTGTCAAATAAATTCTAAAAGATTTTATTTGACAATAATAAAAGCATTATTTTATTAAACAATATTTATGTTCGACAGGTATAATCACCCGTGCAAACCCATTTATACGTGGTTAAGGCTTCTAACCCCATTGGACCACGTGCGTGTAATTTTTGGGTGCTGACAGCCACTTCTGCCCCTAAACCAAATTGCCCTCCATCGGTAAATCTTGTGCTGGCATTCACATATACCGCAGCAGAATCCACTTGTGCAATGAATTGTTGAGCGAGCTGTTGCGAGCTAGTCAAAATGCCGTCAGAGTGTTGGCTGCCGTATTCACGGATATGTGCAATCGCATGCGGCAGATCCTCAACCACCACGACATTGAGATCATAAGAAAGCCATTCTTGGCGTAACGCTTGTTCTTGGACTGGCAACACCTCAAGTGGGGCGTCTTGAAGGAGAGAAAGTGCGGTAGAATCTGCATGAATTTTGACGTTTTTCGGGGCAAGATGTTGTGCCAATTTAGGTAAAAATTGTGCCGCAATGCTACGTTGTACTAATAAGGTTTCCAATGTATTGCAGGTGCTTGGACGTTGTGTTTTCGCATTTTCGATTAACGGCAAGGCTTTATCTAAATCAGCACTTTCCTCTACAAATAAGTGGCAAACCCCAATCCCGCCGACAATCACAGGAATGGTGGAATGCTGTTTACAGAGTGCATGTAACCCCGCCCCTCCACGAGGGATAATCATATCGACGTAGCGATCTAATTTTAATAATTCCATCACTAACGCACGATCTGGATCGGTAATGGCTTGTACCGCATATTTGGGCAAGCCTGCTTGTGCTAAAGCATCTTGCACCACCTTAACTAAAATGCGATTGGAATGCTGGGTTTCTTTTCCCCCTCGTAAAATCACGGCATTGCCTGTTTTTAAACAAAGGCTTGCGACATCAATTGTCACATTCGGACGGGCTTCATAAATGGTGCCAATCACGCCGAGTGGAACACGCACGCGTTCGATTTTTAATCCGCTGTCTAATATGCCACCATCAATGACTTTCCCAACGGGATCCGCCAACGACATCACATGGCGTACATCATTTGCAATATGGGTTAAACGATCTTTTGTTAATAACAAACGATCAATGATGGCATCGGATAACCCGTTTTGTTTTGCTGCCTCAATATCTTTGGCGTTTTCAGCCAAAATGGCCTCTGCTTGGCTTTCTAATTGTTCTGCAATGCGTTGCAAAGCATGATTTTTTTGAGGTTGGGAAAGTTGAGACAAGATAAATGCCGCCTGTTTAGCTTGTCTTCCCATCTGTTCTAAATGGATACTCATAATGCCACCTATTTTGTTTTCGTTGGTAATTTGTCGTTTGTTGTGTTTTTCGAAATGGGTTGTTCTTGATAATCGAATACTGGCAATCCCCATTCAAAATAAATTGCGAGTAAACGGGCGATAAAGCCACTGACTAACGTGATGATAATCACCAGATTTTGATCGATCTGGAGTTGTTGCAAGCCAATGTAAATTGCCGTCGCAATCAAAGCGATACTGGCATAAAGTTCTTTTTGGAAAACTAACGGAATACGATTACACAAGAGATCACGTAACACGCCACCAAATGCTCCTGTGATAATGGCGGCGATGGTAGCAATGGTAAATCCATGCCCCATGTCTAAGGCAATTTGTGCCCCAATAATCGAAAATACGATCAAACCTAAGGCGTCTAACACTAAGAAAATTGTTCGGAAATAACGCATAAACTGGCGAATGAGTGGGGCGACAACAACTGTAAGCACGGCGGCGGTAGCCACAATTAAAAAATATTGCGGATTTTTCACCCAACCTAGAGGATAATGACCTAACAGCACATCTCTGACTGAGCCACCTCCGATTGCGGTCATTGAAGCAATGATAATCACACCAAAAATATCCATTTTTTCACGACCTGCCGCCAACGCCCCCGTGATGGCTTCTGCAGTAATCCCAATAATATATAAAACGCTCAGTAGCATAGAAATTCCATATCAAAAAGTGCGGTTAAAAATGTGATTATTTTAGAGAGGAATCTATGAAAATGATAGGAAATTTTGACCGCACTTTTGAATTCTTGCATAATTGTCAGACTCTTTGTCTTTTAAGCAGGAAAAAATTATGTCTGAAGAAAAACAGCCTGTGTTTTTTACCGCACTGATTTCATTATTCCCTCTTCTTTTATTGTTAGGGATTGATCTTTTTGCCCTTTTTTTACAACCTTATACCAAAGCCATTTCTCATTTAGCCTTCGCTATCTTAACCGCACAATTGCTCTGTTTGATCGTGTTTCGTCAAGGCAAAATTTGTCCAGGGCAACGCTCACGTTTAATTCGAGTGAATGCCTATTTGGCATTATTTTGGGGCGTTTGGCTGTTATTAAGCCTATTTTCTAATTATCATTTTGTCCTAACGGATGTGGTGTGTCTTGCGGGGATCATTATGCTGATTGCGATTTGGAAACAGCCTGAAGATGAACAATTAAGAAACACGATGTTAGTGATGGCAATGATCGCTGGCGGCTTGGGCATGTTGGCTTATTTGCTGATTTTTGTAGAGATTCCCACCTTATTTTTTGTGCAATACAGTCCATTTAGCCAAATGCTTGCGGGGCTTATTTTAGCCAATCTTGCCTTAGTGATTGCTAAAAATCGTTTACAAGGTTTTATCGCCTTGTTGCCTTTTGGCATGTTGATCATGTTATTTTGTAATGCCCTTGCCGTGTTAGTGATTCTTTTTCAAGCCTCAGGTGCGGTCTTTTTTGCCAATGAATTTGCCTTTATTTTATATTTCATCTTGCATTTGTTTATTGTGCTGATTCTTGCCGTTCATATTTTTAAACAATGGACATTATCTTATTTAACCTTAAACCTTTTACTCTTGCTCTCGGTTTCATTGCCTGTATGGAGTTGTTTTGCGTATATTCAATAAGTCATGTTAACTGTTTGAGGCTTCTCCGTTCCGCACACAAAAAGAAACCCACTTTTGCGTTGAGTCACAAAAGTGGGTTTTATAATAGACTTTCCAAACTTTACTTAGAAATGACTGAGTGACCGAGTCAATATTAGATGTTTTGGTTAATAAAATTAGCCAATTGATTTTTTGGTAATGCACCCACTTGGGTCGCAACCGCTTTACCATCTTTAAATAACACTAAAGTTGGAATGCTACGCACACCTAATTGTGCAGGGGTTTCTTGGTTTTCGTCGATATTGATTTTTACTACTTTCACTTTACCCGAAAATTCCGCTGCAATTTCATCCAAAATAGGTGAAATCATACGGCAAGGACCGCACCAAGGCGCCCAAAAATCTAATAAAACAGGCACATCAGAATTTACCACATCAGCCGCAAATGTTGCGTCAGTAGAATGTAATACTTCCATCATTTTTTCCTTTTTTGTTAATAATATGTTCTATAATTAGCATGATTGTTATCATTTCAAGCGTTAATGATAATATCACAAGCATAATGCAAATCAATCTGTTAAAGTGGGAAAAGCTATTTTAACTGTGCGAAAGCTTGTAACAAATCCGCTTTGATATCTTCCACATTTTCTATTCCCACAGAAAAACGCAACAGACGGTTACAAATACCACGTGCAATACGTTCTGATTCAGGAATATCCATATGGGTTTGTGTGGCGGGATAGGTAATAAAACTTTCTGTTCCCCCCAGACTTTCTGCAAAGGTAATCAATTTAATGGCTTTCAAAAATGGATTCACCCAATTTTCATCTTGCAAGCGGAAAGACAACATCCCCCCTTTGTTTGGATATAACACATCTTTGACTTGGGGTTGAACAGCTAAAAATTCCGCTAAGGCTTTCGCATTTTTTTCATGACGTTCCATACGCAAGGCTAAGGTTTTCATGCCACGAATCGTCAACCACGCATCAAACGGAGAAAGTACAGGTCCCGCCCCATTTTGAATATAGAATAATCGTTCACAAAGTTCTGTTCCTTTCGCAACGATCAGTCCAACTAAGGCATCATTATGACCTGCGATATATTTTGTACCACTATGGATGACAATATCTGCACCATGTTCAAGTGGTCTAAATAAAACAGGGGTTAAGAAAGTGTTATCCACAATCAGCAATAGGTTGTGTTTTTTGGCAATTTTTGCAATGGCATCCACATCACATTCTTCCATTAATGGATTTGATGGGGTTTCGATAAAAATCGCTTTCGTGTTTGCCGTGATGGCAGCTTCAATATCGGCTAGTGAAGCTGTATTGACATAAACAGGTTTTACGCCATGAGTATTTTTATAAGCAAAGTCTAATAAGCGGTAAGTGCCACCATATACATCACTAGACACAATCCATTCATCAGGTGCGGCAAATAAGCTCATTAATAATTGAATTGCCGCCATGCCAGAAGCACAAGCAAAACCACGTTCTCCCCCTTCTAATTGTGCAATGGTTTCTTCTAATACTGCACGAGTTGGGTTTTTGGTACGTGTGTAGTCATATCCCGTGCTTTCCCCAATCCCAGGGTGACCATAGGCAGTTGAAAGAAAAATGGGTGTAGAAACCGCGCCCGTGCGTTCATCTGTTCGATTACCTGCTTGGGCTAATAGGGTATCAATTGAATAGGGTTGTGTCATGATTTACTTCCTCATTAAAATTTTTTTAAAATCCACCGCACTTTCGTTTCGTTTTCAATATCGTGGATGGTGAAAATCAAGCGTAGGCAGAGATTTATTTTATACAAAAGAATTTCCACATTTTGGCATAAACTGAATAACGATAAAATAGCTTTTTTTATAAAGATATGCGACATCATGCAGATAAAAAAGTCAAAAAATAGGTGCAATTTTGCACGGTTATCTTGTTTTTTAAACAAATTGAATCTTTTTTCAACGAACGAGAAAATTTTTTTAAAACAACCGTTGACAGAAATTTATAAATCAGTAGAATGCACCGCACTAACAGCGAATGCGGGAATAGCTCAGTTGGTAGAGCACAACCTTGCCAAGGTTGGGGTCGCGAGTTCGAGCCTCGTTTCCCGCTCCAAACTAACGGCGTGTTAGCAAAGCGGTTATGCACTGGATTGCAAATCCATGTAGCTCGGTTCGACTCCGGGACACGCCTCCATCGCTGATGCAAAGTTAGTTAAAAAAGTATTAAATCGTCCGCCCGAGTGGTGAAATCGGTAGACACAAGGGATTTAAAATCCCTCGCTTTTCGAAGCGTGCCAGTTCAAGTCTGGCCTCGGGCACCATTTAAAACTTCAAGCAATGCAATAAGAAGAAAATAAGACAGTCGCATGATGCGGCTTTTTTTATACCTGAAATTTTTCATTTCTTTTCCCTTTTCCTTTCATTTCTTTTTATCTAAATAAGCCATTAAAAGCCATTAAGATGCAATGGGGCAAGGATTGTATTTGAGGTGGATGGGGCAAATGGAGATAAAGTGGAGATAAAAAGAAACCCACAGATGAAGATCTTGTGGGTGCTTTGTAGGGCGTTTAATTATCGGGAATCACAATTCGGGATCCGTCTTCAAATTCAATGGCTCTTGCGATAATTTCCACTTTAATTTCATTGTTTGGATTTTTGACTAAATGCTGATTGCTTTCGTGTAATTTTTTGATTAACACCATTTCCGAAATAATTTGTTCTTTTTGTGGATTTAGTTTTGCTTCAAAGGTAATGGGAAAATTATGTGTATAGAGTGAGTTAGCGTTCCAAATATAAATGCTGTCCCAGTAAACGCTTTTAATCGATTTATCACTTAAATTTTTGATTTTATAACTCATGGTGGTGATTTCATCGTTATTCTTATCTTTGGTGATTTGCCTATTCATTGGGATAATTTTCACTGATTTATTGAATTGTTCTAATGAAAAAAGGCGAGAGGCACTGGAGTGGGTTGAAGCTGAGCTTTTGTCATTATGTTGTTTATAACAACTGAAAAGAATTCCAGTTGTGATCATTAAAAGACCAAACATAAGTAACTGTTTTATTCTCATAAACGGCTTTCCTGGTAAACATAAATCAAAACACTGACAATTTTTGAGCCGGCTATAATAAGGAAACAAATAGAGCCAGTCAAATGAATTGCTGGCTCTTTTAATTTCTTTACATTTAATCAAATTCTTTTAGGAAATCTTGTGCTTTTTTAACCATTTCTTTGGAACCAATAAAGAGAGGCACACGCTGATGCAACTCTGTTGGTTGAATATCCAGAATTCGATGATAACCATCACTTGCCATGCCGCCTGCTTGTTCTGCTAAGAACGCCATCGGGTTGCCTTCATATAATAGACGAAGTTTACCATTTGGGTAATTTGTGGCACTTGGATAGATGTAAATGCCCCCTTTGAGCATATTGCGATGGAAATCCGAGACTAAAGAGCCGATATAACGAGACGTATAAGGACGCTGTGTCGCTTTATCTTCTTCTTGGCAGTATTTGAGGTATTTTTTGACACCTTGTGGAAATTTTAAATATTGTCCTTCATTAATGGAATAAATTTTGCCATTTTCGGGAATTTGGATATTTTCATGAGATAAGCAAAATACGCCTAATGAAGGATCATAAGTAAAGCCATTCACGCCATTGCCTGTGGTATACACTAACATGGTGGAAGAACCATAAACAATATAGCCAGCTGCGACTTGACGATTCCCTGGCTGCATAAAATCTTCGAGAGTCACGGGGGTGCCAATAGGTGAAATACGACGATAGATTGAAAAAATGGTGCCAACCGCCACATTGACATCAATATTTGATGAGCCATCAAGTGGGTCGGTGAGAATCACATATTTGGCATTGCGGCCTCGTTCTGTATCAAAGGCGACAAAATTTTCTTCTTCTTCGGAAGCAAAGCCAGCCACTTCTTCACGGCTCATTAATGCTTGCTTCATGGTGTTATGGGCAAACAAATCCAATTTCATTTGTGTTTCGCCCTGTACATTTTCGGCACCTGAAGTGCCGATGATGTTATTGGTTAATCCTGCTTTGTTAATATCTCGATGAATCACTTTTGCGACTAATCGAATAGAAGAGAGGATCCCACTTAATTCTCCTTTTGCATTCGGATACTCGGCTTGCTTTTCAACAATAAATTGCCCCAACGTTTTCATATTTTTTCCTTATTATTAATAAATTTACTCATTTGATGAGTTGTTTTATTATATCAACCTTAAGTTTTTCATAAAAAAGTCGAATGTTAACAATGTGATCTTCGGCACATTTTTTATGAAAATTGTTCAACAGAGATGAAAAAATGACAACAAAACATATCCACATTTTAGGAATTTGTGGCACGTTTATGGGCGGCGTTGCAATGATTGCAAAACAGCTTGGCTATAAAGTGACGGGGGCGGATACCAATATTTACCCACCGATGAGTACCTTCTTAGCTGAAAATGATATTGAAATTATTCCTCATTTTGAGGTGTCACAACTCACACCTGCACCAGATATGGTGATTGTGGGCAATGCTATGAAACGAGGTAATCCTTGCGTTGAGTATGTGTTGGAACATCGTCTACCTTATACTTCTGGTCCGCAGTGGTTACATGATCATTTATTACGTGATCGTTGGGTATTGGCGGTTTCTGGTACACATGGTAAAACCACCACCACAGGTATGTTAAGCTGGATTCTTGATAAGTGCGGGTTAAAACCAGGATTTTTAATTGGGGGGATTTCAGGAAATTTTGGCACATCCGCCCGTTTAGGGGAAAGTGATTATTTTGTGATTGAAGCCGATGAATATGACACGGCATTTTTCGATAAACGGTCGAAATTTGTGCATTACAATCCCAAAACGCTCATTATTAATAATCTTGGATTTGATCATGCAGATATTTTTGATGATTTGAAAGCTATTCAGCGTCAATTTCATCATATGATTCGTACAATGCCTGCAAGTGGGCGAGTGCTTTCTGTGGCAAATGAGCCAAGTGTCAAAGCCACACTGGATATGGGCTGTTGGTCAGAAAAACAATTTCTCGGACAAGGTCAAGCATGGTATGCTGAACGCTTACGCAATGACAGCACCTTATTTGCGGTCTTTCATCATGGTGAAAAGGTCGCCGAGGTGTCTTGGAATGTGGTCGGGCAGCATAATATGCACAATGCATTAATGGCAATTGCGGCAGCCTATCATGTAGGGGTGCCGATTCAAGCTGCCTGTGAGGCGTTATCCAGCTTTGTGAGTCCGAAACGTCGCTTAGAAGTGAAAGGTGAGGTGAATGGCATTACGGTGTATGATGATTTCGCCCATCACCCTGCTGAGATTTTAGCGACCTTAACCGCCTTACGAGATAAAGTTGGGGGAGGCGTGCGGATTTTAGCCGTGCTAGAACCTCGTTCTAATACGATGAAAATGGGGGTGCATAAAGATGAAATCGCCCCAGCATTAGGTCGTGCCGATCATGTTTTTATTTTCCAACCAGAAAATATTGGTTGGGAAGTCGTGGATATCGTCAGCCGTTGCGTTCAACCTGCCATTTGGACGATGAATTTGGATAAATTGGTGGATTTGATTGTGGCGGAAGCAAAACCAACAGATCATATTTTAGTGATGTCAAACGGAAGCTTTGGCGGTATTCATCAAAAATTGTTAGATAAGTTATCGCTAAAAACAACCTAATCTTGTTCCTGCCTAGGATTTAGGCAAGGCAAACTGACGTACTCTAACGGCAGTTTGCCTTTTTTTTCGGTTTGAAGCTGACTTGTTCTGAGCGGTACTCAAAACTTTTTCAAAACACACCGCACTTTAGCCTATTGATAGGCTTTTGAGAGGAAAAAAGGCAAAGAGGGAAATCGTAGGGGTAATGGTCAACCTCTAGACTGTCGCCTAGAGGTGAATTGCCTCGCTGATTGAGGTCTTTGCCATTATTGTGCTGGGTAGAACATCGGGGCGTTTGGTCCTACGGGTAACCCAAACACAAAAACCCAAATAAAGAACATGGCAGACCACGCCACCAAGAAGGCGATGGAATAAGGCAGCATCATGGAAACGAGCGTGCCGACCCCTGCCTCTTTTTTATATTTCAAGACCGTTGCCATAATTAAACCGAAATAACTCATCATGGGCGTAATAATATTGGTGACGGAATCACCAATTCGATATGCCGCTTGAATCACTTCTGGTGAATAGCCTGTCAGCATTAGCATTGGCACAAAAATAGGGGCGGTAACAGCCCATTGTGCGGAGGCGGAGCCAATCATCAAGTTAATAAAGGCACAAATTAAAATAAATCCCATAAAGAGAATCCCACCGTGTAAGCCTGCTTCCTTCAGGAAATTTGCCCCTTTTACCGCAATGTATTGACCGATATTTGTCCAGTTGAAGAACGCCACAAATTGTGAAGCAAAGAAGATGATGACAAGGTATAACCCTAAGGTGCTCATTGCCTGTGCCATTGCATTCACCACATCTTTTTCAGAGCGAATGCTCTTGGTAACGACACCATATACCGTTCCCGGGACGGCAAAGAGAATAAAGATGAACGCCACAATGGATTTTAAGAAAGGTGAACCCGTGATTAAGCCTGTTTTAGGATCTCGCAAAATGCCATTTTCAGGCACGACAGTCCAGGCTAATAACGCACATAAAATAAAAAATACCAACCCAGCATATTTGAGCCCTTTACGCTCTAATGGCGTAACCTCATTTGAATGTTGAAGATCCATTTCTTCTTGCGATAACTGGCTGTTATAAGGCCCTAATTGCGGTTCAACAATTTTTTCAGTAATGAAATAACCGATAAAGGCAATCACAAAAGTACTGGCTGCCATAAAAAACCAGTTTGCTTCTGGTCCAACGGTATAGGTTGGATCAATAATTTGTGCTGCTTGTTGCGTAATGCCCGCCAATAAGGGGTCAATCGTCCCGAGTAATAAATTCGCAGAATAGCCACCAGATACCCCCGCAAAAGCCGCTGCAAGACCTGCCAACGGGTGGCGACCTAAAGAGTGGAAAATAATGGCAGCCAGTGGAATTAACACCACATAGCCTAATTCCGAGGCGGTATTTGACAAGATCCCAGCCAAAACAATGGTAAAAGTGGTTAATTTGCGAGGTGATTTGGTGACTAACAAACGCATCACCGCAGATAAAAGCCCCGATTTTTCAGCAATTCCGACCCCTAATAATGCCACTAATACGGTGCCTAACGGGGCAAAGTTGGTAAAGTTTTTCACGAGTTGCGTTAAAATTTTGCTCAACCCCTCGGCATTGAGCAAACTCACCACATAAATCATACCGTCTGCCGCACGCCCTTTTGCCCCTTCAGGACGAGGATCGGGAACGGAGAGCCCTGCATATTCCCCTAATGCAGAGAAAATTAAGAGTAATACAATGAAAATCATAAAAAGTGTTACGGGGTGGGGTAACATATTGCCTAGCCATTCCACCGTGTGCAGAAATTTACTGCCTTGCTTTTTTTGTGTTGTTGTCATATGGAATCCTTCTTTTTATTATGAATGATTTTTACCCAAGCCAAAATCTATCATGTTATGCTGGTTATTTAAACACCAACTTTAACAAACTGTTAACAAGATCAACTTATTTACCTGAAAATGTGGTGATGCCACGCCTTTAAGTGGCTAACGCATTGTGTTTTCTACCTCTTTTGGATTAGAAAAAGTAATCCGAAAGATAAAAATATGTCGTAGGGAGGAAAAGGGAAAATGTGATGATGATCAAATTCTTAGCCAATTCCTTTCCCTATAATAGTCAATAACTTGTTCATCGCTGAAATGGAGGAAAATAAATGACAGCAACAAGAACAGAAGTCGATTTACTTGGTGAACGTGAAATCCCAGCAGAAGCTTATTGGGGCATTCATACTTTAAGAGCGGTCGAAAATTTCAAAATTTCCAATACGGTGATTTCAGATATTCCTGAATTTGTTCGGGCTATGGTGATGGTAAAAAAAGCCACGGCGTTAGCAAATGGAGAGTTAGGGGCGATTCCGAATAAAATTGCCAAAGCCATTGTTGCTGCCTGCGACAACATTCTTACAACAGGAAAATGTTTAGATCAATTCCCATCGGATGTGTTTCAAGGCGGTGCGGGCACCTCGGTTAACATGAATACCAATGAAGTGGTGGCAAACTTAGCCTTGGAGTTTTTAGGTCATAAAAAAGGGGAATATCAATATTTAGATCCGATGGATCATGTGAATGCAAGCCAATCCACGAACGATGCCTATCCAACAGGTTTTCGCATTGCCGTTTATAGTTGCATCATGAAATTAGTGGCAAAAGTGCTTTATTTACAACAAGGTTTTGAGAATAAAGCCAAAGAGTTTTCGCATATTCTGAAAATGGGTAGAACGCAATTGCAAGATGCGGTGCCAATGACAGTAGGACAAGAATTTCAGGCATTTTCTATTTTGTTAGATGAAGAGGTGCGTAATTTAACTCGCACGGCAGAATTGCTGTTAGAAGTGAATTTAGGGGCGACCGCCATCGGAACCGGGTTAAACACACCAAAAGGTTATGCCCCTTTAGCGGTGAAATATTTGTCGGAAGTGACAGGCTTCCCTTGTGTGTTGGCGGAAAACCTCATTGAAGCGACGTCTGATTGTGGGGCTTATGTGATGGTGCATGGTGCATTAAAACGGACCGCTGTGAAATTATCTAAAGTATGTAATGACTTACGTTTGCTTTCTTCTGGTCCTCGTGCGGGCTTAAATGAAATTAATTTACCAGAATTACAAGCAGGATCTTCCATTATGCCAGCCAAAGTCAATCCTGTTGTGCCAGAGGTCGTCAACCAAGTATGTTTTAAAGTCATTGGTAATGATACGGCGATCACCTTTGCGGCAGAAGCTGGGCAGTTACAGCTTAATGTGATGGAGCCTGTGATTAGTCAAGCAATGTTTGAATCGATCTCCATTTTGTCGAATGCCTGCGTTAATTTACGTGATAAATGTATTGATGGCATTACGGTGAACAAAGAGGTGTGTGAAAACTATGTATTCAATTCTATCGGTATTGTGACGTATTTAAATCCATTTATTGGTCATCACAATGGTGATTTAGTGGGTAAAATTTGTGCCAAAACAGGACGAAGCGTCAAAGAAGTGGTGCTTGAAAAAGGCTTACTGACCGAAGCAGAGTTAGACGATATTCTTTCAGTGGAAAATCTGATGAACCCAACCTACAAAGCAAAATTGAATAAATAATTGTTCAAAATAGGTTTAAAACTCACCGCACTTTTTGCTTTAAGAAAAGTGCGGTCTTTTTTTCAACATATTAAGATCGGCTGTTCATACATAAAAAATGCGGTAATTTCTACCGCACTTTTTATTTTGTCCTTTTGAATGTCTATGCTTTTGTGATTAGTGCAGTTTCATGGTTGGTCTTAAAAAACGGTTAATCCGTCCAACTAACATGATCAATCCTGTTTTAATACAGCCATGTAATGCCACTTGGTGCATGCGATAAAGGGACAAATACATGACACGGGCAATTTTGCCTTCCACAAACATCGATCCTTTGGTTAAGTTCCCCATCAAACTGCCTACGGTACCAAAGCGAGAAAATGATACTAATGATCCTTTATCATCGAAGACGAAAGATTTCAGCGGTTTTCCTTCAAGTTGGGCAATAATATTTTTTAAACAAACAGTGGCCATTTGATGAGCCGATTGTGCTCTTGGTGGAACAGGTTTACCATTTGGTTGCATTAAAAATGCACAGTCGCCAATCACATAAACGGAATCATCGGTTAATGTTTGTAAGGTATCTTTAATGGCAATTTGGTTGATTCGGTTGGTTTCAAAGCCAAATTGTTTGGTAATTTCAGGGGCTTTAACACCTGCTGCCCAAACCATTAAATCCGCCTCAATTTTTTCCCCTTTATTGGTGATCAAACCATCAGCCGTGGCTTCTACCACGGCAGTATTTGTCATCACTTTCACGCCGAGTGCCCGCAATTCTTTAATGGCGGATAAGGAAATTCGCTCTGGTAAAGCGGGTAATAAACGTTCACCTGCTTCTAATAAGGTGACTTTTAGACTGGTATTGTTTAATTTACCGAAGCCATAAGAATGCAAATGTTTCACGGCATTATAAAGTTCGGCAGAAAGCTCAATACCTGTCGCCCCTCCGCCCACCACGGCAATTTGGACTTCTTTTTCATTGTTATTTGAAAATTTCAAGAAGAGTTCCATCATACGTTGATGGAAAATTTTGGCTTGTTCAGAACTGTCTAAGAAAATGCAATGTTCTGCGACACCTGGGGTATTAAAATCATTTGAGCGGCTACCAATCGCAATGACCAATTTGTCATAAGGAATGGTGCGTTCTGCCACTAACAACACGCCTTTATCATTATAGATAGGGGCAAGTACTACCGTTTTCTCTTCTGGATTCACACGACTCAACTCACCTTGCTGAAAATCAAAATAATGATTTTTTGCATGTGCACGGTAGCTTAATGCATCTGTACCATCATCAAGTGATCCTGTTGCTACTTCATGTAGTAAAGGTTTCCATAAATGGCTGACATTTTTATCAATTAATACCACATGTGCTTTTCCTTTCTTGCCGAGTTTATTGCCAAGCTGGGTCGCTAAGGCTAAACCGGCTGCACCACCACCAACAATCACGATTTTTTGCATATTGCTTACTCCCAAAGTAATATAAAAAAATAACTTATAAATTTTAGCCCTTTATTTCGAGAAAGCTAGGTATTTTTGCGAAATAATTTTAATCATTTAAAAAATGATGTGTGATTTTCCCCGCTTGCTATTGCCCGATTAACTGACCATTGAACGAGGTTTTTTCATCAGAATGGCATCCTATATTGAGACGATAACATAAAAAAGCGTCTATAAAATAGCAATTATTTGATTAAAATTAAGTCAATTGATGTGCTTTTGGTTGTTTTAACACCGATTGTGTTGAATTTTTGTTAAAATCTGTTATGGTTATTTTTGTATAAAAAATGTATTGAAGACTGAACATTGCAGCTTACATGGCTTATACAAAAACAATTTTTTTAAATTGATTATTTTTAAATAAACACACTCATAGAGGAGAAAAATATGGGTTGGATTTCAGCTATTATCGTAGGTGCTTTAATCGGTTGGATTGCAGAAAAAGTCATGAAAAGTGATATGGGTCTGCTAATGAATATCATCATCGGTATTATTGGTTCATCACTTGGTCGCTGGATATTTGGGGACGTGTTAAATATCGGTGCGGCACACACTGCGGGTAGCTTCAGCTTTACAGGCTTATTATTTGGTGTACTTGGTGCAAGCGTACTGATTTTCTTACTCCGTTTTTTCAAAGTGATGTCAAAATAAAACATCACCCACTTAAATGAAGAATTGATAAAAAGCCGAGTTTACTCGGCTTTTAAATTGTCTAACGCGTTCTAAATCATCAGTAAGAAGCGTGATCGGATAAGTCGATAACGAAATAACGCCTACCTAAATAACCTTGAGATAACAGGTTGCTCAAGCTTTCCTGCTTTTACATCAACGCCATCTAAAACGTTTCTATAACAGGGAAAAGGCGGTGTTTTTAACCAGTTTGGATGGAAATACGCAAGCAGCACGATATCTTTTTGCCTTTTTGGCGTGAGATAATTGTTGCTAACTTGTTAATAAATAGATGGAAAATTCATCTTTTTATCAATTTCTACGCTTTGCATAAAGGTGAAAGGTTTTTGTTAGATGTTGCATGGGTAAAAGAGGGATTTATTAAATCATTCTCGGGTGTGATTTGTAAATTATGGCAGCACAAAACGGGATTAATGTTAGAATAGGCAACCATTAACGATTTTACATGATATCAATTTATAATAACGAGATGATGACTACCTATATTGCTTGGGGAAATATTGAACAATCTTACCCGTTTCATGAGATTCCTCAGGAATTATTAACTGATAAACTTTTTCAACCAATAGATAGCAAAAACGTAAGGGTTCAACGTCGGCACCGTAGCCGTTGGGTGGCACATTTTTTCCTGTGGGAGCTGCTCAAAATGTCTCAAAAACCGACCGCACTTTTAAAAAGCATTGATTACACTGAAACAGGCAGACCAGAGCTACCTTGTGATGATGTGGATTTTAATATTAGCCATTCTGGTGAGTGGGTGGCGGTGATTTTGCATGTGGCGAATTCAAGCAAAAGTTCGGTGGGGATTGATATTGAATATCCACAAAGAAAAAGAAATTATCCAGGCTTATTAGCCCATTTTACCCCCGTTCAGGAGCAGGCTTGGTTTGCTCGTCAGCCTGCGGAAAAGCAAGATTCTACCTTTTATTTGAGCTGGTGTTTGCGAGAGGCTGTGCTGAAATCTCAAGGAAAAGGGATCGTCAAATTATCCACGGTAAAACATGATCCGATTTTACAACAGATTGAATCCGATGATTGCCCTGAAGGACAGCTTGTGTTTACCGAAGAATTACCTTTTTATTTGGCATTTTTTGTTAATCAAGTCGGTGCATTGCAAGTCAATTGCTGGCATTGGAGTGGTCATCAATTGTTGCCCACCCATTTACAGCAACATCTGATTTATCAGGTTAATCGCTAAAAAGGTTTTTTCTTTCGCCGCACTTTAAATTGCATAAAAATATCCCCATTTAATCACGAGTTTCGTTAGACTTAACTGCATATTTTGTTTAGACTGTGGCAATTTGTTTAAACTGATAACAATTTTTTGACAAATGGAGAACGTAATGTCATTGAACGGTTCAGATCAAGATCCTTGGGGCAAACCCGGGCAAAAGCAACCTGAAAATCCTCGACCAAACAATAAGAGCGATGAAGGTAACAATTGGAATGATCATTCTCGAGGAAAGCAAAATAATCAAGAGCAATCCCCACCTGATATTGAAGAAATGTTTAATAATCTATTGAAAAAGCTAGGCGGAAATGGTGGACGAAATCCTCAATCAAATCATGGCGGTTCAATGAAGTTAGGAAAATTATTACCCATTGCGGCAGTGATTGGTGCATTGGTGTGGGGGATCACGGGTTTTTATACCATTAAAGAAGCAGAACGTGGCGTGGTGATGCGTTTTGGTAAGTTAAATACCATTGTGCAACCAGGTTTGAACTGGAAACCAACCTTTATTGACCGTGTGATTCCTGTCAACGTGGAACAAGTGAAAGAATTAAAAACACAAGGGTCGATGTTAACGCAAGATGAAAACATGGTCAAAGTAGAAATGACCGTGCAATACCGTGTGCATGATCCTGCGAAATATTTATTCAGTGTTACCAATGCAGACGATAGTTTAAATCAAGCCACAGACAGTGCATTGCGTTATGTCATTGGTCATATGTCCATGGATGATATTTTAACCACAGGACGGTCAGTGGTGCGTGAAAATACGTGGAAAACCTTAAATTCGATTATTGAATCCTATGATATGGGATTGGAAGTGGTCGATGTAAACTTCCAATCGGCACGTCCACCAGAAGAAGTGAAAGACGCCTTTGATGATGCCATTAAAGCACAAGAAGATGAACAGCGTTATATTCGTGAAGCGGAAGCTTATGCACGTGAACGTGAGCCTATTGCACGAGGTGATGCACAACGTATCTTAGAAGAAGCGACAGCATATAAAGATCGTGTTGTGTTAGATGCAAAAGGGGAAGTTGAACGTTTCCAACGTTTATTACCTGAATTTAAACTTGCACCACAATTATTGCGTGAACGTTTGTATATTCAAACCATGGAAAAAGTGATGTCAAATACGCCGAAAGTGATGTTAGACGGTAATAATGGCAATAATTTAACGGTATTACCTTTAGAACAAATTTTGAAAGGCAAAGCCACAAAAGGCACTCAACCAAAGGTTGTCGAGGAAACGAAACCAACAACCCGTATTGAAACGGCACCCGTTAATCCTACGCCTTCTGTTTCACAATCAAGACAAGAAAATATTCGCCAAGGGAGATTTAATTAATGCGTAAATTTTTAACCCCTGTCATCGTTATTATTGCCGCACTCTTGTATTCTAGCATTGTGATTGTCTCTGAAGGGACTCGTGGCATCATGTTGCGTTTTAGCAAAGTACATCGTGATGCAGACAATAAAGTGGTGGTTTATAATCCAGGTTTACATTTTAAAATCCCATTTATTGATTCCATTAAGATTTTAGATGCACGTATTCGCACCCTTGATGGTCAAGCAGATCGCTTTGTTACCGTAGAGAAAAAAGACTTGCTTGTTGATTCCTATGTGAAATGGCGTATTAGTGATTTTGGTCGTTTTTATACCGCAACAGGCGGTGGTGATTATGCACAAGCTTCAAACTTACTACGCCGTAAAGTGAATGACCGTTTACGTTCTGAAACAGGTTCTCGCACCATTAAAGATATTGTGTCAGGAACACGTGGAGAGTTAATGGAAGGGGCACGTAAAGCATTAAATACAGGGGCAGACAGTACCGCTGAATTAGGGATCGAAGTGGTGGATGTCCGAGTAAAACAAATTAACTTACCTGATGAAGTGTCTTCATCTATTTATCAACGTATGCGTGCCGAACGTGATGCCGTTGCCCGTGAACATCGTTCCCAAGGTCGTGAAAAAGCGGCGTTTATTCAAGCTGATGTGGATCGCAAAGTCACCTTGATTTTGGCGAATGCCAACCGTTCAGCTCAAGAATTACGAGGTTCGGGCGATGCGATTGCAGCGAAAGTGTTTTCTGATGCATTTTCTCATGATCCTGAATTTTATAGCTTCTTAAGAAGCTTGAAAGCCTACGAAAGTAGCTTTGCCAATTCATCAGAAAATATGATGATTTTAAAACCCGATAGCGAATTCTTTCGTTTTATGAAAGCTCCGCAATAGTCGAAAAGGGATAAATCAGGCGTAGATCTTCGGATTTACGCCTTTTTTGTTTGGTGTGTTTCTATTTCTATTTCTATATTCTATTGTGGATTGCTGTCTCAAGATTTAAAAAGTGCGGGGGATTTTAGAAAAGTTTTGTAGCTTGCTGGTTGTCAAACCCCATGAAAAAGGCACGGTATTTTGAGGTGCCGTGCCTTGGGGATTATTCTTCAAACGCCAATTCTTTGAGGTATTGGAAAATTTCTCGATAGGCTTTTGGCGGTTTGTTTTGTTCTTTTTCTTTTTGTGCAGTTCGAATTAACGTACGTAAATGTTGACTGTCCGCTTGCGGATAGTCATTCAAAAATTGAGTCAATGCATGAGGGGTTTCAATCAGGTGATCTCTTAACATTTCAAGTTTGTGTAACATGGCTTGTTGTTGATTATGTTTATTTTCAAGCTTTTCAAGGGCTTCTTGAATGGGTTCGGGATCAATACTGCGTAACAATTTACCAATATATTGTAGCTGACGACGTTTGGCTTCTTTTTGTAAACGCTGTGCTAATTCAATCGCTTCAAGTAATTTGTCTTCTAAAGGGACTTTTTCCAGTTTAACTTTGGTTAAATTCACCAATTTTTCACCGAGTTTTTTGAGGGCTTCGGCATCACGTTTAATTTCGCTTTTACTTACCCAAATAATTTCTTCTTGATCGTCCCAGTCTGGCGTTTCCCAATCAATTTTATTTTTGCCACGCTTTGCCATGTTCTTTCCTTCATCTCACAAAAAATAAAGCAACATTTTAGCATGAAAATCTAAAATAAGATAAAATGCCCCAAAAATTGCTGAATGATGGGCAGAAAGGAAGGGATACATGAAAACTCAAGAAAAAAGTACCGCACTTTTAAAGCAACAAGAACAGATTTTACGAGATGCGGTAAATTATGCCATTGAAGTGGCAAAAAAAGCGGGGGCAACGGCAGAAGTAGCAGTCACAAAAGTGAATGGACTTTCTGTGTCAACCCGTTTACAAGACATTGAAAATGTTGAATTTAATAATGATGGTGCATTAGGGATTTCCGTTTATTTAGGGCAACAGAAAGGCAATGCATCCACATCGGATTTAAGTCATGAAGCCATTAAAAATGCGGTAGAGGCGGCGTTAGCCATTGCGAAATACACCTCGCCAGATGATTGTGCTGGCTTAGCCGAGGCGGAGTTAATGGCATTTGATGCTCCCGATTTAGGTTTGTACCATGGGTCAGAAGTGGATGTGGATCGTGCGGTAGAATTAGCTTTAGCGGCAGAACAAGCCGCCTTGCGTTATGACAAGCGTATTGTGAATAGTGAAGGGGCTGCTTTTAATTCGCACACGGGCGTGCGAGTTTATGGTAATAGCCACGGCATGTTACAAAGTTATTTATCCAGTCGCTATTCTTTATCTTGTTCGGTCATTGCAGGGCACAACGATCAATTAGAACGTGATTATGAGTACACCATTTCCCGCAATGTCAATGCGTTGGCAGATCCTCAGTGGGTGGGCGAGCATTGTGCGAAGAAAACCCTTTCTCGTTTACAGCCACAAAAAATTGCAACACAGCAAGTGCCTGTGGTGTTTTTAAATGATGTGGCAACAGGTTTAATTGGACATTTAACCGCGGCAATTAGCGGCGGCAGTTTATATCGTAAAGCCAGTTTTTTATTGGATCACTTAGGTAAACAGGTCTTACCAGACTGGTTTGAGATCGACGAACGACCACATTTAATCGGGCAATTAGCGTCCTCCCCTTTTGATAGTGAAGGGGTTCGTACGCAAGATCGTCAAATTATTTCACAAGGGATTTTGCAAACCTATTTACTCACCAGTTACAGTGCCAAAAAATTAGGCATGCAGAGTACAGGTCATGCAGGCGGCATTCATAACTGGCTGGTTAAACCGAGTATGAGCGGTGGGCTAGAAGCCTTGTTACATCAGATGGGAACAGGCTTGTTAGTGACAGATTTAATGGGGCATGGGGTGAATTTAGTCACGGGCGATTATTCTCGTGGTGCAGCAGGTTTTTGGGTTGAAAATGGTGAAATTCAATATCCTGTGGCTGAAATTACTATCGCAGGTGATCTAAAAGAGATGTTAGCACATATCGTGGCAGTGGCAGATGATGTGGAATATCGCTCTAATATTCAGACAGGATCGATTTTGCTGGAGGGATTAAAAGTCTCAGGAAATTAATTTTAAAAATGATAATCATTCCTATTGACAATAAAATTCTATTTGCTAAGATGTACCCATCTGTTAGGAAGCCAGTTGAAGAGACAATGTTTTTTCAGTTAGAGTTGATACTCCGAACAGGTAGAGTAGAAAGTAAATTCGTTAGGGTATTTATAGGGCTGAGGTTTAAACTTCAGCCTTTTTTTTGTAGAATACCCCTTTATAATCCTACCTAAAGGTAAATCGAATGAAAAAGCATCATGTTGATATTCTTATCTCCGAACAGGACGTCCGTTCTCGTATTCAAGCACTTGGTCGTGAAATCACGACATATTATCAGCAAAATAACATTGATAAATTAATTGTAGTGGGGCTTCTACGTGGCTCTTTTATGTTCATGGCGGATTTAGTACGTGAAATTAACCTGCCTGTAGAGATTGAATTTATGACAACCGCCAGCTATGGTAGCGGTATGACGACAAATCATGATGTGAAAATCAGCAAGGATTTAGAGGGTGATATTAAAAATGAGCATGTATTAATTGTAGAAGATATTATTGATACAGGTTACACCTTATTGAAAGTGCGTGAAATTTTGAATTTACGTGATCCAGCATCACTTAGAATTTGTACATTATTAGATAAGCCTTCTCGCCGTGAAGTGAATGTTTCCGTTGAATGGGTGGGCTTCACCATTCCTGATGAATTCGTGGTTGGGTATGGGATTGATTACGCACAACGTTATCGTAACTTAGGGTATATCGGTAATGTTGTACTAGACGAATGATAGGTTAACAACGAAAGAGGCCAGCATGTATCTTGATCAAATTAAAGCCGAATTAAATGAAGCGGCAGATGTGCTAAATAAATTTATTAGCGATGACAACAATATTAAGTTAATTCAGGAAGCGGCTTTATTGATTTCTGATAGCTTCAAACAAGGTGGAAAAGTCCTTTCTTGTGGAAATGGTGGTTCTCATTGTGATGCCATGCATTTTGCGGAAGAACTCACCGGGCGTTATCGTGAAAATCGCCCTGGTTATCCCGCCATTGCCATTTCTGATGTTAGTCATTTGAGCTGTGTGAGTAATGACTTCGGTTATGAATATGTCTTTTCACGTTATGTTGAAGCCGTGGGGCAAAAAGGTGATGTACTATTTGGTTTATCCACGTCGGGAAATTCTAAAAATGTGCTAAATGCCATTGAAGCGGCAAAAGCAAAAGGCATGAAAGTGATTGCCTTAACAGGGAAAGATGGCGGTAAAATGGCAGGTCTTGCGGATGTGGAAATCCGTGTACCACATTTTCGCTATGCAGATCGCATTCAAGAAATCCACATTAAAGTCATTCATATTTTAATGATGTTAGTTGAATTTGAAATGGCGAAAGCGGAATAAACATTATCTTGTCCTGAGAAATCCTCAACCTTTAGGTTGGGGATTTTTTTTATGATTTGATTTTTTAAACGAAATTATATTTGCATAATTATGCATTGAATATTAATATTATTGCAATTTTGCAAATATTAGAGATTTTTTAAGAATGGCAATTCGTGTTAAAAATTTAAACTTTTTTTATGGTTCTATACAAACCTTATTTAACATTAACTTAGACGCAGAAGAAGGGGAAACCGTTGTCCTACTAGGCCCAAGTGGAGCAGGGAAAAGTACTTTAATCCGAACCTTAAATCTACTGGAAGTCCCCGTATCGGGTGAGCTGGAAATTGCGAATAATCGGTTTGATTTATCTTCCGATAAAGCAAATGCTAAAAAAATCCGTCAATTGAGACAAGATGTGGGCATGGTATTCCAACAATACAATTTATGGCCACATTTGACGGTGATTGAAAATTTAATTGAAGCACCGAAAAAGGTGTTAGGGCTTGATGATGATAGTGCAAAAGCACGAGCACTTGAGCTTTTGACACGTTTACGCCTAGAAAAATTTGCTGATCGTTTTCCATTACATTTATCTGGTGGTCAACAGCAACGTGTGGCGATTGCCCGTGCACTCATGATGAAGCCACAGGTTTTATTATTTGATGAACCCACTGCTGCCTTAGATCCTGAAATTACGGCACAAGTGGTGGATATTATTAAAGAGTTACAACAAACAGGCATTACCCAAGTCATTGTCACCCACGAAGTGGCGGTAGCACGTAAAGTGGCGACCAAAGTCGTGTATATGGAACAAGGGCATATTGTGGAAATGGGGGATGCAAGCTGTTTCGAATATCCACAAACAGAACAATTTAAACAATATTTATCACATTAAAATAAGGACATAACATGAAAAAATTACTTTTAGCCGCACTGCTTGCGGGGACCGCTTTTACTGCATACGCAAAAGACATTACTTTCGCCATGGAGCCAAGTTATCCTCCCTTTGAATTAACCAATGAAAAAGGTGAGCTAGTAGGCTTTGATGTTGATATTGCCAATGCGATTTGTCAGCACATTCAAGCGACTTGTCATTTTAAAAGCCAATCTTTCGATAGTTTGATTAGTGGTTTGAAATTTAAGCATTTTGATGCGGCTATTTCTGCTATTGATATTACAGAAACACGTGCAAAACAAGTGAGCTTTAGTGAGCCATACTATGACAGTTCTGCGAGTTTTATTGCGGTCAAAGGGAAAGCGGATTTAACCACAGCGAAGAAAGTGGGGATACAAAATGGCACCACCTTCCAACAATATGTCGTTGCAGAAGCTAAGCAATATCAACCTGTGCCATATTCAAGCTTACAAAATGCGATTTTAGATTTAAAAAACGGTCGTATTGATATTATTTTCGGCGACACCGCAGTGTTAGTGGATATGCTTAATAAAGAGCCAGAATTAGCCTTTGTGGGTGATAAAGTGAATAACAAAAAATATTTTGGTAATGGTTTAGGTATTGCAGTGAACAAAGCCAATAAAGCACTTTTATCAGACTTAAACAAAGGGTTAGCTGCGATCAAAGAAAGTGGCGAATATCAAAAAATCTACGATAAATGGATGACAAAATAATCGATTATGTTTTTTGATTATCTTTCTTTAATGTATTCCGCAACCCTAATGACCTTAGGGTTGGCGGTTTGTTCGTTAATTGTGGGGTTGATTTTATCCATGTTCTTTGTGGTGTTAGAAACCAGCAAATGGTCATGGATTCGCAAACCCACCTCAGTAACGATTGCGTTATTACGGGGCTTACCTGAAATTCTCGTGGTATTACTCATTTATTTTGGATCCACCGAAGTGGTGGAAATGATCACGGGAGAATTTATCCAATTTAGTGCATTTAGCTGTGGTGTTTTCGCCTTGTCGATTATTTTTGCCGCTTATGCTTCACAATCCTTACGTGGTGCGATTCAAGCCATTCCCTTAGGGCAATGGGAATCAGGTGCTGCGTTGGGCTTAAGTCGAGGCTATACTTTCGTGCATATTGTGATGCCACAAGTTTGGCGTCATGCGTTACCAGGCTTAAGTAATCAATGGCTCGTGTTACTCAAAGATACGGCATTGGTGTCCTTAATTGGTGTTGATGATTTAATGCGTCAAGCGGAATTAGTGAACACGGTGACTCATCAGCCATTTACTTGGTATGGCATTGCCGCATTACTTTATTTGGCCATTACGTTAATTAGCCAGTTTATCATTCGTAAATTGGACTATCGTTTTACACGTTTTGAGAGAGGGGTGAAGTAATGGTGCAAGAATATTTCATGATCATTGCACAAGGTATTCCAACGAGCCTGATTTTGACTGCGGTGTCGTTACTTGTCGCATTGCTTTTAGCCTTAATGTTCACCTTTGCCTTATCCATGGGGAATAAGTTGGTGAACTGTGCTGTTCGCACTTATGTGACCTTATTTACAGGCACGCCGTTACTGGTGCAATTTTTCTTAATTTATGCAGGGCCGGGGCAATTCGAGTGGATTGTACAAAGTGCTGCTTGGTCAATTTTATCGAACGCTTGGTTTTGTGCCATGTTAACCTTGGCATTAAATAGTGCAGCGTATTCCACCTTGCTGTTTCATGGGGCAGTGAAAGCCATTGGCAAAGGGCAATGGGAAAGTTGTGCGGCATTAGGTTTTACCCGTTTACAAACCTTAAAAATCTTAATACCTTATGCGTTAAAACGTGCCTTGCCGTCTTATAGCAATGAAATTATTTTGGTGTTTAAAGGCACATCTCTTGCTTCAACTATCACCATCATGGATATTATGGGCTATGCAAGACAGCTTTATGGCACAGAATATGATGCTTTAACCATTTATGGTATTGCGGGCGTGATTTATTTGCTGATTACAGGAATTGCCACCCTCTTGTTAAGAAAATTAGAAAATAACGTGTTAGCCTTTGAACGTTTAGAAGTGGAAAAAGCCTAAGCACGAAATGTGATAAATAGGGAAAAGCGAATCTTTTACGGCAGATTCGCTTTTTCAAAATATGTCCAAAATAGACCGCACTTTTAACCATTCACGATCACACTTGCGATCCCAATTACCAATATAAAAACCACCAACCACACCAAGTGCAATTTGGTACTTTGTTTATTGATTTCTTGGTTATGTCGCCAACGTTCTTCCAACTTTTGCCGATACCTGTCTAAATCCGCTTCTTTGAATGAAAAGCCACAATGGGGGCAAGATATTGCACTATCGCTGATTTTTTGTCGACATTCAGGGCAACGATGTAAAGCCATTTTTCTCTTCCATATTTTGGTGATGTGTATTTGAGTGATAAAAGTGCGGTGATATTTTGCCGATTTTATCCTAGTCAGTGAGTAAAAATATAGTGCTAAAGCGTGATACTTATCACAAAGTTGTCACTATTTTGTGATGTTATGAGATCTGTATGTTTACTTAATTATTACAACTGAAATACAATACCAAGCGGCTTTTTTATTTGTGGGAAAAGTGATTAAAACTCATAATTTTTTTATTTAAGGTACTTCATTATGTTATGGTTCTTTTTTTGTATAGCGATTTTGCTACTAGGCTATTTTGTGTATGGTAGAGTGGTTGAAAAGATCTTTGTGATCAATCCTAAGAAAACGACACCTGCTTATACCATGAACGATGGTGTTGACTACATGCCTATGTCAACGAAAAAAATCTGGTTGATTCAATTATTAAATATTGCGGGGACTGGTCCAATTTTCGGTCCTATTCTTGGTGCATTATATGGTCCTGTTGCCATGCTTTGGATTGTTATTGGCTGTATTTTTGCAGGGGCGGTGCATGATTATTTTTGTGGCATGTTAAGCGTGCGTAACGGTGGTGCCTCCATGCCAGCTTTAGCAGGGCGTTATTTAGGCACAAAAGTGAAATCATTTATTAACTTACTTGCCGTCGTGTTATTGCTGTTAGTGGGCGTGGTATTTGTGGCAAGCCCAGCGAAATTATTAAGCACAATTACTGTTGATAACCTCGGTGTTGTTGAAACGGCAGGAAGTGCCGCAACCGTATTTGGTTATGATGCCTCAACAGTATTGGTGATCTGGACAACCATTATCTTTGTTTACTACATTATCGCTACTCTCTTGCCTATTGATAAAATTATCGGCCGTATTTATCCATTATTTGGTGCATTATTGCTTTTCATGACCTTTGGGATGATTTATGGCTTAGTCAGCAGCCATTTAAACTCGGCTGAGCCCATTGAATTTTTCCGTACTGTTGGTGGATTAGAGATTGATAAATTCTTTGAAAATTTCCAACCTAAAGGGGATGTCCCAATTTGGCCATTATTGTTCCTAACGATTTCTTGCGGGGCATTGTCTGGCTTCCATGCGACACAAACACCATTAATGGCACGTTGTGCACAAAATGAAAAAGAAGGTCGCTTTATTTTCTACGGTGCGATGATTGCTGAAGGGGTAATTGCCTTAGTATGGTGTGCTGTGGGGTTAAGTTTCTATGAAGATCCAACGGCACTACAAGTTGCTATTGATGCAGGTTCACCATCAAAAGTGGTTTATGATTCATCTATCCATTTCCTTGGGGCAATTGGGGGCGTGTTTGCCATTCTTGGTGTGGTTGTGTTACCGATCACATCGGGTGATACTGCCTTCCGTGCAGCACGTTTAATCATTGCGGAATTCTTCAAATTGGAGCAAAAAACACTGATTAAGCGTTTAGTGATCGCCATTCCATTATTCGCATTGGGCTTTATTGTATCGAAAATCGACTTCAGCTTATTATGGCGTTACTTCAGCTGGGCAAACCAAACCACAGCGATGGTGATGTTATGGACAGCCGCTGCCTATTTATATCGCTATCATAAATTCCATTGGGTATGTACAATCCCAGCCATGTTTATCAGCACGGTATGTTTTACTTACCTAGCTTACAACAAAATCGGTTTTCATTTAGATTATCAACTTTCTGTTTATCTCGGTTTAGGTTTAACCGCATTTTGTACCTTGTTATTCTTCACCATGCTTAAACCATTAGGTGAAAGCGATCCTGATGCATTGGTGGATGATGTCGCCAAATAAAAACTGAAAAAACACCCAGTTATCAAAGCTCCCGACAATAAATCGGGAGCTTTTTTATTGGTGAGGTGTCGATTTTTATTTCACTTCATTTGATATATTTTTTCCTGATGGAAATATACAAAACTTTACGCTGATATAGCCTGAAATTGCTTGCAACTTAACCAAACTAATACTAAACTTAGAAAAAAGTGGTGATATGTGGGGTTTTGTGGTAAAAATTGTTAAAACTTCCTAAATTGAGTCATCATTTAAGCTTAAATAAGGAATCGCCCAATGTTTCGTGGAGCATCAGCCATCAATCTAGATTCAAAAGGTCGTGTAGCGATTCCAACACGTTACCGTGCTGAGATCTTGGAAAGCAGTCAAGGGCAAATGGTTTGTACGGTGGATATTCGACAAGCCTGTTTATTACTTTATCCTTTAAAAGAATGGGAAGTCATCGAACAAAAACTTTTAGCATTATCAAATTTTGATCAAAAACAGCGTAGTGTACAACGTGTGATGATGGGGTATGCCACAGAATGTGAATTAGATAGTGCAGGTCGTATTTTAATTAGTGCACCTTTACGACAACACGCCAAGTTAGAAAAAGGTTTGATGTTGGTCGGTCAACTAAATAAATTTGAAATTTGGAGCGAGGCAGAATGGCATGCCCAAATTGAAAAAGATATGGCGTTAGCAGCAACGGATGAATTTGCTCAATCTGATGAATTAAAAATGCTGTCATTATAAAGAAATTGATTTCTGACTAAAGAACAGCAGCACTAGCAAAAGATAAGCGGTGCTTGGCACCGCCTTATCTCATTCTTATAAATTTATTTCCTTTTTACTTTGTACCATTGGTAATGATTATGAATAAGCAAAATACTTTTTCTTCGCCTGAACATATCACCGTTTTGTTGCACGAAGCGGTTGAGGGACTTGCCCTCAAAGAAAAAGGTATTTATATCGACGGTACATTTGGACGAGGTGGACATTCTCGTTTAATCCTTTCTCAGTTAGCCGACAATGGGCGTTTAATTGCCATTGATCGTGATCCTCGAGCAATTGCAGAAGCAAAGACCATCCAAGATCCTCGTTTTCATATTGAGCATAATAGTTTTTCTGCTATCCCCGCCATTTGTGAAAAATTAGATTTAGTGGGCAAAATTGATGGCATTTTATTAGATTTAGGGGTTTCTTCCCCCCAGCTTGATGAAGCTGAACGAGGTTTCAGCTTTATGAAAGACGGACCATTAGATATGCGAATGGACACCACCCAAGGGCTTTCAGCTAGCCAATGGTTACAACAGGTGTCTGAACAAGATTTGGCGTGGGTGTTAAAAACTTTTGGTGAAGAGCGTTTTGCAAAACGTATTGCCAGTGCCATTGTCAATTACAACAAACATGCCTTGCAAAATGGAACGGAACCCTTAACTCGCACCTTAGCATTAGCAGAGTTAATTGCTCAATCCGTTCCTTTTAAAGATAAACACAAACATCCTGCTACACGGAGTTTTCAAGCCATCCGTATCTTTATTAATGCGGAATTAGATGAGTTAGAAAGTGTTTTACAATCGGCAGTGAGTGTCCTCGCACCTGAAGGGCGTTTATCGATTATTAGTTTCCATTCGTTAGAAGATCGCATGGTAAAACATTTCATGCGTAAGCAAAGCCAAGGTGAGCGTTTACCAAAAGGTTTACCTTTACGTGAAGATCAGATCAAAAAAACACAAACCTTAAAAGTGATCGGCAAAGCGATTATGCCAAGTGAGGAAGAACAGGCACATAATCCACGTTCTCGCAGTGCGGTGTTACGAGTTGCGGAGAAAATCCCATGCTAGAAAACAATGATCGCTATCCACTCCATCATATTATTTTAGAAGATTTATTTAATGCCAATAAGATCGTCATGGCGTTACTTTTTTTCATTGTTGTGACGGCATTAGGCACGGTTTGGGTAACCCATCAAACACGAATTTTAGTGGCAGAAAAAGGTCAATTACTCATTGCCCATCAAGCCCTTGAAAATGAATATTTGAATTTGAAATTAGAAGAAGCAACGCAAAGTGATAACACGCGTATTGAAGCAATCGCTCGTCAATTAGGGATGAAAGCGGTGCAACCTGAGCAAGAAGTGTTAATTGTCGAGTAACATTTTGAGGTGGCAAAATGGTTAAATTTAATACGGCAAAAAAAGTCAAAAAAGTGAAAAAAACGAAGACGGAAGCGATTAAACCCAATAAACCGAAAGTGGTTTATCAGCATAGCTTTCTTAAATTTCGTTATTGGATTGCACTATTTTCTATTTTTTTGGGGTTAAGTGCGTTAATTGCGAAAGCGGCTTATGTGCAAATTGTTAATTCCGACTCCTTAATGGAAGAAGCGGATAAACGTTCCTTGCGTAAACAAGAAATTCAATCAGTACGTGGTGCAATTCTTGATCGCCATGGGCAACTTTTGTCGGTGAGTGTGCCGATGTATTCGATTGTGGCTGATCCGAAATTTATTTTTGAGGAAAATTCCTTAAAAGAAAAAGAACGTTGGAAAGCGTTGTCTGAAGTATTGGATATTTCCCATCATGAGATGTTAAAGCGGATTGAAAAAAATCCTCGTGCACGTTTTGTTTATTTATCTCGCCAAGTTTCCCCTACCGTTGCTGATTATGTGAGACAACTAAAAATCAAAGGGGTGGCGTTAAAAACAGAACCTCGTCGTTTTTATCCTCGAGTAGAAGAAACCGCCCATTTAATTGGCTATACCAATATTGATGGAGAAGGTATTGAGGGAATCGAAAAAAGTTTTAATGCGTTGTTGATTGGCAAGTCAGGCTCTCGCACTTATCGTAAAGATAAATACGGTAATGTTGTGGAAAATATCACGGACATTAAAAAATATGATGCACAAGATGTCACCTTGAGTATTGATGAAAAATTACAATCCATGGTGTATCGTGAAATCAAAAAAGCTGTGGCTGAAAATAAAGCAGAATCAGGCACTGCCGTGTTGGTTGATGTGCGTACGGGCGAAGTACTTGCCATGGCAAATGCCCCTTCTTATAACCCGAATAATCGAGTAGGGGCGAAAGCAGAGTTAATGCGTAACCGTGCCATTACGGATACCTTTGAGCCGGGTTCGACGGTGAAACCTTTTGTAGTTTTGACCGCACTTCAACGGGGAGCCGTGAAACGTAATGAAGTGATTAATACAGGACCTTTAGTCTTAAATGGACATGAAATTCGTGATGTTGCCCCACGTGATCAATTAACTTTAGATGGCATTTTAGAAAACTCCAGTAACCGAGGGGTAAGCCGTCTAGCATTACGTATGCCACCTTCTGCACTGATGGACACTTACATGAGTGCTGGGTTAGGAAAACCGACGGATTTGGGCTTAATTGGTGAGCAATCAGGCTTATTGAATGCGAAACGTAAACGTTGGTCAGATATTGAACGTGCGAACGTGGCTTATGGCTACGGGATTAATGCGACCCCACTCCAAATTGCTCGTGCTTATGTGACGCTAGGCAGTTTTGGTATTTATCGACCGTTATCCATTACAAAAGTCGATCCACCTGTGATTGGTCAACGGGTTTTTTCTGAAAAAATCACACGAGAAGTGGTGAATATGATGGAAAAAGTGGCAATCAAAAACAAACGTGCCATGGTTGAAGGTTATCGTGTGGGAATTAAAACAGGGACTGCGAAAAAATTAGAAAATGGTCGCTATGTGGATAAATACATTGCGTATACCGCAGGGGTTGCCCCCGTGTCAGATCCGCGTTATGCCTTGATTGTATTAATTAATGATCCGAAAGCAGGGCAATATTATGGTGGTGCGATTTCAGCCCCCGTCTTTTCCAGCATTATGGGCTATGCCTTGCGGGCAAATAACGTTCCACCTGATGCGATGCCACAAGATAAGACGGCTAAACGGGTTGTTCGCTTAAGTCGAGATAATGAAACAAAACTAAATTAAGAAAACTATGCAGAAATTGACCGCACTTTTGGGGCAAGAACTTGCCCTAAAACCTATTGAATTAAGGGAGATGATCTTAGACAGCCGAGCTGTACAGCCAGGCTGTCTTTTTGTTGCATTAAAAGGGCATCAGGTTGATGGTCGTCAGTATATTGATCAAGCCCTTGAGAAGGGGGCGGCGGCAGTACTATCCGAAGCCGATAATCCCGCACAACATTTACAGATCGAGTGGCGTCAAGATGTGCCGATTATTCATTTTTATCAGCTTGCACAACGTTTATCAGAAATCGCCGATCATTTTTATTATTACCCTTCCGATAAATTGACGTTAGTCGGGGTAACTGGCACTAATGGAAAAACCACCATTTCACAATTATTGGCACAATGGACTCAGCGTTTAGGGCATACCAGTGCCGTGATGGGCACCATTGGTAATGGCTTATTAGGGCAAGTGAAAGAAGCCAGTAATACCACAGGATCGGCACTCGAAATTCAATCTTCACTAGCAAAATTTGTGGAACAAGGGGCTGATTTTGCTGCGATTGAAGTGTCTTCTCACGGCTTGGTACAACATCGTGTTGAGGCACTGAAATTTGATGCCGCTATTTTTACGAATTTAAGCCGTGATCATTTAGATTATCACCTCACGATGGACAATTATGCGGCGGCTAAAAAACGGTTGTTCACCGCATTATCCCCAAAACAGCAAATTATTAATGCAGATGATCCTGTGGGGGCGATGTGGTTACAGGAATTAGATCACGCCGTTGCAGTGAGCTGTGATCCAAACTTTCAACCGACACAATCAAAATGGTTAAAAGCAACCCACGTGCAGTTTAGTCATCAAGGTGCCAGCATTCAATTTGCTTCCAGCTGGGGAGAGGGGCAATTACAAAGCCACTTAATCGGTGAATTTAATGTGAGCAACTTATTGTTGGTGTTGGCGACATTATTATCATTAGGCTACTCCTTGACTGAACTTTTACAGACGGTTTCAAGTCTTACAGGGGTGTGTGGCAGAATGGAAATGTTGACACAAGCGGGAAAACCGACGGCGATTGTCGATTATGCTCATACACCAGATGCCCTTGAAAAAGCTTTACAAGCGGCACGTTTGCATTGCCATGGCAACCTGTATTGTGTGTTTGGTTGTGGCGGTGATCGTGATACGGGTAAACGTCCTTTAATGGCACATATTGCCGAACGGTTGGCTGATTATGTTATTGTCACTGATGATAATCCTCGCACAGAATCTCCCACCAAAATTATACGAGATATCTTAACGGGCTTTCGTGCCCCTGAAGCCGTGACTGTCTTGCATGATCGAGAGAAAGCCATTGCCTTTGCGATGGCTGAGGCGAAACCTGAAGATGTGATTTTAATCGCAGGTAAAGGTCATGAAGACTATCAAATTATTGGAAAAGAAAAACACCATTTTTCTGATCAAGATGTGGTCAGAAACACGTTTAACATGTGAGTCGTTATGCTTAAACTCAATACACAACAAATTGCACAAATTCTTCATGCCGACCTCGTAGGCGATCCTAGGGTGGAGATTGAAGACATCAGCACCGATACCCGAAAAACGGTCAAAAACAGTTTGTTTTTTGCCTTAAAAGGGGAAAAATTTGATGCTCACCACTATTTAGAACAGGCACAACAACAAGGGGCGGTGGCGTTAGTGGTGGAAAAGATCAATCCCCAAATTTCACTGCCACAATTGGTGGTGAAAGATACGCGTCTTGCTTTGGGGGAATTGGCTAAATGGGTCAGACAACAGGTCAATCCCTTAACGGTTGCAATGACAGGTTCCTCAGGCAAAACTACGGTGAAAGAAATGACTGCCAGCATTTTACAAAAAAGTGCGGGCGATTCTGAAAATGTGTTGTTTACGGAAGGCAATTTTAATAATGATATTGGTGTGCCATTAACCTTATTACGTTTAACGCCCAAGCATCAATTTGCAGTGATTGAATTAGGGGCAAATCACCAAGGTGAAATTGCTTATACCACCGCTTTGGCTCAACCCAATGTGGCACTGGTGAATAATGTGGCAGCAGCTCACTTAGAAGGGTTTGGTAGCCTTGAAGGCGTGGCTCAAGCGAAGGGCGAGATTTATCGTGGTTTGCCGTCAACAGGGGTCGCTATTATTAATAAAGCCCATGATTATTCAGAAAAATGGGCTGCAGACCTTGCTCAACGCAAGGTGCAATATTTTGCTTATCAAGATAAACAGGCAGATTTTTATGCCGACAATGTGCAATTTAATGAATCAGGCTCAACCTTTGCGTTACATACACCACAAGGCAGTATTCAAATTCAGTTACCTTATTTAGGCGAACACAATGTAAACAATGCTTTAGCGGCAACGGCATTAGCCATGAATGTGGGGGCGACCCTTGAGCAAGTGAAACAAGGTTTAGAAACGCGCAGTCAAGTGAAAGGTCGTTTATTCCCGATTCATGTCAATGAACATTTATTACTGCTTGATGATACTTACAACGCCAATGTGGATTCCCTACAATCAGCCATTCGAGTCTTGCAGCAATATTGTGCATTCCGCATTTTAATTGTTGGAGATATGGCAGAATTAGGCGAAAATAGTCAACTTTGCCATCAGCAAGTGGCGGATTACGCACGGGCAGCCAACTTGGATTTAGTGCTCTCTTTTGGGGCAGAAAGTACGGTCATTTCTGAGGCAAGTTTAGGGCAACATTTTACAGATAAAGCCGCATTATGTGCTTATGTAAAACCCATAATTGAACAACGATTAAAACAACATCAACATATCGTGGTATTAGCGAAAGGATCACGTCGTATGAAGATGGAAGATGTGATTGATTCTTTGAAGGAAACCTTTGTATGTTAGTTTGGCTCGGTGAGTTTTTACAACAATATTATAGTGGATTTAATGTCGTTTCTTATATTACGGTGCGTGCTATTTTAGCCTTATTGACCGCACTTTTGGTGTCTTTATGGATTGGGCCAAAGATCATTCGCCGTTTACAAGTCTTAAAGTTTGGTCAAGAAGTGCGTAATGACGGACCAGAAAGCCATTTTAGCAAACGTGGTACGCCAACAATGGGCGGTATCATGATTTTATTTGCCATTACGGTAAGCACCTTATTATGGGCTAATTTAGCCAATCCTTATGTTTGGTTTAGCTTATTTGTTCTGATTGGTTACGGTGCAGTGGGCTTTATTGATGATTATCGAAAAATCACCCGTAAGAATACCGATGGTTTGGTGGCACGTTGGAAATATTTTTGGCTGTCGTTGATTGCATTGATTGCCGTATTGGGAATGTATGCCATTGGTAAAGATACGGACGCCACTCGCCTTGTGGTGCCATTCTTTAAAGAGGTGATGCCACAATTAGGCTTATTTTATATTGTGCTAGCCTATTTTGTGATTGTTGGCACCAGTAATGCCGTGAACTTAACGGACGGTTTAGACGGGCTTGCCATTATGCCGACCGTGTTGGTTGCGGGGGCATTTGCCTTAGTGGCATGGGCAACAGGTAATGTGAATTTTGCCGACTATCTCCATATTCCTTATATTAAATTCAGTGCGGAGCTTGTGGTGTTCTGTACCGCTATTGTGGGTGCAGGCTTAGGCTTCTTATGGTTTAACACCTATCCTGCACAAGTGTTTATGGGCGATGTTGGCTCATTGGCATTAGGTGGGGCATTAGGGGTGGTGGCAGTGTTAGTTCGCCAAGAGTTTTTATTAGTCATTATGGGCGGGGTGTTTGTGGTTGAAACCCTTTCTGTGATTTTACAAGTAGGATCTTATAAATTACGCAAACAACGTATTTTCCGTATGGCACCGATTCATCATCATTTTGAATTAAAAGGCTGGCCTGAGCCTCGTGTGATTGTCCGTTTCTGGATCATTTCATTGATGTTAGTGTTAATTGGCTTAGTCACCTTGAAATTACGTTAAACATTGAGGTGGGCGATGCCCACCATGACGCATTTTATTGATGAGCAAGCAAGCTCATTTCACCACATTAAAAGAGAAAAAGATGCAATACCAAAACAAAAACATCACGATTATAGGGTTAGGTAAAACAGGATTGTCCTGTGTGGATTTTTTGTTAGCCAAACAAGCGAAAGTTAAGGTGATCGATACACGTGCAAATCCAGCAGGTGCAGAGAATTTACCTGACCATATTCCGTTACATACGGGGAGCTTAAATCAACAATGGTTACTCGACAGCGACTTAATTGTGATTAGTCCAGGTCTTGCATTAAAAACACCTGAAATTCAGACCGCACTGAAAGCAGGAGTGGAGGTTGTGGGTGATATTGAACTGTTTTGTCGTGAAGCAAAAAAGCCGATTATTGCTATTACGGGATCGAATGGTAAAAGTACCGTCACCTCGTTAGTGACAGAAATGGCAAAGCAGGCAGGTATCAAGGTTGGCATGGGGGGCAATATTGGCATTCCCGCCTTATCTCTTTTAGCAGGCGATTATGATTTGTATGTGTTGGAGCTTTCAAGCTTTCAATTAGAAACTACCTATAGTTTGCAAGCCATAGCAGCCACCGTGTTGAATGTGACAGAAGATCACATGAATCGTTATGTGGATTTAGAAGATTATCGTCAAGCTAAATTAAAGATTTATCAGCATGCTCAAACGGCGGTTTTCAATGCAGAAGATCCTTTAACGTTCACAGAAGGGCTGAAAAGTGCGGTTAGTTTTGGTGAAGAAAATGCAGACTATTGGGTAAAACGCGAAAAGGGTCTGCGATATTTAATGGCAAAAGAGACCATGATTTTGCCTTGCGATGAGATGAAATTAGTCGGGCGCCACAATGAAATGAATGCCTTAGCAGCAATTGCTCTTGCTCAAGGGGCAGACATTCCAATGAACGGGATACGTCAAGCCTTGCGTGAGTTCGCAGGTTTAGACCACCGTTTTCAATTAGCACATGTTGCCAATGGCGTTCGTTGGGTGAATGACTCGAAAGCCACGAATGTAGGAAGCACCGTGGCGGCATTAACAGGGTTACAGGTTGCGGGAAATTTATATCTTTTACTGGGTGGCGATGGCAAAGGTGCCGATTTTTCCGAATTAGCCAGTTTAATTCAGCAACCGCACATTTATTGTTATTGCTTTGGGCAAGATGGGGCAAAATTAGCCGCACTTAGCACACAAAGCCAATTATTTGACACTATGGAACAAGCAATCAATGCATTACGCCCACATTTAACGGCGGGGGATATGGTGTTACTGTCACCTGCCTGTGCCAGTTTGGATCAATTTTCCTGCTTTGAACAACGAGGTGAGGAATTTACTCGCTTAGCAAAATTCAGTTAGACAAAGGCGAGAGAAGAAACCATGGCATTTTGGGATAAAGTTAAAGGGGAATATGAAAGCTGGGCACGTATTACACCAAGTAATTTGTTATATGATCGTGCCTTGCTTTGGTTATTTGTGGTTTTGTTACTCATTGGTTTATTGGCGGTGTCCTCCGCCTCTATTCCCGTAGGGACACGTTTATTTAACGATCCTTTTTATTTTGCAAAACGTGATGCTGTTTATTTGAGCTTATCTTTGGGGCTTTGTTACATCACGGTACAAATTCCCACGCAACGATGGGAAGAATGGCATGCTCGCTTGTTTTTTCTTGCGATCTTGTTATTACTTTTAGTCTTAATTCCTGGCATTGGGCGTGAAGTGAATGGGGCAAGACGTTGGATTCCTATGGTGTTATTTAATTTCCAGCCAGCCGAGTTTGCAAAATTGGCATTAACTTGCTTTCTCGCCAGTTATTTTACCCGTAAATATGATGAAGTTCGTGAACGTAAACTCAGTGCATTTAAGCCTTTTCTCGTGATGGGCAGTATGGGGCTTCTGTTACTTGGACAACCCGATTTAGGCAGTACCGTTGTGCTGTTCGTTATTACGTTTTGCTTGTTATATATTGTGGGGGCACATTTTTTCCAATTCCTAGCCTTAATTGGGATTGGTTTGTTGCTTTTTATTGCCTTGGTAGTGTCTTCTGCTTACCGATTAAAACGCTTCACCGGGTTTCTTGATCCCTTTAAAGATCCTTATGGTACGGGGTTTCAGTTATCTAACTCCTTAATGGCATTTGGACGAGGGGAGTTTAATGGTGAAGGTTTAGGTAATTCCATTCAAAAATTAGAATATTTACCTGAAGCTCACACCGACTTCGTGATGGCGGTCGTGGGCGAAGAGTTTGGTTTTCTCGGGATTTTCTTCATTATTATTTTGTTGGCGTTGCTGGTGTTACGAGCCATGAAAATTGGACGGGTTTCGTTACTATTAGAGCAACGTTTTAAAGGTTTTTTTGCCTTTGGGATTGGCTTTTGGATTTTTTTCCAAGGGTTCGTTAATTTAGGCATGGCATTAGGGATGTTGCCGACCAAAGGGCTGACCTTCCCCTTGATTAGCTATGGGGGATCAAGCTTAATTATTATGTCAATTTCCATTGGCTTATTATTGCGTATTGATCATGAAAACCGCCTCATGCAAATTGGGCAGGCACGTTTGCGAGATGATTAAAAAACTTTTTTGAAATCGACCGCACTTTTGAGTGTATTTAACGTAGGATTTATCGGTCATTTTATGTTGCGAGAAGAAGAATAAAGGAAAACAACATGACAACACAAAAGAAAAAATTATTAGTGATGGCAGGAGGCACGGGCGGTCATGTCTTCCCTGCGATTGCAGTGGCTCAACATTTGCAAAAGCAAGGTTGGGAAATTTGTTGGTTAGGCACAAAAGATCGTATGGAAGCCCAATTAGTGCCCAAGCATGGTATTCCTATCCAATTTATTCAAATTTCGGGTTTGCGTGGCAAAGGACTAACTGCCTTATTAAAAGCCCCTTTTGCCATTTTTAGAGCCATTTTGCAGGCTCGTAAAATCATTAAAACATATCAACCTAATGCGGTGTTAGGCATGGGCGGTTATGTTTCAGGACCGGGAGGCATTGCGGCAAAACTTTGCGGTGTGCCCGTGATTTTACATGAACAAAATGCCGTGGCTGGTTTGACAAACAGCTGGCTTGCTAAAATCGCAAAGCGAGTGTTACAAGCCTTTCCGAATGCGTTTCCTCAGGCAGAGGTTGTGGGAAATCCTGTACGTGAAGCCTTATTTTTAACGCCCCCTCCAGAACAACGCTTTGCCGAGCGAGTTGGAAAATTGCGTGTCTTAGTGGTGGGGGGCAGTCAAGGTGCTAACGTATTAAATATGACCTTACCTGAGGTGGTCGCCAAATTGGCGGATAAGCTTGAGGTGAGACATCAAGTTGGGCAAGGGGCTTTAGAAAAAATTCGTGCCTTATATCCTCAACATGTTTCGGTAAATGTGACGGAATTTATTGATGATATGGCACAAGCCTACGCATGGGCGGATATTGTGATTTGTCGTTCGGGTGCCTTGACGGTGTCTGAATTAGCCGCCGTGGGAACCCCCGCCATTTTTGTGCCTTTTCAACATAAAGATCAGCAACAGTATTTAAATGCAAAATATTTAGCCGATGTTGGTGCGGCAAAAATTATTCAACAAAAAGACCTCAATCCAGATGCATTGATTCAATTATTAAATCAATTTGATCGCCGTATCTTGCTAGAGATGGCGTTGAAAGCAAAAGCAAAGGCTACGCCATTTTCTGCACAGCGTGTTGCAGATGTGATCATTGAAGAGGCAAAGTAAAGTAGGAAAGAAAAGCATGATGAATTCAAATTGTGGAAAAGAATTTAAACAACGTATCAGAGATATGATTCCTGAAATGCGTCGTGTCAGCCAAATCCATTTTGTGGGGATCGGCGGAGCAGGAATGGGCGGTATTGCCGAAGTACTTTTAAACGAAGGTTATGTGGTTACTGGCTCCGATATTATGGAAAGTGCGGTAACAAATCGTTTAGTTTCATTAGGGGCGAAAATTGCCTTCACACATTCTGCGGAAAATGTACAAGGGGCAAGTGTGGTAGTGGTGTCGAGTGCGATCAAGGCAGATAATATTGAAGTGGTGACAGCCAAAGAAAGACGGATTCCCGTGATTCAACGTGCACAAATGCTTGCTGAAATTATGCGTTTTCGTCATGGCATTGCCATTGCAGGCACTCATGGTAAAACCACCACAACAGCCATGATTGCGATGATTTATGCACAGGCTGGTTTGGATCCGACTTTTGTGAATGGTGGTTTAGTGAAATCCGCTGGTACCAATGCCCATTTAGGTTGTAGCCGTTATCTGATTGCGGAAGCGGATGAAAGTGATGCCTCATTTTTACATTTACAACCGATGGTTTCGGTCGTCACCAATGTGGAGCCTGATCACATGGAAACTTATCACGGCTCTTTTGAGGAAATGAAACAAACTTATGTAAATTTCTTACATAATTTGCCTTTTTATGGGCTCGCCGTGCTTTGTGCAGATGATCCCGTCTTAGAAGAACTTATGCCGAAAGTGGGTCGCCATGTGATCACTTACGGTTTCAGTGAAAAGGCGGATTATCGCATTGAAGATTATCAACAAACGGGCTTTCAAGGTCATTATACCGTCATCACACCAGCAGGTGAGCGTATTGATGTGCTGTTAAATGTACCAGGTCGCCATAATGCATTAAATGCGACTGCAGCATTGGTTGTGGCAAAAGAAGAAGGCATTGGCAATGAGGCAATTTTAGCCGCACTGGCAGATTTTCAAGGGGCAGGACGTCGTTTCGATCAATTAGGTTATTTTATCCGTCCTGCTGGGAAAGTAATGTTAGTGGACGATTATGGACATCACCCTACTGAAGTTGGGGTGACTATTCAAGCTGCCCGTCAAGGTTGGGAAAATAAACGTGTGGTCATGGTATTCCAACCCCATCGTTATTCACGCACTCGCGATTTATTTGATGATTTTGTGCAAGTGCTTTCCCAAGTTGATGCCTTAATTATGTTAGATGTGTATGCAGCAGGCGAAACCCCTGTGGCTGGGGCGGATAGTCGTTCACTTTGTCGCTCAATCCGAAATTTAGGTAAAGTAGATCCTATTTTTGTTTCGGATCATAATCAATTAGGGGATATTCTCGATCAAATTTTACAAGATGGTGACTTGATTTTAGCACAAGGTGCAGGCAATGTGAGTAAAATCGCACGTCAATTAGCAGAAAAATGGACGCAAGAATAGCGGATAACAACATGAAAAAAACATTAAAACAAGAAAAAATAGCCGTGTTATTAGGTGGAACATCTGCAGAGCGTGAGGTTTCCTTAAATTCGGGACAAGCCGTTTTAACGGCATTATTAAACCAAGGCTATGATGCCCATCCCATTGATCCCAAAACTTTCCCTGTTGCTGAGTTAAAAGCACAGGGGTTTGATCGGGTTTTTAATATTTTACATGGTCGTGGTGGTGAAGATGGCACAATACAAGGATTACTCGAACAAATAGGAATTCCTTACACGGGCTGCGGTGTGATGGCGTCTGCTTTAACCATGGATAAAATGCGGACAAAAATGTTATGGAAAGCCTTTGGATTACCTGTTGCAGACATGGAAATTGTGACCAAAGAAACGGTAGCAGAACTAAATCCAGCAGATGTTGTCGAAAAATTAGGTTTACCCCTTATGGTAAAACCCTCTTTGGAAGGCTCAAGTGTTGGTTTAACTAAAGTCAATGCGGTTGAAGCATTAAAAAGTGCGGTGGATTTTGCATTACAATATGATGACACGGTATTAATTGAAGAATGGCTAGCCGGTGATGAATTAACGGTGCCAGTGTTGGATAATGAAGTCTTGCCTGCGGTACGCATTGTACCAGAAGGGGAGTTTTATGATTATGAAGCAAAATATCTTTCAGATAACACCCAATATTTTTGTCCAGCAGGTTTGAGTGAAGAACGTGAAGCTGCATTGAAACAGCTAGTAAAACGGGCGTATGATGTGGTAGGGTGCCGTGGTTGGAGTCGAATTGATGTGATGACAGATAGCCAAGGTGAATTTCGTTTAGTGGAAGTCAATACCAATCCAGGCATGACAAGTCATAGTTTATTTCCGAAGTCCGCCGCCGTGGTGGGGTATTCTTTTGAGCAGTTAGTTGTCCGCATTTTGGAGTTAAGTGCGAAATGATGCAACGTATAAAACGCAGAACAACGCAGCAAACGATTCGTTATCATGATGAGGCAAAAAGTAGCCTAAATCCTATAAAAATCGTGATTTTTTTGTTGTGTTTGGGCGTGTTTTTTTATGTCTATTCAAATTGGCAACGTTTATTAGAAGCTCTAGATGACCGACCAATTAATGCGTTTATTTTAACTAATCAACCGCAGTTTACCACCTATGATGATGTGCGAGATTCTGTACTCAAAATGGGGGGCTTAAAAGGGTTTTTTGGACAAGATATTGACGTGGTGCGTGAGCAAATTGAGACCATGCCTTGGATCAAAGGGGCAATCGTCAGAAAAATTTGGCCTGATAAGCTAAGCATTGCGGTTGTTGAGCATCAGCCAGTCGCCATTTGGAATGAAGGTGAATTTTTATCTCGAGAAGGGGCGATTTTTCAGCTACCTATGGATAAATTACAAGATAAAAATTTGCCACATTTATCTGGACCAGATTATCAGAGTGAACAAGTTCTCGAAGCTTGGCATCAAGTGAATGCGAATTTGCAACAAAAAGGGTTAAAATTAAAAGCGGTCGCCATTGATGATCGTGGTGCATGGCAAATCGTATTGGAAAATAATCTGGTATTAAAATTAGGCAGAGGTGAATGGAAAACAAAGTTAGATCGTTTTGTCACCATTTATCCACAAATTGAAGTACCAGAAAATAAAAAGTTGTCTTATGTAGATTTAAGATATCGTGTTGGTGCGGCTGTTGGCTTTGTCGATATTGATGCGGATGAATATTTTGTGAAGTGATAAAAATGGCAAAAATTGTGGAATCAAAAATTATTGTTGGCTTAGAAGTAGGCACCTCTAAAGTGGTGGCTTTAGTCGGCGAACTTTTACCTGATGGTGTCGTCAATATTCTTGGGGTAGGAAGCTGTCCAGCAAAAGGTATCGACAAAGGAAATATTACGGATTTAAATGCGGTGGTTACCTCGGTTCAACGTGCCGTTGAATTAGCGGAATCCGTGGCAGATTGTCAAATTTTAAGTGTCACTTTGGCAATCACGGGGGAGCATATTCAAAGCTGGAATGATAGTGGTGCGGCACCGATTGTGGGCGATGAAGTTACGCAAGAAGATATTGATGCCGCATTACATACGGCAAGTTCAATCAAAATGCCAGAAGGGTTGGCATTATTACATCGTCTCCCTCAAGAATATGCGGTAGATCAGCAACGCAATATTAAAAATCCTCTGGGCTTTCAAGGTGGGCGTTTAACCTCAAATGTGCACTTAATTGCTTGCCATCAGGATTGGTTAAATAATCTACGCCAAGCCGTAGAACGTTGCAAATTAAAAATTGATAAAGTGATTTTCTCAGGCATTGCTGCCAGTCATTCTGTTTTAACGGAAGATGAAAAAGATCTTGGCGTTTGTTTAATTGATTTTGGTGCAGGCACGATGGAAATCATGGTGTACACGAACGGGGCATTACGTTTTAGTAAAGTGATTCCTTATGCGGGGAATCGAGTGACTGATGACATTGCTTATGACCGCACGACATCTCGCGTGGAAGCGGAAAATATTAAGGTCAAATACGGCAGTGCAGTCAGCCCACCTCGCCAGAATCCCGAAGCAGAATTTGATGTGATGAGTATTGATGGTAGCGTGATTGGACGCTGTACGAAGGAGCGTTTATCCATGGTGACTGCTGCACGTTATGAAGAATTGCTTGGCTTGGTCAAACAAGAATTAATTCAACTTAAACATGAATTACAAAGTAAGCAAATGAAATTTGAGCTCATTGCCGGTATTGTGATTACTGGAGGTGGGGCACAAATTAAAGATCTGAAAGAATGTGCGACAGAAGTTTTTGGTTTACATGTGCGTATTGGTAATCCATTAAATATTACAGGTGTGACACATCATGTGGAGAATAAACCACAATATTCTACGGTATTGGGTTTATTACAATATGAATATAGCAGTAATGATGAAAGTCCAATTAATGATACTTATAGCAATGATAATAGCATTTTAGGGACTTTATGGTCTGGAATGAAAAAAATTGCGAAGAAAGTAGGATCAGAATTTTGAGAATTTAGATTTTTCATCTACAATAAGAAATATTTAAGTTTTAATAATGTGCTAGCAGAGAATTAGCATCGACGGAGAATGAATATGTTTGAACCAGTAGATTACGATCTTGGTGAAATGGACGGAGCTCTCATCAAAGTTGTGGGTGTAGGTGGCGGTGGCGGTAACGCTGTAAACCACATGGTTGCCAGTATGATTAAAAATGAGATTGGCGGCACATTACTCGATGAAAGCATGATGAATTCCGATGAGCATGGAAAAATTATTTTCTATGCAGTGAATACTGACGCCCAAGCATTACGCAAAAGCCAAGTTCAACAAACCGTACAAATCGGTGGTTCAACAACAAAAGGCTTAGGTGCGGGTGCAAATCCGAATGTGGGTCGTAAAGCTGCAGAAGATGATCAAGATGCCATTCGAGCTATGCTTGAAGGTGCGGATATGGTGTTCATTGCTGCGGGTATGGGCGGCGGTACAGGAACGGGGGCAGCCCCTATTGTGGCTCAGATTGCCAAAGAATTAGGCATCCTTACTGTTGCGGTGGTGACAAAACCATTCTCATTTGAAGGTAAAAAGCGTATGGCTTTTGCTGAAATGGGGATTAAAGAACTTTCTAAACACGTTGATTCTCTGATTATTATTCCAAACGAACAATTAGCAAAAGCATTGCCGAAAAATGCCACTTTGCTTCAAGCATTCTCTGCTGCTAATGATGTCTTACGTAATTCTGTAACAGGTATTTCAGATATGATTACCTCACCAGGATTAATCAACGTGGACTTTGCTGATGTGCGAACCGTGATGTCAGAAATGGGACAAGCCATGATCGGGTTTGGTTCTTGTAAAGGTTCTGCAGGCGAAGGGCGTGCTGAGGAAGCCACTCGTATTGCTGTGAAAAGCGACTTATTAGAACGTGTTGACTTATCAGGTGCTAAAGGGGTGTTAGTGAATATCACCGCGGGAATGGATCTTGGTTTAGACGAATTTAATGTGGTGGGTCAAACCGTCCATGAATTTGCTTCTGAAGAAGCCACAGTAGTTATTGGCACAACCTTAATTCCTGAAATGACAGATGAAATCCGTGTTACGATTGTGGCAACAGGTATCGGTGATATTGAAACGCCAGATGTTCAGATTGTACAACGTCCTCAGCCGATTCATCATACACCCGGTGAGGCAAGACCGTTACAACCCGCAAATTTAAGTGGGCATACTGTGCCTAACAGCGGTTATGGTTCACAGCCAACAACAAATCGACCAACAGATTTAAGTAAAACCAGTATTTTGGATACGCCAATTACGGCACGTCCAACCAATTTACAAAAAGATGAAAGTCTGTTTAGCGTACCAAATTTTTTACGCAATACAGATAAGTAATGAAGATTAACCTTGTTGTATCAGTGCAATAAGTTAAGAGATGAATATGATTAAACAAAGAACGTTAAAACAAAGTATTAAAGTAACAGGCGTAGGCTTGCATAGTGGGAATAAAGTGACCTTAACTTTACGTCCAGCAATGCCAAATACGGGTGTGATTTATTGCCGTACGGATTTAAATCCGCCAGTGACTTTTCCTGCCAATGCACATTCTGTACGTGATACGATGCTTTGTACCTGTTTAGTAAACGAAGCAGGCGTGCGTATTTCAACGGTTGAGCATTTGAATGCTGCTTTAGCAGGGTTAGGCATTGATAATGTGATTATTGAAGTGGATGCCCCTGAAGTTCCAATTATGGACGGGAGTGCAAGTCCTTTCATTTATCTTTTATTAGATGCTGGCATTGAAGAGCAAAATGCTGCGAAGAAATTTATTCGTGTAAAACAAAAAGTCCGTGTGGAAGACGGAGATAAATGGGCTGAATTTAAACCTTATCATGGTTTCCGTTTAGACTTTACCATTGATTTTGAGCACCCTGCGATTGGTAAAGATGTGCGTAACTATGTGATGGATTTTTCTTCACAAGCCTTTGTTCAGCAAATTAGCCGTGCGAGAACCTTTGGTTTTATGAAAGATATTGAATATCTTCAAGCACAAGGGTTGGCTTTAGGCGGTAGCTTAGACAATGCGATCGTATTAGATGATTACCGCATTTTAAATGAAGATGGCTTACGTTTTAAAGATGAGCTTGTTCGTCATAAAATGCTTGATGCGATTGGTGATTTATATATGGCAGGCTATAACATTATTGGTGATTTTAAAGCCTATAAATCAGGTCATGGTTTGAACAATAAATTATTGCGTGCGGTATTAGACAATCAAGATGCATGGGAATTTGTGACTTTTGATGATAAAAAAGAAGTTCCACAAGGGTATGCCGCACCTGCACAAGTGTTAATTTAATTTATTATTTATCGTGAAAAAGCTATATTTCTGAGGAAGTATAGCTTTTTTTATTTTTAGTCTGTGATGTGGCATTGAAAACTTTTTCAAAATAGACCGCACTTTTAAGTAAAAGGGTGAATAAATAGGGGGAATCAACATGTTTAATTTTACTTTTCAGTTACCAACTTTGGCAATTTTTGGCAAAGATCAGATTCGAGCAGTGGCTGAACACATTCCTTCTCATGCTCGAGTGTTGGTCACAACAGGCGGAGGGAGTGTCAAAAAGAATGGTGTTTTTGCCCAAGTGGAAGAGGCGTTAGCCGATTTTGAATGGATTGAGTTTTCAGGGATCGAACCCAATCCCACTTACGAAACCTTAATGAAAGCAGTTGCACTTGCCAAACAAGAAAAAATTGATTTTATTTTAGCCGTGGGCGGTGGCTCCGTGTTAGATGGCAGTAAATTTATTGCCAGTGCGGTGTTTGTTGAGGGCGATCCTTGGGATATTTTAGAAAAAGCCATGCCCATTGAGAAGGCATTGCCCGTTGGTTGTGTGATGACCTTACCTGCGACGGGGTCGGAAATGAACGGTTATGCGGTGATTAGTCGAAAAGAAACGGGGGATAAACTTTCCTTTGCTTCACCATTGATACGTCCTGTTTTTGCAGTGTTAGATCCTACAACCACTTATTCATTACCAGAAAGACAAACGGCAAATGGGGTGGTGGATGCCTTTGTGCATACTTTTGAGCAATATATGACTTATCCCGTCAATGCGAAAATTCAAGATCGTTTTGCTGAAGGGGTGTTCCAAACACTGGTTGAAGAAGGCCCGAAAGCATTGGTGAATCCAACGGATTATGATGTCCGAGCCAATATTATGTGGTCAGCCACCATGGCATTAAATGATATTTTGGCTGTGGGTGTGCCCGAAGATTGGTCATCCCACGCGATTGGACATGAACTCACGGCATTGTATGGGTTAGATCATGCCCAAACATTAGCGATTATTGTGCCTTCCCTGATGCAACATCAACAAGCACAAAAACGTGAGAAATTAATTCAATTTGCTCGACGGGTGTGGGGTTTTTCAGGGGAAAATGGGGATGACGCCGTACAATATGCGATTGAGAAAACAAGAGCGTTTTTCGAGCAAATGGGGGTAAAAACACGTTTTCGTGATTATGCTATTGATGATAGTCAATTTTCTGTTATTTTAGATAAATTAGCACAACATCAACGCTATAACTTAGGCGAACATAAAAATTTAGATCGCCAAGCAGTCAAAGAAATCTTATACGGTGCACTTTAGCTAAAAGTGCGGTGGTTTTTAGCCTTATTTTGTGACTTTAAGGAAAATTTATGTCCCTTGATTTAAGTGAAATCCGTCAACAAATTACACGCATTGATCGTCATTTATTAAAATTACTGTCGGAACGGCATCGTCTCGCCTTTGATGTGGCTCGCAGCAAAGAGCTGACTCAAAAGCCACTTCGTGATTTAGAACGTGAGCAGCAATTATTGCAGGAGTTAATTCAGTTTTCACAAAATGAAAACTACCAGCTAGAAGCCCAATACATCACGGATATTTTTCAGCGGATTATTGAAGATTCTGTGGTGACTCAGCAAGTTTATTTACAGAAAAAGCTCAATGAACAACGTGAACAAAATATCCATATTGCTTTTTTAGGTAAGCGTGGATCCTATTCGCATTTAGCCTCTCGTAATTATGCCACACGTTATCAAGAAAACTTGGTGGAAATCAGTTGTAGTGCCTTTGAACAAATTTTTGAAAAAGTCAGTCAAGGTGAAGCCGATTATGGGGTGTTACCGCTCGAAAATACCACATCGGGTGCCATTAATGAGGTGTATGATTTATTACAACATACGGATTTAGCCTTGGTTGGGGAGCTTGCTTATCCTATTAAGCATTGTGTTTTGGTGAATGGACAAGAGGACTTGAGCAAAATTGATACGCTATATAGCCACCCGCAAGTGATTCAACAATGTAGTCAGTTTATTAAAGGGTTGGATCGTGTGCATATTGAATATTGCGAAAGTAGCTCCCATGCAATGCAGTTGGTTTCAAGTTTAAATAAACCGAATATTGCCGCATTGGGGAATGAAGATGGTGGGCATTTATATGGTTTAACCGTATTAAAGGCAGATATTGCGAACCAAAAGAACAACATTACACGTTTTATTGTGGTCGCAAAAGAGCCTTTGAAAGTTTCCCCGCAAATTCACACCAAAACCTTATTATTAATGAGTACCGCACAAAAAGCTGGGGCATTGGTTGATGCCTTATTGGTCTTTAAAAAGCATCAAATTAATATGACAAAACTGGAATCTCGCCCAATTTACGGCAAACCGTGGGAAGAAATGTTTTATTTAGAAATTGAAGCGAATATTCATAATCCAGAAACACAACAAGCCCTTGAAGAATTACAACAATATAGTAATTATTTGAAAGTGTTAGGTTGTTATCCGAGTGAAATTATTCGACCTGTTGAGATGGAAAAATAATATTAAGAGATGGATTAGCTCCCCAAAATGGCTCATTGACGTGATTTTGGGGAGCCAACCACAAGGGGTGCAAGCTTATGCTTTTTTCAGAAATTCTGATTTTAGTGAAAAACTTTGTCCATCAATTTTGCAATCAACATCATGATCCCCCTCTACTAAGCGAATATTTTTCGCTTTTGTGCCTTTTTTCAACACAATTGACGATCCTTTCACTTTTAAATCTTTGATTAAAATGACTGAATCCCCATCTTGTAATACGTTGCCATTGCTGTCTTTTATGATTTTTTCATCGTTTTCGACCACTTCATTGCCAGACCATTCATGTGCACAATCAGGACACACAAAATTCACTGAATCATGATAAACAAATTCGCTATGACATTTTGGACAATTTGGCATTGGTTCCATTAAAAAATTTCCTCTTAAATAAAAAATGACGCAAAATTATAGCAAAAAAGCAGGGATTTTGCCAAAACTTGTGCATAACAACTCTGATTTGTTTATTTTGACTTTTTCGGTAGAATCTAAATCTTTATTGTTATCAAGGACACAACATGAAAATTTTTAAGGCATTTTTAGGTATTGCAACCTTTTTTTATTCCACTTCGTTATTTGCACATAATATTCAATTAAATAGCCCGTTAGCGGCGGTTTCTGTGACAAAAGCGGGTGAATTGAGCGTGAAAGGCGATGATATTCACTATCAGGCTTGGCATTCCACCCAGTTAGCAGGTAAGGTGAGAGTTGTTAATCATTTTGCTGGGCGTAGAGAGGTGAAAGAACGCAATCAAGCATTGATTGATGCTATAAAAGCGGCACAATTTGATCGTGCAAAATACCAAACAACGACCATTATTAATGCCGATGATGCAACATTTGGTACTGGCGGTTTTGTGAAAAGTGGTGCTGAAAAAGGGAAAAAAGCCAATCCACATAGCCAAGTGGTGTTGGATCAAAACGGTGCGGTAAAAAATGCATGGCAACTAAAAGAAAAAGAAAATATGGTTGTCGTATTAGATAAGCATGGTAAAGTACGCTTTGTACATGAAGGCGTGTTATCAGCTTCACAAGTACAAGAAGTGGTGAGATTACTCTCTGAACTGCTTAAATAAGAAGGAAAACGTGTTGAAAACGCACCGCACTTTTTTGCAAGCAAGCTTCAATATTAGGTAAGAGGGGCTTGCCTACTCGGTTCACAACATGAGGCATTCTTTCTGGTATGGTGTCGTTTTCTTATTTTTATACCTTTTAGTTATATAATACTTCTTATTGTTATTTTTCGTGTAAGCGATTTATTTTTTATAATGTTTTGTAACGTATTTTTAACAAACAAAACAAAAACGGGAGATTCTATGAAATTTCTGAAAACCTTATTTGCGGCAAGTTTATGTTTCGGTGTGGCGAGCCCAGTCATTGCTGGCCCTGTTAGTGATCGTGTTGAAAGCTCAAAAACATTATTAGTCGGAACAGAAGGCACCTATGCCCCCTTCACGTTTCATGATGAGTCAGGCAAGTTAACTGGCTTTGATGTTGAGGTGATTGAAGAAGTGGCGAAACGTCTTGGTTTGAAAATTGAATTTAAAGAAACGCAATGGGACGCCATGTATGCAGGCTTAAATGCCAAGCGTTTTGATTTGATTGCCAACCAAACCAATCCAAGTCCAGAACGTTTGAAAAAATACCTGTATAGTGAACCTTATAACTATTCAAATGCTGTGGTAGTTACTCGTGCAGAAGATGATTCCGTGAAAGCGTTTGCTGATTTAAAAGGGAAAAAATCAGGTCAGTCATTAACCAGTAATTACACCAAAATTGCTCAACAACATGGTGCAAATTTAGTGACAGTAGAAGGCTTGGCACAAGCGTTAGAATTGATTCGTCAAAAACGTGCGGAAACGACGGTGAATGATAAATTAGCGGTATTAGATTATTTCCAAAAAATCCCTAATGCGGGTTTAAAAATTGCCGTAGAAAGTGACTCCAAAGTGCCTTCTGGTTTTGCCGTGCTAAAAGGTGAAGAACCTTTAGTGGCGAAAATTAATCAAGCGTTAGCCGAAATCCGAGCTGATGGCACGTTAAAACAAATTTCAATTAAATGGTTTGGTGATGACATTACTCAATAATTTTTTAGCCAATTTGCCATTCATGAGCGAAGAAAGAGCTGATCTGTTGATCAGCTCTTTTTGGCCTATGTTAGAGGCAACCATCATTAGCACGATTCCGTTAGCACTAATTTCTTTTTTTGTCGGATTAGTGATTGCCATTGGTGTGGCTGTGATTCGCACGACCCCTTCTCACTCGTTATTTCAACGTGTGCTTGTTGCAGTGGCTCGCCTTTATGTGTCATTAATTCGTGGCACGCCTATGTTGGTGCAGATTTTTATTATTTTTTATGGTTTGCCTGAAGTGGGGATCACCTTAGATCCTTTTCCAACCGCCATTATTGCCTTTTCTTTGAATATTGGTGCTTATGCTTCTGAAACCGTGAGAGCGGCAATTTTATCGATTCCCAAAGGGCAGTGGGAAGCCTCTTATGCCATTGGTATGAATTATCGTCAGGCGTTTATTCGTACGATTATTCCACAAGCCATGCGGGTGTCTGTTCCGCCTTTAGCAAATACCTTTATTAGCACTGTGAAAGATACGTCCTTGGCGTCTTTAGTGCTGGTGACTGAATTATTTCGTGTGGCACAAAATGTGGCGGCGTCATCCTATGAATTTATTTTGGTGTACAGCGAAGCGGCATTGATTTATTGGATTGTGTGTTTTGTGCTATCGATTGCACAACAACGTTTAGAAACACGCCTTTCTCGCCATTTGTAGGAGGATGGATGTTAGAAATTAAAAATATTCATAAGCATTTTAAAGGCAATGAAGTGCTAAAAGGGATTGATTTAACCATTGAAAAAGGCGAAGTGATTGCCATTCTAGGACCATCTGGTTCGGGCAAAACGACTTTTTTACGTTGTTTAAATTTGCTCGAAAAGCCTGATCAAGGTACGTTACGGTTTACAGATGGTAGCCTTGAGGTGGATTTTTCTCAAAAAATCAGTAAGCAAACTGAGCTTGCTTTACGTCGTCGTTCTTCTATGGTGTTTCAACAATATAATTTGTTTCCACATCGCACCGCATTGGAAAATGTGATGGAAGTTCCTGTTGTGGTACAAAAGAAATCGGTGGAACAGGCTCGTGAACAAGCCTTAACGTTATTAAAAAAAGTCGGCTTAGCGGAAAAAGTTCAACTTTACCCCGCTCAACTTTCTGGTGGGCAGCAACAACGTGTGGGGATCGCACGTGCCTTAGCGGTTCAACCTGATCTGATTTTATTAGATGAGCCAACATCGGCATTAGATCCTGAGTTAGTTGGTGAAGTGCTACAAGTGTTAAAATTGTTAGCAAAAGAAGGGTGGACGATGATTATCGTGACCCATGAGATGAATTTTGCAAGAGATGTTGCCGATCGTGTGGTCTTCATGGACGGTGGTAAAGTGATTGAGCAAAATAGTGCGAAAGCCTTTTTTGCTCAACCTCAACAAGAACGCACCAAGCAATTTTTATTGCAAACCAAAATGGTCGATTTTGCACAAGATTATATGATTTAACCTTCGTTTTAGGGGCGTTTGGTTTATTCTGTCTTAACCAAGCAATGCACATGGCATTATGCATTGGATGGGTTATGTTGATTAACAGATCACCTTAATTGCCAATCCCCCTTGTGAGGTTTCGCGGTATTTGGCATTCATGTCTTTGCCCGTTTCATACATGGTTTCTATCACTTTATCTAAGGTAACACGTGGGCTGGTGGTGCGGCGTAATGCCATACGACTAGCGTTGATTGCTTTGACCGAAGCAATGGCATTACGCTCAATACAAGGCACTTGCACTTGTCCGCCTACGGGGTCGCAAGTTAAGCCAAGATTGTGTTCCATGCCAATTTCAGCCGCAATGCACACTTGCTCTGGACTTCCCCCCAGAATTTCCGTTAAACCTGCCGCAGCCATTGAGCAAGCCACGCCTACTTCTCCTTGACAGCCTACTTCCGCCCCTGAAATGGAGGCATTCATTTTGTATAAGGAACCAATGAAGCTACAAGTTAATAAATAGCGTTCAGCAATTTCTGGGGAAATCGGCGAGATGAATTGATCGTAGTAGGCAAACACGGCAGGTACAATACCACAAGCTCCATTCGTTGGTGCGGTAACCACGCGTCCCCCTGCGGCATTTTCTTCATTGACCGCCAACGCATACATATTCACCCAATCAACAATGCTCATAGGATCATTGGATAAACTGCTATTGGCTTTGAGCATACGATACAACGTGCTGGCTCGACGTGGAACACGCAGTGGACCCGGTAATACCCCTTCGGTGCGGATACCGTGATCAATACAGGCTTTCATGCTTTCCCAAACACGTTGTAAGTGCGTGGATAAAGCGTCTTTTCCATGTAATGCGATCTCATTTCTCATCACCACAGTGGAAAGTGCTAAGCCATTTTCTTGGCAGTGTTTTAGGATATCTGCGGCATTTTGGTAAGGATAAGGCACCCACGCTTCTTGATTGTCTTCTTGATGAAAATGGGCTTCATCCACAATAAACCCTCCGCCAATAGAGTAATAGGTTTGTTGGTAGAGTTCACGATTATCTTGGTCAAATGCGGTAATTCGCATGCCATTTTCATGTAAAGGTAAAAAGCTTGAATGGAAGATGAGATCTTGGTCAACATTAAACGGCACGACTTTTTGATTTTCGGCGATAGGCAAAAGTGCGGTCTGTTTTAATTGAGAAATGAAGTTTGGGATTAAATCAATTTCTACATTGTGTGGCAAATATCCCGCCAACCCCATAATGATGGCAATATCGGTATTATGTCCACGCCCCGTCATGGAAAGTGAACCATAAACGTCCACTTTCAATTTACTTACTTGTTCCAACTGGTTTTGAGCAAGTAAATCATCTATAAATTGTTTACCTGCTTTCATTGGACCAACGGTATGGGAGCTGGAAGGACCAATACCAATTTTAAACATATCAAAAACACTGATCATAACGTTTTACTTATTTTATTTATCAAAGGAAAAAAGGGGGCTATTCTACACGGATTTTGAAAGATTAAAATAGCCCATACACAACATTAGAGATGGCAAAGATGCCCATTACAACCACAAACACGTTAGAGAATTTACCTTGATAACGTTGCATAGCGGGGATTTTGCGAATGGCGTACATTGGCATAATAAACAAAATTGCCGCAATAATTGGACCGCCAAAGGATTCGATCAAACCTAAAATGCTTGGGTTAATGATGGCGACAATCCATAAGGTCACAAGGAAAAAAAGTGCGGTCATATAATTTAATTTTTTACGATTCATGGTTTTCTTGTTGCTCATCTTGTTGATAAGCCCTGCCAAGCCTTCACGTGCCCCTAAGTAATGTCCAAAAAAGGAACTGGTAATGGCAAGAAATGCCACGAATGGACCTAAATAAGAAATATAAGGATTGTCAAATTTATTGGCTAAAAAAGACAAGATACTGATATTTTCAGCTTTCGCTTGTGCCAATTCCGCAGGGGTTAAACTTAATACACAGCTAAATACAAATAACATGACAAACACCAACAGGATCGATGAGGTGGCTTTCAGTGTACGGCTAGTGTGTTTTTCTGTTTTGGCTAAATCACCATATTGACGTTGTTGCGATTGAGCGAAAGAAGAAATCGCAGGGGAATGATTAAAAGAAAACACTAAAACGGGAAGGGTAATCCAAAGGGTGCTGATGAGAGAATCCATCGTTGGAAATTCACTTAACATGGCGGTATTCCACTCTGGAATTAAATATAAAGAGAGAGAAAAGAGAATAAACACCAAAGGATAAACTAAAAATTCCGTGATTTTTAGCATAATCTTCTCACTGGACATCATGATGGAAATTAATGTCGCAATCAGAATAAAAGAGAGTAATACCCGATTAGGAGATGCCATACCGAGCTGATTAACAATAAATGAATCGACAGTATTGGTAATACCGTTACCATAAATTAATAAAATGGGGAAAATGGCGAAGAAATAAAGCAAGGTGATCAGTTTACCCGCGGTGCTGCCAAAGTGTTCTTCCACGACTTCGGTAATATCACTGCCTTTTTTTGAAGAAGATAACACAAAACGGGCTAACCCACGGTGGGCGAGATAGGTCATTGGTCCAACAATCACCGCCATCAGCACTAAAGGCCAAAAGCCCCCTTTTCCTGCATTGATCGGTAAAAATAACACGCCTGCCCCAACGGCAGTACCGAATAAGTTTAATGCCCAAATAAGATCAAATTTGCTCCACGTTGCACAAGAGGTCGTTGTCATCACAGACTCCATTTATCTAGAAAAACGAATAGCATAGATATGCTGAGAGAAGAAAGATGCTTATAGTAGTGAGCTTGGTCAGGAAATTCAAAAGCAAAATCACACTAAATATTGTATTTGTGATTTAGATCGTTATTTTATGCTGTATTCGTTGAAAAAATAGCAAATGATTAACTGCAATTTAACAATTATACAGAATAAAATTTATTCAAATTGAATATGTTAGATTGAAAAGGGGAAAAGTGGAGGAAGAAAAAAGCGTGATGTAGGATCACGCTTTGTTGAGGGGAATTAAGAACATTTTTGATAACCCAGTGTGCCATCATCTACGGCTTCACTTTTCACACCAAGTACCTCGGCGATTTTTTTTCCTTGTTTGAACAAGACAAATCCGCCTTTTTCCATTTTGGTCCACACTTCATCTTTGGTGAGTGGAAAGGTGGTAATAATGGTCACTTTATCATCTTTTTGAGCGTAATCCCGAAAATCAATCACGCCGTCATCATCCACACGTTGCACGATACCAAATGGGGCTTCACGAGTGATGTAGTGTAAGTTCGTTGAACAGTGAGCGATCATCCAATCGCCATTGGATAAAATGAAATTAAAGGTACCGCCTTGAATAATTTCTTTGGTAAGTTCTTGAATGGTGTCAAATAAGGCTTCTTCACTCGGTTTTTGTTTAAAACGGGCTTTTAATTGACTTGCCATATAGCAAAATGCCGCTTCAGAATCTGTTGAACCGATAGGATGAAACAAGGCATTTTCACTTTTTAAATTCGGGAGGGTTTTCAAGTTGCCGTTATGTGCAAATACCCAGTTTTGTCCCCATAATTCACGAATAAAAGGGTGAGTATTTTCAATATTCACTTCCCCTTGTGTTGCTTTGCGAATATGAGCAATCACATTGAGGGATTTAATGTGATATTGTTTCACACAGTCCGCAATGGGAGAAGAGTGAGCAGGTTGATTATCGCGAAAAATACGCACGCCTTTTCCTTCAAAAAAAGCGATACCAAAGCCATCAGAGTGGCAGTCAGTGAGCCCCGCTCGACGACGAAATCCCTCAAAAGAAAAGACGATATCCGTCGGGGTATTACAGTTCATTCCTAATAATTGGCACATAAAAAACGTCTTACTTAATAACCTTATAAATGTGAGTGATTTAACACCATCTTAAGCAAAAATTCAATATTCCTTTACGTGCTTATTAGATAAAAAAATTATAAGTCATAAAACAAAATGACATAGGCTTATTCTTGTTGGCAAGTGCTAGACTTTTTACCTGTATTGAGGGCATAAATGTTGCAATCCTCGGCAAATTGTACCTCGCCTTGATACTGTGTCTGAATGGCTTGCTGTGTTTCGGCTTTGGCGTCTTCAGTACGACGCATTAAATGACTTAATAACAGACTTTTTACGTTTCGCTGTTGAGCAATGAAGCCAATTTCTGAGGGTTTCATATGTAATTTTTGGGCGACACGATCTTGGCTGCTTTCGGGAACCGCATTGTGTGCAATAAAAAAATCCCCAGGTTCAATAAGCCGATTTAAGGTGCGACCTTGATTACTGGTATCGCCAGAAAAGACCACTGCACATCCTTTTTTTTCGATACGCCAAGCCAAGGCAGGCAATAAGCCATGTTCGGTGCCAATGGCTTGAAGAGTAAAGCCATCAATTTCCGTTTGAAAACGAATAGGAGCTTGTTTGTCCGCATTGACGGAAAGGGGCTGCACGGCATATTGGGCTTCCCCCGTTAAAAAATCTGATAAGTAAGAATAAGCCCCGTCTTCACCAAATAAACGTTGTAAGAAAGTCGCCGTATCTGGAATAAATGCATTACCCGTCGGGCCATAAATTGGCAGGGTGTGTTGCCGAGATGAAAAAAATGAGGCTTTTAATAAAGCGGGTAAATCATTTATATGATCAACGTGAAAATGGGTGATCAAAATGCCTTTTAAATCCTCAATTTTTGCCCCTGAACGGGCAAAATTTTGCAAGGCTCCACTGCCCAAATCCACTAAGAATTTCGCTTGTCCTTTTTCCCTCACCAAATAACTGGCAGAAGCACGGGAAGGGGGCGTAGGGTGATGGCGAAAGAGCTGAATTTCTGGCCCACCAGAGCCGAGTACCACCACATCGAAATCTGAGGTTTGACATTGTTCTGCCACACTGCTGAGGGAACACAGCGAAAAAAGTAAACATAAAATCCTATTGCATTTTTTCATGATCTGATTTCTCTTCCATAAGGTTATGATGATGAATCTTGAGCGTATTTTTGGCTATAAAATATGACAAAAAAGACCGCACTTTTATTTGTCGTAAAAGTGCGGTCTTTTTTTACAATGTTTTAATGAAAGGCAGCGACCTTAGAAGTTGTAACGAAGGTTTGCCCCAAAATGGCGACCGGCTTCGGTGAAAGGCTCATAATTGCCATTTGAGATTCTGTTGCCTGCAATTGCCCAACGTGCGTATTTTTTATCAAGCACATTATAAATGCCCACACCTAAGTAAAGTTGTTTGGTGAGGTTATAGTAAGCTGTTAAATCCCATACACCATAGCCTGGTAAGCCTTCTGTGTCTTTTGGTAAGTCTTTGGTTTTTTTCTTCGCCGCAAATTTCACTTTGCTTTCCACGCCCCAAACATCCATTGGATGTTTGTAGCCAATACCAATGAAGCCTGTGAAGGGGTCAAGACGTGCTTGCGGTTGTTTTTCGGCATCTTTCCCTTTGATATAGGCAAAGCCACCATTGGCATACATCCCTTTGGCTAACCCTATCGTGTCAAGATTTAACTTACCATCAAATTCGATTCCGTAGCTATAACTGCGTCCTTTTTCATTGGCTAGTTCGCAAGGAACGCCATCTTGTCTATTAAAGTGCGGATAGCATATAGAGAGATCCACAAAAATCAGATCAGTGTATTTGTTGTAGAAAAGGGTTGTGGTTTGTTGTCCGATTTCCCCAGCACTCCGCCAAGTAAAATCCACCCCTTCTGAGGTTTCAGGTTTGAGAGTCGGGTTCGGTTTAGATGGCCAGTGCCCGTATGTTTGTGCATTATTTTCACCATAACCTGGTAAACGTGTGGCACGTTGGTAGCTTAGGCTAAATAAATGCGTATCTTGTAAGGCATAATCTAAACGTAAGCCATAACCCACCGCCGTTTTCTTATAGGTGAATAAGCTTGAGATCTCTTTTGGTGTCATATTGTCTGTTTCAGGTTTAATTTTGATATGGGTAAGATGCACCGATGGGGTTACACTAAAACCAGATTTGCCAAAATTGATCCGATCTGAAAGGTGAATTTTCGTTTGCCATTGTTTTTGTTTCGGGAAAAATGCCCGAGTGATACTTTGTGTTTTTTGTGCTGTTGATAGTTGATCTTGGCGTAACGCTTGAGTTTGGCTATGTTGCCATTTTAGCCCGTAGCTCAATTCATGCACTACATCTTGCCCTAGGCTTTTGTTGAACTCTGTTTTGATAGCAAATGTACGTGCTTTAAACCCATCGATAGATGAATTTGTTTGAGGCACATTAGCACGTGTCTGATTATCTTTGTTGTAATTTTCACTTTTCGTTTTTTGGAAAGAAAGGTGCCAATTCATACTATCAAAGAAAGGGGTGGATTGATTAATATCGTGACTGAATGCAATAGCATGACGTGCATTTTTCTGAATATTCAAATTGTTATGTGTGAATTTTCCTCCACGCCCTAGCCCAAAATCACTTTTCCGTATAGCGGTTCGTTTTAAATCATAATGTTGTAGGTTGAGGGTAAATTTATGTTGGTCATTGGGGGCATAAATCAATTTACTGTTCACAGAATTGCTATAAGCACTTGAAGGGTTGTGTTTTGTCCGATTTTTCCCTTCGATATCCGCCGCCCCTTTGTTATTTAGCTCATTAAACCAGCGGCGAGTGTAGCTCACTAAGGCACTGCTCTTGTCATTTAATAAGGCAGCCCCTGTGACACCAAGATGATAAGCATCGCTATCCCCTAAATAGCCTGCTCGCAGTTGTGCACCCGTGCGTCGGTTCGGTTGAATATAGTCAGCAGGATCTTTGGTTTGGAAACGGACATAACCCGCCACCCCGTTACTATTGGGACCTTTATGAATTTCCACTTGTTTTAGATCGCTAGGATCAAAATATTGGCGACCGTGGCGACTGGCATGTCCAAAGTAAAAACCAGAGGTGATATCCATGCCATCCAATTCCATTGTGACACGATTAACCCCCGTACCCAGCAATTCTTGACCTGTGCCCATACCGCGAATTTCAATTTCACCGAGTTGTGCATAACCTGTACGAGTGACATTGACCCCTGGTGTGGAGGTAAAAATCTCTTTTAAGTCTTTTGGATTCTCTTTTTCCAACTGGCTTTGATCAATACTCAATCCAGTTTGATTAATCCCCGAAACCACAATCGGTTCTAGCGTGGCGGAAGAACTATCAGCAAAAATCGGGAAACAGCAAGCTTGTGCGACCAAAACGGTCAACGTGTTACGTTTAAATGACATAGCATCACCTTGTTAATTTAATGTTAAAATAATGACAAAAAACGATTATCATTATCATTTAAATTTAAAGCAAGTCAAGTATATTTTTTGATCAGTTTTTAATAAATTGCTTTAACAAAACAGCAAGCCAAATAGCAAGCAAAGCAGAAAGGTAACCCCATATTATCGTAAACCTGTTTACACCAATGCCTGAGCATAAGATGGGAAATTTCATCAAGATCAAGGCTCTTATCCCCCAACATTCGCCCAACATGATCAGTGTTATTTTCCGAGAAACAGGTTGTGAAGTGGAATGCCTCAATAAAAAAGCGTGCTTTGTTTATGCCGAGATAGCATGAAATTTTCTGATAAATGAAAGGGATAGATTAACGCCCTAAACTCAACACTGGTCTGAATACCCGTTTCGTTGTTTATTAACAAAGAATTTACATTGACAAATAGGGGATTTTTCACATAATTACGCAAATGAAAATCATTATCAAATTAACGTTTGGAGGATAAGATGACGGAAGCACGTCAACAGGTTTTACAAGCAAAAATTGGTGCTGAAATTGTGGATTTCAGAAATGATTGTCAGAGCATTCAATTGGCAACGGTCAATGAACAAGGTGAGCCTAATGCCAGCTACGCCCCTTTTGCCTATTATAACGAGCAGTATGTGGTCTTGATTTCAGACATGGCAAAACATGCCCGCAATTTACAATCTGTTCCGAAAGTCTCTTTAATGCTCATCGAAGATGAAAAGACCGCTCGAGAATTGTTTGCACGCAAGCGGTTAACCACCCGTGCAGATTCTCGCTTAGTGGACAAAGACAGCGAGGAAGGGAAGGAGTTATTAGGGGCATTACGTCATCGTTATGGTGAACGCATTGATCATCTCGCCCGTTTATCAGATTTCAAATTATTCAGTTTGACACCTAAACAAAGCCTGTATGTAAAAGGATTTGGGAAAGCCTTTCATGTTGATAAAGAAGGTAAAATCATTCATTTGCGTGGTGGACACGGACACGGACACGGACACGGACACGGACACGGACACGGACACGGACACGGACACGGACACGGGCATGGACACGGGCATGGACACCATTCACCGGCACAAAATTCAGCCTAATTGAGCCAGAGAAATTCCCCAAAAAGAAACCGCACTTTGTACGAGAAAGACAAAGTGCGGTCTATTTTTACATTATTTTATGGGGGAGATTAATACACACCCTGTGCTAACATCGCATCTGCCACTTTCACGAAACCAGCAACGTTTGCACCAATCACATAGTTAATGTTTTCTTGACCTTCCACGGTACCGTATTTTTTACAGTTAGCGTGGATATCTAACATAATTTGATGTAATTTTTGATCCACTTCTTCTGCTGTCCAGTATAAGCGTTGTGAGCTTTGAGCCATTTCTAAACCAGAAGTTGCCACACCACCTGCGTTGGCTGCTTTACCTGGTCCAAATAATACACCCGCTTCTAAAAGTGCATCAGTAGCTTCGATTGTGGTTGGCATATTCGCACCTTCAGCCACTAATTGTACGCCATTGGCAATTAAGGTTTTCGCAGAGGCTAAATCTAATTCGTTTTGGGTTGCACAAGGAAGAGCGATATCCACTTTCACTTCCCAAGGCGTTTTGCCTGCCACATATTTCAAACCGAATTGTTTTGCGTATTCTTCAACACGACCACGTTTTTCGTTTTTCAATTCCATTAATGCGGCTAATTTTTCAGCAGTGAAACCCGCTTCATCGTAGACATAACCTGATGAGTCAGAGCAGGTCACCACTTTAGCACCTAATTGCAATGCTTTTTCGATAGCATATTGTGCTACGTTACCTGAACCTGATACAGAAACGGTTTTACCTTTGAAGCTTTGACCTTTTTCTGCAAGCATCGCTTGAGCAAAATACACTAAGCCATAACCTGTTGCTTCAGGACGAATCAAGCTACCACCGAAAGAAAGACCACGACCAGTGAACACACAAGCGGCTTGGTTAGATAATTTTTTCATATAACCAGCAAGGTAGCCCACTTCACGACCGCCTACACCGATGTCGCCTGCTGGTACGTCAGTATCTGGACCAACATGACGATATAATTCTGCGATTAACGCTTGGCAGAAACGCATAACTTCACCGTCAGATTTACCTTTTGGATCGAAGTCTGAACCACCTTTACCACCACCCATAGGTAATGTGGTTAACGCATTTTTGAAGATTTGTTCAAAACCTAAGAATTTTAAGATAGATAAGTTAACCGATGGATGGAAACGCATACCGCCTTTAAATGGACCGATGGCACTGTTGAATTGTACACGGAATGCACGGTTCACTTGTGTTTGACCTTTGTCATCTGTCCATGCAACACGGAATTGAATGGCACGCTCAGGTTCAACTAAGCGTTCTAATAACGCTTGTGAACGATATTTTGGATTGGCTTCTAAGAAAGGCCAGATAGAGGTAAATACTTCACGTACGGCTTGTAAAAATTCAGGTTGGTGTGAATCGCGTTGTGCAACGGAAGCTAAAAACTCTTCTAATGATTGGACTGTGTTTGACATGATTGATTTCCTCTTAAAATATTGTAAATGTTTGCATTGTTTTATTATCTTGTCACCCGACGGGCTCGCAGATACTATGCAATAAAGGTTTGAGGTTATGCAAACCTTTTTTCTGAATTATTTTATTCTTTTTAATAAAGCTAATTATTTGTATGAAAAAAGGTGTGTTTTTTTAGATAATATCTAATATTGATTATTTTCTGTATAGAAAAATTTATTTTTTTGGTGAATTTTTAAGGGAAAGCGTAAAAATCCTAGAAAATTTTTGAACGTTAAAAAAAGCAATTAATCTTACTGTTTTATTGCAATGCAGAAGGTGGAAAATCAACCAAAACGTGGAAGTATTGTGCTTGATGTGGTTGCTAATAAGGGGGGGCATTGATGTTAGCCCCTCTTTTTTGTCATGATATGACTAACCTTCAGCCAAAGTGCGGTGGATTTTAAACCTGTTTTGTCTCGGTTGTGAGGTGTTAGGGAATCAAAAAGCAACGTGTTTTGACGCACGTTGCTTTTGTATTTTATGCCTTGAAAGCAAGATTATTTGCTCAGATCGATTTGATAGATCGCAAAGCCAACATCATCAGTGCCAACGTAATTCATTGGATACTGTGCTTTTTCTTGGATAAACTGTTTCGCTTTTTCACTTGGTGACGTTTCAAAACGAATATCCAATTTCACTTTGCTGTTGATAGGGGCAATACGCCAGTTTTTATCTGCATTTGGGCTAACTTGACCATGGGCTTGGCTTTCAGCTGAAATGTAGTTTGCTAAAATTTGGCGGCTTTCATCTGGTGCGGCAAACACCACATGGCTTTCCCCTGTACCAGGGAATTTGCCCGTATAAGCACGGTAATTGTTGGTGGCAATTAAGAATTCTGCTTTTGGATCAACAGGTTTACCTTGATAAGTTAAGTCAATAACACGCTCGGAATTGGCGTTAATTAATTTACAATCACCGTTATAACGTGGTGGTTTAGTGATGTCGAATTGATAATTTACACCATCCATCACATCAAAGTTATAGGTGCGGAAGCCTGTCCAATCTAATAAATGTTGTGTTTGCTCCGAGGTTGGATCGATTTGTTTAAACATGGCTGCACTGCATTCTAACCATTCTTTTAATTCCGCCCCAGTCACTTTAACAATCACCAATGTATTTGGGTATAGATAGAGGTCAGCCGCATTGCGGAAGGTTAATTGACCTTTATCCACTTCGGTATAACCATTTGGATCGTTTTTACGACCACCTGCTTTAAATGGTGCACCCGCACTTAGCACTGGTAAGCCTGCTAGTTCAGGTAAGTTTTTCACCACATTTTCAGCATAAGCACGTTGTGCTTGGTTGACGATTTGTACTGTTGGGTCATCTTGTACTAAGGCAAGATAGCTGAACATGTTATCGGTGGCTTTACCAATCGGTTGTGAAACGAATTGACGAGTGGCATCATGCACAGGTGCAAGAATGGCGTTCATTTCATCATCAGGTTGTGCAATGGCTACTTTTTTCTCGTTGTCGTAAATTGGACGAATTTCCGCTTTACCATTGACCACCACCCATTTATCACCATGTTGAGCAAGATCTAAATCGACGACGCTAATGTTGTTACCCCAGTAACCCGCCATACTTTCAGGAATCCCTTTTACCGTTCCTTTTTCAATATCGACATTCGGTGATTTTGCAAATTCTTTATTTGGGAATAAGCGGTGTGCGTGACCGAAAATGACCGCATCAATCCCTTTCACATCCGCAAGATAGAAGGCTGAGTTTTCAGCCCCTTCTTTATAAGGTTCATCAGATGGACCTGTGTGAGCAAGGGCAATAATGATATCCGCCCCTTTTGCTTTTAATTCAGGCACATATTTTTCGGCGGTTTTCTTGATATCATGTGCGAGAACATGACCATCTAAATGGGATTTATCCCAGAACATGACTTGTGGGGGAACAAAGCCAATATACCCAATTTTGACAACCTGTAAGTGACCATTGGCGTCCATGAGCCCTTTCTCTTGAATCACATAAGGTTGGTAACGCGGTTCACCTGAATCCGCTTTCACCACATTGGCATTGATGATAGGGAAGTTGGCTTCTGCAATTGCATCATCTAAATATTTTAAACCATAGTTAAATTCGTGATTTCCTAATGTGCCGACATCATATTTCATGGCATTGAGCACTTCGATTGCAGGGTTCATTTTGCCTTCTTTATAGCCTTTTGCCGCTTGATAGTCAGCAATTGGGTTACCTTGAATTAAATCACCATTATCGACCAAGACGGAGTTATGCACTTCCTTGCGTGCTTGACGAATTAACGAAGCGGCACGAGTAAAGCCAAACTTTTCTGTTGGTGCGTCTTTATAATAGTCAAAGTCCGTCAAAAAACTGTGTAAGTCAGTGGTGGCAATGACACGTAACGAAGCGGTATTTTGTGGGGTGGCAAAGGCATATTTCGACGCAGTAAAGGTAAGGATACTGCATGCACCTAATTGTAGAAAACGTCTTCTATCCATAAACGACTCCTTGAGATTAATACGAGAAAGAATGAGGGGGCTGACATTTTAGAGAAATGCGTCTGCTATCTCTACTGATTTTTTATTCATAAATGTGATCTGCTTCATAAACTGAAAAAAATCCCAAATGAATAAATGGATCTTTGAAGGGCTAAACGCAGAAAAATCCCCTCTTGAGAGGGGATTTTATTCTCACTTATCGCAGTTGCACCATTATTTTGTGCAGTTGCAATGTTCTGTTTTTTTCTCAAAACGTTCAGCAACGAAGTCCCAGTTGACCACGTTCCAGAATTCTTTAATGTAGTCTGGACGACGGTTTTGGAACTTCAAGTAGTAGGCATGTTCCCAAACATCTAAACCTAATAATGGATAACCTTCGCAACCTGCGATCTCTTTCCCCATTACTGGTGAATCTTGGTTTGCGGTAGAAACAACGGCTAATTTACCGTTTTCTTGTAACACTAACCATGCCCAGCCTGAACCAAAACGGGTTGCTGCTGCTTTTTCAAATTCTGCTTGGAAGGCTTCTACAGATCCGAAATCACGAATTAATGCGTCTTTTAAGGCACCTTGTAAGGTCGTGCCTTTTTTCAAACCTTTCCAGAAAAGGGTGTGGTTTAAGTGTCCACCAACGTTGTTACGAATAGCGGTGAATTTGTCTGCTGGCACGTCAGCTAATTTTGTTAATAATTCACCTGGGCAGCCTTTGGCTAATTCAGGTAAGTTTTCTAATGCAGCATTAGCATTGTTGACATATGCTTGGTGATGTTTGCTATGGTGGATTTCCATTGTCATTGCATCGAAGTGTGGCTCTAATGCATCATAAGCATAGCCAAGTTCAGGTAGAGTGTAAGCCATAATAATTTCCTTTATTTGAGTAAAAGTAGGGTTGGCATGATTGCCAAAAAAAGTAGGCAGATTTTATCAGAAAATTTGATCAAGATCATTATTTCTGATGAATTTCTCAACAGTTGAGCGGTTTTTTTCTGCTCTGCAAGGGTAAAGTGCGGTCAATTTTTCGCAAGTTTTGCGTCAAAAAAAGGGTGGAAATGAAGAATTTCCACCCAGATGGGTTAATTGATATCGCAATTATCCACATTGGCGGAGGCGATAGCCACCATGTTAATAATTCGGCGTACTGAAGAGGCAGAGGTCAGAATTTGAGCTGGTTTGTTAATGCCCATTAAAATTGGTCCAATGGTAATTGGCGTGGTAGTGCCTTGCAGTAAGTTTAAACTGATTCGTGCAGCTTCCATATTTGGCATCACCAATAAATTTGCTGCCCCTTTTAAAGGGCTATCTGGCATGATGTCATTACGCAGTTTTTCATTTAATGCCATATCACAGTGCATTTCCCCGTCAATAATGAGGTCTGGTGCTTTGTCTTTTACGAGGTGTAAAACTTCACGCATTTTCACCGCACTTGGATCATTAAAGGTGCCGTAATTGGAATGAGAAACTAAGGCAACTTGAGGTTCAATACCAAAGCGACGAATTTCATTAGCCGCCATAATGGTAATTTCGGCTAATTCTTGTGCCGTCGGATCTTGATTCACAAAGGTATCCGCAATAAATAAGTTACCTGTCGGGAGAATCAACCCATTTACGGTGGCAGGGGTTTTGATGCAAGATTGCACCCCTAAAATCGCTTTAATATTGTCTAAATGAGAAGAATAGGGTCCGACTAATCCGCACAGCATGGCATCGGCTTTACCTAAAGATAATAAGGTGGCACCGATCACGGTTGGATTATGTAACATTTTCCGTTTTGCCCCAGCTGGCGTAATGCCACGGCGTTTATTATTGTGATAATAATCTTGCCAACATTCTTCGTAATAAGGGTTATTTTCAATATCCACTAAGTCAAAATCACGTCCTGCTTGAATTTGCAAACCTAATTGTTTGATTTTATGTTCGATAATTTGAGGGCGACCGAGTAACACAGGGTTAGCAATACCTAACGTGGCAATTTCTTGCACTGCATGTAACACACGGGATTCTTCGCCGTCTGTTAACAGAATGCGTTTTTTATTTGCTTTGGCTTGTGCAAAAACAGGTTTCATAAACAAATTGGTTTTGTAAACGAACTGTGTCAGTTTTTCAATATAGGCATCGAAATCTTCAATTGGACGGGTTGCTACCCCTGAATCCATTGCGGCTTTCGCTACGGCAGGGGCAATTTTGATGATTAAACGAGGATCAAACGGTTTTGGAATTAAATAGTCAGGGCCGAAAGATAATTCAGTTTCGCCATAGGCAGAGGTCACCACTTCGTTTTGTTCTGCTAAGGCAAGATCGGCAATGGCATGTACCGCAGCAAGTTTCATTTCTTCATTAATTGCGGTGGCACTGACGTCTAATGCCCCACGGAAAATAAACGGGAAGCAAAGCACGTTGTTCACTTGGTTCGGATAATCAGAGCGACCCGTACAAACAATGGCATCTGGACGTACTGCTTTCGCCAATGGCGGTAAAATTTCAGGTTCAGGGTTCGCCAATGCCAAAATTAAAGGGCTTGCCGCCATGCTTTTCACCATTTCTTGGGTTAATGTGCCAGCCGCAGAACAGCCTAAGAAAATATCCGCATCATTAATGACTTCTGCCAATGTGCGTGTTCCGTTATCTTCAATCGCATACAGTTTTTTGGTGTCGTCCATGCGTTCATCACGACCATGGAAAATCACCCCTTTTGAATCACAAACCACAATATTTTCACGAGGTAAGCCTAAACTCACTAATAAGTTTAAACAGGCAATCGATGCCGCACCTGCTCCTGAAGCGACTAACTTCACTTTGGCAATGTCTTTTTTCACAATACGCAAGCCATTGAGCACCGCAGCAGCACTGATGATGGCTGTACCATGTTGATCATCATGGAAGACGGGAATTTTCATTCGCTCACGTAATTTTTGTTCAATGTAAAAACATTCTGGTGCTTTGATGTCCTCAAGGTTGATTCCACCAAAAGTAGGTTCAAGAGAGGCAATAATATCGACTAATTTATCAGGATCTTTTTCATCAATTTCGATATCAAATACATTTACGTCAGCGAATTTCTTGAATAAGACACCTTTCCCTTCCATGACAGGTTTACCTGCTAATGCCCCAATATTGCCTAAACCCAATACTGCGGTACCATTGGAAATAACGGCGACTAAATTACCACGTGAGGTGTAGCGATAAGAAGCAGAAGGATCCGCTTGAATTTCTAGGCAAGGGACGGCAACGCCTGGTGAATAAGCAAGGGCTAAATCACGTTGTGTAGCAAGGGATTTAGTTGGGGTCACCTCAATTTTCCCTGGTGTTGGATATTCATGAAACTCTAATGCGGCTTGACGTAATTGTGCATCCATAAAACAATCCTCTAAATTAATGAGTTAATACAAGTTAGACGGTTCATTATAAATAAAATCAACATAAAAAATGTGATGTGCTACACAGTATGCACATTTGAATGAGAATTCTCCACTGTTATTTTGGCAAATCTAGCCTATTAATCTGTTTAAAAGAGAGTAGAATAAGGCATTTTATCTAGGGGAAGAGAGATGCGATTAGATAAATTTTTAGCCGAAAATACGGGATTAACCCGCTCGCAAGCCAATAAAGCATTGAAACAAAGTGCGGTCACAATTAATGGAAAAGTGGAAAAAAGTGGCTCGGTGAAAGTGAGCCCAGAAGATGAAATTCGTTTTGACGGCGAATTGCTCACTTGGGTGGAGGAAGGGCAATACATTATGCTGTATAAACCACAAGGTTATGTGTGTTCGCACGATGATGGTGATTATCCAACGATTTATCAATTCTTTGATTATCCACTTTCAACCAAATTACACAGTGCAGGGCGTTTAGATGTAGACACTACGGGGCTTGTCTTATTGACTGATGACGGGCAATGGTCACATCGTATCACTTCACCGAAATATCATTGTGAAAAAACATACCTCGTGACGTTAGCCGATCCGGTCGAAAGCAATTATCAACAGGCTTGTGAAACGGGGATTTTATTACGTGGTGAGAAAACCCCCACTAAGCCTGCTCGGTTAGAGATTCTGGATGATTACAATGTGAATTTAACCATTAGCGAAGGGCGTTATCATCAAGTCAAACGAATGTTTGCCGCCTTAGGCAACAAAGTCGTGGCGTTACATCGTTGGAAAATCGGCGAGATTGAATTAGACGAAACCCTTGAAGAAGGGGAGTATCGTCCTCTTTCTGAACAAGAAATTAATAGTTTTAATAAAGGATGATATTTTGACTGAGCAAAAGCCATTGAAAGTAGGTGCTATTTTCATCATTACTTTAGGTATTTTATCAATGTTGCCGCCGTTGGGCGTTGATATGTATCTGCCTGCGTTTCTACTTATTGCACAAGATTTGAGTGTGACGCCTGAAAAAGTGCAACACACTTTAACTTTCTTTGCGGCAGGAATGGCGATTGGACAGCTTTTCTGGGGACCTGTGGGGGATAGCTATGGGCGTAAACCAATCATCTTGTTAGGCGTGACCATGAGTGCCATTGCTGCTCTGGTTTTAACTGAGATAAATTCTATCGGAAATTTTACCGCACTTCGCTTTGTGCAGGGCTTTTTCGGTGCTGCACCAGTCGTGTTGGTGGGGGCAATTCTGCGAGATTTATTTAATAAAAATGATTTGTCCAGAATTATGTCCTCAATCACCTTAGTGTTTATGCTTGCTCCTTTACTCGCCCCGATTATTGGTGGACATTTGGTGTCGTGGTTTCATTGGCATGTGATTTTTTATGTGATCAGTTTTATGGGATTATTGTGTTTTTGTTTGGTATACATAGTGATTCCAGAAACCCATCATAAAGCCAACCGTGTGCCACTCAGGTTAGGCACGGTCTTCAGTAATTTTGCGACTCTTTGCAAACAAAAAGAAGTACTAGGCTATTTATTCGCTTCGGCTTTTGGCTTTGGTGGATTATTTGCACTCATTACCGCAGGTTCCATTGTGTATGTGGGGCTTTACGGGGTGCCAGTGGATCAATTTGGTTATTTCTTTATGCTCAATATTGGGGTGATGACACTGGTTTCTGCGATTAACGGCAAAATCGTCAATAAAGTGGGGACTGAGTGTATGTTAAGAATTGGCTTAGGTATTCAATTCAGTGCGGGTATTGGCTTGGTGATCATTGCCTTATTTGATTTGGGTTTCTGGCCGATGACCTTTTGTTTAGCTCTTTTTGCGGGGCAAAATCCGTTAATCTCCGCCAATGCCATGGCATCCATTTTGGAAAAATTTCCCATGATGGCAGGCACAGCGAATTCCGTTGTGGGAAGTGTTCGTTTTGGCACGGGAGCCTTGGTGGGATCTTTGGTCGCACTGATGAAAATGGATACGCCGACACCCATGCTATTAACCATGGCATTATGCAGTGTGATTGGCGTGAGTTGCTATTATTTCTTAACCTATCGGGCTACATTCGAAAACTGCTGATGTCAGCTTATAGACATTTTCTCGTGATCTTTTGTAGCCTGAAAAAGCGAAAATTGCTTATTGAATGAGGCTAAAAAGATCACCTTTAAAAGCCTGACCTATTGCACAAATAGGTCGTTTTTTTGTTAAAAATCACAAGATTTGTTTTAAATCAATAAACCCTACAATCCACCTCTAAAGAGGTAGGCTTTTCGCCCCTGAATGACTACGCCAAGCTTTCCCCTTATGATAGAATGCCCGCAATCTTAGAAGTGCAGAAGTTGTCTATTATGTCTGAAAAAAATCCGTTTTCTTATCAGCTCACATTGTCGCAATTAGCCTGTCAACGCGGCGATAACGTCCTATTTTCAAATTTGAATTTAGCACTTCAAAGCGGGGAGTTTGTGCAAATTGAGGGGCATAATGGGATAGGCAAAACCAGCTTATTACGCATTGTTGTGGGCCTCGCACAAGCCTTAAGAGGGGAAGTGTGTTGGAATGGGATTAACATTCATAAGCAACGTGAAGAGTATCAGTATGATTTACTCTATTTAGGGCATCATTCTGGTGTGAAACCTGAATTGACAGCGTGGGAAAATTTAGCCTTTTATCAGAAAATTGGTGCTTGCCAACAAGGTGACGATATCTTATGGCAAGTGCTCGAAAAGGTGGGCTTGTTAGGTCGTGAGGATATGCAAGCGGCACAACTGTCTGCGGGGCAACAACGCCGTATTGCATTGGCTCGTTTGTGGTTGTCTCAGGCACCACTTTGGATTTTAGATGAACCCTTTACTGCCATTGATAAAAAAGGGGTGCAGGTCTTAACCGCTTTATTTGAACAACATGTACAACAAGGTGGCATTGTGATGTTTACCAGTCATCAAGATGTGCAAAGTCGCCTATTACGAAAAGTGCGGTTAGAAAATTATAAGTTTTGTGAATAACCAGAATAACCCTAAGAAAAAGACGATAACCTCATGATATTTTTAGATATTATCAAACGAGAATTACACATTGCGATGCGTAAGCAAGCAGAAATTTTAAACCCACTGTGGTTTTTTTTAATTGTGATTACCTTATTTCCGTTAGTGATTGGTCCCGATCCCAAATTGCTTTCTCGTATCGCCCCTGGTATTGCTTGGGTGGCAGCATTACTGTCTGCCTTATTGTCTTTCGAGCGTTTATTTCGTGATGATTTTATGGATGGTTCGCTAGAGCAATTAATGTTAACTGCACAGCCTTTAGCCTTGACTGCTTTAGCCAAGGTGATCGCCCATTGGTTATTAACGGGATTGCCATTAATTTTATTATCGCCGATTGCCGCTTTGTTGTTGTCGTTAGATAGGCATATTTGGTGGGCGTTAGTTTTAACCTTATTGATTGGTACACCTGTCTTAAGCTGTATCGGTGCCATTGGGGTGGCGTTGACAGTAGGATTGCGTAAAGGGGGCGTATTACTGAGTTTGTTGGTGGTGCCATTATTTATCCCCGTTTTAATTTTTGCTTCCTCTGTGTTGGAAGCCGCTGGTTTAAATATGCCTTATCAAGGGCAATTGGCTATTTTAGCTGCAATGATGGTGGGGGCGTTGACATTGTCGCCGTTTGCCATTGCCGCTGCATTACGAATAAGTTTAGATCAATAAAAGGAAAGTATTATGTGGAAGTGGTTACATCCTTATGCAAAATCAGAAACGCAATATCATCTTTGCGGGAAGTTTTTGCCTATTACGGCAATATTGACCGCACTTTTATTAGTGGTGGGGATCGTGTGGGGCTTAGCCTTTGCCCCTGCGGATTATCAACAAGGCAATAGTTTTCGAATTATGTATGTGCATGTGCCAACCGCCATTTGGTCGATGGGGGGGTATGGTTCGATGGCGATTGCGGCATTCATTGGCTTAGTCTGGCAAATGAAACATGCCCATTTAGCCATGATGGCAATGGCACCGATTGGGGCATTATTTACTTTTCTTGCGTTGGTCACAGGTGCCATTTGGGGCAAACCTATGTGGGGAACTTGGTGGGTGTGGGATGCCCGTTTAACTGCTGAACTGATCCTCTTTTTCTTATATTTGGGGGTGATGGCACTTTATTCTGCTTTCCAAGATCATCGTGTGGGTGCCAAAGCCGCAGGGATTTTATGTTTAGTTGGGGTGATTAACTTACCGATTATTCATTTTTCAGTGGAGTGGTGGAATACCTTACATCAAGGTGCGAGCATTACGAAGTTTCAAAAACCGTCGATTGCAACGCCGATGTTGATTCCACTAATTTTATGTATTTTCGGTTTTATGATGCTTTATGTTTTCTTAACCTTAGTGCGTTACCGTAATGCCCTGCTTGCCGAAGAGAGTAAGCGTCCTTGGGTGGCTACGTTGGTACAAGGTAATAAATAGGGGGAAATGATGTTTTTTGACAGTTGGGGTGATTTTTTTCATATGGGTGGCTACGGTTTTTATGTGTGGCTGTCTTACCTAATTAGTTTGGTTTGCATTGTTGTTTTAATTGTACAAAGTGTCGGTGCAAGAAAAAAAATTTTTAAACAGGTATTGCGTGAACAGCAACGTGAAGAAAGATTACAAAAGGCAAATGCGAGAGGTATGCTATGACGCCAAGACGTAAATCAAGATTAATGGTTGTGGTTTTTATTTTATTCGGTATTTCACTTGTGGCGGCATTGATGCTTTATGCACTACGCCAAAACATTGATTTGTTTTATACGCCTTCTGAAGTGGTGTATGGCAAAAATGATGATGCGAGTCAAAAACCGACGGTCGGGCAGCGGATCCGAGTGGGCGGCATGGTTGTTGCAGGTACAGTAGAACGGGATCCGAAAAGCTTGAAAGTGAAATTTGATCTCAATGACATCGGCCCGTCAATTACGGTGGAATATGAAGGTATTTTGCCGGATTTATTCCGTGAAGGACAAGGGATTGTGGCACAAGGTGTGTTGAAAGCCCCGACCTTGTTGGAAGCCACAGAAGTGTTGGCAAAACATGATGAAAATTATGTGCCACCTGAATTAGATGCACAAATGCAAAAAGTGCATAAGCCGATGGGTGTCTCTGATTTGAAAGGGGAAAGTGAACGAGATCGTCTAGAAAATGCTTACCCAAAAACAGATAAGTAAGAAGGTCAACAATGATTGCTGAATTAGGAAATTATGCCTTAGCCTTAAGTCTTGCCATTGCCATACTGGTCGCCATTTTCCCTTTATGGGGGGCTGAAAAAGGGCATGCACAGTTAATGTCATTGGCTCGCCCGATGACTTATGGCTTATTTATCAGTTTAAGCGTGGCATTTGTCGCCTTGTTTTATTTATTTGCGGTGAATGATTTTTCCGTTCAATACATTGTGAATAACTCAAATACCCAACTGCCGTTGTATTATCGCCTTTCTGCGGTGTGGGGATCGCATGAGGGGTCATTATTACTTTGGATCTGGCTTCTTACCTTATGGGGTGCGGCGGTGGCGTTCTTCAGCAAACAGTTACCACAAGAAGCCGTGGCACGGGTATTGGGAATTATGGGGATCATCAGCATTGGTTTCTTGCTTTTTGTGCTGTTTACCTCTAATCCATTTGATCGCACTTTTCCTGATTTTCCTGTGGATGGCAAAGAACTGAATCCGTTATTACAAGATATCGGACTGATTTTCCACCCACCACTATTGTATATGGGCTATGTGGGCTTTTCTGTGGCATTTGCCTTTGCCATTGCCTCACTCATGACAGGAAAACTGGATACCGCATGGGCAAGGTGGTCTCGACCTTGGACCATGGCTGCTTGGGTCTTTTTAACCTTAGGGATTGTATTAGGCTCTTGGTGGGCTTATTACGAGCTAGGTTGGGGCGGCTGGTGGTTTTGGGATCCTGTTGAAAATGCCTCATTAATGCCATGGCTAGCAGGAACCGCCTTACTACATTCTTTAGCCGTCACCGAAAAGCGAGGGTCATTTAAAGCTTGGACAGTTTTGTTGGCCATTTTAGCCTTCTCTTTATGCTTATTAGGCACTTTCCTTGTGCGTTCAGGGATTTTAGTGTCCGTACATGCTTTTGCTTCTGATCCGACTCGTGGATTATATATTTTAGCTTATTTGATCGTGGTCATCGGGGGATCCCTTGCTTTATATGCTTATAAAGGGAGTCAAATCCGTTCACGTGATAATGCCGAGCGTTATTCTCGAGAAAGTGCGTTATTGCTTAATAATATTTTATTAATGACCGCACTTTCGGTTGTCTTTTTAGGCACATTATTGCCATTAGTGCATAAACAATTGGGGCTAGGCACGATTTCAGTGGGGGCACCGTTTTTTGATCAAATGTTTTTAATCATTATGATTCCATTTTCCTTATTGTTGGGCGTCGGTCCTTTAATAAAATGGCGTCGTGATGTGTTTTCTGCGATTCGTGTTCCTTTTGTGGTCAGCCTACTGTTGATGTTAATTGCAGGTTTTGCTCTGCCATATTGGCTACAAGATCGCATGACGGTGAGTGCCGTTCTAGGTGTGATGATGGCGGTTTTCATTGTGCTATTAAATCTGTATGAATTGCAGCAGCGAGCAACCCATCGTTCTTCTTTTTGGGTGGGGCTTACGAAACTGTCTCGTTCACATTGGGGCATGGTGCTTGCTCATTTAGGGGTGGCGATGTCCGTTTGGGGAATTGCGTTTAGCCAAAATTACAGTATTGAACGTGATGTCAGAATGAAGGTGGGCGATTCTGTACAGATTGCCGATTATCAGTTTACATTCCAAGGCATTACTGAAGCAAACGGCCCGAACTATGTGGGCGGACAGGCACAGGTGGATATTACCCACAATGGGAAAGTGGAAGCCGTATTATTTGCGGAAAAACGTTTTTATACCGTGAGTAAAATGTCGATGACGGAAGCCGCCATTGATTGGGGATTACGTCGAGATATTTATGTTGCCTTAGGTGAGCACTTAGGTGACGACTCTTGGGCACTACGTTTATATTACAAACCTTTTATTCGTTGGATTTGGTTTGGCGGTGTCTTTATGGCATTAGGTGGCTTGCTTTGCCTGTTCGATCGTCGTTATCGCTTTGCTCACTTATTAAAGAAAAAGGGTGCCTATGAATAAAAAACTTTATTTACCTTTGATATTATTCATTATTTTAATGATCACTTTTGCTGTACAATTACTGCGTAATGCTCAGGGAGATGATCCTAAAGCATTAGAATCCGCCTTAGTGGGAAAATCCGTACCGCAGAAAAAATTGTTTGATTTATTTGAGAATAAGCCTTACGACGTGAGGCTATTCCAACAAGGCAAACCAATATTGCTGAATGTGTGGGCGACATGGTGTCCAACTTGTTACGCCGAACATCAATATCTCAATACATTATCAGAACAGGGTATCACAATCATTGGTTTAAACTACAAAGATAAATCACAAAATGCTGTACAATGGCTGACCAATTTAGGCAACCCCTATCAAGTCGTCTTAATGGATGAGAAAGGTTCTTTCGGCTTGGATTTAGGGGTGTATGGTGCGCCAGAGACTTTTGTGATCGATGGAAAAGGTATAATTCATTATCGCTATGCAGGTGATGTGAATGATAAAGTCTGGCGTGAGAAATTAGAACCCGTTTATCAGAAATTAATAGAGATAAGATAATGAAAAAATTGACCGCACTTTTGACATTGTTGTTCAGCATTTCAAGTTTTGCAGCGATTGATGCATTGAATTTTAGCTCCCCGCAACAAGAGAGCGACTATCATGCATTAACGCAAGAATTGCGTTGCCCTCAATGTCAAAATAACAATATTGCGGACTCTAATGCGACGATTGCAGTCGATATGCGTCAAAAAGTGTTTGAGTTATTACAAGAGGGGCACTCAAAAGAAGAGGTGGTGAAATATATGGTGGAACGTTACGGTCATTTTGTGACCTACAATCCTCCTGTAACCCCCTTAACCTTGGCATTATGGTTAGTGCCTGTTTTGTTAGTGGCAGGCGGACTATTTCTTGTTTTTCGTCGTAAAGCCAAAGCAAAAGAAAAGGTGGAAGAGCCGCTAAGTCCTGAAGAATTAGAGCGTTTGAAAAAAATATTAGAAGAGAAAGCATAATGAGTTTTTGGTTAAGTGTATTGTTGTTGACCTTTATTGTGGCATTGATTTGTTTTTATCCGCTTATTATTCAACGGAAAAAATCACAAATGGCACGAGCCATTCAGCGTGATGAATTAAATAAAGCACTTTATTTTCAACGTGTAGCAGAACTTGAGCGAGATGAAGCACAAGGTTTATTAAGCAATGCCAAGCAGTTAAAACAAGAGCTTCAACAATCCTTACTGGAAGATATTCCCGAAACACAAAAAACCGTGCAGCATGCACAAAAAAATTATGGCACATTATGGTTTTTTTCGGGGTTTTTGTGCCTTGCGATTCTATCGACATTGTTTTACTTAACGGTGGGATCTTGGCATGCAGAAGGCATGTTAGAAAAAACTTACCAAAAACTACCGCACTTTTATGAACGCTTGAAGGATGAGAAAGCCAATCCTTTAACTGACACAGAATTGCAGCAATTTTCCACCGCATTGCGTTTGCATTTACAAAAATCCCCCGAGGATGCACAAGGTTGGTGGTTGCTTGGTCAAATTGCCATGAATAGCAACAAAGCACAACTGGCTTTAGATAGCTATGCAAGAGCGAATAAACTGGCTCCCGATAACCTTGAATATCAATTATCCTATGCTCGAATCTTGATGTTTTCAGAGGATCAGGCAGATAAAGCAAAAGGGGATGAATTGTTGAAAGCGGTGATTCGTCAAGATCATGGAAATTTGGAAGCACTGGGGTTACTTGCCTTTCGCTATTTTGAAGTTGAAGATTACAAAATGGCGGCGGTGACTTGGGCAATGATGTTACGTTTATTGCCTGAAGGTGATCCAAGACAAGCCTTGATTCAGCGAAGCATTGAATCTGCCAGAGCCTCTCATGAGAAACAAGAGATGCAGAAACAACCGCCACTCACTAAACCTCAATAACTCAACCAATCTTATTGCCTACATGGTGTTCATGTAGGCAGAAGATTTTCTTTTCAAGTCATCGCCCAATCATCCGATTTTTAGCGACAGCCTTTCTTCAGCGTTGCCCCCTCTCAATTGAAAAATCCTTGGACTAAGCCTTGTAAAGACAGAGGCAAGAAAAATATTTTGCATAGTGTCAGCATTCAGCTGGATTTTCGAGGCGTAAAAGCCTTGTTTTTTTCGTTCCACCTTTGGTATGATTCGACCGCTTTACTTATCTTTGAAAGTAAATATAAGATTGACTCGGGTCATTTGAAGGACATTACGTCAATTTTCCGACTGTGGATATAGGCGTATTGATGAGATGTTGATAAGAATTCTGCTCACCCATAATCAGAATAGGTTTACACCAAGACGTTGTGCAGAAATCATCGAAGAAACCTCCCGTACAGCGTGAAATAACCATAAACGCAATTGTTATTTCAACGATGACAATCCGTGAGAAAGGGGGTTCTTAATTTCCTCATTACTGACCCAACCCAAAGCCTGTGGTTTAAGGCATTTAGCTTTTCGGGGGTTTTACCTTGATAAGGTCATCCATTTTCTGTCAAGCACATAGAAAGCCTCATCCTATTCTATCGCCCCTTGAACAAGACAATGTGTTACGTTTTCAAGAACCCGATGTTCTTCCCGTGATATGAAACCAAGGAAATGAGAATGTCTTTTAAAATATTCGGATGCTTGAGCTGCGTTTTACTCTCTTTAGCCACTCACACTCACGCCTTTACTGTTCGTATTTCTGAAGATACGGTGGATCAGTTCAAAGATGAATTTACCACGATGACAGAGCAACCCGCTCAACACACCGCAGAAAATTCAAATAATGTGACTTATGTAAATCGTCTCGCAACAAGAAAACTCAACCCAACTACTAACGCCAAAGATGCAAATGCATTAGGTAACAGCATTGAATTTGAAGTCTATGAAATGAATGAAAATAAATCTTCGCACACTATTTTTGAGTCTGGTGGGGGGATTTGTTATGGCTTTATGCGTGATAATGGCGTTGATGTCACCGACGCCACAACTTATTACGTGCAACCCGCTACAAAAGAGGATTATTATACCAATATTGCCACAGCAAAAGTGTCTGCGAAAAATGATCCTAAAGATATGCAATATGTGCCCGTCTTCTATATTCATGATCCAGACTTAGCTAAAAAAGTCCAAGCGCAAGAGCGTTTACATGGCAAAGCCCTTGCAGATAAAAATATTCAAAAACATTCAAAAATGTTATCGAAGATCATCTGTAAATAACGGAGGTGTCCTATGAAAAAGATTCTTTTCGCATTGAGTTTCATATTGCTGTTTGCTTGTTCTGCAAAACAGCCAATTGAACCAGTTGTTTTGGATCATAAAACCCTCGAAGAATATCAACACAAGGTGTTAACGGGGGATACGGTGCCAGCTCATCAAAAACAGGCGTATTCAACTGCGGTTGAATCACCACTTAATGCAAGCGATTATCAAGAAAAGAAAAAAACAGACGGCGTGATGACAAGACCCAATGTGGTACTTGTGCCAAGTGTCGGTTATCACTACAACCGTTGGTATTAAATGAAACAATACCGTACTGTAAAAAGTGCGGTATTTTTTTTATAAATTCAGAATTTCTTTGACGAAAGGAATGGTGAGTTTACGCTGAGCTTGCAAGGATGCCTGATCCAGTGCGGTGAGGGCATTAAATAACGTTTGCATATCTCTGGCTAAACGTTTGAGTAAGAAATTTGCGGTTTCATCGGGCAATTCAATGCCACGTCGCTTTGCATTTTGCTGTAATACATGGATTTTTTGTGCATCATTAAGGGGATTAAGCTGGTAAATTTCCCCCCAACGTAGGCGAGAGGCTAAGTCTGGGAGTTTAACAGGAATCGCACTCGGTGAAAGATTCGCACTAATTAGCAACAATGTTTTTCCCACTTCTTTAATGCGATTGAAAAGATCAAAAATGGCTAATTCCCATTCATCATGACCAATCACCGCCTGTAAATCATCTAAACAGACCACATGCTGATATTCTAAATTTTCTAATACCGCAGGTGAGAAATAACAAGATTTCTCCAGTGGAACATAAATCGCAGGACGTTGTTGTAAGAAAAAATGATTGGAGATCGCCTTGAGCAAGTGGCTTTTCCCACTGCTTTGTTCACCCCAAATATAGAAAAATTGTTGTTCAGGGGAAGCAAAATTTTTATGCAGAGAATTAAGCAACAATAAATTATTGTCGGGAAAAAAGTTATCCAATGTTTCATCATCAAGTTGATGAATTGGGAGTGGTAATTGGAAATTCTCTAACAAAAAAAGACCTATTAATGTATAAAAAGAAGAACAAGAATAAACGAAAAAGGAAGGGTTAAGCAAGGCTTAACCCTTATTTTATCCTATTGATTTTCTTCGAGTGGTGCGTTTTTAGCTTTTGGCAAGATTAAATTTAATAAAATCGCCACGACAGCACATAGGCTAATCCCTTTTAATGAGATTTCACCAAAGTTGACAAACATACCCCCGATACCAAATGTCATAACCACTGAGATAATACAAAGGTTACGGGCTTCTGTCACATCCACTTTACCACGGATAAGGGTACTCATGCCCACCACCGCAATGGAACCAAAGACTAGCATCATAATTCCGCCCATCACAATCGTTGGAATGGTGGATAAGAAGGCACCTACTTTTCCGCAGAAAGAAATGGCAATTGCCCAAACGGCTGCCCATGTCATGATTTTAGGATTAAAGTTGCGTGTAAGCATCACCGCACCAGTGACTTCTGCATAAGTCGTATTCGGAGGCCCCCCTAAGAACGATGCCGCACTGGTTGCAATCCCGTCACCTAATAGTGTGCGATGTAAGCCAGGTTTTTGTAGGAAATCTTTCCCTGTGACAGAGCTAATCGCCATGATCCCACCTACGTGTTCGACTGCGGGTGCAATTGCGATGGGTAATAAATATAAGATTGCTTCAAGTTTAAATTCAGGCGTGCTAATTTCTGGCAGACTGAACCAAGGGGCATTGATGACAGGCTGAAAATCGATTAATCCTAAAAATAAACACAGAATATAACCCACTGTAATGCCGAACATAATAGGAATTAATTTCATCATCCCTTTGGCAAATACCGCCACACTTAAGGTGGTGAGTAAGGTGACCATGGAGACTAAAACGGCATCATTATATTGGTAAGCACTGTTTTTCCCCAATGCCATGTCCACCGCAACGGGAGCTAATCCCATACCGATAATAATAATGACAGGACCTACCACCACGGGTGGGAAGACTTTTTGTAATGCCCCTGCACCTTTTAATTTTACTAAGGTACTGAGTGCAAAATAAACTAACCCCGTGAACATTAAGCCGCCCATAGTGGTGGCGATTCCCCAAGTTGCCACGCCATATTGAATTGGTGCAATAAAGGCAAAAGAGGATGCAAGGAAAATAGGCACTTGGCGACCGGTACAAAGTTGGAATAACAACGTACCAATGCCTGCGGTTAATAGGGCAGTATTCGGATTAAGTCCAGTAATAAGGGGAACAAGTACCAATGCACCAAATGCTACAAATAACATTTGTAAGCCCACAAAGGCTTGTTTGGCATGACTTTGATCCATAGAAAGGGTTTGGTTTTCATTTGTCATTTAAGTTTCAACTCTCTGTCTGAATTAACTTTTCATTTTATAGTATATGTGATGCCACAAATTATAACGGCTATAAATTGAACGGAAAAAAACGGCATTGAATGCCGCTCACGTTAGACTTATTTTGTGCCAAAAATTTTATCACCTGCATCACCAAGACCTGGGATAATGTAGCCATATTCATTTAAGTGGCTATCAATAGAGGCGGTATATAACTCAATATCAGGGTGTGCGGCTTCAAGGGCTTTAATCCCTTCTGGGGCAGCAACTAAAACTAACACTTTGATTTGTTTACAGCCTTTTTCTTTTAACAGATCGATAGTCGCAATCATCGATCCACCGGTGGCAAGCATCGGATCAACCACAATGGCTAAACGTTCAGTTAAATCACTTGCCAGTTTTTGGAAGTAAGGAACAGGTTCGAGGGTTTCTTCATTGCGGTAGATTCCCACCACACTAATACGTGCACTTGGAACATGCTCTAATACTCCATCCATCATGCCTAATCCCGCACGTAAAATGGGCACCACTGTGACTTTTTTACCTTTAATTCGGTCAATTTCGACAGGACCGCACCAACCGTCAATAATCACTTTTTCGGTTTCTAAATCTGCTGTCGCTTCATAGGTTAACAGGCTTCCCACCTCAGTGGCTAATTCACGAAATTGTTTAGTATTAATATCGGCAGAACGCATTAAACCTAATTTGTGTTTGACTAGCGGATGCTGTACTTCGACTAATTTCATCGTATGCTCCTTTTACATATGCGAAAAATAAAATCGTCAAATTCTAAAACATAATTGCTCAAATTGATAGTTCGCATCGTGCCTAATTTAATATTTTTTGAGCATAAAAAAACGGTCTGAAAACAGACCGCACTTTTTTTAAACGATTAATTTTCCATTGCGTACCCTTGAGGGGGTAATTTTTTACCATCAAGGAACGCGTCTTCATTAATAAGTGTTAAACGATCTTCCACAAACCATTTCACCACTAAAGGATAAATCTGAGCTTCTTGGGTTTTGACACGTTCTTCAATGTCTTCAATGCGATCGCCCGTAAAAATAGGGACTTTCGCCTGCAAAATCACCGCTCCACCATCCACTTCTTCATTCACAAAATGAACGGTTGTGCCATGTTCTTTTTCCCCAGCCTCTAAGGCTTGTTGATAGGTATTCAAACCTGGATACTTGGGTAAAAGAGAAGGATGAACATTGAGAATTTTGCCCGCAAACCGTTGAGTGAATTCCGCAGTTAAAATTTTCATATACCCTGCTAAAACGATAAGATCCGCATTGAGTGCTTGAATATAATCACCAATTTGCTCGTCCATTGCTTGATTGCTGGCAAAATGCTTACGCAAAAAAACATGGCTAGAAATACCCGCACTTTTCGCACGTTCTAATGCATAAGCATCGGCTTTATTACTGATTACCGCAACAATTTCCCCAGCAATCTGCCCAGCATGGCAGGCATCAATAAGTGCCTGTAAATTACTGCCATAACCTGACACTAAAACAACAATTTTTTTCATTAGCGAATAATCACTTGTTCTTCGCCTTCATCGGCGTGCTCAATATGACCAATCAACCACGCATTTTCGCCCATTTGCTGTAATAGTGCGATGGCTGTATCCACATCTTCTTGTGGTAAGGCGATCACCATGCCCACACCGCAGTTAAATGTGCGGTACATTTCATGGGTATCAATATGCCCTTTTTCTTGTAGCCATGTGAAAATAGATGGCCATGTCCAGCTTTTCTCATTAATGACGGCTTTAACATGTTTTGGTAATACACGAGGAATATTTTCCCAGAAACCGCCACCTGTCAAATGTGAAATGGCATGCACATCAGCATGTTTAATCAGTTGAAGAATCGATTTGACATAAATTTTAGTTGGGGCAAGAACATGATCCGCAAGGGCTTTTCCATCCAGTTGCTCTTCAGCTGGATTCACACCCGCCACATCAATGACTTTACGAATTAAAGAATAACCATTGGAATGAGGACCGCTAGATCCTAATGCGATTAATGCATCACCAATTTTAACTTGGCTACCGTCAATAATTTCAGATTTTTCCACAACCCCCACGCAAAAACCAGCCAAGTCATAATCCCCAGCATGATACATGCCAGGCATTTCAGCGGTTTCACCCCCGACAAGAGCACAGCCTGATTGTTCGCAACCATTGGCAATGCCTTTAATGACACTTGCGGCAACCTCAACGTCTAATTTTCCCGTGGCATAATAATCAAGGAAGAACAATGGCTCCGCCCCTTGTACCACTAAGTCATTCACACACATCGCGACTAAATCAATACCAATGCTATCGTGGCGATGAAGATCAATGGCAAGACGTAATTTTGTCCCCACGCCATCAGTACCAGAAACTAAAATAGGTTCTTTATATTTTGTCGGAATGGCACACAATGCACCAAATCCTCCCAAACCACCAATAACCTCTGGACGTGTTGTACGTTTTACATCGGCTTTGATTTTTTCGACTAATGCATTACCTGCATTAATATCGACACCCGCATCTTTGTAACTTAATGATTGTTTACTCACGATTGTTCCCTATAATTAAATTGGAGATGAAATACAAAATCTGGCGAATTGTACCATGCCTAAGCAAACGTTTGCGATAGTTTGCTTTACAATTTTTTCTTGTTTTGCTGAATTTTATCAAATTGATAAATAAAACACTTTTTTTGTTGAATTGAACTGGTTAGAATGGGGCAAAAAATCACCTATTCTTCCCCTGCGTAAAAGGATATCACGAGGAGTGAACATGGAAAAATTACTTTGGATCCTTAGTTTAAGTGTTGTTATTTTAACAGGTTGTGTGCCGCCTCCGCCTGAACCGCCAAAAGCCCCAGACGCAATTTCCCTCAATGTGCCGACTTTAATTAAATCAGGGTTTGTTCGTTTACAACAAGCCCCACAGCATTTTATTGATGGCAATAGGGTGATGAAATCCCCTGTTCAACCTTATTTGATTGATTTTGATGTGGTGGTCAATCTCGAAAAAAGCCAGCACGTTTACCCTGATAACCTCAAGTTATATGCTAAATCTTTACGGAAAAAGCATCGTGTGAACTGTGATACTCAAACCTTAGAACAGCTTTCTACCACCTATTATTCCGAATTTTGGGGAGAAGGCGAACCTTCCCCAATCACTGTCAACAACCTTAAATTGACGAAAGATTATAAACATTCTGCATTATCCATGTTAGGGCGTGTTGTTTGTGCTAGCCTTTATCGGCATGAAGGATAACTCACCCCACTAAGCGGATAAACCGAAACATGAAAAAGGGCATTGAAACAGGACATCTCTTCCTATTTTCAATGGCCTTTTTTTATTCACTGTAGATAATGCATTTCACAGGCTGTTCACGCCATATTTTTCTCCCTTCAAAATATCATTTGAGAATAATTTTATCAGTTTAATCAAATTGCTTATTTAGTCTTTTTTGATAAGAATTATTCTCATTTTGTGTAGCATGGAAAAATTAATACCCATTAATAGGTATTTCTCTCTATTTTTCGATTTTCGGTATAACTGTCTTTAAATTTAATGAGTTAGTGTTATTTTAATACCTATTTGTAGGTATATATATGCTACAAAATTAAACGGAATTTCATTCTGTAATACAAAATTTGATCCAAAGCAAAAAACCGTGAAATACCTGAGCAATAGTGAATGTTATTTGTTATTTTTTATGCGTAAGGAATTTTCTTTCTTATCTGCTAGTGATTTGTTTTTTATGAGAAAAATTCTCATTAACAAATAGGGCGGATTTATTGTGATGATTGAAATGGATTCTACCCATCAGTTTAAGTAGAACCTTTTTTATATGGAGTGAAAATCGTGAAGACATTGAAAAAACGCCTACTCGTTGCGACAACCATGGCATGGGGGATTTCAGCCTCATTTTCCGTGATGGCAGAGTATAAACCGATCGCTCAACCTGTTGAGCCAGCAAATCCTCATTTAAAAATTGAATCTCGTAACGATCTGTTCAAAGACAAATTTCCAAAACAATATCAAACTTGGGCAGATACCTCAAAATCAACGGAACGTGATTCCGTCAACTATGAAGATCCGCGTGTGGTGGTGTTATGGGCAGGTTATGCCTTTGCGAAAGATTATAAAAAGCCCCGTGGACATTTTTATGCCGTCACAGATGTGAGAGAAATTTTGCGTACGGGTGCACCGATGACACCAGATGCCGGCCCGATGCCAATGGCATGCTGGTCTTGCAAAAGCCCTGATGTGCCTCGCTTAATTGCAGAGCGTGGTGAAGCGGGGTATTTCGGTGCCAAATGGGCAAGCGGTGGGGGTGAAATTGTGAACCCGATTGGCTGTGCGGACTGTCATGACACCACCTCAAAAGACTTTGCTGAAGGCAAACCTGCATTACGTATTGCACGTCCTTACGTGTTACGTGCATTGGAAAAAATTGACCATAAATTTGACACTTCTGACAGAACCGATCAACGTGCGGCACTTTGTGCGAATTGCCATGTGGAATACTATTTCGCAGGCGATTTAAAACAAGTTACCTTCCCGTGGGATAACGGCATTACCGTAGATGCCATGGAAAAATATTACGATGATATTGGTTTTGTGGACTGGACACATGCCATTTCCAAAGCCCCAATGTTAAAAGCCCAGCACCCAGATTATGAAACCTGGATGTTAGGTGTGCATGGTAAAAACGGGGTGACCTGTATTGATTGTCACATGCCAAAAGTGCAGGGGGCAGACGGTAAAGTCTATACCGATCATCAAATTGGTAACCCATTCAATGCCTTTGAACAGACTTGTGCAAACTGTCATGACCAAAGCAAGGAACGTTTACAAGCCATGGTGAAATCCCGTAAAACGGAAATTAAAGAAGTAATGTTACGCCTTGAAGATCAACTTGTCGCAGCCCATTTTGAAGCGAAAGCCGCTTGGGAAGCCGGTGCAAGCAAAGAAGAAATGCAAGCGGCATTGCAAGATATTCGTCATGCTCAATGGCGTTGGGACTACGCCGCCGCAGGGCATGGTGGTCATATCCATGCACCTGATGTGATACTGAAAGTGATTGGCACAGGGTTAGATAAATCCACGGAGGCGAGAACGAAATTAGTGCGTGTTTTAGCAAAACACGGCATCACGGATCCTGTGGCAGTGCCTGATATTTCAACCGCTGAAAAAGCGTGGAAAGCAACAGGCGTGGATATTGAAAAAGAACGTAAGGCAAAAGCAGAATTCCTCAAAACTGTGGTTCCTCAATGGGATAAAGAGGCACGAGCCAAAGGCTTATTGCCCGCAGAGAAATAACAGAAACTTTGTCAAAAACGACCGCACTTTTAAGCACTAAGGATTCAAACAGGAAAGAAAGTGCGGTGCTTTTAACACGAATTTTGAGGTACTACATATGAGCTTACATTCCCTAATCAAACAAGGAATAGCGATCACCCTCGGCGTAATGGCTTTTTGTATCGGTGCGGTTGCACAGGCAGATAAGCTAAAAGGTCATGAGGTGAGCCAATTCACGTATGAGCCAACGTTAGAGCATCAGCGTGATCCTAACCAATATTGTGCAAAATGCCATAAATTAGATGCCAATAATAGCCAATCAGGCGGCGTCTTTCATTTTGGTAAATTTCACGGCACCCACTTATCTGAAAAAAATCCGAATACAGGAAAACCGATCACCTGTGTGAGCTGTCATGGCAATATTTCTGAAGATCACCGTCGTGGAGTGAAAGATGTCATGCGTTTTCGTGGCAATATTTTCAGTGATGAAAAACCTATGTTTACTGTGGAAGAACAAAATCAGGTTTGTTTTGCTTGCCACCAACCGAAAAAATTACGCGAAACTTTGTGGGCACATGATGTTCATGCCATGAAATTACCTTGTGCAAGTTGCCATACCTTGCATCCTGCACAAGATAAAATGTCGGGTATCACGAAAAAAGACCAAGTGAAACTTTGCGTGGATTGTCATGGTGAGCAACAAAAACGTCGAGCTCATTTACAAGCACCACATATTTATGCCCCACAACAAAAGGATACACCATGACAGCTTGCTCACGTCGAAACTTTGTTTCTGGCATGGGGGCGTTAATCCTGATGACGGGAACATCAATGAAATCAGTGGCACAGCCTGCTAGCGAGACCAAAAAACCGATTCGTTATGCCATGTTACATGATGAAACCGCTTGTATCGGCTGTACCGCTTGTATGGAGGCATGCCGTGAAACCAATCACGTCCCAGAAGGGGTGTCTCGTTTGGAGATTATCCGTAGCGAGCCTTACGGTGAATTTCCTAATACAGAATATGAATTTTTCCGCCACTCTTGTCAGCATTGCCATAATGCACCTTGTGTGCACGTTTGCCCAACTGGGGCGTCTTTTGTGGATAAAGAAACAGGCATTGTGGATGTGCACAAAGATCTTTGTGTCGGCTGTCAATATTGTATTGCGGTTTGTCCATATCGTGTTCGATTCATTCATCCAATACATAAATCGGCGGATAAATGTAATTTCTGCCGTGACACCAATTTAGCCAAAGGCAAATTACCTGCTTGTGTGGAATCTTGCCCAACTAATGCCTTGACGTTTGGTGATCTGAATGATCCAAACAGTGACATTTCGCAAAAAATCCACGAGCAACAAGTGTATCGCACCAAAGTGGAGTTAGGCACTGATCCGCAACTTTATCATGTACCAGCCAAAAGAGGGGAGCTAAGACGATGAACAGTCCATTTCATTTCCCGTCTTTAGTATGGGATCACACTATCGCCATTTATTTGTTTTTATTGGGGATTTCTGCTGGTGCTACCATGTTAGCGGTCTTATTAAAACGGGCGGGCTTAGCGGGTGAGGATCCTGCACAGAATAATGTAATTCGCTGTACGGCATTTTTAGCCCCATTAAGTATCACACTGGGGTTGGTGATTTTGATTTTTCATTTAACCAAACCTTGGACATTCTGGTATTTAATGTTCAATTACAGTTCTACTTCCATTATGTCGATGGGGGTGATGTTATTCCAAGTGTACATGGCTTGTTTACTGCTCTGGTTGGCGATTATTTTCCAGCAACTTGTCGCCCACGTCATTGAGAAATATGCCAAACCTTTGGGCTTTGTGAATCAGTGCATTGCCTTTGCCAGCAAACTGACAGGTTTCATTGAGATCATGTTGCTCCTTTTCTCGGTTTTATTAGGGGCATATACGGGCTTTTTATTATCCGCATTGATCAGCTACCCGATGTTAAATAACCCTGTGTTACCGATTTTATTTTTAGCATCGGGAACCTCCTCAGGGATTGCAGCATTGATTGTTTGCACCTTGTTATTCACCAAAGAAAAGACGCATTCTGCCTCGTTAGGTTTTTTGCATAAATTTGAGCAACCCGTGATGTTCATTGAGCTTTTCTTACTCGCCGCTTTCTTTATTGGTTTGTATTTAGGTGGGGGACAAAAAACAGTTGCATTTCATACCGCACTTTCTGGGGGATTCTGGGCAAACGTGTTTTGGATTGGCGTTGTTGGCGTGGGGTTGGTGTTACCTTTATTGCTCAATGCCATAGCGAATCCTCAGCTCAAACACCGAAAAGGCTTTATGTTATGGGTGGCTTGCTTAGGCTTAGTGGGCGTGCTATGTTTGCGTTTTTTTATCCTCTATGCAGGACAAATGACCCTTGCATAAGGGCTTAATTTGATAAAAAGGCGGGCGTTCGTTCGCCTTTTTGACACAGTTTTTTTGCTTACCTTGACATTGATATGATTCCAGAACTCGGTTTTTTTGCTTTACTCATCGCGACATTTTGTGCCTTGTTACTGGCATTGGTGCCACAATTAGGCATTTTCTTACGCAAGCCGTATATGATTGGGACAGCGTGGAATTTAAGTTATCTGTTTGGTATCTTCACTAGCATTGCCTTATGCGGTTTGACCTATGCCTTTGCCACCGATGATTTTTCTGTGCAATATGTGGCACAACATTCAAATTCACAACTTCCCATTTTCTTTAAACTCTCAGCGACTTGGGGAGGGCATGAAGGCTCGATGCTTTTTTGGCTTTTTGCTTTAGCCATTTGGTTGATGTTGTTTGCCTTTTCAAGTCGTCATAAAGATCCCATTATTTCAGCCAGAACCTTATCTGTGCTCGGCATGCTTTGCCTTGGCTTTTGCTTATTTATTTTATTATTATCCAACCCCTTTGAACGGCATTTTCCGCCAGCCTTTGAAGGGCGTGATTTAAACCCGATGTTGCAAGATGTGGGACTGATTTTTCATCCCCCTTTACTGTATTTCGGTTATGTTGGCTTTGCGGTGAACTTTGCAATTACCGTTTCGGCGTTAGTCAGTGGGCATTTAGATGCGGCTTTAGCCCGCATGATGCGACCATGGGTGTTGGTGTCGTGGTTATTTTTAACTTTAGGGATTGCCCTCGGAGCGTGGTGGGCGTATTACGAACTTGGTTGGGGAGGTTGGTGGTTTTGGGACCCCGTGGAAAATGCCTCTTTAATGCCTTGGTTATTGGGTTTGGCGTTATTACACAGTTTATCCATCACCGAACAACGAGGTATTTTTAGCTATTGGACAATGCTTTTCTCACTCTTGGCATTTTCTTTCAGCTTATTAGGCACCTTTATCGTTCGTTCTGGTATTTTAACCTCGGTACATGCGTTTGCCGTGGATAATGAACGAGGCATTGCCTTACTCATGCTCTTTTTTCTCTTTACCGTCAGTGCCCTCACCCTATTGGCACTCAAGGTCAATTTGCCAAAAAGTGCGGTACGTTTTGCACTTTTTTCTAAAGAAAATGCCTTTTTATTGCTGAATATTTTGTTCAGCATTGCAAGCGTCAGTGTGTTTTTAGGCACCTTTTATCCGCTTGTTTTTACAGCATTACAATGGGGATCCATTTCTGTCGGGGCACCTTATTTTAATACCTTTTTTATTCCTTTGTTTGTCATGGTGATGCTCCTGATGATTGCGGTGCTGTCCATGCATTGGAAACGGCTAGATAAATCCCGTTTTGTTCAGCGTTTAGTCTTGCTCGTGCCTGCATTGGTGGTGGCATACGGCTTAATTCATTATCAGGTGGATCCGCATGACGCTCGCTATTTTCACTGGGGGGCTTATGGTTTATTAAGTGTGGCAATTTGGTTGCTTTTTGCCACACTTTGGTTACCTTGGCGAAAAATTACCCTCAAACAGTTCGCCATGGTGGTGGCACATTTAGGGGTGGCGGTGACGGCGATCGGGGCGATTATGAGCAGTTATTATAGCCGTGAGATCGGGGTGCGACTTGCTCCACAACAAAGCCAAACGTTGGGCGATTACCAATTTCATTATCAAGGTTTCCAGCATGTATTAGGCCCGAATTACACCAGTGAAAAAGCCCATTTTGTGGTGACCAAGCAAGGGCAGCCTTATGCTGATGTTTATCCAGAACGTCGTTATTATGATGTGCGAACCATGAACATGAGCGAAGTAGGCATTGATTGGGGCTGGTTCGGCGATGTGTATATTGTGATGGGCGATAAATTAGGACAAGGTGAATTTACTTTCCGTTTGCAATATAAACCCTTTGTGCGTGGGTTGTGGCTTGGTGGGCTGTTAATGGCATTGGGGGCATTGTTGGCGGTGGTTGCTTTACGTCGTAAGCCTGAACGCATCATACCTGAAATTGACAAGGCATTGAATCCTGATAGGAGAGAGTGAATATGCCAGCGAAGTTGAAAAGAAAAAATTGCCTTGTGTTTTTGCCCCTTTTGGTGATGTTAGCGGTGTGTGCTTTATTGTTAATTGGACTACAACAGGATCCGAAAAAAATGGCTTCTGCCTTAATCGGGCAACCTGTGCCGAAATTTGCTCAGCCCGATTTGTTGCAAACGGACAGGGTCTTAACGCCTCAACACTTGCCGAAAGGCGTGTTTTTGCTCAATGTGTGGGGCAGTTGGTGTGTTTATTGCCAAAAAGAGCATCCTTTTTTGCTGCAATTATCCCAATCTATACCCATTGTGGGGTTAAATTATCGTGATAAGCCAGAAAATGCCTTAGCGATGCTCGCCAAACTGGGCAACCCTTATCAGTTAGTGATTTACGATGGCAAGGGCGAGCTGGCACATCATCTTGGTGTAGACGGGGCACCAGAAACCTATTTAGTGGATAAACAAGGGCGGATTCAATATCGCTATGTTGGTCCTTTAAATTCTGAGGTGTGGCAAAAGGTGTTACTGCCAGAAATCCAAAAATGGGAGGGGGAAGATGCGAAAGTGCGGTAGATTTTTGCTCAGTTTGAGTGTGTTGATAAGTGTGTTAATGAGTCTGTTTGCACAGGCTGAAATCGTGGACACCTATGTATTTCACTCCGCTGAAGCACGGGTGCGAGCCGTTGAATTAGCCAAGTCTTTACGTTGCCCACAATGTCAAAATCAAAACTTAGTGGAATCTAATTCCCCCCTTGCCGCAGATTTACGTCTTGAGGTGTATAATATGGTGAATGAAGGTAAAAGCAATCAAGATATTGTTGCGGTGATGACTGATCGTTTTGGGGATTTTGTGCTATATCAGCCACCTTTTCAGTGGACAACCTTATTTTTGTGGTGTACGCCAGTTTTGTTATTGTTGCTCGCATTAGGGTTAATGTGGCGTGAAACAAAAGGGAAACATCAACCTCATGCCAGTCTTGAGTTGGATCCCACACAGCAAGCCGCATTACAACAGTTATTAAAACAGGGTGAAAAAACAGGAAACGAAAAATGATTTGGGGATGGCTTTTTTTTACTGGTGTGATTGTCGTGTGTTTATTACTGCCGTTGCCCAATTGGCAAGGGTGGCGAACACAATATCGTCAGCAACAAAACATTGCACTTTATCGTGAACAAATGGCGATGAAGCCCGAACAGACACTGGAAGCTGAGCTGAGTCAGCGTTTACTGGACGATGAAAAATTTTTTCAAAATCGACCGCACTTTGAACAACAAACGGCAAAAACGGAACGTTTTTCCTTTAAATTCAATTTGTTGTTAATTGCTTTGTTAGTGATTTTACCCACATTATCTTATTTTTCCTTACCACGTTATGCCGCCATGGAAGCAGGGGAGCACGCTTTTTTACAGCAGCAAATGCAACTTATGACACAAGCCATGTCACAGCAACAGGAAGATAAGATTGAGCGACTTCAACAAACCTTACGTCAAGATCCGAATCATGCTGAAAATTGGTTAGCCCTTGGGCAAGCCTATTTAGAGAATCAGGAAATTGAACATGCATTAATTGCCTATGGCTATGCACAAGGTTTATTGGGTGATGAGCCTTATATTTTGGGGGCAATGGCAACAGCCTATTATTATCAAGCAGGGCAAAAGATCACCCCTCAGGTGGAAGCCTTATTGACTCAAGCCTTGGATCGTGATCCCACTGACACGGCGAGCTTATCCTTGCTGGCAACAGAGGCATTTATCCAAGGAAATTATCCAAAAGCCATACAAACGTGGCAAAAAATGTTAGACTCCGACCGACCGAATGTGGAACGTCGTCTGCTCATTCAACGAATCCAGATGGCACAACTCCGACAACAAGCCAATTCAATCAGGTAAAATCAGGCGTCATCTGCACGCCTGATTGCCGTTAAGCGTGATAAGTGATCAAAGAATCTTATGAACAACTATTCTGAAGTAATTATTCTCGGTGCGGGAGCAGCGGGATTATTTTGTGCAAGTCAAGCCGCAAAACGTGGCAAACAAGTGCTTTTGCTAGATAATGGCAAAAAAATAGGGCGTAAAATTTTGATGTCTGGTGGTGGATTTTGTAATTTCACCAATTTAGATGTCACACCACAGCACTATCTTTCGCAAAATCCCCACTTTGTCAAATCCGCCTTAGCCCGTTATACCCAGTGGGATTTTATTGCCATGGTGGCGAAATATGGCATTGCCTATCATGAAAAAGAATTAGGGCAATTGTTCACAGATGAGGGGGCGGAAAAGATTGTTGACATGTTAGCGACAGAATGTGCCAATTATCAAGTCAAGATCCTGTTACGCCAGCAAGTCAGCGACATTCATCTATTAAATCAAGAAAGGCAATCTGAAGATAAAAAAGGGCGTTTTTCTTTGCTGGCGAACGGCTCAACTTGGTATTGCGATGCCTTAGTCATTGCAACGGGTGGGCTGTCGATGCCAGGGCTAGGGGCAACGCCTTTCGGCTATCAAGTGGCGGAGCAATTTGGTGTTGCCGTCTTGCCACCAAGAGCCAGCCTCGTGCCTTTCACTTGGCGTGAAACGGATAAATTTTATACCGCACTTTCAGGCATTTCTTTACCCATTGTGGCGACAGCACAGTGTGGAAAAGCCTTTAGTAATCAAATGTTATTTACCCATCGAGGCATTTCAGGCCCAGCGATTTTGCAAATATCAAACTATTGGCAACCGAATGAATCTATTGAAATTGATTTATTGCCCGATCAAGACATTAGCGAGTTTTTACAACAATTACGCACAACTTCACCGAAATTACAGCTGAAAAATGCTTTAAGCCGTGTTTTACCGAAAAAATTGGTGGAATTATGGCTTGAACAACAGAGCATTCAAGACGAGCCCATTGCCCAACTCAGCAAACATCGTTTACAGCAATTAAGCAATTTAATCCATCATTGGACGTTTTTCCCTAATGGCACAGAAGGCTATCGTACCGCAGAGGTGACAATGGGCGGTGTGGATACCCATGCTATTTCCTCAAAAACCATGGAAAGTCAGCAGGTAAAAGGCTTGTATTTTATTGGTGAAGTCCTCGATGTCACAGGCTGGTTAGGCGGATATAATTTCCAATGGGCATGGAGTTCTGCCTATGCTTGTGCAGTGGCATTGGCAGAATAAATTACGCAATTTTCTTGCAGAAAAACATCAGGGTTAAAAGGCATGAACGATGAAAGCAGCTAGTTCAGGGATATTGTTTTTTTATTAGGTTGTGCCAATAAAATAATTCTTATTTAATAGGCTAAATCTTGGCTTATTAAGATTTAGCCCCTACCATGACATCTATTTTCTTTTTTTGAATTGCTCAACAGCAGATAATTTGGCGGTGTTATTTATTTTTTATTTGAAAATAAATTTCATTCTTGATCATGAAAGATGCCTTTTTATTGCCTGTTATTCTAGACGAATAGACCTACTTTTTATCTGACAATACCTGAATTTTCAACGAAATGAGGCTCGCCTTTAGTTTACGTCATGCTTTCGATAAATGAGGACGTTATTCAGGTTTATTTTTTCTTAAATGAATATTTCTGTGTTTTATTGATATTTATTTTTGTTTTTTAGTGGTATAGTAAGCACGCTTAAAATATTTCTTTTCTTTTTTAATAAACATTATTTTATTCGGACAATAATGATATTTATTCTCACTTGGTCTAAGCAAAATATTTAATTTATTTTTATAAACTATATTCTCTATTATATAGTTTATATTCTCTGTTTAAATCCACAGGTTGAATTAATTTTATTGTTAATAAAATGCTAAAAAAATATTAAAGACAATATTTTTGTTTACAATTTTTTTACATGTGACAGTAAAATATTCAAGCTGATAGCCCATGGTAGGCTGTTTCCTGTGAGTGGCTATGCAATCAGTGCAAAGGAATGCCCTTAAACTGAAAAAAAACATGACAAAGATACCCTAATATTGGAGGATGAATAAATGCGTTATCATTTATATCCTCAATAAGATTTTCATTTTATATTCAATAATAGGTTTTATTTATTACGTTGTTTGTTATTTCCTTTTTAATCAATTTCCTCTATCAAAATAATAGATTGCGAGTATTTTTTAAACAAATATAATGGAGCCCACAAAGTACTTAACACTTGCTTTAATGCAAATAAGTATCCGTTTTATAAATTAAGAATCCTTCGACTTCTATTATTTAAGAGGAAATGTATTATGTCTAAATGCCCATTTGATCATGGCTCAAAAACCTTAACGAACGCAGCGGGTGCGCCAATCGTTGATAACGACAACACCCTATCAGCAGGCCCTAAAGGTCCATTACTTCTACAAGATGTTTGGTTCCAAGAAAAATTAGCTCACTTCGCTCGTGAACGTATTCCTGAGCGTGTGGTTCATGCTAAAGGTTCTGCAGCTTACGGTACATTCACTGTCACTCACGACATCAGCAAATATACCAAAGCAGATTTATTCAACGGTATTGGCAAACAAACTCAAGTATTATTACGTTTCTCAACCGTAGCAGGTGAGCGTGGTGCAGCAGATGCAGAGCGTGATGTACGTGGTTTCGCCTTAAAATTCTACACTGAACAAGGTAACTGGGACTTAGTGGGTAACAATACACCTGTGTTCTTTATCCGTGATCCATTGAAATTCCCAGATTTCATTCACACACAAAAACGTAACCCACAAACTAACTTACGTGATGCAAACGCAGCGTGGGATTTCTGGTCTCGTCACCCTGAATCATTACACCAAATCATGATTCTTTTCAGTGACCGTGGTATCCCAACAGACTTACGTCATATGAACGGTTACGGAAGCCATACTTATAGCTTCATTAACGAACAAAACGAGCGTTTCTGGGTGAAATTCCACTTCAAAACACAACAAGGTCATAAATTCTACACAAATGAAGAAGCGGCTAAAGTGGTAGGTGAAGATCGTGAATCAAGCCAAAAAGACTTATATGAAGCCATTGAGCGTGGTGAATTCCCACGTTGGAATGTTCAAGTGCAAATCATGCCAGAAGCAGATGCACACAAACATAACTATGCGTTTGACTTAACGAAAGTATGGCCACACAAAGATTATCCAATGATCGAAGTGGGTGTATTAGAGTTAAATCAAAACCCAATTAACTACTTCGCAGAAGTGGAACAAGCGGCGTTTGCACCTTCTAACATCGTACCGGGAATTGGTTTCTCACCAGACCGTATGTTACAAGGCCGTCTATTCTCATACCAAGACGCACAACGTTACCGTTTAGGTGTTAACCACCACCAAATTCCAGTTAACGCACCAAAATGCCCATACCACACAACACATCGTGATGGTGCAATGCGTGTAGATAACAACGGTGGTACACACCCTAACTATGCACCGAACCGTTTCGATACTTATGTGCCGACTCATCAACAAGAGCCAGCATTAGAGTTAGAGCGTTCAGCGGCACACTTTAACTTCCGTGAGTACGATGAAGATTACTACACACAACCTGCTGCACTTTATAACTTATTCGATGCAGGTCAAAAAGCACGTGTGGCGGCAAACTTCGCAGCGGGCTTAGCGGGTGTTACAGAACCTGAGATTGTTGAAAGACAATTAGCCCACTTCGATAAAGTGAGCAAAGAATTAGCTGATGCAATTCGTGCGAACTTAGCGAAATAATCCGTTTGGAACTTTATGATTCAGGCTTGGGGCAACCCAAGCCTTTTTTTATGATATGTGACGTTTAATCCAGTAACGTTGAATGATTTTTCCTTGTCTTTCAAACTCACTTTCTAAATATCCACCATTTTTTAAGATCACGTTGCTGGATGCGATATTATCTTTATCACAGGAAAGCATCACCTCTTTTATCCCCAATAGATCGGTTTTTTCTAATGCAAGTGTGAGCATTTGAGTTGCATAACTTTTTCCCCATTCTTGAGGATGCACTGAATAGCCAATATTTCCTCATATTGTAGAAGATAGTCATTTAGCGTATGTCGAAGATGGATTATGCCAACCATCCGATTTTCGGTTGTATGCCAAGCAAGATAAGTACTATCGGATACCTTGTCATAACCAAAGCGATTTGTTCCAGAGGGGGCATTCAGATATGCAAGCCAATCTTCAAAAGTGTCTGCAGAAAAATGGGCTAATTGATTGGCACCGTGTAAGGTGAGGCCCGAATTTTCATAAGTTTGTTTGTAGTTTAGAATTTCATTTTTATGGATTAACGTGGGTTTGATCAACATTAAAGATTGCATAGTACCTCCTTGATTTGCATTGCATATAACTTAGCATAATGGGCAATGTCTTACCTAAGCTAAATTTGTGCAACTGGCAAAATCCCGTTAAAATAGACCGCACTTTTGCCTGAATTTTTCTGCATCGCAAGGATCCTTTTATGTCGCACCCCCGTTTTGTCCATCTCCGTGTTCACAGTGATTTTTCCATGATTAATGGCATCGCCAAAGTGAAGCCGTTAATTAAAGCCTGTGCTGAAAATAATATGGTGGCAATGGGCTTAACGGATTTCACCAATTTTTGTGGGTTAGTCCGTTTTTATGGCGAAGCCTTATCTTCAGGGGTGAAACCCATTATTGGGGCGGATGTGCGAGTCAAAAGTGATTTATGTGGGGACGAATTTTTTGATTTAACCTTATTGGCGAAAAATAATACGGGTTATCACAATATCACTTTGCTACTTTCCAAAGCTTATGAGCGAGGTTACCAAGATCTGCCCTATATTGATCAAGCATGGTTAATTGAACACCGTGAGGGCATTATTGTGCTGTCTGGTGGGCATTATGGCGATGTGGGTAAAAAGTTACTCAAAGGCAACCAAACAGAGATTGAAAGTGCGGTCAAGTTTTATCAAGATTATTTCCCTGATCATTTTTATTTGAGTTTAAGCCGAACAGGGCGTTATGAAGAAGAACGTTATGTCAGTTTAGCCTTAACCTTAGCCGAAGAAAAAGGCTTGCCTGTGGTGGCAACTAATGATGTTCTCTTTTTGCAAGAAGAGGATTTTGAAGCCCACGAAATTCGTGTGGCGATTCACGATAGCTACACACTTGATGATCCAAAACGTCCGAAAATTTACACTAACCAACAATATTTTCGTTCTGAACAAGAAATGTGTGATCTGTTTGCGGATATTCCTTCTGCCTTGGAAAACACCTTGCTCATTGCACAACGTTGTAATGTGACCATTCGTTTGGGCGAATATTTTTTACCGCAATTTCCCACTGGGGATCTGTCTACTGAAGACTTCTTGGTGAAAAAATCCAAAGAGGGCTTGGAAGAACGCTTGAAAGTGTTGTTCCCTGATGAAAAAGTCCGCCAGGAACGCCGCCCAGAATATGATGAACGTTTGCAAGTGGAATTAGACGTGATCAACCAAATGGGCTTCCCAGGCTATTTTTTGATCGTGATGGAATTTATTCAATGGTCGAAAGATAACGATATTCCCGTAGGACCGGGGCGAGGATCGGGTGCGGGCTCTTTGGTGGCTTATGCGTTAAAGATTACCGATCTTGATCCACTTGAATTTGATTTGCTTTTTGAGCGTTTCTTAAATCCAGAACGTGTTTCCATGCCTGACTTCGACGTGGATTTCTGTATGGACGGTCGAGATCGTGTTATCGAGCACGTAGCCGAAACTTACGGGCGTGGTGCGGTATCACAAATTATTACGTTCGGTACCATGGCGGCGAAAGCGGTGATTCGTGATGTGGGGCGTGTGCTTGGGCACCCTTATGGTTTTGTGGATCGCATTGCGAAATTAATTCCCCCTGATCCAGGTATGACCCTTGCTAAAGCCTTTGCTGCCGAACCGCAATTACAAGCTGTCTATGATTCCGATGAAGAAGTCAAAGCCTTGATTGATATGGCACGCAAACTGGAAGGGGTGACCCGTAATGCAGGTAAACACGCTGGTGGTGTAGTAATCTCGCCAGGATTAATTACCGATTTTTCACCGCTCTATTGCGATTCAGAAGGCAAGCACCCCGTTACGCACTTTGATAAAAATGATGTGGAATATGCAGGCTTAGTGAAGTTTGACTTTTTAGGTTTACGCACCCTCACCATTATCAAATGGGCGTTGGATATGATTAACACACGCCTTGCCAAAGAGGACAAAGCGCCTGTGGATATTAGCAGTATTCCATTAGATGATCCCGAGTCCTTTGAATTATTGAAACGATCTGAAACAACGGCAGTTTTCCAGCTAGAGTCACGGGGTATGAAGGATTTGATCAAACGCCTTCAACCAGACTGTTTTGAGGATATTATCGCTTTAGTTGCCTTGTTTCGTCCCGGTCCGTTAGAGTCGGGCATGGTGCAAAACTTTATTGACCGTAAACACGGTGATGAACCTGTTGCCTATCCTGATCCTGAATATCAGCACGAGAGTTTAAAACCAATTTTAGAACCGACTTACGGTGTCATTGTGTATCAAGAGCAGGTGATGCAAATTGCCCAAGAACTGGCAGGTTACACCCTCGGTGGGGCGGATTTGCTTCGCCGTGCAATGGGTAAGAAAAAGCCTGAAGAAATGGCGGCTCAGCGTGAAATTTTTGAAAAAGGTGCCATTGCAAAAGGCGTAGATGGTGAGCTTGCCATGAAAATTTTCGACTTGGTTGAAAAATTTGCAGGCTATGGTTTCAACAAATCCCACTCTGCGGCTTATGCCTTAGTGTCTTATCAAACCTTATGGCTCAAAACCCATTATCCTGCGGAATTTATGGCGGCGGTGATGACTTCAGAAATGGACAATACCGATAAAATCGTGGGGCTCTATGATGAATGTTTGCGTATGGGATTAAAGGTGGCACCACCCGATATTAACACAGGCAAACATCATTTTAGTGTCAATGAACAAGGTGAGATTGTGTATGGTATTGGGGCGATTAAAGGCGTAGGAGAAGGCCCTATTGAAGCCCTGATTGCAGCACGTGAACAAGGGGGAATTTTTAAAGATCTGTTTGATTTGTGTGCCAGAGTCGATCTGAAAAAGATCAACCGTCGCACCTTTGAAAGTCTGATCTTATCTGGTGCCTTTGACAAACTGGGTCCGCACCGTGCCGCCTTGTCGAAAAATTTAGAAGATGCCTTAAAAGCCTCTGATCAGCATGCCAAAGATGCTGCAATGGGGCAAGCGGATATGTTTGGGGTATTGACCGAAAGCTATGAGGAAGTGGAAAAAGCCTATGCCAGCACGCCACGCTGGAGTGAAAAGGTGATTTTAGATGGTGAGCGAGAAACCCTTGGGCTTTATTTAAGTAGCCACCCGATTAGTCCTTATATCAAAGAATTAGAGCATTACAGTTCAACACGATTAAAAGATTTAGTGCCAAATTATCGAGGGCAAGTGAGCACGGTAAGTGGCTTGGTGGTGGCATCTCGTGTGGCGGTCACGAAAAAAGGCAATCGCTTAGGCATTGCGACTTTAGATGATCGTTCAGGTCGTTTAGATATTACGTTGTTTGGTGAAGCGTTAGAAAAATTTGGCGAGAAATTACAAAAAGACAGTGTTGTTATTGTGTCTGGTCAAGTCAGTTTTGATGATTTTTCAGGGGGCTTAAAAATGACCGTGCGTGATCTTATGACCTTAGATGAAGCTCGTAGCCGTTATGCAAAAGCCATTGCCGTTTGTTTATCTCAAGAGCAAATTAGCCCGTTGTTTATTCGTCAATTTAAATCCTTATTGGCACCACACAGTGGCGGAAGCTTGCCAATGCATGTGTATTATTCCAGTCCGCAAGGAAAATGTAAGCTGAAAATGGGCATTCAATGGTCAATTAATCCGACCGATGAGTTGATTGCACAATTGGGTGAAACACTCGGCGAAAATGCCGTGGAGTTGGAGTTTGCCTCATAAGAAAAGGCGTGATTCAAGTGGGCTTTTAACGGCAATTTATGTTGAATCACAATCTGATGATTAACCTTATCTTGTAAAAGTGCGGTCTGTTTGCAAAATGTTTTGTAAAACAGACCGCACTTTTTTATGAAGGCAAGGCAGGATTACTGCCAATTGACATTCACTACTGTGTTATAAATGGCAAACACAAAGGCAATGGCAATAAACAGCAAAAGCCAAGTTTCTTTGGCGTTAAATTGCAGTTTGCCTTGATGTTGGTAGCGGGAATAAAAATAAATGCCGATACCAGGTACATAAAGCAAAATGGATAAGAGCAAATGATCTAAACCTGCGGCGTATAAAATCCATATTCCGTAAAGGGAAGCCAGTAAGCCAGTCAGTTTAATATACCAAGGGCTATTTTGTTGAATAGACAATTTCAATAAATAAGCCCCAATCAAGAAATACGGCACTAAAATCATTGAAGTGGAAATTAACAACAAAGCGTTATAGCTTTTCCCTGTCAATAACACAAGCACTAAGCAAAATTGCACCACGAGGTTCGTAAACCACAATGAATGAATTGGGGCGTCGTTTTCATTTAGCTTGTTCAACATTTTGGGGAACGCCCCATTTTTTGCCCCACGGTAAGGCACTTCAGCCGAATACATGGTCCAGCTAATGTAAGAGGCAAGCACCGAGACAATTAAGCAAGCCGTGATAATCATTTTGCCACTACTGCCTATCATGTGTTCCAATAAGCCAGCCATGGATGGATTCGGCATTGCGGCAATCACTTCACGGGGTAAAATCCCTAGGGACAAGATGGTGATCGCCACATATAAAATTAAGGCAATGACAATCCCTAACACGGTGGCTAACCCCACATCACTGCGTTTTTTGGCATGAGCCGATAACACCGCCGCCCCTTCCACACCGACAAACACCCAGAGGGTGATGAGCATGGTATTTTTCACTTGGGCGGTCATGGACGGGTTTAAATGACGGGCTTGAATATCCTGAAGAAAGATCTCAGGTGAGAAAAAATAAGCCGCCAACACAATAAATAGCACTAAGGGAAAGGCTTTAACAAAGGTGGCTAACAGATTTAAAAATGCCGCTTCTTTCACCCCTCGAGTAATGAGTCCATGCACGAGCCACACCACCAGTGATGAGCCAATGAACGCAAGCAAGGTATTGCCTTGCCCAAAAACCACCGAGCCAGTGCTATCGGTGAATAAGCCGATTCCTTCAAATGCCACCACTAAATAGCCGACACTACCAATGGTTGCACAGAGCCAATAACCCCACGCGGAGAGAAAGCCGACTAACTCCCCAAAACCTTCACGAGCATAGGTGTAGATCCCCCCGTCTAAATCTGGACGTAAGCGAGAAATGAAGAAAAAGGAAAGCCCTAAGAAGACGATGCCAATGCCCGTAATGATCCACCCGATCACTAACGCTTTTGCCCCCGCCACGTCTGCCATATTTTGTGGCAAACTAAAAATCCCTGAGCCAATCATGGAGCTTAACACTAAGGCGGTCAGGGATAATAAACCAATTTTTTTATTCGACATGCAGTCTTCTCTGTATTTGTTATGGTTAAAATAGAGAAAAAAAGACCGCACTTTTTACGGTTGACCCCAAAAAGTGCGGTAGATTTTAGAGCGGTTTTTTAGACATTAAAGCGGAAGTGCATCACATCGCCATCTTGTACAATGTAATCTTTACCTTCTAAACGCCATTTACCCGCTTCTTTTGCTCCAGCTTCGCCTTTGTATTGAATGAAATCATCGTAGGCGATCACTTCAGCACGAATAAAGCCTTTTTCAAAATCGGTGTGAATCACTGCCGCCGATTTTGGTGCGGTTGCCCCTACTGGAATGGTCCAAGCACGCACTTCTTTCACCCCTGCGGTGAAGTAAGTTTGTAAATTCAGTAAGGCATAACCTGCACGAATTACACGGTTTAAGCCCGGTTCTTCAATGCCTAAATCTTGTAAAAATTCCACTTTTTCATCATCGTCAAGCTCGGCAATTTCTGATTCAATGGCGGCACAAACTGGCACAACCACCGCCCCTTCTTTTTCGGCAATTTCACGAACCAGATCCAAATACGGGTTATTTTCAAAGCCGTCTTCATTCACGTTGGCAATATACATAGTGGGTTTTAAGGTTAAGAAGTTATAGCTTTTGATGGCGTGTAATTCGTCTTTATCCAGTCCCACAGAGCGAATCATGCCCGCATTTTCAAGCACAGGGAGGATTTTTTCCATAATGGATAACTCAAATTTTGCTTCTTTATCCCCACCTTTGGCACGTTTTTGTAAACGTTGAATCGCACGCTCACAGCTATCTAAGTCGGCTAATGCCAATTCTGTATTGATGGTGTCAATGTCTTCCGCAGGATCGATTTTACCTGCTACGTGGACGATATCATCATTTTCAAAACAACGTACCACATGCCCAATGGCATCGGTTTCACGAATATTGGCTAAGAATTTATTGCCTAACCCTTCGCCTTTACTTGCCCCTGCCACTAAACCAGCAATATCCACAAATTCCATCGTGGTGGGTAACACACGTTCTGGTTTGACAATTTCCGCTAAGGCGTCCAAACGTGGATCAGGCATAGGCACAACCCCCGTATTTGGTTCGATCGTGCAAAACGGATAGTTTGCCGCTTCGATGCCTGCTTTGGTTAATGCATTAAATAGGGTGGATTTTCCTACATTGGGTAAACCCACGATGCCACATTTAAATCCCATAGTTTTTCCTTATTTAAAAATAGTTTGATTTATGCTTTAAATGCATTTAAACGATTTGTTGCTTTAGTGATCCCTTCTTTAATGAGGATACTGACGCACGTTGCGGCTTCATCTAAAGCTTTATCAATTAACTGCCAATCAGTTGGTGAGGGCTTATTTAACACATAAGCAGACACAAGGTTTTTATCACCAGGGTGACCAATGCCGACTCTTAACCGATAGAAATTTTTATTATTACCTAACTGAGCAATGGTATCACGCAAGCCGTTGTGTCCACCATGTCCCCCGCCTTGCTTAATTTTCGCCACACCGGGTGGGAGATCTAATTCATCATGAATCACTAAAATTTCTTCTGGTTTTATACGATAAAAGTTTGCCAAACTGCTAATGGCTTTGCCACTTAAATTCATGAAGGTGGTCGGCACTAAAAAACGTATTTCATTGCCATCAATGACGGTACGTGCCGTTTTACCTGAAAATTTGTTTTCAGGGGTTAGGGTAACATTAAATTGGCGAGCTAAACGGTCAATCAGCCATTCCCCTGCATTATGACGGGTATCGGCATATTTATCACCGGGATTGCCTAAACCAACAATTAACTTTATTTCAGACATGCATTTTCTTCCAACAGTCAAAATAGTGCGGTATTGTAGCGGAAAATGCGAGAACTCTCAATTTTGAAACGGAGATTTTCGTGATTCTTGCCTTATTTTGACCGCACTTTTCCGCTATAATGAGCAGAATTTTTTTGAATGAAGAATGAATGCCATGCCAACAGTTAATCAAAGTGCACTCGTGCCTTACAGTGCAGAACAAATGTATCAATTAGTGAATGATTACGAACGTTATCCTGAATTTTTACCTGGCTGTGTGAATAGTCGCACCTTAATGCGAGAACCTCATGAATTGATGGCCGAATTAGTCATTTCAAAAGCGGGAATCAGTCAGAAGTTCACGACTCACAATCAAATGGTGGAGAATCGCTCAATAAAAATACATTTGCAAGAAGGTCCTTTTCGCTTTTTAGAAGGCGAGTGGTTGTTTGAACCTTTGGACGAATGCTGTTGTAAAATCTCGCTGCAATTAGCATTTGAGTTTTCCAATCCGTTAATTGCCATGGCGTTTGGCAAAATTTTTACCCATTTAACCAGCAAAATGATTGAGGCATTCAAACAGCGAGCAAAAGAGGTTTACCATGGCACAAATTAATATTGAAATCGCCTATGCCTATCCGAAACGTTATTATTTGAAAAAATTAAAGGTGGAAGAAGGGACCATGATTCAAACGGCTATTTTGCAATCGGGTATTTTGCAACACTTTACCGAAATTGATTTACGAGAAAATAAGGTGGGGATTTTTAGTCGCCCGGCTAAACTTACCGATCAAGTCAAAGAAGGGGATCGCATTGAAATTTACCGCCCATTATTAGCCGATCCGAAAGAAATCCGCCGTAAACGTGCAGAACAACAAGCGGCACAAGCCAAGAAAAAATAAGGTTGCTGTCTGCCTTTTCCTGATAAAAACGACCCTACACAAAAAATGGATACCAACATGAAATTCTGTTTACCTGAACACATTACCCCAGAAATATTTTTGCGTGATTATTGGCAAAAACAACCCTTATTGATTCGTAATGGATTGCCTGACATTGTTGGCATGTTTGAACCTGCGGACATTCTTGAACTTGCTCAACAAGAAGAGGTAACGGCACGTTTAATTAAGCAATTTTCCGAAGATAATTGGCAATTAATGCGTAGCCCATTCACGGAAAAAACCTTTAAAAACTTACCTGAACAGTGGTCTGTGTTAGTGCAAAATTTAGAACAATGGTCGCCAGAATTAGGGCAGTTATGGCGTGCCTTTGGGTTTATTCCACAATGGCAGCGTGATGACATTATGGTGTCTTATGCCCCAAAAGGCGGTTCGGTCGGTAAGCATTATGATGAGTATGATGTGTTTTTGGTGCAAGGTTATGGTCATCGCCGTTGGCAATTAGGAAAATGGTGCGATCCAAGCACTGCATTTAAAGCCAATCAACCTATTCGTATTTTTGATGATATGGGTGAGCTGATACTTGATGAAGTGATGGCACCGGGTGATGTGTTATATGTGCCTTCTCGTTTATCTCATTATGGCGTAGCAGAAGATGACTGTTTGACTTTCTCTTTTGGTCTGCGTTATCCGAATCTTGCGGATTTATTCGACAATATCAACAAAGGGCTTTGCCAAGCCTTGCCTGATATGGATTTAACTGAGCTAAATATTCCCTTACGTTTAAGCCCATCGCCACAGGCAACAGGCAAGTTAGATCTTGCGATGGTGGAAAAAATGAAACAACAATTTTTCGCCAAACTAGCCGAATCTACACAATTTGATCGTTTATTCCAACATGCGGTGGCAACGACTGTGAGCACCAGACGTTATGAGTTACTGGAAACAGAAGCCTATTGTGATTTAGAAGAAGTGCGGTCAATTTTGGAAGAAAATGGCAAGATCATGCAAGATAATAACTGTAAGTTGCTTTATCTTGAAAATCCATTACGTCTTTATGCCAATGGTGAATGGTTAGATGAATTAAATGAGATTGAAGCTCTAGTCTTAAAAGCCCTTGCCGATGGCGAACACCTTGATTTCGCATTTTTAACGCACTTATGTGCACAAAATGAAGATCCTGATACGGCTTTGGCGTTATTGCTCGATTCTTTATGTAACTGGCTTGATGATGGCTGGGTATGCTTGGAGTAGGGAGATTCATCACATGTAAGGTGATGTTGTTCATGTGTGGCAAGATCACCCATTCTGTATCACGCCAAAGGGGATAACCATGTCTGATCCTATTTATTCTGTTTCGCAATTAAATCAAACCGTACGCTTCATGCTAGAAAATCAGCTTGGGCAAGTTTGGTTGACAGGGGAAATTTCCAATTTTACCCAACCCGTTTCGGGACATTGGTATTTAACCTTAAAAGATGAAAATGCACAGGTACGTTGTGCCATGTTTCGCATGAAAAATATGCGAGTGAGTTTTCGTCCACAAAATGGTATGCAGGTTTTAGTGCGTGCCAGTGTCAGTTTGTATGAACCTCGAGGCGATTATCAACTGATTATTGAGAGTATGCACCCAGCAGGCGAAGGGTTGCTACAACAACAATTTGACGCATTAAAAATGAAGCTAGCAGCAGAGGGGTTGTTTGCACAGCATTTGAAAAAACAACTGCCACCTTTCTGTCATGCCGTCGGGATTATTACCTCGAAAACAGGGGCGGCATTACAAGATATGTTGCAGATTTTAGGTCGTCGAGATCCGAGTTTAAAGGTGGTGATTTATCCCACATCGGTGCAAGGTAAAGAGGCGAGTGCTGAAATTGTGCAAATGATTGAGCTTGCCAATCAACGTCAGGAAGTAGATGTACTCATTGTTGGGCGAGGCGGCGGATCCTTAGAAGATTTATGGTGTTTTAATGAAGAAAAAGTGGTGAGAGCTATTTTCCATTCTCAGCTTCCGATCATCAGTGCGGTGGGGCATGAAACCGATGTGACGATTGCCGATTTTGTCGCTGATTTACGTGCCCCAACCCCTTCTGCGGCGGCAGAATTGGTGAGCCGAGATCAACAAGACCTGTTACGTCGGTTATTATATCAACGTCAGCGTTTAGACATGGCGTTAGACCGTGTGTTCCATGATAAGTTGAGCATGGTGCAAGCCTTACGTTTACGTTTACAACATCAGCATCCTCAAGCTCAGTTATTCTCACAAGGTCAACAAATTCAGCAATTGACCCATCGTTTACAATTAGCCATGAAGCTGTTTGTGGGGAAAAAACAAGAAAAATTGACCGCACTTTTTTCCCGAGTACAACAAAATCCGTTACCGCTAAACGTGCAACGACAACAGCAATATGTGAATCAGCTTGAAGTGAGGCTAGAACATGGATTGCAACGTTTGCTGATGATGAAGCAACACCAGTTTGCCCATTTATCCAGTAAACTTGACGGCTTAAGCCCGCTAAAAATATTAGCCCGAGGCTATTCCATTGTGGAAGACAGTGAAGGCAAAACCATTGACCACATTGAACAGGTGAAATTGGGCGATAGGTTAAAAACCCGAGTGGCAAACGGTGAAATTCTCAGCCAAGTGATCGGCACACAGGCTTTTTCGGACAAGGTAAAAGGGAAATCGCCAAACGAGTAGCATAAGGAAAGAGGAAGAAAAGCCTAAGCTCAGTCCAGATTTAAGTTAAGTTCAAGTTAAGCCAAGCCTCAATCAAACCTTAATCAACGCTCAACCTATGTGAGCCAAAGTGCGGTGCTTTTTGGACAGGTTTTCCACTGAAGTACCACAGGTCATGCCCTCGACGCCCGTCGTTTATTTTCCTCTCACTTGATGATGTGCAAGGGATTTATGCTGAATTTGTACATCTTTCCCTTTTGCTTGGAAATATTGCCCGATTTGTTCGGTGATATAAACAGAGCGATGTTTTCCCCCCGTACAGCCAATGGCAATGGTGAGGTAGCTTCGGTTGTTTTGTTCCAACATCGGCAACCATGTTTCAATGTAATTACGGGTCAGATAAATAAAGTGATTGACCTCATTATGTTTGCTTAAAAAATCTGCCACGGGTTGATCTAAGCCAGTCAACGGACGAAGCTCTGGATTCCAATGGGGATTTGGTAAGAAACGCACATCAAATACATAGTCGGCATCTAAAGGTAAGCCATATTTGAAGCCAAAGGATTGAAAGACAATTTTTAAGGCTTTATCAGAATGCCCACACAAAAATTCCCGTAAACGCTCAGCCAGTTCATGGGTGGAAAGGTGGGTGGTATCAATAATTAAATTGGCATGTTGAATTAAAGGCTCAAGTTGTTTTTTTTCCTCGTCAATGGCTAATTCCAAAGAGAGATCTTTCACAGAAAGGGGGTGAAGGCGTCTGGAATCGCTATAACGGCGAATTAACGTGCTTCGATCAGAATCTAAAAAAACAATTTTGAGTTGGTGTTGTTGCATCAGCTTGCTGAGAAGCAGATCAAGGTGCTGTGAAGACGCAGGAAGATTGCGGATATCAAGGCTAATTGCCGCAGACTTATGATTGGCAGATAAAATGTCTGCCAATTGAGGGAGTAAATCTAGCGGTAAATTATCAACACAATAATAGCCAATATCTTCTAGTGCACGAAGGGCAACGGATTTTCCCGCACCAGAGCGTCCACTAATAATAATAATTTCCATAGCTGTACTCACGATTATAAGGAAGCGAAATTTCAATCAATCAGCCGAAAGGGGTGTTTGCTCATCTTCTGAGTGGTCTGGGGTTTCCGTCTCTTGAGTTTGATCATAATGAGCGAAAATTTGCCAAATTTCGTCCGCACTTTGGGCTGCACGCAGTTGTTTACATAAATTCTTATCAGATAAATTTTCAGCAATTTTAGGCAGTTTTGCAATATAGTCTGCACAAATTGGCTCGGGAATTAATAGGGCAAAAATTAAATCAACATCACGGTGATCAGCTGCGTCATATTCCACAGGCGTATCAAGCTGTAAAAAAACAGCAAGAGGTTGATTGCCTTCAGGAATACGGGCTTTAGGCATGGCAACCCCGTTTCCCAACCCCGAGTTACCTAATTTTTCACGATTAAATAGGCATTCAAAATAACACTGTTCCGCATTTTCAACATTTACTTGACTGGCCATCAGGCTCGTAATGGTTTCAAATACACGTTTTTTACTCGAACACAACATGCCCTGACGAATATTTTCGGGCTTTAATAAATCTGTAAATTTCACCATAGTTATAATTTGAACTCTTCACCAAGATAGACACGTTTAACATGTTCGTTATTGAGGATTTGTTCAGGCGTGCCTGTCGCAATCATTTGCCCTGCACTGACAATATAAGCACGCTCACACACATCTAAGGTTTCACGCACATTATGATCGGTAATCAATACGCCCAAGCCACGATCACGCAGATCCATAATGATTTTTTTGATGTCAATAACAGAAATCGGATCGACGCCCGCAAAGGGTTCATCTAATAAAATAAATTTAGGGTTCGCTGCTAATGCCCGAGCAATTTCCACACGGCGACGTTCCCCACCCGAAAGGGATTGACCTAAATTATTGCGAATATGACCGATATTAAATTCATCAATTAATTCATCGGCTCTCGCATGGCGTTCCTCTTGGCTTAAGTCTTTGCGAATTTCCAACACCGCCATTAAGTTATCATATACGCTTAAACGACGGAAAATCGAGGCTTCTTGTGGAAGATAACCAATACCACGTTGTGCACGGTTATGCATAGGGAGCAAGCTGATGTCTTCATCATCAATACGAATGGTGCCGTGATCATGATTCACTAACCCCACTACCATGTAGAATGTAGTGGTTTTGCCAGCACCGTTTGGCCCAAGTAAGCCCACAATTTCGTTGGCATTAACCATGAGACTAACATTAGACACCACTTGGCGACTTTTATAACTTTTTGCTAAATTTTCAGCATAGAGAGTAGACATAAAAACAAACCTTTTCTCAGACTATTTATTGAGTTGAGCTGGAATCAGCACCGTTTTTACTCGGGAATTAGCCGAGCTTTTTGCTTTAAGATGTTGTTTTTTCACATCATAAGTAATGCTATCGCTATTAATTTTACTGTCTAACTGCTTTAATTCCGCATTGCCCGTTAAGGTTAAAAATTCTGTGGTTAAATCATAATGCACTTTATTGGCTTTGCCGTTGACAGGTTTGCCATTATCTAGGGTTTGTTGGAATGTCACGGGGCTACCAAAGGCTTCCACTGTATCTTTCTTGGTTGATTTTTCCGCAGGGCGGGTGATAACCACTTTGTTTGCTTTGATCAGAATAGAACCTTGCGTAATCACGACATTATCTGTAAAGGTGACGACACGGTTATCCATATCTAAAGATTGATTATCAGACACAATATTAATCGGTTGATTTGTATCATTTTTCAATGCTACTGCAGAGAATGAACTCATGATAAGCATCGCAAAAAGAAGAAATTGATTACTTTTTGATTTCATAATATGTATTTACCTGTTCTTTTAAAGTGGCAATTTGTTGTTGTAAATTGCCTGTCATTTTTAAACCTGTGGAATGGAAATTCTGACCATTAATTTTCACGATGTTATCAGAATGAATATCTTGGGTTTTTAAATTCACTACGGCACTGTTGGTTTCCACCCGTTGTAATCTTGAATCTTCTAATAAACTTTCTGCAATCACATCTCCTTCAAGATACAGCATATGTTCCTTTGTTAAGGTCGCTTTATCAGCTCGTAACTTCCAGCTTTTATTGTTGTGTACATCCAACGAAAAAAGATACACTTCTGGCATAATAAAATCGGTGTGACCATTATGGGTGTAATGTTCAACGGATTGAGAGGTGGCGAAATACTGTTTTTGTCCAGTGGGAGAAAATACCGTGGTTTGCATATTTTTGCCTGTGTATTCAGGGCTATCTTGCCGTTTCACTAGCGTATTTAACGGATCTTCTCCTTGATTTAAAGAATAAAACCAAGCAAGCAGTCCCAACGCAATGACAGATAAAACGATATTCCAGCGAATATTCATAAGTATATAGAGTTTATTTAGGTGGTTTTGAGATGTGCAATCATAGCATAATTTTGATAAAACCAATAAAAGTGCGGTGTGTTTTTAAAAAATTTTTATCTTGATGAACGTTTTGTTTTTTCATCTGTCAAACCACCGTATTGTCAACTGTGCAAAATTTGACATTCAAGGGGAATTAATAGATTATCCCCGTTTTACTTTTCGATGTTTCTACTTGAGTAAAGAGATAATATGAATAAACCCTTAATAGAAGTGAAAAATCTGACCTTTAAACGAGGTGAGCGTACAATTTACGATAACCTGAATTTACAGGTACAAAGGGGAAAAATCACCGCCATTATGGGCCCATCAGGCATTGGGAAAACCACCTTATTAAAACTGATCGGTGGACAGTTACAGCCAGAAAAAGGGGAAATTTGGTTTGATGGTCAAGACATTTGTCAATTGTCCAATGCTCAACTGTATCAAGCTCGCCAAAAAATGGGAATGCTATTTCAATCTGGTGCCTTGTTTACTGACATTTCAACCTTTGATAATGTGGCTTTTCCACTCCGAGAGCATACCCGTTTACCAGAATCCCTCATTCGCCAAATTGTCTTGATGAAATTAGAAGCGGTGGGGTTACGTGGTGCCGCCAATTTAATGCCTTCAGAATTATCGGGTGGTATGGCAAGACGGGCAGCATTGGCTAGAGCCATTGCTTTAGATCCTGACTTTATCATGTTTGATGAGCCTTTTGCGGGTCAAGATCCTATTAGTATGGGGGTTATTTTAAGTTTAATTAAACGCCTCAATGAAGCCTTAAATTTGACATCCATTGTGGTTTCTCATGATGTGCAAGAAGTGTTAAGCATTGCTGATTATGCTTATATTATTGCGGATAAACGGGTGATCGCAGAAGGAACATCAGCACAACTTTTAAAAAGTGAGGATCCCCAAGTTCGTCAATTTCTTGATGGTGAGGCAGATGGACCTGTGCATTTTCATTTTCCTGCACAGAATTATGTGGAGGAACTTTTCCAATGATTGATTTGATTTCTCAATTGGGGCGAGCGGCTATCAATGTTTGCCGTGCCACGGGGCGTGCTGGCTTCATGCTGTTTGGTGCATTAGTGGGCAAGCCACAATGGAAAAAACATTTTCCTTTATTTGTTAAGCAATTACACGTTCTTGGTGTGCAATCTTTGCTCATTATTATGCTATCAGGCTTGTTTATCGGCATGGTGCTAGGTTTGCAAGGGTATGTGGTGTTGGTGGATTTTTCGGCTGAAACCAGTTTAGGGCAATTAGTGGCACTGTCGTTATTACGGGAATTAGGCCCTGTGGTGACAGCATTATTATTTGCAGGGCGTGCAGGCTCCGCATTAACCGCTGAAATTGGTTTAATGAAAGCCACTGAGCAACTTTCTAGCTTAGAAATGATGGCGGTGGATCCGTTACGTCGAGTCATTGCCCCACGTTTTTGGGCAGGGGTGATTTCGATGCCCATTTTAGCCGTTATTTTTACTGCCATTGGTATTTGGGGCGGTTCACTGGTGGGTGTGGATTGGAAAGGCGTGGATTCAGGCAGTTTTTGGTCTGTCATGCAAAATGCGGTGACATGGGAAAAAGATTTATTAAATGGTTTTCTAAAAAGCCTGTGTTTTGCAATAGCCGTTGTGTGGATTGCACTTTTTAACGGCTACGATTGTTTACCGACTTCCGAAGGGATCAGCAATGCTACGACACGTACTGTGGTGCATGCCTCTTTGGTGGTGTTGGGATTAGATTTTGTGTTAACTGCATTAATGTTTGGTGCAAGCTGATCATGTGCGAAAGACATCGCAAATGATTTTGATCAATTAAAAAGGAAAGGATATTTTATGCGACAAACAATAAAATATGAATTTTGGGTAGGATTATTTTTATTACTTGGCATTTTTGCACTGGTATTTTTAGGCTTAAAAGTGGCGAATATTGAAGGATTTAGTGAAACAAAATCTTATAAAATTCATGCAACTTTTGACAATATTGGTGGACTAAAAGTCCGTGCACCCTTGAAAGTGGGCGGTGTGGTGATTGGTCGTGTCACCCATATTTCTCTCGATGAGAAAAGCTATTTACCCACCGTTACCATTGCCATTGATGAACGTTATAAGGATATTCCAGAAACCAGTGCATTATCCATTAAAACATCGGGCTTATTAGGTGAGCAATATATTGCTTTAAATATTGGCTTTGATGATGGTGAAGTGGGAATGTGGAAAGAAGGTTCTCGAGTAACAGATACAAAATCTGCACTTGTGCTAGAAGATCTGGTGGGGCAATTTTTGTATGGTGATCGGAATAAGGCTGAGGCGGATAAATCCTCTGAAGCACCAGCAAAATAATTGGCGAAAGTCAGTTAGGAACTTTATGTAAGGAGTAAATGATGTTTACAACAATGTTAAAAAGTTTATTAGCGAAAATGGTGGTTATTTCTACCGCACTTTTTTCACTGCAAGCATTTGCCAACACCCCCTATGAGCTTACGCAAGAGGTGTCAGACAAATTATTTAAGAATATATCTACTAATCAAGCGAAGATTAAACAAAATCCCAACTATTTACGTACCATTGTGCGTACAGAATTGATGCCTTATGTGCATGTCAAATATGCGGGTTCAAAAGTGTTGGGCAAAAACTTTAAAACCACCACGGCAGAACAAAGAGAGCGTTTCTTTACGGCATTTGAGCAATATATTGAACAAAGCTATGCACAAGTGTTAACGCTTTATTCGGATCAAAAATTGCAAATTGAGCCACCAAGAACACAAGGCGAAGAGAAAACCGCTAGCATTCGTGTGAAAGTGATTCAAAGTGGTAACCAACCGCCTGTTAATTTGACCTTCTATTGGTACAAAAATAGTAAATCGGGTAAATGGCAAGTCTTTGACATGAGTGCAGAAGGCGTAAGCATGGTGGAAACTAAAGAAAAAGAGTGGGCACCAACTATTAGCAAAAGTGGCTTAGATGCCTTGACTGAACAAGTGGCTCAAGCCGCAAAAGCACCCGTAACCTTAAGTAAATAAGCCATGAAAACGGACAAAACTTTAACTTGGGTATTCGAACAAAATAGTGATAATATAACGCTCCAGTTAACTGGAGAGTTATCTCGTAACACGTTGCTTCCTTTATGGGAGCAACGTGCTTCTTTTTTGTCGGCAGAAAACTTGGCAGACAAAGACGTTTATTGGGATTTATCCCAGATTACACGCATTGACTCCGCAGGCTTTGCCTTATTATGTGATTGCATTGGGCAGATCGTGAAAAGACAGAAACAGAGTCAGCGTGTTATGTTGAAAAATACGCCAGCACAATTATTAACATTGGCGGATTTATTTGGGCTATCCGATTGGATAGCAACATTTGTTCAATCCAACGGAAGCAAATAATGGAAACGCAAGAAATAGAACGTATTTTAAAAGAGGCATTGAATTTAGATGAAGTCTATGTTCAAGGGGAGAATGCACATTATGGTGTGATTGCGGTAAGTGATGAATTTGCCGGTTTATCAAGAGTGAAACAGCAACAATTGATTTATGCACCATTAATGGAACATATTTCAAGTAATGCAATTCATGCCTTAACAATTAAAACCTATACAGTTGAAAAATGGAAGCGAGAACGCTTGCTTAATCAACCTTGTTAAGCTTATAGGATAATTCTTATGCAAAAATTTCGTGTTTATGGACAATCTTGTTTAAAAGGAAGCGTGAATATTTCAGGGGCAAAAAATGCTGCCTTGCCTATCCTTTTTGCCGCAATTTTGGCCGAAAAACCAGTTAGATTAACCAATGTTCCAGAATTAAAAGACATTGATACCACGTTTAAAATTTTACGCAAATTAGGTGTAAAAGTGGAACGTGATGCGGAAGGTGCCGTAGATATTGATGCATCAAAAATTGATCATTTTATTGCCCCTTATGAACTTGTAAAAACGATGCGAGCCTCAATTTGGGCATTAGCCCCTTTGGTTGCACGTTTTAATCAAGGTCAGGTTTCATTACCGGGAGGCTGTTCTATTGGTGCACGTCCTGTGGATCTGCATATAAGTGGTTTAGAGCGTTTAGGGGCGAAAATCATTTTAGAAGATGGCTATGTCAAAGCCTATGTGGATCACCGTTTAATGGGCACTCGCATTGTGGTGGAAAAAGTCAGTGTGGGAGCAACCTTATCCATTATGATGGCTGCGACCTTGGCGAAAGGGGTAACCACAATTGAAAATGCAGCCCGTGAACCTGAAATTAGCGACACAGCGATTTTCCTCAATAAAATGGGGGCGAAAATTTCGGGTGCGGGAACAGACACCATTACTGTGGAAGGGGTGGATCATCTCGGCGGTTGTGAGCATAGTATTGTGCCAGATCGTATTGAAACGGGCACATTCTTAGTGGCAGCAGCGATTTCGGGTGGTCGTATTCAATGTAAAAATACGAAAGCCGATACTCTCGATGCAGTCATTGATAAATTACGTGAAGCGGGGGCACAAATCGATGTCACAGAAAATAGCATCACATTAGATATGCTAGGTAATCGTCCTCGTGCGGTGAATATCCGTACTGCACCTTATCCAGGTTTTCCAACGGATATGCAAGCACAATTTACCCTATTAAATATGGTGGCAAGTGGCACGAGCATTATTACAGAAACCATTTTCGAAAATCGTTTCATGCATATTCCAGAATTGATTCGTATGGGCGGAAAAGCCGAGATTGAAGGGAATACTGCAATTTGTCATGGTGTGGATCATTTAAGTGGTGCGGAAGTGATGGCTACGGATTTACGTGCGTCAATCAGTTTAGTCTTGGCTGGTTGTATTGCAACGGGTGAAACCATTGTGGATCGTATTTATCATATTGATCGTGGCTATGAACGTATTGAAGAAAAATTACGTGGTTTAGGTGCCCGTATTGAACGTTTTTCTGCAGAAAGCGAAGAATGTTAATCAGGAAATGGATTTATTAGGCGGGTTTATAACTCGCCTTTTTAATTTGTATATTTTTTCTTTAGTCGTTAAAATGCCAAGATTTTCACATAAGATAATATAAAGAGGTCATTTGAAAGGATTATTTCTACGGATTATCGCTATCTTCGCCTTGTTTTTATGGGCAATTGACATGGTGTTTCCATGGCAGTCCATTATGCAGTCGGAGGAAAATCGTTACACTGCCATTCAAAATCGAGGCAAATTAATCGTTGGAACGATCAATAACCCCATTTCTTATTTTATCGATCATTCAGGGCAACCCGCAGGCTTAGAATATGAGTTAAGCAAAGCCTTTGCTGATTACTTGAATGTGTCGTTAGAAATCTTACCCATGTCTAATGGCGATGAATTGTTTCAGGCATTAGAGAACAATCAAATAGACATTGCTGCCGCCAATTTATTGTATCAAGCGAAAAAACTGGAGCAATTTCAAGTCGGGCCGACTTATTATTCTGCCTCGTGGCAGTTAGTGTATCGCAAAGGTGAAGAGCGTCCACGTCATTTAGGGCAATTAAAAGGCAAATTGGGCATTATTTCGGGTTCAGAATTGACCGCACTTTTGCAAGATGCGAAAGAAAAATATCCTGATTTAACGTGGTCAGTGAATGATAAATTGACCCCAGAAGAATTATTGATCCAAATGGCAAATGGCAAAATTGATTATGCTATTGCAAACTCCATTGATGTGTCTGCAGTACAACAAATTAAACCCAATGTGGCTGTGGCGTTTGATTTAACCGATGAATCTACGGTACATTGGTATTTACCTAATAATTCGTATAGCGAATTACAAGCAGCTTTGTTGGATTTTATGAACAGTGCCATTGAAACAGGGTTAGTTGCTCGTATTGAAGAAAAATATTTTAACCATTTGACCCAGTTTGATTATGTGGATACACGCAGTTATTTAAAAGCCATTGATACCGTCTTGCCTAAATATGCACCATTATTTGAAAAATACAAAGGAGACTTAGATTGGCGTTTACTGGCTGCGATTGCCTATCAAGAATCCCATTGGAATCCTGATGCCACCTCACCAACAGGGGTGCGTGGGATGATGATGTTAACCAAGGCAACAGCTGAGCGAATGAAAATTATCGATCGTACAGATCCAGAGCAAAGCATTAAAGCAGGTTCGGATTATTTACATTGGCTTATTACCCAAATGCCTGATACCATTAATCAAGAAGAACGGATTTGGTTTGCATTAGCGGCTTATAACATGGGATTGGGGCACTTATTAGATGCTCGCCGTTTAACAAAAAATTTAGGTGGTGATCCAGATAATTGGTTAGATGTGAAAAAAAATCTTCCCTTATTAGCTGAAAAACGTTATTACACCAATTTAAAATACGGTTATGCCCGTGGCTACGAAGCCTTCCGTTATGTAGAAAATATTCGCCGTTATATGAACAGCATCATTAATTACTATCGTATCCAGCAAACACAACATGATGCAGGAAAGGTGGAAGATGAGATGAAAGCTATTGAGGCATTAGAAAATACAACAAACTAAACAAACACAATAAAAATGAGAGGAAGTATGGTAAAACGTAAAACTTTTTTAAAACCAACCAGAAAATTGTATCGTTTATCACAAGGGAGAGCGTTACGCTTAAAACGCTTAAAACAACGTAAAGCACGTTTACTTGCCAGACATGCCTTACAGTTTGTTGTACAAGAGATTTAAATGGATATTACACCGCGAAAATGAAAAATAGGTAGAAGATCACTTCTACCTATTTTTTTATGCTTAATTAAATAAGCGACGTTGTTTAGGTCTGAGTCGTTTGATTTGACTCAGTGTCAGTAAGCTTAATAAGAGTGTATAAACGGCAAAAATCACCACTAGCCATTGCACCATCGAAAAACCTAAAAATTGCCAACTGATTTCAGAACAAGAGCCTGTTGGATTAAACATGGCGGGGAACCAGCGATCTAAAGGCAAGGTTTCTGGAAATTCAGCAAAGGCAGAACATTGTTTCCAAGGGGCGGGATAAAGTTGTAAATCTAGATGGGATAGGGTGATGAGTAAGCCTTTGATGGCACTCCATAAGCCAATGAACAAGGCGATTAAACGTAACACCAAAGCATGGGGATAAATCATGCCAATTAAGCCTGCGAGAATAATGCCAAGTAGTGCCACTCGCTCATAAATGCACATGACACAGGGTTGCAAGCCCATGCCATGTTGAAAGTAAAGTGCGGTGATTTCTAGCAAAAATCCTGAAAGGGCAAGTAAAAACCAGCCGCCTCGTGTTGCTGAGAGTGTTTTCAAATACTGTAACATTCGTCTCCCTCTTCCTTTTGTTAAACGGGGGCAATTAAGCCTAATTGCGTTAAGATGATTGTAGCATTAGGTAAAATAAATTCCACGGTTAATAAACCAATGACAGACAGTACGATAGTATAAGGCAATGCCATATAAACCATACGACCATAAGAAAGACGAATTAATGGTGCTAAGGACGAGGTTAAGAGGAATAAAAAGGCTGCCTGTCCATTTGGTGTGGCAATGGAAGGTAAATTCGTGCCTGTATTGATTGCCACGGCTAATAATTCAAATTGGTTATGGGAAATCAACCCCGCTTCTAATGCGGCTTTGGTTTCATTAATATACACGGTGGCAACGAAGACGTTATCTGAAATAGCAGAAAGTAAGCCATTAAATAGATAAAAAAGCATTAATTGTGTGCTTTCGTTTGCCGATAAGACAAATTGAATAATCGGTGAGAAAAGTTGTTGATCGATGATCACCGCCACTACCGAGAAAAAGACCACTAATAAGGCGGTGAAAGGTAATGATTCTTGGAACGCTTTCCCTAAGGCGTGTTCTTGTGTCACTCCGCATAAAGAGGTGGTCAAAATAATGACGGTTAATCCAATAATCCCTACCGCCGCTAAATGGAATGCAAGACCCACAATGAGCCAAATGCCGACAAGGGCTTGGCAAATTAATTTTATGCGATCTTGTTTGGTCATTTTTTGCTGATTATTACGATCAAATTTGGCTAATACGCCCCAAACTTTACGGGGCAGTTTGGTACCATAACCGAATAATTGGAATTTCTCTAATAGCACACAAGTGGTTAAGCCGAAAATGAGCACGGGAAGGGTAACAGGCGACATGCGTAAGAAAAACTCCGCAAACGCCCAATGTGCTTGTTCTGCAATAATGAGGTTTTGAGGTTCTCCCACCATGGTCATGACCCCACCGAGTGCGGTTCCGACCCCTGCATGCATCATTAAGCTACGTAAAAATGCACGAAATTGCTCTAAGGTTTCTTTGTTATCACCGATATTGTCATCATTTTCAATGTTATCCACCTCATTTTTTTTACCTGATGCCACTTTATGATAAACACCATAAAAGCCCATTCCGACGCTAATAATGACAGCCACAACCGTTAACGCATCTAAAAATGCGGATAAAAATGCCGCACTTAAACAAAATGAGAAGGAAAGAACGATTTTTGAACGAATGCTGAGGAGTAATTTAGTGAAGACAAAAAGTAGCAGATTTTTCATAAAGTAAATGCCAGCTACCATAAAAATTAAAAGCAGAATGACTTCAAAATTTGCCATGATTTCTGCTTTTATATGTTCTGGGTGAGTCATCCCAATAATTGCCGCTTCTAATGCTAATAGACCACCGGGCTGTAGCGGGTAGCATTTTAATGCCATGGCTAAGGTAAAGATAAATTCGGCGACGAGGAGCCAACCAGCGAGGAAAGGATCAATACAGAAAAAGACGAGAGGGTTTATGATTAGAAAAAGAACAATTGCAATTTTATACCAGTCAGGACTGGACCCTAAAAAATTTTTTAGGAAAGCTTGAGTATAACTCATTTTTACTACCACCTTAGTTTAAAATTAAATCTTTTTTGAAAATTTTAAATATAATAATTCAATAATTGTAATATATACTGCTTTGAACGATAATACCTACATAACTATTTTGTTAGCTATATCACATTTTAAATTTTTTTAACTAGATCACATTTTTAAATTTTTTACTAGAAGAAGCGTATGAATAACGATCAACCTATCTTAAAAGCACAAAGTCCGGCTGGTTTAGCGGAAGAGTATATTGTCAGAAGTATCTGGAATAATCATTTCCCTCCAGGTTCTGATTTACCTGCAGAAAGAGAATTGGCGGAAAAAATCGGTGTCACTCGAACCACATTACGAGAAGTCTTGCAACGATTAGCACGAGATGGTTGGCTCAATATTCAACATGGTAAACCCACAAAGGTGAATGACATTTGGGAAACCTCAGGTTTAAATATTTTGGAAGTGCTTATCCGTTTAGACAGTACTCGCTTACCAAGTTTTATTTCAAATGTGTTGTCAGCCAGAACGAATATTTCTGCAATTTATATTCAAAAGGCGTTTAAATTAGAGCCAGAAAAATCACTTGCGATCTTTGATCCCCTCGATACACTGACCGATACGGCAGAAGCCTACACCAATTTTGATTATGATTTATTCCGTAAACTAGCCTTTGCTTCGGATAATCCCGTATATGGTTTAATTTTAAACAGTTTAAAAGGATTATATACTCGAGTCGGTGTTTTTTATTTTGCCAACCCTGCCGCACGTGAACTCGCAAAAAGCTTTTATATTGCTTTAAGAGAGCTTTGCCGAACACAGAAAGTCAATGATGTGAAAGAATGTATTCGTCAATATGGTAAAGATAGTGGGGTCATTTGGACGAAAATGCAAGCATTTTTACCTGCAGATTTCGGTGAATAATGCTGTTTTCAAAACTTTTTTAAAATCCACCGCACTTTGCATCGCACCTTATCTTAATGTGTACTCGTTGATAAGGTGCAGAGACTTTCTTATTGTTGCTTATTCCACGTCAAATAATACAGGGAGCACACATTTATAATCCAAACGTACTTGTGTGTTAACAGGAAAATGTTTTGAGCTTTGTACCATAAAAACAGTCTCGCCAACTTGAACTTGATATTGGCTATATGGACCTAAAAAACGCTTTCTTATAATGACGCCAGAACCGTTCTCATCTTGGTGAATTTGAAAACTTTGCGGTCTGACTAACCAATCCACTTTTTTCCCTACTTCCACAGCTTTACCATCCGCAAAATGTAAAGGGTGGTCAAAGTGATAATCCCCAATGGCTGAGCGGAAAGAACACGGCGAGAGTACCTCACAAGTTAAATAATTCACATTCCCTAAAAATTCCGCCACAAATTTATTAATCGGCATTTGATACAAGGCATCGGCATCGCCCACCTGTACAATTTTACCTTGATCCATAATCGCGAGTCTGTCGGCAAAAGCAAAGGCTTCTTCTTTGCTATGGGTGACAAAGATGGCTGGAATTTTTTGATTTTTCAGAATTTCTTTAATTTCATCAATCATTTGATAGCGTACTTGGCTGTCAATATTTGAGAAAGGTTCATCTAAGAGCAGCAAGCGAGGCTCACAAGCTAATGCCCTTGCAATGGCGACACGTTGCTGTTGACCGCCTGAGAGTTCATAAGGATAACGTTCTAACAAGCCTGTAAGTCGCACCAGTGCCGTCATTTTTTCAATAATGGCTTGTTTTTCTCCCGCACTTTTTTGAAATAAACCAAAGGCGATATTTTCTTTCACGGTTAAATGGGGGAAAAGTGCATAATCTTGGAAAATGACGCCAATTTGACGTTTTTCCACCGGGAGTTTTGCTAAGTTTTGTTGATTAAAGAGAATCTCACCCTGTTGGATTTCTTGTAAGCCTGCAATGGATTTTAAAAGTGTGGTTTTGCCACAACCACTGGCTCCGAGTAGGCACAAAATTTCATTTTGTTCCATTTGAAGATCTAAGCATTGCAAGACATTTTCTGTACTATAGCCGCAGCTGAGTTGTGAAATTTGTAAAATAGCCATAATTAACGTTCTTTTTCTGAATGAAGGACTAATGAGCGAGTAAGCCAAATAATCGGCAATAAGCCGACCAAAACTAACACAATGGCTGGCAAGGCAGCTTGTTCCAGTTGCTCATCAGACGTAAAGGTAAAGACATGGGTTGCCAACGTATCAAAATTAAAGGGACGCAATAATAATGAGGCATTGAGTTCTTTCATGGTTTCGATAAACACCATCATCAAGGCTGTTAAAATGCCTTTTGAAAGCAAAGGAATGTGTACACGACGTAGCATACCTAAGCCATTTTGCCCTAAGGTTCGACTTGCCATATCAAGAGAGGGTGAAATTTTCTGGAAAGAGGTTTCAACACCGCCAATTGCCATCGCTGCAAAGCGAATGGTATAGGCAGAAATTAAGGCAAACATGGATCCCGAGAAAAGCAGACCCACAGGCGAAATATCAAAATATTTAAGTAAATCATTCACGATATGATCGGCTTGGGTGTAAGGAATTAAGATCCCGATAGCCAAGACGGTGCCCGGGATGGCATAACCCAGTGAGGAAAGTTGCAAACTGTAATGCCCAATTTGTTGCTGTGCTGGCGAGCGTTGTAATGCTAAACGATTAAAAAAATGTAAGAACAATGCCAGTAACACACAGCATATTGCCGCAAGGGTTGAGGTGGATAGGCTGTGATAAGCATATTTCAGGAAGTTATCTGCTTGACGCATATCGAAATAGGATATTGCCCAATAAAGAAGTTTGGCTAATGGAATGAAAAAGGCGACGGTGACCAATCCCCAACAATAGGTTTGAGCAAGGCGTAATTTCCATCCATAAATGGGTTTGAGGCAATGTTTTTTTTCATAACCACGCTGGTAGGTTTTTTGTTTACGACGACTGTACCTTTCTAACCATAACAGACAAAAAATCATCAACAACATCAATAAAGAAATTTGACTGGCAGCACCTAAATCACCGTAACCTAGCCAAGTGTCGTACACGGCGGTAGTTAAGGTTGGGATCGCAAAGTAATACACGGTGCCGAAATCCCCTAAGGTTTCCATTGCCACTAAAGAGGCACCCACCGCAATGGCAGGGCGAATAAGAGGTAATGTGATTTTTCGAAGTAAATAAAGTGGACGAGCCCCTAAGGTTTTGGCACTGTGAATTAAGTTTTCAGATTGTTCTAATAAGGCGACACGTACCAATAAAAATACATAAGGGTAAAGCACTAAGGCTAAGATAAAACAAGCCCCGCCAAGGGTTCGAATTGGCGGAAACCAATAATCTTGTGGTGTTGACCAACCAAATAACTGACGTAAGAAAGATTGAACAGGTCCCGCATGGTCTAGCAAATCGGTGTACAAATAGCCAACTAAATACGCAGGCATGGCAAGGGGTAAACACAACGCCCATTGCAAGGTTCTTTGACCATAAAATTGATAGTTAGAAATGATCCAAGCGGCAGGCAATGCAAAACACAAACTTAAACAGACAGTACCCAATACCAGAAGCAGTGAATTAAGGCTGTAATCGGTCAGAACCGTTTGCCAGAGATGCTGGATATTCGCCCAGTCAGCTTGCCAAGATTGATAAAAAATGGAAATTAAAGGTAAGAGGAAAAACAACACACATAAAAGTGCGGTCACATTCCAGCTTATTTTTTTGAATAGGAACATTTTGGCGTCAACAGTGTTTTAGCATATGAAAGGGCGACTTATGCCGCCCTTATCATATTATTGTGAAATAAAGGGTGAATAAATTAAAGGTCGAATTTTACTTCGTCAATTAATTTTAACGCTTTATCATAATTTTCTGCGATTTTCTCTAATGCAATGTTATCAGCTTTGAAATCGCCCCATGAAGCAACGAGTTTAGAACGTTGAACACCTGGTTTAACTGGATATTCATGGTTTAATTCCGCATATAAGTGTTGAGCTTTATCACCACTTAAGTATTCCACCAATTTAATTGCGTTTTCTTTGTTTGGTGCGTATTTAGCGACCACAACACCACTGATGTTAACGTGTGTACCCTGTGCTTTTTGGTTCGGGAAGTTAATGTACACCGCTTCTGCCCAGCTACGTTGTTTTTCATCATCTAACATTTTACCGAAGTAGTAGCTGTTACCTAATGAGTAATCACAAATGCCTTCTTTAATGGCTTTCACTTGATCACGGTCGCCACCTTGTGGTTTTTGGGCAAGGTTTGCTTTTAAACCTTCTAAGAAGGCTTTAGCTTTGGCTTCGCCATCATGTGCGATCATAGACGCCACTAAAGAAACGTTATAGGCATTTTTACCAGAACGTACACAGACTTTACCTTTATATTCTGGTTTAGCTAAATCATAGTAAGAGAAATCGGCTGGGAGTTTACCAACACGATCTTTTGAGGTGTAAATTGCACGAGCACGGCTAGTTAATGCAAACCACTCATCTTTTGAATCACGGAAGTGTGCTGGGATATTTTTTTCTAATACTTTGCTGTGAATCGGTTGTGCTAAACCTAATTTCACCAGTTCAACCACACGGCTAATATCCACGGTTAATAACACATCAGCAGGGCTTAATTCCCCTTCACGTTTAACACGATCAACTAACCCTTTATCTGCAAAAATCACATTGACTTTGATACCTGTATCTTTTTCAAAATCTTTCAGCATTGGTTCAATTAAGTAAGGTTGACGGTAAGAATAAACGTTAACTTCGTTTGCTGCCATGGCTGATGTGGAAATGACTGCGGATAAAGCAAGTGCGAGTGTTGAGATTTTTTTCATAATCACATTCCTTTAATGGGTGTTTACAGTTAAAAAGTGAACTCAATGTAACGAATAAATTGATCATAGTCAATGAGAATTATTATTATTTATTTTTATATAGATAGGCGAATTTTTTAGCTGAAACGTGGCAAATTTTATTGCTGTTTCACGTTATATTGAGCAAAATTCTCTGCTTATTTTTTAGGTTAGCGTAGATAAAAAAGAAAGGCATAAAAAGGGTGGAGGAGCGGGTAAAAAAAGTGCGGTCATTTCTAAAAACGTTTTTAAATCACCGCACCTTTATTTCTTCTGTCTGTTGTCAATGCGAGCTGGATTATTGACGATAATGCTCCAAAAATCTTGCCAATTTACTCAATGCCTCTTCAATTTGATGGGCATAAGGCAAGGTAACGATTCGGAAGTGATCAGGGGCATGCCAGTTAAAGCCTCGACCATGCACAAGCAGGACTTTTTCTTGTTTGAGCAGATCAAACACCATTTTTTCATCGTCATAGATATTAAATTTCTTAATATCAATTTTCGGGAACATATAAAGTGCCCCTTGTGGTTTGACACAACTGATGCCGGGAATTTGATTTACCAATTCATAGGCTTTATTTCGTTGTTCTAATAAACGCCCCCCCGGTAAAATAAATTCATTAATGCTTTGATAGCCCCCTAATGCGGTTTGGATGGCGTGTTGCATCGGCACGTTGGCACATAAACGCATGGAAGCAAGCATATCCAACCCTTCAATGTAACCTGTTGCGTGATGTTTTGGTCCGTTTAAGATCATCCAACCTTGGCGAAAACCTGCCACACGATAGGCTTTTGATAAGCCGTTAAAGGTTACGGTTAATAAATCAGGTGCAAGAGCGGCAACATGGTGGTGGATGGCACCGTCATATAAGATTTTGTCATAAATTTCATCAGCAAAAATGATTAAACCATGCTGGCGAGCTATCTCAATAATCTCTAATAGCAAGGCTTTACTGTATACCGCCCCTGTTGGGTTATTGGGATTGATTAAAACAATGGCTTTGGTTCGATTCGTGATTTTGCGTTTAATATCGTTGACATCAGGGAACCAATCGGCTTCTTCATCACATAAATAATGTACAGGTTTTCCGCCTGCAAGGGTGGCGGCGGCTGTCCAAAGAGGGTAATCAGGCATTGGAATGAGGACTTCATCCCCATCATTTAATAGGGCTTGTAAGGACATGGTGATCAATTCTGATACGCCATTTCCAATATAGACATCATTGACGGTTGCTCCGTGAATGCCCTTCGATTGATAGTATTGCACAATGGCTTTCCGTGCAGAATACAACCCTTTGGAATCACAATAGCCTTGTGCGGTGGAAAGATTACGAATGACATCAACAAGCACTTCATCTGGGGCTTCAAAACCGAAAGGGGCAGGGTTACCAATATTGAGTTTAAGAATTTTATGCCCTTCTTCTTCAAGGCGAAGTGCTTCTTTATGAACTGGCCCACGAATATCGTAGCAAACGTGTTCTAATTTATCTGATTTAGGAAAGTGTGTCATAGCAAGACCTTATGTTTGCGAACTAAAAATTATCATTATTGAATAAAATCCCAACACTTTACGCTTATTTGGTTAAGGAGAAAAGATTTAGTAAAAATTTCGATTAAAGTGCGGTAGAATGAGCGTTTATTTTTAACTTATTTTCTGATTAAAGACAACGCTTTTTAAACATGGATAACTTGCAATTAATTAAAGCGAACCTGATTGCTCAACTTCAAGCTTACCAACCTAGTAAACAAGGGGAAATCGCCGTATTTCACGCACAAATGGAATCTGCTATTGTGTTATTGTCTTGGTTGAAAGCTCAGCAAGTTTATCCGCAGTTTTATCTCAATATTCGGGATAATTCAGCCAAATGGGCTGCGATTGGGAAAGTCTGTTCATTTTCCGATGTGAATCAGGCTCACACCTTTATGCAAAGCCAAAATCTGCCGTTGGTGGGCGGGGTGCAATTTTATGGGGAAACGTGCTTTATTTTGCCACGCCTTTTATTAAAACAAACTCAAGCAGGTTTAAAGGTGTCTTTATTTGTGGATGCCACACGATTTTCTGACGAAAAGGCTCAAGCGTTAGCCTGTTTAGAAACTTTTGAAAAATGGACCGCACTTGATGCCGTGGCACAACCTATTCATTTGATGTCGCAAAAAGCCACTCAAACACAATGGTGTGAATGGGTCGAACAAGGGTTAGCGAAGATAAAAAGAGGGGAAGTAAGCAAGCTTGTGTTAGCCAATGAAAATTGTTTTAAAACCACCTTCCCTTTGAATGTTAACGACTTTTTAGCACAAAGTGAAAAATATCATGTAGGCTGTTACCATTTTTTGTTTGCTGAGCACGACAAAAAAGCCTTTATGGGGTCAAGCCCAGAATTGTTGTATCGTCGCCAAGGTGATTTATTAAAAACCGAAGCACTTGCGGGAACGGCATTGATGACAGAAGATGAGGCACAAAATCAACAGCAAGGCGATTGGTTATTGCATGACGCCAAAAATACCTATGAAAATCAGCTTGTGGTGGATGGCATTTGCCAAAATTTAGCCCCATTGATTCAAGAGATTGCCGTGGCGGATGTGGAATTAAAAAAATTACGCAATGTCCAGCATTTACGCCGTAAAATTGTTGCAGTGTTAAACACAGATTGCGGTGATCATCAATTATTACAAGCCATGCACCCCACCGCCGCAATTGCAGGCTTACCCCAAATTGAGGCAAAGCAAGCCGTAAAAAACTTGGAAAATTTTGACCGCACTTGGTATGCGGGCGTATTGGGGGTTATGCAACCAGCACAGGCAGATTTTTGCGTTACCATTCGCTCCGCCTTTATTGAACAGGGCAATGAACATAGCAAACTCTGTGTGTTTGCAGGGGCAGGCATTGTTGAAGGTTCCATTCCATTGCTAGAATGGCGAGAAATTGAACGAAAAGCCAACGGCTTAGTTTCATTATTACAACAGAATAAATCATAGTAGGGAACTCATATGTCAGTAAGTGTATTTAATCGTTGTTGGTCGAAAGTGATTTTAGAAACCTTGGTCCGTCAAGGTGTTTCACATTTTTGTATTGCACCGGGTTCTCGCTCTACCCCACTGACCTTAGAAGCCGTTCGTTTACAAGAAAGTGGTAAAGCCGTTTGCCATACGCATTTTGATGAACGTGGCTTAGGCTTTTTTGCTTTAGGGCTAGCAAAAGCCAGCAAACAACCCGTTGCGGTGATTGTGACTTCTGGCACGGCGGCGGCGAATTTATACCCCGCCATTATTGAAGCACGCCAAACAGGTCTTCCCTTGATCATTTTAACGGCAGATCGCCCACCTGAGTTAATTGAATGTGGTGCGAATCAAGCCATTTTACAGCCAAATATGTTTGCCGATTATCCTGTGGCAAATATCAATTTACCTCGCCCAAGCCAAGATTATTCTGTGAATTGGTTGATTTCTATATTGGATCAAGCTTGTTATCAACAAAAACGTGAAACAGGTGTGGTGCATATTAATGTGCCATTTGCCGAGCCACTTTATGACGCCAGCCCTGAAGAAGTGGATTTACATCCTTGGCTTGCACCAGTACAACGTTGGCTCAGCCAACATAAGCCTTGGGCGGATCACCAATCGCCACAAACAGAAGTGATGATGCATGCCAACTGGGATCATTGGCGTACAATGAAAGGGGTGTTGGTCGTTGGGCGTTTACCAATAGAACAATCCATGGGCATTATTGCATGGGCAAATACCATGGGCTGGATTGCGTTAACGGACATTCAATCTTGCGTAGAGGCAAGTTTACCTTATGCGGATATTTGGTTGGCAAACCAAACAGTCAAACAAAAATTATTGCAGGCAGATATTGTCATTCAGCTTGGTTCGGGTTTTATTAGTAAACGGATTAACCAATTTTTAGCGGAATTTAAAAATGAATATTGGATTGTGGAGCAAAGCCATCGTGCGGTGGATCCTGTTCATCATCCGCATACCCGTTTTAATGCCAAAGTACATCATTGGTTACGAGCACATCCGCCGTTACGTCAAAAACCTTGGTTGCTTGAACCATTAGCTTTATCCAAATTCTGTGCAGGTTTTATTGAACAACAAGTTGGAGGCAATCTTAATGAAGCTTCGTTAGCTCATCATGTGGATCGCATTTTACCCAACAATGGCATTTTATTTTTAGGCAACAGTTTGTTTGTGCGTTTAGTGGATGCCCTTGCCAAATTGCCAGAAGGTTATCCTGTGTATACCAACCGAGGTGCCAGTGGTATTGACGGTTTATTAGCCACAGCAGCAGGGATTGGGATTGGGGCAAATCAACCCGTGGTGGCGATGATCGGGGATTTATCGGCATTGTATGACATTAATTCATTAGCACTATTTAAAAAGGTCAGTCAACCCACCATTATTTTCGTGATCAATAATAATGGTGGAGCAATTTTTGATATGTTGCCAGTGGAATCCAGTGTGAAAGACAAATATTACCGTCTGCCACATCATTTAGAGTTTTCTCAGCTTGCCTCGACCTTTGATTTAAAATATGCACGTCCATACACATGGGCGGATTTAGGGTCAGTATTAAAGCAAGCCTATTCACGTCGTGAAACCACCTTAATTGAAATTAAAGTGAGTGCCAGCGATGGAAGCAATATTTACAAACGGTTAATTGATCAAATTAGTTATGCCGTGATAGGTGAATAATCAATTAAGACAAAAAAATGCTCGCTGCGGCGGGCATTTTTTCTAGGACATGATATGAGCACTTTCGTTTTTTTACACGGGCTTTTAGGCAGCAAAGAAGATTGGCAAAACGTTATTGAAAAACTCCCGCACTTTCACTGTATTGCGTTGGATTTGCCTTTGCACGGTGACGCAATCGACTATGAGGTGACAGATTTTACACAAACAAGCCAATATCTTGAGCAGCAACTTCAACAAAAAGTGGGTGATCAACCCTTTTATTTAGTGGGGTATTCTTTAGGGGGAAGAATCGCTCTTTATTATGCATTGGAATACCTTACATCAGCCGCATGGCAACCTCATTTAAAAGGACTGATTTTAGAAGGGGCAAACTTAGGTTTATCTTCTTTGGAAGAAAAACAGGCTCGCTGGCAACAAGATCAACAGTGGGCAACCCGTTTTGCCAATGAACCTGCTCATGTTGTCTTGAATGATTGGTATCAACAAGCGGTTTTTTCACATTTAACACAAGCTGAACGAGATAGTTTGATTGAAAAACGCACAAAATATTGTGGAAAAAATATTGCTCAAATGTTAAATGCAACCAGTTTGGCGAAACAACCCGATTTAAAACAAAAGACGCAAACGTTTGCGTTGCCAATTTATTATTTCTGTGGCGAGTATGATGTCAAATTTAAACACATTGCCTTGGAATCAAAATTAAATTTGATTTTGATCAAAGGTGCAGGACATAATGCACACAGCGAGCAACCTGAAATATTTGCAAGTCAATTAGAAAAACTGTTCAAAAATTAATTCCATTCTTTGGTTTATCTTTGTAACATATTGTTTAATAAGGTTTATTTTGATAAATAATAACCGATTAAAATGCTTGGATAACTGACCTAAATTTAAACAATAATAACTTTTTATTTAACGCATAAATTATTTTTATAAAGTAATTAATTTTGAAAAATGATTAAATTTTTTACTTTTTTGGTTTTAAATAAGGCATTTATTGCGATATTCTCATTTTCTCTTTCAATATATTTTGTGTGGTACAACCACTTTATTTTGAAATAGGTTATTTTTTTGTAGTAAAATTTCTTCACTCGTTAAAATATGGAGATTTTATGAGAAAATATAAGTATCCAAAATTAAATCGTCTCGTTTTAAGCTGTTCAGCTGCTTTTCTTTTCGGGCATTCAACCATTGCCTACGCAAACCAAGACAATCCCCTCACAGAAGAATTGTTACGTTTAAAAAACAAAGAACAATTTGAAAATGTAGACAAAAATTTCGAAAAAGCCGAACAATTTTTAGAAAATCAACAAGCCGTAGAGGAAAAAAGCCCCTCACTAAACGATCTTCCTACCAACACGAAACAACAGATCACCAGCATTAGCATCGATTTATCTGGCGAAAAGGTGTCCTTGGATTTTAGCCCTGTCATTCAGGCTTATCAGGGTAAACCGCTTTCGACAAAAGTCGTGTTTCAATTGGTTAAAGATTTAACCGATGTTCTCTATCGTTCAGGTTATGTCACCAGTGTCATTGGATTGAAAAATGCTAAAATTCAAAATGGTGATTTGCAATTTGTCGTGTTATGGGGAACCGTTAATGACATTTTGGTGGAAGGTGAAAAAGCATCTGCCTTTAAAGACAAAGCCATGGTTTCGGTATTGCCGAATTTAAAAGGTAAATTACTGAGCATTCATGATGTTGACCAAATGGTGGAAATCTTAAATACCACCAATAAAAGTGCCAAAGTTAATGTAGTTGCCGCAGAAGAAAAAGGGCTATCAAATTTAAACATTGAAAGACAACGCACGATTTTGCCTGATCTGACTTTGAGTGTGAATAATTCAGGTACGGGCAATAATGCGAATGGGCGTAATCAGGCTACGATGAACGTGGGCTGGAGCGATATGTTAGGCACCAACGACCGTTGGAATTTTTCAACGGGCTATCGTTTTTATAAACAAAGCAAAATTAATCAACAACGCAATTATTCTTTGTCTTATACCCAACCGTTTTCGTTTTCAACTCTAGAACTTAAGGTCTCTGAATCGGAGTATAAAAAAGGCTTGCAAGGTACCATTGATGCCTATTCTTCATCAGGTAAAACGCAAACCGCAACCATGAAGTTAACCCGTGTGTTATTACGCAATAAAGACACCATTTTATCGGCATATGGTGAGCTTGAGTTTAAAAAACGCGTGAGTTTTTTCAGCGATATTCAAATTGGTGATTACCACAATAATAAAGTGAATGTCGGGTTGTCCTATGTCACAAACTTGGGCTACGGCAAGTTATATAGCGATATTTCTTATGCCAATGGCTTAAGATGGTTTGGGGCAAATTACTCTGCTTTCGATAGTCAAGGTGAAAAAACCTTAAAATTATTGTCAGGAAGTATCAACTGGCAACGTCCAATATCTTTGTTTAACCGTGCGATGAATTATCAATTGCGTATTGGTGCACAATATGGATTTGATAGTTTGTACTCTGAAAACCAATTTTCACTGGGTGATGAATATACCGTCAGAGGTTTCAAAGGCGGTGCTGCTTCAGGAGACAGCGGTGCTTACTTATCGCAAACATTGACAGTGCCTTTTTACCCACAAAAAGCGTATTTATCCCAAATTTCTCCTTTCTTTGGGTTAGATATTGGTCAGGTTCACGTAAAACAATCTCATAAAACAGACACACTTTCTGGCTTTGCATTCGGCGTGAAAGCACAAGTGAAATTACTTGCTCTCTCCATGACTTATGCAAAACCAATCAATGGCGTAGGAAACGTCGGACAATCTCACAAGAAACCTGTGTATTACTTCAGTGCTTCTGTGTCTTTTTAATATTTTAAGTTGAAGGATTAACTTAGTATGAACAAAAATCGTTACAAACTTATTTTCAGTAAAGTGAAAGGCTGTCTTGTGCCTGTTGCAGAATGTATTAATTCTGCTATCAGCAATGGATCATCAGATTCAGAAACCACCACAGAATCCGAAGCGGAGGAACCTCCCCTTCTTGCTCACCCCCTTTCACCTGTCTCATTATGGGTAAAAAGTACCTTAAATCCTGTTTCTTCCGTGATGCAACTAACGTGGAAACAGGTTTCTATTTTGTTTTTGACCGTGATTTCTGTTCCTGCGTTGGCAGAAACAGAGAAAACTGAAAAGGCTAAATTAACAGAAATTAACAATGGTAGTAATGAGCATATTAAATTAGATTCATCCAATAATACATCTACTGATAAAACTAAAATCTATCGATCTGAGAATAACGTTCTTGTTATTGATATTGCTAAGCCAAATAACCAAGGGATTTCAGATAACCGTTTCCATAAATTCAGTGTGCCTAACGGGGCTGTATTTAATAACAGTAAAGAGCAAGAAAAATCAAAATTATTGGGATATATTCCAGGCAATGAAAATGTCAAAGATAAGCAAGCTAGCGTTATTTTAAACCAAGTAACTGGCTCCGATATCAGTAAAATTGAGGGAGCACTAGAAGTTTTAGGGCAAAAAGCTGATCTTGTGATTGCTAACCAAAATGGAATTATGCTTAATGGTGTGAAAACCATTAATGCTAGTCGTTTTGTCGCAACTACGAGTAGCGAAATTAATCCCAACAATATGATGTTAAATGTTACTAAGGGTACGGTAACGATAGGTACAGATGGTTTTGCAACAGATGACTTACCTTATTTAGATATTATTGCTAAGAAAATTGAACAAAAGCATGCTATTACTAATGAAGGTAAAGAAAAAACAGCTACAGAATCTAACACTAATATAACCTTTATTGCAGGGAATAGTGAATATAATTTAACGAATCATAGTTTGGTTGAAGGGAAAGGGATTGATGCTCAAGGACAACTTGCGATTACAGGAGCTTCTACAGGAGCAATGCATGGTAAAAGTATCAAGTTAATTGTTACGGATAACGGTGCAGGGGTAAAACATGATGGTATTATTTTATCTGAAGGTGATATCCATATTGAATTGCACGACGGGGATTTGGATCTTGGTAATACTGCGCAGCTAACAGAATCTGTTTTAGATAAAAAAGTTCAAGCAAAAAATAAGTTTGATGTTAAAGATGCTAAGCGTACAACGATTGGTAGTGAGCTTAGAGCTAAAGAGATCAAAATTACTGCTAATGAAACTAAGTTAAAAGATGGTGTAGAAATACGAGCAAATCAGACTGCGAATATCAGTTCGAAAGCCTCACTTTCTATTGGGAAAAATGCCAAATTAGTTGCAAATGATGTCAATACGACAACAGGATCATTAACCAATGATGGACGTATTTATGGTCGTAATGTCACAGTTGATGCTGATAATTTATTAAATAATAAAGAAATTGTAGCTGAAGAAAAGTTGACAATTGATACTAAAGGAAAAGAGTTCTCTGTTGATGAGCATGGCTATGAAGTGCTTCGTTTATTAAAAAGTAGCGCAAGTTTAAAATCAGGCTTTATCAATAAAGGAATCATTGAAAGTAAAAAAGACGCCACGCTAAACTTTAAAGGCAATACAAGTTTTCTAGTCCAAGATGATAAGTTTATTACAGTAGGCACGAATCTCACCATTAATGCACAAAATGTTGAAATTGATAAACAAGATATTCAATTAGGTGCGAACTTAACTATTAATGCAAACAATAGTTTTATTAATCATAAAGGTGTATTAGCCTCAGGACAAACCTTAACTATTAATGCAAAAAATGGAAGTATTTATAATATTGGTGGAACCCTTGGTGCAGCTAAATCACTTCAATTAACTGCAAAATCAACGAATGAGCGTATGGGTAATATTGTTAACCAAGAAGATGCTTTATTTCATACGCTTGGGAACATGAGTTTAGAGGCGGATCGTTCGGTTTATAATATTAGTAATATTTATGCAAAAGATAAGTTAACGGTTAAAGCCCGTGACTTAATTAATGATGTACGTTTATCAGGTAAGGTGAGTTATCAAACTCTAGGTTCAAGTCGTTATTATGATATTAGCCGTGTGGCTAATCATGGATGGCATGTTAATGTTTATCAATTAAATTTAAATTTACAAGAGCAAGATAAAGCGGATATTCAAGTTATCAAAATGGGAGCGATTCGTTCAGATGGTGATTTTGATTTCAAAGGTATAAAAGCAGAAAATGTAGAATCAAAAACACAGTTAGTGAATCATGGCTTGATTAACGTCAAAAATACATTTAAGGCTGAGGCAGATCAAATTGTTAACAACATGAAAGGATTTGATCAAAATGCACTGACAACTGTATTTAAGAATCCTGCGAAAATCTACATACACTACCAACCACGTGCACGTTATATTTGGACAGCTTTATCAGGTAATGCAACACGTGAATTTAATAGCTTAGAATCATTCCTAGATGCTTTATTTAGCCCTTCCCCTATTACTAGCTCGGCGAGTTATTCTGCTGAAAATTTTAGTGCTTATGAGATCCTGCGCCATGTAGAACATTCCCCTATATACAAAAAAGCAATGGCACAGGTTTTTGGAGCAGAGTGGCATGATAATTCCTACGAGGATATGAAAAAAGCCTGGAAAGCCTTTAAAGAAAATCCAACAAATTTCACTTATTACCCAACTGAAAAAGCAAGGATATTGGCGGGTACGTTGGAGGGTAAAGTTAAAGATTTAAAAAATAGTGAAACTTCTCAATATGGTCGTTTTGATGGCAACATTCAAATTGGCAAACATCAATTAACATTACCATCTGTAGAGTTTAAACCAGAATTTAGTGATAAAGAGAGGTTGGAGGCAGATGATATTGATTTATCAGATATTCTTGCATTACTTGAAACGCCAAATCTCTTTATTGATAATAGTGTTCAATTAGAAAAAGAAAGGGAAGAAGAGGATCTTCTTCTATCTCCAGATCTGGATAGTGAGGAAGGTGAAAGCGTTAATGATAACGAAACGGAATCATCTAGTAATATTGATAAAGAATCAGAATTGAGTAATGAGGGTAAAAGTACGGATGAGTCTGGTGTAGATAATGACTCTAAAGGGAATAAACCTCCACGTACTGATCGTACAGTAGACTACCTCAATCCAGATGAATTTTTTGAGAATGGTTATTTGCTTAATACTTTGCTGAAAAAGCTTGGATATAAGGAATTAGTCACTACTGATTATTTTAATCGTGCAAAAAATTTAATAGCTATTGGTGAGTTAAATAATAGTTTAGATAAAGACATAAATTCTATTCAAAATGAATTACAAGCATTATTTGAAAAGGAACAAAAAGAATATAAAGATAGCTTAAAAGTACAAGCTGAAAAAGCTCTTGCTCAAAAAGAAAAGCAACAAGAAAAACGTCTTGAAGAAAGTAAGCAAGAGGAAAAACGCCAAGAGCAAGATAAAGTTGCTAAACAAGCTGAAATAGCGAAAGAAATTAAGCAAGCAGAAGAGATTAGTAAAAAAGAAAAAGAGCTTGAAATCCAAATCCAAGCCAAAGAGAAGCAACAACAAGAAGAAAAACGTGTAGCTGAAGAGAAAAAACAAGCTGAACAGCAGAAAAAAGCTGAAGAAAAAGCTGCGAAAGAAAAATTAGAAGTTGAGCAGCAAAAAGCGTATGAAGAGACGGCAAGACATGAGGCTGATGCATCAAAAAATAGCTTATTGAAAGCGATTGATGATGATCGTCCAAAAGTGGAAACCGATCCGCTTTATCGTACGAAATTAAAATACATCAACCAAGATGAATACGCAGGTGCAAATTATTTCTTCAATAAACTTGGCTTAGATACAAAAGGGAATCAAAAAGTTAACGTGTTAGGTGATAACTATTTTGATCACCAATTAATCACACGTACGATTGAGAAAAAAACCGATAATCGTCTTAATCAAAAATATAATCTCACCGATGTAGATTTGGTTAAAAAACTGATGGATAACTCTACCTCACAGGCTAAAGAGTTAGATCTTAAACTTGGTGCAAGCTTAACCAAAGAGCAACAAGCTAAACTTACTGAAGACATCATCTGGTATGTAAAAACCAAGGTAAACGGTAAAGATGTGTTTGTGCCACAGGTTTATTTTGCTTCTGAGACATTGGCTGATGCTAAAAAATTACAAGGTTTAGGCACGGGTGTCATTAGTGCAGGCGAAGTCAACATTAAAGCTGAGAATGTGGTCAATACCGGAACATTAGCGGGCACGAAGCTGAATGTTGAAGCAAGTAATAAAATCCAAAATAAAGGCAGTATCTTAAGTACCAAAGAAACACGCTTAGTGGGACATAAAGGTATTGAGAACTTGTCGCGTTCATTTGCTAACGATGAATTAGGGGTAACCGCACAACGTTCAGAAATCAGAACAGAAGGTCATTTACATCTTGAAACAGACAAAGATGCAAGTATTGATGTACAAGCTTCTGATATCAAAGCCAAATCAGGCTTTGTGAAGACGGGTGATTTGAATCTTAAAGATACACACAATACGAAACATTCTTATCATGAGACATTCTCGCCGAGTTCACTCCAGCTCACAGAAATGAATATTGGTGGCATTAAAGTACCTATTTTAAGTATGTCTTCTGCCTCAAGCCATTCAGAGCATAAGAGCGAAGCAACCTCTGTGGGATCAAAACTTTCAATTGATCAGCTTCATCTCGCTGTAGAAAAAGATGTGAATCAAGTGGGAAGTGATTTAGAAGCGAAACGCATTAGTGGTATTGTGAAAGGAAATTACAATACTGAAGCGGGTAAAAATATTAAACACTCAGAACAAGAAGATTACTCTTCACAACTCGTAGCTTCAGCACATGCAAGTGGTGGTGGTACATCTGTCCGTTATGACTACAATAGTAAAGACGGTGGAAAAGCCTCTGTTGGTGTTCCAACAAATCATACGGGTGTCGGTGCGGATGCAGGTATCTCTATCACACATACTAAAGAAAAAGAAACATTACTAACCCACACCAACAGTGAGTTACAAGTTGAAAGTGGTAAATTACACGTTCTTGGTCATGCAGATATTGGTGGTGTTGACATTAATACGAAACTGCCAGCGGATGTGCAAAGCAAAGCAACAAATGACACAGCGGCAAGTCATAAAGACAATACGGCAAATAGTCAACAAGGTGCAACTCAGCCTTCTACTGCAAATAAAGCAAATGAGGCACCAGCACTTAATGCATTATCTGAAGCCGAAATTGCTGAGCTAATGTCAGAAAAATCACAAGCATATTTCGAAGAACAAGCGAAGAAAGCACCAGATGCAAAAGGCTTTGAATTGTCTGCGAAAGAAATTAAATCGAGCAAACAAAAAGATCAATATGATCATGAGTCTGAGCGCACAAGCTTTAAAATTGGACCAGAAATTGAAGCGCACTCTGCGATTGCGGATATGGTGAGCCACTTAGTAAAAGAATATCGAGATGCACAAAATGGTATCAAACAAGATGGCACAGTAGCATTGCAACAAGCAAGTGATGTCTTGAATATTATTACGGGTGATCTTGCGGGTTCTTCAGCGAAATTGGCAGTAGAAAGAAATCGTGAAACCAAACGTACAACAGAAACTGGTGATATTGTCACGAAGATTGGTGGTAAAGTAACCCTTTCTGCACATGGTGGTAGTGTAGAGCTGAAAAATGTACGCAGTGATGAAAACACTGATCTCACTTTAAAAGCAAAAGAAGACGTGAATATTCTTGCTGGTGAAAAAACGCGTGAAACACAAGAAACCGCGTCAAGACAAAAACTTGCACATGGTGTAAATGCGGGTTGTAGTATGATGACTGGCGCATGTACTGCAGGGGTAAGTACGTCACTGGAAGGCAGCGAAAGCTACACCTATGAAAATGAAAAAACACATAATAACAGTGTATTACAAGGTCAGAACATTAAGATTGAAGCAGGTCGTGATCTTAACTTAGTGAGTTCTAACATTGATGCGAATAATGTAGATCTCAAGGTGGAAGGGAAAACGAATGTTGTGTCAAAACAAGACACATTGCAGAAAACGACGCACGGCTTTGATTATAGTGTTTCTGCAGGGGTTGCGTTATCGAGTGCAACAATTGCAACACCAACAGGTAATATCGGTGGTGGTTATACCAATGAGACAGAAACCGCACGTACTGTGAATCAACAAGCTGGAATCAAAGCCAACAAGTTGACAGGTCAAATTAATGACTTGAATCTTGAAGGTGGTCATATTGTCAGCAAAGATAACAGCAAAGACTTAAAAGTTAAAGGTAATGTCACGACGAAAGCCCTTCACGATCAACATGATAAAGATGGTGGGTCATTCGGTTTATCTGTTGGTATCAGTGAACGTGGTACAACAGCCTTTAATATACGAGGCGGACGTTCTGATCAGAAACACTATAATGCAACGCAAAATGCGACCATTTCTGGTGTAGATACCTCTAAAGCAAATGTATCTGGTCAGGTGAATACTGATTTGGCTAAGGCGAAAAATGTAACACGTGATGACACTTATGCCAGCACGCAATTCAGCTTTGAAGTGGCGGATATTGTGGAATTGGGTCAAAAAGCCAAAAATAGATTAACTACACCAAAAGCGGGTAATGATGATGCACCAAGTGCTTCATTCCGTTCTCGCCCTGTGGCAGATGAGACAGATTCTGTATCAGTGAAAAACCCAATTTATGAAAGTGCAGATGCCGTTGTACAAACACCACGTAAAAATGCGGACAATGTGGAATTGGTTGATAACCCACTTTATGGGGCAACACCAAGAGCCAAAGCCACAGAGGCAGAAAATAACCTAGCCAAATCCCATGATTACGAAGAAATCCCAGCGGGTGTGTATAACAAAGTGGGAGATAGCAGTTCAGATCTTGCCCGTAATCGTGCGGCGAAAACCGATGATCACATTTATGCGGAGATTGGCGATCCAACTTACAGCACCATCGGAGATAAAAATGCAGATGTAAGACGTAATCAATCTGCGGTGACGACTGAATATGCTGAAGCGGGTCAACCTCGTGCGAGACGTGCAAATGATCCATTGCCAGAGCTACCAGGACAAACAAAAGCCAAAGTGGCAACGGAAACATCCGAAAACATTTATGCTGAAATTGCTGACAGCAAAGCAAAACGTGCGTTACCAGCAACCCCAGATGCACAAGCGAAAACACCGTCTGTGGACAGCACTTATGCCACGGTAGAGGCACCAAAAGCCAAAGTAGCTGACAGTGATTACGCAACCATTACGGAACCAAAAGCGAAATCAATCGACAGCACTTATGCCACGGTAGAGGCACCGAAAGCCAAAGTAACTGACAGTGATTATGCAACCATTGCGGAACCAAAAGCGAAATCAATCGACAGTACTTATGCCACGGTAGAGGCACCAAAAGCCAAAGTAGCTGACAGTGATTATGCAACCATTGCGGAACCAAAAGCGAAATCAATCGACAGCACTTATGCTACGGTAGATGCACCAAAAGCCAAAGTGGCTGACAGTGATTATGCGACCATTGCGGAACCAAAAGAGCGTAAAGCAAGAAATGCGAATGATCCATTACCTGAATTGCCAGGTCAGAGCAAAGGAAAAGTCGCAACAGAAGTGGACAGTGCTGATCATATCTATGCAGAAATTGCGGATAACAGCAAAGCAAAACGTCCATTGCCTGATGTACCAGAAAGTAAAGCAAAACGTCCATTACCTGACACGCCAGAAAGCAAAGCGAAGGTTCAAGTCAGTGATAGTGAGGGAGATTATGCAACAATCAACCCAGCACCAAAAGCAGGTCAAGCACAGGATGCTGAGGTGGCAGAAACCCTTCAACCACGCTCAAAAGCTAACTCGGCGGAATCCGATTATGAGACGATTCCAGCAGCAGATAATGCAGCAACAGCCAATACAGGCAGTGCAGGCTTTAGACGTGTAGGCAATACAGATAATGCAGATAGCCATGTTGAGCCAAAAGTGCGGTCTGTTTCTGAAGAGAATTCAGCAGCAAATGCCTCTGCACCAAAAGCGAAAGCCGAAGATGGGGTAGATAACACCCAAGCAGTGGCGAAAAGCGAAAAAGCTGAAAAATCTTTCTTGAGCAAAGTGAAAGACTTCTTCACAGGCGGCTCAAATAAAGAGAAAAAAGCGAAAGCGACAAAACCAGCACAAGAAGAAGCTCAAGCCCAAGTGGCGACGAAGCCAAATTATGATGGGTTAGAAGACAACCTGAACCTGAAAAATCTCCTAGATTTAGAAGGTCAACGTAATGAGGCTTTTGAATCAAATGTATTGAAAAATCCAGAATTCTTAGCGGAAGCGAGAGAAGCAGCGAAGAAATACATTCCTGAAGCAACCATTAAACAAATGGGGAATTCGCCAGAGTTTGATGACATTCTGACCGAAGGGGCAAGAAAAGTTGAAAAACGCATTAATGATGCGGTGAGCTTTAAACCTTCTGTGGAAGAATTTAATGATATTCAAGGATTAGTGAAACAATTGCCAAAAGGTGACGTGATTGACGATGTGAATGTGAAAACATTGAGCATTACTGAAGCCTTAGCGGAAACCTCGAAAACGATTCAACGTAATCCAAAATTAAAAGAGGAAGTACAAGGTGCTATTGAAGAATTCTTGAAGAGCAGCCAAGGTAAAGACTTAACAGTTGAAATGATTGAGAAGTTAAACCACGGTTTACGTCCAGATGAAGGTGCAGATCGTTTACTTTATAAGAAAGAAACCCTCACCAAAGAAAATGCTGTGTTCTCAAGCCCAGAAGCTGCGAAAATCCAGTTAGGGGAAACCGTTGACTTTATTAACCGAGCCAAACAACAAGGTGTTGAACCAAGTGTGTTAGCTGGTTTAGTGTATCAACGCTTGATCGCTTACCATCCGTTTGCGGAAGGAAATGGTCGTATGGCTCGTGTGATTGTGAATAAACTCTTATTAGACGCAGGTTATCCACCGTTTACGAAGTTTAGCCCAGAGTTTGAAACACAAATCATTCCACAAACCAACAGCACGGCGAAATCCGCAACAAGTACGGAAGTGGTGAAAGAGTTCTTAACTGAGTTAGGTAAAAAGCCATTGCCAGAGGTGAATAGCACGGCAAATAGTAAGCCGAAAGCAGGAACTGAAGAACCTGTTTATGCGACTGTGGATAAACGTCCTGAAGCCTTAGCTAAAGCGAAAGCGAGAGGGGATGAAGCGGCACAACAACAGCCATTAAAAGCCAATGTGGCAGAAGAGGTGGTGCCAACATTACCAAAACGCCCAGCTGATCTTGGTTCAGAGGCAGAAACTCGCCATGACGTGAAGACTGCAGTGGATTCAGACGTTGAGGTGAAAGCGAAAGCACAAGTGGATGAAGACATTTATGCAACAGTAAATAAAAGCCCAGAAGCACGTGCAAAAGCTAATGCCAAAGCAGACGAAGCCTTAGCGAAAAATCCAATTGTGAAAGTGCAAGTAGAAGATGACGATGTACCTCCAGCATTACCAATTCGTCCAGAATTGAAAGATGCAGCGGGTATTAATTCGAAATCAAAAGTGAAAAGTGAAGATACTGCAAGCAGTGCTGAAAAAACATCGTTCTTCGGCAAAATTAAGCAGTTATTTACTGGCAGCGAGTCTTCTAAATCAGCAAAAGCTGCAAAACAAGAAGACACGACAAATGCGAAACCAAACTATGACGGTTTAGAAGACAGCGTGAACTTGAAAAATCTTTTAGATTTAGAAGGTAAACGTAACGAAGCATTTGAAACGAATGTATTGAAAAACGCAGAATTCTTAGCAGAAGCGAGAGAAGCGGCGAAGAAATACATTCCAGAAGCAACCATTAAACAAATGGGTAACTCACCAGAGTTTGATGACATTCTGACAGAAGGTGCACGTAAGGTTGAGAAACGTATCAATGATGCGGTGACGTTCAAGCCGACAGTGGAAGAATTCAGTGAAATTCAAGGCTTAGTGAAACAATTACCGAAAGGTGATGTGATTGAAGATGTGAATGTGAAAACACAAAGCATCACAGAAGCGTTAGCGGAAACGTCAAAAACCATCCAACGTAATCCGAAATTAAAAGAGGAAGTACAAGGAGCGATTGAAGAATTCTTGAAGAGCAGCCAAGGTAAAGACTTAACAGTTGAAATGATTGAGAAGTTAAACCACGGTTTACGCCCAGATGAAGGTGCAGACCGTCAGCTTTACAAGAAAGAAACGTTAACGAAAGAAAATGCGGTGTTCTCAAGCCCAGAAGCATCGAAAATCCAGTTAAGCGAAACGGTGGATTTCATTAACCAAGCGAGAAGCCAAGGTGTAGAGCCGAGCGTATTAGCAGGTTTAGTGTATCAACGCTTAATTGCTTACCACCCATTTGCGGAAGGTAATGGTCGTATGGCACGGGTAATTGTGAATAAATTATTGTTAGATGCAGGTTATCCTCCGTTTACGAAGTTTAATTCTGAATTTGAGACACAAATTATTCCACAAACGAATACCACGGCGAAGTCAGCGACAAGTAGCGAAGTGGTGAAAGAGTTCTTAACCGAGTTAGGTAAAAAAGGTGATGCTATTCAAAAACCAGTAGCAAAACCAGCTGAACAAAACTCGGTAGAAACTAACCGCACTTTAGAGCAGGCTATTGGTGCTGCTGCCTTTAGAAAAGCAAATGTAGAAACTGAACAACCAAAAGCAGCGGTTCCTACTGCAGAAGCTAAAGCTGAAGTAAGCAAACCAGTGAGTGAACGTGTTCAACAAAAAGAATTAATTGAGCAATCTCGCGGTGTGTTAAAACAAGTTCAAGATCAGTTCCAACCGTTGAAAGTGAAACACAAAATTGATGATGTTCGCTCTTCAGTTGAACAATACGGCGGTGAAGTAAGCTTCAAATATGCACAGTCAAAAGGTGAAGTTTATAAAGAGATCGTGAAACACGTTGAAACACAACACGGTGTTTGTGAGTCTACTTGTGCACACTGGATCGCAAATAAAGTCAGTAACCAAGGCGATGACTTCTGGAATACACTTTATGAAGGCGGTAAAAAAGGTCACTTAAAACAAGAAACTATCGATTCTATTAAGAAACTACAAACTGAGTTTATGAATAGCGGTAGTGCAACACAGCAGTTCAAATTAACTGATAGCTGGTTGCAAGAACAAGGTGTTGTACCGAAAGAGAAAAAAGTGGGTAATGCAAGTCGTCGTGACGAAGTTGCTGGCACTGTATCAAAAACAGATATTTCAGCGTTAACGAAAGCAATTTTAGATACAGGTAGCGACAACTCAGGCGTGAAGAAAATCTCAATTAACCTTGAGGGTGGTTCACACACTGTGTCAGCAGCAGTTCAAGGTGAAAAAGTGGTATTCTTCGATCCTAACTTTGGTGAAATGACTTTCCCAAGCCACAAACAATTTGAGTCTTGGTTGAAAGGTGCATTCTGGGAGAAAAGTGGTTACGCAGGTAAGAAAGACGGAAAACGTTTCTTCAACGTCGTGAACTATGAATTACCAGCAGATGCAGAGAAACCAAAAGCGGCGACTAAACCTGTTGTTGCGAATGAGCAAGATGTGCCAAGCAAAAAACACGGATTCTCTAATCCATTTAGATCGAAAGGAAAAGATAACGCCGAAGGTCCAAAAATTGAACATCTCGGTGGCAGTGCGGATAAAGATGCGTTCTATTTCCCATTAGATAAAATTGTGACGAAAGATCGTGGAATTTCGAAGGATATGAAAGTGAATCTTGAGAATATTAAGAAAGCGTTCAATCCGAAAGATAAACATTACAACAGCTCAGAAGCGAAAAACTTAAGAGCAATGTATGAGCAAGATCCAACGATGTCTTCAACACGTTTTGTGATTGGTAACCAAGTGATTGAAAATCCGTTTAAATCACAGGATTTACAAGCTTATATCCAGAAGCATCATGTGAAAACCCCTGACGTGGCAGCGAAAACGGCAAAACCATTACCAGCATTGCCTACGGGGAAAGTGGCTACAGAACAAAACGCAGCCCCTGCGGTTGCGAAAAAACCTGTGCAGCCACCTAAACCAAAAGCACAAGGGAATCAGCCTGCTGATCCAAATGCGATTTATGCTCAGGTGAATAAGAAAAAAGCTCAATCAGCGGATAAAGTTGAAGGCTTCTATTCTGAATCACAACTGAAAACCAGAAGTGATAAAATTGTGGAGCAAGTCAGCCATGTGCCAACTACAGAACCTGTGTATGCGGATTTACAATTCCGTCACAATGGGAAAGCTAAGGTACATCAAGGCTCAAGCGAAGTGGTTTATGACGAAGTGGCAACGAAAGTGAAAGGTCAAGCACCGAAAACGGCAGAGAAACCACAAAAACCACAAAAACCACAACCACAATTGAGCAAAGGATTTATTCCTGAATCACAACTGAAAACCAGAAGTGACAAAATTGTGGAGCAAGTGAGCCATGTGCCAACTACAGAACCTGTGTATGCGGATTTACAATTCCGTCACAATGGGAAAGCTAAGGTGCATCAAGGCTCAAGCGATGTGGTTTATGACGAAGTGGCGACGAAAGTGAAAGGTCAAGCACCGAAAACGGCAGAGAAACCACAAAAACCACAACCACAATTGAGCAAAGGATTTATTCCTGAATCACAACTGAAAACCAGAAGTGATAAAATTGTGGAGCAGGTCAGCCATGTACCAACTACGGAACCTGTGTATGCGGATTTACAATTCCAAGCAGGTAAAACGCAACGAGTGATTTCTTCTCAGCAAGAGACCATTTATGAGGAAGTAGGCAAAAAGCCACAAGAAGAGCCTATTTATCAAAACGTGATTAGAAAAGGCGTTAACCATAAATAATATCTTGCGAGATAAATCAAATCAGTAAATACAAAGGGGCTCATTATGAGCCCTTTTTTTATTCTTTTATTACAAGAAAGTGCATGGTTTGGACGAGAACTAAAGGCAAAACTTTTTCAAAAAGCACCGCACTTTAGCTTGCTTTTTCCAAGCAGGTTGGATTTTACAAGAGGCTAGTGGTTCGTGTAGTAGAGCAAACGATGCCCTAGCTTTGAGCATGACCGTGATATTGAAGCTAAAAAAATCCCTCTCTTTGTTGAAGAGAGGGATACATCACAAGGGGATAAGAGAGATGGAAGGGGTTATTCGTCCATATAGCCTAAGCTACGTAATGCACGCTCGTCATCAGCCCAACCTGATTTTACTTTGACCCAAAGTTCAAGATGCACTTTGTTATCAAATAGGCGTTCCATATCTGAACGTGCCTCAATGCCGATTTGCTTGATTTTTTGCCCTTTATTCCCGATCACCATTTTTTTCTGCCCTTCACGTTCAACAAGAATTAATCCGTTGATTTCGTAAGTACCACGTTCATTTAGCTTAAACTGTTCTATTTCTACTGTCACAGAATATGGCAACTCATCACCTGTAAAACGCATTAATTTTTCACGAATGATTTCAGATGCCATAAAACGCTGTGAACGGTCTGTAACATATTCTTCAGGGAAATGGTGTAAGCCTTCACGTAAAGAGTCGCGTACGATTTTTTCTAATTCATTCACATTTTTTCCACCTTGTGCAGAAATAGGCACAACGTGAGCAAAGTTAAATTTGCTTGTGAGTTCGGTAATAAATGGCAACATATCTTCTTTGTTTTTGATGTTGTCAATTTTATTGATCGCCAAGACGACAGGGGCTTTGGCTGCACGCAGTTTATTGAGTACCATTTCATCGTCTTCGTTCCAATGGGTTCCATCGACGACAAAGATAATTAAATCCACATCCCCAATCGCACTGCTTGCGGCACGATTCATTAAACGATTAATGGCTCGTTTTTCTTCAATGTGTAATCCTGGTGTGTCCACATAAACCGCTTGATAAGGCCCTTCCGTATGAATGCCAACAATACGGTGACGAGTCGTTTGTGCTTTGCGAGAGGTGATCGAGATTTTTTGCCCTAAAATTTTATTTAATAGGGTGGATTTTCCCACATTAGGGCGACCTACAATAGCAATAAAGCCACAGTAAGTTTTGGCGTTGTCCGCCGTGTTCATTTCATTCATTTGTTTTCCAATTCTTGTAAGATTTTTTCCGCAGCCGCTTGTTCTGCTTTGCGGCGACTGGCACCAATACCGATAAAAGTGCGGTCAATATTTTGTATATAGCATTCTACGGTAAAGGTTTGGCAATGTGCTTCACCTTTGATATCGACAACATGATAAGTGGGTAAGGCTAAACGTTTACCTTGTAAATATTCTTGTAAGCGTGTTTTAGGATCTTTTTGGTTATCACCTGGTTTTATTTCTTCCAACAAACGCTTATACCAATGGCAAATGATTTGTGTGGTGGTGTCTAGATTGCTGTCTAATGACATGGCACCAATAATGGCTTCAACACAGTCGGCGAGAATGGATTCACGGCGAAAGCCACCACTTTTCAATTCTCCAGGCCCTAAACAAAGGTAATCACCCAATTCAAACTCTCTTGCTAAAATGGCAAGTGTCGGTTCACGCACAAGCGTGGCACGCATACGACTCAACTCCCCTTCGTTACATTTAGGAAATTGGTGATAAAGTGCTTGTGCGATGGTGAAATTTAAAATGGCATCGCCTAGAAATTCTAGGCGTTCATTATGCTTTACAGAGGCACTACGGTGCGTAAGTGCCTGTTCTAACAAAGAAACTTGCTTAAAAGTATAACCAAGCTTACGTTGTAAGCGTTCTAAATTTTTATTCATTAATCACTACTTAATTTCTGTGAATAGGCGATCAAAGCGAATGCCTGTTGGCCATTGATCTTGTTTTTTCTCTAAGCTTAACCAAATATAACTGGCTTTACCCACAATATTTTGTTCAGGTACGAAGCCCCAAAAACGGCTATCTTCACTATTATTGCGGTTATCGCCCATCACAAAATATTCCCCTTCAGGCACAACCCATTCTGTCACATAGCCATCTTGTGAACGATAGGCTTTGTAACGAAAACTTTCTGAAATAGGTTCAGGAAACCAGTGAATTTGATGAGATACATCGCCCGTTTCTGTGGTTTCAAGTGGTGGGGGACCATATAAATATTGTCCTTGATGATCACGTCCAACTAAAAATTTAAAGTCAGGATTGGCGACAGGATCGGTATAGCTAAAGGCTTTACTTTCACAATCTGCGGTGCATTCCTTGCCTTCTTTAGCATACACAAGGCGTAATTGACGGGTATATTCGTTATAGTAAATTTTATCACCTGGAGTACCCACAATCCGTTTAATGTAATCTACATTTGGACGTGCTGGGGCTTTAAAGACAATCACATCACCACGTGCTGGTTTTCCTGTTTCAATAAGGGTATTTTGAAAAACAGGGTCTTTGATACCATAGGCAAATTTCTTCACCACAATAAAATCCCCCACACGTAATGTAGGTTCCATTGACGGGGAGGGAATTTGAAAGGGTTCAAATAAAAAAGAACGCAAGATAAAAACAAAGGCTAACACAGGGAACAGTGACGATAAAAACTCACTTCCTTCTGAAATTGGCTCAATATGGCGTTTTTCTTCTTCTGTTAAGGTTTTACCAGAGCGTTGTTCTGCTCGTGCAATCTGTCTTGCACGTTTTGGCAAGACAGAAAAGCGGTGGTAGCACCATAATGCACCAGACACTGCGGTTAAAACGATCAATAAAATGGAAAATGTGTTTGGCAGTGCAAAATAGTCTAGTACTTTCCACAAACCAAAACAAACCGCCAATAATATGACGAGAAAAATATTCGACATAATGTGTTCCTTATTTATCTTTACCCACATGTAAAATCGCTAAGAAAGCTTCTTGAGGTACTTCAACGTTACCTAAAGACTTCATACGTTTTTTACCTTCCTTCTGTTTCTGTAAGAGTTTTTTCTTACGGCTTACGTCACCACCATAACATTTAGCCAGCACGTTTTTACGTAATTGTTTTACGGTTGAACGAGCAATAATGTGGTTACCAATTGCAGCTTGAATGGCAATATCAAATTGTTGACGTGGAATAAGTTCACGCATTTTTTCCACTAATTCACGACCACGATAAGGGGCATTGTCTTTGTGTACAATTAATGCCAAGGCATCAACACGCTCACCGTTAATCATAATATCAACACGCACCATGTCTGCGGCTTGGAAACGTTTGAAACCGTAATCCAAGGAAGCATAACCACGTGAGGTTGATTTTAAGCGGTCAAAGAAATCTAACACCACTTCACCCATTGGGATCTCATAAGTTAACGCCACTTGATTGCCGTGATAAACCATGTTGGTTTGTACACCACGTTTTTCCACACAAAGTGTAATCACGTTACCTAAGTAGGTTTGTGGTAATAACATATTACATTCTGCAATCGGTTCACGAATTTCTGCAATGTTATTTAATGGTGGAAGTTTTGAAGGGCTGTCCACATAAATCACTTCACCATCGGTTTTTTCTACTTCGTAAACTACGGTTGGGGCAGTGGTAATCAAATCAAGATCGTATTCACGTTCTAAACGCTCTTGAATGATTTCCATATGTAAAAGACCCAAGAAACCACAACGGAAACCGAAACCAAGTGCGGTGGAATTTTCAGGTTCATAGAAAAGTGAAGCATCGTTTAAGCTTAGTTTACCCAACGCATCACGGAAAGCTTCATAGTCGTCCGAACTAATCGGGAAAAGCCCCGCATAAACTTGTGGTTTCACTTTTTTAAAGCCAGGTAAGACAGAGGTGGCTGGATTATTGTGGAGGGTAAGGGTATCGCCCACGGGTGCCCCTAAAATGTCTTTAATGGCACAAACCACCCAACCTACTTCACCGCAATTGAGCACGGTGGTATCCACTTGTTTTGGGGTAAAAATACCTAGGCGATCAACGTTATAAGATTGTCCAGTGGACATGACTTTAATCTTATCTCCTTTACGCAAGGTACCATTTTTAATGCGTACTAAAGACACCACACCCAAGTAGTTATCAAACCATGAGTCAATGATCAATGCTTGTAATGGTGCATCTGGATCCCCTTCGGGGGCAGGAATTTTATGGACAATTTCTTCTAATACGTCTTCGATGCCCACCCCTGTTTTGGCTGAACAACGCACCGCTTCCATGGCATCAATTCCCACGATGTCTTCAATTTCTTCTGCTACACGTTCAGGATCGGCAGCGGGTAAGTCAATTTTGTTTAAAATCGGCACCACTTCAAGATTCATTTCAATTGCGGTATAGCAGTTTGCAAGGGTTTGTGCTTCCACACCTTGCCCAGCATCGACCACCAATAACGCCCCTTCACAGGCAGCTAAGGAACGTGAAACTTCATAAGAAAAGTCAACGTGACCAGGGGTGTCGATAAAGTTCAATTGGTAGGTTTCGCCATCTTTGGCTTTATAATTTAACGTCACGCTTTGTGCTTTGATGGTAATACCACGTTCACGCTCAAGATCCATGGAGTCAAGCACTTGTGCTTCCATTTCACGATCAGATAAACCGCCGCAAGTTTGGATTAAACGGTCAGATAAGGTGGATTTACCGTGGTCAATATGTGCAATAATGGAAAAGTTACGAATGTTCTTCATAAAGTAGTAATCTTAATTAATGGGAGAATTCTCAATAAAACAAAGTCGCAAGATTGTACCTGAAATAGCAACTAATCGCCATAACTTACAAAAAAATAGCCAAGGTAAATCATCATCTCACGCCCCTTTTTTTCATGATCCTGTTTTCTTTCATGGCGTGTTTAACTCCGCCATAAATGACAGGGGATCTTCCCATAGCAAACATGATGCTGAGTTATAATTTAAATTTGTAATATGTAACCAAAAGTTATTTTCCTTTAGATTAAGCCGATGTTAATTTTTTGTTTCACTTGAACACAGCATTTATGGAGGAAATATGTCATTTCGTGATTTGTACCCACACGAAATTTTACAAGATGTCTTGGATAAAAGTTATGCGAAATCCCGAGCCAGCTTTAACAATTTGTTTATTTTGAGCTTTCTTGGTGGTGGCTATGTGAGCTTTGGCTATATTGCATACTTAAAAGTGGTGACAGGGATCCCAGCAGAGTGGATTGGACTGGCTAATTTGCTAGGGGCGGCAGTATTTCCAATTTGTTTAATTTGTATCTTGATTGGTGGCGGCGAACTGGCAACGGGCAATATGATGTTAATGACCCTTGGGCGTTTGAGCAAAAAAGTGAGTTTTGCCAAATTATTACGAAATTGGGGCATTGTTAGTGTCGGAAACTTACTTGGTGCTTTGTTTATGGCATATTTTCTCGGACATTATGTGGGATTAAGTGAAGGTATTGCCGCACCTAAAACCATTGCCATTGCAGAAGCGAAAATTCAAATGGATTTTGGGCGAGCGTTCCTGTCGGCGTTGGCGTGTAACTGGATGGTGTGCATGGGCATTTGGTTTTATTTTGGCACGCAACAAACATCGGGACGTATTTTAGCCATCTGGTTCCCTGTAATGACCTTCGTATTAATCGGCTTACAGCATTTCGTGGCAAATATGTTCATTATTCCAGCAGGAATTTGGGCAGGGGCTGATATCACATGGACCGCCTTTTTCTTGAATATGATCCCTGTCTTTTTAGGGAATGTGACGGGCGGTGCAGCCTTTGTAGGTGTGTCTTATTTATATGCTTACAAACATTTGCTCAAAGATGATTATCAAATTTAATGACCAATTTACATTTTCTGGAGAAAACAATGACAACTTTTACGATTCACAACATTGATTCTGCCCCAGAGGCAGCCAAAACGGCGTTAACTGCGGTGCAAAATGCCAATGGTTTTATTCCTAATTTAATTGGTGTACTTGCCAACTCCCCGACAGCACTGGAAACCTATCGTACCGTTGGTGGTATTAATGAAAGAAACAGTTTAACCGCAGAAGAGCGAGAAGTGGTGCAAATCACGGCTGCAGTGGTGAATGGCTGTGGCTTTTGTGTGGCAGGACATACAAAAATTGCCTTAAAACGTCTTAAAATGGATGAGCAATTGGTGCGTGAAATTCGTGCAACTGCTGGCATTACCTCAAGTAGCAAATTAGATACGCTTGCACGTTTCACTTTGGCTGTAATTTTACAAAAAGCCAAATTGACCACAGAGCAATTAAACGCTTTTTTTGCCGCAGGTTATACGCAACAAAATGCCTTAGATGTGATTTTAGGGGTGAGTTTAGCCACGTTATGTAACTATGCGAATAACATTGCTAACACGCCAATTAACCCTGAGTTACAAGAATTCGCTTAATTGAGGAAGGTGATTTCTGACAATAAAAATGCCTCAATTACAACGAGGCATTTTTATCTTCAAAAGCAAAACGCCCTGAGATTTCAGGGCGTTCATTTTATTATAAACTTTCAGTGAAAGTACGGGTGATAACATCACGTTGTTGTTCTGGTGTGAGTGAGTTGAAACGCACAGCATAACCAGAAACACGGATAGTTAATTGTGGGTATTTTTCAGGGTGTTTTACCGCATCTTCTAATGTTTCACGACGTAATACGTTAACGTTTAAGTGTTGACCACCTTCCACTTTGACAGTTGGTGCAACGTCAACTGGTAATTCACGATATTCGATTTTACCAAGTTCACTTACTGCAACAACTTGATCTTCTGTGTAGTCACCTTTTGCACATAAGCAACGTGCTTCACCTTTTTCGCTGTCTAATAACCAGAATGAGTTTAATAGATTGTCATTAGCTGCTTGGGTAATTTGAATACCTTTAATCATAGTAAGCCTCCTAAAATGGCGATTTGTTAATCAGTTTGAGTTGCTCAGAATTTTATCAAATATTTTTATGAATTCAAATTCTTTTGACCTAGAACAAGAGGTTTTTCTGTGTTAATTTTCAAAAATTGACTTATATCAATATAAATCGCTAACTTTTTGATTTATATAAACTTTTATTTAACACTTTAGAAACATTTTTTTAACAAATTAAGCAGTAAAACTATCAATTTTCGATCAGGTTCTTTATAATTGCGGTTTGAGTGTAGAGGAGACAAAAATGAAAACCTGGAAAGATGTGATTGGCATAGAAAAAGAACAACCTTATTTTAAACAAATTCTCGCACAAGTCCATCAAGCCAGAGCCTCAGGAACCGTGGTGTATCCACCTGCGACAGAAGTCTTTAGTGCATTTCAATTAACGGAATTTGAACAAGTTAAAGTGGTGATTTTGGGTCAAGACCCTTACCACGGCCCAAATCAAGCTCATGGTCTCGCATTTTCTGTCAAACCCGGTATTCAGCCGCCTCCCTCTTTAATGAATATTTATAAAGAATTAAAGCAAGATATTGACGGATTTCAAATCCCTAATCATGGATATTTAATCCCTTGGGCAGAGCAGGGCGTACTTCTATTAAATACGGTGTTGACCGTGGAACAAGGTAAAGCTCATTCTCACGCCAATATAGGTTGGGAAACTTTTACTGATCATGTGATTGCCGTCTTAAATGAACAGCGTGAACACCTTGTTTTTTTATTATGGGGCAGTCATGCACAGAAAAAAGGGCAGTTTATTGATCGTCAAAAACATTGTGTGCTGACGGCACCGCACCCTTCGCCATTGTCTGCACATCGTGGTTTTTTAGGTTGTCACCATTTTTCTCAAGCGAACCAATATCTTGAACAACAAGGCGTATCGCCAATTCAGTGGCAATTAGCTTCTCTTTAACAGCAATTTTATTCAGGAAAGACCATTATGTTAGCCATTATTTCTCCCGCGAAAACCTTAGATTTTGAAAGTGCGGTACCTAATTTTGAATTTTCCCAACCTCAGTTAACGGATTATAGTGAACAGCTTATTGAGGTGTGTCGTCAACTTTCACCTGCGGAGGTTGGCTCATTAATGTCAATTAGTGATAAGCTCGCAGGCTTAAACGTTGCCCGTTTTGCTGCATGGCAAAAACAGCACGATGCTGAAAATGCACGTGCGGCGATTTATGCGTTTAAAGGAGATGTTTATACAGGCTTGGATGTTGAGCGTTTATCAAAAGAAGATGTGTTATTTGCACAGCAGCATTTGCGTATGTTATCGGGTTTATACGGTTTATTAAAACCATTAGATTTCATGCAACCTTACCGTTTAGAAATGGGCACAAAATTGGCGAACCCAAAAGGGAAAGATCTTTATGCTTTCTGGGGAAATGTGATTACGGAACACTTACAAAAAGCCCTTGACGAGCAAGGCGATAAGATCCTCGTTAATCTTGCTTCGGATGAATATTATAAATCCGTGAAAGAAAACCAACTTGATGCCACCATTATCAAGCCTGTGTTTTTAGATAATAAAAATGGTAAATATAAAGTCATTAGCTTCTATGCGAAAAAAGCCCGTGGTTTAATGTGCCGTTATATGATTCAAAATCGACTAAGTCATATTGATCAATTAAAAGACTTTGATTTAGGCGGTTATTGGTTTGATGAAACCCTTTCAACCGCAACAGAACTGGTTTTCAAGCGTGATTTGGCGGAATAATATGAAGAAAACGTTTTTAATTTTGACCGCACTTTTTGCCTTTTGCTTGACGGGATGTGTGTCTCGTCCTCAGCTTGCGGCACCGCAACAGATTGTGCATAACAAGCATACTTATGTGCTGGCGGCACAGCAAGATTTGGGTCAAATCGCCCGTTTTTTCTATTTAGAAGAGAAAGATAATGTAGAAAAATGGAAAAGTGCGGTGGAATTGTTATTTGATCGCAACCCAATGCAAAATAGCTTGCAAGATCGCATCAGCTTAAGACAGCGAGTGTACCGTAACACGGGCGTGAAGCATTTTAAATTACAAGAAAAAGCCGACAGTTTATATGCTTTTGTGATTTATGAGCCAACGGTTAAAAATAATGATTGGCAAGTGGATGTGGCAAGAGGAAAAAATGTATTAAATTGTGGTTTCGTGCAATATCAATATTCTTTTAAAGTGCCAAAAACCAAAAAAATTCGTAATATGAGCAATGAAAAAGTGGTTCGTTATTTGAAAAAATACGTGGCAGAAAAAGAATTAAAACAGTTAAGTCAGCATGATTGGCAATGGGGTTGCCAATAATGGCAGAGGCGTATGCCGTACAAATTAAGCGAGCGGCTAATTTTGCGGTGCTGACTGCCTCCAGCTTAGTGATAATTAAAGGCATCGCATGGTGGGAAACGGGGGCGGTGACCATGTTGGCGTCCATTGTGGATTCTACCTTGGACTTATTTGCGTCCTTCATGAATATGTTGATTTTACGTTTTGCGTTAATGCCTGCAGATGACAATCACTCTTTTGGGCATGGGAAAGCAGAATCTTTGGCGGTATTAGGGCAAAGTGCGTTCATTTCGGGATCGGCGATTTTTTTGTTATTACAAGGCATTCACCGTTTTAATGAACCGCAACCATTAGAAAATACCGAACTGGGCATAGGCATTACCTTGGTGTCCATTTTAGCCACCTGCATTTTGGTGTATTACCAAACAAAGGTGGTTGAACAAACCCAAAGTCCAGCGATTAAGGCTGATTGCCTACATTACCAAACCGATTTATTGATGAATTTAGGGATTTTGGTTTCACTGAGTTTAACCCTATTCGGTTTTATTTTGGCAGATGCTATCGTAGCGATTTTAATTGCCTTATATATTTTGATCAGTGCCATGAGAATGCTGTTTGATTCTGTGCAATTATTATTAGATCGTGCTTTGCCTGAGGCAGAAATTCAACAAATTGAAAGGATTATTTTGTCTGATCCCCGAATTATTGGTTTTCATGACTTACGCACAAGGCAAGCGGGGGCGGTGCGATTTATTCAGCTTGACTTAGAGTTAGATGATGAGCTCTCTTTTTTAGAAGCCCATGACATTACCGAGCACTTAGAACAACGTCTGCGTAACGCTTTTGAAAAGGTGGACATCGTGATTCATCATGAGCCAACCAGTGTGGTTCAGGCAGAAAAAATGGAAAATACGAACTAGATCAAATCTGGTTCGATTTTTGATAAATTTCGCTAGAGCAGATTATATGAATAGTGTAATCTTAGCGATGTTTTCTATTTATTTTTTATTGTTAAGTAAGGTATCAATATGATTAAAAAAATAGCAGTATTAACCAGTGGTGGCGATGCACCAGGGATGAATGCGGCAATTCGTGGTGTAGTACGTACCGCACTTTCTGAAGGTCTAGAAGTTTATGGAATTTATGAAGGTTACTACGGCTTATATCACAATAAAATCAAGCAACTTACCCGTTATAGTGTATCTGATATTATTAACCGTGGTGGTACTTTCTTAGGTTCAGCTCGTTTTCCAGAATTTAAAAATCCTGAAGTTCGTAAAAAATGTGCAGAAACGTTACGTTCTCATGGCATTGATGCGTTGGTTGTGATTGGCGGTGACGGTTCTTACATGGGGGCAAAATTATTAACCGAAGAACACGGTTTCCCTTGTGTGGGTATTCCAGGGACAATTGATAATGATGTGGCAGGAACAGACTACACCATCGGTTATCAAACTGCATTACAAACTGCAGTAGAAGCGATTGACCGTTTGCGTGACACATCCAGTTCACATCAACGTATTTCGATTGTGGAAATTATGGGTCGCCACTGTAGTGACTTAACGATTTCAGCGGGGATTGCGGGCGGTTGTGAATATATCGTGGCATCAGAAGTCGAATTTAACCGTGAAGAGCTCATTCAACAAATTGAGTTAAGTATCCAAAGAGGCAAACGCCATGCGATTATTGCGATCACAGAATTAATTTGTGATGTAAATGAGCTTGCTCGTGAAATTGAAGCACGTGTTAAACATGAAACTCGTGCAACCATTTTAGGGCATATTCAACGTGGTGGTACACCTTGTGCTTTTGACCGTATTTTGGCGTCCCGTATGGGGGTGTATGCCGTCGATCTTCTTTTACAAGGTAAAGGCGGTTACTGCGTGGGTATTCAAAACGAGCAACTGGTTCACCATGATATTATCGATGCAATTAATAATATGCGTCGTGAGTTTAAAGCGGACTGGTTAGAGCTTTCTAAACGTTTAGACTAATCTCATTTTCAAGAAAAAACGGTGGCATTGTCCACCGTTTTTTATGCGTGCAACAAGGCAGGTGTGCTGTCTTGTTTGTTTTGAAGGCAAACCGAAGAGAAAAATGCCCATAAAAAGAGGCAGAAAAATCTGCCTCATTCGGGAAAATCTTAACGACTTGCAGGGCGATTATTGTCCGCTTTTTCTGTCGTCGGACTGACTTGTTTTCCACCAAAACCACCTTGGTAGAATTTGTCATCCGTTTTGATACCGAAAGTGCCACCCACCTCAATAGCATTAGGACCGTAGAAGCTACCTTGTAATGTGCCTTTTTCATTGATGTTATCTTTGGTATTAACGGTACCAATGAAACTTTTTTGTCCGTTATCCCATTTTGCCGTCCCTGTTAAATCAAATTTTGAATAATCCACAGCTTTTTGTTCTTGTAAAGAATAGCCTTTTGTATTTGTTGTTTTAAATTCAAGGGTTTTCTTACCAAAATCCGCTGTAAGTTGTAATGTGGCAGCAAGTTCACCACTGATGCTATTAACAGGTTTAAAGTCATTGTTTTGTTTTTCTCCAGCGTCTCCCCAAACGATACCTGTGTAGGTAATTTTGCCTGAAGCTGGCAAGTTTTGACTTTGTTCACCAACGCTTACATAACCCGAAGCACTATTATTCGTGCCTGTATAGCGACCAAAAGACTGATGTTCCCATCCATTAGCTTGTGGATCTCGGAGTAAAAGTAGTGAGCCAACACCTTGTTGATAATTGTTGACTTGTCTGATTTTACCTAAGCCTTCTAGAATACCTACAGCCTTATTTTTCACCAAATGTAATCCCACATCTTCCGTTGATTCTCCAGTAAGAGAATCGACTCCTTTCACTGTTCCTACTGAGAGTAAACGCAATGTTTTTCCGTCAAGTAATAGTTTTTCTACTTCTTGTTTATAAACTTCTTCTTTTGCTTGAGGTTGCTCTCCTTTAATTAAATAAATTGGCTGAGCACTTAAATGAAAAACAGGGGTTTTATCACCGCCATTTTGTGGATTAATTTCATTTTTTTGTCCATTGTCTGCGGGCGTAGAACCGCCGCCAGAGCAAGCAACAAGAAGAGTGGATAACAAGGCTAAACTAGTATATTTGAATTTATTTGACATGATGATTTCCTTAATCTAAACATGATATTGACTGACTACTGATGTGTTAGTCGAAAAAACAGACGAAATATTACGGGATTGAGAAAAAAATTTTTTGATTTTTATCAATCATTGAGCGGATTGATGTTCCAACAAACAAAGTACTTCATAATGATGAGAATGAGGGAACATATCAAACAGCTGGATTTTTTTCAGTTGATAATGACTCAAATGTGCGAGATCTTTTCCCATGCTTTCCGCATTACAGCTAGAATAAAGCAGATATTTGGGGGTGAATTGGTTGAGAAATTGTGCCAGTTGTTCGCCTATGCCACGGCGAGGAGGATTCACAATCACCAAGTCTGGTTTGCTTGCTTGCACGTCTGGCGAGAGTGCACAAGCAAAGTGTTTCGCATCTAATGCCTGAAAAGAAACCTTTTTTAAGCCTAATTTTTGTGCAGAAAGTGTTGCGGCTTCAATGGCAGACGCAGAAATTTCAATGCCCACTAAATCAATGGTTTTATCTGGCTGTTGGGCTTGCAAGGCTTGTGTACAATGCAGTCCAAAACCTCCCACTCCACAAAATAAATCCCACAGTTTGTGAATAGGTAAATGTTGTACCCATTGCTGTGCGGTGGCATATAACCCTTGTGCCACCTGTGGATTGGTTTGGAAGAAACCTTGCGGACGAATAAATAAGGGGATTTGATTAAAACATTCTTCTAATGTGTGTTGCTCGGTAAGAAAAATTTCTTTTTCCCCTTCTAAAATTGCCGCATGTTGTGGCTGAATATTCAGACTCACGACCTTGAGTTGCGGTAATTTTGCCAATAACCCCGCTAATTCTCTTTGCACCAAGGGTAATTTTTTGTCGGAACGGACGACAAAACGCAACATTAAGCCACCATCAAGTTGACTTTCGGTCAGTAAAATATACTTAAGCTCCCCTTTTTGTTTGGAAATGTTGTAAGGCACTAATCCAGCACGGGCGATAAAATCTTTTAAAATAGTAAAAATCTTGACAAAGTGAGGAGGATAAAGAGGGCAATCGGTTAAATCGGCCTCGCTTTGTGGGTGGCTTAAAATCGGGCGCTCCACCATGCCACTGACCGCCATTTTCGCTTTGTTACGAAAGGCTTGAGGCAAGGAAGCATAGGGGGCGAACCATTGTAGTTGCGAACAATCCTGTTTTTGTAATTGCTGTTGTAAGTGTTGTTGTTTTTTTTCCAATTGAATGGAATAAGGCATTGTCAGCCATTGACAAGAACGGCAATCACCACGTTGATAATGTGGGCAAGACAACGCTGAAGATGAAGAAGTAAATGACATAATTAATGTGAATGTTGGGCTTTTTTATCAAGCCACTGTTGTTGAAGTGCGGACAATATTTTGCGATTTTCCAACCAACGAGCGGTGGCTTCTAATTCAGACCAACGAATCGTTTTACGTTTAAAAAGTGGCTGTACACGCTGTTGGCGTTGGGCAAAGTGCGGTGCTTTTTCAGCAAGTTTTAAATTGTCTAACACGTGGATCACCGCCTCTCTTTCATTGCAAAGTAGCAGCAAATCACAGCCTGCATGAAGTGATTGTTCACAACGTTGAACAAAATCCCCCATAAAACCTGCCCCTTTCATGCCGAGATCATCAGAGAAAATCACCCCTTTAAATCCAAGCTGTTGGCGTAATACTTGTTTTAACCAATATTCTGAACCGCTAGCTGGTTGAGGATGGCAGTGGCGATAAATCACATGGGCTGGCATGATGGCATCTAGCAGATTTTGCTGAATCAGTTGTTTAAATGGTTGAAGATCTTGCTCAAAAATCACGTTTTTGGGGCGTTCATCATAAGGAGTTTCTAAATGTGAATCCGCCACCACATGACCATGACCCGGGAAATGCTTGCCTGTTGCCGACATGCCGACTTGATGCATACCTTGAATAAAAGCTTTGGCAAGATTTAGGGTGGTTTCTGCCTGTTGATGAAAGCTACGATCGCCAATGGCTTGGCATTGGTGCCCTAAATCTAATACAGGTGCAAAACTCAGATCGATGCCCAGTGCAGTCATTTCTGCCGCCATTTGCCAGCCAGCTTGTTGTGCCATATAAGTTTGCTGCACGGGATCATCAATTAAGCTGGCAAAGGCTTGCATGGCAGGAAGTTGAGTGAAGCCCTCACGAAAACGTTGCACTCGCCCACCTTCTTGATCAACGGTGATCAACAACGGTTTTTTTATGCGTTGGCGAATCGATTGGATCAAGGCTTGAAGTTGTGCACGATCATGAAAATTGCGAGTAAATAAAATGACGCCAGCAACAAGTGGGTGTTCAAGTAATTCCACTTCTTCTTGACAGAGTGTGTGACCTTGTAAATCAATCAATAATGTTGACATAAAAATCCCTTATTTTAAGCGGATATATAAGCGATAGTTTTGGCTTTCAGGGGTTGGTTTGTGCAACGGAATGGCATATTTTTCCCCCGCTTGAAGCAGGAGAGGAATGTCTTGACGCACAAAAGGAGGTTGGCTTACACCATTTTTGTCATACCAAAATAATTGGTAGCCCACTTGAATCGGGCTGGCTGTTTTATTTTTTAGCCAAGCATGATGAGGATTCGCTTGTGCTTCAATCACCGCATCGGCATCAGCTTCAATGTTTAAAAGGGGCTGATCTGTCTGTAATAAGTTTGTGGGCTGTGAAGTGCCACAACCCACAAGTAGCAATGCTGAAAATAAAAGTGCGGTTCGTTTTTTCATTATTTTGCCAACATTTTACCGAGTGGCTCACCGCCCACAAGATGCATATGTAAATGGAAGACTTCTTGCCCACCGTGTTGATTGCAATTCACAATTAAACGATAGCCATCTTCTGCAATCCCTTCTTCTTTTGCCAATTTTGCCGCCACGGTAAAAAGACGTCCTAAGCTGATTTCATCTTGTTCTGTAACATCATTGGCGGTTGGAATCAGTTTATTGGGAATAATTAAAATATGGGTTTTAGCTTGAGGGGAAATATCACGAAATGCGGTAACCAGCTCATCTTGATAAACAATATTGGCAGGAATTTCTTTCCGAATAATCTTACTAAAAATGGTTTCTGCAGCCATTGGTGTTATCCTTTTAAATTAGGTAAAAATGTACCGCACTTTTTAACAGAAAATGACAAAAATGGCAATTTTTTCACAGAAAAGTAGGGGAGATAATTTAGCCTGAAAAATAAGCAAATAATGTTAAAAAAATCATCTGTTAAAGAGTTGTTAAAAAGTATTTAATTAAATGTTAATTTATTGAAATTCAAAGATTTTTAACAATAAATTGATCTGGCGTAAAAAAAGATGGCTTTGAATGTTTTTTGACCTTAAAATAGCTTTTATTTTGATGTAAAACTTCCTATAATTAACAAATATTATAAAAAATAAAATTTTTTTAAATGATTATTTTATGTAACACGTCATTCGACATTAATTATTAGCATATTGATATTAAGGGGATTTAAGCATGAAGACTGAACAATCAACGTCAACCTGCATGGTGTCACCTACTGAGATGGCACAGATTGGCGAAGATACAGGTGTTTATAAAGCCACAAAAAAACAATTTTACTCTTTCCTTTCTGCGATTCCAGCAGGGATGTTTATTGCGATTGCATTCGTCTTTTATGCCACTACTCAAACCGCGAGTGGCGATGCACCATGGGGATTAACAAAGCTTGTTGGCGGTATTGTGTTCTCGCTTGGGGTGATTATGGTGGTGGTTTGCGGTTCTGAATTGTTCACTTCATCAACTATGACCACGGTGGCAAGAGTGAGTGGTCGAATTTCTACTTTTCAAATGTTACGTAATTGGGTTGTCGTGTATTGCGGTAACTTTATTGGTGCCATTTTCATTGTGTTACTGACTTGGTTCGCAGGACAAATTATGGCAGCCGACGGTCAATGGGGGTTGACTATTTTAAAAACGGCTCAACATAAAATTCATCACACTTGGGTAGAGGCGTTTTGTTTAGGTATTTTCTGTAACATTATGGTGTGTATTGCGATCTGGATGACTTATGCCGGTAAAACGTTAACTGACAAAGCCTTTATTATGATTTTGCCGATTGGTATGTTTGTGGCTTCAGGCTTTGAGCATAGCGTTGCGAATATGTTTATGATCCCAATGGGAATTGTGATTGCACATTTTGCTTCGCCAGAATTTTGGCAAGCCATTGGCGTGGATGCAGCACAGTTTGCTGATCTTGATGTTTATCATTTTATTGTAAAGAATTTAATTCCTGTAACGCTGGGGAATATCGTAGGCGGTGCGTGCTGTGTGGCTTTACCACATTGGTTCATTAATCGCCCACATTAAGATTTGGGTGCAAAGTGCGGTAGGTTTTTTTATTATTTTTCATCGCCTTTGTGTAATTTAAACGGTTTTTCATTCTATATATAGAGGATTTTAATATGACTCAATTAACAGATGCGCAAAAAAAAGCGTGGGAAGGGTTTGCCGGTGGTGACTGGCAAACAAATGTCAACGTTCGTGATTTTATTCAAAAAAATTATACACCTTATGAAGGAGATGAGTCTTTCTTAGCTGATGCAACAGAAGCTACCACAAAATTGTGGGCTGAGGTGATGGAAAAAATCAAAGTGGAAAATAAAACCCACGAACCGTATGACATTGATACCGATACACCATCCACCATTACTTCTCACAAACCAGGTTATATCGACAAACCGTTAGAAAAAATCGTTGGTTTACAAACTGATGCCCCATTAAAACGTGCGATTATGCCGTTTGGTGGTATCAACATGGTGAAAGGTTCTTGTAAAGTTTATGGTCGTCAATTAAATCCTGAAATCGAACATATCTTCACAGAATATCGTAAAACACATAACCAAGGCGTATTTGATGTTTACACGCCAGATATTTTACGCTGCCGTCGTTCAGGTGTTATTACAGGTCTTCCTGATGCTTACGGTCGTGGTCGTATTATCGGTGACTACCGTCGTATGGCACTTTACGGTGCAGACTTCTTAATGAAAGATAAATTTAACCAATTTACTTCATTACAAGAAAAATTAGAAAGTGGTGAAGATATTCAAGCCACTATTCAATTACGTGAAGAACTTGCAGAACAACACCGTGCCTTAGGTAAAATCAAAGAAATGGCGGCAAGCTATGGCTTTGATATTTCAGGTCCTGCAACGAATGCACAAGAAGCAGTACAATGGACTTATTTTGCTTATTTAGCTGCTGTGAAATCGCAAAATGGTGCGGCGATGTCATTCGGTCGTGTCTCTACTTTCTTAGATATTTACATTGAGCGTGACTTAAAAGCAGGCAAAATCACTGAGCAAGATGCTCAAGAGTTAATGGATCACTTGGTGATGAAATTACGTATGGTTCGTTTCTTACGTACACCTGAATATGATCAATTATTCTCTGGTGACCCAATGTGGGCAACAGAAACCTTCGCAGGTATGGGCTTAGACGGTCGTACATTGGTGACTAAAAACAGCTTCCGTTTACTTCACACCCTTTACACAATGGGTCCATCTCCAGAGCCAAACTTAACCATTCTTTGGTCTGAAAAATTACCAGATGGTTTCAAACGCTTTGCAGCAAAAGTGTCTATCGAAACTTCATCTGTACAATATGAAAACGACGACTTAATGCGTCCTGATTTCCAAAACGATGACTATGCAATCGCTTGTTGTGTATCCCCAATGATCGTGGGTAAACAAATGCAGTTCTTCGGTGCTCGTGCAAACTTAGCGAAAACCTTGTTATATGCAATCAACGGTGGTGTGGATGAGAAATCAGGTGACCAAGTGGGTCCAAGAACTGAGCCAATCAAAACCGAATACCTCAACTATGACGATGTCATGAAACATCTTGATAGTTTTATGGACTGGTTGGCAAAACAATACGTAACCGCATTGAATATCATCCACTTTATGCACGATAAATATGCCTATGAAGCTGCATTAATGGCATTACACGATCGTGATGTGGTACGTACCATGGCGTGTGGTATTGCTGGTCTTTCTGTTGCTGCAGACTCACTTTCTGCAATTAAATATGCGAAAGTCAAACCAATTCGTGGTGATATTGAAATCAAAAATAAAGCAGGTGAAGTGGTTGGTATCGCGAAAGATGTGGCGGTTGACTTTGAAATTGAAGGGGAATACCCACAATTTGGTAACAATGATAATCGTGTAGATGAAATCGCTTGCGACTTAGTTGAACGTTTCATGAAAAAAATTCAAAAACTTCATACATACCGCAATGCGACTCCAACACAATCTGTGTTAACTATCACTTCAAACGTGGTGTACGGTAAAAAAACAGGTAACACCCCAGATGGTCGTCGTGCAGGTGCACCATTCGGACCAGGTGCTAACCCAATGCACGGTCGTGACCAAAAAGGTGCGGTAGCGTCATTAACATCTGTGGCTAAACTTCCATTTGCTTATGCGAAAGATGGTATTTCTTATACCTTCTCAATCGTACCAAATGCGTTAGGTAAAGATCTTGAATCACAAAAACGTAATCTTGCTGGCTTAATGGATGGTTACTTCCACCATGAAGCGACAATTGAAGGTGGTCAACACTTGAACGTGAACGTGATGAACCGTGAAATGTTGTTAGATGCAATGGATCATCCAGAAAAATATCCACAATTAACCATTCGTGTTTCAGGCTACGCCGTGCGTTTCAACTCTTTAACCAAAGAGCAACAAATGGACGTGATTACACGTACTTTCACAAAATCAATGTAATGTAAAGCCTGTTCATTTTTTAAAGCCTCTGTACCCTACAGGGGCTTTTTTATGCTTAACGGTATAAGCTGATTAGACCAGTTTGAACGTGTTAGCTGTTCATACCAGTACTGGTCTGTCTAGGTATTTTCTTTCTTCTTCCTATACACTTCTCAGATTCTATTGTTTTAAGGATTTTTTTATGAGATTACATAAAATTGCTTTCGCACTATGTTGTGCAATCAGTACTAGCGTTCTAGCACAAGATGTTGTGGTTTTTGGGGATAGTTTAAGTGATGTTGGTCAGAAAAATTGGAACAAAAAGGCAACATATTTTAAAGCCGATAAAACGTTAAATCTGTTATATGCAGAACATTTAGCTAAGCATTTCGGTAATGAGTTAGCTGCGTCATCAAATGGTGGAACAAATTATGCTTACAGTGGTGGTGTGATTGTGGGTGAGCATGGCTCAAGCATTAAGACCCAGCCAAATCTCGCCTTAGCGAAACAAGTTCAAGATTATCTTGCTTCACCCGTAAAAAAAGAGGCGTTGCATGTGCTTTGGGCGGGTGGGAATGACCTTGCTAAGGTGTTAAGTACTGCAGCGACAAAACCCGATGCCGAGAAACAACCTTATGTGATGCAAAGTGTGCAAGCCATGGCACAAACGATGGCACAACAATGGGCAAGCTTACGCCAAGCGGGGATTGATACGATTATTGCACCAACGATTCCAAACGTGGTTTATACCCCTGCATTTTTTACGCAATTAGGTGAGGTGGCGGGTGCTCAAATTAACGGGAAATCAGCGGGTTTTTTATCCAAAAAAGAATTTGTTGATATTTTTAACAAGGCTTCAGATTCAATCATGGATTTGCCAACAGCCAATGCTGAGGAGTTAGATGCTCATCGTGTGAAGGTATTGGAAAAAGCGGCAAAAGATTTTTATGATAGTCGTTGGTCTGTAACAAAATTACTATTGGCTGGTATAGGTTATGATAGCAAAGGGATTGCAAATACCTTAATTACGGCATACCAAGGTATTTTGCCACAAGCCTCGTTGAGTACAACATTAGTCAATGCCAGTATTACTTCAGCCTTAAATCAAGTTGGTGGGAATATTGTGCGAATTGATGCCGAGGGATTGTTCAAAGATATGATTGCTCGCCCACATGCTTATGGTTTGACGAATACAACGGGGGTGGTTTGCAAAAAATCGATTGCCACTGCAACGGATGAGAATTGCACCCCACAAAATCAAGAAGAAGCCGATCAGAAATTGTTTGCGGATAGTTTCCATCCAGGTCCCGTCGCCCATAAAGCCATGGCTGATTACATTGTGAATGTGCTGACTGCACCAAAAGAAATGGGGGCGTTAAATCATATTGCACAACATCAAGTCGATTTAGCCTTGGATTTCGCTCGCAGTGAAAGTGATCGTAATCGCTTGGCTCGTCAAACCGCACAAAGCCTAGATAGCATTGTGGCATACCAAAAAGATAAACATGGTAATCACTTATATGTTGGGGCGAAGGTACAGTTTAATCCAGCATGGCAACTGGCGGTTTTGGTTGGGCAGCAAAACCAAAAAGTAGCACAGGGTCAAACCCACTTTGAGAGCAAAAGTAAGGTGTTAAGTGCCTCGTTACGCTATGATGCACAACATTGGTGGTTAGGTTCCACTTTCCAAGTCAATAACAGTACATTTAAAACACAACGTCTTAATATGATTGGTATGTCAACTCATCAACAAAGTGCCTCACCTACTTCGCAAAGTTTAAGTATGGCATTGTTTACAGGGTATGAATGGCAATGGGATAAACTTGGGGTTGCATTGATTGCCGATGTGAGTAAAACGAAAACGGATATTGACCCTTTCGCTGTTCGTGAAACGGGTTTAATGCAGATGCAATTTGCACAGCGTGAAACGAAAAGTTTAACAACAGGCACAGGATTAGCAGTTCGTTATCAAGGGGAAAGTTGGCAACCTTATGTCAATGCCCGTTTTGTGAAGGAATGGAATCAAGATCCAGCCATCATTAAAACCACCTTTAACGGCAGTGCATTTGCCACCATCTTATCACCAGAAGATAAATCATGGGTGAACTTGCAAGCAGGGTTACAATGGAAGCCTCTCAATTCTGGATTCCATACCCACATCAGCTTGCAGAAAGATGTGGGTCGTAAAACCCATTTATCGAATACCACATTCCATGCAGGTGTCGGTTTAGAATTTTAAAAAAATTGACCGCACTTTTTGAAAAATACCCTATATTTGATAAAGGTCATATATAGGGTTATTTTTTATTGGCTAAGTTTTATTAAATTACACCAACAAACGACAATTTTCGATTATAATTATAGCATTTGAAAAATGTTGAAGGATTATTTATGACAACTGTGGGACGAATTCATTCTTACGAATCTTGTGGGACAGTCGATGGACCGGGGATTCGTTTTATTTTGTTTATGCAAGGCTGTTTAATGCGTTGTAAATATTGCCATAATCGTGATACGTGGGATTTACATGCAGGCAAAGAAATCACCGTTGATGAATTAATGAAAGAAGTGGTGACATATCGCCACTTCATGAATGCCTCTGGTGGGGGGGTTACCGCATCAGGCGGCGAGGCAATTTTGCAAGCAGAATTTGTGCGAGATTGGTTTAGAGCGTGTAAAAAAGAAGGGATCAATACCTGTTTAGATACGAACGGTTTTGTACGTCATTATGATCATGTCATTGATGAATTGCTAGACGTAACTGATCTTGTTTTACTCGATCTCAAAGAATTAAACGATAAAGTTCACCAAAATTTGATTGGGGTACCGAATAAACGGACATTGGAATTTGCAAAATATTTGGCTAAACGCAATCAACGTGTATGGATTCGCTATGTGGTTGTGCCGGGTTATACGGATGCCGATGCCGATATCCACTTATTGGGGAATTTTATTAAAGATATGAAAAACATTGAGAAGGTGGAATTACTGCCTTACCATCGTTTGGGGGCACATAAATGGGCAGCTATGGGCGAAAAATATGAGCTAGAAGATGTCTTGCCTCCTACAAAAGAATCCTTAGATCATATCAAAGAAATTCTTGAAGGATATGGGCACGTAGTGAAATATTAATGATCTGCTTATCAAACTCAATTTTATTTGTTAAAGTGTTAAATGAGGAAGGGAACAATCATCTAAAAGCGTAACAAGATTGGACTTTTTTCCAATATTGAACTGTCATTCAAGGGCTAAGCTGGGTATTTATCGGGCTTAGTCCTTTTTATTATAGAAGAATAAATTGAATCTGATATACGTCAGACATGGCGAGATGAGGTTTTATTTTCTTCATGTTTAAAGAGGCGTTAAATGCTTTTAAATGTGTCACCTCAATATTGTCATTGAGTTGAGGTTGATCTTAGCCTTCCCCCTCATTCATCGTTTTCCATCTCACCCAATAAAAAGGGATGATCCTCATAAATCCATTTTTGAAATAGGTTATGCCCTATTTGATTCTGCTCATTTCAATATCATGTTTCATGTGTCCCTTTAGGGATCTTCGTTGTATTTAACATCAGAAGAGCGGTGTTCTTGCATCATTAATCTTCTTTATTTTTAAAGAGGGCAGGAAATTGAATGTTTTGTGCAAAAGAAACCTATCACCTGAACCTAGATTCATGGACGGTCGTTAAATGTTGTCATGAGAAGGAAAATCGGCTTGATGACATATTGATCCTTAAAAACTTACACTAAATAAGGTTTTTCTCACTAAAAAAATAAGGGTTATAGATAATTATTTTTTTATATTAATAAAATGTAAGTCTCTTTTTTTAAATGCAAAATCGTTTCTTTATTTAAAAATGACAATAATTTTTTGGTGTAAAATAAAATGAGTGGGCTATACATTACATAGTAAGCGTGTAAAATGTGATCGGATCGCTTTTTAGACTATATCGTTTAGAGGCAATGAGTCACCCCATTTTTATTAATTTCTACATAAAAATCCCATATTTATAGGAGAGGGTTTACGCTATGAATAAAATCTTTAAAATCGTTTGGAGCCAAGCAACTCAGACTTGGGTAGCCGTATCTGAATTAGGTTCAACAAAAGGTAAAACAAAATCACGATCTGTGGCAAAAGCCGTGGTCACAACGATCACATTAGGTATGGGATTGGCAACCTCCACCCTTGTTTTAGGGGCGGATTTGCATTTTTTCAGTGTAAAAACAGGGCAAACGGATGCAGCTAGTAACTATAATAATGATCGTGCCACAGAAGAAGACTCTGTATCCATCGGGATTTTAACCAATGCAACGGCTGTTCAAGCGATTGCTATTGGGAGTGAGGCCACCGCATCAGGAAAACAATCCTTAGCGATTGGGAATAATATTGTTGCAAGTAAACTGGGGGCGACAGCCATTGGTAATAACAGTAAAGCAACAGCAGAAGGTGCACAGGCTTTCGGTCAAAGTTCTAATGCGGCGGCAAAAAATTCGGCGGCAATTGGTCGATTGGCAACAGCAACGGGGGAGCGAGCTTCTGCTTTTGGGGTTGGAAATACGGCGGCAGGGGCATCATCATTTTCAGGTGGTGATAAAAGTAACGCCTTGGGGGCAAATACCGTTGCTATTGGTTCAGAGGCCGTTGCTCAAGAGTCTAATACTGTGTCTATTGGTACCAAAGCTGGCACCGCAGGAGTCGATTTTGTCAATAAGGGACCTCAGAATAAACTGACTGAACGAACTAATCAGGGCAAAACCAGTGCCAGTGGCTTGCTTAGTGGGGTAAATATAGGGAATGAAGCAGGTCTTGGTACGATTAATAATCAATATGGTGTCAATATCGGTCACAAAGCAGGAAATGGCTACAATAGCTACTATGGCGAAGGCGTTTCTATTGGTCACAATGCGGGATCGCTTGATAGTAGAAATCCTGCCGTCAAACAGGCGATGGACACCGCCTCTAAAGCGAAAGGGGCGACAAATGGCGTAATTATTACGGGGAATACCAACACCGCCATTTCTTCAAGAGCGGGTATGAACACATTAGGTCATGATAATGTGGCGATCGGTAAAGAGGCAGGGGGGTATAGTTCAGGAAATGCCAATATCGCAATCGGTCGACACGCAGGACGTGCCAGTAAATTAGATCCAGCTACTAATGACGAAAGCAAGAGAATGCTTGATGAGAGCATATTTTCAAAAGCAAATAATACGATGTCCATGGGGGAATGGGCTTATGCATCTGCAGATGATAGCTTGGCTCTTGGGCGACGAGCTCAAACCAGTGGCGTAAATGGCATTGCTATTGGTAAAGATGCTCAAGTCACCAATAAAAATAGTGTTGCCTTGGGGGCGGATTCAAAAGATCGTGCGGCGACAGTTGAAGACAGTGCCACAGTGAATGGTATTTCATATTCTAATTTTGCGGGCAATGAAAAAGCAGATGGTAGCAAAAAAGTAGCAGAAGACATCAGCGTTGTCAGTGTTGGTTCGGCGAATAATGAACGTCAAATTATTCATGTTGCACCAGGCAAAATTTCTGAAACATCCACCGATGCGATCAATGGTAGTCAGTTATACATGACCCAACATGTGATTGGCAATATTAGTCAAGCGGTCGCAAATCTTTTAGGTGGGGGAACCGCAGTGAATCAAGCAACGGGAGCACCGGGAGGTTTTACACAAACATTAAATGTGACTGGTGCAGCTAAAGATGCACAAGATTACACACCAGCACAACCCGCACAAAATGTTGCCGAGGCTATCACTCAGTTAAACAGCTATGTCAATGACGGCTGGAAATTGGGTGATCAGAGTGGCACGGTGGTGGACCGAGTAACGCCAAATGATCAAGTGAATTTTAAAAATGGCTCAAATACTAATGTTCAGGTCACAAGTGACGGTAAAAGCAGTGATATTGTGGTGAACGTGGTGGGTTTACCTGTGCAATATACTCAAGCAGATGGCACCCCTGTTGTGAAAGTGGGGGATAACTATTATCCCGTGAAAGAAGATGGTTCCCCTGATATGGATAATCCAATTCCCGAGGAGAAAAAAGCCGATTTAGTGGTGAATGTGATCAATCCAACAGCGAAGCCGAATGAGTCAGGTAATGCAACGAAATTAGGAAATATTGCATCGGGCACAAATACCTTAGATGGCACCACAGATGCGAACGGTAAACCACTCGTTAAAATTGGTGATCAATATTACAACCCTGAAGATATTGATGAAACTGGAAAACCGATAAAGGGTAAAAATCCAGTAACCAATCTCGCACAAAGTCCTAATCCAGCCTTGAAAGGATTGGCTGATTTAGTCACATCTAATCCAAATAATGCGGTGACAGTATCTGATTTAAGAAAAATGGGTTGGGTATTATCAGGAAAAGGTGAAGACGGGAATCATTATTCTAGTGCCGTGAAAAATGCAGATGAAGTGAATTTCATTGGAAAAGGCTTGGCGAATGTGACCGTCAGTAAAAATGCCACCACAGGGGCACAAGATATTACAGTCGATGTGAAAGAAGGGGACATTGTTAAAGAAAACGAAGGCACTGCGACCGTAAATGGTGAGCAAGTGGAGGTCGTGAAAGACAAAAACGGCAATTACTATAAAAAATCAGACTTGGATCCGACAACGGGTGAGGCGAAACCGAATGCCACTCCATTAACCCAAGAGGAAATTAAAACTGTCGTCAACAACGGTGGTGGATTGGTGACAGGGCATAAAGTGGCAGAAGCGATTCAAAAATCTGGCTGGACAGTGGGTAAAATCGTGGCGGATACCCTTTTCGACAGTAAGGTGACTTTTAATAATCAAGACGAGAAAGTGAATCCGAATGATCATGTTCGCTTCGCAGATGGCAAAAATACTGTTGCTTCACTGGGGACGGTGAAAGCTGTTGATGAAGAAGGCAACACCAGTACCACCACGGTGGTGAAAGTGGATGTGGATCTGCCGATTGACTTTAAATACACCGATGCATCAGGAAAAGAGTTTGTGAAAGCGAACGATGGCAAATTCTATGCGAAAGATGATGTGGGGGGCGATGGTGTACCGAAAGACACGACCAAAGCCTTGCCAGATGACAAAGTGAATGAATTGAAAAAAGGTGCTCAGTTAACCGATGGAACCAATTCAAATGGTCAACCTAATAAAGGGTATGAGCTTCAAGATCCGATTCAAATTGCAGTACAGCAAGCAGTAGAGAAGGCGGCAAAAGAGGTTTTAACCGCAAATCCAAATGCATCTGCCGCCGAGATTGCTGTAGCGGTGGAAAAAGCGACCGAGCAAGCCAGAATTGAAGCAGTGAAAGCCAATCCTGAGGCGAAAGATAAAATTACCGCAGGCACAGGTGGCGTGAATCTGAATAATGTGGCTTGGGCAGATAAACCTGATCAAGCGGTAAATAAAGATCAGCTCGATCAAACGGTCAGTAAATCAGGTTTCTTTGTGGAGCAAAATGGCAAGTCCACCAATGGGGAAGACAAAGCGACAGAGAAAGTCACCCCAAATGATGTGGTGAATTTTGTCAATGGTGCTAATACGGTAGTGACAGCGGAAACCTCCCGAGATGAAAGCACAGGAACGGATAAGACCGAAGTGAAGGTGAATGTGAGTGGCTTACCGATTAGCTACACCACAAAAGTGGAGGGTAAAGATGTACCTATCGTCAAAGTGGGAGATCAATATTACCCAGTTGGGGCAGATGGCAAACCTGATATGACAAAACCAGTCGCCGATGTGAGTACTTTATCCACCCAGCTTGTCAACCCTGCGGCAGGGAAAGATGAGATTGGCAAACCATCGCAATTAGGAAATGTGGCAAATGGTGCCAATACTTTTGCCTCGCCACAAGTGGAGGGGGAAGCGATTAAACTCGCAAATGATGGTAAATGGTATTTAGCGACACAAGTCGAACCTAACGGTGAGGTCAAAGCTGGCAGTGTCCCTGTGCCATCAGATAAAGTGAAACAAGCACTTAATGCTGCCAATAACGGAGGACTGGTTAATTTTGCTGCGTCGAATCCAAATAATGCCGCAACGGTTGGTGATTTACAAAATTTAGGCTTTATGATCAGTACTGGAGACGACCAATATAAAGAGCAAGTTCGCCATAATAACCGCATTGAATTTGTTAGCGGCAATAAAAATGCCAGTGTGACGGGGTTAACTCGCCCTGATGGTGTTCGAGAAGTCAAAGTGACGATTTCCGATAATCCAATCTTTAAAACGGTGCAATTAGGTAGTGAAACAGGACCGAAGATGAGTGCCACCCCAAGCGGTGATATTCGAGTAAGCAAGCAAGAAAATGGGAATGAAAATGCCCCAGCACGCATAACCAATGTTGCCCCTGGTGTTGATGGACATGATGCAGTAAATGTGAACCAGCTTAACGAAATTAAGCAAAACTTAGGTAATGTGAATAATCTTATTCATAAAAACAATAAGAAACTTCATGCAGGCATAGCAGGATCTAACGCTGCCGCAGGCTTACCTCAAGTGTATATTCCAGGCAAATCCATGGTTGCGGCATCTGCGGGCACCTATGGTGGTCAGAATGCGGTGGCAATAGGTTACTCTCGCTCTAGCGACAATGGTAAAGTTATCTTGAAAATCCAAGGTAATGCGAATACCAGTGGACGAGTGGGCGGATCTGTTGGCGTCGGCTATCAATGGTAAGGTTCGTTTGAACAGCATTCATATTAATATTAGCCACCGTTATCGGTGGCTTTTTTTATTCGAGTCAACATAAAAACAGATAAGGCTGTCCTAAGATGCATCAAAGTGCGGTAGATTTTAGAAAAGTTTTGGAAGCCTATCGAATGAATGAAGAACAGTAAGGGTGAGTCTATATCTTCGGATTTTGCAAATGCGACAACTACCTATGTTTCAAGGCGGCTTTTTTGTTTGGCGGCTTTTTGCTGTTCTCGGCGTTTTTGGAAAAAAGCACTGAGTTTTTGACTGCATTCTTCTTGTAACACGCCAGCGGTGATTTCGATAACATGGTTCATTTTATAGTCATCAAAAAAGTGAAAACGGGAGCCTACCGCCCCGGTTTTGTAGTCTGTTGCCCCGAATACCAGACGTTTAATGCGGCTATGTAAGATTGCCCCTGCACACATGGTGCAAGGCTCAAGGGTCACATACAAGGTGGTGTTGAGCAGGCGATAGTTTTGTAACCTTTGTCCCCCTTGACGTAGTGCCATAATTTCTGCGTGTGCGGTGGGATCGGATTGAAGAATGGAAACATTCCAGCCTTCTCCCACCACATTTCCGTGCTCATCGACTAAGACGGCACCCACGGGAATTTCGCCTAATTGTTCGGCTTTATCCGCCAAGTTTAATGCATAACGCATCCATTTTTCATCAATGTCAGCTTGCACTTTATCCAACCTCTTACACGGAGAAAGGGTATTTAATGGCATCATGGCATTGATAGCCGATTACCTTGAAATCATCCATGGTGACCCAAGTTTCTAAGTCTTCGAGAGTTTTAATCTCTGGATTAATCTCTAACTGAGGTGAGGGGAATGGATCACGTTTTAATTGTACCTGTTGCATTAAATCCAGTTGATCTTCATAAATGTGTGCATTAATGATTTTATGATATGCCTTGCCTGGTTTTTTGCCCGTGATTTGAGCCATGAGTGCAAGGAAAGTGAACACTTGGATTTGGTTAAAGTTCAATCCAAGTGGCACATCACAAGAGCGTTGATAACTGGTCAGATAAAGAGTATCCCCAAGCAAAGAAAAAGTATGGGTGTGCATACAAGGACGTAAACAGCCTAGGTCCAGTTCACCTGGGTTTAAGAAGGTGATAATTTCACCACGATCGTCTATCCCTTTACTCAGGTTATCCACGATTTTGCGTAATTGATCGACCGTTTCACCATTGGGTTTACGCCATGCACGCCCCTGTACGCCATAAACTCGCCCCATATCGTCAGTGCCTTTGCGGTGCGGGTTGTTAAGCCAAGCTCGGTTTTCATTGGCATTGGCATCCCACGTTTTGGTGCCCAGTTTACGGAAATCAGCTGCATTGTCATAGCCACGGATATAGCCTAAAAATTCCGCAATTGCCGCTTTCCAATAGCTTTTACGTGTAGTGATCAGTGGAAATTGGTTATTGGCTACATCATAAGTGAGATCCGCATCGATCACTGTTAAACAACGCTTTCCTGTGCGTTCATTTTCAACCCAAACGCCCTCATCAACAATGCGTTGGCAAAGTGCTAAATATTGCTTCATAAAATTTACCTTTTTTTACCCGCACTTTGATAGGCGATTAACATAATGGCGGCTCCAATAAGAATCATTGGGGTGGAGAGAATTTGCCCCATGGAGATGTGTTGACCAAAATATAATCCTAGTTGTGCATCAGGTTCGCGGAAAAATTCGACGATGAAACGGAAAATACCATAACCGAGTAAGAATAACCCTGCTACCGCCCCTGTTGGACGAGGTTTTTTAATATACCCGTTAAGAATAAAGAATAACACAATGCCTTCTAACACCGCCTCGTATAATTGCGATGGGTGGCGAGGCAAATAACCGCCCGATGGAAATAACACCGCCCATGGCACATCGGTTACTCGTCCCCAAAGTTCATCATTGATAAAGTTACCAATACGTCCCATGCCTAGCCCAAATGGAATTAATGGGGCAACAAAATCAGCCGTTTGCCAAAACCCTCTTTTTTGGTATTTAGCGGTTATCAACATCGCTAAAATCACGCCGATTAAGCCACCATGGAAAGACATCCCTCCTTCCCAGACACGGAATAAATAAGCAGGATCTTGTAAGAAATAATCGAATTGGTAGAACAATACATACCCAATTCGTCCACCTAAAAAGACCCCCATAAAACCATTGAATAATAGGCTATCGACTTGATCTGTTGTCCAGCCACTGCCTGTTTGATTAGCCCGTTTAACGGCAAGCCAACGGGCAAAGAGGAAACCAATGAGATACATCAAGCCATACCAGCGTAAACCGATAGGGCCGATTTCAAAAATGACAGGATCAAATTGTGGAAAATTAAGGTAAGTTTGTTGCATGTTGTTCCTTTTTTATTTTAAAAACATATTGATCGCAAGGACGATCAATAACAGTGCGAAATAACGTTTTAACGTGGGGACGGGCAGTTTCGTGGTTGTGTTTGCCCCAATTTTTGAGGTAAAAAAAGAGGTGAGCGTAATGCCTGCAACCGCAGGTAAATACACATAACCTAAAGAATGCTCGGGCATGGTGTCGATATGCCAGCCACCCACAATAAAGCTAAACATACCAGAAAGCCCTAAAAGCATGCCACAGAAGGCGGAAGATCCAATGGCTTTTTTCATTTCCACCCCTCGTGAATTAAGAAAGGGAACGATAAATCCACCGCCACCAATACCTGCCGCACAGGAAACGATCCCGATTAAGATACCGCCGACAATGGAAGATAACCTTGTCAAAGGCTTGGTGATTGTTGTGGGTCTAATGGAAAGTAACATTTTGATTGCTAAATACACCACTAAGCAAGAAAACACTTTAGTGGCAATGGCTTTATCTAATTTACCGATAAATAAGCCTGCAATGAAGGTGGTTATCATGATGGTGGGAGCTAGGTATTTTACCGCAGACCACACAATATTCCCCAGTTTGTGGTGGCGTTGGGCGGAAGAAAATCCCGTGACTACAATAGTCGCAAAAGATGTCCCTAAGGCGGCAGACATTAATAAAGGTTCAGGCACGCCAACTAGCGGGAATAAATACACCAAAATAGGGACGATAATTAAACCACCGCCAATACCAAATAGCCCGGCGAGAAATCCCACTACCGCCCCGACAAAAAGGCAAATAACAAAAAAGCTGAGCATAATCAACCTCTTGATTTATGATAACGTTTAGCGTGTTTTGATGAATGTGCGGTTTTTTTGCTTGAATAAGGCGGTTTTGACTCATGATCCTGCACTTTATGCGGTGAGTAACCTTCTTTATTATTATCAAATAAAACACTCGCAAATTCTTTCATCGCTTTACGATAAACTTCTTTTTTGAAAGAGACAACTTGACGAACAGGATACCAAAAACTCACCCAACGCCAACCGTCAAATTCGGGGGATTTACTTGACTGCATATCAATGTTTTTGTCATCGGAAAGAAGCTGAAGCAAAAACCAACGTTGTTTTTGACCAATACACATTGGTTTGCTGTCATAACGCAGTAAGCGTTTAGGGAGTTTATAGCGTAGCCAGTGCTTTGATGCATATAAAATTTTGACATCTTTTGGCGTTAAGCCCACTTCCTCAAATAATTCACGATACATGGCTTGTTCTGCATTTTCATTATCGTTAATACCGCCTTGGGGAAATTGCCAAGAATTTTGTCCGTACCTTTTTGCCCAGAGTACCTGTCTTTTGCTATTACAAATGACAATACCTACATTTGGACGGTAGCCATCGAAATCGATCACTAGCGTTCACCTTAAAAAATATCTGTAATTTTTACCATAAAATAATCGTGAGATTGTTTCATATAATCGTGTTTTTCTCAACTGATAATCAGAATTTCTGTGATGCTTCTTCATATTTTTTAAAGACAAGCCAAAATATTCTCTTTTCTTCACGCCCATGCTTGCGTTGCCATGAATCGCATTTTGACTTCCTGTGGATAACGCTGTTTATAAGGTGATAAAAAAGAAAAACAAGACGAGTCTTTATGAAAATAAAACTAATAAAATCAATAAACTGTGTTGTTTAAATATGTTTTTGTTGTTTTTTAAACAGCCCCTGTGTGGACAGCAAGTTACACCAATTTTTCAGCAAGAATTGTCGTAAAAGAAAGCGTATTATCTATTAGGGGAAGCGGTTTTTGCTTGTTTTCAACAGGAATAAAGTTATTCACTTTTTCTGTGGATAAAATTGTGGCTGAATGTCTGTAATCACTTTAATAACTTGAATTACAGGATTATGGTGGAAAAAGGAAATGACAAAAATCCTTTTATATCAATTAGATAATAAAATGGCTGGGGTGTGAAAAGATTCCCACAACGTGGAAATTTTAGGTGTTTCTTTTTTAATCAGCTTGACTGAGGTTGCTCAAATAGCGTTGCCAATCAAAATATTGACCTGGATCGATTTTACGCCCTGGTGACACATCACAGTGCCCAACAATACGTGTTGTGTTAATTTTGGGATACTTTTGCATCAGGCTTTGAGTGAGCAAGATTAATGAATGGTATTGCTGTTCCGTAAAAGGTTGCTCATTACTGCCTTCAAGCTCAATCCCAATAGAAAAATCATTGCATTTTTCTCTTCCTTCAAATGAGGAAAGCCCAGCATGCCAAGCACGATCATCAAAACTAACATACTGGGTGATTTCCCCTTGTCGGTTAATCAAACAATGTGCTGAAACACGGAGATCACGAATTTCTGCAAAATAAGGGTGTTTTGTTGGGTCTAATTTCCCTTGAAAAAAATCATCAATATTTGTGCCGCCAAATTGTTCTGGTGGCAGGCTGATGTAATGAATGATTAATAAGGAAATATCGCAGGGATCGGGGCGTGAGTCATAATGGGGGGAGGGGACTTTTTTGGCTTGTGCTAGCCAACCTTGAGTGATATTTAAGCGTGAATTTTGCATAATGAAATCTTATTTTTGCGATCCTGATCGAGAAAAGAAGTGATGTTATTTTCTTCCTTGTGATTTGCATGCCATACTTCAATCCGCTAGGCGATATTCACCATGCGTTTAGCAAATGTCCTGTTCCGGGGGGCTGGCTTCCAGCCCCTTTCTTCATATAAGGCTTTATCATATAAGGATGTGTTTATGAAACAACCACTGAATTTTCCCAAAAAAGGATTTACCTTAATTGAATTAATGATCGTCATTGCGATCGTGGCTATTTTAGCGACTATTGCGGTCCCTTCCTATCAAAATTATACAAAAAAAGCCGCCGTGTCAGAATTACTGCAAGCTGCCGCCCCTTATCGTGCAGAGGTGGAGTTGTGTATGTATAACACAGGTAATACGGAGAATTGTGATGCTGGAAACCATGGTATTAGTGCAAACCTAGAGAATTCCACATTGAAACATTTGAAATCTATTTCTGTATCAGATGGGGTAATTACAGTAACTGGACAAAATACCTTAGATGGTGTCAATTATACGCTGAGACCCACTCTCGCTAAACAAGGCGTAACTTGGCAAGCCACCTGTACATCCAATGCTGAACTGTTTCCTGCTGGATTTTGTTCCTAATGTATAGTTCATCTTCTTTGACGCTGATTGCGAAACATGGTGAGCAATTTGACATTGATCCCACACTATGGCAACGCAATCAGCAACAACAGCATTTATTATTACGCTATTTTGCCTTGCCTTTAAAAGAAGAAGGCAATGTGTTGTGGTTAGGGGTTGATTCTTTTGCCAATGTCTCGGCGTGTGAAACCTTTTCCTTTTTAACCAGTAAAATTGTGGAACCCGTCTTGCTAGCCAGTGCGGATTTAAAACATGCCTTGCAACAACTTTCGCCACAAAGGTTACAAGTTCAGGAACCCACACAATTTACTTATCAACCGGCTACACAAGATATTTCCCTTGATTTTCAGCATGAAGAGCAAGATGAACCCGTTATTCAACTGTTAAATGAGTTATTTGAACGAGCATTGACACAAAAAGCCTCGGACATTCATATTGAACCACAAAAACAAAAATTACAGATTCGTTTTCGGATTGATGGCATTTTACAAACGCAACCTGCATTGTCTTTACAGTTAGCCAGTCGTTTACTTTCCCGTTTAAAATTATTAGCCAAATTAGATATCAGTGAAACACGTTTACCGCAAGATGGGCGGTTTCAATTTAAAACTCGCTTTTCTGATGTACTGGATTTTCGTTTATCTACTTTATCGACTTATTTTGGTGAAAAAGCGGTGTTACGTTTGCAACAAAATACCCCGATAGAATTGAGTTTTGCCCAATTGGGCATGAATGAAGATCAACAACAACGTTTTCAACAAGCGTTGTGTCAACCACAAGGGTTAATTCTCGTCACAGGCCCCACAGGAAGTGGCAAAAGTATTTCACTTTATACCGCACTTCAATGGCTCAACTCACAAGAAAAACACATCATGACAGCGGAAGATCCTATCGAAATCGAAGTAGAGGGGATCATTCAAACTCAAGTCAACCCACAAATTGGATTGGATTTTAGTCGCTTATTACGCACCTTCTTAAGGCAAGATCCCGACATTATTATGTTAGGAGAAATTCGAGATGAAGAAAGTGCTGCAATGGCGTTAAGAGCCGCACAAACAGGGCATTTGGTACTCTCGACTTTGCATACGAATGATGCCCAAAGTGCGATTTCCCGTTTGCAACAACTTGGCATTAAACCACATGAAATTGAAAGCAGTTTATTGTTGGTAATTGCCCAGCGTTTGTTGCGAAAGCGTTGCCAAAAGTGTTCGAATCAGGTAGTGGAACATTGCGATTGTTACCAAGGTTATTCAGGACGGACAGGCGTTTATCAGTTTTTGTTTGCCCAACAACAGGGATTTGTGACAGATTTTAACAGCTTACAACAAAGTGCGAATGAAAAAATCCAGTTAGGTATTACCGATCAGCCTGAAGTCGAACGGGTATTAGGTTCGGTGCCGAGTTAGGCAAAAGATGACGAGTTTTGATGACATATACGCGTCAAGGAGGCAATGTGTGAGTAAATTAAAAATGTATCGCTGGAAAGGCATGAATACATTACAGCAAAAACAACAAGGAGTGATCGTCGCAGAAAGTGAATTGCTTGCCCAACAAATGCTCTTTTCTCGAGGAATTTTAGGGGCAAAATTACAGCAAAATTGGCAATTTTCAACGTCTCCAACATTAACGGAAATTTGTGATCTCCTTACGCAATTAGCCACCTTATTACAATCTGCATTACCTTTAAAAGAGGCATTGCAGGTGTTATTACAAAATTGTACACAGTTGGAATTAAATCAATGGTTACGAAATTTACTCTATCACCTTGAAAGTGGTATGTGTTTTTCCCATGCGTTAAACCAAGAAGGGCGGTATCTTCAGCAACAAGAATTACAGCTAATTCAAGTCGGTGAAATGACAGGGCGTTTAGCCTATGTCTGCCAACAAATTGCTCAATATCGTCAACAAACATTGGTTTTACAACGGAAAGTTCAAAAAGTGTTACTTTATCCCGCCGTCGTGTTGGGGATTTCTGTGCTACTAACACTGGCATTGCTACTGTTTATTGTGCCAGAGTTTGCAGAAATGTATCAAAATCAGCCTCTTCCCGCCTTTACTGACTTTTTATTTCGCCTTTCCACGTTTCTACGAGAAGATAGCATGCCTATTATGTTAGGGGGCTTTTTCAGCCTTTGTCTTTTTCATGTTTATCGTCAGCATTCACCGAGTTTTGCCCAACAAAAAGCGAACTGCTTAGCTAAATTGCCGTTTTTAAATAAGATCTTACAATATCATCGCTTGGTGCGTTTTACAGGCAATTTAGGCTTGATGCTTTCTGCGGGAATCCCCTTACAACAAGCATTGCAATCCTTTTTGGTGAAAACACAGGCGTGGCAAAGTAAAGGGAAGGGGCAAGCTGATGTGCAATTAGAGAAAGAAGTGCGGTGGATTTTACAACAGATTTCACAAGGACATGCTTTTTCTGCGGCTGTTGGTGGAACATCTTTTCCCTACGATGCCCAGCAGATGCTTCAAATTGGTGAAAAAAGTGGGAAATTGGTGCAGATGCTACAACATGTTGCACAAGCCTACCAAAAGAAATTAGAACATCAGTTGGATTTATTTGCTCAGTTACTTGAACCGTTATTCATGCTCATTATTGGCGGATTAATTGGGGTAATTATGCTTGGGATATATTTGCCAATTTTTAATATGGGGGCAATTGTACAATGAATTGGATTCTTTTACTGTTTCTTAGTACAGCGGTGGCATATTGGGTTTATTATCAGCTCACACATTTTACTCAAGCATTAGCAAAAGAGATTTATCAAGCCTATCATGCGGTTTTTTTGATAGAAGAAACGCCAAGACTTTTTGAACAACAGGCGATGAATATACGGTTACAGCCAATAAAGTGCGGTCATTTTTGGCAATATTTTGTGGCATTCACTGGGATGTTTTTTACTTGCTATTTCTGGCGAGAGGATTTCTATCAAGCCGTACATTTTGGGTTGTATTTTAGCCTGTTATTTTATATTGCTACATTAGATTGGCATTATCATTTAATCTCGCCACAAAGTTGTCAGGGGCTTTTAGTATTAGGTGTTGTGGGCAGTTGGTTCGGCTTGAATGGATTGAGTATTGAGGAAAGCATACAAAGTGCATTAATCGGTTTTCTCACATTCTATATTTTGTATTGGTTAGCGAAATGTTATTACCGTCAAGAAGCCTTAGGTAGAGGGGATTATTGGTTGATGCTCGGTTTGGGGAGCATGTTACATTGGCAACATTTCCCTCTTTTAGTCTTGATTGCTTGCATCGTGGGGTTGGGCTATGTGTTATGGGGAAAATACCAGCAACGGAGGATAGATGAAGTGCCCTTTGGGAGCTTTTTATGTGTGAGTGAGGCGATCTTGTTAGTTAGCCAATAATAAATAAGCGGATAGAGTATTGTGGTTTTTTGTTGCCTAATTGCAGAGGGATACGTATGATCTGCACATTTATTCATGAAAACAAGGAAAACTATGACATATATTGTAGGCTTAACTGGGGGGATCGGCAGTGGCAAAAGCACGGTGGCAAACCTGTTCGCAGAATTGGGCGTTCCCGTGATTGATGCGGATATTGTCGCAAGACAAGTGGTGGAGAAAGGTTCCCCGTTGTTGGCTAAAATTGTTGCCCATTTCGGTCATGATGTCCTCTTAGAAAATGGAGAGTTGAATCGTGCCTATTTACGTGAATTAATCTTCCAACATGATGACCATAAACAATGGTTAAATGGGTTATTGCATCCCGCCATTCGAGAGGAAATGTTACGTCAATTAAAGCAACAAACTACCCCTTATGTGATTTGGGTGGTGCCGTTATTAATTGAAAATCATTTAACCTCACTTTGCCAACGTGTTTTGGTGGTGGATGTTCAACCTCAAACACAAATACAACGAGCCACTCGCCGAGATCAAAATAAAGTCGCTATGATCGAAAACATCATGCATTCGCAAGTGGATCGTGCGACACGCCTCTCGTTTGCTGATGATGTCATTGATAATGACGGGGACCTTAAGCAAACCTTACCGCAACTTAAACAAAAAGTGTTAGAATTACATCAATTGTATACTGAGTTAGCGAGAAAATAATGGCTGAAGAAAAATTTGCAGTACCTTGTCCAACTTGTCAAAAGGCGGTGATTTGGTCACCAGACAGTCCATACCGTCCTTTTTGCAGTAAACGTTGTCAATTAATTGATTTGGGAGAGTGGGCAAGCGAGGAAAAAGCCATTCCTTGTGACACAGCCGATTTTTCCATGGCTGAGGAACACGAAGACTGGAGACCACATTAATGAAAATTCAACATCAACAAACCGAACAACAAGGCGAGTTTTTTATTTTAGATGAACAAGGTAAAAAAATTGCTGAGCTGACCTATTTTTTTGTCGATCCGCAAACCATTAACGCCAATCATACCTATGTGTCAGAAGTGCTACGTGGAAAAGGGATTGCCGATAAACTGTATCAAGCATTGTCTGAGTTTATTCAAGCCAAAAAGTTAAATTTAATTCCTAGTTGTAGTTATATTGCCCGTAAATGGGAGCGAGAACAGGGGAAATAAAAAATTTCATGATGTGCGGTTGAGATTTAAAAATTATCTTGTTAAAATCCACCGCACTTTTTTTTATGAAGTAAGTTCGGATGAAGGTAGCTGGAGAGTAGGGAATTGACCCTACGCCGACGAGGTAAACTCTTTCAGGCGCTGATAATAAGCAGGGACTGTTACTGGACGAACCCTTGGAGAGCGTCGTGGTATGCAATACAGCACGACCGCCGAAGGCGCAAAAAGAGCGGTATATTTTTTATCGTTTTTTGAAACGCTCAGGCAAAAGGACAGGGGCAAGAAGAAATACGGTTTGATGTTTTTACACACATTTTTATGTGTGCTTTCCTTTTTTTAATCTTCCGCAAAAGACTTTTGCCTCCTTGTAATTCATTATTTTTTACGAGGAATTTTTCACATGTCATTAGAATCTATTTTATCTTCCATTAATAGTCTGGTTTGGGGGGCACCTTTATTGTTGCTCTTGTCGGGTACTGGGCTTTATCTCACTTTTCGTTTAGGTTTTATTCAGTTTGTGCATTTACCACGTGCGTTATCCTATTTATTCCGCAAGGAAAAAGGCACGGGCAAAAAAGGGGATGTGTCATCCTTTGCTGCATTATGTACTGCATTAGCCGCAACCATTGGTACGGGGAATATTGTCGGGGTGGCAACCGCCATTCAAGCGGCTGGGCCTGGTGCGGTCTTCTGGATGTGGCTAGTGGCACTTTTAGGCATGGCAACCAAATACGCTGAATGTTTATTAGCGGTAAAATACCGTGTACGCGATCGCCAAGGTTTTATGGCGGGGGGACCGATGTATTACATTGAGCGTGGCTTAGGTATCAAATGGTTAGCAAAATTATTTGCCATCTTCGGAATTTTAGTGGCGTTTTTTGGTATTGGTACCTTTCCACAGGTGAATGCCATTACTCATGCGATGGAAAATACTTTCAGCGTGCCTATTCCGCTTACTGCCTCCATTATTACGGCGTTAGTTTCGTTGATTGTTTTAGGTGGTGTGAGACGTATTGCCGTTGTGTCTTCTTACATTGTGCCTTTTATGGCGTTACTTTATGTGGCTACCTCGCTGATTATTTTATTAATCAATTGGAAATTAGTACCACAAACTATTGCGTTAATTGTGCATAGTGCATTTAATCCTAGTGCGGCATTGGGTGGTGCATTAGGTTATACGGTCTTGAAAGCGATTCAATCAGGGGTCGCAAGAGGGATTTTTTCTAATGAGTCTGGTTTAGGGAGTGCCCCTATTGCCGCGGCAGCAGCACAAACGAAAGAGCCTGTTCGTCAAGGTTTGATTTCTATGACTGGTACATTTTTAGATACGATTATCGTTTGTTCTATGACGGGGATTGTGTTGGTGCTTACTGGTGCATGGCAATCAACTTCTATGGAAGGTGCAGCCTTAACTAACCATGCTTTTTCTCTCGGTTTAGGGAGTCAGTTAGGGGCGAGTATTGTCACCGTCGGTTTATTATTCTTCGCTTTTACCACAATTTTAGGTTGGTGCTATTACGGGGAGCGTTGCTTTGTTTATCTCGTGGGAACACGGGGATTGAAAATTTATCGCTTTATTTTCATTGTATTAGTCGGTTGCGGTGCCTTTATTCATCTTGATTTAATTTGGCTATTAGCTGATATTGTGAATGGTTTAATGGCATTTCCTAACCTTGTGGCATTGATCGGATTACGTCATGTGGTGGTCAGTGAAACCAAAGATTATTTTGCTCGCTTGAAAGCCAATCATGCTGATGCCGATGAGTTAGTTGAAAATAATTGATTGAAATATAAGCATATTCTTGAGAAAGGATAAGGGCACTTATCCTTTCAATCATAACAATTCCCCATAAATAGTCCACCATAAAATGGTTATTTTTCTATCTAGATCATACTTTTTTACTTTTCCAAAAAAATTAAATAAAAAGACTTGAAAACTACGAGTAGGGCAGTTATGTTGTCTGTAAGGATTATTCATTAAAGGGACATTAAGTCCCCTCAAACTAAGAGGTATATGCTATGAGTCTAAATATCACAAGCAAACAAATGGAAATCACCCCAGCAATTCGTGCTCACGTCGAAGATAGACTTGCTAAGTTAGGAAAATGGCAAACTCAATTAATTAATCCCCACTTCATTTTAAATAAAATACCAAAAGGCTTTTCTGTTGAGGCATCAATTGGTACACCGTTAGGTGATTTATTTGCCAAGGCGGAATCGGAAGATATGTATAAAGCCGTGAATGAAGTCGAGGAAAAATTGGAACGCCAGCTTAACAAACTTCAGCATAAAGGTGAGTCACGTAGAACAGATGAACGCTTGAAAGACTCATTCTAAAATTCACAATCCCATAAGCTACGCCCATTCTGGTGTAGCTTTTTTTTATCGCTATTTAGGAGTACCGTATGAAAAACATCAGTAAGTTGTCTTTATCTTTTTGTTTTGCAATGTCTGTATTGGCTGTTCAAGCTGCCCCCAAAGAGCCTTATACGCATGAAGGGGTGAACACTCGAACGTTGTTAGCTGAACAGCCTATTCACTGGATATCCATTGCCGATATTGAAAAAAGCTTGCAGGGCAAAGCGCCGATGAATGTGAGTTTTGATATTGACGATACGGCATTATTTTCTAGCCCTTGCTTTTTCTATGGCAAACAAAAATATTCGCCAGAAAGCAATGCCTATTTGAAAAACCAGGATTTCTGGAATGAAGTGAATGCAGGTTGTGATAAATACTCTATGCCAAAACAAGTGGCGATTGATTTAGTCAAAATGCATCAAGAGCGTGGAGATCAGGTGTTTTTCATTACGGGACGCACGGCAGGGAATGTTGATGGGGTAACAGAGATTATCAAACAATATTTAAATGTGAAGAATATGAAGCCTGTACAGTTTATGGGCGGCAAAGAATATAAAACCAAATACAAGAAAACCCCTGCGATTATTGAGCATAAAATCAGTATTCATTATGGTGATAGTGATGACGATATTTTAGCTGCTAAAGAAGCGGGGATTCGTGGAATTCGTTTCTTACGTGCCGCGAACTCAAGTTATTATCCATTCCCACAAGCAGGTGGATATGGTGAGGAAGTGGTAATTAATTCTTCTTACTAATCTGTAAGCTTAAGGTATTAATATCTTCATCTAAGTGTTTTGTCGGGGCAGGCTTGGCGTCTGCCCTAATTCTTTTTTAATATAGGTATTAAACTGTCAAAGCATTAAAATGATCGGCTACAATTCCTCAGCTTTCACCGTTTGGCTATGGTTTTCTGGCGTTGTATTGGCAAATATCGACACGGTGGTAAGTGAGGTCGTTAATGTTAACAAAAGCAATTTGCTCTTTTTCATTATGTTCTCCTTTTAAGTAAACAAGCATTTTATTTTTCAAATAAATAGGGCTACTTCATAGTCCAGTAACCCTTGATGTGATTTTTGCTGCCATCAATAGAAAGAACATTACGAATATAATGACGTACTTTTTGTGCTTCGCTATGTTCAAATCCTCCCCATGCACCATCCAGACTGCCGAGTTTTTTTAGCATATCAATCACCAATTCAGACTGTTTTTTCCCTGCATAAATCAAATAATGTTGTTCCGTATCTTTAGGCATAGCAAGATCTTTGAAATAGTCCTTTTCTGCAGGATCATTCATCAAAATCAGAACAATGGGGGGTTCGGGATTGCACCATAATTCAAGAATGCCAGCCAAGGCGGGATAGGCAGTTTCATCACCGATCAACACGTTTTTTCCATGTTGTAAATGTGGGTGTTTATCTTTAATACTCGCACGACTGAAAATAATATCACCTTCTTTAAGTTGTTTAATCCAGGCAGCTCCTGGGCTGTCTCCGTGTAAATAGACATCAATGGCACCTTGAACATATTGACCTGAAATATCTTGGGCGGACAAACGCAGGGTATATAAACGAATATCGCTATTCATGCGTTCGATCAGTTTCCTTCTGTTTTTAGAACTTAAAATACGTAGCAGCCAAATAAACAAACGATCAAACATCTGCATAAAAAAACCTTTTTTTGTATTATTTGAGTGAATTTTTTGCGGACGATCAATGCGTTTTAACACAAAACCATAAGAGTAAGCGGCATAGTATTCGGGAAAAGGGTTAACGCTATTGATGACAATACGCATGATATTTTTAGACGGCATTGATTTTTGCCCGACGGTGAAGAATTGTCGCTTATTGCCGTTGAGTTTTTCACCTTGTTTGGTCAAGGCATAATAAGCCAAATAGAGAATTTTTTCCTCAAGCGAACCTGTAATTGTAAAAGGCACATAAAACTGCACATTTCCATGATCGATATGATAAGCATCAACGAGCACCCCTTCTTCAAAAATATCACTAATCCGTGCTTCAGAATAATTACTGTTCTGGCCATAATAATTTGCGACAATTAATAATTCATCAGAGTGATCCTGATTTAAATGATCCATGATGTCTAATTTTTTATCACTATCAGCAATGGGTGTTTTCATCATTTGGCTTTCCTAGAGTTGTTTAAAAAATGCACATTGTTAAATATGATAATCATTCTCATTGAAAAAATAAAGTCATGCTGTTTTCTCCGATAAGTGAATAACTCATCAGTTTTACATCAATATCCGCTATCGGTTTCACCGCATTAGTCTCAATTAAATCAGTATTCATTAAGTACCAGTTATATTGGTATAGAATCAGTCAATACGCAGTAGGAAAGGTGTGAGATTAAGGAGGCATTTAAAAGAAGGCATGGTTTGACAGGTAAGCATAGTAAAAGTGCGGGTAAAAAAGCGATGCCTTTACTATGGTTGTCCTCTTTCTCAAAAATTCACTTTAAATCATCAGGCATTTTCTGGCAAATATCATCATAAGCAATAAAAAACGCATAAAATACAAACTGTTATGCAAGATTGCATTTATGCTACATTTTCGCATATATCCAAAAATGAATTTTTGTAGGTCGGTTTAATCGCCTTATTGGGAAAGATATAGGCATTCAGCGGAATCATATTAAATAATAAGAATTCCGCATGAAACAAGCCATTCGGCTAGGCAAAGTGCGGTATCTTTTTAAAAAGTTTCTTGGAATTGTTTACCCTCTTGGATGATAACGTTCGTGTAAGTGTTTCAGACGTTCTTTTGCCACGTGAGTATAAATTTGGGTGGTGGATAAATCACTGTGTCCAAGTAGCATTTGCACTACACGTAAATCGGCACCGTGATTGACCAAATGGGTCGCAAAGGCATGGCGTAATACATGAGGGGAGAGGCTGTCAGCATCAATTTCTGCAAGCAGAGCATAATGTTTAATGCGATGCCAAAATGTTTGACGTGTCATTTGTAAACCACGTTTACTTGGAAATACCACATCGCTACTTTGTCCATTAAGCAAGACAGAACGACCATACAACACAAATTGCTGAATCCAATAAGTGGCTTCTTCACCAATGGGCACAATACGTTCTTTGTCGCCTTTCCCGATAACCCGCACAATGCCTTGCTGAATATCAATATTTTCTACGGTTAAAGAAACCAGCTCGGTGACTCGCAAGCCCGTTGCATAGAGTAATTCCATCATGGCTTTATCACGCAATTCTAATGGAATATCCACATCAGGTGCATTGAGTAAATCCGTCACTTGTTGTTCCGTTAAATATTTTGGTAAACGGCTGGGTAATTTAGGTGAGCTTAATACCGCACTGGGATCATCGGTGCGGTATTTTTCTCGATATAAATAGTGAAAAAGTTTGCGAATGGCACTGAGTAAGCGAGCGGTGCTCGTGGCTTTATAGCCCTTTTCAAGGCGTTCCCCTAAAAAGGTCTGTAAATCCACGGCATCTAAATTCAGAAGCGTTAAGGCTTTTTCACCATCTTGCTTTTCTAACCATTGCAAAAGGGCGGTTAAATCTAAACGATAGGATTGCACGGTATTTTGTGATAAATGATGTTCAATCCACACTTCATTTAAAAAGATTTCCATTAACGCTGTATCTTTCATGCTATTTACCGATCAGCTAAAAACGCATCGACTTTACGTGGAATGACGACTAATGCCAAGGTAGCAACTCCCGTCATCACAAGAAAGGTCATGGATGGGGAAATTGGGTATAACCAACCTGATAATGCGGTTAATAATGCCACAGCCGCACAGCCTGAGATACCATTATATAAGCCCTGTAATTTCGCAATATGATGGAGTGGCTGAGTGGTGAAATAGCGAATGATCGCATAATGGTTCAGTGCATATGTAAAACTATGTAAGGTTTGAATGAGGGTTAAAGACCACAGGTCATTGAGCTCACTCAATGCCGACCAACGGATAACGGCAGCGAGGGCAGAAAGATAAAATAAGGAACTTACTGTCCAACGATGGAAAAGTTTGGTGGAAAAGAAAAACAGCAATATTTCCGCCACGATACTTAATCCCCACAGCAGACTGACAGTTTGTACGGAAATGCCTAAACTGTTCCAATACAGCACACTATACGCATAATAAGTGGCATGAGAACCTTGGATTAAGGAAATCGCAATGATTAAGCGTAGCGTGGTGCTATTTTTCAGTAAATCTTTAAACCTGATTTTCGTTTCTTCGGCATGCTGTTGTTCTTTCGGCATAGGTACAGGGGTCGCCATTTGCACCATCGCATAGAAAGCTAAAATTGCGGCTAAAATCCAGAGAATATTTTGCTCGCCGATTACGTCAATCACATAACCGAAGACCACAACACCAACCAAAAACGCAAAGGAACCGATTAAACGTGCCTTTCCATAATCCAGTTGAATTTGTTGTTGCCAAACGGTGGCAAGGGTATCACTAATCGGGGTTCCGCCTGCATTGAGCATGGAAAATAAGCCTATGGCAATGAATAATAGCCAAAAATTCTCTACCATAAAACTCATAGCCAGTAAAATGGCAAAAGCAGACCATGCAAGGTAACGCAATGCATGAATTAATTGGGTTGCCTTTTTCACTAAACTGGAAAAGAAAATCCCTCCAATAAAGCGAAACACATAGGAACTGGCAATGACAAATCCAATTAATTCTTCACCGTAGGCTTGTGATTTTAGCCAAGCAGGAAAGAAGGGGACAAATACGCCATACGCACAGAAATACCCAAAGAAGCTTAGAGCAAGCCAGTTAAATGCTGAAATTTTCATCAGAATAATTTCTCCATTTGTTGAGAACGTTCGACACAAGCTTGCATGGCTTGTTGCACGACATTATATAACTGTTGTTGATTGAATACATTCAAAGCGGCTGCGGTCGTACCACCTTTTGAGGTCACATTTTCACGCAAGGTGGCAATCGGTAAATCTGGATTGTCTATTACCATTTTTGCCGCCCCTAAAGCAGATTGTTGCACCAATAAGCGGGCGGTGTCTTCATCCATATTCATTTGGATTAACGCCTGTTGCATGGCTTCCATAAACAAGAAAAAATAAGCAGGGCTGCTGCCTGAACCTGCGGTAATCGCATGCATATCGGTTTCGTTGTTGACCCAACAGGTTTTTCCTACGGCATTGAGTAAATCTTGTGTGAATTGCTTGTATTCAGTGGTGAGATTATCTTGTGCAAATAAGCCCGACATGCCTTCCGACACTAAGGCAGGTGTATTAGGCATCACTCGCACAATGTGTTGTGCGGTGGGTAAGAGTGATTGCAATCTTGCTACACAAACGCCTGCGGCAATGGAAATCACTAATTTTTGGCTAAAATCCACCGCACTTAGGGCTTGGCACACCTCAGCAATCATTTGTGGTTTCACGGCTAGTAATACCACCTCTGATTGTTGCACCGCGGTTTGGTTATTCGCCTCGCTGGTTTCAATGGCATTTATGCCTTTTTCAGCGAAGATCTGACGTTTGGCAGCATTAGGATCGCTGACGGTGATCTGGTGAGGGGGGTAACCTTGCTTGAGCAATCCAAAAATAATGGCTTGAGCCATATTTCCGCCACCGATAAAGCAAATTGATTTCGCTTGCATATTTTTCTCTCGAACTACGTTACAATACCGAATTATTGAGTCGCCAATGCGACATAAGTTGCTTATTCTACCTTAAAAAAGAAGGAACAAACTATGGTTTGGTTTAAAAACCTCATGATTTATCGCCTAACAAAAGATTTGGATTGGGCATCAGAGCGTTTACAACGTGCATTACAACAATGTGAATATCATCCTTGCCAACAATCAGATATGAGCAAATTTGGTTGGACAACTCCGCTACGTGGCAGTGAAATGTTACATTTTTCAGTAGGGAAACAAATTTTATTAGTTGCACATAAAGAAGAGAAAATCTTACCTGCCCATGTGGTGAAAACCGAATTAGATCAACGCATTGAACAACTTGAGCAAAAAGAAAATCGTAAATTAAAGAAAGTGGAAAAACAGGCATTGAAAGAGGATGTTGTCTCTATGCTACTTCCTCGTGCCTTTAGTAAAAATCAACACACTGCATTATGGATTGATGCCGATAATCAGCTGATTTATGTGGATGCCGCCTCGGCAAAACGTGCCGAAGAGGTATTGGCATTGTTGCGTAAATCCTTGGGCTCTTTACCTGTGGTGCCATTGAGTTTTGCCAATGAACCGAGTGTGATGATGACCGATTGGTTGAATAAAGATCATACCCCAACATGGTTGACTCCCTTAGAAGAAGCTGAGCTAACAGGTAGCCAAGAAAGCGGGATTATTCGTTGTAAACAACAGAATTTAGCCTCAGAAGAAATTCAGAACCTCTTAAATGCAGGCAAGTTGATTACCAAGTTATCCTTAGAATGGGAAGATCATGTGTCTTTTATCTTAAACGAAGATTGCACCTTAAAGCGTTTGAAATTTGCTGATCAAATTCGTGAGAAAAATGACGATATTTTAAAAGAAGATTATGCTCAACGTTTTGATGCCGATTTTGTGTTAATGACAGGAACATTAAGTCAATTAACCGCTAATTTATTGAATGAATTTGGGGGTGAAAAGGCAAGACTGTAAATGTTCCTACGGGGAAATTGATGCCGTCGTATGGCGATCTGCTTTTTCAAAAAAGGGTTTAATCTCAATGTATTATTAGGGATTAAGCCCATTTTTTTATGGCATATTATCTTTAGGCGGCACGTTTATCCCACCTCATAATTATGATAGAGTACGCTTTTTTTATGCTTTTTTATTCTTTTTATTCTTAGCAATTAGGACAATATTTATGAAAAAATCAGCGATCACATTCAGTGTTATTATGGCAATAGGTGCATTATGGACAGGAAGTGCATGGTACACGGGTAAGCATATTGAATCGGCACATCAACATTATGTAGAGAAGGTGAATACAAAGCTTGCAAGCTTAAAACATATGGGGATTGATGCCAAAATCGCAGAGGTTAAATTTGAACGTGGCATTTTTCGTTCACAATTACGTTATGACCTCGTATTTCAATTAGAAAATCGGGATTGGGTTTTACCTTTTCAAAGCACCTTAAACCATGGTCCTTTCCCTTTAGATCGTTTAAGTCAGTTTAATCTCTTGCCTGTTTTCCTTTCAAGCCAAGATCAGCTTGTAAAACAACCGCACACTCAAACATGGTTTGATTATGCAGAAGGTCAAAATCCATTTACCAGTCAAATTGCCGTGGGGTATGACCAAAAAATCAGTGGGAAGATAGCGATTTCACCAGTGGAAATGAACATAAAAAACATGGCGTTACGTTGGAAAGGCATTTCTGCTCAGTTTTCCCATCTTGATGAGCACGGTGCGGGGGATATGAACCTAAATATGAAGGATACTCAGCTCCGAATCGAAAATCCGATGTCAGGAAAAGTGGCGGTTGATATAGGCAATATTACATTGAATAGCCAATTATCGGCAACCGAATGGGAGAAAATTCCTGTTGGGGTGCAAAAAATGCATATTGATCGCTTCAAGGCATACAGCAGCTTTCCGCAAAAAGCAGATGAAAAAATCGAATATCGTGATTGGTCTATTGATGCCAATATTCGCCAAGATGGGGCGTTTGTGAATTATCAGATCGACAATAAAATAGGCGAAATGCGTTTTCAAGATCAAGGGATGGGACAATTAGAGGTGGGGCTATCGCTTAATCATTTGGAAGGTCAAAGCCTAAATGCCCTGTTAAAATTGATTGAAGGCGAAAACATGGCAAACAATTCCTCTCGTGAAAAGGCGGGTGCATTGTTGAAACAATTATTAGATAAACACGCCTTAATTCAGGTTTCCCCGCTTCGTTTACGTAATTCGCAAGGGAAGCTGGATTCCAATTTCACGTTAGAATTTGCCAATAGCCAGTTTGAGGTATTAGAAAAAGGTCAAATTTTCAGCTTATTCAAACAGCTTGCGCTTAATGTGGATGTTGAAAAAGCCGCATTAGAGAAATTTATGGCGACCTCATTACAACAAGGCGGCATGAGTGCAGAAGAAGCCGATGAAAATGCGAAAATGTTGATGGAATGGACCTTAAATGATTTGCAAGAGAACGGGTTATTCGTCAATGAGCACGACAATGCCAAATTGCGATTAATTCTGGAAAAAGGCGAGTTGAAATTAAATGGCAAGGTGATCCCAGAAGACGAGGTGATGTTTATCTTGTTACAGTTTTTTTTAGGTATCACACAACAATAAGCTGAACCTTGAAAAAGTGCGGTCAATTTTCAACAAGTTTTGACTGCCTTTGCAGAAAGAAAAAAGACGGCTTTTCACGCCGTCTTTTTTGTGCCTGTAACATTATTGAATTAACAAGTAGAAATTGGTGTCGCCACGCACAATGTTGAGGGCAATAGCAGAAGGTTTTGAATCTAAAATTTTGCGTAATTGTCCCAAGTTTTCGACTTTTTGACGATTCACACCAATGATGATATCTCCTTTTTTCAAACCACGTTGCTCTGCAATGGATTTTGCTGCCACTTTATTGATGATCACCCCTTTTAAGCCTTTTTCATTGTGGTTGCTCATTTCCGCCCCTGTTAAGGCAGGTAACAAGCTGCTTGCATCTGCTTGGCTTTGATCATCGGATTGTAAGGTCACTTTGGTATGGTATGTTTTGCCATCTCGCAAATAAGTAAGATCGATTTCTTTACCCGCTCCCGACGTGGCAATTTTGGCACGCATTTCAGCAAAGCTTGAGATTTTCTGACCATTCATGGCGATAATGACATCCCCTGCTTTAATGCCCGCTTTTTCGGCGGCAGAATGCGGTAACACTTCGCTCACAAATGCCCCTTGTTGGGCTTCAATATCAAAGGCTTTGGCTAAATCGGCGTTGAGCTCCCCACCTTTAATACCCAACATACCACGGCGGACTTCACCAAATTCTAAAATTTGTTGAACAAGGTTATTTGCCATGTTGCTTGGAATGGCAAACGCAATTCCTGCATTGCCACCACTTGGTGAAATAATGGCGGTATTGATCCCGATTAATTCACCTTGTAGGTTAATCAATGGACCACCAGAGTTGCCACGATTGACTGCCGCATCTGTTTGAATGTAGTTCTCATAAGCACCACTATCTGATCCTGTTGAGCGACCCAGTGCAGAGACAATACCTGAGGTAACGGTTTGACCTAAACCAAATGGATTCCCAATTGCTACGGTAAAATCGCCCACTCGCAATTTATCTGAATCCGCAATTTTAAGAGCGGTTAAATTTTTCGGTTTTTCAATTTGAATTAATGCCACATCAGAGAGTTCATCGGCACCAATCACTTTAGCGGTTAATTCACGACCATCGTGTAATTGCACTGTGATTTTATCGGCATCATTGATCACGTGATTATTGGTTAACACATACCCTTTTTCGGCATTAATAATGACACCTGAACCAATCCCACGGAAGCTACGAGGCCCACGATCATTAAAAATGTCAGGACCGAAGAAAAAACGAAATTCTTCAGGAAAATCATTAAATTGTGATGGACCAACCACCTTTTGTTTCCCTTCAACGGAAATGGACACCACCGCAGGTAAGACTTTTTCTAACATGGGGGCAAGGCTAGGTACGGCTTGACCCTCAACATAGTTTGGTAAGCTCGCTTGGCTGATCATTGGGGTAGATAAGATGCTTAATCCGAGAGCAAGGCTAGTCAGTAGGAAATGCTTTTTTTTCATTGTTATTCTCCACATAAAATTAAACAACAACACATCATGAAATGTGTTTTTAGGTAGTGTTTCCATAAGGTCTAAGACAAAAAAAATAAAGAAATGTTCTAATTCGTCCAAATTTTTTACGTTTAACAACATTATTTGAAAAATGACCGCACTTTTTGTCTGGTTTAATCCAAGGAGGCGTATAATGAAAGCCCAGTTGAATAACTTGAAATAAGGAGTCATGATGAGCCAAATTACTCAACAACAAGTGCTCGACGCATTTCATTTTCGAAGTGCCGTTCGTCATTACGATCCGACGAGAAAAATTAGCGAGGAAGATTTTCGCTATATTTTAGAATTAGGGCGTTTATCGCCAAGCTCGGTGGGATTTGAACCTTGGAAATTTTTAGTGGTGCAAAATCCTGCGTTACGGGAAAAGTTAAAACCTGTGAGTTGGGGAATGAAAACGCAGTTAGATGAGGCAAGCCATTTGGTGTTTATTTTAGCCAAGAAAAATGCCCGTTATGATTCTGCTGATTTTCAGCAAACCTTATTACAACGTGGCTTAAGTCAAGAACAATTAGCCAAAGTGTTGACGATTTACGAAAAATTCCAACAACATGATATTAAGGTGTTGGATAGTGAACGTGCTTTGTTTGATTGGGCAAGTAAGCAAACTTACATTGCATTGGCTAACATGATGACAGGAGCAGCATTAGTCGGGATTGACTCTTGCCCGATAGAAGGCTTTGATTATCAGGCGGTGAATGACATTTTGGCTCAAACGGGGGCATTTGATCCGCAAGAATATGGGGTATCGGTTGCGGTGACGTTTGGCTATCGTGCGAAAGCGGTGAGAAAAAAGGTTCGCAAACCGCTTGAAGACATCACTTGTTGGATTAAGTGAAAATTCAACTCAGCGATTTTCAGCCATATGCAACCATGCCAAACAAAGGGAAGACCTTATGGGTCTTCCTTTTTTATCATCAGAAAGTCAGATCGTAGAGAAATCAGTTCGTAAAGAAACCAGAGTGTAGAGAAGCCAAGCAAAGTGCGGTCATTTTTCAAAACGTTTTGCGGATAAAGCCTATAAACTTAATTGGCGATGGCATCTTCCACGGGGGCAGGTTGATTGGCGGGGGCACTCGGATTGAGTACATCCCACAAACTCTCTTGGTAAACGGGCTGCACAACAGGCTGGCAAAAGGTTTGGTTTTTGTCTGCCCAAACAGGAATTTTACGTGAGCTTGTGCAGTCCCAGCCACCATAAGCATTAATGCCCACCCATTTTATTTGTGGTAAATCTTCTTGTAATAAGGCGGTTGGATGGGCAAGTTCTAGATAATCACGATAAATTTGTAAAGCACCAGATGCCCCCGTCAGCTTGGTTTCGCCATTATCATCACGCCCAAGCCACACGGTGCTCACATGCTGTCCATCAATACCAACAAACCACGTGTCTCTCGCTTCATTAGTGGTGCCTGTTTTGCCAGCCAGATGGAGGGAGGCAAATTGATTTTGCAGGCTACGAGCAGTGCCTCGCTCAACCACTTGTTGCATCGCATAAATTGTTTGATACGCCGCTTCAGCTGGCACAACTTGTTCTGGATCTAAATTGCGTTGATACAGTAAATTGCCGTGTTGATCAGTAATGCTATCAATGGTGGCTAAAGGGATTTTTTTCCCTTGATTGGCAATCACTTGATATAAATGGGTGACATCATAAGGGGAAATGGCATAAGCCCCGAGTAAGGTTGCAGGCACCTTAGGGATTTTCACTTTATCCCACCCCATAACCTGTTGTGTTTCAATCACTTTGTCTAATCCCAGTTTCATGCCAATGTTGACAGTGGGAATATTTAAAGAGCGTGTTAATGCATCCATTAACATCACTGAACCGCTGTATTTACGATCATAATTACGAGGTTGCCAAGGGGCACTTCCTTTGACTCGTATGGTAACAGGTTGGTTATTGATTGGGCTATTTAGGCGAAATTGTTCTGGCTGAGCTAATGCGGTCAAGTAAATCGCAGGCTTAACTAAGGATCCAATTTGGCGTTTCGCACTTAATGCACGGTTAAATCCTGCATATTGCGTTTGTAAGCCACCGACAATGGCTTTCACTTCCCCTTGACGATAATCAGCAATCACCATTGCCGCTTGTAAATGCGGATTTTTATGTTTTTGTTGTAATTGGGTGGTGGCATTGACGACAGCTTGTTCTGCATAGGCTTGCTGTTTCGGATCAAGGGTGGAAAAAATGCGTGCCCCCAGTAAATTCCCTGCTTTGTTTTCCCCTAATTGTTGGCGTAGTTCGGCTTGCAAGGTTTGAATGAAGGCAGGGTATTTACGGCTAATTTGTCCCCGTTGTTGTACACCAAGTGGGCGTTGAATCAGAATGTGATAAAGTTCATCACCAATCACTTTATGATCACGTAATAAACGTAATACCACATTGCGGCGTTCAAGGGCATGTTGTGGATTTCGCCATGGGTTGTACAGTGAAGGTCCTTTTACCATGCCGACTAATAAGGCAATTTGATCAAGGCTAATTTCACGGGTTGATCGCCCAAAATAAAAATGGCTTGCCAGTTCAAAACCATGAATTTGCGTATCGCCATTTTGACCTAAATAAATCTCATTTAAGTAAGTTTCTAAAATACGATTTTTGTCATAACGCCAATCTAAAATCACCGCCATGAAGGCTTCGTTCATTTTCCGTGTGAGGGTGCGTTGATTACTTAAAAATAAGTTTTTGACTAATTGTTGGGTGAGGGTACTTCCACCTTGCACCGTATGTCCAGCTTGAAGATTGGTGATCATCGCACGGGTAATTCCCAATAAACTGATTCCTTCATGTTCGTAAAAGCGACGATCTTCTGTTAGCAATAAAGCATCAATTAATAAACGAGGGTAGTGATGTAAAGCAATGGCAAGGCGTTCTTCCTTATCGGATTGCAACATGGCGATCAATTTCGGGGCTAAACGAAATTCGGGAATGCTACGTAGGTTGATCAAATCTTCAATGACACGAAGTTGATTATTTTCAAAACGTAAACGAAAAACCCGTTGGGCTTCAGGTTGAATTGGGAAAGGAAAGGCACGGCGTAGCAAGACAATGGTGTTATTTTCAATTTTAAAATCACCTGGTGCTGCCACAATGGTGGTTTGGCGATATTCATTTTCCAGCAAGCGTTGTTTGACTTGCTCAAAGCTTAGATGATCTTCAAGACGGATAGATTCAATACGACTATATACTTCAGCAGGTAAACGCCAAATTTGCCCGTTCATTTTTGAGCGGATTTGTCCATCTAAATAGATCCCATAAAAGGCAAGCATGACCGCCACAGTAAAGCTCAGTTTGGCTAGCAAAATAAGCCAAGAACGGGATCTTTTCGGCGATTTATTTTTTTTTGCGGTGGACATAGTGACCTGCTTGAAAAGCGTTATTCAAAGCCATTAAAGAAAGGCTAAATAGGCTTGTAAAAAATGAACGAAATCGGGTGTACCACAAAAGGCAATACTTTCTTCATCGTAATAGTGAAAGTCATCTTCAAGTTCTTGATCCTCTTCAATCAGCAGATTATTGGCTCGCACCATTACTTCATCTTGATTAATGAATAAGCTGTATTCTGCACCAATCAAAGTCAGTTCTTGTTGAGGTTGCAAGGTTTGAATTTGTTGAAGGACCGTTTGAATTTGTGTGGCATCATGACGCACTTCCGTATTGAACCAGTTTGCTATCGCCTCATGCCCCATTGAGCATTTGGCGGTCACTGCACCTTGGTATGATGTAAATTGGAAATCCATCTTTAGATACTAAATGATGAACCACAGCCACAAGTGGTGGATGCATTGGGATTATTCACAATAAAGCGTGATCCTTCTAAACCTTCGGTATAGTCAACCGTGCCACCAATGAGATATTGCAAACTCATTGGATCAATGACTAATTGCACCCCTGATTTTTCGATGGTTAAATCGCCTTCATTGACTTTTTCATCAAAGGTGAATCCATATTGGAAACCACTACAACCTCCCCCCGTAATATACACACGCAGTTTTAAATTGGCATTTTCTTCTTCGGAAATTAAGGCTTTGACCTTGTTTGCCGCCGCGTCTGTAAAGTTTAGTGGTACAGAAATGTCTGTCATAAATTCTCTCGCTATAATTTCAATTGAATTTTTCTATTATCTAATAACCGCCCCATTCGTTCAAGAATTTATCAGCGATTTTTCAAAGATATGGTGCTATAATTCTCGGACGAATTAAGTTTACGGAGAGAATTTTTATGGCAATTCCATTAAGAACAGAAGCAGAGATCGTGAAGTTACGCGAGGCTTGCAAACTTGCCTCAGACGTATTAGTGATGATTGAACCCTATGTTAAAGCTGGGATTAGCACGGGAGAATTAGACCGTATTTGTCATGAATATATGGTCAATGTGCAAAAAACGATCCCCGCTTGTTTAGGTTATCATGGCTTTCCGAAATCCACGTGCATTTCATTAAATGAAGTGGTTTGTCATGGTATTCCAAATGATGCAAAGCTTTTAAAACAGGGCGATATTGTCAATATTGATGTCACCGTAATTAAAGATGGCTATTTTGGTGATAATTCAAAAATGTATATTGTGGGTGAAACCAATATACGCAGTAAAAAATTATGTGAAGCGGCACAAGAAGCCCTTTATCAAGGATTGCGTACGGTAAAACCGGGTATTCGTTTAAATGAAATTGGACGAGCAGTACAAAAATACACGGAATCGCAAGGCTTTAGTGTGGTTCGTGAATATTGTGGACACGGCGTGGGCACGGAGTTCCATTGTGAACCTCAAGTGTTACATTATTATGCTGATGATGGTGGCGTGGTGTTACAACCAGGCATGGTGTTTACCATTGAGCCAATGATCAATGCGGGTAAAAAAGAAGTGCGTTTGATGGGTGATGGTTGGACGGTAAAAACCAAAGATCGCAGTCATTCCGCACAATATGAGCATCAACTGGTGGTGACCGAAACAGGCTGTGAGGTGATGACAATCCGAGAGGAAGAAATCGCCGAAGGTCGCATTCAGCGTATTATGGTGAATGTCTAACATCTAACAAAGAATTTGGCTGAGCGTCTATATTGCTCAGCCATTTTTTATGGAAAAACATATGCAATGTGATTATTCTTCACCTTTTTTATCTGCAACGTCTATGCACGGGCTGGATCTGACTACGCTGAAAAGTGCGGTCAAAATGGAAAAAGAAGCCCTAAAGCAATTTGAACTGCAACATTTTTCTACATGTTCTGTTTATCAGTTAATTGCCAATCGCACGAAATTTTGTGATCAATTATTATTGGCACTTTGGCACTATTTTGATTTGGATAAACAACCGCATTTGACATTGGTCGCCGTAGGGGGTTATGGGCGGAGAGAAATGTTTCCCTTGTCGGATTTAGATGTATTGATTTTAACCACGCAACACTTAACTATACAAAGTGAGCAAAGTGAAAGCAAAATTGCCGATTTTGTGCAATGTTTGTGGGACTGTGGCTTTGAAGTAGGACATGCCGTACGCACATTGGCAGAATGTGAAAGCGTGGGCAAAGCAGAGATCACCATCGCCACCAACTTATTAGAAGCCCGCTATTTGTGTGGTGAGCAAGCACAATTCAATCAATTAATGGCGTTAGTGAAAAAGCCTGATTTTTGGCCGAAAGAGGCATTTTTTCATGCGAAAACCCAAGAGCGTATCGCACGTTATCAACGTTATCACAACACGAGTTACAATCTTGAGCCAGACATAAAACACAGCCCCGGTGGGTTACGAGATTTGCATTTATTGTATTGGATTGCGTTGCGGCATACAGGGGCAAAAAATTTAGAAGATATTTTACAGTCTGGCTTTATTTATCCCGAAGAATATCATTTACTTCAAGACAGCCAGCAGTTTTTGTTTAAAGTCCGTTTTGCATTGCACCTTATCTTAAAACGCTATGACAACCGTTTGTTGTTCGAGCGTCAAATCCGTGTGGCAGAATTATTGGGATTTGAAGGGCAGGGCAATCAAGGTGTGGAAAGTATGATGAAACGTTTTTTCCAAGCCTTGCAAAGTATTTCCTTATTAAGTGATGTCATTGTTAAGCATTATCGAGAGCATTTTTTACAACCAAATCAACACTGCGAAACGCATATTCTTGATGCCCATTTTGAATTGCAAAATAATGCGTTGTGTTTACGTGATCCTTTACTTTTCATACAATCCCCTGATCTGATTTTGGATGTATTTTTTCATTTAACTCAACATCCGCAGTCAGATATTCATTCCTCTACCTTACGACAGTTGCATTTAGCCTTAGAGCAATTAGACGGGTACCTTTGTGATTTGCCGTTGGCAAGAGAAAAGTTTTTACGTTTATTAAATCAACCTCAGGCGATAGAAAAAGCCTTTGTGCCCATGCACAAATATGGGGTACTGCATGCCTACTTACCTCAATGGAAGCATATTGAAGGGCTGATGCAATTTGATTTATTCCATTGTTATACGGTAGATGAGCATACTTTACGCACCATGTTGAAGCTGGAGTTTTTTCTGTCGCCAGAAAGTGTGGCAATACATCCTTTGTGTAGTCAGCTTTTTCCTCGTTTAACGGATCGCACCTTGTTATATATTGCCGCCTTATTTCATGATATTGCGAAAGGGCGAGGAGGCGACCATGCCGTTTTAGGGGCACAAGAGGTGAGAATCTTTGCCCTACAACATGGTTTCGACCAACGAGAAGTGCAAACCTTGTCATGGTTAGTTGAACAGCATTTGTTGATGTCTGTCACGGCACAACGGCGTGATATTCATGATCCCGAAGTGGTGTTAGATTTTGCAGAAGCGGTGCAAAATCAGGTACGTCTGGATTATTTAACCTGTTTAACGGTGGCGGATATTTGTGCGACCAATGAAACCTTATGGAACAGTTGGAAGCGTTCCTTAATTGCGAGTTTATATCAATTTACCAATAAACAATTCGATCAGGGAATGGACCGTGTATTAGATCAACAAGATAAGATACAAACCCATCGTGCACAGGCTCTGAGTTTATTAGCAGAACAGAACCAAGCATTAAGTGCGGTGCAAATTGAAAAAGTTTGGCAACGTTGCCCAGATGAGTATTTTTTACGTAACAGCCCAAAACAAATTGCGTGGCATACACAACTTTTATCCGAAAATGAAACCGATTTATTGGTAAAAATCAGTAACCGCTTTTCTGATGGGGGCACAGAAGTGTTTGTGTATTGCAAAGACCAGCCGAACCTGTTTAATAAAGTGGTGACTACAATTGGTGCGAAAAAATTCAGTATTCACGACGCGCAGATCATTACCAGTCACGATGGTTATGTTTTTGACACCTTTATGGTGACAGAATTCGATGGCAGTTTGGCGAAGTTTGATCGTCGTCGTAGCTTAGAAAAAGCCTTATTGCAAACCTTAACGGCGACCAAACTGCCGAAACTGACATTGTGCAATAACCACAAATTGCAGCATTTCCATGTGAAAACCGAAGTTCGTTTTTTAAAAGAACAACGCACAGAACAAACAGAAATGGAGCTTTTCACCTTAGATCAGGCAGGCTTGTTGGCAAAAGTGAGTCAAGTGTTTAGTGAATTAAAATTGAATTTACAGAATGCCAAAATTACAACGGTGGGAGAACGAGCAGAAGACTTTTTTATTTTGACGAACGCAGAAGGCAGAGCATTAACCGCAGAACAACGTCAACACCTTGAACAACGTTTACACGAAGTGCTCGATCCTAAATAGAACAGAAGAAAAGTTTGTAAAAATTGACCGCACTTTGGCTGATGACAAGACATTCAGCTTAAAAAGTGCGGTCTTTTTTATTATTTTTTTAAATTCACCACCGCAACGGAAACGATGATGATTGCTCCGCCAATCAGCATTTTTAAACTTGGTGTTTGATCTAACCATAACCAAGCAATCAAAATGGCATAAACGGGCTCAAGAGAAATGATCATTGCCGCAGTGCGTGCATTAATCGTATCTAAACTCGATACAAAAAGCGTGTAAGCAAAGGTCGTGCAAAGTAAGCCGATACAAGCGATCCAAAACCAATCTTGTAAGGATACTTGTGGTAATTGATGTGCAGAGAAGGGCAGTAACACAATCGCTACCATTAAATATTGCCACCAACTGGCTTGTGCTCCCGAGAGTTTAGTCGAGTTAATACGATTTAAAACCGCCAATAAACCATAGCTAATAGCAGAGAAAATACCCCATAATAACCCTTGAGTGGATTGGTTGCCAAACTCAAATTCAGGCGTAATGAGGATTAAGCCAATAGAAATAGCGACTAAAAGAAAATATTCTTTCGATTTTAACCGCTCTTTTAAGATCAACATCTCAAATAAAGCAACAAAGGCAGGGAAACTGGCAAAACCTAATGTACCAACAGCAACCCCGCCAACTTTAATACCTTGATAAAAACTTACCCAATGTAACGCAAGTAATCCGCCTAAAAGTAGCTGTAAAAGCATTTCTTTAAGTGATAATTTTGTCAGTGCTTGTTTTTTGATAAGGAAAAATAAAGCTAATGAGGCAAACGCAATCAGTACACGTCCTAAGACTAATGCTTCCGAACTACTTTCGATTAAAAAACCAAAAATACCAGAGGCACCGAAAAGCACTGCGGTGCCGTGGACTTTAATTAATGCGAGAGAATGTTTATCCATCTATTTATGAACTCTTAATTCTGCAAATGCGTGATCTGCCGCTTGTAAAGTGCGGTCAATATCTTGTTCAGTATGTGCTAAAGACATAAAACCAGCTTCAAATGCTGATGGTGCAAGATAAACGCCTTGTTCTAACATTGCATGGAAGAATGTATTAAATTTTGCAGTATCACAAGCCATCACCTCTTGATAAGAGGAAACGCTTGTTTGTTCTGTAAAGAACAGTCCAAACATACCGCCAACATAATTCACCACAAAAGGCACGTGATGTTTATCTGCTAACGCTTTTAAGCCTAAGGCGAGTTTTTCAGTTAATTGGGCTAAATGTTGTTCATTGCCAGCTTTTTTCAATTCGGTTAAACAAGCAAGTCCAGCTGCCATTGCGATAGGATTACCCGATAAGGTCCCCGCTTGGTAAACAGGACCCAAGGGGGCAATATGTTGCATAATTTCTTTTTTCCCACCAAAAGCACCAACCGGCATACCGCCCCCAATCACTTTGCCTAAGCAGGTTAAATCAGGGGTAACACCATAATAAGATTGAGCACCGTTTAAAGCGACACGAAAACCCGTCATCACTTCGTCAATAATCAATACCGCACCGTATTGATCGCAAAGCTCACGTAAACCTTGTAAGAAACCTTTTTGTGGAGGTACGCAATTCATATTGCCCGCTACGGGTTCAACAATAAGACAGGCAATGTCATTTGGATATTGCTCAAAAGCCTGTTTAACAGAATGAAGATCATTATAAGTACAGGTTAATGTGTGTTTCGCAAAATCTGCAGGCACACCAGGTGAGTTTGGTTGACCTAAAGTTAATGCACCAGAGCCTGCTTTGACTAAAAGCGAATCTGCGTGACCGTGATAACAGCCTTCAAATTTAATGATTTTATCTCTATTTGTATAACCACGAGCTAAACGAATGGCAGACATGGTGGCTTCGGTGCCCGAGCTGACCATTCGCACCATGTCGATTGAGGGAATCAATGAACAAACCAGTTCAGCCAATTCAATTTCTAAGGGGGTAGGTGCCCCAAAGCTCAAGCCATTTTGGGCAGTTTGAATGACCGCCTCTAAAATAGCAGGATGGTTATGCCCTAAAATCATTGGTCCCCAAGAGCCAACATAGTCAATATATTGTTTACCTTCCGTATCATAAATATAAGCACCTTGTGCTTTCTCGATAAAAACAGGGGTTCCCCCTACACCTTTAAAGGCACGAACAGGGGAGTTAACGCCGCCGGGAATGGTTTGTTGTGCACGTTGAAAAAGAGAAATTGACGTGGTCATAGTGAAATCCTAATATTGCGGTTAAAATGAACGTTATCTTACTGTAAAAATCAGGTCATAGACAAAAATATTTATGGAAGAAATCGGCTTTGTGCTATTCTTCGCAAAATAAAAATTCAAAGGGTACAGCTAATGTTATTGAGTTTATTTGCGACTTTTTTTGGGGCTCTTTTCACATTGTTAATAATGCGACCGCTCGCAGTCAAAATAGGTTTAGTTGATAAACCGAATTATCGTAAACGTCATCAAGGTGCAATTCCATTAATTGGGGGAATTTCCTTATTTATGGGAAATTTGTGTTTCTATTTATTTGAATGGGAACAAATGCGTTTACCTTCTCTTTATATCTTCAGTATTTTTGTTTTGCTCGTGATAGGGATTTTAGATGATCGTTTTGATATTAGCCCATTTTTAAGAGCAGGGATTCAGGCTATTCTGGCGATTTTAATGATCGATTTGGGGAATTTATATCTTGACCATCTTGGACAAATCATCGGACCTTTCCAGTTAACCTTAGGTTCCATCGGTTTGTTGATTACTGTATTGGCAACCATTGCGGCAATTAATGCCTTTAACATGATTGATGGTATTGATGGTTTACTGGGCGGATTATCCATTATTGCTTTTGTGTCGATTGGTATTTTATTGGTCATGGATAATCAGCTTGATTTAGCTTATTGGAGCTTTGCTTTAATTATTGCGATCTTGCCGTATTTCATGATGAATCTTGGCATTCCTTTTGGGGCTAAATTTAAGATTTTTATGGGCGATGCGGGAAGTACCTTAATTGGCTTTACCATTATTTGGATTCTCTTGCTCAGTACACAAGGTAAAGGGCACCCAATGAACCCTGTTACCGCACTTTGGATTATAGCCATTCCGTTGATTGATATGGTGGCGATTATGTATCGCCGATTACGTAAAGGAAAAAGCCCATTTCGCCCCGATCGCTTACATATTCACCATATTATGATGCGAGCAGGCTTAACCTCACGTCAGGCTTTTTTGCTGATTACCTTTATTGCAGCCATTTGTGCCACGATTGGTATCATGGGGGAGGTTTTCTATATCAACGAATGGATTATGTTTAGTGCTTTTATTTTATTATTCTTTATGTATTCTTATTCAATTAGTCGTGCTTGGCGGATTACACGCTGGGTGCGTCGTATGAAACGTAAGGCAAAACGTCCGAATAAATGATTTTTTTAGGAACAACAATCAAAAAGGAAAGAAAATGACAAATCAGATGGAAAATCAACAAAGAAAACACCGCACTTTTACTCGCTATGTTTTTCTCTTTTTCATTTTAACTGGATTAAGTGCACTTGTTGCTTATGCAGCGAGTTTTCTGGTGAAAAAAGAATGGCGTGCCGAAGCCTATGTAGGTGCCCCTACAATTAACGTATTAGGCAACTATTATTCTCTTTCTTCTATGTATGAATTAGTTAGTGGCAAGAAAAATGAGCTTTCTCCAACAGAGTTAGCCTACCGTGAATTTAAAAAACAAGCGATGTCTCACGATGTCATCACGCAATTTTGGAAAAACACTGATTTTTATCGACAAAAACAAACAGGCGAAAGTGTGTTTGATCAGCAAGAGCTTGAACGCCTATCAAAAAGTTTTGGATTTAGCACAGAACAAGTGTTGAATTCTGTTAATGGAAGCATGGGTGATCGTATTTCCTTAACATTAGGAAGCCCGAAACAAGCCACCGAATTATTAGGGGATTTTGTAGATTATGTTAATTTACAAACTCGAAATGTCGTTTATAACGAGCTTATTTACCGTTGGAAAGTGTTATTTGATGAAGTGAAAAAAGCTGGAGAATTTAATTTAGGGAATCTTCAAAAGAATAATGGCATTGTCTCTGCGGAAGATTGGCAAGGTAAATTGAAGTTAATGCAGTCTGTTAATCCATTGGATGATCAATTTGTGGCTTATCGTTATTTCAAAAAGCCAACCACTTCTGTTAATTACACCTCACCAAATCGTATTTTGTGGGCTGTCATTGGGGCTGGAATCGGATTACTTATGAGCTTATTGATTATTTCAGTATTCAGCAGATTGCGTAAAAATGCCTAAAACCCCTTTTAAATAGTAAAAAATGGGCGTATATTTAATATTTCATGCTCAAATTGAGCAAAAAACTATCTAACGGAAAAAAAATAAAAAAAAGTGCTAGACAAGTATTCTGGAAACTTTTAATATACGCCCCGCAACGACGCGATGAGCGCTCGTAGCTCAGTTGGATAGAGCGTTGGCCTCCGGAGCCAAAGGTCGCAGGTTCAAATCCTGTCGAGCGTGCCAGAGAGTCAATGTGATAAAAGCTGAATAATCAATGGTGGCTATAGCTCAGTTGGTAGAGCCCCGGATTGTGATTCCGGTTGTCGTGGGTTCAAGTCCCATTAGCCACCCCAAATTTTTTCAGTCGGCGAGTAGCGCAGCTTGGTAGCGCAACTGGTTTGGGACCAGTGGGTCGTAGGTTCAAATCCTATCTCGCCGACCACTTTATTTTTGTTCTTTAACAATCTAACAGACAATCTGTGTGGGCACTTGTTGATTGATTTCATTTAGAAAAGATTTTTAAAATTGAAGTCTTGATAGGTGCTTAAACTGAAAATTCATTAACTTTTGAAGTAAATGTAAACTTTAGCTAAGCAGTTTATTGAGCGATTGAACTTGAATTGAAGAGTTTGATCATGGCTCAGATTGAACGCTGGCGGCAGGCTTAACACATGCAAGTCGAACGGTAACAGGGAGAAAGCTTGCTTTCTTTGCTGACGAGTGGCGGACGGGTGAGTAATGCTTGGGGATCTGGCTTATGGAGGGGGATAACTGTGGGAAACTGCAGCTAATACCGCGTAATCTCTGAGGAGTAAAGGGTGGGACCTTTTGGCCACCTGCCATAAGATGAGCCCAAGTGGGATTAGGTAGTTGGTGGGGTAAAGGCCTACCAAGCCGACGATCTCTAGCTGGTCTGAGAGGATGACCAGCCACACTGGAACTGAGACACGGTCCAGACTCCTACGGGAGGCAGCAGTGGGGAATATTGCGCAATGGGGGGAACCCTGACGCAGCCATGCCGCGTGAATGAAGAAGGCCTTCGGGTTGTAAAGTTCTTTCGGTAATGAGGAAGGGATGTTGTTTAATAGATAGCATCATTGACGTTAATTACAGAAGAAGCACCGGCTAACTCCGTGCCAGCAGCCGCGGTAATACGGAGGGTGCGAGCGTTAATCGGAATAACTGGGCGTAAAGGGCACGCAGGCGGACTTTTAAGTGAGATGTGAAATCCCCGAGCTTAACTTGGGAACTGCATTTCAGACTGGGAGTCTAGAGTACTTTAGGGAGGGGTAGAATTCCACGTGTAGCGGTGAAATGCGTAGAGATGTGGAGGAATACCGAAGGCGAAGGCAGCCCCTTGGGAATGTACTGACGCTCATGTGCGAAAGCGTGGGGAGCAAACAGGATTAGATACCCTGGTAGTCCACGCTGTAAACGCTGTCGATTTGGGGATTGGGCTTTAAGCTTGGTGCCCGAAGCTAACGTGATAAATCGACCGCCTGGGGAGTACGGCCGCAAGGTTAAAACTCAAATGAATTGACGGGGGCCCGCACAAGCGGTGGAGCATGTGGTTTAATTCGATGCAACGCGAAGAACCTTACCTACTCTTGACATCCAAAGAATCCTGTAGAGATACGGGAGTGCCTTCGGGAGCTTTGAGACAGGTGCTGCATGGCTGTCGTCAGCTCGTGTTGTGAAATGTTGGGTTAAGTCCCGCAACGAGCGCAACCCTTATCCTTTGTTGCCAGCGATTAGGTCGGGAACTCAAAGGAGACTGCCAGTGACAAACTGGAGGAAGGTGGGGATGACGTCAAGTCATCATGGCCCTTACGAGTAGGGCTACACACGTGCTACAATGGTGCATACAGAGGGCGGCGAGACGGCGACGTTGAGCGAATCTCAGAAAGTGCATCTAAGTCCGGATTGGAGTCTGCAACTCGACTCCATGAAGTCGGAATCGCTAGTAATCGCAAATCAGAATGTTGCGGTGAATACGTTCCCGGGCCTTGTACACACCGCCCGTCACACCATGGGAGTGGGTTGTACCAGAAGTAGATAGCTTAACCTTCGGGAGGGCGTTTACCACGGTATGATTCATGACTGGGGTGAAGTCGTAACAAGGTAACCGTAGGGGAACCTGCGGTTGGATCACCTCCTTAACCGAAAATGGAACGACTGCAAGTGTTCACACAGATTGTTTAGTTAGATTGTATGAATGAAGCACATGGCAAAGTGGAGAGCATCTTTACATGTTGTCCCCATCGTCTAGAGGCCTAGGACATCGCCCTTTCACGGCGGTAACCGGGGTTCGAATCCCCGTGGGGACGCCATTTAAAGATGACTTTTGTTGTCTTTATTGTTCTTTAAAAAATTGGAAACAAGCTGAAAAACTGAAGAGATTTTCGAAAGAAAGTCTGAGTAGAAAAAATCTTGCATGAAAAAAAGGCATGCAAGTGTTTAGTGTCTAAACAGCAACATCAGGTAAGTATACGTTTGTATAAGAATACTTGAGGTTGTATGGTTAAGTGACTAAGCGTACAGGGCGGATGCCTTGGCAATCAGAGGCGAAGAAGGACGTGCTAATCTGCGAAAAGCTTGGATGAGTCGATAAGAGGCGTTTAATCCAAGATATCCGAATGGGGAAACCCAGTAGATGAAGAATCTACTATCTCTTGCTGAATACATAGGCAAGAGAGGCGAACCGGGAGAACTGAAACATCTAAGTACCCCGAGGAAAAGAAATCAACCGAGATTCTGTAAGTAGCGGCGAGCGAAAGCGGAAGAGCCAGTAAGTTTTAGCGATGATATTAGAGGAATTGGCTGGGAAGCCAAATCAAAGAGGGTGATAATCCCGTACTCGAAAATGTTATTGTGGAACTAAGCTTACGATAAGTAGGGCGGGACACGAGAAATCCTGTTTGAAGATGGGGGGACCATCCTCCAAGGCTAAATACTCCTGATTGACCGATAGTGAACCAGTACTGTGAAGGAAAGGCGAAAAGAACCCCGGTGAGGGGAGTGAAATAGAACCTGAAACCCTGTACGTACAAGCAGTGGGAGCCCGAAAGGGTGACTGCGTACCTTTTGTATAATGGGTCAGCGACTTATATTTTGTAGCGAGGTTAACTGAATAAGGGAGCCGAAGGGAAACCGAGTCTTAACTGGGCGTTGAGTTGCAAGGTATAGACCCGAAACCCGGTGATCTAGCCATGGGCAGGTTGAAGGTTGGGTAACACTAACTGGAGGACCGAACCGACTAATGTTGAAAAATTAGCGGATGACTTGTGGCTGGGGGTGAAAGGCCAATCAAACCGGGAGATAGCTGGTTCTCCCCGAAATCTATTTAGGTAGAGCCTTGAGCGGACACCTTCGGGGGTAGAGCACTGTTTCGGCTAGGGGTCCATCCCGGATTACCAACCCGATGCAAACTGCGAATACCGAAGAGTGATACTCAGGAGACACACGGCGGGTGCTAACGTTCGTCGTGGAGAGGGAAACAACCCAGACCGCCAGCTAAGGTCCCCAAGTCTATATTAAGTGGGAAACGAAGTGGGAAGGCTTAGACAGCTAGGATGTTGGCTTAGAAGCAGCCATCATTTAAAGAAAGCGTAATAGCTCACTAGTCGAGTCGGCCTGCGCGGAAGATGTAACGGGGCTCAAATATAGCACCGAAGCTGCGGCATCAGATGTAAATCTGTTGGGTAGGGGAGCGTTGTGTAAGTCGATGAAGGTGAATTGAGAAGTTTGCTGGAGATATCACAAGTGCGAATGCTGACATAAGTAACGATAAAACGAGTGAAAAACTCGTTCGCCGGAAGACCAAGGGTTCCTGTCCAACGTTAATCGGGGCAGGGTGAGTCGGCCCCTAAGGCGAGGCTGAAAAGCGTAGTCGATGGGAAACGGGTTAATATTCCCGTACTTGGATAAACTGCGATGTGGGGACGGAGAAGGTTAGGTTAGCAGACTGTTGGATGTCTGTTTAAGGCGGTAGGTGGAAGACTTAGGCAAATCCGGGTCTTCATAACACTGAGAACTGATGACGAGGTGCTACGGCACTGAAGTAACTGATACCACGCTTCCAGGAAAAGCCACTAAGCTTCAGGTTTATCTAAACCGTACTGAAAACCGACACAGGTGGTCAGGTAGAGAATACTCAGGCGCTTGAGAGAACTCGGGTGAAGGAACTAGGCAAAATAGCACCGTAACTTCGGGAGAAGGTGCGCTTACGGTAATTGTAGGAGTAAACCTCTGAAGGTGAAGTAAGTCGAAGATACCAGCTGGCTGCAACTGTTTATTAAAAACACAGCACTCTGCAAACACGAAAGTGGACGTATAGGGTGTGATGCCTGCCCGGTGCTGGAAGGTTAATTGATGGTGTTATCGAAAGAGAAGCTCCTGATCGAAGCCCCAGTAAACGGCGGCCGTAACTATAACGGTCCTAAGGTAGCGAAATTCCTTGTCGGGTAAGTTCCGACCTGCACGAATGGCATAATGATGGCCAGGCTGTCTCCACCCGAGACTCAGTGAAATTGAAATCGCCGTGAAGATGCGGTGTACCCGCGGCTAGACGGAAAGACCCCGTGAACCTTTACTATAGCTTGACACTGAACATTGAATTTTGATGTGTAGGATAGGTGGGAGGCTTTGAAGCAGTGACGCCAGTCATTGTGGAGCCATCCTTGAAATACCACCCTTTAACGTTTGATGTTCTAACGAAGACCCTGAAACGGGGTCTCGGACAGTGTCTGGTGGGTAGTTTGACTGGGGCGGTCTCCTCCCAAAGCGTAACGGAGGAGCACGAAGGTTTGCTAATGACGGTCGGACATCGTCAGGTTAGTGCAATGGTATAAGCAAGCTTAACTGCGAGACAGACAAGTCGAGCAGGTGCGAAAGCAGGTCATAGTGATCCGGTGGTTCTGAATGGAAGGGCCATCGCTCAACGGATAAAAGGTACTCCGGGGATAACAGGCTGATACCGCCCAAGAGTTCATATCGACGGCGGTGTTTGGCACCTCGATGTCGGCTCATCACATCCTGGGGCTGAAGTAGGTCCCAAGGGTATGGCTGTTCGCCATTTAAAGTGGTACGCGAGCTGGGTTTAGAACGTCGTGAGACAGTTCGGTCCCTATCTGCCGTGGGCGTTGGATGATTGATTGGGGCTGCTCCTAGTACGAGAGGACCGGAGTGGACGCATCACTGGTGTTCCAGTTGTCTCGCCAGAGGCATTGCTGGGTAGCTAAATGCGGAAGAGATAAGTGCTGAAAGCATCTAAGCACGAAACTTGCCAAGAGATGAGTCATCCCTGACTTAAAGTCAGTAAGGGTTGTTGTAGACTACGACGTAGATAGGTTGGGTGTGTAAGTGTAGTGATACATTGAGCTAACCAATACTAATTGCCCGAGAGGCTTAACCATACAACGCTCAAGTATTTTTGGGTGTTGATGCTAAATGAAGTGATACGAAGACGAATGCGAAGAGACGCGGAAAGTAAGTAGAAGAGCTCTGATAGACAGCTTGTTTCTGATTAAAGTGCGAGAGTGAAGAAAGTACAACAGCAGCAAAGCAGAGAATAAAGAACAGAAGAGAAAAGACAAGAGAGAACATCAAAGGAATATCTTGGCGGCGATAGTGCAGTGGACCCACCTAAATCCATGCCGAACTTAGAAGTGAAACGCTGTTACGCCGATGGTAGTGTGGGGCTTCCCCATGTGAGAGTAGGTCACCGCCAGGTCTGAATAAAGAGAAACCTCAAGTAGCGATACTTGAGGTTTTTTGTTTTGGGGAAAATAAACAGGAAAAAGAAGTAAAAAAGAAGTAAAAAAGAAGTAAAAAAGAAGTAAAAAAGAAGTAAAAAAAGAAGGAAAAAAGAAGGAAAAAGTAAAAAGGAAATAAAAAATCATGCAGAAGCAGAAGCAGAAGCAGAAGCAGAAGCAGAAGCAGAAGCAGAAGCAGAAGCAGAAGCAGAAGCAGAAGCAGAAGCAGAAGCAGAAGCAGAAGCAGAAGCAGAAGCAGAAGCAGAAGCAGAAGCAGAAGCAGAAGCAGAAGCAGAAGCAGAAATAGAAACTGTAGCAAAAACAAGGAAAAATCAGGAAAAGAAAGTAAGCCAAAGAGAAATAAAGAGAATCAGAGAAATAAAGAGAAACAAAAAGGAATAAAAATACCAACAGTTACCCCCTATATTCCCCATGTCCAACCCATACCGCCCCACACCCATTTGACAAAACTTTCTTAAAATCACCCGCACTTTTACCCCCCAAACGAAGGATTTTATCTCCCACTTTTTTATTTGAATCTTTGAGACTCATTATTTTGTTGAGCTCAGTATTAAGTTAGCACGTTACTTTTCAAGCGAGTTGATATATAGCACTATTGAGCTGTGTGTTTATTATTTAGTGTAATGTAAGAATGTAGAAAAGTGGATTTGAAGCCTCATAGTACAAGGTTTTAGACCATATTTTGAAAATGAATAAAAACCTTGTCCTTACTGCCAACATTCTATTATTCATCAACATGGGTTGAAAAATACAGGCAGCGTTATAAATGTATTTATTACAATAAAAGATTCCCCTTCCCAAATAAATGGAGTCCTAACGATATTGAGTTTGATTCTTCTGAAGGAAAAACTATATAAACTATCAAAATTATTGAAATGAATACTCTGATAAATGTCATAAAAAGTTAATTTTATGATAAACATAAAGGTTTAAGGAGGGCTTTTGTGAGTTTGAAATATGATGAAAAATATTTAGTTACCTTTGAAAAACATCCTGAATTTAGTATAGAAAAAACGACAAATAGGCTTGAGGGTTTATTTAGTGAATTTAAAAGGAAGTTAATAAATCATAATGGTTTAAGTAAAAAGCGTAAGATAATGTTTATAAAGGATTCTTAAATAAGAAAAGTTGCTAATAATCTAGAAAATATTATGAGCAACTTTTTGTCATTACACCATAAAATAACTCAGAAACTTTAGTCAAAAATATGAATATCACCAGCACATTCTATTCGGGCAATGCTTTTTTTATTTTTAAACACTTCCACCCCATTGCCTTGGTAGTTTTTAGGATTGCTTGAAAAGACTCGATACGTATAATTGCCACTTTTTAAGTCATAAAAACGCTTGCTTTCTACACCGTTTACGACTTCAGAGACTCGCCTTACATCTTCAATATGATTTTCTAGTGTAAGCTCTGGTTTGTTAAGATCCGCACCGAATCGATATGTATACACTTCACGATATTTACTTAATTCGATCAGCTTGCCATTATTCGCAGTGCAATAAAAAACAGGCTCTTCTTGCTCATGTGATTCTTCAATCATGCCATTGTTTGCGGAAAGTGAGAGGGGGAGAAACAACACAAGTGAGAGATACTTTTTCATAGTTTAGCTCCTGGCTTTGGAATCATTAATAAAGAGTATATAGCCTTTATGCTGAACATCAAGTTGTTTGTTTATTGTACAGCAGATTGACAGAAAAAGAGAGAACGTGCGTTCTCTCTAAAAGTGCGGTGTTTTTTCGAAAAGTTTTATTGCTTACAACCCTAATGCATATTTAAGTGCTTGTTTTTTGATGGGGGTCGCTTTATTTATGGTGAATAATGCTAAATTACGTACGATTTTTAATGGCAGAATGTCTTCTTTAAAGGCTTTATAAAACAAGTCCATGCCTGACTGCATCAGTAAATTATCGGGTTTTCTTTTCCGCTCATAACGGGACAGTACGTGATCGCTTGCGAGGTTTTCTCCTGCTTTTATTGCACGTTCCATTTCTTGCAACACTATTTTTACATCTTTAAAACCAAGATTTACCCCTTGCCCTGCCAGTGGATTAATGGTGTGTGCCGCATCACCCACTAAAACAATGCCTTGTTTAAAATAGGTTTGGGCGTGGCGTCGGGTGAGTGGAAAGCTATTCGCCGTTTGCACCTTGACTTTACCTAATTTTGCAGGGAAAGCCTGTTCAATTTCTAAGGCGAGTTGTTCTTTGGAAAGGTGTTTCAATTGTGAAATACGCTGTGGTGAATCATACCAAACTAGGCAGGCTTGTTTGCCTAATAAAGGCAAAAATGCTCTTGGCCCTGAAGGATAGAATTGTTGCCATGTGGTCTCTTGTTGCTCAATTTCGGTATCGACAGTAATGAGCAGACAGCTTTGGCGGTATTGCCACCCTGTGATGCCAATCCCCGCAATTTGGCGTAATTGTGAATTGGCACCATCGGCTGCGATGATCAATGGAGCTTCATAGATATCGCCATTTTCTAGGAAAATTTGCCAATTTTCACCGCACTTTTTAACTTGCTGAATTTTTGAACCGACAGTAGTTTGAATGTTTTCTATGTGTGAAATGGCTTGCCATAGTCCGAGTTGGATCAGATTATTTTCAATCATAAACCCTAATTCAGGGAGATTAAGTTCTTGACTATGAAAATGTGTAGAAAAGCCATCTGTTTCCCAGGTTTCGAGTGCACGGTATGGGCAAATTCGGGTCTTTTCAATATACTGCCACGCATTTAGTTTTTTGAGTAAATTGACAGACGCCACGCTGATTGCGGAAATTCGCAGATCATAAGGGGAATCAGGAATAAATTGAGGAAGCGGGGCATGTTCAATGAGCTGGATCTTTTGACCTAACTGACCCAAACCCAGTGCACAAGCTGCACCGACCATGCCGCCTCCAACTACAATAATGTCTTTTTGTATGACTGCCATGAGGGTTTCCTTTTGTGTTTTGTGGTTCATTTTACTGCGAATGGGGAAAATTAAAAAGAAATCTCTTTTTTAACTAGCCAGCATTAACACAAGACTGTAAAATAGCCAGTCGAATTTTTTATAGGTTAACTGAATTTTAAACAATATGACGCAAAAATTACATATTAAAACCTGGGGCTGCCAGATGAATGAATATGATTCATCAAAAATGGCAGATTTGTTGAATAGCACGCATGGGTTGGAATTAACCGAAATTCCTGAAGAAGCCGACGTGTTATTGCTAAATACGTGTTCAATTCGTGAGAAAGCACAAGAAAAAGTCTTCCATCAATTAGGACGTTGGAAAGAATTAAAGAAACAAAAACCGGGATTAGTGATTGGGGTTGGCGGTTGTGTTGCTTCACAGGAAGGGGAGCATATTCGTACACGTGCACCTTATGTTGATATTATTTTCGGACCACAGACTTTACATCGTTTGCCTGAAATGATTAATCAAATTCGTGGTGGTAAAAGTTCGGTTGTGGATATTAGCTTCCCAGAAATTGAGAAGTTTGATCGCTTACCTGAACCTCGTGCAGAAGGACCAACCGCATTTGTTTCGATTATGGAAGGTTGTAATAAGTACTGTTCTTTCTGTGTGGTGCCTTATACTCGAGGAGAGGAAGTGAGCCGCCCTGTTGATGATATCTTATTTGAAATTGCACAATTGGCGGAGCAAGGCGTGCGTGAAGTCAATTTACTTGGGCAAAACGTGAATGCTTACCGTGGTGCAACCTATGACGGAGGCATTTGTACCTTTGCGGAATTATTACGTTTAGTCGCGGCTATTGATGGTATCGATCGTTTACGCTTTACCACAAGCCACCCTATTGAATTTACGGAAGACATTATTGATGTTTATCGTGATACGCCAGAATTGGTTAGCTTTTTGCATTTGCCAGTGCAATCAGGTTCCGATCGTGTATTGTCAATGATGAAGCGTAATCATACCGCACTAGAGTATAAGTCGATTATTCGCAAATTAAGAGCTGTACGCCCTAATATTCAAATCAGTTCCGACTTTATTGTGGGTTTCCCTGGGGAAAGTGCGGAAGATTTTGAACAAACGATGAATTTGATTGCTCAAGTGAATTTTGATATGAGCTTCAGCTTTATTTACTCGGCACGTCCAGGCACACCTGCGGCTGATATGCCAGATGATGTGACGGAAGACGAGAAAAAACAACGCTTATATGTGTTACAGCAACGTATCAATAACCAAGCGGCACAGTTTAGTCGTGCGATGTTAGGTACGGAGCAACGTGTGTTGGTAGAAGGCCCATCGAAAAAAGATTTAATGGAATTAACGGGACGTACAGAAACAAACCGTATCGTTAACTTTGTGGGAACACCTGATATGATTGGTAAATTTGTAGACATTAAAATTACTGATGTCTTTACCAATTCATTACGCGGTGATGTGGTTCGCACTGAAGACCAAATGGGATTACGTGTTGTGCAATCACCACAAGCAGTTATTAACCGTACTCGCAAAGAAGATGAACTGGGTGTAGGACGTTACCACGCCTAGTTTTATCTGCTTTTGTGAGAATCACCGCTCAAGAATCATCGGATTTTTGAGCGGTTTTTTTATTTTTATGATAAAACTTTTTACAAATTGACCGCACTTTTTTTAAATTATTAGCTGTGAGAGAATGTATTTAGTGGTAAAGTATATGCTATATTTTTTATGCTATTACTTTTTATCTAGGGGAAAATAAAATGTATACATCGAATTTTGCAAATCTTATCTTGAATGTGGATAGCTATAAAGTCTCGCATTGGCTACAGTATCCTAAGGATACACGTTATGTTTCTTATTACATTGAAGCCCGTTCTGGTGATTTTGATGTATTGGTGTTTGGATTACAGGCCTTTATCAAGGAATATTTATTAAAGCCGATCACTCAAAAAGATATTGATGAGGCAGAAGATGTGTTGGTTGCTCATGGTTTACCTTTTAATCGTCAAGGTTGGCAACGTTTGTTAGAAAAACATCAAGGCTATTTACCGATTAAGATTGAAGCCGTGCCAGAGGGATCAATTATCCCTGTGAGCAATGTGATTTGCCAAGTCGTGAATACCGATCCTGAGTTTTTCTGGTTGGGAGGCTATTTAGAAACGGCATTATTACGTGCGGTTTGGTATCCTTCCACTGTGGCAAGTGTATCCTATTGTTGCAAGCAAACAATTAAGCAGGCGTTGGAAAAATCCGCCGATAATTTAGACAGTTTACCCTTTAAATTGCATGATTTTGGGGCGAGAGGGGCGTCAAGTTTAGAAACAGTTGCTTTAGGCGGTCTTGCTCATTTAGTCAATTTTTCGGGGACAGACAGTGTCTCTGCACTGCTTGCTGCAAGACGTTGGTATGACTGCAAGGAAATGCCAGCGTTTTCAATTCCTGCCGCAGAACATAGCACAATGACCTCTTGGGGGAAAGCGGGCGAAGTGGATGCTTACCGTAATATGATTGATCAGTTTGCGGGGGAAAATAAAATTTATGCAGTGGTTTCAGACAGTTATGATTTATGGAATGCCTTGGAAAATCTCTGGGGTGGGGAATTAAAAGAAAAAGTCATTCATGCTGGCGGCACATTAGTGATCCGTTTAGATAGTGGTGATCCTGTGCAAGTTGTCTGTCGTGCATTAGAGATTCTCGAGAATAAATTTGGTGTAACAATCAATAGTAAAGGTTATAAAGTGCTACCAAGTTATGTCAGAATTATTCAAGGGGATGGCATTAACCGCCTTTCACTTTCTAAGATTTTAGATGCTGTCATGGAGAAAGGATTTAGTGTGGAAAATGTGAATTTTGGTATGGGCGGTGGCTTGTTACAACAAGTTAATCGAGACACGATGAGCTGGGCAATGAAAGCCAGTGCGGTCAATATTGCAGGTGAATGGCATGACATTTATAAAGATCCTGTTACAAGTCATGCTAAACGTTCTAAAAAAGGGGTGCTTGCACTTGTGAAACAGGGCGATGAATGGCATACCATTAAGCAAGATCAACTAGGACAACAGCAAAATGCCTTACGTCCCGTTTTTGTTGATGGAAAATTATTGATTGATGATACATTCGAAACCATTAGACAGCGTACACAAGAAGTAAAATAAAGGTGTTTATTTAGATTGACCGACCAACGCTTGAGGGACTTCCTCAAGCGTTTTTTTTACCAAAAATAGACCGCACGTTGGGCTTTTCTTTGTTCTAACAGATGGGCTTTTTTTGTGTATTTTTCAATCATCTTAATTTGCATTCTTCTAATCATTTCCCTTTTATGACCTATCAACGTGCAAAGAAACACACGGATTTTTAGAGGCAATTGTAAAAAGATTAATCAATCCCCTGATTTCGGTGTGGAATTGTTGAACCGTTTCTGCTTTCGTTTCGATCACTTCGACTAAAAAAATGGCGTTTGAAACGATTTTGCTATAATTGGTTATGCGGTCCAAAACAATCCTTATATAATATATATGTATTATTTTCATGATAACTCATATTTTTATTATTTAAATTAATTTGAATTTAAGGACCTCTCTCAATGAACAAAATTAAAGTGATGGCTTTTTCTTGCTCGCTTGTTATCAGCACCTTTTCATATGCAGCCCAAACAGAACCTAAGGCGACAGAGCAAAATCTTGCTGAAAATATCAGTAATATTGTTTATCACAGTGCACAATTACCTCGTGTGCTTTATGAAAATGAGGAAATTGTGAGAAAAATGTTACGTGGTCAAGTGGTTAAACCATCTAGCAGTTTATTTGATACGTTTCTTAACGGTGCAACGAGCCTGTTAAATGGTGATATGAATAAACTTATTAAGTTATCAACATCTTTAGGACCACACATTAAAGCCATTGAAGATAATAGTTTGGCAATTAAACAATCCGCACAAAAAAGTTTGCCAAATTCTGTGGTGAATTTGATTTCAAATGCTCCACAACAAATGTTGAAAGTCGCAAATAATACCTTGGATTATGCGGCGAATAATGCGGTGGAACGCAGTACGACTTATCAAGAAACCAAGAAAGGGGTTGAGAAAAACAGTAAAGATCTTGCTGAGCAGAAAAAACTGATTGAAAAGAACCAGCGTGAGGCAGACAGAGCGTTACAAACGGTGAAAAGAGATGCCAATAAAGACTTGCAAGTCGTGAAAAAAGAAACGGAAAACAATAAGAAAGTGGCAGAAACTATGCAACAAGAATTTGTGAAAGTACAAAAAGACATTGCAGAGCAGTTTGAGCAACAAAATACAGTGGCGTTAGCGTTGCAAAACAACATTCAGCATCATGCTCAAGTGCTTGAAGCAACAGCACAGGAAGTCAAAAAATTACAACACAAGCAGGCTCAATTACAAAATACGGTGCAAGAAAACCGTAGTTTAAGTAGTCGTGGGATTGCGAGTATCGCTGCCATGGCGAATATTCCTGTTCCAGCGATTGTGGGTAAAACGAATGTCGGTGCTGGTGTGGGACACTTTGATACGAAAACTGCTGTTGCGGTGGGAATGGCTCGTTACTACATGAATGGCACGGCGGTGAAAGTTTCTGTTGGGACAGCAGGGGCTAAAATGACCGTAGGCGGTGGCGTGTCTTATTCTTTTTAATACCCATTTGTCGTTATACCTTTCCTCAGGGGTAGGCAAAAATAAAGTGCTTGATTTTTCAAGCACTTTTTTCTAAAAATGACCGCACTTTTTGATTTAGGCTTAAGCCAGTCGGGCTTTGGCTTCTGCAATGGCTTCTGCCACACGTAATGGTGAAACCCCACCTTTGGCACAGCGTTTATCTAGGCAAGATTGCAAGGATAAAATTTCATAGACATCTTGTTCAATCACATCGCTAAATTGCTTAAATTCGCTAAGACTTAATGCTTCAAGTGCTTTGTGTTGCCCGATGGCGTACACTACTGTTTCACCCACAATATGGTGTGAGTCACGGAATGGCACACCTTTGGCGACAAGGTAATCCGCAAGTTCTGTCGCATTTGAATATCCTTTCAATGCGGCCTCTTTCGTGCGTTCAACATTGACTTGAATTCCCTCTAAGACAAGTGTCGCCATATCTAGGCAATCTTGCCATGTATCTAGGGCATCAAAAATGCCTTCTTTGTCTTCTTGCATATCTTTGTTATAGGCAAGTGGCAACCCTTTCAAGGTCATCAGCATACCTGTTAAGGCACCCATTACACGTCCTGCTTTACCTCGAATAAGTTCGCAAGCATCAGGATTTTTCTTTTGTGGCATTAACGATGAACCTGAAGTGACTCGATCAGAGAGTTCCACAAAGTTTGCTTCACCGCTATTAAAAATAATCATATCTTCAGCAAAGCGTGAAAGGTGAGCCATGCTTAATGAGGCTGTAGAAAGGAGTTCTACAATATGATCACGATCCGACACACTATCAAGACTATTGCGAGTGGCAAAAGCAAAGCCAAGATCTTGTGCCAGTTGTTCACGATCAATGGCATAGGCTGTGCCTGCCAAGGCACCGCTACCTAATGGGCAGCTGTTCATGCGTTGATATGCATCACTTAAACGGGCATTATCTCGAGCAAACATTTCGACATACGCCATGCACCAATGGGCAAAAGTAATGGGTTGTGCCCGTTGTAAATGGGTGTAGCCTGGCATTACCGCATGTTGATTTTGTTCCGCCGTGGCAACCAGTTTACGTTGTAAGTCGGTGAGCGAGTGTTGTAACTCTTGCACACGTTGTTTACACCACATTTTGATATCCAGTGCGACTTGATCATTGCGGCTACGTCCTGTGTGAAGTTTTTTACCTAAATTGCCAACTTTATCAATCAGTTTACTTTCCACCCAGCTATGAATATCTTCTGCATCATCTTGTAAAATGGCTTGTGGATTAGAACGAACTTCAATTAAAAGTTCGTTGAGTGCCACTTCCAATTGCTGTTGTTCTTGTGGTGTGAGTACACCCACACTCACCAAGGCTTTTGACCAACCAATTGAACCTTCGATATCTTGTTCTGCTAAACGGTAATCAAAACGTAATGAATCATTAAAATCTTTAAAGCGTTTATCTGCTGCTTGTGTAAAACGTCCACCCCAAAGTGCCATAGTTTCCTCTTATTTTTATGTTTATGGTTTAATTCTCGTGCCAATAATTTCACCGCCAAAAAGTGCGGTCAATTTTTCAGGATATTTCCAATTCGCAATATCTACGCCACGGTTTAAAATTTTTGCTGCTTCTAATGCCGCATTCACTTTCACAATCATGCCATCGGTGATGACATTTTCTGCAATCAGTTGCTCAATTTGTGAGGCATTTAATTCGGGCAAACGTTGTTTGTTTGCATCTAACACGCCATCGACATCCGACAGCATCACTAAATCCGCATGAATTAAGGCGGCAATTGCTGTGGCAGCTTGATCCGCATTGACATTCATTAATGCACCATGTTGATCAACTGCAATAGAGCTGATAATCGGTAAAAAGGCTTCTGCTAATAACTGGTTTAACAGTGCTGGATTTTTAGGCATCACTGTTGCGACATGACCAAGTTCGGGATCTAATTGTGTCGCCGTGGTTAAGTTACCATCTGCTAAACATAATCCCACAGGATTTAATTGGAATTTTGCCGCTTGTGCCACCAAGGTTTTATTGGCAATCCCTGCTAATGCACCTGTGATAATGTCAATTTGATCGCTTGGTGTAACTCGTAAGCCGTGTTTTTTTTGTACGGGTAAGTGTAAGCGTTGCATCAGCTCATCAACAATGCAGCCGCCTCCGTGCACAATCACTAAAGGGCGATCAAAATTTTGTTGATAATTTGCCAATGCCGTAAATAAATTTTCCATTGCTTTGGGGGTGTCAAGGAGCACCCCACCTAATTTTACAACTAATGGTTTCATTTAAAGTAATCCTAATGTTTCTGTAAAGCCATAACGAATATTCGCACATTGCACTGCTTGTGAGGCGGCACCTTTCAATAAGTTATCTTCTGCACCAATAATGACGATATAGCCATTTTTTGTGGCAAAACCAATATCACAATACGGCGTAAATTCTACCGCTTTGATACTAGGTAAACCTTGTTCATACACTCTGACTAAAGGTCTCTTTGCGTAGGCTTGTTGATAGGCTAAACGAATTTGCTCATCAGTCACGCCTGCTTTTAATTTTGCCGTGATAGTGGCAAGGATCCCCCGTTTGAAGTTGCCTAAATGCGGCGTGAAAATCACCTCTGTTCCCAAATGTGTGGCAATTTCTGGCTGGTGTCGGTGAGTAAAGACACCATAGGCATTTAAACTCACCTCGCAGAAGCTGCTGGTTAAGTTTGCTTTACGTCCAGCACCACTGACGCCACTGACAGCGTTAATCACGGGTAATTGCGTTAAGTCTAATAAATTTTGTTCAATGAGTGGTTTTAAACTCAGCTGAGAAACGGTTGGGTAACAACCTGCCACCGCCACTAAGTCTGTTTTTTTGATGTCTTCGTCATTCCATTCTGCCAAACCATAAACGGCTTGGGTTAATAACTCTGGATATTGATGCTCAAAGCCATAATATTGAGTATAAAATTCAGCATGGTTCACACGAAATGCCCCAGACAAATCGAACACTTTACAGTGATTTTGTAAGAAAATCGGGGCAAGCTGGTGGCTGACTTCATGAGCTGTCGCTAAAAAGACTAAATCCGCTTGTTGTGCAACGGTGTTGATATCTTCAGGTAAGGGTTGTAAAGGCAGATCACACAGGGTACGCAGTTGGGGGTATAGCGTTGAAATACGTTGATTAGCATCAAGGCTTTGGCTAGACACATAAAGCCCTATTAAATCAAATTCAGGGTGAGTGGTTAAAATTTTCGCTAATTCTGCACCAGTGTAGCCACTTGCACCAACGATGACAGCTTTCTTCGCCATAAATGATCCTTAAGTTTGTGAATTTTTATTCTATTATTGTGCATAAAAAGTCGAAAATCAACTTGTTTTAAAGGTTAAAATAAATTAATTATTGATAGCAGGATTTTTAACATTTTTCCTGCGTAATGGCTTAACACATTGAAAGTCATTGCAAAGCCTTTTTCAATATATAACAATGACACAGAAAATAAACATAAAAGAAGTGATTCCCTATGAAAAAACAGCCAACATTTCTCGAGATATATTCTCAACTTATTGCAATGCCAACCATCAGTAGTATTCACCCTGAAGAAGATCAATCTAACCGTTGTTTAATTGAACTTTTAGCAAGTTGGTTAAACACCTTAGGCTTTAAAACAGACATTATTGCGGTTGAAGGTAGCCGAAATAAATTTAATTTATTAGCCACTTATGGTGAAGGCGAGGGCGGGCTTCTGCTCGCAGGGCATACGGATACGGTACCTTTTGATGAAGGGCGTTGGACATTTGATCCTTTCAAACTCACTGAAAAAAATGGCAAATTTTATGGCTTAGGTACAGCGGATATGAAAGGTTTTTTTGCCTTTGTCGTGGATGCGGTGAGTCAATTAGCGTTAACCAAATTAACCAAACCATTGCGTATTTTAGCCACTGCCGATGAAGAAACCACCATGCTGGGTGCAAGAACCTTTATTCAGCATCATCATATTCGCCCTGATTGTGCGATTATTGGTGAACCTACCTCCCTAAAACCGATTCGAGCACATAAAGGTCATATTGGTGAAGCCTTGAGAATCACAGGAAAAAGTGGGCATTCAAGTGATCCAAGTAAAGGCATAAATGCCATTGAATTAATGCACGAAGCAACAGGCTATCTCATGCAAATGCGAGATGCGTTACGCCAAAAATATCATCATGCCGCATTTGAAATTCCTTATCCAACCATGAATTTTGGGGCAATTTCTGGCGGTGATGCGGTAAATCGGATTTGTGCGTGTTGTGAATTGCATTTTGATATTCGACCGCTACCGAATCTGCGTTTGGAGGATCTCAACGATATGCTTCGAGAAACATTGGCACCGATGTTTGAAAAATGGGGGGATCGCATAACATTAACCGCATTACATGATCCTATTCCAGGCTACGAATGTGAACATTCTGCTCAAGTGGTGAAGGTGGTGGAAAAATTACTGGGTGAACCTTGTGAGGTGGTGAATTATTGTACCGAAGCCCCCTTTATTCAGCAGCTTTGCCCAACCCTTGTGTTAGGTCCTGGATCCATTGAACAAGCCCATAAGCCCGATGAGTTTTTATCAGCGGAGTTTATTCACCCAACTCGTGAGCTTCTAACAAAAATGATTTGGCATTTCTGTGCCTAAAGAGGGGAGCTTATAAAAATAAAAAGTGCGGTGTATTTTCAAAAAATATTGACAAATACACCGCACTTTTTAGACAGGAAGTTATTCTAACTCACCACAAAAACGGTAACCTTCGCCATGAATCGTGGTGATGATTTCTGGTGTTTCAGGGTGATCTTCAAAATGTTTGCGAATACGGCGAATGGTCACATCAACCGTGCGATCTTGCGGTTTTAGTTCACGTCCCGTCATTTTCTTTAATAATTCTTCACGTGTTTGAATTTTGCCGGGATTTTCACAAAAATGTAACATAGCACGGAATTCACTACGAGGCAGTTTATATTCTTCCCCTTCAGGATTAATCAAGGTGCGACTATTTAAATCCAGTGTCCAACCGTTAAAACGATATTGTTCCACATGTTGTTTGTTTTCTTTGTGCGTTTCTTGCATGGTACGTTGTAATAAATTTCTCGCACGAATGGTCAATTCTCGTGGATTAAAAGGTTTGGTGATGTAGTCATCCGCACCGATTTCTAAGCCCAAAATTTTATCCACTTCATTATCACGACCTGTTAAAAACATTAATGCAGTATTGGTGTTTTCACGCAATTCACGGGCTAACATTAAGCCGTTTTTGCCAGGAAGATTAATATCCATAATCACCAAATTGATGACTTTGTTTGATAGAATGCGGTGCATTTGTGCACCATCAGCGGCTTCAAATACGTCATAACCTTCAGCTTCGAAAATACTTTTTAGCGTATTTCTCGTGATTGCTTCATCTTCAACAATTAAAATCTGTGGCGTTGCCATGGAGGTGTCCTATTACGTATAAGTTTAAAAAATTCTGCAGTGTTTTTCACAAAACAAGTGTTCGTCATTGTATAATTGCAACATAATTGTAACAATAGCAAATGTTAATTTTGTTAAATTAGATTCTTATTTCATGATATAGATCATAAAAAAATCCCTCAACAGCGTGGGCTTATTGAGGGAAAATCGAGCGAGTGCTCATTTTACTTACATACAAACAATTCAGTGATTAGCGTTTCTTTTTACCGCCTTGGCGGGCTTTAAAACGAGGATTTTCTTTACAAATGACATAAACAACGCCATGACGACGCACAATTTTACAGCCCGGATGACGTGTTTTTGCACTTTTTAATGAAGACAAGACTTGCATAATGGAACCCTTATTTTGATTTTAATGAACCAAATTTACCGTAACGATTAGCGAAATCACTTGCACGCCCTTCGTTACCAATTTGACGAGTTTTACCCGTATAGAACGGGTGTGATGCGGAAGATGTATCACACATAAAGACAGGATATTCATTACCGTCTTTCCATTTCATGGTGGATGTAGTTCTTGCACAAGAACGAATCAAAAAACCTTGCTTTGCATTTGAATCGTAAAAGAGTACAGTACGGTAATTTTCTGGATGAATGCCTTTTTTCATGTTTGGAACGCCTCTTATTTTTTAATGAAAAATAACTATGGAGGCTATCCTACACGAAATAAAAATAATTATCAAAACTTATTTTTTATGTAAAAATAAGTTTTGACGCAAAATGAAGGTTAAAGATGACTTATTTCAGGGAGTAACAAACTGAAAATAAGGACAATTTTTAACTGTTCAGAATAAAAACAACATGGTTATTTTATGAAAAAAATCAGTCTTATTTTACTCTTGTGCTTAACAAGTTTTATCGTTAACGCAGGGTTTTTTGATCAAAAAGCCCAATTTTTGAAAGCCGATCAAGCGTTTATTTTTTCACAAACGCAGCAAGCAGAACGCATGCATTTCGATTGGCACATTGTAGAGGGTTATTATCTATATAAGAAAAGTATTGAAATCAAAGGGGATGGCACCCCAATAACGCTTGAGTTTCCCCCCGCAGAAATTCATCATGATGCCTTTTTTGGCGATGTGGAGATTTATCGCCAGCAGTTGGCATTATCTTTACCTTTGGCACAAGTGGTGGATTACAAGCAATTAGAAATTATTTACCAAGGTTGCACGGAAGGATTTTGTTATCCCCCAGAAAGTAAGGTGCTTGATGTAGACTTATTGACGAAAGCAGGCGAGTTAGGCGAAAAAACCATTTCAAAACATACCGCACTTTCAAACACACCTGAACAACCTATTCTGGCAGAGCAAGATCGCCTTGCGGCAGGATTATTTGAAAGCCCGTATGCGGTATTTTGGTTTTTCTTGTTTGGCTTGGGGTTAGCTTTTACACCTTGTGTGTTACCTATGTTGCCGTTGTTGTCCGCCATTGTGATTGGGCGAGAACAGCGTCCAAGCACAGCGAAAGCCTTAGGATTAAGCATTGTTTATGTACAAGGTATGGCACTCACTTATACCTTGCTTGGTTTAATTGTGGCTGCGATAGGCTTACCTTTCCAAGTGGCATTGCAAAGCCCTTTGGTCTTATTGACATTATCTGCGATTTTTGTGTTGCTTGCCTTGTCCATGTTTGGCGTGTTTACCTTGCAATTACCTTCAAGCTTGCAAACCTATCTCAACCAATATAGCCAACGGCAAACATCTGGGGCGTTTGGTGGCGTATTTGTGATGGGGATGATTGCAGGTTTAGTGGCATCGCCTTGTACCTCCGCACCTTTATCGGGAGCCTTGCTTTATGTGGCACAAACGGGGGATTTATTCACTGGGGCGATCACCTTATATTTATTAGCCTTAGGCATGGGAACGCCACTCATTTTAATGACGGTCTTTGGGAATCAAATTTTACCGAAATCAGGCAACTGGATGATTCAAGTAAAAAATGCTTTTGGTTTTGTTTTGTTAGCCCTGCCTGTATTTTTAGTTTCCCGTGTTTTCCCTGAACTTGAAATGCCATTATGGTTTAGCTTAGCGTTAGCCTGCTTGTTGTGGTTATTGTATCAGTTAAGAAATTACAAAACCGTATGGGTATTGACTTTTATTATGGGTGTTGTGGGGTATGGGATTCATCAGAATCATATTCAATCAAACACAAATGTTCACCAAGGAATGACAGCCCAAATGCCATTTGAACGCATCACCACCTATGCACAATTGCAGGAAGCCTTAGCCAAAAATCCCCATGCTCTTGCGATGCTAGATTTATATGCCGATTGGTGTGTGGCCTGTAAAGAATTTGAACAATATACTTTCACCTCTCCCGTGGTTCAAAAACAATTTAAACAGGTTTTGTTATTGCAAGTGGATATGACCCAAAATAGCGAAGACAATCGTGAGCTGATGGATAAATTAAATGTGATTGGCTTACCGACCCTCATTTTCTTCGATCAACAAGGTCATGAAATCAAAGGCTCACGAATCACGGGCTTTATGTCAGCCGAGCCTTTTGCCGCTTGGTTACAGACACTGTTACCCTAGGATATTAAACACATAAGAGAGCCTCAATCCACTCATGAATCATCGTGGTGGATTGGGGGCTTCCCCCCAATCCTAGGTTCATTTGACTTGCAAAGGGATATTTATAATATCCATTTTTTAGCTCCACCAAAGATCTCAATATCTCATGAGTTTGATTAAAAATGTGATCAAGATCACATTTTTAGCTTTTCCTTTAAATATCAATTGAACTTATTTTAACCATTCTCTACCATTTAGTCCTCATTTTATTAAATAATAATGATTATCATTTAAATTTAAGTTAACTTAAAAAGTTAAAAAGAGTCGGAGATTAAAACATGAAAAATCAAGCTCTCAGAACGCTGTTTTGGGGATATGTTTTTATTCACGCTATTTCTGTTAATGCTGAAAAAACGGAGCAACTCAATACTATCATTGTCCATGCTACCGCTGAACAAAAAGATGAACAGGGTAAAGATGAAGAATATCAACGTAATATCACCAATATGTATGCAGGGAAAGAGACGGTTGAACGCTATAAAGGCACCGCACCAGCCGATTTATTCCAAGGTTTTAATGGGGTTTACAGTGGTGATGCTCGGAACAGTGGGGCAGTCGATCCCAATATTCGAGGGATACAAGGACAAGGTCGTATTCCTGTCACTATTGATGGAACAGAGCAGGCAATCACCACTTGGCGAGGCTATAACGGTGCCAATAACCGCAATTATCTTGATCCAAACCTTATTGGGGGGATCACCGTGGAAAAAGGACCTGAGCTGGCTTCTGGTCATCATTCGGGAATAGGTGGAGCGGTAAAAATGCGAACCATCGATGCTGAGGATATTGTTAAACCTGGGCAGAAAATCGGTGTGGAATTGAAATTAGAAACAAGTAACAATTCTGTCAAAGAACGTATTCCAGATTTTAAGTGGGGACAGGATTATCGTGTTGTTGGTGATGGCACGCCAGGTGATTTTTCTCCTATTACATTGATCGAGCCGAAAACGAAAGGAAAATATTTTAAAGACAACGCCATCCGTTTAGCTATCGGTGTAAAAGAGGATAAATTCGATTTACTCGCAGCATATAGCTATCGCAGTAAAGGAAATTATCTGGCAGGGAAAGGGGGGGCTCACCAATATGAGGGGGTTATTGATCAAGAATCAGGACGGGATATTAGACAGATAGAGCCGAATTTGCCTTTTGCCGCCTCTATTTATCGTCCACATACAGAAGTGCCGAATACATCAAGCAAGATGGAATCGTATTTATTCAAAAACACGCTACGTTTAACCGATAAACAAACATTGAAAATGGGGTACCGCAATACCCAAATCACCTACGGTGAAATTATGCCGTCTCGTCTTGATTTTAAAGCCTTTCATGGATTTGTTCCCCAATGGCCTCTGGCAACGGTGAAGCAGAATGCCTTTAATGTAGACTATGAATATAACCCAGACAATCGATGGATTAATCTTAAAGCTGGCGTTTGGTATACCCGAACAAAGAGTGATACCAATACTTCAGGGGGTAATCCACGTGAAGCGAATTCAATGGATATCAATTGGACAATAGCCACGAGCGAATGTGTTTCTGTTAATCCGTCGCCAACAACGCCACATGATTATCTGATTATTGACCATGAGTGTTTGGCTAGAATTGGCAATCCATTAGTTGAAGAAAACCCGAATATCGACGGTAAATATAGCTATGTTAATGCCGCTCAAGTCAATGCCTATAATACTCGTCGAGGCGTTCACTTAAGTAATACGATAAACCTAACGGATAAACTGGATCTTACGCTTTCAGGTACATTACAAAAAGAATTGTTAACCAGTCGCCATTTCAATGCTAAACCCAACCCAAGTAGTACTTATGAAAGTCCACCACGTGCTGGACGACGTAAAGAATGGGATGTAACTTTCAATTTTAACTATCGTCCTACCGATTGGCTGCTACTCACTGCGGGTGCCCGTTATAACGAATATTGGTCTTTTGATGATTATTTGGATTATTTGGTGAAGTCAGGGGAATTATATAAACCTTATATTGATGAGGATGATGAAGATGAAACGGTTTATCAACCTGAAATTAATATTGGACAATCAATTTATTATTCTGAGAAGATGAATAAAGATGAATGGGGACAATATGTAACATTAGAAAACCACTTGGAAGAATGTGGTCGCAACAGTGACAGTGATTGTTATGATGAAACATATACAAAATTAGAAAAATTGAAGAACGGAGCAAACTATATTTCAGATGGCAAACGTTATTATGGTGGGAATGGAAAGGGGCTAATAGAGTGGTATTATCGTGAAGATGGACGGTTACATCGAGAAGACAATCCTTTCTATAATGGCAAATTCAAAAATGAAAAAGTCAAAGATCCGATTACAGGAGAATTTGTTGATAAATATCAATTAGAGAATACAGGTACGGTAACAGAAGAAATAAAAGAAAGCGATAAATTAACCCAAGTGGAGAGAAAACGTGGGCATGCTTTTTCTCCAGCATTTTCTGCAACTGCATTTTTCTCTGAACATTCCCGTGTGTATATGCGTTATATTCAATATGCCCGCATGCCAAGTATCTTTGAAACTACCGTCGGTTTTTCCGCAAGTGCAGATACCTCAGCACGGTTTAAACATGCCACATTGAGACCAGAAAAAGCTCGTCATATTGAGATCGGCTATGTCCATGATCTTGGACATTATTTCAGCACACCAACTAAAGCCGATATTAAATTAAGCTACTACCATAATGAAACGAAAAATGTGATAGATCGTGATACTGAATTTCGTTTTGTGCAATTAGATAAACGTAAATTAGCAGGGATTGAATTACAGGCTCGTTATGATAATGGTGATGTATTTGGTGATTTAGGGGTTGAATATCATCTCAAAAATAAAGTTTGTGACGCCAATACAGCAGTGGAGCTTGATCCTGTTCAAATGCGTGTCCCAACCTGTATAACAGGCGGTTTTGCTTGGGGATATTTGCGTACGCAATTGCAACCCAAATATTCGATCAGTGCTAATTTAGGGGCACGTTTCTTGGCTCGCCAGTTAGAAATCGGGACTCGTTGGCTTTATCACAGTAAAGCAAAAAATAAAGACGAAGACCGATTATGGAACTTGAAGATTCTAAATGAAGGTGTTTGGAACCGACCGATGTCTTGGCAACCTGTATTAACGGTAGATGCCTACATTAAATACCAATTTTCACCAAATTTAAGTATGGAATTAACGGGAACGAATTTAACTGACCGTTATTATCTTGACCCGATGACACGTTCAATGATTCCCGCACCAGGCAGAACGGTGAAGTTGGGGCTGACGGCAAAATTTTAGTTGAACCTTGATGTTCTTCTAAAAAAGTGGCAGTAAAACCCGATAAGCCCAAGTCGTTTTACTGCCTTATGAAAACATACCATTTCGCTTAAGAAAGTGTATGAATATTGATTGATAATCATGGATTCTTCGAAAATATTTACACAAGGGCAAACGTTTGCGTTATAATGCCCGCCTATTTTTATTCCCTTTCTAATCATTTACATTTAAGGATTTTTTAATGCAATCTCATCGTCCTATTCGTCAAGCATTATTGAGCGTTTCTGATAAAACAGGCATTGTGGAATTTGCCCAAGGTTTAGTTCAACGTGGTGTGAAATTACTTTCAACGGGGGGAACCGCAAAATTATTAGCGGATAATGGTCTAGCGGTGACAGAAGTGTCTGATTATACAGGCTTCCCTGAAATGATGGACGGACGGGTAAAAACCTTACATCCTAAAGTGCACGGTGGCATTTTAGGTCGTCGTGGCACCGACGATGATGTGATGAGCCAGCACGGTATTGAGGGCATTGATATGGTGGTGGTGAATTTATACCCTTTTGCTGCTACCGTTGCCAAACCAAATTGCAGCCTTGAAGATGCCGTGGAAAATATTGATATCGGCGGACCAACAATGGTGCGTTCTGCGGCGAAAAATCACAAAGATGTGGCGATTGTAGTCAATAATCATGATTTTGATGCCATTTTAGCGGAAATGGATCAGCATCAAAATGGGCTAACCTTAGAAACCCGTTTTGATTTAGCCATTAAAGCCTTTGAGCATACAGCACAATATGACTCCATGATTGCGAATTATTTTGGTCAATTAGTGAAACCTTATTTTGTGGCAGAGGAAGAAGATCCAGAAGCCAAGTGCGGTCAATTCCCTCGCACATTAAACTTAAATTTCATTCGTAAACAAACCATGCGTTATGGTGAAAATGGTCATCAAAAAGCCGCATTTTATGTAGAAAAAGAAGTGAAAGAAGCTTCTGTTTCAACCGCAAAACAATTACAAGGTAAAGCCCTTTCTTATAATAATATTGCTGATACGGATGCTGCCCTTGAATGTGTGAAAAGTTTTGATGAGCCCGCTTGTGTGATCGTAAAACACGCAAACCCTTGTGGCGTGGCGTTAGGGGAAGATATTTTAGAAGCCTACAACCGTGCTTATCAAACGGATCCAACTTCTGCTTTTGGTGGCATTATTGCCTTTAACCGTGAATTAGATGCGACCACAGCACAAACCATTATTGATCGTCAGTTTGTTGAAGTGATTGTTGCCCCAACCGTGGCAGAAGAAGCAAAATCCTTGTTAAAAGCCAAAAAAAATGTGCGTGTGCTTGAATGTGGCAAATGGGAAAAAGCACAGCCTCGTTTAGACCTTAAACGTGTGAATGGCGGCTTGCTTGTTCAAGAAGCGGATTTAGGCATGGTTGATTTGGCGGATTTAAAAGTGGTGAGCAAACGTCAACCAACAGAGCAGGAATTGAAAGACTTATTGTTCTGCTGGAAAGTGGCGAAGTTTGTGAAATCCAATGCCATTGTGTATGCCAAAGATAATCAAACTATCGGCATTGGGGCTGGGCAAATGAGCCGTGTATATTCAGCGAAAATTGCGGGTATCAAAGCCCAAGATGAAGGATTGGATGTGGCTGGTTGTGTAATGGCATCTGATGCCTTCTTCCCATTCCGTGATGGCATTGATGCGGCTGCTAAAGTAGGCATCCAATGCGTGATTCATCCAGGCGGTTCAATGCGTGATCAAGAAGTGATTGATGCGGCGAACGAACACAATATGGTGATGGTTCTAACAGGAATGCGTCATTTTAGACATTAATATCACGAATTAACACAGGAAGATTATTTATGAATATTCTCATCATCGGAAATGGCGGACGTGAACACGCATTGGCTTGGAAAGTGGCACAATCACCATTAGCAGATAAGGTTTTTGTGGCACCGGGCAATGCGGGCACAGCATTAGAAGAGAAAGTGGAAAATGTAGCAATTGCGGCGACGGATGTGGAAAAACTGGTTGCCTTTGCACAAGAAAATCAAATTGGGTTAACCATTGTGGGACCTGAAGCCCCTCTCGTGATTGGTGTGGTGGATGCTTTTCGTGCGGCTGGATTGAAAATTTTTGGTCCAACCAAAGCGGCAGCACAATTAGAAGGCTCAAAAGCCTTTACCAAAGATTTTTTAGCTCGTCACCAAATTCCAACCGCAGAATATCAAAACTTTACCGAGGTTGAGCCTGCACTTGCCTATTTGCGTGAGAAAGGGGCACCGATTGTGGTAAAAGCCGACGGACTTGCAGCAGGGAAAGGCGTGATTGTGGCGATGACATTGGCGGAAGCAGAAGCTGCCGTAAAAGATATGTTGTCTGGCAATGCTTTTGGTGAAGCGGGAAGCCGTGTGGTTATTGAAGAGTTTTTAGATGGCGAAGAAGCCAGTTTCATCGTGATTGTGGACGGTAAAAATGTGGAACCGATGGCAACCAGTCAAGATCACAAACGTGTGGGCGAACAAGATACGGGCTTGAATACAGGGGGAATGGGGGCTTATTCCCCAGCACCTGTGGTGACACCAGACATTCATGATCGCATTATGCAAGAAGTGATTTATCCGACGGTCAATGGTATGGCGGCAGAGGGCAATGTGTACACTGGTTTCTTATACGCTGGCTTGATGATTATGCCGAACGGTCAACCGAAAGTGATCGAATTTAACTGCCGTTTTGGGGATCCTGAAACCCAACCGATTATGTTACGTTTAGAATCTGATCTGGTTGAGCTTTGCCTTGCTGCTTGTGATGGGCAGTTGGATCAGAAAAAATCCCAATGGTGTGAAAAAGCTTCGCTCGGTATTGTACTGGCGGCGGAAGGTTACCCAGGGGATTATCGCAAAGGGGATGAAATCACTGGCATTGAAAGTGCGGTAGAAAATCAAAAAGTTTTCTTAGCAGGCGTTGAAAATAAAGACGGTAAATTAGTCACCAATGGTGGACGTGTGGTTTGCGTCACTGCCTTAGGTGATAGCGTGTATGATGCACAGCAACAAGCCCTTGCCCTTGCAGAAAAAGTGAAATGGACAGGGCGTTTTTATCGCCGTGACATTGGTTATCGAGCGGTGGCAAGAGAGCAAAATCAAGCTTAATTGAGAATGATGAATTTTTTTCATCGAAAAAATGAAAAAATTCCCACGAAATTTTAATTAAAAAATACCGTGTAAACGAGTACACTAAACCAATTCATCATCATCTTTACTTAAAGAGGAAATCATAATGTTAAAAAGAAGTATGAACATCGCTGATTACGATCCCGTTTTATGGCAAGCTATTCAAGACGAAAATCGTCGCCAAGAAGAACATATTGAATTAATCGCTTCAGAAAACTACGCTAGCCCACGTGTGATGGAAGCACAGGGTTCTCAATTTACCAATAAATATGCAGAAGGTTACCCAGGCAAACGTTATTACGGTGGTTGTGAATATGCAGACATCGTAGAGCAATTAGCCATTGATCGTGCGAAAGAATTGTTTGGTGCTGATTATGTGAACGTACAACCTCATTCAGGCTCACAAGCCAATGCGGCGGTTTATGGTGCATTATTACAACCGCATGATACTATTTTAGGCATGAGTTTGGCACATGGTGGTCACTTAACCCACGGTGCGTCAGTGAGTTTTTCAGGCAAAATCTATAATGCAGTACAATATGGTATCACTGCAGATGGTTTAATCGATTATGAAGATGTGCGTCAAAAAGCCTTAGAATGCAAACCAAAAATGATCGTTGCAGGTTTCTCTGCATACTCTCAAGTGGTTGATTGGGCGAAAATGCGTGAAATCGCTGATGAAGTGGGTGCTTATCTTTTCGTTGATATGGCACACGTTGCGGGTCTTATCGCAGCGGGTGTTTACCCAAGCCCATTACCACACGCACACATCGTAACAACTACAACACACAAAACTTTAGGTGGCCCACGTGGTGGTTTAATTCTTTCCAATGCGAAAGATGAAGATCTTTATAAAAAATTACAAAGTTCTGTGTTCCCAGCAAACCAAGGTGGCCCATTAGTTCACGTGATTGCAGCAAAAGCCGTTTGTTTCAAAGAAGCCCTTGAGCCTGAATACAAAGTGTATCAACAACAAGTGGTGAAAAATGCTAAAGCGATGGTGGAAGTGTTCAAACAACGTGGTTATAACGTGGTATCAAACGGCACTGAAAACCACTTATTCTTAGTGGATTTAGTCAGCCACGGTTTAACAGGTAAAGCGGCAGATGCAGCTTTAGGCAAAGCAAATATTACCGTGAATAAAAATGCGGTACCAAATGACCCACAAAAACCATTTGTGACTTCAGGTATTCGTGTTGGTACACCTTCTATTACACGTCGTGGTTTTAAAGAAGCGGAGTCTGCGGAATTGGCAGGTTGGATGTGTGATGTGTTAGACGCCATTGGCAAAGACAACGAAGCACAAGTGATTGCAGATACGAAAGAAAAAGTATTAGCAATTTGTAAACGTTTGCCAGTGTATGCATAGTTATTCATAGTACAATCATTTTTCTCTTTTCATTGTAACGGTGGCTTAGGCCACCGTCATTTTTTCTTCTTTTTCATTATTTTTAATGCCTTGGGTCAATGCTCATGAAATTGAAAACGGCTTTGGCCAACCCCTGTATTTTTGCAAGCGGTGATTTCCTATCTTAATCAAGACCTTTCATCAGTCAGTTAAGAAAATGATCTGTTAATTGGAGTGGAGCAGAACGGTCTTTAGATGAAAAATGAAGTGATGAGTTTGCGTTAAGGAATAAAAAAGTGCGGTGCAAATTAAAAAATTTTTGATTTTGCACCGCACTTCGTTTTGTTTGTGATGAACGAGTTAAATATTAAGGAATATCATTCAACTCATCGTTATCCACCTTCGGTGGGAGCATATGTTCACGTTTTAAACCTAGATCATAAGCTAATGCAATCGCCACGAAAATTGATGAATAGGTACCGAAACCAATCCCAATTAATAAGGCGACAGAGAAGCTGTGGATACTTGGACCACCAAAGACTAAGAGCGACACCACCACGATCACCGTAGTCGCAGATGTCATTAAGGTTCTGGATAAGGTTTGTGAAAGCGAAATATTGATGATATCCAACACTTCAGTACGTCGAATTTTACGCATATTTTCACGAACACGGTCAAATACCACGATACTATCGTTTAGTGAGTAACCCACAACAGTCAAAATGGCTGCCACAAAAGTCAGATCGATTTCGATTTGTAATAACGCAAATAAGCCTAACGTGACAATCACGTCGTGTGCTAAAGAGGCAACTGCCCCCACCGCGAGACGCCATTCAAAACGCATGCCGATATACGCTAATAGCATTAATAAGGTCGCTAAGGTGGCATAAATCGCAGATTGCGTGAGTTCTTCCCCCACGTTAGGCCCCACAAACTCAATACTGTGTACAGTCACAGAGGGATCAATATTTTCTGCCATCATTTGTTTGACTTTGTTCCCCACGTTGGCATCACTCACCGCTGCAGGCAGGCGAATAATGATATCACGCACACTGCCTGAGTTTTGTACTACGGCACTGTGAATTTCATTATTTTCTAAGGTGGCACGAACTTTGTCTAAGTCAGCAGGTTGGGAAAAACTGATATCAATAACCGTACCGCCAGTGAAATCTAATCCCCAGTTAAATCCTTTGCTATAAACAAAGAAAAGCGATAATAAGATGGCAAGCACCGAAACCATATAGCCCCATGTGCGAGCTTTCATAAATTGAACTAAGCGATAAGGAAGTTTCACTTCCCCGTTCTCACTGTTCGCTAATGGCTTTTTATTTTCAAATAAACTCACAATATCCTCACTAAATCGATAGTTTGTTGATACGTTTGCCACCGTATAGGAAATTGACGATTGCTCGTGTTCCAACAATTGCGGTAAACATGGAGATCGCGACACCAAGGGCAAGGGTAATGGCAAAGCCTTTAACAGGACCTGCACCAACAGCATATAAAATAACGGCAGTGAGGATGGTGGTTAAGTTCGCATCAAAGATACTGGTAAATGCCCCCGCATAACCTTCATTAATGGCTTGCTGAATTGGACGACCATTGCGAATTTCTTCTTTAATCCGCTCAAAGATCAATACGTTGGCATCAATGGACATTCCAACAGAAAGCACAATACCCGCAATACCTGGCATGGAAAGTGTGGCACCTGGTAATAAGGACATTAAGCCAACCACTAGAATGATATTGGCAACTAACGCAATATTAGCGATCATCCCGAATTTACGATAGTAAAATGCAACGAAAATGACGACAGCAATTAAGCCCCATAAACTGGCTTCTAAGCCTTGGCGAACATTTTCTGCCCCTAGAGATGGTCCGATGGTACGTTCTTCCACAATTTGGATAGGTGCAATTAATGCCCCTGAACGTAGTAATACCGCAAGATTTAAGGCTTCAGCAGGACTATCAATACCGGTAATTTGGAATTGGCTACCAAAACGCCCTTGAATGGTGGCGACATTGATCACTTCTTCATGTTTTTCAAGAATGACTTTATCATTTTCATCTTTTTTACCGCTGTCTTTATATTCTACATATAAAGTTGCCATCGGTTTTTTCAGATTCAAACGTGTTGCTTGCGACATGATTTCGCCACCTTCACTGTCTAAGGTCACACTGACCTGTGGGCGTGAAGTCTGTTGGTCAAGTCCAGAACTTGCGTTAGTGATATGTTCCCCCCCTAATACCGCACGTTTATAAAGTACGATTGGGCGACCATGACGATCAAGTTTGACTTCAGAATCCGCAGGCACAAAACCACGGGAAGCCGAATCCAAATTGACATTTTCATTCACTAAACGGAATTCTAATGTTGCCGTTGCACCTAAGATTTCTTTGGCTCGGGCGGTATCTTGAACACCAGGTAATTCCACCACGATACGCTCAGCCCCTTGACGTTGAATGACTGCTTCAGAGACACCTAATTCAGAAACACGTTTACGTAAAATGGTGAGGTTTTGCTCAATGGCACTTTCACGTGCATTATTGAGAGCCGTATCAGATAAAGCCAGCAAGAGGGTATTTTGAGAAAGACTGGTGATATTTAAATCATGATGCTGTTTACGTAAAAAGCGTTGCACATCATCTAATTGCTCAGGTTTGAGTAGTGTAATTTGAGTGCTGAAATTTTCTGCGGATTTAATCGCAGTATATTGATATTTTTCTTTGCGTAATTGGGTGCGTAAATTATCTTGTAGCTGTTCTTGGCGTTTACTTAACGCAGAATTCATATCCACTTCCATTAAGAAGCGTACACCGCCACGCAAGTCAAGCCCCCACTTCATTGGATATGCCCCAATTGCGGTGAGCCATTTAGGTGTTGCAGGTGCAAGATTCAGTGCCACGGTATAACCATTTCCTAACTTTTCGGATAATTTATCTTTTGCAAGGAGCTGATCATCGGTGTTATGAAAGCGAGCTAGAATGGATCCTTTCTCTAAAATGATGGATTTCGTGTCTAATTGATTTTCTTTTAACAGGTTTTGAACATGACTAAATACTTCTGTATTAGCCTCTTGGCCACGGGTTCCAGAGATTTGAACGGCGGGATCTTCACCGTAAAGATTTGGAAGAGAATATAAAATACCTACGATGACCGTTAAAATCACCACAATATTCTTCCAAAGAGGGTAACGATTTAACATAGTTTTCCCTTTAGGTGTGTAGGTTGTTGACAATTCAGAAATTATTGCGTTGCTCGGTGTGAGCAACGCAACGCTTGGGAGGTCTACAGACAAATAAGCATATCTTTATCGTAAGCGAGTAATGAAATGACACCATGATAAATTGAATTGCCACAGACCATAAAAAAATTAAGATTTTAATGAGCCTTTCGGTAAAATCGCAACAACATAGTTACGAGCAATCGTCACTTCTGTTGTGTCGTTTAATGCGATCACAATACTGTCATCTAACACTTTTGTGATGCGACCCACTAAACCGCCAGCGGTTAATACTTCTGAACCTTTCGCAAGTTCAGACATTAATTTTTTATGCTCTTTATTTCGTTTTGCTTGCGGACGATAAATCATGAAATAGAAAATCAATCCGAATAAAACGAAAATAAACAACATTGACATTGGGCTACCTTGTTGAGCTTCCATTTGTTATTTCCTTTATAAAGTTAAAATATGATGGCTTGTTGATTAAGGCGTGCTAATGCCTTTGAAAGCATTTTTAGCACCTCAGTAATCAACAAGCCTTGAAATTTGACGAAAAAATCGCTTGCTAAAAATACCATAAAATCCAATGAAGTGAAAGAAATTGGCATTATTTTTGGTGCGACGTCAGTTATCCTTGAGGTTGTCGAAACAAGCTTGTTCCCCCACTGACTTTTCGCTCAAGAAGTAAGGGGGACGAGGGGATGCACCTCCTTGACGGTTATTGCAACGACAAGGCGAGCCTTTCATCAACGAAAGGGAGAGGATATTTCAGGCATATTGATGATGTCTGTTGCAATTTCCTGCGTAAATGCCATGTCATGAGAGGTGATGAGCATCGGTAACTGAGAGTGCAACAGAATCTGAGTTAAGCGAGCGACACTGTGAGGATCAAGGCTGTTGGTTGGCTCATCTAATAATAAGACCTGAGGTTGCATAGCCAGCACGCCTGCCAGTGCGGTGAAGTTTTTTTCACCTCCAGACAGTTGGTTGACGGAACGCATGGCTAAATGGGAAATACCGAGCTGTGCCAGTTGTTCCTCTGCGATAGCGTAAGCCTCTTCTTTGGATTTTCCTTGATTAAGAGGACCAAATGCCACGTCATCAAGCACAGTCGGCCCAAACAATTGATCGTCTGGTTGTTGAAAAAGTAGTCCGATTTTTCCCCGTTTTTGGGCAAATTGCTTTTCTGTTTTACATTCATCACCCAATAAATAAATGTGTCCTTCAAAAGGAATAAAGCCAAGCAGACTATGAAGCAAAGTGGTTTTACCACAGCCAATTGGGCCGCACAAAACAAGACGCTGATCTTGGTGTAGGCTAAGCGTAAAATGATTGACGATGGTTTTTTCTTGTCTTGTTATGGATAAATTTTCGGTTCTAATCATGACGGGGACGTTTGGGGTTATCATAACAAAATCCTCTGGCTCGTAAGGCTCTATCAAGTTGTTCTGCTTTATATAAGGCGTGAATTAACAATAAAGTAACACGCTGTGAAATGACATAAAGGGTTCTTTTATTACAACCAGCTTGAAAGCCACGGGCTTGCATGGCTCGTTCTAAAGTGCGGTGGGTTTCTGAAAAGATTTTGATGTAGCGTAAGGTTAACAATGCCAAGTGTGCAAATTTCGCTGGAATAAAGCGGTGTTGTAAAATTTGGATTAATTGCAATTCAGATAATTCTTGCAGCAATATGCGAATGGCAAGGGTGATTAAATTCATTTTTGCGATCAGCAAAAACGCAAGTTGTTCCCTTTCAGGGGAATAATGCCAGCCATCTTGCCATTGATAACGCATAGATAACCAAAGCAATAGGCTGAAAATGTTAAATAATGCCAAAAATTTCACGGCAGACAGAAACTGACGATGTTTGTATTTCTGCACGAGAAAATACGTCACAAAAGGCAAAAATAACAGCAGTGCAACACTTAAGTGAGAAATCACACTGAAGACAAAAGCAAGAAGGATCGCAAGGTAAAAACGTTGGCTTGGACTAAGCATGGTTTTGATTAAGCATGGTTTTTATGAGAAATTAAATTAAGCATATCGGGTTGCATTTTACGCAGGAGTAAAATCACACTGCAACTGATTAAACTATCCACCATCATAACAGGTAAGTGGCTGATAAATAATAAATAAATGACTTCAAAGTAGGCATTTCCACCATCAATAAATAAAATACTTGCGGTGATAAATAACGCCCCTAAGATGCCGATTATGGCGGCGAAAATGCCAACAATAATTAACTGGGTGTTGCTTGCCTGAGCGGAAATAAAAGGTCGCAATACATAATGGGCGAGCAAGGCAGAAAAACCCATGCTACATAAATTGGCCCCCAATACCGCAAAGCCACCAAAAGAAAAGAAAACCACTTGCAGAAGTAAGGCAATTAAAAAGGCGGGAAACACGCTCCAACCTAGAAATAAGCCAGCCATGCCATTGAGAATCAAATGCACACTGCCAATACCCACAGGCACATGTATGGTACTTGCTACAAAAAACACGGATGCAAAGAGGGCATTAAGTGGCAACTTTTCATTGTGTAAACGGCGTAAACCTAACCACACTGCACCGAATGCAATCAGGTTGGTGGTGAGGATTGTGGGGAGGTGAAGAATACCTTCGGATAAATGCATACTATCCCTTATTGTTTACGTTGCCTAAACCAGAGTAATAGACCGACTAAGCCGAAAATATAGCCAATTCCACCTAAAATATCACGCAAGAAAATTTTATGTTCTAGCTGTGAAATATCTTTGCGTAGTTGGATAAATTCATCGTAGGATGCGGTTTTGGCGGTGTGATCTGAAGCCAATTTTGGAACATGCAATGTCGCTTTATGACCTTCTGCCCCTTCTACAACAAGGACATAATTTTTATCATCAGGTAAGGTGAGTGAAATATGCCCCTTTTTATCACTCATGGCTTCAATAGCTGGCGTATTTAAGTCGTTTTCTTTGAATACTGCCACATAATGTTCTGCGGCAGGTGTCATATCAGAATAATAAGTATCCCCTTGAAGATGAGTGCCTTGCTGTTGTGCAACCACATAGAGTGCATGTGCCAGCAATGTTTGGGGAAAGAAAAAGAGCAACAGCAAGAACACTCGCATATTATTTCACCTCAAAGGTTAGCATATATTCAACACTGACTTCATCATAATCAGGGTTGCCTTTTGTGCTAGTGGTAAAATCAGACCAAACTTTATTAACACCAGCTGTTGGGGTGTAATAAGCAATGCCTTTCTCATTTGTTTTTTCAGAAGGATGATCTTCACCTAAACCAACAGGGACACCGGCAGCGGGTTTGCCATCAATTAAGGCTAAAATCGCTAATGGTTTGCCCGCTTCTGGTTTGCCTTGTGGAACCAATTCTTGTGCTTGACCATGTGCTTTTTGGAAGGTGTCATCTTGTTTGAGAACCGCTTTCCCACCTTTTCTTGCTGCTACACAGCTGACTGCATCAGGGGTATTTCGTTTCGTTTGCTCAACCCATTTACCGTTAGGTTTTTTACACCAAATACCATTATCAAAAGCCAATAAAACTAATGAGGTTTTTTCTGATGGTGTCACATAGGCTTCGCCTTGCTTAAAGGTCGCTTTGAGGTTTTCTTGAGTGGAATCACCAAGTACAGCAATGGTTTTGGTGAGTTTATGTTCTGGATAGGTTTCGGTTTTTTCATGACCGAATTTCACGACATATTCATTTGCTTGACCGCTACGTTCCAACCAAACATTGTGTGCGATAGCTGGGCTAGCAAGGGCAATAAGTGCGGTTGATAAAAGCAATTTTTTCATTATAATCTCCTCAGATTTTTCGCTATTAACTCGTTCGCTAATATTAAAGTATGAAGTTACTTTAGGGCAAGTTTTATTGTAAAAAACAGAGGGGAGAAGAGATGAAAATAGGCAAATTAGCACAAGCGGTCGGATGTACAGTGGAAACCGTGCGATTTTATGAGCAACAAGGCTTGCTTCCTCCTGTTGAACGTGCAGAAAATAATTTCCGTCATTATACTTTGGCACATTTGGAACGTTTAAGCTTTATTCGATATTGCCGTTCTTTAGACATTTCCCTTGAGGACATTAAAAAAATTCTCACCCTTGAACAGTATCCCCCAGCAGAACAACAAGAAATCCGCCAATTAATTGAACAACACATTAAAGAAATTACGAAACGGATTCATGAATTAGATCATCTACGCATGCATTTAATGAGATTAAGAGGGGCATCTTCGGATACATTAGGGGCACAAGACAATTTATTGGAATGTTTGTTGAAACATCAGGGAATGAGAATGACTGCATTACGCTAAATGAAAGAGAAAAAAGCAAATAACAACTCATTTCAATGAAAGGTTTGCTATTTGCTTTTTCTGAGTTAAGGCTTAATCCTCTTTGGTTGCTAATTGCAACGGTGGAACTGGCTTCCCTATTTTGGCATAAAATTCATGCACAAAGGTTTCAAAACGATCTTCCTCAATGGCTTGGCGGATTTGTTCCATCAAACGTTGGTAATAGCGTAAGTTATGAATAGTGTTTAATCTTGCCCCTAAAATTTCACCGCACTTATCTAAGTGATATAAATAGGCTTTCGTGTAATGTTTACAAGTATAGCAATCACATTCAGGATCTAATGGCGTGGTATCTTCACGATATTTCGCATTACGGATTTTGACAATACCATTACTGACGAATAAATGGCCATTACGAGCATTACGGGTTGGCATCACACAGTCGAACATATCAATACCACGACGCACACCTTCCACTAAATCTTCAGGTTTTCCGACGCCCATTAAATAACGTGGTTTATCGGTAGGAATTTGTGGGCAAACGTATTCTAAAATACGGTGCATTTCTTCTTTTGGCTCACCGACGGCTAATCCACCCACCGCATAACCATCAAAACCAATATTCACTAGCCCTTCTACTGAAATTTGGCGTAATTCTTCGTAAACCCCACCTTGAATAATGCCAAATAAGGCATTTTTATTGCCTAATTCATCGAAACGATCACGGCTACGTTTTGCCCAACGTAAGGACATTTCCATGGATTTTTTGGCATAATCAAAGGTGGCTGGATAAGGGGTACATTCATCGAAAATCATGACAATATCCGAACCGAGATCGTATTGAATCTCCATGGATTTTTCTGGTGATAAGAAAATGCGTTCACCATTAATCGGGTTTTGGAATTTGACGCCTTCTTCCGTGATCTTACGTAATTTACCTAAACTGAATACTTGAAAGCCGCCTGAATCCGTTAAAATGGGGCGATGCCATTGCATAAAATCGTGTAAATCACCGTGCTTACGCATGACTTCTTGTCCAGGGCGAAGCCATAAATGGAAGGTGTTCCCCAATAAGATTTCGGCACCTGTTGCACGCACTTCCTCGGGTGTCATGCCTTTTACTGTGCCGTAAGTGCCAACGGGCATAAACGCAGGGGTTTCAACGGTGAACGTCCCTTGTGGTCGTTCAAAGACCAGACGGCCACGTCGTGCATTGCCATCTGTTTTATCGAGTTCATATTTCATTTTATTTCCTTTCAACGAATAAACAGTTCGAAGTTTTGAGTGAATAAAAAAGCCTGTGAAGGAAACAGGCTTTTATAAGAAGGCTTTCAATGTTCTTAAAGACAGAACCATGAGGCTCAGCCCTGAAGACGACGTTGAGTAAAAACACCGCCACATGTTATTTTGAATAAGACGATAAACATAAAAAGCACAAAACAGGGCGGCTATTTTAGGGCTTGCCCCGTGATAAGTCAAACTTGGGGGCATATTGCGTGAGTAAATGGGGAGCAGACGTCCCGATTATTCATCAAGTCCTTTCACCGCAGGATTTTTGCTAATAAACATGGCATCGCCATAACTAAAGAAACGATACTGATTTTCTACCGCACTTTGGTAAGCATTCATTGTGTGTTTGTAGCCCGCAAAGGCGGAGACTAACATGATAAGGGTGCTTTCTGGTAAGTGGAAATTGGTAATTAAACAATCCACAATACGGAATGTTTTTCCCGGATAAATAAAAATGGACGTATCCGAAAAATAAGGGCTGATGAGGGTTTTTTCCCCGTTTTCCTCTGCCGCTAAGGCAGCACTTTCAATTGAACGAACGGAGGTTGTGCCCACGGCAATCACACGTTTGCCCGCTTGTTTGGTGGCGAGAATTGCATCACACACCTCTTGTGAGACTTCCACATATTCGGCGTGCATTTTATGATCTTCAATATGTTCAACTCGCACAGGTTGAAAAGTTCCTGCTCCCACATGAAGGGTAACAAAGGCAAAATTCACGCCTTTTGCTTTTAATTGTGCCAGCAATTCATCATCAAAATGTAAACCTGCTGTTGGGGCGGCTACGGCACCAGGGACTTTGTTATATACCGTTTGATAGCGTTCCTGATCGGCTTCTTCATCAGGACGGTCAATATAAGGCGGCAAAGGCATGTGCCCAATTTGTTGTAATACCGCTAAAAGTGCGGTCTGTTTTTCCACAATTTCCAATTCAAACAAGGTATCATGGCGTGCCACCATGATCATTTTTACACCTTGGTTTTCACCTAATTTATCTTCCCCGACAAACAGTTCAGTGCCTTCTTTTGGGGCTTTTGAAGCACGGACATGTGCCAAAAAGCGACTGTCTGATAAAACACGTTCCACCAATATTTCCACTTTTCCGCCACTGGCTTTACGCCCAAACATACGAGCAGGAATCACTCGGGTATTATTGAAAATTAATAAATCCCCTTCATGAATTTGATCAAGGATATCGGCAAAGGTGCGGTGAGTGATTTCACCGTTTTCGCCATTTAATTGTAGTAAACGACTCGATTTACGATCGGATTTAGGGTAGCGAGCAATCAGCTCATCAGGTAAGTCAAAATGAAAATCTGCAACACGCATAAGATAAATAAACGCTATAGAAAAAATGTGGGGCTAAGTCTAGTGGGAATTAGGCGATTGTACAAGGAAAAATCGACATTTTGCCTCATTAAGCCATAAAAAAAAGCCCTTTCAAAGGGAAAGGGCAAAAATATATTTGGAGTCATACTTTTTAGGGTATGCCGCAATTATACTTAAAGATTTAACAAATGCAACATTTTATTAACAAATAATCGCATTTTTGTTATGGGATTTTCACATAAAAACAGGCTATTGTTGAAAATAGCCTGTTTGAATGCGTAGAAAGTAGGACATAAATGATTATTGGTGGCAGCTTTCACATGCCGCACTGAACATCCAAACGAGTTTTTCTTGCTCTTTAATGTAATCACTCATTTGTGAAGCGGTGCCTTCGTCATCAGCTTCACCCGCAATGGCTAAAATATCACGTTGTTGTTGTAATAACACTTTAAAGCCTTGTAATGTGCCTTTTAAACAGTCTTTCGCACTGCTAACACCAATATCTTCTTTAATCACAGAGCTTGTTAAATATTGGCTAAATGCATTATTAGGCGTGTAACCTAAGGTGAGAATGCGTTCTGCAATTTCGTCCACTTTTACCACAAGATCATTGTACACTTCTTCAAATTTGGCATGTAATTCAAAAAAGTTAACGCCTTTGATATTCCAGTGGTAACCACGGACGTTAGTGTAAAATACTTGATAGGTAGCAAGTAAGTTATTTAATTCTTTCGCCAGTTTTTCTGAAGCACTTGCACATAAACCAATTGAGTTTTTATTCATTGTATTTCTCCACGAATTTTTTTTGTTAGATAGACAGGAATAATCAATCACTATCTGATTATTAACTGCAAGGATTATATGATTAAAAAGTCAACAAGTAAAATTGTTATGAGTGATAAATTTGATAGTGTGAACAAATGAATCCATATTTTTTTAATGGATATTAGACAAGGGCAGTGATAGCAACAAGGTGCCATCACTGCAATAGCAAGATTAATGTTCTCTAGTTTTAAAGAAACTCACATCAGGATAGCGTTCTTGAGCAAGGTTTAAATTCACCATGGTTGGGGCAATGTAGGTGAGATTATCGCCACCATCTAACGCTAGGTTTTGTTCATTTTTACGTTTAAATTCTTCGAATTTTTTCGCATCGCCACATTCTACCCAACGTGCTGTTGCAACATTAATATTTTCGTAAATGGCTTCAACGTTATATTCTGATTTTAAACGAGAGACGACCACATCAAACTGTAGCACCCCGACCGCCCCTACGATTAAATCGTTATTCATTAATGGACGGAAAACCTGTACCGCACCTTCTTCTGAAAGTTGGACTAAACCTTTTAACAGTTGTTTTTGTTTGAGCGGATCTTTTAAACGAATACGACGGAACAATTCTGGTGCAAAGTTAGGAATCCCCGTGAATTTCAATTCTTCACCTTGGGTGAAAGTATCTCCGATTTGAATGGTGCCGTGATTATGTAAACCAATAATATCGCCTGCATAAGCTTCCTCCGCATGAGAACGATCCCCAGCCATGAAGGTTAAAGCATCGGAAATTACCACGTCTTTACCAAGACGCACATGGCGGAGCTTCATGCCTTTTTCATATTTCCCAGATACCACACGCATGAATGCCACACGGTCACGGTGTTTGGGATCCATATTCGCTTGGATTTTAAACACGAACCCTGTGAGTTTTTGCTCGCTACTTTCAACACGACGAGTATCCGCTTGGCGTGCTTGTGGTGCAGGTGCCCATTGGGTTAACCCATCTAAGAAATGATCCACCCCAAAGTTGCCTAATGCGGTACCGAAGAAGACAGGGGTCAATTCGCCATTTAAAAACGCCTCTAAATCAAATTCATTAGATGCACCTTGAACTAACTCCAATTCATCACGCAATTGTTGGGCTAAATCATCGCCCACTGCTGCATCTAATTCAGGGTTATTTAAACCTTTAATCACCCGTTTTTCTTGAATGGTATGACCTTGCCCCGTTTGGTATAAATAGGTTTCATCTTTATATAAATGATAAACCCCTTTAAACAATTTACCGCAACCAATCGGCCAAGTAATTGGGGCACAGTGGATATTTAACACGTTCTCCACTTCATCTAATAACTCCATCGGATCACGAATATCACGGTCTAGCTTGTTCATAAAGGTTAAAATTGGCGTATCACGCAAGCGGGTGACTTCCATTAATTTAATGGTACGTTCTTCCACCCCTTTGGCACTGTCGATCACCATCAAACAGCTATCCACGGCGGTCAACGTGCGGTATGTATCTTCTGAGAAGTCTTCGTGTCCTGGCGTGTCGAGAAGGTTAACCAAACAATCGTTGTAAGGGAATTGCATTACTGAGGTGGTAATTGAGATACCCCGTTGTTTTTCCATTTCCATCCAGTCAGATTTGGCATGTTGTGCCGAGCCTTTCCCTTTCACGGATCCTGCTGTTTGAATGGCTTGTCCGTAAAGCAACACTTTTTCGGTAATGGTGGTTTTACCCGCATCGGGGTGAGAAATAATGGCAAACGTGCGACGTTTGTTTACTTGTTGTGGATAATCGTTTAATGACATGGTTTGTTATCAAATATATTCAGGTTAAAAAATAATGGGCTATTTTCGCTTATTTTGGCGTGCTTCTCAAATTTATTTATAAAATCAATAAAAAATGCAACCGTTTGCTTATCTTTCCCGACAAAGTGCGGTACAATATGCGACGATTTTTATCATACAAAAAAATATAAAGGTGCAAACAGATGACACAGCTCAGTCTCAAAAAAATTTATTCAGGTAAAGTGCGTGATCTTTATGAAATTGACGATAAACGCATGTTAATGGTCGCCAGCGATCGTTTATCTGCCTTTGATGTGATTTTGGACGATCCTATTCCTCGCAAAGGGGAAATTTTGACTCAAATCTCCAATTTTTGGTTTAACAAATTAGCACACATTATGCCAAATCATTTTACGGGGGAAACCGTATATGATGTGCTACCAAAAGAAGAAGCAGACAGAGTCAAAGATCGTGCGGTGGTATGTAAGCGTTTGACGCCAATTAAAATTGAATCCATTGTACGTGGCTATTTAACAGGCAGCGGTTTAAAAGATTATCAAAAAACAGGCACGATTTGCGGTTTAGCCTTGCCGAAAGGGCTGGTTGAAGCCAGCAAGTTGCCAGAGCCTCTTTTCACTCCATCGAGCAAAGCCGATGTTGGCGAGCATGATGTGAATATCAGTTATGCGGAATGTGAACAATTAATTGGTGCAGAACTGGCTGCTGAAGTGAAAGAAAAAGCCATTGCATTGTATAAAGCGGCTGCAGATTATGCACTGACAAAAGGCATTATTATTTGTGATACCAAATTTGAATTTGGGTTAGATGAAAATGGCACGCTCACCTTAATGGACGAGGTATTAACACCTGATTCAAGCCGTTTTTGGTCGGTGGATACTTATCAAGAGGGCATTAACCCGCCATCATTTGATAAACAATTTGTTCGAGACTGGCTCGAAAATAGCGGTTGGAATAAGCAACCACCCGCACCGAAAGTGCCAGCAGAGGTGATTGAAAAAACCGTTAATAAATATCAAGAAGCATTGGATTTATTGACAAAATAAATCGAAAACAGGCTTTCTTCCTTTTTGGGGAGAAAGCTTTTTTTCAACATTAACCTTCACAAGGAGAATTATGAAGTCGGTTTCAATAGTGGGATTAGGTTGGCTTGGCTTACCTTTAGCTCGCCATTTGAAAAATTTAGGTTGGGAAGTGAAAGGCAGTAAACGTACTCACGAGGGTGCGGAACAAATGCGTTTGATTCGCTTAGAAGCTTATCCTTTAGAGCTGACCCCTGAAATTAATGCCGATCCTGATGATTTAACTTTGTTGTTGTCCGTCGATGCATTAGTGATCAACATTCCACCAAGTCAATATTTTTTCGATCCTCAACAGTATGTTTTAGGCATTCAGAATCTCGTTAATGAAGCATTATTGTATGGTGTGAACCACATTATCTTTATTAGCTCCACCTCTGTTTTTCCTGACGATTCGGGATACTTTGACGAGTCTTGCCGCCCTCAGCCACAATCGGAGATGGCGAAAGCACTGGTTGAAGTGGAGGAGTGGTTATTCCAATTAAAAAATATTGATTGCGATATTATTCGTTTTGGTGGTCTGATTGGTTCGGATCGCCATCCCGTGTATTCATTGGGAAACAAAGAAGTGAAATCAGGTAATTCACCTGTGAATTTAGTGCATTTTGATGATTGTGCCAGAGCAATTCAGTTATTGCTTGAAACACCAAGTTATCAGCGCTTATATCATGTGGTGGCACCGGGGCATCCAACCAAAGCAGAATATTATTCTGTGATGGCGGAAAAACTGGGTGTAGCAGCACCGCACTTCGTCTGTTCGGAACAAGATCCTGTCAGAATTATTGTGTCTGATAAGATTTGTCAGGAGATTGATTTTGTTTACCAATACCCTGATCCTTATTTGATGTTACCAAATGAGGAAAAGAGCGGTGGACTTTCCGATGGGTTTTTGAAATAATAAAGTGATTATTTAATCACTTTTTTTGCGTAAATATTTAAATAAAGGTTCAGTATGTCAAATACAATTCTACAACAGCTTCCAAAAGGTCAAAAAGTCGGCATCGCATTTTCAGGTGGTTTAGATACCAGTGCAGCATTATTATGGATGCGTCAAAAAGGGGCTGTGCCTTATGCGTATACGGCAAATTTAGGGCAACCCGATGAAGATGATTATAATGCGATTCCTCGTAAAGCGATGGAATATGGTGCAGAAAATGCACGTTTAATTGATTGCCGTGCACAACTTGCCCACGAAGGGATTGCCGCGATTCAAAGTGGTGCTTTCCACATTTCCACAGGGGGATTGACCTATTTTAATACCACGCCACTTGGTCGTGCGGTAACGGGCACGATGTTGGTTTCTGCCATGCGTGAAGATGATGTGAATATTTGGGGCGACGGCAGTACGTTCAAAGGGAACGATATTGAGCGTTTTTATCGCTATGGTTTATTAACCAATCCAAATCTTAAAATTTATAAACCTTGGTTAGATAATCAATTTATCGAAGAATTGGGTGGTCGTCATGAAATGTCAGAATTCCTGATTGCCAATGGTTTTGAATATAAAATGTCCGTAGAAAAAGCCTACTCAACCGACTCAAATATGCTAGGTGCAACCCACGAAGCAAAAGATCTTGAGTTTTTAAATTCAGGCATTCGCATTGTGAAACCGATTATGGGCGTGGCATTCTGGCGTGATGATGTGGATGTAAAAGCCGAAGAAGTGACCGTCCGTTTTGAAGAAGGGATCCCTGTGGCATTAAATGGCAAAACCTTCAGTGATCACGTGGAATTATTCTTAGAAGCCAATCGTATCGGTGGTCGTCATGGTTTAGGTATGTCAGACCAAATTGAAAACCGTATCATTGAAGCGAAATCTCGTGGTATTTATGAAGCCCCAGGAATGGCATTGTTGCATATTGCTTATGAGCGTTTAGTGAGTGGTATTCATAATGAAGACACCATCGAACAATATCGTATTAATGGTTTACGTTTAGGTCGCTTGCTTTACCAAGGTCGTTGGTTTGATCCGCAAGCATTGATGTTGCGTGAAACGGCACAACGTTGGGTTGCTCGTGCAATTACGGGTGAAGTAACCTTAGAATTACGTCGTGGTAATGATTATTCTATTTTAAATACCGAGTCACCAAACCTCACTTATATGCCAGAGCGTTTAAGTATGGAAAAAGTGGAAAATGCACCGTTTGATCCCGTGGATCGTATTGGTCAATTAACCATGCGTAACTTAGATATTGTGGATACTCGTGAGAAATTAGGTATTTATACACAAACTGGTTTATTAAGCATCTCAAAAGATTCTTTCTTACCACAATTAAATAAAAAAGATTAATTTCGTTTTTATATAAAAACTTTTTCAAAACATACCGCACTTTTACGCAATTCCGTGTAAAAGTGCGGTATTTTTTTGCGAATTTTTCTTTGGGTGAAATATTAGATATATTTTTGATCGATATTTCCTTATATATTGAAAGGAAAACGGCTTTTTGTTAGAATCGCCCGCCATAACTTCCCTTGCTAAAATACATGATTCATTATGTTACTCCCTGCCTTTTCTTTTCCTGCATTTGCACAAATGTACCCTAACGAAAAACGGAAATTAAAACGTTTTAGAGAATATTTACGTTATCGTTATTCCGTCGCAACACATTATAAACAATGCAAAAAATTTGAAGCTTTCTTAAATCAACATCCTTTGTGGATTCCGTTATTTCAACATTATCCCTATCGTGTTAATACGTTGCTTTCCACCTATTGTGATCGCCAATGGAATGCCTCACAACGTTTGCAAGCGGTCATGAACAATCTCATGGTGATTCAACAAAAATTTGGCGTAGATTGCTGTCAGCGTTTATTGAACGAAGGGCATATGGTGTTAGCAACCTTGACGGAAGATCTCATTCTTCGTTTAAATATCAATCTTGTGGATCCTTTGGAAGGGCTTTTTTCGATTAATTTGCAAGATCGGCAAACTCAGCAAAGTGTTTATGACGCCTCTTTTACCTTTTTATCTGAAAATCAATTACTCATTGCTTCCATTCAGGGACCAAAAGGTGAGCAAGCACAGGAACAAGTACGCCATGTGACCAAAGAATTGCATGGTATGCGTCCGATGTTTATGTTGGTTTATTGTTTTAGATTATTCGCACAACAATTTCATTGTGCATTATTGGGGATTCCTCATCGTAAACAAGCCAAATATCGTTGGAATGATTCAAGACGGTTACTGTTTGATTACGATGCCTTTTGGCAAGAAAATGAGGGCGATTTACATGACGGATATTGGCATATTCCTACGCAAATTGAACGTAAACCACTGGAGGATATTCAAAGTAAAAAACGTTCAATGTACCGCAAGCGTTACGAGATGTTTGATGGTTTATCCGAGAGCATTAAAGCTTGCTTTTGTCACGGTTCTAAATAAAACACCCCAAAAATGCACCGCACTTTTGGGGTCTGCCCTTTGGGGCGTTTTGTTAAGCTGAATAGATCGCTAACGAAGATTATTCCCCTAATGTTGCCACCATCACCGCTTTAATGGTGTGCATACGGTTTTCTGCTTCATCAAATACAATGGATGCATCCGATTCAAACACCTCATCAGTTACTTCCAATCCGTTCATGCCATATTTTTCCGCCATTTGTTTACCGATAGTGGTATTTTCATCGTGGAAAGCGGGTAAGCAGTGCATAAATTTCACTTTTGGATTGCCTGTTTTTGCCAGTAATGCTTTGTTCACTTGGTAAGGTTTCATGAGGTTAATGCGTTGTTCCCACGCTTCTTCAGGTTCGCCCATGGATACCCAAATATCCGTATACAGGAAATCTACCTCTTTAACGCCTTCTTCCACATTTTCGGTACAGGTGATTTTAGCACCCGTTTTCTTCGCCATTTCTGCCACTTCATCAAGCAGTTTTTGTTCTGGCCAGTAGGCTTTTGGGGCGACTAAACGCAGATCGAGTCCCATCAAGGCGGCACCTTCCACAAAAGAGTTACCCATATTGTTACGGGCATCCCCTAAATAGGCCATTTTCATTTGGTTGAGGCGTTTGCCTTCGCCGTGTTCTAACATGGTTAAGAAATCAGCCAGAATTTGGGTTGGGTGGAAATCATCGGTCAAGCCATTCCAAACAGGCACGCCCGAATATTGGGCTAAAATTTCAACTAATTCCTGCCCATAACCACGATATTGAATGCCATCATACATTCTGCCTAACACACGAGCGGTGTCTTTCATGGATTCTTTATGTCCAATTTGTGAACCGCTAGGTCCGATATAACTGACGTTTGCCCCTTGATCATAGGCGGCGACTTCAAATGCACAACGGGTGCGGGTGGAGGTTTTTTCAAAAATGAGGGCGATATTTTTGCCTTTTAAGCGAGGTTGTTCAGTACCAGAATATTTTGCTTTTTTTAACTCAATGGAAAGGTCAAGTAAGAATTGAATTTGTTTCGGGGTAAAATCCATCAAACGTAAGAAATGACGGTTACGTAAATTGATAGGCATAAAATGCTCCTCATGAGTTGAGTGGTTGTGAAAATGCTTTGACCAGCAAACGTTTACGTAACGAGGCATTATACCTATTTTTCGACAAAAGGCTAGGGAAAAGCCATGGTGGCGGGAGGTGAAAAGTGCGGGAAAATACACCGCACTTTTTGCTCAGCCACTTAATTTTCGACGACGACATATCCATAGGCACGTATGCGTCCATCATTCTCTTTTTGTAAGTCAAGCCCTTGAATTTCAGGGGCAAAGCCTGGAAGACGATTAATCCCGTCTTCTAAGGCAAGGAAATATTGTTGTGCAGTTTCATTCCATTTTTCGCCAGGAACAACACAAATAATTCCAGGTGGATAAGGGATTGCCCCTTCTGCCGCAATACGTCCAAGGATTTCGGTTAATGGCACCAATTCAACCTGATTACGCACGAAGGCGGTGTTGGCATCTTTAGGATTCATCGCATAAGCAGGGAATGTGGCTTTACGGAATAAATTGCGTTGGTGTTTTTTCACATTATAACTTCTGTACAACTGGTGCATTTCTTGGCAAAGCTGACGAATGGTGTAACCATGATAACGTGCACGATGGTTAGCATATAGGGTTGGTAAGACCTCTTTTAATGGCGAATTTTGCTGAATATGCTTTTCAAATGAGGCGAGTTGAGCAACGAGCATTTGCATTTTTGTTAAGGTTTCCGCAGGGGTTAACAAAAATAAAATGGCGTTTAAATCGTATTTTTCGGGAATGATGCCGTTTTCACGTAGATAGTGAGCCAAAATAGTGGCGGGTATTCCAAAATCTTCATATTCCCCTGTTTCAAGATTAATCCCAGGGGTGGTCAACATCAATTTGCAAGGGTCGATAAAATATTGATTTTCACGATACCCCTCAAATTTATGCCATTTATCGGTGCTGTGGAATTTGAAAAAGTCTAGATTTTGGGCAATTTCATCGGTGTCATACTCTTGCCATTTTTTCCCTTTGATATCAGGTGGAATAAAGGGTTTGATAAATTCACAAGAGGCTAACACCATTTTTCTTGCCTCAATCCCGATTTTCACACAATCATGCCATAAACGGCGTCCTGCTGGGCTACCTTGAATTTTGGCGTTGACATCAAGGGTGGCAAACATTGGATAAAATGGACTGGTTGAGGCATGTAACATAAAGGCGTTATTAAAACGTCGGTGGTTACAATAACGTGGTTGCCCTTTGATATGCTTATCTTTTTTGTGAATTTGCGAGGCTTGAGAGAAGCCTGCTTGTTGCTTGTGAACGGATTGTGTCACGATAATGCCGGGATCTTTTTCTGTTAATTCTAATAAAAGTGGGGAGCAGTCTTTCATCATGGGAATAAACTGTTCATACCCCACCCAAGCGGAATCAAACAAAATGTAATCACAAAGATGACCAATTTTATCCACCACTTGACGGGCGTTATAAATCGTGCCGTCATAAGTGCCTAATTGAATCACAGCTAAACGAAATGGACGAGCAAGGCTCAGCTTTTCAGGTGCGGTCTCTTTAATGAGTGATATTAAATATGCCTCATCAAAGCAATGACTATCAATTCCTCCAATAAAGCCAAAGGGGTTACGGGCAGTTTCTAAATAAATGGGCGTTGCTCCCGCTTGAATTAATGCACCATGATGAACGGATTTATGATTGTTGCGATCAAAAAGCACTAAATCACCCACTGAAAGTAAGGCGTTTGTCACCACTTTGTTGGCAGAAGAGGTGCCGTTTAACACAAAATAGGTTTTATCAGCGTTAAAAACTTGAGCTGCATGAATTTGTGCATCACGAGCAACGCCTTCGTGAATTAATAAATCCCCTAATTTGACATCGGCATTACAAATATCCGAACGGAAAATATTTTCCCCGTAGAAATCATATAAGACACGACCTGCTGGGTGTTTGTGAAAATATTGACCACCTTGGTGCCCTGGGCAAGCAAAGGTGGTATTGCCCATCTTCACATATTCCATCAACATACTGAAAAACGGCGGGAGGATTTTTTCTTCATATTGTTGAATCGCCGTTTCAATTTGATGGCTGTAAGAGGGCTGATTAGCATGATCTATCTTTTGAAGAGGATTTATTTTATCAACATATTGAGGAGCCAATACTTGACCTTCAGCCACGCTAACAAAAACGGGAATAGGCAATGCGGTTGCCTGAATGAGATCAATATAATCATCAATATCCTCCGCACACAGAATGATCGCACCAATATCGGTAAAATCGGTTTCCTGAATGGGCACTAAGCATCTTGATGTGTTGAAATCGGGGTTGACAGATGGACTATATGCAATTTTAAAACGTGGCATATGAGACTCCTAATCACTAAAATCATGAAAAATTCACACAGTATACCAATATCATGTGTTTGACTAGATTTACGGCTGATTATTTCTCATTTTATGAGGAAAAAGATGAACTTCCTCGCCCTTTACTATGATTAAACTGACATCCAGTTACGATGTTTAACGAGTCAGCTTGCAATCCGCTAATATAATTGAGTATTGGCACGAACGCCGTTTGAATAAGCATTAACAAAACTTTTTGAAAAATCACCGCACTTTTTACAATTTTATTTTGATTTAAGAAGAGAGAAACGTTCTAGCCATGCGAGGGTTATGGTATCCTTTGTTCGTTTTTTATTTTTGAGAGATGCAACTATGCTGAAAAATATTATTGTGACGGTGGATGGGCCAAGTGGTGCAGGAAAAGGCACTTTATGCTACGCCCTTGCGGAAAAATTAGGGTTTGATTTATTAGACAGTGGTGCCATTTATCGCGTGACGGCACTGGCGGCATTAAAAAGTGCGGTGCCATTAGATGACGAAACAAAATTAGCCGATTTAGCCAGAAACTTAGATGTGCAGTTTTTACCTCAAGAAGGGGAAGTCAATATTGTGCTAAATGGTGAAAATGTGAGTGGTCAGATCAGAACCCAGCAGGTTGCCGAGGCAGCCTCAAAAGTCGCTGTTTTCCCAGCTGTACGTGATGCACTTTTGCAATTACAGCAAGATTTTGTCTCAGAACAAGGACTTATTGCAGATGGTCGTGATATGGGGACAGTGGTTTTCCCGCAGGCACAAGTAAAATTATTTTTAGATGCAAGTGCGGAAGAACGTGCAAAAAGACGTTATAAACAGTTGCAAAATAAGGGAATTAGTGGTAACTTTGACCAGATTTTAGCCGAGATAAAGGAACGCGATTTTCGAGATAGAAATCGAGCAGTCGCCCCTCTCCAAGCTGCGGAAGATGCCTTAGTGCTAGATAGCACCTCATTAAGTATTGATGAGGTGATTCAACAAGCATTGAAACATATTCAGCAGACGCTTAAAATTGATTTTTAACCCGTTTATTCATGGAAGGATAAACTCTTATTATCAGCCCCACATGGTATGGATTTTATGTGGACGTTATTACATTTTAAATTGAAGATTAATTATGACTGAATCTTTTGCTCAACTATTTGAAGAATCATTAAAAGAACTTGAAACCCGTCAAGGTTCTATCGTTAGCGGTACTGTTGTTGCTATTCAAAAAGGCTTTGTACTTGTCGATACAGGTTCTAAATCTGAATCATCTATCCCTGCTGAAGAGTTTTTAAACGCACAAGGCGAACTAGAAGTTCAAGTTGGTGATGTTGTTGATGTTGTATTAAAAGCTGTTGATGATGGCTTTGGTGAAACTGTTGCATCTCGTGTGGATGCAAAACGCAATGAAGCATGGATTGCCTTAGAAAAAGCATACGAAGAACAAGCTACTGTTATCGGTTTAATCAACGGTAAAGTGAAAGGTGGTTTCACAGTTGAGTTAAACGGTGTTCGTGCATTCTTACCAGGTTCATTAGTGGATACTCGTCCAGTTCGTGAGACAGTACACTTAGAAGGTAAAGAATTAGAGTTTAAAGTCATTAAACTTGACCAAAAACGCAACAACGTTGTTGTTTCTCGTCGTGCGGTTATTGAATCAGAAAATAGCCAAGAACGTGAACAAATTCTTGAGAACTTACAAGAAGGTTCTGAAGTTAAAGGTATCGTTAAGAACTTAACCGACTACGGTGCATTCGTAGATTTAGGTGGTGTTGACGGTTTATTACATATCACAGATATGGCTTGGAAACGTGTTAAACACCCAAGCGAAATCGTGAATGTAGGTGATGAAATCACTGTTAAAGTATTGAAATTCGACAAAGATCGTACTCGCGTATCTTTAGGCTTAAAACAATTAGGTCAAGATCCATGGGTTGCGATTGCTGAAAACCACCCAGTAGAAAGCAAATTAACAGGTAAAGTGACTAACTTAACTGACTATGGTTGCTTCGTTGAAATTTTAGATGGCGTTGAAGGTTTAGTTCACGTATCTGAAATGGATTGGACAAACAAAAATATTCACCCATCTAAAGTGGTTAGCTTAGGTGATGTGGTTGAAGTGATGGTATTAGAAATCGATGAAGAACGTCGTCGTATTTCTTTAGGTTTAAAACAATGCAAACCTAACCCATGGTTACAATTCGCTGAAACTCACAACAAAGGCGACAAAGTTGAAGGTAAAATCAAGTCAATTACTGATTTCGGTATCTTCATCGGTCTTGAAGGTGGTATCGACGGTTTAGTTCACTTATCTGACATTTCTTGGAATGTATCAGGCGAAGAAGCTGTTCGTCACTACAAAAAAGGTGATGAAGTTGCAGCAGTCGTATTACAAGTTGATGCAGTGAAAGAACGTATTTCTTTAGGTATCAAACAACTTGAAGAAGATCCGTTCAACAACTTCGTTGCAGTAAACAAAAAAGGTGCGGTATTAAGTGCTAAAGTTGTTGAAGCTGATGCGAAAGGTGCAAAAGTTGAATTAGACGGTGGTGTTGAAGGTTACATCCGTGCAGCAGACTTAACAAACGAAGTGAATGCTGGTGATGTCGTTGAAGCTAAATACACTGGTGTGGATCGTAAAGCGCGTATCGTTCATTTATCTGTACGTGCAAAAGACCAAGCTGAAGAAGCTGCAGCAGTTGCAAATGTGAATAACAAACAAGAAGAAGTTGCTATTCCAAACGCAATGGCTGAAGCATTCAAAGCGGCTAAAGGTGAATAATTACATTCCCCTTATAAAAATTGGCTAGCGTGATTTTTCACGCTAGCCCCATAAGTTAGGAGAAAGCCATGACTAAATCAGAGCTTATTGAGCGTTTGGTTCAAAAACATCATTTAATTGCGGCAAAAGATGTGGAAAATGCAGTAAAAGAAATTTTGGATCAAATGTCATTTGCCTTAGAAAATGGTAAACGCATTGAAGTAAGAGGATTTGGTAGTTTCTCATTGCATTATCGTCAACCACGTTTAGGTCGTAATCCTAAAACGGGTGAACAGGTGAAATTAGACGCAAAATCTGTGCCGCACTTTAAAGCAGGTAAAGAGCTAAGGGAGCGTGTTGATATTTACGCATAATTTTAACTAACTTGAGTATAACGACACCTTTAGTGTCGTTTTTTGTATTTATTTTTGGCATAATGGAAAGCAGATTTTTATTAGGAGAAACGTGATGATCAAATATATTTTAGGATTCGTACTGGTGCTTGCTATCGTGCTTGTGGCAATTACTATTGGGGCAAACAACGATCAAGTCATCACTTTTAATTACATGATTGCTAAAAGTGAAGTTCAGCTTTCCACCTTAGTGGCAATTTTATTTGGTTTAGGGTTAATTTTAGGGTGGTTGATTACAGGCATTTTTTACCTCAAATTGAAATTTCAAAATATATCACTAACACGTCAAGTGAAACGTCAAACCTTACAAATCAATGAATTAACAGCAAGTCGAGATAAGGCTGTTTAAGCATGCTTGAATTACTTTTCTTGCTTTTGCCTATTGCTGCGGCATATGGTTGGTATATGGGGCATCGAAGTGCGAAGAAAGATCAGGAAAGTATCAGCAATAAATTATCCCGTGATTATGTGACGGGGGTAAATTTTCTTTTATCAAATCAACCCGAAAAAGCGGTTGATTTGTTTCTTAATATTCTGCAAAAACAAGAAACAGAAAATGAAATTGAAAGCAGTTCCCAATTTGAAGCGGAGCTGACGTTGGGGAACTTATATCGTTCTCGTGGCGAGGTGGATCGGGCTTTACGCATTCACCAAGCATTAGACCGTAGCCCTGACTATACTTTTGAACAAAAATTACTCGCCAAACAGCAACTGGCGAAAGACTTTATGACCATTGGTTTTTATGATCGAGCGGAAACCTTGTATATCATTTTGGTGGATGAGCCCGAATTCGCTGAAAATGCCTTGCAACAATTGGCTCAGCTTTATCAGAAAACGAAAGAGTGGAAAAAAGCGATTAATGTCGCAGAAAAATTGGAAAAAATTGCTCCAAAAGAAGATAACATTGAATTAGCACAATATTATTGTGAATATGCCAAGTCGCTAGCCTTGCAAGAAAAAGAGGATCCTCGTCCTTGGTTGGAGCAAGCATTAAAGGTTTCGCCACAATGTGTGAGAGCCTCTATGCTACTTGGTGAATTATTGATTGCACGTAAAGACTATCAAAGTGCGGTGCGTATTTTAGAAAATGTATTACAACAAAAACCTGCTTATGTAGGTGAAATTCTTGCCCCGTTAAAGGACTGTTATCAGCAGCTTAATCAACTTGAAAATTTTGAGCTTTTTCTCATTAAAGCAAGTCATTCAGTAAAAAATAGTGCGGTGGAATTGGCGTTAGCTGATTTGATTGAGGAAATTGATGGTAAAGCAGCGGCACAAGCAAAACTTTATCAACAATTAAACCAGCATCCTACCACGCTGTTATTTCATCGTTTTATTCAATATCAAATTGATGATGCAGAATCTGGGCGAGGGAAAGAAAGTTTAGTGTTATTACATAAAATGGTAGGGGAGCGTATTAAACAAAGGGCTGGGTATCGCTGTGCAAAATGCGGTTACTCTGCACATAAATTAATATGGTGCTGCCCATCTTGCCGTCGTTGGGAAAGCATTAAGCCAATTGATGGAATTGAACATAATTAATTGAACACAGAGAGGGAAAATTATGACAAGTAAAATTATTGTTGCATTGGATTACGAAAAAGAAGAAGAGGCTCTACGTCTAGTGGACCAAATTGATCCAAGCTTATGTCGTTTAAAAGTGGGTAAAGAAATGTTTACCACCTTAGGCACAAAATTTGTGAAAGAACTACATAAACGTGATTTTGATGTTTTCTTAGATTTAAAATTCCATGACATCCCAAATACAGTGGCAAGAGCGGTACGTTCTGCGGCAGATTTAGGTGTGTGGATGGTCGATCTTCACGCCAGTGGTGGTTTACGCATGATGGAAGAAGCCAAAAAAATTCTAGAACCTTATGGCAAAGATGCACCTTTACTGATCAGCGTTACGGTGCTCACGAGCATGGAAGATTTAGACCTATTACAAATTGGTATTAATGCATCGCCAATGGAGCAAGTGATTCGTTTAGCTAACTTAACACAGCGTGCGGGGCTAGATGGGGTGGTGTGTTCTCCACAAGAAGTCGAAATTTTACGAGCAAATTGTGGAAAAGATTTTAAATTGATCACACCAGGCATTCGCCCTATTGGCAGTGATTTTGGCGATCAGCGTCGTGTGATGACGCCTGCTGCGGCTATCCGTTCTGGTTCTGATTATTTAGTTATTGGTCGCCCAATCACGCAAGCAGATAATCCTGCTGAAGTCTTAAAAGCGATTAATGCATCGTTAAAAGTGGCAAATTAATTATCATGTCAAGTGAACTGGTTTATTCGACCGAAACAGGTCGCATTAAAATAGAAAAACCTCAACCCATCCGCCCAAAAGGTGATGGCATTGTACGTATTCAACGCCAAGTAAGTGGTCGGAAAGGCAGTGGAGTATCCGTCATTACAGGATTAGATTTAGCCGATGCAGAATTAAAACTGCTTGCCGCAGAATTAAAAAAACGCTGTGGTTGTGGTGGTGCAGTAAAAAATGGCACCATTGAAATTCAGGGGGAAAAACGAGATTTGCTCAAACAATTACTTGAACAAAAAGGCTATCAAGTTAAGCTAGCAGGCGGCTAGTTTTAGTCATTTGCTGTGTATAAAATGAAAAAAGATTGAAATGTCTGACGATGTCAGGTTTCAATCTTTTTTTAGGTGTAATGGACAAAAATGTGGGATTTTTGCCCGTTACACCTTTTTAGTTGGATAAAACTTTTTTGAAATTGACCGCACTCTTTATTAAAGAGGTGTTATTTAAATCCTATATTTGTCATTTAACTACTTAAACGCTTGATTTATCAGCAATTCATCACTTATTAGTGTGAATATGCCACTAAAATTGATGCACTTAAGGCAATAACGGCGAGGGCGAAAAAGTGCGGTTTAATTTGGGTTGCTTTTTTGCTAAAGAATTTCGCCGCAAATACAATATAGGCAACGAGTAATAGCATTTTACAGATAAACCAAATTTCAAAACTATGGCTGAATAGAATAAACATACTCACCCCAGTGATGAGTAATAAGGTATCGCTTAGGTGCGGTATGATTTTTAGTAATTTCTTTTCACGCCAATTTTTACCCATCAGTTGCATGACACCACGAACCAACAACAAAATAAGGCTTAAAAATGCACAAACAATATGGGTATAAATTAAATAAAGGTCCATTTTGATTCCTCCCAAATGAAAAAAGCAGTAGCAACACTACTGCCTTTGCTTAAAAATACTTTACTCTACGGTATCAGGATTTTCTCCCCCACTTTCAGGGGCGACATCTTCCGCATCCTCTTCATCAACTTCACAGATACGTTGTAATCCGACTAAGGTTTCATCATCACCAGTACGAATTAAACGAACACCTTGTGTATTACGACTCACGACGCTGATTTCACTTACACGGGTACGTACGAGTGTGCCCGCATCTGTAATCAACATAATTTGATCGCTTTCTTCAACTTGGGTAGCCGCCACCACTTTACCGTTGCGTTCACTCACTTTGATAGAAATCACCCCTTTGGTGTTACGCGATTTTGTTGGATATTCTGCCAACGCCGTGCGTTTACCATAGCCGTTTTGTGTGGCGGTTAAGATAGCCCCGTCATTTTTAGGTACGACTAAAGACACCACTTTATCAATATTCAGATCGAGCACCTCTGAAGCGTTATCTTCAGAAACCTCTTCAATTTCGACCGCACTTTCATCTTCAGACAGGTCATTGGTTAATGCCAGTTTGATGCCTCGCACCCCAGTTGCGGCGCGACCCATCGCACGCACCGCATTTTCATTAAAGCGAACCACACGACCTTGTGCTGAGAAAAGCATGATTTCATTGTTTCCGTCGGTAATATCCACACCAATGAGTTCATCTTCATCACGTAAGTTCAATGCGATAATCCCGCTTGAGCGTGGACGACTAAATTCGGTTAAGGCAATTTTTTTCACGATACCGCCAGCCGTTGCCATGACCACAAATTTATCTTCTTCATAAGCGGCAACAGGCAAGATTGCGGTGATTCGTTCATTTTCATCTAAGGGGAGAATATTGACGATAGGTCTGCCACGTGCCCCTCGGCTAGCTTGTGGGAGTTGATAAACTTTTAACCAATATAAACGCCCACGGCTTGAGAAACACAGAATGGTGTCATGGGTATTGGCGACTAAAAGACGTTCAATAAAGTCTTCTTCTTTGGTTTTTGCTGCCGATTTTCCTTTGCCACCACGACGTTGAGCTTCATAGTCTGTTAATGGCTGATATTTGACATAGCCTTCGTGTGAAAGGGTGACCACCACATCTTCTTGAGCGATTAAATCTTCAAGATTGATATCGCCAGAGCTTGCGGTAATTTCTGTACGACGTGGGTCATTGAATTGTTCACGAATTTGTTCTAACTCTTCACGAATCACTTCCATTAAACGCTCAGGACTGCGTAAGATATGTAATAGCTCACCGATGGCATCAAGTAGCTTTTTATATTCATCAAGAATTTCATCATGACCTAAGTTGGTGAGTTTTTGTAAACGTAAATCTAAAATTGCTTGCGCTTGCACTTCGGTCAGGTAATAAACATTATCATGAATGCCATATTGTGCTTCCAGGTCTTCTGGGCGTGCGGCATCAACGCCTGTGGCTGCGAGCATTTGTGATACATGACCCAACGCCCAAGCTTGTGCTAATAACGCACGTTTTGCACTTTCTGGATTAGGGGCTTGGCGGATGAGCTCAATGATTGGATCCACATTGGCAAGTGCAATGGCTAATCCCTCTAAAATATGAGCACGTTCACGGGCTTTACGTAATTCATAAACCGTACGACGAGTGACCACTTCACGGCGATGTAATACGAACGCTTCGATTAACTGTTTCAGATTGAGCAGTTTTGGTTGACCTTTGTCTAAGGCAACAATATTGATCCCGAAGGTGACTTGTAATTGAGTTAAGGCATAAAGGTTGTTTAGTACCACTTCACCGACAGCATCTCGTTTGATTTTAATTTCAATTCGCATACCGTCTTTGTCGGACAAATCCGTGATCGCACTGATGCCTTCGACTTTTTTCTCTTTGACAAGATCGGCGATTTTTTCGATTAATTTTGCTTTGTTGACTTGATAAGGAATTTCATGAACGACAATGGTTTCACCGCCTTTTTCATCGGTTTCCACTTCGGCTTTGGCACGCACATAGATTTTTCCTCGCCCTGTTTTATAGGCTTCTTCAATGCCTTTGCGACCATTGATTAAGGCAGCAGTAGGGAAGTCGGGACCTGGAATATGCGTCATTAATTCATCAATAGTGATGTCATTGTTTTCGATATAGGCTAAACAACCGTCTAACACTTCTCCGAGGTTGTGTGGGGGAATATTGGTTGCCATTCCCACGGCAATACCGGAAGAACCGTTGACTAAGAGTGTCGGTACTTTGGTAGGAAGGACTTCAGGAATTTGTTCAGAACCATCATAGTTAGGTAAAAAGTTGACGGTTTCTTTATCAAGATCGGCTAATAATTCATGGGCGATTTTTGTCATGCGAGCTTCGGTATAACGCATAGCCGCCGCTGCATCACCATCAATTGAACCGAAGTTACCTTGACCATCAACAAGCATATAACGCAATGAGAAAGGCTGTGCCATACGCACGAGGGTATCATAGACCGCACTATCACCGTGAGGGTGATATTTACCGATAACATCACCCACGATACGGGCACATTTACGATAAGGTTTGTTATATGCATTGCCGCCTTCATGCATGGCAAATAACACTCGACGATGCACTGGTTTTAAACCGTCACGCACGTCGGGTAACGCACGTCCTACGATGACAGACATCGCATAATCCAGATATGAAGATTTCAGTTCTTCTTCAATACTGATTGGGCTAATGTCTTGATGAATAGTATCTTGGACTAAATCGGTCATTGAAAACTTCCTAATCATTAAGTTTGATTAATCAAAAAATTGTCGGAATTATAGCACAAAATCTGTTTCCCCTCTAATTTTATAGTGAAATTTTGTTGGATTTGGGGAATAATAATGCATTGTTTTTATTCAACCCCATAAGAAAAATCAAATGCAAAATATCGATCAGCAAGAATTGGAAAAATTCGAAAAAATGGCAAAAAGTTGGTGGGATCCTCAAGGGGATTTTAAACCGATTCATCAGCTTAACCCACTGCGTTTACGCTATATCGCACAGCAAGCCAATGGGCTAATGGGCAAAAAGGTGTTAGATGTAGGCTGTGGTGGCGGTATTTTGTCAGAAAGCATGGCAAAACAAGGGGCAACGGTGACGGGGATTGATATGTCATCCGCCCCTTTGCAAGTGGCGAAAAATCATGCGTTAGAGAGTGGATTATGCATTGATTATCAACAAATTACCATTGAAGATTTTTTACAAAATCAGACCGCACGTTATGCTGAAAAAGGTGAGGAAGAGAAATTTGATGTGATCACCTGCATGGAAATGTTAGAGCATGTGCCTGATCCTAGCTCGATTATCGCAAGTTGTAAGCAATTATTAAAACCCAATGGTGTTGTTTTTTTCTCAACCATTAATCGCACCTTGAAAGCATGGGCGTTGGTGATTATTGGGGCGGAATATGTGTTGAAACTGTTGCCCAAAGGAACACATGATTATGACAAATTCATTAAACCTGCTGAGTTACTCAATTGGTGTGATGAAGCTCAATTAACCTGTTTCGATATGGCAGGCTATCATTATAATCCATTGACAGGAACCTTTTGGTTAAATAAAGATGTCAGTGCCAATTATATGGCAAGTTTTCGCATTCAAGCTTGAATTGAAAAGTGATGAATATAAGTTTGAAATGAAAAAGTGCGGTATAAATCATGAAAATTTATACCGCACTTTTTAAATGAAAAGAGAAAATAAACTATTTTTTACCATTTTCATCGCATTTATTCACATTGCTACATTTTCCGTAAAGGTACAAGCTATGTGTTGCAAGTTCAATACCGTGTTGTTTTGAAATTTCACGTTGACGTTTTTCAATAATGTCATCGTTGAACTCAAACACTTTGCCACAGTCGACACAAATAATATGGTCATGGTGTTCGCCTGGTGCTAATTCAAAAACGGATTTATTGCCTTCAAAGTTGTGGCGGATCAGGATATTGGCTTCATCGAATTGGTTTAAAACACGATAAACGGTGGCTAAACCAATTTCTTCCCCTCTTTCTAACAACATTTTGTAGATATCTTCCGCCGAGAAATGTTGCATACTATTTTTTTCTTGCATTAATGCCAAAATAGTTAAACGAGGTTCGGTAATTTTCAGCCCTGCTTTTTTCAAAAGTTTGATATTTTCTTCAGACATAGTAGCCCCTTAATCATTTTGCTATTAAGCAAGTTCTGCTAAACACATTTCGTCATACACTTGCTTAACCCATTTTTCCACACGTTCTGCGGTCAGTTCAGGTTGTCGATCTTCATCAATGCATAAGCCTACGAAAGTTTTTTCATCCACTAATGCTTGGGAAACTTCAAAGTTATAGCCCTCGGTTGGCCAGTGTCCCACAATAATTGCCCCTCTTGGTTCAATAATATTGCGGACTGTTCCCATCGCATCGCAGAAATACTCAGCGTAGTCTTCTTGATCCCCACAGCCAAAAATAGCCACTAATTTATCAGTGAAATCAATTTCTTCTAAAGTCGGAAAGAAATCGTCCCAGTCACATTGTGCTTCACCGTAATACCAGGTTGGGATACCAATCATTAAGAAATCATATGCTTCAATATCTTCTTTTGTACTTTTTGCAATATCATGAATATCAACTAAATTACTACCTAGTTGTTTTTGAATCATTTTGGCAATATTTTCCGTATTACCAGTATCACTGCCATAAAATAAACCAACAACAGCCATCTTTGTTACCTATGTTCTTGAATATTAAAATAATCTTGTAAAATAGTTACAATCACTTCTGATCGACTAACATTCAAAGTTGCCGCCAAATCTTCTAGTTGTTCAACTAAATCCATATGTAATTTTAATTCTACCCGTTTTAATCCGATGGATTTATCACGTTTTAATTGATTACGTTTATTAATACGGACTTGTTGTTCACGACTCAGTGGATTTGTTTTGGGGCGTCCAACTTTGGGAGTATTAGCAAAGAGATCTAATGTAATACAATCTGCGTCTTGTTTTGCCATTTTGTCAAATCACTGAAAATCCGTGGCTAATTGAGAATGATAAGCCACAACTAAATTAATGCTGAACTATAACACAATTCATGTGGGATTAAAATACGCTTTCAGCCCTTGTGAGCTATTTATTTGATATTAAAAATCTTTCAATTGCACGGATCACCCATTCTGGTTTTTCGGCATGCACCCAGTGACCGCTTCCATTTATGGTAAAGGCAGTGGCTTGAGGAAATTGAGCCAAGATTTGTTCACTGTCTTCAAGTTTGATGTAGTTTGATTGACCACCACGAATAAATAAAGTGGGTGTGGTGCTTTGACAAGGTTGCCAATCCATAATATTGGCATAATTTTTATGCAGTGCACTGAGATTGAAGCGAAAATAGTCTGGAGCCGTGGGATCAAAGGATTTCAGCATAAATTGAGTAATGGCTTCATTGGAAATATAGCTTGTTAAGATGTGTTTTGCATCTTGTCGGTTATGGGGTTGTGCGGCTTTGGTGGCAAAAAGTGCGGCAAACACCTCATCATGCCAGCGATCTTCATATTTTACGGGAGCAATATCGATCACAATCAGTTTTTCGACTAAGTGAGGATAAAGTGCGGTCAATTTCATGGCAGTTTTTCCGCCCATGGAATGCCCAATGAGAATCACTTTATTGAGGGAGAGATGTTGAATTAGGTGTGCTAAGTCTTCTGCCATGACATCGTAATGCATTTCATCATGATGAAAACTTTGACCATGATTACGTAAATCAACACGTAAAATGGAATAGTTTTCGCTAAAGGCACGAGCAATCACGCCTAAATTATTCATATCGCCAAATAAGCCATGAATAAAGACCAAGGTGGGTTGATTCGCATGTTGTTTTAATTCATCAAATTGGAAATGCAGTAAATTTTGTTTCGACATCATTTTTGTATATAGAGTATTTGTAAATAAGTCGTTATAATGTGTTAAATTTTTAAAGAGATCAAGCAAGTGGAGGAAAAATGAAAATTATTGAAGTTGATGAAGAGCTTTATCAATACATTGCCAGTAAAACGCAGTCTATTGGTGAAAGTGCATCGGAGATTTTACGCCGTTTGCTTAATTTCCCGCAACACAATCTTGACCATGAAAATCTAAACACGCCAGCAGTAAAACAGGAAACGCCTGTTCACACAGAAGAAAAGCCTATGCCGAAAACTGTGTCGGTGCATGAGGATGATGAGACGCCGATTTTGGTGACGACCAAAAAGCAATCCGATGAGTCTATTCAGCATGTGGTGTCTAAAGTCAAAAGCTTACTTGATTCTGCAGAATTTCAACAAGAAACCAAAGCCGTTGTTCGTTTTTTGAATCTTTTACGTGTGTTGTATCGTTCTAATCCAGAAAGTTTTGCTCAGGCAACGGAATCGTTACAAGGGCGTACTCGAGTGTATTTCGCCCGAGATGAAGGCACATTATTAATGGCTGGCACGCATACCAAGCCGAAACAAATTCCCGATACACCATATTGGGTGATTACCAACACAAACAGCAATCGCAAAATGCTTATGCTAGACAGTGCGATGCAATCCATGCATTTACCCATGCATTTAATTGACGAAGTTAGACCTTACTTTGTTACCCCATAAAAGATGTTTCCTTGGCAACAATTTTCCTCTGATCCCCATTTTATGCATCACATCGCCTTGCAAGATTCGCAAGGCGAGGTTTTTACATGGGCGGCGTTAAACCAAAAAATCGATCAAGTGGCAAGGCTGTTGCACACACAAGGCTTGCAAGCCCAGCAAGGTATCGCCCTTTGTGGAAAAAATGATTTGTCGCTTTTATTGGTTTATTTTGCGGCTTTGCAACTTGGGGCGAGGGTGCTGCCCCTTAATCCAGCCTTTCCTCAGGAAAAAATTATCCAACTCTGTGAAGAAATGGCTATTCATTTTTACTATTCTGCAACACATCCTCTTACGCATTCGACGATTCAGTCCCTTTCGTTTGATCTTGTTATGGCAGCGATTCACCATGAACAGGAAATGTTGCCAGAATGCCCTCCCGAAAGCCGTAAAGTGCGGTCGATTTTTAAAAAGTTTTATCAGCCTGCCACCATGACACTCACCTCAGGCTCAAACGGTAAGCCAAAAGCGGTGGTTCATCATATTCAAGCGCATCTCGACAATGCCAAAGGGGTGTGCCAACTGATGCAATTTACACCACAGCACAGCTGGCTACTTTCTTTACCTATGTATCATGTGTCTGGACAAGGTATTCTTTGGCGTTGGTTATTGGTTGGGGCGAGGTTACATTTACCTCGTCAGGATTTTTACGCCTCTGTTTGTCAAGCCACTCATGTGTCTTTAGTGCCGACACAATTACAACGTTTGTTGCAATATTGGCAAGATAACCCAACCTGTGCATATCAAACCACACACATTTTATTGGGTGGTGCCGCCATTCCAACAGAATTAACACAAAGGTTAGCAGAAAAGGGCGTGGCAAGTTATTCTGGCTATGGGATGACAGAAATGGGGTCGACCGTGTTTGCCAAATGCAGTGATGGACGAGCAGGGGTGGGGCAACCTTTATTAGGACGCGAATATCAGCTGGTAGATGAGGAAATTTGGCTAAGAGGGGCAGGATTGGCGATGGGCTATTGGCAACAAGGACAGCTTCTGCCGTTGACGAATGCACAAGGTTGGTTGCAAACCAAAGATCGAGGGCAATGGAGAGAAAGAGAGTTGGTCATTTTGGGGCGACTTGATAATATGTTTATTTCGGGGGGAGAAAATATTCAACCTGAAGAAATTGAAGCGGTCATTTCGGGTTACCCAGCGGTAAAACAAGTCTTTGTTTTACCAAAAGAGGATTCCGCATTTGGACAACGCCCTGTGGCAATGATTGCGTTTTATCAACCCTTTTCTGCGAGACTTGTCGAAGACTTGCAACTGTGGTTAACTAACAAGCTTGAGAAGTTTAAACAGCCCGTGCAATATTTCTCTTTGGATGTGGAAAAATTGACACAAGGGGCGATTAAGATTTCACGCACAACATTAAAAACTGAGCTAAAGGATTTACTAGGAAAATAACCAATGAAGAAAGCAAATTTTATTACGTCTTTATTAGTGGGATTAAGCCTACTTTTTGCCTTGAATACCTCAATGGCAACATTAGTATCGGAAAGCGAACTGAAAACACAATTAGAGGCGGCCAAAAGTGCGGATAAAAATGATCCGAATAATAAAACCGTGGTTCAAAATCTTGAGGAAACACTGGGCTTATTAGGCAAGATTCAGCAACAAAAAGAGGACGTGAGTGCATTAAATGCCAAAATTGCAAGTGCGGCAGAGCTAACCGTCAAAGCACAAAAACATTTAGATGAGGTGAAAAAAACAGAATCGGTTAGTTTAGCTGCATTAGAAAAGCTCTCGTTAACCGAGTTGCAACAAAAACTCACCTTGGCACAACAAAAACTCCAACAAAATCAATTAGCCACGAATAATTTAAACACAGAATTGGTGTCATTACGCACAGTTCCTGAACGTGCACAAGCGACATTAACGAGCAATTTAACACGCACGCAAGAGATTCATAAACAAATCTCTGCCCCTGATATTTTGCCAAGCAGTAAAGTGCGTTTGGAGACTGAGTTAGAACTGATTGAAGAACAAAATAATTTTAATAAGGCGTTATTACAAGGCAATAATGCTTTGACATCCTTGTACACCGTACAATTAGAAGAGAAAAGCTTGGAATTGCATCGTACACAAGAACATATTAAGTATTTGCACGATGCTATCAATCAAAAATACTTGCAAGAATCCCAACAGCAAGTAGAACAATTAGAAAAATCACAGCAAGATAATAAGAAAAACAGTCATCCCGCCGTTACAAAGCAGCGGGAGATGAACCTCAAATTAAGCCAAGAGTTAGTGCAACAAACTACAGTGATGAATGCACTTTCCCAAGATAATTTACGAATTAAAAATGTGTTAGATAACTTGCAACAAACACAGCGTAATATTGATGATCAAATCAGTGCATTACAGGGAACATTAGTCCTTTCTCGGATCATTAATAAGCAAAAAAACCTGTTACCGCAAGATCAAATGATCAGTGGCTTATCAAAACGCATTACGGATTTACGTGTTCGCATTTTTGATCTAACAGAAGCAAGAGATAGCCTTTATGATTCACAGGCGTATATTGCGAATTTAGAGAAAAAGGAGCTGACAGTATTTAGTGATGAAGATAAAAAACAACTGAATACCCTTTTACAAGAACGCCGTAAATTGCTTTCTGACACCTTAAGTCTATTAAATAACCAACTTAATTTAGCAATTAATATTGAGTTAAACCAAAAACAGGTGACGGCGATCAGTGATCAATTACAAACGCAGTTACAACAGCAAAGTTTTTGGGTGAAAAGTAATGCCCCAATTGATTTAGATTGGATCACGGCGTTTTTACCTGCATTTCAAGTGCAAGTGAAAGAGATTATTAAGCAAATTGATTTTTCCAATTGGCAAGATGATTTTTTACCAACAGCCCTATTAATTGCGGTGCTACTTGCCTTATTTGGTTTTATTCAGTTACAAAAAAATAAAATTAAACAACGTTTAAATCATATTAATTCACAAATTAACACCCTCACATCAGACAGTCAGTGGCATACGCCAGAAGCGGTGATGTGGACCTTAGTCTTGTGTATACCAAGCACCTTGATCTTTTTGGCAATTTTATTGGTGGTGGTGTATCTCTGCTTTGCTCACCCTTTTAACTTGTGGCCATGGTTATTGACGATGACCGCTTATTGGTGGTTCTTTGCCTTTATGTTGGCGTTGCTTCGTCCAAATGGTATTGCATATCGTCATTTTAATATGCCGAAACAGAGTGTCGAAACCTTCCATAAAGTGTTAAAACGCTCAGTTTGGATTTCAGCTTTATGGGTTAACGCATCGATTTTCACACATTTAGAAACGGGAATTACCAATGATGTCATCGGTCAGGTGATGACGATTTCAGTCTTGATTATTTCTTTGCTGATTCTTGGTCCTCGTATTCGTTCTGCGGTGAAATCCTATGAAAACTCGCAGGAAAATGAAAAATCTTCCCATATTATTTTAAAACTAGGACGCCTTTTCCTTGTGCTTGCCCCGATCGCCTTAATCGTGTTGGTGGCAATGGGCTATTACTACACCGCATTAAATTTAATGGCACATTTAATGTCTTCTTATTTTGTGGTAACAGGTTGGTTAGTCTTAAAAAATATTATTTATCGTGGGTTGACCGTCTCTGCTCGCCGTATTTCTTATAATCGTTTAAAAGAAAAACGTGAACAACAAGCCGTGATTAAAATCGAAACGGAAGAAGAATTAGGCTTAGATTTACAACAGAATGAAAGCTTAGGCATCGCCCAAGTGAAAGACCAAATTTTGCGTGTAACAGACCTATTATTGACTGTAACCTTATTTGGCTTATTGTACTGGGTGTGGGCAGATCTGGTGACTGTCGCCTATTATTTGCAAGGGGTGACGTTATGGAAACAAATGGAAGTGACCACCGCAGGAACGATTGTTGAGTCGATCACCTTATTAAATCTACTGTTAGCTGTTGCCATTTTAATTGCGATGTATGCTTTAGTGCGTAATATCGGCGGGTTATTAGAGGTATTAATTTTTTCGAGAATCAGTTTTTCACAAGGTACCCCTTACACCATTACCACCCTTGCCACTTATTTTATTATTGCAATTGGGGCAGGTTTTGCGTTCTCCACATTAGGGATGTCATGGTCGAAATTGCAATGGCTATTTGCGGCGTTATCTGTGGGTTTGGGTTTCGGTTTACAAGAAATTTTTGCTAACTTCGTTTCTGGTTTGATCATTTTATTTGAGCGTCCAGTGCGTATTGGTGATGTGATCACAATTGGTGAATATTCAGGAACAGTATCAAAAATTCGTATTCGTTCAACAACCTTAATTGATTTTGACCGTAAAGAAGTGATTGTGCCAAATAAAGCCTTCGTGACAGAACGTCTAGTGAACTGGGCATTGAATGATACTATTACCCGTGTGGTGATTCGTGTTGGTGTAGGTTATGGTTCCGATCTTGAGTTAACAAAACGTTTATTATTACAAGCGGCAAGCGATTGTGAACGAGTATTGAAAGATCCAGAACCAGTGGTGTATTTCTTGAATTTTGGTGCAAGCTCGCTAGATCATGAATTACGCTTATATGTGGGTAAAATCGCGGATCGTAATCCAACCGTGGATTTCTTAAACCGTCGTGTTAATAAATTATTTGAAGAGAATGGCATTGATATTTCATTTAATCAGTTGGATGTGTTTATCAAAAACCAAGTGACCAATGAAGAAGTGAAACTCAACCCACAATGTTTTCCAACTCAAAAACAGGAAGGATAAAATATGGCAGGAAATAGCATTGGGCAACTTTTCCGAGTGACCACTTTTGGCGAGTCGCATGGTATTGCACTTGGTTGTATTGTCGATGGCGTACCACCAGGGCTTAGCTTATCGGAAGCAGATATTCAACCTGATTTAGATCGCCGCAAACCGGGCACCTCTCGTTACACTACACCACGTCGTGAAGATGACGAAGTCCAGATTTTATCGGGCGTGTTCGAGGGCAAAACCACTGGGACGAGCATTGGCATGATCATCAAAAATGCCGATCAACGTTCGCAAGATTATGGTGAAATTAAAGATCGTTTTCGCCCAGGACATGCGGATTTTACCTATCAGCAAAAATATGGTATCCGTGATTATCGAGGGGGGGGGCGTTCTTCGGCACGAGAAACCGCAATGCGTGTTGCAGCTGGTGCCATTGCCAAAAAATATTTGCGTGAACATTTTGGTGTGGAAGTGCGTGGATTCCTTTGCCAAATTGGTGACGTGACGATTTCCCCTCAAGTGATTGAGCAAATTGACTGGCAACAGGTCAATAGCAATCCATTTTTCTGCCCTGATCCAAGTGCGGTGGAAAAATTCGACGAATTGATTCGCCAACTGAAAAAAGAGGGCGATTCCATTGGGGCGAAATTAACTGTCGTAGCAGAAAATGTGCCTGTGGGCTTAGGTGAGCCTGTTTTTGACCGTTTAGATGCGGAACTTGCTCATGCGTTAATGGGCATTAATGCGGTGAAAGGGGTTGAAATTGGCGACGGTTTTGCGGTCGTCTCACAACGAGGTTCTGAGCACCGTGATGAAATGACACCAGAAGGCTTTTTATCTAACCATGCTGGTGGCATTTTAGGTGGGATTAGCTCAGGTCAACCGATTATTGCCACAATTGCATTGAAGCCCACCTCGAGCATTACTATTCCAGGGCGTTCGGTAAACGTGGCGAATGAACCTGTGGAAGTGGTCACCAAAGGACGCCATGATCCTTGTGTTGGGATTCGTGCCGTGCCTATTGCAGAAGCAATGGTTGCCATTGTGTTACTTGACCATCTATTAAGGCACAAAGCACAAAATAGATAAATCATAACAGGGAGCATCAGGCTCCCTCTTTAACTGAGAGACGTGCACTGCACGGAATACATTTATGGTGAAATGGGTAAAAAACGCAGTCATATTGACCGCACTTTTTAGTGCGTTTTCTTATGCATCTCCACAAGAGTGGCAAAAAATTAAGCGTCCGATTCCAGGGAATCCAGAACCTGTTGGAAGCTATTCTAACGGCTGTATTATTGGGGCAGAGGCCTTGCCCTATAAAGGTGAAGGCTATCAAGTGATTCGTAAAAACCGTAACCGTTATTATGGACACCCTGATATGATTCGTTATTTGCAGCGTTTAGGCAAAAAAGTGAAAGCAGCGGGTATGCCAACCATGTTAGTCGGGGATATTGCCATGCCTGGTGGCGGACGCTTTTTAACGGGACACGCCAGCCATCAAATGGGACTCGATGCAGATATTTGGCTAAGAATGGGCACCATGTCCGATCAAGATGCCCTGAATTCTGATGGGAAAGGTCTGCTAGTTGTGGATCGTAAAGCACAACGTGTTGATGAGAAAATCTGGCAAGCAAACCATGGAAAATTAATTAAATTAGCGGCACAAGATCCTAATGTGACACGTATTTTTGTCAATCCTGCTATTAAGCTTAAATTGTGCGAAACCGCAGGGGCAGATCGTGCATGGTTACATAAAGTGCGTCCTTGGTTTGGACATGATTCACACTTTCATGTGCGTTTAGCTTGTCCTAAAGGGGCACATTATTGCGAAAATCAAGCCCCTGTGCCAAGTGGTGATGGTTGTGGTGCGGAATTGTATTCTTGGTTTGAACCTGCGAAGCCCTCAAGCACACCTGCGAAACCGAAAGTGACTCCGCCACCGCCACCTCTTTGTCAGCAAATTTTAAATGCACCAAACCGAAGTGAATGGTTGGAGTAGTGATGACATTAAGTATCGAAATTATTGCGTTATTATTTTTTGTGGCTGCCGTAGCGGGGTTTATTGATGCGATTGCAGGTGGCGGTGGCTTAATCACTATCCCCGCATTGCTCATGACAGGCATGCCCCCTGCTTTAGCCTTGGGGACAAATAAATTACAAGCTTGTGGGGGATCCTTTTCAGCAAGCTTGTATTTTTTACGTCAACGTGCAGTTAATTTGGCGGACGTTTGGCTCATTTTATTGATGACCTTTATTGGTGCCGCTTTAGGGACGATTCTTATTCAAATTGTCGATGGCGGATTAATTAAAAAAGCCTTACCTTTTTTGATTTTAGCCATCGGGTTATATTTTTTGCTCACACCGAAATTGGGGCATGAAGATCGCCAAAAACGGATTTCTTATCTGGCATTTGCCTTCAGTGCAGGGTTTGGCATTGGCTTTTATGATGGTTTTTTTGGCCCTGGCACAGGCTCCATGCTAAGTCTTGCATTTGTGATGTTGCTCGGCTTTAATCTCACCAAAGCCACAGCACATGCGAAGGTGCTAAATTTTACCTCCAATATTGCCTCCTTGATTTTCTTTTTACTCGGGGGGCAAATTCTTTGGTCTGTGGGCTTAGCCATGATGTGTGGTCAAATCATTGGGGCAACATTGGGGGCGAAAATGGTATTAACGAAAGGAAAAGCGTTAATTCGTCCCATGGTGGTGATCATGTCGCTGATGATGACCATAAAAATGGCCTACGATCAGGGTTGGTTCAATTAAATAGGAATTTGAATGTCAGAAGATACACGTTTAACAGGTCGGGTGGGGTACGAACCCCATTTCTCATGGTCTTATTTATTACCGAAATACTGGGGAATTTGGCTCGGTATTTTAGGGTTACTAATACTTGCCTTTGTGCCTTTTCGGTTGCGTGACGGGTTTGCCAGTAAACTTGGCGTGATTATTGCCCGCAAAGCGAAAAAGCAATATCACCGTGCGAATGTAAATTTACAATATTGTTTTCCTCATTGGACAGAACAGCAGCGAGCAGAAACCATTGAGAAAATGTTTATTGTGGTGACGCAAGTGATGCTCGGCATTGGGGAAATTGCCGTACGCTCAAAAGCACATTTACAAAAACGCAGTGAATTTATTGGGCTTGAGCATATTAAACAGGCAAGAGAAGCTGGCAAAAACATTATTTTATTAGTGCCTCATGGCTGGGCGATTGATGCATCGGGGATTATTCTACATACACATGGTATGCCCATGACATCCATGTACAATCCGCACCGTAATCCACTTGTGGATTGGTTGTGGACGGTTGTTCGTCAACGTTTTGGTGGTAAAATGCATACCCGTCAAAATGGCATTAAACCCTTTTTAGCCCAAGTGAAAAAAGGGGAAATGGGGTATTATTTACCCGATGAAGATTACGGGGCTGAACTCAGTGTGTTTGTGGATTTTTTTGCGACCTATAAAGCCACCTTGCCAGGCATTAATAAAATGGCACGTTTGGCGAAAGCGGAGGTGATTCCCATGTTCCCACGTTACAACGCACAACGTGGAAAATATGAAATGGAAATCCATCCACCACTTGAATTAAGCGATGATCCGCTTCAATCGGCAAGGGCTATGAATCAAGAAATAGAAAGTTTTGTCACCCCCACACCAGAACAATATGTTTGGATCCTACGTTTATTAAAAACACGCAAAGCAGGTGAAGATATCTATCGTTAAATTTTTCTATTTATGATAATATTTTTCGCCCTATTTTAAATTTTTCTTATTTTTAACCGCACTTTTCAGGCAACATAATGAAAAACAAACTTGCTTTAATTAAATCATCCATTAAATCCATTCCTAATTATCCAAAGGAAGGGATTATTTTCCGTGATATCACCAGTTTACTTGAAGTTCCAGAAGCATTTCATGCAACCGTTGAGCTGATTGTTGAACATCATAAAAATAAAGGCATTACGAAAGTATTAGGTACTGAATCTCGTGGTTTTATTTTTGGTGCACCTATTGCATTGGCGTTAAACGTGCCTTTCGTCTTAGTGAGAAAACCGGGCAAATTGCCTCGTGAAACCATTTCTCAAACCTATCAGTTAGAATATGGTCAAGATACTTTAGAAATCCACACCGATGCCATTGAAAAACATGACAATGTGTTAATTATTGATGATTTATTGGCAACAGGTGGCACCATTGAAGCGACCTCAAAGCTTGTCAATCGTCTTGGTGGTGAAGTGAAATATGCCGCTTTTGTGATTAATTTACCCGATTTAGGGGGCGAAAAACGACTCAACGGATTAGGGATTGAAACCTTTAATTTAGTGAATTTTGAAGGGCATTAATCCTGATTACACATAACACAATTAAGCAAAGAAATAAGGGTGGAAAATGAGCTATCAAGTATTGGCAAGAAAATGGCGACCAAAAACTTTTACTGAAGTGGTTGGACAACGTCATATTTTGACCGCACTTTCTAATGGCTTGAAAGAAAACCGCTTACACCATGCTTATCTTTTTTCTGGCACACGTGGCGTGGGAAAAACCTCCATTGCCCGTCTTTTTGCCAAAGGGCTTAATTGTGTTCATGGGGTCACCGCAGAACCTTGTGGCGAATGCGAACATTGTAAAGCCATTGAAGAAGGGCGTTTTATCGATCTCATTGAGATCGATGCGGCTTCTCGCACCAAAGTGGAAGATACCAGAGAATTGCTCGATAACGTGCAGTACAAACCTGTACAAGGGCGTTACAAAGTGTATCTCATCGATGAAGTACACATGCTTTCTCGCCATTCTTTCAATGCGTTATTGAAAACCTTGGAAGAACCCCCTGAATATGTCAAATTTTTGCTTGCCACGACGGATCCCCAAAAATTACCTATCACCATTTTATCGCGTTGTATGCAGTTCCATTTAAAAGCATTGGAACAAACGCAAATTGCCCAACATCTTGAGTTTATTCTCAAACAAGAGCATATCCCGTTTGATTTTCTCGCCTTAGAAAAGTTAGCGAAAGCCGCCCAAGGCAGTATTCGAGACAGCTTAAGTTTGACCGATCAAGCCATTGCTATGAGTAATGGTAATATCAGTTTGAGTGTCGTCAATGACATGCTCGGTTTATTAGATGACAATCAAGCCATTGAGGTGATCTATGCTTTACAGCAAGGCGATGGCGAAAGCATGATGGGGATCGTTCAGCGTGTGGCGGAAAAAGGTGTCGATTGGGACGAATTTTTACGTGATATTGGTGAACAATTACATCATATTGCGATGAAACAATTGCGACCAAAAACGCAATTAGATGAAAGTTCACAGTTGGACTTTCTGGCAACCCATATTTCACCAGATGATTTGCAATTCTTTTATCAAGTGATTTTATCGGGACGTCAAGAACTGGCCTTTGCCCCCACACAACGTATTGGGGCTGAAATGACCTTATTACGTGCCTTGGCATTTTCACCGAAACAGGTAAATGCTGAGGCATCTGTTGGCAGTGCGGCATCCTCATCTGCAGCCACAACGCCATCTCATTCCACTGCCTATGTTGATATGCCAGTGGTATCACAAAACATCAAAGCACAATATGCACCGAATGTGTTGGAAAAGTCTGCCACAAAACCTTCGTCAACCCCAGCCGTGCCTGTTTCACCAACGCCTTCAGTTTCACCTGAATCTGCGACGGTGTCTTCATCAACTGCCGAAACACAAACGGATGCCACTCATTCTGTTGCGTTAGAGGCATTGGCTGAATTGGATAAATTAGACAGTGTCAGTTTATCTCAGTTAAATCAGGAAAAAAAAAACCTTGATGTAGCCCCTTCCCAGCCGTCTTCGGTTGTTGCCCCTCATTCTAAAACGACAGAAAAATTGACCGCACTTCCTGTGGTTGAGGCGAAATCGTTGGATCAACGCTTAACGACACAGAAAACGCCTGTCCAACTTCAGCCGATAACGGAGGAGGAATCAGGCATGTCTGCCATGCATGATCTGGAAACCGAAAATGCATTAGAGGCGGAAGAAGGGGAGATGAGCGACAGTGAAAATCTTGCAGAAACTTACCGTTGGGCGTGGCGTAATCCTGAATTGGCGAATTTGCAATCAGGTCCAACACCTTCTGAATTAAAACAATCCTTAGAAAAAGACATTACGCCAGAGTTAAGAGAAAAAGTGATTTCCCTTGCTCGTCAGGAAGATGAATGGACGAATATTGTAGAGTCGCTTGAGATTAATAATCTCACTAAAGAATTGGCACTCAATTGTGCGTTACTTGAAAAACAACAAGGTCAAATTTTGTTGGGGATTCGTCCAGAAAAGGCACATTTAGAAAAACAAACCTTTGTGAAAAATTTGGCACAGCAATTATCGCAATTTTATCATGAGAAAATTGAGGTGGTGATTTCAGTCAATTCAGAGATTGACTCAACACCAACGGATTTTTATCGTCAAACCTATAAAAGGTTGCGTGATAAAGCAAAGCTTGATTTACAACAAGACAGTAAATTACAGCTTTTTTTAACCGAGTTTCATGCCGAACTTGATCTACATTCAGTGAAACCTGTGTAAAAAGCAGATTCACTTAAAAGTGCGGTCTATTTTGCAAAAGTTTTATGCCCTTGTGTGTTTCCAAGGGCTTTTTTGTTATTTCATGGCTTCTTTTTAGGATTCAAATCCACATATCCTCGTTCGGATAAAACGCCTTGTTTCGACTTTTTAATGATTTTTTCAATGGTGGCACCCTGCACGAGGATGGAGAACGTCACCACGGCATAGGTCATCACTAATAATAAATCTCGTACGTCCATACCAATATGTGGCATAAATAAGGTTTCTTTGGGAATAGACAGTGCCATGGCAAGGGATAGACCGCCACGCAATCCGCCCCAAGTGAGAATTTTCAAGGTGTAAGGGTTGTAGCTTCGGAAACGTTGCATGATTTTAAAAGGGATCCAAACGCTGAAATAACGCCCCAGTAGACAAACGGGAATGGCAAGCAACAACAAAATGCCCCCTTGATAAGTGAAATCGACCAGTAATAATGCCAAGCCAATGAGCAAGAACAGTAATGAATTGAGGAAGTGATCAATCATTTCCCAAAAGTGATCCAAATATAAACGACTTTGTTTTGAGAAGCCGACATAGCGGGTCCAGTTGCCGATTAAAATGCCCGACACCACCATGGCTAAAGCACCAGAAACATGCAACATATTGGCAAGCATAAAACCTGCGGTTGGAATGGTTAAGGTTAAAAGAATTTCTAAACTGCCATCATCGGTTGATGAAATCAATAAGTGGGCAACAAAGCCAATCACGAAACCAAATAAAATGCCACCGACCGCTTCTTGAAGAAAGAGACGAGCAATACCGCTTGCAGAAGGCTCATGCCCACCAAATGCCACAGCAAAAATGGTGGTGAAAATCACCAAGCCCACCCCATCATTAAATAAAGATTCGCCTTCCACTTGCATGGATAAACGTTTGGGGGCTTTTAAATTTTTGATAATGGCAAGCACGGCAATGGGATCGGTAGGAGAAATTAAGGCACCGAATAAAATACAGTAAATGAGATCAATTTGTAACCCAATTAAGCGGGACAGACCGTAAAGGAAGAAACCGATAAGAAAGGTCGAAGCAAGGGTAGAAAAGAGGGCAAATGTAGTGATTTCCCATCGTTGATTTCGTAGCACGGGGAGCTTAATGCCCAATGCCCCAGCAAAGAGTAAGAAACCCAAAATCCCGTTGAGCAAAAAACTTTTAAAATCAAGTTGCTCCATTATGTGGGCGGCGAAGGTATCTAAGTTAAACCAGTTTAAATTACCGAAAATAAGAAAGGTGACGGAGACAATCATGGAAGTGGCGGTGATGGCGATCGTGTATTGGATTTTGTCGCTAATTTTCCGAGTAATAAAGCCGATAAAAATAGAAATGGCGGATAAAAAACAGATATAAGTGTAAATATTCATAGGGTTGCTTTCCTGGACTACGTAAAAAGCCAATTTCCTGATACAGAAAATTGGCTCGGGTAGTATAACAAACAACAGCTATATAGAAAGTGATAATCGTCAAATAGAGTGAAATACGATAATTAAATAATCGCCGTGATGAGAATTTCGACTTTCCAATGTGGATCAGCCAGTTTAGCTTCCACCGTTGCACGAGCTGGTGGAGCATGCGGATCAACCCACTCGTCCCAAGCTCGATTCATGGCTTCGTAGTCGTTCATATTAGCAAGATAAATTTGTGCACGAATAATGTTACTCTTATGAGACCGCACTTCGGCTAATAATTTATCTATCAAGCCAAGCACTTCTTTGGTTTGTTCATACGCATCTGAATGGATGGTTTTTTCGGGGACTTGTCCTGATAAATAAATCACACCATTATAAATAGCCATTTCGGATAATCGCTCATTTGAATGAAAACGTTGCACTTTGCCCATTTTACCTCCCTAAATTGTTTTTCACTCATGAAAGAATATCTATTTTGTATCAAACTCGTTACAATTAAGCAACTTAATTCTTTCGCAGAGTGAGGTGTCCATGAAATTATTACTCTCAAACCAGCACGGCGCCATTGTCATGGCATTGCTGCCTTTTTTATATGGTATGTTGATGACCACGCCTGTCTGGCAACATCTCTTTTTATTGCTCGCATGGTTTAGTTTATATTTAATGACTTACCCCTTCTTAAATTTATTCAAAAATAGGAATCAAGCCACCAATATCAAATGGAGCTGGATTTATGGCATGAGCAGTGCACTTTTTGCTGTACCTGCATTATTCCATGAATGGCACATTCTGTATTTTTTATTGGCGATGTTACCGCTCGTGGCGGTCAATATTTATTATGTCAAACAAAAAGATGAACGGGCGTTATTAAACGATTTTGCCGCCATTGTGATTTTTGCTATTGCGGGAATGGCATCCTATTATTTTTCTGATCGTGCCTTTGATCATAAAATTTGGTGGGTGGCACTTTATCCTAGCTTATTTTTTGTCGGTGCGACGTTGTATGTGAAATCCGTGATGCGAGAGCGAAAAAATCCACATTATTTATGGGCATCCATTGCCTTTCATGTAGTTTGTGTGTTGATTTTTTTACCTTTGCACCAATATTTGTTAGCATTAACCTATTTACCTGCACTGATTCGATCAGTTTGGTTACCCAAAATCAAATTATCAGTTAAACAGGTGGGATTAATTGAGTTGGCAATCTCACTACTCTTTTTTGTAATGCTATTCATAGCAACACGATAACAGGTGATTAAAGGAGGGATTATGAAATTATTGAAAGGGATTTTTTTCGTTTATTGTTGTACCAGTGCATTGAGTTATGCCTTACCCGCTGAACGTGATCTCGCCCAGCAAATCGGACAGCTTTCTGAGGTGTTATCGCAACAGGTTATCAAAAGTGCGGTCGAAAATCAGGCAGTTTTAACGCCCGAGTTAAGTGATGAGGCTCATCGAGAATTGGCAATAAAAGCGGCGGATAAACAAGATTGGGAAACGGCATTTCAACATATTTTACCATTAGCATTAAAAGGCGATTATCAAGCCCAAGCCAATTTAGGTATTTTATATGCCAAAGGGAAAGGGGTTGAACAAGATCTGGATAAAGCCTATTGGTGGTTTAGCGAGGCAGCTGAAAAGGGTAGTATTAAAGCGATTAATAATTTAGCGGTATTTTATTTGCAAGGTCATGGCGTGAAAAAAGATGTAAAACACAGCATTAAACTTTTCGAACGCACGGCGGATTCAGGTTCGGAAGATGCCATGGTGATTTTGGGGCAGATCTACGAAAATGATTTAAAGCAGCTTAAAAATGCCTTTAAATGGTTTAAAAAAGCCGCAGAAGTGGGGAATTATAATGCCAAATATCGCATTGCGTTAATGTATGAATACGGTGAAGGGACCAAGAAAAATAAGAAACAGGCTATTCACTGGTATCAACAAGTGCTCAAAGAAGACGGGGCATTAACGGAACAAGCTCAAGCTCGTTTGGCTCGATTAACGAAATAAATTCGACATCAAGAAAAAGGGATGTGTTAAACATCCCTTTTTTTATTCGGTAACTTATTGGCTTTCCACGTCAGGAGTGAGGATTTCAATATCCGCCTGACTATGCAAGCCACGGGGCAATTGTGTGCCTTTTCTGCCACGTTCAGCACGGAATTTTTGTAAATCTTCGGGTTTCAAGGTGATTTTGCGTTTACCCGATAAAAACACCAAGCTGCTGTTTTCTTCAATGAGCAGTAAACGCACTAGAAGCTCCGACCGATCTTTGGCATTGGCAGCTGGAATGGTGACAATTTTATTGCCTTTTCCTTTGGCTAAGGACGGTAAATCTTGGGCTGGGAAGATCAACATCCGTCCTGCAGAGGTTAATGCCACCAAAAGTGCGGTAGGATTTGGCAGTATTTTTGGCGGTAACACCTTGGCATTTTCTGGTAAGGAAATTAAGGCTTTGCCAGCTTTGTTACGTGCAATCAGATCCTCAAACTGACAAATAAAGCCATAGCCTGCATCTGATGCCATTAAAATCGGTTGATTGTCTTGCTCGAATAACAAATGCACCACGCTAGCACCAGCAGGTAGACTCAATTTCCCTGTGAGTGGCTCGCCTTGTGAACGTGCCGATGGCAGACTGAGCGGATCTAAAGCATAGCTTCGCCCTGTGCTATCAATAAACACCACAGGCTGGTTACTTTTTCCGTAAGCGTGAGCAAGATACTTATCCCCTGCTTTATAGTTCAAATTCCGCACATCAATATCGTGTCCTTTGGCACAACGCACCCAGCCCATTTCCGATAAAATCACCGTCACAGGTTCTGCTGGCGTCATCTCGCTTTCGGCAATGGCTTTGGCTTCTTCACGTTCCACCAAAGGCGAGAGGCGAGGGCTGGCGTAGGTTTTGGCATCTTGTTGAATCTCTTTTTTCAACAAGCTATTTAGGCGGCGCTCTGAAGATAAAATTTGTTCAAGACTTAACCGCTCTTCTTCTAATTTTGCTTGTTCTGCTTTTAATTCTTGCTCTTCTAACTTGGCTAAATGACGTAAACGCAAGTTTAAAATGGCTTCTGCTTGTTCATCACTTAAGGCAAAACGGCGGATCAATTCTTGTTTAGGTTCATCGTGATAACGAATGATTTCAATCACTTCATCAAGGTTGAGATACGCAATTAATAGCCCGGCTAAAATATGCAAGCGAGCAAGCACTTTATCTAAACGATGTTGTAGGCGGCGAGTGACGGTGGTGCGGCGAAATTGTAGCCATTCCGTGAGAATCTGAAGGAGGTTTTTCACCGCAGGTTTGCCATCTAAACCAATCATATTCATATTCACACGATAGCTTTTTTCCAAATCGGTGGTGGCAAATAGATGGGTCATTAATGCCTCACAATCCACACGGTTAGAACGAGGCACCAACACAATGCGAATGGGATTTTCGTGATCTGCCTCATCCCGAATATCTTCCACCATTGGCAATTTTTTCGCCGTCATTTGATCCGCAATTTGTGCGATCACTTTTGACGGTGACGCCTGATGAGGCAGGGCAGTAATCACAATTTCGCCCTCTTCTTTTTTCCAGACCGCACGCATACGCAAAGAACCTCGCCCTTGCTCATACAGTTTGCGAATGTCCGCTTTCGGCGTAATAATTTCCGCTTCCGTTGGGTAGTCAGGACCTTGCACCACGCTTAACAGATCCGTCAAGGTAGCTTGCGGATTATCCAGCAACATTACGGCAGCGTCAGCAATTTCATTAATATTATGGGGCGGAATATCCGTCGCCATCCCCACCGCAATGCCTGTGGTGCCGTTGAGTAAAATATGTGGCAAGCGTGCAGGCAAATATTGTGGCTCTTCAAGGGTGCCATCAAAGTTCGGTTGAAAATCCACTGTGCCTTGCCCTAATTCCGACAATAACACCTCGGAAATTTTCGACAGGCGTGATTCCGTATAACGCATCGCCGCAAAAGATTTCGGATCATCAGGTGCCCCCCAGTTACCCTGACCGTCCACCAAAGGGTAGCGATAAGAAAAGGGTTGTGCCATTAACACCATGGCTTCATAACAAGCGGTGTCGCCATGTGGGTGAAATTTCCCCAGCACATCGCCCACGGTACGGGCGGATTTTTTATATTTTGCGGCGGCATTCAAGCCCAGTTCCGACATGGCATAAATAATGCGACGTTGTACAGGTTTTAACCCGTCGCCAATAAAAGGCAACGCCCGATCCATAATGACGTACATGGAATAATTCAAATAGGCTTTTTCAGTGAACTCGCGTAATGGGGTTTGTTCAATGCCTTCGTAGTTGATTGTGTTCATATCGCTGTTTTTTTCGTTTATGTTGGGTTGGACCTACTTTCTTTTGCTTGTACAAAAGAAAGTGGGCAAAGAAAATACACCCCGACTAAGTTGCTAATCCTCATTCCAAAGGCATTTTTTTAACGTAAAATAAGTTGTCTCCACTTCGTTACGCAACGTTATTTTCCTAAAAATTCCTTTTTCATTCGGGCAACTTACACGGGGACCGCATTGATATCTAGGTTGATAAAAGAGCGGTGTTTTATTCGTATTTATTAGCACCTATTACATACGCCTCTTGTTATGTAATTATTGAGTTGTTAATGGCATTTCAGTGAGTAAGTTTGGCAGTTCATAAAAAACGTTGCAAAATCGTTTTTTTCTTCGCCGCACTCTGTGCCATTATCGCTTCCAGTTTGGCAATTTCTGCTTCATAGCCCTCAATTTCGGCAACAATTTCTTGTTGTTTGGTGAGTGGGGGAACTAAAAAAGAAATTGTTTTAATGGTATCAATCGTTAATTCAATTTGACCACTTGCCCCATTTGCCATACTTTCAATTTTTTTAAAACCTATATTGGCTAATGAATATAATCCAAATTTAGAAATTAGCTTGTCATTAGGTCTAAAAATTGTAATGTGATTATCAGCAACAAAATCACCATCTAACTCAAATAATGTTACTCTTCCTGCGGTGCCTACACCTGTTGAATTAATTAAAATATCCCCTTTTTCTAATTTTCTTTCATCTAAAACGAAATCTTCTCTAACAAAAGCAGGAGTAGAAAAATCAAATTTTGTATAACCTCTTGCTTGTCCTGACTTAATAACTTGAATATTAGAAGCACCATATTTTGGAGATTTTCCCCTTCTTAACATAAGATGTAACTCATTGATTTTAAAGCGTTTTACCCCCCCCTCAGCAGATTTTTCCAACACTTCAAGGTTGTGGAAAATTTGGGCAATTTTGCTTCGATACGCTTCAATTGACATACGGCTGTTTTCGTATTCTTCATCGATTTTTTCACATTCGGCAACTATTTGTTGTTGAATATCGAGTGGGGGAAGTGGGATTTTGATGCCTGCAACTCTTGTTGTATTTAGATTTTTTACTACTCCACCCACTGCATTTTCATCAAATTGTCTTTGGGTATTTTCTGAGGTTAAAACATAATATAAAAAATCCTTATTAACATTTTTGGAAATATTGGAAATTAAAAGCCAACCATCGTGAATACAACCTTTTATCTTCAAAATATAAGGTCTTCCTGCACTCATTGAATTGGAAATAATGAAATCTCCAATATTTACAAATTTTGATTTTTTGGCACCTTCTTGCGTTATTCTTTGTTTTGTTTGAGTAATATATTTATCATTTGGAGCAACATCTCCTATTTTAATCCAATTAACACCGTTTTCAGATTCTGTTAAATAGCTATCAATCGGACGAGGCGATGCACCTCTTGAAATATTTGATATATCTGCAAGTTTCACTAACGGAAATTTACTCTTCACCTCAATCTTTTTCTGCACACTAGTACGCAATGCCTTATCAAAGGCAGTGCGTGAAAAATCAAGCATATCAACAAGGGGCAATACGCTGACAAAGGCTTTATTTTCTTCCGAAATGGCGACATTCTCACCCATAAAATGCTTACGGATATAGCTGTTTATTTTGCTTTCATCACTTAGATTGTTTGGGTTAAAAAGTGGGGTTTGGATTTGGTAAATCCCTTGGTTGCGGTTAATACTTTCTTCGTCATCATTAACCGTTGCACCCAAATATTTAATCCCTTCGTTTCCTTTCGCACTGCTCCATTCATAGCCCAAAAAGGTTTTCATTGCTTTATTATCGGCAGGGCTTTTAACAATCAGCACATCGGTTTTATTGCTTTGTGCCAATAAATAAAAATAGACCTTTTCTGCTTCTTTTTCTTTGATGAATTTCAGTAAGTTAGTTTGCAATTCGCTATTTTGCTCATCAGCACTGAGTTTCTTAAACGTGGTTTTCTTTTTCAGATTTTTGGTATCAGTGCTGTTGTCAAACTCCTTTTTGTACTCCGTAAACATTTCGCTTTCAAAAATGTGGCTTTCTTGCCCCTGCAAGCATTTTTTATACTCGGCAAAATCTAATCCGCAATGATTACAATATTGTTGCAACAAATGTTCATCGGCAAAGGTTTGGGCGATTTCAGGGGAAAAATCCCCTTTAAACCAATCGGTGACACGGTTTTTGTAATGTTCAGCAATGTCGGGTTTCTGGTCTTTTCGGCGTAAAAATAAAGTGGCGGTGTTGGTTCCTGTTTTACCAAAAGTGCCCGAGCCAAATTCGGCAATGGCGACAACATCAAAATATTTGAGAATAATTTCACGGCATTTAATGTAAATATTACCATTGGTCAAAATAGACGAAGGCAGAATAATTGCCGCCACGCCATTGGTTTTTAATAATTGCTTGGCTTTTTCAATAAAAAAGGTTTCAATGGAATTAAAGGTGTCTTCGGAAATATTGTCGTATAACTCAAAGGCTTGTTTGTCTTCGTCAGACAAGGTCGCTAAAAATCCTTTTACACTGTAAGGTGGATTGGCAACCAATACCGAAAAATCATTGTGTTTAATACGTGGATGTTGAGCTAAGGCATCGGCGTAAATAATATTGATTTGGTCTTGACCATACATAAAAGCCGACACTTTTGCCACTTTGGAAAGGCGATATTCTTTTTCGACACCGTAAATATTTTCATAATGGCTTTTTAGTTTTTCTTTATCTGCATTCCCAATAATGCCCTTGATTTGGCTGGCATATTCGGTCAAGAAATGCCCTGCACCACAGGCATAATCAATCACTTTTGGCGTGGCGTCATTTTCTAAAATTTGTGTTAAGGGTAACGCCGAAATCAGGAATTTCACAATCGGCATCGGCGTGAAAAATTGCCCTTCGGATTGTTTTACACCTTGGTCGAGAAAACCCTCAAATAAATCCCCTAAAAATTGATGTTGTTCATCTTCGTTTTTGAGTTTGATGTCTTGCAACATTTGCACCACTTCTTTAAGAATAATGGCGTTTTGCAAAAATAGATTTTCGTTATGCACATCAAGAAACGCAAAGGCGTTGTTGGAATAAAATTTCAGCTGTTTGAAATAGTCCAAAATCGTCTTTTTGGTTTCGTCTTTTTTGTTTTTAAAGAATTTAAAGGCGTTTTCAATTTCGCTTTCTTCAATGTAGGTCACATCTTCGCCTAAGAAATCAAACATTCCCACTTTGTAGAGTTTTTGCAAGCGGTCTTGCAGGCTGAAATGATCGTCCGATGCTGCCCCACGCCAATACACTTTTAAATTGTTGGGATTTTTGTTTTCATCCACCACTTTGCAAAGAAAGAGATTGACCAATTTATCAAAGGCATTTTCACGCCCTGACACATTGTGCTGACGCATAATGGTGGCAAATTGGTGATATTTTTTCTGAATAGTCTCATTATCAACGGTTTGTAAATCTTCAACCCCAAAAGGACGGTTGCCCACTTTAAACACTTGGCTTTCAAAAAGATTGTGTGAAATAAAGTCGCACTGATAGGTTTCTTTCCACACCTTAAAAAATTCTTCTTTTCCACTATTCGCATCAGCAACTTCTTTAAAACTGCGGAAATGGCTGTTGGTTTGCAGGTATTCTTCATTATCCAGCATTGAAATCAGGTGATACAAAGGCGTGTGTTTTTGCGTTTGTTCATCAAAATCGGCAGTATAAAGGCAAATCCACTGGGCTTGACGGTAGCTGTTGTAATAGTTAAAGAGTTGCCCGCCATCTTTAAGCATTTTGTTCCAAGCCTTAGAAAACTCTTTGCTTTTCCCATCATCAGCCGTTTTGCATTCGATCAGTAAATAAGTCTTTTTGTCGTTATCTTGCACAATAATATCGCAAAAACCGCCCGTCATACCGTGTCCGCCTGGCATACCCTGCTCTAAAACAATATGTTCAGGCTTGTAACCGCTTTGCAGTAAATTATGCACGCATTCAAACACCACAAAATTTTCAGGCTGTGAAAAGTTTTTGGTGGTATCACGATGGGCGGTAAGCCCCTCTGGATAAACTAATTTTTCCGCCCGATAATCAACTTTTAATTCATACCCGTGAATATTTTTTGTGAATGTCTTGTGATGTTCTGCAAAGTCTAAATGTGTTAGGAGTTGTTTGAAATTATTTTTTGTGATCATTATTTTCTCTTTTTTATCAATATATTATACTGCCAAATCCACCTGATCGCCTTTGGTTTGTAGCCAGTTTTTGCGATCTTCGGCACGTTTTTTGGCAAGCAGCATATCCATTAGCTCAAGGGTTTCTTGTTGGGGTTCTTGTTCCCGATCATAGGTTAATTGCACCAAGCGGCGGGTGTTGGGATCCATTGTGGTTTCACGCAATTGGTTGGCGTTCATTTCACCCAACCCTTTGAAACGTTGTACATTAGGTTTACCTTTTTTATTTTTTAAGCGGTCTAAAATGGCCTCTTTTTCGCTTTCATCAAGGGCGTAAAACACCTCTTTGCCTAAATCAATGCGGTAAAGGGGCGGCATTGCTACGTAAACGTGTCCGTTTTGCACGAGTTTGGGGAAATGGCGTACAAATAAAGCACAGAGTAGAGTGGCGATATGTAAACCGTCGGAGTCCGCATCGGCGAGAATACAAACCTTGCCGTATCGTAATTGCGAGAGGTCGTCACTATCAGGATCAATGCCGAGTGCCACCGCAATGTCGTGGATTTCACTGGAAGAAAGCACTTGATCCGATGCCACTTCCCAAGTGTTCAAAATTTTGCCTCGCAACGGCAAAATGGCTTGATATTCCCGATCACGGGCTTGTTTGGCGGAGCCACCCGCAGAATCCCCTTCCACTAAAAATAATTCCGTTTTGTCTAAATCTTGTTGGCTACAATCGGCTAATTTGCCTGGCAGAGCAGGGCCACTCACCAGTTTTTTACGCACCACTTTTTTGGCGGCACGCAAACGACGTTGGGCGGAGCTAATTGCCATTTCCGCTAATTGTTCTGCTTGCTGTACATGTTGGTTGAGCCATAGGCTAAAGGCATCTTTCACCACGCCGCCCACAAACACCGCACTTTGACGAGAAGAAAGGCGTTCTTTGGTTTGTCCTGCAAATTGAGGATCCTGCATTTTGACTGAAAGGACATAGGCACAACGTTCCCAAATATCATCAGCGGTGAGTTTTACGCCACGGGGCAGCAGGTTGCGAAATTCACAAAATTCACGCATGGCATCGAGCAATCCTTGACGCAAACCATTTACATGGGTGCCGCCTTGCACGGTAGGGATCAAGTTAACATAGCTTTCACTCAGTAAATCGCCCCCCTCAGGCAACCACAATAACGCCCAGCTAACGGCTTCTTTATCCCCGTTAAAATCGCCAATAAATGGGCTTTCAGGCAAGGTGGTTAAGCCATTGACGGATTCGCTCAAATAATCCGATAAGCCATCTTGATACAGCCAAGTATCTTCTGTGTTGTTGACTTTATCCACGAATTTAATTTCAAGACCTGAACACAACACCGCTTTGGCACGCAATAAATGACGTAGGCGAGAGACCGAAAACTTTTCACTGTCGAAATATTTTGGATTGGGTTTGAAATGCACGGTGGTGCCCGTGTTACGTCTGCCACAGGTGCCGACCACGTCCAATTCCGACACTTTCACCCCATTTTCAAAGGCAATTTTGTAAATTTCACCATTGCGTTTGACGGTAACATCAACACGATCCGAAAGGGCGTTGACCACAGAAATGCCCACGCCGTGTAAACCGCCTGAAAATGCATAGTTTTTATTGGAAAATTTGCCACCAGCGTGCAACTTGGTGAGAATGACTTCCACCCCAGAGACTTTTTCCACAGGGTGAATATCCACAGGCATACCACGCCCGTTATCAATCACTTCAAGGGATTGATCTTTATGTAAAATCACTTCGATTTTGCTGGCGTGTCCAGCAAGGGCTTCATCCACACTGTTGTCGATAACTTCTTGCCCCAAATGGTTTGGGCGAGTGGTGTCCGTGTACATGCCCGGACGGAGTTGAACGGGTTCAAGATCTTTTAAAACGGTTATTTCGTGAGCGGAATACTGATTTGTCATAATGGTTTTATTTTTTCATCGTCAAAATTGCCCCCGATTCTAGCAAAGAACGGGTATTTTTGCACTACGGATAATGGAAGACCGCATAAGGAATTTTCTGTGAAAACGTTTGCTCATTGTATTTGATAGGCTATAATACGGCGCTTTAAATTTTTTGACTTTCTTATTTCATAAAGGTGATGACAGAAGATGACAACATTACAGACTCCTTATTATTTGATTGATAAAAGCAAACTGTTACGCAATATGGAAAAAATTGCCTATTTGCGTGAAAAATCGGGGGCAAAAGCATTGCTTGCATTGAAATGTTTTGCCACGTGGGGCGTGTTTGATTTTATGAGCCAATATATGGATGGCACAACCTCATCTTCCCTTTATGAAGTGAAATTAGGCAAAGAAAAATTTGGTGGTGAAACGCACGCTTACAGTGTGGCGTATAGCGAAGCCGAAATTGATGAAGTGGTCGCGAATGCGGATAAAATTATTTTTAACTCCATTAGTCAATTACATCGCTTTGCTGAGCGTGCCACGGGCTTACAACGTGGTTTACGTGTGAATCCTCGTGTGAGTACCTCAAGTTTTATTCTTGCTGATCCTGCTCGCCCTCACAGCCGTTTAGGGGAATGGGATATTGCGAAAATCCGTGAAGTGATGCCGTTAATTAACGGTTTTATGTTCCACAATAACTGTGAAAATGAAGATTTTGATAAATTCTGTGCGATGCTTGATCACATTGAAACAGAATTTGGTGAATTATTACACCAAGTCAAGTGGGTGAGTTTAGGCGGTGGAATTCACTTTACGGGGGAACATTATCCCTTAGACGCCTTTGCAGAACGTTTAAAACAATTCTCAGAAAAATTTGCAGTGCAAGTGTATTTAGAGCCGGGTGAAGCTTCAATTACCTTAAGTACGAGCTTAGAAGTCACAGTGTTAGACTTACTTAATAACGGCAAAGAATTAGCCATTGTAGATAGCTCCATTGAAGCTCATATGCTGGATTTATTAATTTACCGTTCCGAAGCAAAATTATTGCCTGATGCCTTCCAAGGAAAAGGGGAGCATGCTTATATGGTGTGTGGTAAATCCTGCTTAGCGGGGGATATTTTTGGTGAATACCGTTTTGAAAAGCCATTACAAATTGGCGATCGCATTTCATTTTGCGATGCAGCAGGTTACACCATGGTGAAGAAAAATTGGTTCAATGGGGTGAACATGCCTGCCATTGCCATTAAAGAATTAGATGGTTCTGTGCGTGTGGTCAAAGAATTTGGCTACCAAGACTACGTGGAGAGCTTATCGTAGAGAAACGAAAAGTGCGGTGGATTTTACAATATTTTTTAAAATCGACCGCACTTTCTCTTTGCTTTATCCTTATAAAGATAAAGTGATTTCTGCCTGATATTGACTTTTTAGGTTTTCAATATGTATCAGGTTTTTATCAACGCCTATACCGATCCTTTAGCAAGACGGTACTTGGGAGGAAAATGCTATAATGAAAAAAAATGTTTTGGTTATTGGTGCTGGTGGTGTATCTCAAGTCGTGGTACATAAATGTGCACAACATAATGATGTTTTAGGTAAAATTGTGCTTGCTTCTCGCAATGTGAAAAAATGCCAAGCCATTGCACAAAGTGTCGTGGAAAAAGGCAATTTTAAATTACCTGCAACCATTGAATGCGTTGAAATTGATGTGTTTGATATTGAAGCCACCAAAGCCTTAATTCAAAAAACAGAATCACAAATCGTGATTAATGCTGGCCCTTCATTTGTGAATATGTCTGTATTGCAAGCTTGTATTGAAACGGGTGCGGCTTATATTGATACCGCTATTCACGAAGAACCTGAAAAAATCTGTGAAACCCCGCCTTGGTATGCCAACTACGAGTGGAAACGCAAAGATCTTTGTAAACAAAATAAAATCACAGCGATTTTAGGGGCAGGCTTTGATCCTGGTGTGGTGAATGCTTATGCGGCTTATGCCGTAAATGATGAGTTCGATAGCGTCGACAGCATTGATATTATTGACATTAACGCAGGTAGCCATGGGCGTTATTTTGCCACGAATTTTGACCCTGAAGTGAATTTCCGCGAGTTTACTGGGGTGGTATGGAGCTGGCAGAATAACCAGTGGGTATCCAATCAGATGTTTGAAGTGAAACGAACAGATGATTTACCGATTGTAGGGGTACAAAATTCCTACTTAACGGGACACGATGAAGTGCATTCATTATCGCAACATTTGAATGTGCCAACAATTCGCTTCTGGATGGGCTTTGGCGATCACTATATTAACGTGTTCACCGTGTTGAAAAACTTAGGCTTATTGTCAGAACAACCTGTGAAAACCGCAGAAGGTGTGGAAATTGTTCCATTAAAAGTGGTGAAAGCCGTGTTACCTGATCCTGCTTCATTAGCACCAAATTACACAGGGAAAACCTGCATTGGTAACCTTGTGAAAGGGAAAAAAGACGGTAAAGAAAAAGAAATCTTTATTTACAATGTGGCTGATCATAAAGAAGCCTATGAAGAAGTGGGTAGCCAAGGGATTTCTTATACCGCAGGTGTACCTGCTGTTGCTGCTGCGTTATTGGTGGCGACAGGGGAATGGGATGTGGAAGAAATGCGTAACATTGAACAATTAGATCCAAAACCTTTCCTCAATTTATTAAATAAAATTGGTTTACCAAACCGTATTAAAGATGAAAAGGGTGATCGTGAGTTACAATTTTAATTAGGATTCACCCTAAAAGCACGAGAAACCATGGGTTCTCGTGCTTTTTTCTTGCTCTCAGAAGAGAAAGTTTACTTTCTTTCGCTTATCCCCCTTGCTACAATGCCTAAACGCTTATTAAGGACGCCATATCAAGCGATTATGAGCTTGTCAGCACTGTGCCACATGGCATTATCTGTCAATCTTCAACCTTTATGGATATTCATCTAGGGTATCTGTTGTTTTATTTCTGCGAGTAAAGAAGAAAATGGAAAAAATCAATCTAATAAAAGAAAGCTACAATGAATTACCTTATATTTCAAAAAGTTTTGTGCATACTTTACCCGAAAGACAAAAAGCGGTGTTATCTCTGCTAGGGTTTCAAACGCCAGAAATTAAAGGTGCACATGTTTTAGAAATCGGTTGTGGGTTTGGGGGAAATATTATTGCCTATGCTCTAGCCAATCCTGATACCCATTTTATGGGGATTGATTTATCCGACACGCAAATTGAAGGGGGGCGTGAGGTTGTTAAACAATTGGGGTTAACCAATGTTGAATTATGTTGTGCAGATATTTCTGAATTTAATAAGCCAGACATGAAATTTGATTATATTATTTGCCATGGCGTGTTCAGTTGGGTGCCAGCTTTTGTGCGAGAGAGTATTTTGAAAGTGATCAAATCCCATTTGGCAGAAAATGGTTCGGCGATCATTTCTTACAATACTTACCCTGGTTGGAAATCCCTCGAAGTGTTGCGTGATATTATGCGTTTCCGTGTGGACACCTTCGAAAAGCAAGATATGGATTTAAACTTACTGAATAAAGTGGCGTATGGGCGAGGGGCAGTTGCCTTTTTAAAAGAATTCGCCTTGGGCAATCCGCAAATGAAAGAGATCTGCAAGCGTATTGATGAGGGGGATGATCACTACATTTACCATGAATATCATGAAGAATATAATCAACCGCTGTATCTTTATGAATTTAATGTATTGCTTGAAAAACAGGGGTTAGCCCATATTTGCGATTCCACATTAAACAAAACCTTCCCTATTTTTGAGAATGATGACATTGAAAAAATGCTCAGCCAGGAATGTGGCAATGATCAAGTGTTGAAAGAACAATATTATGATTACCTTCTCAATAGCCAATTTAGAACCAGCATCGTCACCCACCTTGAAAACAAAGCGAAATGTAATATTTCTCGTGATATCAAAATAAAAGATTTAGATAACCTGTATATTCGAGGCAAAATCCAAGAGGATTCCCCACCTGAATTAATTCGCTTTTTGGATCGTTTTTATCCTCAAACCATTAAAGTTAGCGACTTTATTGAGAAACACGTAGAAGGGGATAAAAGTGCGGGCTATGCGGCGATTTTAGTGCAAATGTATAACCAAAAAATCGAGTTTTTTGCCCGAGACATGCCGTTAGTCAAAACCGAAAAACTGAAATTAAAAGCAGGTTATGCAAAATATTTTGCTTATCATCTGAAAACAGCAAAACCTGTTGTGAGTTTATCTAACTTTGTTGGCAGTATCTTAAGTCTTACCCAACATGAATTAGAAACCATGCTACTGTGTGATGGTACTCGTACCGACCAAGATTTAGTGTCGGCGGTAATAGATAAAATCCATTCAGGCGAGTGGCACATTACTACTCAAACTGAAAACGAAAAGCCTAATCCACGCCCGATTGTTGAACGATTCGTGAAAGACATTCGCTATTTTATTGAATCACATTTTATGAATGAATAAGACAACAGGGGAAACAAGAGAAGGTATCTCTCATGCTACAACGCAAGGTGGGCTAATTTGCCCACCTTCTTTTTTTACTTGGCTCATGAAAGTGCGGTGTGTTTTTGAAAAATATTGAAAAGCCTTAGACTTTTTCATTGAAGCAACAATGCTTGCCAAATGTGTTGGATAAACGCACGTTCTGCTTGAAATTCCGCCACGGGCACTTCAGGGGGTAAACCGAGTAAATTCAGATGATGAATTTTGTTGCGTAAATCCACATAACATTGTTTGAGTTGTTGGCAAACTTGTTCAGAAATGACCGCACTTTCTGCCATCACATCAAAAATTCTCACATTATCAGACCACACACAAAGTGCAGGATTTTGTGGGGCATAGGCAAGCACTAAATATTGGGCGATAAACTCAATATCTGTAATGCCGCCGCGATCCGTTTTAATATTGAAAATCTGTGTATTGTGTTGGGCAAGGTGGCTGTACATTTTTTCCCGCATGTCCACCACATCCTGTTTGAGTGGTTCAATGTCTCTTTTGGCACAAAGCACCGCTTGGCGAATTTCCTCAAACTGCTGGCGTAGTGAGGTAGCACCATAAACCGCACGGCTACGCACCAAGGCTTGTTTTTCCCATGTCCAAGCTTGTTCTAATTGATAGTCTTTAAATGCACGGATGGAACTGCATAATAAGCCCGATTCGCCAGAAGGACGTAAACGCATATCCACCTCATACAATACACCCGCAAAGGTATTAAGGCTAAAAATGCTGATAATTTTTTGGGCTAAACGGAGATAAAATTGATTACTGTCGATACTGCGTTTGCCTCCAACGGTTTGGCTATTTTCCGCAGATTGATAGAGAAAGACTAAATCTAAATCGGATTTATAGCCCAATTCAATTCCACCTAGCTTGCCATAGCCAATAATTAAAAACCCTTTTTCGTGATCCGTTAAATGTTCTGGCGTTCCGAAACGAGCAGTAACTTGTTGCCAAGCAAGATTCACCACCACCTCAATGATCGCTTCCGCTAAGAAGGTTAAATGATCACTGACTTTCATCACAGGCAATGCTCCCAGAATATCGGCAGAGGCGACACGGAGTAATGTGGCTTGTTTAAATTGGCGTAAGCCATCAATAATTTGTTCTTCATCATCGGGGGGCAGTCGCAATAAATACTGTTTTAACTCACTGGCATAATCCTCATAAGGTGGGGGATTGAGCAGTGCTTTGCGATCCAATAATTCATCTAACAAAATTGGGTGACGAGCCACTTGCTCGGCAATCAATTTGGATTTGGCACATAACTCAATTAATTGTTCTAACACTTGAGGGTGTTCTACCAATAATTCTAAATAGGTGGTGCGTGTCAGAATTTTTTCCACAATTTTTAACATTCTTGGTAACAGAACGGGATAATCAGCATGTTGGAAAATATGTTGCAATAATGAGGGAAGTAATTGATTCAAGACTTCTCGTCCACGGCTGCCAATAGGGCGACGAGTCAGCTCAAAACGGAATTGAGCCAGTTTTTCTAAGATGGCATCAATGTGTGTATCAGGAATGTGGTTTTCAGCGAGCATTTGTGCCAGTTCGCTATTTTCCAAATCGGGATCGAGAAAATCTTGCCAATGGTTTTCTTCTTTTGCATTGTCGTTATCTTTTTCATCACCAATCAAATTGTTAAAGATCGCTCGCACGTTGTGTTGGTGTTGCTGTAATACCTGATAAAAACTGTCCCAATCCTGAATAGGATAATGCACCGTTTCTGCCTGCTGTTGGGCGTTCCATTGTGTAAAACACTGTGTGGCTTGGATTAAACGCCAACGGTCTATTTCTTCTTCGGGAAGCACTTGGGTTTGTTGGTCATGAATAGCTTGTAAAATATTTTCAGTGCGTCTTAAAAATAAATAGGCTTGCTGTAAATCCTGTTGTTGTTTGGGGGAAATAAATTCAAGTGCGGTGATTTCTGGCAAAATATTGAGTAATTCATGTTGTTGTAAACGAATTTCTCGTCCACCTCGAATCAGCTGAAAAACTTGCACAATAAATTCAATTTCACGAATCCCTCCCGCCCCCAGTTTGATGTTATCCACCAAACCACGACGACGGACTTCTCGTGCAATTTTACTTTTCATGTCTCGTAGGGCTTGAATCACACTAAAATCAATATAGCGGCGATAAACAAAAGGGCGAAGCAGTTGTTGTAGTTGTTTCACATGAGGATCTTGCTGATCCGCCCCTAAAATTCTGCCTTTTATCATTGCGTAACGTTCCCAATCCCGACCTTGCTCTTGGTAGTAAAGTTCTAAGGCATTAAAACTGAGCACCAATGCCCCATTTTCACCAAAGGGGCGTAAACGCATATCCGTACGATACACAAACCCATCGGCAGTGTATTGATCCAAGGCATTCACTAAGCGTTGTCCAAGACGAGTGAAAAACTTGCTGTTTTCCACGGCACGTCTGGCACCAATGGTTTCACCTTGATTTGGGTAGGTAAAAATTAAATCAATATCGGAAGAAAAATTGAGCTCAAAACCACCCAGTTTTCCCATTCCTAAAATATAAAGCTGCTGTGGATTGCCTTGCTCATCGACTGGTGTGCCCATCTCTTGGCAAGCTTGTTGGTATAACCAATCTCTTGCACCAATAATCAAGCTTTCTGCCAGTTGGGATAAGCGAATAAAAATTTCTTCAACGGTGGCTAAGTTCAAACTTTGACAAAAACTGAGTTTTGCCATTTCACGATAACGAAATTGGCGTAATACACGATAAAAATCTGCTTCATTATCAATGTGTGCCAATGCTTGTGTTAGGCGAGTGGGGTAGTCGGTACAATCCTCAAATCGAGGAGGCTGTTGCCAACATTGGCGTAAAAAGTGCGGTTGTTTTTTTAACGATTCTGCGAAAAAGTCAGACAGACTCACGGCACGGTAAAGTTGTCCAATAGGGCTGTGAAGATCCTGTTTTTGTTGGGTAAGTTGTGCAAACAGGCTATCCTTCTCGTATTCAGGGAAATGCTGGATTAAGGTTTCAGCAAGCTGTTGTAATTGATTATCGAAATGTGTCAAGGCAAATGGCATAAAGGCTCCTAGAGCAAAAAAGAATGAAGATCACCAAATCGAAGCCAATCATATAGGATGACTGATGCATGGACTTTAGCACGAAATTTGCCTTTTTGATATTGCCGAAAATAACGCTTGTTCTTATTTACGGAAATATTATAGACTTAGTCGCCTAGTCGGGGTGCTTATTGCAAGCTGAGAAAATACCCGTGAACCTGAAGCAGTTAATACTGACGTAGGAAACTTATAGTCATTATTGCTGTGTACTTTTTTGCTACGTTTACAAGAGAGGACACAATGTCTAAATTTAACACGTCTTTCTTTTTTACCGCACTTTCTGCCTTGTCTTTTTCGGTCTTTGCTCAATCGCAAGCCGTGAATGTGTACACCTATGATTCCTTTACTTCAGAATGGGGAGCGGGGCCAAAAGTGAAAGCGGATTTTGAGAAAGCCTTTCCACAATGCCAATTGAATTACACCGCTTTTGATAATACGGGCACAATGTTTAACCGTTTACGTTTAGAAGGAAAGAAAACGCAAGCAGATGTGGTGGTCGGTTTAGATAATTATGCCATTGAAGACGCCGAAAAAAGTGGTCTTTTTGCTAAACATCAGGTGGCGTTAAGTCAACTTTCCTTGCCCGTAGAATGGAAAAATCAAACATTTTTACCTTATGACTTTGGGCAATTTGCCTTTATTTACGATAAAACCAAAGTGGCACAACCACCAAAAAGTTTGAAAGAACTGGTTGAACGTCAAGATTTGAAAGTGATTTATCAAGATCCTCGCACCAGTAGCGTGGGGCGTGGTTTATTAATTTGGATGAATGCTGTATATCCACAACAAGAGGTAGAAAAAGCCTGGAAAGCCTTGGCAAAACATACGGTAACCGTAGGAAAAGGCTGGTCTGATACTTATGGTGCGTTTTTGAAAGGGGAAGCGGATCTGGTGTTAAGTTATCGCACTTCACCACTATATCATTTACTGTTTGAACAAAAAGATCAGTATGTTGCCACGGAATTTGCCGAAGGTGGCGTGCTACAAATTGAAACCGCAGCCAAGGTTGCAGGCAAAGAAAATGCCTGTGCCGAACATTTTTTAGGCTTTTTAGTGAAACCAGAAGCACAAAAACATTTAGCCACCAGCAACGTGATGTTACCTGTGATTCATGCACCTATTGAACCTCATTTTGATGCGTTAAAAGAAAAACAGCTCAACACGCCTGTCGTCGATACTCAGCATGTGAATGCCGAACAGTTGAAAAAATGGATTGCGGTGTGGCAAGCAACCTTAACGCAATAACCGTGGTTTGACATGTCTGTCAGTCTGTTTCACCCAAGTTTCCGCCCCATTCATTATGTGGGCGGTCTTTTTGTTATCTTGTTTTTATGTGGCTTATGCGGTGGTGCCTTGTTTTCCTTGTTTTCTGTTCAAGGGGAATATGGTTGGCGACAGGTATTGACGGATCATTATTTACACCATGTATTGCAATTTAGCCTTTGGCAAGCGTTTTTGTCTGCTATCCTCTCGGTGTTTTGGGGCTTTCTGGTTGCCAGAGCCTTTTTTTATCAACCCTTTAAAGGCAAAAAATGGATTCTACGCCTGTTCTCGCTCACCTTTGTCTTACCTTCCTTAGTGGCTATTTTTGGTTTGCTTGGTGTGTATGGTGGTGCGGGGTGGTTGGCAAAGGTTAGCCACTTTTTCAGTTGGGGGTGGACACCCAATATTTATGGGCTAACAGGCATTTTATTAGCACATTTGTTTTTTAATATTCCACTGGCTTGCAAAATGTTTTTGCAAAGCCTGCAAAGTATTCCCATACAACAACGCCAGCTCGCGGCACAATTAAATTTACGAGGCTGGCAATTTATCCGTTTGATCGAATTACCTTATTTACGTCAGCAAGGCTTGTCGGCTTTCACCTTGATTTTCATGCTATGTTTTACCAGTTTTACCATTGTGTTGACCTTAGGCGGTGGGCCAAAATACACCACTTTAGAAGTGGCGATTTATCAAGCGATTTTATTTGAATTTGATTTGCCGAAAGCTGCCTTATTGGCGTTGTTACAATGCCTGCTGTGTTTTGGCTTATTTGCACTGAGCAGTGGATTAACCAAAGCACCAGCCAGCGTGTTGCATAGCAAAGGGTTATGGCTAGATAAGCAAAAAAGTGCGGTGCAAATTTGGCAAGTTTTGTTGATTATCCTTGCCAGTTTTTTTGTGTTATTGCCTTTGCTGAACACCCTATTCTCAGCGTTTTTATCGGACAAATTTTTTTCAATATGGACAAGCCCACCATTATGGCGTGCCTTGGGGTATTCTTTATTGCTTGCCCCCACATCTGCCTTATTGGCTGTATTGATGTCCGTCGCCTTATTAGTCATGGCAAGACGTTTGGCTTGGTTACATTATCAGGCACTTGCTCACAGTATTCTCAGCATTGGGGCGGTGATTTTAGCCATTCCCACGTTAGTGTTAGCGATAGGCTTATTTTTGTTCTTACGGGAAATCGATTTTTCAACATTACACCTTTTTATGGTTGTGGTATGCTGTAACGCTTTAATGGCAATGCCTTTTGTGTTACGTATTTTAGCCGTGCCGATGCACAATAATATGCTGTATTACGAAAAATTATGCACTTCGTTAAATATTCAAGGTTGGCAACGTTTTCGCCTGATCGAATGGTATCAATTACGTGCCCCCATGAAATACGCCTTTGCGTTAGCCTGTGCGTTATCTTTGGGGGACTTTACCGCCATTGCATTATTTGGTCAGCAGGATTTTACCTCCCTACCACATTTGCTGTATCAGCAATTAGGCAATTATCGAAGCCAAGAGGCCGCCGTAACCGCATTGATTTTATTGGTGTTATGCATGGCGATGTTTTTTGTCATCGAACAACAAAAGGAAGATGAGAATGATTAAATTAAAACAAGTACATTTTCAATATAAAAGCTTTCCTTTTCTGTTTGATTTGCAGATTCCTGCACAGCAAAAAGTGGGCATTGTGGGGGCGAGTGGGGCAGGAAAAAGCACCTTATTAAATTTATTGGCAGGCTTTGAATTTGCTTCGCAAGGCGAAATGTGGTTAAACGGCGAAAATCATACGCAAACCTTGCCACATCAACGCCCTGTTTCCATGCTTTTTCAAGAAAATAATTTATTTACCCATTTAACGGTCGCAGAAAATATTAGCTTAGGCTTAAAACCGCATTTAAAACTCACCGCACTTGAACAACAAAACGTGGAGCAGGTGGCGAAAGCGGTCGGGCTAGGGCATTTGTTGAGTCAACGACCACAACATTTATCGGGCGGGCAAAAACAACGTGTGGCATTGGCACGTTGTTTGTTACGAGATAAACCCATTTTATTATTAGATGAACCGTTCTCCGCATTAGATCCCGAATTGCGTGCAGAGATGTTTCAGTTAATTCTTCAATTATGTCATGAAAAAAAATTGACATTGCTGATGGTGACACATCAAGTGAGTGAAGTGGCAGAAAAACTGGATCGGATTATTCATATTGAGAATGGTAGGATCAGTGATTTACCACTTTGCAATCCAAACTTTTAAGGCAAAATAGAGCGTACTTGTGGTGCGACAACATAAAAATGGAAAACATTATGACAATAACAACATCTTTTCAAGTGAAAACCCTTACCCCACATCCTTCTTTGGAATATTGGTCTGTGTGTAAAGTCGAGGCACTTTTCGAAACCCCATTCCTCGATTTGGTTTATCGTGCGGCACAGGTGCATCGTGAAAACTTTAATCCTAAAGCGATCCAACTTTCTACGTTGATGTCCATTAAAACAGGCGGTTGCCCCGAAGATTGTGGCTATTGTCCGCAATCTGCTCGTTATCAAACGGGGGTACAAAATCAGAAATTATTAGAAATTGATGAAATTGTCGAAAAAGCGAAAATAGCCAAAGCCCGTGGTGCGGGACGTTTTTGCATGGGGGCGGCATGGCGTGGACCAAAGCCGAAAGATGTGGCAAAAATTACTGAAATTATTAAAGCCGTCAAAGCGTTAGGCTTAGAAACCTGTGGCACCTTTGGCTTATTGCAAGATGGCATGGCTGAAGATTTAAAAGCCGCAGGCTTAGATTACTACAACCACAATTTAGATACGGCACCAGAGCATTATCATCATGTGATTGGCACGCGTCAGTTCGATGACCGAATTAATACCTTAGGGAAAGTTCGTAAAGCAGGGTTAAAAGTCTGTTGTGGGGGCATTGTGGGAATGAATGAAACCCGTAAAGAACGGGCAGGACTTATCGCAAGCTTAGCGAATTTAGATCCTCAACCAGAATCGGTGCCGATTAACCAATTGGTGAAAGTGGAAGGGACACCGCTTGCGGATGCGGCAGAGTTAGATTGGACGGAATTTGTTCGTACCATTGCCGTAGCCCGTATTACTATGCCAAAAAGTTATGTGCGGTTGTCTGCCGGTCGTCAAGGCATGTCTGAAGAAATGCAAGCCATGTGCTTTATGGCAGGGGCAAACTCCATTTTCTATGGTGATAAACTGTTAGTTACGGGCAATCCTGAGGAAGATGGCGACCAATTATTAATGGCGAAATTAGATTTAGAGCCAGAAACAGAAGAAAATCGCTATCGCACAGAAGCAGAATAATCTCCCAACAAACTAAAAAAGGCGAACCAATCCAATTCAGATGTTCGCCTTTTTTGTCTATTACAGCATAAAAAAAGATATAACCCTATGATTTATCTATCTGAGTGATATCTCTGTTATATTAAAAATTGGTGGAGCTGGCGGGAGTTGAACCCGCGTCCGAAATTACTCTACCTTCAGCACTACACGTTTAGTCTCGTCTTTAATTTCATTTACCCACTGCGGACAGACACGCGATAGATAAACTAGCTTGATTCAATTTAACGTTTCGATCCACAAGCGGAGGCGTCCACGCGATCTCGTTTGGGTTTGACTCCTCTTGATCCCCGTCTTACGAGCGGAAGCTAGGGAGAGAAGGCTATGAGCAGGTTATTAAGCTGCTAAAGCGTATTGTTCGTCGTTTGCGACTATTTTTTTGCGGTTTATTTACGAGGCCTACCGCACCTCGACGTGCACCTTGGGCTTCGCTAATCCCGTCGAATCCAGAATCAGCCCCAAAAAGTTGGCTTAGTCTATCAAAAACGCATAGGAAAGGAAAGCCTTTTCCTTGTGGGGATGTTGCTTGTGCATGGCATAACATATTGTTTGGTTGACACCGTCAGGCGTTTTGATGGATGCTTTTCGTTTGATTTTTTAACGCTAATATAATGTTGCCAAGATAACCTGTTCAGGATCTACACTTATCCAGACAGGTTCGTTGGTGTTGAGATGTTCACCTTTGTTTAAGGTTGCACAAAACTCAAGGTTTTCTCCCGTGTTTTGCTCATCGCAATCATTGAGCCTGAAGATAACTTCTTCAAAGGCTTCTTTATCGGTAATGTCTAATGCCTGAGCGGAAAAGAGGTTAGGCAGATTTTCTTTCGGAAGTTCTCGGTGAATTTTTACCCAAGGTGCTTTAATCATCAGCATGACTTCTTTACCTAAAACTAATTTCAAACGCACCGCACTTTTTTCGGTGATGGAAACGGTAAATGGCGTGGGTAAGCCTTTAATTTGAATCTCCACAAAGCAGTGAATATTTTGGTAGTGTAAGTTTACAATATTGCCGAAAAACTGGTTTCTCGCACTACTTTGTAAGGAAAAACGTGCGGTAGCATGCAATAGGCTGTCTAATGGTAAGCTTTCATCTTGTAGGATATTAAACGCTTTTTGTTGGGTTTGTTCTAATAAATCATAGAGTTGCAATAAACGTTGTGCATAGTGGGTCAATTCGGTGCCACCGCCATTTTTTCCACCAACATTGCGTTCAAGAAGAGGCTTGGGGCTGATGGCATTCATGGCTGCTAAATGATCCCAAGCACTTTTATAACTGACTTTGGCATTTTTAGCCGCTTGGTTAATTGAACCGCATGTTTGGATTTCTTTTAAAAGTCGGATTCGTTTTGGATCAACAAATAATTGTTGTTGTAATTTGATGGTCAGCAAAATTTCATTTGTTAATGACATGCGTTCTCCCATTTTGGCTCAGTGATGATATGGTACTTATTCTAAGTGAATTATCACTTTTTATATAGCATTTATTTGTTGTGCGAGGCTTACCTTGGGTGGGGATATTTTTTCATAAAAATCATCTCAAAAAATCTGATGATTATTTGTGAGAAATACACATTTTTCTATTGCAAAAAAACCTTTTCAAGCTTAATCTTAGCAACTTATTTTTTTATGTAAAAAAAGAAGGGTGTAACGTGGCTAAGAAGAAACCGAGCAAGCTTGTACATTGCTTGCTTCCTTTAAGTGCAACGGCATTATTGAATGTTGCCTATGCACAAACGGATGTGCTTGATGAAATTGTGGTGAATGCGGAGCAGTCTGCTTTAGCAGGTTCTGCTGTTGAGAACTACCAAGCTATTTCCAATCATGTGATTAAGAAAGAAAGATTACAAAAAAAATCGGCAACTTTAGGGAATGCCCTTGCGGGTGAACTGGGCGTGCATTCCAATCCATTTGGCGGTGGGGCAAGTGCACCGATTATCCGTGGTCAAGAAGGTGTGCGGATTAAAATTTTGCAAAATGGTTTAGATGTGGTGGATATGTCAACGATTTCACCTGATCATGCGGTAGCGGCAGATACGTTATTAGCAGAACAAGTGGAATTAGTGCGTGGTGCTTCAACCTTGTTATATTCTACGGCGTCTGCTGCAGGGGTGATTAATGTGGTGGATAAGCGTATTCCGACCAAAGTACCAGAAAAAGGGTATGAAGGGGAAGTGTTTAGCCGTTTTGATACGGCGAGTAAGGAAACGGTGGGTGCCACAGGGTTAACCTTTAAATTACACCCTAATGTTGCTTTACGTTTGGAAGGGCTAAAGCGTTATGCAACGCATTATCGTGTGCCAAAATTTCAAGCGGGTGATAGCCAAATAAACTATTTGCCCGACAGTAACAATAAATCCCAAGTGGGCACCATTGGTTTATCTTGGGTAAAAGACAATTCTTATTTTGGTGTGTCTTATAGTGAACGGCAGGATAAATACGGTTTACCTGGCCACAACCATAAATTTGATAACTGTTTTATTCATATTATTGATGCAAAAGCTCGTGAAGGAATTAATTTCCTTGAAAATCGCTATTATTTAGATGATTATCCAAATTTAGCGGATGATGAAGATCTTATTGCAGAACATCCTCACCATTGTCGTTCAGCGATAGGTTCTGATAGTGCTCACAGCCATAGCAATCCTTTTGGTAATGATGATTATAACCACCATCATTCAGGTCCTCAGTTACATTTAAAATCAAGACGTTTTGATTTAAGAGCTCAGTTTTATCAACCTGTTTCCTTTTTAGAAAAAATTCGAGCCAGTTTTTCTTATGCAGATTATGCCCATCAAGAAATTGATCCCGGTGTTTCGGGAGCCTCTCATACAGATACAGAAGCCTTGAAAAAACTCTTGCAAGAACTTGCTGATCAAAATAAAGGAAATATCGCAGGCAATTTTAAAAACCGAGGTTATAACGGTAAAATTGAATTTTATCATCAGCCTGTGGCAGGGCTTTCGGGTGTGTTAGGACTACAATATAGTGAATTTACAAGTTCTGCTATTTCTTCTGTCATTAAGTCATTGGGGTCTGGTACTGCTTATCGAGCGACTTTCTATAATAACTTAGTGGAAAATACCAATAAGCAATTAAGCTTTTTTGCCACCGAAAATTATATTTGGAAGGATTTTGTTTTCAGTGCGGGAGCAAGATTGGATAAGCAAAAAATTCCAGTAGCTTATGATCTTGCCTTATTAAAACGAACTCGAGATGCGGTGCCTGAAGGGGAGAAGCATTTGATTGTTGATCCTGATCTTTCGGTTTATAAACAAAAAGCCTTTTCTTATTTAGGGTCGGTGGAATGGTTATATACGCCTGAATCACGTGTTTCCTTCACTTATTCTCGCAATGAGCGTTTACCTGCCCCAATGGAGTTGTATTACCAAGGTAAACATTTAGCCACCAATTCCTTTGAGCATGGTAATAAAAATTTACGCAAAGAAAGCTCAGATAACTTCGAACTCTCTTTTGCCTATAACGGTTCAAAATGGGATTACCGTGTAAATGTTTTCCATAAATATTTTAATAACTATATTTATAACGAAAATTTACGTCGTTACGGTAATTTGTTTGTACGTCGATATATTCAATCTAAAGCGAAATTTAATGGGATTGAAGGGGAGATTACTTATCGTCCAACCCCTGAATATCAAATTACCTTATTTGGTGATTTTGTGAAAGGACGCTTATTTGATTTGCCTAAACAATATTACGGTAAAGTGGTTAATAAAGATCCGCTATATATTTATAATGCATCGACCGATCCTACAGATATCCCTGAATATTATGTGAAATATGGTTTCCAAGGGCGACAAAGTATTCAACGTGAAAATCGTTATGCACCACGTGTGTCACCAGGGCGTTTAGGCATGCGTTTTAACGGCGAGTTTACGCCAAATTGGTCTGGATTCGTGGAATATACTTATGTATTCCCTCAGAAAAAAACAGCTGTTTCGGTGTCTTTTTTTGAATGTGCGAATGAGTCAGAAGATGATAGATGCAAAGCGGAACTGGCGAAAAGAGGGGGAGATAGAGATCCTGCAACTCACGCTGATTTAACAGATGAAGAAAAAGCACGTTATAATCCAAGTGGGTTTGAGGAAGACGACGATCTCAACTATGCATTTGATGAAATTGCGAATAATATCAAAGGGAATGATGTTGGCACTGTTGCCGTCAGAGAGAATGTGTATGAAGATCCTTCTCGTGGTTATCACGCACTGAATTTGGGTTTACGTTATCAACGTAACTTCAAAAAAGTGGATTATTCGGTGGAGTTTAACGTGAATAATGTGCTTAACCAAAAAATCTATATTCATACTTCACACCAACCTTATGTACCTCAAATGGGGCGTAATTACGTGTTAAGTTTAGGCATGAAATTCTAATTTGAACAGTGCGGCGTAGATTATTTCAGCCGCACTTTTTTTATCTTATAAAAATTCGCTGTATTTATTTTGTTGTGATTTTTGTCCAAATCTCTTTTTTATATAGTATTCATGTCTTGAGCATTGTATAATTCTTTATATAAAGTTTTGCTTAATCAATCTATTTATTTATGGGGAAATCACATGTTTAAATTAAAAATGATGGTTGCTTCACTGGCGACCGCTTGTTTAGCATTTTCTGTTTCAGCACAAGCAAAAGTAACGGTATTTGCCGCCGCATCAATGACCAATGCACTGAATCAAATTGCCGAACAATATAAAAAAACCAAACCAGAACAAGAATTGACCTTTTCATTCGCCTCTTCTTCCACCCTTGCCAAACAAATTGAACAAGGTGCCCCTGCGGATATTTTTATCTCGGCAAATACAAAATGGATGAAACACCTTTCAGACAAAGGATTAACGATTAAGGATTCCGAAAAAGTGTTAGCAGGCAATGAGCTTGTGTTAATTGCACCAGAAGCTAGCAAATTAAAAGAGGTTGATGTGGCGAAAGGTGAATGGGTAGCAGAATTAAAAGAGGGCTTTTTATCGGTTGGCGATCCTGATCACGTGCCTGCGGGTCAATATGCGAAAGAATCATTAACCCACTTAAAATTATGGGATAAAGTGGAAGCAAAATTAGCACGTGGGAAAGATGTGCGTGCCGCTCTTGCGTTAGTGGAACGGGCTGAAGTGCCATTAGGCATTGTGTATAGTACGGATGCAAAAGTGAGCAAAGGGGTCAAAATTGTGGGCGTGTTCCCAGCAGACACCTATAAAGCAGTGGAATATCCCGTCGCATTATTAAAAGATCGTGATAATGCCGAAACCCGTGAATTTTTGAAATATTTAGGATCAGCAGAAGCAAAAACTGTCTTATCAAGCTATGGTTTTTCTGTCAAATAATCCTTAATTCTAGGTGAAGGACGTCAGTTTGGCGTCCTTATTTTTTTATTTTTCTGGTTTTTTATGTGAGCGGTGGATTCTCGTCTTTAACCATTATCCGTTTTCACATCACCTATCTCATCGGCATCAGTCATGGGCATTGTTTGCTCGGTTTAGGCATAATCACGCCAAAGTGCGGTATTTTTTGCTGATGATTTACTTAATAAAGGATATCTTTTGTTTACTGAATCTCTTACTTCAATGGGGTTAAGTGCCATTGAAATTCAAGCGGTAAAATTAAGTTTGAGTGTGTCATTTAATGCGATTTTATGGAGCTTACCTCTTGCCATTTTTATGGCGTGGTTACTTGCTCGTAAACATTTTTACGGCAAATCGCTCTTAAGTGGCGTGATCCATTTACCGCTTGTGTTACCGCCCGTGGTAATCGGGTATTTATTGCTTGTTGCTATGGGGCGAAATGGTTTCATTGGTCAATACCTCTATGCTTGGTTTGGCTTTTCTTTTGCATTTAGTTGGAATGGAGCGGTTCTGGCGGCGGCGGTGGTGGCATTTCCGTTAGTTGTGCGAGCGATTCGTCTTTCTTTAGAAGGTATTGATATCAAACTGGAACACGCCGCACAAACCTTAGGAGCATCTGCGTGGCGAGTGTTTTTTACGATCACACTTCCTCTTTCTCTTCCTGGGGTTTTAGCAGGGGTGGTTTTAGGCTTTGCACGTTCTTTAGGGGAATTTGGGGCGACGATTGCTTTTGTATCGAATATTGCAGGGGAAACGCAAACCATCCCTTTGGCGATGTATACCTTTATTCAAACCCCCGGTGCAGAGCAAGAAGCGGCAAGATTATGTGTATTAGCCATTATTTTATCGCTCATTTCCTTATTGTTATCGGAATGGCTAGCAAAAACGATGCAGAAAAAATTAGGGCAAAGCCATGTTAAACATTAATGTCAAAAAACAATTAGGTCAGCTTTCATTGCAAGCCAATTTACATATTCCTTCAAAGGGTGTCACGGCATTGTTTGGGCTGTCAGGTTCAGGGAAAACTTCATTAATTCATTTAGTCAGTGGTTTGCTCCACCCTGATGAAGGCAGGATTTCTCTTAATGATCGTGTTTTAGTGGATACCGAGAAAAAAATTTGTCTTCCCGCTTATCAACGCAATATTGGCTATGTTTTCCAAGATGCACGCCTCTTTCCCCATTACAGCGTGAAAGGCAATTTGTGTTATGGCATAAAACAGGCTAATCCTGCTCAATTTGATGAGATTGTGTCTTTATTAGGGATTGGTCATTTATTAAAGCGTTATCCGATCACCTTATCGGGCGGGGAAAAACAACGTGTCGCCATTGGACGAGCATTATTAACGAATCCCGAGATTTTATTAATGGATGAACCCCTTTCCGCACTGGATTTACCTCGCAGAAGAGAATTAATGGCGTATCTAGAAACCTTGTCTAAGCAAATTCAGATCCCGATTTTATATGTCACGCATAGCCTTGATGAGCTGTTACGCTTAGCGGAAAATGTGGTGCTATTAAATGAAGGTCAGGTGCTGGCTTATGATAGTTTAGAGGCTATTTGGGAAAATCCACGTTTTCTTCCTTGGAAATTAGATGATGAGCAAAGTGCGGTACTGGCGTTGCCTGTTTTTGCTCATAAAACCTCTTATAAAATGACCGCACTTTCTTTTGGTGAACAAAGTCAGCTCATTTGGATTAAGCAACAAGCACAAAACATGGGTGAAAAGGTACGTATTTGTATTAAAGGATCTGATGTATCTCTTAGTTTAACGCAACCAGAAAAAACCAGTATTCGCAATATTTTACAAGGGCGAGTGAGTCGTATTGTGACACGAGAAAATCGGGTGGATGTGCAAGTGGAAATCCATGAAAAAGCCATTTGGGCAACCATCAGTAAATGGGCATTGGATGCACTAGCTTTATCAGTTGGACAATCTGTTTTTGCACAAATTAAAGCGGTTTCCGTGGTTTAAGCCAGTATACTAAGTGAATGTATTAAGTCCGTGCAGTAGAAAATATGTTAAAAAATCACCGCACTTTTAAGCATTCTTTGGCTTTGAGCTAACGCCTTTCTTGGGGGAAAAACAGAATTGACAAGTAAAAATGTTTGAGACGCTATAAAAAAATTAAGCCCTGTGGAATAACAGGGCTTAATTTTCGTTGAGATGATCTGTATCAGCCAGATTTTTTTCGCTTAAGAACCTACGCCTAAAAGTAATAATGACATAAGAATTTGCGCTTCAGGAATCACATAACCATTTAATTTTAGTTCGCCATTTTCGAGGATTAATTTTAAGGTGGCGTGATCGCCGTTATCTACAAACACACCATTACGAGTTAAATCCCGAATAAAATGATCGACCAGTAATGTTGTTTGTGCCATCACTTGCTCTTTGTTTTTACCTGAAGTGGCATGTTCCAAATTCACTAATAGTTCTTTAAGGGCAACTTTATTTAAGTCAACATTCGCATTAAGTTGTTTAAATAATGAGAGAGTTTTACCTTCTTTTAACACGTCAAAATTCGCATTTGCCATTTCAATTAAGGCATCCGCTTTGACATCACCCGCATCCGTTGTGATGGTTAACGGCTTAATACTGACTGCCGCAGAATGCTCAGCGAGTTTTGTTAATAACGCATATAATTGCTGGCTCGCGTCTTCGCTCACTTCATTTTTTTCGATTAAGGCTAGTAAGGCATTTAATGTATTGGCTTCAAGGTGTGTTAAATCCAATCCAATTTCCAATTTGCCTAACTTCGTATTATTTAACCATGCTTCAGGCAAGTTAATTTTCGTTTTATAATCGATAAACTCACCGTTTTTTAGGGTTTCGCCTTCAAACACTAAATTTTTATACAGCATATTTAATGCAGGGTTAGATTTTTTTGCCTCTTGGGAAAAACGCAATTGATCAAATTGGATTTTTTGTTTACCTAATAAAATATTTTCCCAATTGCTTGCCTGAAGATTATTTTCAAATTTAATTTTTTCACTGCTAAGGGACATGGCGGCATTATGGGCTGTGGCATTGACATTAACTTGAAAATCATCAATCACCCCTTCAAATAGCCCTTCCCCTTTGTCTGTAACATTATCAAAATTAAGTACGCCACCTTTCCACAGAATATTGGCATCATCCAATGGGAGTTGAATGGCTGCCAATTCCGAGCGACCACTAACGGTATAGTCATAATCCAATGTGAAGGTATTTAACATAGGATTTTTCCCTTGTGCATAGTCAAACCATGCTTGTGTTTGTGCATTTTTGACAACGCTATCTTGGCTAGATAATAAAACAGGAGCGAAATTAAACTGACGAAGACGATTTAAAGGGAATGGACCGTGATACATAGTGCCTTCAAATGGAATAGTAAGCGTATTATCAGGCAAGGTTGCTACGACATCATAATGAATCTGTGAGCTAAAAATACCACGCTCAATCTTCACATGATCGAATTTAATATTGCTTGTTTCAGTGCCTAAATTCGCTAAATGATGATTAATCATCTCGACACGTTGTTCTAAATAGGTTTCAATATTTTTTCCTGTGTACCAAGCACTGCCTGTCCATGCAGCACCTAAGATAATCACAGCACCGAATACAATTGATGACTTTTTCATATCTGTCTTCCTCAAATATTAATGAATAGAAGTGGTTACTTTATCACAGTTCTCATTCTGTATAAAAGACAATCAACCCTCTCTTTTGATAAATTTATTTTTGGATGAAAGGAAATAATTAAACAAATTTCTCTACTTTTTTATTTTTTCCCCTTGAACTTTCTGTTTTAAACCTTATTTAGTGAAACACAAACAAATTGCACCGCACTTTAAGCCGTTAAAAACAAAAATTTTTTGTTGTGGCACTTGAAATGCGAAATTTCGTCCTTACCTTGACGACAAAGCAAATCGAATGATTAACGAATTTATTCTAGGAGAAACAAAATGGGAAAAATTATTGGTATTGACTTAGGTACAACAAACTCTTGTGTAGCCGTGATGGATGGTGACAAACCACGTGTGATTGAAAATGCTGAGGGTGATCGTACAACCCCTTCAATCATTGCATACACACAAGATAATGAAACCTTAGTGGGTCAACCAGCTAAACGTCAAGCGGTGACTAACCCGAAAAATACCTTATTTGCAATTAAACGTCTAATTGGTCGTCGTTTCCAAGATGAAGAAGTACAACGTGATGTGAACATTATGCCATTTGAAATTTTAGCGGCAGATAATGGCGATGCATGGGTAGGCGTGAAAGGTGAAAAAATGGCACCACCACAAATTTCTGCTGAAGTGTTGAAAAAAATGAAAAAAACCGCAGAAGATTTTTTAGGTGAGCCTGTTACAGAAGCGGTGATTACTGTACCTGCTTACTTTAACGATGCACAACGTCAAGCGACAAAAGATGCGGGTCGTATCGCAGGTTTAGAAGTTAAACGTATTATCAACGAACCAACAGCGGCAGCACTTGCGTACGGTTTAGATAAAGGTCAAGGTAACAAAACCATCGCAGTTTACGACTTAGGGGGCGGTACATTCGACTTATCTATCATCGAAATTGATGAAGTGGGTGGCGAGAAAACCTTTGAAGTGTTATCCACCAACGGGGATACACACTTAGGGGGTGAAGACTTCGATAACCGTGTGATCAACTACTTAGTGGATGAGTTCAAAAAAGAACAAGGTGTGGATTTACGCAACGACCCATTAGCAATGCAACGTTTGAAAGAAGCGGGTGAGAAAGCGAAAATTGAACTTTCTTCTGCACAACAAACAGATGTAAATCTTCCATACATCACTGCAGATGCAACTGGTCCAAAACACTTAAACATTAAATTAACCCGTGCAAAATTAGAATCACTTGTTGAAGATTTAGTGGCTCGTTCATTAGAACCTGTCAAAGTGGCATTAGCAGATGCAGGTTTAAGCGTGTCACAAATTGATGATGTAATTCTTGTGGGTGGTCAAACTCGTATGCCACTTGTACAACAAAAAGTAGAAGCCTTCTTTGGTAAAGCACCTCGTAAAGACGTGAACCCAGATGAAGCGGTGGCTATCGGTGCGGCAGTACAAGGTGGTGTATTAGCAGGTGATGTGAAAGACGTATTGTTATTAGACGTAACTCCACTTTCATTAGGTATTGAAACTATGGGTGGCGTGATGACAACCTTAATTGAGAAAAACACCACGATTCCAACCAAAAAATCACAAGTGTTCTCAACCGCAGAAGATAACCAAAGTGCAGTAACAATTCATGTGCTTCAAGGTGAACGTAAACGTGCAGCGGATAACAAATCCTTAGGTCAATTCAACCTAGAAGGAATCAATCCAGCACCACGTGGTATGCCACAAATTGAAGTCACTTTCGATATCGATGCGGACGGTATTATCCACGTGTCTGCAAAAGATAAAGGCACTAACAAAGAGCAACAAATTACCATCAAAGCCAACTCTGGTTTAAGCGATGAAGAAATTCAACAAATGGTACGTGATGCAGAAGCAAATGCAGAAGCAGACCGTAAATTTGAAGAATTAGTGCAAGCACGTAACCAAGCGGATCACTTAGTTCACGGCACACGTAAACAGTTAAGTGAAGTGGGTGATAAATTATCTGCTGAAGAGAAAGCACCAATCGAAAAAGCGGTAGCGGATCTTGAAGCCGCTGCGAAAGGTGAAGACAAAGCAGACATTGAAGCGAAAGTACAAGCATTAATTCAAGTTTCTGAAAAATTAATGCAAGCAGCACAACCGCAACCAGACGCACAAGCTCAGCAAGCACAAAGTGGTAAAGCGAATGATGATGTGGTAGATGCGGAATTTGAAGAAGTGAAAGACAATAAATAATTTCACGTTGATTAAAATCGAAGGGCGTAGCAATACGCCCTTTCGATCTATCCATAAACGAGCAATTTTTCCTAACTTTGCTTACTAGTGATGTTAGGAAAATGAATCAGGAGGAACGATGTCTTTAACTCTCTATCCAATTATTCAACAACGCCTTAACAACAAAAGTGCTAATGAGGTAATTCCCGCTTTATGGCAAGAAAACGCAAAGTTATTACCTCAAGCACAACAATGCTATGCTGTTTATTTTAATTATGAGTCGGATTATCAAGCTGATTATGATTTTGCAATTGCGACAGAACAAGATGTGAAGACAAACTTTCCGGCTATTGAAATTGAAAATTTAAACTTCTACGAAGTATTTCGTTGTAAGTTAGACGATATTTATCAAACTTGGCAGCTCATTTGGAAAAAAGAACAACAAGGGTTACTTAAACGAGCGTATTCGGTTGATTTTGAAAAATATTCCCCTGAAGGTTGGGTTGAGATTTATATCGCTGTAGTACCTCATTGTTAAGGGAACATCTGCATTTAACCTTTTTTAAAAAAGAACCGCACTTTAGTTCCTAATACAAGACATGAAAGCAATAAAACGGTTTATTGACATAAAACGGGGTGCGTATGGCAATGTTAAAAAATACACCAGTTTGGGTTTGGTTCGTTTTAGCTTGTTTATTTTATCTTGGTAGTAAACAAACCAAAACACGTCAAATCAAGCTTTATAAATTAGCACTTGTCCCCTTGATATTTTTACCTTTCGTCATTATTTCTGTCATGCAAAGTCATCATCCGTGGATTGCGGGGTTGGCATTAAGTGTTGGATTAGGGGTTGGCATCTTTTTAGGGGGAATAATTTGGCAAGATGAGCCTTTAATCTTAAAACAAGGGCAAGACTGGATTCAACGAGGAAGTTATCTTCCCCTTATTCTGTATTTGGTCATTTTTCTTTTTAGGTATGTTGTTGGCGTGGCACAGCATACACAAAATACAATAACAAAAACCGAATTCTTTCATTTTATTATTGGATTACCCACTGGGGTGGGAATCGGAGTGTTAGTGGCGATGCTTTTATTTCGCCAACGCTCTCTCCCTCATTAAAATAGCATAAATCGTTATTTATATCTTAAACGGAAAACTGAAACATTATGGCAAAAAAAGATTATTACGACGTTCTTGGTGTTGAACGTAGTGCAGATGAAAAAGAAATTAAACGTGCTTATAAAAAATTGGCGATGAAATATCACCCAGACCGCACGCAAGGCAATAAAGAGCTGGAAGAAAAATTCAAAGAAATCCAAGAAGCTTATGAAGTGCTAAGTGATAAGCAAAAACGTGCCAATTATGATCAATATGGTCATGCTGCCTTTGAGCAAGGTGGCTTTGGTGGCGGCGGTTTTAACGGTGCTGATTTTGGCGATATTTTTGGTGATATGTTTGGCGATATTTTTGGTGGGGGGCGTGGTCGTCAACGTGTCGTGCGTGGTGATGACTTACGTTACGATCTTGAAATTAGCCTTGAAGAAGCGGTGCGTGGCACAACCAAAGATATTCAAATTAACACCCTTGTTCATTGCGACACCTGTGATGGCTCAGGTGCAGAGAAAGGTTCAAAAGTCGAAACCTGTCCAACTTGTCATGGCGCGGGGCGTGTGCGTCGTCAGCAAGGTTTCTTTGTCACTGAACAAGTTTGTCCAGCTTGTCATGGTTCAGGCAAGAAAATTGAAAAACCTTGTCATACTTGTCATGGTGATGGACGTGTTCACAAGAAAAAAAATCTCTCGGTCAAAATTCCAGCTGGCGTGGATACAGGGAATCAATTACGTTTATCTGGTGAGGGGGCAGCAGGTGAAAATGGTGCACCAAATGGTGATTTATATGTGGTTATCCATGTGCGTCCACACCATATTTTTGAGCGAGAGGGCAACAATCTCTATTGCGAAGTGCCAATTAGTTTCACACAGGCTGCATTAGGTGGGGAAATTGAAGTGCCGACACTAGATGGCCGTGTGAAATTGAAAATTCCAGCAGAAACACAAACAGGGAAATTATTCCGTATGCGTGGCAAGGGCGTTACGACAGCTCGCTCGGGTTATGCGGGGGATTTAATTTGCCGCATTATTGTGGAAACCCCAGTGAAACTTAATGAAGAACAAAAAGAGCTGTTACGCAAATTAGAAGAAAGTTTGGAAGGCACCAGCTGTCGACCAAAATCCTCAAGCTTTTTCGATGGCGTGAAAAAATTCTTTGATAACTTAGGTAAATAAGTTTCTACGTTTTTTCAGAAAACTTTTCTAAAAACCACCGCACTTTATTGCAGATATATTGCAAGCATGCGGTGGTTTTTTTATGCCGCATTTTCTGAGCCGTTGAATGAGGCAGATTTTTCCTTAAAGATCCTTGTTGCTTTTTTTTATTACAACACAATGAAAATCATATATTTTATAAAATAAAAATCATTATCATCTAAGGCTGAATCGTGTAAACTATGTAGGCATTATTCATATATTGAGGAGTCATACATGAAATATCATTCAACCTATCAAAAAATTGTCAGAACAATTCCCTTTATTTCGTTGGTTGCTTTGCCACTCTATGCTCAAGAAAGCACCGAGTTAGAAAAAATTACGGTGCAAGAAAGTGCCACCGCAGAGGTGAACAAAACCTCGCCGAATGTCATTAGCAAAGGTACAACGGTCATTCAAAATGAAATGATCCGAGATACAAGAGATTTGGTTCGTTATACCACGGATGTGGGCATTAGCGACAACGGACGTTTCTTGAAGGGCTTTGCTATGCGAGGCGTGGAGGATAACCGTGTTGGGATTAGTATTGATGGGGTCTCTTTGCCTGATTCCGAAGAAAACTCACTTTATGCCCGTTATGGTAACTTTAATAATTCCCGTTTGAGTATTGATCCTGAACTGATTCAAACCATTGATATTGTGCGAGGTGCCGATTCATTCAATGCAGGGAGTGGAACCTTAGGCGGGAGCGTCAATTATAAAACCTTAGATCCGCAAAATATTGTCAAAGAAGATAAAAAATGGGGGGCGTTATTGCGAGGCAGTTATGCCAGTAAAAATCGTGAATGGACTCGTACCTTCGGTGTGGGTTATGTTGGGGAAAAAATCGATGCGTTGTTGATGTATTCACAACGCACAGGGCATGAGTTGAAAAGCCGTGGTTCAGGACCTGAATATCGCTATTCCAGTAGCCAACACCCTGATCCTATTGCTCAACGTTTTCATAATTACCTTGCGAAAATAGGTTATCAAATTAACGATAATCATCGTCTTGGGTTTGGGATCAATGGGCAAACAGGCAGTCGTTACATTGATGAGCGTTCTTATACCTTAATGGGATCTCAATGGCGTGAAGCCGATGACCAAAATGAACGTATGAATATGAACTTGCACTATATTTATGCACCGAGTGCAGGCTGGTTGTCTTATGGTAAAGTCGATTTGGATTATCAAAAAACCGATTTAGCCGCTGTCAACTATAAAGGTGGGCGAAATTTCAATACAGATAAAAAAGAGTTAAATGAAATTTATGATCGTCGGATGAAAACCACGTTTACACGGGGGAGCTTAGAACTTACCGCTCAGCCAATTCATTTTTATGGCGAACATACTTTGACATTAAAAGCGTATATGAGCCAACGGGATTTTAAAAACGTCAATAATGATCGTATTGGGATAGGGGAAAACTATGAATCGGTGTATCACTATACCATTCAATATCCGATTCGAACCACGCAATATGGGGTTTCTTTGAAAGATCATGCACGTTGGAATGAGACTTTCTCTAGCCATTTAGGTTGGCGATATGATTATACAAAACTGAAACCAAGAGCCTTAAATGCCCCTTGCAGTGAGGCTTGCTTGGGCGAAGGAAAACCGAATCCTGCCCATTTTTCAACGGTGAGCACGTTTGCAAGCATTGAGGCACAACTCAATCCTGATTGGCGTTTGGGCTACAATATTAGCACGGGCTACCGTGTACCAACTGCATCGGAAATGTTCTTTAGCTTTACCAATGCTTATGGTACATGGAAATCTAATCCGAGTTTGAAACCTGAAAAAAGCCTTAATCAGACACTTTCATTGAAAGGCAATGGCGAAAAGGGATTGTTGGATTTAAGTTTATATCAAACCAACTACCGTCATTTTTTATTTGAGCAAGAAAGCATAATTCCTCGTACTGAAATGCGTTTTGGTCAACCTTATCATTACCAAGCTCAAGAGCAACAAATGGTCAATATTGATAAGGCGAAAATTTATGGGCTTGAATTGAAAACCCATGCCAATTTAGATCAATTTATTTCAGCGATTCCACAAGGCTTTAAATTTTATGGTGCATTAGGTTACAGCAAAGGAAAATTATCCAACCAAGCGAGTTTGCTATCTATTCAGCCTGTGAAAATCATTGTTGGTTTAGATTATGAGGCACCAAGTGGCAAATGGGCTATTTTCAATCGTCTGACCTATCTAGGTGAGAAAAAAGCAGGGGATGCGAAAGCCTATGAAATTAAAAGCCGTTGCATAGAATTGATCACCGAACTGGATCCATGGTCTGGTGAGCAAATTCAACGTTGTAAAAAGCGTGAATTGTATCCGCATTTATCTACCTATAAACACTTAAATAAATCGGCTTTTGTGTTTGATACCTTTGGGTATTACCACATCACCCACGACATCACGCTTCGTGCGGGAATTTATAACCTATTTAATAAAAAATATCACACTTGGGATGCACTCCGTGGTATTAATGCCAACAGCACCTTAAATAGTGTTGACCGTGAAGGAAAAGGCTTGGAGCGTTTTTATGCACCGGGACGCAACTATGCCGCATCTTGAAGTGCGTTTCTAAAAGATAAGCTCAACAAACCGCACTTTAGGCAAAAGTGCGGTCATTTTTTTCCATGTTTTGTGGCTTATCTCTCAGCTACGCCTTGAGAGAATGTATTAAATCTATAATGAGAATTGTTATTGTTTTGTTAACAGTATAGAATAGTGGCGTTTAGCCTTGGGCAACAATCTTACCTTTAAGATTTAACTTGCCGTATGTCGAATGGTTGTGAATACGCCATGGTATGCGGTGCGAATTGATTGATCGTTAACATTCATCTTCATAGGACATTATCATGAAAAAACTCTTTGCCATTCTCTTTTTATCTGCACTTACTCCCTTTGCATACGGACAACGCATTGTGACCTTAACCCCTGACGTGGCAGATGTGGTTGTGGCGTTAGACGGGAAAGAACAGATTGTCGGTCGTGATCAAACCACCATGAATCCGGCATTGGAAAAAGTAGCCGTGATTGGTATTCATCGTAAATTAGCCGTGGAGCCGATTTTACAAACGAAACCTGATCTTGTATTAGGTTCTTATATGGCAATGCCTGCAACGATTTTTGATAATCTTGCAAAACTGGGTGTGAAAACGGTGAATGTGTTACCACAAGATAATATTGAAGCCTTTGGCAAGGCTATTCGTGATGTCGGCGACTTAATTGGCAAAAAAGACAAAGCGAATCAAATTGCTAGCCAATGGGAAGCAGGCATTAAACCTTTAGCCAGCACAGGTAAACGTTATTTATTAACCTATGATGGCCGTGTTGTGGCGGGTAAACATACAGCAGCAGATGAGCTCATTCGTCGTGCAGGTGGTGTGAATGCCGCTGTTGATGTAGACGGGATTAAACCACTTAATCGTGAAGCATGGTTAGTGGCACAACCTGATGTGATCATTGTGGCAGAACACCAAAAAGAGGTGATCGGTGGCGTTGAGAAGTTATTAGAGCGTCCTGAAATTGCCAATACGCCTGCGGCGAAATCGGGTCATATTTATTTCTGGCCAGCCAATGATTATTTACGTTATGGTTTAAATACCCCTGAAGTATTAAAACGTTTACATGATTTAGCGAAGTAATCTGCCTACGCATGAAAAAACTGTTTTTGTTGTTTGCCGTGATCGGAACAGCCTTTCTTATTTGGTTTTCCGTGGGCGTTGGGTTTGGTGGTTGGCAGACACCAAACTCACTTGATCCTATCGTTTTTGATATCCGTTTACCTCGTATTCTGAATGCCTTATTAGTGGGTGCCGCACTTGCCGCCGCAGGGGCGGGCCTACAAGCCTTATTTGAAAATCCCTTAGCCGATCCGAGTCTTATTGGAACATCGGGTGGGGCTGCCTTGGGGGTCATTTGTGTTTTAGCATTTGGCACCGTGGGGATTGGCGTACCCATGGCGGCGTTTATAGGGGCTTTGGTGGTGTGTTTATTAATTTTATTTGCACATCACCTTTTCGGTGGTGGCACGCTAGGCTTGCTGATTATGGGCTTTATTTTGAGTGCATTTTGTTCGGCAGTGGTCGGGCTTATTTTGTTCTTATCCGATGATTTAGTGTTACGCAGTGCTACGATTTGGTTAGCGGGGAGTTTATCGGAAGCTGGCTTTACTCCGATTTATTACCCTTTTGTGATCATGCTGATTGGATTAGTTTGGATGGCGATTCTCGGTCGTCAACTGGATTGCTTAATGCTTGGGGAAGATACAGCTTTTAGCATGGGCATTTCAGTGTCTAAACTGCGTTTACAAACGGTGATTGCAGCCGCCTTGTTAACGGGTGCGGCGGTTTCTTTATCGGGGATTATTGGCTTTTTAGGGATGATGATCCCTAATATTTTAACGACAGTCGTAGGTGGACATCGCCGAAAATTAATTTTACTGTCTGCATGGGTGGGGGCGGTCTTTTTGTTATTCGTCGATAGTGCATCACGTTTAATTACCTATCCCATTGATTTACCCGTCGGGATCGTCATTGCGTTATTAGGTGGGCCATTCTTCTTTTGGATCTTTATTCAATCGACACAACGCAAAGTCTAGGGATAGCGGTATGCAAGCACTTTTTGAATTACAACCTTTAACCATTAAAGTGAATGAACGAGTGATTTTACAAACAGATCACTTATCCATTCCACAGGGCAAACATACGGCGATTATTGGGCCTAATGGGGCAGGTAAATCAACTTTACTGAAAGCCCTATTGGGGTATTTCAATGCACAAGTCACCTTGAATGGCGAACCTGTACTAGAGCAAATTCGAGCGGGCAAATTAGCCTTAGTCGCCCAAAATGGACGTTATGGTATGCCGCTGAGTGTGGAAGAATATGTCAAATTGGGACAATTTAATCCTACACTTTTTTCCTCCAAAAAAGTCAATCAAGCCTATTTATCACTGTTGCTAGATCAGTTTGAACTGACTCATTTACGCCATAAACGGGTGAATCACTTATCTGGCGGTGAACAGCAACGTGCTAATATTGTGCGAGCCTTAATGCAACATGCCCCTGTGATTTTATTAGATGAACCTTGTAATCATTTAGATATTCGTCACCAACAAAGCTTGATGCATTTTTTAAAACAGCATAAATCCACATTTAATGTGGTGATGGTGTTACATGATTTAGATTTGGCAGCAGGCTATGCAGATCATGTGATTTTGATGCAACAAGGTCAGATTGTGGCACAAGGTGCGGTAGAGGATGTGATGCAAAGTGAACGATTAAGTGCGGTTTATCGTTGGCAAATTTTGCAGAAAAAAGACGAAAGTGGCATTTTCTTTCGTGTGTAATCCCGAATCTTGAAAATAAAATTCGCCTAAAATCAAAATCTGCCCCCTAAACGTTGTCGTGAATGTTTAACGGATTAAGGGGCAGATTTTTTTATTGTCAAGTCAGCTTGTTATTGTGATATGACCAACCTGTTGAATCACGAGACTTTTTATTAGCATTTTAGTAATACTTCTTTTATAATAACAAAAAAGAAAAAACACTCCATTTATGGATTATGGTATAGACCACATAAAATGGACGTGCTGATGTGAAATACAATTAAAAAGAGGAAAAGCATATGCGTTTAATCCCATTAAAAAATGCTGAACAAGTGGCTAAATGGTCTGCTCGTTATATTGTGGATCGGATTAATCAATTTAACCCAAGTGAATCCCGTCCATTTGTCCTCGGGCTACCTACGGGCAGTACCCCATTAAAAACCTATCAAGAATTAATCGCACTTTATCAAGCGGGGGAAGTCAGCTTTAAGCATGTAGTTACTTTTAATATGGATGAATATGTCGGTTTGCCTAAATCCCACCCAGAAAGCTACCATTCCTTTATGTATCACAATTTTTTTAATTATATTGATATTCTAGAAGAAAATATCAATATTTTAGATGGCAACACCGATGATCATGATGCGGAGTGTCGCCGTTACGAAGAAAAAATTAAATCTTACGGTAAAATTCATTTATTTATGGGCGGTGTCGGCGTGGATGGGCATATTGCCTTTAATGAACCGGGTTCGTCTTTAGCCTCTCGCACAAGAATTAAAACATTAACGGAAGATACACTCATTGCCAATTCACGCTTTTTTGATCACGACGTTCGCAATGTCCCAAAATATGCATTGACGATTGGGGTTGCCACGTTACTTGATGCTGAAGAAGTGATGATTTTGGTGACAGGTTATAATAAAGCCCTTGCATTACAAGCTTGTGTAGAAGGCAGTGTCAATCATCTTTGGACAGTGAGTGCGTTGCAATTACATCGTCATGCCTTAGTGGTTTGTGATGAACCTTCCACACAAGAATTAAAAGTAAAAACAGTAAAATATTTTACTGAATTAGAAGCTCGAGCCATTCATAGCGTATTATAGGGGAACAATATGTATGCCTTAACCAATGCAGTGATCTATACTGCGAAAGCGGTGTTATATGGTCATGCGGTGATGATTGACGGTGAAAAAATTAGTGCGGTCATTTCTGAGCAAGATTTACCTGATGGGATAACCCGTATTGATTTAAAGGGTCAAAATTTAACTGCAGGGTTTATTGATTTGCAATTAAATGGTTGTGGAGGGGTGATGTTTAACGAAGATATTTCCGTTCGCACCCTTGAGATCATGCAAGAAACCAATTTACGTTCAGGCACAACGAGTTATCTTCCCACCTTTATTACCTCGTCAGACGACGGCATGAAACAAGCAGTACAGGTCATGCGTGAATATTTGTCGAAATATCAACATCAAGCCTTAGGTTTACATTTAGAAGGCCCTTATTTAAGCGTGGAGAAAAAAGGTGTACATCGAGCGGAATATATTCGCGATATCAGTCCCGAGATGAAAACCTTTTTATGTGATAATGCGGATGTGATCACCAAACTGACCTTAGCACCCGAAAATCCAACAGCACAGTATATTCCCGAATTTGTTGAAAAAGGCATTATTGTGTCTATTGGGCATTCAAATGCCAGTTATGATGTCGCCAAACAAGCCATTAAAAAAGGGGCAAGCTTTGCCACACATTTACATAATGCCATGTCGCCGATCAGCTCAGGTCGTGAGATGGGCGTTGTGGGGGCAGTCTTGGATTCTGATATTTATACAGGGATCATTATGGACGGCTTACATGTGCATTATGCCAATATTAAATTAGCGAAAGCTATAAAAGGCGAAAAGCTGTGTATTGTCACGGATGCTGTTGCAGCCGCAGGGGCAGAGATTGATTCTTTTGTCTTTGTGGGAAAAACCGTCTATGTCAAAAATGGAAAATGTTACGATGAAAATGGAGCCTTAGGTGGGGCGGCAGTCACCATGATTGAATCCATCAAAAATGCGGTGCAAAATGTCGGCATTCCATTAGATGAGGCACTGAGAATGTGTAACTATTATCCTGCTAAAGCCATTGGCATTGATGAAAAATTAGGATCCATTGCATCTGGAAAAATCGCGAATTTAACAGTTTTTAATCATCATTTTGAGGTGATGGGCACCGTTGTGAATGGTGAATGGAAAAAACACTAAATTCCGCTAGTTCAAATAAAAATAGCGTGAGATATTCACGCTATTTTAAAAACTTTTTCAAAAATGACCGCACTTTATAGCACGATGGTTTTGTTTTTATACACAAAAATCCGATCATGAAGTGCTAGATCTAAGGCACGACTCAACACGGTTTTTTCTACATCGCGTCCCGCCCGCATCATCGCTTCCGCATTATAAGTGTGATCCACATTAATCACATTTTGCATGATAATCGGACCTTGATCTAATTCATTATTAATGAAATGTGCGGTTGCTCCAATGATTTTTACCCCACGTTCATAGGCTTGATGATAAGGCTTTGCCCCAATAAATGCAGGTAAAAATGAATGGTGAATATTGATAACTCGGTTTGGATAACGAGCCACAAATTCTGGATTTAATACACGCATATATTTGGCTAACACAATATAATCTGGTGCATACTCATCAATTTTTTCTGCAAGTAGTTTATCATGCCCCACACGGGTTAAGCCTTCATGACTAATGCAGTGAAAAGGAATATCAAAGCGTTCAACCAAACTACGTAAGCTATCATGGTTACCGATGACCGCTGCAATTTCGACATTTAATCCACCATAATAGGTTTTCATTAAAATGTCACCAAGACAATGGGCTTCTTTGGTCACCAAAATAACAATTCGCTTACGTTTTGTGCTAATTAGACGGCAATGTGTCCCTTCAGGCAAACTGTATTTTAAATCAGCTAGAAGTGTTTGCTCATTAAATATTCCTTCTAATTCAGTTCGCATAAAAAAATGTTTGCTTTCAAAATCAACAAATTCATTATTATGCGTAATATTTAATTGATGCTTATAACAAATATTCGTGATTTTGGCGATAAGCCCTTTATCATCTGGGCAATCTGTTAATAAAATTTTATTTTCAATCATAATATTAAATTTATTTTTTATTACGGATAAAGTAAAACCCATTTAAAAAAATGGGTTTTAATGGAGTATGAAAAGCAATTTAAATTTCAAATGAAGACAATGACTTACCTTCATTTAAGGCAATTTGAATTGTGCGAGGTGTTCTTCCCTGACCAGTCCATGTTTTGACTTCACCATTTTCGTCCGTATATTGATATTTGGCTGGACGAGGTTGTCTTTTCTTGCGTTGATTAGCTGGGCTTTGAGCTAAAAGTTCAGCTAATTCTTCAGCAGTGATTCCTTCTTGCTTCAATGATTCCTTCAATTTCGCAATTCGTCCTTGACGTTCAGTTTCCTGACGTAGTGCTTCCTCTTCCTCCATACGTTTTTCTTCAACAACCTGTTGAAATTTTTGTAAAGCAAGCTCAAGTTGTTGTAAGCTGGATTCGCGAGCTAAAACACGCAAGCTACGAATATTATTTAGAGTTTTTAATAGTTCACTCATTTTTTTCCCTCATATCATTTAGCAAATCGTTAATCATTATTCACGAATAACTTTTAAAATAATATAGCAAATAACTGTGTTGGTAAATAATATTTTGGGGATTCTCATGATTTTATATTTAATTATTTGCCCTTACCCTGTTTATTTTGCTAGAAAATAGACAATAAGAAATATTTTTGTTAACTATTGGCATTTTCTTCTTTTTCATGTAGTCTTTGTAAATCCTACATACGTAGAGGTGCGATCACTATAAGTATTTTTTCTGAGTGGATAACGATGAGGAAAAAGGAAAGGAGTGCCCGCCGAAATCAATTAAAAGTCGTTTTAATTGGTTGGTGGCGTCTTCGAAAGGAACGTCACTGTCATAGTCTTTTTCGTAAACTATGGAGCGCTACTGGTTAGGTTAGGTCTTATTTTACCTACCTTTTAGAACATCTCTCTATAATATTCAGTGGTCATCCCTTCATTATATAAGGTAGAAACTTATGGAACTCATCGATTATTCGACGTCCCTGTGGTCGATCGTACCGCCAATATTGGCTTTATTATTAGCAATTGTTACTCGTCGTGTTATTTTGTCACTTAGCTTAGGGATTATTGTCGGTGCCTTAATGCTGGGAGACTTTAATATTCTGAACTCTTTCACTTATTTGAAGAATAATGTTTCTTCTCTGTTTTATGGTGAAGAGGGAATAAATGCTAATAATATCAACATTATTCTTTTCTTATTGTTGCTTGGTGTCCTCACCGCTTTACTCACTGTTTCGGGCAGTAATCGTGCTTTTGCAGATTGGGCTCAGAAGCGAATTAAAGGAAGACGGGGTGCCAAATTATTAGCGGCATCATTAGTGTTTGTGACTTTTATTGATGACTATTTCCACAGTCTTGCGGTGGGTGCCATCGCCAGCCCTGTGACAGATAAATTTAAAGTCTCACGTGCTAAATTAGCTTACATTTTAGATTCAACCGCCGCACCAATGTGTGTGCTTATGCCAGTCTCAAGTTGGGGAGCCTACATTATTACCCTCATTGCGGGATTATTAGCCACCTATTCTATCACCTCATATTCACCAATTGGTGCATTCATGACGATGAGTGCCATGAATTTTTACGCATTATTCTCTATTTTTATGGTGTTTTTTGTGGCGTATTTCTCTTTTGACATTGGCTCAATGGCAAGACATGAACGCAATGCATTAGAACGTCAAGTAGAACAAGAGGATGATGCTTCAGAAGGAAAAGGCCATGTATTTCATTTGATTCTGCCGATTATTGTCTTAATTCTCGCCACCGTGGGAATGATGCTTTACACGGGGTATGAAGCCTTGGCTGCAGACAATAAACCTTTTGATGTTCTTGGTGCCTTTGAAAATACTACGGTGGGTATTTCCTTAGTGGTGGGGGGCGTCAGTGCGGTATTGGTATCCACATTATGCATGTTATTTTCCCGTCAAGTGAGTATGGGCAGTTATGCTAAAGCATGGCTATTGGGGATGAAATCCATGTCGGGTGCCATTTTAATTTTATTATTTGCTTGGACAATTAATAACGTGGTGGGCGATATTAAAACGGGGGTTTATTTATCTTCGCTCGTTTCAGATAGTTTACCAGTGGCATTATTGCCAGCACTCTTATTTGTGTTGACTGCTGTCATGGCATTTTCAACGGGAACCAGTTGGGGAACCTTTGGGATTATGTTGCCTATCGCTGCCGCCATTGCCGCCCATGCTGCACCAGAATTGATGATCCCTTGTCTTTCTGCGGTCATGGCGGGGGCAGTGTGTGGTGATCACTGTTCACCGATTTCTGATACCACGATTTTGTCTTCTACAGGGGCAAAATGTAACCACATTGATCACGTGACTACGCAATTGCCTTATGCGATGTTAATTGCGGTAGCCTCTCTTTCTGGTTATTTAGTATTGGGCTTCACCCTTTCGGGAATCTTAGGTTTTATTACCACAGGTGTGGTGTTAGCCGTGCTTGTTTTCTTGTTTAGACGAAAATAAAACGTGATTTAACTCACAGTTAAGCACAAAAAATTTGTTTTTATCATATTTTTATAAAATGCGACTTTAGGTCGCATTTTTTATGTTTATTTTACTTTTTCATTTATTTTATTCTTAATTGTTTTTATTTATTAGAATAATATTCTTTTATCAGCCTCGTTTTTGCACATCCTTTGATAAAAAATCACTAGACAAAAATACCACTTTTCAGTAAAACAATAACATATTGTTATTTTTAACATTGTTGCAACACAAGAGAATAAACAGAAAAAGAAGGTAAGAGGTGAAAATGAAAAAGTTATCAGGTGCAGAGATGGTTGTGCAGTCCTTAAGGGATGAAGGTGTCGAATTTTTATTTGGCTACCCCGGTGGATCGGTCTTAGATATTTATGATGCGATTCATACATTAGGTGGGATTGAACATATTCTTGTTCGTCATGAACAGGCTGCTGTGCATATGGCAGATGGCTATGCCAGAGCAACGGGTAAGGTCGGTTGTGTGTTAGTTACTTCAGGTCCTGGGGCAACCAATACCATTACGGGCATTGCCACCGCTTATATGGATTCTGTTCCAATGGTGATTTTATCGGGGCAGGTCATGTCAGGGTTAATTGGTAGCGATGCATTCCAAGAATGCGATATGGTGGGTATTTCTCGTCCAGTCGTCAAACATAGCTTTTTGGTGAAATGTGCAGAAGATATTCCTTCGGTCATCAAAAAAGCCTTTTATATTGCCTCAACAGGACGCCCTGGTCCTGTGGTTATCGACTTACCGAAAGATGTGGTGAATCCAGCAAATAAATACAACTACCATTATCCAGAACAAGTGGAATTACGTTCTTATAATCCGACGGTACATGGACATAAAGGCCAAATTAAAAAAGCATTAAAAGCCTTATTAGTCGCGAAAAAACCTATTTTATTTGTAGGTGGTGGTGTTATTACAGCAAATTGTAGTGAGCAGTTGATCCAATTTGCCCATCGCTTAAAGTTACCTGTGACTTCTTCATTGATGGGACTTGGGGCTTATCCAAGTACTGATCCTCAGTTTTTAGGTATGCTCGGTATGCATGGTACCTATGAAGCCAATAATGCGATGCATCATAGTGATTTGATTTTGGGGATTGGTGTTCGTTTTGATGATCGCACGACGAATAATCTGAGCAAATATTGTCCAAATGCGAAAGTAATTCATGTTGATATTGATCCAAGTTCCATTTCCAAAAATGTGCCTTCGGCAATTCCGATTGTGGGCAGTGCGGAGAATGTGTTAAATGAATTTTTATCGTTATTAGAAGATGAAAATCTCGTGAAATCACAAAGTTCGCTTGATGAATGGTGGCAAGACATTAACGCATGGAAAGCTGTAAACTGCTTAAAATTTGATAAAACCGCTCAGGTAATAAAACCACAGCAAGTGATTGAAATGGTTTACCGTTTAACCAAAGGGGAAGCTTATGTGGCATCCGATGTGGGGCAACATCAGATGTTTGCGGCATTACATTATCCTTTCGATAAACCTCGCCGTTGGATCAATTCAGGTGGGTTAGGCACCATGGGCTTTGGTTTACCTGCGGCATTAGGGGTGAAATTAGCTTATCCTGAATCTACTGTCGTTTGTGTAACGGGTGATGGCAGTATTCAAATGAATATCCAAGAACTTTCTACCGCACAGCAGTATGAAATTCCTGTGGTGATTATTAGTCTAAATAATCGCTTTTTAGGTATGGTGAAGCAGTGGCAAGATTTGATTTATTCGGGACGCCATTCACAGTCTTACATGAATTCTTTACCAAATTTCGTCAAATTAGCGGAAGCCTATGGTCATGTTGGTATTCAAATTGATACGCCAGATGAGCTTGAAGAAAAATTAACACAAGCGTTTTCGATGAAAAATAAACTTGTTTTTGTGGATATTAATGTCGATGCAACAGAGCACGTTTATCCAATGCAAGTACGTGGAGGCGCAATGAATGAGATGATTTTAACCAAACCGGAGAATGCATAATGCGTAGAATTTTATCTGTTTTATTAGAAAATGAATCGGGTGCGTTATCTCGCGTAGTGGCATTATTTTCCCAACGTGCATTCAATATTGAAAGCCTAACCGTTGCCCCTACTGATGATCCGACGTTATCCAGAATGACGATTGAAGCCTATGGCGAAGAAAAAGTGCTTGAGCAAATTGAAAAGCAATTACATAAATTAGTTGATGTTTTCAAAGTGATTAGTTTAAGCGACAGTGATCATGTCGAGCGTGAAGTTATGCTTCTTAAAGCGAAAGCACAAGGAAACTCACGAGATGAATTAAAACGCTTGGCAGATATTTATCGGGGGCAAATTGTGGATGTTACGCCCAAATCCTATACTATTCAATTAACAGGCACAAAAGATAAATTAGATGCCTTTATCAAAGCTGTGAAAGAAGAAACCAACATTCTTGAAATTGTGCGTTCTGGCTTGATCAGCCTTTCACGGGGTGAGAAAAACTGCTTATAGCCATGTCATAAGCCTGTCATAAGAAAAGTGCGGTCTATTTTTAAAATGTTTTGCCAAGAAGAGGGCGACAAGACAGAGATGTGATTTCCTCTTGTGCTTTCTTCCAGAATCGTGCGATGAAAACTTTTTAGAAATAGACCGCACTTTTGTGTTCAGCATAAGGAAAAGCCACGAGGCAGAAAAGGCAAAAAATCCAATATAGGGATTGGAAGACGGTTTGCAGAGGAGAGGCAAGCCGTTTTTTATGTGTTTTTTCAGTGAGAAAGGACTTTTTCCTGATAATAGGGTGGTTTTTTAGTTTATTTTATGTACAAAATGGAGGCAGGCCGAAAAAATTTTGATAATTTTTTTATTAAATTAATTTACACATCTTTTAATAATGCCATTTTCCAACATACGGGGTATTTCAGCCCACAATTTAATCAATTGAAAAATAGGAAAATATTACGAAATTCGCAAAGTAAATTAGTGAAAATTATTGTACTAGGCGAATAAATAGCACAAAAAATGAACTTTTTGCTTTGTGATCTGCTTAAAAAAGGTGATATAATCAAAATTGTAACAATTTACATTTCTTTACAAAACAAGTGTGGGGAGTGAAGAAATGTAGTGAATGAGAGAAGTTTTGGTTCAAATTTAGAAAAAACAGTGCATTTAAGGAGTAAATGTGAAATTAGAGGAACTCGCTAAACTTGCTGGCGTATCTCGCACGACGGCGAGTTATGTTGTTAATGGAAAAGCAAAACAATACCGTGTGAGTGATAAAACCATTGAGAAGGTCGAAAAATTAATTAAGAAATATGATTTTAAACCCAATGCAATGGCAGCAGGATTAAGAGCAGGAAAAAGTAATACGATTGGTTTGATTGTGCCAGATTTTGAAAATGTCAGTTATGCACGCATTGCCAATCAGTTAGAAAGTCGTTTTCGGGAAAAAGGTTATCAGTTGTTGATTGCTTGTTCTAATGATAATGCGGATTATGAAATTCAATGTGCAAAACATTTATTTCAACGCCGTATTGATGCATTAATTGTGTCTACCGCCTTACCTTCTGATACGGATTTTTATCAACGGGTGGCAGATGTGCCAGTTATTGGTTTTGATCGTCAAATGAAAACAAATGAAGCCATGGTATTGGTTGATGATGAGGGCGATGCACACCGCTTGGCACAACGTTTGATCCAAAAACATGCTGATCATGAACATATTCTGTTTTTTGGTGCATTACCGAATCTTTCAATGAGTCATGCACGTGAAGCTGGCTTTAAAAAGGCACTTGAAGGGCAAAATAAGCAAGTCGATTTTGTTTATGCCGATAAGTTTCAGAAGTCTTCTGCTGCGGAAACGTTTGAAGCTTGGTTGACAGAAAATAAAATGCCCGATGCCATTTTTGTGACTTCATTAAGTTTATTACAAGGCATTTTACACGTCCTTATCCAACGTAAGGGGGGGATTCCTAAGGATTTGGTGGTGGCAACCTTTGGTTATCATGAAATGCTTGATTTCTTAGAAAATAACGTGATTTGCTGTGTACAAAATCATGAGAAAATTGTGGAATCCTTATTGAATTTGGCTCTCGATTCTGTGCAATGCAGAAATCTTGAACAGACACGAGATGTGATTACACGGGATTTAATTGAGCATCGTGCTTAATTCAATATTCCTGTTTTACTCTACAAGAGGAATCGTACTTGGGGGTGGAAGCGGTTCTGGCTCACCTAAAAAGTGCGGTTCCTTAGCAATAAGCAAATCCCATAATACTTGTAAACGTGCGAAAACTTCTCTAAAACGCACAAAATGATACCCCGTTGGATAGTCCGCCGCATAGCAAATAGCATCTATATTATGGAATTTGGCAATAAATAAGGCACGTTCGCAGTGAAATTTTTGTGTAATTAAGGTAAAAGAACGTGCTTTAAACACACGATCTGCACGAATCACAGAATCTAACGTGCGAAAACCAGCGAAATCCATATACATCACTTCTGCGGGAATACCCATTTTTCTCAAATCTTTAAACATGGTTCTTGGCTCATTATATTGATGAGTACGATTATCCCCACTCAATAATAAATAATCCACTTTACCTGCCGAAAAGAGTTCATAAGTTGCAAGCAACCGATTGTGATAGAACAAATTAATGCGATTTTGATCAAAATATTTTGATGTACCAAGTACCACGCCATAAGGGCGATAAGGTAACTTTTTGATATCCGTATAAATTTGTGGGCGGGTATAAAAGCCAATGGCTTGATCGATAAGAATCAATGCGACAATAAAACACACTAGACTGATGATCAAATAATGAATCAATCGTTTGAGATATTGATACTTGAAAAGCGAAGCAAAGGCAAACATAGACGGTTTTATCTGTGGCAAAAATTAGTTTTCACGATAATGAAAAAAGTGTTGAAGTGCAAGCTGAATTTTAGTAGATTTATACGTCAAGACGTTTAGACATCTAAAACAAAAATTATAAGCGTCGGCGTAGTATTTTTGCATTTTGTGCAAACACAACAAAAACGATGGAAAAAACATGGCAGTGCAAACCGCAATTTTATTTACCGATACGCCTTTAAAATTATGTTTAGGCGGTCAACTTCAAGAAATTAATGTCGCTTACCAAACCTATGGAACCTTAAATGAGGACAAGAGCAATGTGGTATTGATTTGTCATGCGTTAACAGGGGATGCTGAACCCTATTTTGACGATGAGCATCAAGGCTGGTGGCAACACTTTATGGGACCTGGACTGGCATTAGATACCTCACAGTATTTTTTTATTTGCTCCAATGTATTAGGGGGATGCAAGGGAACAACAGGACCTTCTTCTGTCAGCCCATTAACTCAAAAGCCTTATGGCAGCCAATTTCCCAATATTCTGGTTCAGGACATTGTACGTGTTCAAAAAGCCTTGTTAGAACAATTAGACATTTCCCATCTTCATGGGGTAATCGGGGGATCTTTTGGGGGAATGCAAGCGACACAATGGGCAATTGATTACCCTGACTTTGTGGATAATGTGGTGAATTTATGTTCTTCGTTGTTTTTTGGGGCGGAGGCGATTGGGTTTAATCATGTGATGCGGCAAGCCATTTTAAATGATCCGAATTTTAATGGTGGGGATTATTATGATGGACAACCGCCAGAAAAAGGGTTAGCCATTGCACGAATGTTAGGGATGTTGACCTACCGCACGGATTTACAACTCACCAAAGCCTTTGGACGTGCAACAAAAGCAGAACCTGCATTTTGGGGCGATTATTTTCAAGTGGAATCCTATTTGAGTTATCAAGGGCAAAAATTTCTCGCCCGTTTTGATGCGAATAGTTATTTACATTTATTACGGGCATTAGATTTGTATGATCCAAGTTTAGGCTATATGAATTTAAAAGCGGCATTATCCCGTATTAAAGCACGCTATACGTTGGTGGCAGTCAAAAACGACCAGCTGTTTAAATTAGTCGAATTACATAAAAGTAAGCAGTTATTGGAAGAAAATGGTGTGGCATTAAGTTATTTTGAATTTCACTCTGATTATGGTCATGATGCTTTTCTGGTGGATTATTCCTTGTTCGAAAGTAAAATACGTCATGGCTTAGGGCGTGGCTTGAGTGATTGAGAATGGAAAAGAGGGGATTTTCAAAACTTTTCAAAAATGCACCGCACTTTGCCTTTTTTAAGATTGTTTTGTCTTCAAGAATTTCCAAAGCAGGAAAAGAAGCAAAGTGCGGTTTGTTTTAGGCACATTTTTGCATTTGATGCTGGCTAAATTGCTTAGCCAATTCAGCTAGGGTTTGCCCCGTGGGTAAACAAAGTGTGGGGGCAATTTCAAACAAAGGAATGATCACAAACTCACGTAGGTGCATGGCATAGTGAGGAACGGTTAAGCGTTCTGTTTGTATGATCTGATCCGCATATAACAAAATATCTAGATCTAACGTCCGCTCTCCCCAACGGCGTAAGCGTACTCGACCTTGTGTATTTTCAATGTGTTGGAGCTGATCCAATAGCTCCAGTGGTTCAAGGCGAGTATCAATACAAGCCACAGCATTAATATAATCAGGTTGATCTTGTGGTCCCAGTGGCTTGCTTTGATAAAAGCTACTAACTTGCACCATTTGTGTCTCTGGCAACTGTGCTAAGGCTTGAATGGCGGTGTTCAATTGCTCAACTGGGGCATTTAAATTACTGCCTAATGCAATATAACAACGTTGTAATGATTCTTGGTTTTGCATTTATTCCACCGCTTTAGGTTTACGGCGTTTTCTCGCACGATAATATTTTTTCTTAGGTTTCGGGTGTAAACGTTGTTGTTCTTTAATTAACACATCACGTTGTTCTACATTACTAAATTGATATTCATGCCACCAAGCCGATAATTCAATGGCTTCGCCTCCTTCCACTTCTGCTCGCATTACTAATAAATCAAAAGCGGCACGGAATTTAGGGTGCTCCATAACACGAGAGGGAGCATGACCAGTACGTTTCAAAAGTTGTAGCTGTAAAAACCAAATATCACGAATCACTGCCGTATGACGACGAGGTGCCGCAATTGCTCGACAGAATAATTCCAAAATATCATTGCTGGCGAGGGCATAAGCATCATGATTATTGAGCCCCCCCTCATTTTTTAATATCTCGACTTTTTCACGGAACGGATACCAAAAGAAGGCGGCAAATAAGAATGCAGGATTGACTCGCAAATTATCGCTCACTCGCTCATCGGTGGAAGTGAGAGCTGTGATCATCATTCGTTCTGCTAAGCTGTCGCCTTTTTCGGTGAAATAAGGCATTAGAGCAGGGAAAAGCTGATCAAATAACCCATATTTACGCAGTAATTGATAGGTTTTTACCCCATGTCCCGCTTGTAATAATTTTAAACTTTCATCAAATAAACGTGCAGGTGGAATATGTTTTAACAACGGGGCAAGGCGATGAATCGGTTCTTCGCTAGGTTTTTCTAAGAACATATCCAACTTCGCCATAAAACGGATAGCCCGTAGCATACGCACAGGATCTTCTTGATAACGGGTTTCAGGATCCCCAATTAAACGTAACTTGCCTGCTTTTAAATCTTCAATGCCATTAAAATAATCTCTTAATGTATTATCTTGCGGATTGTAGTAAATGGCATTTACGCTAAAATCACGGCGTTCGGCATCTTGTTCAATCGTACCATAGACGTTATCTCGTAATAACATGCCTTCTTCGCTACGTTTTGCATGATTTTCATTGCGACTTTCTGTATGGTTCGCACGAAATGTGGCGACTTCAATAATATCTCGCCCAAACATGATATGGGCTAAACGAAAACGTCGTCCAACTAAACGGCATTGACGTTGAAAAATCCCTTGGATTTGTTCTGGGCGAGCATTGGTCGCCACGTCAAAATCTTTCGGATGTTTGCCCAGTAGAAGATCTCGCAAGCAACCGCCAACAATATAAGCCTCAAAGCCTTGACGATGCAGTTTTTCGACCACACTCAGGGCATTACGATTAATCATTCTTGGTGTAATACCTAATTGTGAGGCTTTGACAACATGTTGGTGATAACGATAAGGGGAAGACGTTTTTTTAGAGGTTGAGGAATGAGACTGAACAAAAGCTGGTGTGGCTCTTTCAGAGGATTCGTTATTTTGTTTTTTCGGGTGAGTATCTGTTTGAGACATTTCCATTAAATGGGATTTTGATTTTTTATGAAACAGATTTTTGATGTACTTTAAAATAGTTAACCTCGTACTATGTGATGAGATATGATTATTAAAAGTGCGGTGAGATTGACCGCACTTTTTTATTTTTGACTACCAGGTTTATTTCACTTATGGAAAAAGAAAAGGGAATTAACCTACCATTTGTTTTTCACGAATTTCAGCGAGTGTTTTACAGTCAATACAAAGATCAGCAGTTGGACGAGCTTCTAGACGACGGATACCAATTTCAATGCCACAAGAATCACAATAACCGAAATCACCTGTTTCTAATTTTTTTAAGGTGTTTTCAATTTTCTTTAATAATTTACGTTCACGATCACGAGCACGCAATTCCAAACTAAATTCTTCTTCTTGGGTTGCACGATCAGCAGGATCAGGGAAATTTGAGGCTTCATCTTGCATATGGGCAACGGTGCGTGTGGCCTCATCTACAATTTGATCTCGCCAAGCCTGTAGGATTTTCTTGAAATGAAGCAATTGTGCTTCATTCATGTACTCCTCACCTACCTTTTCTTTGTAAGGCTCAACACCAGCCAAGGCTAATATACTTAAAGAGGATTTAGACATTATTGGTATCTCCTAATCGAAAGTCATCCGTAATACTGTTGAAATCATATTTTCACACGCAGTGGTGTTGATTTACCCCATTTAAAGCGTTGCTAAAAATGCCATGTATTTTAAAAAGCGATATAAATATCAGAACTCGCACAAATGATCAAATGAAATTTATCTGATTTACACTTTTTGACGGAATAAATCTCTTTTTTACGAGGGATGTTCCAAAATCGCTTTTTCGTTGTACACATCATAAGCATGTTTATTGTATAGAGTAGAGGTTGTGATGTGGGATAGAAAAGGTATGTTTGTGAAAAAAATCTCTCTTGATATTTGCTTATTATTGTTTGTTTTCAGTGCATTCTCGTTGCTGTGGTTACCCGATTTTCTTCTTCTTTCTTCCTATTGGGCGGTGATAATAGCTGCGTTGTTCCTTCTTTTATTTCTCTTTTTTCGGCTTAAGCCTGCTTACCATGGCAATAAGGTGCAATCATACTTTATTTATGCCTTTGTGACGGTATGCAGTCTGGCTTATGTCCATGCCTATGCCTTGACCTTATCTCAACAAGCGGATCAGATCGCCCATTTGCCGAAGCAATTAGAGGCTGAAATCAAAGTGGTTGAGGTGTTACAGCAACAGCATTATCAAACCTTTATTGCCACCACAAACTTGCAACCCCATTTGCCTCAACAGCGAGTTTATATTCAATGGAAGCGTGATGAAAAGGTTAAGCGAGGGGAGACTTGGCGAGCGACCTTGCGTTTACGCCCTCTTTCTTCTCGTTTGAATTTTGCGGGATTTGATCGGCAACAATGGTATTTTTCGAAAGGTATCACCGCATGGGCAAGTGTAAAAAGTGCGGTCAAAATAGGTGAAGATTTTTCATGGCGTGATCACTGGCTGATGAATACCTTCAAACAAACGGAAACTTTTTCAACGCAAGGTCTGTTACTTGCACTGGCATTCGGTGAACGAGCTTGGCTGCCAACAGCACAGTGGCAAATTTATCAACAAACCAATACCGCCCATTTAATTGCCATTTCAGGCTTGCATATTGGATTAGCCATGGCACTGGGATTTTATTTGGGGCGAGGGATTCAATTTTTTTTACCGAGCGTTTACATTACTCCGACCTTGCCGATCTATGTTGGCTTAGCCCTTGCCTTTATTTATGCCATGTTAGCAGGATTTGCCATTCCAACCCAGCGTGCTTTTTTCGCTTTATTATGGGTATTCGCCTTGCGGTTATCTCGCTTCTATTACACCCCTTGGCAATTATTATTGCGTGGCGTTGCCCTTTTACTTGTCTACGATCCCTTAATGTGTTTGTCGGGGAGTTTTTGGCTTTCGTTGGGTGCGGTGTGTGCTTTAATGATTTGGTATCAATATTTCCCATTGCATTTACTTTGTTGGCGAGAGGGGACATTGCCTCAGCAAATGGGGATCGTAGGGCGTTGGCTCATCAGTTTATTGCATTTGCAAATCGGCTTATTATTGCTTTTTATGCCCATTCAATTATTGATGTTTGGCGGCATTTCTTGGTCTGGCATGATGGCGAATTTGATTGTGGTACCGTTATTTTCTTTTCTTGTGGTGCCCGTGATTTTATTCACCTTGTTAACTCAAAACCTCTTTTCCACATGGACACTCGCCCATGTTTTTGTCGATAGCATTACGCAGGGTTTATCTTATTTTACGGGGCAATGGTTGACGGTATCCACTTCGCAAGCATTCGGCATTTCCTTCTTGCTGATCGGGCTATTTGGTGTGGCAATTTATTATTGTTATCCGCAATCGCCAACGTCATCGCCCCCTTTAGATCTTTTAGCAACATGGCGTAAAGGGCTGTCTCTTAATCCTGAGATTCGGCTCTCGCCATCACACAAAAAAGGCATAATAGGCAGTTGTGTTTGTGCAAGCCTTGGCATGGTGATGTATGGTATCGTGCATTTGCTTAACAAGCCAACTTGGCAGTTAGACACCCTTGATGTCGGGCAAGGGTTGGCGATGTTAATTGTGAAAAATGATCGTGCCATTTTGTATGATACAGGGGCTTCTTGGCAAGGTGGGAGCATGGCTACGTTAGAAATTTTGCCTTATTTACAACGACAAGGGATACCCGTCGATAAATTGATTTTAAGTCATGATGATAATGATCATGCTGGTGGTGCGAAAACCCTGTTACAGCATTTTCCGCAGACGGAATTAGTCACGCCGTCTTTTCAAAACTATGGCAAAACGGACCGCACTTTTTGCACTCAGGGACAAGAATGGCATTGGCAAGGTTTGCATTTTCAAGTGCTTTCGCCAAAAAACAGGGTAAAACGTGCGAAAAATGCAGATTCTTGCGTGATCTTAATTTCAGACGGGGTTCATCAAGTCCTATTAACAGGGGATGCCGATGTGGGGGTGGAAAGACACATATTGCCGATGCTTCCAGCGATTGATGTTTTGCAAGTCGGACATCATGGCAGTAAAACCTCTACCAGTCAGGCATTCGTGCATAAAATACAACCGAAAATTGCATTAATCTCCAGTGGTCGTTGGAATGCTTGGGGCTTCCCTCATCAAGTTGTCATGACACGTTTATCGCAAGCATCAAGCCAAATTTATAATACGGCACATGCGGGACAAATCCGTATTCAGTTTGAACAAAATCAGATAAATGTACAAACGGCAAGGACAGAATTTTCACCTTGGTATCGCAGATTAATTGGCTTAAAAACAAAATAAGGGTACAATGCGGCAGTTATTGATTATTCCTATTAGAGATTATGCAAGATAAAGATCTTTCAACAATTCAAACATTTAAGCGGTTATGGCCAACAATTCGACCTTTCAAACTTGGGTTGATCGTCTCCGCCGTGGCATTAGTGATCAATGCCTTAGCCGATGCAGGGCTGATTTCCTTATTAAAACCTTTGCTTGATGAGGGCTTTGGCAAAGCAGACACGTCTTTTTTACGCCAAATGGCGGTTGTGGTGGTGTTAGTCATCTTTTTACGGGGATTGAGCAACTTCATTTCCTCTTATTGTTTAGCTTGGGTATCTGGCAAAGTGGTGATGATGATGCGTCGTCGCATTTTCAAACATTTGATGTTTATGCCTGTTACTTTCTTTGATCAAAATTCCACAGGGCGTTTACTTTCTCGCATTACCTATGATTCCGAACAAGTGGCAAATTCCTCCTCTGGGGCGTTAATTACGATTGTGCGTGAAGGGGCATATATTATTTCGCTATTTGTGGTGATGATTTATACCAGCTGGCAACTATCTCTTGTCTTGTTTTTAATTGGGCCGATTATTGCCATTTTGATTCGAGTGGTGTCAAAAAAATTCCGTGAGTTAAGCAAAAATATGCAAAATTCCATGGGGGAGTTAACCTCCACTGCCGAGCAAATGCTTAAAGGGCATAAAGTGGTGTTGTCTTTTGGTGGACAAATCGTGGAAGAAGAACGCTTTAATCATGTGAGCAACGACATGCGTCGTAAAGGCATGAAAATGATGATGGCAGATGCCATTTCTAACCCGATTGTGCAAATTATTGCCTCTTTCTCCTTAGCCGCAGTGCTTTATCTGGCAACCGTCCCGACGATTATGGATCAAAACCTCACGGCTGGTTCATTCACCGTGGTGTTTTCCTCTATGTTAGCCATGATGCGTCCATTAAAATCTTTAACCAATGTCAATGCACAATTCCAACGTGGTATGGCTGCCTGTCAAACCTTATTTGCCTTATTGGATTTAGACACAGAAAACGATCGGGGTACACACAAATCCGATAAAGTAGAAGGGTATTTAAGTTTTAAAAATGTCACCTTTACTTATGCAGGGAAATCAGAGCCAGCGTTAAATAATTTGTCTTTTGATGTGGAAAAAGGAAAAACGGTGGCATTAGTTGGGCGTTCGGGTTCAGGAAAATCCACTATTGCGAATTTAGTCACCCGTTTTTATGACGTGGATCAGGGGGAGATCACCCTAGATGGCATCAATATTCAAGATTATCGCTTATCAAATTTACGTGAAAATTGTGCGGTGGTGTCTCAACAAGTGCATTTATTTAATGACACGATTGCCAATAACATTGCTTATGCCGCCAAAGATAAATATTCCCGTGAAGAGATTTTACAAGCCGCAAAAGATGCTTACGCCATGGAATTTATTGAAAAATTAGAACATGGCATGGACACCGTCATTGGTGAAAATGGCACTAATTTATCAGGCGGACAACGCCAACGTTTAGCCATTGCTCGTGCATTATTGCGAAATTCTCCAGTCCTAATTTTAGATGAAGCCACATCTGCGTTAGATACGGAATCTGAGCGTGCGATTCAATTAGCCATTGAAAAATTACAAAAAGATCGCACCGTGATTGTGATTGCTCATCGACTTTCAACCATTGAAAATGCCGATGAAATTTTAGTGATTGAGCATGGTGAAGTGAAAGAACGGGGATCGCACAGCGAATTATTGGCACGCAATGGGGCGTATAAGCAATTACATAGTATGCAATTTAGCCATTAATTTGTTTTCAAGTAGCTGACTTCACAATAATAAAGAGGTGATATGCAATTTTGGTATTCTCGTTCTTGGTTAACATGGTTGTTATCACCGCTTGCTTTGCTTTTTTGGCTCATCACACGCATTCGAAAAGCGTTGTTTCAACAAGGCATTCTTTCTTCTTATCGTCCCCCTGTTCCTGTTATTGTGGTGGGAAATTTGTCGGTGGGGGGCAATGGTAAAACCCCCGTTGTGATTTGGCTGGTGCAACAATTGCAACAACAAGGCATTCAAGTGGGGGTCATTTCTCGTGGTTATGGTAGCCAGTCGAAAGTGTATCCGTTGTCGGTTAAGCCAGACAGTGATCCTGTTTTAGCAGGTGATGAGCCAGTGTTGATTGCGAAACGAACAGGTGTGCCTGTGGTCATTTCTCCGAATCGTCAAGAGGCGATCGAATTGTTATTGCAACAACAACCTTGTGATGTAATTGTGAGTGATGATGGTTTGCAGCATTATGCACTCCAACGTGATGTGGAAATTGTGGTGATGGATGCGACTCGAGGGTTAGGCAACGGTTTTGTGTTACCCGCAGGGCCATTGCGTGAATTACCGAGCCGTTTAAAGAGTGTGGATTTGGTGATTAGTCACGGTGCAGAAAATCCCAAGGCAGATGCTGTCATGCTGCTTATTCCTCGTTATGCCTGTCATTTAAAAACAGGTGAACAACGTCCTTTAACGGATTTTCAACCTATGCCCGTTTCAGCGATCGCAGGAATTGGCAATCCACAACGTTTTTTTAGGATGTTACAAGAGCTAGGCATTCAGGTGGCAGAACATCAGGCGTTTCAAGATCACCAACACTTTTCGGCAGAACAACTGGAAAAATTTGGTCATCAGCGACCTTTATTGATGACAGAAAAAGATGCGGTCAAATGTATGGCTTTTGCTCAAGAAAACTGGTGGTTTGTGCCAGTGGAAGCACAAATTCACGGCGAAAAAGTGCGGTCATTTTTACAAAAGATTTTTCAACAATGCATTCCAAAATAAATGGAGAAGAAAAGATGGATTCAAAATTATTAGACATTGTGGCTTGCCCCATTTGTCAGAGTCGTTTAACCTTTGAGCAACATAAACAACACCTGATTTGCTCCTTTGATAAAGTCGCTTATGCCATTAATCAAGGGATTCCTGTTTTATTAGCTGAGCAAGCAATTCCTTTATCTGAGCTGAATACATCAGAGTAAACTTAACTTGTATCTTTCCTTTTGATTCCTATGAGAAGGTCTTTGCGATGACAACTTTTACCGTAATTATTCCAGCACGTTATGCCTCCACACGTTTACCAGGTAAGCCCTTGGCAGATATTGCCGGGAAACCGATGATTGCTCATGTTTTTGAGAAAGCAACATTATCGGGGGCAAGCCGTGTGATTATTGCAACGGATCATCAAGAGGTCGCCAATGTTGCCACTGCATTTGGGGCAGAAGTGTGTTTAACCTCGGAAAAACACCAATCGGGGACAGAACGTCTGGCAGAAGTGGTGGAAAAACTCGCCATTCCAGATGATGAAATTATTGTGAATATTCAAGGTGATGAACCCTTAATTCCACCTTCAATTGTGCAACAAGTCGCAGAAAATTTAGCTAAGCATCAGGTGAATATGGCAAGTTTAGCGGTAAAAATTCACGATGCGGAAGAACTTTTTAATCCGAATGCGGTTAAAGTGGTAACAGACAAACAAGGTTATGTGCTTTATTTCTCACGAGCCGTCATTCCATGGGATCGGGATCAATTTGCCCAATTAAAACAACAACAAACATCGTTACCAGAACTCAATCTTGCCGATCATTATTTACGCCATATTGGGATTTATGCTTACCGAGCAGGGTTTATCAAGCAATATATCCAATGGGCACCCAGTGCATTAGAACAACTTGAAAGCTTGGAGCAATTGCGGGTGTTATGGCATGGTGAAAAAATCCATATGGAATTGGCTAAAGAAATCCCACCTGTTGGCGTGGATACCGCAGAAGATTTAGAAAAAGTGCGGTCAATTTTACAAAAGATTTGATGATGGCGTCGAAAGACGCCTGAGCGTATTATGTTTGATGCAAAAGCTTTTTTAATTGATGTTCCACATTTACCTGGTGTTTATCGTATGTATGATGATAAAGATCAGGTGATTTATGTGGGCAAAGCAAAAGATCTTAAAAAACGCCTTTCCAGTTATTTTCGCCGTCAGGTCAGCAGTAAAAAAACAGAAGCGTTAGTGGCTGCCATCGCAAAGATTGACACCACCATTACTACATCGGAAACCGAAGCGTTATTACTTGAACATAATTATATTAAACGTTATCAGCCTCGTTATAATGTCTTACTGCGTGATGATAAATCCTATCCCTATATTTTATTAACCCATGAACGCCATCCCCGCATAACGGCTTACCGAGGCAGTAAAAAAGTTAAAGGTGAGTATTTCGGGCCTTATCCTCATGCCAGTGCCGTGCGTGAAACCTTATCCTTATTACAAAAACTCTTCCCTATTCGCCAATGTGAAAATGCGGTGTATAACAACCGTTCTCGCCCTTGCTTACAATATCAAATTGGACGCTGTTCAGCCCCTTGTGTGGCGGGCTATGTGAGTGATGAAGACTACGCAAAACAAGTGGAGTTTGCTCGTTTATTCCTACAAGGCAAAGATCAACAAGTGTTAACCTATTTGATTCAACAAATGGAAGAAGCGAGCCAACAATTACATTTTGAAGAAGCCGCACGCATTCGGGATCAAATCCAAGCGGTGCGAGCGGTGATCGAAAAACAACTGATTTCCACCGATCGCCTTGATGATATGGATATTCTTTCCATTGCTTATCAATTAGGGATAGCTTGTGTACAGGTTCTGTTTATTCGACAAGGCAAGGTGATGGGGAATCGGAGCTATTTCCCTAAAGTTCCAGCCAACACATCACGAGATGAATTAACCACCACCTTTGTTGGGCAATTTTATTTGCAAGCACACCAAGGGCGGACAATTCCCAACAGCATTATTGTGGATCATAAATTAACGGAGAAGCATGAGCTTGAAGCATTATTAACCGCACAAGCTGGGCGTAAAGTCAGCATTCAGGATCAAGCGAAAGGTGAAAAAAGCAAATACCTTCAATTAGCACAAATGAATGCCAAGGCGGCCTTGATGAGTCAATTAAAACAAACCGATTTAATTGAAGCACGTTATCTCGCCTTACAGCAATTATTAGGCATTGACCCTATCCACCGTATGGAATGTTTCGATATCAGCCATACAATGGGAGAGCAAACGATTGCATCTTGTGTCGTGTTTGATCGTCATGGCCCTTTAAAATCCGATTATCGCCGTTTTAATATTACAGGCATTACCGCAGGGGATGATTATGCCGCCATGGAGCAAGCCTTATTGAAACGTTATGATAAACCTTTAGAAGAAAACAAAATTCCAGATGTCATTTTTATTGATGGTGGGAAAGGGCAGCTTAATCGGGCATTGCAGGTTTTTCGTCATCTAGATGTAAAATGGGATAAAAACAGACCGCACTTAATTGGGGTTGCCAAAGGTGTGGATCGTAAAGCAGGGTTAGAAACATTGATTCTCAGTAAGCAAGATAAAGCCTTACATTTACCTGCAGACAGCCTCGCCTTACATTTAATTCAACATATTCGTGATGAAAGCCATCACCATGCCATTAGTGGGCACCGTAAAAAACGTCAGAAAGCCTTCATTCAAAGTGGATTAGAAGCCATTGAAGGCGTTGGGGCAAAGCGTCGACAAGCCCTATTGAAATATTTAGGTGGGATGCAAGGGGTGAAAAATGCCACTTTAGATGAAATCGCTTCCGTACCAGGTATTTCCTCTGCCTTAGCCGAAAAAATTTATGAAGCTTTACACCACTAAACCCCTTGATAAATTTAGCTTAGCAGGAAAATTCCATTTTCAAATAACACGGATATGTTTTAGAATAAATGCATTATAAAAACGCTAGCGACCGATGTTCGATTTATGAAACTAAATATCCCAATATTCCTGACATTATTCCGTGTCATTCTCATTCCTTTTTTTCTCATCGCCTTTTATTTACCCTTTTCTTGGGCACCTTTCTTGACGACATTCATTTTTTTTATTGCTGGGGTGACCGACTGGTTTGACGGCTATCTCGCCCGAAAATGGAAACAAACCACAAGATTTGGTGCTTTTTTAGATCCCGTTGCAGATAAAGTGATGGTGACGGTGGCACTTGTCTTGGTCGTAGAATATCATCATTCCTTTTGGGTAACCGTACCTGCGGTGATCATGATTTCTCGTGAAATTATTATTTCTGCGTTGCGTGAATGGATGGCAGAAATTGGCGAACGGAGTAAAGTGGCTGTTTCTTGGGTAGGAAAAGTGAAAACGGCGGCACAAATGTTAGCATTAGGTGGCTTGTTGTGGCGTTATAATGTGCTGATGGAAATTGCTGCGATTATCTTACTTTACGTTGCTGCCATTTTAACCGTGTGGTCTATGTTGCAATATTTAAAAGCCGCAAAAGGCAGTTTGTTAGATGATATTGAGCCTTAAAAAAACGCCTCACTTTCAAAAGCCTGTTTATAATGAATCCACAAAATGTATTTTTATTAAGCAAGAAATATTTATAGCAATATCAACAGGTAAGAAGTGATCTCTTTTTAATCATACGATCTGTTTTTTTTATCATTTTTAATATTTCTTATTGACAGACTTTTATAAATCAGTAAAATGCATCTCGTTGTTTAGGAATGACGTAAGTCAGTAAGCAAAGCGGGAATAGCTCAGTTGGTAGAGCACAACCTTGCCAAGGTTGGGGTCGCGAGTTCGAGCCTCGTTTCCCGCTCCAAATCCTAAATTGCCCGAGTGGTGAAATCGGTAGACACAAGGGATTTAAAATCCCTCGCTTTTCGAAGCGTGCCAGTTCAAGTCTGGCCTCGGGCACCATTTAAAACTTCAAGCAATGCAATAAGATAGTCGCACAATGCGACTTTTTTTATATCTAAAATCCGCCTTTCTCTTTCTTATATTCTTTAACTGGTGGCTGTTCAGTGGCTGTTTTGATTCGTTGCGGTGGCTGTACTTGTGGCGGTGAAAATTCGGCAGGGTGGCTGTATCGCCACTTTTCAGATATGAAAAAGGCGACCATTAAGATCGCCTTTCCATCTCCGCTTATTCAGCGGTTAAGCCTGTTATAAATACAAAAAGATAACTTGTTTAACCACTTATTCAGCGGTGAATCTTTTAGTAAAAATAGCAGTATAATTTTTTAAGCCGCTTATTCAGCGGTGACTAAATATTACACCGAACTTTTCTTCTTTTCTAGTCCAAAATACACTTTTTGAGAATATTTCTTGCTTGACGACACTAAAAACAGGTTCGACCCATGCATGAGGGTAGTTATTTCTAGTGTGCTCACGGGGGCGGGGGCTTTCTAAAAACGCATACCCCGTATGATTAATAATAACCCCCGTTTTCTCTGTTATCTCAAAAAGCCCTGTTTCGTTTACCTCACCTTTATTTTTATATTTATCAAACGCCACATCAAGGGCGTCCTTGCCTTCTTGTAACTCTTGCTCTACTTCTCTTGAGTCATCAACGACAAACGTATAATTATCGTTATACGGGGCAAAGTAGGCGTTATATTCCCACGTCGTCCCGCCCGCAATTCTATTAAGCGGGTTACTTTGCAAATAGTCTAAAACTTCTTTTTTTTCTTCTTCACTTGTTCCACGCTTGAGCTTTAATAAAATAATTACATCTGCGGTTGCGGTGATTTCGTCAAGGGTTAACTGAGGTATAACTTTTTTCCCTTTTACCGCATTACTCAAAACGCCCGATTTTGTAAAAGAAAGGTTTTTAAAGCCGATAGCAAAATCTAGCTTTTTATTAACCGCTCTTTCTATCGTGTGAACTGCACCGCCAATAGCAGTGATTGACGGAAAGAGAATGGCTGCCATGCCACTAGATACATTCATTTTTTCCACTCGGCATTTTATCGTTAAATATGCCGATTTAGATTTTTTTTGTTGGCGTGATTCAATAAGTGATTTTATTAATAACGCAATCCGCCCCTTTTGAGCTAAAAGCATTTCGCCATGATTTGACCATGCCGAAAAAACGGGTTGAATTGTGCGGCGGTAAATTGGGAAAATTTTATTTTCAAAGCCCCTCTGGCTAATCTCGTGCAATACCCCGCACGACGGCACGGGAGAAACGGAAATATAGGAATTTTGAAACGGCATTAATAACTGTTTTACTAATCTCGGATCTTCAATATTGGGAATTTTTTGCGGGTGCTGTTTCCTTTCTTCTTCACTTATTGCACGATAAACGCCCATTTCTGCGGCGGTCAATGGCAAAGCCCAGTATTTTTGGCGTAGGTTGATTGTTTTTGAACTGATTATATAGCTTGGCACATTTTCGATAATATCCGCATTAATTGCGGTTTGTTTTATTTTTGAATTAAAAAGCTTAGGTGCGTGCGTTCCTATCATAATTTACCTCGTAAAAAGACAAAGCCCCCAAGAAAAGGGGGCAATTTTCATTATTCTAGTGTTTCGCCGATTTCATATAATCCTTTTTCTACGGCGTTGAAGAATGCCTCGCAAAGCTCTAGGGCTTTATTAAAATCGAAATCTGCCCCATACTCGCGTAAGGCTTCTAATTGTGCCTCGGCGTTTTCAATATCGAAATAACCCGATTCAGACGCACCATTAAGTGCGTATGAAGTAGCTAAGAAGATACGACCATCTTCATCGTCGCCCTCGCTTTCAAAAGCGTCTAGAACATCGCCCAAACCATAGGCACCGTAATAGTTAAACTGAAATTTAAATGCACGGATTGCTTTTTCTTGTTGAGAGGTTAATTTGCTCATAGTATGTTTTCCTTTTTAGTTTATAGAACTTAAGGGCTTATCCCGTTAAGTTGTTTATATAGTACCATATAATAATTAAAGGTCAACACTTTTTTTAATTATTTTTTATTTTCTATCATGCCTATCATTTCCTCAATCAGCCCCGCACATGAAAGCCCTTTTTCTTTGCATAAATTCTCTAGCTTTTCGGCAACCTCGGGTTTTAATTTAATATTTTTCTGCACGTAATTTTTAGCAGTATAAACTGCGGCGTTTTTGGCAATAGATTTTTTTGTATTTTCGGTTAGTTTTTTATACGTCATATTTTATCCCTATAATTAAGCCCCTTTCGGGGCTTTGTCTTATTCTTCTATTTCGATTTCTTCTATTTCAATTTTTAAATTCTTTCTAATCGACTCATGGCAAGACGCTATCTCATCTTCAAAAGCCTTAATTATTCGCTCTTGCTCTTTTCCGTTAAAGGCTGTCGCCCCTATGCTTTCCGAGACTGTTCTATTGATATGTTCAGCGGCTGATCTGTCTTCAATATGATTAGATAGACTAGTGACTATAATTTGCTTTGCGATCATTTTCTTTTCCTTCCTTTTTTATTAACCCCCTTTCGGGGGTGTGATTTATTTTAATAACTCTAACGCTTTGTATTTGTCAAAGTTTGCCCCGTTTTCTTCTAAAATTTCTAAATGATATTCAGCCGAGTCTAAACTGAACTCGTAACCCTCGCAACATTGATAAGCATAAGCCGCCGCGATGAAGTTATTTGTTAAGTAGTCAAACCCTTGCACTCCGCTTTCGTCGTGTTCGTTGATAAGCTCAACCACTTGTTCTAAGGTGTTTGCGTTTGCGTTTAAGTCGTAGTTTTGAATTTGTGCGTTCATAGTATGTTTTCCTTTTTAGTTTGTAGAACTTAAGGGCTTATCCCGTTAAGTTGTTTATATAGTACCATATAATAATTAAAGGTCAACACTTTTTTTAAATTATTTTATTTTTTTGTTTTCAGTTAAGAAAATCGCAAAAATCGCCACGTAAAATCTAATTATTCCTTTTAGTTTCAAAGCGTTATCAATTCCATTTTGATTTTTACGATCTTTTTTAACTGTAATTAGCTGTAATTAAGTGAAATTTTCCAGTTAAGATCTTTTTTATAGATCCTTTTGCCGTAAGGCGTGAGCGGGCTTTTTAAGTAAAAATTAACTGAAAAAACACAAAAACGCGTCAAAAATTCGGCGGGGGAGGAAGTGGATTTTTCGTGGCGTCGCCGTTGCCGTGGAAAGTTTCCGTGGCGGGCGGGGCGGTTTCGTACGTGTAGGGGCTTTATTTCGCACGCTGTGGCATTTTTATCATTAAGCAATAGAAAATCACGCATAAAAAAAGCCACGTCAATGCGTGGCTTTGTGCTTATGTCGACGTAATTAATTTCGTCAACATCATTTATCATTCAATAATTGGGCTTAACTTCGCTTTCTCTGCTGTCGCTCTGCTGTTCTGTTGTGAGAATTGCTCGCCTTGGTCGGGCGGGGGCGATCCGTTGTGTGTGTGACTGCTTGCGGTGTCTGCAATCTCTGCAACAATCTGTATCAATTCTTCCAAGATTCTAAAAATATTTTGTCCGCCCGTTCCCATGTAACTAAGTGGGGCAGTGAATTTGTTTTTTGTATCAGACACACGCTCCGCCACGCCTGCGATCCGCTCTTGTAACTTTCCGCCCACGCCTGTGCTTTTGTTGCTTGCTGTTGTCTCGTCATAGTTTCCCACCACGCTCACGCTTTTATTTCCGCCGATCATCTCGTCTGCGTCTGCGTCAACGGTTTTTTCTGACGTGCCGATCGTCTTTGTTTCTTGATCGCACTCAATCACTCGGGTGAATGATTTATCTTTGATTTGCTGATCGGTTTCTCGTGTTTTATTGCCTGCGGCGTCTGTTCGCTCGTAAACCTCGGGGCGTTGCTGTTTTAACTGTTCGCCCACTTCAACGCTTGGGATCGTCTTATCTTGTGCTAACATCGTCCGAACGAAAGGCTTATCAGACCGCCCATAGGCAAAGCCCACTTCTACCACGGTGCCGACTTCGGGAAAAGCAAAATCCCCGCCTTGTGAGCCTGTACTCGTCACGGGCAACGGCACGGCGGGATAAACTGGCACTGTCTGATCAACTTCGCCGTGTTCGTCTAATAACTGCAATTCAACGGCGTATTTCGGGCGGAAAGGGTCGGAAATATCACCCGCACCCGACGGATCAGCCACGCCGACCACTTTTGCATAACGTGGCAAATGATAACCGCCCGCCAGTTCGGGGAATGTTTTTTCCATTTGTCGGCGTTCGGGGCTTTTTTGCAACGGCTTGCCGTCTTTGTCTAAGCTGTCCCACGTTAAAATATAATCATCACCTTTCAACTGCACCGTTTTAATTTTATTGCCATTAATCACCGCACCAGGTCTGATAGCGGGGGCAATAGGCAGTGTCATATCGTTACTGCCATTTGATAGCGTAACGCTATCATCAATCCGTACATCTCGCCCGTGCCACCGTGAATCATCATGCGACCCCACAAATAAACTGCCATCTGGCGATTGTTGCCACATGTAATTTTTAATCTGATATTGCCGCCCGATATTATTTAAAAGCTGATAACCACTGCCCGCATGCGTGAAAAGGGGGATCGGCGTGTCGGCATAGTCCGCCGTTGGCACTTTCACCACCATGCCCGCTTTTGACGTAAGCCACGCACAAAGATCCCTTAACGTAATATGACGGTGCGAACAATTAAGCGGGCGTTCAAAAATCGCCACTTTTTCCCGCACGAATAACTTTTTATAGCCGTTTTCGGCTAACTGTTCCCGCTCGACGAACCCGTCGAACCATTTATAAAAATGATCGTATTCGCCGACAAAAATCACCGCACTTTTTCCCTCGCATGGTTTATCTGTGCGAACCGTGACGAACCCCCGCCCCGTGTTGTTTAGCTCTAAAATCAAGTCTTCTTGTGCAAGCTCGACTTCTTCGCCGTCAATCTGAACGCTTTTAATAATTTTCATTATTCCCCCAGTGCGTCGTCAATCTGTTTCCAGACTGATCGATCTTCTTCTTTTGGTTTTTCTTCTGCTTTTTTCGCCTCGGCTGTCGGTGTTGAAGATTCCGCCGCAGGGGCTTTTTCGCTTTGTGTTTTAACTTTTGGCTTTGGCTTGCGTTGCTCTTTCTTCTCTGCAATTGAGTTCACTTCTCGCAACGTAAAAGATACAGACCACGCCAACTTATCGCCGATCTCTGTCGCACTGACCGTGCCTGAAAATTGCACTTCTCGCATATTGATCGCCTCAGCCAACAAGCAAGAAACTCGATATTTCACTTGCTCGCCCTTTTGATCTTCTGCTTCCGCTAACTTGAATAAGTCCGTTAACCACTCCTTGCGGGCATACGGGATCACGCCGTAAACCTGCAGTTCTTTTGCTTTGATTCCCTTATCTGTTTTTTTTGTGCTAGATTTCTGCCCGCTCATATCTTTATCATCACGTTTTACGCTCGCATTGATATTAATATCATGCAAATAAACGGGCTTACCGTCTAACGCCAATTGCACGCTTGGATTGCGTTTAATGATCGTCATTGAACATTCCCTTAATTGTTGATAAATCCTCGCCGATAAACATCACGCAAGCTGTGAATACGTTGCTTGCGGGCGGGATATTTAATTTTATTTTCACGTCTGCCGACTCTAAAAAGTCCGACGTACTAAATGCGTCAACTAAAACGCTTGTTTCTAACATCTCCGCCACTTTCTTCGCGTTCTGCTGTTCTTTTTCCCGTTTCGCGTTTAAAAGTGCGGTCAATTTCGCTTGCGGATCGCCCGCTTGGCTTGCTTTTGCTGCACTCATCGCATTACGTAAAATACTTTGCATTTCTCTATTTGAACTCGGCGTAATATCTGCCGATTTTGTAAAGGCGGGGCTTTGAATTGTCGGCGTTTTAATCATCTTCGTTTCTTGCAAGTCTTTACTGGCTTTTGCATAGTCTAACGCTTGTTTAAACGTCGGCTCCTGCAACAACACGCCCACTTTCTCAAGTCTGCTGATAAAGTCTTGAATATCGTTACTCGTTATCATCACTGCGACCACGTCTTGACGCCCACGGGGGCGATTCGGATCGGCATAATCAACAAGCTTTGCCGAAAGTGCCTTAACGGCGTTTTCTGGCGATAAGTAGCGGTTTGATTTTTCTTTTATTCCGTGCGTCCAATTATGCACGCCCACTTTCAATCCCTTTGCGGATAAAGAAAAAGGGGAAATAATCCCCCTTTGTGCTTGTTCAAGCGTGTTTTTAGCCTGCGGGGAAAGTTTTAATTGTTGTTTTTTCCACATACGCCCGCCCATTTTCTAAATTCTTTCGGATACTGCTTGCGATTTAATTCTGATTCATACGCCGTTTTGCAATGATTCTTTTCAAAGAAAAACAACGCTTCAATTAAGCGATAAATCACCCGCCAACGCTTGCGGGGTTGCTTTTCTAACATTGCCCCACGATATGCCCGACTAGATAATGTTTCGTCAGCCCAACCGCCCAAAATAGCGTTAACTAACTGATCAATGGCAATGATTACGTTATATAACCACTGATTTAACTTTCTAAATTTAACCCCCATCGGGTCACCTCTTTATTCATATTGTCTAATTCTGCTAAATCGTCCGTTGCTAAAATTCGGTCTTCGAACTTCTGCCTCTGTCCGATAATCGCCCCAATAGCGACGGCGAACTGATTTGATTTTTCAATCACCTTTTCAACTAATAACTCAAAAGGCACGCCCCGCACTTTCGCAATCATTTTAAGCATTGGCGTTTCAGCGTCTTGATTTTCTTTATAAGCCAGTGCTTCTTTTTCCTGCTTGTAGAAACTCGCAATTTCCGCTTGCGGATAGCCTGCTAATAATGCATTTTTCAATTCGTCCGCTCTGTCTGCAACCATGATTAATAGCGTTTCTTTTTGGCTTTTAATTAATGATCGGCGATCGTCTTCCGAAATCACCCACGCCGAACCGTCCCACTTGTGAAAGCCTGACGGAGCAGGGCTAGTTAAAATCGGATTGCCCGAATTATCGCTAATAATAACCCGCCCCGCCGACTGTCCGTTCAATAACTCTGTGTATTTTTCTTCTGTGATTTCTACTGCGTTTTCGGGTACTAATTGATCTTCAGTATAAAATCCATCTTTATAAAAAATTCTCATTTCCATCTCCCAATTCCGTGAAATTCAACGTGCTTTTGCTCATTGTGGAAGTAACTTTCGTTAATATAAAAAACGCACTTACTTCCCGTTCCCGTTTTACCCAAATTGATCCAAGTGTCTGCTTGGTTTGCTGAATTTATTTCAGCACTAATCGAAATTCTCGGCTTATCAACGAACGCCACTGCCCAATTAAATGAGTCGCCTCCTGCGGGGGAATTTCTTCCCGCAGGCAAAGCCCATCTATATGTTTGAATCATCAAACCGTTAGGAAATTTCCAGATCTCAAAATCACCGATTTTCTGATAAGTAAAACTCTGATTTATAACGTTATTTACCGCTTGTTCAAAATCGGTAATATCCCCACTTCTGTGCTGATGATTTAAATCTGCTTTAAGCTGTAAACCTTGAGCTAAACGACTTGCGTCTAATGCTCCTGCATTTTGCACATCGCCAAAAGCCTTGATCCAATAACGAACGCCGTCGTTTAAATCCTTGCCTTTAATACACAATTTAAATACGATCGATTTCGGTCTAGTCTCATTCCCTCCGAAACTTTCACTACTTCCATTAAATGATACGTCTTCTACATCTCGTCCCGACGCAACGCAATTATTTCTCACCCCGTTTTCATTATGAAGTCTAAAATTAATGCCGTGAACGTGTTCTTTAATCTGATCCTCTTGCGTTTGCCCCACTCGCAAGCCGTTGCCCGCATTTCGAATAAATCTATCTTGAGCATTCGGCAGTTTATTTGTGCCGTATGTATTACGTAAGAATGACGCAAGCTCTGAATGCGTACTCGGGTTAATTGTCTGCCCGTTACATTCAAACCACCCCTTAGGTACTTGGTCAACGGGGAAATAAGCAAGCATGCCAATATCTGACCGCACAAGATCAGGCAAAACGTCCCGCCCTAAAACTCGATATAAATCGCCATAGGTGCTTTGGCTAAATCTTGTGCCATTGCATAATAAAAAGCCGTTGGGATTATTGACCTCTTTCGGAAAAGCGACAATTGCCCCAATCGGCAAGCCTTTTTTCTCTGCCTCAACCGCTCGATCATAGGCGATTTTCACCGCCTTACTGGTGCCGACCGTATCTTCGCTGTTGCTATTGACTGCTGACGATTTTTTACTATTCGGAATGTAATTTGCGAATAAATCCGCCACGGTTTTAACGGCTCGACTAGTCGCCACGGTATCGCTTGAGTTTGAGTTTGTGGCGTCTGATTTCTTACTATTCGGAATGTAGTTATTCAGATTTCGTGTAAGTGAATCAATCAACCCTTTTAAACCTTTAACCGCTTTCGGGGTGGCTGAAAGGTCTTCTCTGTCGCTGTCATAACCTGAATACAACTGCACAAGCCCTTTTTTAACTAGGCTTGCAAGGGGTAAGCGGTGCGTATGCCCCGTTTTGTCTTTCGTGCTTGTTGTCGTGTCGTCTAAGTCTTTCGGCGTAATGCCAAGCCAGTGGGGCAATAATCGGCGATCAGTAACCACGCCCGAACGATCAATATCGGCGATAATCTGCACGTAATGCTGTTTGTTTGTGGTGTCTAAATAATCGCTTTTTGACTGTTTGAGAAATTTAATCTCTGTTTCATATGCCCCTGTGACTGTGCAATGATGAACTACATCTAAATAGATTGAGCAGGGTAGTGACGGGGCTTGAATAGTCTGCGTTTGTTTCAACTCTGCCCGCACGCCTTCAACGTATGCATGCCCTGCGTCAATTGTGTAATTATTCCCCGTGCCACGTTTTACTAAAAACGCATCATCGAAAAACACCGCCCGCCCGTAAAAATCCCGATTTGTTAAACGGATTTTTTCATCAATGCCGTGAAGTCGCACCGAAAAATCAATCTGCCACGTGTTAGCGTCTACACTAATGCCTGTAAGCTGTTTAGCACCTGTAAACTCTAACAATACGTTACGCGTTAAACTGTTGCCCTGAACGTTGTTTTTATTGCGAGTTTTCTTGATTGTGTCCGTTTGCACCGCAACCGCAAGTTTATTTGTGCGGCGATTAATCAAGCCGATCCAGTTAAAATCGAAATCGCCCACCTCGGTGCCAATAGTTACCGAATAAACTACCGCATTTTCATTAATCACTCCCGCTTGGCTCACGGCTTGCCTATGTTTAATCAAGCCTTGATCAGGGATTGTTAAATGCTGTGCTAAATTGTCGGCGTTTAAATTCGGAATCATTGCAAAAATAAATTCATCGTATTGAATCGTTCCGCCGTTTACTGTTTTTTCTGCGATTTCTCGCTCAAAGTCTTGTGTGACTAACGTCGCCATATTTCACCTTTTTTATTATTATTTTTAATCGGTTTATTAAGAAAAAGGCCAACCTAAAAATGAAAGTAGCCCACCTTCTCCGCGATTTTCCCGCCCGTTGCTTTCGTGTGATGCTACGTTGATTTTCACGGCGTGGCATTCGTAATCGTGATTAAACTCACCCTGTTTGATTGTGATTTTTTCTTTTGAGATCACTTCAAAAGTATAACGTCGGCACGTGCGACCATATTTGCGAATAATCAAGTTTAAAAGCTCGTGATTTTTCGCTAACTGCGAATCGCTTAAATGAATCTTGATAACGTCCCAATTCTCAACGTCGAAACGCTCCGTAATTTCCACATAGCCAATGCCCAAACGTTCAAAAATGCGAATAAATCCCGCTTTACTGCCTGCGTCCTTCGCATTTAAAAACGCATATTTCACCCGCTTTCTAAATAGCTCGATCGGCTCACCGTCGAACCGTTCAACATCACGTTGATAGGCGATTAAATTAAGGATTTTTTCACCGCACTTTTCTTCATCTAAAATATTAAAAGGGAATTTCACCGCATTTAACACATACGCCCACCACTTTTCGAAAAGCTGAGCAATCTTGCTTAATTCGCCTTTGTCCATCCAAAATGGCAATTTTATTTTCATTTCGACACCGCCACTGTTAATGATTGAATGCGGGGTATTGTGAGTTCGCTTTTAATATCCTGCTGACCCCAAACAATAGAATCAATATCACTGTGTTTTGCGTGGATTTCCTCGCCTAACTTCGACCAACTAAAGCGTGAAAACGGGTAAACTTTCGTCACGTTATAATTGCGATTTTCACGAAATGCACAACGGATCATATTCTCCACGTCTTGTTTGATTTCGTTTTTTCTCACTTCACCAATGGCAAGACGTGGCGAAAAGTAAATCGTGCAAGTGATGGCGTGTTGCGTTTCGGGCATGGCATAGCAGATCAGATCGTCGCCGTGTCCGTGATTGCCTTTTGTCTGTACATAATCATTCACCACGTCTAAAAACGGCTGACTGACGACGCCAGTATCAAGCAACAAATATGCGTTAGCGGTTGCGGGCCCCCGTGGGGCGTCGTGTTTAAAATAAATGCGGTCAACGGATAAGCCCGCCACTTTCGCAATCATTCCACGATAAACACTATCAATATGATGCTGTCCCACGCTTGCGAATTGCGTGCGATAACGCTCGCGTAATTCGTCGTTTGTTTCTCTGTCCGCACCTGGTTTTGTGAGCCAATCATCTAAGTTTTCCACTTTCACAATGCCAGTGATATTTTCCGCTAAAATGCGGTAATAGCCCGTTGCCAAGTTATACGCCGTCCCCGCATGTTCTGCCACAACGGGCACTGGGGCAGTGAGTGTCCCGCGGGGGATAATTGTATTTTCAGTGACGATTAAACGAAAAATCACGTCATTAATTCGCTCTGTTTGCACCACCGTTCCCGCTTTGATTGTGAGATCGGTTAAGTCGCTTTCTTTTGTGAAATGGATCACCCCTTGGGCTTTTGTGGCGTCTTTAAAATCCAAGCCCACTTGCCACGCTTGGATCTGTAGCCATTTATCTTTAGCGGTTTTAACGAACAGATTCGGCAAAATCTCAACAATTAAGTGATCAGTAAGCCACTTCACGGGCTTAACCGCAATTGCTGTCACCAACCGCCAAAATGGCGACATTTTCGACGTGTTAGTGATTAATCCCGCCTCATCTGTTAATTGTTCAAACTTTTGGCGGATTTGTGTTTCTTCCGTCGGTAGCCCCGTTTCTTCTAACATCTGTTTAAAATCAGTCATCTAATAAAATCCCCAAACTGTCAATTTTCCCGAAATCGTACGTTTCCGCCGTTAATCGCAACCGCCCCTGATCTTCGTCGTCAATAAAAATCGTTCCAGGGATCAGTCGGGCGTCTTCTTCAACAAGTAAAATCATTTGCAAGATAATATCTCTCCGCAAAATACGGCTACGTTCTGCAATTAAAAGGGTAGCGAGTCCGCTTTCAATAATTGCGTGTTTTATATCCTGTGCGATAGATACTCGGTTATCACAAATAACGGGCTGATTGCCGCTATCTAGCGTTAAATCTTCCCCCGTGATTAATAAGTCAAAATATAATTTCTTTGTTGTCATTTATCACCCCGCACTTAACTGCTCACGATCCCGCAACCACTGCTCAAACTTGCTCGGATCATCGGCTTGCACCACAACGCCCCCGCTAATATTGACTGAACGATTAATATTTTGATTCGTGGTTAAATTTTTACTCACTGACCCGCCCGCCATTGGTGTGCGTGTTGGCTGTGCGTTTGCCCCAAGGGCGAACACTTGCCCGCCTTGTGCTTGCGGGTTGCCTGATGCACTGATTGTCTGCCCCGCAATTTGCGTGGCAAGGGTCGCTGTTTGTGTAAAATCAGCAAGCGGGGCGGTTTTATCGCTCACAATTGGAATTAGCGGAATTTCTAGCCCGAACGTGCCACTTACTTTGTTCGCTTGCTCAATCACCCAGTTAATGGTTTTGATAAACATATTTTTTATGCCCGCAAAAAGCGTTGTGAAAATCTCACTCACGCCATTTGCCAATGCCCCGAAAATCTGCTTAGGGTCGCTTTCTTGCCAACCTTTGACCACGCCTTGCCACATGTTGAACAACGCTTTTGCCACTTTTGCGAAAATATCAATTGCCATTTCTAAGTTCGACGCCACCAGTTCTATCATGCCAACCACAATTTCTAACGCTGACGCAATGACATAGCCCACGGCTTCGCCCACGCTTGAAAACGTATTCATTGAATCCGTCGCCCCGCCGAACAAGCCGATCGCTAATGCGATAGTTTGCCCAATGCTTTTTATTTTTTCCCAAAGCTTGCCGAATGCGTGATACAACGGCTCGAAAGACACCCCAACTGATTTAAAGCCTTTCAAGACACCTTTAATAAAACTTGCAAATTCTGCACGGAATTTATACACCACAAACACAACCGCCCCGATCAATGCAATCACCGCCCCGATTGGGCTAAATAGCACGCTGAATGCGATCCCGATTGCGGAAATAACGCCACTCATCAACGTAAGCCCCGCTGTTAAAGCGGTAAGCCCAATTAATGCTCCGACGATATACCCGATCCAACGGGCAATATTTTTATAAGTCGAAAGCCACTTAACAAAATCAGTGCCAAGATCAGCAATTTTATTTGCGATCGGCTCAATCACTCGCAACACCTCTGTGCCGATCGCTGTTTTAACGTTATTCAGCGTTTGCGAAAATCTCGCCCATGGATCCGTCATTGCCTGTGCCATTTTCTGCAAGTCTTCCATGCCTTTAACGTTTGATAGCTCTTGAATCGACCCTTTTAAATTATTCACTTTCGGCAAAAGCAACTTAATCAACGCCACTGCCTCATCACTGCCAAATGCTTTTTTGAGTGCGTCGGATTCTGCAAGCTCTAACGTGTCGCCGAATTTCCCCTTGATCTTGTTCAATATGCTGATCATATCTAGCATATTGCCGTTTGAATCGGTAAATTGTAGGTTTAACGCCTTCTGGGCGTTGCCCACACCCGCTAAAAACGCCTTATACTTTGTTCCCGCCTCGCTACCGCTCATGGTTGCTTGTAATGAACCCAACACCGCGAATTGCTCCGCTACGTCAATTCTTGCTGATTTCGCCGCCGCCCCGACTGACGTGAACGCCGCACTCATACCGTCGCCCGACGTTTTAAACATTTTCACCGCAAGGGCGGTTTTTCCTGCGATTTCCTGCACCCAGTTTGCATTGCCGATTGCTTTTGCGTCTTCTTCAAAAATGCCGTACATCGTCCCCATGTAATTGGTAATTGTGCTTGCGTTGGCTTTTGTGCCTTTCGCAAGTAAATTAGAAGCTTTTGTAAACTCGGCTAACTCATCGCCTTGAAGACCTGCAATCGCAGATTGAATATCATAAGAAGAACGAACGAACGCTGTTGCTGATTCGCCGTATTGTGACGAAAACTCAAGGGCGGTATCTGTGAGTTTTCTTAGTGATTCTTCCGCAACTGACAAAGACCGCACCTCACCGATCGCACGGTTCATCTCAATTGCGGGGGCAATCGCACTTTGTAATGCAACACCCGCCGCCACGATTCCACCGATCCCCGCCCCGATCTTAATCATCGCACTTTTGCCGCGGTCGCCTATATCATCGATCGACTTCATCACGCCCTTGAGGGGGGCACTCACTTGATCGACAAGGCTAATTACATACTCTAAGCCCTGAACTGCCATACTAGACCTTAATTAAAAACATTTTGCGATCCCGCTTGCGACTGCATTTGCTAGATTTTCGAAAAACTGCTTATTCAGCCATAAGGCTCTCGCTAAATTCTGCTCTGTATTCTCTGCGTGTGGTAAGTAGTGCATACGTAATGCAACGGCTTGCGATAAGCCGTTGCGTTCAATTGCACTCACACGCTGATTTAGTTTTTTACAGTAACTTCAATTTTTGGCACAAAGACTTTATTGACTGCCCCCGCCACTTGAATTGCCAATCCTGCGACGTTGATCACTTGTAAAAAGTCGTCTTTCTGCGACGGATCAATGATTGCTAATAAATAATCTTTGATCGGCGTGATTTTATTGTCTGAATCAATTTCATTGATCATTGTGTCGTATGCTGCGTTATCACGATTAAATTTAAAATCAACGCCCGCCACGTTAACGATCACACTGTCTTTTAAGCCTGCGTTTAATTTTTCTAAAAGTGCTTGAGCTTGTGTTTTTTCCATTTTTATTTACCTTTTGTTTCTGCTTTGTTGTTAAAATCGTTGATACATTCATGCGTGTTTTCATATGCGATAACGCACATTTCCACTCGATTAAGTGCGTGTTCTAACGCCCGTGCTAAATTGCTGTTTGTTTTAATGTTCAGACTTTCTGCTCGGCATTCTGTCGTTTTCGGGCAAATGACCTTGACCGCTGTCGCTGTGTCGTTCGTTGAACAAGCGACGCACATCAAAAGGCACAAGCTGATCGCCCCAACTCTTAACTTTCTCATTGTCTAGCACCTTGTTTAATTCTGTGTTTCTTTGTTCTGCCCGTTCGCTTGCTTGTGTTAGCTTATGCGTTAAGGCGTTAAGTTTTCTTTCATAGTTTTTAATGCTTTTTTGCTGTGTTTCGCTTTGCTGAATTTGTGCTTTCAGCGTTTGTGCAGTCGCTTTGTATTCGCTTTTGTAATAGCTCGCACCAATAAAAAGCACTGTACAAAAGAACAGTAAAACAAAAATAACATAATTTTTTATGTTCATTTCGCCTCCAAGCAGTGAGCCTTTTCTTTCTCTCGTCGAATTTGCAAGCCTCGCAACACTCGACCGCCCGCCCGTTTAAAATCCACAATACGATCGCACATGGCGGAAAAGTTTTTTTCTTGTGCGTGTTTATGAATCGTTGTTTGAACCCGCTTGCCTAAGCGTGGGCTGTAATAACTTTTGATATTTTCACACCCTACATTGAACGCAAGCGACGTCATCGCATCGAATTGATTAGCGTTCATGTAACGCCCGTTAAAATGCTGTTTAACGCACATTTCTGCGATTTTCACGTCATACGCAAAGCGTTGGGCAATTTCTTCATTTGAATAAACTTTGCCAACTTCGATTTTCTGCCCGCTTGCCTGCGTGCTACCAATGCCCACTGTTAACACGTCGCGGGGGCATTGATAACCTTTTCTTACACACCCCTCGGCGTCTGTAATTAATGCAAGCCCGTTTGTGCTTGTGTGAATTTCTTTATCTGTTTTCACAATTGCGATAATCAACGCAATCGCACACCCCACGGCTAAACCTTTACTTTTTCTCATTGTATTTTTCTCGCATGATTTTTAATGATTCTTCCGCTCGCTTGTCTTCCTTATGCTTGAAATACCAATTTGTTAACACTGTCACCAAGCCGAATAAAATCCCGAAAATTGCCCCAAGATCGCCCCAACTTAACTGGGCGAAAAATCCCGCCACGGCGGAACCAAAAAATGCGTTGTGTTCTGTATTTTTAAACATTTACTTAACCTCAAAACTTTTAGCAAAACGACCGCACTTTATTATTGTTATTATTGGCGGTCGTTCGCTAAAATCTGCGTTATCCGATTAAGTCCCGCGTGTCATCTTGTGAAAGATACGGCACGCCGTTAATGCGGATAAAATCTGGGCTTGTTACAAAATATTTGATTTTCTTTGTTGATTTCGCCCCGCCTTTCGGGTCGATATTCAACACATCAGTGATCAACATCTTGCACCCGAACGCCTCCACTTTGTCTCGCACGTCGCCACGTTGTGCAAAGAAAGTAAAATCACTTTCTGGAATAGAACGATAACTGCCTGCCGCCGCAGCTGCCGCACTTAATTTCTGAAAGTTTTTAGAATCAAGCTCAATTTCACCCTCTGCACTCACATCACCCGAAACCCAACCATCAGGGATCCCGCGGGTTTGAGCTACGGCAGAATTATCCGTGATACTCAATGAAATTGATTCAGCGTGAACGGGAAACCCCAACACGTAAAAATCAAAACTCATGCCACTAATTCTTTCCATTTGCTTAATCTCCTAATGTTTCTAAATCTAAGAAAATATTTACCGTAATTTCTTTCGGGCAGTCATACGGGCGAACTTTAATATAAATCGTGACTTTCGTTTTGCTCTGCCAAACAATCGTTACCGCGTCATCTTTTGGCGGCATGCATTCCCCTGGGAACTCTCTGCCGTTAACTGTTGCTGATTTGCTCATTTCACGCATTGGCTTAGCAAAATAGTTTTTGTGAAACTCGGTGCTTGACGCCGTGGAATTAAACGAACGATCCGCTATTTTTTGAATCGCTAACAAGCGAACACGGCGTGCCACTTTGTCCACAACTCGCACATTCTCGATCACTTGATAATCGCCGCCCTCAACGTCCAACGTGCGACCGTCCGCCCAATAATAGCCGTCGTAATCGGGATACCACATCGGCACCGAATAGCGGGCTTTTTCAAGTGATTTTAAGTGCGACAAGTCAAGTAAAACGCTTTCTTTGTCTTTTGGTTTTTCGGCACTGCCTAAATCCAACAATGCCCCTGTTAACACTCGGGCGGGGCTGTCTGCCACGGTTACTGCACGATTCGCCAAACGTCCCGCAATTACGCCCACTTCATTGCCGAAAAGCAACGGCACAAGCATGACATGGTCGGCAACAACGGTTTGTTGCAACGTCGTTAATTTCTGTACATACGTCGCCCACGTTTCGCCCTCGCTCTCATCGGGATTAATCCCGCCAATGGCTTGAATAAAAAAGGTTCTGCGACCCAATTTTGCTAATAACTCAACGTATAGCTCTTGTAATTTATTAATTGCCTCTTTATCCACGCCCGTTGCGTGTGTGTTTACCGCATATTCAAAAGACGCCACCTCATTTGCACTTTTTACCGCTTTTGCAAAGTCGAAACTGTCTTGCGGAACAATCATCACGTGAGCGATCCAGTTTTGCCCTGCGTTAAGCATTGCCGATCGCACTTGCTTTTTCAGCTCGGGGGCATGCTCAAAAATCTTGTCAAAATCACTGTCGGGGGTAATGCTCGTTAGCTTTGTTTCGTGCTGTGTCGTTACCCCGACAAATAAAGCGTGGCGTTCAATTTCGTTTACTTCGCCACTTAATAGATTAAGCGTATTAATCTGTACACTTGGGAACATTGCTTGATCCTCTTATTGTTATTTTTCAATGCCCGATAATTTCAAAATAAATGCTTTTAAAATTTCGGCGTTTTCGTTGTCCCGTTCATCTAAGAACGGGCGTTTTTCAGTCGGAATAATCCATTTCGTTAAGCCCTTGCCTTTGCCTTTTCCCTCTTTCTCTTGAAAGTAGCGGATTAGCAAGCTCGCTTTCGCCCGTGAAAGTGTGGCGACAATTTCCTTTGCACTCGGTTTGCGATAGCGTTTTTTCCCGCTTTTCGTTGTCCCGCTCGGCACAGTGTAGCCAAGATCACGCAACTTCTTAGCCTGTCGCATGGTTGCGGGGTCTTTCGCTGTCCCGCTTGGCTCTTTCTTAAAATCCCGCTTTTCAAATTCGTGATCTAGCCCTCTTTGGTGTTCTTCTGCGATCTGTGCGGTGCGTTTCTGCTTGTAGCGTAATCGTGCTTTGTTCGTTGACTGGGCTTGCGAATTTAACAGTTTTGCAATTTTGCGTAACATCTTCGCTGTGCCGTTTTTTCTCGGCTTCCAACCCGCCCCCGTGGGGGTTCGTTGATTGCTTGCACTTTTTACCGACCGTTTTTTCATTTCTTGTAACGTTCGGATTAGAATTTCTTTTTTCTTTTTCGGCGGAATATTTAAAAGCGTTAAATCTTTTAAAAAACGGCGTAAATCGTCGGGATTGACGCCCATTTTCATTGCCGTGTTCATAACGTTATCGTTTCTTTTAATGCGTCATCTCGCCTCGCTTTGGGGGCGTGATAAATAAGATCAATGCTACTCACAAGATTGATTTCAATATCATCAATGCGATAGTTTTTGCCGTCTATTTCAATCTCGCCGTCTTCATCTTCAACTGCGGTTAACGGCTCTTGAAAAGTAAGGGTAAACGTAAGATCGGCAACGTCATCATTAATAATTTCTAACTCAAACGGCGTTTCATATTCGTCTAAGACATCGCGTAAGCTGTCGTTTTCATTTAGCCAAATTTGAATATACGCCATGATTTTTTGAGCTGAAATTTCCCGAAATGGGAACTCGTCAAAAAATAAAACGGCGTCATATTGAATATGAGCAATCTCAATGCCTACATCTGTCACCCGCTTGCCTTGATTAAGCAATTTCCCGTTTTCAATCCAAGAATGAAAATGGGCGTAATAACGCTCGGGCAACTTCGTAAGTAAAAACTCGGTTAATTGTTGATAAAGCATTTTCATAGTAAATGCACCGATCCCCGCTTTTTGCCTTTTAGCGTGCGAATCGCTCGCGTTGCCTCGGCTAATAAACTTTTCTGCTCTTCTACGTATTCTCTGTTCTGATGAATTTCGCGAGCAGAAATAGCGAAAAATTCGGGTAATAAATCCGCTTTTGCTCTTGCGAATACTGCCTTTTTATACAGTGTTTGCACGGGGTTTTCATTGTTCACCGTGCTTTCGCCAATTTCGCTCACGTCGTTAATACCTTGAGTTTTATAGCGTTGCTCAACCTCTTTTAAATCAAGCTCCAACTCTTGCATAGCAGTAACAAGTGCGGATTTCACTGTCTCAACGGGCATTTGTAGCGGGATATTTCTTTCTTTTTGAAACTCGCCAATATTGACGTCCGCCCAAAATCCACTGTTTAAAATCACAGTATTTTCTAGCTGTTGATTTCTGCCGTTGAACATTCTTTTACTTCTTCTTTGTGATCGTTGTTAGGTTGCCCGCAACTTAGCTTTTTTATCACGTCTGAAAAATCAATTTCGACCGTTTCCAAGCTAAGTGCAGGCAATGGGGTAAGCTCGTTTGGGGTAAATTTCCCCTCTTTTTCAAGTGCATTTAAACGCATATAACACCGCTCAATCATGTTTTTAACGCCACTTTTATGATTGAGCTGAAACGCCCGAATGCACAATTTAATTGCTAAGATCAGGCTGTCGGGGTCATCAATGCCCGACGCCTTAACTTCGCCGTTTTCATTTCTTAAAAGCAGTGCTGCAGCCATTTTTAGCCACTTCGATTTCACGATTTCATGCAACTGCCATTTCGTCGCCACGTTTTCGAAAGTTTGCGTAAAATATGGCTCAACTGAACCGCCCGCACTTGCTGTTTTATTCGCCCAATTAAAAATTTGATCTGCGACGAAAGTCGGTAAAGTGGAACTAAAGCCTTTCGGCAGATTCTGCTTTTGTTCGATTGCGATCTGTGCCAATCGTAAAGCTTGATCAAAGTCCCCCACGTCAAATAAATAGATAATGCAATAAGCAAAATAATCATTCTGATAAACCGTTTTTTTCTCTAAATATTCCTCAACAAACGGCAACCACTTTGGTAAAAAGCGGTTGCGTTTATATTCTGCTCTAAGCTCAAGCGTGGGGATTACGCGAATTGCATTGACATCATTTGCAAGTGCGATTTCTAACACGCTGTAATCATTGCCGTGTTGTGCAATAACTTCATGTTGTAACGTGCCGTTATTTGTCGCTTGCTCTATCTGTTGTAAAGCTCTGATTTGCTCTTGAAATTCGCGTACACCCATTTTTGACTACTTCCACGCTCCTTTGCCGTCGGATAACTTCACTTTTTCAAAGTCAACCGCCATGAATTTTCCGCAATCTTCTACTGCGTAAGCTTCGTTACGATAGTAAGAATCGCGAACCGCTTTTTTGTCGTCGTCGTCTTTCATTCCTCGACGCATTGAACCCTCTTGCGTGTAGATTGAAAGATTGCTTAAACTGGTCACAATCGCCGCACGCGGGGGCATATTCGGCACGATCATTGCGGGCATACCGCCAAAGGATTTCATTAAATCGTGCGTATTTAATGCCGCTTTTTCTGTCGCAATTAAGCCGTTACCTTTGTAAACAAGGCTTGCTTCTTTTGCGACTAAATCCGCACCCACTAAGAACACAAGATCGCCTGCGTCTCGGTGGCGTGCGTCTAAGCCTTGTTTTAAGTCATACGCCAACTCGTCAAGGTTGACATAGTCCGCCCCTTCGCCAAATAAGCGAATTTCGCCACTGTTCGCACCCTGCGTTAAAATCTGTGTAGATTTATTTTCACGCACGAATTGGATCCACCCTTTATTGACGTCGGCTAAATTTGCATCACTGGTATTTGTGCCAATTGACTTGCCATAAAAGCCGATTTTGATCATATCCAAGGCAATTTGATTTTGTACAAACTCGGCATACAATGACGCGAATTTGTCTTTTAAATGCCCCCACTGATCTAACTTCGCCCACGGAATCAGCACGCCTGAATCTGTCGGCTGACATTCATAAACATAGCCCGACGCGTCCAGTGTCGCAGTATAGCGACCGTCCGCCTTGCGACCTGTAATGCCTTTTTCTGTCGCACCGTAGATCAATTGCCCCTTAATATCTTTCACTAAAACGCAATTGATTTTGTCTAAGAAGTTAGATCGTGCCTGAATCGACCCTAATAAAACGCTTTCTTTTGGTGCCTCAATGCTAAATTGCTTGCCCGCAATGGCAAGATCAGGTTTTGCACCGTAAAACTCGGCAGCATCGCCGATTAAGCTATAAAATAATTCTTGTGCTGTTTTATTCATCTTTTAAATCGCCATGTTGAACTTTTGTTTTACTGCTTCGCCGTTAGGCACTTGCGTCACCTCTTGTGTTAACGCTTGATTAAACTTATTGCCCAAGTCTTCCACTTGTTGCATAAGCTTATTAAATTGTTCTGCGGTTACGCCGTTTTCTGCGGTTTTTTCTTCCGCTTTCGGCTCTTCCTGCGTTTGTGCTGTTGGCTGTTGCTGTACGCTAAAATGCTTGTCGATTTTCTCGCCCAAGCCTTGCACCGCTCCGATCAGCTTGTTGAACTGTTCTTCGGTCATTTCGTTTTCCTCTTTTTTATTATTGTTGTCGGGATTGGTTGCGGGATTTTCTGTTTCCGCCTCTTCAGTGCTAAACAGTTTTTTCCCTAGATTAAAAAATTTATTAAGTAAGGTTTCACGTGTGTCATCTTGTGAAAACGTGATTTTTGAAAAGTCCAATTGCTCACAATTGCCCACTTTTACGCTGTCATCTTTAATGCGTTTTGAGAAATTGAGCTGTGTTGTGCCAAGGCTCGCAGGCTGATCTGTGAACGCTAAACCGCTCAAATACGCTTTTCCTGTGTTGGCAAAATTCGGTGTAATTTCAATACTTGTAAAAAGCCCTTGCCCGTCTTTGTTTAATTCGATCATTTCAAGCGACGGGGCAATACGTGCGTATAAGCGGGTTTTGCCGTCTTCGCCGTCTTCGGCTTTCACTTCGACCACTCGCCCGAAATTACGCCAACGCCAATGTTCCCACCAAATGACCGCTGTATATTTTGCGGGGTCGTACGCTTCCGCCATATCTTTAAGATCTTGAGCGTCGATATGACGACCGTCGATCGTATTTCCTGACGTTGCCACGCACACAAAATCTGTAATTAATTCGGTTTTGTTTCCCATTTCTCTTTACCTGAATTTGCTTAAAACAAATGTATTGCCCAAATGTATTGCCCTAGTCTTACGAAATTTCATGGATAAATCAGCAAGGGAAAATCGGTTATTTTCGGTTATAGGCGGTTATTGCGGGTTTGTTGCGTAATAGCCGATTTTTTTATGCTTTAACCCTTTGTCTTTACTGCCAAAATAGCCCGAAAACACAAGGAAAAAGGGAAAATGACACAGTCAAAGCTACGAATAAGAAAAACAAAACGCTATGACGATGAAGTGATTTACTCGGCTAAATTTCTTTATTTGAAGAAATGCACGCCGAATGAGATCGCAAAAGAATTGGGGCTTAATTCTGCCCGCCCGATTTACTACTGGGCGGAAAAATACAATTGGCGGAATTTGATTAATGAAAACGGCATTGAAGAACTGATCGCATTACGCATTATCACGCTCACGGAACGGGAAAACAAAACAGATCAAGAAATCAAAGAACTTGAGGCATTGATCGACAAAGATATTGAGTATAAAAAGCAACGGGCGAAAAAAGCACAAACGCCAGTGAAAAGTGCGGTGACGTTTTCGGAAAGTTTCGGCGATTTTAGCGATTCGGGCGACGGCAACGAAAGCAAGCAAAAGAAAAGCAAAAAGCGGGCGAAAAACGACATTTCACACGTTACCCCAGACATGATGCAACCTTTCGTTGATTCGCTGTTTGACTATCAGAAGCACTGCCGTGCAAATAAGCATAATAGCGTGCGGAATATTCTTAAATCGCGACAAATTGGGGCTACGTATTATTTCGCTTTTGAAGCATTAGAAGACGCCATTTTAACAGGCGATAATCAAATATTCTTATCTGCCTCTAAACGACAAGCCGAAATTTTTAAAACGTATATTATCAAAATGGCTCGGCAATATTTCGACGTGGAATTAAAGGGCAGTCCGATTATTTTAAGCAACGGTGCCGAATTGCACTTTTTAGCGACCAATGCGAACACGTCGCAAGGGAATAGCGGGCATGTTTACGGCGATGAATACGCTTGGATCAGGGATTTTGAGCGGTTCAACACCGTATCTTCAGCCATGGCGACGCATAAGCACTGGCGTGAAACTTATTTTTCCACGCCGTCTTCTAAATTTCACCCGTCTTATGCGTTCTGGTCGGGCGATATGTGGAAAGAGGGCGACCCAAAACGGGCAAACGTGGTCTTCCCAAGCTTTGAAGAATTACGCGACGGCGGGCGGGTATGCCCCGACGGCACGTGGCGTTATGTAATCACGATTGAAGACGCACTCAAGGGCGGGGCGGGCGTGCTTTTCGACATTGACGCACTGAAACAAAAGTATAGCAAATATGCCTTTGCTCAATTGTTTATGTGCGTGTGGATTGATGATGCGGATTCAATTTTTAATATTAAAAAGCTATTAAAATGCGGTGTTGATATTGCCAAATGGAAAGACTACAACCCGAACGACGACTGCCCCTTTGGCGGGCGGGAAGTGTGGGGCGGGTATGATCCCGCACACAGTGGCGACGGGGCAAGTTTTGTCATTGTCGCCCCGCCCGCTCTTCTGAAAGAGAAATACAGGGTATTAGCACGCTACCAATGGAACGGGCTTTCTTATAAGTATCAAGCGTCGCAGATTAAGCAACTTTTCGAAAAATATAATATGACGTATATCGGCATAGACGCCACGGGCGTGGGCTACGGCGTTTATGAACAAGTGAAAGAGTTTGCGGGCAGAAAAGCCGTACCACTGGTTTATAACCCCGAATCGAAAACAGAAATGGTGCTAAAAGTCCATGATTTAGTGGAACACGAACAAATAGAATGGGATGAAAACGAACGGGATATTGTGCCGTCGTTTTTAATGATTAAACACACCTCAACGAAAAGCGGCAATACGATGACATTTACCGCCGAACGCACAGTGAAAACGCAACACGCGGATGTTTTCTTTGCGATCGCAAATGCAATTAATAATAAACCTTTAACAGATAAACCTCGTCGCAAGGGGCGTGGTTGGAGAATGTAAACAATGACTACACAAGAAAAACAAATTAAAAGCACGTCTATTATTCCAATACATGAGAGTTTCTCTTACACCGCGTCTCCTGCGTTAGACTACGTGGGGCTTATGCATGATGATACTTACAACTGCTTTACACCCCCGATCAATCGCCACGCTCTCGCCAAGTTACCGCACCAAAACGCTCAACACGGCGGGATTTTGCATAGCCGAGCAAATATGGTAAGTGCGGGCTATCTAGGCGGGGCGTTGCTTTCAAAAATGGATATGCGGGCGTTGTGTTTAAACCTGATCCAATTCGGCGACGTGGCACTATTGAAAATCCGCAACGGCTTTGGGCAAGTGATACGCTTGCACGTGTTGTCGTCGCTTTATACACGGGTTTGTAAAGACGGCAACTACAAATATTTAATGAAAAAATCACTCTACGACACAAACGCAGAAATTTACGAATACAACAAAAACGACGTGATTTTTATTAAATTATATGACCCCATGCAACAAGTGTACGGCTCGCCCGACTACGTGGGCGGGATTACATCTGCTCTGCTTAACTCGGATGCTACTGTATTTCGCCGTCGTTATTATTCAAACGGAGCCCACATGGGCTTTATTCTTTATTCAACGGATCCCGATATGACGGAAGATTTAGAAAGCGAAATTGCCGAAAAAATCCGTGATTCCAAGGGCGTGGGGAACTTTCGCTCAATGTTCGTCAATATAGCGGGGGGCGACCCGAACGGCTTAAAAGTGATCCCGATCGGGGATACGGGGCAAAAAGACGAATTCGCCAACATTAAAAATATTTCTGCTCAAGACGTGTTAACTTCGCACCGTTTCCCACCAGGTTTGAGCGGTATTATTCCCGTAAACACGGCAGGGCTTGGCGACCCGCTTAAAATCCGTGAGGCGTATCAAGCCGATGAAGTGCGACCCCTTCAAGAAATTATTGCGGAATCGATCAATAATGACCCTGAAATTAAAAAGGCTTTAAAAATCAATTTTAAACAACCAGAAAAAAAGGAATAAAAACGGCTTATTAGACTGTATAAATTAACAGGGATTTGATAGAATAGGCTTAAATTTCCAACGGTTAAAGGATTGTTAAAAAATGGGTCAAACGCTAAATATTCCCTGTAAAGCCTGCAACTCTAAAGCTATAATCACACGCTCCGTAACTCAAGTACACGCAGAATTCATAAAGTTATATTGCACCTGTAAAAATTCGGCGTGCAATCATCATTTCGTGATGAATCTTGAATTTAGTCACACTACGCAAACAAGCCTGTTAATAGAAGATGGGGTATTAGAACAAACTGCCAAACTATGTTCATCTGAAAAAAAACAAAAACTAATAAAAATATTACAAAAATGAAAAAAGGGCATTTAAGCCCTTTTTTATTAGTCTTTTTTCGGCGGCGGGGGCGGTAAATCGTACCCGCCTTTTTTAAATCTTGGCAAATGCTTAAACGGCTCGTATATCATCTTAACTCCCCCAATTTATAAATTAGATTATCTTCATACCCCCCGCCCATACCATTCATGCTTGTTTTAACGGCAATGCGTTTATAATCTTCAAATGACAAATAATTGTCTTTTTTATGTTCAATCAAATAATTAATAAAACGAATAAATTCGCTTTTTGTTGAACTAAAGAAAATGAACGGCGGGCGGGCAAGACTGACTAATCTTAGAAAGTCGATTAAATCAAAGTAAGTCTCCTGCCTGTAACTTTCCTGTTTTGTGCAAAGATAGGGCGGATCTAAGACAAAAATTGTTTTTTCTTCGTGATAAAAGCGGGGTAGTAGCGTGTGGAAACTTTCTTTAACGACTTCGACGCCCTCTAAATAGCCGTCTGCACGTTGATAATCTGACTTTCTGACGCAATTATAAAATGATTTCCGATAAAACTCCTCAATTGTCCCGCATTGCTTGCCTGAAAATAACAACCAACTTGTTAAAATATGCACATCAATAAAGCCGTCAAACCTGTTAATTATCTCAATGACACGCTTTTTCACGTCGTCTTGCAATTTCTTTTGTGGTTCAACCTCTGCCAAGGCGGCAATAATCAATCTACGCAATTTGTTAATATCGTCGATATTTTCTAGGCGTTTCGTGTAATCGTCGAAATCGTTATAAATCACCCTTGCTTTTGGCTTTAACTGCTTTGCCGTATGACTTAATAAGCCACTCCCCCCGAATGCGTCAATAATCGTCCAACCCTCGCCATCTCCCTTTATCTGCTCGTTTAAAATGTTTGTAAAATGTTTTAAAAACATTCTTTTTTGTCCGATAAAGGGAAGTGGAGCTTGGTTGTACTTTTGTTTTTTCATTGTTACCTCTATTTATTATTATTTTTATTGTTTTATTGCTTTTTAATTCCCACTTTCTCGCCAATTTCTTTCATTTTCTGCATAGAAATATAGCTAGATTTCAGCGTATCTAGCGGGTTGTCTGGGGCAAATAACACTAGCATTTGCCCCTTGTTATTCTGATCTATTTCCTCGCCTGTGCCGTTGTGAATAAATGGCACCCGCTTGTCTGTGATATAAACGATCTCTTTTGCGTTTCGCACGCACAAATTGAACCACTTTGTAGAATTATCAACGTTTAACAACATCACCACCGTTTTGCGGTGTAGTGTTGCCATTTCTACCGCCCGCATAACGAATGGTAGCGGGTTAGAATAGGGCGGGTTAAACCAACAACGGCGACCGCCCCACATGGTTTTTAACGTGTCTTGTTCGGGCGTAATGTATTTTTTCACTTTTGTGTTGTGAGCCATGGCACAGACGTCTAAATCAAATTTGATATTGAAATAATATTCAGCAAAGAAAAAAAGCCACCAAGGGGTCGCCCACAAGTCCTTATCGTTTTTGTTTGTTTTAGATAAATTCATTTTTAAACTTCCTTTTTCTCAATATTTTTCTGATACTCTATCATCCGATCTATCCCCTCTCTTACGCTTTTTGAATACACTAAATCAGATAAGATTTGTTCTTCTTCACCGTTACAATGTGATAGTTCGAATCCGCCGTTTTCACCCGGCTTATCTTCAATAATTCTCACTCTATAACACTCAATGAAATTCAATCTTTCTCTATCTTTCATTAAAGAATTAAAAAACTCTTTTGTAATTTCTACTTTTTCCATAATTTACCCCTTGTTAGTTAAAAAAAACTGGTATTTCACGCAAGCGATCAAGGTGCGATTTACCCGCACTTTCACGCTCCACGCGTTCTTTGAGTGGATCAGTGATAACAACGTCATCATTCACCACTTGAATTTTTGCCCTGTCATTTAATAAAAGCGGTTTTCCGCTCATTAAATATTCAATTTGACTTTGAGCTAATGGCAATCTGATCGGTGCCACCGCATTTTTAATCTTCTGCTCAACTTCTAGACGGTTACAGTTACTGACACAAGTCCAAGGCACGCTATGCGTGCTTTCTTGTGTTTCGCTATGCGAAACAGGGCGGCGTTTAATCGCCCATTTTTTAAGTCTAGTAACAACGGTTTTAAAACTTATTTTGTTTTCTACCCCCTGAATTTTCTTGCGTGATTCGCCGTATTTGTTTTCGTCTGTTTCGATATAATTAAGTTTGATCGGTTGGTCTTTACGCATTGCCATTGCCCCGCCTTGGATTTCGATATAAGACGCAAAGCAAGACACATCTGCACAAGCTCTCGCCTTTTCTATGATTTCGTCGTCTGCTTGTCCGCTGACCAAGCGACGCAACTCACGCCAAACACTGATTGACGCCCCACCGTAAAATTGGAATTGACGAATACCCCAAATACTCGCCCACGCACGCACACGCTGTGCGTTGTCTTTAAGCGATAAATTCGGATTTTCATCTGACGTTTCGCCGTCTAATGCGAAACCATTAATATTTTTTGAAATGTATTTAGCAATGTAGGCAGTGGCACTGCCTTTTTCTTTGTCGCATTCTTCAACTTTGCAACGGTGTTTTAACGCTCCACGTTCTGTGCCGTCTTGCTCAAGGGCTTTTTTCTTGAACAATTGGATCACGTCGTCTTTATGCTCGGCTTTTACATAAACCAACAAATGCCAGTGCGGGGTGCCGTCGTGGTGCGGTTCTGCCACACGCATGCCATAAAATTTAATTTTGCGTTTTGCTAACAATGCACGGTATTGTTGCCAAACTTTATTTAAATAAGCTTGAGTGTGACGTGGGCTTGCCCCTTCCCATTTTTTGTTAAAGTCGCCCGTGCTGTGTGTGGCGTGAAACGACGACGGGGCAGTTAACGTTAAAAACAATGCTTCGTGTTCTTCACGTTCTGCCCACTGCTCTAAGCCGTTAAGGCGGTTCATCATTTCAAAACGACGTACATCGGGATTTGACGACGAACCGCGAAACATATCTATAAGCTCTAATTGTTCCTCGGGGTTGTCGATATTCTCAACAACCATGGATTTTAAATAATCAAAATTCTTTCTAATTTGTGTTTGATGACTGCGGAATCCGTCGAACGAAATATAAGTGCTTGCGTGCTTTCTCACTTCCCCGCACGCAATCGCAACGTGTTCTATCATGCGTTTTTGTGTACGCGTCATGACTCGCAACCAGTATTTCTCGCAAGCGATTTTCCGCAATGCAATATCTAGCTTTTCACCCGTTAGACGGCTTTTTTTCATTTCCCAAGACGGGGCAGGGAATCCGATTTCATGGCAAATTTTGCCCAAGCGTTCATATAATGTTAAAAACGCATCTCTTACCCCCTGTGTGCCGATTTCCTCCGCCTGCGGGGCTAACTCATACATAAATGAAATAAGCTCTTGCTCGAACGCTGTCGCAATCATGCGGGCGATTTCTTCTAACTTTTTCTCTGTAATAAGATAAAAGGGCAGTGACGATTTTTGACGCTCTGCACGGGAATAACGCTCTTCGTTTTTTAATAATCGGCAAGATTTTTCTTCTTCGCTAAGCTCTGATTCTAATTCCCCCTCAATTTCTGCTTGCTTGAGTCTTTCTTCAACGATTTTTATTAATGGAGAGGGCTCAACGACAACTAATTCATTTCGAATTTCATGCTCTAGATCTTGCTTCCACTGCGGAAGATTACGCCCGAACGCCACAAGGTAAGAAACATTAATGCGGTAGCACTTGAACACTTTTTGCAAGCGGTCTTCCAAAATATCACGCAAGAAAATATTTGCTGTGCGACGCTGAATATTCCCCATTTTAAAAGCGATTGAGCCGTCATCTTTGACGGATCTATAGGTTTTCAAATAAAGCTTACGGAAATATTCACGCTGACGACTACGGGGCAAGTTTGAAATCAGCCTTTCAACAAGATCATAGCTTTGCGGCGACGTCTTGAATAATTCAAGCTGTAACTCTGTGCGGGCTGATTCTGGCGGGGTTGGTTCTGCGGTTTTATGTACAGAATCGTAATGGGCTTTTTGTTGTAAAAATTGCTGATGACGACGCTCGTCAACAAGTCGGGCGTTTTCTTCATAATTCCAAACAAACGCACAAGCGGGTGTGCGATTGCTCGCCCCCGCTGTGTGTTGTGTATTATTAAAATTATTCATTAAAACGCCTTTTTTGTATGAATTGATTTATTATTCAGTGCGACCGATATTAATCGCTTCTCTTAACTCTGAACGCATAGCTTGAATAGTTTTTGCCACGTTCTCTAACGTTTCCACCTCTTCGCTTTGAAGTTCTAAGCGGATCAGCGTGTCCAGTAAATAGTCGGGGGATCTTGTGGTGTACGCTTTCATGCGTTCCCACGTGCCGTCGTCTTTTAAATTTAATTGATAAAGTACAAAGCAATCGTCGGTTGCTTTTAATTGATATTTATTTGATAGTTCGATGATATGGCTTTCCATTTTTTACCCTCTTAAAGCTCGCTCTTTTAACCCTACCCACTTTTCTGCACGGCTTTTTGTGCTAAATAGCAGTCCTAAATTCAACATCATTCGTTCTAAGTGCGACCTTTCATCAAAGATCAATGAACTCACTTTTCCCCCCGCTACAAAATAATACTTTTCGCCGTGTTGAGCGGTTCGAACAGGGCGGGGCAGTTCAATAATCACAGTGTCTTCCATTTTCACCCTCCTAATTAGTGCGTGGCGATGCGTGCAAAGTCTGACGCGTTTTTGTAGTAGCGACGGCAAAGACTGGCTTTTTCTGCGTGTTGCACACGCTCTGCAATGTTTTTCGACTGTTTGGCAAGCGTGAGAAAGCAGTCGTGGCTGTCTTTGAAATAAAACATTAATTCGTTGGCTTTTTTTACATTCACTTTAATATTTGCGGTTTGCATAATTCACTCCTTTATCAATTAATTTAAAATCACTTTCTCTTATACTTGGGGGCAATCTTGTTGCCATTTCTCTAATCTTTCGATACGCTTTTGCGATTTTGGTTTGCCCGTCTTCTGTAAAATCCCTCAAATAAAGGGGCGGGCAATTCGGGTTAACTCGGTCTGTCAATTCGACTTTTGCTAGTGCAAAGATAATTTTGCGTTCATCTAATGGCATGCGGTCAAAAAAACGCTCTACGGGATACTTACTGACGTGTAACTCTTTTCTGCCGCTAGCCAATGCTCGATCCCTTGCTTCTGCGACTTCTTTATCCATAACTAATCCCCCATACAATCGCCCCCTCTAGCGTTCTTTTGCCTTGTTTGTCTTGGCTATATAGTGCGATTTTCTTAACTTGCTGTACTCTTGTTTGCGTTTCGTTGATTCTGTTTTTTAAAAGCGATCGTGCTTCGCTTTCTTCATTTCGTATTGAGTCGGGTAAGAATTGCATTGCGAATCTCCCTATTTTTGCGGTATTCTTCGTTGCATAATTCCCAAATTGCATTACGAAAATTAAGGTAGTCTTGATATGTTTGATCAGAAATCAGAAACTCGCGGATCGGTAACAGAACACTTGCGGGTGTTGTCTTTAAAAGTGGCATTTTTAGAAACGTTAAATCGCTCTCTAATTCGCTCCCTTGCTCGCACTGACCCGCGGTTTGTTGATTTACTTGAGCAGGAACTTCTTGAGAAAGTGAACGTAATTGCTGAAACAGATCCGCAAATAGCCGTGGCGATTGAGTCTTATCTTGTGGATCTGTTGAAGAATTGATAATGATGATTTTATGCATAAGTCTTACCCCTAAAACTTTTTGAAACTTGACCGCACTTTGTGCGGTTTTTTTTATTGCTGAACTGCCGCTTGCTCTGCCAGTGCGATCAAATTGATTAGCACTTTTTCTTTTGGCGACTTTCGTGGAACGGTTGGCAATTTCCCTTTTTTCAACTGATCGTTGATTGTCCCCATTGGCAAGCCCGTTCTTCTCTTATATTCGTCTTTGGTAACGAATGGCGTATCTAACTGTATGTTTATACAAATTGATTTTTGCTCTTGCATACTGTATAACCTCTATTGAATATTAACGAATACTAACATTTATCGCATTTGCAATATTATATTACTATATTTCATTTGCGATATTCAATAGTAAATTTATCGTATTTGAGATTAAGGAGTATTTATGAGCGATTTTATAGGCGGCAAGGAAGTCATAGAACGGATCAAAAAAGCTTATGGGTTTACTAAACAGATCGATCTCGCTAAACATTTAACAATTCCGCAAAGTACTTTTGCAACGTGGGGTTCTCGCGGTATTTTCCCTGCTGAACTTGTTATACGTTGTGTTATGGAAACAGGGGCAAGGCTCGAATATGTAGCACGGGGGATTGAACCGATTTTTGATGACTCTATGAATATGAAATATTTTCATTCATTCAATTTAGAAAGCGGAAAACTATTCATAGACGCAAACAAGCCGTTTTTACTGAACTTTCTTCCACGCTTAGAAAGCCGTGCAAGTTATGAACAGTTATTTTGCGTAAGCGAAAACAAACGTACTTTTTTTATTAATCCGAATTACGACACACTGACCGACGGTGAATACTTCGTTTTAGTGGAAAACTCGCACTTAATCCGCTATTTAACCGTGTTGCCTGCGGGCAAGGTGCGTGTAGACGGGGGGAAATTCTCGTTTGAGTGCGATCTTGCTGATATTGAGATCAAAGGGAAAGTGATTTTAAAAATGGAGAAATGCTAATGAAACGCACGCTCACGCTTGCACTACTGCCGCTTTCTGTTTTCGCTAAAGACTATTCCCCACTTTTAATCAGTGGCGGTTCAATGAATGATAAGCCCACAGTTTCGATTTATTTCGGTGACGACCCTGAACGGGATTATTTTGACTTGACTATGTACTGTGATTTATTTGATAGCCCTGACGCCCCAGACTTTACTATTTACGATGACGGCAAGCCGTCTTTAAGACTGACGCACTATAAGAACGGGGCTTACTTTCTTAATTCTTCAAAATTCGGCACGCATACCGATCTGAAACTCTCTGTTAACAAAGAGAAAAAACAGGTTATTTTCAACATTGGTGGCACTGTGCTTGACGTTGAAAAACAAAAACTGATTGAGATCAGCCCGCATGATGTTGCTTTGTCAAAATCGCAGTGGGGTGAAGTTAAAAAATATTGTTCGGTTAAATAATTATGGGCGTAAGAAAAGATAATACCAAAGGCGGGAAATGGCTTGCCGAATTTTATCACGACGGCAAGCGGGTGCGGAAATGGTTTGCAACCAAGGGAGAAGCGACCCGTTTTTTTAATCAAGAACAAGCGAAAAATGCGACGCAAAGCGAAAAAGTGCGGGTCGTGTTATCTAACGATCTTGCCCCGTTGAGCCACTACGCACAGGAATGGTTCGAACTTTACGGGCAAACGCTGAACGACGGGCAAGCCCGTTTAAATAAATTATTAAATCTTTGCACGCACCTCGGCGACCCGCCTGCTAATAAATTCACAACGCAAGACTTTGCGGAATATCGCAAAAAACGCCTTGCGGGCAAATTTTCAGCAGACCCTAAACGACCGCCGAAACAATCCACAGTCAACCGTGAGCATGCTTACCTGCGGGCGGTGTTCAATGAATTAAAATCATTGGGCAAATGGGCGGGCGATAATCCACTAAGTGAAATTTCACTATTCAAAGAAAACGAAACTGAACTGGCGTTTTTATACGGTGATGAAATCCGCCGTTTAATTGACGAATGCGACAATTCAAGAAATAAAGATTTAGGCTTGATCACGCGTATTTGTTTAGCCACGGGAGCTCGTTGGAGTGAAGCGGAGCAGTTAAAGCAGTCGCAAGTTATCCCTTATAAGATCACGTATATAAACACGAAAAGCGGGAAAAACAGAACAATCCCAATCAGCCCTGACTTATATAATATGCTGCCGTTACGTCGTGGGCGGTTGTTCGGTGACGCTTATGAAGCGTTTGAAAATGCGGTAGATCGGGCGGGCATTGATTTACCAAAAGGGCAATTGACGCACGTTTTACGCCACACTTTCGCCAGTCATTTTATGATGAACGGGGGAAACATTTTAGTGCTAAGAGAAATTCTCGGGCACTCGACTATTGAAATGACAATGAAATACGCCCACTTTGCCCCCTCGCATTTAGAAAGTGCTGTACAACTAAACCCGCTTGAAAATCCTTCAACTCGTCGCTAAAAAGGGATTATTTTTAAAAATCCCTTGTTCTTTTCTTAAAATCATATTATATTTTTGTGGCTTTCTTGGTGGCTGTACTCGCTAACATTCATCAATATTTACTAATATGCGTTATAGCTAAATTGTTATTTTTACGCAAATAATTGATTTTTAAAGATATTAGAAAGGATTTAAAATCCCTCGCTTTTCGAAGCGTGCCAGTTCAAGTCTGGCCTCGGGCACCATTTAAGCTTTTCAAATTTTTTTCTTTTCTTATTATTTGTTATTTTTCTTGCTCAGGATGAGCGAAAAGGCAACTTCGAGATTTTCAATCGAATATCTAATCACTTTTTGTATCAATAATAAATATCAGCTATTTTTTAGGTGTTTTTTATTGTTTTTATAAAATTCATTCCTCCATTTTTTAGTTTTTATCTAAAAAATCGCCATAAAGTTATAAATGTCTTATTTGTAACTTCGCCTTTTTGTGCCTATTATCTGGTACGACCAGTTATTGTATGTGGAACTTTTCCTTTTTTTTAAGAAAAAAGTAATTAGAATACGCGCTAGATTATTTAGTGATGAAGAACCCGTTTTTTTATCAGGTACTAAAAGTCAGATAAAGGCTTTTCAGGGTAGAAAAGTATCATTTATTTATTTTCAAAATTAGGAGCATATACAATGTTGAACAAATTAACTACCAAAGCATACATTTCAGTAACAGAATCTTTACGTCGTTTCAAAGAAAACCAAAGCGGTGTAACAGCTATCGAGTACGGCTTAATTGCAGTAGCAGTAGCAGTATTAATCGTAGCGGTATTCTATAAAAATGATGGTTTTATTGATTCATTAAAAAATCAATTTAATACCTCGTTAAAAGGCACCATTACAAACGCAGGTACTAAAATTACCAATTAATCATAATTTTTTATGAATTATCTATATAGATATACTTTAACTAACCCTTAGTTACTGAGGGTTAGTTAATCGTTATCATGGGATTTTTAATCAGTAGATGAATTTATTTTCTTGGTTTTATTTTAAATTTCAAAAGGTTGTTAAGTCAAATCAAGGTGTAACTAGCATTGAATATGGCTTAATTGCGGTTGCTGTTGCGGTATTTCTTGTCAGTATTTTATCAAGTGATAATAGCTTTCTCGTTGCATTAAAAGAGCAATTTTCTATTTTATCGAAAACGGTTACGAATGCTGTTTCTGGCATAAACTAACCATAACTAAGGTTTAAAATAATGAATGGATTTGTTATTTTATCGCTTCACCTTCTCACAATGTTATTGCTAATCAGACTGTCTTGGACGGATATTCGATACAGAATCATTAGCAATAAAATTGTCATTTTACTTTGTCTGATTATGTTACCGTTGAGTTGGATAAAGTACGAACAAGTCTTTATTTTTCCAGCATTGACTGCATTAGCCATTGGTTTCCTGTTATTTAATCTCCGCGTGATGGGGGCGGGGGATGTAAAATTGATTGCCGCATTAATGCTTGCGATTCCACACGAACAAATTATCTCTTTTTTCTTTTTTACAGCCTGTTCGGGACTATTATTAATAATCATAGGATGGATTTTTTTTAGAAAATCAATTCAACAACGCCATTTGCCATACGGCGTGGCGATCAGTCTTGGTTTTTTAATGAATTTGGTTTTGTTTAGCTAATTGCTTGCCATGCTTACGCTTAGCAAAAATTATTATCGTCATAAGTATACAACTAAGGATCAAAAATGAATTACAGAATGCTCTTTGTTATTTCATTAATTACATTGGTTGTTGGGATAGGGGGAATTCTTTTTATGCCAACAGAAGATGAAAGGGTAGATGAAAAACCGCAACCTTCTCTCATACAAGAACAATTAGGAAAAAAAGCAGAAAAAATGATTGTGCTTGCTGAGTTAAAGCGTGATGTCAGTAAAAGTACATTACTTCAACCTGAGGACTATAGCTTAAGCCAGATCACCGTATCGGAAGATAACCCGCTCATTAATAACGATCTCAGTGAGGCAGTGAATTCCTCACAAGGATTACAAGGCTATTTAGTGGCGGAGAATTTAAAAGCAGGCTCGCTTCTTTCTAAAAATATGGTGATTTCGCCTAACGACCACCGTTTTTTACTCGCAAGCCTAGATGCCAAACAAGAAGTGGCGTACCGCATTTATGTTGGTGCCGATGAACGTTATCTGTTCGACACCATTCATAGTGGGGATTATGTGTCAGTGTATAACCAAAAAGCAGCTTTAGATTCTCGTAATGTGTATGAAAAAACGGATTTGGTTAAAGTGTCAGGTAAGCTGTTAGTGTTACAAACCAAACAATTTCAACAACATGCTGATCAAGAAAATACAGGCTCCCAAAGTGAAAGTGGTCATAAAGATTATATTGGGTATGTCAATGTAAAAATTAATGCAGAACAAGCGAAAAAGTTTTATACCTTAGATAAAGAATCAAAATTAATTATTTTGCCAGAAACACATGATGAGCAAAATATTAATCACCGTGGCGTGTTTATTAGAAAATTAAGAGGTCAATAATGTTTATCCAATACCAGCAAGTAAAAGCAAAATGGATTTCCTGCTTAATTGGAGCAATTTTTGCGTTATCGTCAACGGTAAGTTCTGCAAAAACCTTCAATCTAGAGCAAGGCGGCACACAATTAATTCAAACCAAAGAGAAAATCGATACCATCTTTGTTTCTTCACCAAATGTGGCAGATTATGAGATTTTAGACGATAACTCATTCATCATTTATGCGAAGCAACAAGGGCGTGCAGAGATTTCAGCCTTTGATACAAACGGCAAGGCTTTAACCAATGATGTGGTGAATGTGGATTCGTTGTTTACAGGCATTTCAGACACCAATCAACAAATTAAAGCCCGTTTCCCGAATACCAACCTTTCTGTCAAGAAAGTTGGTAAAGCTTATGTGATTGAAGGAAAAGCTCGCTCTCAAGAAGAAAGTGATGAAGTACATCGCATTGTTGGTGAAGCTTTAGGGACAGGTAAGCAAGTGACCTCTGCGACCTTTAATGGTGAAAATGGTTCTGAACCTTTGCCTTTCTTAGACAAATACCAATTTGAAGGTGTGGTCAACAATGCTCACGTGGATGAAACAACACTTATTAACGTCAAATTAACCGTGGTTGAAGTGAATAAAAACTTATCTGAAGCGGTGGGGATTAACTGGAGCCGTTTAACTGGTGGCACTGGCATTTTAGATGGCGTGTCGAAAGTAACGGGGTTTGATGGTATCCAAGGATTACTCAAAATTGATGCAAGTGGTGTATCTGCGTTTATTAATGCATTAGATAACCAGAATAATGGCCGAGTATTGGCAGAGCCGAATATTTCTATGTTATCAGGTGAAACAGCAGATATTTTGGTCGGGGGAGAAATCCCTTTTGCCCAGCGTGATAAAGACGGTAATGCCACTGTGATTTATAAAGATTTCGGTGTGAAATTAGTGGTTGGGGCTAAATTACAAAAAAATAACCGTATTCGTTTAGCCTTGGATCAACGTGTGAGTACCATTGCAGGAAACTATACATTTAATAATGTCGGGGATATTCCGTATTTTAATACACGTCGTGCAAAATCTATTTTTGAAGTCGCAGATGGTGAAAGTTTCATTATTGGTGGGTTATTTAACTCAAGTGATGTTGAGCGTATTAATAAAGTCCCTGTGTTGGGTGATATTCCGATCTTAGGTGCTTTTTTCCGTAATGCGAAAACAGAGCGTGATGATCGTGAGTTAGTGATTGTTGCAACGGTCAACACAGTAAAACCGGTTCAAGAAGATCAAATTGTTTATCCAACCTTTGAACGTACAGGTACAATGGAGCGTTTCTTTAATGTAACGCCATTTAAGGATGTGTATCATAAAACATTAACCTCTAATTTCTTGAAAAATGGAGGATTTATTCAATGAGAAAATTAATTAATATGTTGTCTGTGGCATTATGTTTTGCTTCTGTCAATGCCTTTTCTGCTGTCAGTGAGTTATCCAATCATGCCCATTTAGCACAGCCAACACAAAGTAAAGATTTTTATAAAACCCAATTAGTCAATCGTTATGTCTTATCTGATTATGAAGACGTCACTTACCATAATTTAATGCGTTCAGTGATTCGTGATTTGGGGAGTGATAAAAGTAAACGAGTCCATCTCATTTGGAAAGATAAGACAGCTAAAAAAAGTGCGGTCAAAATTCGTGATGTTTTAGTGAAAAAAGGGATTGATAGTAAACGTGTTGTACTTGAACGCCAGCATAAACAGGCGGTATACCCTGTTTATGTAGAAGTGGCTCGAATTGGTGCGAAGAAAACCAATTGTCGTGTCAACACGGGTGAAGATATGATGAGTTGGGATGGTCAAGATTCTTGTGCAAGTAAAAATAATCATCGTATCCAATTGAAATACTAATGGAAGGTTTTAGTTATGTTATTACTTGATAAGGAAAGTGTTGCGATAGATAGTGCTCGTACGATCGTAATTGTATCTCATCGTGAAGAAATTCAAACACAGGTCGCACAGATTCTACGTACGCGTGGTTTAGAGAATATTGAAATTAATAAAAGTGATTTTTTAGCTGAACAAAATATTACATTTTCGGCAGAAGAAACGCTTGGTGTCATTATTGATATTAGTAATGAAACCGATGTTAAAACCATTTCTGAATTAGTGTACAGCGTGATCCCACAACACGTATGGTGCTGTATTGTGGGGGACAGTGATTCCATTTCATTATCACAAAAATTATTAGAAGAAGGCATTTTGTACTTCCATACTGATTCCCAATTGAATCAGATGGCTGAAAAAATTGTTTCTGGTGTCAATATTCCGCTTGTTCGTCATACTGTTAAAGTTGGGGTCTTAAGTTGTAAGGGCGGAATTGGTGCCAGTATGATCAGTGCTTATATTGCGAATCAAATTGCATTAAGTAAAAAAGTTCCCGTATTATTAGCACAAGGGACAAACGGTACACAAAATTTAGATTTACTTTTTGATAAGAAAATCCAAGGCGATGTGGTTGAATACAGTGCGAATTTAGATTTGTTTACAGGTACACCGACAAGATTGTCACTTTCTACTTTAGAGAAATACAATTTCGTGATTTATGATCAACCTATTTTCAATGTCAAAAAGGATGATTTCTCGAAATTTCTAGAATATAGCAACAGTTTTGTCTTAGTGGTTGAACGTCGGATTGATTCACTCCGTGTAGCAAAACAATTTTTAGATGAGTGTGATCGTATCCGTAATGCAACAGGTAAACCAATTCGTACCTTTGTATGTATTTCAGATTCCCGATTAGAAACCTCAAAATTAATGGCAAAAAATGATGTTGAGACGTTGCTGAAATGTCCTGTGGATGCGGTTATTCCTTTTTTAAAGAATACCAATGCCAAAACCGTATTGGGCATCAATTTAGGTCGTAACGGCAAAAAAGAAATCGGTTCGTTAGTGATGAAAGTGATTGGTGCAGTATCACGTAAAAGTAAATCAAAAGAAAAGCAAGGGGGATTACTTTCCTCGCTTTATCGCTCAATAACGAATAACTAAGTGAAGACTAAACGATGTTAACAAAAGAACAGCAAATTTTTTTCAGAAATGAGTTACTCAGTAATTTAGATATCGAGAAAATCGATCAGCTTCAAAGTGATAGAGAAAGGCTTGTTGACGAATTGACCCAAATTGTTTATCGGGTCGCAGGGACAAGTGGAACTTATGTGACTTCTGCTGATGCACTAGTCATGGCGGAAATGATTGCTGATGAAATTGAAGGTTATGGTCCTATCCGTGAATTAATGGAAGATGAAACCGTCAATGATATCTTAGTGAATGGACCTGACAATATCTGGGTTGAACGTGCAGGTATTCTAGAAAAAACGAATAAAACTTTTGTTAGCAATGAACAGTTAACGGATATTGCAAGACGACTTGTCGCCAAAGTGGGACGTCGTATTGATGATGGAAGTCCATTAGTGGACTCACGTTTACCTGATGGAAGCCGTCTTAATGTGGTTATTGCACCCATTGCATTAGACGGAACCTCTATGTCAATACGTAAGTTTAGTAAGTCTAAAAAGTCCTTACAAGAATTGGTGAATTTTGGTTCAATGACAAGAGAAATGGCAAACTTTTTAATTATTGCCGCACGATCTCGAGTCAATATTATTGTATCTGGCGGTACGGGTTCGGGTAAAACGACATTATTAAATGCGTTGTCAAACTATATTTCTCACCAAGAGCGTGTGGTGACATTGGAAGATACGGCAGAGCTTCGCCTAGAACAACCACATGTTGTTCGCTTAGAAACCCGTTTAGCAGGGGTAGAGCATACTGGGGAAGTCACCATGCAAGATCTTGTGATTAACGCTTTGCGTATGCGTCCCGAACGTATCATTGTGGGGGAATGTCGTGGTGCTGAGGCATTTCAAATGCTTCAGGCGATGAATACGGGGCATGATGGTTCAATGTCAACACTGCATGCGAATAATCCTCGTGATGCCACTGCACGTTTGGAAAGTATGGTGATGATGTCAAATGCCACCCTACCTTTAGAAGCGATTCGTCGTAATATTGCTTCAGCCGTTAATATTATTGTTCAAGCATCACGCCTTAATGATGGTTCAAGAAAGATTATGAATATCACTGAGTTGATGGGCATGGAAAATGGACAAATTGTGTTACAAGATATTTTCACTTACCAGCCAAGTAAAGAGCGTGATGCCAATGGAAAAATTATTGGTGAATTTATTTCCCATGGTTTATTAACTCGTTCTGTCGTCTATCAAAATGCACAAGTCTTTAATCTAAGTGCAGAATTACAGAGTATTTTTGAGGGCAGTTAAATGAACTTTATGTACTATTTTATCCTTGCTTTTGGGGTATTTTTATTACTTTACACCTCAAGGGGATGGGTGAGAACACGTAAAAAAATTAATGAACATGAAACGTCATTTAAGAAAACGACTTCCATTCTTTCCTCAATAAAGAAAAAAGCTATTTTATGGCAGTATTATTTTGTTGCTGGGGATAAAAAGAAGTTATTACGTAATATTATTCTGAGTTTTCTCGTGTTTCTTGCATTGTTTTATATCAATGTGTTTTATATCCGTCTACCGAGATGGCAATTTATCTTACTCTTTATAGTTATCTTTGTCTTACTTGTGTGGAAATTAGGTGAACGCCGAAATCAAAAAATGTTTAATGCGATGTTCCCAGAAGTGATTCAAATTTTGACGGCAGCAGCCAGTTCTGGGGCGGGCTTATTACAAGCATTGGAACGCTGTGGTCGAGACTTAACAGGGCAATTGGGTGAGGAATTTAAAATCATTCATAAAAGACTCGCTATCGGTGAAGATCCGGTTACGGTGTTTGAAGACAGTTATAGTCGTTATCCCTATAAAGAATTTTACTTTTTTATCACAATTATTCGTACCAACCTTTCTAAAGGTGGGCAAATCCGTGAGGTGATTTCTCGTTTAGGGCGAATTATTGCCGATGCAAAGAAAATGGAACAGAAAAAACGTGCGATGACCTCATCAGAAGCTCGTATGTCTGCCATGATTGTAGCTTCTTTCCCGATCGGTTTTTTCTTATTCATGCAATTTACGATGCCAGAAAACTTCGATTTTTTAATTAATGATCCTTCAGGGCGTTATGTTTTATATTATGTTTTTGGTAGTGAATTAATTGGGATGTTAATTATCTGGTGGTTGATGAGGAAATCGACATGACATTAAAAATATTTCTCATTTATCTCTTATTGATTATTTTTGGTTTTGTCGTGCTATTCTTTGCGTTTTCGCATAAAAAGAAATTAGAAAGAGGCAGAGAAGTCCTTGCTGGTGAACGACCAAAAGATAAAAGCAGTGATGAGGTTCAGAAAGGAAAAAGTAAACAACAAATTGAATTAGAGCTGTTATTAATTAACAATAACCCTGTTTTGAAGTTTTTAGGGATTGTGGATAAAAATATCAAAGTCAAATTGTTAATTATGTTTACGTTGGCGGGATTGTATTATCTGTATTCTCTAGGGCAAGAATCAGCGGATTGGTTGACAGTATCGGCTTTGATTCTGGTCGTCACCATTTTAATTCCAGGTATGCTGACTAACTCTATTTTGAAAAGTAAAATCAAAAAGATTATGGTGGATTTACCTGGCTTTATTGATTTAGTTGCGGTAAATGTACAAACAGGGATTAGTATTGATGCAGCATTAAAGCAAGTGGCAATTGATTTTAAAAAGCTCAACCCGGATTTAACCTATGTGATGTTGCGGATTATCCGTAAATCAGAAATCACTGGGTTATCTTCAGCCTTGTTGGATTTATCTATTTCTTTGCCAACAACAGAAGTGCGTATGTTTTGTTCAGTACTACAACAAAGTCTTAACTTTGGTTCTTCGATCTATAATCATTTAATTCAATTATCTGCCGATATTCGGGAGTTACAGTTATTAACAATCGAGGAAAAATTAGGGACCTTAGCAGCCAAAATGAGTATTCCATTGATTTTGTTTATTATGTTCCCGATCATCATCTTAATTTTAGCGCCAGGTATCATGAGGGTATTTCCAAATGTTTTCTAAATTAACTAAAAATGCGTTATTGTGCAGTCTAATTATTGCTATTTCTGCATGTTCCACTTTTTCTCAGCATAAAAATGTAAAAGCAGGTGACAAAGAATCCATTGCGACAAAAGAAACACTTTATGAAAGCACAGGCAACTATAATGGGTTAATTTCATTGTATCGTGATGTGCTTAAAAATAAAGAAGATCCACAAGTTCGTTATAAATTAGCGGAAGCCTATTATGCCAAAGGAGATAGTGCCTCTTCATTATTATATTTAGAACCGTTATTAACGGGTGATGCACAAGTGAATGATTTTGCACGTATTCTACAAGTGAAAAATTTAATTCAGAAAGGGCAGTATAAAGAGGCGGTATCAACAGCCAGTACGATTTTAGCCAAATCCCCTAGAAATGGTGAAGTGTATAATTTACGGGGAATTGCCTTTGCACAATTAGGGAACTTACAAAATGCCCAAGAAGACATTAATAAAGCAAGAGAATTTTTTATTAATGATGTTGTGGCAGTCAATAACCTTGCGATGGTTCATATTATTAATGGTGATTATCGTAACGCTTCGGCGTTATTGTTGCCACAATATTTAAATGGTGTGAAAGAGCCACGATTAGTACATAATCTTGTTTTTGCCTTGGTGAAAAGTGGCGACCTTGATTATGCCAAAGATATTATTGTTAAAGAGCGTTTAAATTCATCACCAGATGATTTAATTAATGCGTTGAAAAAAACCGAACGTCGTTCTACTGCGGTTCGTAAATAATAAAAAGGTTTTCCTATGAAACGTTTTATATCAAATAAAAAAGGGGTATCGACTATTGAGTTTGGGCTCACGGTGGGTATTTACTTTTTTGTTGTGATGATGATTTTTGAATTCTGTCGTTTAGCTATTGCAACAACGTATTGGGATCTTGCTATCGCTGAAAGTGTACGTATTACTAAAAATACGGAAAACAAAACACATGATTATAAAACTTTTTTTAAAGCGACATTGGAAGCACAGAAAGCGTTACAAGATACATCAACAATGGGCTATTTAGCACAAACAGGAAACAGTGAAATTAAGGTTGATGTGAAATATGTTGATTGTCCGCAAGAAAAGGAATGTGTGAAGGCATTGTTAGCTAATCGTTTTCGTGAGCCAAAAACAAAAGATGGCAAGATTATTTCGCCAACAGGGCAAAATGCTACCCTTGCTTATTATACTTTAACCTATGATTATAGATTTGTTGTGCCATTGCCGTTTATTCCAACCTCATGGACTCAATCTATCCTTAATCGTGAATTTGTCGTGGTACAAGAATATGAACGCTCAAGCTTTTCACGCCCGAATTAAACGCTTTTTTATCAATAAAAAAGGCTCAGTAACCATTGAGTTTATTTTTATGCTGATGTTTTTAACCTTTGTTTTTGCATTTCTTGCAGACTTGGTGATTTTGCGTTCTACAATGGGCAAATTAGATAATGCATCCTATGCCATGGTCAATGTTTTACGTGAACGTACACAACTCTATGATCGAGAATATAAAATTACAGCAGAAGATCATAAACAGTATGAGCAACTTGCTAAAAAATTACTTTATGGTGATAAAAATAGCCAAAAACCTGTCGGTTTAGTGATGGAATATTGGTCTAAGGATGACCAAATTACCTTGCCAAGCTCAACGCCTCAGTGTGAGCCTTATCGAGCTTTGTCGAGTGTCTCTTATTTATCACCGAATTCAGAAATCAATAACCAACGGAAAATTCCGCTTTATCAAGTTACACTATGTGTAGAGACTCACAGTTTCTTTAAAGCCATTTTACTTGATAAATCCTCTCATTCACTTGGGTGGTTGCGTTCTTCCTCAATGTCGGTTGCGAGATAATTTCTTGAGGGAATTTTATGAAAAAATATTATTGGACTAAGCATTGGACTAAGCGTTGTGTTCAAGCATTAAAAGATTTTCAACAAAATCAAAGTGGAGTGTATGCGGTACTGACTGCATTACTGAGCTTTCCTTTATTGGTATTAATTGCGTTTACCGTAGATGGGACAGGGATTATTCTTGATAAAGTTCGTTTAACACAAGCGACAGATCAGGCTGCGTTGTTACTCGTTGCAGAGAATAATTCTTATCGTAAAAATACTGGCCATGCAGATGTGGTGAATCAACAGGTGACGCAAGATGAATTAAAAAAATTCAATGGGGATAAACTTTCAGCACAGCAAGACAAGCGTAATCAAGAATTAATTCAAGGGTTGGCGAAAATGTATCTACGTTCTGATGATAAAAATCAGCAAGATAAATCTAAGCCAGTGACGATTGACACTCCTTTTTATTATGATTGTAAAGAATTTGATTTACGTAATCCTCAAAATCAATATTCCCGTCGTCGTCCTGTGGTGTGTGAAGTACAAGGTAACGTAAACCGTGAGTTTTGGATTCCATTAAGTGCAGAACTTGTAAAAACACAAGTCACACAAAATGGTCGCTTACCGATTAATTCGGGCATGTCTTATGCGGTGAAAGAAAAAGGCATTGTGATTCCTGTGGAATTGATGTTGGTATCAGACTTTTCTGGTTCAATGGATTGGGTTATTGGGAATGATTGGGTTTATGAGCCAATAAATAAGAAAAAAATTGTAATTTTAAGAAAGGTGGTAAAAGATATTCAGGGAATTTTATTTCCATCTAAAGATAGCAAACAAAGCACTGAGGTGAGTCCGTACAATAGAATGGGATTTGCGACCTTTGCCGCAGGAGCGCGTCAACGTGGAGATACATCAGAGTGTATTATGCCTTATTATGTGAAAGATCAAGAAATGGAGTTTCGTATAAATAGAGCAGATGTTAAGAAGTTATCACTGACGAGAGAACCTAACAATGCTGACTGTGAGCAAAAAACAGCACGATATTCTAATGGAGAGTCGTTTAATTTTGAAGTATGTAAAGTTAAAGGGGTTCCAAAAACAGTGTTTCAGCAAGTTTTAGATCATGCTTTATTTCTTTCCTCCAATTTAATGTTTAAAGATATTTTAGATGTTAAGAAAACCGTTGATCAGGTGGATAACTTTACTGGGCAACGAATTAATGACTATAATTTTAAAGTTTCCAATGGTGGGCTATGTCTAGGCGGAAATGACAAAGTAGAGACGACTCGTGCATGGTTTGATCGTAACAATCCGAATATTTCTGAAGCGTTGGACAAAGTGAAACCTGAGGGGGGAACAGCCGCTTCAGCAGGATTATTAATTGGTGCCAACCTTTTAATGGAGAAAAATACGGATGCAGAAGCTCAACCAGAGAGATTGGGAACCAACACGCAACGTATTCTAATGGTGTTATCCGATGGTGAGGATAATCAGCCTTCAGGTGACACCTTAGTAACATTGCTTAACGCAGGATTATGCCAAAAGATTCGTGATAAAGCGGACACACTACAGAATAAAAATTATGAAAAACTGCCTACCAAAATTGCATTTGCTGCCTTTGGTTTTAAACCACCCGCTGATCAGAAAAAGGCATGGCAAGACTGTGTGGGAGAAAATAATTATTATGAACCAAATAGTGAAGAAGCTTTATTAGAAGCCTTTAAACAAATCTTAAGCTTTGAGGAAGAAGTGGGTCGTTCTTCCATTAAGAAACCAACATTTTAGTATAAGCTTATCAGATCATTAAGTCTGTTGTATTGAAAAGATGCACCTTAATCCGATTAATGGATTAGGGTGCATTTTTTATGTAGGGAATGAAAAAATACCCTATCAAAGGATAAAACGGAAGGCATGATTAAAAAAGATAACTTAATATTCCCATGCCGAAGACATCGCCAAGTGCATGGGCGATAAAAAATGGAAATAATCTGTTATGTTTAGAAAAGCGATAAAACAAGAAAAAAAGGGTACCCACAATAAGGCTTATTCCGAACGCCACTTCAATCCCTTGATAAGTATGAAAACTAAAGCGGATAACGAGCGAGTATATGAAGCTCAATGGAAGAGAGCGAGGTTTCACGCTTAAACAAATACCAAGAAAAAAGATTTCTTCATAAAATCCATTTAACAGGGCATAAGGAATAAGGGGGAGATTAAACCCTTCGAAATATTCTGCCATTTCTACCGCACTTTCCTCTAAAGAATAGGGGGAGGGGTTAAAGAGATCCCATAATAAAAAGTAACTATCTAGACACAGTGCCGTCACGATAAAAATAAAAAGACCGCTTCCTATGCCGTTGAGTGAGGGGGTGCAATGCCATATCTTGAAATCAAACTTTCGCCATTTGAGGTAAAGAAATGCCAAAAAGAGCAGTAGGCTTTGTAGCATGAACGCATAAGTGTTGTCTTCTGCTGAAAATGTGTTGGCGTTGATCATGCCTGTCTCAGTTGTCTGTAATAAGGTGAGGTAATACAGGCTTGAGGTATAAATTCCATAGGAAAACATGATGATAGTTAAAATGAGTATATCAATCCCTGTTAAGGTGGTGATTTTATGTCGCATAGTTTGACCTTGATGATGTGAAATAAGTAAAAAAATGCTTCACCATACATGGGAAGCATTATGTTGAAGAAAGAGGAAGAAGGCTAGCGGTTTATTTTCGGGAGGGTTATTGGTTTTTTTCCTCTGTTTTTAATAAACCTGATGAACCTTCGGAATAATCTCTAGGTTGTTCATCTTGACTACTTTGTTTATTTTCCTGATCTTGAGGAGTATTTGTCAGCAAGTGAGCAGGGAAAAGGGATTTTTGAGTCAATTCTGGTAATAAGGTATTGGAAGAATTGGCTAAGTGTTGATAGAGTTTTTGATAATCTTGTGCAATATTTTTCAATAAGTCCGCACTTTCGGCAAAATGTTTTTTCAATTGTGCATTTTGGGTTTCCAACTGGTGTTTGACTTTTTGTAATTCCGTTTCGGTTTTCACTTGTTTTTTCACTGACCCTTTTGTGAATCGAAGGAAAAGATAACCTACAATTAAGCCGATGATTAAACCAATGCCTGCACTTTGCCACATTTCTGGTGTCCAATTTTGCATATAATCACTCCTTATGACGAATAAAAAGATGGCAAAAGTCTATCATGAAATACTGAAGATGTCTTTGCCCTAGATCACAAATGAAAAAGGATATCAGTGTTGGCTGATATCCTTGTGTTTAGCGATTATTTCCAATTTTCACGTTTAGCTTTTTGCAGTTTTTCATAAGCTTGAAGCAATTTTTGGTGAGCGTGGAACTGTTGTAGATGTTCATCATCGGCAATCAGATCATAGAATGGGTTGCCACCTTGTAAGGCTTTCCATGCAAAATCGACCGCACTTTGTCCATACATTTTTTCAAATACCATACGGTATTGTTCAGGCTGACGACCTTTATCAAGGAACAATTCGATACTACTAATTAAACAACGATAATAGTTTGCACGCTCAGCAGTAAAGACAGAACTGTTCATATTCAGTGTCCAGTTTGCCCAATCTAATGCCGCCTCTAACTCGCCAACGGCTAAATGCAGCATGGATTTTAATTCGCCGATACGTAAGGTTGTCCAGCCTGATTTTGGTGGGGCAACAATACCAATAAATTCACGTACCCTTGTGGCATCATCAATACCTTGTTCATCTAATTCCGCTAATAATTCTTGATATGTGGATTTATCGTGATGGAAGTGCGGGAGATCAAGCAAAATTTCTCGCCAATCCATTCCCATATTGTTATTGGCATAAATTAAATCGTCAGCAGGATAAATATCCGACATGCCTGGTACGATAATGCGGCAAGCGTACACACCTAAATGGCTGTAATCCATAATATAGACTTCTTTTTGTTCTGCTTGGAAGATTGCCATCAGATTATGGTATTCTTGCTCTGTGTTGCCTGAAAAATCCCAGTCGACAAAAGGATAATCTGCCTCTGCTTTGAATAAATCCCATGAAATTAATCCGCTGGAATCAATAAAGTGTGTTTCGAGGTTGGCATGTTCTGCTACATCATCATTATTGAAGGACGGTGGGGTAAAGACATCCAGATCTTTTAAACTGCGACCTTGTAATAATTCGGTGACGGTTCTTTCTAATGCGACTTGGAAATTCGGGTGGGCACCAAACGAGGCAAAGCATGTGCCATTATTAGGATTTAATAAAATCACACAAATTACAGGGTATTTGCCACCTAATGAGGCATCATAAGCCAAAATTGGGAAGCCTTCTTGTTCAAGTTTTTCGATGGATGCTTGAATTGTCGGGAAACGAGCCATAACCTCAGCAGGGATTAATGGCAGGCTGATGGCTTCGGCAATAATTTTATTTTTGATATGGCGTTCAAACACTTCAGATAACCCTTGTACACGGGCTTCAAATTGGCTGTTTCCCGCAGACATGCCGTTAGAGACATAAAGATTGGCAATAATACTTTGGGGAATGTACACTGTTGATTGATCCGACTGGCGAACGTAAGGCATTGCTACAATGCCACGATCATAATGGCTTGATTGTAAATCCACTAATAATTCAGGTGTTAATTCTTGGTTGGGATCGTAATAATCTAAAAGTTCTTGATTTAAGATGCCAGCAGGCAATAGGGCATCATCTTCAATGGGGAACCATTTTTCGTTAGGATAGTGAACGAAATCACCATTGGCGATATCTTGCCCTAAATAAAAATCTGCAAAGAAATAGTTGGTGGAAAGACGTTCGAAATATTCACCTAATGCCGAGGCAAGAGCGGCTTTTTTACTCGCACCTTTACCATTGGTAAAGCATTGAGGGCAATCTTTATCACGAATGTGAACAGACCAAACATTCGGCACGGGATTAAGCCATGAGGCTTCTTCAATATTAAAGCCAAGTGCGGTCAATTTTTGTTGAAATTTATGAATACTGTCTTCAAGTGCAGCATCTTTGCCAGGAATAAAAGTTTGTTCAGACATCGTTTATCTCTCTTTCCTTTAATTGTTGCGATAAAAGTTGGAAATAATAGGGGAGTTTGTGCCTTGTCGCAAGCCAAATTGTATTTATTTACATCGTCATTTTGTTTTAAATGCACTGACGGGGGCAAAAACGGCTTGTTTTTTGAACCGCACTTTTTCAGGATTAAGGGTTAAGGGATAAATGCGTTTGCGTGCTACGATAGCGATCAATTGAGGAAAACAGCCCATTCTGTCGTAAGGAAGCAATCCACGGTGTTCAAGCACATCAAAATTGAGTAAAGATAGCCAGTCAATAATGCGTAATGGGAAATAATGCCGAATGGCTAAAGGTGGCTGGTTTTTTTTGTGAAGAAAGCGTTTAAATAACAGGTTACTGAAGGGATTGAAAATAGATAAAAACAAGTAACCTTCTTCACACAGCACACGATCAGTTTCACGTAAAATTTGATGGGGATCTTGGCTAAAGTTTAGGGTATTTGCCAGAATACAAGCATCTACGGCGTGTTCAATAAAAGGCAATTCGGTTAAATTGGCTTGGACCACCGTGGTATTGGGTTGTTGGGCAAGCTGAATTAAATCAGGGCTAAGTTGTGGTGAAAGGACAATATCATGGTGGGAAATGTGAATATCACGGCTGATTTCTGCACTGAGTCCGCCTAAATTTAACACCTGATTGCCCAAAATTTTTGGATACCAAGCCGAAAAATAGGCGGTAAGTGCGTTACAATAGCGTTCACCATTTTGTATCTGTTGCCAACTGTGTGGCAATGTTATCGCTTTGGGATATTTTGCATTCCACAGCATATTTATACCTCAAGGAGAATTTATGTTAGTGCCTATTCCTGCTTTAAATGATAACTATATTTGGCTTTATGGACGAGAAAATTTACCTATTATTGTGATCGATCTTCCCGAAACCACGGGATTATTGGCTTATCTCAAACAGCATCAACTCAAGGTGGAAGCCCTGTTATTGACTCATTATCATGATGATCATACTGCAGGTGTGGCTCATTTTAAGCAAGTCTTTCCTGATGTAAAAATCTTTGGACCAGAAGAAACCCGTGCAAGAGGGGCAACAGATATTATTCAAGCAGGAAAGTTTCATACGGAAAATTATGAAATTGAGGTACTCGATACAGCAGGGCATACGGAACAGCATGTCAGTTATGTGATCGAGGGGCATTTGTTTTGTGGTGATAGCCTATTTTCAGCAGGCTGTGGTCGTGTTTTCACGGGCGATTATGCCAAAATGTATGAAGGGATCCAACGTTTGAAACAATTACCTCAAGAAACCCTTGTTTGTCCTGCTCATGAATATACTTTGAGTAATTTAGCCTTTGCTCAATCTGTTTTAGGGGAAAATCCTTTTTTAAAAGCATATTATCAACATGTGGTGGAACTCCGTGCGGCGAATCGCCCAAGTCTTCCCACAACATTAGCCTTAGAGCAGCAAATTAATCCTTTTTTACAAGCCACCAGTCTGGAACAGTTCATTCAATTACGACAGGCAAAGGATCGTTTTTAAGCACAAATCTTCGTCATGCTTATGTGGGGATTGGTGTATAATGGTGGTCAATAGGTTTGCTCAATAGATAACAATTTATTAAAATGTTATTTTTTGATATTTTTCTTCTTTTCATTTTATTTGTGGGTGATCTTTCCCTGTCATGTAAAAGTGCGGTGGATTTTTTTAATACATTTATGACGATTTTAGTGCTTGGTATCAATCACAAAACAGCTTCTGTGGAAGTGCGTGAAAAAGTGGCGTTTTCTGATGAGAAACGCCTTTTTGCGTTGCAACAAATCCACGCTTTTGCCATCGCTCAGAGCGTGGTGATTTTGTCAACCTGCAACCGCACGGAAGTGTATTTACATCATAAGCAAATTTTACCGCAACAAAATGAAGGGTGGATTGAACGCTGTATCCAGTGGTTTGCGGATGTACACCAAGTTGAGGCGAATGCGTTACAATCTTGTTTATACGTGAAGCAAAATCAACAAGCCGTCGTACATTTAATGCAGGTAGCATGTGGGCTTGATTCTTTAATTTTGGGGGAGCCACAAATTTTAGGTCAAGTGAAACAGGCTTATCAATTTAGCGAACATTATTATCAAACCCATCAATTGCCTTTTTCCAGTGAGCTTTCACGTTTATTCCAAAAAACCTTTTCCACAGCCAAACGGGTAAGAAGTGAGACCAATATTGGCGGGAATGCCGTTTCTGTCGCTTATGCCGCTTGTAGTTTGGCTCGTCAGATTTTTGAGTCACTCAAACCGTTACAGATTTTATTAGTGGGGGCGGGGGAGACCATTGAATTAGTTGCTCGCCATTTATTGCGTCATGGTGTACAAAACTTGATGATTTCTAACCGCACTTTTGAACGAGCCCATCACTTAGTGGAAAAATTGGAGAAAACCTGTCAGATACAGATTTTATCTTTAAATGCGTTACAGGAAGGGTTAAACCAAGCCGATATCGTCATTAGTGCCACAGGCAGTCCCACCCTTTTATTGACCGAACCTATGATCAGAGAAGCACAACGTGTGAGATGTGGTTTACCGTTGCTGTTGATTGATATTGCGGTTCCTCGAGATATTGAAGGCAGTGTGGCACATTTAGACAGTGTGTATCATTACACTGTTGATGATTTACAACATATTATTCAGCGAAATTTAACAGAAAGAGAAAAAGCTTCACAACAAGCACAATTGATTATTCAGCAGGAACGTGATGACTTTTTTGAATGGTTGAAAGTCCATCAATTTTCCAATTTGATTCGAACTTATCGTTCAAATGCTGATCAGATTAGAGAAGATTTATTAGAAAAAGCGTTAATAGGCTTGCATCAAGGCGAAAATGCAGAAAAACTCTTACAAGAATTAAGTTATAAATTAACCAACAAATTATTGCATTCCCCGACTCAGGTGATGAACAAAATGGTCAAAGCTGGAAATTCAGGGGGATTAGCCTTGTTTTCTTCGGTGATCAATGTAGAGAAAGAATGCGACAATTAAAAACAGTTTCTAATCATGTTAATCCATTTTAGAATAAAGCCATTCGTTTTTATTGGAGAAACCCATGCGAGAAAATCATCAAATAGCAAATGTTGATTTAGTTAAACAAATGAATAGTGCGGTCGTCTATAAACTGATCGATCAACAAGGTCCTATTTCTCGTATTCAGATTTCAGAATTAAGTCAATTAGCACCTGCGAGTGTCACGAAAATTACCCGTCATTTATTGGCACGAGGACTCATTAAAGAAGTGGAACAACAAGAATCCACAGGAGGGCGGCGTGCGACTTCAATTGTGGCTGAATATAAGGCTTTTCGTACCATTTTAGTGCATTTAGGGCGTAAACATACCACCTTTGCCATCATGGATTTATCCACTAAATTAGTGAAAAAAGCGGTATTTGAGTTGCCTCAAACACAAACGGTGGATGCCATCGAATCTTTTTTATTAAGCCAGTTAGCACAGTTTATTGAGGAAAACCATAAACGAGGCTGTGAATTTATTGCCATTGGGATTACGGTGCCAGGCTTTGTTGATGTAAAAACCAACATGATTGAGTATATGCCGCATTTAACGGTGGAAACACCTTGGGATTTGGCAGACAAAATTGCACAGCAATTTCATTTACCGACTTATATCGGGCATGATGTGCGGAGTTTAGCATTAGCTGAACATTATTTTGGTGTAACAAAAGATTGTTATGATTCCTTGTTATTGCGTATTCATCGTGGTGTAGGGGCTGGCATTGTGATTAATCATGAGGTTTTCCTCGGTTATAAAAATAATGTAGGAGAAATTGGGCATATTCAGGTCGATCCGCTTGGAAAACGGTGCTTATGTGGCAATGTGGGTTGTTTGGAAACCGTGGTGAGTAATACGGCAATTGAAAAGAAAATGCATGATCTCTTAGAAGATGGCTATAAAAGTAAATGGCTTTCTTTAGATGAATACGATATCGAAGCCATTTGTAAAGCGAGTAATAAACATGATGAAGCGGCGATTGAGTTAATAGAGCATGTTGGGGTGCAAATTGGTCGGGTGTTGGCGATGAGTGTGAATATGTTTAATCCCGAGAAAATTGTGATTTCTGGCGAGATTACACAGGCAAAAACGATTTTATTTGCGGCTATTCAACGTTCTCTAGAAAGCCACGCCTTACCCGCTTTTGTCAAAAATACCCCGTTAGTGGCGTCTGAATTAAAACATGAAGATGTGATCGGTGCATTTGCATTAATTAAACGTGCATTATTAGATGGCAGTTTATTACGTCGCTTATTATCTGAATAAATTTCGTTTGCTTTTAAATCGGGTTGCTCAAACTCTATCCGAACGATCTAAAAAATTCATTTTTATAAAAAAAAAGAGTTGACGAGTGGGGCGGATATCAGCATAATTAGCCCCGCAAAGCCGATGAGGTGAATGCAAATAGAAAAATGGCTATGTAGCTCAGTTGGTTAGAGCACAACACTCATAATGTTGGGGTCACAGGTTCGAATCCCGTCATAGCCACCATATTTGCGGGACTGGCGAAATTGGTAGACGCACCAGATTTAGGTTCTGGCGCCGCGAGGTGTGTGGGTTCAAGTCCCTCGTCCCGCACCATTCATTAGCTTGCAAGTCAATAGAGTAGTTGGGGTATCGCCAAGCGGTAAGGCACCGGGTTTTGATCTCGGCATTCCTAGGTTCGAATCCTAGTACCCCAGCCATACTATCAAATAATCTTCTTAATCTTCCATCAAGATATTTCAGTTGGGGTATCGCCAAGCGGTAAGGCACCGGGTTTTGATCTCGGCATTCCTAGGTTCGAATCCTAGTACCCCAGCCATCACATTCAATCATTAATCTCTTTAATTTAATCTCCTAAATCTTCTTAATTGATTTACATTTATTCATCAATCTCATTCATTTTTTATTCAATATCACTTATTACTGCTTTTCTGTTAAATCATCTCTGATTTTTCCAAATTTATTTTATATCATTTTATGATTTCTTAGCTGGTGTGTTTAACTTAAACTTATTTTAGTAAGTGGTTTTTTATGCTAAAAGCGAGGGATTTTAAAGAATAAAGAACGGTTTTGCTGTATTTTGACCAGTTGACTATTATCAATAAATATTAGATATTGTTAAAACATTGTGAAAGCACAATGAGTATAAAAATAACATATTGGAATCAATTATGACAGAATCAACACAACAAATAGAAAAATCGAATTGGCATTCTAAATTTGCCGCTTTAGGACCAGGTATTTTAATGGCATCTGCCGCAGTAGGTGGCTCACATATCATTGCTTCAACACAAGCAGGGGCGATTTATGGATGGCAGTTAGCGATTATTATTATTTTAGCGAACTTATTTAAATATCCTTTCTTCCGTTTCGGTGCACAATATACACTTGATTCAGGCGAAACGTTATTGCAAGGGTATTTGAAAAAAGGAAAAGCCTATCTTTGGATCTTCTTTATTCTTAATGCATTTGCCACTGTGATTAATACGGCGGCGGTAGGCTTACTTTGTGCCGCCATTTTAACTTTCGTCTTACCTATTCATGTGCCAGTCGCAACACTTAGTTCGATTGTGATTATCGTCAGTACGGTAATTTTATTATTAGGTAAATACCGTTTATTAGACGGTTTATCTAAGCTGATTATGATTGCCTTAACCTTGACTACCGTGACAGCCGTGGTGATTGCCTTAATGCGTAATGGTTTATCTGGTGTTGCTCCGCCAGATTACGTCAGTGCCAGTCCTTGGAATTTGGCTTCTCTCGGTTTTATTGTGGCGTTAATGGGGTGGATGCCTGCACCGATTGAAATTTCAGCCGTTAGCTCAATGTGGGTAATTGCAAAACGCCGTGTTTCAACCGTGTCATACCGAGATGGTATTTGGGATTTTAATGTCGGTTTTATTGGTACCGCCATTTTAGCCTTAGTATTTTTGGCATTAGGGGCTTTGGTTCAACATGGTTCACCAGAAAGCGTACAAATGGTGGGGGGGAAATATATTGCCCAGTTAATTAATATGTATTCCTCAACGATTGGTGAGTGGGCAAGAGGATTAATCGCTTTCATTGCATTTATGTGTATGTTTGGCACCACGATCACCGTAATTGATGGTTACTCTCGTTCTAATGTGGAAAGCTTACGTTTAATCTTTGGTAAAAAAGAAAGTCGCCCAAGCACCTTAAATATTGCGATGTTATTTGCTGCCGCTTCAGGTTTGGCGATCATCTTCTATTTTAATAATGCAGTAGGGCCGATGTTGAAATTTGCCATGATTGCCTCTTTTGTTTCAACGCCAGTTTTCGCCTATTTGAATTTATCTTTAGTTTTGAAAGGTGAACACAAAGTGAAAGGGGGATTATTCTGGTTATCCGTGATTGGCTTGATTTATTTAACCTCGTTTACCTTATTGTTTATTGCCCACCAAGCAGGTTGGTTTAAATAAGAAACTTTTCCAAAAAATACCGCACTTTTTGAAGGTGCGGTATTTTTTTATGGTGTTGTTTTAATTCGCAATGCCTTTATGTCTTAATAATGCGTTTAATTGCGGCTCTCGACCACGGAAACGTTTGAACAAGATCATCGGCTCTTCACTGCCACCACGGCTTAAAATTTCATCTAAGAAAGATTTGCCTGTTTCTGGGTTGAAAATGCCTTCCTCTTCAAAACGTGAGAATGCATCTGCAGAAAGCACTTCTGCCCATAAATAGCTGTAATACCCTGCAGAATAGCCCCCTGCGAAAATATGGCTAAAGCTATGTGGTGCTCTTGCCCATTCCACTCCTTTAATAACAGCAACCTCATCTTTGACGGCTTTTAAGGTTTCTAGCACTTGGTTTGGTTTGCCAGCTTCAAAATGATGATGTAAACGGAAGTCAAATAAACCAAATTCTAATTGGCGTAACACAAACATGGCTGCTTGATAGTTTTTCGCTTTCAACAATTGTGCCAATTTTTCTTTTGGTAAAGGCTCACTTGTTTCGTAATGACCTGAAATAAAATCAAGGGCTTGTGCTTCCCAACACCAGTTTTCTAAAAACTGGCTAGGTAATTCCACGGCATCCCAAGGGACTCCATTAATCCCAGCTACATCAGCCACGTCAATTTGCGTGAGCATATGGTGCAGACCATGCCCAAATTCATGGAACAGGGTAGTGACTTCATCGTGAGTGAACAGGGCAGGCTTGTCGCCAATTGGGGCATTGAAGTTACAGGTTAAGTATGCCACTGGCTTTTGAATGTCTCCATTGCTGAGACGACGACGTCCGATACAGTCATCCATCCATGCACCACCACGCTTATGTTCACGTGCATATAAATCAAGGTAGAAGCTACCACGAATCTGATCCTGCTCATCAATTAAATCAAAGAAACGGACATCTTTATGCCAAGTTTCCACATCAAAACGCTCAACAGCACGAATGTTAAAAATACGTTTAATTAATTCAAATAACCCAGTTAACACACGATTTTCTGGGAAGTAAGGACGCAGTTCTTCATCATTAATTGCATACAGGTGCTGTTTTTGTTTTTCACTGTAAAAGGCGATATCCCAAGCTTCTAGATCATCAATATTGAATTCTTGTTTGCAGAAGGCTTTTAATTCGGCTAATTCTTTTTCACCTTGTGCTTTAGAACGCTGTGCAAGGTTATCTAAGAAATCTAACACTTGTTGGGGATTTTCTGCCATTTTAGTGGCAAGAGACAATTCTGTGTAGGTATTGAAATCTAACAGTTTTGCCAACTCAACACGGAGATTCAGGATTTCTTCCATGATCGCCGTATTATCCCATTTACCAGCATTAGGACCTTGATCTGATGCTCGGGTGGCAAATGCTCGGTACATTTCTTCACGCAAGGCACGGTTTTCACAATAGGTCATCACAGGAAGGTAGCTTGGAATTTCAAGGGTAAAGCGATAACCGCTTAAACCTTTACTTTGTGCAGATTGTTGAGCCGCTTGAAGAGCAGACTCTGGTAGGCCTTTTAATTGTGCCACATCTTCAATAATTTTATCCCAACCCATGGTCGCATCAAGCACATTATTGCTAAATTGCGAGCTTAACTCGGATAAACGAGCGGAAATTTCACCATAGCGTTTTTGTTTCTCTTGACTTAATGAAATCCCCGATAATTTGAAATCTCTAAGTGCATTTTCGATGGTTTTCTTTTGGGCAACATCATACTGTTCAAAAGCGGGGCTATTTTTCAGTTTTTTATAGGCTTGATACAAACCTTCATGTTGACCCACCCAAGTGCTGTATTCGGATAAAATCGGCAAACAGGCTTGATAAGCATCACGTAATTCAGGGCTATTTTTTACCGCATTAAGGTGAGAAACTGGCGACCATGTTTTACTAAAAAGATCGCTCATTTCGGTGAGAGGTTGAATGAAATTTTCCCAAGTAATGTCGTCTTGTTGTACTAATTTTTCAATCTTTTCACGGCTGTCTTGAATACGTTTTTCAACCGCAGGTTTGACATGTTCAGGCTTGATAGCAGAAAAGGGCGGCAAGCCTTCAAAGGTTAATAATGGATTTGTCATAATCTGTCCTTAATTTTTATACAAAACGTTTTTTCTATATGGGGGAAAATTTTTCAAATTCAAGCTTGAAAAATCTGTAAAACTATAGATAATTGAGAATCGTTTTTATTCCTGAGGATTTTTATGAAGGCGATTTATATTGTATTGGGCTTTATCTTTCTTGGTTTAGGGATTTTAGGGATTATGTTACCTCTTCTTCCTGCCACGCCCTTTTTGTTGTTGACAGTATTCTTTTTTGCGAAAGGATCCGATCGTTTGCATAATTGGTTTTTAGAAACGCAATTATATCAAAAGCATTTGAAAACGTTCAAAGAAGAGCGGGCGTTAAGTCAGAAATCAAAATTCTGGATTTTATTATTTGCGACAGTGATGTTATCCATTGGCTTTTACTTTACGCCAAGCGTGGTTGGCCGCACAATTATTGTGTTGGTGCTATTAACGAAGTATTGGTTCTTCTTTTTCTGGATCAAAACCGCAAAACAATAAGCGATTTTCAGGGCGGTGAGACGAAAAGGTTAACAGCCCTGAATAATCTTTGTATAATGCCCCTTATTTTTGGGGAAATTTCGCATGGTTAGCTTCTTGGGTTCTTCTTTTCGCACAACGATAAAAAGTGCGGTCCTTTTTTCGAGTATTTTCTTTTTACTTAATTGTGATCAAAACACAGACAGATCGCTTTCCACTCATCAATCCCCTTCCTCATCAAAAAATGATGCCAAGCCCGTAGTACCCAGTCGAGAATTATTAGTTCGTGGTGTATACCATGATTTGTTATTGGATCCGCATGCGGTACAAAATGCTGATCAAAGTGCTTTTTTACGAGATGTCTTAGAAGGATTAACGGCTTATGATCCGCAAGGGAAATTAATCCCTGCCGTGGCAGAAAGTTGGAAAACAGAAGATAACAAAACATGGTTTTTTGTTTTGCGAGAAGGTGCCAAATGGTCGACGGGAGAGGCGGTGACTGCCCAAGATTTTGTCCGTAGTTGGCAGCAATTAGCCCAATCACAAAGTCAACTGAAAACCTATTTAGCTTTTTTAAATGTCGCCAATGCGAAAAAGGTTTTAAAAGGGGAATTGCCAGCAGATAAATTGGGGGTGGAAGCCATTGAAGATCGCATTTTACGCATTCAATTAGATAAAGCCACGCCTTATTTGCCTCATATGCTTGCACATATTGCCTTGTTGCCACGCTATGCACAACCATCAAACCAGTTTGTTGGCAATGGGGCTTATCGTTTACTGAACCAGCACGCCAATTTCATTCATCTTGAAAAAAATCCGTATTATTGGGCGGCACAGAAAGTGGCGTTTAAGCGAGTGGATTATCAAAAGCTTTCTGAAAATCAGTCCATTGAAACATTGGATTTGGTGCAACAACCTAAAGTCATCCCTGATAACACCCCCTACTTTCCGCAAAATTGCACCTATTTTTATGAGTTTAATTTGCGAGATCCTTTGCTGAGCAAAAGTGCGGTGAGAAAAGCCATTGTGTCAATGGTTTCTGCTCGCGATATTGTACAACAGGTTGCTCCGAAGATGAGACCAACCACCCATGTTTTGCCTGATGCGATGCAGATGGAACAAGACAGTGTTTGGGAACCTGTGGTGGTGGAGCAAGTGTTTGAGCAATATGGGGTGAGTGAAAAACAGCCGTTACACTTAAAAATTACCCATGATCAGCAAGATATTCACCCAGAGGTGGCACAGCGTATTGTGAGAATGTTATCTCAATCCGATATGCTAAGAGTCACTGCTGAGCCTGTACCATGGCAGACATTATTAGAAAAGCGAATTAAGGGCGATTTTCAAATGATTCGTTCTGGTTGGTGTGCTGACTATCACGAACCTTCTGCTTTTTTGAATGTGTTTTACTCTCATAGCCCAGATAACAAGATGTTTTATGCCAATCCCAAAGTGGACGAATTGTTGGAAAAAACGCTATCAAGCATGAATGAAACAGAACGTTATCGCCTTTATGCAGAATTAGGGCAGCTGCTGCAAACGGAAAATGTGGTATTGCCGATTTTTCAATACCAAACGCCTATTTGGTTACATGGCAGTTTGAACGGCTACCAACGAGAGAATGCAACGGGCATTATTTACAGTAAGGACTTATTTCGCAAGGTAAACGTGAATTAATGACTCAAAAGTGCGGTGCATTTTGAAAATGTTTTGCCCACCGTAACAGGTGGGCAATGTGTTATTTTTTAGGAATTTCTTCGCAACAGTGTGGGCAATCAAGCAAATGTTTTTGCTCATTATGTACAATAAAATGCCCCATTTTTTTCGCCTTGGTGTCGAGATATTCCGTGTTATAACGGTTTTCGCCAACATTGAGTGCAACACGTTCTACAATATTGATTCCCGCTTTTTTCATGGTGTCGATCTTGTTCGGGTTATTGGTTAATAAGCGTACTTTTTTAACCCCTAATAAGTCAAAAATCTCCGCACAGACTTCAAAATTACGTTCATCTGCGGCAAAACCTAATGCGAGGTTTGCTTCAATCGTATCCATGCCTTGATCTTGTAAAGAATATGCACGAATTTTATTAATTAAGCCAATGCCACGTCCTTCTTCACGGTGATAGATCAGGACACCACGACCTTCTTGACTGATCTGGCGTAATGCCGCCGCTAATTGGAAACCGCAATCGCATTTTAGGCTATATAATGCATCTCCCGTTAAACATTCTGAATGAATACGTGCGAGCACGGGTTCATCACTCTTGCTGACATCGCCTAATACGAGGGCAACGTGCTCTTTTTTGGTATCTGGAAATTCAAAGCCAACAATACGAAAGATACCAAATTCTGTTGGTAGGTTAGCTTCTGCCACACGTTGAATTTTTGCCATAATCAATCAATCCTTATGCTTTTGAGTGTTCTCTGATAGAATATTCTCCCTCAACGGTTCTCAATTCTATGGTTAGAAATATGTTAAAAAGATTGTCATTATATACCTTATTACTTTGTGTTGTCCCTTTTTTTACATGGATTTTGGGTTGGCAATGGAAGGCAAATGATGTGATGAGCAGTTATGATCACGCTCTGTATTTTTTAACGGAAAGTGGTAGCGTGCCTTACGGTGTCATTACTTGTGGCGTGTTGGCTTTATGCTTTTATCCCTTATTTAATGAAAAAAAACAGTGGATGCTTGCGGTGTGTATTATGGCTTTTTCGGTGATTTTGACACAAGGCATTAAAAGTGGGCTAAAAAATATCTTTGCTGAGCCTCGTCCTTATATTACTTATATGGTGGAAAAAGCGGAAATGAGTGCAGAAGCCTTTTATCAGCAAGATAGAAAGCAACGTTCCCAATTTGTCCAGCGTTTTTATCAAGTGCAAGCGGATGTACCAAGTTGGCTGAAAGGGCATTATGAAAAAGAAGTAGGCTATTCTTTCCCTTCTGGTCATACCATTTTTGCGGCAACCTGGCTGTTTCTGGCGGTGGGTTTTACGCAATTGACAGGACAAGGTTCAACACGTAAGAAAGTGTTGGTGGCAGGAATTGCAGTTTGGGCAGTGTTAATGTTAGTGAGCCGTTTACGTTTTGGCATGCATTATCCTATTGATTTATTAATGAGCATTTTATTGGCATTTGTCATTCATATCGCCATTTTCAGTTTCTTGCAGAAAAAAGCGATTTTTCGCAAAGCTTGTCCTGCAAAGTGTGCGGAAAAAGAGCAGTAAAAAAGTGCGGTGAAATTCAATAACGTTTTGGACGAGGTGGAGTATGTTGTATGGATTTGATATTGGCGGCACCAAAATTGAGCTTGCCGTCTTTAATGAAAACTTAGAAAAATTATACAGTGAACGAGTCGATACCCCAAAAACCTCTTACGAGGAATGGCTGAATGCCATCGTGCACTTAGTGCATAAAGCCGATGACATGTTTCATTGTCGAGGTTCAGTAGGATTAGGTATTCCAGGCTTTGTGAATCAAAAAACGGGCATGGCAGAAATCGCAAATATTCCTGCCGCAGACAATAAACCTATTATTCAAGATCTTACTGAACGTTTAGGACGTGAAGTCCGAGCTGAAAATGATGCTAACTGCTTTGCCTTATCTGAAGCATGGGCGGAAGAAAATGCACCATATCCTATGGTATTAGGGCTTATTTTAGGCACAGGATTTGGTGGCGGATTGATCTTTAATGGTCAAGTTTATTCAGGGCAAACGGGCATGGCAGGGGAGTTAGGGCATATTCAATTGAACTATCATGCATTGCGATTGTTAGGTTGGGATAAGGCACCCATTTATCCTTGCGGTTGCGGCAATCAAGCCTGTTTAGATACCTATCTTTCTGGCCGTGGCTTTGAAATGCTGTATCGGGATTTACAAGGTGAAGCATTAAATGCGAAAGACATCATTCAGCGATTTTATGCGGGTGAGCAAAGTGCGGTTAATTTTGTTGAACTTTTCATCAAGCTTTGTGCGATTTCTATCGGTAATATTATCACGGTGTTAGATCCTCATGTGATTGTGCTAGGTGGTGGATTATCTAACTTTGATTATTTATATGAAGCTTTACCCAACGTCTTACCTAACCACTTAATGCGTAGTGCCAATGTGCCTTTGATTAAAAAAGCAAAATACGGTGATTCAGGTGGCGTGCGAGGGGCTGCGGCGTTATTTCTCTCTAAATCTGTTGAATGATAAGTGGCATGTTCTGTGTTTAAGGCAAGGACAAAAGTTGAAATTTTATTCAAAAAACAAGGAATATTAGGTAGAATAAAACCACCTTTCTCTCTATTTTAAGGAAACTTTATGCGTCAATATTTCACTAAAGCGATTTTATTTTCTTCTGTTATGGTCTTATCTGCCTGTGGCAGTTTATCTGATATGACTTCAGGTCGTGGCGTAACTGCCCCTTCTGTTGCCAAAGCACCGAAAGCATTAGGCATGGATTTGGCGGCGTTAGAACAGAAAGCAATGGGCTTAAAAACCTTTGAGTATCGCTATAATCAGAATCAATATGTGGCTTATTTAAGCTCACAGCCAGAATTGATTAAAGCACAAGAGGCGGAAGGCTCAAGCCAGTTCTTCTATAAAGCAGGGAAGTTAGTGGCAGCACTTGATCAATCAGGTGTGTATCAATTTGGTGCGGATGGTAAAGTGGCAAATGCCTTTAATGCACAAGGCAATCCCCAATCGGTCAATACCGACAACGCCACGAAAATATCTGCAAAAGCCAGTAAACTTTACAAAATGTTCAGTTACAATAAAGCCGATAATACGGCAGCAAACATGAAAACAGGCAACGATGCCAAACTGAATTATCTATGCATTGCAAAAATTCAACAAGTGGCTCAAACCCAACGTGTTTTCCGTAGCCCAGAGAATGCCGTCTTAACAGCAAATAGCTTAAATGCAACGGTTCGCTTAAATGGCACCCAATTTTATAAAATGGATTGCCAAATCGCAGCCAATAAAGTGACGAAATTAAGTTTAATGAAAAAATAATCGTCACACATCAATAAACAAAAAGTGCGGTGAAATTCACCGCACTTTTCACTTTTAATGGGATTAACCTCGCATGGAATCAAGTAGGCTTTCTTTCGAAGATTATGTACAACACATCGTCCATCAAAACAAAGGAAAAAGAATTCATCATTTTGAATATCATGGACAATATTTTTGGATTAAACAGCCTGAAGTATTGAGTCTTGGCTGGCGACTGTTGAAGCCTTATCCCGAACAAGCATTTCAAAACGAAATGAAAACCTTGAAAAGTTTTGCACAACTTGCCGCCCCCGTGCCTAAATTACTGATTTCACGCCCTGATTTTTTCGTCTTGGAAGATGCAGGCCCCACCCTTGCCGATTGGATGGAAAATCCGAGCATTTCTGTACAGCAAAAACAACAGATTTTGTCCGAAGGGGTGAAAGCGTTAGTGGCGTTACATCATCAAGGTCTGGCTCACGGCAGACCAGCTATCCGAGATATGGCATGGAATGGTGAGCAAATTCGTTTTATTGACTTGGAAAACCACATGGAAAATCAGCCGACTAAGCAAGTACAAGATGTCATGATTTTTATGCATAGTCTATGCCGTTCGAAAGTGATTTCAGATCAAGAAGTCAAACGTGTGATAGCAGAGTTGGCACAACAATCTGCCCCGAGCATTTGGCAGCAGGTCATTGTACAGTTACGAAAATATCGCTTTATTTATTATCTTTTGTTACCATTTAAACCTATTGCAAAAACGGATTTGATTGCAATTTATCGTTTATTTGAAAATATGTCTGACCAATTGAAGAGGAAAGTAGAATGAAAAAGCCATTGATGATCATAATCATCAGCCTGATGATAGCAGGTTGTTCGGTAGGGGGCAGTGTCAGTGCAGGAGGCGGAAGTCAGGGTGTTGGGATAGGACTTGGCGTAGGCACGGGTATTCGTTTTTAATCAAAAAGTGCGGTAAATTTTAGCAAAGTTTTGAAAAAAACCGATTTTTGGTAATTAAACCTTGCTATTTTGTCTAAAATCCTTATAATGCGTTTCATATTTCGGACGCGGGGTGGAGCAGCTTGGTAGCTCGTCGGGCTCATAACCCGAAGGCCGTCGGTTCAAATCCGGCCCCCGCAACCACTTTACAGATAGTTTAGTAAAGAAACCCCAAGTGATGGGGTTTTTTCGTATCTAAACGAGGAGTTTTTTGATGTAAGGACTGGATCGCGAGTCCTTTTTTTACGTCTAAAATTCGGCATTTGTCTGTGAGTGGTTCAAAACGTAGTCAATCGCCATCGGGCATTGGGGGCGTTTTACCAATACTAGTATAGAGAGGAGGCAATTTTGGCAACGTTAGAACAAAAATTACAAGCACTACTACAAGACGCCGTAGCCGATTTAGGTTGCGAACTTTGGGGTATTGAATGCCAACGTGCAGGAAAATATTTAACGGTACGCTTATATATTGATAAAGAGGGCGGCGTGACGGTGGAAGATTGTGCCGATGTGAGTCGTCAAGTCAGTGCAATTTTAGATGTAGAAGATCCGATCGCAGATAAATATAATCTTGAAGTGTCTTCGCCGGGCTTAGATCGTGCTTTATTTACTTTAGCACAATATCAACGTTATATTGGTCAAGACATTTCAGTTCATTTACGGATTCCAGTATTAGATCGTCGTAAATGGCAAGGAAAATTAGCGAAGATTGAAAATGATATGTTGACGCTAATTGTAGATGGACAAGAACAAGTTTTAGTGTTTGGCAATATTCAAAAGGCCAATATTATTCCTAAATTCTAAGGAGCAAACAGAGCAATGAGTAAAGAAATTTTATTGGCTGCTGAAGCCGTGTCAAATGAAAAATTATTACCACGCGAAAAGATTTTTGAAGCGTTAGAAAGTGCCCTTGCCCTTTCAACCAAAAAGAAATATGAGCAAGAAATTGATGTGCGTGTTGTGATCAATACCAAAACTGGTGAATTTGATACCTTCCGCCGTTGGATCGTGGTAGAAGAGGTGAATAACCCAACCAAAGAAATTACCTTAGAAGCCGCACAGTTTGAAGATCCAAGCTTGCAAGTAGGTGATTATGTGGAAGATCAAATTGAATCTGTTGCATTCGATCGCATTACCATGCAAACGGCACGTCAAGTGATCAGCACCAAAATCCGTGAAGCGGAACGTAACAAAATCGTTGAGCAATTCCGTTCACAACAAGGCGAAATTGTAACGGGAACCGTGAAAAAGGTTAACCGTGATAATATCGTGTTAGATTTAGGGCAACAAGCTGAAGCCGTGATGTTGCGTGAAGATATGCTTCCACGTGAAAATTTCCGTCCGGGTGACCGTGTACGTGGTGTGCTTTATAAAGTCAGCCCAGAAAGTAAAGGGGCTCAGTTATTTGTGACTCGTGCGAAGCCAGAAATGCTGATCGAACTTTTCCGCATTGAAGTGCCAGAAATTGGTGAAGAGCTTATTGAAATTAAAAATGCGGCTCGTGATCCTGGCTCTCGTGCCAAAATTGCGGTGAAAAGCAATGACAAACGCATTGATCCCGTTGGGGCGTGTGTGGGGATGCGTGGTGCACGAGTACAAGCGATTACTAATGAATTAGGCGGTGAGCGTGTAGATATCGTCCTTTGGGATGATAACCCTGCTCAGTTTGTGATTAATGCGATGGCACCTGCCGATGTGAGTTCGATCGTTGTGGATGAAGATTCACATTCTATGGATATTGCGGTGGAATCAGCCAATCTTGCTCAAGCAATTGGACGTAATGGACAAAATGTCCGTCTTGCTACGCAATTAACAGGTTGGACATTAAATGTCATGACCACGGAAGAATTAAATCAAAAACATCAAGCTGAAGACAATAAAGTATTGAAATTATTCATGAATACTTTAGGGATTGATGAGGAATTTGCACATATTTTAATTGAAGAAGGGTTCTCAACCTTAGAAGAATTAGCTTATGTGTCAGTGAGCGAGTTAACGGCAATTGACGGTTTAGAAGATGAAGATCTGGTTGAAGAATTGCAAGCTCGTGCTAAAGATGCCATTACAGCCGCTGCATTAGCGGAAGAAGCGGCATTAAAACAAGCGCATATTGAAGATCGTTTACTCGCCTTAGAGGGGATGAATCGTCATATTGCATTAAAACTCGCAGAGAAAAAAATTACGACTCTTGAAGAACTTGCAGAACAAGGTGTTGATGATTTAGCTGATATTGAAGAGCTAACAGCAGAACAAGCCGCAGACTTTATTATGGCTGCACGTAATATCTGTTGGTTCAGTGAGTAATTGGAGGAGTGAAATAGATGACAGAAGATGTAAAAAAAGCTGATGGGGCTGCCCCAAAAAAACTGAGCTTACAGCGTAGAACCAAAACCACCGTAAGTACGACGGCGGGGGGAAAAGCAAAAGAAGTGCAAGTAGAAGTTCGTAAAAAACGTACCGTACCAACAGATGTTGCACAGCGTGCAGCGGAAGAAGCAAAATTGAAAGCCATACAAGAAGCAGAAAAATTAGCGGCTGAAGAAAAAGCACGAAAAGAAGCGGAAGAAAAAGCCCGCTTAGCCGCCGAAAAAGCAAAACAGGCAGAACTTGAAGCAGCGAAAAAAGCACAAGCAGCTAAACCTGTTGATGCGGAAAAAGAAAAACGTCGTGCAGAAGAAGCAGAATTACGTCGTAAAGCAGATGAACTTGCTCGTCAAAAAGCTGAAGAGCAAGCGCGTAAAGCAGCAGAAGAAGCAAAACGTTATGCAGAGCTTAGCGAAGAAGAGACGGATGTTGAAAGTCATGAAGACTATGCAGATTATCATCTAACCTCAACTTATGCCCGTGAAGCTGAAGACGAAGAAGCTCGCCGCAAAGAAAACCGTAATCGCAATGGCAAAAATAAAGTGGCTAAAGCGAAAAAAGGGGGACGTGAAGAGGAAAGCTCAAAAACTGAACGTGAATCTAATCGTCGCAATCAAAAAGATGGAAAAGGTGGTAAAGGTAAACACGCTAAGAAAGGCAGTGCGTTACAGCAAGCCTTTACCAAACCTGCTCAAGCGGTAAACCGTGATGTAGTCATCGGTGAAACCATTACGGTGGCGGAGCTGGCGAATAAAATGGCGGTGAAGGCAACAGAAGTGATCAAAACGATGATGAAGATGGGGGCAATGGCAACCATTAACCAAGTGATTGATCAAGAAACAGCACAGCTTGTTGCAGAAGAAATGGGTCACAAAGTGATCATTCGTAAAGAGAATGAGCTTGAAGAATCCGTGATGAGCGATCGTGATGTGGATGCCGAATTAGTGACACGTGCACCCGTGGTGACGATCATGGGACACGTTGACCATGGTAAGACCTCATTACTTGACTACATTCGTAAAGCCAAAGTGGCATCAGGTGAAGCGGGTGGGATTACCCAGCACATTGGTGCATATCATGTTGAAACCGATGATGGCAAAATGATCACCTTCTTAGATACACCAGGACACGCCGCCTTTACTTCTATGCGTGCACGTGGTGCGAAAGCAACGGATATCGTGGTGCTTGTGGTGGCGGCAGATGATGGCGTGATGCCACAAACCATTGAGGCTATTCAACATGCTAAAGCGGCAGGTGTGCCGATTGTGGTTGCAGTTAACAAAATTGATAAACCAGAAGCCAATCCAGAGCGTGTTGAAACCGAATTATTGCAACATGAAGTGGTTGCCGAGAAATTCGGTGGTGATACACAATTTGTGTATGTCTCTGCGAAGAAAGGGACAGGGGTTGATGAGTTATTAGAAGCGATCTTATTGCAATCTGAAGTGCTTGAATTAACGGCGGTGAAAGATGGCATGGCAACGGGTGTGGTGATTGAATCTTACCTTGATAAAGGTCGTGGACCTGTGGCAACGATCCTTGTGCAATCTGGTACCTTACACCGTGGTGATATCGTTCTTTGTGGTTTTGAATACGGTCGTGTTCGTGCAATGCGTAACGAAAACGGTAAAGATGTAGCAAGTGCAGGTCCATCCATTCCTGTTGAGGTATTGGGGCTTTCAGGCGTACCAGCTGCAGGTGATGAAGCAACGGTTGTTCGTGACGAGAAAAAAGCCCGTGAAGTGGCGTTATACCGTCAAGGAAAATTCCGTGAAGTGAAATTAGCTCGCCAACAAAAAGCGAAATTGGAAAATATGTTTACCAATATGGCTGAAGGCGATGTGGCTGAATTAAATGTGATCGTGAAAGCAGACGTACAAGGTTCTGTGGAAGCCATTTGCCAAGCCTTAAATGAGCTTTCTACGGCAGAAGTGAAAGTGAAAGTTGTTGGTTCAGGTGTTGGGGGAATCACAGAAACAGATGCCACCTTGGCTGCCGCATCAAATGCGATTGTCCTTGGCTTTAACGTGCGTGCTGATGCCTCTGCACGTCGCATTATCGAATCAGAAAATATTGATTTACGTTATTACTCCATCATTTATGAGCTATTAAACGAAATCAAAGCGGCGATGAGCGGTATGTTACAACCTGAATTCAAACAAGAAATTATCGGTCTTGCTGAAGTGCGTGATGTCTTCCGCCATCCGAAATTTGGTGCCATTGCAGGTTGTATGGTGACAGAAGGTATTGTGAAACGTAACAACCCAATCCGTGTATTACGCGATAACGTGGTCATTTTTGAAGGCGAACTTGAGTCATTACGCCGCTTTAAAGATGACGTTGCCGAAGTGCGTAATGGTATGGAATGTGGTATTGGCGTGAAGAACTACAACGACGTGAAAGTCGGTGACCAAATTGAGGTCTTTGAAGTAGTTGAAATCAAGCGTACCATCTAAACATTGATTGAGCATGAAAAACGGAGAATAAATATTCTCCGTTTTTTTATGTATAAAACCCCGAAAGGGCTTATAAAATATGTTTAAAAACGACCGCACTTTCACGCAACCTCCCTCCTCATGTTTGATGATGTTCAATCACGTGGGTGAGCAACAAAATATCAAAGAGAATATTTCAATAAAATTGCGTTGATCGTTCAGTTATCGGTGTTAAAAATACGGTAATTATGCCAAAATATGTCTCTTTATTTAGAACATTATAAGGAATGCAAATGGCTAGAGAATTTAGTCGTGCTGATCGAGTCGCACAAGAGCTACAAAAAGAAATTGCAATTATTTTACAACGTGAAGTGAAAGATCCACGTATCGGCATGGTAACGGTATCGGATGTCGAAGTCTCAAGCGATCTTGCCTATGCTAAAGTGTTTGTGACTTTCTTATTTGATCACGATGAAAGTGCCATTGAAGCAGGCATGAAAGGTCTTGAAAAAGCCTCGCCTTATATTCGCAGTTTATTAGGGAAAGCTATGCGTTTACGCATTGTGCCTGAAATTCGTTTTATTTATGACCGCTCTTTAATTGAAGGTATGCGTATGTCGAATTTGGTCACCAATGTCGTTCGCCAAGATAAAGCCCGCCATGTTGATGAAGATAACGCCTCAGAGGAAAAATAATGGCAAAACCTCGTAAACGTGGACGTGATATTGACGGTATTTTTTTGTTGGATAAACCGCAAGGCATGAGCTCAAATGACATCATGCAAAAGGTGAAACGCTTATTTCAAGCCAATAAAGCAGGGCATACTGGTGCATTAGATCCATTGGCAACAGGTATGTTGCCTATTTGTTTAGGCGAAGCCACTAAATTTTCACAGTTCTTATTGGATGCGGATAAACGTTATCAAGTGACAGCAAAATTGGGTGAGCGTACGGATACCTCCGATGCAGAAGGGCAAGTCGTTGAAACCCGTGCAGTGAATGTGACAGAGCAAGATATTCTTGCCGCATTGCCCAATTTTCGTGGTGATTTAATGCAAGTGCCAACCATGTTTTCTGCCTTGAAACATCAAGGTAAACCGTTGTATGAATATGCGCGTGCTGGTATTACGGTTGAGCGTGAAGCTCGCCCCATTACTATTTTTGAATTGAGCTTTATTGCCTATGAAGCCCCTTATTTAACCCTTGAGGTGCATTGCTCAAAAGGGACTTATATTCGTACACTGATCGATGATCTAGGTGAGTATTTAGGCTGTGGTGCACATGTAACCGTATTACGCCGTACGGCAGTAGCAGATTATCCTGTGGAGGCGATGATCGACTGGGCACGCTTACAAATTTTAGCGGAACAGCAAGATCTCGCTTTATTAGATCAGCATTTACTCCCGACAGACAGTGCGGTAGCAAAGCTTCCAGCATTAAATTTAGATGAGCAACAAAGTAAAGCCATTGGGTTTGGTCAGCGTGTGAAGTTTGAAAATTTAATGCAGATTGCAGGGCAGGTGCGTTTATTTTCGGATAAACAACAATTCTTGGGCGTTGGGATCGTCGATGAACGCAATGTGATTCATCCACAGCGTTTGATAACTCAACATCCGAATTAATACTTGTTGGTGATGAAAAAGGGTAGCCTTTGGGCTACCCATGTTATGCTAAAAAATAGCAAACCATTTTTAGCCATTAAAAGTTATAGCTTACGCCCAATTTCACGCCATTATCACGATAGCCATTTTGACTAAAACGGTGAACAACATGTCCCCAAAACGAGGCATTGTGTGTCAGTTTTATTTTATCCAGTCCAAGTTTCACTTCTTTTACATCTCGCTCACCCGCAATATAAAAAGCATCATTTTCTATGGATACGCCAGTCCGTTTATTATTATGTAGCCAATTGAGTTCCATATAGGGACTGCCCACAAAAGAGGTTTCTGCGGCGGATAAACGTATCCCTAGTCGTGTTGTGAGGTGAGTTCTGCCAGTGAGTGTGAACTCAGAAAGTTTAGGCTGGGAGACATGACTATAAATCACTTGGAACTGTGGTTGCAACATCCATTCGTGTGGTAGATGATAGCGATAACCCGCTTCAAGAGAGGCTTGGAAAGCATTCATTGAATAGTGCATACTTTCCTCTGGTAATGTCACTCGATTTTTAAAATGGTTATAGCTTAACCAGCTATCTAAATAGCCGTTTTTATGTTCTAAAGAGGCATATAATCCTACACCATAGCCTTTGAGATTTCCTTTCGTTCCATCATCTTGTACTTGAGCACGTGATTTATCTCTCGCCATATTCAGGTATAAGCCATATTTCCATTGTTTATCATTTAGCACGACATTGCCAAAATCAAACCCGATTTGTAGCACATAGGCATGACTTGTGGTTTTGATATCTGTATTCTCTAGACTATTTTTATGACGGTTATAGGACAGACGTGTCCAAAGGCGATCAGAATCCTGAGCTTTTGTGGCACCTAAACGATCATAATATGAAAATACAAAGTGTTTTTGAGCCGCAGAAACGGATAATGCTAAGTTACCCAATTCACTACGTGCTAATTGGTATAAATACCAATTGACTTGATTATTTTCATTTTTGGGTGATAAACGATATTTATACCCACCAAATTTATCTTTCACTAAGTAAAAAGCATCTGCGGATGAACCTTGTGTTTCGATAAGCTTCGCCTTACCTTTCATAGGCTGCCCAAGGGTGGATGTCGGATTCGTAATTTCTACCCCCGTTGAGCCAGAGGCTTGTTGTTTAATGATTAATTTGTCATGTTCTAATGCGGCATTCCCTACATTAACACGCATTACAATGTTGCCATTTCCAAGATAGTTATCGGAAATATTAAGGGCGTGATAATGCTGATTATTTGGTGTAAAAATCAATTTCCCCTGATTGGTTAACTGACCTTGAAAAACATAGTCAGTATTCACGAGGATATTTCCTTCAGGCATATTTAAGATCTTTTGTGAAGTGAGTTGACCGCCATTTAAGTGTAAGGTGCCTTTTTCCATGATCACGGATTGAGAGAATTGTAATTCTGTATTGTTTAATTTCCAATCGCCTTCTAGTGCTAAATGTTCAAAGTCTTTAAATTTATTGGGATCAGAAATGCTACCGTGTTCAAGGAGTTTTAAAATATCATCGTTGCCATTTGCATAGATATTCCCTGCAATATTGCTTTTGGCATTAATCACCACTTTATTCCTTGCTTGACGATTAGCTAAATAAATATTGCCTTCAACCGTACCATTTTGTAAGTGTAACGTGAATAGCCCGCGATCCTTTTCAAAGGACTCGTTTAACTCAATATCCTTTTTAATTGTCCCCGTATTGAAAAAATCTCCTTTATTGGCATTAATACCTAAGCCACCACTAATGAGACCAGTATTTTCAATTTGGACTTCAGGTGCGGAAATTCGAGTGGTAAACGTGCCTTCAATTTGACCGATATTTTTAAAATAAGTCGTTTTCAACGCATTGAGCATAATTGGCGATTTGATTTTTCCACTTTCTCGGTTGATCATAAAGACATCTCGTCCAGCAATATAGGCGGCTAAACCCGATGCCAAGTGAGATATTGACCCCTCATTATCCATGACCGTTAAACTATTCTCAGGGGGCGTGTCAACATGGCTTATCACTAATGGCATTTTACTTTTGCCGACAATATCGCCCGTTTTTTTATTATGGAAATAGACATTCGGGGCATAAATTGTCATTGCATTCGCATTATTTGCTGTACCTAATATTTTTCCTTCATTTTCTACGAAATACAGGTGCTTAATATGATGATTATGGCGACTAGTGAGGACTTCAGCCCAACTTTCCAAATGCACTTTGTTGAGTACTCTTACTGTGTGAGGCTTGTGGTTGGAATAAACCGCGTAGCTTCTATCTGCATTATAGTACACATTAAATGTCACGAAACCTTTATCATCTTCGTCAAGACCAAAGCTCCCTGGTTTATTTTTGACTTCGATCTTGTTATAAACCGTTTTACTTTCTAGCTGTTTAATATTTTTAATCGCAGCATCAATTTTTTCATCAATAGAAGACGCAAGAGAAAATTGTGGAATATTCAATAATATTGCACTAATGATTGTATTTATAGCCGTTTTTTTAAATGTTTTTCTTATTATTTTCATATAAGACTCCTTTTTACATAAATAATTTTTATTATTTTCTTATTCAAGAAATGTATTTTTTTGTAATATTGTTTAATTTTAATACAGATTTAGATCAAATAATAGTCAACTTTTATTTTTTATGAAAGGAATGAAAAGAAAGGTCAATAAAAAAACGAGATGAACATCACAATGATCATCTCGTTTATAAGGCGTGTATTCAGAAAAAAATTATTTCACGGTCACTCGTGCAAATTTACGTTTACCGACTTGATAAACAGCCGTGCTTGGTGAAATGACTAATTTAGCATCTTCTACTTTTTCACCGTCAATTTTTACACCGCCTTGCTGAACCATACGGTTTGCTTCGGAGGTTGATGCCACTAAACCAGCTTCTTTTAATAAATTTGCTAAACCTATTTCCCCTTCAAAGGTGAATTCTGGCATATCATCTGGTATAGCACCTTTTTGGAAACGGTTGATAAATTCTTGTTCTGCGGCATCAGCATCGGCTTCACTGTGGAAACGAGCAATAATTTCTTTTGCTAATAATACTTTGACATCACGTGGGTTACGACCGTTTTCAACTTCTTGTTTTAATTGGGCAATTTCGCTTAACGGACGGAAAGAAAGCAAGTTATACCAATCCCACATGAGTTCATCGGAAATCGACATCACTTTACCAAACATTTCATTTGGTGCTTCAGTGACACCAATATAGTTGCCGAGTGATTTAGACATTTTTTTCTCACCGTCTAAGCCCACTAATAAAGGCAAGGTGATAGCCACTTGTGGTTTTTGCCCAGAAGATTTTTGCAATTCACGCCCGACTAATAAATTGAATTTTTGGTCAGTACCGCCAAGTTCAATATCGGCTTCTAAAGCAACAGAATCATAACCTTGTAGTAATGGATAAATAAACTCATGAATCGCAATAGGTTGGTTTTGGCTAAAACGTTTTTTGAAATCATCACGTTCTAACATACGTGCCACGGTGTAATTAGAGGTTAAACGAATCATGCCTTCTGTGCCTAATTCACCTAACCAGCTTGAGTTAAAGACAATGCGGGTTTTTTGTGGGTCTAAAATTTTATAAATTTGTTGTTTGTAGGTTTCAGCATTGCGTAATACATCTTCACGACTTAATGGAGGACGAGTAGAGTTTTTACCTGATGGATCGCCCACCATTCCTGTGAAATCACCGATTAAGAAAATCACTTCATGCCCAAATTGTTGGAATTGACGTAATTTATTTAATACCACCGTATGACCTAAATGAATATCAGGTGCGGTAGGATCAGCACCGAGTTTGACACGTAAAGGGCGGTTTTCTTTTAATTTTTCGATTAAATCGGCTTCTGAAAGCACTTCATCTACACCACGTTTAAGTTCGGCAAGAACTGTATTTATCTCCGTCATTCTAATTTCCTGTTTCATTTTGGCTAAAACACTACATTATAGTGATTATTCACTAAATGAAAAGTCTGCGACTGGCTTTATTTGGGATTAAGTACATGAAAAAATCAGAAATGTTGATCCGTTTAATTGGGTGGGGTTGAGAGAAAAATCAGCGAAATTTAGGACTTGTTCAACAAAGGCTGTTTGCAGTGATGAAAAAAACAAAAATTTTGCATAAAAAAAAACGCCTCTATGTGGGGGAGGAGGCGTTCAAATGTTGGAGTGATTATCTATTGTTGTTTGAATGGTTTAAATGATAATCGTTCTCAAAAACAAAGTCAATACTTTTTATGAAAATTATTATCAATTAAATTTTTCTGGCAGAATCCCCGAGATAAGGCACGCTTTCTGTTAACGAAAGTGCGGTAGGAATCTGATTAGAAAATTGAAATTCGCCTGCATAAGCATACACTTCCACCCCTTCTCGAATGGCTTCACGCAAGAGTTTATCGTATTCGGGATCAATATATTCCGCTATTTTGAAACAATCAAAACCGTTATGTAAGCCTGCAAAAAAGACGACGGCACGATGTCCTAATTTTTTCATTGCCATCAGTTCACGTAAATGTTTTTGTCCGCGAGTGGTGACGGCATCAGGAAACATACCGATGGTATTTTTAACGAACGTCACCGATTTGACTTCCACATAGCAATCAGGCAAGCCTTCGGCTTTTAATAAAAAATCAATTCGGCTGTTTTCTTCGCCATATTTCACTTCGGGTAGGATCTGATCATACATTGCAAGTGGTTTAATACGCTGTTGTTGCAATGCTTCCAATGTGAGTTGATTCGAGCGGTGTGTGTTAATGCAAACCATATTGCCATTTTTCAGTTGGGTAAGTTCCCACGAGTGCGGGTATTTGCGGGTTTGGCTGTCGGAGTGTGAATACCAAACGGTATCTCCTGCTTCACCACAGCCTGTCATGGCTCCCGTATTGGCACAATGAATGGTTAAGACTTCGCCGTTTTCCAGTTGTACATCGGCTAAAAAACGTTTGTAACGACGAATCAGTGTCGCAGATTGAAGATTAGGCAGTTGCATAGAAGGTCCTTGCTACATCGTCTAAAATGTTGAACCATAACAGAAGCGTTATGATTGTCAAGACACTTGAGAAAAGGCAAGGCTCAAAATCGTGGTGGATCAGTTAAAACAGAGATAAACAAGAGGGCGTTATTGCTAAATAAACAGAAGACGGGAGGGCGAGCAGGGCTCTTGCTTGTGCAAAAAGTGCGGTCTATTTCTAAAACATTTTTAAAAAGGACCGCACTTTTCTAAGGCATTTCGTGTGGATTATTTTTGATGAGGCTGGCGTGTATTGGCATCCACTAAATTACGCATTAATAGTGCATAATCTAATTGTACATCTTCAGGCACATCTAAGAAGACAAAATGACCATCGCCTAAGCCTGCCGCAACGTCTTCATTTTTGCGATTCAACATCCGTTCAATTTTGAACATAATGTTACCTTTTGGGGTCATCATTTCTACCTCATCACCGAGCAAAAATTTATTTTTAACAGCCACTTCAGCCATGCCCTGTGCATTACGTTTACCCGTAAACTCACCGACAAATTGTTGGCGTTCAGAAATGGAGTAGCCGTAATCGTAGTTTTGGTATTCATCGTGGGTATGACGACGCAAGAATCCTTCGGTATAACCCCGGTGAGCGAGGGATTCTAGCGTATCCATTAAACGTTCATCAAAGGGTTTGCCTGCTACCGCATCATCAATGGCTTTGCGGTAAACTTGTGCCGTTCTCGCACAATAATAGAAAGATTTGGTTCGCCCTTCAATTTTTAAGGAATGGACGCCCAGTGCGGTGAGTTTTTCTACATGTTGTACCGCACGCAGATCTTTGGAATTCATGATGTAAGTGCCGTGCTCATCTTCAAATGCCGACATTTGTTCTTCAGGGCGTTGGCTTTCTGCAAGTAAGAACACTTTGCTGGTGGTATCGCCTTCCCCTAATGTTGGAGCCACATTTTTCACGGGAATTTCTTCTCCCACATTGACAATATTGCCGATGTCATCTTCTTTGGCTTCGGTAACGCTGTATTCCCAACGGCAGGCGTTGGTGCAAGTGCCTTGGTTTGGATCCCGTTTATTAATATAGCCAGAGAGTAAACAACGTCCAGAATACGCCATGCATAATGCCCCATGTACGAAGACTTCAAGTTCCATGTCTGGGACTTGTTGGCGAATTTCTGCAATTTCATCAAGGGATAATTCACGGGATAAAATCACACGGGTTAAGCCCATTTGTTTCCAAAATTTCACCGATGCCCAGTTCACCGCATTGGCTTGCACCGAAAGGTGAATCGCAACGTGCGGGAAATGTTCACGCACTAACATAATTAAGCCAGGATCCGACATAATTAAGGCATCTGGCCCCATGGCAATGACGGGTTCTAAATCACGAATAAAGGTTTTTAATTTTGAGTTGTGCGGTGCAATATTCACCACAACATAGAATTTTTTGCCTAAGGCGTGAGCCTCATCGATCCCAATTTTTAAATTAGCGTGATTAAATTCATTGTTGCGGACACGTAAGCTGTAACGAGGTTGACCTGCATAAACAGCATCAGCCCCATAAGCAAAGGCATAACGCATATTTTTTAATGAGCCAGCAGGGGAAAGGAGCTCGGGAGTAAAAGTAGTCATAAATTTTCCGTTAGTCTGATTACAAGTCAGTTACTCACATCAGGTGAGCAATTCAAAGGGGGATATTGTAGGGGGATTTTGAACTTTGTAAAGTAGAAACACGAAGAATGAGGGATTAATTAAAGGGCGGTGGGGTTTCTCCGTTTAATAAAACGTGATTAAAATCCACCGCACTTTTCTGTTATTTCCCACCCGTTATTTTGTGGTGTTCTCCGTAGGCGTTTGTTCTTGTGGCGTTGTTGTTTGCTCTAAGGTTGTTGGTGCTTCAGTTTCGGCTGCCCCGTCCTCGCTCATTGGTGTTTCATTGGCTTGCTGTAACTGCTCATGCAATGCTTGCAGTGTTTGTCCATTCACCCAAGTTTGCCCTGCTTTGATTTGCGAGTGATTAAGATATTGATCCCCTTCTTCTTTGAAATAACGCAGAATCTCTTTATTCAGGTCATCATTAAAGAGATGCCAAAATTCATGGTTTTTACGGACATTGATGGCTTGCTCATTTGGGTGGAATACGCTTTTGCTGATACGGGTTTGAGTATCAAGGTTCAAATGCTGGAAAAATTCGGGTAACGATGGATCATCTCCCATGTTGCGGGTATCTAGGTCAAAATTGAGATCAACATTGAGGGTATTGGTTTGCGTATTGGGCAAGGTATCCAATTGTAAATTGAGGTTGCCTGCGTTGAGGTTGAAAGCAAGTTGTTTCAATGCAGATGTGGTGAAGGCTTTTTGTGTTTCAGCGGATAAATATTGTTCACAAAGGGATTGGTAAAGGCTGTTTAACCCGCATGAATAAGCCAAAAAGGCATCTTGATTATGCTGAATGTTAAGTGGCAAGTTGAGTTTAACCTGTTTCAATTCCACATGTTGCTCGGCATCGCTGAAATGACTGAGCGAGGCATTCAACGCCATTTGATATTGATTGCTTTCCACAGGGGTTTCTTGATAGTCAACATTGAGATCCTTAAGGGTGAAGCGATTACCATAACGCAAACTGCTAAGGGTGAATTGATCCTGTGTTTTTTCTTTAAAATTTTCCGCTAAATGTGTTAAGGCTTGTTTGAAGGCAAGCATCTCTTCTTTCGTTGCGTGTTTTTCTTTATGACGCCATAAATTGGCATAAAACGGCACAAAGGCTAAACGTTTTTCTATGTCTATTTGAGTGAGACTGTGTTTTGAGTCAAGCCTATTTAGTTGTAGCACATTTTGGGGAGCCTCATTAGGATTGAGAACGAGTTTGGCGTCCCCTAAATGCCATTCAAGCGTGATATTACTGTCGTGTTTATTTTGTAGATCAGCATCAACGCTGAAGCGGAGATCTTTTGCTTGAATAAAAGGTTTTGCTTGTTCGGGAATAATGAGTTCTTTGAGGGCAATTTGGCTTTTTATACCATCGTTATGGCGTAGTAAGTCAATTAAGGTAATAAACGCCTCAGACAATGACGGGGTGTTATCAATAAATTTTTCAGCTTCTTGGTAAAAACTGATGTGATTAGGCACCGCACTTTGTTGTAGGGCAAAATCTAACTGAGTCATCAGAATATTTTCTTGAGGGGATTTTTTATATTTATTAGAAAGGATGACTTTTTCACTGTTGAAGGTTAAGGCGGTGTCATAATGTTGAGCCGATAAGGTTTTATCAAACTCATAATGGGCATTTTCTAATTTAATATGGGTATTTTCGCCGTTTAATAAGAAAATATCTGCGTGTTTTAAATCTAAATCAAGGGAAGTGATGTCATATTGATGCTCACCAATTGGGGTTAATACATATTGCCCTTTTAATCCTTCAAATTTTGTTTTGGCATCATAATTAAAACCAGATAGCTCACTTTGCACCTCCATAGATTTTGTTTTGGAGGCATAGTTAATGTTAATTTCAAGCTGCTGGGCTTTATTGGTTAAATCTCGAAACTCGGTCAGAATTTGGGATTGCAAATAATCTCCCACCACAGAAAATTGACTATTGATCGTATTTTTATCAATGGTGATATTGAGTTTTTTATTAAGTTGCTGCACTAAAGCGGGAGGAAGTTTGGATTCTGCGGTAATGGCAAAAGGTAAAGCGGTTAATTGTGTGGTAATAATATCAGTTTGGTGTTCTTCATCTTTTAAAATAAACATTAATTCTCGTTTAAAAAAATGACGTTTTTTTTCAACCACATCTAAAGTAAGTCGATCTTTTAGATGGTAAGGAAAATTTTGTAACCCCTGATCAATTTTGTGGTTGGTGTAAAATTGTGCACAAATGCCTAAACCAAGTACAATGCTTGTTAACAGTAAAGTGATTTTTGTTTTCTTACTCATGGTTTCCCCACAATTTCTTTGTTTTCATGTCATTTTTCGCTTATTTATTGATAATAAAGCTAAAATTTTTTGCAAAGTATAGCGAATTAAGCACAGTAGCACAAATCTCTTAATTATGAATTCAATTCATTTGACCAATGAATTTTTTGAAATTGACACATATGCGACTTTTCTTTACTTTGGCAGTATAGACATCTAAAAGTACATGAGGTAAAGAAGATGAGTTACGCAAAAGAGATTGATACGCTAAACCAACACATTGCAGATTTAAACGGCAAGATCAATGTGTCCTTTGAATTTTTCCCACCTAAAAATGAAAAAATGGAAACCATTTTGTGGGATTCTATTAACCGCTTAAAAGTCTTAAAACCTAAATTTGTTTCGGTGACCTATGGGGCAAACTCTGGGGAACGTGATCGTACTCACTCCGTGGTGAAAAATATTAAACAATTAACAGGCTTAGAAGCTGCACCCCATTTAACAGGTATTGATGCCACTCCAGAAGAATTAGTTGAGATTGCAAAAGATTATTGGAACAGCGGTATTCGTCGCATTGTTGCTTTACGAGGCGATGAACCAAAAGGCTATGCGAAAAAACCTTTTTATGCCTCTGATTTGGTCACTCTTTTACGTTCAGTGGCGGATTTTGATATTTCTGTGGCGGCTTATCCAGAAGTCCACCCTGAAGCGAAATCTGCACAGGCGGATTTAATCAATTTAAAACGTAAAATTGATGCTGGGGCTAACCATGTGATTACCCAATTCTTTTTTGATATTGATAATTACCTCCGTTTCCGTGATCGCTGTGCTTCCATTGGGATCGATGCAGAAATTGTGCCAGGTATTTTGCCAGTCACCAACTTTAAACAACTAGTCAAAATGGCGGCTATCACCAATGTGAAAATTCCAGCATGGTTGGCGAAAAATTATGAAGGTCTAGATAATGATCAAACCACACGTAATTTAGTGGCTGCGAGTATTGCGATGGATATGGTGAGAGTGCTTTCTCGTGAAGGGGTGAAGGATTTCCATTTTTATACCTTAAACCGTAGCGAATTAACCTATGCGATTTGCCACACGTTAGGTGTGCGTCCTGATGTGCCAGCAGAATAATTGATAACCTTGAAAAATTAACCCTATAAAAAAGCCCTATCTGTTCAATATGCTCCGACAGATAGGGCTTTTTATAAGCCGTGAATACCTCACTTTACATCGTATTTAGCGTTATTTTGCAATACGTTTGTATTTCATACGATGTGGCTGAGTGGCATCTGCACCAAAGGTTTTCTTTTTCCACTCTTCATAATCAGAGAAGTTACCTTTGTAGAACGTGACGTTACCTTCATCACCGTAATCAAGAATGTGTGTGGCGATACGGTCTAAGAACCAACGGTCATGGGAAATGACCATGGCACAGCCTGGGAATTCTAAAATCGCATTTTCCAGTGCACGTAAGGTTTCAACATCAAGGTCGTTAGTCGGTTCGTCTAATAACAACACGTTACCGCCAGCTTGTAACAATTTAGCAAGGTGTAAACGACCACGTTCACCACCTGATAATTCGCCTACACGTTTTTGTTGATCCACCCCTTTAAAGTTAAAGCGACCCACATAAGCACGGCTTGGAATTTCGAAATTGCCAATACGTAAAATATCTTGTCCATGAGACACTTCTTCCCATACGGTTTTTTTGTCGTCCATGGCATCACGGAATTGATCGACCGAGGCTAATACAACAGTATCACCTAAGGTTACTGTCCCCGCATCTGGTTTTTCTTGACCTGAAAGCATACGGAACAGGGTGGATTTACCTGCCCCGTTTGGTCCGATAATGCCGACAATCGCCCCTTTCGGAATGCTAAAGGAAAGATTATCAATTAAGGTGCGATCACCATAAGATTTTGTTAAACCTTGAACTTCAATGACTTTGTCACCTAAACGTGGACCCGGTGGAATAAAGAGTTCGTTGGTTTCGTTACGTTTTTGATATTCACCACTGTTAAGTTCTTCAAAGCGAGCCATACGGGCTTTGCTTTTTGCTTGGCGACCTTTTGGATTTTGACGTACCCACTCCAACTCTTTCTCAATGGATTTTTGACGAGCAGATTCTGCCGCTTGTTCTTGGGCTAAACGCTTTTCTTTTTGTTCTAGCCAAGAAGAGTAGTTACCTTCCCAAGGAATCCCTTCACCACGGTCAAGCTCTAAGATCCAACCTGCTACGTTATCTAAGAAGTAACGGTCGTGGGTAATGGCGACCACTGTGCCTTCGTAGTCGTGTAAGAAGCGTTCTAACCATGCCACCGATTCCGCATCTAAGTGGTTGGTTGGTTCGTCTAACAATAGCATATCTGGTTTTTCGAGCAATAAACGGCAAAGTGCCACACGGCGACGTTCACCCCCTGATAAATGCTCAATTTTGGCATCCCATTCTGGCAAACGTAATGCATCGGCAGCACGCTCTAATTGGTTGTCTAAATTGTGTCCGTCGTGAGCTTGGATAATGGCTTCAAGTTCTGCTTGTTCTGCGGCTAATTTGTCAAAATCGGCATTTTCATCGGCGTATAAGGCATACACTTCATCTAACCGAGTGAGGGCGTGCTTTACTTCACTTACCGCTTCTTCAATGGCTTCACGCACGGTTTGTTGTGGATCGAGTTTAGGTTCTTGTGGCAAATAACCGATTTTGATGCCAGGTTGTGGGCGAGCTTCCCCTTCGATTTCTTTATCAATGCCAGCCATAATACGAAGTAATGTAGATTTACCCGCACCATTTAACCCCAAAACCCCGATTTTTGCCCCTGGGAAAAAGCTTAAAGAAATATCTTTTAAAATATGTCGTTTCGGTGGCACGATTTTACCGACACGATGCATAGTATAAACAAATTGTGATGACATAAGTTTCTCTCAATCGATGATAGTGAAAATTGGATTTATTTTACTTGAAATTTACTGGATTAGCTAATTTAGCAATAAAAAACCCTGTGCTGAAACCGCCACCAGAATGAAAATGGAAGAATGTTAAAACAAATAACCGTTTGAAATAGATAAAAAAAACCCTTCGCTCAGGAAGGGTAGGAAAGTAGTTTAGCTATTTATGATTATTTTATTTAGGAACTTTATGAATATCAAGCAATCACTTGACGTTGGCTATTTTACATAAATTTACACACAGGTAAAACTATTTTTACATTATTTTTGAAAGAAATCACAAAAAAAATGCTTAATGGATTAAGTTTTGAGCATTTTTAGCTGAAAATTGAGGTCTAGATGATTTGTGCTAGAATAAATTTATCCTGTTATTTATCTATTTACCTCTGGTTTTTATTCTGATTTTAAAGGTTATTGCAATGAAACGCATTTTTTTCTGTTTTTTGGGTTTATTCAGCAGCTTTTTTTCGTCATCACTATGGGCACATCCTCATGCCTTTATTGAAATGCGTACAAAAGTACTCGTGAGTGAACAAAAATTAACGGGGTTTTCCATGGAATGGATTTTAGACGAAGCCAGTTCCGCTGCCGTTTTGTATGATATTAAACAAGCAAAAGGCAACAAAAAAGCCTTACAAAAGTTGATCGATGAGGTGATGGGGAATATTGTGCATGAGCATTATTTTAGTTATCTCTATGATAAGCAAGGACAAAAAATAAAATATAAAGCCACACCACAAAATACGGGCATGAAATCAAATGGGAATCAGGTGTTATACCATTTTGATTTTTTACTTTCTCAGCCTCGTGAACTAAAAGACAATGAGTTTACTCTAATGACGTACGATCCCACTTATTATGTGGCGATGTATTACGATCCCGCACAAAAAAGTGCGGTGGATTTTTCCCTAATTTCTTCAAATTGCCAAGGTCAGGTGGTGGAACCTGTCGTCGATGAAAAAATTCGTCGTTATGCCAATTCCTTAGATCAAACGCAAAAAGATGAAGATGATTCTTTAGGGGTGATTTTTGCTCAAAAAGTGATGTTAATATGCAAATAAATTTTCCTATTAAGTCTGTGGTGATTTTACTTGTTTTGGGGATCTTGGCGTATTTTTTATTGCCCATGTTGTTTTTCCAAGTGGCAATTTGGCAACGAGATTTTAATCAATTGATGTCGGGGTATTTACATCAAATCAATTTACATCAAACCTATGCGGGATTGGGGTTAATTGGGGTGAGTTTTTTATATGGCGTTTTTCATGCGATTGGACCGGGGCATGGTAAATTTATCTTGGCAACCTATTTAACCACCCACCAAACGCAGTTAAAAACAAGCATTAAACTCACGTTGCTTTCTGCCTTAACACAAGGGTTTGTCGCCGTATTTGCCACCTCAATTGTGGTGGTCATTTTAAATCTGTCTTCCCATTATTTTAAACTCAGCCAACTTTGGTTAGAGCGTGGGGCATTTGCAATGATATTGTTACTGGGTTTGTACTGGTGTGTACGTTATGGAAAAATCTGGTACCAGCAATCTCGCCAAGGGAAAGCGATGATGAAGTTACAAATCAACCGTATTGATTTATCTGCAAATTCGCCTTTGCCTGCCTTGAAAACGGGGCAGCGTGTGCCTCAACATGTGATGCATTTTCATGGCGAACACTGTGGGTGTGGACATCAGCATGCACCGAATCAGCACCAATTAGCTCAGGCAAATGATTGGAAATCGCAGATCTTATTGGTGTTAAGTATTGGAATGCGACCTTGTTCGGGGGCGATTTTTGTGCTTTTTTTCGCCTATATGATTGATTTATATTGGTGGGGCATGGGGGCAACCTTTGCCATGGCACTTGGCACAGGCTTAACCTTGTCTGTTTTTGCCTTATTGGTACGCTATGCCCGACATAGTGCGGTCAAATTAGGACGTTGGTATCAGAATTCTTCCTCTTCTCATTCCCATGTTGATGTGTTAATAAAATGTTTAGCAGGCATATTGTTAATTTTCTTTGCTTCCAGTTTGCTCTATGGCACGACGTTACCAACACAAGGCGGTGCGGTACTGTTTGGTCGATAACTTCTTGCCCAAGAAGGCAAGAAAACTTTTTTAAAAATGACCGCACTTTTAACGCGTATTCAATAAAAAACAGGGTGGAACACATTAATTCCACCCTGTTTTTTTATGTATTGAATGGTTGCTTAGCCAATGACACTTGGTAAATAGCCCGCTTTAATTAAGAATGGTACATTCATGATAAGCAAGCCGAGTAATAACGCCCCAAATAAGACAACATTGCCGCCCATCACTCGATAAGGCAATTCAGGGTAACGTTTTCTGACTCGCCACGCCATGGCAACAGGTAACACTAAACCGTAAAAGGTAAACATTTGTCCTGCATAACCTAATGCCATAACGAAACCTTCTGGATAGAAAAGGGCAAAAATGAGTGGCGGTAAAAAGGTTAAAAAGCCGAGTGAAATACGGTTTGCTCGGATATTTACCCGTTTTAAGAGGTCGTATAAGCAATCAAAGAGTGATAATGCCACACCTAAAAATGAGGTGATTAAGGCTAAGGTAAAGAATAATCGCATTGCGATGCTAATGATTTCACTATTGGTGGCTTGATAAGTCGCTTTGATTAAACCATTTAAGCTTGGATCCGTGTTAAGAATCTCGACAAATTGACTTTGTGGGAAGACACCATGGGTTGCCATTTGCCAAATAATATAAGCCACCAATGGAATTGCGGTACCTGTAATAATGGCAATGCGTAAACGGCGAATATCACCTTCTAGATAGCTATTAATACTTGGAATAATCACATGGAAACCAAAAGATGTGAAAAAGACGGGACTGGCTGAAATAATCAGAAAATCCTTTAACGGCATAGCCATTAAATTTTCACTGCTAATTAACGGCAACATCATCAAAAGGACGAGTGCAAATGCCACTAATTTCACCGCAAACAAGGCACGAGTGAGTAAATCAACCGCCCCTGTACTAATGACAATGAACACACCAAGCACAACAGTAAATAACACAATAGACAGTTGGTTTGCATATTCACCTAAAAAAGGCAGTACGCTTGCCAATAATGAGCCGCCGCCAGTGACGTATGCTGATAAAATTGCATACATAAAGATGACAAGGGAAAGGGTGGCTAAAACACGCCCTATCATCCCAAAGTGCTGTTCAGCAAGGCTGGCAATGCCCGCATTTTGCGTTTCTGCTTTTTGATAGACTTCCACAAAAAGCAATGCACTGTAAGAAAGCAGTGCCCATAAAATGAAAAGCAGAATAAGGGTGTAAGTAAATCCCATTTCTGCTGATGTCAGTGGCATGGCGAGCATTCCCGCACCAATTGTGGTGCCCGCAACTAATAAGGCACTCCCAAACGTTTTATTTTTCATAGCTATCTCTCGAATAAAAATAATCAATAAGTCAACGCATTCTAGCGTAAAAAAAATTAAATGTAATCATTTTTTTACAGTGTTATGATTTTTTTACATGGTTGTATGAGTGGCTTCACAAGGAATCTCACAGATAACTACTGATTGAATAAAATTTTTGTGCTAAAATTTGCAACCGATTTTGTCCCTTAGTCTTTAAATTAGGAAATAATATGAATATTTTAGAAGGTGCTGTGGCTGCACCAAATGCCAAAATCGCCGTTGTGATCGCTCGTTTTAATAGCTTTATTAACGAAAGTTTATTGGAAGGTGCATTAGATGCATTAAAGCGAATTGGTCAAGTAAAAGATGAAAATATCACTTTAGTTCGTACCCCAGGTGCTTATGAGTTGCCATTAGTTGCTCGTCGTTTGGCTGAAAGCAAAAAATATGATGCCATTGTGGCTTTAGGTACCGTGATTCGTGGAGGAACGGCTCATTTTGAGTATGTTGCTGGCGAGGCAAGCAGTGGTTTAGGTCAAGTAGCAATGAATGCAGATATTCCCGTCGCATTCGGTGTATTAACCACAGAAAATATTGAGCAAGCCATTGAGCGTGCAGGCACTAAAGCAGGTAATAAAGGTGCAGAAGCAGCATTAGTCGCTTTAGAAATGGTAAATTTATTAGCTCAAATTGATGCGGTGTAATTGATAATGACAGAATTAGTAAAAAAAGCCTCTCCTCGTCGTCGTGCTAGAGAATGTGCGGTTCAAGCCTTATATTCTTGGTGCATTTCACAAAATTCGCCTGCGGAAATTGAACTTGAGTTTGTGGCTGAACAAGATCTTAAAGGGGTTGATACGCCTTATTTCCGCAAATTGCTTCGTCAAACCATTGAGAATGTGGATGTGGTTGATGACATCATGGCTCCGCATTTAGATCGTGATATCAATGAATTAGATCCGATTGAAAAAGCGGTGTTACGCCTTGCGGTGTATGAATTAAAGTTTGAACTTGATGTGCCTTACAAAGTGGTGATCAATGAAGCCATTGAAGTGGCAAAAGTCTTTGGTGCAGAAGACAGTCATAAATATGTTAATGGTGTATTAGATAAAGTTGCACCATCACTTTCTCGTAAATAGTGCGTTTAGAGGGATACAATGAGTAATGGCGAATTTGACATAATTCAACGTTATTTTATGGCCTCGAAACGACCACCTCGTAAAGATGTCATTGTTTCTATTGGTGATGATTGTGCGATAACAGAATTAAAACACAATCAGCGTCTTGTGACGACGACAGATACCATGGTTGAAAATACCCATTTTCTCCCCACCATTCGTCCAGCGGATTTAGCCTATAAATCCGTTGCGACCAATTTAAGTGATCTTGCCGCCATGGGGGCAGAACCTGCTTGGGTTTCCCTTGCTTTAACCTTACCTGAAATAAATGAACAATGGTTGAGTGAATTTAGTCAAAGCTTTTTTGAAATTCTCGATCATTACAATGTGGATTTGATTGGTGGCGATACCACAAAAGGGGAGTCGCTATCGCTTACCATTACGGCTCAAGGTATTATTCCTAAAGGCAAGGCATTATGTCGTCACAGTGCGAAAGTGGGTGATTGGATTTATGTTTCGGGAACCTTAGGGGATAGTGCAGCAGGATTGGCGTTACTGTTAAATCAAGAACCCATTCTTCATTCTGCACAACAATATTTGCTACAACGTCATTTGCGTCCGACCCCTCGAGTGTTGTTAGGATTGGAATTATCCGTATCGGGATTAGCCAATGCAGCGATTGATATTTCAGATGGTTTTGCCGCTGATTTAGAACATATTTTATCTCGTAGCCAATGTGGTGCGGTGATTGATATTGGCAAACTCCCGTTATCCAACGAATTGATTCAAACGGTGGGACAGCAACAAGCTGAGATTTTGGCGTTAACAGGTGGCGAAGATTATGAGCTTTGCTTTACGGTGCCAGATAGTAATAAGTTGAAGTTAGAGCGAGCATTAGCTTATATGGGTGTGCCATACACCTGTGTTGGACAGGTGCGAGCGATCAGTCCGAACAATAAAAAACGGATAAAATTTGAACGTCATGGTCAACCTGTTACCTTTGATCACAAATTAGGATTCGACCATTTTAAATAAGCACATTAAATAAGCACAAATAGGACGGTGGGCTGATGAATGATTCCCCTTTACAACGTGTTCGATTAAGCAATCCCATTCATTTTCTTGCCTTAGGATTTGGCTCGGGATTAATGCGTTCCGCTCCTGGAACATGGGGGAGTTTGGTTGGATTGCTACTCGGTTGGTTATTGTTACAGCATTTACCGAGTGTTTTTTTGGCAATTCTGACCGTCCTTGGCTTTTTGATTGGCTGCTACCTTTGTCAAAAAACCGCAGAGGATATGGGCGTGCATGACCATGGTGCCATTGTGTGGGATGAAATCATCGGCATTTTCATCGTCTTACTTTTTCTGCCAGAATACTCTTTTACTTGGTATGTGGGTGCCTTTCTGGCTTTTCGTTTCTTTGATATTTTAAAACCTTATCCGATTCGCTATTTTGATCATAAATTAGAAAGTGGATTTGGGATCATGTTAGATGATGTATTAGCCGCCCTTTATGCCATTCTCACACTGGTTTTTCTACACTATTTCCTTGCATAGAGATTTTGCCCCATGTTGAATGTCATGATTGTGCACTTTTTTGGCTTGATCACACCGGGACCTGATTTTTTTTATGTGAGCCGTTTAGCTGCCCGCAATTCTCGCCGTAATGCCCTATGTGGCGTGATGGGCATTACATTGGGGGTCTTATTTTGGGCATTAGCCTCTGTTCTCGGCTTAGCCATTTTATTTACCACAATCCCCATGCTACACGGCGTGATCATGTGTTTAGGTGGCGGCTATCTTGCCTATTTAGGTAGCTTAATGCTGAAAAGTGACACTAACGTGGTGTTTGATTCCCAATCAGAACAGGTCTTAAATCAAGCAAGCTCCATAAAAAAAGAAATTCTTAAGGGATTGATGGTGAATCTTTCTAACGCCAAAGCCATTATTTATTTTGCCAGTGTGATGTCTTTAGTGCTTGTCAATTTAACGGAAACTTGGCAAATTTTGACCGCACTTTTGCTTATCGTCTTGGAAACATTTATCTATTTTTATCTGGTATCCATTTTATTTTCACGTCCCATAGCCAAACGAATTTATAGCCAATATAGCCGTTATCTGGACAATCTATCAGGTGCTATTTTTCTGCTGTTTGGTGGGTATTTAGTGTATAGTGGATTACTTGAAATGACACACATCATCTAAGAAAGAGGAAAAAATATGACATTAAAAATCGCCGTAGTTGGTGCCGGTGGAAGAATGGGGCGCCAGTTGATCCAAGCTGTATCTGAGGCTGAAGGGGTGAGTTTAGGTGCGGCATTTGAACGTAAAGGGTCTTCATTAGTGGGCACAGATGCGGGAGAATTAGCGGGTATTGGCAGAATTGGGATTCAAGTATCTGACGATTTAGCCAGCCAAGCAGAACAATTTGATCTTTTAATTGATTTTACTCGTCCAGAAGGCACATTAGACTATTTAGCGTTTTGTGTTGCACATCATAAAAACATTGTGATTGGTACCACGGGGTTTGATGAAGCGGGTAAAGCGAAAATTCAACAGGCATCTGAAAAAATTGGTATTGTGTTTGCTTCCAATTATAGTGTTGGCGTGAATTTAGTGTTCAAATTATTAGAAAAGGCAGCTAAAGTGATGGGCGATTATTGTGATATTGAAATTATTGAAGCACACCATCGCCACAAAGTGGATGCCCCTTCAGGCACCGCCTTATCAATGGGCGAGCATATTGCCAAAACCTTAGGGCGAGATTTAAAAACACAGGGTGTCTTTAGCCGTGTGGGCATTGTCGGTGAGCGAAAACCAGATGAAATTGGCTTTGCGACCATTCGTGCTAGCGATGTGGTTGGTGAACATAGCGTTTGGTTTGCTGATATCGGCGAGCGGGTGGAAATCGCACATAAAGCGACCAGCCGTATGACCTTTGCAAAAGGGGCGGTACGGGCGGCAAAATGGTTGCAGAGCAAACAAAAAGGGTTATTTGATATGACCGATGTTTTAGACTTAAATAATTTATAAAGCGACGAAAAACTGTCTCAAACAGAATTTATTTACAACAACATAAAAAGCAAATAAGGGTATTATCTCTTATTTGCTTTTTTATTTGCTGTAGTCGTGAATATACGGCGTGAGAAAAATATTGTGACATGAAAATAAATTCGTTTTTAATGAGCGATGCTATATACTCTATTTTACTTTGCCAGTACAAAGTATATTCATTCATGACATTTAAATAAGGAAGACTTATGAAACGAATTCTATTTACTTCATTATCCATCGCTGCATTGGCGTTATCAGGCTGTGCAACAGAAGGTTCTCGTGTGATTGAAACCCCAAAAGTAGCGAGCTATGGCAGTGCTTATCAAGGACAAAAATCACTGATTGCAGTGGGGAAATTTGATAATAAATCAAGCTATCAAAATGGTATTTTTTCTGATGGCGTAGATCGTTTAGGGAATCAATCTAAAACCATTTTAGTGGCACATTTACAACAAACAGGGCGTTTTAGCGTGTTAGAACGTACCAATATGGCAGAAATTGCGGCTGAAGCTAAATTAAAAGGTAAAAAGCAACAATTAAAAGGGGCGAGTTATGTGGTTACAGGCGATGTGACGGAATTTGGTCGTAAAACCGTGGGTGATCATCAGTTGTTTGGTATTTTAGGACGTGGCAAACAACAAGTGGCTTACGCAAAAGTGACGTTAAATGTAGTGAATGTACATACCTCGGAAGTGGTTTACTCGGCACAAGGTGCGGGCGAATACAACTTATCGAATCGTGAAATTTTAGGATTTGGTGGCACAGCAGGTTATGACGCTACCCTAAATGGCAAAGTATTAGATCTTGCAATCAGAGAAGCTGTGAATCATCTGGTGGAAGGGATTGAATCTGGACAATGGAAACCTTCCCACTAAGACTCGGAGGGTAAAATGTTAGGTCGTATGAAACTTGTCGGATTATTCTCCGCTATTTGTGTACTCACCGCATGTCATAGTCCGCAAGGGCTGTATTACTGGGGAAATTATAATGATGTGATTTACCATTATTATGAAAAGCCAGGTGAGTTTGATAAACAAGAAGCCAGTCTGGTGAAGATTATTGAAAAAGCCAAAACATTGAATAAACAAGTTGGGCCGGGGATTTATGGTCAACTAGGATTAGTGCAGTTAAAACAAGGTAAAGCCGCTGAGGCTCAAGCCTCTTTCGAGCAAGAACAAGCCCTTTATCCTGAATCCACTGCTTTTATTCAGTTTTTACAAGGCAAGAAGCCAGTCGTAAAATCAACAAAAGGACGTTAATGATGAAAACACTTTTTCTTCTTCCCCTTCTGTTATTCAGTTTTGTTATGACAGGTTGTGCGGTTGAGCAAAAACAACCTTATGACTATACCGAGCTAGAAAAAGCCAAACCTAAATCGATTCTTCTTGTGATGCCAACGAATAATTCTGTTGAAGCCAAAGCGGATGTGTCGGTTTTGGCACAAGCCAGTATTCCATTGGCGGAGCTTGGCTATTATGTGTATCCCGTTGCATTAGTGGATGATGTATTTAAACAAAATGGGGCACATACAGGGAATGATATTCAAGCCTTAAGTTTACCTAAAATTCATCAAATTTTTGGTGCTGATGCCATTATGTATCTAGACATCGAAGAATATGGGTCGAGTTATCGTATTGTGTCGAGCGATACCATTGTGACCCTTTCTGCAAAATTGGTGGATTTACGCACGGGGACAACCCTCTGGCAAGGGAGAACAAGTGCGAGGACTTCTGATTCACCGAATAACTCATTAATTGGTGTGTTAGTGGCTCAAATTATTAATTCATTAACCGACAAAGGCTATGATGTTGCGGGTCTTGCAACACATCAATTGTTTAGGTTTGGTGAAAATGGCGGCTTGCTATTAGGGCCAAGAGCAACGGGCGTGGCAGCAAGAAAGGGCTTATAGCTCAATTTCTAAATCTTCTTCAACCTGACAACAGCAGAGCAAAATCTCATTAGGTTGAATAAAGGCAAGGGGTGGTTCTTTATAGGACACCTTGCCTTTTCTTATTTTTACACGGCATGATCCACAATAGCCTGCACGGCATTGATATTCATGAAAGATCCCCTTTTTTTCTAAATGGGAAAGGAGCGACGTGCTATTGTCGTGTTCTAGCGTGATTTGGCTATGAATAAGGTGAATTTTCATGGGGATGCTTATGGATAAAACGGAAGAAAAAATGACCGCACTTTTATGTTGGCTAAAAGTGCGGTCTGTTTTGAACAGATTTTAGAGATCGAAATCATCGAAATCTTTGGTGTCCACTTTGGAGTCAATTTGACCGACAAGATAAGAACTCACTTCCACTTCTTGCGGTGCGACCTGTACGTTATCGGAAACCAACCATGCATTAATCCAAGGAATTGGGTTTGAGCGAGCTTGGAAAGGAAGAGGTAAGCCCACCGCCTGCATACGAATATTGGTGATATATTCTACATATTGCACCAAAATATCTTTATTCAGCCCAATCATTGACCCGTCTTTGAACAGATAATCTGCCCATTCTTTTTCTTGTTCTGCGGCTGCCACGAACAAATCGTAGGCTTCTTGTTTGCATTCTTCCACAATTTCTGCCATTTCAGGATCGTCCTGTCCTGACGCCATAATATTCAGAATGTGCTGTGTGCCTGTTAAGTGTAAGGCTTCATCACGGGCGATAAATTTAATGATTTTCGCATTCCCTTCCATTAATTTGCGTTCAGCAAAGGCAAAGGAACAGGCGAAAGACACATAGAAACGAATGGCTTCAAGGGCATTTACACTCATTAAGCAAAGGTAAAGTTGGCGTTTAAGATTGCGTAAAGTGACCTTGCATTCTTGTCCGTCAACGGTGTAGGTACCTTCACCGTAAAGAGTGTAAAGTTGCGTATCACGAATTAAATCATCGTAGTAGCAAGAAATATCTTTGGCACGTTTAATGATTTCTTCGTTGGTGACAATGTCATCAAAAATCACAGAAGGATCGTTCACAATATTGCGAATAATATGCGTATAAGAACGAGAATGGATAGTTTCAGAGAAAGTCCAAGTTTCAATCCAAGTTTCTAATTCAGGAATCGACACCAAAGGCAATAACGCTACATTTGGGCTACGACCTTGAATAGAATCCAACAGCGTTTGATATTTTAAGTTGCTGATAAAAATGTGTTTTTCGTGTTCAGGCAAAGCTTGATAGTCAATGCGGTCTTGCGATACGTCCACTTCTTCAGGACGCCAGAAGAAAGAAAGTTGTTTTTCAATTAATTTCTCAAAGGTTTCATATTTTTGTTGGTCATAACGTGCAACATTCACGTTTTGACCGAAGAACATCGGTTCTTTTAATTGATCATTTTTCGTTTGTGAAAAGGTAGTATAGGCCATAAGTATGCTCTCCATAAAGTCAATGTACGGAAAAAATTACCGCACTTTCAACGAAATTAATAGATGGAGGCTATTTTACCGAACTCGCCTGATTTACGCTAGCCGTTAATTTTAAGAAATGAAACTTTTTCTCATTTCGTTAAAGATTACGTAAACACCTATAAAAAGATCCGCACTTTTTATCATGCGGATCTTGTCAAATCATTATTCTTTTGGTAGTCGAGCGATTGATAAAATCAATCCACCCCAAATGATTGCTAAGGCGATTAGCATCATGATAATTGCACTTGTGCCCATTATTGATCCCCCTTGATTCCTGTGATGTGTTTCCAAGGTAAGCGTGAAAGTAAAAACGCCACCACCACTAAACCGATTGCCATGCCCCAACCGAAGGTATTAATAAACCAAGCTGGGTAACCACCGTAACCTTCTGTTGCAACTTTATTAATTTCTGTAAACAACATATACACTAATACGGTAGAGGTGACGGTACCAATCAGCACACGCCAAATGACGCCGACTTTAAATGAAGAGGTTTCGTTGATATGTGCGGCAAGCCCTGATAAGGATTCATTAATTAATACGGCATAAATAACGGTTAATCCCACGGCAACAATACCAAAACTATTGACGAATTTATCCAAGACATCTAAAACAGGTAAGCCTGTGGTGGTTCCAAATAATAATACTGACACGGTCGCCATTGGTACACATACCGCAATCGTTGCAATAGAACGACGCATTCTTAATTTATCTTGCACCGCAGAAATAATGACTTCTAACACAGACATTAAAGAGGTGATACCTGCAAATAGCAATGAACCGAAGAACAATACGCCAATTACGGTGCCGAATGGTGCTTGGTCGATAATTGCAGGGAATGCAATAAAGGCTAAACCTAATCCAGAGGTTGCGACCTCACTCACTTCTTTACCGCCAGCCGTTGCCATGAAACCTAAGGCAGCAAAGACGCCGATTCCTGCGAGTAATTCAAAGCTACTGTTCGCAAAGCCTACCACTAAGCCAGAACCTGTTAGATCACTTTGTTTTTTCAAATAAGAAGAATAGGTGATCATAATACCGAAGCAAATGGACAAGGAGAAGAAAATTTGACCATAAGCCGCCACCCAAACAGTTGGTTCCAATAATTTAGACCAATCAGGGGTAAATAACGCATTCAAACCTTTATCTGCACCAGGTAAGAAAAGGGCGGTAATCACTAAAATCACAAACATAATCGTTAAAAGTGGCATAAAGAAAGTCGCAGATTTACCGATCCCCTTTTGTACCCCTAAGGCTAGAATGGTCAAAATAACCAGCCAAACGCCGACTAATGGACCCATGATGCTAGCAACAAAATCAAAATTGATAGCAACCCCTTCAGCCATTTGCAAATATTCTTTAAAGAAAAAACTTGCAGGATCACTGCCCCAAGCACTATTGAACGAAAAATAAGTATAAGACGCCGCCCAACCAATGATCACAGCATAATAGATACCGATGATCACATTGATCATCACTTGCCACCAACCAAAGGTTTCAAAATTTTTGTTTAGATGACGAAATGCAAGAGGAGGAGAGGCTCGGTATTTATGCCCAATGGCATAATCCAAGAAGAGAAGCGGAATCCCCGCCGTTAATAACGCCACTAAATAAGGGATAATAAAGGCACCGCCCCCATTTTCATAAGTAATATACGGGAAACGCCAAATATTCCCTAACCCGACTGCCGAACCAATTGCGGCAAAAATAAACGCTTTACGTCCTGAGAACGTTTCGCGACTTTGAGATGATGTTGTCATAATAGCAACCTTTTCTTGTTAGCTTTGTTAAATAAAGTGAGAATTTAGAAATATAATGAAATTTAGGTGGCAGTCAATAGGGAAAAATGCTTTATCTTGGCAGAATAATTTGCGTATTGTAGTTTTATCTTCTGTTAAAAATTGTCATTTTAGATTTATATGTTGAACACTTTAAGCTAAACACGATTAAGCGGCTAAAAACGCAATGAATTTACAGCGTAAAACACTGGGGAAAAAAATGAAAAGTGCGGTCATTTTTAAAAAGGTTTTACGCCTTAAAAATTGACTGTAATTTATTAAGCAGGTTTAACGGGGAATGAAACAGGTTAAGAGAGACAGGCATGAACAGGGATAGCCCCTTCTTTTGTGTACAATAGCGTGAATTTTGATTAGAATTCCCAAAATTTTCCCAGCGTGAGTAAGGATATTTTCACAAAGGAAATGTGATGGTGATGTCCATGTTGAGTGATAGGAAGAGCAATGTTAAACAATCATAATCTTGATGAACAAAATGAAATAAGAAAACTCGTTAAAATAACTTTTATTATTTGGGTATTGTGTGCAATCTATTTAGTTTTTAGCCAATGGAATGGCGTAATGAATTTGCACTTCAATGATAATGATGATTTTATGCGTTTTCATCAATACCGAGAGTGGCTTAAAAATGGAAACTGGTATTTACAGCCCATTCCACAGTTTAGTCCGAATAATCAGTTAATAATGCACTGGTCTCGCTTAGTGGACATCCCCTTGGTGTTATTTGCAGGCTTTTTTTCTTTCTTCTTTGAGCCCTCTCTTGCCTTTGCGTTAACCAATACTATCGTCCCTTTACTTTATTTGTGGATCTTTTTGCTGGTGGTAGCTTTGGTGAGTTATCGTCTATTTGGGATGGAAACGGCGAAAATTGCCATGTTAATGCCGTTAATTTCGCCGTTGAGCATGCGTTTTTTACCCGGGGCTTTAGATCACCATAATCTGCAATTTATTTTGCTTGCGTTATTTCTTTTCTTTTCCCCACTTGTCAGTGTTCGTCAGCGTTTTCACCATGCCTTTTTCAGTGCGTTATGCATGGTGCTGTCTTTGTGGATTGGGTTAGAAAATATTTATACCTTTGTTGTCATTTTATTTTTGTTGACCTTATGGGGATATTTTTCGCACGCCAGTTACCTCACTTTTTGCCAATCAGTGAGTTTGTATGCGGTGTTATTCATTCCGATTTGTTTAGTGTTAAATCGCCCCGTGAGTGAATTTTTTGTCGCCCATTATGATGCGTTGTCTTTTCCATTTTGGTTATGTTTTCTTTCTGCCTTGGTGTTTTGTTATGCTTTGCGTCGCATTTCCCCTGTATGCTTGTCTGCCAAAATTGCAGTGTATTTAAGCTTAGGTGTTTTGGTGTTATTGCCTGTGGTAGTGGCGTATCCTGAACTGTTGCAAGGGGGCTATGCGAACTATCCCGAGCTATTGAAACGGTTGTGGTTAGATAATGTGTCAGAAGCCCGTTCTATTTTCACAAACATGCAAAATGATCTTGGGCATATTGGCTATTTCTTTGCGGTATTGATGGCGATATTGTCACCTTATTTTTTCGACAGAAAGGAGACGCGATACCATATTTTGTATGTGGCGTTTTTGATTAATTTTCTTTTGGCATCATTTTGGCAAATCAGAATGATTGCGGTGGCGTTGGTGTGCGGTATTCCGTTACAAGCCTATGTTTGTGCAAAACTAAGAGAGAAATTTCATCATGTGTTAGTCAAAATCGTGGTGTTATTTTTGTCTTTCCCTTCGTTTGTGCTTTTTCTGTTTATTTTGCTGTTTAGTTCAACAAATGAACAGTTGGAAGAAAAAGAGGGGAGTCATTTTTCGGTTATTGAGTTTTTAAATAAACATCATATTCAGGGCAAAAATACCTTGGCATCCATTGATTTAGGTGCTCCGATTATTGTGGGAACCGATAATACGATTATTTCCGCCCCTTATCACCGTAATATTCAAGGAAATTTAGATTTATTCCGCTTTTTCTTAGCAGAAGATGAGGGAGAAGCCAAAGCTATTTTAGATAAATACCGTATTGATTATGTGTTATTAGATAAGAATTTTTATCAGCATATTTCCCGTGCTGAATTAGAAAACACGCTACTGGAGCGAATTTTCAAGAATAAAAAGGTGCCAGCGTATTTAGAATATGTGGATTCAGATGGCTTTATTAAATTATATCGATATGTAGGCGAGGAAAAATGAAATTAACCATTTTAATGCCATGTTTGAATGAAGTGGAAACATTAGAAAAATGCATCAATAAAGCTAAATCTTGGATAGTTAAGTCTGGTGTTACGGCAGAAATTTTAATTTCGGATAACGGGAGCACAGACGGTTCTCAAGTATTAGCTACACAGCTTGGAGCAAGAGTGGTGAATGCTCCTGAGAAAGGGTATGGTGCAGCATTGATTTATGGGGCGAAAGCGGCGAAAGGACAATATATTATCATGGGGGATGCTGATGATTCTTATGACTTTAGTGAATTAGATGCTTTTATGGATAAACTTCAGCAAGGTTACGATTTAGTGATGGGAAATCGTTTTTTAGGAGGGATTGAAGAAGGTGCAATGCCTTGGAAGAATAAATATATTGGCAATCCTGTGCTTTCTGCCATCGGGCGTTTATTATTTAAATGCCCAGCGAAAGATTTTCACTGTGGTTTAAGAGGCTTTTCAAAAGCCGCTTTCGAAAAAATGGATTTGCGTACCTCAGGCATGGAGTTTGCATCTGAAATGGTGATTAAAGCGAACTTACTCAAGATGAAAATAGCTGAGGTGCCGACAACTTTATCTAAAGATGGACGATCAAGACCACCGCATTTAAAACCATGGCGTGATGGTTGGCGACATTTGCGTTTTATGTTGTTATTTAGCCCTAAATGGCTGTTTATTTATCCGAGTTTTATTATTTCTTTATTTAGTCTTATCGCGTATTGTGCATTACTTATGGGGCCTGTTGAGACGGAGTTTATACGTTTTGATATGAATACGTTGTTATTTGTGCAATGCTTTTTGGTGGTCGGAATTTTATGTTTTTGTTTTGGAACTATTGTGCATTTGTTTGCGATTAGGGAAGGGTTATTACCTGAAAATCGGTGGATGACAATTATCCAAGAAAAACCTGTTTTAGAATGGGGAATGGTATTTTCTTTTATTCTTATGATAATTGGTGGAGTAACTGGATTTGATTCGATCTTTTTTTGGATAAATCATTCGTTTGGTGATTTAGAAGTCGGGACATTGATCCGAACAATCAGCTTATCCACTTTAAGTATTACATTAGGCTTTATTTGGTTTTTTATGTCTTGTATTGCGGGTTTTTTAGCATTACCGAAATCAAGAATCTAATATTTTCATGATGAAAAGAAGTGTGTTAGCGAAATAATAACAAGCGTAAAAATTTTCTTCTTACTTGCTAAATTCAGGCGATAAATAGCTTTTTATCTGAAATCGATCTAAAATGAGCAGATTATTTTTATGCAAAAGTGCGGTGAATTCCGTTTAAATTTTAAGAACAAGTAGGTAAATAATGATTGATCCAAATCTATTGCGTAGCAATCTTGCGGAAGTGGCTGAGAAATTAAAGATTAAACGTCATTTTGAATTAGATGTTGCGTTGTTAACAGACTTAGAAGAACAACGTAAACAATTACAAGTGAAAACAGAAACATTACAAGCAGAGCGTAATGCACGTTCGAAAAATATTGGTCAGGCAAAAGCCCGTGGTGAAGATATTTCTGCTTTATTAGCCGAAGTGGATGGCATGGGGATTGAGCTTAGCACCACGAAGGCACAGCTTGATGATGTGCTAGCTGAGATTAATCAAATTGCACTCACCATCCCTAATTTACCTGCTGATGAAGTGCCACTGGGTAAAGATGATTCGGAAAACCTTGAGGTATTGCGTTGGGGCACGCCAAAAACCTTTGATTTTGAAGTAAAAGATCATGTTACCCTTGGGGAAAATTTACAAGGTTTAGATTTTAGTGCTGGGGCAAAATTAAGTGGCTCTCGTTTTGCGGTGATGAAAGGGCAAATCGCAAAATTACACCGTGCGTTAGCTCAGTTTATGCTGGATTTGCATACTGAACAACATGGCTATACCGAAGCCTATGTGCCTTATTTAGTCAATCATACGACACTTTATGGTACTGGCCAGTTGCCAAAATTTGGTGAAGATTTATTCCATACTAAAGCACTCGAAGGTGAGCAACCTTATGCGTTAATTCCAACCGCAGAAGTGCCGGTTACCAATTTAGTGCGTGATGAAATTTTAGAGGAAGCGGATTTACCTTTAAAAATGACCGCACATACTCCGTGTTTCCGTTCAGAGGCGGGATCTTACGGGCGTGATACCCGTGGTTTAATCCGTATGCACCAATTTGATAAAGTGGAATTAGTACAAATTGTGGCTCCTGAAACCTCAATGACAGCGTTAGAAGAGCTGACAGGACAAGCCGAGAAAGTGTTGCAATTATTGGAACTGCCATACCGTAAAGTTTTATTATGTACGGGAGATATGGGCTTTGGTTCATGCAAAACCTATGATTTAGAGGTTTGGCTTCCTGCACAAAATACATATCGTGAAATTTCATCTTGTTCAAATATGTGGGATTTCCAAGCTCGCCGTATGCAAGCACGTTATCGTGCCAAAGGGGATAAAAAACCTCGCTTAGTGCATACCTTAAATGGTTCAGGGCTTGCTGTGGGGCGGACATTGGTTGCGGTATTAGAAAACTATCAAAATGCAGATGGTTCAATTACCGTGCCAACGGTGTTGCGTCCTTATATGGGTGGGCTAGAGGTTGTGGGTAAATAATCACAGCCTGTTCCATTAGGATCTGAAAAAACCTAGATCACTTACTGTGGTCTAGGTTTTTTTATGGGTATTTTATTTGCCTGTCGCCAAAGTATGAGCGGTGTTCAACATGGCTGAAACTTTTGTAAAATCTACCGCACTTTTCTTTCCTTAAATCTGTTTATCTTCCTAAGTAGCTATCCCAATCTTTCCAAACGGGTTGTAACCCTTTCTGGATTAATACTTGCCAGATCTCTTGTGGTGAACGTTCATCGTAAGGCGAGAATTGGTCTAATTCTGGCTTTTGATTGGCATAGCCACCAGGTTGGGTTTTTGAGCCTGCACTGATGGTGTTAATGGCAATCGGAATGACATGATCACGAAAATGAGGGGCTTCTCGTGTAGAAAGGGATAATTCCACTTCGGGAGCAAATAAACGAAAGGCACAAATTGCTTGCAAGAGCTGTTTATCGCTGATTAATGAAGCAGGTTGGACTCCGCCTACACAAGGGCGTAAACGAGGAAAGGAAATGGAGTAGCGACTTTTCCAATATTGTTGTTGTAGATATTGCAAATGGGTGGCAACAAAATATAAATCTGTACGCCAATCATTAGATAGCCCGAGCAACGCCCCCAAACCAATTTTATCAATGCCTGCTCTGGCAAGGCGATCTTGTGTATCAAGGCGATATAAAAAATCTTGTTTTTTGCCATGCAAATGATGTTTGGCATATTGAACAGGATGGTAGGTTTCTTGATAGACTAAGACACCATCTAGACCGAGCTGCTTAAGGCGATGGTATTCTTCTTCTAACAGGGGCTGAACCTCCATCATGAGTGAGCTAAAGTGCGGTCGAATTTGGGGTAACATTTGCTCAAAATAACGCATGCCGACTTTTTGTTGATGTTCACCCGTCACTAGCAAAACATGTTCATAGCCTAATCGCTTAATTGCTTCACATTCTGCCAAAATTTCATCAAGATTAAGGGTTTTTCGCTTCATTTTATTGCTCATGGAAAAACCACAGTAGCTGCAATCGTTGGCACAGAGATTGGATAAATACAAGGGTAAATAAAAGGACACAATATTGCCGAAACGTTGACGTGTTAAACGTTGGGCTTGTTGTGCCATTTGTTCTAAATAAGGGGTTGCCGCAGGGGAAAGTAAAGCCATGAATTGGCGTAAACTCACTTTCGGGGATGCCAGTGCGTTTTCCACATCGGTTGCGGTTTGGCTATTCAGTTGTAAGGAGATATCACTCCAATCCAAGGTTGCCCAGTAATCGGTAAAACGAGAAAATTGACGCATAAGGTGCTCACAGATCTAAAAATTGGGTGAGTGGACTGGTGGCTTGTGCGGTTTGACTGATTTTACCTAAGCCAGATAAATAACCTAAACGACCTGCTTCAACGGCGAGCTTGAAGGCTTTTGCCACTTGGACAGGATGTTGTGCAACAGCCATGGCGGTATTGACTAGCACCGCATCTGCACCTAATTCCATGGCTTCGGTGGCATGGCTCGGTGCACCAATGCCCGCATCGACCACCACGGGCACACGGCTTTGCTCAATGATGATTTGTAAAAAATCACGGGTTTTTAAGCCTTTATTTGAACCAATGGGGGAGCCTAAAGGCATGACGGCTGCACAGCCTGCTTCTTCTAAATGCTTACAAAGCACGGGATCGGCACTGCAATAAGGTAGCACCACAAAACCTTGTTTCACCAATATTTCAGCGGCTTTTAAGGTTTCAATGGGATCGGGTAATAAATAGCGAACATCAGGGTGAATTTCGAGTTTCACCCAATTGGTTTGTAGGGCTTCACGGGCAAGATTTGCCGCAAAAACCGCTTCTTCTGCCGTTTTGGCACCTGAGGTATTCGGCAGTAATTTTACGCCAATGTCTAATAATGGGCTGAGAATATCATCATTTTTTTGTGCTAAATTAATGCGTTTCATCGCCATGGTGGCGAGTTGCGAGCCTGATTCAGCAATGCTTTGTTGCATGAGTGTGGCATTGGCAAATTTGCCAGTGCCTGTAAATAAGCGAGACTGAAAAGTAGTATCGGCAATGGTTAATGGATCGCACAACGGTGTAGAAGGCGACGTAGAAAGCGGAGTAGAAAGCGTTGTCATCGTAATATCCTTATGAATTAAGTGGATCAACCGCCTGCAATGGCACGGAAGACGGTTAAGCGATCGCCCGCTTGTAAGCGGTAATGTTCCCATTCTGTACGGGGTAAAATTTGTTGATTAATGGCAACAGCTAATCCTTGTGGGTTGAGTTGTTGCCGTTGAATAAGTTGTTGTACTGAAAGCGTTTCGTCCAGTTCTTGTAATTCATCATTGAAATAAATATGCATTGGGTATCCTTATTTTGTGGGCGATTGACAAATAGGGCAGTGAGGTTGCGGGCGTAAATATAAGGTTTGCCATGTGAGCTGTTTGCCATCAAATAGGGTTAATTTTCCTGCACTGGAAAGGGGTAAGCCTAACAGATATTTGAGAGCTTCAAGGGCTTGTAAACAGCCTATTGTGCCGACAATCGGGGCGAGAATCCCTGCTGTTTTGCAGGTTAAATGTGGCAGTTCCTGATCAGGGTATAAACAAGCATAACAACCATGTTGGGCATAATTCACCAAGCTAAATAATTGTCCTGAAAACCCGACAGCAGCGCCTGAGATCAGGGGCTTGTTTTGCTTCACACAGGCTTGATTAACTTGATGACGTGTTGACATATTATCCGAACAATCCAACACCACATCTACCTTACTGACCCAATGATGGAGTTGTGCTAAATCTAACTGCCGATGGATCGTAACCAGTTCAACATGGGGATTCACCGCAGATAAACGGGCTTTCGCTACCTGTGTTTTTGCCTGTTTAATGTGATTTGTTTGGTATAAAAATTGACGAGGCAAATTGCTGATATCCACCTCATCGAAATCAGCAAGATAGAGTTTGCCCACCCCTGAGGCGGTTAAATATTGTGCCACGGGTGAACCTAATCCGCCCAAGCCCACGATTAAAACGCAACTTTGTTTGAGACGGGTTTGACCTTCGATACCGCATTCCTCTAACAATAATTGCCTGCTATAACGAAGAAATTCTTGGTCTGATAACACCATGTTTTGTGTCCTTGTTAAAATGGGGGAATGCATTTGCTTGCCTTAAGTAAAATGGTGTGAAAATGCACCGCACTTTTGGGCAAAGCGAGACAAGAATAGGGGCATTTTCCCCTATTCTTTACGCTGACTTTATTGCAAATGCTGCGTTTGATGATAAATTTCACCGCCCTTTTCACGGAATTTTTCTGCCATTTCACGCAATCCAGCCGCTTGCGTTTCGGCTTGGTGTTGAGCCTCTTCTGCCACATTCACCACTTCAATGCTTTCCAAGCTTTTCGCATAATCACGCACTTCTTGGGTGATTTTCATTGAGCAGAATTTTGGTCCACACATTGAACAGAAATGGGCGACTTTGCCTGATTCTTGTGGCAAGGTTTCATCGTGGTAGGCACGTGCGGTTTCAGGATCGAGAGAGAGGTTAAACTGATCTTCCCAACGGAATTCAAAACGGGCTTTTGACATGGCATTATCACGAATTTGTGCCGCTGGGTGTCCTTTGGCTAAATCTGCAGCGTGGGCAGCGATTTTGTAGGTAATTAGCCCTTGTTTAACGTCCTCTTTGTCAGGCAAGCCTAAATGCTCTTTCGGCGTCACATAACACAGCATGGCACAGCCAAACCAGCCGATCATCGCCGCCCCAATGCCTGAGGTGAAATGGTCATAGCCTGGGGCAATATCAGTAGTCAGTGGCCCTAAGGTATAGAAAGGGGCTTCGTGGCAATGTTCAAGTTCTTCGGTCATATTGCGTTGGATCATATGCATCGGAATATGCCCCGGTCCTTCGATCATCACTTGCACATCATATTCCCACGCAATTTTGGTGAGTTCGCCTAAGGTGTAAAGCTCGGAAAATTGTGCTTCATCATTAGCATCTTGAATAGAACCTGGGCGTAAGCCATCGCCTAAAGACAGCGACACATCATAGCTAGCACAAATTTCACAGATTTCACGGAAATGTTCATACAAGAAATTTTCCTGATGATGCGACAAGCACCATTTCGCCATAATGGAACCGCCACGGGAAACAATGCCCGTTAAGCGTTTGGCGGTCATCGGCACATAACGCAACAAGGTGCCCGCGTGAATGGTAAAATAATCCACCCCTTGCTCCGCTTGTTCAATAATGGTGTCTTTGAAAATGTCCCAGTTGAGATTTTCCGCCACGCCATTGACCTTTTCTAAGGCTTGATAAAGTGGCACCGTCCCAATGGGCACAGGGCTGTTGCGAATGATCCATTCCCGTGTTTCGTGGATATTTCGCCCCGTGGACAGATCCATCACTGTATCCGCCCCCCAACGGGTTGCCCACACCAATTTTTCCACTTCTTCTTCAATGGAAGAAGTTACCGCAGAGTTGCCAATATTTGCATTGACTTTCACTAAGAAATTACGCCCGATGATCATCGGTTCTAATTCAGGGTGATTGATATTACAAGGAATAATCGCACGCCCTGCCGCCACTTCTTGTCGCACAAATTCAGGGGTGATTTTATCAGGAATATTTGCACCAAACGCTTGCCCTAAATGTTGTTGCAAAAGCACCGCACTTTTCACTCGCTCACGCCCCATATTTTCACGCAGAGCGATAAATTCCATTTCAGGGGTGATAATGCCTTGTTTGGCATAATGCATTTGTGTTACACGCTTGCCTGCTTTGGCACGTCGCACTTGATGTTTAAGTTGAAAACGCAGCTCGTCCAAAGTACGGTCATTTTGGCGTAAATTCGCATAATCGGAACTCAACGCCGACAATTGTTCCGTATCATCACGTTCAATAATCCAATTTTCACGACAAGCAGGAATGCCTTTGGTGACATCAATCTCTTTTTGCTCATCACCATAGACGCCAGCGGTATCGTAAATCGGAATGGATTCGTTAGGTTCATATTGCGGATTTTTTTTGTCGCCACCCACAAGGGTTGGGCTTAAGTGAATTTCTCGCATCGGCACTTGAATATCCGCCCGAGAACCTTGCAGATAAATGCGAGAAGAATTGGGATGTTGATGTCCTTTTAAATTATGAATAAAGGCTTGTGCCGCTTCACGTTTTTCACGGCGAGTTGTAACTTTTGACATAAGCAAATATACCTTTTATGTAGTGAGAAAGTAAATTGCTTGTTGAAGTGAGGGAGGGGAAATCATCGTATCACAACGGCGGGCTTGCAAAATGCAGGCAACACGCAAAAGTGCGGTCTCATTTTGATGAATTTTACTTGTTCCCTACGCAGGTATTAACCCAACAGGTTCGACGGATCCCAATATGGTCTCAGCTCGAAAGCACTCCGACAAGTGAAAAGGAGTATAAAGGGAAATGGATAAAAAAGCGAAAAGAAAAGGGGATTAAATGAAAAAAATGTGAAGCATTTCACAAAGTCATTGATGTTTTTATGTACAAAACGGAATGAAAAAGTCTGTCAATTTTTCTGTTTTCTGCCGAGAGGATTATCTCGCTGAAGCCTTTTCTGGCTTGGTTTCACCCCTCTTTTTTGTCAAATTTATCAAATTAAAAAAAACTGTTGCACTATCACACCTATTTTTTTATTTTTTGAACTTCATAAAAAATTCCCCTCGTTATTTTTGAATTTTCCATCATACATATCGCAAATTCGATTTTGCAAAGACTTTGCTTATTTTAAGTCATACATTTTAAATAAGTCTCACTATAAATGTGGTTTTTATTATTGATAAATAAGCGATGTTTTTGGGTGTGGTGTTTGATGTGATTGATATTATTTTATATGCTGTTTTTATGCGTTTTTTATTAAAAATAGACATTAAAAAATATAAAACTTTACATTTCTTTAAATCTCACAAAATTATTTTGTTTAAGTGATAATCAATGTGGTTGTTTTATTGTCTTTCTCTTTTTTGTTCTTTTTTATTTTTATTTATATTTTTGATTATTAAGATATTTTTTGTTTTTCCATACTGGAGTGTTAGTCATGAAATAGATGAGGTGATATTTTCCGTTTTCCTTTAAAGTAAAATAAGGTATAAAAAATGAAGCATTTTTGTTCATTTTAGATTTCGATTTTTATCAAAATAAATAGCTAAATGAAAATGAAAAAATAGCGAAAAATTTACATTTTGATGTTTAAGTAAGCACTGTAAAAAATTGTAAATGGCATTGATGAAAACACGGTTTAATAATAAATTTCGAGCCGTTTCAAGGGTTATACAACCCGAACGTGATTAGTCAATTTTTTCTATTGAAATATTTTATCTCGCCATGAAGGGCGTCATAGCAGGCTGCTTGTTATATTGATGTTGTTTTTTTGCATATAACATTTCGGCTATTTAGCTTAAGGAATCTTATTATGAATCAAATCTATAAAGTCATTTGGAGTCATACTCTAAATACCTTCGTCGTTGTTTCTGAACTTGCAAAAGGATATGCAAAATCTTCCTCTAACTCAAATTCACACAACATCAATCTTTCAACCTCAAAGTTTACCCCGATCTTTAAATTAACGGCACTTAGCTTAGTGCTTGGGGCATCTTTATCAGCCAATGCTTATGTGGCGATTGATAATGCTGAAAACGGTTTGGTAAGACAAGGTACTGCCAATGCGACACCTTCTCGTGGAGAAGCAGGTACACACCCATTTGATTATTTCAATCCAGGTAATAAATCATATACGGACAGAAATCAGCCAGGTCCTTATTCTTATAAAAATCAAGAAGTATATGATGATCGCACAGCATTTGGTATTGCCATTGGTAAGCACAGTAATGCCATTAAACCAAATCCAGATCGCTATGGCAGCAAAAATCCAAGTAATTCAAACGGGATCGCTATTGGTGATTACAGTAGAGCAACAGGTGGTTTAGCCATTGCGTTAGGGAGCTTTTCACACGCAACAGATGTCGGTGGCGTGGCGTTAGGGACCTCTGCACGTGCAGATGGCTTTAACTCTCTTTCTGTGATGCGTCAATCTGCGGCTATTGGTGATTATTCTGCGGCGATTGGTTCTGTTGCTTGGGCAAATGGAACAGCAAGCTTAGCGTTAGGGGCATCAGCAACCACGTTTGGTAATCAATCTATTGCCATTGGTAGCGTTTCACCACAAACCTTACCAGCCGATGCGGGCGGTGGTATTCCAACTAAAAAAACAAAATATGATGGTTTAAACCGCACACAAACCAATGGTGATAACTCAATTGCTATGGGTACTGGGGCAAAAACAAATGGTCATAACTCTTTCGCCATTGGTTCTGGTGCAGAAACTGGTGAATTTGTTGTTAGACATGATACTTATTTAAACGAATCTATCACTGAAGCAAACAAAACAAAAAGTGCACAAGGTGCCATTGCATTAGGTGTTAAAGCTAAAGCAAGAGCTAATCAATCAGCTGCCTTTGGTGAAAATGCATTAGCCAATGCAAGCAGTGCCATGGCATTTGGTTCAAATTCTAGTGCAACAGGTGTGGATGCCATTGCCGTTGGGGTACAAGCAAAAGCCTTAAAAGATGATTCAATTGCCTTTGGTTACAATGCGAATGCAAGCTATGTAAAAGCCATTTCTATTGGTTCTAACTCAATTGCGAACAATGAAAACACCACTGCTATTGGTGTGTCTGCCAAAGCAACACATAAAGACAGCGTGGCATTAGGTACCAATTCAATTACTGATCAAGTACATAAAACTGCAAACTATACTGTAAATGGTCACACTCACCACTTTGCGGGTGCGGATCCTATTGGCACCGTCAGTGTGGGTGGCAATGGTAAAGTGCGTACTATCACTAATGTTGGTGCGGGTCGTATTTCAAACACGTCTACCGATGCGATTAATGGTAGCCAATTATATGCTGTTGCCGCAGAAGTTGGTAAAGGCTGGACGTTAACCACAGGTAAAGAAAATGGTGGTGAAGCGACTGGCACATCAAACCAAAATGTGAAATTAGGCAATACAGTTACGGTTAAAGCGGGTAAAAATATCAAGGTTCATCAAGCGGGTTCTACCATCACTGTCGCTACCCAAGAGAATGTCAGTTTTAACCATGTAAACGCAGCCCATTTAAATGTGACAGGCACAGCTAACGTGAAAGATTTGAGAGCCAGTGGCAATACCACGGTTAATCACTTCACTGTGAAACAAGGTGGAAACATCAATATGGGTGGCAACCGTGTGACTAATATCGGTACACCAACTCACGATAGCGATGCAACAACGAAAAAATATGTTGATGATGGTCGAACAGTGGTTAAATCAACAGATAATTCTGTCACGATTAATACAACAACTGTTAATGGTGCGAAGGTTTACGATTTAAAAGTCCGTGTACAAGGTCAAGCTGTACCAGCGGGCGAGTTTAAATATAAAGGTGATAATAATCAGGTGGTATCTACTTCATTATCTACCCCTGTGCATTTTAAAGGCACAGCAGATGAAATTACCACAGAAGCTCAAAATGGTAGTGTCACCTTCAAATTAGCGGAAAAAGCAAAAAAATCTTTAGAGAAAGCAGATTCTGCCGTACAAGACTTTACGGTAGGTTCAGGTAACGGTGCAAATGGCAATAAAATCACTGTAAATAAAAACAATAAACACTTTGATATTGCTGGCACAGCAGATTATGTCACCACAGCGATTACAGGTAATAAATTAACTGTTGGCTTGGGTCAAAAAGCAAAAGAAGCTATTGATGGCGTAACAACACAATCTATTACAGTAACGGGTGGAAATCAGACTGCAACATCGTTCAAAGTAAAAAATGGTGGTGCTGTTAAAGTTATTTCTAAACCAAACGATGCAACAAGCATTATTGAAGTTGGTGCAGATACTGCATTACAAGCGATTACTGTAGGTGTTAATAAAGCTAACTTTGATACAGCGGTGACTAATAATTCTCAAGTACAAGCGAATAAAAATAACATTACTAATTTAACTGCTAAAGTAAATAAAAATACTCGAGAAGTTACTGCTGGTTGGGAATTAGATGTTAATGGTACAAAAGTTAAAGACGTAACCCCAACAGATAGAAAAGTGAATTTCAAAGCAGGTCAGAATATTGAACTTAGCAAAACATCTGATAATGCGATTTTGGTTGCTACTTCTTTAACCCCAACCTTTACAGATGCAACTTTTGGCACCAATGGGGATAAAACCGTTATTAATAAAGATGGAATCACGATTTCTAATGGTAACCAGCAAGTTAGTTTAACCCAAGATGGCTTAAACAATGGTGGTAAGAAAATCACCAATGTTGCACGTGGTGTTCATGATAGTGATGCGGTAACTGTTGCACAGCTCAATGAAATCAAAGCCAAAGCAGGTAACGGCTGGACATTAAAAGTAAATAATCAAAATTCAAGTACTGTCCTTGCTGATAGCCCAGTGAGCTTAAATGATGGTGCAGATAACAATATTAAAGTCGTCAAAAACGCCAATGACAACAATGTGTCATTCACTTTAAATCCATCTGTGACCTTAGGAAAAGTCAGCAACGGTGCTGATGGCGTTGATGGTGCATTAACTGTAAATGGTAAAGGTGGTGCTGCGGTTGCATTAAATGGTGCAGATGGCTCTATTTCATTAACAGGTGTTGCTCAAAACGGTGCTAAACCACAAACTACTGTGAAAGTGGCGAAAGGCCCAGCAGGCGTTGAAGGTGGAAACCAAAAAACACGCTTAACACATACTTCAGAAAATAACCAAGTTGAGTATGTAGCAACCTTAAATGATGGCTTGAAATTTAAAGGTGATGACAACGCTGTCATTAGCAAAAAATTAAATGAGCAGTTAGAACTTGTTGGTGGTGCAGATCACACTAAATTAAGTGATCGTAATATTGGTGTGAAATCCAATAATGGCAAATTAGAAATTAAATTAGCCAAAGAACTTGCCAATTTAACCAGTGCAGAATTTGGTGCGGGTAACGATAGAACCACATTGAATAAAGATGGCATTGTGATCCACCACGCGATTGCTAACAAACAAGTGACTTTATCAGAGAATGGCTTAAATAACGGTGGTAGCCAAATTGTGAATGTCGCAAGTGGTTTAGGTAAAAACAAAGATTTATCTACCATCACTGTTAACGATAAAGAATACACCAATGCAGCGAATATCGGTGATTTAAAAACAGCCATTGATCATGTGACAAATGCCGGTGCGAAAGGTGGTTTTGGTCTTGTTGATGCAGATGGTCAAGAAGTGAAACAAAACCTCGGTACAGCAATTAAAGTACAGGGTAAAGACGGAGTTCGTGCAAAAGTTGTTGATACGGTTAACGGTAAAAAAGCACTTGAGATCGGTTTAAATAGCACGGTTTCAATTGGTAAAAATAACGAGCCAGGTCAATTAACACTGAAAGGTCAAGATGGTGCGAATGCGATTACACTCAATGGCAAAGATGGCTCAATTGGCTTAAAAGGTGAAAATGGCATTAACGCCACAATTAAAGTGGGTAATGGTCCGTCTACCCTTGATGGCAATACAGGTGAAAATCAAACACCACGCATGAGCTATACAAATAAGGGCAAAACAGAATATGTGGCGACCACAAACGATGGCTTGCAATTTGGTGCCAATGCAGGTGCGGTACATAAAGCGAAATTAAACAGCAAAGTAGACATTAAAGGTGCTAACAGTAATCAAGATTGGAATAAGTTTGATCAAGGTACAAACTTAATGACTCAGATCAACGGTTCAACAGTCAATATTGCGTTAGCGAAAGATTTAACTGCTTTAAATAGTGCTACCTTTACAAAACCTGCAAATGCTCAGAATGTCGCAGTGACGACCAAAGTGGAAGGCAATGGCTTAACCATTACACCAGCAGCTGGCAATAACGCTCAAGCTGTGACCTTAACGGATAAAGGTTTGAACAACGGTAATAACCAAATTACCCATGTTGCGAGCGGTTTAATGAAAAATGGTCAAGTGGTTGAGTTAAGTGCGGCTGAAGGAGACACATTAAAAAATGCAGTTAACGTTCAAGATCTGAAAAATGCGATTAACGCATCAGTTGGAAACAGTAGCTGGAACTTGAAAGTTAACAATGGTGAAACGAAAAAAGTTGGTAACAACGAAACTGTTGAGTTTGTAAATGGCGATAATATCGAAATTACAAATACAGATAAGAAAATCAAAGTTTCAACAAAATCAGATCTTAATGTAAATACGTTAACTGCAGGTAAACCAAACAAAAACGGTCAAGATGGTATCGATGGTGCTGTAACTGCACAAGGTAAAGACGGTTCTGCTGTTGCCTTAAATGGTAAAGATGGTTCTATCAGTTTGGCGAGCAAAGGACAAAATGGTAAAGATGCATCTGCTAATATTAAAGTCAAACAAGGTCAACCTGATGTAAATGGTCAGCCAAGTGAGAAGAAAACACGTATTACTTATCAACCAGTGGCTGCAGATGGTCAAAATCAAGGTGAAGCTGAAGAAGTGGCGACCTTAAAAGATGGCTTGAAATTTAAAGGTGATAAAGGTACCGAAGTTGTTAAACAACTTAACCAAACCTTAAGCATCAAAGGTAACGTGGCAGAAACTGCAGAAGTGACCGATAAAAACTTACGTGTTGATGCTGAAGGTGACGGTTTAGTGCTTAAAATGGCGAAGTCATTAAAAGAGTTAAAGGATGCAACCTTTGGTGTTGAGAATAGCGACGATAAGTCAGTAATCAACAAAGATGGTTTAACCATTACTGAAGGTGGCAAAACTGTTAGCTTAACTCAAGACGGCTTAAACAACGGCGGTAACAAAGTTACGAATGTAGCGAGTGGCTTAGATGGTAAAACACTTTCTCAATTAGGTGATAATGCCCCAGAATTAACAAATGGTGCAAATATCAAAGATCTTAAAGCAGCGATCACTGAAGTCACTTCAGCTGGAAACTTAGGTGGCTTTGGCTTAAAAGATGACAAAGGTGTCGAAGTTAAACAAAACTTAGGTAAATCTATCGCAATTAAAGGCGATGGAAGTATTACAACCACTGTTATTGATACAAATGGTGAAAAATCGCTTAAAGTTGGTTTAACTAACCATGTTAGCGTGGGTGATACGACTCAACCTGGTACTATCACCGTGAAAGGCGATGCAAACAAAGATGCGATCGTATTAAACGGTAAAGATGGTTCTATCGGCTTAAATGGTAAAGATGGTGCGAAAGCTGATATTACCGTAGCCAATGGTCCATCAAAACTCGGTGGTGCAGAGAATCAAAATGACACTCCGCGTATTAGCTATACCCCAGAAGGTAGCAATACACCAGAGTTTGTTGCAACCATGAACGATGGCTTAACCTTTGCGGCGAATTCAGGTGAGCACAATGCTAAATTAAATAGCAAAGTGAGCATTAAAGGTCATCAAGATAACGCAGACTGGGCTAAGTTTGATGCGGGTAAAAATATCATGACCCACCTTGAAAATGGCTCAGTGACAGTTGGTTTAGCGAAAGATGTCACTGACTTAAGCAGTGTGACATTCAACCAAGGTCAAAATGGTGCAACACCAACTGCAACAACAAAAGTGGGAACAAATGGTATTACTATCACTCCAAAAGCAAATAACGGTCATGCAGCTGCTGAACCAGTAAGCTTGACAGATAAAGGTTTAAACAACGGTGGTAATAAAGTTGTTAATGTGGCAAGTGGTTTAGACGGTAAAAACTTATCTGAACTTGCTGATGGAGCAACTGAATTAACCAATGCAGCTAACATCGGTGACTTAAAAACAGCAGTTGATAATATTGCTGGTGCAGCTAAAGGTGGCTTTGGTCTAAAAGATCAAAATGGTCAGGAATTTAAACAAGCCCTTGGTGAAACTGCACAAATCAAAGGTGATGGCAGTGTTGTTACGAAAGTAGTTGATACCGCAAATGGTGGCAAAGCATTAGAAGTGAGCTTAAATAAAGATGTCACCATCGGGAATAACAATGAAGCAGGGACTATCAAAGTTAAGGGCGAAAACGGCAAAGATGGTATTAGCTTAAATGGTAAAGACGGTTCCATCGGTCTTAACGGTAAAGATGGTGCCTCAGCCAATATCACCGTTGCCAACGGCAAACCTGATGTAAATGGTGCGGAAGGTGCGAAAAAACAACGTATTACCTATCAACCAGTTGGTGCTAATGGTGCGAAAGTGGGTGAACCAGAAGAAGTGGCAACACTTAACGATGGCTTAAAATTCCAAGGCAATAACGGTGAAACAATTGTTAAGAAACTCAATGAAACCTTAGCGATTAAAGGTAAGTTAGATCAGAATGCTGAAGTTACCGCTCAAAACCTTCGTGTGGATAACGAAAACGGTGAGTTAGTGCTTAAAATGGCGAAATCATTAAAAGATCTTAATGATGTAACCTTAGGTGCAGAAGGTGATAAAGCCGTTATTAACAAAGATGGTATTACCTTTACCAATAATGATCCTGCGAAAACCGTCAGCTTGACAGATACAGGCTTAAACAATGGTGGTAATAAAATCACTCATCTTGCAGCGGGTGAAGTTTCAGCGAATAGCACTGATGCGGTAAACGGTTCACAATTACATGCTGTGAAAGAAGCGGCAAATGCAGGTTGGAACTTATCAGTCAATGACGCTAACCCAACAAATGTGAAACCAACTAATACAGTTGATTTAAGCAATAGCGATAGCAATATTGTGATTGCGAAAACTGAAGAAAATGGTAAGCACAAAGTTGATTTCAAATTGAATGATAACTTAAGCGTTAAAAATGCGGTGATTGTTGGACCAAAAGGTCAAGACGGTCAAGCTGCTGAAGGTGCTGTAATCGTCGGTAAAGATGGTCGCAATGGTAAAGACGGTGCAAATGGCATTGCTTTAGTCGGTAAAGATGGCAAAGATGCCGTTGCTATCAAAGCGAAAGACGGTGTAGGTGCGATTGGCTTAACAGGTGCAGCAGGTAAAGATGGTAAAAATACCTCTGCAGAGCTTTCTATCGCTGAAGGTCAAAAAGGTTTAGACGCGAACGATAGACAAAACGGTGAGAACAAAACACGTATCGTTTACACCAAACCAGATAACACCAAAGAAGAAGTGGCAACACTTAACGATGGTTTAGTGTTTGAAGGTAACGATGGTACCTCAATTAACCGTAAGTTAAACTCAAAATTAAGAATTATTGGTGGTATTACCGATAAAGCTGATTTAGCGACAGACTCAACAAACGTTTCTTCTGCTAATTTAGGTGTTCGTAGCAACGGGGCTGATGGTTTGGAAATCGTCATGAAAGAACGTCCAACCTTCTCAGGTTTAGCCTTGAACGGTAAAGATGGCAAAGATGCAAGCATTGAGTTCAAAGGTGCTAATGGTGAAGCAGGCATGTCAATTGCGGGTAAAAACGGTGCTGATGGAAAACCTTCTTTAGTGATTAAAGGTAAAGATGGTGCTGATGGCGTCACCTTCACAGATGATGGCAGAATTGCTAATGTGGCTGAGGGTAAAGACGGTAAAGATGCGGTGAATGTCACTCAGTTAGATAAAGTGAAAAACGACATCGTGACTAAAGGCTTTGGTATTAAAGCGGAAGATGGCACCATCGTAAATAAAGCATTAGGTGAAGCAGTTGATGTTGTCGGTGATGGAACCAATATCTCAACCAAAGTGGTTGATGGTAAAGTGAAAGTTGAACTTGCTAAAGATGTTAACTTAGGTGCAGATGGCAGCTTAACCACGGGCAAAACTGTTGTGAATAACGACGGAGTGAAAGTGGGCGATACCGTGAAGTTAGCCGACAACGGTTTAACGGTAAACGATAAGATTGCCTTAACCACAGATGGCTTAAAAGTTGGTGATGTTAACATTACAGAAGCAGGCATCAACGCAGGTAACCACAAAATTACCAAAGTGGCTAACGGCGACATTAGTGCAACCAGTACGGATGCGGTAAATGGTAGCCAGTTATTTGCGGAAGTGGCAAAAGCGAAAACTGATGTCGTAGCAGGTGAAAATATGGAAGTGACCTCTGCAACAGGGGCTAACGGTCAAACAGTTTACACCGTTGCTACCAAAAAAGACGTAGCTTTCAATAATGTGAAAGTGGGTGATATCGCCATCCATAAAGATACAGGTATCCACGCAGGCAATAAGAAAGTCACGAATGTTGCAGATGGCGACATTGCAGCAGGCAGTTTAGATGCGGTAAATGGTGGTCAATTATTCACAGAAGTGGCGAAAGCGAAAACAGAAGTGAAAGCTGGCACCAATATTGCTAGCGTTACAGCAGAAACAGGTGATAAAGGTCAAACCATCTACACAGTTAATGCGGAAACCTCAAGCGTGTCTGCAGGTTCTGACAAAGTGACTGTTATTAAAGCTGTGAAAGATGCAAATAACGTGACTGACTACAAAGTGGATCTTGCACAAGCCACTAAAGATGACATCGCCAAAGGTGTTGATGCCAAAGCTCAAGTAGATAAAGGCTTCAGCATTGCAGATGGTTCAGGCAAAGCGAAAAACTACAAGTTAGGCGAAACAGTGACCATCGAAGGAGATAACAATTTAACGACTGAAACCACGGCGAAAGGCGTGAAAGTAAAATTGAATCCAGATGTGAATGTGAACTCGGTTACTGCGAAAACATTCAGAGCAGGTGATGTGGTTGTGTCAGCAGATACAGGTATCAATGCGGGTGGTAAACAAATTACCAATGTTGCAAGTGGTTTAGTGGATAGAAACGGCAAAAAAGTGAATTTACGTCAAGCAACGGGCGATACACTTAATAACGCTGTGAATGTCGGTGACTTGAAAAATGTTGCTGGTGATATCTATAACAACATTGATGCCGTAAATAACCGTGTGAATAAACTTGATAAACGTGTACGTGGTATTGGTGCAAACGCTGCAGCAGCGGCTTCACTTCCACAAGTTTACATCCCAGGTAAATCCATGGTGGCAGCTTCAGCAGGGGGTTATAGCGGTGCATCTGCTATTGCGGTAGGTTACTCTCGTGCAAGCGACAACGGTAAAGTGATCTTAAAACTTACTGGTACTGCGAACAGTGCAGGGCATTACTCTGGTGGTGTGGGTGTTGGTTACCAATGGTAATATTCACCTAGCTTCTCATGAAGCCAGTTAAACGAAAAAGTAGAAGGGAAACCTTCTACTTTTTTTATTGCTGAATGATGTGAACGTCAATCGTAAAACTTTCGAAAAACAGACCGCACTTTTTCAGTGGTGAGAAAGTGCGGTATTTTTTTAGAACATTTCTCTGCTTTGTTAAACGCTTTTTGCTTACATGCTATTTAGGTGCTTTGCTGTTTTTCTTTAGCTCAGGTTGTTTGTTTGTCTCACGATAAGTACTTTGCTGTGCTTGTGCTTTTTTCAATTTAAATTGTGTATAGTGATTTTGATAAGCCTGTTGGTGATATTGTTGGCTTCTTTGATTTTTTAACTGTTGAGCCACTTGTGCCAACTTTTGGTGTAAGTAGGCGATATTTTCAACCAAAAGGACATTTTCTGGTTGTTGTGTCAGTAAATGATCAGACAATTGAAGTGCCTGTTGATAGTGATAATCTGCTAAGGTGTAGTTATGTTGTTGTTTAGCAATATCGCCCAAATGTTCATAAGAAGAGGCGAGATCACGTTTTGCTTGTTGGTTGTCCATACGGGTTAAATACAATTTATAACGAATCATAAAACTCGTTTGATAATGGTGTAATGCTTCTCCATAGGCTTTTTGTGCTAAGGCAACATTACCTAATTTATTGTGTGCAACGCTAAGTAAGCGTTGTAGATATTTATTTTTCGGGGATTGTTTCACTAATTCTTCAAATAATTGAAAAGCCTGTTGATAGTATAAGTTAGCTTGTTTCATTTGTTTTTGGCTAAAGGCGACATTGCCCAATTTTCCATAGGAAATGGCTAAATTACGTTGTGTTTGTCGATTTTTCGGGCTTGCTTGTGCCAGTTGCTGAAAAATATCAAATGCCGCTTGATAATAATCTTCGGCTTCATTGGGTTGTTGTTGCTGGTGGATCACACGGGCGATTTTTTCGTAAGCAACCCCAAGGTTGTATTGCAAGCGTTGATTATGAGGATCTTGCTTGATTTGTTGCTTATCTAAATCAATGGCTTTTTGATAATAATCTACCGCTTCGGGCAGTGAGCCTTGTGCTTGATGAACATCGCCCAAACGCTCATAGGCAACGCTCAGGTTTTGCTGGGCTTTTTGATTTGTCGGATCTTGTTTTGCCCATTGTTGGCTAAGACTAAATGCCAGTTGGTAATAGTCTAATGCTTTCGTGTATTGGTGTTCACGCAGTAAAATTTTACCGAAGTTATGATAAGAAATACTCAATTCCCGCTGATACTTATCTTGCTGGGGAAATTGCTTGAGGAGTGCCTTATCAATATTTAAGGCAGCTTGGTAGTGTTCTTGGGCAAATTGGGTGCGTTGTCGTAAGTAATAAATATCACCGATTTTTTTATAGGCGAGACTGAGATAATGCTGTGTCAATGGATCATTAGGACTGGCATTGACCAATTGTTTACGAATATGAAAAGCCGCTTGATAATGTTTAAGTGCCAGTTTGACATTGTGTTGCATTTCGGCGATGTTGCCGAGTTTTTCATAGGCTAAACTTAAATCAAGTTGTGCTTTCGGGTTATCGGGGGCTTGTTTGGCAAGCTGTTCAAGTTCTTGAAATGCACGTTCATAATACTCACGGGCTTTGTCTAAATCGCCTAAATGCCCTAAATCGCCATGGTATGTACCTTGATTGACATAAGCGGTGGCAATTTGACGCAGATCTTGATGGAGATCGCCGTAGTGTTCTAGCCGTTGTCTAAGTTGTTCAATTTGGGCGTAGATATCAGTTTGTTTATTCGTGGGCACATATTGTTCAAGAACATCCCGCACTTCCACATTTAACAGTCGAATGGTATAGCCAATTTCTTGCAAGAGAATATTGGATTTGTTTAGTTCCGTTTGGTATTTCTGCGTTTGCTGTTCCGCTTCTTGTTTTTTATCAAAGGCGAAGCTGCCGACCATAATGGATAAATAAAGTAAACCAAAAGAGAATGCCAGTCCGATTTTGGTGCGTACTAATGCATTGGCTTTGGCTTGTGCTAAGGCTTGAGCTTTTTTGAGTTCATCCGCATGTTGTTTTTGTTCTTGTTGACGACAAGCTTGCAGATATTGCTGTAATTCCCCTTGAATATAGGCATTAAATTTGCCTTGTTGCAGTCTTTCAGCATCTTGTAATCGGCCTCCCCGTAAACGTAACCATTCAGGATCCCCTTTGGCTTTCATCCAAGCACTGCTTTCCACTTGTAACATTTCTAACAGGGATAAATCCGCCATATCTTCTTTGAGCCAATCGGATAAGACATGCCATTGTCGCAAAATGCTTTCATGAGCCAGTTCAATGGTAATCCCTTGTTTTGCTTGTTGGCTAGGTAAGATCCCGTCTTGAGAGGTTAAGCGAGGGGCGTGATAGTCTTTGGTGAGCAAACGACTTTCCACCAAACAGTCAATTAATGGGCGTACATCTTCAGGAATGGTCTCATAATGTGCCACTTTGCGATGGGGACGATGCGTTTTAATGTCAATACTCGCCAAGGCTGGAATAAAGGCACGGCGTAATAATGCCATGCAAGCCTGTTGATCTTGTGGAATACGGGGATCTTTGCGGGCATTACGCAAGGCTTCTTCAATGGCAATATTCACCGCACCTTGTAATCCCCCTAAGCCTGAATGTTGTTGTGTGGTGTCATCTTGAAAAGTGAGATATTCCTTGAGTTCGATTTTGCCATCATGACCGTAATCTAAATATAAACGCTCTAAGGTAAATGCCAGTAAAGGGAGGGCATCTTTACCGCCATCTTGTTCTAAATCTTTGAGAAGTCGGTCGGTTAATTGCGGATCTATCCATAATGGCTTATGGGTTTTATCAAGTAGTTTGGCAGGGCCTTCAATAATTTGTTGATAAGCCCCTTTGGCGATACGAGGTAAGGAAAAAGGGTATTGATCAAGCCCTTCCAACGGTGTGGCAGCTTGTAATGCGGCATAGGCATCAGTACGAATGGTACAGAGTAGCAAAATATCCAGTTGTTCACTGCGGATAAGGCTTGCGATGAGCTGCAAAAAAGGTTGTGCTTGGGTTTGTTGCTCGATAAAGAGTTCTTCTGCTTGATCAAGGGGAATTACCAATGTGGGTAGCTTGCGATCTTCTGTGTTGTGCTGAAGATGAGCATTTTTCTGTGTTTTCTGACGCAACGGGCTGTGATGGAGGCTTTGCGACACAAAAGGCAGGTCACTGGCGTGAATTAAGGTAGATAAAAAGGTTTCACAAGCACGCAACGCTTGGGGATCAAGTGCCTGTGCGGTTTCATCATACAAGGTATGAATCATCTGATGGATTTGTGTTTTGTGATAGCCCAATTTAAGTTGATCATTGCTTTGCACTAAGGCATCAATTAAGCCTTTTTCGCCACTTAACACGGCATCATGTGGGCGAATAACGGGCAAGAGTGCAAACTGCTGTGGATAGCGTGCCAAACGGGGCAAAATGCCTGCACGGAGGAAAGAGGATTTGCCCGCACCAGAGGCACCTTGAATGACCATAAGGCGAATGCGAGTGGTTTGGCGTAGGCGTTGTAACTCCGCAATAAAGGATTTAATTGCCCCATCACGACCAAATAAAATCCCTGCGTCTTCTTGCTCAAGGGGTTTTAAGCCTTTATAAGGGCTAGGTGGGTAGCGATATTGAGAAAGTGGAGGCCAATGAAAAGAATCAGGATGCAATCCTGCATGGGTGAGTCCACGTTTCAAGCGGTTTAACCCCGTTTCACTAAAGGCAATCTCCACTTGCTCGCCATCGGGCAAGGTGACGGTACGGGTGAGTTGTGGATAACCTGAAGTGAGCTGCCCAATATTCCATTTATCTAAAATGGCATGGGGAATCTGTTGTTGATCAAGGGGAGCAATAAGCAAAGGGAAAAGGGGCTTGTTGCACGCTTCTGCCAATTGATACTCCGCGAGGCAATGTTGGGAATTGAGCCAATGTTCAGACAGTAACAAGATCATGCCTTCACATTCATGAATGGCATGACGTAGTGTTTTACGCCATTGCTCGCCGATTTGGATACCATGTTCAGGATCTAAATCTAAGAAAAGTGACCAGCCTTGTTCACGTAACCAATCTCGTAAACCAAGAGAAAGTGGGTTATCACGGCTAGAATGACTGATAAACAATTGACTCATTGGGATTTTCCTTTCCTTGTGTTGAATACCGTCCTTGTACTCAGGGGGTGAAGTGTCCTATTTTTGTGATATGGGCTTATCCATTGCATTAGGCATGCTAGCTCATACGGGCGGCGGTGGTGAGCCAGTGGGCATGACCAGCGGCACTAATTGATAATAACGTTGCACCATCGGTTGAGAAAGCATAAATGGAATCAAGCGAATAAGGCTTTCATCTTTTTGCTTTTCTTGTGGGCTGAGTTGTTCAAAGGCAACTAAACTGCAATGCAATTGTTGTTTTTCATCACTTTTTTCGGCATATATCCAACCATCGGTAATGCGTTCTTGGTAAAAGCGTTGATGCTCAAGGCGTAAGAGGGCATCAAGCTGTTGTTGAATGGCATGATGCAGTTCAGCGATGTAAAGGCTATCTTGTCCATGATTGTTCGGTTGATAACGTAACGTAAAGCCTAATTCTCGTAACTTAATCAGCAAATGATCCGCCGCACAACGACTAGAATGACGAAATTCTTCTTGTAGGGCTTCTCGCCAGTGGGTTTTGCAAGGCTCGATGCTGTCTAAAAAGGCTTGTGCAAACTGGGTGGCAAAGGTCGTCGATTTCATCGGCGGTAAATGGCTTTGCTGAATGGCTTGGTAAGCCGTATGAATAATCAATGGCAAAATATCATAAACCTGATTTTTGCAGTAATGACGATAGTGATCAATGATCGAAAAATAACACAGGTTACGCGTTTCGCTGTTTTCTAAGGCGGCTTTTTCATTCAACGCCTGATAGTCTTCTAAATGTCGTCCATTTAAACAAGCGGTGATGGCATAAGGGGCTTGAAGTGCGGTTAAAATTTGACGCATTTTATGCACCAATTCTAAGCTCATATAATCATTTTCATGATGAATGTACAAATGATGAAACGCCCCTTTTTCTGCGAGGATATCCGCCACCAGTTTTGGCGAAAGCTGTGGTATATGGCAGGGATAATGTTGCAAATAAATCGGGAAATTGCCTGATCCAAAGAGTTTATTATCTGCCGAATGTGCGGTTAAAATCGGGTTTTCTTGCAGAAATTGCTGGTATTGTGCAGGATCTGGGCTCAATACACTGATATGAACTTGTTTAATATGTAAATAAGCACAATTTCGCATCATGGTTAAGATGAGTTGACGAGTCAGGCTTGTAAACCCTAATAAGCCAATATGTAATTTTTCGCCTACATTCACAGACGCATAAGGCAAAGGTGCCCGTTCTTGTAAAAGGATACGAGCTAATTGGTGTTCGGTATTCATCCATGTGATGTCCCCTTGTTGCAAACGATAACGCTGGAACAATTGTTCTTGGTTTGCCATACGTTGCATTAATTGGCTAGTGAGATTAATAAAGAGGTGAGGCTTTTTCGTGGCTTTTTGTAATAACGGGATCACGGATTTTGCCATGGCTAAATTCACCTCATCTTTTGGGGCAATAAAATAGATATTTTGGGCGGATGCTAAAGGCAGTTTGAGCAAGTGCTGAAACGACAGTTCGGGTAAATGCAACAATTTATAGCCTTTCGTTGGCAGTTGCCCAGGGTAATGAATACCTTGCGGCGAAATATCAATAAATAAGCGTTTGCCAAGGTGAGAGGCAAAAATACTGACTTCCACAATCGCCACATTTGCACCAAAAACCAAGGTATCCGCAGGGAACAAACGCAACGTGAGGTAGGTTAAACGCAAACCAATCGCTTTCAGCACCAGTTTGACAATGGCGGCGAAAGTAAAAAGGGGAAGAGCAAAACGTGCAAGCTCAAGTTGCCAGTTTTCAACATGTTGTTCGCCATTCAGCGTAATGAGCTTAATGGTGTTATATAAGGCATCTGCAAAGGGAAGATGAAGCTGTAAATAGCCGATAATCCCAATAGCAAAAAAGAGGCTAAACAAGAGATATAATAAATAGCGTTTTGGATTTGATTTTGGCGGTAATGGATATATCATTTCTGTCTTATCTCTGTGCGTATTAGTCCATATCTCATAAGAGTGAACGGTTCTGCAATTTATCGAAATAACGTGATTAAACAAGGCGTTAGGCTTTCTGACCACGTGATATTGAATAGCGAAAAAAGGCATTAACACCTAAAGGTGAATGGCAGAAACACACAAGGGTAAGAAAGGGTTGACCTGATAATGTTATGCGTTTGGTTTATCAACAGATAAGCCATTGAATAAGAGAATTGGGGGGAGGGAGTGAGCTTTGAATCAACATTATCGTCCTTTATTGGTTGAAGCAATAGGTCGCACATTTTATGTGGAAAGGGCGGCTATACTGGTCTGATGAGTAAGAAATTCTAGGCTTTTTTTGCTGTAAAGTTAGGCAAATGCCTCTTTTCACACCAGATAGGCAAAAGTGCGGTGAGATTTCAAAAAGTGTTGGCATTGAGTGAAATAAGGTGAAGAAAAATGAAGCAAACCTTTTCTAAGATCATTCATATTGATATGGATTGTTTCTATGCTTCTATTGAAATGCGAGAAAAACCATGGTTGCGAGATAAACCCGTTGCAGTGGGCGGTTCAGCCGAACAACGAGGTGTGTTAGCCACGTGCAATTATTTCGCCAGAACCTTTGGATTACACAGTGCAATGTCAACGGCACAAGCCTTAAAACGTTGTCCTGATTTGGTGTTATTGCCTGTTAATATGCCGTTGTATAAACAGGTTTCTCAGCAAATTCATCAAATTTTTCGCCGTTATACGGAAATGATTGAACCCCTTTCCTTAGATGAAGCCTATTTAGATGTAACAGATTGTCAACAGTGTTCAGGATCAGCCACTTGGATCGCCCAAGCAATTCGACAAGCCATTTTTGATGAATTAAACCTCACTGCTTCAGCAGGTATTGCCCCTTTAAAATTCTTAGCAAAAATTGCTTCCGAGCAAAATAAGCCGAATGGGCAATTTGTTATTCAGCCTGATGAAGTGAGCGATTTTATCGCCGCCTTGCCTTTGGGGAAAATCCCTGGTGTTGGTAAAGTAACACAACAACGTTTAAGTGAAATGGGGCTACACACCTGTGCAGACGTGCAAAAAACGCAGAAAATTCTCTTGTTGGATCGCTTTGGTAAAATGGGGCAGCGAATTTGGGAGTTGAGTCATGGGGTGGATTCACGTCGAGTTCAGCCTCATCGAGTGCGTAAATCCGTTGGGGTGGAAACCACATTGGCACAAAATATTGCACAGCTTTCTTCTGCCAATGAGGTCTTTAAAACGTTGTATGCGGATCTTGTACGACGACTGATACAATGCTCGCCAACTTTTGATATGAATGCCTTGCATAAAATTGGCGTGAAGTTAAAATTTGCCGATTTTCAAGTGACTACATTAGAAAAAAGTGCGGTGCAATTTACGCAAGAAAATTTTTATTGCTTATTGCAGCAAATTTGGCAACGAGCGCAAGGGAGGGAAATTCGTCTAATTGGGTTACATGTCAACTTGCCTGTGGCGAAAAAATCAACATCTCTTAAGCAAATGAATTTATGGTAAAAAATTTTACAAAAACCTATTGAATTTAACAATTTTGTAACCATATACTGCACCAGTTATTTACTCTAACGATTAAGGATTTTTCTATTATGATGCGAATTTTACTTTTTTTAGCCACTAATATGGCTGTGTTGGTTGTTTTCAACATTATTTTAAGTTTAACGGGGATTCACTCACAGGATACCGCAGGCCTATTGATTATGGCGGCGTTATTTGGTTTCTCAGGATCTTTAATTTCCTTGTTTTTATCCAAAAGCATGGCGTTGCGTTCTGTGGGCGGCGAGGTGATTACTCAACCACGTAATGAAGTCGAAAGTTGGCTCGTTAATACCGTTCGTTCACAAGCAGAACGTGCGAATTTACCCATGCCAGAAGTGGCGATTTATCATTCTGACGATGTGAATGCCTTTGCAACTGGGCCGAGCAAAAGCAATTCATTAGTGGCGGTGAGTACAGGCTTATTACGTTCAATGACACGTGATGAAGCGGAAGCCGTATTAGCACACGAAGTTGCACATATCAAAAATGGTGATATGGTGACCATGACCTTATTACAAGGTGTGTTAAATACCTTTGTTATTTTTGTGTCTCGTCTGATTGCCAAAGTGGTATCAAGCGGTCGTGATGGGGAAGAAAGCAGTTCAGGCATCTATTTTATGGTGTCATTCGTGCTTGAAATTTTATTTGGTTTCTTAGCGAGTATCATTGCTATGTGGTTTTCTCGTTACCGTGAGTTCCGTGCCGATGCAGGATCGGCAGAATTAGTGGGTAAACACAAAATGATTGCCGCATTACAACGTTTACAACAGCTTCATGAGCCACAAGAAATGGAAGGGCAATTAGCCGCCTTTGCGATTAATGGTAAACGAGGTGGGCTTGCCGCATTATTTATGAGCCACCCACCACTAGAAAAACGTATTGCCGCATTACAGCAATTAGATACATTTAAATAAATCTGGTCATTTGGGTTAAAAAGAGGCAAAATCTTGCCTCTTTTTTGTTTTAAAAGTGCGGTCGTTTTTTAGAAAATTTTGTATTTGGAGTGTGTATGGAACATCAACTTGATGATTTAATTCAGATTTTTAATCAATGTTTTGAGCAAGATTATAATACGATCTTAGTCAAAGGGGGCGATGAGCCGCTTTATGTGCCTGCAAATGCGGATTGTCCTCATAATGTCATTTATTTCGCACGAGGTTTTTACAGCAGTGGATTACATGAAATTGCTCATTGGTTAGTCGCAGGCAAAGCACGCCGACAATTAGAAGATTTTGGTTATTGGTATGAACCTGACGGACGCACAGAAGAACAACAACGCTTGTTTGAAAAGGTGGAAGTGAAACCTCAGGCGATTGAATGGATTTTATCCACTGCGGCAGGTTTTCGTTATTTTGCCAGTGCGGATAATTTAAATGGCAACCCCGGGGATACACAACCCTTTAAACAAGCGGTTTATGAACAAGTCAAAGTGTATGCGGAAAAAGGCTTACCTCAACGAGCAGAAAAGTTACGCAAAGCGTTATGTGCCTTTTATGGTACGCCAGATGGCATTGATTTAACTCAATTTGATGTCAGTCGAATTTAAATAAGTGAAAGGTTATGTTGGCATTAGAAATTAAACAATTAACAAAAGCCTATAAAAATGGTGTAAAAGCCCTGCACGGGATTGATTTGAGCGTGGAAGAGGGGGATTTTTATGCTTTATTAGGGCACAACGGGGCAGGGAAATCCACCACAATTGGGATCGTCAGTTCCTTAGTGAATAAAACCAGCGGTGAAGTGAAAGTCTTTGGGTACGATTTGGATCAGCAAGTGAGCGAAGTCAAACAACGGATCGGATTGGTGCCACAGGAATTTAATTTTCATCAGTTTGAACGTGTGATAGATATTTTAGTCAATCAAGCGGGATATTATGGTATTCCCCGCAAAGAGGCGTTGCAACGTGCTGAAATATGGTTGAAAAAACTGGATCTTTGGGAAAAACGAACACAGCAAGCCATCCGTTTATCGGGCGGCATGAAACGTCGTTTAATGATTGCTCGAGCCTTAATGCATCACCCAAAATTATTGATTTTAGATGAACCGACGGCGGGGGTGGATATTGAATTACGCCGCACGATGTGGCATTTTTTACGTGAGTTAAATGAGCAAGGCACCACCATTATTTTAACCACCCATTACTTAGAAGAAGCGGAAATGTTGTGTCGCCATATTGGGATCATTCAAGAAGGACGTTTGGTGGTGAATATGCCAATGAAAACATTATTGGCTCAATTAGAAACGGAAACCTTTATCTTGGATATTGATTCCCCTCAACACCCCCCTGTTTTGGTGGACTACAAGATTGTGTCGCTACAAGACAATCAAATGGAAGTGGAAATTCAGCGTGAACAAGGTTTAAATGATCTCTTTTCACAATTAACGGCACAAGGCATTAAAGTGTTGAGTATGCGAAATAAGGCAAATCGTTTAGAAGAATTATTTGTCAGCATGGCATTAAATAAACCGTTACATCAACAAGAGGGAGAGACACCATGAAGTTAGCTGTTGTGGCTTTTCAAACGATTTTAACCAAAGAAATTCGCCGTTTTACACGCATTTGGTTACAAACCTTAGTGCCTCCTGTGATTACCATGACCTTGTATTTTGTGATCTTTGGGCAATTGATTGGTAGCCGCATTGGTGAAATGGCAGGGTTTAGCTATATGCAATTTATTGTCCCAGGCTTAATTATGATGTCAGCCTTAACCAATTCCTTTGCCAATGTGGCTTCCTCTTTTTACAGTACGAAATTTGCCAAAAATGTCGAAGAATTATTGATTTCACCCACTTCTCCTCATGTGATCATTTTAGGTTATGTGGTGGGCGGCATGGCAAGAGGCTTGTGTGTCGGCATATTGGTTACAGCAGTGGCGTTATGTTTTGTGTCTTTTGAGGTGCATGCTTGGTGGGTGATTGTGTTGACTTTGTTACTCACCACGGCGACTTTTTCTCTTGGTGGCTTAATCAATGCCGTGTTTGCCCGTTCCTTTGATGACATTAGCATTATTCCGACCTTTGTCTTAACCCCGTTAACCTATTTAGGTGGCGTGTTTTATTCCATTTCCTTGTTGCCTGAATTTTGGCAAAGTGTGTCAAAACTGAATCCCATTGTGTATATGGTTAATGGTTTTCGCTATGGTTTTTTAGGGGTATCAGATGTCAGTTTAGCCATGTCGTTTTCAGTTTTGGTTGGGTTTATTATGGTGTTGTATGCACTGGCTTATGGATTGATTCAACGTGGCATTGGGCTACGTAGTTAACACTTTTGTTAAAACATTTTGAAAATAGACCGCACTTTTGCAGAACATTCCAGCATCTTGCAATCAGCGATGGCGTTCATCAAAATAACTGGTTGCAAAAAATGAGAATCTCTGCTATTTGTAATTCCGAAATGAGAAGCACCGCTTACAGGCAAACCGACAAATTAATAATAAGGAAAATAATATGATGAAAAAGTATCTCAAGCTTTCAATGGCCGCTGCATTGATGTTCTCATCAAGTGCCGTGTTGGCCGCCGATAAAATTGTGACCATTGGAACAGGTGGTCAAACGGGGGTTTACTACGTTGTGGGGCAATCTGTTTGTCAATTAGTGAACCGTCATTCTGCAAAAACAGGGGTGAAATGTAACGCACCTTCAACAGGCGGTTCGGTGGCAAACTTAAACGCCATTGCCAGCAATCAAATTGAATTAGGTATTGCACAATCAGACTGGCAATATCATGCTTACAATGGCTCAAGCTCTTTTGAGGGCAAAAAAAATGAGAAATTAAGAGCGGTATTTTCTATTCATCCAGAACCTTTCACCTTAATGGCACGCACCGATGCCAATATTCAAGGCTTTGATGATCTTAAAGGAAAACGTGTGAATGTGGGCGATCCTGGTTCAGGTACAAGAGCCACAATGAACGTGATTCTTGCGGCAAAAGGTTGGGATACTTCAGCGTTTAAAGTCGCTTCAGAATTAAAACCTGCGGAAATGGCATCGGTCATGTGTGATAACAATTTAGATGCGATTACCTATAACGTGGGACATCCAAATGGTGCATTAAAAGAAGCCGCAGCCTCTTGTGATACACATTTAGTGCCAATTACAGGCCCTGAAATTGATAAATTGGTTGCCGATCATTCTTACTATGCAAAAGCCACAATTCCTGGTGGATTATATAAAGGCAGTGATAAGCCAACGGATACCTTTGGGGTTTATGCCACATTAGTGAGTTCTTCCGATGTTGATGCTGACAGTGTCTATGCGATCGTGAAGGCAGTTTTTGATAACTTTGATCGTTTCAAACGTTTACATCCTGCATTTTCTCATTTAAAAGAAGAAGATATGATTAAAAATGCACTTTCCGCACCATTACACGAGGGTGCGGTGCGTTACTATAAAGAAAGAGGGTGGTTATAGTTTTTCCCCTCATATTTTAAGGCAGGCTCAGTTCCTGCCTTTTTCCGTTTTTTATTTTTAGATGACGAGGAGTTTTTAGCGTGTCGACAAAAAATATTGATTATGATGATTTACAAGACATTGTGGCATCCAGCGATACTGGCGGGCGAGATCCTGATGGGTTCCCTAAAAAACTCATTGCTGGCGTGGCGATTTTATGGTCATTATTCCAACTTTACTATGCTTCACCCGTGCCATTTTGGTTACAAGAATTTTTGCGTAACATCGGCTTAAATATTAATGTGGTGTTTGATGATACGAAAGCCCGCTCAATTCATCTTGCTTTTGCGTTATTTTTAGCCTATTTGTCTTATCCTGCATTTAAGTTTTCACCGAAGCATCGAATTCCGTTGGTGGATTGGATATTTGCTTGGGTCGGTGCATTTTTAGGGGCTTATTATCTGTTTTTCTACGATGGTTTAGTGACCCGTTTTGGAGCCCCCATCTTGCAAGATATTATTGCAGGTTGTCTCGGTATCTTTTTATTACTTGAAGCCACTCGTCGCAGTTTAGGGTTGCCTTTAGTCATTATTGCCATTGTTTTCTTACTGTATAACTATTTCGGACAATTTTTGCCGACAGATTGGATTATTAGCCATCGTACAGGCTCGCTATCGCATATTATTAATCAGCAATGGATTACCACCGAAGGGGTATTTGGTGTGGCGTTAGGTGTTTCCACCAAATATGTCTTCTTATTTGTATTATTCGGTGCATTACTCGATAAAGCAGGGGCAGGGAACTACTTTATTAAAAGTGCCTTTGCCTATTTAGGGCATTTACGTGGCGGACCTGCAAAAGCCGCCGTGGTGGCGTCAGGTTTAACGGGCTTAATTTCAGGCTCATCCATTGCCAATGTGGTCACCACAGGCACCTTTACTATTCCGATGATGAAACGGGTGGGCTTTTCCTCAGAAAAAGCGGGTGCCGTGGAAGTGGCGTCTTCCGTAAATGGACAAATTATGCCACCTGTTATGGGGGCTGCGGCATTTTTAATGATCGAATATGTGAATATGCCGTATAACCAGTTAATTACTCACGCTTTTTTACCTGCGGTCATTTCTTATATTGCCTTAGTCTATATTGTGCATTTAGAAGCGTGCAAAATGAATTTACAAGGGCTACCAAAAGCGGATGCACCCAAACCGTTTCACATATCGTTAATCCGTTCATTGGGTACGTTTATTTTCCTTTGCGTGATGTATTTTGCCGTGGACTTTGGACTAGGCTGGCTAAAAGTGGTAACCCCAGATCATGCTTTTGGTATTGTCGTGTTGCTCATTGCAGTGGTTTACTTACTCTTATTACGCCGAGTAGCACAATTTCCTGATCTTGAAATTGATGATCCACATTCACCAGTGGTCAAACTGCCTTCGGTGGAACCGACAGTGAATTCGGGCTTGCATTTCCTATTGCCAGTGATCATTTTAATTTGGTGTTTAATGGTGGAACGTTTATCCCCAGGTTTATCAGCATTCTGGGGAGCATTATCCTTGAGCGTTATTTTGTTAACGCAACGTCCATTATTGGCATATTACAGAAAACAAACCCACTTTAAAGCAGAATTTAAACAAGGCTGGCGAGATTTAGTCGATGGCTTAGAAGCGGGGGCAAGAAATATGATTGGTATTGGTATTGCCACCGCAACCGCAGGCATTATTGTCGGCGTGGTGTCCTTAACGGGCTTTGGCGTACAACTTGCGACCATCATTGAAACCCTCTCAATGGGAAATATTTTCTTGATGTTGCTTTTGGTGGCAGGCTTTAGCTTGATCCTCGGTATGGGCTTACCGACAACCGCAAACTACATTGTGGTGTCCTCATTAATGGCAGTGGTGATCATTGAAGTCGGTCGTCAAAATGGCTTTATCGTGCCATTAATTGCGGTTCATCTTTTCGTGTTCTATTTCGGGATCATGGCGGATGTCACGCCACCTGTGGGGTTAGCCTCTTTTGCCGCTTCAGCAGTGTCTGGTGGAGATCCCATTAAAACGGGTTTAACCGCTTTCTCTTATAGTTTGCGTACAGCCATTTTGCCATTCCTTTTCATTTTCAACACCGATTTGTTGTTAATTGATGTGGGTTGGGCAAAAGGGATTTTAGTCTTTATTGTGGCGACCATCGGCATTCTTGCCTTTACGGCAGGGGCGGTGGGGTATTTCTTCCGTCGCAATAAATTATGGGAAAGCGTGGCATTGCTTGTATTAGCCTTTGCCTTATTCCGCCCAGGTTTCTTTATGGAACATATTTCACCAACACAACATCATTTCACCGCAGAAAGTTTGGTGCAAGAAGTGCAAAAAGCCAATGTGGGGGATAATCTCACCTTGAAAGTGTCGGGCTTAAATCCTTATGGCAAACCGATTGAATTTTTTGCACAATTACCGATTGAAGAAGGTCAAACAGGTGAAGAACGTTTGCAAAAAATGGGCTTGACATTATTAGAGCAAGATAAAGCAGAAGGAAAAGAAATCATTATTGATGCAGTGGAAATTGATTCTGCTGCTGCCAAAGCAGGACTGAACTGGGATCAAGTGGTATTAGAAGGTTCAGTACCTGTAAAAGATGCCCTCGCAAAAGAGTGGTTTTTTATTCCGACTTTACTCTTATTGCTTGCACTTGCGATGAACCAACGTCGCCGACCACAATCATAAGGAAAAATTATGTTTAAAAAGATTTTAATTACGGCAGATCTCAGTCATTTGGAAGATGCAGAAAAGGCGGTGAAAACCGCCTTGGAGATGACACAACATAATCCCGATACGGTTTATCGCGTCATGAGCGTGATTCCTCCTTTCGGAAGTAGTTTTGTCTCCTCTTTCTTACCGAAAAATTTTGACCAAGATGTGTTAGATGAAGCAAATAAAGCCTTGCACGCTTTCACGAAAAAACATTTTCCTGAAGGGGCAAAGGTGCAGCATATTTTGGCACATGGGCCTGTGTATGAAGAAATTAACCGTATCGCCAAAGAGAAAAATATTGATTTGATCATTATGATGGCTGCACGAGAAAATAAAGAAGGATTAAGCTCCAATACGGTGAAAGTGGCACGTTATAGCGATAAACCGATTTTGATTTTACGCTAAGTGAATCAAGGAAAATACAAAAGGGAGAAATATGATTTCTCCCTTTTTTACACTTGCCTATTGAGACTAGTAAGTGCGGTCAAAAAGTGTGATTTTTTAACCGCACTTTTTGGAAAACAAAATTTAGCTGAACATGGCAGAGATTGATTCTTCGTTACTAATGCGGCGAATGGCTTCGGCTAGCATACCAGAAAGGGTCAATACACGGACTTTATTCAAGGCTTTAATTTCTGGAGAAAGTGGAATAGTGTCTGTGACCACAATTTCATCTAAGGCATCGCTTGCTAAGTTTTTTGCTGCTGAGCCAGAGAATACAGCATGTGTTGCATAAGCAAATACACGTTTCGCACCACGTTCTTTCAGTGCTTCTGAGGCTTTACATAAGGTGCCACCGGTATCGATCATATCGTCAATCAAGATACAATCACGACCTGATACATCACCAATGATATGCATTACTTGTGCTACATTTGCACGTGGACGACGTTTATCAATGATTGCCATATCCGTATCATTTAACAATTTTGCAATCGCACGGGCACGTACCACCCCACCAATATCAGGGGATACGACGATTGGATTAATCATATCGGTTTTCTTGAGCATATCATGAACAAGCACTGGTGAACCAAAGACATTGTCTACTGGAACATCAAAGAAACCTTGGATCTGCTCTGCGTGTAAATCACAGGTTAAGACACGGTCAACACCCACGCTAGACAGGAAGTCCGCCACCACTTTAGCGGTGATAGGCACACGGGCAGAACGCACACGACGATCTTGTCGAGCATAACCGAAGTAAGGAATGACCGCAGTAATACGACCTGCAGATGCACGGCGTAAAGCATCAACCATGACAATCAATTCCATAAGGTTATCATTGGTCGGCGCACAAGTGGATTGGATAATAAATACATCGCTACCACGTACGTTTTCATTGATCTGAACTTGGATTTCGCCATCGCTGAAACGACCCACAGTGGCATCACCTAATGAAAGGTATAAACGTTCAGAAATTCGTTTGGCTAGTTCTGGTGTCGCGTTACCAGCGAACAGTTTTATGTCAGGCATTGTTAGTTGAACCTCAGGGTTTAGATTGTCAGAAATAAAATTATCGATTTAATCATTACATAATTGCCTTAACATATTATGTAATGGGGAAAGATTTAATCCTTGTGCTACAAAGCCAAAGTATTTTTCAGGCTTTGTTTGGAATACGAATTGTGCAGCTTGCTTATTATTGAATTCAGCAAAGACACAGGCGCCTGTGCCCGTTAATTTTGCCGGCGCATATTGTAGCAACCACTGAAGTGTTTCTTCAACCTCTGGATAGTGATTTCTCACAACTTTTTCGCAATCGTTTTTGTATTTTTGCTGTAACAATTCGTCTAATGTTCTTTTTGGGGTATTTCTGGTTAAATTTGGATCAGAAAATACCTTTGCCGTAGAAATAGAAACCTCGGGTTTTAAAACCACATACCATTTTTCTTCAGGTTGGCAATAATGTATTTTTTCACCCACACCTTCGGCAAAAGCGGCTTTGCCATGCACAAAAATGGGTACATCAGCCCCTAGGCTTAAGCCTAGTTTTGCCAGTTGTTCGGTGCTAAGTCCAGTTTTCCATAAATAATTCAGTGCCACCAAGGTGGTTGCCGCATTTGATGACCCGCCACCCACACCGCCTCCCATGGGCAAGAATTTATCTAAGTGGATATTGGCACCTAATTGGCAGCCCGTGTGTTGTTGTAATAAACAGGCGGCACGGTAAATTAAATTATCTTCGGTTTTTAAATGCGGAATATCAGGCGTTAAGTGAATGTTGCCATCGGTGCGAATTTCGATCTCAAGCCAGTCGCCGATATCTAAAAATTGGAATAAGGTTTGTAATTCGTGATAACCATCATCACGTTTCCCATTGATATATAAAAAAAGATTAAGCTTCGCTGGAGAAGGGAAACGCAGAGGCTTTCCTTGCGGTTGTGAAAGTGCGGTGGAAAATTGATAATGTTTCATTAATATTTCCAGTGATCAACACGAATTTTTAAGGTTTGTCCCTCTGTTTTTATCAAAATGTCTTTTGGTAAGGGGAGGGCTTGTTGGTGGTAGCTTAAATAATCTACCGTCCAAAGATTGGGCGGTAATGAGTAATCAAAACTGGCTAATAAATGATTTTCACCCACTTTATAATGGCTTTGTGTTTCAGGTTGACCTTTTAGCCAAAGGGCAAATTTTTCCAGTGGGAATTCTACGCCGATCATCGCATGCAGTAGATGGCTCGCTTCTTTTGCTTGGCGTTCATTGCCTTTATTATCAAAAATACGTAAATGCTGGTTACGCATTTCAAGTGTTAGGGTGGTGGCACTAATACTAGAAGAGAGGTGTAGTTTATAGTTAGCAGGATTTTGATATTGCCATTCAAACCGAGTCGAAAAGCGTTCTTTTTCGCTGATATAGCCTAATTGACCTTGGTTACTGTACTGTTTGATTTGCTGGATTTGAGTGAGATGTTGTTGCCAAGTGGGATCTTCTTGGCTGATATATTTAACATGAGTAGGACGAGCCATATCCAAAGTACATGCACTGAGGAGGCTAGTCAAACAAATGGAAAAGAGAGCGTGCTTGAGTTTCATCATATCATTCTATGTAAGAAATTGTCCCTATTTTACGAGCTTAATTGGGATTAGTAAAGTGCGGTAAAATTTCTGCCTTTTTTTGTGCGAGATATTGGGTACGACGTCGGTTTAATTCTTCACGAATCCCTTGTTTTTCAAAGCCATCGGCGATCACTTGTTGCACATCCACACATAAAACGGCTTCATATAATTGCCATAAATAGTCTTTTTGAGGGTAATTAACTTGCTCAAATCCTGTTCGTCCTCGTGTATCCGCAACACAGACCAATAGTAATTCCATAAAACGTTGGGGCTTACGCCAGACATCAAGACGATTAAATAATTTTATGATGGTGTCAGGACGTAACTCAAAGGCTTTGTGAATATGTGAATGATATTCACAACAAAGCTCAGCAAAGTCTTGAATGGCTGTTGGGAGTTTAAAACGTTGACATAATCGACGGGCGGGGGCAACGCCAGCTTTTTCATGTCCATAATGATGCGGCCAAATCGCTTTTGGCGTCAGTGCTTTGCCTAAGTCATGACAAAGGGCAGCAAAACGTACCGCACTTTTATGATAAGGGGTATTTTCGGTCAGTTGCACCGCTTGTTGTAGCACTAACATGGTGTGTACGAAACTGTCAATTTCGGGGTGATATTTTTCTGGATTGGGCACGCCATATAATGCCTCTAATTCAGGAAAGAGGACTTTCAGTGCTCCGACTTGGCGTAGTGTTTCAAAATACACTTCGGGATGTTTTTCTAGCAGGGCTTTTTCTGTTTCCAACCAAACACGTTCTGCCGTTAAGTGGGCAAGTTCACCTTGCTCGCTCAGTTGTTGCATTAATTGAAGAGTTTCTGGTGCAATGGTAAAACCTAAGGCATGATAACGGGCGGCAAAACGTGCGACTCGTAATACACGTAGGGGATCTTCCGTAAAGGCAGGGGAAACATGGCGTAAAATACGTTGATTCAAGTCATCAATACCACCATAAAAATCATACAACTTTCCGTCAAGATCTTGTGCAATGGCGTTGATGGTTAAATCTCGTCGCAGTAAATCTTCTTGTAGCGTAATATCAGGTGAGAAATCGCAGATAAATCCCGTATAACCTGAACCTGACTTTTGCTCAGTTCGAGCTAATGCATATTCTTCTTTCGTTTCGGGATTTAAAAACACAGGGAAATCTTTACCCACTTGTTGATAACCTAATGCTAATAAATCTTGCGGTGTACTGCCTACCACAACCCAATCACGATCCTTTACAGGCAAATGAAGGAGCTGATCTCTCACCGCTCCTCCAACTAAGTAAATGGTCATCCCCTTCGTGGATTTCATAAGCTGTTATGCCCAGCCATTATTGCGACGGCGTTTTGGAATAATTAAAGGAATAAGAAGACCAAGTAATAAGCCAACGCCGAGAACCGAGCCACCATAAATAAACCATTGAATGGCAATTTCACGTTTCCCTGCATCAAGCATGGCTTCAAGATCACGATTTTTATTTTTGGTGATTTCAAGTTCACGCTTTAATTGAGAATTTTGTTCAAGTAATTGGCTGCTTTGTTGCTCCGCTTGATTAGCACGACGTTGCATTTCGCTAGTACGTTGCTGCCAATCGGTGTCTAAGCGGTTAAGCTTCATGGTCAGTTCTTGAATTTGGTTTTTTAGTCTAGGGTTTTCTTCTTTACTGCTCGGGGTGGAGGTCAGTTCACTGGTTAAAATCCAAGCATCTCGATTTTTACTATCACGAATCAGGGTGTAGCGTTCTTTTTGATCTAAAACTGTCACTTGCTCACCCGCTTTAATTGCCCCTGCGATTTTGTATTGATCACCTGCACCTTTACGTAAGAAGGTACTGAGATTTTCGGTCACATATTTGGTTTCAGCTTGTGCTACGGAAATGGACACACTGAGGAAAAGGCAAGAAAGTAAAATTTGAGTTAGTTTCTGCATAAGACAACACCTCGTCAATAGAATAAAAGTGCGGTGGATTTTACCGCACTTTTAGAGAAAAGATTAGTGGAATATTGCACTTAGTACGTAGTAAATCACAATTGCAAAGAACGCACCTGCAGGCAGGGTGACGATCCAAGAGGCGATAATATTACGGATAACATTCAGATTGAGTGCCGCAATTCCTCTCGCAAAGCCAACCCCTAACACCGCACCGACTAAGGTTTGGGTTGTGGAAATCGGTAACCCTGTACCTGAAGCAACCACCACCGTTAATGCTGTTGCAAATTGTGCTGCAAAGCCACGGCTTGGGGTGAGGTCGGTGATACCTGTACCAATGGTCGCCATCACTTTATAACCCATCACGATTAAGCCGGTCATAATTCCTAAGGCACCCAATGGTAAGATCCACCATGCTAATTGTGTTTTCGGTAAGATTTGTCCACCATGTTCTACAATAGAAACAACGGCAGATAAAGGACCGATAGCATTGGCAACATCATTAGAACCATGTGCAAATGCCATCGCACAAGCGGTTAATAACATTAAAATACTGAACACTTTTTCTACCGCACCAAAAGTTCCGCTACGCACTTTTTGTATGAACATGGCACTGCGGAAATAAATATAACAGCCTACGATAGAGATGATACTGATCAACAGTGAAATGAGGAAAACTTCGAAGCCAGATAAATGTAGCCCGACGTGTTTTAGCCCTTTTGTAAAAGTAACAATACAGAGAATAAATGCGGTGATGCCCATATAGTAAGGGCCGTATTTTTGTGCATTTTTTAAAGGCTCATCGGTATCGAAAATCAGTTTTTGAGTGCTAGCAAAAATCGCATAAGCAATGATCCCAGCAATAATTGGGGTAATGAACCAACTACCCACGATGTTTTTGATCATGCCCCATTCAACGGCTTGTTTACCCACCGTCACACAAGCAAAACCGACAACGGCACCAATAATAGAATGGGTGGTGGATACTGGCCAACCCATACGAGAAGCGATCAATAACCAAACACCAGAGGCAAAGAGTGAAGCCATCATACCCAATACTAATACATCGGGTGAGGCGGCAAATTGCATTGGGTCAATAATGCCACTTTTAATGGTTTCAGTCACTTCGCCACCAGCTAAATAAGCCCCCGCAGATTCGAAGATCATGGCAATAATAATGGCTTGTCGAGCGGTGATCGTACCTGATCCTACTGAAGTCCCCATAGCATTGGATACATCATTTGCACCGATCCCAAATGCCATAAAAAAACCAAAAAGTGCAGTAATGATAACAAGAACGTTACCATATTGATTAAGTAGTTCCATTTTGTTCTTCCTATAACAGACCTAAAAATTATGATCGTGCTAACATCAGTTCAATACGAGATCCAACACGTTGTGCTTGGTCTGCTAATACACCAACCCATTCCAAGGTTTTATATAAAAACATCACATCAACGGGATTGAAACGTGATTCAATGTTAAGTAACATTTTTCTTAACTTAATTTGCATTTGATCGGTGTCATCTTCAATGGTATCTAATTCATTGATCATGCGATTGACAAGATCTAATTCACGTCCTTTAAAGCCTGTTTCAAGCAATTGATCCATTTCATCAATCACTTTATGTGCCTGAATAGTGGCATCTAAATTACGTTTTAAATATTGTTCAAAATCAGTTTGCATATCTTCAGGAATGGCAAATTGGCGGCCTATCATACGACCTGCAATGTCTTTTGCAAAGTTAGCCAGTTTGTCTTGTTGGGTAACTAATTCCAATAAATCGGTACGATCAATTGGCATAAATAAACCACGAGGTAATTTTAAGCGGATTTCCCGTTTCAATGAGTCTGCTTGACGCTCGCATTCAGAAATTTTCGCTCTTAATTCTTCGGCTTTTTCCCACTCCCCCTTGAAGGTATATTCAAAAAATGGAATAAGCAAGTTACAGCATTCTGTCACTTTCTGAGAATGTTTCTGTAACGGTTTTAACGGCGAATGTGCAAATAATCCAAGGATATTATTAATTGCCATAAAGTGACTCCCAATAGAGATTAATGTAATTTTTCAGGCGAATATTACATGATGTCAGTGAAAAATTCACGATTTTAATCGAAAAACTTCAGTATTTATTAGATAATGCATTTATTCTTACTCATAAAATTTTGAGTAAAGTTGTTTTAATATATTGATATGAAAGGATTTTTTGTAATGAGTAATGAGATTGAGTTGAAATTGTCAGTCAATCCTGAATTTGTTGATTTTTTAAACCAAGTCATGAGCACTTTTGTTGTGCATCATCAGCAAAGTCAATTTTTAGCAAATTGTTACTATGATAGTCAGGATCAATTTTTTGCACGTCAAAAAATGGGGTTGCGAGTCCGCCAAGAAAATGATCGTTTTACGTTAACCTTAAAAACGGATGGACAGGTGCAAGGCGGGTTACATATTCGACCTGAATACAATGTGGAATTAGCCGATGCAAAACCTGATTTGGCTTTATTGGTGGAAAAAACGGGCTTGGCATTGGGTAACATAGAAGCCCTTGAATTACAGCCTATTTTTAGTACGGATTTTGAGCGTAAACAATGGTTGGTGGAATGTGGAAATGGTGCCTTGATTGAAGTGGCATTTGATTTCGGACACATTTATGCAGGGGAAAAAACAGCACCGATTTGTGAAGTGGAATTTGAATTAAAAGCGGGAAATACCACTGATTTATTGCGTTTTGTGTCTAACTTGACACTAGAGCAGGGCGTACGTTTAAGTTCAGCCTCAAAAGCCAAACGAGGTTACCAATTAGCCAAGCCACAGGCACAACGTTCGCTGAATTGGTTAGATAAGTGGCGAGATTTTCTGCAATTAGAACAAACGGATAACCATTCTTTATCAAAATTAACCGCACTTTTTGCCTTAGAGCAAGGGTTAATTGAAGAGACATTTGCCTTAGGGCAAGGCTATTTTGAATCGGATTTTTTAGCGACGGTACAACGTATTAGTGCCTTTTTTAACCTGTATCATTATTACACTGAGCATGCCAAATTGTTACAAGAGGTGTTCCAAACACAGCAACAAGATCTTGTGGATGAGCAGGATTTCATGGAGTTGATCGAACAACAGCATGGTCTTTTCAATGCAATTAAAGAGATCATTCGCCTACATAGTGAAACACAAGATAATGCACTTGCATTAAATAAGTTGTTTCAATTGTTACAAACGGGGCAATATGTCAAACGGATGTTGCATTTTATTTCTTTAACGATGAGTCAATAATACTATGGCAAAAGCAAAAACCGCTTATGTATGTCAGGATTGTGGGGCGGAGTTTTCTCGTTGGCAAGGGCAATGTGCCGCTTGTAAAGCGTGGAATACCATCAGTGAAGTGCGTTTAGTCTCTGCCAACACCCCTGCCAAAGGGGATCGTTTTAGTGGTTATGCAGGTGAGACCCGTGCCAAAATTCAGACATTATCGGAAATCAGTTTGCAGGAAACCCCTCGTTTTTCGAGCGGTTTTCAGGAATTGGATCGGGTGCTTGGCGGAGGCGTGGTTCCAGGCAGTGCCATTTTAATTGGCGGACATCCTGGGGCAGGGAAAAGTACCTTATTATTACAGGTAATGTGTGGTTTAGCACAAAACATGACCGCACTTTATGTGACTGGGGAAGAGTCTTTACAACAAGTTGCCATGCGAGCTAAACGTTTAGGTTTGCCTGCGGATAAGCTTAATATGCTATCAGAAACCTCCGTAGAGCAAATTTGCAATCTCGCAGATCAATTAAAGCCACAAATTATTGTGATCGATTCCATTCAAGTCATGCACCTTGCGGATATTCAATCTTCGCCAGGGAGTGTGGCACAAGTGCGTGAATGTGCGTCTTTTTTAACACGTTACGCCAAAACACGACAAGTCGCCATTATTATGGTTGGTCATGTGACCAAAGATGGCACCCTTGCAGGCCCCAAAGTGCTAGAACATTGTATTGACTGTTCCATTTTGCTTGAAGGGGAATCTGATTCACGTTATCGGACGTTACGCAGTCATAAAAACCGTTTTGGGGCGGTGAATGAATTAGGTGTATTTGCGATGACAGAGCAAGGTTTGCGAGAAGTGAAAAACCCTTCTGCGATATTTTTAAGTCGAGGTGAGGAACAAACTTCGGGCAGTTCCGTCATGGTCATTTGGGAAGGCACACGTCCGTTATTGGTGGAAATTCAAGCCTTGGTTGATCATTCCATGTTAGCCAACCCTCGCCGTGTTGCCGTGGGGCTTGAGCAAAATCGCTTGGCATTATTATTGGCGGTGTTGCATCGTCATGGTGGGTTACAAATGTCCGATCAAGATGTGTTTGTGAATGTGGTCGGTGGGGTGAAAGTCACCGAAACCAGTGCTGATTTAGCCTTGTTATTGGCATTAATCTCCAGTTTTCGTAACCGTCCATTACCACAAGATCTCGTGGTCTTTGGTGAAGTGGGGCTAGCGGGGGAAATTCGTCCTGTTCCCAGTGGTCAGGAACGCATTAGCGAGGCGGCAAAACATGGGTTTAAACGTGCGATTGTGCCTTTTGCGAATCGTCCTAAAAGTGCGGTAAAAAATATGGATGTTTTCACCGTGAAAAAGCTTGCTGATGCCCTTGCAATATTAGATCAATTTTAATGGCGACATTCCTCGCAGAAGACCAATTAAATTTTGAAAAATCGTGTAGAATTAGTTAATCTCACAACTCTTTGCAACATACAGCAAGCTGAGGCACTATGGAAAAGAAATTAATGAAAGCACTTGATAGCATTGATATCAAAATTTTGAATGAATTACAGCGTAATGGCAAAATTTCTAATATTGATTTGTCAAAAAAAGTTGGGCTATCTCCCACACCTTGTTTAGAACGTGTAAAACGCCTCGAAAAACAAGGGGTGATTATGGGATACCGTGCGTTACTCAATCCCGAATTGTTAGATTCCCCGTTATTAGTGATTGTGGAAATTACTTTAATCAGAGGGAAGCCTGATGTGTTTGAGGAATTTAACCATGCGGTGCAACAGTTAGATGAAATTCAAGAATGCCATTTAGTGTCTGGCGATTTTGACTATTTACTCAAAACACGGGTGGCAGATATGGCGGCTTATCGTAAGTTACTCGGCACCACCTTATTACGTCTCCCTGGTGTTAATGACACTCGCACTTATGTGGTGATGGAAGAAGTCAAACAAACTAATTTTTTACAATTGAAGTAAGCTAATGATTAAACGTATTTCTGAAAAATTTACCCCTAAGCAGTATATTTTCAAATTTTTCGCCATATTGACCGCACTTTTTGGCTTGTACCTGCTTGTGGCGTGGTCAAGTTATTCGCCTTTAGATAACACATGGGCATCTTCAACCTATCTCACTACCCCGATAAATAAAGCAGGGGCATTGGGGGCGTGGTTAATTGATTTGATCTTTGTGTTATTTGGTTATGTTGGGCACATTTTTCCTTTTATGACATTGATTTTACCCTTGGTGATGCTACGTCGTTCTGCTGATTGGACATGGAGTCGGCGAAAATTGGCGTTACGCATTGGGGGATTTCTCTTATTTTTATGCGGTGCTTGTGTCCTTTTTACCTTGTTGTTTGCCCATAATGCCTATTATTTATCTGGTGGGGTATTAGGGGGCAGTTTAGTGACCGCCTTTTTCCCTTGGTTAGACTTTGTGGGGTTGATGCTTTCGGGGTTTATTTTTGCTTTAGTGGGATTTCTCATGTGTTCAGGATCCTCTTTAATTCAATGGTTGGTGAACGCCTATTATTGGTTGACCATGCAAAATCCGAGTGCCTCTCAAACGGCTAACACAAATGACATCACGCCTGAGCCTTATGAAACGGAAGCGAGCTTAGATGATCTGGTAACACCTGAATCGTTGAATCAAACCCCAACGCCTCCGTTGAATACCCAAGTGATCGCACCCGCACAAGAAAACCAAGGGCAGGCAGAGGACACAAAAACCGAACATTTCCCAGAGAGTGCTTTATCCACACCGAATATTCATATTAGTACGGAGGTTTCTGTTGAAAATGGGGAAGAGAACAGACGTTCAATCAGCCATACTCCACTTGCCGTAGACTATGATGATGTCAATGCCGTCAACCTTGGTGGTTATGTGGCGGGTGAGGAAATCACGTTGCCGAAAGTCAGTATGCAATCGCCACCAGAAAATCCCATTGCCATGGAACAACAGGCAAACCTTGCCACGACAGTCTCGCTTCAGACTGAGCAAGCCCATGTTGCTTGGCAACCCACCCAGTTGGAGAATGCAGATGGACAACACATTATGCCAAGTGCAACAGGGGAAAACCATCCACCTTTAGACCATGAACCGCCTGCCATGCCAAGCATTTCCCTTTCGCCGTTATCTCACTTACAAGAGACGGAGAACGCCTCTTCACAGGAAGGTGAAAGTGATTTAGCTCAACAATTTATGGCACAAGAACAGCAACGTCTGGCAGAGATGACTGCACGTGCGAAAGCAATCAATGCAGAAGAAGCATTACAACATATTTTTGCAGATCCAGCAGAACCTGATGTAGAAAATGCGAGCGTGACTACGCCAAATTACAAATCCTATGCCGAAAGTTTGATTCACCCTGCCTTGCAACAAAAAGTGACGGTGAAAAGCAAACCTACGACACCGATGCCGAGTTTGTCTTTATTAGAACATCGCCCAAGCCAAGCACATCACATTACAGAGGAAGAATTGCGAGAAACATCACGACGGATTGAACATCAATTACGCAATTTTAACGTAAAAGCCACAGTGAAAGATGTGTTAGTGGGGCCGGTGGTAACACGTTATGAACTTGAGTTACAACCTGGTGTCAAAGCCTCAAGAGTGACGGGGATCGATACGGACTTGGCTCGTGCTTTAATGTTTCGTTCCATTCGTGTGGCAGAAGTGATCCCTGGCAAACCTTATATTGGGATTGAAACCCCAAATGATCATCGTCAAATGGTCACCTTACGTGAAGTGTTAGATAGCGATGCCTTTCGTCAATCCACCTCTTTGCTTTCTATTGCATTAGGTAAAGACATCAGCGGACAACCTGTGGTGGTGGATTTAGCCAAAATGCCACATTTATTAGTGGCAGGTTCAACAGGTTCAGGGAAATCTGTTGGGGTCAATACCATGATTTTAAGCTTGCTCTTTAGAGTCAAACCTGAAGAAGTAAAATTTATCATGATCGATCCGAAAGTGGTGGAGCTGTCTATTTATGATGGTATTCCTCATTTATTGACCGAAGTCGTGACCGATATGAAAAAAGCGGCAAATGCATTACGTTGGTGCGTGGATGAAATGGAGCGTCGCTATCAATTGTTATCTGCCCTAAGGGTGCGTAATATCGAAGGTTATAATGAAAAAATCGTCGAATATGAAGCACTCAATATGCCAATTCCCAATCCTTTGTGGCGTCCGGGAGATACCATGGACAGCCTACCCCCAGCCTTAGAGAAGTTAAGCTATATCGTCGTGATCGTCGATGAGTTTGCCGATCTGATGATGGTGGCAGGCAAACAAGTGGAAGAATTGATTGCACGTTTAGCACAAAAAGCACGAGCCACGGGGATTCACCTCATTTTGGCGACACAGCGACCTTCCGTTGATGTGATCACTGGCTTAATCAAAGCCAATATTCCAAGCCGTATTGCCTTTACGGTCGCCAGCAAAATTGACTCCCGTACGATTTTGGATCAAGTGGGGGCAGAAGCCTTACTAGGAAGAGGTGATATGCTTTATTCAGGGGCAGGATCATCAGATTTAGTTCGTGTACATGGTGCCTTCATGAGTGATGATGAAGTCGCCAGAGTGGTGGATGATTGGAAAGCCCGAGGTAAACCTCATTATATTGAAGGGATTCAAGAGGGACACGGAGAGGACGACAATAACGAAAATGGTCGCCCATCGGATGCAGGTGAATTAGATGATTTGTTTGATCACGTGTCTGAATTTGTCATTAGCACAGGGTCAACCTCCATTTCTTTAATTCAGCGTAAATTTAAAGTAGGCTTTAACCGAGCCGCACGAATTATGGAACAACTTGAAGAACAAGGTATTGTTTCCGCTATGCAAAATGGTAAGCGAGAAGTATTAGTTCGACATTCTTCAGATTTTTAGGATAAACAACATGAAAAAAACTTTTTTAAAAAGCACCGCACTTACCGCACTTTTTGTTGCCACATTCAGCACCGTTGCATGGGCAGATGCCGTGTCTGAATTACAACAGCGTTTAAGCAAAGTCGATGAACTGAGTGCCACTTACAGCCAAACCGTCAGTAGCATTGACGGCAAAACTGTTCAAGAGGGCAAAGGTACTTTAAAGATTAAGCGACCTAATTTATTCCGCATGGATAACCAAACCCCACAAGAGAGCCAAATTATTTCCGATGGTACAACCCTTTGGTTTTACGATCCTTTTGTGGCACAAGTTACTGCAAGCTGGGTAAAAGATGCGGTGAATAACACCCCCTTTGTTTTGCTTACCTCAAATGATAAAAGCCATTGGGCACAATATTCCGTGGAACAAAAAGCGGATACCTTTGTGTTAAAACCAAAAGCTAAAAACAGCAACCTCAAACAATTTGATATTCGCATTGATAGTGAAGGGGTATTGCGTCATTTCAGCACCATTGAAAAAGACGGACAATCGAATTTATATGTCTTACGCAATATCACTAATCAACCCATCGCTACCAGTTTATTTAAATTTAACTTACCGAAAGGGGTTGAATTAGACGATCAACGCAAAAAATAGTGAGTGAGGAATATGTCCAACTTAAATTTTGACTTTGCCGAACAAGATTTTCGTCCTTTAGCTGCCCGAATGCGACCGACAACATTGGCACAATATTGTGGTCAGTCCCATTTAATGGGGGAAGGAAAACCCTTACGCAAAGCCATTGAAGCGGGACATATTCACTCCATGATTTTATGGGGACCGCCAGGCACAGGGAAAACCACCTTAGCCGAACTGATCGCCCAACGCATTCAGGCAGAGGTTGAACGCATTTCAGCCGTTACTGGTGGTGTAAAAGAAATTCGTGAAGCCATTGAACGTGCCAAGCAAAACCGCCTGTCTGATCGCCGAACCATCTTATTTGTAGACGAAGTGCATCGCTTTAATAAAAGCCAACAAGATGCATTTTTACCGCACATTGAAGAAGGCACCATTATTTTTATTGGTGCCACAACAGAAAATCCGTCTTTTGAATTAAACAGTGCCTTACTTTCCCGTGCCAGAGTGTATTTATTAAAATCGTTGAGCAAAGCTGAAATCACCCAAGTGTTACAACAAGCATTAGCGGATAAAGCACGAGGGTTGGGCAATACGCAGTTTGTGTTAGAGCCTGATTTACTCGAGATGTTAGCCGATTATGTCAATGGTGATGCCCGTCTTGCCTTAAATTGCTTGGAACTGATGAATGATATGGCAGAAGAAAGTGAACAGGGCAAAATATTAAATCGCAGGTTATTAACCGAAGTACTTGGTGAACGCCAAGCCCGTTTTGATAAACAAGGCGATCGTTTTTATGACCTCATTTCTGCCTTACACAAATCTATACGAGGCTCCGCCCCAGATGCGGCCTTATATTGGTATGCCAGAATCATTACCGCAGGCGGTGATCCCCTTTATGTTGCAAGACGACTCTTAGCCATTGCTTCTGAAGATGTGGGCAATGCAGATCCGCGAGCTATGCAAGTCGCGATTGCTGCTTGGGATTGTTTTACCCGTGTGGGGGCGGCAGAAGGCGAAAGAGCCATTGCTCAAGCCATTGTTTACCTTGCGGTTGCCCCGAAAAGTAATGCCGTATACACAGCCTTTAAACAAGCCAAAAAACACGCTCAAGACACCCCCGATTACGATGTACCTGAACATCTTCGTAACGCCCCAACTCAACTGACGAAAACGTTAGGCTATGGTCAGGAATACCGTTATGCTCATGACGAAGTCCATGCTTACGCTGCAGGCGAAAATTATTTTCCAGAGCCTTTACAAGACACCCAATATTATTTCCCCTCTGATCGAGGAATGGAAATTAAAATCAAAGAAAAATTGGCATGGTTGAAAGCACTGGATCAACAAAGCACCACACCACGTTACAAAAAATAACTTTTTCCTTGCGAAGATGCTCCCCTGTTTGGCGTTGACCAAAGGTTTTAAGTAAGGAACTGCTTATTTTTTCTTAAAATGTTTTTAAAAATGACCGCACTTTTATCTCAGGTTGTTAGATTTTTACTTGAATGATGGCTAGAAAATACTGGCTTGGGGATGAGATGAAATGATTGTTTCCTCTTTTTTATTTTTTCTCTTCTAATATTTCGCTATAATCCATTTTACTTTTCTTAATGACAATACCTTATGAAACTATACGCCAATAACAAAGTGTTAGATTTATCGACCCCCCAGATTATGGGGATTCTCAACTTCACACCAGATTCTTTTTCAGATAGTGGTCAATTCTTTGACTTAGATAAAGCATTATTCCATGTGGAAACAATGTTAAATGCAGGGGCGACCATGATTGATATTGGGGGAGAATCCACACGTCCCATGGCGGCAGAAGTGACACTTGAGCAAGAGCTAGAACGTGTCATTCCTGTGGTTGAAGCGGTTAATCAGCGTTTTGATTGTTGGATTTCCGTGGATACCTCAAAAGCGGGTGTGATGCAAGAAGCGGCTAAAGTGGGGATGGATTTTATTAACGATATTCGTGCGTTACGTCAGCCTCAAGCCTTAGAAACGGCGATTGCATTAGATTTACCCACTTGTATTATGCATATGCAAGGTGAGCCCAGCACGATGCAATTGAATCCCCATTATGATGATGTGGTGGCAGAGGTGTTGGCATTTTTACAGCAACGTACGCAAGAATGTCTAGAAGCGGGCATGAAGCCGAGTAATCTCATTTGGGATATGGGATTTGGTTTTGGTAAAACCGTGGAACATAACTATAAACTTTTAAAAAACATACCGCACTTTTGTGAGCAAGGCTATCCCGTATTAGCGGGGCTTTCGCGTAAATCAATGATTGGTATGGTATTAAACAAGCACGTTGAACAACGTGTTATTGGCAGTGTGACAGGTGCATTGATCGCAGCAATGAAAGGTGCCTGTATTTTGCGGGTGCATGATGTGGAAGAAACCGCAGATGCACTAAAAGTTTGGCAAGCAATGCAAAATGCTTAAATATAAAAAGGACAAATGAATATGGCAAATCGTAAATATTTCGGTACGGATGGGGTGCGTGGTAAAGTGGGTGTTATGCCGATTACGCCAGATTTCGCATTAAAATTAGGTTGGGCGGCAGGCAAGGTGCTTGCGACACAAGGTTCCCGTACTGTGCTGATTGGGAAGGATACTCGTATTTCGGGTTATATGTTGGAGTCTGCCCTTGAAGCTGGATTAGCGGCTGCGGGGCTATCTGCTGCGTTTACAGGCCCGATGCCTACCCCTGCGATTGCGTATTTAACACGAACATTCCGTGCGGAAGCAGGGATTGTGATTTCGGCTTCTCATAATCCTTATTATGATAATGGGATTAAATTTTTCTCTGCACAGGGGACAAAATTGCCTGATGATGTGGAAGAAGCCATTGAGGCAATGTTAGAAGAACCGATGGATTGTGTGGAATCCGCTGAATTAGGGCGTGCAAGTCGTATTAAAGACGCAGCGGGTCGTTATATTGAATTTTGTAAAAGTACCTTCCCGCCACACATGAGTTTAGAAGGGTATAAAATTGTGGTGGATTGTGCCAATGGTGCCACTTACCATATTGCCCCGAATGTAATGCGTGAATTGGGTGCAGAAGTGATCGAACTAGGCACAGAACCTAATGGAATGAACATTAATGAAAAATGTGGTGCGACGGATATTAAAGCCTTACAAGATAAAGTGTTAGAAGTGAATGCGGATGTGGGGTTAGCCTATGATGGTGATGGCGACCGTTTGATTATGGTCGATCATTTAGGTAATAAAGTGGATGGCGATCAGATTCTCTTTATTATTGCACGTGAAGCCTTACGTTCTGGCAATTTAAAAGGGGGTGTCGTAGGCACATTAATGAGCAATATGAGCTTAGAGCTTGCCTTGAAACAATTGGGTATTCCATTTGAGCGTGCTAACGTCGGAGATCGTTATGTGTTAGAAAAAATGCAGGAAAAAGGCTGGCTCTTTGGGGGAGAAAACTCAGGGCATATCATTATTGCAGATAAAAATACCACAGGTGATGGCATTGTGGCTTCTTTAGCCGTCTTAACCGCAATGGTGCAACATCATTTATCTTTACATGAGCTTGCGGGAGCCGTGAAATTATTCCCACAAGTGTTAATTAATGTGCGTTTTGCAGGTGGGGCAAATCCATTGGAAAGCGAGGCGGTCAAAGCCGTTGCCGCAGAAATGGAAACCCGTTTGGCAGGAAAAGGGCGTATTTTATTGCGTAAATCGGGTACAGAACCTTTAATTCGTGTGATGGTAGAATGCGAAGAGGCGGAGTTAGCACAACAATGTGCACAAGCCATTGCTGATGCAGTGAGTGCGAATTAAGTGAGAGAAAGATAAACTGAGCATAAATTGCTCAGTTTGTTTTAGAGGCAATATAGACAAGTTGTAGGAGTCTACATTAATGGATATTTTTATCATGCGTCATGGCGAGGCTGAGATGAATTTGGGGTCAGATCAGGCGCGTAAATTAAATGAAAGAGGGATTCAACAAGCTTATGAGCAAGGAATTTGGCTAAAAAATACCGCACTTTTTGAAAAGGTATTGGTCAGTCCTTATGTGCGTGCACAAGAAACCTTTGCACAAATTAATCATGTTTTTGAGGATAGTTTACGTCCAAAACAAGAAACGTGGAAAGGCATTACGCCTTATGGTAATGCTCCAATGGTGGTGGAATATCTTGATGTTTTGGTCGAGCAAGGCGTGCAATCGGTATTGATTATTTCTCATTTGCCATTAGTGGGTGAAATTGTGGCGAGTTTATGTGGAAAAAATACTGCACGTTTTTATCCTTCTACGGTGGCACATGTGGTATGGGACGGTCAAACAGGTCATCTTCAACAAGTTAGTTATCTCGGCTAAGATGAATATCAATGCGAGGGTATGAAATTTAACCATAAATTGTTATTATGATAACCGATTGGAAAAGTTCAATGATTTACATTACTTCACATAATGTTTAACCTTTTTATTTATTTTATATTTTAAATCAATGGGTTATTGAACGCATACTTTCAGTCAAACAGGTGAAAAGAAAATGATTTTTCGTAAAAAAATGTAAATAGTCATTTCTTTTTTATCAGATTTAATACACACTAGCAGACGACAAAGCGTATCTTTGTGAGTGTTATTTGTGAGTGTTATTTTGAAACCTCGTAAACCATTAGGAGAAATGATGAAAAAATCAGTATTAGCAGCATTAGTATTAGGTGCAAGTTTAACCATGACAGGTTGTTTCGATCAGGAAAGCAAAGCGGGCCAAGAAGTCGAAAAAGCCAAATCAAGTGTCGTGGAAGCAAAAGATGCGGTAGCTAATGCAGCTGCCGAGGTAAAAAACTCAGCAGTTGAGACCGCAAAAGACGTAAAAGAATCTGTTAAACAAGGCGTTGCTGAAACCAAAGAAGCTGTAGCAGCGAAAGTGGAAGAAACAAAAGCTGTGGCAGCTCAAGCAAAAGAAGCTGTTGCGGCAAAAGCGGAAGAAGTGAAAGCGGCAGCTGTTGATGCTAAAAATGCAACGGTAGAGAAAGCTGAAGAAGCCAAAGCAGCAGCCAATGCGAAGTTAGAAGAAGCAAAAGCTGCAGCGGCAGAAGCGAAAGACGCGGTTGCTGATAAAGCAGCAGAAGTGAAAAAAGCGGCTGAAGACAAAGTGGCTGAAGCAAAATCTCATGTAGCTGACATGAAAGACGCTGCCGCAGAGAAAACAGCTGAAGCGAAAGCGGCAGCAGAAGCGAAAGTTGAGGGGGCGAAAGCCGCCGCGGCTGATACAAAACAAGCTGCTGCTGAAAAAGTGGAAGACGTGAAAAAAGCCGTGGATGCAAATGTTTCAGAAGCAAAAGCAGCTGTTGCTGAAGCAAAAGAAGCTGTTGCGACTAAAGCCGAAGAAACCAAAGAAGCCGTGAAAGAAATTGTTGCTCCAAAAGCACAATAATCTTCACTTCTCATCAATACGAAATAGCGAGCGAAAGGCTCGCTATTTTTTTATGTCTAACTGATTAAACAACGGCGGTGTGGCTTGATTGTTGGGCATTTTTCACAGCGTTAGTTTATGACGACAGGGTAAAATAGCCGACGGCACATTTTAATTGATCTGCATAGAATATGAGGGGAATACGTTGGCGTAGCCAAACGGGTACGGCATAGTGTTGCCAAATTTTTTTGATGTCTTTATTGGCACTGGTGGGCGTGAGGCGTACTTTCCCCTGATAACCAAAGCGGACTTCAATGGGCTCGGCGGTGAGCGGGAGTGTATGGGTTAACAGTTGTTGTGCGTGTTGCCAGCTTACTTGAAGCTGTTGTGTGTTTTGTTGCAACGAAAGTGTGCCTAATCCATCTGGTAAGTGAAGGGTTTCGCCTATTTTGAGAGGAAAACGCAAGGATGAGAGATCGGCAAAATGGGGCGTGAGATAGAGTTTGTGTTGATAACGACGTACATAATGTTCTCCCAGTTGAAATTGTGGAATACCATCAGGTTTAGCAAACACGACATCTTGGATCAGTTGGTTAAGTTGGACTTTAGAGGGCATGGACACGCCACATTGGGTAAGCCACAAACGTAAAAGTGCATTTTGTTTCAAAGGCGAGGCTTGGGCAAAGTGCTGAACATCAAAAGTGCGGTGCGTTTTGTCAAAATTTTGTGAAAACTCGGCATCTAAGAGTTCGTTGAGTAATTGTTGTTGTTCGAAACAATGCTGTGCACTGCGTTGAACAGCATTGTCAAAGTGTGTCCAACGTTGGCGTAAGAGGGGAAGCACGTCATTCCGCAGAAAATTACGATCATAACGGCTGTCTTCATTGCTTTCATCTTCAATCCAGTGCAGTTTGGCTTGTTGCACATACTCCCGTAATGCAGTGCGAGTGAAAGATAATAAAGGGCGAAAGAGAGACAAACCATCAATCTGACTTTGTGTTTGCATGGCACTGAGTCCTGCTACACCACTTCCTCGTTTTAATGCCAGAAAGAACGTTTCTGTTTGATCTTGTTGATGGTGTGCAGTGGCAAGCATTTCATGGGGGAGAATATGGTTGCGAATGGCTTGATAACGGGCTTCTCGAGCCCCTGCTTCAATGCCTTTATGGCGATCGACTTTTACCTTTTCAACAATGAAAGGGATGTTAACTTGTTGGCAAATCTGCTGACAATGTGTGACCCAATCATCTGCATATTGGCTGAGTCCATGATGAATATGAATCGCACGAAGCTGTAAGTGCGGTTGTTTTTCACGAAGTTTTGCAAACAAGTGTAAGAGTGCGGTGGAATCTAATCCTCCACTAAAGGCGATTAAAAAATGCTGCTGTGTGGCAGGAAGTTGGGCAAGTTGAGTCTGGAATTGTGATAGTAGCATAGCGTTCATCAAAAAATAAAAGGACGTTAATTTTAACGCCCTTTTTGTCAGAACTTAAGCAATTTTCACGGCGTTATATTGGCTGATTGGCTGCAGAATATAATCACGTGCGGCGATAATTTGAAGCTCATAATTGTCTTGCTGTTGGGTAACGGTCATCACATCATTGACCGCATTGGCTGTATGCTCAAAGGCGTCAAGATCTGATTTACCATTCAGTAAATTGGCGATAAATAACCCAGCGGTTAAATCACCCACGCCAACGGGTTCTTTACGGAATTGATGCAAGGGGCGACTAATGTGCCAAATGCCTTCTTGTGTGGCGAGGAGCATTTCAAATTGGTTTGCCTCTTTCCCTACTTTGCTTAGGTGTTTGACTAAGACTTTTTTAGGTCCTTTAGACAGAATCACCTTAACCGCCTCTAAGGCTTGTGTAAAGTTTTCGACGGGTAAGCCACTCAGTTCACGCAGTTCCACTAAGTTAGGCGTGATTAAATCGGCTTCTGCCATGGCTAAATTGATTAACCCTTCTTTCACCCCTTCTGCCACAATACAGCCTTTATCTGGATGTCCCATCACAGGGTCGCATAAATAAAGGGCGTGAGGATTTTTACTTTTGATAAAACGCACGGCTTGAATGATTTCTTCAACTTGTTCTGCAGAACCAATATAGCCCGATACAATGGCATCACACAGGTGGAGGGCATCAATGGCATCAATCCCCCGCACAATTTCGCCAATTTGTTCTTTGGGCATAACCATGCCTGTCCATTTGCCATATTGGGTGTGATTGGAGAATTGAACGGTATTCAACGCCCAAACATCCACCCCTAATAATTGCATAGGGAAGGTGGCTGATTTATTTCCTGCATAGCCATAGACTACATGGGACTGTATTGAAAGAACATGTTTCATTCTAGTTTCCTTTTCGAATAAATTGGTTGAGGAGCGGGGTGGCAAGTTTACGTTGTGCTTCTGGTAAACTGATTTCTGCGTTCCAAAAAGGCTCATCGCTGTTGATATGGTAATACGCCACACCATCAAGCCTGTCTTTTCCTTGATTCGCTTGATAAGCGATTAAATGGGGGGTTAAATGGACTTGGTGAGTGGGGATATTGGTGCCTTCATAAAACAAGAAATCATTGTCTTGGGCATCTTTTCTGGCTTCGGGAAAGAGGGCGGATGCACTCATCATGGCACAGCCCATACAGCTTGCCGCATGATAATATTTGAAATACCCTTTTCCTTTTTTAGGGGCAAACACATAAGACGTGGAGCCATTTGCTCCCACGCCACCATCCACTAATTGCCAGTTTTGGGGCACGAGTAACATCTGTCCATAAGGCATTGCATATACATCAAACTGGGCGAGAGTGGCGGCATTCAGTTTGGTAGAAAGGGGGTTAATCGGACTTTTCAACCACCCACCGTCAACGTTATCTTCATATTCAGTTTGATAAAGCGAGATTTCCTGTTGGTTTAGGGTGATTTTTTTGACAAAGTGGGCTTTCATCATGCGAGAAGCATTGGGGAGGCGAGGTGCAAAAGAAAATGAATATTGCTCTGCCACACTCAGTGAAGAATAACCCAAACAGAAAAGAATGGTGAATAAGGATAATGTGATACGCATCTTGCCCTCCCGAAAAAGTGCGGCTATTTTTACCGCACTTTTGGATTAAAGATTTAGCAATAGCCGTAATGCATTAAACGCTGATAACGGCGATGTAATAAATTATCTTGATCAAGCATTTCCAAATCTTTGAGATCGGCGAGCAGGCGTTGTTTTAAATTGCGTGCCATGGTGTCAAAATCACGGTGAGCACCACCCAGTGGTTCTTCCACAATATTATCAATCAATTTTAACTCTTTTAAACGACTCGCCGTTAAGCCCATGACTTCCGCTGCCGTAGAGGCTTTTTCCGCACTTTTCCATAAAATAGAGGCACAACCTTCTGGTGAAATTACGGAATAGGTACTGTATTGCAACATATTGATTTTGTCGCCAACACCAATGGCTAATGCACCACCTGAACCGCCTTCGCCAACCACGGTACAAATGACAGGCACTTTGAGTGTTGACATTTCACGCAAGTTACGAGCAATGGCTTCAGATTGACCTCGTTCTTCCGCACCCACGCCAGGATAGGCTCCCGGTGTATCAATAAAGGTAATAATCGGCAACTTAAAACGTTCTGCCATTTGCATTAAGCGTAAAGCTTTACGGTAACCTTCTGGTGCAGGCATACCAAAATTACGTTTTACTTTTTCTTTTACTGTGCGACCTTTCTGATGACCAATGACCATTACGGGTTTACCATCTAAGCGAGCTAAACCGCCGATGATGGCTTTATCATCAGCAAAAGCACGATCGCCTGCCAATTCTTCAAATTCGGTAAAAATGCGTTCAATATAATCGAGTGTATAAGGGCGATTTGGATGACGAGCCATTTTAGACACTTGCCATGCATCAAGATTGGCAAAGGTTTTCTGTGTTAACTCTGTACTTTTCTTTTGTAAACGGGCAATTTCATCATCTAAATTGATTTTATCATCATGACTTGCCACAGCACGAAGGGATTCGATTTTTGCTTCAAGTTCTGCAATGGGTAATTCAAAATCTAAATATTCTTGACTCATTTTTATTCCTATATATTAAATTCGCACGAATCGCACCGCACTTTATCAAGATTTTCGTGAAGGTGCAAATACAGGTTGTATTGTATGCTTTTTTGAGGCAAAAAGCATAGGAAGTTTTACTTGTTCTACCATTGAATTTGAGAAAGAGAGCGTGAAAAATAAGGCAGATTTTCCCACGAAACGGTTATTTTTGAGGATTTGAAACCATTTGGCGAACTTTCTATTTTAAGTGTGTGTCAAAGGGGGTATGCTTTATGTGTAACAAACCTGATAGGAGTATTTATGAAATTAAATAAAGCAACTTTGCTCGCAACTTTGGCTGCAGCACTTTCATTTTCAACCTTTTCTGCACAAGCCACGCTCATGGATGCCAGCTCGAAAGGCGATTTGACTAAAGTGGTTTATGGTTGTGAAGGGAAAAAAACCTTGGAAGTGATTTATGTCAACACAGCGAAAGATTCTTTTGCCATTATTAACCAAGTGGGCGAAATGATTCCATTGGAAATGGTGAGATCCGCTTCAGGCAGCTTATATAAAGCCATCAATAAAGATTATACTTATCAGCTTCAAACCAAAGGTCGTCAGGCTCAGTTATTGGGTGATGGGGGCAATGTGGTGATTGATGGCTGTGTTACAGAATAACATGTACGTTCAGCAATCCGCTTGATAAAAATGGTTGGGAATTATTTTCCAACCATTTTTTTATGGGAAGAAAGCACCTTAGCCTTGTATAAATAAGAAGGGATTTAGTCCACTGCGTTGGAATCCTTGTTCTTCCATTTCCCTGTCTAATAAAATGCTGGATAAATCATCGGCAATGGCTTCCACTTTGGGATCTTTATCTTGATAAAGGACTTTCAAATAACTTTGGCAATCGCCACAACTTTCTGCTTTGACAGCCGCCTTTTCAGAATCTAATGACCAATAATCAAGCTTACCCGTTTGATCGCAATTGGTGCATTTGGCTCGCTCCATATTCCATTCACTTTCGCATAATGCACAATGTAAATAACGTAAGCCTTGTTCCGCACCAAAATGAACCACACTGGCGACGGGGGCAGAGCCACAAACAGGGCAGAAGTGTAGATTTTCACCACTGTCTTTATGGCTAGTATGGGGAATTTGTTGCACTAATTGCACCCAATATAAGGATAATGCCGACCAAATAAATAAGGCTTTATCACTGCTCACTTGGCTAAATTCTTGTGCAAGTAAAGCATTGGCACAGTCTTCTAGCGTGGCGTGATCTGTTTTTTCTAAATCGTCAATGGTGGCTAAAATGCTTGCTGTCGCATGCGGTTTTACTTCATTTAAAAGGGCATAAAGCAATTCAATCCAAATAGGATCACGTTGCCAATGTTGAGCATGCAAAGGTTGTGGTGCAAATGCTGTTTGAGGCAATTGAGCTTGACCAAGTCGAGCATCTTGCAAAATGGGTGATTGTTGTAACACCTGTAATTGTGCTTGTGCCACTTGACTGGCAAAGGTTAGATAATCTTCAAGTGGGTGTGCCTTGGCAAGGCTTGTTAAACGTTCATGACGACGACGATACAGGTTTAAGGGATTGGCAAATAATAAGGCAGGGGCATGGAATGAGCTTGCTGCCTGTTTAATTTCAGATTCTGGTAAAATTCGAATACTCATAGGGTTCTCTTGAGATCATGAAGAAAGTGCGGTCGATTTTGAAAAGGTTTTGAAAAATGACCGCACTTTGCGTGATGAGTCTTGTGTTAACTTATCTTCTTGTGAGAGTCGGCTTCTTGCTTTTGTGTTTCTTCTTTGACTAATTCAGGTAACACTTCTTCACGATACCAGCGAGGGTGGTGTTTTTTCGCCCAACGTACCGTGACCCAGCCTTCCACCATACCGCGAATGGAGCCTTTCACCCAAAATGCCATATAAATATGCACCATAATGCCAGTGAACAATAAGAACGCACTGCCAGAATGAAGCAAGATCGCAATACGAATCACAGGAATCGGGAAATTATGGGAGAAATATTGTCGCCACATAATGATTCCCGTGATTAAGAGGGTGAACATGGCAAGAATTAACGTCCAAAAGAGCATTTTCTGACCGAGATTATATTTTCCGTTATCAGAAACCGCATGTTCATTACCTTTCAACACTTCCTTGATATTTTTTAGCCAAACCCAGTCATTTCTTTCAGGAAAATTATGACGCCAATAAATCCGACAAAGATTTAAGAAGGCTAAAAACATGATAATGCCTGTAAAGGGATGCACGAAACGTGCAAGCTGCGGTGTACCGAGAATTTCGGTTAACCAAGAAAAATCAGGGAAGAAGAAGGCAAGACCCGATAACCCCGTGATGAAAAAGCAGATCACAAGTAGCCAGTGGCTTAAACGTGCGGGCAGTTTGTGACGCACGATTTTCTGATCATTGCTGATCTTTATCTTGCTCATTTTTCACCTCCATCAACCTGTTCTTCATCATCCTCGTCGTGTTCATCGAGTTCTTCTGTGTTTGGACCAATACTAATATAATGTGCAATTTCCCCTAAGATGATCCCACTCATGGCAACCGCTGCCACAGGTTTTAATACATCTTTCCAGAGGGTGATACTCATATCAATAGACGGATCTTTTGGTAAGCCCGAATAAAGTTCGGGTTTATCGGCATGGTGTAGCACATACATCACGTGTGTTCCGCCCACACCTTCTGGATCATAAAGTCCTGCATTTTTATAGCCACGAGATTTTAGGTCTACAATACGTTGTTCCGCATAGACTTTCATTTCTTCTTTGCTACCAAAACGAATGGCACCTGTTGGGCAAGTTTTTACACAAGCAGGTTCTTGACCCACATTAACACGATCCACACAAAGGGTGCATTTATAAACACGGTTATCCTCAGGATTCATCCGCGGGATGTTGAACGGACAACCTGCAATACAATAACCACAGCCGATACATTTATCCGATTGGAAATCCACGATACCGTTGGCATATTGAATGATCGCACCAGGCGATGGGCAAGATTTTAAACAGCCCGGTTCGGTACAGTGCATACAGCCATCTTTGCGAATAAGCCATTCTAAACGCTCGTTTTCTTCCACTTCATTGAATCGCATGACTGTCCATGCTTTCGCATTTAAATCGGTTGGGTTGTCATAAACCCCCACGCATTTTTCAGGTTCTGCACGAATATCATTCCATTCTGAACAGCCCACCTGACAGGCTTTACAGCCGATACAGGTGGTGACGTCAATCAATTTTGCCACTTCAATTTGATGATCACGTGCGTGTGGTGGCGGTGTTAAGCCTGAGGTAGCAGAGGCTTTAATAATGTTTTGAGATTGAACGACACCCATTTTATCCCTCCACTTTCTCAATATTGACTAACATACATTTCGATTCAGGGGTTTGTGTATTGGTATCCCCTGTGCGAACGGTGAGGTTATTGGCAAAGAAACCTTTTTTCGCCCCAGTGGTGGCAGCAAAGCCCCAGTGGATTGGAATGCCCACGGTATGAATCGGTTTACCATCAGACACTAAGGCACGAATACGCTTGGTGACCACGGCAACCGCTTTGATGTAGCCTCGTTTAGAGCTGACTTTGACCACATCCCCGTGTTTGATTCCTTTTTCTGCGGCAAGGGCTTCGCCAATTTCAACAAACTGTTCAGGTTGAGCAATCACGTTAAGTAATACGTTTTTTGTCCAGTAATGGAAATGTTCCGTTAAACGATAGGTTGTGCCAACATAAGGGAAATCCACATTTGTGCCGAGATCTTCTTTATCACTTGCCAAAATACGTGCCACAGGGCTTTGCACCACATTAGGGTGTAATGGGTTTGTTCCAATCGGCGTTTCCATTGGCTCGTAGTGTTCTGGGAAAGGTCCATCTGTCATACGGTCACGCACAAATAAACCACTTACCCCTTCAGGCTGCATAATAAATGGCATCACAGGGCTATGCGGTGGGGCATTACCGTAGTCGGCAACGTCCACATAGTTCCAGTTTTTACCATTCCATTTAATAAGCTGGCGTTTCGGGTTAAATGGCTTGCCTGCTAAGTCTAAGCCGGCACGGTTATACAGAATGCGGCGGTTGAGAGGCCATGCAAACGCCCAGCCTAAGGTATTCCCTAGATTGGATGGATCCGAATTATCACGGTTTGCCATCTGGTTACCTTTCTCTGTCCATTGACCTGTATAGATCCAACAAGCCCCCGAGGTGCTACCATCGTCACGCATTTGAGCAAAGCTAGACAGTAATTGACCTTTTTTCAAAATAATGTTGCCGTTAGCATCTTTGAGATCCTCTAAGGCATAACCATTATTTTCTTTGGCGACTTCTTCTGCTTTTGGCTCAAGCGGGTTGGCATAATCCCAACTCATGGCTTCTAATGGCTCAAGTGGGGCTTTGCCGCCTTCTTTGTGGTAAAGGTGGATCAATTCGGCACGTAATTCCGACATAATTTCGCCGTCGGTTTTGGCTTCGCCTGGTGGCTCGGCACCTTTCCAGTGCCATTGTAACCAACGACCAGAGTTGGCAATGGAACCATCTTCTTCGACGAAACACGTGGTTGGTAAACGGAACACTTCGGTTTGAATATCTTCGGTTTTTACCTCATTAAATTCACCGTAGTTTTTCCAGAATTCCGACGTATCGGTCACTAAAGGATCAAAAATCACTAAATATTTAAGGTTACTTAATGCTTTAATGATTTTTTGTGAATTCGCATAAGAGGCAATTGGGTTCATGCCTTGACAGAAGAAACCATTCACATTGCCTTTATACATTTCTTCAATATAGCGGAAATGATCCATGCCTCCTTTCGGCAATTTTGGTAAGTAGTGATAACCAAATTCATTGTCTTTGGTACCTTTGTCACCGTAGAAGGATTTCAACATACTCACGACAAATTTCGGGGTATTTTTCCAGTAGTTAACCTGATCGTTTAACATGGTTTTTGGCGTGATACGATCTAAAAACCCTTGTAACGTTTTGTCTGCTTCAGTCGGCAAAGGAAGGTAGGCAGGTAATCGATTCGGGAATAAACCCAGATCCGTGATGCCTTGTACGTTAGAGTGACCACGTAACGCATTCACCCCACCGCCAGACACCCCAATGTTACCAAGTAACAATTGAATGATTGCCATGGTGCGGATATTTTGTGAACCTACGGTATGCTGAGTCCAACCTAATGCATATAAGAAGGTGGCGGCTTTATCTGGTGCGGAAGTTTTGGCAATTTCTTCGCAGAAAATATGGAAATCTTTTTGCGAGGTACCCGTAATACGCTCCACCATTTCTGGCGTATAACGTTCAACGTGTTCACGTAATAAATTGATCACACAACGTGGATCTTTCATCTCCATGTCACGTTTTGGTTGACCAGCTTCATCAAATTGATAAGACCATGTGGAGCGGTCATATTTTCGGTTGGTTTCGTCATAACCCGAGAATAAGCCGTCTTCAAATTTGAAGTTTTCATTTACCAAGAAAGTGGCATTGGTGTAGTGCTTCACATATTCATGTTGAATTTTGTCATTTTTTAATAAATAGCGAATCACACCAGAAAGAAAGGCAATATCTGTACCTGAACGGAGAGGCATATAGATATCGGCAACAGAGGCTGTACGGTTAAAACGTGGATCAACCACCATCAGTTTGGCACCGTTTTGTTTTTTGGCTTCAATAGCCCAACGGAACCCAACAGGGTGAGCTTCAGCAGCGTTACCGCCCATAACAATGACTAAATCGGCATTTTTAATATCAACCCAGTGGTTGGTCATGGCACCGCGACCAAATGATGGAGCAAGACTTGCTACCGTTGGTCCGTGTCAGATACTCGCTTGGTTGTCAGTAAATACAATACCGAGGGAACGTACAAATTTTTGGGTGAGAATGCCTGTTTCATTACTACAAGCAGAACCGGCTAAGAAACCTGATGTCATCCAACGATTAACGGTTTCACCCGCTTCGTTTTTTTCAATAAAGTTAGCATCACGGTCATCTTTCATATGACGAGCAATACGTGTAATTGCTTCATGCCATGAAATACGTTTCCATGTGTTTGAACCTGCTTCACGTACTTCAGGGTATTTCACACGACGGTCGCTATTGACATAGTCTAATGCACCTGCCCCTTTCGGACATAATGCACCACGACTGACGGGGTGATCGGGATCGCCTTCAATGTGGAATAATTTTCCTTTACTATTTTTGGAACCATCACCAAGGCTATAAAGCAACATGCCGCAACCTACGGCACAATAAGTACAGGTATTACGTGTTTCTTTGGCACGTAATAATTTGTAATTGCGAGGGGCTGCCAGTGCGTCCGTTGGGGCAAATCCCAACATTGCGGCAGATGTCCCCGCCATTCCCCCTGCACAGATCTTGAAGAACTTTCTTCGATTGACCTGCATAGACAATACTCCTTAACTGACAAAATCAATTTTATCAGTATTTCATAGTCGTAAATTCGTTTTTTTATATAGAAATGATTGGATGTTAATGGGTAAAGCTAACACCCACTAAACGTAGCGTTATCATCGCATAGTTTATTTTTGCATGTTAAACTGATATGGCTATTTAACACGTCGGAATTGTTGATATAAAGCTTATGAAATTAATTACCAGCAATTGTGTGGCATTAAGGATACCCACTTTTAAGGGCTAAATCCATAACCAATCTGAAGAATTGAGGAAAAATATTTTGAACTGGATCACAAAATCAACAGTTTGTTTTTTCAGCAAATTAACAAAAAATCAACAAAATAAAAACAAAACAATAACTTATGTTGAAAAAGCGGAAAATCTGGCAACCGAGACGCCTGTGGCGTTGGTGTATAACGGGATTTCACATACTGTGATGATGTGTTCGCCACAAGATTTAGCGGATTTTGCTCTCGGTTTTTCTTTGGCAGAAGGCATTATTGATAAGCCCAGTGATATTTATGGCATGGATATTGTGCCAGTGAGTCAGGGCATTGAAGTGCAAATTGAATTGGCGACAAGGTGTTTTGTGCGTTTGAAAGAAAAGCGTCGCACTTTAGCGGGGCGTACAGGCTGTGGCATTTGTGGCACAGAACAACTTGCCGAGATCCATAAAAACATCACGAAATTAGACCGCACTTTTCAGTTTGATTTAAATCGACTGGATGACTGTTTGTTGCAAGTGCAAAAGGCACAACAGCTAGGTCAGGAAACAGGCTCGACACATGCCGCCGCCTTTTTTGATTTGACGGGCAATTTGCTGGCGATTCGTGAAGATGTAGGGCGTCATGTTGCCTTAGATAAATTACTTGGCTGGAAAGCCAAACAGCCCATGCAACAAGGATTGATTTTGGTCACCAGCCGTGCAAGCTATGAAATGGTGCAAAAAGCGGCCTCTTGTGGTGTGGAAATGTTGGTGGCAATGTCAGCCGCAACTGCACTGGCAGTTAGCATGGCGGAAGATTATCAACTCACGCTAGTCGGCTTTGCACGAGAAGGGCGAGCCACCCTGTATACAGGAAAAGAGCGGTTGTTTTTTTGAGAATTTTCTCTATAATTTGCTGTATAAAAAAACAGTGTAGAAAAGGGCGAAATGAGGATTTTCTCCAATGCGTTATTGCCTGTTTTTCGCATAAAATCACAAAATTAGGTCAACGATGGATATTTCAGAATTATTAGATGGGTTAAACGATAAACAACGAGAAGCTGTGGCTGCACCACTAGGAAATCATTTAGTGTTAGCAGGGGCGGGGAGTGGAAAAACCCGAGTTTTAACACATCGTATCGCTTGGTTAATTGCCGTAGAAGGGGTGTCAGAAGGAAGCATTATGGCAGTTACCTTCACCAATAAAGCCGCCGCAGAAATGCGACATCGTATTGAAACGACCTTGGCACAATATGCCCCTCCACGTTTATTGGGGCTGTGGGTGGGAACCTTCCACAGCATCGCACATCGTTTATTACGTGCCCATCATCTCGATGCAAATTTACCACAAGATTTTCAAATTTTAGATTCTGATGATCAACTTCGCTTAGTGAAACGTCTGCTTAAATTACATCAATTTGATGAAAAAATTTTTATTCCTAAGCAAGTTTGTTGGTATATCAACGCCAAAAAAGACGAAGGGTTAAGAGCACACCAAATTGATGATAATAACGACCGTCATGAGCGTGAATGGATCAAAATTTATCAAATTTATCAAGATACTTGTGATCGTGCAGGGTTGGTGGATTTTGCCGAGTTGTTGTTGCGTGCTTATGAATTATGGCTGAAAAAACCGATTATTTTGCAACGTTATCAACAACGTTTTCAGCATATTTTGGTCGATGAGTTTCAAGATACCAATAAAATTCAATATGCTTGGGTGAAATTGCTCGCGGGTGAACAAGGCAAGGTCATGATTGTTGGGGATGATGATCAATCTATTTACGGTTGGCGAGGGGCGAAAATTGAAAATATCCAACGCTTTTTAGCGGATTTTCCCAACGCTCAAACCATTCGACTGGAGCAAAATTACCGTTCCACAGGCAATATTTTACAAAGTGCAAACCACTTGATTGCAAATAACAGCAATCGGTTAGGGAAAAACTTGTGGACAGAAGGGGAGAAAGGCGACCCTGTTGGAATTTATGCCGCCTTTAATGAATTAGATGAAGCCTTGTTTGTCGCCTCACAGATTAAGCAATGGATCGATCAAGGGGGAAAATTAAATGATTGTGCGGTGCTTTATCGAAGCAACAGTCAATCTCGTGTGATTGAAGAAGCCCTGATTCGTTCGCAAATTCCTTATCGTATTTACGGTGGGATGCGATTTTTTGAACGCCAAGAAATTAAAGATGCCTTGGCATATTTACGCTTGATTGCGAATCGTGATGATGATGCGGCATTTGAACGTGTCATTAATACCCCTGCTCGAGGCATTGGTGATCGCACCCTAGAAAGTTTGCGTCATCTCACACGTGAACGCCAATTAACGTTATGGCAAGCCACCCAAGTGGCTATTCAAGAAAATCTATTAACGGGACGTGCAGCCACCGCCTTATTACGTTTTATGGAATTAATTCATTCTTTAGAGCAAGACAGTGCAGAAATGCCTTTGTTTGCTCAAACAGATTTTGTGATCAAACATTCTGGCTTATATGACATGTATAAGCAGGAAAAAGGCGAAAAGGGCGAAGTGCGTATTGAAAACTTAGAAGAATTGGTGACCGCCACCAAAGAATTTATCAAACCCGATGAAGCAGAAGGGCTTTCTGATTTAACCGCCTTTTTAACCCACGCCTCTTTAGAAGCAGGGGAAGAACAAGCATCACCACATCAAGAATATGTGGAAATGATGACATTACATTCCGCTAAAGGATTGGAATTTGCACGTGTGTTTATAGTGGGGGTAGAAGAAGGGCTATTCCCAAGTTTCCGATCCTTTGAAGAACCGGGACGATTGGAAGAAGAACGCCGTTTAGCCTATGTGGGCATTACACGAGCAAAACAAAAACTCACCCTTTGTTATGCCGAAAGCCGACGTCTTTATGCCAAAGAAGAACGTCATTTACCTTCCCGTTTTATTGCCGAATTACCTGAAGAATGTATCCAAGAAATTCGTTTGAGAGGCACCGTCACGAGGGCAATGAACCAACAAAAAGTTGGCTCGGTCAGCCCAATGTTATCTGACAGCGAGTGGAAAATGGGGCAAAAAGTGTTACACAATAAGTTTGGTCAAGGCACCATCATTAATGTGGAAGGCACAGACAACAATACCCGTTTACAAATTGCGTTCCAAAATCAAGGCATTAAATGGTTAATTGCCCATTTAGCCAAATTAGAAAAAGTGCGTTAATCGCTCACCCTTCACGATGACACGGGAAGACCGATAGGATCTCACCGTGCCTTAGGATTTCCCCCCCCTTATAGGACGCCATACAGGCGTTCTAGTGCGAATGTGCATGGAAATTAGAATGCGAAAAGTGCGGTGGATTTTCAAAAAGTTTTATGCCTCCTTATATGTAGGTAAATCATCTTTTTACACAAATCCATCTTAAATAAAACAGGGAATTGGTATATGATATAGACCAATTTTCAATTCAATAAAAAACCAATTCTTATGGCTAGAAAGACCGCAAAAAACACAAATCCCCCCCTAGAACAAGGCATTGTCCCGCCGCATTCTTTGGAAGCAGAACAGTCTGTGTTAGGCGGCATTTTAATTCACCCTGCACATTGGGACAGCATCAGTGACATGCTGATTGGCGATGACTTTTATTTAGCGGCACATCGTGTCATTTTCCAAGAAATGGAAAGTTTAATTCGTCAAGGCAAGCCGATTGATCTCATCAATATTTATGAATTTCTAAAAGAAAAAAATCTCAGTGAAGAAGTGGGCGGATTCGCCTATTTAGCAGAATTATCCAAAAACACCCCAAGTGTGAGCAATATTGTTTCTTATGCGACAATTGTGCGTGATCGGGCGATTTTACGGGATTTAATTGGCGTCAGTAATGAAGTGGCACAAAGTTGTTACAACACCAAAGGGGTGGAAGTAAAAGATATTTTAGATGAAGCCGAGCGTAAAGTGTTTGCGATTTCTGAAAAACGCACCACATCTAATGAGGGGCCACAAAATATTTGTGCCATTTTGGAAAAAACCATTGATCGTATTGAACTGCTCAGCCAAACCGAAGGGCATAATGGGATTACAGGGGTAAGCACAGGCTTTGACGCCTTAGATAAAAAAACCGCAGGCTTGCAACCTTCTGATTTAATCATTGTGGCTGCCCGTCCCTCAATGGGAAAAACCACCTTTGCGATGAACCTGTGTGAAAATGCCGCCTTAAAAAGCGACAAACCTGTATTGGTGTTCAGTTTAGAGATGCCTGCAGAACAAATTATGATGCGTTCGTTAGCCTCTTTATCACGAGTGGATCAAGTGAAAATTCGTACAGGGCAAGGCTTAGATCAAAGTGATTGGGCAAAAATTGGCAGTACCATGGGCATTTTTGCCAATAAACCGAATTTATATATTGATGATTCTTCTGGTTTAACCCCAACAGAATTACGTTCACGAGCAAGGCGGGTGTACCGAGAGCATGGTGGATTAAGCTTGATCATGGTGGACTATTTACAACTCATGCGGGCACCGGGGTTTGCGGAGAACCGAACTTTAGAAATTGCCGAAATTTCCCGTTCTTTAAAAGCCTTAGCAAAAGAATTAGAAGTGCCTGTTATTGCGTTATCCCAGCTTAACCGTACTCTTGAAAACCGTGCGGATAAACGCCCCGTCAACTCGGATTTACGTGAATCAGGATCCATCGAACAAGATGCCGACTTAATTATGTTTATCTATCGAGATGAAGTCTATAACGATAACTCGGAAGATAAAGGTATCGCAGAAATTATCATTGGTAAACAGCGTAACGGACCAATTGGACGAGTGAGATTAGCCTTTAGAGGGCAATATTCTCGCTTTGATAATTTGGCAGAGCAACGAGATATGAGAGACGATTATTAATGAATATGAAACCTGCAACCGCCAAAATCAGTTCTGTTGCATTAAAACATAACATTCAGGCGATTAAACAAAAAGCCCCACAAAGTAAAATCATTGCCGTTGTAAAAGCAAATGCCTATGGACATGGCGTGGTTTTTGTTTCCTCCGCTTTGGAAGAATATGTGGATTGTTTTGGTGTTGCCCGCTTGGAAGAAGCACTCAGTTTACGTTCTAATGGCATTACCAAACCGATCTTATTACTGGAAGGTTTTTTTTGTAGCAAAGACTTGCCTATTCTTGCGGTGAACAACATTCAAACGGTGGTACATAATGTAGAACAGCTTGAAGCACTACAACAAGCACAGCTTCCTAACCCGATTAAAGTCTGGTTAAAAATTGATACGGGAATGCACCGCCTAGGGGTGGATTTAGCCGAAGTTGAAACCTTTTATACGGCACTGAAACAATCCCCCAATGTGGATCCTAAAATTGGCTTTATGAGCCATTTTAGCCGTGCTGATGAATTAGCTTGTGATTATACCGCATTACAGCTTGAACGCTTTTTACAGGCAACGCAAGATAAACAAGGCGAGCGTAGCATTGCCGCTTCTGGTGGGATTTTATTTTGGCAACATTCACATTTAGAATGGATTCGTCCGGGGATTATCATGTATGGCATTGCCCCGATTAACACGCCTGCACAAGCATTTGATTTAACCCCCGTCATGACGTTAACCTCCTCTCTGATTTCGGTCAAAGATCATAAAAAAGGTGAGCCTGTGGGCTATGGTGGCGTTTGGGTGAGTGAAAAAAACACCAAAATTGGCGTGGTAGCGATCGGTTACGGTGATGGCTATCCGAGAGATATTCCAATCGGCACACCAGTCTATTTAAATGGTCGTCGTGTTCCTATTGTAGGGCGAGTCTCCATGGATATGTTGACCGTCGATCTGGGCGAACACGCACAAGATCAAGTGGGCGATGAAGTGATCTTATGGGGCAAAGATCTCCCGATTGAGGAAATTGCACAAATTAGTGGGGTGATCAGTTATGAGTTGATCACAAAGCTAACCCCACGAGTGCTCACAGAATATGTTGATTAAGTATATTATGATGAAAAGTGCGGTGAAATTGACCGCACTTTTCGATTTCCACCACATTTCCAAGTCAATTCATGTCTTGAACTTTGCCGCAGTATTTCTCTCCCTTGTGTGAAATGGACAATTCCTTCATTAGTCAGAGTCAGTCAGAAAACGGGGATTGCACGTTGAAAGGGCGATCTAGGCGTGATGTTGTCTTTCTTCCTTTTTTCTTTCTTTATTTTTTTCTTTCCTCGTGACTAAACAAAAAATCCCTCTCAATATGCCTATTCAGCTATCAATTTATTAACAAAATGATGACATTTCTTAAATCTGAGTAAAATTAATGGATTTATCATGCTGAAACTTGTTCTGCCTCAAAGTTTAGCTCTTAACCTACAAGGCAATTTGGTATATCATTTGCTAGAATTGGTATGATAAAAGAGGAAAACAGCAATGAAAAACGTCAATCCTACAAAAACACGTGCGTGGAAAGCATTAACAGAGCATCGTGATGCACAAAAAGCAGTAACGATTCAACAGCTTTTTGCACAAGAAAAGAATCGTTTTGCAGATTATTCTTTACGCTTTGATGATCAACTTTTAGTGGATTATTCAAAAAACAATCTTACCCAAGAAACCTTAACGTTATTACGCCAGTTAGCCGAAGAATGTGCATTGCCAGATGCCATTGAGGCGATGTTTAGCGGTGAAAAAATCAATCGAACTGAAAACCGAGCGGTATTGCATATTGCATTGCGTAATCAAGCCAATACACCTATTTTGGTTGATGGACAAGATGTGATGCCAGATGTGAATGCGGTATTAGCAAAAATGAAAGCCTTCTGTCATCGAGTGATCTCAGGTGAATGGAAAGGTTATACCGGTAAAGCCATCACCGATGTGGTGAACATCGGGATTGGGGGTTCAGATTTAGGCCCTTATATGGTCACTGAAGCGTTACGTCCATATAAAAATCACTTAAATATGCATTTCGTGTCTAACGTTGATGGCACACATATTGCTGAAGTCTTCAAAAAAGTGAATCCAGAAACCACCTTATTCCTCGTTGCATCAAAAACCTTTACCACACAAGAAACCATGACCAATGCGTTATCTGCACGTGAGTGGTTCTTAGACAGTGCCAAAGATGTGGCACAAGTGGCAAAACACTTCGTCGCACTATCAACCAATGCAAAAGCCGTGGCTGAATTTGGTATTGATACAGAAAATATGTTTGTTTTCTGGGATTGGGTCGGCGGTCGTTACTCATTATGGTCAGCCATTGGTCTTTCTATTGCATTATCAATCGGTTTTGAGAATTTTGAAGCTTTATCTGCAGGTGCTCATGCGATGGATAACCATTTCCGTTCAGCACCAATGGATCAAAATATCCCGATTACAATGGCATTAATCGGCTTATGGAACACCACTTTCTTAGGTGCACAAACAGAAGCCATTTTACCTTATGACCAATATTTACACCGTTTTGCCGCCTATTTCCAACAAGGCAATATGGAATCTAATGGTAAATATGTGGATCGTAATGGTGAGGTGATCGATAACTATCAAACTGGTCCAATTATTTGGGGTGAGCCAGGTACAAATGGTCAACATGCGTTCTACCAATTGATCCACCAAGGTACAACATTAATCCCTTGTGATTTCATTGCACCTGCACAAACCCATAATCCGTTGTCTAATCATCACGAAAAATTGTTATCCAACTTCTTTGCTCAAACTGAAGCCTTAGCCTTTGGTAAAACCAAAGAAGAAGTGGAAGCCGAATTTGTGAAAGCAGGCAAATCATTAAATGATGTGAAAGATGTTGTGCCATTTAAAGTGTTTACAGGTAACAAACCAACAAACTCTATTTTAGTGCCAAAAATCACACCATTTACCTTAGGCTTATTAATTGCCATGTATGAACACAAAATTTTCGTACAAGGTATTCTTTTCAATATTTACAGTTTTGACCAATGGGGTGTGGAATTAGGTAAGCAACTAGCGAACCGTATTCTACCTGAATTGGCAAATAGCGAAAAAGTGGAAAGCCATGATAGCTCAACCAACGGGTTAATTAACCAATATAAAGCGTGGCGTTAATTTTCGTTGTATTCCAATGGAAAAGCACTCGTGATGGCGAGTGCTTTTTTTATTGATGGAATCCGTTTTGTGCTGAAAAGTGCGGTCAGTTTTAATCACAAACACCGAGGTTATTTCCATGTCGATTTCATCGATAACTCGGTGATGTTGATCAAGCAGAAATTTAAAAAGGTTGAAAACCCAATTTTTCTTTTTCTGCGAAAATACGTACAGCCTGTTGTAAAACATCGGCAGGAATTTTTTCTTTATAGAGAAAGCGATTATTGACGGCGATAAATTCAGCATCTAAACATTGTGTATAAATTGAGCCTGAATTTGCGTTGACACCCGCCATCGCTCTTCCTTGTAGTTTGCCATAAATGTGTATATTGCCATCGGCGGCAACTTCTGCCCCTTCTTCCACATCGCCATGAATGATCAAATCGCTTTTTTTAGCATAAATCACTTGGTTTTTGCTCACAGTTTGGTCAATGATTTTCACGGGGAAGTAACGAGGCTCTGGCAAAATGGCTGAAAATTCCCCGCTTTTTCCGAGTAAGGGTAAATTGGCACTGAGAATGAGCTCTTTTTGTAAATCATTTTGCCAATCAGCCACACCGATCACCTGAATATGGTAGTCGGCTAATAAGGTTTTTAAGGCGTTGAGATCGATTTTTTCTAGACTGGGTGTGAATTGGAGAATCACAGCAAGTGGATTGAAAAATGCGGGAGAATGTTTGATTTTTTTATTGAGATGACGTTGGATAACATGAAGGCTGGCACTGTTTAATGTCATAAAAACGGAAGAACACTGTCCTGTGTGAAATGCGATGATATCCTGTGCCATAATGTGATCCAAATAAAAAATTACATATTTTAATCATAAAGAATTGTGCTAGGATCGGCAAATCTTTTTTAATCATGGGGAAAAATCAATGTTGTGTGCGATTTATAAAAGTAAGCGAAAAGTCGGGACTTATTTATATGTAGAAAAGCGAGATCAATTTGAGCCAGTGCCAGATGCCTTGAGAGAAGCATTTGGGACGCCGATTTTTGTAATGATGTTTAATTTAGCAGGGGAGAAACCTTTGGTGAATGCAGATAAAGATGAGGTGTTAAAACAAATTCAACATAACGGGTTTTATCTGCAAATGCCAAAAGAAGATGATTGGCTGTTTAGCTTATAGCCCAATGGTAAAACGGGGTTTGGCAGGCATACGTTCTGCAATCCGTTGTCGATTGGCAGCAAGGGCTTGTGCCGTTGGTGTGTAATCAAGCCAAAGAGCTTGGTTGTCAGGTAAATGAGTTGGCCAAATATATTGCACATTAAAGCCACGAGCGAGGCATTCTTGGTGTAATAAATCGTAGCGTTTTTTTAAGAAGGTTAGCTTGTTAAAAAAGAAACGGACATGACCTGTACCCAGTTTATAATCTTCAGGTTGACCGATAAGGTTAAATTTACCTTTTGCGACGGCATTGGGAATGCGGGTGAGTTCACGGTGTTCGGCGAGTAAATGTTGATCGCAGAGTTCATTGGGGGGGATAAGATTAATTCGAGTCATTCGGTTGTCTCTTTAAGGTAAAAAATGGTGTGTTAACTGAGGCTAACACACCATTTTTGTTTATTTGAGGGTTTGAATAAATTCAGCAATGCTTTGCATATCTTCTTCAGATAGGCGAGATTTTGCCGCATTGCCCGCACCAATAATTTGCCCGTCTTTACGCACTTTAAGTGCTTCAACAATTTCACTTGTGGAAAGTTGCGTTAAGATCTTTGATTGGTTTAATGCAGGTTTTTCACCACGATCGCCATGGCAAAAGGCACAAGATTGCTTGAATAATTTTTTTCCGTGCTCTACATCCGCATGCGCCGTGGATAAGATCCCCAGTGCAACCAACAAGAGAGTAGAATGTCTTTTTTTCATTATTGACCTTTTATTTGTCCTTGAAAAAGTGAATGTAAAAATGGCGTAGGGATTAAGCCATCGAATTTATAAAGGATTTTGCCAGTTTGGTCAATAACGAAAGAGGTTGGGGTACCAAGGAGTTGGTAACGCTCAGCGGTGATTTTGAGTTGGTCTTTCACTATAGGTAGGTGAAGATCTCTTTGCTTAACAATGGCTTGTGTGTCGCCTTTGTCACCATCCACATTAATGGCGAGAATGTTGAGGTGATGTTGTGGATATTGTTGTGCCAGTTGCTCTAAAGTTTTCAGTTCGCCAACACAAACACCACAAGTTTCAGACCAAAAAGTTAATAACGTGGTGTGCCCTGATTGGTGGGTTAACTGCACGGGCTGACCTTGTAAATCAAAGGCGGCAATATCAGGGGCGGTATGTCCAATTTCCGCTTTCTGTTCTTGGCAAGCAAACAATAAACCGATGCTACTAAGCAAACAGAATCGGTAAAGTGCGGTCAAAAATATTTTAGTTTTCATGAGGCTGTTCTCGTAACAATTTACCATGCTGTAAAATGAGAATGCGATCTGCCACTTTTCCAAGTTCAGGGTTATGCGTGACCATCACAATGGTTCGCCCTTGTCGATTTAGCTCAATCAGTAATTGTAAAACCAAGTGTTCGTTTTCTTCGTCTAAATTCCCCGTCGGTTCATCTGCAAAAATGACAGGTGGCTGATTGACTAAGGCTCGAGCAATACAAACACGTTGCTGTTCGCCCCCTGAAAGTTGGCTAGGTCGATGATCAAAGCGGTGAGATAAGCCCACTTGGCTTAACACTTGTTTCGCCGCATCTTCATCCACAACACTGTGATAATGCTGTGCCAACATGACATTTTCTAATGCGGTTAAATAGGGAATGAGATGAAATTGTTGAAACACTAAGCCGATTTTTTCTGCTCGGAAACGTTGGCGTCCTATTTCATCTAATTGGGCGGCATCAACACCATCGAGGATCACTTTGCCTTCTGAGGCGGTATCAAGCCCCGTTAGAATATTCATTAAGGTGGTTTTGCCCGATCCTGACGCACCCATGATTGCCACAAATTCCCCTGCTTTAATGTTCAAGTTAATATCATCGAGTGCGGTAATTGAACCGAAGCGTTTAAATAAATGTTGTGTTTCTATCACATTGTTTTGCATAGCTTTTCCTTATAATAGGGTTATTCCCCTTTTAAAACGTCGGCAGTTTGAATGTTTAGAGCGTGCTGTGTTGGCACGATCACGGCAATAAATGCCACTAACAGAGAAAGTAACATGGTGATCGGGAAGACGGGGAGACGCATATCAATACTGGCTTTGAATACCGTTAATCCTAACACTTGTGCTAATAAATAGCCTAAAACAAAGCCAGTCAAAATGGCACAGAGAGTGATGATCAAAATTTCTGTCCCAATTTGTAAAATAATATCACGACGTTTTGCCCCTAAGGCTTTTTGTAAGGCAAATTCCCGACGCCGTTCGCCCACCATCGCAATTAAGGTGGTGTTCACGCAAAGGGTGGCTAAGATTAAAATTACAGCCGAAATAATGCCCATCAACCCTTTGATTTTACTTAATATTTGACCTTCCGAAGCAGACACTTTGCGAATTGGGTGAATCGCAAATTCAGGATACTGTTGCTGTAATTGTGAGGCAAATGCCTCAACTTGTCCTTGATCATTTTTAACTTGCATTAAAACATGATTGGCTTGTTCGGGTTTATTTAGCCACCGTTGGGCAAAATCAAGGCTGACAATAAGCATGTTATCAGTGGCATCGCCAGCTTCTACAATGCCTTTTAAATAAAATAGGTGTTTTTCGCCATTTTGCTTGGTGAGGGTTAATTTGTCTCCAACATTGACATTTAAGCGGGTGGCGAGATTTTTTCCGATCATGGCATTGCGATCATCAAAATTGACACCAATAGAAGCCCCCGTAATTTGCCAATAGGGTGCGAGAGTCCGCATTTCGGAAAACCAAACGCCCATAATAGCGATTTTTTCTAATTCACTGCGGGTAATGCCATAAAGATAAGGGCTGGCGGCGGTGATGAGCTGTGCTGGGGCTTGTTTTAAAATTTGCGTTAATTGGGCTTCAGGCAATAAACCACTGGTATTGGGACCAATATAAAAATTGGCACCAAAGGTGCGTAATTCTTGACTCATTTTCGTATTAATATCGAAATACACCGCTGCCATGGCGGTAACAATGCTTGCCCCGACGGTGAGGGCAGAAAAAATAATGAATACGGCTTGTAAACGTAAGCGTAAAGCTTGAAAAATCAACCGCCAAAACATGGATTGAGTGGGTTTAACGCCCATATAGCACCTCCACAGGATATAAACGTGCGATGCGATGGGCAGGGAACCATGTGCCGATTAAGGCAATGAGCACAGACACCACCAACACGGCAGGCAGAACGATCCATGCAAATGCTAATGGTTTGCCAAACAAGGCGATACCGATAAATTTGGCTAATCCCCAACCCGCTAAACACCCCAATGCCCCACCTAATAAGGCACTGATGGCGGCTTCGCAATAAAACAATAAAACAATTTGCCATTGGTACGCCCCCAGTGCTTTCATTAAGCCAATTTCTTTACTGCGTTCAAGAATGGTGGCACTCATTAAAGAGGCAATACCCATGGCGGCAGCAATAAAGGCGGCTAGCGTGACCACACCAAGTAATAATTGGATTTTTTCAATCACCACCCCTTCTGATGCGGCCACTTGCCAAATCGGGCGAACAATTGCCCCTGAGATGGCTTCTTCCAGTTGGTGGGCAATGGAGGAAACATAGGCGGTGCAGTACCAGCGATCATATTCTTCGGCATTTAAGCCATCCACATTTAATCTGGCTTTGCGTGAAAGGGCATTTTCTGGCACGGTTAATGCAGACACTTTAATGCTTTGAATTTTCCCTTTTAGCCCTAGCAATTGCTGTAATGCGTGTAAAGGTAAAATAATTTGCTGTTCTTCTTGTCCCCCTGTGGCAAGCACACCTTTTAATTCAATCTGCAATTGACGTGTTAATTGCCCTTCTTCATATTGCAATTGAATCTGATCGCCAATTTGCCAATGGGTGGTTTGAGCCAATTGCTTGCCAATTAAGGCTGGCACGGGCGAGGTAAAATCCGTTGGGCTATCGTCCACCCAGTCGCCTTCTACTTGCCAATAAGGGCTAATGATTTTTTGTCCTGTGTGATAATCCGCTTCATCGGGAACGGCAATAGGGCGGTCAAAAAATGTGCCTAAAACAGAAAGGGTTTGTACCGCACTTTGGGGTGTGCTTTGTGCCTGATTTTGCTGTTTTTGCCCTTTCACTTCGGCACTTAACTGCGGTGCAAAGCCCACAATATTGTTACGCCAGAAAATATCTTTTACATTGGGCAATTCTTTTTCATCAAGAAAATCTTGCGAAGATAACGCCGTCGTGCCCATCATTTCATTGGGCAACATGGCTCGACTGGCTGGTTCAATTAAAATATTTGCACCATAAGACTTGAGTTCATGTGCCATTTTATCGCCAATATCAATGGAAACTGCCAGTAAAGCGGAAATTAAACCTGAAGCGAGAAAAATGGTTAAGACCGCTAAAAATTTACGTTTTAATCCAAATCGCCAAGATTGAAATAACATTCGCAACAGCATTTTTATTTCTCCTCTGATTTTAGATAGTGTTCAGGCGAATCTCGGAATAAATTGAGGTTTTGTTCATTAGTAAAGAAATAGGTTTTTCCCTGATAACTGTATTTGTATTCCGTTTTAGTATTGGTTAATGTTTGTTGGTTAACAGGGTCAACCACCTCAATTTCGACAATGGTGGAAAAATAATTTAAGCCTTCTTCTAACTGTTTTTTATTGAGGATGACTTGGGAGTCTGTCTGCTGCCAGTTTTCAATCGGTACAGGATTACAGCCTCCAGGTTTGCCAATTGACGGAGTGAACATTCGCACCCCACAGCCAACACACACCACTTGATCGCCTTCCATCACATAGCCTTGATCGCCACATAAAATGCAGGCATCAAATACCACGGCAAGGCTTAATCGATCAGGAAGTCGATTGATAATAAAGAAACGAACAGCTTTGCCATCATCGGCAATCCAAACAAAGCGGTGTAATTTACCGTCGCTCACTTGATTAATCGGGATGTGAATTTGATTTTGGCTATCTAATTTTACGGGCGTCGCTTGGGATAATTGAGGTGGACGGGAGGCAATGTTATCCCAATAGTATTGACTTGCCATGATCATTGCCACCGCCAATATGCCCCAGTTAAGTAAGCGAGTGGAGGTTAAAAGTGCGGCACGTTTTTTGCGTTTTTCGATCGGTGTCGGGGCGTATGCAACGGCGTGTTTTCTGGCTAAATGCACTTGGAAGAAAAAAAGGATTACGCAAAGTAGCAATAATGCACTGTGCCAATAATTAAAATATTGTGTTAGCCCGCTTACTTTGGCAACGAAACTTAAACGTGGTTTGGTGAGTTCAAGTTGTTGTAATTTCATTAAGCTCAGCATGATCTCGCCACTTAGCGGAATCAGTAGGGCGAGGATGATCAGGCTCATGAGTAGGCGAGAAAGTGCGGTCAATTTTTGTTGCGTTTTGCTTTGTTGCAATAAAAGGCTTAACCATACCACTAAACCTAAACATAAGATTAACCCCAATACGACAGCACTGTTATGTAAAATAAGATCCGTATTGATCACTTCTGTATCGGTCAGTGCTTCAATATTCGGGTCTCGCCCCCAATAAATCCCTGCGATAAACAGCAACACATAATGCCAAGCGGTGGCGAGGGCGTGGTTATGCCAAAATGTGGTGAAATAAAAGAGAATTAGGGCAACAAACACATTCAGATTTAAAGGCAATAAGACCGTTTGTTTAACAGGCAGTTGGTTGATCAAAAGTGCCCCAAGGAAAAAGCACAGCAAGCCTAGCCAAATGAGGCGTTTGGCTTGAATTTGGGTATAGTTTGACCATAAACAACCGAGCAAAATGGCGAAGGGTAAAACACTTTGCAATAAAAAGGTAAAAAAGTAATTCATAGATAGCTCTGAACTTAAGCAATGGCATGGATTTAGCCATCAAATAGACATAAATTGAGGCTAAGAAAAAGGATGTTGGGCGGCTGTCCAACATCCTTGTGGTGTTAATTATTTAACCCTGTGTATTTAAATTCATAATTGACATCAAACGCTTTCCACCAACGTCCGACCCCCGTTTCTTTGTCGGTATGGCGATGCATACCTGCTTTTGGTGGCGGATCAATATGATAGGTTAATTTATAGTTACCTACGCCCATCATTTTAATGTTTGCCCCATAGTGCGGACCATCGCTTGCCACCATTGGCATAAATGTGCCTTCTTGTTTTTGGTTGGTGTCGGTGTTGACCAAGGTATAGTTGATGGTTAAATACGGGATCCATTCACCCTCACCAAACCCATTCATGTTCCCTTTAATCGCATGAATATCCGCTTCAAGGTGAATATCTGAAGCTTTTGCAGATAAGCCCATGCCACGAGGTTCCATGTCGATAGGTTGTAAATAAACGGCGGCAATTTCCATACCATTCATTTCAACCGCTTCGCCAATTGGATATTCTTTAAAGGCAAGAGCGGATGGGGCGGCTAAGATACTGGCAAGTAAGGTGGTTGCCAAAAGCGCTTTTTTCATACTTAATCTCCTTTCATATGGATATATTTTTTGATCAAAGTGGGGTTGCTTTTTGACTTTGGTATTTCAAGTAACACCAAGCAAATACGGCAGCAAGTAATAATATGCCTTGTGGAATTAAGGTTTCCACATAAGGATAAATGCCTAACCATGCAATTTCAGGCACATTGGCGACAAAAGTCGGCTCAAATAATTTACCTTCAATAAGCTCGAGCACACTTTTTCCCGCAAATACAAACGCCATAAAATAAAGCAGTGTGCCAGTGAACATAAAGAACCCTTTGAGAGGGAGTTTCACCACGCTATAACGCATAATGAAATAGCAGACAATGAGGAGCAACGCCCCCACAATAAAGCCTGCGAAAAGTAACAAATAACTGACCGCACTTTGTGCATCGGCAATCAAGGCATAATAGAATAAAACGGTTTCTGCCCCTTCACGATACACGGCTAAAAAGCTAGTAAACCATAAACCGAATAAGGATCCTGTGGTTAAGGCGTGGGACAGTTTGCCTTCTAAATAGGCTTGCCATTGGCGTGCTTCTAATTTTGAGAATAACCAATAACTCATCATGAATAACATCACCACCGCAATGATCATGGTGAAACCTTCTAATAATTCACGGCTTGCACCTGCATTACTAAAGATGAGTTGGAAAAGTGCCGCAGTGATCAAACTGGCAATCAATGCCACATAAACCGATTGACGAATCACAGGCAATTTATCTTGATGTTGATTTTTGACTAAATACGCCACAATGGCGGTCACAATTAATAAGGCTTCTAACCCTTCACGCAGAATAATTAACAAGCTGTAAATAAACATTGACCAATGGGTTTGTTGTTGAGCTTGCAACATTTGTACGGCTTTCTCTAACCCTTGTGCTAAGCCTGTGGCTTGTTGTTGTAGGTTTTCCAATTTCGCATTGGCTTTAATTAAACTCACAAGACGAGTGAAATAGCCTTCAAGTTCTGCTTTAAATTGGCTATCTCGTGAGCCGATATTGTTTTCCATGCCACTGCTCTCAAACACATCAAAATAGGTATCTTGCACCGAAAGCATGGCTTTTTTGTTTTCACCTTGTTGATAAAGTTGAATGGCGTGTTGAATTTGCTGATTAATTTGATCCCGCAGTGCAGACCAATTTTTTTCCTCGACTGGCTCGGTCGCTTCTTTTTTCTGTACGGGTTGAGCAGCTTGAGTATCGGGTAAATTAGGTAATTGTTCTTCAATATCTTGCAATAATTCGGTGATTTGGTAACCCAATTGGTTCAGTTGATCTGGTTTTTCACTTAAACGAATCAGGTCATAAAATTGTTGATTAATACTGGCAGATTGGCTTGCGGAGCGGTGTAAACGAATAGCAATTTCCATTTCGGAATTTTTGTAGCCTTCATATTGTGCTTGTTGCACCAGTTGTTTGGCTTGTGCCAATTTACCTTGTTGATAAGCATGAATTGCTTCGGCAAGGCGGTCATCAATGATTTGGAAACTTTGTTGCCAGTGTGGGGTGATGGCTTGGTGTTGATAGACGTCGTGTTGGGCGGAAGCGTTGAGTTGATGTCCCTGTGTGAGGGCGGGGAGCACCTCTTGAAGATCTTGCTGAAGTGCGGTGATTTTTGCATGAATTTCAGTATAGGGTTTTTGTTCCCCCATCATTTTGCGAATCTCACCAAAACTGGCTTCCATTTGGTAACTTTTTTGGGCTGAAAAGTTAATGCGGATAGGTCCTTCTAAATTTTCAAACACTTCAAAATACGCCATTTGCACTTCTGTTTTGGCATCATCTGTTTGATTTTGTTGATAAAGTTCAGTAGCTTTGTTGAGCCGATTTTCAATATCCTGAACCCATTGTTGATAAGGTGGATTGGCTTGAACATTAGGAAGTGAGAATAAGACAAGTATCAAAAGAATCCATTGTTTCCAAGTAAAATAACGCATAGTCGCCTCTGTTCTAAATGAAATGCATTCGTATCTTGTTGGTTAATTATCCGCCATTCTTTTTTTTTCGCAACAAAAATTTTTGCTAAAAAGGTGAAGGCGGTTTCTTGTGTATTGTCAAAACAAGCAAAATATCGGGTTGTTTTTGCTCAATTTTGTGACTTGTGTCACGAAATTGATATCTTTATTTTCTCTTTTTCACTTTAGTTTACATAATGCAAGAAAGGATAAAATTTATGCAATTGAGAGAGGGGTGTGAATGATGAAAAAGATGTTATTAATGAGCGGTTCAAAATATAAAAACACGGATTATTTGGTTCATTGCTTGCCTTGGTTGAAAACATTTTTGGCTCAGTACGAAGGGGGAACTATTGCCTTTGTACCTTATGCTGGAGTTCGACAAGGGTATGATCGCTATGAACAGCAGGTGCAACAAGCACTTGCCGAGTTAAATATGCAGATTGTGTCTGTTCATCATGGTGAAAAACACCTCGACATTATTGCTCAAGCCGATGTGATTGCAATTGGTGGCGGCAATACTTTTTGTTTATTAAACGGCTTGTATGAGCACCAGCTTTTACGCTTAATTCGCGATAAAGTGATGGCGGGCACGCCTTATTTCGGTTGGAGTGCGGGAGCCAATGTTGCGGGCTGTTCGATTATGACCACCAATGATATGCCGATTATTTATCCGCCGTCTTTCCATGCCTTAGGGTTATTTCCACATCAAATTAATCCGCACTTCATTTCGGGCAAAATGCAAGGGCATCATGGCGAAAGTCGTGAGGAGCGTTTGGCGGAATTTTTAATCCTCAACCCTGAATCCCATGTCTATGCCTTACCTGAAGGCACCGCATTACATATTCAAGGCAATAAGGCGACAGTGTTGGGTGAGCATGATGTATTATGTTTTGGCGAAAATATGTCTGTGGAAACCCTTCCAGCCCAACATATTTTTACTTATTAAGGGCGAAAATGTGGTTAAATTTTGTATTAAAAATCTGCATGTTATCGCTGTTGAAGCCATAAAATAAGATGCAGATTTTTGATTTAACGCTTATAATAACGGCACTTTTTTTGATTTATGGAGAGAGACAATGACAGCACAAAGCGGTGTGTTGCTGGATCACAGTAAAGCAGCAATTTTTTTGGAAGCCAATATCACAGATTTATCCATTATTCCTCAAGCCTGTCGCCAATTCTGCGAAAAACTGACTCAATTACAACAACAATATCCTGATGCAAGATTAGGGGCTGTTGTCGCCTTTGGTGATCGAGTTTGGAAACAACTGGCAGGTCAACAAAGTGCCACAGAATTAAAACCTTTTGTCACTTTAGGCAAAGGGGATTCATCTGCCCCTTCAACACAAAATGATTTCCTGGTTCATATTCAATCTTTGCGTCCAGATGTCAACTTTTCAGTTGCTCAAGCGGCAATGGCGGCATTCGGTTCGGTATTAACGGTACATCAAGAAATTCATGGATTCCGTTGGGTGGAAGAACGGGATTTTACAGGGTTTATTGATGGTACGGAAAATCCGAAAGATGCCAAATTAGCGGAAGTGGCATTAATTGCAGAAGGTGAAGATGTGGGGGGGAGCTATGTGTTTACCCAACGTTATGAGCATAATTTAACCAAATGGGAAAAACTAAGCGTGCAAAAACAAGAAAATGTGATTGGACGCACGAAGCCCGATAGCGTGGAATTAGAGGATAAACCTGACACTTCTCATGTGGGGCGTACGGATTTAAAAGAAAATGGTGTAGGCTTGAAAATTTTACGTCATAGCTTACCTTATGGCACCGCAAGTGGAAAACATGGTTTATTTTTCGTCGCCTATTGTGCCAAACTGTATAATATCGATCAGCAATTATTAAATATGTTCGGTGAAAAAGACGGTAAAACAGACCGTTTATTAGGTTTCACCAAAGCGGTAACAGGGAGCTATTATTTTGCCCCTTCTTTAGAAAAATTAATGAATTTATAAGGATTACCGAGCAGATTGCACGAAAAAACGAACCAAAGAAAAGGTTCGTTTTTTTGTTTTGGCATTCATAAGAAAAGTTGTTTAAAACACACCGCACTTTGATGAACAAATGTGCCTCATTATCGTGATTTATTCATGCTATCGGCAAGGTTTTGCTTATGAATAAGGGCGATTTTTTAGCTCACCCTTGAATTTCAGCCATTTTCTCTCTTTCAATTCTTACCAAGCTTGAGTTCGTTTAGAAAGGAATGGAGGAAAAGAACACCAATAAAATAGGCGGGAAAATATTGGTGATAAACCCAAAACTGATGGCTAAAGGCACCACTTCCACACCGCCACTTTTTTGTATCACGGGTAAGGTGCAATCCAAGGCGGTAGCACCTGAAATCCCCACGGCGGTAGAGCGATAGCGATACATGAAAAGTGGGATCAAAAATAAGCTGACAATTTCTCGGGAGAGATCGTTGAAGAAGGCGATGCTACCAAAAACGGGTCCCCATGCATCATTAATCACCACACTGGATAAGGAATACCAGCCAAACCCTGATGCAATCGCCAAACCTTGAGTTAGGGGTAAATCCAATATGGAAGCGGCAATTAGCCCACCTGATAAGGAGGTGAGGATAAAAATACAGCCTGTAATTAACCCCCGTCGATTAAAAAACACTTGTTTTAATGACACGCCATTATTACGCAATTGTATGCCCACAAAGAAAATTAGGCAGATTAAGACATAAGTGCTTGCCCGATCAGATAAACGCAAAAAAGCGGTGGAAAAATATCCTACAAAAAAACCAATCACTACCATGCTACATAATTTGCTTGAGTCGAGGAGCAATTTCCAACGAGAAGGAATTTCTGTCATGGACATCTGTAAAGGTTTAGGAAATAATCTATCGTAAATCACTAATCCAATGATATTGAGAGATTGAATACTCAGGGCAAAGGTGATGGCTGAAATCGCGATAATTGGTAATTTATTGGCAAGATCGTCTAATTGTCCTAAATTAAATCCCATAATAAACAAAATAATATATAACAAAAACATGACGATATGGTTAATGGGCTTTAATATTTTTGCATTTCGTGTTTTGATTAGATACCCTGCAAATAAGGGGCATAGTACGATCAATAATCCTTCATACATAATAGTCTTCCTTACATCATATAACCTGTTTATTCTAGGTAAGGTGGGAAAAAAAACAAGGGGTAGAGAATGTATTTACGGCATTTAGAAATGGTGGGTTTTCGGGGTATTAATCGATTATCCATTAAATTTCGTCCTGATATGGTGCTCATTGGTGAAAATATGTGGGGGAAATCCAGTTTACTTTCCGCATTGAGTTTGATTTTTAATCCCGAAAAACATCTTTATCAATTTGAATTAGGCGATTTTCATCAGCCACAAGGGGAGCCTGAATCCGTCAAACATATCACGTTGTTATTTAGTTTTTGTGAATATGAAAAAAACGAAGACAGTGCCGATTACAATCGCCCTTATGTGGCACAAAATGTGTTTGTGCATCACCCCGATGGTTATCAACGTTTATATTTGTGTGTAGAAGGGGAGCGTAACGAACACAATGAGGTGTTCACCCACTATTCTTTTTTAGATCAAAATGGTGATCCTATTAAGGTGGAAGGAATTGATGAATTGGTCTTTTCCTTAATTTCTCGCCACCCCGTTTACCGTTTTCGTGATGCACGTTTAAATAGCAGTCCGCATACGCTCAAATTGATTAATATGCCAGAAAACCAACCTGAAGATTCCCTGCAAATGGAAATTCATGCGGTGGTGTTATTATTACGCTATTATTTTTTAAATTGGCGTAGTCATTGTGAGTTAATGCAAGACACCTCGGTGCTGTGGCAACGTGTGCAAAGTTTATGCATAAAATTAAAGCAAGATGAAACTCGTCGTTTAAGCCGAAAGGTGTTTCGGGCATTAGCCTGTTTATTCGTAGGCGGTGAACATGTGCATTTTGGGCGATTTACGCACCCGATCATCTTATTTGAAGACCCCGATGCCCGTTTGCACCCTCGTATGGTGGCGATTACTTGGGAATTTGTCAGTTTTTTGCCCGTGCAACGTATTACTACCACCAATTCTGTGGAGCTGATTTCACAAGTCAATTTAACCTCATTGTGTCGTTTAGTCAGAACGCCATTTCGGACGGAAAGTTTTCAATTACGTCACCGAGATTTAGGTAAAGAAGATTTTCGCCGTTTAAGTTTTCATATTCATCATAATCGCAGCCTCGCCTTATTTTCACGAATGTGGGTGTTAGTGGAAGGGGAAACGGAGGTTTGGATTTTATCGGAATTGGCAAAATTGCTTTCCATCAATTTAGATATGGAAGGTATTCGCATTGTGGAGTTTGCACAATGTGGGTTAAAGCCCCTCATTAAATATGTGCAAGCCATGGGGATTGAGTGGTATGTGCTGGTTGATGGAGATGACGCAGGGCGAAAATACCGAGACATTGCTGCTTCCATGCTAGAGGAGGGAGAGCATATTCGAGACAGGCTCACCATTTTACCTCGCCGAGATATTGAACATTTTTTCTATGCCAGTGGTTTTGCCGATATTTTTATTCGCTTAGCACAATGGAAAATCAATCATAGCCATGTGTTACCTGTCTATAAAATCATTCAGCGAGCAATTCAACGAACATCCAAACCTGATTTGGCATTGGCATTATCCAGTGCGATGGAAAAACAAGGCGTAAAATCTATTCCATTGTTATTTAAACGTTTATTTTCAAAAGTCTTAAGCTTATCGAGGGGATATTAAGGACATCACCTGTGTAAGGCTGGTGTTTTTGTTTTTTCAATAAAGGGGGATTTTTTACGCAAGTGCCTTTGAGGTGGTTTGTGATAAGCAAAACATGTTAGAAATGCACCGCACTTTTTTTGCTTTTTTCCCACTTCTTGCTTTTTTCCCCATATTTTGTTCATCTTCTTGTTCATTACACTTTTTTCATCATACCAAAAAAGCAAAAGGGCAACCTGAGGGTTGCCCTTGATTTTCGAGAGGTAAACTTAGATTTTACACGCACCGCCCGCACAAGCATCATCGATGTCTTCTTGACCATCGTCTGCCCCATCACGGGTATTTTGATAATATAACGTTTTTAAACCATATTTATAGGCGGTTAATAAATCACCCAGTAAGCGTTTCATTGGGACTTTACCGTCTTCAAAACGTTGTGGATCGTAGTTGGTATTGGCAGAAATGGATTGATCCACGAATTTTTGCATGATACCCACTAAATGTAAGTAACCGTCATTATTTGGTAAATTCCATAATAATTCATAGCTATCGCCCAAGGTTTCATATTCAGGCACCACTTGTTTTAAAATCCCGTCTTTTGAGGCTTTCACACTCACATGACCTCGTGGTGGTTCGATCCCATTAGTGGCATTGGAAATTTGTGAAGAGGTTTCCGATGGCATTAATGCGGTTAAGGTCGAGTTACGTAAGCCAAATTCTTGAATCTCTTTTCGTAATGTTTCCCAATCATAATGCAAAGGTTCTTGTGTTAAGGTATCAATATCTTTTTTGTAGGTATCAATCGGTAAAATCCCTTTGGCATAAGTGGTTTCATTGAAATATTCACAAGGCCCTTTTTCTTTCGCAAGATTCATGGACGCTTTCAATAAGTAATATTGAATGGCTTCAAAGGTACGATGGGTTAAATCATTGGCACTTCCATCAGAATAACGCACGCCATTTTTCGCTAAATAATAGGCGTAGTTAATCACCCCAATGCCTAATGAACGGCGAGCTAACGAGCTACGTTTTGCCGCAGGAACAGGGTAGTCTTGGTAATCTAACAGGGCATCTAAGGCACGCACAGCCAGATCCGCCAATTCTTCTAATTCGTCTAGGTTCTCTAATGTCCCCAAGTTAAAGGCAGACAGTGTACAGAGGGCAATTTCCCCGTTTTCGTCATGGAAATGCTGTAATGGTTTAGTCGGTAATGCAATCTCTAAACACAGGTTAGATTGACGAACAGGGGCAACCGTAGGGTCAAACGGAGAATGCGTGTTACAGTGGTCGACGTTTTGAATATAAATTCGACCTGTTGAAGCACGTTCTTGCATTAATAAGGAGAATAATTCTACCGCTTTGACCGCACGTTTACGGATTGCAGGATCTTGTTCATATCTTAAATAAAGTTCTTCAAATTTTGCTTGGTCAGCAAAGAAGGCTTCATAAAGCCCAGGGACATCCGAAGGGCTAAATAGGGTGATGTCGCCGCCTTTAATTAAGCGTTGGTACATTAATTTGTTTAATTGCACCCCGTAATCCATATGGCGTACACGATTGTCTTCCACCCCACGGTTATTTTTTAACACCAATAAGCTTTCCGCTTCTAAGTGCCATATTGGGTAGAACACCGTTGCCGCACCGCCTCGCACGCCACCTTGCGAGCAAGATTTCACTGCTGTTTGAAAATATTTATAAAACGGAATACAGCCTGTATGGAAGGCTTCACCACCACGAATTTGGCTACCTAAAGCACGAATTGCCCCTGCATTTACCCCAATACCAGCACGTTGGGACACATATTTCACAATGGCAGAGGCAGTGGCATTAATGGAATCTAAACTATCGCCACATTCAATTAACACACAAGAGCTAAATTGGCGAGTCGGTGTACGTACGCCCGCCATGATTGGTGTTGGTAATGAAATTTTGAATGTTGAAGTCGCATCATAAAAACGACGAATATAATCTAAACGGGTTTCTTGTGGGTATTTGCAAAACAAACTTGCTGCCACTAAGAGATATAAAAACTGTGCAGACTCATAAATTTCGCCTGTAACACGGTTTTGCACTAAATATTTGCCTTCTAATTGCTTCACGGCAGCATAAGAGAAGGTCATATCACGCCAGTGATCAAGAAAACCGTCCATTTCGTCCCATTCTTCACGGGTATAATCTGTCAATAATGTCGCATCGTATTTTCCCATACGAACTAATTTTTTGACATGCTCGTAAAGACGAGGTGGTTCAAACTGACCATAGGCTTTTTTACGCAAATGAAAAACAGCAAGACGTGCCGCTAGATATTGATAATCAGGACTTTCTTTGCTGATTAAGTCTGCCGCTGCTTTGATGATGGTCTCGTGGATATCTGAGGTCCGAATGCCTTCATAAAATTGAATGTGTGAACGTAATTCTACTTGTGAGACCGAAACGTTTTCTAACCCTTCAGCAGCCCAAGTAATCACTCGGTGAATTTTATCAAGATCAATTGGCTCAAGATGCCCGTCACGTTTGGTGACCATCAATGCTTTATTCATTATTGCAGACCCGTAAATAGATAATAGATTATATGAAACACAATATATAGTGTTGCTTTGAAAAGATGGCTACAAGATAAAGGATAATCTGGAAAATTCAAGTTTTAAATTTAGCCCCTTATCCTTGACAGTAAATAACTTATTTATAATTAAGTAAAAATTTTTAACTGGTTGGATTTGAATTATTAAAAATTGTCCATTGTGCAAGGTTTCCGTTGCGTTCTCTTGCTATGCAAAGTGCGGTGCATTTTTCTTGTTTTTCAAGGAAATTTTTGATTTTAGACCGCACTTTACTTAACACAGTATAACAGGATCATTTACGCGAATGATTCCCGTGTTCTGTGGAATCAAATTAATGCCAAATAAGGGCTTACCTTGATCATTGGTGTTGATTTTTTTCAGGGTGCGAAATGGCTCCATTTTAGGATCCATTTGAGCATTATCAGGATGTCTTGTGGTGAGCACACAACGTTCGCACGGTCGACTATGCACAAAAACCACTTCACCAATTTGGATTTTTTGCCATTGTTGTTCAATAAACGGCACATCGCCATCAAGGACAATATTGGGGCGAAATTGCCTCATGTTAATCGGCTGTTCACAATGTTGTTGTAAGGCATTTAATGAGGCATGAGTGGTTAATAAAATAGGATAACCATCAGCAAAAGAAACAGGATTGTTGAGATGATTTTTAATATGACGGGCAGATTGTTGACCTAGCCAACGAAGTTGTACAGGACGTCCTATTTTTTCACTAAACCATTGATTGATTTCTGGTTTTGCCACCCAAGATGGAAAATGGTTACCCCATACTTCACAAGAATGTTGCTGCAGAAAATCAGGATAATAAATGTGTAACGTGGATCCATCTTGATGATGAACCGCTATTCCCATACTAAGGGGAAAGGTTGAAAAGGCAAACAGTGCAGGGTCTTTGCGTGCCGTAATAAAGGTGCCGTTAGGTTCGGTGAGCATAAACTCCCGATCAAAATTTAAACCTTGTAATTGCACCATGGCTTGAGAAACTTGGTAGGCTTGTGTGGATTTTATTGGATAGAGATAAAGCTGTTGAATGTGCATATTATTCCTTATAAATGGCATTATAAAGTCCGCTTTCAAATTGAACCAATGGGGCTCGTTTGGTTTTGCTCTCAAAGTCGCCTGTTGAGTAACCATTGATAAACTGTACAAACGCAATGGTTTCACCTCGAGCATTGGTTATAAAACCTGCCAGATTATATACCCCTTTTAATGCTCCTGTTTTAGCAATGACATTTTTGACAAGTGGCGGTTGAATTAACGAACCTCGTCCACTCAAAGTTCCGTCCACGCCAGCGATAGGGAAACTGTCCATTAACTGCAATTGTGCCTCGTGCTTGGCAATGTATTCCAATACTTGCAATAACGTGTGTGGGGCAAGCAAATTATGACGAGAAAGCCCCGAACCATCAGCAATAATGCTATTGCCAAATTGAATGCCAGCTTTATTGCGTAAAATCTGTCGCATGGCTTGGCTGCCTAACTGAAAAGAAGCTGGGCGTTGGTAATAATGAAACGCAATACTACGAAAGAGGGCATCTGCAATTTGATTATCGGATTTTTTCATCATTTTTTTGATTAAATCAGGCAAAGGTTTAGAAAAATGTTGAGCCAATACTTGCCCTTTTTGTTGGCTATGCGGTGTGTGGACTTGACCATTAAATTCAATGCCTAAGCGTTTTAATTGCCGCTGAATTAACGCCGCACCGTAAGCACTGGGATCTTGCACGGCAAAACTTAACCCAAAGGGCTTATTTTGGCGAGCTAAACAGCCTTTTATTTGATAGCGGTTATTGTCTTTCACAATGGCATCAAGTTGACAATAAGGGGCTTCTTGCGGACTAGCCACATAAAGTTGCCCAAACACTTGCACGGGATATTGGGCAGGAATATGGATTTTCACGCTTTCGCCTATGTTTTGGTTGGCATCTAGATCCACATAAAAACAGTTATTGTCAATATTGACAGCAGCGGGCGGTGCATTAAAGCACATGGTTAAATCATTCCAAATCCAACCTAACCCACGATCATGCCCACTAAAAACGGCTGTATCTAAAATTAAATCGCCACTGATTTTAGTGATTTTTTGCTGTTTTAATTGGGCAAGTAAGTGCGACAGTTGCCCACTGGTTAAATCAGGATCCCCAGTAAAGCGAACAATCAGATCCCCTTTTAAGGTATTGCCTTGCACTTTTCCATTGGTCAGTAAACTGGTTTCAAAGTGGAAATCATCGCCAAGGGCTAATTTGGCGGTGAGTGCGGTGAGAACTTTCTGTGTACTTGCAGGTAACATGAAGGTATTGGCTTGATATTGGGCAATCAATTTATTTTGCGACAAATTCTTTGCGATCATGCCCATGCTTGTCCCCTCTGGCAATAAGGGCTGTAAAGCAGCGACATCCACCTCTGCTTGAACTGAAGATGAGAACAAGGTGCAATAAGTGAATGGCATAACCAAAGCGAGCGTACGCAAGGCGGATACCATGCGTGAAAAAGAGGCTGATTTATACATAATGAGTTTGGAGGTTGCTATTTTTTTTTAGACGAACAATAATAGTCTCTGATTATGAGAGAGTAAATCCTTTTCTCACCCAACAAACATTTTAATTTGAGACTTCGACATCGTTTTTGACGATGTCGGGGTTTTGTTTTATCTATAAAGGAAGAAAGAAGCACTTATGAAACAAATTCCAATGACTGTACGTGGTGCAGAACAACTACGTCAAGAACTTGATTTTTTAAAAAATACTCGTCGTCCCGAAATCATTAAAGCCATTGCGGAAGCCCGTGAGCATGGGGATTTAAAAGAAAATGCGGAATATCATGCGGCACGTGAACAGCAAGGATTCTGTGAAGGACGCATTCAAGAAATTGAGGGCAAATTATCAAATTGCCAAGTCATTGATGTGACCAAAATGCCAAATAACGGCAAAGTGATTTTTGGTGCCACCGTGATTTTGTTAAATGTGGATAGCGAAGAAGAAGTCAAATACCAAATTGTCGGGGATGATGAAGCGAACATTAAAGAAGGCTTAATTTCCGTCAATTCCCCGATTGCCCGTGGTTTAATTGGCAAAGAGGTGGATGATCTGGTGGCGATTCAAACACCAGGCGGAAAAGTAGAGTTTGAAATTATTGAAGTGGAGTATATTTAAACTTGCTTTTTTAATGTAATGTGAAGAAGACACCTGCTGAATTAAGCAGGTGTTTTTTATTTGTCATTTCTTCTTTCTTTTTATTTAAACGAAACCCTTAAGCGTGAATTTCCTTGTGAAAGTGCGGTAGATTTTACAAAAGTTTTGGTGCTGTCCTAGATAATTAACTTAAACTCCTCCTTAACCCTTTATGTTTATTAGGAAAATAACCTTTTTCATGACATTTATCAGAACGCTCATTTAAATAATCCTGATGCTTTAAATACCAATAATGTAAACGGCGATAAAATTCGTTTTTTCGGCTATCTTTAAGCGTTTTAATAATATTCATCACGTTCTGTACTCACAATTTGACCATAAACACTTTCTCACTTGAGCCTAAAACACCCAACTCTCGCCCAAAGAAAGTGGTATTTATAGCGTTGAATATTGTTTTTCAATCCGTGTCTATGGATAACAGTATTTTGGCAGTAAGGGCAATTTTTTTGTCCATTACACCGATAAAATATATGGTTAGTTAATAAGTAGGGTAGTTTCGAGATGATTCGGTGTTATCAATCTTAGGCGACAAGGGGTCACTTTATTCCCAAAAAGTGCAAAATTTAGAGAGAGTGACCTCTTGTTGTGAAGAAAAAGAGTAAGCCACTCGTTATAAACGAGCGGCATCGGGGGGAATGGTTTGCCCGAGAGTGAAATCCACTCGCTGTTCAACGATGTGACTGCTTAATACATCGATGGGGTCGCCACGAACGATTTTATCTTTGGCTGGGGTAAAGCGGTGGATGCCTTCGTTTATTAAGAATGAAGATTTCATTATATTTTTGATGTTTTTTGCCAGCTATCATATCGTTTTGCTATAATATTCTTAACTTCACTATATTTATCCCAAGAGTTAGGCTCTAAAAAAATACTATCTTTATTAGGATCTGATAAATCTACATAATCATCAAAGTATTTATCAGAAGAATAATAAAATTCTGCAAACTTATTAGCAGTATCATTCAGATCATCAGATGATATTTTGTTATCACAACACTTAATAATGAAATCCACACCTGTAATTTCCCTATTTTTTAATAAATTAATTTCATTATGAAATTTTGATGCTAATAAATCACTTTCTAAATTACTATCTATAACCCAAGTTATAAAAAAACCCATATGTATAAGGGCGCATTTTTCATCTAACCCTAATGGGAAATCATCATTCAAGTGCCATTTTTGATCGTCATATTTCATAGATTTACCTTCTTACTTCAGTTTTAATTTTGATTTTTCCTTTTTTTAAGAAATCTGGTGCATTTTTTCCTATGAACTCCCCTCCCTCTGTTTCCATTAAATTATCTTTTTTTATTGTATCTTTAGATAATTGTTCTTTTGATATTGAAAATTTATGTATTGTTTTTTTTAGAAAATTTATTTTTGATTTTAGTCGTGATATTTGCTCCAACATAAGCCCAACGCATTGCGATGGATTTTCCTGCTTGCGTAATAGCTTTTCCAATGCCTTTGTTAAAAACAACGGTCTTATGATTTTTTATAATGCACTAAATCATAAGGATAATATTGTTGGTCTTTTAGAATACTATCGTCTAAACCTAGTATTTTTACTAATGCACCGCTTTCAAAAGACCAATAGCCAATATAATTAGATTTGTTAATTTTATGAATATCATACCACCCACAATCTTTATGCCCTTTATACCAAAGATTATCTAAATAATATTTTAATTTAAATGATGCTTTTGATTTATCAGATTTTGCCAGTTCAAAAATTTCTTTTATAAAAATATAAGGTTTTGGAAAGGTGAAGCTTTCATTAATGCTCCAGTCTTTATCATAATATGACACTAGAGCATCTATTAAGAAATCTTTTGGGTTAGCTTTTTTTACCATTTCGATGATTTTATCTACTATTTTTTTATCTGCGTTCAACATAATTGCTATAGATAAAAAGCGGATGATTTGGACATATCCATAGGATAATTTCCACGATGCTAGAAATGAATCTGTTTCTTTGAAGAATGCTTTTTTAAATTGTTCCACTGGGTATCCTGCGGAATACATCGCAATAGACAAATCTTCTTGATAAGTAGCTATATCCTTTGTGATATATTGAATGATATCTAAATTTTCTCTAGGGTTTCTATAAATTCCTTTTTTATTATCATCTAATAGCAAAAAAATATCTTGTTTCCAATCATTTATGCATTCTAAGTTGAAGTTAATTATTTCATTGTAGCTATCTAATGTATTTAAATTATCTCTAAGCATAATTATCACCTATGGCCAACTGTTAATTATTTTACCATTGGAGTCTAATCTAAAATTAGAAACCTGTCCTTTTTCATTAATTTTACGCAACACTTTCTCATAATTCCCTCTTTGAATAGCTTCGGTAATTTCTCGCAATGTTTTTCTATCTTTTATTTGACTTTGTAATCTTCCACTACTATTTATCCAAGAGTCTGACATTTGAGGGCCATCTTTAGTTTTAGGATTTAACTTAGATGTTCCATATTTAGCTTCATTAAAAACATAAATCGGAGGTGGGGTTTTATTCTTATAAATCCCATCAATGCCTCGTCTTATTGGGTCATTTAGAGTGTTAGGTATAGGATTTCCAATCCTCTCCAAGTTATCGTTTCTAGGCGGATTTCCAACATTATTTCTCGGTATCAGCATATTTCTAGCTGAATTTATTTCCCCAAAATTGGCTTTCTGTACATTATTAGCTGTTTTAGGATTAAAGGCTTTTATGGGGTCTCTAGCAAATTTCTGCCTAAATCGAAAAACCGATTTTCGGTATATATGTTTAGCTCGACCAACAATCGCAGCTCCAACATAAGCCCCACGCATTGCGATGGATTTTCCTGCTTGTGTAATGGCTTTTCCAATGCCTTTACTTAATAAAGCTGTCGGTGGAGCCATAGATTCTACGGCAAAAAATAACGCCTGTTGAGCCCCAGTAAACTCAGACTTCATTTCTAAATAGGTGGCTTGCCCAGAACCGATAAAGACATTAGGAGAGCCTTCAGCGATAGTTGCACTGCATTCGGTTTTATCGCCTTTACGGGCAACGGCTTTATGTATGGACAAAGACGGTTTCGCTGCCTTGTGCAATTTTTTGTTCGGGGGAGTGTCTTGTACAGGCAACGCTTAATGCTAAATCCACCATCGCTAAGGGCTTGCTGTGAAGAGAAGGAGTAAGCCACTCGTTATAAACGAGCGGCATCGTGGGCGTATTTTCAAAACTCAGCCTAAAATATACCGCACTTTTTAATTACAAGTGGTCAGCTTTTATTAAGAACTTGTAAGAAATAATAAAAATATGACTGCTTGAACATTTCGAAATAAATGGATTTTTAAAGAGCGAAGTTAGTGATTATGTGGATATAAGTGCTAGCAGAAGATTAAGATAATTCAACTTTGTTAAACTCTTCAAAAATAAATCCGTTAAGTTGGTTATCTTCAACTATTTTTTTAAACCTTTCGGTCACAAAAATTTCAGAAATACTTTCATCTATACAAAATAGATCGTCAATAGGAAGTTTCTCTTTGTGTAAGACAAATTTATATATTCTAAATCCGTTTGGATATCTATCATATTCTGATTTATTTAAATCTAAAACACCCGAGTATGATTTTACAGGGTAGAATCCTAAAAACTTTTTTTTCTTACTTTGTGTAATGATATCTAAAATTTGTCCTGATTTTAATATATCACCGAAAACATTAATTGCTTTTTCACTAAAAACACAAAATGGTAATAAACTACTACTAAAATCAAACTGATAATTTTTCTTACCATTTTCGTTTGATGTTAAGACTAAAGAAATAGGCTGGTATTTTAAAAATGGATTCCATTTTTGTTTCATTGATTTTCCGATAATACTTTCATCCGTATAATCTAAATCTTCAATAAATGAACTATTATCAGTTGGATTTCCACGCAGTTTATATATTTTCATAGTAACTCCCTTAATTTACGTTAGTATTGTTTTCCAAGATTCATTTCTAGGAACTCTTTGTAATATATCTCTAATGATATTTAATTCTTTTAGAACCCCCGATTTGCCATTTATAACATCAGCTTCAGATATACGCTTATTAATTGCATCAATATATTCATTAGGATGTCTGCCATTGTGTAATACTTCATTTATAGTAGAGTTATAATCAATCTTATGTTTATCTAATATCTTTCTCGCTGGTTCTGCACTAACTGCTCCTTCAGGAATTATATTATGTGCTACTGAGTGTTTTGGTCTCACTATGCCAGCATTTTCCATGGCTTTGTTCAGTTGGCAACTGGATAAGTCAAACGGATCAATCCACCCAATAGGATTGTGAGTATATGAATCGGGTCACTCGAAATATAATTCCCACTTTCTGGGCCGTAATAACAGAAGCGGTTATAGGCTAATCCACTTTCTGTGGTCGGAGTATTGTCCTATTCCCAAAAAGTGCAAAATTTAGAGAGAGTGACCGCTTGTTGTGAAGAAAAAGAGTAAGCCACTCGTTATAAACGAGTGGCATCGGGGGGGCAATATAATTTCCTGAAGCCCAACAATAACAGCATCATTAAATAACCATTTTTTCATAAATTATCCTCTTTATCAGACTTTAGTCTATTTTCTTTATGTGATAAGACTTGTGTATTACTGTAGCTATTTGAGCCACCTTTACTTCTCGCTTTTATATGATCTATTTTCCTGCTTGCATAACTGCATTTTCCAATGCCTTTGTTAAAAACAAAAGTCTTATGATTTTTTATAATGCACTAAATCATAAGGATAATATTGTTGGTCTTTTAGAATGCTATCGTCTAAACCTAATATTTTTACTAATGCACCGCTTTCAAAAGACCAATAGCCACAATGCGTGCCATGAGGGGGTTTGTGAGTTTCTTGGATTAGGTCTTGGCGTTTTAGAGCGGGAAACCAATTTTTTTGTAAATAGGATTTTAATTTTTTAACCGCTTTAGCTTTATCTATTTTTGATAATTCAATGACTTCTTTCAATAAAGAATAAGGTTTAGCAATCATAAAATCAGGATAAATCTTATGTTCAAGATTATTCTGTTTAAAAAGAAAATCCAATAAAAAATCCTTAATTTGAAACTTATCTTTTTTATTCTGTTGATTAAATAGATCAAATAGTGTTCTCTGCTCATTTTTTAAATCTAAAATAATTGCTATTGAAAGTATATTTAACATTGTGGTATACCCACCTGTGTGCTTCCATATCTCATACATAATTTCTAGTACTTTCTTGTATTCAAGATTAAAAGTATCTATATCATAGCCTGACGAGTAGGTGGCGAGCATAATATCTTCTTGATACATTAAAATAGCTCGTTTGGTACTTTCAATAATATCTTTATTAGGGTTTGGATAACGTTGAATACCATTGTGTTCATCGTATTCCAAAGCCAAAATATTTGTTCGAAATTCAGCTATTGTTTTTTTATTGAAAGTAATCATTTTGTTATAATTCTCAAATGTGTTTAACTTATCTCTAAGTTTCATTTGCTTTTCCTTTTTTTACGTTTACGGCCATATACCAATCTTATTCGCATATTTATCTAGTCGGTAGGTCATGACATTTCCTGCACTATCGATTTTACTGAGTACTCTATCAACATTACCATTATATAATTCTTTGATGATCTCTACTTTAGTTCTTGGGGCTAAATGTTCTAGGCGGATTTCCAACATTATTTCTCGGTATCAGCATATTTTTAGCTGAATTTATTTCCTCGAAATTGGCTTGCTGTACATTATCCAACAAATGTGCAGGGTGTTCGTCTAACTTAATGACTTCCTGACTTAAACGACTTTTTCTCATTTGGCTATTCTTAACCTAAATAGCGTTTTTAGTCTTTATCTAGGAGAGCCCCTAAATTTGATATAAGCCACGTTTTTTATCAGGGAAATTATGCTATGATCTCGCCCAACTTAATCAAATAAGGAGATTGATTGAGTGTGTTATGGAATAAAAGAAAAATAAAGGACTTACAATGAAAATAAGATCGAAAATTACCAACGAGAATACCTATAAAATTCTCACTCCAATCCTATCTAGTATGCTTGTCGCCTGTGGTGGCGGTGGAGGTGGTGGTGCCCCTTCTCACTCATCTGCACCAGTGAATCCTTCAGAAAATGTCAATTCACCTCAAGTGTCGCCTAGTTTAGCGGGCGAGGTTTCATCTACGCCAACTGTTACTGCACTTTCTTCTTTCAATTCGCTTGCTGAAGTAACCCATACAGTAACGGAAACTATTGCGAATCATGTGCATTTGACGACCAATACACTAACCGCATTGCAAGATCAGCATAAAGAGAGATTTGCCCACTCCCAAGCACATTTTTTGGGTGTATATCAGGAAACCATCCCAACGCTAGTGCAAAGTGATGAAGGCAAAATACAGGATATTGGGATTGTAGATACGTTTTTTTATGAATCTAAAGGATTAAGAGACAAAACAACACTCAAAACTCGAATGCTTTCTATTAACCAAGAAGGTAAAGCTGAGACAGATAAACGTGATCATGGCACCATGGTGGCACAGGTTATTGCCATAACCAACGATCAGTCCAAAATGCACGGGGAATCAATTGCAATAGAAGGTAAACGATATTCTTCAAATGACCACTCAGTACAAGCGAGACAAGTTTCTGTGAATATCGATCATTATCAACGTTTGATCAAAAAAGGCGTAAAAATTTTTAACAATTCTTATGGAACAGCTTCACATAAGGGAGCATCTAAAGCGAGCTATGTGAACGAGCTAGGCAAACTGGCTAACGAAGATAAGATTTTTATTTGGGCTGCAGGTAACCAAAGTTTGGAGTTGGCATCGTTGGAATCACGCCACCCAACGCATGATCAAAATGCTCGAAATGGTTGGATTACCGTGGCAGCTACGACACAGGATTTTAATAAAAAGACGACCTACTCAAATAAAATCGGAGAGGAGGCCCAAAACTGGGGGATCACCGCCTTAGGGGATTATCAAATTCCTCTTCCTCAAGAGGAATGCCCACCAGAGGATAGCAAAAAGCCTCGCGGTTGTTACCATACGATTCTGGGCACCTCATTTGCCACACCTGCGGTGACTGCCACCGTGGCAAATGTGTGGAATAAATACCCTTGGATGGACAACCATCTTGTGGTGGTGACGGTGCTATCCACCGCCAATAAAATAGGGACTAGAGATTTAACGGAGGGACCGAGCCCAGAATTTGGCTGGGGGCTACTGAATAATGACAGAGCATTACTCGGTCCTGCTCGATTAGACAAACGTTTGTTAACCAATCGAGATACAAATGACCTTCTTACCGTAAAGTTTGATCATCGCCTCTATGAGAAAAAAGAGAAGCTCACTTGGGCAAATGATTTAGTGGGTGATGCAGGTATTCGTAAACAAGGTTCGGGTACCCTATATCTTAAAGGGGATAATCGTTATACGGGCGATACGGTCATCGAAAATGGGGCATTGGAGTTTTCAAGGGCACTTAGTCATTCGAAAGTAAAAATCCAACCGCACGGTGCATTAATTGCGAGAAACTCCAATTCACAGGTTACCATTGGAAATGAAAAAGACAATGTGGGTACCTATGTCTTGAACAATGATGGCGGAAAGCTCGGCGTGTATGGACAAGGGCTTAAGCTAACTGGAAATTATAAAGGCACCAATAAAGCCAAAATTGCGATTGATATTGATACGGCTCAACTTGAGGTTACAGGCACGCTAGATATGGGCAATGGCTACATTGTGGCGGATATTGAGAATACTGAACTTCCATCAAGAACTAAAACCACTCAAAAAACGATTATTAAAGCAAACAAAATAGAGAATTATGATGGTGATTATGCCGTATCAAAAAATGTCTCTAAATATATTAATATTTCTCATTTGGGTAAAAAAGAAAATAATATTGAAGTTGAATACAAGAGAAATGACACTAAATATATCTTCAAAGAGATTAATTACCCTATCACCGCAAGTATTTTTAGTGCAGGGGAAAATATAGATAAAGCATTGGATGAATTAGCAGAGAATACCGCCAAAACGGATGCCCAGCCAAGCTATGCGACACTGATGAGCGTCGATATGCGTGCCGCTGTGGCGAAGATTATGCAAGCCGATGTTAACGATTTACCACAAATTGTAAAATCCTTGTCTGGCGAAATTTATGCGTCTAGCCAAAATTTGATGTTCAAACAAAGTCAAGTGTTCAATCGCACATTAAGCACACGTATTGCCTCCTTGTTGACCTCAGAGAAAAGTGGGGTTTGGGCAGATGGGCTATATGCGAAAAATCACATACGTCAAACGGGCTATTCTCACCTACAGGCTAGCACAACAGGGACACAACTTGGGGTGGATGGTAAATTTGATGACATGACTTTAGGCGCCGCCGTGGTCGTCGGCAATACTCATGCCACACTGAATGAAAATGCGGGCAGTATCAAGAGCAAGCACACCAGTTTATCGCTTTATGGTGCCTATGATTTTGGTCCATTCTATCTCAGTGGCCGAGTGGGTATGACAAAGGCTGACAGCAAAGTGGATCGCATGGTGATTGATAAACCGACAACCGCCTCTTATCAAAGTCATATTTATCACCTTTATACTGAATTAGGCACACAACTTGCTATGAATAAAGTGAGTTTAAATCCTTTTTTTGCCAGTGAGATGAGCATCATTTCACGAGGACAATTTGGCGAAAATGTTGCCTTTGGTATTCATTCAGATAAAAAACGTTATGATGTGAATGCTTTTGTTGTGGGCGTTCGTGGTGCATTAGATTTTGAGAAAATACGCTTGTTTGCCAATATCGCACATGCATATACGCCAAATCCACAACAGTTTGATTTTGATGCAAAATTTAGAGATACCACAAGCAATATCCTGATCAAAGGGGCAATGCAAGCAAAACATAATACACTTTTTGATGCTGGGTTAGCCTATAAAATCACCAATAATTTCACCTTAGAATCAAAATACAGCTTATCGATTCAAGAGGGGAAAAAAGAAGGCACTATCTTAAGTATCGGGGGCGTATATTATTTTTAATATAAACTTAAACGCATATCCATCGTAAAAGTGCGGTCAATTTCAAAAAAGTTTTACTTTGAGAAATTGACCGTTTTTGTATCATGGAGATGATGTGAGCAATTGATATTCTGTTTGTATTCACTAGCGTATGCTTTGATTGAAGCACTCGTTAAAGAGGAGTGCTAGCGGTGGGGTGGTGGAAGCAGAAAAGCACATATTAGGGATGACTCAAGAGGACATTTTTATGGTGAGAATGATCCTCAAAATAGGGGACCTCACTTTAACGACGAAAAAGGAAATCACTATGATTATAAATGATGTTGTTGTAAGAAAAGCAACAGATATTAGAAAGAAAAATGATATAGCAAATTTCCCTCAAAAGTACTTTACTCCATTTCATAATGTTTCAGCGATAAGTTTTGAAGTGCTAAATATGGATTCTTTTAGAGGAAAGTATTGGATTCTAAAAAATTTTTTAGCATTGAACTATCCAAATGAAAAAAAATTAAGTTTTGTTATTCAACTATCTGAACAGCCAAATCAAAAAAGCATCAAGTTTAAAGGTATTTGGAGAATACTAAATTTTTCAGGTGTTAATATTGATTTTTTTTATAATAGAAAGGAACTTTTTTATGAATCTAATTCGAAGCTGAATATGGTAGGATATGCTGAGGTCGATATTGAGCACATAGAGTTTATGATTAAGCTGATAAATGATGTCGATTATTTATATTTTTCTTTAGGGGGAAATGACATTTTTTTTGATAATTATGAAAAGTGGATAAATTATAAACTAAATAATAATAAGTCAGTTTTATTTTTTTTAGAAGACTTATGGGGAGGTGAAAATGAAATGGTTGTTATTGATAAAAACATCAATGTATTAAAATTAAGAATTACTTAAGATTAAAATAAATAGTTTTCTATTGAGTTCTCTATCTTTTCTTAGTGTTATTAAAGCCCAGAGATAGCACTCGTGTCCACACGAGTGCCAGCTTGAGAGATGAGTAATAGGTGCCCTACCTGTGTTCACAAGTTGTAGTTTTATTTAAGTACTCGTTAAAGATGGGGTATTTGATAAAAATTGATAGAAAATAGATCTCAGGGCAGCTGTTATTGTAGGGCGTATAATTAATAAAGCACATTTAAAGTAGGAACATGAGGTGGTGAATAATGGAAATAACGCGTTTTAAAATCCTACTTATTGCCTTGATTATATTAGGTAATGGGTATGTGTTTCTTGGTGGACCAGCTAAAAAACAATTTGCCATAGAAGCGGAAACAAGGCGGATTTATCGCACTTTAACGACAGAAATTATTCATATGGAAGGTGAGTATAAACAATCGGGGGGGCGGATAATGGATGGGTTTATTTTGACTGTTTTTTTCCTCATTATTCAGATATAGAAAACCGCATTAAGATTTTAGAAAAAATTAAAGAGATGGCATTTGATTCAAAAAATAAAACATCAAAACCGAGTCTTCATCTTTTTTGTCAAGGAGAAAGTGGTTTTTTGATCGCAGAAAAACCAGAATTTAGAATAGATTATGAGAAAAAGATGACTTATTGTTTGGAGTAGCAAAGGAAGGCAATGACAAGTATATTTTCTAATCAGATTTAATTTAAGTATTAAAGTGCGGTCAATTTCAGAAAAGTTTTGCTTTGGGGAATTGACCGTTTTTGTATCATGGATATGATGTGAGCAATTGATATCCTGTCTGTGTTCACTGGCGTGTGGTTTGATTGAAGCACTCGTCAAAGACGAGCGTTAGGGGGGGCGAATTATCTTAAAAGAGGTTAAGTAATAATGAAGAAAGATGTGATTGTAGAAAAAACTAGTAAATATATTTCCATTCAAAGCTATTTAATAGGAAGAGTAAGTATGACTAATATAAATAAATCTCCTGTTTTTTTAGATACAACTACCTGTCTAAAGAAATTAGGTGAAGCTATTTATTTGGAGTTGGAAAATAGCAGAGAGATATCTGGAAAAGAATTTGAGTATTATTGGAATAATGATGATCTATTTTCTTCTTTTCAGGAAAATTTAAATAAAGATGTTATGAGAATATATGGATATAAAAATTATAGACAGATCTGTAAAGATACTCTTTTCTTAAGTGTCAGTATAAATAATAATATTCTATATATAACCCCATCTCATCAAGATGGATTAGGCACATTTGGTACTGCTCGAGATCGCTATGGTAAAGCAATTGAATTTACATATCCAATTGATTTATCCGATGAAGAACTAGGGAAAGCGGTGATGGATGCATTTGAATATTCTACGAGTATTTATAAGAAAAGATAAGAAATTGGATATCATTCTAATGATACTCTTTTACACATTAGTGTAATTTGTGGAGTGTCTAGGCTTTCAAGTCGCAAAAATATCACACAGCACAAACATAAATGCATTATTCAACCAGAAAAAACAATTTTTGAATGAGATAAAAGTGGACAATCAATAAGGAGGATATATGAAAAAATACAGCATAATCAGTTTGTTATGTATAACCAGTATATTATTACTAGGCTGTTCTTTTGGTAAGGGATTCCAACCTCCTGCCCGCTATTTTAAATGGCGGGCACCAGATTATCCTCATTTGAAGAAATACCCCGAAGAAGAGCGATTTTATCAATGGGTGGTTCATCGTGATAAAGAAATGCGAGCTTGTGGGATGGATCCCTTTGTGGGGGAGTCAGGTAATCCAAAAGTCAACCTTTGTTTAGAGAGAAAAGGCTGGTATTTGAAGGATGGTCCTTACTGTGAAAATGAATTGGAATGGGATAAACCGCTTTGTGTGGAATGGCGTAAAAAACACAGCAAACCCGATGCCAAACCTTGGTCACCAAAACGGGAATAGCTGTTTTCTGACTTATTGAGGGATATCGGCAAAAGTGCGGTCAATTTTGAAAAAGTTTTGCTTTGAGGAATTGACCGTTTTTGTATCATGGTATGATGTGAGCAATTGATATCAATGTTTGTGTTAACTGGCGTGTGATTTGATTGAAGCACTCGTCAGAGACGAGCGCTAGCGGGTAGATTATGATGAGGAAAAAGGTATGTATATAAATGTATTTGATTTTTCTCAAGGAAAAGGCAATAAAGGCATTAAAGAAGTAATTCCTTTTGAAGGGAATCAGGATGACTTTAAACGTTACTTAAAACAGTTAAATAAGTGAGAATGAAAATGAATTTATTTAATGAATGTAAAATAGCGTTACATAATTCTATATCTGTTATAACGAAAGAAAATGAAAAGAAAGTTATAGACTTACTCAATACATATCCTATTAAGGATAATTGGATTGATTTCAATTTAGCTCATTATAAGGAATATGAGCATATAGAAATGCTCCCCAAAGAATATTATTCAAATGATTTTTTTGTTTTAGCGGATGATATAAATATACCTATATTTCAAGCTAATTTAAAGGAAATAGTAGAGAATTTCCATCATGTTTCTTGCTTGTGTCCTATATTGTTTATTTTTAATCAAGAATGTTTAATTATAAGAGATTTTGCAACAGATAAAGTAAGATTAATATATAAACCATTATAAATTTAAATGCAGACATTTATTATTTCCTATGGCAGAAAATTTTGAGGCATTTTTAGATATGCTTTACGATTGTGATGAACGCTATCCAAATGGTTATGAGTAGGTATTTGTTTAATTAATGTATTGTATTTTTTAAGCGTTATTTATGGACTAATATTTTAAGTGAGGTCAATTTCAAAAACGTTTTGCTTTGAGAATTGATTGTTTTTTACATGAGAGAGTGAAAGTAGACCACCTTAGGCAATGTGATTGTTGATAAGGTGATTAAGGAATACCCAAATGGGGTTTATGAAGCGAGGGTGTTGATCCCTAACCCGAAAGCGAAAACTGATCCTGATGCACCGAAATTTTTGGAGAAACTAGGGAAAAACAAAGACAGTGCTTCTATGATGTTTCCAAGAACATGGACAGAGGATAGGTTGAAAATTGAATTGGAATATGCATTTAAAAATAGAAGTAAAGTTGAAGGATTCGAGGATAAGTGGAAGGGGACAACAAAATCAGGCGTTGAAGTGATATATCAATTTGATAAAAGTGGTAATATTTCAACAGTTTATCCAGTAATAAATTGATGGAGAGAATAAAATGAAAGTTCTTTTTAGTTATGGCACATATAATAATCGTCCATATAAAGCTTGCTGCGTTTATGAAAGTGATAATGAGGAAAATGATGGGGTGATTACTGATTATCTTGGTTCGTTAGACTGGTTAAGCTGGATGAGTGAGGTATTAGAGAAGCTTCGAGATCCAACGATTACTTGGGAATGGATTGGTTCACAGGCATTTGAAGCTTTGATAGATCACGATCAAATAAAAGTGGGCTATTATCTGTTAGATGGCTTGGAGGAAGAGGACATTCCTGATGATGTTGATGAGAGAGATACGGATGCCCGTGTAATCCCTCGTAAAGAATTTACCTATTTACTGGAAAAATGGATCGCTTTTTACCAAAGACCTATTACTGATATGAATTACCAAGAAATTATTGACACCGAGGAGGCTTATGATAAGCGTGATTGTGGCTTGTCTTTTGTCGCCAAGCGCCTGTTAGGGGTTGTCAAAAGCGTTAAGTTGTGGTGAAGCATAAATATCTCACGGCGTAAAAATAAAGTGCGGTGAATTTCAAAAAAGTTTTGCTTTGAGGAATTGACCGTTTTTGTATCATGGATATGATGTGAGCAATTGATATTCTGTTGTGTTCACTGGCGTGTGGTTTGATTGAAGCACTCGTCAAAGACGAGCGCTAGCGGGGGGTATTTATGACCGTGATTGTGGCTTGTCTTTTGTCGCCAAACACCTGTTCGGGGTTATCAAAAGCGTTAAGTTGTGGTGAAGCATACATATCACACAGCGTAAAAATAAAGTGCGGTCAATTTTAAAAAAGTTTTGCTTTGAGGAATTGACTGTTTTTTTGTTAAAGCGGTTGTTAAGGACAAAATGAAAAGGAAGAAATTAAAAAATGTATGTATATGATATACCGAATTGCAATGAGTTTATTTCAATGTATGGTTGTGATTGTGAAATTGAAGAGTTTATTCAAACTTGTGTTTTTCATCATAAAGATAAAACTATGAAGTTAAATTTAAGCTTTGATAGAACCATAAATTCTTTGCGTATTATTATTTATCATGAAGGTAAGATATGTTTTGACTTATATAAAGAGAATTTAAAAAGTATTTTATTAGATGAGAATGGTAATTTCATGTCATTTTTTTTAGAATGCATGCAAATTGAGTTGTCAATTTTTCCAGAATTTTCTGTTTTTATTAGATGATGTTTAAAATAAATTTGTCTTAGAGTTTGAAGAGAGTGAAGCTTATAAAACAAGGATTGTAATTATTAATAATGATAAGAAAATATGGCAGGTATTGCACCATCTGGTGTAAAAATTTAAGGATTCTTAGAACCTAAAGTGATAATGTATCCTGATATGGAAATAGGCTGAAAGTGGTGTTGAAGTATGCGTTTAAACATAGCATTCAATCTAAATAAAAAGATAGTTGGAGTGGTGTAACTGAATCGGGTGTTAAGGTAAAATGGTATATACAAAATGGAAACGTTAAGACTATCGATCCAGCTATAAATTAAATAATGGAGGAATTAATGAAACTTATTTTTTCATATACTCACGATCCATTTGATAATAATGATGTATTTCCTATTTGTATACCATATCGAATGAGTGAAGATAGAGAATGCGATGAATATATATGTATATATGTAAGTTATTTTTGCTCTAGATATTATTCACAGTATACAAAGAATTATATGTTAGAAGATTTATATAATGACTCAATCACGAATTGTTATATTGGTGTAGATGCCATAGATGCATTGATAGACTATGATAATGTCAAAATTGGATATTGGCTCTATGAAGATGGGTGTGAGCCAGAAGATTATGATCCTGAAGAGACAACCTATGTTGTGATTAGTCGAAAAGAACTTATCTATTTATTAGAAAAATGGGATGAATTTCTCGCTAAACCCATAATCGACCCTCATTACCAAGAAATTATTGACACCGAGGAGGCTTATGATAAGCGTGATTGTGGCTTGTCTTTTGTCGCCAAACACCTGTTCGGGGTTATCAAAAGCGTTAAGTTTTGGTGAAGCATACATATCACACAGCGTAAAAATAAAGTGCGGTGAATTTTGAGAGGGGTTTACATGACAAAAAGGCGACTGGGGATAATCCAATCGTCGCCTTTATGGTATTGGGGGAATTATTTACGTGGTAATTGGATTTGAGGATCTTTGCTCGCACGGTATAACACTAACACGTGACCAATGGTCTGTACGGCACTTGATTGGGTTTCACGCACAATCGCTTCAATAATTAACTGCTTCACTTCACGGTCGGCTCCTGCAATTTTCACTTTGATCAATTCATGATGCTCAAGTGCGTTATCAATCTCGGCAAGCACCCCTTCGGTTAAGCCATTGTTCCCTATCATTACCACGGGATTTAAATGGTGAGCAATGCCTTTTAAAAATTGTTTTTGTTTGGTAGATAATGTAATCGACATAATTTATCCTAGTAAAAAGTGCGGTCTATTTCTGAAAAATTTTGCAAAACCGACCGCATACAACTGAATTGGACAATTCTAACCGTAAATGAGGTTTAGAGAAAGTGATTTGACAAAACAAATGAGATTTGTACTAAACAGGTCGTCATTTCCTTCATTTCGTCTCTTTTTTTATTGCTTTTCCTCATATTATTGCGTCATGTTTTTCGCTATATTCAAGAATCCTTGTGAGCTGGTATAGATTTCGCTTTTATTTTGTGCGGCAAGAATCATATCCGAGACTTCACGGAAGGCTCCTTTTCCTCCACCAAGCTGTAAGACGTAATCGGCTTTTTCTTTGACATATTGTGGGGCATCCGCAACGGCGAAAGAAGCCCCACATACAGCAAATGCTGGAAGGTCAACACTGTCGTCACCAATGTAGGCGGTTTCTTCGGCACTGACTTGTGCTTGTTGTATGAGTTGGTAGCAGGCACTTTCCTTTTCCAATTTACCGAGAATAAAATGGGGAATTTTTAAATCCGCAATGCGTTTACGCAAAATAGGGGAGTCTCTACCTGAGAGCACTGCCACTTGAATGCCTGATTCCATGAGCATTCGAATGCCTAATCCATCTCGTACATGAAAGCTTTTAATGGCTTCACCGTTGGCGTCATAATGGAGCTGGCCATCGGTCAGTACCCCGTCAATATCGGTAATCACTAATTTAATTTTTTGTAATTTTTTTGTCATCATTAGCTTGAAAACTCCACTAAACCGACCACTTTTTGTTTATCATCCACCACAACAAGGGAGTGGATTTTTGTCGCTTTCATAAATGCCTCAGCTTCGGATAAAAATGCATCTGCATGAATGGTTTTCGGGTTTCGGGTCATTAAATCTTGTGCGGTTTTTTCAAGGGTTGCGGCACCATTTGCACTTAACGCTCGACGAATATCGCCGTCGGTAATAATGCCTTTTAATTGGTTTTCTTCCATCACGAGGGCGACCCCCATTCTGCCTTCATTCATAATGGTGAGGCAATCTGTGAATGAGGTGGTTAATGTGGTAATAGGCAATCTTGTTTGCATTTGATCTTTGACACGGCAAAGTAGTCGGCGACCAAGACTACCACCTGGGTGGAAGCGTGCGAAGTCGGCAGGTTGGAAATTACGGGCTTTAATCAGAGATACGGCAAGGGCATCGCCTAATGCCATGGTCACCAGAACAGAGGTGGTGGGGGCGAGATTATTAGGGCAAACTTCACGTTCGACACTGATATCTAATGCATAATCGGCATGTTTTGCGAGGGTTGAGTTGAGGTTGCCTGTCAGAGCAATAATTTTATTGCCAAAATTTTTTAAGCTAGGAATGAGTTTATTCACATCGTCGGTTTCCCCACTATATGAAATCAGCATAACAATATCAATCGGTTTGAGCATGCCTAAATCGCCATGAAAGGCTTCTGTCGGGTGTAAAAAGAAACTTGGTGTTCCTGTCGAGGCAAAGGTGGCAACCATCTTTTTCCCGACTAAACCTGATTTTCCAATTCCCCCAATCACTAATCGACCTTGACATTGTAAAATGAGATCCACAATATCATTGAATTGTTGGTCAAGGTGTTGGCTTAAACGTACAATGGCTTTTTCTTCAACGGCTAAGGTTTCACGAGCGATCTGTAAATAATTCATTTCTGAGTCCTTTATCCATATAAAAATTGGGCTGATTATAACATAAGATTTTTCGTCATTTGGTTTTTTTCCTGCTGAATTTATGCCTGATGTTATTCGTTATAAAGGAAAGGGGGAAAAGTGCGGTCTGTTTGAGAAAAAGATTAAATAAGCCTGTCTTTTTATTTGGAATTCCGTTATACTTCGCCCCTTGAGTTGGTCAGGCAATCGCTGGTTTATTGAAGCCCTTAACCGTCTTATGACGACCTAGTGGGACAAGTAAACGAGAGGAAAGTCCGAGCTACACAGGGCAGAGTGCCAGGTAACGCCTGGGGGGCGTGAGCCCACGACAAGTGCAACAGAGAGCAGACCGCCAGTTCCGACTGGTAAGGGTGAAAGGGTGCGGTAAGAGCGCACCGCGTGGCTGGCAACAGTTCACGGCAGGGTAAACTCCACTCGTAGCAAGACCAAATAGGAATCCAATGGGTGGCCCGCTCAGGATTCGGGTAGGTTGCTTGAGCGTATGTGCGAATGTACGCCTAGAGGAATGATTGTCCACGACAGAACTCGGCTTATCGACCAACTCATTTTCTTTTTTTACTTTTCTCGATAATCATCCAAGATCTGACGCACATGTTGGATTTTTTCAAAATCTGTCCGCCAAATTTTTTGATCTTCTTCACGGCAATTGCCCATGATAGCGTTTGTGAGCAAAGGCATTGTGCTTAAACGATACCCTTTGCCTGAAAGATGCACTTCATTCACTCCAGTATCGTCAATTAAGGTTTGGAGATTTTCGGCACAGATGCCAGCGCCCGCCATAATTTGAATACGTTGTTTAGCCTGTTCTACGAATCGTTTTAAGGGGATTTTTCCTTCAAGTGCCGTGCGATGTTGTCCTGAAGTTAAAACCCTGTCACAACCAAGCTCAATCAGCTGTTCTAGGCTTTTAAACGGGTCTTTACATAAATCAAATGCACGATGAAAAGTCACATCAAGCCCTTCTGCTGCTTGTATTAATAACTGGCTCGTTTGGCAATCAATTTCAGCATTTGAGGTTAAAGCACCAATGACCACCCCTTGTGCCCCTAATTGTTTGGCGATCTGAATATCTTTGACCATCATGTCAATTTCTAAGGTATTAAAAAGGAAATCCCCCGCACGAGGACGAATCATGACATAACAAGGAATATTGACCAAATCGACCGCACTTTCAATCAAACCGTAACTGGGTGTTACACCACCTACCGAGAGACAAGTGCAGAGTTCCAGCCGATCAGCTCCAGCTTGTTCTGCAATCATGGCGGATTCAATGTTATCAATACAGACTTCTAGTTTCATTTCTGCCTCATATAAAAAGTGACAAGATGACTTGCGTTGTTATGTTTTCCAACTGTTTTCCAAGTGTCATGTTAAATAAGCTGAGCTATTAGATCAAACCTCATACCTGTTGTCTAGCCATTTGTTTACCCTTGGAAACGGTCTATTTAAATGAACTAGAAATATTGTTGAAAAGAGCAACGTCAAACCTTAATGAAGATAAATTATTAAATTTAGATTCTGATTTGATAAAAATGGCAATTGTTTTACAAAATTTGGGTAATTATTTTATTTATTTGAATGAGGATATAAGAGTACTATTGAATCTAGAAAATATTTCTATTAAAAATAATAATTAAGATAAAGTGATATAAATGTTCCTTTAGAGTTCAGCTTACTAGCATATTTGATGTTAGCTTTAAAAGTGCGGTCAATTTCAAAAACGTTTTGCTTTGAGAATTGATTGTTTTTTACATGGGAGCGTGAAGACACACCACCTTAGGCAATGTGGTTGTGGATAAGGTGATTAAGGAATACCCAAATGGGGTTTATGAAGCGAGGGTGTTGATCCCTAACCCGAAAGCTAAAACCGATCCTACCGCACCAAAATTTTTGGAGAAAAGGGGAAAAAATCAAGACAGTGCTTCTATGATGTTTCCAAAAACATGGACAGAGGATAGGTTGAAAGTGGAGTTGGAGCATGCGTTTAGGAACAGGTCTAGAGTAGCAAATACTGAGGACAAGTGGGAAGGGACAACAAAATCAGGGGTGAAAGTAGAATGGGTTATTAATAAAGACGGTTATTTATCAACAGTTTATCCAAAAAGAAAGCAATGAGGTATAAAATGAAAGTAATTTTTGCGTATTACGAATTTCAGGGTGGTATCTATAAAACCTGTGGTGTTTATGAAAGTGATAACCGGGAAAATGATGGGGTGATTACTGATTATCTTAGTACTATTCCAGGTTCTTATTCAGATCGTGGGTTTAAAGTTTTAGCAGCAGTCAAAGATCCAACGCTTACTCGGGATTGGATTAGTTCGCAGGCATTTGATGCCTTGATAGAGCATGATCAAATAAAAGTGGGTTTCTATCTGTTAGATGATATGGAAGAAGAGGACATTCCTGATGATGTTGACGAAAGAGATACCGATCCCCGTTTCATTCCTCGTAAAGAATTTGCCTATTTGCTGGAAAAATGGCTGGATTTTTACCAAAGACCTATTACTGATATGAATTACCAAGAAATTATTGACACCAAGGAGGCGTATTTATGACCGTGATTGTGGCTTGTCTTTTGTCGCCAAGCACCTGTTCGGGGTTATCAAAAGCGTTAAGTTGTGGTGAAGCATACATATCCCCTGAGATGGTGCTCGTGTCCGCACGAGTGCCAGCTTGAGAATAGGGGGATTTTCTGACTGGCTAATTGGGGCGTCATGGGCAAAAGCACGGTCAATTTCAAAAACGTTTTGCTTTGAGGAATTGACCGTTTTTTACATGGGAGCGTGAAGACACACCTTAAGCAACTAACCTGAAAGTGAAAACCGATCCTACCGCCCCAAAATTTTTGGAGAAAAGGGGAAAAAATCAAGACAGTGCTTCTATGATGTTTCCAAGAACATGGACAGAGGTGGAGCATGCGTTTAAAAATAGAGTAGCAATGGAAAAGTTTGAAAATAAATGGGAAGGGACAACAAAATCAGGTGTGAAAGTAGAATGGGTTCTGGATAGAAATGGTAAAGTGTTGACTATTTATCCTTCTGAGAAACAAGGAGTTATAAAATGAAAGTAAAATTTGGTTATTATGCTTTGAATGGAGACTGGGATACTTATTGTAAAGTATATGAAAGTGATAATAAGTATGATGATAGCGTTGTTACTGACTATATTGGTACATTAGACGAGCTAAATTGGATAGATAACATATTACAAATGCTTAAAAATCCATCTCTTGATAGAGAATGGATTGATGCAGAGCCTTTTGAAGCATTGATAGACCATGATCAAGTAAAAGTGGGTTTTTATTTGTTGGATGATATGAAAGAAGAGGATATTCCCGATGATGTTGACGAAAGAGATACCGATGCTCGTTTAATCCCCCGTAAAGAATTGGTATATTTGCTAGAAAAATTTTTGGCTTTTAAGCAAAGACCAATAATCGACCCTCATTACCAAGAAATTATTGACACCAAGGAGGCGTATTTATGACCGTGATTGTGGGTGGGCATTCCACCTTAGGCAATATTCGGGTGGACCGAGTATTACAAACCTATAAAAATGGCGTGTATATTGCACAAATTTCCGTATGGGATAGCGATACCAATCAATATATCGCCAAAACCAATAACAACGGCGAAATGCTGATGTTTCCCGAGACGTGGACAGCCGATAGGATATTGGTTGAGATTGATTCTGCCTATTCAAACCAAGTGGATGATTTAGATGCAGTACGTCAAGCAGAAGGAATGTGGGCGGGAATCTCTCATTCAGGTGTGAGAATTGAAGGATACAGTTATCCAGAATTTACCGCATTCCCAAGTAGCACACAGGAGTAAGTTATGCAATTAGTGTTTTCCTATATTGAACATAAATCACAGGTGATACCGGTTTGTTTTTGGAAAGAAAATCATCAACTTCATCCTTTAACAGGCTATTTAAATGACCCGATGGGTGGTCCCAATTACTTTGCGTTTTTGGATAGGGTGTTATCGATTTTGAGGGATGAAGACATCCAACAGGGAGATATTTCCTCGAATTCTTGGGGCGTGGAAATTCATGGTGATCAGGTTTATTTTTGTTTTTTATTTGCCCAAGAAGACACGAGCTTGCATTTTGCTTTATCAAGAGCGGTGCTGATAGATATTTTAGTCTTATGGTTAGCCTTTCGTAGTCAAAAGCCTGTTGCGGGTTATCAAGAAGTGCTAAGTTTTGCTGAAGCATAAAAATCACACAGCGTAAAAATAAAGTGCGGTCAATTTTGAAAAAGTTTTGCTTTGAGGAATTGACCGTTTTTGTTTGATAAAAGAAAATTGAATGTGTTGCACAGTCAATTACAGGATATGAAAAAAGGATAGTAAAGAAATGTAAGTTTGATCATAAATCGCACTGGGATGTCTGTTTTTAAATGTAAGAATTGATTAAACTTTAAACTTGATTTAGGAGATAAATTAATTAGTTAAGGATAAGTCATTTATGCGTTTGAGTCTTTTAGCCAGCCTTCTCGTATTGACCTTTGCATCCCAAAGGTTATATGCAAACCCTCAGGTGGAATCGCTTAACCCTTCTCAATTAGAACAACTTGATGCCTTGCAACAACAGCGACAACAAGCGTTACAAGATCAAAAAAATGCCCAATTTTCAACTGCCTCTGATGTTAGATTTGATAAACCAGAAGTCGCAAAGTTAGGTTTACCGAAAGAAGAACAACCTTGTTTTACGGTTGAAAAAATTCACATTATTGACCATTCATCACCCGATTTTCCTACCGATGATGTGATCGCACAATTTTCCCATTTTTCATCGTCAGATTTTTCTGCTCATATTGCTTCTGCCACAGAGCGTTTTCAAGCACCCCGTAGCCACTTTGTTTGGGCTTATGAACAGGCTCGTCAGGATTTGGGTTTCAGCTTACCTCATTGTTTCGGTAGTGAAGGGGTGAATGTGTTATTAAAACAAATGCAAAATCGCATTATTGACAAAGGGTATGTGACAACAAGAGTGGTGGTAGGAGAACAAGATTTAACTTCTGGTCAATTAGTATTCACAGTTATTCCTGGGCGTTTGCGTCATACCTTGGTTGAAGAAAAAAGTGGGGTGGATAAGTTCACAAAACTGAGTGCATGGACGGCGATCGTGCCTCAACAAGGCGAATTATTAAATGTGCGAGATATTGAGCAATCCTTAGAAAATCTTAAGCGAGTGCCAACGGTGGAGGCAACAATCAATATTGTTCCAGCAGAAGGCGAGGCTCAACTAGGAGAAAGTGATTTAGTTGTGCAATATGCACAGGCTTTCCCATTCCGTTTAACCCTAGGATTAGATGATGCGGGTTCCACCTCCACAGGACGGTGGCAAGGCACGACAACTTTATCTTTAGATAATATCTTTACGGCGAATGATTTATTTTATAGCAGTTTCACACACAGTTTAAAACGCCCACATTGGGCAGGTGAAGACGATGACGGACGTCGCCAAAGCCATAATTTAAGTTTTTATTATTCTATTCCTTGGCGTTATTGGCAGCTTTCAGCCACACATAGTCAAAATCAATATCACCAAGAAGTGGCTGCCGCTTTTGGTGCTCGCTTACTGTATTCTGGTAAAAGCGAAACGAGTAAGGTGACTCTTTCTCGCTTAGTGTTTCGCAATGCTAGACATAAAACTACCTTGTCAGCTTCCCTTTGGGCAAGAAAATCCCATAACTTCATTAATCAAGAAGAGGTTGAAATTCAGCGTAAGCGAACCGGTGGTTGGGAATTAGGTTGGCAACATAAAGCCTATATAGGTGATGGCACGGTGGAATTGGGGGCTAGTTATAAACGAGGGACGGGGTTTAACCATGCATTACGTTTTCCAGATGAGCGATTTAATGAAGGTACTTCTCGCATGAAAATCATTTATGCCAATATTCAATTGAGCAAACCGTTTCGTCTGTTTGAACAATCTTTACAGCTGAGTAGTAGCTGGAATGCACAGTGGAATAAAACCCCTCTCGTGGCACAAGACCGTTTTAGCATTGGTGGACGTCACACTGTGAGAGGTACAGATGGTGAGCTTTCTTTGTCTGCGGAACGGGGATGGGTATGGCGTAATGAATTAGGTTGGTTACTGGGTAACAGTGGACAACAACTCTATTTTACGTTTGATCAAGGAAAAGTGAGTGGACCATCAACTAAAACATTACTTGGTACAAGCCTTATAGGGTCAAGCCTTGGCTTGAAAGGTGGTTGGAAAGGATTAAGCTACGATCTCTTTATCGGTAAACCTTGGTCTGTGCCAGAAGGATTTCGTACTGCCAAGTACACATTAGGATTTCAATTGAGTCTGAGTTTCTAAATCAGGTTCATTTTTTGCTGTGTTTTCACTGTATTTTGCATGGTTTTCAGTGGAACAGAAAAATTTTAGGCTAGTTTATAAAGGAATAAGGTTATGAATAAATATTGTTATCGTGTCATTTTTAGCAAAACACAACAACAATTTATCGTGGTGTCTGAGCTCGCTAAAACAGATGGAAAAGCCAAAGTGGATGTCGAGATAAAAACAGAAACGGGAAACAATAGACGTTTTTCAACATGGACCGCACTTTTGTCTTTTGGCCAATCATCTAGACGACTCAAACCCCTTTCGTTTGCCTTATTTTGTACATTAGGTTTCGTGAGTATTCAGACTGTACAAGCCAATTCACCTTTAATTATTCAAGCCGATGCCAGTGCGAATGCAAAAGCCCGTCCGCAAGTGATGCAAAGTGCAAATGGTATTCCACAAGTTAATATTCAAACCCCGAATCAGCAAGGCATGTCCTATAATCGTTATGCACAATTTGATGTAGACAAACAAGGGGCAATTTTAAATAACAGTCGTCAAGATATCCAAACGCAATTAGGCGGTTGGGTACAAGCTAACCCTTATTTAGTCGGTGGTGAGGCAAAAGTTATCGTTAATGAAGTGAACTCAAATAAACCCAGTCAATTAAAAGGTTATGTTGAAGTTGCAGGGCAAAAGGCGGATGTCATTATTGCTAACCCTAGTGGCTTGCATTGCGAAGGTTGTGGTGTGATCAATGCAAATAGAGCAACGTTAACGACGGGTAAACCGCAATTTAAAGAGGGGCATTTAGATAGCTTTGTCGTAGAAAAAGGTAAAGTGACAGTGACGGGTAAAGGCATGGATAACAGCCAAAGTGATTATACCGATATTATTGCCCGCGAAGCGAAAATCCATGCAGGCGTGTGGTCCAAAAAAGCCGTGAATGTCACGACGGGACAAAATAACGTCAGCAAAAATAACGATGCGGTTCAAATTCTTAACAGCAAATCTCAGCAACGTCAAAAAGCCGAAAATGCGGAGTACGCCTTAGATGTGTCTAACTTAGGTGGTATGTATGCTGAAAAAATTCACTTAATTGGTACAGAAGAAGGATTAGGCGTTCGCAATGCTGGGCATATTGGTGCTTCAGCAGGTGATGTGGTGATTGATGTGAATGGGAAACTGGTTAACAGCAATCAAATTCAAGCACAGCAACAGCTTAAAATTAAAGCGAAAAATCGCATTGAAAATACAAATTCTGGGAAATTAATTGCACAGCAAGGAAACTTGGAATTACATACTGAAAAATCACTTGCTCAATCAGGTGTTGTGGGGGCTGGACAAAAAATTGCGGTGAAGGCACAACAGGTTATCCAAGATAAAGAGGGGCAATTACAAGGTGCCGATGTACATATCAATGCGAAAGGAAAAGTGACTAACCGAGGTTTAATTAATAGCCGAACAGACAAACCAAGCGATACGGCTAGCACCGTCATTAAAGCAAAACACATTGAAAATATCGGAACAGGTCGTATTTATGGTGATAAAGTGGCATTGGGGGCAAGTACAGTTGAGAATGTTGACGAAATTAATTCGGAAAACCAACAGCGTCAAGATCCTATAATCGCTGCTTATGAACGTTTAGATATTGCAGCAGAAAAAATCATTAATAAAACAGGAAATTACGTTGCGACTCAAAAAGGTGCAGCTACGCTGTATAGTGAAAAAGATATTGTATTTGGAGGTCAATTAAATGCTCAAAATGAAGCAGTTGGGCAGGCAGATAGTTTATTAAATGATAGCAGTACAATTGAAGCTGCGAATGGCAATATGACTTTAAATGCGAATGACATGAAGAATCTGAATTCACATTTTAAAGCTGAAGTAGAAAGACAATCTGATGAAAAAATTAATGAAACATATGTCATTCCAGAAGGTTACGTCACTAAAGATCGAATTGATTACAATAAGCTCAAATGGATTTCTTTTAGCCGAGCAGGTAAATTGGCTTTTAGAGGTGATTCCGCAACACCATTAAAAGAAGGTGAGGAAATCACAAGTAATACATTATTACCTACAGTGAATGAATATCATTGCCATGATTATCATAATCCTAATACTTGTCAATTAAAACCAGAGTCTGTTTATGATAACAAAAATCCTGCATGGGCTTATTTTGGTATTACGCCACCACTAGAAATGCCTGCTAATTTACCTAAAGTTGATTTTCCAGATGAACCAATTAAGCCTCAAGAAGTTGCACATCCTGGAAGAAAAAGACCTTTTGAATCTCTCGCAGATTATCAACAACGCTTAGAAAATTATGAAAAAGCAAAAGCACAATATGATATTGCACTGAAAATTTATGAAACCGAAAAACTCAGTTATGAAGAGCAGCTCGCGAAATATAACAAAGTAATGGCACCATTTAGTGAATGGATTACAAAAAATGATATGGCTTTCGATGCGTTAAATGAAAAAATAAATCAACATAATGCTGGGATTCTAGGAAAAACATTCAGTAATTTTTGGATGACTTATTTAAATCGTCGAGTAAAAGATCTTAGTGTTATAAAAACAACATTACCGGGACAAATTCTCGCAGGTGGAAATATTCTATTAAATAGTAAAAATTCACTAAATGATCGTAGTCAGATCATTGCAGGCGGTCGTTTAACCTTAAATGGCGTGGTGAATAACATTGATGAGACAGGCTACAATATTTTAAATGAATATGGAACAAGCCAATATACGATCAGTCGCTGGAGAGGTGGCTTTAAGCGTTATCATCAACGAGATTGGGGAGGAATAAATAGTTATGACAATTATGTCAATACACCATTCCAAATGGGCGTTGCAGTAAAAGAAGAAAATAAAAATTATAAAGACAATGAAGCAACGACATCTGCCAAGATTGATGCTAAAGCAGATATGACATCATTGCCAAATTCCAGTTTATATAAACTTAATTCAAACGCAGATAGCCATGTATTAATCGAAACAGATCCTGCTTTTGCTGACCGCAAAAAGTGGTTAAGTGGGGATTATATGTTTAACAGAATCCGTTCAGAGCATAACCAAGTACATAAGCGTTTAGGGGATGGTTACTATGAGCAACGATTGATTCGTGAGCAAATTAACCAACTCACAGGTCGTCAATTCTTAGGTAATTTTAAGGATATGGAAGAACAGTATAAGGCGTTAATGGATAGCGGTATTACGTTTGCGAAAAAATTTAACCTTATCCCTGGTGTGAGTTTGAGTGCAGAGCAAGTTGAGCAATTAACGTCAGATATTGTGTGGTTTGAAAATAAAACGGTCATTTTGCCTGATGGCTCAACAAGCACAGTTTTAGCACCTAAAGTGTATTTGTCTGCTCAAAAAGAGAAACTTAATGGGGATGCTGCTTTGTTGAGCGGTAAACAGGTCGTGTCATTGAATGATAGTGTCATCACAAATACTGGTGTAATAACTGGGAGTGAGCTCGTAGCGTTACAAACGGAAAATCTGGAAAATAGAGGCGGTAATATTATCGGGCAGCAAGTCTTATTATCTGCTCAAAAAAATATTAAGAATATCGATGGATATATCTTAGCGAAAGATCGCCTTGCACTTCAGGCAAAAGGTGATATTACTCATCGTTCTACAACGGTAGAGTCTCATACTGATGGTGTGAATTATGAAAAAACGAACGTGACATTGGCACGTAAAGCATTATTACATGTGAGTGGAACAGGGGGAGAATTACAAGTCAGTGGGCGAAATGTTCAATTACAAGGTGCTGACATCATCAACTCTGGACAAGGGAATACAGCTGTTTTAGCGAAAAATCAATTAAGTCTTAATGCTGTTGAAGTTGTATCAGATGAAAAAACAGGCAAGGGCGATCATTATCGTAATGAACGGGTGCAGGATATAGTGATCAGCCGTGTGAGTGGTGGTGGAGATGTACGTTTACAAGCGAACAACTTAAGAGCGGAAGCGGCTCAATTAGACGCTGAGCAAAAACTGATTGCCATGGCAGAAAATGATTTGGTGTTAAATGCTGCTCGCAAACAGCTGGATTATGATGAATACCATCATATGAAAAGTGGTTCGTTTATCAGTAATACGAAAAAAACTCGTTATGATGAAATCAAAGAGAAAACCTATCAAGGCACAGATCTTCAGGCCCAGAATGTTATTTTACAAGCGGGGAAACGTTTAAGTGCAGAAGCCCTGTCTGTTGAAGCAGAGCAAGATATCAAATTACATGCGAAAGAAATTGAATTAAATACAGCCAAGAATCAACGTAATGAAATTCATTGGCAAGAAACTAAAAAATCAGGTTTGGGAGGCAGTTTAAAAGGTGGTGTTGCCTCTTTCGGCTATCAACGTAGTAAGGCAGGTAGCAATGCTAGCCAACAAGATGAAAATGTACTGGTTACTGCATTCAATGCAAAAGAAAATATTGAGATAGTGACAGAGAAGGATTTAAATTTGCAGGCAACACATTTGAAAGCGGAGAAAAATATTCACTTGCAAGGTACAAATGTAGCAATAAATGCGGTAACTGAATCCCATGATCAACATTCAAATCAATACGCTAGATCAACAGGCTTTGGTACTAGTATGGTTTATAATCCTCTGCAAGTTGCGAAACAAAATTACCAAAATCTAGCTTCACAAGGTGCTACAAAAGGTGTCGTTGGCAAGGCATTAAGTGCCGTAGAAGCCGTTGATAAAGCAGCAGGACAAACAGCGAAATTCATAAGCCCTTATTTTAATAAGCAAAAAACACAAAGTCATAAAACTGGACATGAAGACATTGCAATTACAGCAAATTTACAGGCGGGGCAAAATTTAACGGTTCTTGCCACAGAGAAGGATATTAAAACGCAAGGTGCGATGCTGAGTGCAGAAAAAGAGGCTAATTTGATTGCAAAAGGTAATGTAACCTTAGGTGTAGCTGAAAATCGCCAATCACAGGCAGCAGATAGAAAGGGCAAAGGGATTAGCTTTGATGGTAAGAAAACAGGGTTATCACAGTTTGGTTATTACAGCCAAAAAGAACAAGGTGAGGGAAGTATTATCTCTGAGCAAGGCACTGTACTTTCTATTGGGGGTAAAGCTAAAATCCTTGCTGAGCAAGGCGATATTCATTTAATTGGTGCGAAAGTTGTTGCGAAAGAAAATATTGATTTGCAAGCGGGTAACGATGTCAAAATAGAAACCACAGTGAGTAAAACTCAGCAACAAGAACGCAGTAAAAGCAATGGCATTGGAGAGGCTGTTATTTCAGAAACTGAGCGTTTCTATGGTTATAACCGTAAGTTAAGTAATCAATCTGGCGATACAATTACACATCAAGGTAGTCAACTTGCTAGTTTGGAAGGCAATATAGCAATCTCAGCCGATAACCAGTTCAAACAGGTTAGTAGTGAATTACTCGCAAAAGAGGGGCTGAAAATTCAAGCAAAATCAGTTGATTTTGATAATGTACGTGATGCCCAGCATTTCAATGCACATCAGAGTGATTTAAAAATCGGTCAATTTAGTCGAGTAAAATCGCCATTGATTGACTTAATCCAAACCGCAGAAGCATTAAAGGATAATAGTGAAGCGAGCAAACGTTTACAGATTGCACAAGGGCTAAGCTTAGCGGCACAAGGCTATACTCTATATGACACGGCTTTAAAAACGCTAACCAAAACACCAACAGATGCTACATTACTGCGTGTAGAATCGGGAGTGGGTGTTTCGCATAGTCGTCAATCAGAAGAGCGTAATGTTTATCTCAGTCAAGGAAACCGCGTAAATGCTAAACAGATAGAAATTCATGCGACAGAGGGAGATTTACGGGCAAAGCATACGCAATTTAGTAGCTATGATGAAAAAGGAGAGCGTCAATCTGGTAGCCGTATTCAGTTGAAAGCGAAGGACAATATTGTGTTATTGGCGGGAGAAGATTCTCAGTACAATAAAGGTAAAAGCCAAAATGTAGGAGCAGAAGTTGGCACGGCATTGAGTTTTGGTGCAAAAACGGGCTGGTCGTTTTATGCAAGGGCAGGATTTGGCAAGCAAAAACAACAAGGTGACGGTACTTATTATCAACATACAGTGCTAGATAGCGAACAGCTTAACCTACAAAGTGGAAATGATACGACTCTCATTGGTACAACCGCAAAAGGTAAACGTATTGAAGTCAATACTGGTGGAAATTTACATTTAGAAAGTGTACAAGAACGCTCAACGTATCAGCAAAAAGGTACAAGTGCAGGCATAGAGGCTGAAGTCGGTTTTGGTAATAGTTGGAACTTACAAGGTCATGTAGGGGCAGAAAGAGGCGAATCTCAGTATCAACAAGTGCGGGAGCAAACGGGCTTATTTGCGGAAGAAGGAAGTTATCAAGTTAATGCGGCGAATGTGTATTTAAAAGGTGCAGCAATAGCCTCTACGAATGGGGCAGAAAGTGAATTGAAAACGAATCAACTCACGTTTGAAGATATTCAAAATCACTCAAGCCATCGAGCAAGTAGTGCGTCTTTATCGGGTGGTTATGGTAAACAAGCGGATTATTACCAAGATAAAGACACAGGGAAAGTGGTGGATGCCAAGCATCCAAATGCCCAGTTTGTAGAAGGGAAAACTGGCCCAAGTTTTACGCCAAGTTTACCAATGCACAGTGAAGGGAGTGAGGAAAGCCTTACCAAAGCGACCTTAACAGCAGGGCGGATTACGCTGAATAAAGACAGCCAACCAATAGAAACCACCGCCGACGCATTAGGGATAAATACGGATTTAAGTCAGGCTCAGCGTGAGGTGAGTAAACCGAAAGATGTTACCCAGCTTTTAGCGGAGCAGAAAGTGCTTTCCAAATCGGTGGGTGATATTCATAAGGCAATCAGTACTTACACCGCAAACCAACAAGCGGAAGCGACAGAGCAAGTCAATCAAGCGAAAAAGGCATTAATCCAAGCTGAAGCAGAAGGAAAGCCAACAGAGATTGCAGAAAAACAACAGGCATTGTTAAAAGCAGAACAAAATCAAGCGAAGTGGGGAGATAGGGGTGAGTATAAACGTACAGCGGAGAGGCTGACGACACTTTTTACGGGGATTTTAGCTAATCAAGGTCCAACAGGCATAGCTACCCAACTTGCTTCCCCGGAAGTGAATCAATGGATTAAAGAGGCAACCACCAATGACAAAGGTGAAACCGACAAAATTGCGAACACCCTAGCTCATGCGATTTGGGGGGCGATAGAGGCGACAGCCAATCAAGGCAACCCGACGTCAGGGGCGATAGCGGCGGCGAGTGCGGAATTGGCTGCACCGATGTTAGCGAAGGTGTTGTACAACAAAGACAAAGCAGAACAGCTGACGGCAGAGGAAAAGGCACAAATCACTGCGTTAAGTTCGATGACAGCCGCAGTGGCAGGTGGGCTAACGGCACAGGGTTCAAGTCAGAACAACACGACGGTATCGAGTCTCACCCATGCGTCGATTGGCGGGGAGATTGGTAAGGTTGCGGTGGAGAATAATTATTTAACAGATAAAGCGATTATCAGTTGGCTTAATGCTCTTGAGAATGCTAAAACAGAGGAAGAGAAGGAGAATTTAATCGCAAAGCTAGTTACAGTTGATGATAATTTTTTAATAGAAGCACTTGATACACGAGTGAGTAAAGACGAGTTAGCAAAACGTAAGAATGCTTTAGCTATTTTGCAACAAGAAAAGAGTTGCAATACTGTTTGTAAAAGCTTATCTCAACAAAGTATTAAACAGTTAGATGAGCTTCTTCACCATTATGATAAATGGTATCAAGAAAAATGGGAAAATAACAGATTGAATCTAGTAATTGGCAGTACGACATTAGGGCTTGGTTCAATTATTGGTCCTAGTATTGCGAAATATGTTCCCAAATTAGTTGATAAACCGGTTATTATAGCAGGCACGTTTGGTGGAGGGACCGAAATAACAGGGCAGTTAATTGAAAATAAAGGTGATATATCTAAACTAGATATACCAAAAATAGGATTATCTATTGGTACTAGTATATTGACTAAAGATATGACACCAGCAAAACTAGCTTTTACTAATGCTAGTGTTGAATTTTTGGATGCTTACAGAACAGATAAGGAGTCTGTTTATGAAGGTGTTTCTTCTGGAATAGCGTCTTTCTCTGGAGCGAAGATAGGAAGTAAAGTTCAAAATGTATTAGACTTGAAATTTAATCCAACAGCAAATAAATATAATTTTGTACAGATAGCACCAGGGGTGCCAATTTATGGACAAAAGTCTAAGAATAATATCCCAGCGATTTTGGGGAATGGCATTGATAATCTGTCTAATTATAATATCAAAAGACAATCAGATGATATTTATGATTCAATTTTAGAGGGAAAAGATGAGAAGAAATAAATTTTCTAGATATATAGCTTCTTTTATATATTATTTTTTGTTTTCCACTTTAGTGATGTTTTTTTTAATCTTTTTGAAGAGTATTTATCTTATCATTTATGGTCTTTTTTTGGGGGGAGATATGAGGGATATTTTACCTTTTGTTATAGATCGCTATGATTTTTTAATAGTTGTTATTGTATCCATTTTATCTGGTGTTCTTTTTCCTTTTTTAGATTTTGACGCTAAGTAGTTATATTCTATTAAAATAGATACTTAATTCTTTACCAGTTTATATATAAATTTTTTCAAGAATTAAAATATAAAAAGAGGTGATTAAGTGAAAATTTAACCCATAGGAAAAAGATAATAGAAATAAAATATTATCTATTATCATCTAATGGTATAATTTTCTGAGTTTTTGTTTATTTATCTTAAAAGTGCGGTAAATTTCAAAAAAGTTTTGCTTTGAGGAATTGACCGTTTTTGTATCGTGGATATGACGTGAGCAATTGATATCTTGCTTGTGTTCACTGGCGTGTGATTTGATTAAAGCACTCGTCAAAGACGAGCGCTAGCGGGGGGTATTTATGACCGTGATTGTGGGTGGACATTCCACCTTAGGCAATCCCTGAGATGGCGCTCGTGTTCACACGAGTGCCAGTTTGAGGTAAATATGAAATTTTATTTTAATGACATAATTAAATTAATAATAGAAAGAGCAAAGCATGAGGGATTATCTAAAAATAAGTTAAATAAAATGAAAGATCTGGATGGCTTTTCGTTATTCGGAATGGATTATTTAGAAAATGACACGGATAGTCAGTTTTTTATAGATTTAAATGAACTAGAAGTATTGTTGTAAAGGGCATTTATAGTTCAGCTCACTGGAGTATTTGATTAGCTTTAAAAGTGCGGTCAATTTCAAAAACGTTTTGCTTTGAGGAATTGACCGTTTTTGTATCGTGGATATGATGTGAGCAATTGATATCTTGTTTGTGTTCACTGGCGTGCGGTTTGATTAAAGCACTCGTCAAAGACGAGCGCTAGCGGTGGAAGGGGACAACAAAATCAGGCGTTGAAGTGATATATCAATTTGATAAAAGTGGTAATATTTCAACAGTTTATCCAGTAATAAATTGATGGAGATAATAAAATGAAAGTTCTTTTTAGTTATGGCACATATAATAATCGTCCATATAAAGCTTGCTGCGTTTATGAAAGTGATAATGAGGAAAATGATGGGGTGATTACTGATTATCTTGGTTCGTTAGACTGGTTAAGCTGGATGAGTGAGGTATTAGAGAAGCTTCGAGATCCAACGATTACTCGGGATTGGATTAGTTCTCAGGCATTTGATGCCTTGATAGAGCATGATCAAATAAAAGTGGGCTATTATTTGTTAGATGATATGGAAGAAGAGGACATCCCTGATGATGTTGACGAAAGAGATACGGATGCTCGTGTAATCCCTCGTAAAGAATTTGCCTATTTACTGGAAAAATGGATCGCTTTTTACCAAAGACCTATTACTGATATGAATTACCAAGAAATTATTGACACCAAGGAGGCGTATTTATGACCGTGATTGTGGGTGGACATTCCACCTTAGGTAATATTCGGGTGGACCGAGTATTACAAACCTATAAAAATGGCGTGTATATTGCACAAATTTCCGTATGGGATAGTGACACCAATCAATATATCGCCAAAACCAATAACAACGGTGAAATGCTGATGTTTCCTGCGACGTGGACAGCCGACAGGATATTGGTTGAGATTGATTCCGCCTATTCAAACCAAGTGGATGATTTAGATGCAGTACGTCAAGCAGAAGGAATGTGGGCGGGAATCTCTCATTCAGGTGTGAGAATTGAAGGATACAGTTATCCAGAATTCACCGCATTCCCAAGTAGCACACAGGAGTAAGTTATGCAATTAGTGTTTTCCTATATTGAACATAAATCACAGGTGATACCGGTTTGTTTTTGGAAAGAAAATCATCAACTTCATCCTTTAACAGGCTATTTAAATGACCCGATGGGTGGTCCCAATTACTTTGCGTTTTTGGATAAGGTGTTATCGATTTTGAGGGATGAAGACATCCAACAGGGAGATATTTCCTCGAATTCTTGGGGCGTGGAAATTCATGGTGATCAGGTTTATTTCTGTTTTTTATTTGCCCAAGAAGACACGAGCTTGCATTTTGCTTTATCAAGAGCGGTGCTGATAGATATTTTAGTCTTATGGTTAGCCTTTCGCAGCCAAGCACCTGTTGCGGGTTATCAAGAAGTGCTAAGTTTTGGTGAAGCATAAAAATCACACAGACTGAAAATAAAGAGCGGTCAATTTTGAAAAAGTTTTGCTTTGAGGAATTGACCGTTTTTGTATCGTGAAGATGATGGTGGCGGTTTGATTAAAGCACTCGTCAAAGACGAGCACTAGCGGGGGCTATAGCAAATATTCAGAATTTATTAAATGATTCTAAAATTAGGATGGAATAAACAAAGGTCTGGAGTATTTAGGAGAGAAAAAATGATCTATATTAGTCCACTTATGAAAAATGAAATCAATAAAGAAAAGAATAATATAAAGCAAAGTGTAATATCTAATGATTTACTAGATTTGTTAGATTTTATTGATATTGATGGATGTATATTTTTCAAGTTTCAAAAAATAGACAATGAGATTTCCAGAGTTGATGCAAATGAAATTGCTAGTCAATTCTTGGATTTATCAGGTTATGAAGTGTCTATAAATAGATTTCATATTGATGATTATGTGAGTGGTAATATTTTATGTCAATCTATCTTATTTTTAGATGAGTTTAAGAAAAGATGGAAGGAAATATATCCAGATCTTAATTGTGTAGTACTAATTACTTTTCAAAATGATGAGGTAGGTGAGTTTTCTACTTTTACGTTTCATAAGGTGAGAAATGATGAAAGTATATTTGAACCATCTGAAATAAATAATATTGAACAAGCTATACTGATAGCATTTATTAATTAGTATTATCACTGATAGCTAGATATAAAATATTTTTTATTATTCCTCAAGTGCGGTCAATTTCAAAAAAGTTTTATCTTTGAAAAATTGACCGTTTTTGTATCATGGAGGTGATGTGAGCAATTGATATCCTGTTTGTGTTAAGTGGCGTATGGTTTGATTAAAGCACTCGTCAGAGACGAGCGCTAGCGGGGGGAAAAAGGAGAGCGTCAAGCTGGTAGCCATATTCAGCTGAAAGCGAAGGAAAATATTGTTTTATTAGCGGGAGAAGACTCTCAGTACAATAAAGGTAAAAGTCAGAATGTAGGAGCAGAAGTTGGCACGGCATTGAGTTTTGGTGCAAAAACGGGCTGGTCGTTTTATGCAAGGGCAGGATTTGGCAAGCAAAAACAACAAGGTGACGGTACTTATTATCAACATACAGTGCTAGATAGCGAACAGCTTAACCTACAAAGTGGAAATGATACGACTCTCATTGGTACAACCGCAAAAGGTAAACGTATTGAAGTCAATACTGGTGGAAATTTACATTTAGAAAGTGTACAAGAACGCTCAACGTATCAGCAAAAAGGTGCAAGTGCAGGCATAGAGGCTGAAGTCGGTTTTGGTAATAGTTGGAACTTACAAGGTCATGTAGGGGCAGAAAGAGGCGAATCTCAGTATCAACAAGTGCGGGAGCAAACGGGCTTATTTGCGGAAGAAGGAGGTTATCAAGTTAATGCGGCGAATGTGCATTTAAAAGGTGCAGCAATAGCCTCTACGAATGGGGCAGAAAGTGAATTGAAAACGAATCAACTCACGTTTGAAGATATTCAAAATCACTCAAGCCATCGAGCAAGTAGTGCATCCTTATCTGGTGGTTATGGTAAACAAGCGGATTATTACCAAGATAAAGACACAGGGAAAGTTGTGGATGCCAAGCATCCAAATGCCCAGTTTGTAGAAGGGAAAACCGGCCCAAGTTTTACGCCAGGTTTACCAATGCACAGTGAAGGCAGTGATAGCAGTGTGACGAAAGCCACGTTAACAGCAGGGCGGATTACGCTGAATAAAGACAGCCAGCCAATAGAAACCACCGCCGACGCATTAGGGATAAATACGGATTTAAGCCAGGCTCAGCGTGAGGTGAGTAAACCGAAAGATGTTACCCAGCTTTTAGCGGAGCAGAAAGCACTTTCTAAATCGGTGGGTGATATTCATAAGGCAATCAGTACTTACACAGCAAACCAACAAGCGGAAGCGACAGAGCAAGTCAATCAAGCGAAAAAGGCATTAATCCAAGCTGAAGCACGAGGAACCCCAACAGAGATTGCAGAAAAACAACAGGCATTGTTAAAAGCAGAACAAAATCAAGCAAATTGGGGAGATGAGGGGCAATATAAACGGACAGCAGAAACACTGACGACACTTTTTACGGGGATTTTAGCTAATCAAGGCCCAACAGGCATAGCTACCCAACTTGCTTCGCCGGAAGTGAATCAATGGATTAAAAAGGCAACCACCAATGACAAAGGTGAAACCGACAAAATTGCGAACACCCTAGCTCATGCGATTTGGGGAGCGATAGAAGCAGCGGCGAATCAAGGCAACCCGACGTCAGGGGCGATAGCGGCGGCGAGTGCGGAATTGGCTGCACCGATGTTAGCCAAGGTGCTGTACAACAAAGACAAAGCAGAACACTTGACTGCAGAGGAAAAAGCACAAATCACTGCGTTAAGTTCTATTACGGCAGCGGTCGCAGGTGGGCTAACGGCACAGGGTTCAAGTCAGAGCAACACGACGGTATCAAGTCTCACCCATGCGTCGATTGGTGGGGAGATTGGTAAGATTGCGGTGGAGAATAATTTCAATTTAAATCTCTTTATTGATAATCCACAAGTTGATTGGGTTGCTTTCGCAGAGGGGCAGGAGAAGGCAGATGAAGCGACTCGGCAAGCGATAGAACGATTTGCGAAAGAACATCCTGAATTGGTCGAGGGTTTAAGAAATACAGGAGATGTTGCATTATTTTTAGCAGACTTTACGCCAATAGTTGGAGATATAAAATCCTTTGCTGAAGCAGAGGATGGGATTGATTATGCTTTAGCCTTTATTAGTATTGTACCTGGCACGGAAGCTGTGACAAAGCCTTTAAAAAAGGCTAAGTCCGCACTACAAAAAGCGAAGGAAGCGGAGCGATTAGGTAATAGTGCAGAGGCATTGAAGTATCAACGTGAGGTAGCTAAGCAATTAGATTATGTAAAAGAGTTAGAGGTTGGTAGCTATAACAGTTTGAAAAAAAGAGAAAAAATAGGTGATAATCTGGAGCATGATCATATTCCTTCATTTGCAGCGATTAAAAGGAATAGAGAAATTGAACTAGGAAGACCTTTAACAAGAGTTGAAATTAAGAAATTACGTGATGAAGGTACTGCTGTTGAGCTACCAAAAGAAATTCACAAAGACAGTAGAACATATTCTGGAAAAAATACTTCCTCACAAATCGAAGGGGATGCTTCTGATTTATGTAAGGCTCAGATGTGTGATTTATCAAAATTGAGATCTAACCTTTTAAATAGAGGATATGATGAAAAGATGGTAAATGATGTGATCAATAAAATCATAGAAAGAAATAAAAGATTAGGAATAGTAGAATGATAAAATATTTAGAAGGAAATATTAACACTTTTATAGCAGCATTAGGTGCCAAAGAAGGTAGTAAAGATATTTTAAAGTTAGTAGAGATAGTTTCTTCCGATTTTGATGTGGATGAGCTAAGCTATCAAGATGAATACGAGATCTATTATTTATTTTATAATAGAGGTGTTGAGTTTTATTTTAAAAAAATAGATGGAGAATGTGTTTTATATTCAGTTTTCTTTTACTTAGTAGAAATTGAAGGTTATTTCCCTTACCCGTTTGTTCATGAGTTGATATGTAATTTTAAATACGGATTGTCAAAGGATGACATTATAAGTTTTTTAGGTGACCCAGATTTTAAAGGCTGTGGATGGGTAAGGTATTTTTATAATGGGAAAAATATTCATTTCGAATTTAATGAGTCTAGTAAATTATCTCAGATTAGCATTTTTATTTAATAATTTAAGCAAAAATAATCCCCTGAGATAGTTCTTGTGTCCACACGAGTGCCAGCTTGAGGTAAATATGAAATTTTATTTTAATGGTATAATTAAATTAATAATAGAAAGAGCAAAGCATGATGGATTATCTAAAAATAAGTAAAATGAAAGATCAGGATGATTTTTCGTTATTCGGGATGGATTATTTAGAAAATGACACTGATAGTCAGTTTTTTATAGATTTAAATGAACTAGAAGTATTGTTGGAAAGAACATTTATAGTTCAGATTACTAGAGTATTTGATGTTAGCTTTAGAAATGCGGTCAATTTCAAAAAGTTTTGCTTTGAGGAATTGACCGTTTTTGTATCATGAAGATGAGGTGAGCAATTGATATCTTGCTTGTGTTCACAAGCGTGTGGTTTGATTAAAGCACTCGTCAGAGACGAGAGCTAGCGGTGGGGATTAAGTAATGTTAAAAAAATTTATCTTTATTGAAAAAACCAGTAAGTATATTTCGATAAGTAGCTATTGGGTTGGAAGAATAAACCTTTTAAATACACAGCAAACATTGATATATTTAAACCCTAACGTTATGTCTAGCGATTTTGGTAAGGCTATAAAAGAGAAATTAAATGAAAGCGATTTAATTTCAGAAGATTTATTTATGTTTCATTTTAATGATAATGAAGGACTCTCGTCATTTAATAAAAATGAAGAAAAAAAAGTAATGTCGGTTTATGGATACAAAAGTGCAAAGGCTATTTGTAAAGATGCATTATTTGTAACAGTTTTAGTTATAAATAATAGTATTGTTATTCGCTCAACTCATCAAGATGGATTAGGCACATTTGGTACTGCTCGAGATCGCTATGGTAAAGCAATTGAATTTACATATCCAATTGATTTATCCGATGAAGAACTAGGGAAAGCAGTGATGGATGCATTTGAATATTCTACGAGTATTTATAAGAAAAAATAAGAAATTGAATATATCTCTATTGAGAAGATTTTATCCTTAAAGAAAGGAGTAAATTAAGAGTAAAGAGATGTATTTAGCAATACCTCACTCAACAACTAAACCACAATGGCAAGCGATAAATAAGTCAATTAGATACGAAGAATTGCAAAGTGTTAAAATTATAGTAAAAGAGGTTAAATAATAATGATTGTACATAGCGTTATAATAAGAAAAACAGATAAATTTATTTTGATTAATTATTTCTTGGTGGGGGTGCTTAGTGTATTAGATCCTACGCAAGATATTAATCTGCTATCACCCAATATAACTTATTCTGCTTTGGGAAAACACATCAGGGAAAATTTATCAAAAAGTAGAAGGATTGATTTTGATGAACTTAGAGCAGTCATGTCATTAGATAGTGGTGGTACATTTTTTAAGTCGTTAGAACAAAAAATAAAAGAAGAGTTTTCATATAAGAATAGAAAAGAAATTTATAAAAATATGGATTTTTTATCTGTGAGAATTATGAATAATAAAATTATAATAACGCCTTGGCATCAAGACTCTCTTAATGGTTATACGGCTATAAAAGATGAAAAAGGAAAGTGGGTTGAATTTGAATATCCAATAGATATATCTGATGAAGAATTAGGAAAAGTCGTGATGGAAGGGTTTAAATATTGTACGAGTATTTATAAGAAAAAATAACAAATTGGATATGGTTCTAATAACACTCTTTTACACATTAGTGTAATTTGTGGAGTGTCTAGGCTTTCAAGCCGCAAAAATATCACACAGCACAAAAATAAAGTGCGGTCAATTTTGAAAAAGTTTTGCTTTGAGGGATTGACCGTTTTTGTATCGTGAATATGATGTGAGTAATTGATATCCTGTTTGTGTTAACTGGCGTGTGGTTTGATTAACGCATTCGTCAAAGACGAGTGCTAGCGGGGTGAAAGTAGAATGGGTTATTAATAAAGACGGTTATTTATCAACAGTTTATCCAACAATAGAGCAATGAGGTATAAAATGAAAGTAATTTTTGCGTATTACGAATTTCAGGGTGGTATCTATAAAACCTGTGGTGTTTATGAAAGTGATAATCGGGAAAATGATGGGGTGATTACTGATTATCTTAGCACGTTAGACTGGTTAAGCTGGATGAGTGAGGTATTAGAGAAGCTTCGAGATCCAACGATTACTCGGGAATGGATTGATTCACAGGCATTTGAAGCCTTGATAGAGCATGATCAAATAAAAGTGGGCTATTATCTGTTAGATGATATGGAAGAAGAGGATATTCCTGATGATGTTGACGAAAGAGATACCGATCCCCGTTTCATTCCCCGTAAAGAATTTGCCTATTTGCTGGAAAAATGGCTGGATTTTTACCACAGACCCATTACTGATATAAATTACCAAGAAATTATTGACACCAAGGAGGCTTATGATAAGCGTGATTGTGGCTTGTCTTTTGTCGCCAAGCACCTGTTCGGGGTTATCAAAAGCGTTAAGTTTTGGTGAAGCAAAAATATCACACAGCGTAAAAATAAAGTGCGGTCAATTTCAAAAAAGTTTTGCTTTGAGGAATTGACCGTTTTTGTATCATGGATATGATGTGAGTAATTGATATTCTGTTTGTATTCACTGGCGTATGGTTTGATTAAAGTACTCGTCAGAGATGAGCGTTAGCGGGGTGAAAGTAGAATGGGTTATTAATAAAGACGGTTATTTATCAACAGTTTATCCAACAATAGAGCAATGAGGTATAAAATGAAAGTACGTTTTAGGTATTACGAATTTCAGGGTGGTATCTATAAAACCTGTGGTGTTTATGAAAGTGATAATCGGGAAAATGATGGGGTGATTACTGATTATCTTGGTTCGTTAGACTGGTTAAGCTGGATGAGTGAAGTATTAGAGAAGCTTCGAGATCCAACGATTACTTGGGATTGGATTGATTCACAGGCATTTGAAGCCTTAATAGAGCATGATCAAATAAAAGTGGGTTTCTATCTGTTAGATGATATGGAAGAAGAGGACATTCCTGATGATGTTGACGAAAGAGATACGGATGCCCGTGTAATCCCTCGTAAAGAATTTGCCTATTTGCTGGAAAAATGGCTGGATTTTTACCAAAGACCCATTACTGATATGAATTACCAAGAAATTATTGACACCAAGGAGGCGTATTTATGACTGTGATTGTGGCTTGTCTTTTGTCGCCAAGCACCTGTTCTGGGTTATCAAAAGCGTTAAGTTTTGGTGAAGCATAAAAATCACACAGCGTAAAAATAAAGTGCGGTCAATTTTGAAAAAGTTTTGCTTTGAGGAATTGACCGTTTTTGTATCATGGATATGATGTGAGTAATTGATATCCTGTTTGTGTTCACTGGCGTGTGGTTTGATTAACGCACTCGTTACAGACGAGTGCTAGCGGTGGGGATAATCCTTTGGCAAAAGGAAATGTAACTATTTTTACTGAAAGAGGAGAGTAATATGGATAGGGAAGCATATAAAAATATTAAAGCTTATTATTTAGAAAGTGGTTATGACTGGTGTAAAAGAAAATTCTATCATGGTGAAGTCCATAGAGAAATTGAGCCAAGTCTTGAATGGTCTGGTGCAAATTACGACTGGGAAAACGCTTATGATTCTACAATTGAAAAATTAATGCTTTTTACTGTTGAGATTATTTGCAATGCAGGAAGGTTTAAAGATGTTCATATTTCTTTGCTAGATAAAATACAGAAAATATTGTCAGAACATGATTTAAATCACTTATTAAAAAATTTGGGGGAAGAAGAAAAAGAAGACTTTCTTTATGATCTGAATTTAGTTCTAAATAATAGAGGGATTAAATGAAAATAAGATTCCTAATGATATAAAAAACAATTAAGGAAATAATATGTTAATAGGTGATCCTTATTCTTTTGCGATTAGATGTGACGTTGTGGATGCGTGGAATAACTCTACATTTTGGATTAATGGTATCTTTGAAATTTATATACATGGAAAAAAATATCCTAATGTTCTTCGTGAGACAGAGCTGAGAACAAATGTCTCTTTTCTCATTTCTGGCTTTCAGAAAGAAATGAAGGCACTACCAGATAAATTTTTTGATAAAATAAATTCTGAATTATTAAATTCAGAACTATATAACTATTTTATTTCTTCTAAATTAATAATTAATTTGGAGAGTAGTGAGATGGATGATTTAGGTGTGAATATTATTTTCTTTTTTAATAATAAAAATGACTTCATTGCCTTATTTGACAAAGGGGGGGTTGAACTTATTCAATATAATAAGGGGGAAATATTAGATATTATTCATCGGTTTGAAAGTATAGGGCGTAAATTTATTCCTCGGTGATAGATATCCTCTATGATACATAGAGTTAGAAGAATTTAATTCTGAATTAAATCTTTAAATCGACAGCATAAGGAAAGTAAATAATGATTTATGGTGATTATAATCAACCTTTGCAAATTCATATTGATAAAATGATTTCAGTGCCAGATGAGAAATGGGTTTATGGTGCATTTAATTTGATTATTGATGGTTATTTTTACCCAGGAAAAGAAATAAACTGGACATTAAATATGATTATTAATTGGTTAAAGAGCTTTTTGGATGAAGATATTAATGCGTATGATATGAGAAATTGTGAAGAGCATAGTGCAGAATATCTTTTTAGAGAAGCAGTTATTTCACGTATTGGTTATTATTATGATGAACCAGAAAAAAAGATCTCATTAGAGGAGATCACACAAATCTATCCAAAGAAAGTAGGGATTGAAATAGTCCTACCTGAAATTACTGATACCGGTTTTGAGCTTTTCTTTTTTAGAGGGAAAGAGAAAGATATTTTAGTGTTTTATTTTCAGGGTGCTGTATCCAAAATTGAATTAGATATAGGTTATATTCATAAGTTAATCGCTTCTATTCCTGATATATAACAATTTATTTTTAGGTGAGATAACCAGTGCTCATCCAATCTTAGAATAAAATAATAAGGATATACTTATGATATTATCTTTTGAATATATTAATTCTTTTAATCGGTTAATACCTATTTGCGATAGCTGTTCAAACTATCCTATTGGTTCTTATGTAGCAACTTATATTAGGCTATTTGGAAAAAATGAATTCGAAGAAAAAGGTATTTATGATGATATAGTTAATATATCGATAGAAAATGAATTTGTTGGTTTTGACGGAATTGATGCATTTATTGAAGGTGATAAAGTTAGAATTGGCTTTTATCTTTATGGAAAAGGAGATGAGCCCGAAGATTATGATCCTGAGGAATCAGAATTTGAGATTATTGATAGAAAAGAGTTAATTTATATTTTGAAACGATGGAAAGTATTTATACATAAACCCATAATCAACCCTCATTACCAAGAAATTATTGACACCAAGGAGGCGTATTTATGACCGTGATTGTGGCTTGTCTTTTATCGCCAAACACCTGTTCGGGGTTATCAAAAGCGTTAAGTTTTGGTGAAGCATACATATCACACAGCGTAAAAATAAAGTGCGGTCAATTTTGAAAAAGTTTTGCTTTGAGGAATTGACCGTTTTTTGTATAAAATCAGCACAAACATAAATGCATTATGCAGCCTGAAAAAACAATTTTTGAATGAGATAAAAGTGGACAATCAATAAGGAGGATATATGAAAAAATACAGCATAATCAGTTTGTTATGTATAACCAGTATATTACTGATGGGCTGCTCTTTTGGTAAGGGATTCCAACCTCCTGCCCGCTATTTTAAATGGCGGGCACCAGATTATCCTCATTTGAAGAAATACCCCGAAGAAGAACGATTTTATCAATGGTTCGAGCAAAAAGAAAAGGATATGCGAGCTTGTGGGATGGATCCCTTTGATGGTGAATCCAATTATCCAGAAGTCAACCTTTGTTTAGAGAGAAAAGGCTGGTATTTGAAGGATGGACCTTACTGCGAAAATGAATTGGAATGGGATAAACCACTTTGTGTAGAATGGCGGAAAAAACACAGCAAACCCGATGCCAAGCCTTGGTCACCAAAGCGGGAATAGTGCTGTTTTCTGACTTATTGAGGGATATCGGCAAAAGTGCGGTGAATTTCAAAAACGTTTTGCTTTGAGAAATTGACCGTTTTTGTATCATGGATATGATGTAAGCAATTGATATCCTGTTTGTGTTAACTGGCGTGTGGTTTGATTGAAGCACTCGTCAGAGACGAGCGCTAGCGGGGAGGAATATTTACAGAAAATTTTACCAAAGGGAACGATTGATCTTAATGATATAAAACCTAAATTTAAAACATTTGATAGCTTACTGCCAGATGGTACGGCGATTAGTGCAAAAACCATGGATACTGTTGGTTCAACAACCTATCAAAATCCGAAACGTATTACTTATCAATTAAATAAGTATGTGGATGAGATGGTTAATTTTAAGAGAGATGGTAAAGGAACATTTAAATTAACTAATGCAGTGATAAAAAGTAAGGAGATGTATTTGGCAATACCTTATTCCACGACTAAGTCCCAATGGGAAGCGATAAATAAGTCAATTGACTACGCAAAATCAAAAGGAATTAAAATTATTGTTAAAGAGATAAAATAAAATGAAAAGAGATGTTTTTATTGTAAAAACAAGTAGATATATATCTATAGTAAGTAATTTACTTGGTCGGTTAGGCGTTGTCGACCCAAAACAAATAGTAAGTTACTTAGATATAGATGTTTCTAATAGCATGTTAGGAAATGAGGTTAAAAAGAAGCTGGCGGAGAGTAGAGAAATTACAGAAGAAGTGTTTATGTATTATTGGAAAAATAATAGTGAAATTGAGTTGTTTAATAGTCAAGAAGAAAAAAGAATAAAAGAAAAATATGGATATAGAAATAGAAAATCAATTTATAAAGATTCCATTTTTTTAAGTGTAAGTATTTATAATAATATGCTTAAAATTACTCCACTCCATCAAGATGGTTTAGGCAGTTATACATCTGTAAGAAATAAAGAGGGTGTTGCAATTAAATTTGAATATTCTGTGAATTTGCTGCTTTTCCCTGAAGAATTAGGAAATAAAATTATAGAGGCGTTTAAATATTCAACAAGTATCTATAAATAAACAATTAAGTAAGTATACGGTGACATGATAAATTTTACAGGAGATGATAAAGGAACATTTAAATTAACTAATGTAAAGATAAAAAGTAAGGAGATGTATATGGCAATACCTTACTTAACGACTAAGAAACAAATGGAAGTAATCAATAAATCGATTGATTATGCTAGATTACAAGGTGTTAATATTATTGTTAAAAAGGTGAATTAAGATGAGTGAATATAGTGTTTTAATAAAAAAAACAGAAAAATTTATTTTAGTTAATTATTTTTTAGAAGGCGTACTTAGTGTATTAGATCCTAAGCAAGATATTAATCTGCTATCACCCAATATAACTTATTCTGCTTTGGGAAAACACATCAGGGAAAATTTATCAAAAAGTAGAAAAATTGATTTTGATGAACTTAGAGCAGTCATGTCATTAGATAGCGATGGTACATTTTTAAAGTCGTTAGAAACAAAAATAAAAGAAGAGTTTTCATATAAGAATAGAAAAGAAATTTATAAAAATATGGATTTTTTATCTGTGAGTATTATGAATGGTAAAATTATGATAGAGCCTAACCATCAAGACTGTCTTAATGGTTATACGGCTATAAAAGATGAAAAAGGAAAGTGGGTTGAATTTGAATATCCAATAGATATATCTGATGAAGAATTAGGAAAGGTCGTCATGGAGGGGTTTAAATATTGTACGAGTATTTATAAGAAAAAATAACAAATTGGATATGGTTCTAATAACACTCTTTTACACATTAGTGTAATTTGTGGAGTGTCTAGGCTTTCAAGCCGCAAAATATCACACAGCACAAAAATAAAGTGCGGTCAATTTTGAAAAAGTTTTGCTTTGAGAAATTGACCGTTTTTGTATCGTGGATATGATGTGAGTAATTGATATTTTGTTTGTATTCACTGGTGTGTGGTTTGATTAAAGCACTCGTCAGAGACGAGCGCTAGCGGGGGCGATTTTGATTGAGAATAGTCAGCATGATACCGTGGGGAGTTCGCTTGTTATTGGGAATAATCCTTATACGATAAACCTAAATACGTTAAAGAAAAATAAATACACTTTATTGAAGGATATTGTGAGTAATAGTTCATTATCATCACATAACTGCTATGGTTTAGGACAAAAACAATGTGAATCTGATGGTTATAGAATGAATCAAGATAATAGAATTATGCAACCAGAAACAACAATTTTTGAGCTAAACAACGAGACACAAAGGAGAGAGCATGAAAAGTAAATATTGGATTATTTTTTTTGCGGCAATGTCATTAACACAATGTATTGATGTTGCGAGTTTTCAACCCCCAGCCCGCTATTTTAAATGGCGGGCACCAGATTATCCGCACATTAAAGATCCAGATCCCGATACAGAGTTCTATAAAAAGATTGTTCATAGAGGTAAAGAAATGCGGGCTTGTGGGATGGATCCTTTTGATGGGGAATCCAATTATCCAGAAGTCAACCTTTGTTTAGAGAGAAAAGGCTGGTATTTAGAAGAAGGGCCTTACTGTGAAAATGAATTGGAATGGAATAAACCACTTTGTGTGGAATGGCGGAAAAAACACAGCAAACCCGATGCTAAACCTTGGTCACCAAAGCGGGAATAGCTGTTTTCTGACTTATTGAGGGATATCGGCAAAAGTGCGGTCAATTTTGAAAGAGTTTTGCTTTGAGGAATTGACCGTTTTTGTATCGTGGATATGATGTGAGCAATTGATATTCTGTTGTGTTCACTGGCGTATGGTTTGATTGAAGCACTCGTTACAGACGAGTGCTAGCGGGTTAAGCATTGAAGGGATGCAGAAGGTAAATGGGAATTTTGTCTCTTTATTTGGCAAAATTAAGGTGAACGATGAAAAAGCCTTTCTTTTTACAGGGGAAATTGTCGCCCGTGTTGATCATATTAACAAGGACAAAGCTTGCACACGACTCTGAGTTATCGTTTTCTATTACTACCAATGTTAGATTTTTTGTGTCGTTCTTTTTAAATTGCAAGAGAGCAATAAAGCGTAATCTTATTTTTTATGTTTTAAAAAGTTGGCTAAAAATGACCGTTCTTATTCTGCTAGTCGTGTTCTTACGAGTGCTTTTTCATTTCTCATTTTCAGTTAAAACGCCATCACGAAAGCGTTATATCTTTAGGCTGTATAAGGGTTCTTCCGTTAAAAAACTATCATCCTTTCTATCACTAAAAAAGAGTAGATATCACTATGATAATTTTCGTAGAAAAAAAAGCTTGTCATTGAGATATATATAGACAATAATTTATCGCTCAATTTAAAAGCACGGCATAGCTTTAGTGAGTCAGTGTTGGGTGTCGCATATTGCCTTATCAAGAGGCGGACGAGTCGTCATTAGGATGCCCCCATAACGTGTATGCTGCACGATATCTAACTCTAGTCCCCAAAAGGCTGAATATGTTTGGGCTTGGCTGTGTGTTTTTCGGAATACGCGTGTTTATTAACTTTTTTAAGTTTATATTTTTTATGAGAAAAATTTCGTATCTATCATGGTGTGTGATTTCCGCACTTTATACTCAAATGGCGATTGCTCAAAGCCATTTAAAACAGCAAGGTGAGCATGTCGAACTTGATCCTATTTTTGTCAGCACATCAACCGAACATAAAGCGGGTTTGTTGGGTGGTCGTTTAATGACGAGTGAAAAAGTCATTTCCTCGCACAATCTTAAACAACGGGCAAGTAATCTTGGTGATGCTTTATCTGGCGAGCTGGGTATTCACGCAAGTCAATTCGGTGGTGGTGCATCGGCACCAGTGATCCGAGGGCAAGAAGGTAAGCGGATTAAAATCCTCAGTAGTGGTAATGAAACTTTGGATATGTCTGCTATGTCGCCCGATCATGCCGTTACCGTGGATAGCCTATTAGCTAAAAAAATTGAAATTTTACGTGGTGCAAATACCTTATTGTATAGTTCAGGTAATGCGGCTGGTGTCGTGAATGTGATTGATAATAAAATTCCGACCGCAGAAGTGGTTGGTGTTGAAGGGGAAGTGGGTGTTAGAACAGGCAGTGCAGATAAGGAACGTTTAGTGAATGTTTCACTTGATGTGGGATTATCCAAATCTGTCGTGGCACATCTTGAAGGCTTGTATAAAAAAGCCGATGACTATAGAACACCGTCTTACCAACATCAAGGTCATACGCATCGTAAATTAGATAATAGTTTTGTGGATAACCGAAGTGGCAGTATTGGACTTTCTTGGGTGGGTGATCAAGGTTATTTAGGGGTGGCTTACAGCCAACGTAAAGATAAATATGGCTTACCTGCCCATTCACATCTGTATGATGAATATTATATGCACGTGTTATTATCTGATGCACATTGGCGTAAACCGTATTTAGTGCATTATCCATTTTTAATGGAAGAAACCGACATTGATTATAATAACCCCGGCATTGACTGTATTAAAAAAGAGTGGCACAGCCATGGGCATTTGTGTGATCACGGGCATGCACATCATGGAAATGGACAAGATAACCATGATCACCACGGACATGCGGATCCTCATATTGCCTTAAAGACCCAACGTTGGGATTTACGTGGTGAATGGAAAAATCCAGTCAAAGGATTAGATAAAATCCGTATGATGATTGCGAAAGTGGATTATCGCCACGATGAAAAATCAGGGGCAATTTCGGATAATGCCTTTAAAAATAAAGGGTATTCAGCACGTCTTGAGTTTGTTCATCAGCCGATTGCTGGATTCAGTGGATTAATTGGCTTGAGCCATGCATACCAAGATAGCTATGCGTTAGATAACCATACGCTTGAATATCGCAAACAAAACCTTCTGACTGACCACACAACGGATCAACAAAGTCTGTTTTTGATGGAGCGTGTGGAAGCAGGCAAATGGCAATTTGATATTGGCGGACGTGTTGAACGTCAACGAATTGCAATGAAGTATCATTTTGAGGTGCCAAAAAGTGAGCAACCGCCTGAAGAGCTCACTCGACCGCATAAAGAAAAAGCCTATTCCTATGCGTTATCTGCTAATTATCAACTCAATGAACAGCATCAGTTTAATATGACTTTCTCTCATCAAGAGCGTTTACCTAATGCACAAGAGCTCTATGCTCACGGCAAACATTTGGCAACCAATTCTTTTGAGGTGGGAAATAAAAATCTGAAAAAGGAACGCTCGAATAACATTGAGTTAGGTTGGGGCTATACAGGAGAAAAACTTGGGATTAAATTAAGCGGCTATTACCAACAGTTTTCTAACTATATTTACGCAAGCATTTTGAATGATAAGAGCTGTGCTTGGAAAAAAAATGGGCGTTGTTCTCGTTCATTAACTGATGATTATCCATTACGTTTATATCGTTACAATCAATCGAAAGCCACGATTTATGGGTTTGAAGCTGAAGCAAGTTATCAAATTTCCTCAACATATGATGTGTCCGTTTTTGGTGATTATGTCCGAGGTAAATTAAAAGATCTTGCCTACCTCCCGATTGGATATGAACAAGTCTATAATGAAAGAGATGATGTGATTGGCGTCAAACCAACTGGCTGGCAAAAACAACCTGATGGCAATGCCCCTCGCATGCCAGCCATGCGTTTAGGCATGAAATGGAATGCTCATTTTGAAAATGGTATTAGCTTGAATACGCAGCTTTATCGAGTCTTTACACAAAACAAAGTGGCACGGCTAGAAACGCCAACCAAAGGGCATACCATGTTGAATCTTGGCATGAGCTACGATGGTCAAATGGGCAATAATGAGTATACGTTATTTGCGAATGTGAATAATCTGCTCAATACCAAAGTGTATAATCACACGTCCTTTTTATCCTATATCCCTCAAAGTGGTATCAACCTGAATGTGGGGATGAATTTCAGATTCTAACCACCTAAAAAAATAGCCAAACACCCGTTTGGCTATTTTTATGAAGACGAACATTTACTTACGTAATAAGCTTCTATATTTTTCAGCTGCCTTTTTATTCAGCTCATTCAATTCAATATTGAGTTTTTGTAAAGCTTGCATTTTGTGTTTAAATGTTTCTTGATATTTCAAACCTTCTTCATATGATTTAGTGGCGACGGTCAGTGAGGCATTAAAACCTTCTTGAGCCAGATGATTACTCTCCACTATTTTCATCGCAAGGACTTTTATTTCAGGATCTTGAATATGGAGACGATCTAACTCATTCATGGCTTGGTCGACAGTGGTTTTTAAATTATTCACCAGCGTGATAACTTCCTCTGGCGTCATTTTTTTCGCCGGATCTTTTTGTTCCGCCAATCTTTTTTGCATGATATTGACCTGCTCTCGAATTTTAACACTTTGTACGTTGTTCCATTCAAGAATCGCCATATAATCTTTTTTAAACTGGGCATTGGCATCTAGAACCGTTGCAGCTTGTGCTGGCGTTGTGTCAGGAGAGGTCGCAGCGACTGCACTCTTCTTATTATCACAACCGACGAACGTGCAACCAACGATAATGGCTAAGTAAATTGATGTGAATTTTTTCATAAGTTTTCCTCAAATAAACATAACTAGCAGAAAATAGACCATTGCCTATTGATTGCATTATATACGGATAAAAAAAGGATTATAGTATTTTTTATATTCATTTTTTGTACACATCTTAAACACACCGTTCATTCTCACAATCCACATGGCTTAATTTTTTTCAAAAACCACCGCACTTTTGCCCAACCAACCACCCATATCATCATAGCCTCTCAATTCGGCTTCATTTGATGAAATGCACCTCGGAAGGTCAACGGAAGGTAAAAAGGTCTGTTTAAACGATGCCCCTTGTGATTCTGAATCGCAAGGGGCATCGTTTTTTGGGGAGGGGAGAAGTTAGGCTTGTACGCCTAAGTTGCCGATTTTAATGCCTAAAAAGCCCATGCTTACGGGATCGAGATAATCACCAAGGAATTTGAAAAGTTCAGTTAAGTCGGTAAAAGTGCGGTTAATTTTGACTTGATCTTCCACTTTTCTTGTAAATTCATAACGTATATTTTGCCCGTCGATATGGGCCTCTAAGGTGATGTAGATGGTTTCAAAAAAGTGGCTATGAGCCCCTTCTTCACCCGGATCACTGATTCTGACATTCCAATTATTACTAAATAATACTTCCGTTTGCACAGTCATAAATTTACCTCGCTGAGTTTAAATGAGTTGCATTGTTATATCTGGTTAAGAAAAACCCGATTATAAAATCTTTTAAATCAAAAATTTTATAATCGGGCTTTTCAAAAAATTTCCCTGCGTGTTTCGCTTTGCGTTGGTAGCTCCCTTTGCCCTTACGTTTTTTCTCAATGCGTTGGCGAAATAAAGGATCATGTAGCAATGCACAGATGGCATTCTCTTGAATGACGCCACGGCGGTGCTGATAAGGTTGCGAATTTTGTGGTTGTTTTGCTTTTTTAGTCATAAATTTTCCTAATAGGTTGTGATAAAAATTGCCCATTTGTTTTTAGCAAACGGGCGTCATTATAAAACGAAATTACAGAATCTCAAGTACCGATTCGGGTGGACGACCAATTTTTGCTTTTTCTCCAGAAATCACAATTGGGCGTTCTAACAAACTTGAATGGTTCATCAATGCCTCTAGCAGTTGTTTTTCACTCACTTCGGGCTTATCTAAGCCTAAATTACGATAAAGTTCATCTTTGGTACGCATCATTTCTCTTAGGCTTTTTATCCCTAATTTTTGTGCAATTTCTTGTAAGTGTTGGGCAGAAAATTGCTGGTCTAAATAAAGTTCGATTTGAATATGGCATTGCTGTTGTTCTAATAAACTTAAGGTTTCGCGGCTTTTTGAACAACGTGGGTTATGATAAATAATAACAGACATAATATCCTCGCTTAATGATATGATCTTACTGGATTTTACCTTATAATCCCCGCAAATGCTTAACTTAAGGATGTATTATGATCGAAATGCTAAAAAGTTGGTATAAAAACCGTTTCAGCGATCCGCAAGCCATGGGATTATTGGCGATTTTGTTGTTTGGTTTTGTCGCAATTTATTTTTTTAGCCATTTAATTGCCCCACTTTTAATTGCTATTGTCTTTGCGTATTTGCTTGAATGGCCAATCCGCTTCTTAAATGAAAAATTAAAATTGCCTAGATTGTTGTCCACCGCCATTATTTTTGGTGGATTTTTAGGGTTGATTCTTGTGATTGTGTTAGTGTTCATCCCGACATTATGGACGCAAACCCTGAATTTAGTCACTGATTTGCCTCAAATGCTGAATAAGTTAAATGAATGGTTGCTTTCTTTGCCTGATCATTATCCAGAGCTGGTGGATTATCAAACCATTGATTCATTGCTAAATGCCGTCAGATCCAAAATTCTGGGCTTTGGTGAATCTGCACTTAAATTTTCTTTAACTTCTTTACTCAGCTTGGTCACATTGGGCATTTATGTTTTTTTAGTGCCGTTAATGGTGTTCTTTTTATTAAAAGATAAAACCGAGTTAATGGCAGGGGTAAGCCGTTTTTTACCTCGCAACCGCACGCTTGCTTCCAATGTGTGGAAAGAGATGCAATTACAAATTGAGAATTATATTCGAGGAAAGTTATTTGAAATCATTATTGTGACCGCCGTCACCTATGCGATTTTCTTATTCTTTGGCTTAAATTATGCGTTGTTGTTAGCGGTGGCAGTGGGATTATCGGTGTTGGTGCCTTATATTGGGGCGGTGTTGGTGACCATTCCTGTGGCATTGGTGGCGGTGGCACAGTTTGGTGTCACCCCTACGTTTTGGTCTATTTTAGCCGCATATGTGATTAGCCAGATTTTAGATGGCAATTTATTGGTGCCTTTTCTCTTTTCAGAGGCCGTGAATTTACATCCACTCGTGATAATTATCGCTGTGCTGATCTTTGGTGGCTTATGGGGTTTTTGGGGCGTATTTTTTGCGATTCCATTGGCAACATTAGTGAAAGCTGTTGTGAATGCATGGCCTTCAGAAGAACAAGTTAATAGCCCAGAGAATTAAAACTTTTTTAGAAATGACCGCACTTTTTATGGGATGTGGCGAGGAGAAACATCAAGGGCGACAAATTAGTCGCCCTTTTTATTGTGTTTATCATGGTGAATTTGGGGTTGTTGCTTTTTCATGTGTTCCCATCAGCATTAAATCTTGTGCATGAAAGGTTAAACATTTTTGCGGATCGAGATATTTATTTTGACTTTGATTGTCTGTTTCAGCTGAAGCCGAGCAGAGGATTCTCACATCACCAAGATTTAATATGAGATAACCCGAAATATAGATTTCATCTTGAGACTTTTTTTCCACCTGAAAAATATTATGTTGCCTAATATAGTTTATATAATCCTTATTATGACTTTTTATAAAATAAAGACTTTCTTGTGAGGGATATTGTGCCATACCACCTACTTTAAGAATTGCTCGTTGTAAACCAAACGAACCATTAATAAAGGGAAAGAATATAATAAAAATAAAGAAGATAAGAAAAGAGATAAGATAAGGGTGTTTTGTTTTAGGTTTGTTTTCTGAAAATAGAGCAGAATTATGAATGAATAATAAACAGAGATAGATGAATAAAATGAATAAAAAATCGCTATCTTTTTTTGATATTTGAAGAAAGATCACGAGTGGTACAATAAAGCTAATAAGACTGAAGAATGAAAACCCAATGAGAATAAGTGGATGTAATTTATGTTTATTTTCTTGGTATTCTTTTGTTAAGAAAATACAGATACTGATTAAGAAGAAAATAATAGTGCATGCGACAAGAATAAAATAAAGTATTTTTGTATCTTGATCATACACATTAAATGAGGCAGAGAAAAAGATGATGGTAAAAATTAAGATAAATAATGGGTTATTGATGGCGTAGATAAAAAGGACAGTTTTATCTTTAATTGCGATGTGGTACTGGCTTGAAAAATGAGCCATTACAGCAAAAGGTACGAATATATAGACAGAAATTATTAAAAAGAAAAAAAGAATGGCGATAACAGCAGAGGGCGAGGATAAAAGTCGATTAAAATCCTCCATTCGTCCAATATGATGTAAATATACGGCAATAAAAACAAATCCGAAGAGAGTGGTAATCAAGGAGAGGATTGGAAAGAATGTTTTTAAAAAACAAAAAATTTTTTTAACAGCAGAAAAAATATCCATTTTCTGCTTTTTATTCGCTAAATTTCTGAATGCCATTCTTTGTTTCTTTCCTTTTTCTGATAACTAATATTTCTCCGCAATGACTTTTTTTTCGGGGTCGGCTTCATCAATTTTTTCTTGTGCTAATTCGTGATCAGCTGCGTCTACATCGGGTTCAGGTTGGGCAATTTCGACAGCAGGGTGATATTGGAAACTGCCGTAAACTGGGAAATGATCGGAACCTATATGGGGTAGCACACGGATATCACGTACCATAAAATCGTTACTGTGGTAAATGTGGTCTAGTGGCCAGCGAAAAAAAGGATAGCTGGCGTGGAAGGTGCTGTATAAGCCTCGTCCCACCCGTGGATCCAGTAATCCACTGGTTTTTTGGAAGAGTCGGGAGGTGCTTGACCATGCGACATCATTGAGATCACCAAACACTAAAACGGAGCGATCGCTTTCACTGATTTCTTGTCCGACTAATAATAATTCGGCATCACGCTGAGTGGAGGTGGCACTTTCCGTTGGTGTCGGTGGCATTGGGTGTAGGCAATATAGATGAATCCATTCGCCCGAAGGCAAGCAGATTTCGGTGTAAATGGAGGGGATATCTTCTTGCACCCAATGGCGAATTTCGGTGTTTCTTAGGGGTAAACGGCTGTATAAATGCATGCCGTAGAGATTATCTAGGGGAATTTTAACGGTATAAGGATAAGTTTTTTCTAAACTTGCTAGCTGTTTTTCCCACCATAAATCGGTTTCTAAGGTTAGCACCACATCGGGTTGCCATTTTTCGATTAAGGCTAAAAGTTTGTCTACTTGACGGTTGGGCGTGAGTACATTCGTGGTTAATAAGGAAATGCTACGTTCATTTGCTTCACCATAATATTGTAAAACTTGTGGGCGAGCTAAACGGGTATAACCGAGAATTTGCCATGTTTGATAGCTAAAGCAGAGGACATTCAGGATTTGGATCGTTATAAAAGCATATTGGGGTTGAGGTTGTACAAACCACCCGACACACAAGCAAATGATATTTAATAAGGCGATCTGTAAACGAGGAAAGTCAAAAATCCGCACCATCCAATGATTAAACGGCAACAGTGGCAAGAAAGTGGCAATAATCGGAAGACTTAAGAAAATAAAAAGTAACCAATCCATGTGTCTATATCGTTAAATAAAGGTTGTTAACAATTCGTCAATACTATCATTTTTTCGGAAAAGAAGAAAAGAGGGGAGAAAAGCCTTTTTGATCTTGGTTTAATTGCTCGTGTAGTTTATTGTAGAGTTGAAATATGTTGTACGATATTGCTTGTGCTAAAAAAGCCGACATGAATTTTTTGTTTTTTTCGACTTGCAAAATATGGTACAACAAGATGTTTTGATTATTGAGTGTAATCACGACCATATTACGGTAATTGTGGGGTATTGTACTTTGACAAAGGCGTGAGATCGATCGGGTTACAAAGTAAGATTTTGTAGCAAGGTGCGTCTAATTTTTCATGAAAGAGCAGAGCGGTTCTTTTAAAAAGTTACGTTGCTTTCATCTCATTCATTTTAATAAGCTAGGAGAATCCCTATTTTGATTCAAGGAAAGTCAATGAAAATTCAAAAACTTATCAAAGATCATCAACTTGGCTTGTTGTTCCAACAAGGTTCATTCGGTTTAGAAAAAGAAAGTCAGCGTGTTTATGCCGATGGGCGTATTGTGACAACGCCACATCCGAGTGTTTTTGGCAATCGGAGCTATCACCCTTACATTCAAACAGATTTTGCTGAGAGCCAGTTAGAATTAATCACGCCACCGAATAAAACCCTTGAGGGGACGTATCGTTGGTTGTCAGCCATTCATGAAGTTGTTCAACGTTCACTCCCTGAAGATGAATATATTTTCCCATTAAGTATGCCAGCAGGGCTGCCGGCAGAAGATCAAATTAAAGTCGCACAATTAGAGAATCCTGAAGATGTGGCATATCGTGAACATTTGGTGAAAGCCTATGGGAAAAATAAACAAATGGTGAGCGGTATTCATTATAACTTTCAGCTTTCGCCTGAATTGATTCAACGTTTATTTGCTTTACAAAATGAGTATAAAAGTGCGGTCGATTTTCAAAATGTTTTGTATTTGAAAATGGCGAAAAACTTTTTGCGTTATCAATGGATTTTGTTGTATTTACTGGCAGCGACGCCAACGGTGGAATCGGCTTATTTTAAAGACGGGTCTCCTCTTGCAGAAGGGCAATTTGTCCGTAGTTTACGCTCAAGTCAATATGGTTATGTGAATGATCCTGAAATCAAAGTGTCTTTTGATAGCGTGGAAGAATACGTGGAAACCCTAGAGCATTGGGTCGCCACTGGCAAATTGATTGCAGAAAAAGAATTTTATTCTAATGTGCGTTTACGTGGTGCGAAAAAAGCCCGTGAATTCTTAACGAATGGGATTCAGTATCTTGAATTCCGTTTGTTTGATTTAAATCCTTTTGAAATTTATGGTATCAGTTTAAATGATGCAAAATTTATTCATGCGTTTGTGTTATTGATGATTTGGATCGATCAAACTGCCTCTCAAGAGGATGTTGAATTAGGTAAAGCAAGGTTAGCGGAAGTGGCCTTTGAACACCCATTGGATAGTACCGCTTATGCCGTAGAAGGTGAACTGGTTTTACTTGAAATGCTTTCCATGCTTGAGCAAATTGGGGCGGGTGATGAATGGATTAAGATTGTAAAAGAGAAATTAGGGCAATTTATCGAACCAAGTAAAACCGTTGGTGGGCGTCTTTTTACCGCCATTGCAGAAGCGGGGGATTATCAACAACTTGGGGCAAAATTAGCAAGAGAATATAAGGCAAAAGCCTTTGAACGTGTTTATGCTTTATCTGCTTTTGAGAATATGGAGCTTTCCACGCAAGCGTTATTATTTGATTTGATTCAAAAAGGGATTCATACCGAAATTCTTGATGAAAATGATCAATTCTTATGTTTAAAACATGGTGATCATATTGAATATGTCAAAAATGGCAATATGACGTCCCATGACAGCTATATTTCGCCATTGATTATGGAAAATAAAGTGGTGACGAAAAAGGTGCTACAACATGCAGGCTTCAATGTTCCACAAAGTGTGGAGTTTACATCCTTTGAAAAAGCCGTGGCGAGTTATGGCTTGTTTAAAAACCGTGCGGTGGTGATTAAACCAAAATCCACAAACTATGGGTTAGGGATCACCATTTTCCAGCAAGGCGTACAACACCCTGAAGATTTTGCCAAAGCGGTGGAAATTGCCTTCCGTGAAGACAAAGAAGTGATGGTCGAAGACTATTTAGTGGGAACCGAATACCGTTTCTTTGTGTTAGGGGATGAAACCCTTGCCGTGTTATTGCGTGTTCCTGCGAATGTGAAGGGCGACGGGGTGCATTCTGTTGCCGAATTGGTGGCGATGAAAAATGATCATCCATTACGGGGGGATGGTAGCCGTACCCCTTTGAAAAAAATTGCTTTAGGGGAAATTGAGCAGTTACAGCTTAAAGAGCAAGGCTTAACGGTGGATTCTGTACCTGCTAAAGATCAGCTTGTTCAGTTGCGTGCGAATTCAAATATCAGCACAGGGGGCGACTCCATTGATATGACAGATGAAATGCACGAAAGCTATAAACACTTGGCGGTGGGGATTGCCAAAGCCATGGGGGCGGCGGTGTGTGGGGTGGATCTCATTATTCCAGACTTGAAAAAACCTGCTGAACCTAGCTTAGCTTCTTGGGGCGTGATTGAGGCGAATTTTAATCCGATGATGATGATGCATATTTTCCCTTATGCCGGTGAATCTCGTCGCTTGACACAGCATGTGATTAATATGCTATTCCCAGAATTGCAGTAAGAAAAAACCTCTAGGCTAAAGTCTAGAGGTTTTTTTAGCACGATAAAAGACAAGCTTAATTGTCTTTTCTTATTTATCGGTAGGGGAATAATAACCCGCCATGGCACTATACACAGCATTTTCACGCTGAATCAGCTGATATTTGGCATTTAAAATGCCCATTTGTGCCATTTTTTCGGCATTGGAGGCATTCAGCCAATCGCGTAATTGTGCCACCCCCACATCATAGCGATTTTTATAATATTGGGTAATACGCTTGTTGTTATTGTAGGTTTTTTGCATATTCTCAAAATGTGCTTTGGCTTGTTGATAACTGTAATAATAGGTATCAATTTCATTTAATGCGGTGGTGATACTTTGCTCAAAACTCAATTTAGCTGTTTCGTAATTGGCTTCAGAAATTTTTACATTCCATCTGACGGTGTGCCAATTTAAGAACGGTAAATTAATGCCAATTGTGCCTGCGGCAATAGGATTTTCTAATGCATTGCGGATTAAATTTCCGCTAGAAGATAAACTTGCCCCAAGGGTAATACTTGGAAACCAGCTTTTTTGCATGGCTTTTGCATCTTTAAATGCCGCATTTAAACGGAATTGTGTACTTTTGATATCGGGGCGGTTGGCAATGGTGGAAACGGGAACATTTAAATTTACGCCCACTGTTTTGACGTTCAAAATGTCAGGGTAAGTCAGTTGAAGCGGATCTTGAGGTTTTAAATTCAAGAAGTTACGTAAGGTTTGTTCTGCCATTTTACGCTGTATCTGATAATTAATTAAGCTATTTTGTGCATTCAACACCGCTTGTTGTGCTTGGTTAATGCTCACACTATCCGCCACGCCTAATTTAAAGCGATTTTGCATAATATGGCTAATTTGGCTGTAATATTTCACGCTTTCTTCACTGGTTGCAATCACGCCGTTTAAATACGCAATTTGATAATAGGTTGACACAACGGCATTAATTAAAGAAAGACGGGCTGCGGCGAGATCTTGTTGTGTGGCTTTATAATTCCATTCTGCCGCAGATGCACTGTCGGTTAGGCGACGCCATAAATCGAGGGTATAACTGAGTTCAAGTGAGGCAAAATGTGAAATCTTAGAATGACCACCCGTTTCAATATTTTTGGCTGCACTTGAACCAACCCCTGTTTTTGCAGAGAAACTCGGGACCAAATTGGCACCCAAAAGATTGGCGTGATAAAGTGCCTTATTGACCGCAATGGCAGCCTTTTGAAGGTTTTTATTATTTTCTAGGGCTTGTTCAACCAGCTGGTTAAGCTGTGGATCTTGATACAATGACCACCAATTTTCTTTGACATGATACTGTTGCGTTAATGCTTCATATTGCTGGAAATCTTGTTTGGTGGCTTGATAAGAATCATCAATATTGGCACAACCAACAACAAGGGTTGATAGCACAAGCAGTGTCATTTTATTCAGTTTTAACATTCTTTGTATCCTTTATAGGTAAAAGTGCGGTCTATTTTTCCACAATTTTGCACGGGTGAATATCGTATTTTTTGGCATTTTTGAGCGACGAATGGCTGATTATCTTTTTCGTGGTTGAGGAGAAAGCATGATCAAAATATGGCGGTTTTTGTCATAAGTTTGCGGATGAATTGCCAAATAAAAGAAAAGACACACTCGCCTCAAAACAAAAATGAATGAACGTTCGTTCATTTTACCATTAAACGAAAAAATGAAAAGAACAAAATACAAAGAAAAGGACGTGCAGTTTTGTATTCTGACGCTAAACAGAGTAAAATAAACAGCATTTTTCATCATAAAATATTCCATTAAAACTTGAGGTCATAATGAATAGCCCTATTGAAACGAGCGAAACAACGGAAAATACAGAAAAACGTCCAACTAATTTTATTCGTCAAATTATTGATGAGGATCTTGCTTCAGGCAAACATCAATCTATCCATACCCGTTTTCCCCCAGAACCTAATGGGTATTTGCACATTGGTCATGCAAAATCCATCTGTCTAAATTTTGGTTTGGCACAAGACTACCATGGGCTATGTAATTTGCGTTTCGACGATACCAACCCAGTAAAAGAAGATGTGGAATATGTGGATTCCATTAAACAAGATGTGGAATGGTTAGGCTTCAAATGGGAAGGCGAACCACGTTATGCGTCAGATTATTTTGATCAGTTATATGGCTATGCCATTGAATTAATTAAAAAAGGCTTGGCTTATGTGTGTGAATTGTCGCCTGAAGAAATGCGTGAATATCGTGGCACCTTGACAGAACCTGGCAAAAACAGCCCTTATCGTGATCGTAGCGTAGAAGAAAATTTAGCATTGTTTGAGAAAATGAAAAACGGTGAAATTGCAGAAGGCAAAGCCAGTCTTCGTGCCAAAATTGATATGGCGTCACCGTTTATGGTCATGCGTGACCCTGTCATTTATCGCATTAAATTTGCCACTCACCACCAAACAGGCGATAAATGGTGTATTTATCCGATGTACGATTTTACCCATTGTATTTCCGATGCTATTGAGCGAATTACCCATTCTATTTGTACCCTTGAGTTCCAAGATAACCGCCGTTTGTATGACTGGGTATTAGAAAATATTTCTATTGAACGTCCATTGCCACATCAGTATGAATTTTCTCGTTTGAATTTAGAAGGTACCCTGACCTCAAAACGTAAGTTATTGTATTTAGTGAATGAAGGCATTGTAGATGGTTGGAACGATCCGCGTATGCCAACCATTTCTGGCTTACGTCGTCGTGGTTATACACCAGCAGCATTACGTGAATTTTGTCGTCGTATTGGTGTGACAAAACAAGATAACACTGTGGAATACAGTGCCTTAGAAGCCTGTATTCGTGAGGACTTAAATGAAAATGCCCCACGTGCAATGGCGGTGATCAATCCATTAAAAATTGTCATTGAAAATTTTGCGGACAAAGAAATCTTAACCGCACCAAATCACCCAAATCGTCCAGAATTGGGCGTGCGTCAATTGCCATTCACCCGTGAAATTTATATCGATCAAGCGGATTTCCGTGAAGAAGCCAATAAACAGTACAAGCGTTTAGTGTTAGGCAAAGAAGTACGTTTACGCAATGCTTATGTGATTAAAGCAGAACGTGTGGAAAAAGATGAAGCAGGCAATATTATCACCCTGTATTGCAGTTACGATCCTGAAACCTTGGGCAAAAATCCAGCCGATGGACGTAAAGTGAAAGGCGTGATTCAGTGGGTGTCTGCAGAGGATTATTTGAATGCGGAATTCCGTCAATATGATCGTTTATTTACGGTGCCAAATCCAGGTGCGGCAGAAGATATTAATGCGGTGATTAATCCACACTCGTTAGTGGTAAAACACGGTGTGGTGGAAAAAAGTCTCGCCAACGCCCAACCAGAAAAAGCGTACCAATTTGAACGTGAAGGCTATTACTGTGCAGACAGTAAAGATAGCAGAGCAGAACATTTAGTGTTCAATTTAACCGTAAGTTTGAAAGAAGGGTTCTAAATCATTCAAAACAAAATAAGGGTGTCTAAAAACACCCTTATTTTTTTGTAAAAAATTTAAATTAGTTGTTCTTTTTTAGATGAAATATACATTTTTGATATATTTTTTTGAGAAAATCATTACAATAACGGCTTTTATTAATTTACCCATAGAGCAGGAGGATAAATGAATTTATTGAGTACGTTCGTCAGTTACGTTGAACAAGCGTTATCTTGGTTTGTTGCTAAAGTGGATGGCCCACTTTGGGATATTACGGTGATCACCTTATTAGGGGTAGGTTTATTTTTCACCATCACAACAGGTTTTGTCCAAGTGCGTTTATTGCCTCGTAGCTTACGTGAAATGTGGTCAGGACGTACAGCAGAAGGGAATTCATTAACCCCTTTTCAAGCCTTTACAACGGGTTTAGCCAGCCGTGTTGGGGTGGGAAATATTGGTGGTGTTGCGACAGCCATTGCGATTGGTGGTGAAGGTGCCGTTTTTTGGATGTGGGTTACCGCATTAATTGGCATGAGCAGTGCATTTGCAGAATCCACTCTCGCACAGTTATTTAAAGTCAAAGAACCTTGTGGATTATATCGTGGTGGACCCGCATATTACATTGCCAAAGGATTAAAAGCACCGTGGTTGGGCGTCTGTTTTGCATTAACACTTATTTTTACATTCGGCTTTGCTTTTAATGCAGTGCAGGCGAACTCTATTGTGGAAGCAACACGCAATGCATGGCGTTGGAACCCTGAATATGTGGGGCTCGCTTTAGTGATTTTTACGGCTTTTATTATTTTTGGTGGAATAAAACGCATTGGGGTGGTCAGTGCCACACTCGTCCCTATGATGGCACTCTTTTATTTAATCATTGCAATCATTATATTGGGGATGAATATCCACAGTATTCCAAGCATTATTTCTCGTATCATCGCCAGTGCTTTTGATTTCAGTGCCATGGCAGGCGGATTATTTGGGGCAATTTTCTCCAAAGCCATGCTCATGGGGGTGAAACGTGGGTTATTTTCCAATGAAGCGGGTATGGGATCTGCCCCGAACTCCGCCGCAACCGCCGATGTGAAACACCCTGCAAGCCAAGGCTTAATTCAAATGTTAGGCGTATTTGTGGATACGGTGGTGGTGTGTACTTGCACAGCGGTGATCATTTTATTATCCAATAACTATGGCGGTGAAAGTTTAAAAGGCATTTCCTTAACTCAAATTGCGTTGCAATACCATGTTGGGGATTTTGGTTTACATTTCTTAGCCTTTATTTTGTTCTTATTTGCGTATTCTTCCATTATTGGCAATTACGCCTATGCAGAAAGCAATATTCGTTTTATTCGTAACAAACCTCTTTTCGTGTTGGCGTTCCGTTGTGTGGTGCTTTTCTTTGTTTACTTTGGTGCGGTCAATCATGCCAACATCGTCTGGAATTTTGCTGATACAGTAATGGCGATTATGGCAATGATCAACCTTGTTGCCATTGTATTGCTTTCGCCAATTGTTTGGACCATTTTGAAAGATTACCGTAAGCAACTTCAAGCGGGGAGCAAAGAGCCCGTGTTTAAAATTGAAGATCACCCTGAGTTATTAAAACGAGGTGTGGATAAGGATATTTGGTCTTAATTTTAACGAGCGAAAACTTTTTTAAATTGAACCGCACTTTTAAGCTAAGATAGCACATGAAAGTGCGGTTTATTTTTAAAATTTTTTTAGGGTAAAAGAAGGAAAACGCTGTGCAAAAATTACTGATTGTAAGAGGGCATTCGGGATCGGGCAAAAGTACCTTTGCGTTAAGCAAAATGGCAGAATTTACGCAAGGTTCTCCACATGGCAAGATTTTTCATATTGAAAACGATCATTTTCTTATGGAAGACGGTGTGTACCATTGGACTTTTGAACGCTTTTTGCAAGCCAAAGAAAAAGCACAGCAATTATTGGCTCAAGCCTTTGATTTTTGCCGTCAATACCCCGAGCAGGATGTTTTTATTGTGGTCAGTAATGTGGGGGGAAATACGGAGGAAATCCGCCAAATGCGAGCAAAAGCCGATGGTTTAGGGTTAGTGACGGAAATTTATCGTCTGCAAAACTTTTTTGACAATGCCCATCAAGTTGAGGCTCGCATTGTGCATGAAATGTATCTGCATTTAATGAACCATCCCGTAGAAGATGAAATTTTCGTTCCCACCCTTGCCCCCATGACAGAAAAAACACGTCAAGAGATCGAAAAATTACAAGCCCAGAAAAGAAAAAACCGCTACACCAAGAAGGGATAGCGGGAGGTCTTAATATAAGAAAGTTAAAAGACGACTGCATTTGCAGTGCACTAGCATTAATTAAGACTGGCTATTTTTTAAATAGTTCAGCCCCAAATTTAATTTTTTATAAAAAATTTTTAATCTGTTGTGCAATGCCATGTTCGTCTAAATTTAGGTCAGCCCAAATTTCTTGCTGTGTTCCTTGAGGAATAAAGTGATCAGGTAAGCCCAATTGTAATAATTTCACTGGATGTTGTTGGGCATGGAGAACTTCTGCCACTGCACTGCCCGCCCCACCTTGAATGGCGTTTTCTTCCAGTGTGACGATCAAATCATGGGTTTTAGCCACATCATGAATGCGTTCAAGATCAATTGGCTTCACAAAACGCATATCCACTAAGGTGGCATTCATTTTTTCTGCTACCGCTTTGGCACTTGGCAGAAGGGTGCCGAAATTTAAAATCGCAATTTTTTCCCCTTCACGAATTAATTTGGATTTACCCACGGCTAACTTTTCTAATGGTGTCAGCTCAACTCCAATGGCATTACCACGAGGATAACGTACTGCCGCAGGTTGATTGAGTTGATAACCCGTGTACAGCATTTGACGGCATTCATTTTCATCACTAGGTGTCATGATGACCATGTTGGGAATACAACGCATAAAGCTAATATCAAAGGCTCCCTGGTGCGTTTGTCCGTCTGCTCCGACAATTCCTGCACGATCAATGGCAAACAAAACAGGAAGATTCTGAATGGCGACATCGTGAATGAGTTGATCATAAGCTCGTTGTAAAAACGTAGAATAAATCGCCACCACGGGTTTATAGCCACCAATTGCCAGACCTGCCGCAAAGGTTACCGCATGTTGTTCAGCAATGGCGACATCAAAATATTGTTCAGGGAAGCGGTTAGAAAATTCCACCATGCCAGAGCCTTCACGCATGGCAGGGGTAATGCCAATTAATTTCGGATCCTGTTCTGCCATTTCACAGAGCCATTGACCAAAAATTTGTGAATAGGTTGGATTAGCTTGCGTTTTCGGCAATTCTCCACTGTGATGATCAAATTTAGGTACGCCATGGAAACCAATAGGATCTTTTTCCGCAGGGGCATAGCCTTTGCCTTTTTTGGTCATAATATGCAAGAATTGCGGTCCTTTTAAAGAACGCATGTTTTTTAAGGTGCTGATCAACTCATCTAAATTATGTCCATCAATAGGCCCAATATAATTAAATCCAAGTTGTTCAAACATGGTGCCGACTGGGGAAACAAACCCTTTCACGTGTTCTTCCGTTTTTTTCACAAATTCTTTAATTGGGGGCATACCCGATAAGATTTTTTTGCCGCCTTCACGGATAGAGGAGTAAAGGGAACCCGATAGCAAGCGAGCGAGGTGGTTGTTTAACGCCCCCACATTTTCGGAAATGGACATTTCATTATCATTTAAAATCACCAGCATATCAGTATGTAATGCCCCAGCATGGTTCATGGCTTCAAATGCCATGCCAGCCGTAATCGCACCATCGCCAATAACACAAACTGTTTTGCGACCTGCATTTTCTTTTTGTGCGGCAATGGCAATGCCTAAGCCTGCACTGATTGAGGTGGAAGAATGCCCCACACTGAGCACATCAAATTCGCTTTCTTCACGCCATGGGAAAGGGTGAATCCCATTTTTTTGGCGAATGGTGGACATTTTATCGCGGCGACCTGTTAAGATTTTGTGAGGATAGGCTTGATGCCCAACATCCCAGATTAATTGATCGAAGGGGGTTTTAAACACATAGTGTAAGGCAACGGTTAATTCAATAGTGCCTAAACCAGAAGCTAAATGTCCGCTACTTTGACTAACAGACTCCAATAAATATGCTCGTAATTCCTGACACACTTGTGAAAGCTGATCTTTGCTTAACAAACGTAGGTCATCAGGTGAATTAATTAAAGATAAAAGAGGATAATTTTGCATAACCGTTAGTCAATTCCAAAATAATTTAAAAACAGACCGCACTTTTTTTACTTTTATGTGCGGTTAACTTTTTCTATTTACCACAAATTGTGCAAGAGCACGCAAGGCTTGAGTATCAAAGGGAAGTTCATCTAATATGCTGATGGCGTCTTGATACAAGGCTTGGGCTTTTTGTTTTGCACCTGCTAAACCAAGTAATTTCGGGTAGGTGCTTTTATCTGCAAGCAGATCGGAACCTACCGTTTTTCCTAATACCTCACTTTCGCCTTCAATATCTAAAATATCGTCTTGCACTTGAAAAGCGAGTCCCACTGCATCGGCATAACGTTGTAAGGTTTGTGCTAATGCGTGATCGCCAAAGTGAGGTGAACAAATAAAACCTAATTCCAATGAAGCGGCTAATAATGCCCCTGTTTTATTGCGATGAATGTGTTCTAATTGGGTTAAACTAATTTGTTTTTGTTCAGAAATCAAATCCAAGCTTTGTCCTAAACACATTCCTTTCACACCAGATGCCTTTGCAAGGGTGCTCACTAAGGCCAGTTTTTGTTGTGCGGAAAGGGTAGGGGCTTGGGTTAACATTTCAAAGGCAAAGGCTTGTAAGGCATCGCCCGCCAGAATTGCGGTGGCTTCATCAAAGGCAATGTGGCAGGTAGGTTGTCCCCGACGTAGGCTATCGTTATCCATTGCGGGAAGGTCATCATGAATTAAGGAATAAGCATGAATGGCTTCTAATCCTGCCGCCGCATAATCTAGCGAGGTGAAATCAGCCCCTAGCATTCTGCCCGTGACATACACTAAAAAAGGACGAATACGTTTTCCGCCCAATAGCACGCCGTAACGCATTGCCTCAATTAACGGGGAAGGGGCAGTGGTGAAATCTAATTGCTGTGCAAGAAAGGTATTGATCCGTTCTTGTAGCTGTTGTAAGTCTTGCGAAAATTGATACATGCGTATTTATTCTTCTGCTTGGTAATCCGTTAAGTCAGCGTGTGCATTTTTTTGCAACAAAATTTGAATACGCTGTTGGGCTTGTTGTAAGCGTTCTTGTCCTAAGGTCGCAAGGGCAATGCCTTGCTCAAATTCTTTTAAGGCGTCTTCCAGTGGCAAGGTTCCACTTTCTAAACGTGTTACAATTTGTTCTAATTGTTGTAACGTCGTTTCAAAATCTAACTCAGTTTTGCTCGTTGCTTTTCTTGCCATGAACGCATCCTTATTTCACAAAGTATTAAGTGGCGTATTGTACTTTATTTTTCGGTGTATGTTAAAAAATAGTGTACAATATGGCTCAATTTTTTTCCTCAATCCAATCACAATGAAATAAAATCAAAATACTATGAAATTTATCATTAAACTTTTCCCTGAAATTATGATTAAAAGCGAGTCTGTGCGTAAACGTTTTGTCAAAATTCTCACTGGGAACATTCGCAATATTTTAAACAAATACGATGACAGTGTTGCCGTGGTTCGCCATTGGGACTACATTGAAGTACGTTCAAAACTTGACGAAAATCGACCGCACTTAATTGCGTTATTACAACGTATTCCCGGTATTCATCACTTTTTAGAAGTAGATGAAAAACCTTTTACCACCATGCACGATATTTTTGAGCAAACCTTGCAAGATGTCGGCACAAGCCTAGAAAACAAAACCTTTTGTGTGCGAGTCAGACGTAAAGGCAAGCATGACTTTAACTCATTAGATGTCGAGCGTTATGTGGGGGGCGGCTTAAACCAACATATTGCCAGTGCTAAAGTGCAATTAACTCGCCCTGATGTCACCGTCCGTATTGATATTGAAAACGATAAAATGATGTTGGTTAAAGCCCGTCATACAGGCATTGGTGGTTATCCAATTGGAACACAAGAAGATGTGCTATCTCTTATTTCGGGTGGCTTTGATTCGGGCGTTTCCAGTTATATGTTAGTGCGTCGTGGTTCTCGTGTGCATTATTGTTTCTTTAATTTAGGGGGCGCTGCTCATGAAATTGGCGTAAAACAAATGGCATACCACATTTGGAAACGTTACAGTGAGTCGCATAAAGTCCGTTTTGTGGCAATTAATTTTGAAGAAGTGGTGGGCGAGATCCTACAAAACGTCGATAACGGGCAAATGGGCGTGGTGTTAAAACGCATGATGGTGCGGGCAGCAAGCCGTGTGGCAGAACGTTTTGGCATTCAAGCCATTGTAACAGGGGAAGCGTTAGGGCAAGTGTCTAGCCAAACATTAACCAATTTACGGTTGATCGATGAAGCGGCAGATTGTTTGGTTTTACGTCCCTTAATTACCCATGACAAAGAGCAAATTATTGCCATGGCAAAAGCGATTGGCACGGATGATATTGCGAAATCCATGCCAGAATTTTGCGGGGTGATTTCGAAAAATCCAACGGTGAAAGCCATTAAACAAAAGATTGAAGCTGAAGAAGACAATTTCAATTTTGCCGTGTTAGACAGTGCGGTGCAAAATGCACAATATTTAGATATTCGTCAAATTGCCGAGCAAACGGAAAAAGAAGTGGTGGAAGTGGATACGGTCTCGGTATTCAGTGAACAAGAGGTGATTTTAGATATCCGCAGCCCTGAAGAAACCGATGAAGCACCGTTGCAAATGGAGAATGTGCAGTTAATGCCGTTTTATAAATTGTCTTCACAGTTTGCCAGTTTAGATCAAAGCAAGACCTATTTGTTATATTGTGAACGTGGTGTCATGAGTAAATTGCAAGCCTTGTATTTAAAAGAGCAAGGTTTTGTGAATGTGAAGGTTTTTCGTCAATAAACCGCCATAAAAAATGCCGAAGCAAGTTCGGCATTTTCATTCACTTTTTCCAAACAACGTGAAATTCACGATCTTCTTCACGGTGAGAAATTAAAAATTTCGCAAAGACATCATCCATTTCATCTTGTTCATTAACTAACCCGATCCACACTTCCGCAAAGGCATCGGGATCAATTAATACACCAATTTCCATTTCCCAATCTTCTGCCGTTTCAACAAATTCGACGGCACCCCGATCTTCAAATTGTAAGTTAAATAACATGATATCCGCAGGATCAAGGTGTTCTGGTGCCATTTCGAGAAAAATATCATAGGCAATATCAATGGCTTTGTCGGGATCAAGTCGGTTTATGTCTGTCATGGGGTTTCCTTTTACATATAGGTGAGACGAAATGGGCATTATCATAGCATAACTTGAGGGAAAACTTTTTGAAAATAGACCGCACTTTCTGCAAATGCCACCTCGCCTTCCTTTTTTCTGTAATCAATAACATTAACGCTCGTCTAAAATTAGCAATGAAAGACAAGACATTATCTAGAAAAATACGATGAACGATAAAGTTCACAAGGGGGAACGATGAAAAAATTAACCGAAAATGATGTTACACCAGAACATATTTTCTTTGAACGCCGAAAATGGATTCAAGCCATGGGGGTGATGGGGGCGGCGAGCTTTTTCCCGAATATTGCTTTGGCAAAAGAGAATGATGGGCGTAAAACCTTATCTTTTACGCAAGATAATAACCCACAAGCCTTGGCATTAACGCCTGAAAATAAGGTCATAGGCTACAATAATTTCTATGAATTTGGCGTGGCGAAAGAAATGCCGGCGAAATATGCCTCAGCCATGAAAACGGAACCTTGGACATTGCGGATTGAGGGGGAAGTGGAAAAACCGATGACCTTTGATGTTCACCAGTTAATGCAACAGCTTCCCTTAGAAGAGCGGATTTACCGCTTCCGTTGTGTGGAGGCATGGTCAATGGTGATTCCATGGATTGGTTTTGAATTAAACAAGCTGTTAGCCTTAGTCCAGCCGACGAGTCACGCCAAATATGTGGCATTTGAAACGCTTTATGATCCCGACACTATGCCAGGCGTGAAAAACAGCTTTTTTGGCGGTGGCTTGATTTATCCTTATGTGGAAGGCTTAACCTTAGAAGAAGCCATGCATCCCCTAACATTATTATCTGTTGGGTTATATGGAAAAACGCTCGCCCCACAAAATGGTGCCCCTATTCGTTTAGTGGTACCGTGGAAATACGGGTTTAAAAACATTAAATCCATTGTCAAAATCACCTTAACCTCCGAACAACCACGAACCACATGGCATCAGGCGGCACCGCATGAATATGGATTTTATGCCAATGTCAACCCGACGGTGGATCATCCACGTTGGTCGCAAGCCAGTGAGCGAGTTATTGGTGCGGGCGGTTTATTAAGCGTGAAACGACAACCGACCCTCATGTTTAATGGCTACGAAAAAGAGGTGGCTCATTTGTATCAAGGACTTAATTTAAGGGAATATTTCTAATGTTAGGTTATCTGAGAATCGTGGCACACAGCCTATGTGCCATGCCGTTATTATGGCTCGTTTACCTGTTAATCACAGGGGATGAGAGCCAACTGGGTGCCGATCCCATTAAAGAAATCCAACACGTTTTAGGCTTCACTGCCATGAGTATTTTGCTGATCTTGTTTCTGCTTGGCATTGTTTTCCATTTACTTAAGCAACCCCATTTACAGATTTTACGCAGGGCGTTGGGTTTATGGGCGTGGAGTTATGTGATTTTGCATATTGCCGCCTATTTTTTTCTTGAATTAGGTCGCGATCTGGATTTATTTTTACAGGAAATCACCCATCGCCATTATTTAATCATGGGGATCCTGTCATTTTTTATCTTAACTGCGATGGCAATAAGTTCATTGCCTGCGTTAAAACAACGCATGGGGAAATGTTGGTTTTACGTGCAAAAATTAGGCTATTATGCATTGCTATTCGGGGCAATTCATTATTATTGGTCTGTAAAGCATGTCACCTTTGCTTCCACGTTGTATTTAGCGGTAGCGATATTCATTCTGATCTGGGAAGGGGTCATCACCTTTTTCAAACAAAAAGGGAAGAAAACGCCATCATCCACATGAAACGGATTGATCTGTAAATTAAGTGCGGTAGAATATCGCACTTAATTTTTTGGGCTGAATTGAGTGAAGAATTGAATGCAAATAGACGCTGAATTTTGGAAACATAAAACCTTATTAGAGATGAATGACGCCGAGTGGGAAGCTCTTTGCGATGGTTGCGGAAAATGTTGTTATCGAAAATTCATTGAAGGGCGAGGTAAACGCAAAAAGCTTTACTATACTCGCATTGCATGCAATTTATTAGATCTTGAAACAGGGAAATGCAGCAATTATTGCCAGCGTTTTAAATTTGAGCCTGATTGCACCAAACTGACCAAAAAAAACCTGCCCGATTTTCACTGGCTCCCTGCCACATGTGCCTATCGTTTACTCTATGAAAACAAACCTCTTTTTGATTGGCATCCGTTAATATCAGGAACGGCGGATTCCGTGAAAGCGGCGAATATTCAAATTCAAGATGGCATTCATGAAAATGATGTGATTGATTGGTTTGATTTTGTGATTGATGAAGAAAAATAACGTAACCATGCCAGAGGATTACGTTATTTTTGCAAGATGATTAGGCTATTTTTGAAACGGGTTATTGCCCATTTTTTGCCACATTTAACGGGGCACTACTTTGTGCCACAGGCATCACTTCAATGCGATTAATATTGACATGTGGAGGTTGCTGATTTGCCCATAACACAATATTGGCAATATCTTCAGGGGTGATAAACTGCACATTTTCATACACTTTAGCTGCTCGTTCATCATCGCCTTTAAAGCGTACATTGGAAAACTCGGTACCACCACATAAACCGGGTTCAATATTGGTAACTCGAATGGCTCGCCCTGCCAGATCCGCCCGTAGATTCAAACTAAATTGTTTAACAAAGGCTTTGGTTCCCCCATAAATATGTCCACCGGGATAAGGGTAAGTACCTGCAATTGACCCCATATTAATAATGTGCCCCTGATTACGTGCCACCATTTGGGGTAACACTAAACGGGTTATCACCACTAAGCCTTTGATATTGGTATCAATCATCTGTTCCCAGTCATCAAGATTCCCTTGATCAGCAGGATCGAGCCCCAATGCTAAACCAGCATTATTGACCAATAAATCAATAGCTTGCCATGCTGGAGGTAAATGTTGTAATGCCTCTTCAATTTGTTGTCGTTTGGATAAATCAAATGCCAGAGGGAAGAATGCCTCACCAAATGATTGTGCTAATGCTTCCAATCTTTCAGCACGACGCCCCGTGCCTATCACGGCATAACCATGTTGAATTAAGGTTCGACAAATGGCAGTACCAAATCCCGATGTGGCACCTGTGACCAATGCAATTTTTTTCATGTTCACTCCTGTTTTTTGTCTTGTTTTCCTCGCGTTAAAATAGACTGGAAAATCGTTGCCAGTTTTTCCTCATCTTTCACGCCTGCACAACGTTCTACGCCAGAATTTAAATCCACACCTAAACATTGTTGTGCCAAGGCTTGTTCGATATTATCGGGATTGATTCCACCTGCCAATAAGATTTTATGTTTAAATTTTTCTGGAATCAGTGACCAATCAAAGGATTTTCCTGTGCCGCCTTGCTGGCTGTCGCTTTTGCTGTCAAAAATATAGCGGGCGATAAGTGGATTTTCGGTAAAATCTACCGCACTTTTTTGGGCATGATGTACGGAAATGGCTTGCCAAATTTGACAATCTTCAGGCAATTGGTGATGCAATTCGGCAATAAATGCATCGGTTTCTGCACCGTGTAACTGTACGGCATGCAGAGCGAGTTGACTGGCTATTTTACAAATAAAATCAATAGGCTGATTTTGAAACACTCCCACAAAACGCAAAGGGGCTTGTGTCACAAGTTCCTGTGCTTGACGTAAACTCACGCAGCGTTTGGATTGTTCGGCAAAAATTAAACCGCCATATAACGCCCCTTGTTGATAGGCAGTGCGTACATCTTGTTGGCGAGTTAAACCACACACTTTATTTTCCCCAAAAATCAAGGCACGAACGGCATGATTTAAATCAGCTTCACCCATTAAACTGCTGCCAATTAAAAAACCATCGGCAACTTCGCTTAATTGTTGAATCTGGTGATGATGATAAATGCCCGATTCACTGATGATTCTACAATCATCGGGGATGTGATCGGCATAGTGTCGGCTTAATTCTACCACTCGATTAAGATCAATACTTAAATCATGTAAATTGCGATTATTCACCCCAATCACTTTCGCATTTAAGGCTAATGCACGTTCAAATTCCGCTTCATTGCTCGTTTCTGTTAATACGCCCATGCCTAATTGGTGTGCTAAATCGGCTAACTGTTGATATGTCTCATCATCAATAACAGAAAGCATGAGCAAAATTGCATCGGCATGATAATAACGGGCTAAATAAACTTGGTATTCAGACACAATGAAGTCTTTACACAAAACAGGTTGAGGGGCAATCTCACGGACTTGCTGAAGATACGCAAAATCCCCTTGAAAATATTGTTCATCGGTTAGCACAGAAATCACAGACGCATAGTGTTTATAGACTTCAGCAATGTCTTGTATGTGAAAGTCTTCTCGAATTAATCCTTTTGACGGCGAGGCTTTTTTACATTCTAAAATATAAGCAGGGCGTTGTTTTCCCCCTTGTTGAATGGCTTGGTAAAAAGTGCGGTCGCTTTTAGTTAAATGTTGTTGCAGTTGTGTAATAGGCAGTGTCTTTTGTTTCTCTGCGATCCATTGGCGTTTATCTTGTACAATTTTTTGTAAAATCGTGGGGGTTGTTTGTTGCATACGAGATCCTAAATTAGTATGAAGCGAGGTTTTCAAGTGTGGCAAATCCCTGTCCACTGTGAATCACATCAAGAGCATAAGCGGTATTTTGTACCAAATTGTCTTGACCAAATAATTTCATGAGCATCGCTGTATTGATCGCCACAGCATGATTATGTGCTGTTTGTCCTTTCCCTTGCAAGAGTGCTCGAATCATGTTGGCGTTGTCCGCAGGTTCGCCCCCTTTCAAATGCTCAAGGGATTGAGTGTGTAAACCAAAATCAGCAGGGGAGAGAGTATAACGCTCAATTTTTCCTTCCCGTACTTCTGCAATTTCTGTTTTGCCATGTAAGGCGACTTCATCAAGTCCCGCCCCATGCACAATAAGGGTATGTTGATGCTGTAAACGTGCCACGGTTTCTGCATAAGGCTGAATTAAATCGGGTGAATAGACCCCCAGTAATTGGCGTTTAGGTCTGGCTGGATTAATGAGTGGGCCAAGCAAATTGAAAATTGTCCGTGTTTTCAAGGCTTGGCGAACAGGCACCGCATGTTTAAAGCCAAGGTGATATTGTTGGGCAAATAAAAAGCACAAACCAATCTCATCTAATGCTTGACGGGCAGTTTGTGCAGACATAGTAATATTCACGCCTAATTGACGTAATAAATCGCTCGACCCCGTTAAACTGGAAACACTACGATTGCCATGTTTGGCAATTTTCAGTCCACAAGTTGCCCCAATAATGGCAGAGGCTGTCGAAATATTAATGGTATTGGCTCCATCGCCACCTGTGCCCACAATATCCGCAAAAGGATAATCTGGACTTGGGAAGGGTTCGGCATCGGCTTGTAGGGCAGTGACGGCACCGCTGATTTCTTCTACGGTTTCGCCCCGTAATTTTAAGGCAATCAAAGCTGCGGTGAGTTGTTCATTGGAAAGTTGTCCACGGACAATGGCGGTAAAGAGAATTTCGCTTTGTTGTTGATTAAGTGATTGTTTTTCAAATAAATGATGAAGCAATTGTTCCACTTGCATAATACATCCTCGGGGTATGTCTTTCTTATGTTCTGCATATTGCACTATTAAACTAGTATATTTATTTTGTGTCAAGGGGATTCTTTCTTGTTTTTTCTTTTTATATTGAAAAACAGGCTACTTAAAGCCCATGTCATCACATGAGAACATGTAAGACGAGCAAAAGAGAAAGAAAACCGACCGCACTTTTTTGAAGATTAACCGTGAATGCTATTGTGAAAAGGTTGTGAGGGGGGCATTCACGTTGTGGTTTCATCATCACAATGACAAAAGTGCGGTCTGTTTTTAAAAAGATTTTGGCGTTAATAACCAATCAATTGATTGTGCTAATAATTGCGAGCCTTGCACCGTCAGTAGGCTTTCTGGGTGAAATTGAAAAGCACAAATCGGTAGATCACGATGACGAATCGCCATAATGATGTCGCCATAGTGTGCATTAACAATCAATTCATCAGGCAAGTCGCTGCCCATCAAGGAATGATAACGAGCCACAGGCATGGGATTGGCAAGCTGGGCAAACATAGCCTGCTCATCATGTTGAATATGCGACACTTTGCCATGCAACACTTCCCCAGCATGAATCACTTTGCCACCAAAGGCTTCAATGATCGCTTGATGCCCTAAACAAATACCAATCATAGGCACTTTTTCTTTCAAGCGTTGAATTAAAGGCAACATATTGCCTGCCTGTTGCGGATTCCCAGGGCCGGGGGAAAGTGCCAATATGGTATTCGGTTGGTTTAAAGCGGTGTGTTCTAAAAAATCAAGATCACAATCATTGCGGTAAATGCTGACTTGATGCCCTAAACGACGAAATTGATCCACAAGGTTGTATGTAAAAGAATCAAAATTATCTAAAAATAAAATCTGTGCCATAGAATATCCTCTTTACTGTGCAATAGAAGCGGCTTGTTGATTGGTTTGAATAATGGCGTGAATCACCGCTTTCGCTTTGTGTCGTGTTTCATCTGCTTCCAATTGAGGATCGGAATCTAACACTTCACCACAACCAGCTTGAACATAAGCAATGCCTTGTTGAACAAAGGCAGAACGAATCACAATGCACGTATCAAGATCACCATTTGAAGAGAGATAACCCACCGCACCGCCGTAGCTATGTCGTTTTTGTTGTTCAAATTGATAAATCAGTTGCATGGCTTTAATTTTGGGTGCCCCTGTGAGCGTGCCCATATTCATACAGGCTTGATAGGCATGTAAGGCATCAAGCTCTGGGCGTAATGTGCCGACGACACGAGAAACTAAATGCATAATGTGAGAATAACGATCCACTTGCATTAAATCCGCCACTTGTCGTGTGCCACTTTCACACACCCGTGCGACGTCATTGCGAGCTAAATCCACCAGCATTAAATGTTCTGCTAGCTCTTTTTTGTCTAAGCGGAGTTCCAATTCTAAGCGAGCATCCAGTTCGGGATCGATATTGCCTTTTTCATCAAAACCGCGAGGTCTTGAGCCTGCAATGGGGTAAATTTCCAGTTGGCGTGTGTGTTGGCTATATTTTAATGCACTTTCAGGTGATGCACCGAATAAGGTAAATTCCTCATCTTGCATAAAAAACATATAAGGGCTTGGATTATTGTGCTTGAGTTGTCGATAAGCGGCTAAACTGTGCGGACAGGCTAATGAAAAACGGCGTGATGGCACAATTTGAAACACATCACCTTGATAAATATGCTGTTTTAACTGCTGAATAATGGCTTTGAAGTGATCATCGTCTAAATTCACTTTCACTTCATTTGAGACAGGTTCCGTTGGTGAGAACGCAAAGTGCGGGTCAATTTGTTGTAATTTTGTTGAAATAGCCACTGCATGTTGGAATACCTGCTGTTGAGAATCAGGGTTAAAACAAAAACTTTGTAGTTCAGCTTGTTGTAATTGATGATCGATCACCAAAAGCTGTTCGGCTAAATAGAAACAATAATCGGGGCAAGTTAAACCATCATCTTGCAGTGTTATATTTTCAGTTGGAATAAAATTCGCCACTAAATCATAGGCAAAAAGCCCCCCTAAAAAAATCGGCGTAGGGCTGTGTTGATAGAGGGTAGTGAGACTGCGAAGCCCATCAAATACGGTGAGTGCCTGTAATTTTGTGTCTTCATCAAGATTTGGGTTAAGTGTCGGAAACTGAATTTCGAGAAGATCTGCCTGATCTTCTAATAGATGAACTTGTGTTTGTAACGCAGCTTTAATTGCAGCCAATACAGGTCGTCCATTCGGATTTAACGCAGAAAAACGAACAGATTGTTGATGACAGGTGATTTTGACCGAGGCATTCATCAGCAACAAGCTTTTTAAGCTGTTTTTACTGCTAATTTCTGCTGATTCAAGTAAAAGGCAGTTGGGTTGCTGGTGGCATAATGTCGCAAAAACTTGCGTCAGATCTTTATGATAAGCAACAGGGGTATGTTTGGTGTTGATAAATGTTGTTTGCATTCTTCCATTCTCGCAAAATTGAATTTGCACTATTAAACTAGTTCATTTATTTTCTGTCAAGTGAAAAGCGTACTTTTTTGTGATGTTTAAAAAGAGTGGAAATTGTGTAGAAAGAATAAAAAGAAAAGGTGATAAATAGAAAAGTGCCAATAAAGAAAGAGGACGATAATTCGTCCTCGATAATTTATCCTTAAAGTCTCATCCTTGAATTCTCGTCCTTGATCGATAATCCTTGAATGTCAATCCTTCATTGTTACGTCCTAGTACTTCAATCCTTGAACGTTGATCCTTATGATTCATCCTTGATTGTTCAATCCGTGAACCTATGTCCGTGATCGCTCAATCCGTGAATGTCCATTCTGAAAGAATCTTCCTTGAGTCGTTGAATTTATTATGTATGGGCAAAGGCAATAAATTGATCAATTTCTGCTTTTGCTTTGTTTTGTGCTTTTATTACAGCCTCAGCACCTGTTCCTAAACCTTCTGCATAAATAAAGGTTACATCAGTGATACCAATAAAACCTAGCATGATCTTAAGATAAGCTGACACTAAATCCCTTTCTGTGCCTTGATGAAATCCACCACTCGTCAAAATGACAACGGCTTTTTTTCCTTTAATTAAGCCTTCAGGACCCGCCTCAGTATATTGGAAGGTTACACGAGGACGAGCAATATAATCAAAATAGCTTTTTAATTGTGTTGGGATCATAAAGTTATACACTGGCGCATTAATGACCACGATATCACTCTTTTTCAATTCCTCAATTAAGGTATTGGAATGGGATAAAATCGCCTGTTCTTCTGCGGATTTCGCTTCGCCTCGTAACGCATTAGCAGCAATGCTGTCAAAATGTGGCATTCCCTCTTTTGTAAGATCACGCTCAATGAGGTGTTCATACGGGAAATTGGCGATAAAGTAATCCGAAAGTTGGTTACTTTGCGAAGCACTACCTGAAATGCTGGATTTTAACAGAAGCACATTTTTCATTAATAAATCCTTGCCATATGTCGTCAAAGAGGGGTCATTATATGAATTATTTTGTGGAAATAAATTGTTCAATAAGAAAAAGACTATTTACGAAAAGTGAAAAATAGCGTGTAAAATTGCACTTTCAATTAGATCGGTTATCATAGCCTTTTATTTGATTTATAGAGGAAAAAACAGATATGTGGTCTGAAATTGCGGTTGGCTATGGTGTATTTATTTTAGAAGTCTTAACCATTTTATTAGTGATAGCAGGGATTGTGGCGATGATTTTTGCCATGAAACAACAAAAACATAAGCTACAAGGCGAGTTAGTGATTACGGATCTTTCCGATGAATACAAAGAAAACACACAAAAGCTACGGGATTTTCATTTAAGTGATGATGCCTTGAAAGACATCGAAAAAGCAGAAAAGAAAGCCAATAAAGAAAAGTTAAAAAGAGAAAAAGAAAAACGTAAAAAAGGTGAAAAGGTGGATGAACGCCAGCCTCATCTGTATGTTTTAAATTTTAAAGGAGATATTGCTGCTTCAGAAACTAATGGATTACGTGAAGAGATTAGTGCCATTATTGGCGTGGCAAAACCTGAAGACGAAGTGTTATTACGTTTAGAAAGCCCTGGTGGTGTCGTACATGGTTATGGTTTAGCAGCTTCACAGTTGGCTCGTTTGAAATCACATGGGATTAAATTAACCGTGGCAGTAGATAAAGTCGCAGCAAGTGGCGGTTATATGATGGCTTGTGTGGCAGATAGAATTGTGGCTGCACCTTTTGCGATTTTAGGCTCTGTGGGCGTGGTAGCTCAAATTCCGAATATTCACCGTTTATTGAAAAAACATGATGTGGATGTGGAGGTGATGACCGCAGGGGAATATAAACGTACCATGACTGTTTTAGGCGAAAATACCGAAAAAGGGAAACAAAAGTTCCAACAAGAACTCGAAGAAACCCACGGCTTATTTAAACAATTTGTCGAACAACACCGTCCACAGGTGGATATTAACGAAGTGGCAACAGGTGAACATTGGTTTGGTCAGCAGGCATTATCACTGAGATTAATTGATGATATTTGCACCAGTGATGATTTAATTTTAGCCGCCATGAAAGACAAAAAAGTGCTTTCCGTCAAATATCAAATTAAAAAATCGTTGATTCAAAAAATTGGAAAACAAGCAGAAGAAAGTGCAGATGGTGTTTTATTACGCTGGTTAAGAAGAAATAATCATCAATTACTTTAGCTTGAGAATCTTTACATAACTTGACTAAATGATCGAAGAAATTTGATAAAAGCCAGAATTTAGCGATTTACTTTGAATCCAATCACCTTTACTATATAACTTCTGATTTTAAAGAGTCTGATGTCAAACTTATTTTGGTGACGAGCCAAAATAAGTATAAAAATAAGATGAGAATAATCTCTTAAAGTGTAGCTTGTGATTCTTCGGAATGACAAATTTCGACAACAAAGGTAACGAAGGTAGAACATATGAAATTATCACGTTTATTATTAACAGCAATTGCGGCAACAACACTTGCGGCGTGCGGTAATTTAAGCAAAGTTACAGATGAAGGTACATCTGATAATTTAGTTTGGCCGAAAATCGATGATGCTGTGTTTAACCACGATGGAAGCCAATTTGGGTCATGGCCAAACTGGGACAATGTTCGTATGGTTGAACGTGGTATGAATAAAGACCAACTTTATAACCTATTAGGTCGTCCACATTTTGCAGAAGGCTTATATGGTGTACGTGAATGGGATTACGCCTTTAACTATCGTGAAAATGGTGTACATAAAATTTGTCAATATAAAATCTTATTTGACAAAAATATGAATGCACAAAACTTCTTCTGGTATCCAAATGGTTGTAATGGCAATTCATCATTTAGCTTAAGTGGTGACTTCTTGTTTGATTTCGATAAAGATGTCCTCACTGTTAAAGGGAAAGAAGTGGTTGACAGTGTAGCCGCACAGTTGAAATCTTCTGGTGCAAAAGACGTGAAAGTGGCAGGCTTTACAGATCGTTTAGGGTCAGCTAAATATAATTTAGACCTTTCACAACGTCGTGCAAACCGTGTTAAAGCACGTTTAATTGAACAAGGCGTGAATGCCAATATTCATGCAGTGGGTTATGGTAAAGCACAACAAGTCAAAGCCTGTGATGAATTCCCAATGGGAAGAGAATTAAAAGATTGTTTACGTCCTAACCGTCGTGTAGAAATTACGGCATCAGGCACGGTATTAAAACAGCTTGATACAGGCACAAACGGTGGAGCGGGTACAACAGGTCCTGCGCCACTTTACAGAAAATAAGTAAAGCATAAGCATCGTAAAAAAGCTTTTCATGATCTGACTGCAACAGTCAGGCTAATTTAAGGACTGAGTTCTGTACTATACAGGGCTGAGTCCTTTTTTATTCGATAACGTAAACGTTCTTCTTTGGTTTTGGGTACTGTGGCATTTTGGGATATTGGGCTTTCATTGTCGGGCGAGTTTGGGGAGTGATATCAGGTCATAAAAAATCTGCACCTTAATCAATTGAATGTTTAGTTCAACTTTTGGGGAGCAGATCATAATAAGCTTTTTTGTCTAAATTGAGTTAAAGCATCAATATTTTTTCAATAAACATTTTGGTTAATTCCACATAATGTTGATGGAAACGATGACTGAAATTGAGTAAATAATACAATTGATAAATCGGTTTTCTCTCTACATATCCTTCATCAAGAGGAAAAGTGCGGTCATAATTTTCATAGAATTGTGCTGGGAAAGGTTCAAATAACTCTGTAAAGGCTAAATCGCACTCTCGATCTCCCCAATAACAGGCAGGATCGTAAGTTACAATTTGGTTATTGGCGGTCGCACAGTTTTCTATCCATAAATTGCCGTGTAACAAAGAGGGTTTTGGCTTATGTTTAGCCAATAAGGTTGCCACTTGAGTGACAATTTGATCAATATCGCCAAAATCGACATCTTTTTCTTTACAAAGTTGTAGCTGCCAGCCAATACGTTGCTCACTGAAGAAGCTTGCCCAGTTTGCTTTCCATTCATTCGGTTGATATTCAGGTCCTAGCCATGTATCGAAATCCAAGCCATAATTCTCAGATCCTTGAATTTGGTGTAAACGTGCTAATTGTTCACCGAAAATGCCCATGTGTTCTGGCTTGTTATTTTTATCCAAATTGAGACCTTCAAGGAGAAGAAAACTTTCAGTAGCAGAGCAACCGACGCCATAAACAGCGGGAACCTTTATGGTGTTGGTTTTCGCTAATAATGAGAGTTGATCGGCTTCCGCACGGAACATAGAACGGCATTTTTTATCGTTGATCTTAACGAAGACAGGCTGGACACCATCATCAATCATCCAAGCATCATTCATTTCACCGCTATGGATGGGTTCTTTATGCTTAATAAAATAATAAGCACCAAATTGATCTGCTAATACTTGAGAAATATGTTTCCACATAACGCCTCCAATAATTGATGACAGTGAGTTTTAGTGTAAAAAGATTGACACAAAAATACTGTGATAGAAATCAAAATTTCTGCATTTTTGTTAAGGCTTTTTAATGTTAAAAAATATTTTCTTATTTGTAAATAAAAAGTAAATAACTGGTTAGACCAGTGTTTTAAGAAACAGATTATTTATCCTCGTTGAATCAATCTATTTTTTGTATCAAAAACACTAAAATTAACATGGAAATTTTGCTTATTTTCACCCCCGTTTTGTCTTGGCGAAAATAAGCAATACCTGCAAAATAGGTACGGATTTTCCTTATATAGATTCGTTTTTACTTGTCTTGGCGTTATTCCTCTTGCAGATAAAAATTTTCTCAACATTAATATGTATGGTTGTCAACGCACATATCGTAAATGACTTAATTGAGTAAATTTTAAGCTAAAAAATCAATAAAAATAGGCAGAAAGTGGGGGAAAATACCCAATTTTTGTTATTGGATGATGAATATTGATCTATCTAAATGTTAAAAATAGTTTTATTATATAGGCTGTTATTATGTAAATAAAATAGACAATTAGGTAGGTCAGAAGAATGAACTATAACTATCCTTACTTTAGGGTGATTTTTGGATTCCCTAGCGTTGCTTTTATTCTTCCCATTGTTATTCAGTTTCTTTTATTTCAAGATTTTAGTCTTTGGGTGTCAGGCGTTGAAGGGGGGGCTGCATTTTTAACTGCACTATTATGCTGTTGGAGAAAGTATACTCAAGAAAATATCTATGTCATCTTAATCACTCATACCTTATTGGTTTATTTATGCTTACTTGTTTCTTATAAAGATATTTATCTTGCGTTATTTATTCTTATTCCTTTTGGTATTTTGGGCTTTATCATTTCGTTTACAAATATTGTATTTCTTTTACCAGAGAGTAACGATCAAAACATGTATTAATATCGCTCAATAAACAATCAAATTATTGTTTAAATAACATATAGAAATAATAAGTGAGTAAAATACTCACTTTTATTATATATAAACAAGGCAATTGTCATCCTATTTCCCTCTATCAGCAGAAATCTTGATTGTTTCCACTTCACATGAAAATGAAAAAGAGTAAGATTAGCCCATTGCCTGAGAAAAGAGTTAAAAAATACCGCACTTTTGAAAATAAAGTGCGGTATTTTTTTGTGATATGTGGTTAGTCTGCTAACTTGGTGCCGTAGAAGTAGCTATAACCAAATGGGCTTTGTTTATAGTCTTTCACACGTAAACTCAATGGGGTATTGGAAATGGAGTGAGCAATGGTAATCCAAGGTGCTTGCTCTTTGGCAATGACTTGGGCTTTTTTGTATAGTGCTGCACGTTCTGCTTGATCAGATAAGCTGATGGCTTTGCTTAACAATGCATCAAACTCAGGATTGCTCCAACGGGCATAATTGCTGTTACCAATGTTTTCACTGCCTAATAACGGTGAAAAGAAGTTATCAGGATCACCATTATCACCAGACCAACCATAGGTGCCAGCTGTCAACTCACCAGCTTTCGTCCGTTTAATATAATCACCCCATTCATAGCTAACGAGTTTCGTTTTTACGCCAACTTTTTCCCAATCACGTTGTAAGATTTCAGCCATACGGCGAGGGTTTGGATTGGAGGCACGTACCACAGGCTGCACCCAAATTTCGGTTTCAAAACCATTTGGATAACCCGCTTCTGCCAATAATTGCTTCGCTTTTTCAGGATCAAACGGATAGTCTTTGACTTCATCGTTATAACTCCAAATCGTTGGCGGTAATACGTTTTTGGCAATCACGCCCGCCCCTTGATAAACCACATCAATAATCGCTTGTTTATCTGTGGCATAGTTTAAAGCTTGACGCACTTTCACATTGTCAAAGGGTGCCTTTTCGGTATTGAAAGCAATATAAGCAATGTTTAGCCCTTCTTTCGACATTAACTGAATTTTAGGATCTTTTTTCATTTTGGCTAAATCCGCCGTATTCGGAAAATCCATCATATCGCAAGTGCCGGCTTGTAATTTTGCATAACGTGTGCTGGCATCAGGCACAATATCAAAGATAAGACGATCAATTTCTGCTTTCGGTTTCCAATAATCTGGATTGGCTAAGAAACGAATTTTTTGTTCAAGTTGATAACCTGCGAAGATAAAAGGCCCTGTCCCGATTGGGGTGGTGTCCACTTTTTCTGGTGTACCAGCTTGTCGCATTTTATCTGCGTATTCGGCGGAATAAATGGAAATGAAATCCATGCCTAAGCTAGCTAAAAAAGTGGCGTCTGGTTTCGTTAAGGTGATTTTAACGGTGTGATCGTCCACTTTTTCTACTGCTTTTAATAATTTCGGGAATTTCATCGCATTGAAATAAGGGTACGTTCCTTTTGATACTGCATGATAAGGGTGGTTTTTATCTAACTGGCGATGGAAAGAAAAAATCACATCATCGGCATTAAATTCACGGCTTGGCTTATAGTCTTTGGTGGTGTGGAACTTGACGCCTTTGCGTAAATGGAACGTATAGGTTAATCCATCATCGCTAATTTGCCAGCTTTCTGCCAAGGCAGGTTCAAGATCTGTGGAGCCACGTTTAAACTCTACTAAACGGTTATAAACTTGTTGGGAGCTTGCGTTATAAGAAATGCCTTCCATGACCAGTGCAGGACTGAAACTACTTGGGGCACGGCTAACACAGTTGATAAAGGTTTTATTGCTCGCTTGAGCGGTATTGACAATCAATAAGCCTGTTGCAATTAATGAGAGCTTGGTGGTGAATTTCATAGAGTCTCCTTTCTGTAAGCAAAAAATATTTGGCGTATACTAAGCAAAATTATGCCATAAACCAAAGAACTTGCCGTTGTAATTTATAACAATTGGTACTAAAAAGGGCTGACTTCACTTCTCTTTTATGAAAAACATGGGTAACTACGCCTAGAGAGAAGTGTGAAATCAAAATCGCAAAGTGCAATCAAATATGATAGAATTTTTCACCGCACTTTTGCCTTATTCAGAGTAGGAATGAGCCTAAAGTGCGGTTTATTTTTGAGAAATTTTAGCGAAAACAAGTAACCTCTCGTATGGGTTACCACTGTAAAGGAAAACTTATGCCAATTATTACTTTGCCTGACGGTTCACAGCGTCAGTTTGAACAACCCGTTTCTGTGATGGATGTAGCAGCGAGCATTGGTGCAGGTCTTGCGAAGGCTTGTATTGCTGGACGTGTTAATGGTGAGCGTAAAGACGCTTGCGATGTTATTGTTGAAGATAGCAAACTCGAAATTATTACGGCAAAAGATGAAGATGGATTAGAAATTATTCGCCATTCTTGTGCACACTTATTAGGTCATGCCATTAAACAATTGTTTCCTCAAGTTAAAATGGCAATTGGTCCAACCATCGACAACGGTTTTTATTATGATGTGGATTTAGACCGCTCTTTAACCCAAGAGGATTTAGATGCACTTGAAAAACGCATGCTTGAGCTTGCGAAAACCAATTATGATGTGGTGAAAAAAGTGGTGAGCTGGCAAGAAGCTCGTGATACCTTTGAAGCCCGTGGCGAGCCATACAAAATGGCGATTTTAGATGAAAATATTGACCGTTGCGATACGCCAGCACTTTATCATCACCAAGAATATATTGATATGTGTCGTGGTCCACACGTGCCGAATATGCGTTTTTGCCACCACTTTAAATTAATGAAAGTGGCAGGAGCATACTGGCGTGGTGATAGCAAAAATAAAATGTTACAACGTATCTATGGCACTGCTTGGGCAGACAAAAAACAACTGGCAGAATATTTGACCCGTTTAGAAGAAGCCGCAAAACGTGACCACCGTAAAATTGGTAAAGCTTTAGATTTATATCATATGCAAGAAGAAGCACCGGGCATGGTGTTTTGGCACAATGATGGTTGGACAATTTTCCGTGAACTGGAAACCTTCGTTCGTACCAAATTAAAAGAATATGATTATCAAGAAGTGAAAGGTCCATTCATGATGGATCGTGTGTTGTGGGAAAAAACAGGACACTGGCAAAACTACGGCGATTTAATGTTCACCACCCAATCTGAAAACCGTGAATATGCCATCAAACCGATGAACTGCCCAGGTCATGTACAAATTTTCAATCAAGGCTTGAAATCCTACCGTGATTTACCAATTCGTATGGCAGAATTTGGCTCATGCCACCGTAACGAGCCATCAGGTTCCTTACACGGTTTAATGCGTGTACGTGGCTTTACTCAAGATGACGCTCATATTTTCTGTACGGAAGACCAAATTGAAAGTGAAGTGACGTCCTGTATCAAAATGGTGTATGACATTTACAGCACCTTCGGCTTCCAAAATATTCAAGTCAAGCTTTCCACGCGTCCAGAAAAACGTATTGGTGCAGATGAAATGTGGGACCGTGCAGAAGAAGGCTTAGCCAATGCCTTACGCCACAACGGGTTAGAATACGAAATTCAAGAAGGCGAAGGGGCATTCTATGGGCCGAAAATTGAATTTGCCTTGCGTGACTGTCTAGACCGTGAATGGCAGTGTGGCACTATTCAATTAGACTTTGCCTTACCGGGTCGCTTAAATGCGTCTTATGTGGCAGAAGATAATGACCGTCGCACACCTGTGATGATTCACCGTGCAATTTTAGGCTCTATTGAGCGTTTCATCGGGATTATTACAGAAGAATATGCTGGTTTCTTCCCGTCATGGTTAGCTCCAACACAAGCCATTGTTATGAATATCACCGATTCACAATCGGAATATGTGCAAAAGGTGGTGAAAACTTTATCTGATGCAGGGTTGCGTGTGAAATCCGATTTACGTAACGAAAAAATTGGTTTCAAAATCCGTGAACATACCTTACGTCGGGTGCCATATATGCTTGTGTGTGGAGATAAAGAAATCGAAGCCGGCAAAGTGGCGGTACGTACCCGCAAAGGGGCAGATCTTGGTACCTTCACCATTGAAGAATTCACTGACATGCTCAAAAAACAAGTGTATGCCCGTGAATTGAAATTATTTGGGGAAGTTTAATATCATCATTCAATGAGACTAAAGTCATTTAGTCTCATTTTTTTTAATCATTATACATCGAGGTGAAATATGAAATTGATAATCAAATTAGCAACATTAGTGTTAAGTCTAAGTGTATTACTTGCTTGTGAGCCTAAGGGACCATCACCTGAGCAAATTGCAGCAGAACAGCAAGCTAAAGCACTCTATGATAGTGCTAAAATGGATTATGACAAATATCAAGAGTGGCGAAAGAGAGCGAATGATTCTGCTCACTCAATGAGTTCATTAGGGCTAAAAATGAAGTCTTTAACACTAAATCCGCAGGATATCAGTTCATCATCCTATAAAGAGATTGTTCAAGCCTATGAAGATGTGGCTAAGAAACTGAATGACGTGGCGGATGAATTGACGAATTTGCAATTTAACGATCCTGCTTTTGACGAGATTAAAACGAAAGGGAGTGAAGCGTTCAAGACGTTGGCGACATTAACACAAGAATCAATCCCATATCTAACAAAAGAAATGCCTACTACACTAAGAAACGATATGGTAAATCGCAGAAAACAGGCTGTGAATATAATAAATAATCATTTGGTTTCTTTGGAAAACAACGTGATTAAGTCCCTCAAGGCGACGGCGAACAAATATCATGAACTCCATTCTCAAAATGAAAAATTAAGAAAAGAATGATGTTAACATCCCTTAAATGATTCAGTGCGGTTAGTTTTCATAACCGCATTGTATTTTTATGTTGTGATAACCCACACAAGCCTACTTAAACCTATCTCAAGATCCATGCATGACGCCAAAACCTTATCGGTAAAGGCAATCAGTATGATTTTAATAATAAAATAACAGATTAGTTATTGCATAAACACACAAAATCAAGTAAAATTCAGCCCGTTTTGCTCATGTTAGAGCACCGAATCGTCTTCTTCTGCTAAGTAGATGATGTTATGTAAACCAATAGAGGAATAAGATTATTAAAACCGTAAAAAAAGCACCAGTTGCTAATCGTCCGAATCGCATTAATGATGAAATTCGAGTGAAAGAAGTTCGTTTGATTGACCAAGATGGCGAACAAGCGGGTATTGTCTCAATTCAACAAGCGTTAGAAATGGCTGAGCAGGCTGAGTTAGACCTTGTTGAGATTAGTCCAAATGCAGAGCCGCCAGTGTGTCGCATTATGAATTACGGTAAATTCCTTTATGAAAAAGGTAAAGCGGCAAAAGAGCAGAAGAAGAAGCAAAAAGTTGTACAGGTGAAGGAAATTAAATTCCGTCCAGGTACAGACGAAGGCGACTATCAGGTAAAACTACGCAGCCTGATTCGCTTTTTAGAAGATGGGGATAAAGCCAAAATCACTGTTCGCTTCCGTGGACGTGAAATGGCTCACCAAGACATTGGCTTAGAGGTGTTAGAGCGTGTTAAAAACGATCTAGCAGAGATTTCAGTTGTAGAATCTGCACCTGGAAAACTCGAAGGCCGTCAAGCGGTTATGGTGCTTGCCCCAAAAAAGAAATAATTAGTGCAAAGATCAAGTAAGAAAGTGCGGTGAAAATCTTTTACATTTTGACCGCACTTTGTTCGCCTAATTATCCAGTATTCACTTAAACAATGCGGAGTTATGTAACAATGCCTAAAATTAAAACAGTACGTGGTGCTGCGAAGCGTTTCAAGAAAACAGCTTCTGGTGGTTTCAAACGTAAACAATCTCACTTACGTCACATTTTGACTAAAAAGACAACTAAGCGTAAACGTCATTTACGTCATAAATCCATGGTAGCGAAAGCTGACCAAGTTTTAGTCGTAGCGTGCTTACCATACGCATAAACCGCGTTTTAAGTACAATTCGTACGATTTAGTGATATTTTAGATTCAATAGACAATAGGAGATTAAATAATGGCTCGTGTAAAACGTGGTGTTATTGCAAGAGCACGCCATAAGAAAGTTCTTAAGGCTGCTAAAGGTTATTATGGTGCTCGTTCACGTGTTTATCGTGTTGCGTTCCAAGCAGTAATTAAAGCTGGTCAATATGCATATCGTGACCGCCGTCAACGTAAACGTCAATTCCGTCAATTATGGATTGCTCGTATCAATGCGGCTGCTCGTCAAAATGGTTTATCTTACAGCAAATTCATCAACGGCTTGAAAAAAGCATCTGTTGAAATCGATCGTAAGATCTTGGCTGATATTGCAGTATTCGACAAAGTGGCTTTTGCTGCGTTAGTTGAAAAAGCAAAATCTGCACTTTAATCCATTAAAGTCAACATAACTTGGGATACAATTTCGTTTTCCCAAGCTGTTAATAAACCCTCGGTTTTAATCTATCGAGGGTTTGTTTTTTTCTCTTTCCCTATGGATTTTCTCTTTATCCCCATTCTATTATTTCTTACCCAACTTGTTCCACTTCAATTGGCTTCTACATCATGTTGATAGGTTTTCGGTATTTATTTAACATTAGCCTATTTTGTGAAAAATGAAATACCATCAAACGTCTTTGCTTAAAAAGGACGCTTAATCACCAATAATAAGCTTATCCTCAAAATAGGGTGGATCATATGCGTAAATCGGGCGAAGAGGGCGTAAGGAAAGCGATAATTTGAAAGAAGATTTGGCGAAAATAAGGCAGAATTCGTAGATTCTGCCTTTTTTAAATAATTTGGAAATTTTTTTAAAAACGACCGCACTTCCATTCAAATAAGTGCGTAAAAAAGAGGCGTTAATTGAGGTATTGCACTACCTTAATCACTTTTTTCACCCCTGAAATATTACGTGCTAAATCGGCGGCCGCATCGGCTTGGCTTTGGGTTAAATTCCCGATTAGGAAAACTTCGCCATTTTCAGTAATGACTTTCACATCACTGGTTTTAACACGGGCATCTAAGAGCATTTTGGATTTCACTTCCGTGGTAATAATGCTGTCTTTGGCGATTTGACCAAAGGTGAGATTAGGTTGGATACGAATTTGATTATAAACATTGCTGACGCCTTCGACGCCTTTTGCCAAGCTTTCAGCCACATCTGAAACACTGTTTGACGGTGCTTGACCAATGAGGAGGACACGTCCTGTGTAGGACACAATATTAATCCGTGCTTCAGATTTCACTTGTGCATCTTTATTGATGGCAAAGCGTACTTTTTCCTCAAGTGTTTCATCATCAATTTGTGTTCCTACACTGCGAGGATCGGTGGCGACTTTGGTCGCAACGGCGGCTGTGCCTGCAATGGTTGCGGCAACACAACCTTGTAAGAGGATGGCACTGCCGATAATCATGGCTAATTTTTTGATGTTATTCATATGCATTATATTGTTCTCCTTTCACTGATTTTGCATCTAGTGTTGTTGAATTCCATGAGGTTGTCAAGTTATGGATGGGAAAATAGCGTATGGTCAATGAGCTCACAAAGGGTGTTTACAATAAAGCAATGACCTTCAATAATTCGGCTTTCTTTCATGGCTGGAATGGCGATTTCTAGATCATTTTCTGTTAAAAAGCCTTGAATATGATCATTATTTGCCCCTGTAAACACGATGACTTTGATGGTTTTGTTCACTGCACTGTTAATCGTATTAATCACCATTTCTTCGTGCTGAGGAAGTGGAGAAAATGCCACTAAAATATCGCCTTCTTGTGCAATGGCATTAAATTGGCGTTGGAAGAGGGTATCGCTATTTTCATCTAAGATCATGGCAGAATTGACGGCACTGTCTAGACTGAGTAGCACGGAAGGAAAGCTTGGGCGTGCCAGTTCATAACGATTTAATAAATTGGCGACCAATAACTGTGCATTAATATAGGAGCGTCCATTACCACATACAATAATTTTGTTGCCCTGTAACAAACTCGTCACAATAGCTTGTGCGGCTTGTACAATCGCATTAGGCAGTAAGCTTGAGGCAGATATTTGAGTTTGGATACTTTCGGTATATAAATCTTTTAATTTTTCTAACATAATTTTTAATCAAGAAAATTGGGAATCCATTCAATGTCTTGGCTTGTTTTGCCAAAGGCAACTAAATCGAAACGGCAATCCGTGTCTTCTAAACTGAGGTTTTGTTGGGCGAGCCAAAGAGAGGCGGCGTCGATCCATTTTTGTTGTTTTTTCCAGTCTACACTTTCAATAGCACTACCGAAGGCATCATTTTTACGTTGTCTTACTTCAACAAACACAAGGGTGGATTGATCTTGCATGATGAGATCAAGCTCGCCACATTTAAAGGACTGGTTTGCAGCAATAAAACGCATGCCTTGAGATTCTAAAAAGAGGCGAGCTTGTTGTTCAAATCTCGCCCCTTGTTGACGTTTTAATGAGAACATCTTAGTTCAATGGAATAATGCCGCCATTTTGATATTGGAACCACGTCATATCACGCTCAATATTACAATTTGAACCCGCACTGAGTTTGCCGGTTAAACCATCAATATGATAGCCTGGGACTTGACGTAATTCGTTGAAGTGATTAATGAGCAACCATGCATCAGCTCCCATGGCATATAAACGCATAAGGGAATAATCTCCTTTTGTGAGGGATTCAATACGTTTGTATTGTGCTGAAGTGGTGTCTTTAAAGAACGGAAGATCACTAAATTGTACGCCTTCCATTAACAAATGGTATTCAGGACCATTATTTGCCGAGTGACTGCGTGAACTGGTATATAATTTGATGGCACGTCCACTATTGTCAATGTTGGTTTTAATTTCAGCTAATTGATCGCTCATCGCAATAATATAAACAGCTTCAGCCTTTGGACTTGTGTTATCTTGCAATGCATAGCTGATGTCTGCCGCTTGGTTATAGAATTTGATATTGGCATCGGTAGCGGCTAATTGTTGCCAACGAACATTATAGGCAGAAGCGGTGCGTTGACCTAAATCGTTTTGTGGAACAAACACCAGTGGGCTACGCACACCATCTTTCCACATTTTGTTTGCGGCAGATTCTGCCTCATCTTCTGGCGATAAACCATAGTAGCAAAGCTGGCTAATGGCTCTTTCGTTGGAGGTGGAATTCAGTGCCAACACATCTAATCCTTGCACCAATCCACTGTTATTGAGCACGCCGTCCACATTTTGTTTTAATAAGGGACCAACCACGGCTTTAATGCCCGCTTGTTTAACTTGATTAAATACGGTGTCGATCGGTGCACTCATGGTATCAAAGACTTGAACTTGTGCCACACTGTCATCTTTCACCGCATCAAAACCCGTTTTAACGGTATTCCCGATAAGTTGTGCATTGCCACTTAATGGCAACAATAACGCTACTTGGGATAAGCTTGTTTGTTGGAAATTAAACAAACTTTGCAATTCTGTTGGGAATAAGTAAGCGGCAGAGTGGGTTGGATAAGCAGTTTTCCATTGTTGAATGGCTTGGCTTAATTGGGTTGGATTATTTAAGTTATCATTATAAGCACGAGTTAACGTTAACCATCCGCCTAATTCAACATTGCCACTGGCATTTGTATTATTGATGACCCCACGATTGGCATTGCGTAATAAGCTCCAAGTGCGGTCAATATTGGCTTGTTTTCTTTGTACATCGGTGAGTAGCTGCCCCATTTTAATACGGGCTTTTACGGCTTCGATCACATCATAACGATTTTCTGCAATACGGGCTGCCACATCGTAGTAACGTGCCATTTGGGATTTACTTAACAAGCTTAAATTGATTTTTTGCAATTGACGTTCTGCCACCGTGTTTTTTTGTTTCAGTACAGAAATATTGGCTTCAATAATCGCCTTATCGAGCAATTGTTCTTCGTTTAGCTCTTTGAGTTCAGCAAGTAATGCTTCAGCATGAGGGACTTTATTTTCGGTGAGTAAAACACGAGCGGCTAAAAGTTTATAGGTTTGCTGATCTTGTTGATCTTGCATTTGGTAAACTTTGTTCATATAAAAATCAGAACTGGCATTCGCATCCTCTTTTAATAGACTGGTTAATCCGCCGCCAAAAAAACTGTTGGTACAGCCTGCCAGTAAAAGAGTGAATAAAAAAGGCATTAATCGATTTTTAAAATGAAAGTGTTGTAATAGAATAGTCATAATTACTCCGTTTGTTAACAACAATAGCTAACGATCTTACTTATCTCACCTACTAAAAGCAAATAAAAGAAGTATCAAATGAATAATTTATCAGGAATTTTATATATTGTCGCCACGCCAATTGGGAATTTACAAGATATTACACAGCGTGCCTTAACGGTTTTGCAAGACGTGGATTTAATTGCCGCCGAAGATACCCGTCATAGTGGTTTATTGTTGGCTCATTATGGCATTAAAAAACCGTTTTTTGCTTTACATGATCATAATGAACAACAAAAAGCCCATTTGTTAGTGGAAAAATTGCAGCAAGGCAATCATATTGCCTTAATTTCTGATGCTGGTACCCCTTTAATTAACGATCCTGGTTTTCATCTTGTGCGTCAATGTCGTCAAGCGGGCATTCAGGTTGTACCAATTCCGGGGGCTTGTGCAGCCATTACCGCCCTTTGTGCATCGGGTATTGCTTCAGACCGTTTTTGTTTTGAAGGTTTTTTGCCAGCTAAAAGTAAAGCAAGATGCGATAAGTTACAACACTTGGCGGAAGAAGAACGAACTTTGATTTTCTACGAATCAACGCACCGTATTTTGGATACGTTAGCGGATGTAGAACAGGTGCTTGGGGCAGAACGCTACATAGTATTGGCTCGTGAAATGACCAAAACATGGGAAACCATTCGGGGCGATTCGGTGGCGAATTTACGCACTTGGTTACAAGAAGATCCTAATCGTACTAAAGGTGAAATGGTACTGATTATTGAGGGTAGCCCGAAACAAGAAGAAAAGGAAATTAGCCCACAAGCTGTGAAGGCCCTTAAATTAATGAGCCAAGAGCTTCCTTTGAAAAAAGCGGCTGCTATTGTGTCTGAGTTGTATGGCTATAAAAAAAATGCCTTGTACCAATATGGACTAGATCATTTTTAATCTGTTTTTTAACGCTATGCTGTTTATCATGGGGTTACAAAGTGCGGTCTATTTTTGAAAAGTTTTGGAATCCCCAATGAGTAAAGACCGTATAAACCCACGGTCTTTTTTAAAAATGTTGAGGCTGCACAGTGATTGACACACTGGCACTTCTGCCTTGATCATCCACCACGGAAATTTGATATTGCCCCGAGGCGGTCGGTTGCCAAATGAAAGGTTTTGTGGGCAAACTTTCACCCACAAACGCATGGTTGATAAACCAAAACAAGGAGTGAACATCCCCCGCCGCAATGGCAGACAAGGCAATGCCGTTTTGAGCCGATTGGGATTTGAGGTAATAATCACGCTGTGTCATCGGCGAAGTAATACGGGGGTTATTTTCATATAAGGCTTGTAGTGCCTGTGTGTGTTGTTCATAAGGACAAGCTGGGTTGGTTAAGGGCGAACGTTTTATGATGCCTGCTTGAGCAAATAATTGTTGAAAATCACTGGACCAGATTTCGTAAATTTTTTCTGTGGTTTCTGTGTCGTGATAAGGCTGACAAGCGAGCATATCAGTGTCTTTGATCACCTGAAATGCCCGATAGAGTTGGCTGACTTTAATAGGGGATTTACCCGGTATGAATAATGTTTTGACTTGATGCGGACAATATTGATTAGGTAACTGTCCATCTGCTGCACACACCAACACCTCTTTGATATTCAACCCTTCTGTGTTATTGGGATCTTGCATTTGCGGTTCCATGGCAATTAATGCATCAGCTAGCTGAAGAAATAATGGCGTGGCAAGGGTGCGACCGACAAAATGTGGGTTATTTTGATTATTAAAATTGCCAAACCACACAATGAGGGTGTAATGCCCGAAATATCCTGCTGTCCATGCATCTCTCAAACCGTTGGACGTGCCCGTTTTCCAATATAAAGGCAGGCGAGTTTTAATGGCTTTATTATGCACATCAGGACGCCTGTTTTGGCGTAAAATGTCCTGCATCATCGCCACACTTTCCGCACTAAATAAGGTTTTACTTGTCTGTGGTGCTTGTTGGTTTAACCAACGTAGCGGTTGCCATTGCCCTTGATTTGCAAGACTTGCATAAAGCGTAGCCAGCTGTTGCATACTGATTTCTGCCCCACCTAATACTAACGATAAACCGTAATGTTTTTTGTCTTTCGGCAAATTAATGGCGGCTTGTTGTAGTACATCATAAAGATCGGGGGAAAGCTGTTTTGCCATATCAATAGCGGGAATATTTCGACTTTGTAACAAGGCTTGGGTAACACTGACGGGGCCTAGAAAATTGCCTTCGTAATTTTCTGGTTGATAATCACCAAATGCGGTCGGTAAATCTTTTAATACGGTTCTGCCATGGGCTAAGCCTTGATCAAAGGCTAAAGTATAGACAAAGGGTTTAAGTATGGAACCATAAGAACGGGCAACGGCTGTCCCGTTAATTTGCCCTGAAATGTTATCATTAAAGTAATTACCCGATCCCACCAGTGCTTTGACCGCCATATTACGATTATCCACTAGCAACACTGCCGCATTTTGAACGCCTTTTGTGCTTTGTTGAGTAAGATAACGGGCGGTGACACGTTCAATCAAACGTTGTTGCGTTAAATTGAGTGTGCTATGAATTTGGTGCAGTTCAGGATACTGCAACAACAGCTGATCAACAAAGTGCGGTGCAAAAAACGGCAATTTTTCTAATGGCCGCAAACCATAGTTAAGCCGAAAATCCGCTTGCCATTTTTGATCCTCTGGGTGCTGTATCAGCCAGCGTTGGTAAAGTTGATTACGAGCCTGAAAAAGGACAGGGTTAAGTTTTTCATTGGCATGACGAATATAACGATTTGGATTTTTAGGCAAAATCGCAAGGGTCATGGCTTCTGCTAAATTAATTTGCTGATTGGCTTTGTTAAAATAAATGAGGCTTGCAGTGCCTGCTCCTTCAATATTTCTGCCATAAGGGGCAAAGTTAAAATAGGCTTCTAAAATGTCTTTTTTTGAGTAACGCAGTTCCAGTTGGAAGGCTCGCAAAATTTGTTCAAGTTTACCGAACACACCACGGCTATCAATATCCCATAAAATACGTGCCAATTGCATGGTAATGGTTGACCCACCTTGTGGCGAATTGCCTAACACATAGGTTTGCCAAGCTCCCCGTAATAGCCCATAGGGGTTGACACCGAAATGCCAATAAAACCATTCGTCTTCTTGAAATAAGACCGCATCAATCAATTTGGGAGAAAGTTGGTCAAGTGGTACCCATAAGCGGTATTTCTCATCTTTGGCTGTCGTTAAACGTAACAATGTTTGTTTTTCATCATACACCGCCGTGGAATAGGGGAAATGCTGTTTTAAAGGTGGGGCAGGAAACAGGCGAAGAAGAAAGATAAGACACCCACATAAAAAGATCATGCCAAGCAAATGAAAAACAGATTTTTTACGGAATATCTTAATCATAAACTTGCCTAAAAAAATTCCCCTTAATGACTTAAGGGGAATATGATTATGTGCAATTAGAAGTTTGCGTTACGTGGTGCACGTGGGAATGGGATCACATCACGAATGTTTTGTACACCTGTTACATACACGATTAAACGCTCAAATCCTAAACCGAAACCAGAATGAGGCACTGTACCATAACGACGTAAATCACGATACCACCAATAATCTTCAGGGTTTAAGCCCATTTCGAGCATACGTTTGTCTAAAACGTCTAAACGTTCTTCACGTTGAGAACCCCCGATGATTTCACCAATGCCAGGGGCAAGAACGTCCATCGCCGCCACGGTTTTGCCGTCGTCATTTAAACGCATATAGAACGCTTTAATGTCTTTCGGATAGTTTTTTACCACCACTGGGGATTTAAAGTGTTCTTCCGCAAGATAGCGTTCATGTTCAGAAGATAAATCAATTCCCCAAGATACTGGGAATTCGAATTTTTTGCCTGATTTGAGCAATACATCGATAGCATCAGTGTAATCAATTTGTGCAAAGTCGGAGTTGATGAAGTTTTCTAAACGGGTAATCACGTCTTTATCCACGTGTTTTTCGAAGAATTTTAAGTCATCTTTGCGTTCAGCTAACACCGCACGGAACACATATTTCAACATATCTTCAGCTAATTTTGCATTATCAGCAAGGGTAGCAAATGCCACTTCTGGTTCAATCATCCAAAATTCTGCAAGGTGACGGGTGGTATTTGAGTTTTCCGCACGGAAAGTCGGACCAAAGGTATAGATTTTGCTCAACGCACAAGCATAAGTTTCGCCGTTTAACTGACCTGATACCGTTAAGAAGGCTTCTTTACCAAAGAAATCTTGTGAAAAATCTACCGCACCTTTTTCATCACGAGGCAGATTTTCTAAATCAAGGGTCGATACACGGAACATTTCGCCCGCCCCTTCTGTATCCGATGCGGTGATTAACGGAGTTGCAACCCAATAGAAACCTTGTTCATGGAAGAAACGATGAATGGCTTGTGCTAAACAATGACGCACACGAGCAACCGCACCGATAATGTTTGTGCGAGGGCGTAAATGTGCCACTTCACGTAAATATTCAATAGAGTGGCGTTTGGCTGCCATTGGGTAGGTTTCTGGATCTTCAACCCAACCTGCAACCTCTACTGTTTCTGCTTGTAACTCAACAGCTTGACCTTCAGCAGGGGATTCCACAATGGTACCCGTGACTACCACGGAGCAGCCTGTGGTTAAACGTAAAACATCAGATTCGTAATTTTCAATATCATTATTCACAATCGCTTGGATTGGATCGAAACAAGAACCGTCATAAATCGCTAGGAAAGAAAGACCTGCTTTTGAATCTCGGCGAGTGCGAATCCAACCTCGTACGGTTACTTTCTCACCGATGGCAATGTTGCCTTGCAATACATCAACAATAGATGCCACTTTAGTCATATAAAAACCTCAATTTTCAACAAATTTTTGTGAATAAATAAACGGATATAGTTTACATCAAGTTAAGCCAATAAACAAAACGTATTAAAAATTTTGTTTTTGTGAAGAAGTCCGCATATTTGAATTAAAAAACTTGTTTTTATAATCATAACTGGTATAAGTGAAGGTTTCATTTCTGGCGTTTTTAACGGTTCAAAGTGAATGAGATGTCAGTGTTTTCTATTTTTTGAAAAAAAGAATAAAAATAGAAAAAATAGTTGTAGAAAATAACTCTTTGAGGTTTAGTCTTATGCCAAAAATTAGAAAAGAAGATAAGTTGCCATTACGTTTAAAACAATTAGGTAAAATTTATCAGTTGGTTGAACAGTTTGAGGAAATTTCCCGTATTGATCTTTCTAAAATTTCTTCTTTAGCTCCCGCAACCATTACGGCGTTGACCCGAGAATTAATTAACGAAAAATTGATTGTTGAGCGTGCTGTGCAAAATACGGAAAGCCGAGGACGCCCAGCGATTGGCTTGTGTGTATCTCCTTTTTATTGGCAATCATTATGTGCCACCTTAGTTGAAAATCGTTTTGAAATTATCTTAAGCGAGCTTGATGGCTGTACAATTAAACAAGTTGCTTACCCCTTAACGGCAAAAGAATTGACGCAATTAGAGCCCGTTCTTACCCAATATTTACAATCCTTTTTACAAGATACCAAACAAGAACTTAATCATTTGATTACCTTTTCTATTGCTGTAGGAGGCGTGTTAGATCGAGAAAAAAGACACTTGTTAAAATTAGGTGAAACAGAATTAAATATTGATTTACAAGCCCTTTTCGCCCCTCACTTTAAAACCCCAATTTTAATCACAGAATATTTTCAAACTTGGTTATTGGCAGAGTCTGCCTTAGGTAGCGTGATCAATTGTGATAATGTGTTGTTTGTGCAATTAGATAATGGCGTGAATTTTAGCGTGTTATTAAAAGGCGAAGTGTTATCTAATCGTTATCAAACCCGAAGCAGTATCAATCGTATGATTGTGCCAAAACATAATGCGTTACAGGAACTCATTTCCCCCGATCTGGCGGATATTGAGCGTTATCAATTAAAAAATCAAATTACGCATAAAGCCATTTACCCGTTGATTCATCATTTTTATCCTGAAACAGAATCCTTACATAGCACAGAAAAAATTGATTTTTTATGTGAAAAAGCTAATGTTGGTGAGGAAAATGCACAACAGATTCTGTTCCATGTAGCAGACAGTCTTGCTTATATTTTAATGAATTTAGTCAATATTTTTGGCTCAGAAAAAGTGATGTTAAGTGCCAGTTATTTAGGGGCAAAAGATCTTTTCTTAACGCGTTTAAACACACAATTAAAACAGCATTTAACCGATGTTTATGCCAAAGTAGAAGTGATTACGGGGAAATATGAGTGGAATAGTCCCGTGATTGCGACCTCTGCGATTAAACAGGGCATCTATGATGGCAGTTTGTTAGGTCATTTCATTCGTGCATAACTCAAAGGAAGTAATTGCATAAAAACTTGTGTTAGCTCAAAACTTGAAAAATTCAATTCCTTTAGAATGCCAAAATGATCATTTATGGGAGATGACAAGATGAGCAGTTTTTTTGTTACAGGTACGGATACGAATGTCGGTAAAACGGTGGCAAGCCGAGCGATTATACAGGCCTTACAAAATAAAGGGATACAAATTGTCGGTTATAAACCCTTGGCTTTTGCTCGTGAAGAAGGCATTTATTCCGATAAAGAATGTCTTCATGCACCGGTTAGCGATTATGATTCAGAAGATAATTCAGATGTGTTAACACTCATGAATTCAAGCAATGAAATCTTGAGCTATCAAGATATCAATAGCTACACGTTCAAATGCACGATGCCACTTTTTACCGATGAAGGAACACGTATTCGGATTGAGAAATTAAACACGGATTTATCTCGTTTAAATGCTAAATATCAATCCGTTTTAGTTGAAGGATCTTGTGGTTGGCTGACACCGATAAATAAGCATCATTGTTTTGCGGATTGGGTGCAAGAACAAAAAATGCCGGTTATTTTAGTGGTGGGGATTAAAGAAGGGTGTATTAATCACGCCTTGCTAACCATGGAAGCGATTTTGCAGCGTGGTCTCCCTTTGTTAGGTTGGATTGCAAATCGGATTAATCCTTGTTTAGGACATTATTCTGAAATGATTTCGGTCTTAAGCGAGAAAATTGATGCACCACTATTAGGTGAGATTCCTTATCTTCATAAACCAGAAGAGCAAGAATTAGGGCGTTATATTAATAATCTAGATCGTTTAACTTACATGAAAACGGCATTCGTTGATTGACCCTTCATAAGAAAAAAGCGTTTTGTTTTTAACAAAACGCTTTCTTTTATACCGCACTTTTATTTAAGTTCTGCCTTGGCTTTTTTGTTTTGACGCCATTTCCAAAATAGGAAGATGGCAAGTGCAATGACAAGGATGTAAATCACAACTTGACCTTTTTTAATTTGCTCATGTAGCCAATCAAGATTTTGAGCACCAAAGTAGCCCAAGTAAACCCAAATTGGCACAGAAATAATAGCAGCAAAAAAATCAATAATGACAAAGCGAGTAAAACTCACTCGGCGAGTAACCCCTGATACCATATAAATCACGGCTCTTAAACCTGGTAAGAAACGTGCAGTAAATAACACTCGGTTACCATATTGTTCAAATTTATCTCTGACGAGCCTTAATCGGTTTACCGTAATTAATTTACGCATAAAGCGGAAGCGTAGGATTTTCGCTCCGTAAATGCGACCAAGCCAATACATACAAGAATCACCCGCTAAAACCCCAAACATGCTCACGGCAAGCATGGTGTGTACATTAATATCATCAGGGTATAAGCCTGCAATGACCCCACCAGATACTAACGTAATATCTTCTGGAATAGGTAAGCCAAAGCCACAAAGAATTAAGACAAATAAAACGGCAAAATAGCCATAATCAGAGAAAAACGAAATTAATAGTTCCATTACATACACTCAATAAATAGGATATTTTATAGATAAAAAAGATGGCGTCATTCTACCTCTTTTTTCATGAAAACACCTAATAAAAAGTCAGATTAATTCTTGATAAGCATTTGCTTTATGCCAATAAATTCACTATAATTCAGCCTCTCAAAGTTAGGCTTTGAGCAAATTTATGGAAAATCGCTGGGTCGCCTGCGATTTTTGTCTTTTTCACTTTTTACTATGAGATAGAGCAAAAATGTTTAAATTTAATGCTGAAGTTCGTCAAGCGCAAGGTAAGGGTGCGAGCCGCCGCCTGCGTCATAATGGTCAAATCCCTGCTATCGTTTACGGTGGTAGCGAAGCACCTGTTTCAATCATCTTAAACCACGATGATTTAAACAATGCACAAGTGCATGATGCATTCTACACAGATGTGATCACATTAGTGATTGAAGGGAAAGAAGTGGCAGTTAAAGCACAAGCTATGCAACGTCACCCATTCAAACCAAAATTAGTTCACATCGACTTCAAACGTGTTTAATGGATTGTAAAATCAGATAACGCATTTGCGAACCCTTCTATGGCAACATGGAAGGGTTTTTCTTTTTGAGGATATCCCACCGTATATAATGTTTTACCTAGGTTAAAAACACACCTCATACTGAAAAGTGCGGTGTGTTTTGGGCTTTTTTTTCATTTATCCGCTTGCGGTAAGGGCGGTTCTGGGGGCTTGGGATAAAAATGCTCGGAAGAAGCCCGAAGTTTGATGTAGGTTTCGTGGTGTTCTTTCATCCGTTTATCATCTTTTAAATGTTGGTAAATTTGCTCTAATTTTTGATGCAATAATATAGTCTTTTCAAACAAAGATTGATTTTCTGGTTGTTGAATTAACAAGGCTTCTGAAAAATGCAATGCTTGTTGGTAGTAATAATTGGCTTGTGTGTAATAATGTTTTGAATGAGCAATATCTCCTAAAGATTCATAAGAAATGGCTAAATCCTGTTGTGCTTGCGGATTATCTGTGCGTTTCAGATAGTGCGTATAACGAATGTGAAAACTGCTTTTATAGTGTTTTTCTGCCGTGTCAAACTCTTTTTGTGCTTGAGCAAGATTGCCTAATTTATGGTGTGCCATACTTAATAAACGTTGCATTCGTTTATTTTTAGGGCTTTGTTTGACTAAACTATCAAAAATCTGAAAGGCGTGCTGATAATCATGTTGTGCACGGATAAATTGTGCTTGGCTGAGGGCAAGATTGCCTAATTTGTCATAAGCAATCCCTAAATTGAGCTGGGCTTGGCGGTTATTGGGAGAGGCATCCGCTAATTTTTGAAAAATATTGAAGGCGGCTTGGTAATATTCCTCTGCTTGAAGAGGCTGATGTTGTTTTTCAATGACATCGGCAATTTTTTCATAAGCAACCGCTAAATTTCGTTGTAAACGGCTATTGTGTGGATCTTGTTTTGCTTGTTGTTGTTCAATATCAATAGCTTTTTGGTAATAAGCCTGAGCTTGACGAAAATCTTGCTGTGCTTGTTTGACATCACCGAGATGTTCATAAGAAATGCTGACATCTTGTAAGGTTTTTTGGTTAGCAGGATCTTGTGCTAATCGTTGTTGAGTCAATTCAAATGCGATTTGATAGTATTCAAAGGCTTTGTTATAGCGAGACTGGGAGAACATTAATTGACCAAGCTTATGGTAAGACATGCTTAACTCACGCCAATTGTTATCGTTCACCTCTTTGTCATTAACGAGCATTTGATCAATTTTTAGTGCGGCTTGGTAATGCTTTAAGGCTAATTGAGGGCGATGGCGTAAATGATAAATATCTCCTAATTTTTTATAGGCAATACTTAAATGATGTTGAAATAAAGGATCTTGCGGATATTGTTTCGCCACGTGCTGACGAATGTTAAACGCCGCTTGATAATGTTTCAATGCCAGTTTAAGGTTGTGTTGTGCTTCAGCAATATTGCCCAGTTTTTCATGTGCAATACTAAGATCTTGCTGTGCTTTGGGATTATCGGGGTTTTGATTGAGTAAGTGTTTAAAATCATCAAAAGCCCGTTGATAATAGTGTTTTGCCCCTTCAAAATCTCCTAATCGCCAAGTATAACTGCCTTGATTGACATAAGATGTGGCAATTTGACGTAATTGCCGTAATTCTTTGTGGCAAGCATACTGTTCTAAATGTTGGCGTAATTGTTCGATTTGGGCATAAATACCACTTTGTTTTGTAGTGGGAACATATTGTTCGAAGACATCTCGTACATCAAAATTTAAAAACTGAATGGCTTGCCCAATTTCCTTGAGTAAAATCCTCGATCGTTTTAATTCTGTTTGATAATTTTTCGTTTGTTGTTCGGCTTCTTGTTTTTTATCAAAAGCAAAAAGCAATGCCAAAATAGACAGGCTCAGTAAAAAAGAGGAAAGGGCAAGCCCAAATTTTGTACGTTTTAAGGCATGGGCACGCGAGTTGGCTAACTCACGAACGTTGTTTAATTCATCAGTTTCTCGTTGACGGCAGGCATTGAGGTATTGTTGTTGGGTTTCCGTAATATAGGCATGAAATTTCCCTTGTTGCAAACGTTCAGCATCTTGTAAGCGTCCGCCTCTCAATCTCAACCATTCAGGATCGTTTCCAGCGTTTAACCAAGCTAGACTCTCGACTTGTAACATTTCTAACAGGGATAAATCGGCAATATCTTCTTTTAGCCACTCAGATAAAACCTGCCACTGACGTAAAATACTTTCATGTGCTAATTCAATAGTAATGCCTCGTTTATAGCAAGGGAGGCGTTGCTTATCTTGCGTTATTGAGAGGCTGGCATGGTAATCTTTAGTCAGTAAGCGGCTTTCCACCAAGCAATCAATGAGTGGGCGGACATCTTCAGGAATATCATCATAATAGGCCACTTTACGGTGCGGCCGATGGGTTTTGAGATCAATACTGGCTAAGGCGGGAATAAAAGCACGGCGTAATAATGCCATGCACGCTTGGTGATCTTGTGGAATACGGGGATCTTTTTGTGCATTGCGTAACGCTTCTTCAATCGCTATATTCACCGCCCCGCGTAATCCACCTAGCCCAGAATGTTGCTGTGTGCTTTCATCTTGAAAGGTAAGGTATTCCTTCAACTCTAATTTGCCGTCTTCCGCATAATCAATATATAACCGCTCAAGGGTAAATGCTAATAATGGTAAGGCATCTTTTCCTCCATCTTGTTCTAAATCTTTTAATAAGCGATCCGTTAACATAGGATCCACCCAAAGTGGTTTTTGGGTGTTAGCCAAGAGTTTAGCGGGACCTTCAATAATTTGTTGGAATGCCCCTTTAGCAATGCGAGGCAAAGAGAAGGGATACTGCTCAATGCCTTCTAATTCAGGCGAGGCTTGCAAAGCGGCATAGGCATCGGTACGAATGGTTGCCAATAAGAGCAAATCGACTTTTTGGCGGCAAATCAATTGGGCGATGAGTTGCAAAAAAACCTGGGTTTGTTCATGCTGTTCAGTAAAGAGTTCTTCTGCTTGATCTAAAGGCAAAATCAAGGTGGGCGAAGACCTTGAACCTGTTGCATGCGAAAAGGTTTGTGGTTGATTCGCTTGGATGAATGCTTCCAATAACTGTTCTAATTGTGTTAACACGTCTGCGTTGAAGTCAGGGTTATCTGCTTGATATAAGCTTTCAATCAGTTGGCTCAGTTGTGCCTTGCTGTAACCTAGTTTGAGGTGCTCGCTCCCTTGTGCTAAGGCTTCAATGAGCCCTTTTTCCCCAGATAACACCGCATCATGGGGGCGAACAATGGGTAAAACAGTAAAATGCTGCGGGTGACGAATTAAGCGAGGCAAAATCCCTGCACGTAAAAAAGAGGATTTCCCTGAACCAGACGCCCCTTGAATGATCATAACACGAGTCTGAGTTGTGGTTCGTAAACGCTGCAGTTCTGCCATGAAAGATTTAATTGCCCCATCACGGCCGAATAAAATTCCTGCATCTTCCTGTTCTAAGGGTTTTAAGCCTTTATACGGATTAGGTGGACGATGATATTGCGAAAGTGGTGGCCATTGAAAGCATTCGGGATGTAATCCAGAATACGTCAGCCCACGTTTTAAGCTTTCCAAACCCGTTTGGCTGAAGTTCACCACACTTGCCTCACCATTAGGTAATTGAACATGCAGCTTTACCGTTGGATAGCCGAGGGTTAAATAGCCAATATTCCATTTATCTAAAATCGCATGGGGAATTTGTTGTTGTGTTAACGGGCGAATAACCAAAGGAAACAAGGGCTTATTTAATGTGACTGCCATGTGATATTCTGCCAAACAATACTTAGAAGCAAGCCAATGTTCAGACATGAGTAAAATCATGGCTTCACATTCCTCAATGGCATCACGCAGTTTTTTACGCCATTCTTCCCCAACCTGAATACCATGTTCGGGATCTAAATCCAAAAATAAAGACCAACCTTGTTCACGTAACCAATCACGCAAGGCGATGGATTGTGCATTGTCAAGGCTTGAATGACTAATAAACAATTGGCTCATAAAGTTTCCTGTTAAAAAATAGATACTTCCATGTTCAAGAATGTTTAAGATAATCTGTGGCACAAAGCAGATAAAGGCTAATCCACTTTAATCAGTTGATAATAGGCTTGCACCTTTGGTTGGGCTAAAATAAAGGGAATTAAACGAATTAAGCATTCATCTTTATACAATGCTTGTTCGGATAACTGGTCAAAAGCCACTAAACTAGAATGAAGTTGCAGTGTTTCATCGTTTTGAGTCGCATACAGCCAACCATCGGTGACTCGCTCTTGGTAAAAACGTTGGTGTTCAACTTGTAAAAGATCTTCAAGATGCTGGTGGATAGCACAATGCAATTGTGCAAGATGCAAGGTATTTTGCATACCTCGGGCAGGTTGATAACGTAATTCAAACCCCAATTCTTTTAATTTAATAAACAAGTGATCGGCCGCACAACGACTAGAGTGGCGGAAATTTTCTTGGAGTGATTCTCGCCAATGCTTTTGTGCGGGCTCAATGCTTTCCAAAAAGGCTTGTGCGAAACGGGGAGCAAAGTCTGGCGACTTAATGGCGGGTAAGTCGGGTGATTGCATCGCATGGTAAGCCGTATGAATAATCAAGGGCAAAATGTCATAACCTTGTTTGTTAGCAAAATCGGTATAGTGATCCATTATTGAAAAATAAAACACGTCTTGATTGTCTGGTAAGTTGGGTTTTATTTTCTGATTTAATGCATCAATATAAGCAATATCACGTCCACCAAGACAAGTGGTCATCGCAAAAGGTAGCTCAAGTGCGGTTAAAATTTGGCGAGTTTTATGACCCATTTCTAACATCAAGTAATCACTTTCATCATGAATATAAATATGCTGAAAATGGCCTTTTTGATTGATAATATCCAATAACAATTGTGGGGAAATATGCGGAATACTGCATACATGGTGTTGTAAACTAATAGGAAATTTTGCTGTGCCAAATAAAGGCGAATGCGGCTGTTGGGCACTCAAAATGGGATGTTTTTGAATAAATTGAACATAACTTTCCTCATTTTGGCTGAGAATACTGATATGTAGCTGATGAATATTGAGATAAGCCCCGTTTCGCATAATAGATAAAATCAATTGACGGGTGAGCGAGGTAAACCCTAACAAGCCAATATGCAATGGTCCTTCATGTTGTAGAGAGGAGGTATTTAAAGGCGGACGTTGTTGCAAAATGGTGCGTGCGAGTTGGTGTACGCTATTGATCCATGTTAATTCCCCATGCTTCTTCCGATACTCATGAAATAAGGGTTCATTATTTGCCATACGTTGCATTAATTGCCCCGTAATATTAATAAAAAGATGGGGTGGTTTGCGTGGGCTTTTTTCCAATAATGGAATAATGGATTTTGCGAGGGCTAAATTCACCTCATCTTGCAAGCCAATAAAATAAATATGCTGTGCCGCATGAAAGGGCAAATTGGTTAATTGCTGATGCGACAGTTCAGGTAAACGTAATAACTTATAGTGTTTTGCTGGCAATTCCTCTTGGTAAGTAATGCCATGAGGAGAGATGTCGATAAATAAGCGTTTACCTAAATGCGATGCCCGAATACTGACTTCCACCGCTGTAGCCGTTGTGCCAAACACAATGGTTTTTGCTGGAAATAAACGTAAGGTTAAATAGGTGACTTGTAAGCCAATCGTTTGTAAAAAGAGTTTTACGATGGCGACAACGGTAAATAAAGGCAAAGCAAAACGTGCCAATTCTAACTGCCAATTATCAACATGTTCTTCACCATTTAAGGTGACTAATTTAATGGTGTTATATAACGCATCAACGAAAGGCAGATTTTTTTGTAAATAGCCTACAATACCAATACAGAAAAAAGTGGTAAAAAAGACATACAATAAGTAGCTCGGAGCTTTTGATTTTAGCGGTAAGGTATACATCATCTTTATGTTTTATGTCATCGGCAAATCGAGGATAAAAATCAGTAAAAAAGTCTCATGTTGAATTAGCAATACTTTTCATATGGGTTACATCATTGTGTGATTATTGTGTTCTGTTTCTCATTTTCGCTATCTATGTACAAAACGTCGTACAAAAGCGTATAGCTAAAATTACCCGTGATCAGACATGAGGCTGACATAACATGAGAAATAAATGCGTTGTTGACCTGAATAGGTTATAGACCTGAATAGGTTATAGACCACCGTTATTGCACAATAAAGGTGATAGGGAATAGAAAAGCGAATAGTTAAGTTTGAATCAACATAATCATCCTTTATCAAGTTGAAACGAGAGGCTGCACATTCTATGTGGAAATTAAAAGTATACTGGTCTGATGTGTTATTAAAAACACCTATTTCATGAGTAATATTTGAGCGAACACATCTTCTTTCATATAACGCTTACTCTGTTAGGCACTCACAAAAAGGTGGCACCCCTTTCCGTTGCCAACAACAAAACCTTCTAAAAAATCACCGCACTTTTTCAATCAAAAGGTCAAGAAAGACTCTTAACTGGCTAAAAACTGCCGTAATTTATGTATTTCTCGTTGGGCATCTGCCACCCCTAAATCATACATGGCTTGGACTTTGTTTAGATCCTTTTCAAGACGTTTGATGGGTAAAGATTGAGAAGGGCGAATCACAAAAATTTCGTTGTTTTCACTCAGTTTAATGATTTCTTCTACCCGATCATTGTAATTTTGATAACGCAGACTCAGTTTTTCCACTAATTTCGGGTATTGGCGGTAAAAGGTGTTGAAAATCCAAGGCGGCGTAGGGGTTTTGCGATAGGCTAAGGGACGCGTTAAGATCACAATAATTTTGTCATAACCCAATTCTTGGCATTTTTTCAATGGAATGCTTTCTGCAATGCCACCATCAAGATAGTATTGCCCATTAATGTCAACCATTTTTGACACAAACGGCATGGCAGAAGTGGCTCGCAAAATTTCCATTTCTTGCAATACATCGTCCAGTTTGAAATATTCAGCTTCTCCTGTTTGAACATTGGTTAATGTGGCATAAAAATCAATATGAGAAGCACGAAAGGTGTTCAAATCGAAAGGATCTAAGGTAAAGGGTAATTCATAAAAGGCAAACGCTTTGTTGACAATATTGCCTGTTGTTAAGAGGCTATGCCAGCCCATATAACGCTTATCGTGGAGATATTTTTTATTGTAACGCAAGACCCGTCCTGGCTGTTTAGACGGGAAATTCACCCCGAATAATACGCCTGCTGAAACTGCCACAATGCCATCAATATGCAAATTTTCTTGTAAAAACACATCTAACACGCCTGCGGTAAACATCCCCCGCATAGCACCGCCCTCTAACACTAAACCCACTTTCATTTATCGCTTTTCCTATAAATACTTTTTTAAAATAGACCGCACTTTGATGGCATTTTCTCACAAAAGCAAAATTGTGCCTGATTTTTCTGCTTATCGCTAGCGGAAATCTCCTCTATAATAAGGCGTTTTACACAGTCTATGAAAAAAATAAGGAAAGCATGAAAATTGCATTGGGTATCCAATATAACGGAAAAGGGTATTTTGGTTGGCAACGTCAGGAAAAGGTGGCGAGTGTCCAAGAAACATTAGAAAACGCCATTTCTTTTGTGGCGAATGAGCCTTGTCAGGTTTTTTGTGCAGGTCGTACCGATTCAGGTGTCCATGCAACAGGGCAGGTGATTCATTTTGAAACCCATGCCAATCGCCCTGAAAAAGCGTGGAGCTTTGGGGTGAATGCAAATTTGCCCGATGATATTTCCGTCAGTTGGGCAAAGGTGGTCGATGAGGATTTCCATGCTCGTTTTAGTGCGACAGCTCGCCGCTATCGCTATCTTTTATATTGTCATAAATTACGTTCAGCAATCTTGCCTGAAGGGATCACCCATTGTCATTTGGATTTAGATCACCAATTAATGCATCAAGCCGGGCAAGCCTTGCTAGGGGAGCATGATTTTTCCTCTTTTCGTGCGGCACAATGCCAATCACATACGCCATTTCGTTGTGTGCATCATTTAAATGTCGTGCGTCGTGGGCAATATATTATTGTGGATATTCAAGCCAATGCTTTTGTGCATCATATGGTGCGGAATATTGTGGGGAGCTTGATTGAAGTGGGGGCAGGGCATCAGCCCGTAGAATGGCTAGGTTGGTTATTGGCACAAAAAGATCGCAAGTTGGCAGCACCTACCGCAAAACCAGACGGGCTTTATTTGGTGAATGTGCTTTATCCTGAACAATATCATTTACCTCAACATTCTTTAGGTCCGTTGTTTTTGGAAAATGAATTAGGCTAACTTGGGCTAAGCTGGTCAGTGCTTTATCGCTAGCATATTGCCTTGAATTATGGTGTAATACACCGAATTTTCTCGTTAATAAAAAAGGATTAACATGAGCTGGATTGATCGAATTTTTAGTAAAAATACTTCTTCAACAGGTTCTCGTAAGTCTAACGTACCAGAAGGCGTTTGGACGAAATGTACATCTTGTGAACAAGTGTTATATCGTGATGAATTAAAACGTCATTTAGAAGTCTGCCCAAAATGTGGACATCATATGCGTATTGATGCGAGAGAACGCCTTTTAGCTTTATTAGACAAAGACAGTACGCAAGAATTATCTGCCGATCTTGAACCTAAAGATATCTTAAAATTCAGAGATTTAAAAAAATATAAAGATCGTCTTTCTGCCGCACAAAAAGAAACAGGTGAAAAAGATGCGTTAGTTTCAATGTTTGGCACGTTATACAATATGCCGATTGTGGCAGCTGCCTCTAACTTTAGCTTTATGGGCGGCTCAATGGGCTCTGTGGTGGGGGCGAAATTTGTACAAGCCGCAGAAAAAGCAATGCAAGAAAATTGTCCTTTTGTGTGTTTTTCTGCCAGTGGTGGTGCCCGTATGCAAGAAGCCTTATTCTCCTTAATGCAAATGGCAAAAACCAGTGCCGTGTTAGCGAAAATGCGTGAAAAAGGCGTGCCATTTATTTCCGTTTTAACGGACCCAACCTTAGGGGGCGTTTCAGCCAGCTTTGCAATGCTAGGCGACATTAATATTGCAGAACCGAAAGCCCTAATTGGTTTTGCAGGCCCACGTGTGATTGAGCAAACCGTACGTGAAAAATTACCAGAAGGTTTCCAACGTAGCGAGTTTTTATTAGAAAAAGGGGCAATTGATATGATCGTAAAACGTGGCGACATGCGTAACACGTTAGCGAGCGTATTAAGTAAACTCACTCAACAGCCTTCTCCTTTTGTTGAACCAGAATTTGTTACAGACACACAAGCTCGTCATGAATAATTCAAACATGTTATTAACAGCCACTTCGCCTCTTGCAAAGTGGCTTTCTTATTTGGAAAACAGCCACTTCAAAGCCATTGATTTGGGCTTAGACAGAATAAAATCTGTTGCACAAGCACTGGATTTATTCACCCCCGCTCCTTTTGTGATTACTGTGGGGGGCACCAATGGTAAAGGCACCACTTGTCGTTTATTGGAAACGGTTTTATTAAATGCGGGTTATCGGGTTGGGGTTTATTCTTCCCCCCATTTAATTCGTTATAACGAACGGGTACGGATTCAAAATCAAGAATTGCCTGATGAAATGCATACCGCCTCTTTTGCCTTTATTGAGCAACATAAAACGGACTCCTTAACCTATTTTGAATTCAGCACTCTTTCGGCGTTGCATTTGTTCAAACAAGCAAAACTGGATGTGGTGATTTTAGAAGTTGGTTTAGGTGGGCGTTTAGATGCAACCAATATCGTAGACAGTGATGTGGCGGTGATTACCAGCATTGATATTGATCACGTGGACTTTTTAGGCTCAGATCGTGAGCAAATTGGCTTTGAAAAAGCGGGGATTTTCCGTGTAAATAAACCTGCCATTATTGGTGAACCTCATATTCCACAGCGATTATTGCAACATGCTCAATCGCTTCACTGTCAAACCTCTTGCCGTGATCAAGATTGGCATTTTGTGGTGCATGAAACAGGGTGGGATTGGTTCGGTCAAAAAGTGCGGTTAAAAAATTTACCTTTTTGTCAAATTCCATTAGCCAATGCGGCGACAGCTTTAGCCACCCTTGAGCAATTACCCTTTGAGGTTTCTGAGCCAGTGATTCGCCAGTCATTACAGGAAGTGGCACTAACGGGGCGTTTTCAAACCTTACAACAAGCGGAATTAAGTCGGTTAGCAATGCAGTGGGGAAAACCCCTTGCCGACTGTCCACAAGTGATCATTGATGTGGGACATAATCCCCATGCTGCCACCTATTTAGCGGAAAAACTGACCGCACTTAAGTCACATATTTCGGGGAAAATTGTGGCGGTGTGTGGCATTTTAAAAGATAAAGATGCTCAAGGGGTGATTTCACCCTTATTACCCGTGATTGATGAGTGGCATTGTGTCAGCTTAACAGGCTACCGAGGTCAAACAGGGCAGACACTCCTTGTGACGTTGCAACAAATTGCCGAAGCCTTATCTGTTCCACTTCAGGGGGAAAGTGCCGATTCGGTGCTGGCTGGAGTGAAACGGGCATTTGAAAACACCAATCAAGAAGATGTGGTGTTAGTGTTTGGATCTTTCCATACTGTGGGTGAATTTCTACAACAGCTTTAACGAAAATATCTGTGATGACAGGGATACAGCCAGTATTCCAGTCATATGAAAAGGGCTGAGTTCAATTGCCTATTGAGCTCAGCCCTGTATTATTTCGGTATGATTAAGGCGGTGCAACGCTAGAAGGTAACTCGCCTTGGCTGGATTTGTGATTAATCGTCTTGATTTTGTTTTTGTTGTTGTTCTAAAACCACCGCTTTGCCTCGACCAAATCCTGCAAAATAACCCGCCATTAACGCCCCGCCGATTTTAAGTACTTCCAAGGCAAAATTAGTGTTACCTGAATACATGGCATAAATAACAATGATCAACACAAAAAGGGCGATCAACGCCGTGAGCCATAATTTGCCTTTTTGTAAAATCGTAAAAATATCACCGTGTTTTAAATCAGTTTGCTGTTTCGCTTCAATCGAGATTTTGGCTAATCTTTCATTTGCTTGAATTTCTTCTCGACGAATGGTCAGTTCTTCCTTCTTCAGCAGTAATTCTTGCTGTTGAAGTTGGATAAACTCTTTCATCATGCCTTCTTGATTCATCACATCAGGAAGGTTTTGCTGTTCATCTTTCATCGAGACACCAATACCGGCATTTTATAAGTGACCTGAAATGAGCCATAACCTTTTGAACCTAGTTTTGGCGGAATAAATGTCACGTGATCGATATTGTTTGATACGCTATTTCGCTTAACTTCTGCTAAATATTGTTTTGGCGATAACTTGCGCGTTTTTATTGGGGTTAATACTGTATTTTTCATCATAATTCCCTCATTCTCTCACTGATTAAAAAGCTGACAAAAGGACGTGAGTCAGCAATTCTAAAGGTTTCATTGTCATAAAGAGCGAATGACTACCACTAATCTTAATTATTTGCAAGTAAAGAATACTTTACTCCCTAAAAACATGCAATCTTTTTCATGTTTCTTATCCACTTTTCCGAGTTATGTTTCATGGCGAATTCTTTTTCGCATGGCTTGATTTTAGGCGTTTTAACGGGTTAAGTGGCTCACGTCATTGATTTTTTCCAATAGGAATGTTCCTTGTCCTTCTAGTGTTTGTTGATAACGCACCACGCTAATAGAGGTGTTGGCTAAACTAGACGTATTTTCTCGATGCGTTTGCCATGTGCCTCCCTGAAATAACGCCAAAAGCATACGTAAAGTATGCCCATGAGAAACAATTAAGATATTTCCTTCGGAATAGGTTTGAATGATCTCATCAATCACGCCCATTGCACGTTTTGCCAGTTGTTCATAGGTTTCCCCTTGATTGCTTAATGCATGATATTGAGCAGGATCGTGCTTCATTTGTGCATATTCGGGTAGCAAAGCCAATTGTTGGAAAGATTGTCCTTCCCATGAACCAAAAGCCAATTCATTTAAGCCAGTATGACAAATCAGAGGCGTACTTTTGTGCTGTAAAATCGTGTTGGCTGTTTCTATTGCTCGAGATAGTCCACTGGCATAGGCGGCGATAAAATGCACATCAGAAAGTGCATATGCGGTACGTTTTGCCCCCTCAATGCCCGCTTGAGTTAACGGCGAATCCCCATGGCCTTGCAACAAGCCTTGTTCATTCCATTCTGTTTTGCCATGACGAATAAGATAAAATGTTAATGCTTTCATGTCGTTTCCTTATTGTGAAGGGCTCATTATAGCGAAAATGGCATAGTGTGGTATAAGCGTTATGTTATAATCATCAATCAGTTATTTATTTTGAGAAACACATGCAATCATTTCACCTCATCTATCAACATTCTGATTTTATTGTGATTGATAAACCTTGCGGCATCAGCGTCCATAAAGACAGTGCAGAAGTCGGATTCACCACATTAGTCGCTAACCAGTTGAATGTCCCGCAGGTTTGGCTTGTTCATCGCTTAGATAAAATCACCTCGGGATTACTCATTTTAGCTTTGAACCAGTCTGCCGCTCGTAACCTTTCCCAATTGTTTGCCGAACATCGTATCCAAAAAACTTACCTTGCTTTATCGCAACATAAACCGAAGAAAAAGCAAGGCTTAATTGTGGGGGATATGGAAAAAGCACGTCGTGGTGCGTGGAAACTTTGCCCAACAAAGAATAAGCCTGCGATCACCCGATTTCGTTCTCTTCATTGTGAGCCAAATTTACGCTTATTTATTTTAAAACCCCAAACAGGGAAAACCCATCAATTACGGGTCGCCATGAAAAGTTTAGGTAGCCCCATTTTAGGGGATGCGTTGTATGGTGGAAATTCCCCAGAAACAGACCGCACTTATTTACATGCTTATCGTTTACAATTTGAATATCAAGGGCAGCCATTTGATATTCAATCCTTACCCAAGTGCGGTCAATTTTTTGAACGAATAGATTTCGTTAAATTCTTGAGAGAATCAGATGAATCTGTTGCGACAGATTAACGTCCCTTTTTATTTAACGCAAAAGAGTGCGTTAAAACACAAAAAACACCAATAAAAACGTGATTTTCTAGACCGTTAGTATTATTATTAACGGTATTTTTCACAGCATAATTGAACTTAGAGGAAGGCATGCAAAACCTAGAACAAATTACCAAACAGGCATTAGATGCCATTGCTGGTGCAGAAGATGGCAAAGCATTAGATGCGATTCGTGTGGAATATTTTGGTAAAAAAGGCCCATTTACGGCATTAATGCAAGGATTACGTGATGTTTCACCAGAAGAACGTCCTGCCGTGGGTCAAAAAATTAATGAGGCAAAACAACTTGCACAAAATGCGTTAAATGAAAAGAAAGCACAGCTTGAAACGGCAGAATTAGATGCACAACTTGCAAAAGAAAAAATTGATGTGAGCTTACCTGGCCGTAAAGTCGAAACAGGCGGTTTGCACCCTGTGACGATGACCATTGAGCGAGTCACAAAATTCTTCTCTGAGCTAGGTTTTTCTGTGGAAAGTGGCCCAGAAGTGGAAAGCGACTATTATAATTTTGATGCATTAAACATTCCTAAACATCACCCCGCCCGTGCAGATCACGATACATTCTGGTTTAATCCAGAATTATTGTTGCGTACACAAACCTCAGGCGTGCAAATCCGTACCATGGAAAAAATGCAACCGCCTATTCGTATTATGGCACCAGGTCGTGTGTATCGTAATGACTACGACCAAACGCATACTCCGATGTTCCACCAAATCGAATTATTGTATGTGGATAAAAAAGCGAACTTCACCGAATTAAAAGGCTTATTACATGATTTCTTACGTGCCTTTTTTGAAGAAGATTTACAGGTGCGTTTCCGTCCGTCTTATTTCCCATTCACAGAGCCTTCAGCAGAAGTGGATGTGATGGGCAAAAACGGTAAATGGTTAGAAGTGTTAGGTTGTGGTATGGTACACCCTAACGTGCTTCGCAATGTAGGCATTGATCCAAACGAATACTCAGGTTTTGCTGTGGGTATGGGGGTAGAGCGTTTAACCATGTTACGCTACAACGTCACAGATTTACGTTCATTCTTTGAAAATGATCTACGTTTCTTAAAACAATTCAAATAGGAAATCGGTATGAAAAAAATCATGGCTGTCAGTTTGGCATTGATTTCATCAATGACCTTTGCAAAAACACAAACGCCTGTTAACTCAGAACAGCAACAAGCTCAACAACAGCCACCTATTGCCGTATTAAGGGTGTTTGATACTTCAAATAAAGAACCAAAGCTCATTGAGGGTAATGCATTATCTCGTTCTAAAAAGCGTAACTTATGCATTTTTATTAGCAATGTAGAAAAAAAAGAGCAGAATCTTTTAGCCGAGTTTTTTAAAGTGCCTGCAGCCATGAAAATGCATGCCGAAGGGGCGGAAATTCAATCTAGCCCAGATAATAAAGAGCATTTAATCCTCTTCAATGTACCAAAAAGTGCATTGCAAAGTGATGTGATTACACAATGCTGGCAATTTTCAAAAAGCGATCCTATTGGAACTTATCAATTAGAAATACAATTTAATGAAACCGTGTTCAAAGGGTTATCATTCAGAATTTTAAAATAAGAGAGTATATAAATGAAATTCAGTGAATTATGGGTGCGTGAATGGGTGAATCCAGCCATTAGCACCGAGCAATTATGTGATCAAATCACGATGTTAGGCTTAGAAGTTGATGGTGTCGAGAAAGTAGCTGGCGATTTCACTGGCGTGGTTGTGGGTGAAGTTGTGGAATGTGCTCAACACCCAGATGCTGATAAATTGCGTGTCACTAAAGTGAATGTTGGCGGTGATCGCTTATTAGATATCGTGTGCGGGGCACCTAATTGCCGTCAAGGTCTAAAAGTGGCTTGTGCAACCGAAGGTGCCGTGTTGCCTGGTGATTTCAAAATCAAAAAAACAAAATTACGAGGTCAACCATCTGAGGGTATGCTTTGTTCATTCAGTGAATTAGGGATTGATGTTGAATCAAACGGAATTATTGAGTTACCTCAAGATGCCCCCGTTGGCACGTCTTTACGTGATTATTTGAAATTAGATGATAATGCCGTTGAAATTAGCTTAACCCCAAATCGTGCAGACTGTTTAAGTATTGCGGGGATTGCTCGTGAAATTGGTGTCGTGAATAAACTTTCTGTAAATGCACCGCACTTTGATGCCGTAAAAACCACGATTGCAGAGAAAGTGGCGATTGAATTACAGGCACCAGAAGCTTGCCCACGTTATTTATTGCGTGTGGTGAAAAATGTCAATGTCAAAGCCCCATCGCCAATGTGGTTACAAGAAAAATTACGTCGTTGCGGTATTCGTTCTATTGATCCTGTTGTGGATGTTACAAACTATATTTTGCTTGAGCTTGGTCAACCTATGCATGCTTTTGATGCTGATAAAGTGGCACAACCTGTGCAGGTTCGTATGGCAAAAGCAGGCGAAGAATTAGTCCTTTTAGATGGTTCTACAGCAAAATTAAAAGAAAATACCTTGTTAATCGCAGACCAAAATGGTCCATTAGCCATGGCAGGGATTTTTGGTGGACAAGCAAGCGGTGTAAATAGCGAAACCCAAAATGTCATTTTAGAAGCAGCGTTCTTTGCCCCTTTAGCGATTGCAGGTCGTGCTAGACAATACGGCTTACATACCGATTCTTCACACCGTTTTGAACGTGGTGTGGACTTTGAATTACAACATCAAGCCATGGAAAGAGCTACCGCCTTGTTAGTCGACATCTGTGGCGGTGAAGTGGGTGAAATTTGTGAAGTGGCAAGCGATGCCTTTTTGCCTAAACTGAATCAAGTGAGTTTACGTCGTGAAAAACTCGATGCTTTATTAGGTCATCACATTGAAACAGACACCGTGACGGATATTTTAACTCGCCTTGGTTTACAAGTCAGTTATGCCGATGACGTGTGGCATGTAACCTCAGCAAGCTGGCGTTTTGATATTGAAATTGAGGAAGACTTAATTGAAGAAGTCGCCCGTATTTATGGTTATAACAGCATTCCAAATCATGCACCGTTAGCTCATTTACGTATGCGTGAGCATAAAGAGGCGGATTTAGATTTAGCTCGAATTAAAACCGCTTTAGTAGATGCGGATTATCAAGAAGCCATTACATATAGCTTTGTTGATCCTAAAGTGCAGGGGCTATTACACCCACAACAAACCGCACTTGTCCTCCCTAACCCAATTTCAGTCGAAATGTCAGCTATGCGTTTATCGCTGTTAAGTGGGTTATTAGGGGCTGTGCAATACAACCAAAATCGTCAACAAACCCGTGTTCGTTTATTTGAAACAGGCTTGCGTTTTGTGCCAGATGCTCAAGCAGAATTTGGCGTACGTCAAGAATTTGTGATTGGTGCGGTGATCACGGGAAGCAAAAAAGCAGAACATTGGACAGGAAAATCGGAAAATGTGGACTTCTTTGACCTAAAAGGTGACTTAGAAAGCATTTTATCTTTAACGGGCACTGGTAATTTGGTTAAATTTGTAGCAAAATCATATCCAGCATTACATCCAGGACAATCTGCTGCCATTGTGTTAAATGGTGAAGAAATTGGCTTTATTGGCACGATTCATCCAAGAGTTGCACAACAGCTTGGTTTAAATGGTAAAGCCGTAGTATTTGAGATTCTGTGGAATGCGATTGCAAATCGTCATATCGTTCAAGCAAAAGAAATTTCCCGTTTCCCAGCAAACCGTCGAGATTTAGCCGTGGTAGTGGCAGATAATATTGCCGCCAGTGATATTATTGATACCTGTCGAGAAGTGGCAGGGAATAAACTTACCCAAGTAAATTTATTTGACGTCTATCAAGGTAACGGTGTCGCTGAAAATCATAAAAGCTTGGCGATAAGCCTAATTATTCAAGATAATGAAAAAACCCTTGAAGAAGATGATATCAACTCTGTGGTTTCTGTTGTATTGTCTGAATTAAAACAACGTTTTAATGCCTATTTGAGAGATTAAATTATGACACTGACCAAAGTAGAACTCGCGGAGAATTTAATTGAAAAATTAAATTTGAATAAACGTGATGCAAAAGAATTAGTTGAAAACTTTTTTGAAGAAATTCGAGTTGCATTAGAAGCAGGCGAAGATGTGAAATTATCTGGATTTGGTAATTTTGAGTTACGTGATAAATCTTCTCGTCCGGGACGAAATCCTAAAACAGGTGAGTGTGTTCCCGTTTCTGCCCGTCGAGTTGTTTCCTTTAAACCAGGTCAGAAATTACGTACTCGAGTCGAAAAAACGAAGCCTAAAAGCTAAGCTTTTCACTGATACGAAAACCACATTAAGCTATCTATGATTATCATAGATAGCTTTCCTTTTATTATTGAGGGAAAAATGCCAGCATTGATTAAATCTTTTTTTATCATGATGTTAGCGATATTTTTCAGTGCATGTTCTAGTGCACCGAAAACATCGTCAGAGCAAAATATCCGCTATGTGGGAGAGCTTAATGATCCTATCATGACCATCACGTTGCTCAGTGAACAACAACGAGAATGGGCGGGAACGCCTTATCGTTTAGGGGGACAATCACGCCAAGGAATTGATTGTTCGGGTTTTGTCCAAAAAACCTTTTTAGATCGTTTTAATGTGAAATTGCCACGCATGACCGTTGAGCAAGCGAAGCATGGGAAATTCATTTCAAAATCTGAAATTCAAACAGGGGATTTGGTCTTCTTTAAAACAGGACGAGGGCCAAATGGTTACCATGTGGGAATTTATGTAAAAGAAGATTTATTCTTGCACGCATCAACAAAAGGGGGCGTCATTTATTCTTCTTTAAACAGCCCTTATTGGTCAAAAAAATATTGGCAGGCAAGACGAATTTAATCAGGTCATGATAACTCACCGATTAACTCATCAATGGCTTTTGACAGCAACGTGCGGTCATGTCGATAATGAATATCATCGGCGTGTAAGGGTTTTCTCATCACTTTGATGGGTAAATCTTGGCAAAAATCGACCGCACTTGTTGACACAATCGCCCCATCAATAATGTTTTTTCCTACGGTTCGATGAATCCATTGAATACGATCTGATAGTTTTAGTTGTGCAGCAGGGCTGTTTTCTACGCCAAGATTATCAATAAAAATCTTTTTTGCTTGGCTTTGTTGTAATGCCGTGATGATTTCTGGTAATAAAAGTGGGGGAAGAATGCTGGTTAAGAAACTCCCAGGGCCAAATAAAATGACATCGGCTTGTTGTAATGCACAAAGGGCTTCGGGCGTGGTTTTGACTAAAGGAACCAAAAAGACGGAAGCAGGCAGTTCAGTTAAGCTATCAACGTTCACTTCACCGACTACGGAATCACCAGAAGGCAGCACTGCAGCTAAATGCACAGGGCTTTCTGACATAGGAATGAGGTGTGATTTGACATGTAATAATTCTCGAATGAGATTCACTGCCTCAATAGGGCGAATATTCATATTTTCTAAGGCATTAAGCATTAAATTGCCAAGATTATGTCCTGCCAATTCCCCGTGACCTGCAAAACGGTATTCAAATAAAGCAGATGCGGTGCTCGGTGAGGTAATGATTTGATTTAAGCAGTTGCGTAAATCTCCCCAAGCAATGCCGCCATGATTAAGGCGAATGCGTCCTGTGGAGCCGCCATTATCCGTTGTGGTAACAATGCCTGTTAAGCATTCTTGCATAAAACTGAGTGCAGACATCAAGCGTCCCAAACCATGACCTCCACCAATGGCAACAATGTGATTAATTTGATGTAGATTTTCATATTGTGGAAGTGGGGCAAATTTAGGCATCTTTTTTCCTTATTGTAGGCACTATGAGTAAAGACAATGCGAGACAAATAAAGTTCGTCACTACACCATTTTGAGTAGAAAAAGAGAGGATTTTAGTCGCTATATATTGATTTATATAATTGATTTCTAAGAATTTTCTGATTTTATGGTTAAGCGTCGATTAATTGTTTGCAATCCCTTAAACATATCTCTTACAATACCAAACCAACAAAGATAACCCTATTTATTATCGCATAACTCCGAGCTTACTTAACCTACGTTTTTCTTTAGAAAAATAGGGTGGTAATGCCAATAGCATAATATGTTTGCTATTCAGGGATACGCTGGAAACGGTTTATCCTCTCGTATTTTAGAAAGGTGTGAAATGCAATCTATTCCCATTAAAGATGTTGGGCATGCACCATTAATGGATGCATTCCAACGTCGCTATTACTATTTGCGGCTGTCAATTACAGATGTGTGTAATTTTCGCTGTAATTATTGTTTGCCCAATGGTTATCAACCTGAAGCCAATAAACCGAGTTTCCTCACATTGGATGAAATTCGTTTAGTGGTGAAAAGCTTTGCTTCTATGGGGACTGAAAAAGTTCGCATTACAGGGGGCGAACCCACCTTACGCAAAGATTTTTTACCCATTGTGGAAACAATCGCCCAACATTCCGCTATCAAACATATTGCTTTAACAACAAATGGTTACCGCATGGCAAAAGAGATTGCTGCTTGGAAAGCCGCAGGGATTAGCTCAATTAATGTCAGTATTGATAGCCTTGATCCTCGTATGTTTCATCGTATTACTGGCGTAAATAAATTTGATGATGTGATGCGTGGTCTTGAGCGTGCTTTTGAGGTGGGCTATCAAAAGGTGAAGGTCAATTCTGTCCTCATGAAAACATTAAATGATACTGACTTTGCCCAATTCTTAGCCTGGATTAAAGACAAGCCCATTCAAATGCGTTTTATTGAACTGATGCAAACTGGTGAAATGGATCATTTCTTTTACAAACACCATTTATCAGGACAAATTCTAGCGGATAAATTACGTCAAGCAGGCTGGGTTTTACAAGAGAAAGGCTTGCTTGATGGACCCGCGAAGGTGTTTAAGCATCCCGATTATATGGGCGAAATTGGCTTGATTATGCCTTATGAACCGCATTTTTGCACAAGTTGCAATCGACTCAGGGTATCGGCGAAAGGGAAACTGCACTTATGTTTGTTTGGCGAAGAAGGCATTGAGCTACGAGATTTATTGCAATCTGACAGTCAGCAGCAGCTGTTGCAAGCCCGAATCCATTTTGCTTTACAAGGCAAGCGTGAACACCATTTTTTACACCAAGGTGATAGTGGTGTGCGTGCAAACTTAGCCAGCATTGGCGGTTAACGAAACTTTTCCAAAATGCACCGCACTTTTTCTTTATTTCCATTGATTGATGAGATGTTATGAGCAAATTTACCCATATTAATACACAAGGTGAAGCCAATATGGTGGATGTTTCCACCAAACAAGACACCGTACGAGAAGCCAGAGCAGAAGCTATTGTGACAATGTCACCAGAAACATTGAATATGATTATGGCTGGACAACACCACAAAGGTGATGTATTTGCCACCGCACGTATTGCAGGGATTCAAGCCGCTAAACGCACATGGGATTTAATTCCTTTATGTCACCCGTTGTTATTGTCTAAAGTGGAAGTGACCTTGACGCCTATTGTAGCGAGTAACCAAGTACGTATTGAAAGCCTGTGTAAATTAAAGGGCAAAACAGGCGTGGAAATGGAAGCCTTGACGGCGGCCAGCGTTGCCGCATTGACCATTTATGATATGTGTAAAGCGGTGCAAAAAGACATCGTGATTGAGCAAATCCGTCTGCTAGAAAAGTGCGGTGGAAAATCTGGGCATTTTATTGCGGAATAAGCGAGGAAGGGTATGTTAAAAATCTTATTTTTTGCACAAACAAGAGAATTAATTGGTGTAGATGCCCTAGAATTGCCTGCTGATTTCACTACAGCAGAGCAAGTTCGCCAACATTTAGCAGAAAAAAGCGAACTTTGGGCATTAGCACTTGAAAAAGGCAAATTATTAGTGGCGATTAATCAATCCTTAATGCCGTTAGACAGCGAGGTCAAGGCTGGGGATGAAATTGCCTTTTTTCCACCTGTGACGGGAGGCTAAATGAGCAATGTAAAAATTGCAGTACAAGAACAGTCTTTTGATCAAAATGCGGCATATAGTTGGTTATCCGAACCGCATTCTGTGGGGGCTGCCGTTATTTTTGTAGGCAAGGTGCGTGATTTGAATTTAGGGGATAACGTGTCAAGTTTGTATTTGGAGCATTATCCTGCCATGACGGAAAAAGCCTTGCAAGAAATTGTGGCACAAGCCCAAGCACGTTGGGAAATTCAACGTGTTTGTGTGATTCATCGTGTAGGCTTATTACAAACAGGGGATGAAATTGTCCTTGTGGGTGTCAGTTCTGCTCATCGGGCGGATGCTTATCAAGCCAATGAATTTATTATGGATTTTTTGAAAAGCAAAGCCCCATTTTGGAAAAAGGAAAAAACCGCACAAGGTGAACGTTGGATTGAAAGTCGAGAAAGTGACAAAGCCGCTTTAGCCCGTTGGTAATTTCACTCAAAAACGTTGATAAAAATAGCCGCACTTTTTAACAGGGCGGCTATTTTCTATTAGAGGCTTTCTTTGTCTATTTGGCTTATAAGACTTTCACAATGCTTTCGCATAAATGGCGAATATTCTCTTCCGTAATGCCTGCGACATTGATACGGCCTGAGCGAACCGCATAAATAGCAAATTCATCTTTTAAGCGATCCATTTGTTCTGGGCTTAAACCACAGAAGGAGAACATGCCGTTTTGGTCAATAATAAAGCTGAAATCACGATCTGCTCCAAATTCTTTCAGTAATTGAACAAATTGACTACGCATTGCTTTGATGCGATTACGCATTTCTGACAATTCGGTAACCCATTCTTGGCGTAACGCCGCATCTTTTAACACCATGGAAACGGTGGTGGCACCATGAGAAGCGGGGTTAGAGTAGAGGGTGCGAATAATGGTTTTCACTTGGGTTAATGCTGTTGCTGCAACCTGTTCATTTTCTGCAACCAAGGTGAAGGCACCCACACGCTCATTATATAAGCCAAAGTTTTTTGAGTAAGAGCTTGCGATTAATAATTCTTTATGATTTTTGGCAAAAGTGCGTAAACCAAAGGCATCTTCTTCCAAACCATTTGCCAAGCCTTGGTAAGCAAAGTCAAATAATGGTAACCAACCATTTTTCGCAGATAAATCTGCCAATTGTTGCCATTGTTCTGGTGTTGGGTCGATACCTGTTGGGTTATGGCAGCAACCATGTAGTAACACCACATCCCCTTCACTTGCCCCACTTAAATCAGCAAGTAAGTTATCCCAATCTAAACATTTGTTTTGAGCATCATAATAGCGGTATTCACGAATGGTCATGCCTACGGCATTGAAAATGGCGTTGTGGTTTGGCCAAGTTGGGGTGCTGATCCAAACATTTTGTGATTTGGTTTGACGTTTAATAAATTCTGCGGCGATACGTAATGCCCCTGTTCCCCCTAAACTTTGCACTGTTTTGGCACGACCTTGTTTAATGACCTCAGAATCTGCACCAAATAATAAGGCTTTGGTATGAGCATTAAATTCGGCAACCCCATCGATCGCTAAATAGTTTTTGGTCATTTCCAGATCAAATAAGCGTTTTTCTGCTTCTTTTACCGCTTTCATGATTGGGGTATTGCCCTGTGCATCTTTATAAACACCAATACCTAAATTGATTTTATTATCACGAGTTTCCGCTTTAAATGATTCACCTAAGCCTAAAATAGGATCCGCAGGTGCTGCTGTAATATTTTCAAACATAATGAAATCCTTCCCCTATTGTGTTTAGTCATTTGTTATTTGTCATCATGGATTAGTTATACTGCACGAGAAACTGATTATCAAGTGCAGCCTAAAATAATTTAAAAAATTAATTCTGTTTTTAGATAAAATCTTAAAAGTGCGGTATAAAATTTTATTATTTTAATTTTTCTATCGCCCAATTTAAACCTGATTGATAATCCTCGGGTAATGCTTGACGCAATGTTTCGAGGTTTTCAATTAATACGGCTTTATTGGGATGCGTTAAATTAATATGTCCGAGTTTCCGTCCTTCTCTGACCGCTTTCCCATACCAATGTAATTGGCTAAATGGGGTGTTTAACCATGCGGGATGATGCGGGGTGCCAATTAAATTCACCATCACACTTGGGGCGAAGGTTTGCAGTTCAGGCGTAGGCAAATCCAACAAGGCTCTTAAATGCAACTCAAATTGGCTAATGGAACAACCCAATTGGGTCCAATGTCCGCTATTGTGTACACGTGGGGCAAGTTCATTAATTAATAGCTGATCGCCGACCACAAAACATTCCATTGCCATGACACCCACATAATTTAATTTATGCATAATTTTGCCTAACATGGCTTCTGCTTGAGCTTGTTGTTGGGCTTGTTGAGCAAAATTCACATCCACTACGCTATAACGTAAAATCCCATTTTGCTGTAAGTTATGGGTGACAGGGTAGAAACGGGTTTCTCCCGAACGGAATCTCGCACCGACAAGGGAAATCTCATAATCAAAAGGGATAAATTTTTCTGCAATCACCTCACCGAATAACGCATCGCTAATGATGTCGGTATTCCCTTGGTCAACAATCCATTGTCCTCGACCGTCATATCCCCCCATGCGACGTTTGACCACCACTTTTTCACCAATATGTTGGAAGGTTTGTTGCCAGTCTTCATGTTGGGTTAATTGACACCAAGGGGAAGTCGGCAATGCTAATTCATCTAACAAGGTCTTTTGTGATAACCGATCCGCTAATTGAGCAAACACATCACGATTTACAAACTGTGGGTGTTTTCCTAGCATGTCGGTGAGTGGTGTGCTTTCCCAGCGTTCAATTTCACTGGTAATCAAGCTGTCTTTGGGTAAATCAAAGAGAGGAGCATCAAAATCAAGGGGTTGGACGTGAATGTCTAATGGTGCACCTGCATAACGGAGCATACGACCAAGTTGACCATTCCCTAAAACATAAATTGTTGGGTATAACGAGCTTTTTTGCATAGTAAATCCAGTAAAAAGAAAATAAAAAATAGACAGGGCGAACATATTGTCCGCCCTAATATCTCAATTATGGAACCCGAGGATCGGGATTGTCCAGTACTAGATGGGTTTGTTGTTCTCTAAAGTGCGTTAAACGGGCGTATAAATCGGCATCGTATGCTGCTAAAATCTGTGCGGCTAATAATCCTGCATTGGCAGCACCAGCAGGCCCAATCGCAAGCGTGCCAACTGGAATCCCTTTGGGCATTTGCACAATAGAATATAAGCTGTCAACACCGCTTAACATGCTGCTTTTCACTGGCACACCGAGGACTGGGACAAGGGTTTTTGCAGCAATCATACCTGGTAAGTGTGCCGCCCCTCCTGCACCAGCAATAATGACTTTATACCCTTTTTCTACCGCACTTTCAGCGAATTGAAAAAGTTTATCAGGTGTGCGGTGAGCAGAAACAACTTCAACATGATAAGGCACCTGTAATTGATCAAGAATAAGTGTGGCTTCTTGCATGGTTGACCAGTCACTTTTTGACCCCATCACAATGGCAATTTGAGGGGTTTGTTGTGCGGTGATATTTGACATTTTTATCCTTATTAAATCCAAAAATAAAAGCCTGCGTAGAATAGCACACAATAAGCAATAAGCAAACGTTTGCTTTTGTTTTCCCTTGATAAAATCTGATTGCAACTTAGGGTATAAAGTCATATCCTAATCAAGTTTTTCAGTTCGAAAAAGAGATAGGTTTTTTTATGCAAGCTAAAGCAAAATATAGAAAAGATTATAAAGCACCCGATTTTACGATTACCACGATTTTCCTTGATTTCCAACTTGATCCTAAGAAAACGATCGTGACCGCCACGACACAATATCAGCGTTTAAATCCTTCCGCCACGCACTTACGTTTAGATGGACACAGCTTCCAATTTTCTCGCATTAAATTAAACGGTGAAGAGTTTAAACATTATCAGCAAGACAGTGAAAGTTTAAGCTTAGATTTAAGTCAACTCAACGATGATCACTTTGAATTAGAAATTGTCACCATTTTAGCCCCCGAAAAAAACACCTCGTTACAAGGTTTATACCAATCAGGAGAAGGTATTTGTACCCAATGTGAAGCCGAAGGTTTCCGTCAAATTACCTATACCTTAGATCGTCCCGATGTGCTTGCTCGTTATACCACCAAAATTACGGCAGATAAAAGTCAATACCCTTATTTATTGTCGAACGGTAACCGCACGGAACAGGGGGAACTTCCTGATGGGCGTCATTGGGTAGAATGGCATGATCCTTTCCCTAAACCAAGCTATCTATTTGCCTTAGTGGCAGGGGATTTTGATGTGCTTCGAGATACCTTTATCACCAAAAGCGGACGTGAAGTGGCACTTGAGCTTTTTGTTGACCGTGGCAATTTAGACCGTGCGGATTGGGCAATGCAAAGCTTAAAACGAGCCATGAAATGGGATGAAGATCGTTTTGGTCTTGAATATGATTTAGATATTTACATGATTGTGGCAGTGGATTTCTTCAATATGGGGGCGATGGAAAATAAAGGGTTGAATATCTTTAACTCTAAATTTGTGTTGGCAAATCCGCAAACCGCTACTGATGAAGATTACATTGCCGTAGAAAGTGTGATTGCACATGAATATTTCCATAACTGGACAGGTAACCGTATTACCTGTCGTGATTGGTTCCAACTGAGTTTAAAAGAAGGATTAACGGTTTTCCGTGACCAAGAATTTACCTCAGACCTGTGGTCCCGTTCAGGTAAACGTATTGAAGATGTGCGTTTATTGCGTACTGCACAATTTGCCGAAGATGCAAGCCCAATGTCTCATCCTATTCGTCCAGATAAAGTCATTGAAATGAATAACTTCTATACCATGACCGTTTATGAAAAAGGGGCAGAAGTGATTCGTATGATTCATACGCTGTTAGGCGAAGCACAATTCCAAAAAGGTATGCAACTTTATGTGGCAGAACAAGACGGTAAAGCAGCAACCTGCGAAGATTTTGTTTCAGCTATGGAGCGAGCTTCAGGGATTGATCTTAGCCAATTCCGTCATTGGTATAGCCAATCAGGCACGCCAGAATTAACGGTGAGCGATAGTTATGATCCTGAAACCGAAGTGTATACCTTAAATGTGGCTCAACATACGCCACCGACTGCAGATCAAATGGAAAAAGTGAATTTACATATTCCATTAAAAATCGCCTTATATGATAAAACAGGTCAGGCACAAGTGTTGGAACATGAGGGGCAAGCAATAAATCCAGTGTTAGATGTTAAACAAGCCGAACAACACTTCCAGTTTACTGGTGTGAAAAGTAAACCTGTCCCTGCTTTGTTATGTGATTTTTCCGCCCCTGTAAAATTGCATTATGAATACAGCACACCACAATTGATTACATTATTGCGTTATGCGGAAAATCAGTTCGTTCGTTGGGATGTGGCACAAATGCTTTATGCCACGGAGTTACGTCGTAACTTAACCCGTTATCAACAAGGTAAAACCTTAGAATTTTCTGCGGAAATTTTGGCTGAGTTATACCAAATTTTAGAGGCATATCAGCAAGATCCTGAATTGACCACATTAATTTTGACCTTGCCTAAAGTCACCGAGTTTGCAGAATTATTTAAAACCATTGATCCTGAAGGCATTAGCATAGTCCGTGATTTTATGGTACGTACTATTGCGGAAAGTTTGAAACAAAGTTTATTAAAAGTGTATAACGATATTCGCTTAGTGGAATACCGTGTCACTGCGGAGGATATTGCGTTACGTGCCTTGCGTAATCTCTGTGTGAGTTATCTTGCTTATACGACGGTCGGCAATAATTTAGTCAATAAACATTATAGCTACGCCAATAATATGACAGACACGCTTGCGGCATTAAGTGCGGCAACAAAAGCCCAACTCCCTTGTCGAGATGCCTTGTTGGCGGATTTTGAACGTCAATGGCAGCATGATGGCTTAGTGATGGATAAATGGTTTATGTTACAAGCCACACGCCCAGATGAAGATGTGCTATTAAATGTGATGAAGTTAATGGATCATCCAAGTTTCAACTTTAATAATCCAAACCGTTTGAGATCCTTAGTCGGTAGCTTTGCAAACCATAATTTAAAAGCGTTCCATGCAATTGATGGGTCTGGTTATCGTTTCTTAACGGATATTCTGATTCGTTTAAATGAAAGCAATCCACAAGTGGCATCACGTTTAATTGAACCGTTGATTCGTTTCTCTCGTTATGATGGACAACGTCAAACCTTAATGAAACGTGGCTTAGAGCGGTTAAGCGAAGTTGAGAATATTTCTCGTGATTTATATGAGAAAATTGAAAAAGCATTACAATAAATCCTCATAAAAGCGGTGCGGTCGAAAAGTTTTGAAAAACGACCGCACTTTTTTATTTCCATTCTCTTTTCTCTTGGCAGTCAAGCTTTCACCACGCTGTCTTTTCTTGAAAAGAAGCACTTGAACTTCAATTTTTTCATTACTTTTTATATGGAAAAGCGTATAATCCCGCAAGTTTTCACAGTTAAACTATCCAGAGAGATAAACGAGGATAAACAAGTATGTATTCATTCGTCCGCAAGGCACTTTTTTCCCTTGATGCTGAAAAAGCACATGATCTGACCATTCAAACCTTAAAACACTTAGGCAAATCGCCTTTTCATCCCTTGTTAAAAACCGTCTTGGCTTGCCCTGAAGGGCATTCAAAAAAGGTAATGGGGTTGACCTTTAAAAACCCTATTGGTTTAGCCGCAGGTGCTGATAAAAACGGTGACGCCATTGATGGCTTTGGTGCAATGGGCTTTGGTTTTATTGAGGTTGGTACCGTCACCCCTTTAGCACAAGAGGGAAATGCCAAACCCCGTCAATTTCGCTTACCTGAAGTGGAGGGGATTATCAATCGCAATGGGTTCAATAATTACGGTATTGACTATTTAATTGAAAATGTCAAACAGGCGAAATATGACGGTATTTTAGGTATCAACATTGGTAAAAATACCTTTACTTCCGTAGAAAATGGCAAAGCGGATTATCTGTTTTGTTTAAATAAAGCCTATAATTATGCCGATTATATTACGATCAATATTTCATCCCCTAATTCACCGGGCTTACGTCAACTCCAATATGGCGATGCATTAGATGATTTATTACAAGGGCTGAAAGCTCGCCAAAAAACCTTGGCAGAGCAGTATAATAAATATGTGCCTATCGCCGTAAAAATTGCCCCTGATTTAACAGAAGCAGAGCTCGTGCAAATAGCTGATACATTACAACGTCACAAAATGGATGCGGTAATCGCCACGAATACTACCATTTCACGAGATACCGTGAGCGGTTTGAAAAATGCGGATCAACAAGGGGGCTTAAGCGGTAAGCCGTTACAACAAAAAAGCACAGAAATCATTGCAAGACTTTATCAAGAATTGAAAGGGCAAGTACCGATTATTGGCAGTGGTGGCATTGATAGCGTGGAAAATGCACAAGATAAAATCGAAGCAGGTGCCGAGTTATTACAACTGTATTCTGGTTTAATTTATCACGGCCCAAACTTAGTCAAACAATTAGTTCAACAAATTAAATAATCAAATAACACATGGGGTGGAGTGATATCCACCCCAATTCTTTATGCCTTATGGCTATCAACATTGGAACAACAGATGACAACAATTTATGATCTTCACTGCCATAGCACCGCATCAGATGGCATATTATCCCCCTCTGAGCTGGTGGCAAGAGCCGCTGAAAAAGGGGTTCATGTACTGGCATTAACGGATCATGACTCAACGGCAGGCATTGCTCAAGCACGTTTAGCCGCAACACAATTAGGCTTAACCTTGATTAGTGGTGTGGAAATTTCAACCATGTGGGAAAATCGCCCAATTCATATTGTTGGGCTCGGTTTTGATGAAACCTCTGAAAAAATGACCGCACTTTTAGCACAGCAAGCCTTATTACGTGAACAGCGAGCGAGGGAAATTGGTGAAAAATTAGCAAAAGTGGGGATCGAAAATGCTTTTCTAGAAGCTAAAAAGCTGACTTCAGGCGAAGTAACACGGGCTCATTATGCCCGTTTATTGGTGCAGACAGGGAAAGTGGCTCATGAAGGACAAGCTTTCAAAAAATACCTCGCCCAAAGCAAATCCTGTTATGTCAAAGCACAATGGTGTGATATTCCAACGGCAATCCAAACCATTCAACAGGCAGGGGGATTGGCTATTTTGGCTCACCCTTTGCGTTATACCATGACCACAAAATGGTTAAAAAAATTAATTGCCGATTTTAAACAATGGGGTGGGGACGGCATGGAAGTCGCAGGTTGTGGACAAACCAAAGATCAACGTGTGTTGTTAGCGAAATGGGCAACAGAACAGGGGTTATTATGTTCCGTGGGATCCGATTTTCATTTCCCTTGTGCTTGGATTGAATTAGGGAAATCCTTGCATTTACCAGAAGGTTGTGTTCCTGTGTGGGAAAAACTGCTTACACATTCATTTGCTGAGTAAAACTTAACCCTTGTAAAAATGTCATAAAGGCTTTCGTTTTGGCAGGTAAATGGCGACGATGAGGATAAACAATATGGATATCCAGTGGTTGTTGCCTGTAATCGGTCAGCACTTCCACCAATTCTCCGCTTTTTAATGCCTCTTTAATAAAAAAGTCAGGAATATTTAGGATACCAAGCCCAGCCTTTGCCAACTCCACTAAGGTTAAGCCATTATTACACACTAATTTTGATTCCATTTTGATGCGTTGTAGCTGCTGATCTTTTTCAAACTCCCAATAAATTTGATTCCCCGTGCCTTTATATAATAAACAATCATATTGAGCTAATTCATCAGGCGAGGTTGGTCGACCATGCTGAGCAAGATATTGGGGGCTTGCCACAATATGACGTGAAGCCGTGGCAATTTTTTTTGCCACTAAAGAGCTGTCTTGTAAATTTCCAATACGCAAGGCTAAGTCATAGCCTTCTGCCACTAAATCCACCATACGGTCATTAAAGGTAATATCCACATGCAAATGCGGGTAGGCTCGAATAAAATCGGATAAATTAGGCGTGAGAAATAATAAGCCAAAATCACGAGGAACAGAAATGGATAAACTGCCATGCAACGCACTGGATAACGAGCTAATGCTCGATTCGGCTTCCTCAAGCTCCCGTAAAATAGGCTGGCAACGGTGATAATAAAGTAATCCTGCCTCCGTAGGGGAAATTTTACGGGTGGTGCGTTGTATCAAACGTGTTTTAAGCCGTTCCTCAAGTTGAGCCACAAGTTTACTTGCCATTGAGACGGAAATATTCTGTTGTGTCGCCGCTTGCGTAAAGCTTTGTGTCTCAATGACCTTACAAAAGACGGAGATTGCATTGAGTTTATCCATTTATATGCCTTTATTTAAAAAAAGAGTTGACCTGAAAGCAGATAGTTAGCAATATAGCGACTATTTTATATAAGTTTGAGTAAATTGGGTAATAGAATGAGTAAATCCTTGGTTATTGTGGAGTCGCCGGCAAAAGCGAAGACCATTAATAAATATTTAGGCAGTGATTATGTAGTAAAATCCAGCGTGGGACATATTCGTGATTTGCCAACAATTGGATCGAGCACAGGCGAAAAAGCCAAGCCTATTTCAACAAAAGGATTAAGTGCAGAAGAAAAATTAGCGGTAAAACAAGAAAAAGACCGCAATGCGTTAGTAAAACGGATGGGGATTGATCCTTATCACCAATGGAAAGCCAATTATCAAATTCTTCCTGGTAAAGAAAAAGTGGTGGCGGAGTTAAAATCCTTAGCAAAAAAAGCCGATCATATTTACCTTGCTACCGACTTGGATAGAGAAGGAGAAGCCATTGCTTGGCATTTACGTGAAGTGATTGGTGGCGATGAGTCTCGTTTTAGCCGTGTGGTTTTCAATGAAATTACCAAAAATGCCATCAAACAAGCGTTTGAAAAGCCCGAACATCTCAATTTAGATCGTGTTAATGCCCAACAAACTCGCCGTTTTTTAGACCGTGTTGTCGGTTTTATGGTGTCGCCTTTATTGTGGAAGAAAGTCGCTCGAGGTTTATCTGCAGGACGTGTGCAGTCTGTGGCAGTCAAATTATTAGTTGAACGTGAACGTGAAATTAAAGCCTTTCAGCCAGAAGAATACTGGGAAATTGACGTTTTAACGCAAACACAAAGCCAATATCAAACAAAAGATGTGCTACGTTTGGCGGTCACCCAATTTAAAGGGAAAAAATTTGAACCTAAAAACGGCGAACAAGCACAAAGTGCGGTCGATTTTTTACAAAATGCCGATTATGTGGTGTCGGATTTAGAGACGAAACCAACAAGCTCTAAGCCTAAAGCCCCTTTTATTACCTCAACTTTACAACAAACTGCCAGCACCCGTTTAGGCTTTGGCGTGAAAAAAACCATGATGCTTGCACAACGCTTATATGAGGCAGGCTATATTACCTATATGCGAACGGATTCAACCAATTTAAGCCAAGATGCCCTCAATATGGTGCGTGGCTATATTGCCTCACATTATGGCGAATCCTATTTACCAAGCAAACCACAGTTTTATTCCAGTAAAGACAATGCACAAGAAGCACACGAAGCCATTCGTCCCTCCGATGTAAATACATTGGCTGACAGCTTAGTGGGTATGGAAAAAGATGCCGTGCGTTTATATGATTTGATCTGGCGTCAGTTTGTGGCTTGCCAAATGCCAGCTGCACAATATGACAGTAGCACCTTAACGGTCAAAGCAGGGGAGTATGAGCTAAAAGCAAAAGGGCGTATTTTGCGTTTTGACGGTTGGACAAAAGTATTACCACCAATGAGTAAAAACGCAGATGACCAAGTATTGCCGAATGTACAGTTAAATGAAACACTGCATTTAAAGCAAGTGTTACCAGAACAATTATTCACCAAACCACCTGCACGTTTTAGTGAAGCGGCTTTAGTAAAAGAGCTGGAAAAACGTGGCATTGGACGACCTTCCACTTACGCCGCCATTATTTCTACGATTCAAGACCGAGGCTATGTACGTGTCGAAAACCGTCGTTTTTATGCGGAAAAAATGGGGGAAATTGTCACGGATCGTTTAAATCAATCTTTTTCAGAATTGATGAATTATGATTTCACCGCCAATATGGAAAATGTGCTAGACCAAATTGCAAAAGGTGAAAAAAATTGGAAAACAGAACTTAATCAATTTTTTAAAGATTTTTCTGAACAATTAAGTCAAGCAGAGCTAGATGAAATTGAAGGCGGAATGAAGCCGAATAGCTTGGTGCCAACAGATATTGATTGCCCAACTTGTGGACGTAAAATGGCGATTCGTACTGCTAGCACAGGGGTGTTTTTAGGTTGCAGTGGCTATGCGTTACCGCCAAAAGAGCGGTGTAAAACCACCATGAATTTAATTCCTGAAGCCGAGCTTTTAAACGTTTTAGATGACACGTCAGAAACCAAAGCCTTAATGGAGCGGAAACGCTGTCCAAAATGTGGCACCGCAATGGATAGTTATCTCATTGATCCAGAACGTAAAATTCACATTTGTGGAAATAATCCAAATTGTGATGGTTATTTACTTGAACAGGGCAGTTTCAAAATTAAAGGCTACGATGGCCCAATTGTTGAATGCGATAAGTGCGGTGCTGATATGCACTTAAAATTGGGGCGTTTTGGTAAATATATGGGCTGTACCAAGTGTGATAATACCCGAAAAATCCTCAAAAGTGGGGAAGTGGCACCACCAAAAGAAGATCCAACACATTTCCCAGAATTGAAATGTGAAAAATCCGATGCGTATTTTGTGTTGCGTGATGGGGCAAGTGGGGTGTTTATGTCAGCACATAATTTCCCTAAATCTCGTGAAACCCGAGCCCCAAAAGTGGCAGAGTTGGCGTTATATCGAGATCGTTTACCTGAAAAATTACGCTACTTAGCCGATGCACCACAATATGACCCAGAAGGGAATGAAGCTATCATTCGTTTTAGCCGCAAAGAAAAACGTCAATATGTGACGTCTGAAAAAGAAGGAAAAGCGACCAAGTGGATTGTTGATTATTTAGGTAATCAATGGGTGGAAAGAACAAAATAATGTTAGATGCATAAAAGGCTAGAAAAATGTCTAGCCTTTTTCATGGCGTTATTCTGCAGAATTATTTCGATTTAATAAATACAGTGCCACTGCACCTAAAGCAGAATACGCTAAAAATTTTGAGCTGAGTAACTTTTTACTTAATAAGGATACGGCTAATGATCGTATCACAGGTTGGTTTAATGAAGAGGCTATCGTTGAAACGGAATTGACAAATGATCCCTCTTTTGCCGCCTGTTTCGGTTTTGATTGAGCATACAATTTCATCCGCAGTGCATCACCTTTCATCATGAGTAGCTCTTTTTCTTCATCAAGTTCTGTTCTCATAAATACTCCTTACTTTTGAGGTGTTTTATGCGAAGGGGAGGCGAGTGCCCCTTTTAATGCTTGAATATCATGCTTCATTTCTGTGAGTGTTGTCAGCATGAAATTACGTTGTTTCTTCAAAATACCACGCATGATAAGTAATAAAATCAAAATAATGAAAAAAGCCACCGCACTTACAGCAAAAAAGACGATTTTTTTCATTTCGGGATCAAGTACGGCATTTAATCCAAATAATAAACTAATAAATGAAACCAAGAAAAGAATGAAAATGAAGAACAAGACACTAAATAATGCGACTAAAAAGTTCTTTTGTTCCACTAACTCAATTCTTGCCATTTCTAAGCGAACTTGAAGAAGTTCAATGCTAGTTAGCGTGATATTTTTGATTTTCTGTAAAATTTGCATTTATCTTCCTAATTATAATAAAAGGCTACGAATGTAGCCTTCTACAATTATAAAGACTTATCTCTTGGAGATTAAGACACCTAACAATAAACCAATCACACCAGCAATACCAATCGCTTTGTATGGATTATCTTGTACTAATTCATCGGTATGTTTAATCACTTCTTTTGTGCTTGCCACGGCGTCCTCTTTTAAAGAACTAAATTGACCTTGTAATTTAGAAACACGTGAATCTAAACTGGATTTAAGTTTCTTCAATTCATCAACACCTGCTTTTGATTTTTCATCAAATAGCTCTTCTGCATTGTTTAAAATATCACGAATTTCACTTAATAATTCATCACGTTTTTTATCGAATTCTTTACTCATATTCGTAAATTCTCCTACTAAATTTGGGTAAGTATCTAACCAGCGTATTCTCGTTAGACCAGTTCATCTTATTATTTTTTAATCTAAAATGTCAAATTTTTGTTAAAAATAGTTTATTTTTTCCCCACTAAAAAGACAAAAAAACTGTCTGATATTTATCGGCACTCGGGAAGAATCGCATCATTTTCATCATATCCAAGGTGATCTATAGGGCAAAATTGACCACCATATAGTAATGGCGTGATTTAAATTTTATCCGAGTGATATCCATCAAAAAATCTAGATTTTACATAGCGTCATCAAAATAAAACAGTTTGTCATTTACACCATATCAAAATAAAGCAACAAGCTTTAACCATTATTTCCCACAGCATCATTCATATTCCAACTTAATTTAGTTTCTCACTGAAAAAAAAGTAGGGGATTTTTATTTTTCCTGATTCAACCACATAACGAAAAAATGCCACAAGAGCAGCAAGTAAGCTTTGGTGATCGGGTCACAAAAGTCTATTTGTCACGTTATTATTATATTTAACATAATATACATTATGCGAAGTAAGTTATCAGGTTAGTGAAAGCTACGTATTAAATAAATCACAGAGTTATGCACAGGTCACTTTTATTAGTTAAGCAAGACAAATTAAGTATTCTTTGAACGTTGTAACCTGCCATTTTTGCATTTTATTAAATGATTAATACCATTTGTAATGGTTTTGTAAAATACATTCTTAGAAACAAATGCTCAAAAATAAAAGCCATAAAAAAAGCCACATCCAGGGCTATGCGAGAATGCGGCTTTTTTATGATCTTATTAAATTCTATTTGGCACTCAGTAATTCTATATATTTTAATAACACCTTATTTCAGTTCTTATTCAATTTCTCAAATTAAAAAAAGTTGAGATTATCTTTTAATTTTTCATGGACGTTACGCTGTCCTTTCTTGTGGACTATTGGCTCAGGATGATTTGGTTTTGCACTTGCTATCTCTTCATTTGTGCAATATATGGTGATCAATAACAAGCAGTGTTAACTCATTCGAACTTGTTCCATTTGTTCAAAGCCTTTCACATTAACAGTTTCATAAATCTGATGTAAAGTTATATCTCTTTTAAAAAGGCATGAATAAAAATGAAAGAGTCATGGCTAAAATCGCCATGACCCTTTTTCAATTGATTACGCTATGTGAAATCTGGTGAAATTCCTTTAGCTAAATAACGGAAAATAAAATCTCGCTAACCTATTTATGGCAAGATTTTTGCTGCATATTCATACACTTTTTGTAATAAGGCTAAATTATCGGCATTTTCTTGATGTTCTTGCACCAAATTCTGCAAGCTTTGTTCAAATTTTAATGCATCTTGTTCTAATTTTTTATAACGGTATTTCTGCCATTTGATTTGCTCTGCTCGTGTTAAGGTATTGAAATAATGTCTTGCTCGATAATGAAACAACAAGTCTGGAATACGTTCATCTTTAAATGCCAAACCATGCTCCCCTAACTTCTCTGCGGGTAAGCTACGTAAAATAGCCATATTGTTTTTATCACTGTAATCAAAGAAGCCATTATACAACTCGGTTTCCACATTTAGGCTTGGCTCAAAATGCCGCTCTTCACTGAAAATTTCAGTGACCTTGTCACGAATAAGGGGGGTGTTTTTTAAACGTTGTAAATTTTCTAAGCACAATCCCCTATCAATGCCTAAGCGTTGGGCATTCTCGGGTAACAAGGTTTTAGCAGGTGCAAGAATTGGACATTTGTTGATATGTACCAGTTTCAATGGCACAGACAATCGTCCTTGTGCGATTAACTCTGCTTTCGGGGTATAAAGGTTTTGACGTAACTCCATGACGTCTTTATCAAGTAAATCGTCAATATTTCCTGCAAGATCACAACAAATAACGGCATTTTGATTAGTTGGATGCCAAGCTAATGGCACAATCCATGTGGTATTGCCACGATAATTGCCAAGCATACCTGAAACATGGACTAAAGGGGTGAGATTTACGGTATCAATTAATGCTTCAATGTCTTTTTTGCCTCGATGTTCAAAAAAATATTGAAACAATTTGGGTTGTTTTTCTTTGATCAATTTCGCCATGGCAATGGTGGCGTACACATCAGCCATCGCATCATGTGCATTGCTGTGTTCAATGCCATTTGCTTTGGTTAATTTTTCCAAACGAAAAGACGGCATGCCCTCTTCATCATAAGCCCAATTTATTCCCTCAGGGCGTAGTGCATAACAAGCACGGACCAAATCTAATAAATCCCAACGGGAATTGCCATTCTTCCAGCTGTATTCATAAGGATCAATAAAGTTACGATAAAAGGTATAACGGGTCATTTCATCATCATATCGAATATTATTAAATCCCATTACGCAAGTATTTGGGCGACTAAACTCTTGCAAAATACGATCTGCAAATTCAGGTTCTGCAATCCCCTTTTCATTACATTCTTGTGGTGTAATTCCTGTGACTAATACCGCTTCAGGAGCAGGTAAATAATCATTGGTTTGTTTGCAATAAAACATGACAGGGTCACCAATAATATTAAAATCAATATCAGTACGGATACCAGCAAATTGAGCAGGACGATCAGTGGCAGGGTCAACGCCAAAGCTTTCGTAATCGTAAATAAAAAAGCTAAAATCTGGAGAAATAGACATAATCAAACTCGTGAAAAATAAAGGCTATTTTAGCATAAGCAATAACATTCAGAAAAAACAAACCGCACAAAAGTGCGGTTTACGATGTTTAATAAATGAAAAACGTTTTGAAAAATGACCGCACTTTAGCGGCATTATCAGACGCTGTTTACTTATAAATAGAACAGGTAGTAGATGGAAATTATCCCCATACCAATACCCATTGCATTGATTTTACTGATTTTTTCTTTAAAGACGAAGGCACCTGTTAAAGTACCTAAACAAATCACCCCAATATTCATGCCCGCAAAAACCAGTGTCGGATTCTCGCTAAAACTTTGGTGTGCTTTAATGTAGAACAAAATATTCATAAAGTTTAACGCCCCTAACAGGATTCCGCCGACAAAACTAGGTACTGTCCAAACTTCACGCTTAAGTAACAGGTAAGCAAACATCACGCAAGCGGCCAACACAAAGACAATAAATAAGGTTGCTGGGAATGCACCGCCACTTTTCGCGACTTGTTTAAATAAAATATCAATAATACCGTAGCCGAACCAAACTAACACTAAACTGACTGCCCCTTTCCAATTGTTTTCTGCATCAGTAGGTTTGTTTAATAAGCAAAATAATGCCATAAAAGCTACAATGATCCCCATCAAGCGTGTTGAATTGGGTTCTTCACCAAAAATCAAAAAAGCTGCTAGGATGGGTAAAAACAAGGATAAACGTTGTGCTGCATCAGAACGAACAATGCCCGCAAACTCTACCGCTTTCGACATCACAATAAAAACCGTGGGTAATAAAATCCCTAACGCTAAAAAGACAGGGGCATTGTCACTTTGAGCCACAAACTCCGTAAAACCCAGCCCTTTGAAATCTGGCTTTAATAAGAAATAACTTAAGCCCAGTGCCACAATATAGTTAAATGCAATCGCTTGTTGAATCACAATATTTTTCTGACGTGCCACTTTCAGTAATACTGAAACCGCCACGCTACAACACACCGCTATGATAAGATTATGCATACATTTCATTCCTTAAAAAGTTGAGAGGCGGATTATAGCACCCTTTTGGCGTTCTCTGAATATTCGGATAAGAATCATTCTTGTTTAATTTGAAGAATCCTCTACAATAACGCCATTTTTGACATCACTTACGGGAGATATTTATGAAATTAAAAACATTACTTTTCACTTTGCCTTTTATTGCTACCGCATTCATGGCACAGGCTCATCAAACAGCACTCAAGACAGTCAAAAGTGCTTATCCTGCGGTGGAAACTGTTGAAAAAATCAAACAAGCAGTCTCAGAAAAAGGGATGAAAATCTTTGCTGTGCTTGATCACCAAGCTGCTGCAAAAGAGGCAGGACTTGAGATGCCCTTTTCCAGTGTGGTGATTTTTGGTGTGCCAAAAGTGGGGACGCCCATGATGCTAGTCGCCCCAACCTTAGCCATTGATTTACCGATTAAAGCCTTAGTGTGGGAAGATAAAAAAGGCGAGGTGTTTGTCACATTAAATGATACCGACACCCTGGGTAAAAAACATGGGTTAAGCGAGGATGTTTACGGTAAATTAAAAGCGGTGGAAAAACTTGTGCCAAGTGTGGTCACACAAAAATAAGATTGGCTATGAAACACAAAGTGCGGTCAAAATTTTTCAAAAATTGACCGCACTTTTTCTTAACTACTCTGTTGCACCAAATCCTCGCAAGCCAACCACGTGGACGTGTTCTTGGTTGCCAGCGATTTTACGCACCAGTTTGTAGGTGGTGCCTTTTTCTGGGCTGATGTTTTCTGGGGCGGCGATTAATAATTGCATATCTAAACGCTCGCATAATTCAAATAAGGTGGAAATGGATTTTCCGTCTAAACGGGCGGCTTCGTCTAAGAATAATAAACGGCAAGGCACAATATCTTTGCCGCGAATACGGCGAGATTCTTCTTCCCAGCTTTGTACCACCATTAATAGAATAGACATCCCCGTCCCGATCGCTTCACCTGTGGATAATGCACCACTTTCCGCACGCAACCAGCCGTCGGCACCACGGTACACTTCCACTTCCAAATCGAGGTAATTACGATAATCCAGTAACTCTTCGCCAATGGTTTGTGCGGTACGTTGCCCCATATCAATATGCGGATTCAAACGTTGATATAGCTTGGCAATGGCTTCCGAGAAGGTCATGCGATGATCGGTGAATAAATCTTGGTATTCATCTTGGTGACCCGATAAGGCATCGAGCAACATAGCGTGCGTATCACGAATATTGACCACCAAACGAACGGATTTCACCTGCCCAAAGGCAATATTTTGCAGGCCTTGGTTAAGCATACGAATACGGTTTTGTTCACGTTGAATGGTTTTACGCATAATATTTGCCACGCTTTCGGAACTGATTGCCAATTTTTGCTCACGGCGAGTCAGCTCTGCAGTTAAGCGAGAAAGCTCAATTTCCATTTGCTCAATGGCATCAATTGGGTCATCCGTTTTGATAATATCTTGACGAATACGTTCACGTAAATGTTGATACACCGCAATAAAGAACCGCACTTTATTTTCTGGTTTGCGGTTATCTTCTGAAAGACGCAAACTATCACGCAAATATTCATTGTCAGCGACGGCTGTACGCAAAGCACCCAGTGCTTTATCCGACATAGAACGTAATTCATCGGCGGATAAATAAGCAAACTCACGGCGATTTAAGCGTTTTTCCACATCGCTACCACGAGATAACCGCATCACCACACACCAACTCACTTTTGCCGCAACCACTAATTCACGCTGTGCTTTATAATCACGCTCCGCCTTGCGAATACGGTTGTTTAAACTTTGTGCTTCGCTTTCAATTAGGGTTAATTGTCTATCCACTTGATGACGACGTTGACGATTTTCAGACAATAACTGATGCAATTCATCACGACGTTGTTTAGCACGTGCCTCTGCCCCGTCGTCGGCACGTACGCCCAACTCGCCCACTTCTTGCAATAACTCTTGCAACATTTGGTTTTTATTGTTGAAAGAGGTTTGCAATTCAATCAGCACACGGTTGTAGCCTGCATATTGTTTTTGTTTTTGTGCAAGCAAGGATTTTTTGCTTTCACGTTGCTGCTGCATGGTGTCCAATCTGGCTCGTAATTGCTCGTTGAGATCAGAGGTGTCCGTTTGTGCACGTTCTTCATAAGCAAAATGGGCTTGACGCTGTAATACATCCGCTAAGGCAAATAAACGCTGTTGCACTTGTTTTTGTTGTGCCACAGACTGTTCATACTGGGCTTTCAAACTGGTGTAATTTTCAGGATCGCTTTGCAAGGTGTTGGCAATCGGTTCCAATTGTGACAACGTCGCACCATGTTGGCGAATAAATAATGCGTCTTGCTCAGCGAGATCCAATTGCTCACGGCATTCTTCCACACGGTCAAGCAAGCTGTCATCGGCAAGTAAATTTAATTGCGGAACGAGTTTGTTTAACAATTGCATTTGCTCTTTGGCGTTATCCACACGCAGGCGAAGTTGCTGTTCTGTGGTGCTAAATTGATTTAATTCACGCTCAATTTCATTGCGTTGCAGATTCACTTCCGCCAATAATTCTTCTGGATTCGGTTGAAACGCTAAGGCTAAATGCAAGCCGACAAATTGGCTAAATTGTTCGTGTAAACGTTGGCATTTTTGCACATCAAAGGCACGTTGGGCATACTGCTCTGCCACGTCATCCCGTTGTAATTGCAAGGCTTCCAAGTGTTTTTCACGTGCGGCACGACCAAACAGTGGAATTTCTGGGAATTTGGAATAACGCAATTCCCGATCAGACACTTGCACCACCACGCCGTGGCTTAATTCTTGAGCCGATAATACACTGTCATCAAAGGCGGTGGGATCGCCCTCAATTAAATATAAATCATCAGGACAGTCTTCAAGCTGCTCCAATTGCCCTTTAACCGCCGCTAAATCTCGCACCACAATGGCGTGGCGAGCCGGACCGTACAAGGCGGAGAAATATGGGGCATCTTCAATGGGCACATCGTCATATAATTCAGACAACAACACGCCGCCAAAGCGTTCTGCAAGCACGTTCAAACGGGCATCTTCTGAGCCGTCAGGTTGGCTTAAGCGAGAAATTTGGGTGTCTAATTTCTGGCGTTTTTGTTCTAGCTGATCGCGTTCAATGGTAAGTTCACGCTCTTTCACCAATTGGGCTTGCATAAATTGCATCACATCTTGGCTATCCTGAAAGACTTCGCCACTTTGCTCTTGTAAACGCTCCAATGCCGCTTGTGCAGTCAACCACGCTGGTGCCTTTTGCACATTTTCTTGATAAAGTGCGGTCAGTTGTTCCCGTTTTTGGCGTAAGGTAGAACGCTGTTCCACCTGTTCAGACAGTTCCGCAGTTAAATCGTCCAGTAAAGCCTCTTGCTCGGCGTGATACGCTTCCAGTTCTTCTGCACTCTCTAAATTCAAATTAGCCCGTTGATTAAATTCTTTCAGCAAACGTACCGCACTTTGCTGTTGTGCATAGCGTTGTTCCAATTCAGACAACTTGGCACGCAATTGTGGTGTTTGTTGTGCTTGGAGTTTCTGGGTTGGATATTCACGTAACAACGCTTTCGCTTGTTCAAAGGCACTGGAACGAGGCACTTCCCCTGCCACTTTACACACCAACTGATAGGCTTTATCAAATTGTGATTTTGCCGCTTCAGAGATCGACATTTTTTGTTCTAACTCAAGCACTTGCTCCGTCAACGTTTCGGCGTGGGCGGCAAATTCTTGGTGATAAGCCTCAATATTTTTGACACTTAAATCCGCCAAGCCACATAAGGTTTTCGCTTTTTCAAGGGCGGCAATGGCTTGTTGATATTGCAATGCTCTTGTTTGTTGGGCATCTAAGGCTTGTTGATAATCCGCCAATTGAGCACGAATTTGATCCACTTCGTGTTCCACTTGTTCCACTTGGGCTTGGCTTTCTTCAAGTTCTTCTGATGCCTCTTCAACCACCATTTTTTGTTCTTCTAAGCGTGCGGTGATTTCAGCCACATCTTCTTGGTAGCGAGAAATTTTTTCTTGATGACGTAAAGCATTTAACACCAAATTGAGATGATCTACCGCACTTTGGTGATCCACTTCCAAGGTTTTTTCCGCTTCCGCAAGTTCCGCCGATTCACGGCTTAACTCCACGAAACGATGCTGAGACAGTTGCTGTTCACGACGGGCTTGATACCAATCTTGACGAAAACGCACCGCACTTTCAATGTTGCCACGGCGTTCATTAGCGTGTCGCATATAATCCGATGCCACATAGTGGGTGGTTTCGGTAATTAAATGCTTGAACAAATCCCGATCCGATTGGGTCACCTTAATGGCTTCTAGCGTCATCCGATTTTCTCGTAACGCACTTTCCATATCTTGGAACGCCTTACGCACCCCTAAATTTTCAGGCAATAAATAATCACGTAGAGAACGGGTAATGGCACTGGAAATCCCCCCATAAAGGGAGGCTTCAATCAGTTTGTAGAATTTGCTTCGATCAGAGGAAGAACGCAGACGTTTCGGGATAATGCCCAGATCAAACATCATAGCGTGATAGTCAGAAATGGAATGATATTGCTTAAATTGTGTGCCGTTTTGCTCCATTTTCTCTTTTAATTCATTGAGCGACAGCACACGAGCTTGACGTTCGCCGATGATCTCCGTAAACACCGCCGTCGGGTTTTCAGACAGTGCCAGCCCCTGAATAGAAAAGGTTTTGATATCCACTTTCTTATCACGCCCTGCCACTTGTTGTAGCCTTGCCCCCACAATCACACGTTGATTGCGAGAGTTAAGGGTGTCCAACGCCGCATAACACACGCCTGGACGTAATTTTCCGTGCAAGCCTTTATCACGAGAACCACTGGTGGCGCCAGCCTCGGTGGTATTGCGGAAATGCAACAAGGTTAAATCAGGAATCAATGCAGTGACAAAGCCTGCCATTGTGGTAGATTTCCCTGCACCATTTCCCCCTGAAAGTGTGGTGACTAATTCATCTAAATCAAAAGTACGGGCAAAAAAACCGTTCCAGTTAATCAGGGTTAAAGAGCGAAACTTACCACGAGGGGCACTGTTGGCTTGGGAAAATACAGAATGAGGTACAGCGGTTTCAGCGTGTTCAACATTTTCAAGGGCTAATTCTTCAGACATTATGCTTGTTCCTCATCTAATTCATCTTCAATTTCTTCATTATTTTCGACCGCACTTTCCCCACTGGCTTGCTTTTCTAAGGCAAGAGAGGCTGGCGTCGCCGCTTCCCCCTCACGAATTAAGCGTAACTGTGCCTCAAGAGGATCGTCGCCTGCACGCACTTCTGCACCAAAGCGAAACACCGCTTCAGAAATGGTAAACTTGCCGCTGTTTTGTTCACCCACCGTATGAATCATGCCCAAACGACGTAAACGGGTTAATGCGGCACGCACTTTTTCTGCCAGTTTTTGCTTATCCAAATCCGAACCAGAAGAACGTTGATTAACCGCTTTTAACAGTTTTCCCTCATCCGCCAAATTAAATAGCTCATCATACACTTCTTGCGTGGAAAAAATGCCCTGTTGTGCCAAACGTTCGGGGCTTAAATACAGATAACAAAGCACCTTACCCACTAACATTTCCAATTCCGTCAACACCGAACGGGCAATTAAGGTAGTCGCTTTCGGGCGTAAATAGAAAAAACCTTCAGGTGCACGAATCAATTCCACGTTATAACGACGATAAAAACCGTCTAACTCGTTTTGAAAATCCATCAAAAAGGCGTGGTTATCTAATTGATCGAGGCTAATATGCCGCCCTGCCCGCAACAAACTATCCACAGCAGGAAATAAAGGATTAGCAATGGCGGCTGCCAGCTTGGTTGAAATAAGGTCTTGAAGATTATCTGTCATGGTTTATTCTCTAATTTAAAATGTTGCGAAAACATACCGCACTTTTATGATTTGTACTCATCAATCTTATGAGCTTGGACTTCCGCCCCTTGTTCATTAATGGCTTGCCAGTTTGGATAAATACCGCTGAGATCGTCTTTGGCTAAACCTAATTTTACCGCTTGATCCACAATAATGCGGGCGACGTCAAAGTGTTTTGAGAGTGGGTAATTTTCCAATTGGGTTTTTAACACCAAACTCAAATCAATGGGTTGATTGTGTTCACGGTAGGCGATGAGTAAGGTTTGCATTTGGGAAACAATTTGCTCGTGTAAGTCCGCCAAAGATTCATATTGCAATTCTTCAGGCAATTCACCTAAAGCATCCTCTTCTCGCAAGGTTAATTCTTCATCACGCAAGTCAACCAAGCGTTCTGCTTGTGCTGTCCATAAAAACCAAGGGTGATCAAAATAACTGTGGATAGACTGGCGTAAACGTTGGGAAAAGACACGATTTTTATCCATATCAATGGCGGTTCGGATAAATTTATGTACATGGCGGTCATAACCAATCCATAAATCAATGGCTTGTTGCCCCCAGCTGATAATGCGGTCTAATTTTGCTTGTAAATCGGTAATTAATTGCTCAACAAAAGCTAAATTTGGCTGTCCGATCACACAATCTTGAATACGCAATAATTGTGCTTGCAATTTATCCCCTGCTGCATTTAAGGTATCTTGTAATTCTCGTAAATTGCCAGAGGTTTCATCTAACAAATGCTCACAACTGGCAATGGCCGCTTGCCAATCTTTCGTTAAGAGTTCAGCAATTTCTTCTTTAATGCTTTGCTGCGTTTCGTCCATTACACGCTGAGATAAGTCAATGCTGTCGAAAATTTCTGCCACAGAATATTTCAACGGGGCAAACACATGACGCCGCCAATGATGCTCATCGCCGCCCTCTTCTGCCGCATCTGATGCTCGCTGAATTTCATCTGCCACAATAGAAAGTTGCACGGATAAACGTAATGCGGAGAATTCTCGTTGACGAATATAATAATCTGAAATGCCAATGCCCAGTGGCGTTAAGCGATAAATGGAAAGCCCTTCGGTAAATTCACTGCTAAAGCGGTTTAAAAAACGCTGTTTCACCAATTCATTAATCGCATTGTTGGCACGTATCGCAACTGTATCATTGGATTGCTCAAAGGCGTGAGAAATATGGCGAAAAATATCGACTAAATCCGTTTCTAACATTTCGCCATCAAGGCGTTCATTATTGTAAATCGCAATCGCCAAGAGAAATGCTAAACGTTCGGTAGATAAATTTAAAGAAAAGGCACTTTCCCTAGCCCAAGATACGAGTTCAGGAATGGTTTGTGATGTTTCAAGCATTAACAGGTCTCACAACGGAATAAAGGAAGCAAAAAAATTGTGATGATTATACCGAAAGTTATCCGATCTTTCAGCTAACAATTTTATAAAAACTGACCGCACTTTTGGAAAAGGCAAATTTCTAATGGAAAAAATCCTGATTAAGCCTTACTATACGCAGATTTTAATCTGCAGACCGAAATTTATGATGACAGAAACCATTCAACAAGACAAAAAACAGACCTATAATTTCAATAAGTTACAAAAACGCTTACGCCGTAACGTGGGCAATGCCATCGCAGACTTTAATATGATTGAAGAAGGCGACAAAGTCATGGTTTGCCTTTCTGGGGGAAAAGACAGCTATACCCTGTTAGATATTTTATTAAATTTACGCCTTAATGCACCGATCCATTTTGATATTGTGGCGGTAAATTTAGATCAAAAACAACCTGGATTTCCAGAACATATTTTGCCTGAATATTTGCAACGCATTGGCGTAGATTACAAAATTGTGGAAGAAAATACCTACGGCATTGTGAAAGAAAAAATCCCTGAAGGTAAAACGACCTGTTCACTCTGCTCTCGTTTAAGACGTGGTATTTTATATCGTACAGCGACAGAATTAGGTGCCACCAAAATTGCACTTGGTCATCACCGTGATGATATGTTAGAAACATTATTTTTAAATATGTTTTATGGCGGTAAATTAAAAAGTATGCCGCCGAAATTAATTAGTGATGACGGCAAACAAATTGTGATTCGTCCCCTTGCATATTGTAAAGAAAAAGATATTGAAAAATACGCTATTGCGAAGCAATTTCCCATTATTCCTTGTAATTTATGTGGCTCTCAGCCTAATTTACAACGTCAAGTTGTCAAAGAGATGTTACAAAAGTGGGATCGCCAATACCCTGGCAGAATTAAGACGATGTTTAGTGCCATGCAAAATATTGTTCCATCACATTTATGTGATACAGCGTTATTTGATTTTAAAGGCATACAACACGGGCAAATTTTGGAAAATATCGAAGGAGATATCGCATTTGATAAACCAGACTTTTCCCCATCATCAAAGATTGATGAGGAAGAAGATGACGAGCCTTCTTTTTCTCATCAGAACATGATCCATATTCGTGAAGTACAATAAGATGAGCATAAAAAATAATGATTAAGGAGAAATCAATGACACAACAAGCTATTTTCGCAGGCGGCTGTTTTTGGTGTGTAGAAGCCGTGTTTAATCAAATTAAAGGGGTTGAAAAAGCCACCTCGGGTTATATTAATGGCACCACGGAAAATCCGACTTATCAAGAGGTTTGTACTGGACAAACGGGCCATGCCGAAGCCGTGAAAGTGGAATTTGATCCCACTGTCGTGAGTTACGAAAAATTACTTGATATATTCTTTTCTATTCATAACCCAACGCAATTAAATCACCAAGGCGAAGATATTGGCACACAATACCGCACAGGGATTTATTATTTAAATGACGAACAAAAACAACAAGCAAATGAAAAAATTGTGGAATTACAACCGCACTTTTCAGAAAAAATCGTTACTGAAGTTCTTCCAGCTCAAACATTTTATCCTGCGGAAGACTACCATCAAGGTTATTTATTACAAAATCCACAAAACAGCTACTGTAATTTAGTTGCTACGCCGAAATTTCTAAAAGCGAAAGTGAAGTTTGAAGCAATCTGGAAATAAAATATTTCTTTTGTTTTTCATAAAGTTAAATAAACAGCCCAAAATAAACCTCTTATTTTGGGCTGTTTTGTTTTTATTAAAAATAACTTTATTTTACTTCATTTTACGTTTCATAAATTTACATTAAATAAATTTACAATTAATTTCTTTAAATTCAACTCAAGCAAATAAAATCAACAATCCTCTTATTTAAGCATGTAAAAGTTTGTAAAAGTGATTTAAACAACAACAATTATAAGGTTATTTTATTAAGAGCATAAAATACAATAATTATGCTCAAATAAATCATCTTTTGATGTAGAGGCTATCGTTTGCAGATATTTAAGAGGCTTTCATATGAAAAACTTAGTATTTAAAAACAGCTTATTTACATTATTGGTTACCGGGATGTTAACGACAGAAGCTTTTGCATTTACGCCTGACAATGTCCCAATCAAAAATGTAAAAAATAACGCTGATATCATGGGATTACAAATTCCATCACAGGGCAATCAACTCCCCATTGCCTATAATCAACAAGCAATTACGCAAAATAGAAGAACATTCCAACATCCAGGAATGAATAATATTGAAACGCAATTGATTTTAACAGACAGAATATTACAAGCTGTTAAAAACAAAAAAACAATTAACCCAAGCCAACAAAATATTACACATGGGCAAATAAGAGGACAATCCCTTCCAACTCAACAAGCACTTCATCAAGGTCAAATACAGCAACATAGTGGCCATACTCAAAAACCGAAAGGAACAACGATTATTAACCCTGTCTTTGCAGTGGTGAAGAATACTTTATCGGTGACGAAAAATACGAATATTCAGATTCAGCAGAATAATGTGAATGTGAAGGTCAATGTAAGTGATAAGAAAAATACCCTTCATATTGCACAGAATAGAAAAGAAATACAGAAAAATAGCGGCAATATTCAACAAAATCGTCAAGATATTTTGAAAAATCAAACGCATATTCATAATAACAGTATGAATATTGCGAAGAATACTTACCATATTCAAAAGATCAACAATAACATTCACAACAATAATGTGAATATTGCCCAAAACCGTCATGATATTTCGGTCAACAAACACAACATTCACAATAACAGTGTGAATATTGCTCACAATCGCCATGATATCTCGGTCAACAAACGCAACATTCACAATAACAGTGTGAATATTGCTCATAATCGCCATGATATCTTGGTCAACAAACACAATATCCACAATAACAGTGTGAATATTGCGAAACATAACCATCGAATCAACATTAACTCCGCACGAATTGACCACAATCGCTATGATATTAATGCTAATCGACAGCACATTATAAACAATAGTGCGAACATTGCCCATAACCGCCACGATATTAATGTCAACCGTCATCATATTGTGAACAATGCGATTAATATTGCTCATAACCGCCATGACATTAATGCTAACCGTGCCGATATTAATGTGAATCGTCATCACATTATTAATAATGCTCACAATATTGCACGCAATAACCAACGCATTAACATCAACTCAGCACGTATCGATCACAATCGTCATGATATTAATGTCAACCGTCATCATATTGTGAACAATGCAATTAATATTGCTCATAACCGTCATGACATTAATGCCAACCGTGCCGATATCAATGTGAATCGTCACCACATTATTAATAATGCTTACAATATTGCACGCAATAACCAACGCATTAACATCAACTCAGCACGTATCGATCACAATCGTCATGATATCAATGTCAACCGTCATCATATTGTGAACAATGCGATTAATATTGCTCATAACCGCCATGACATTAATGCTAACCGTGCCGATATCAATGTGAATCGTCATCACATTATTAATAATGCTCACAATATTGCACGCAATAACCAACGCATTAACATCAATTCAGCACGTATCGATCACAATCGTCATGATATTAATGTCAACCGTCATCATATTGTGAACAATGCGATTAATATTGCTCATAACCGCCATGACATTAATGCGAATCGTGCCGATATCAATGTGAATCGTCATCACATTATTAATAATGCTCACAATATTGCACGCAATAACCAACGCATTAACATCAACTCAGCACGTATCGATCACAATCGTCATGATATTAATGTCAACCGTCATCATATTGTGAACAATGCAATTAATATTGCTCATAACCGTCATGACATTAATGCTAACCGTGCCGATATCAATGTGAATCGTCATCACATTATTAATAATGCTCACAATATTGCACGCAATAACCAACGCATTAACATCAACTCAGCACGTATCGATCACAATCGTCATGATATTAATGTCAACCGTCATCATATTATCAATAACATTGCGAACATTGCTGATAACCGTAAAGACATAAACCGTAATACGGCAGATATTCATGACAATCGTAAAGATATTAATCGTAATACTTTCGATATTCGTGATAATCGTGCAGATATCAACCGCAATACCTTCAATATTCGTGACAACCGTACTGATATTGATCGCAATATTGCCAACATCAAAGATAACCGCACCGATATCAACCGTAACATTGCAAACATTGCCGATAACCGTAAAGACATAAATCGTAATACGGCAGATATTCATGACAATCGTAAAGATATTAATCGTAATACTTTCGATATTCGTGATAATCGTCTAGATATCAACCGCAATACCTTCAATATTCGTGACAACCGTACCGATATTGATCGCAATATTGCTAACATCAAAGATAACCGCACCGATATCAACCGTAACATTGCAAACATTGCCGATAACCGTAAAGACATAAATCGTAATACGGCAGATATTCATGACAATCGTAAAGATATTAATCGCAATACTTTCGATATTCGTGATAATCGTCTAGATATCAACCGCAATACCTTCAATATTCGTGACAACCGTACTGATATTGATCGCAATATTGCCAACATCAAAGATAACCGCACGGACATCAACCGTAACATTGCGAATATTGCCGATAACCGTAAAGACATAAACCGTAATACGGCAGATATTCATGACAATCGTAAAGATATTAATCGCAATACTTTCGATATTCGTGATAATCGTGCAGATATCAACCGCAATACCTTCAATATTCGTGACAATCGTACCGATATTGATCGCAATATTGCCAACATCAAAGATAACCGCACGGACATCAACCGTAACATTGCGAATATTGCCGATAACCGTAAAGACATAAACCGTAATACGGCAGATATTCATGACAATCGTAAAGATATTAATCGTAATACTTTCGATATTCGTGATAATCGTGCAGATATCAACCGCAATACCTTCAATATTCGTGACAACCGTACTGATATTGATCGCAATATTGCCAACATCAAAGACAATCGTACCGATATCGACCGTAACATTGCGAATATTGCTGATAACCGTACTGATATAAATCGTAATACGGCAGATATTCATGACAATCGTAAAGATATTAATCGCAATACTTTCGATATTCGTGATAATCGTGCAGATATCAACCGCAATACCTTCAATATTCGTGACAACCGTACCGATATTGATCGCAATATTGCCAACATCAAAGACAATCGCACCGATATCAACCGTAACATTGCGAACATTGCTGATAACCGTAAAGACATAAACCGTAATACGGCAGATATTCATGACAATCGTAAAGATATTAATCGCAATACTTTCGATATTCGTGATAACCGTAAAGACATAAACCGTAATACGGCAGATATTCATGACAATCGTAAAGATATTAATCGCAATACTTTCGATATTCGTGATAATCGTGCAGATATCAACCGCAATACCTTCAATATTCGTGACAACCGTACTGATATTGATCGCAATATTGCTAACATCAAAGATAACCGCACGGACATCAACCGTAACATTGCGAACATTGCCGATAACCGTAAAGACATAAACCGTAATACGGCTGATATTCATGACAATCGTAAAGATATTAATCGCAATACTTTCGATATTCGTGATAATCGTGCAGATATCAACCGCAATACCTTCAATATTCGTGACAACCGTACTGATATTGATCGCAATATTGCCAACATCAAAGACAATCGTACCGATATCGACCGTAACATTGCGAATATTGCTGATAACCGTAAAGACATAAACCGTAATACGGCAGATATTCATGACAATCGTAAAGATATTAATCGTAATACTTTCGATATTCGTGATAATCGTGCAGATATCAACCGCAATACCTTCAATATTCGTGACAACCGTACTGATATTGATCGCAATATTGCCAACATCAAAGACAATCGTACCGATATCGACCGTAACATTGCGAATATTGCTGATAACCGTACTGATATAAATCGTAATACGGCAGATATTCATGACAATCGTAAAGATATTAATCGCAATACTTTCGATATTCGTGATAATCGTGCAGATATCAACCGCAATACCTTCAATATTCGTGACAACCGTACCGATATTGATCGCAATATTGCCAACATCAAAGACAATCGCACCGATATCAACCGTAACATTGCGAACATTGCTGATAACCGTAAAGACATAAACCGTAATACGGCAGATATTCATGACAATCGTAAAGATATTAATCGTAATACTTTCGATATTCGTGATAATCGTGCAGATATCAACCGCAATACCTTCAATATTCGTGACAACCGTACTGATATTGATCGCAATATTGCCAACATCAAAGATAACCGCACCGATATCAACCGTAACATTGCGAATATTGCTGATAACCGTACTGATATAAATCGTAATACGGCAGATATTCATGACAATCGTAAAGATATTAATCGCAATACTTTCGATATTCGTGATAATCGTGCAGATATCAACCGCAATACCTTCAATATTCGTGACAACCGTACCGATATTGATCGCAATATTGCCAACATCAAAGACAATCGCACCGATATCAACCGTAACATTGCGAACATTGCTGATAACCGTAAAGACATAAACCGTAATACGGCAGATATTCATGACAATCGTAAAGATATTAATCGTAATACTTTCGATATTCGTGATAATCGTGCAGATATCAACCGCAATACCTTCAATATTCGTGACAACCGTACTGATATTGATCGCAATATTGCCAACATCAAAGATAACCGCACCGATATCAACCGTAACATTGCAAACATTGCCGATAACCGTAAAGACATAAATCGTAATACGGCAGATATTCATGACAATCGCAAAGATATTAATCGCAATACTTTCGATATTCGTGATAATCGTGCAGATATCAACCGCAATACCTTCAATATTCGTGACAACCGTACCGATATTGATCGCAATATTGCCAACATCAAAGACAATCGTACCGATATCGACCGTAACATTGCGAACATTGCCGATAACCGTACTGATATAAACCGTAATACTAACGATATCAGAGATAATCGCTACGATATCAATCGTAATACGGGAGATATTGCGGATAACCGCCACGATATTAATATCAACCGCAACAATATCGTAAGCAACCGTCACGATATTGACATCAATACAAGCAATATTGCGAATAACCGCACGGATATCAATGTCAATGCTGGTAATATTGCAAGCAATCGCCATGATATTAATGTCAATATTGAAAACATCACCAACAACCGTGCAGATATCAATGTGAATGCTGGTAATATTGCAAATAACCGTCAGGATATTAATGTCAATACTGGTAATATTGCGAATAACCGTTCAGATATTAATGTGAATATTCAAAATATTGCTCATAATCGTGCTGATATTAATGTGAACACACAAAATATTGCACATAACCGTGCTGATATTAATGTGAATACACAAAATATTGCTCATAACCGTGCTGATATTAATGTGAATACACAAAATATTGCTCATAATCGTGCTGATATTAATGTGAATACACAAAATATTGCTCATAATCGTGCTGATATTAATGTGAACACACAAAATATTACACATAACCGTGCTGATATTAATGTGAACACACAAAATATTGCACATAACCGTGCTGATATTAATGTGAATACACAAAATATTACGAATAACCGTGCTGATATTAATGTAAATACACAAAATATTGCACATAACCGTTCAGATATTGATGTGAATATTCAAAATATTGCAAATAATCGTACTGATATTAATCGTACAATTATCAACGTGATCGATAATCGTAAAGATATCAATACGAATAGCACGAATATTGCGAATAATCGTCATGATATTCATGTGAATATGGAAAACATTGAGGTGAATAAACAAAATATTCACAACAATCACGTTCAGATTCAAAATAATACGGTGAATATTGCACAAAATCGTAATGATATTGTGGTGAATCATCAACATATCCAGCAAAATACGACGAATATTGAACAAAATCGTCAGGATATTGCGGTGAATCATCAACATATTCAGCAAAACACAAGCGATATTAAACAAAATCGCCATGACATTCAGGTCAATAAAACCAATATTGAGAAAAATGAAACCAATATCATGCAAAATCGTAAAGATATTCAAATCATTAAATCCAATATTAATGTGAATGCTGACAACCTAGAAATGCATGCGAAAAACATTGAAATCAACAAAGCGGGTATCGCTAGACTTGATCAAAGTGTTGCACGCCTCAACAAAGAAATGCAAAGTGGTTTTGCAACTCAAGCAGCATTAAGTGGCTTATTCCAACCATATAATGTCGGAAAAGTGAACGTCAGTGCGGCTGTGGGTGGCTATAAAGGCAAAACTGCTGTGGCCGTTGGTACAGGTTATCGTTTCAACAAAAATGTTGCAGCGAAAGCCGGTTTATCAATGGGACCAAATGGTGCTGGTATGTCATATAATGTCGGTGTGAATTTTGAATTCTAAGCTACATTGATGATGATAACAAAAGAGGGAAGATTTATTCCCTCTTTTTCTACCCCCGATGTTTAATCCATCGGGGTTTATTTTACCCTCCTCCCCCTCTTCTATTTATCCTCTAGTCTACTTCTCTATTTTTTTCTTTCTTCCACCAGCTGCATGATGAAATACCAAAACGTTTAGCTAGGCAAATTATTTTCTTAGATGGGCAATCATTTCTCTAAGAGATGTCATGATTTTTTAATAACCTATGTTGACTATGTTGAATCAAGCCAGAATACCATTACAGTTCAATGATAACGATGGGGCATGTTGAAAGTACGGTTTACTTAAACGAATGGGTCGAAATAAAAAACCTCTAGACCATTGTCTAGAGGTTTATTTTTGATTGGAAACAAGAAGTTACCTTGCCTACTTAGCTTCCATCATCCATGTTAGGCACTTAGAACTTCAGCTCCATTGAAAAGGTAAAGTTACGACCTGGTGCCGCATAACGCTGATAATTTCCCACATTTTTATGTGCGTGTAATGAGTTAATGGAAGATTGGCGAACGGATTCCCACGTCACATAACGGGTATTAAAGACATTATAAACCCCCGCACGTAATGTTAAGAAATCTTTCACATTCACATAACCCACGAGATCATAAATACGCCAAGGTTTGGTGCGTTTTTTGGTGGATTTAAGATCATAAACCGCCTTACCATGCTCAACGGTTCCTAGTAGCTCATCGTTGCTTTTCCCTTTCGAATAGGTCATGGTGCCTAACACGCCCCATTTATCTTCTGGCTGATCATAGCCTAAACCAATAATATAGCGGGCTGGTTGTATGGAATCTAATAATGGACTACGGATATGCGTAAATCTCGGATTATTTTTCACTTTTTTCGGCTTAATTTGATTATAAGCGAAAGAGGTATAAATCCCTTCAGGCACCAAATCCACAATACCGTTCCAGTCAATTTTCGCCAAGACATTCATCCCCGTTAATTGAATTTCCTGTGTATTATGATAACCACGACTTCCAGCAGACCCTTTTTCCAAACGAGAAGCAATACTAATCATATTACTGTAATCATTTTTAAAGAAACTGGTTTCAAATGAACCAAAATCGCCACGGAAGTTAATACCGATCTCCTGATTGAAGGCTTTTTCAGGATCTAATTTACTGACGTATTGCACATCATCATCAACACCCTTTTGGAAGCCTGGAATACGATAACCAAATAATTCTTGGAAACTTGGTACCCTAAAACCCGTAGAAACACGATAAGAGAGCGACATATACTGGGTTGGCTTCACCACCAAACCTGCATTCCAAGACCAAGTGCGGTAATTTCCAGAGCCCGTCCAACTGTCTTGTGAATGCATTTTATGAATGTCATAACGTGTCCCCAGCCCCAAATCTACATATTTACCGATTGAGAAATGTTGGCGTAAGGCCGCAAACGTATTATGCCCTTTAATATGACGTGTAGAACAGTCGGAAAGTCCCGTCGGTTTCTCCCAATCACAATATTGTTCTGTGATAATGCGAGGGGATTTTTCATACACATGCACTTTGGCAGTTGAATCAGGTGGCTGAATCGTTTTTGAATCCCAATTTGGCTCAGAATATTCATGGAAATAATCACCGCGACTTAAAGAAGAACTAAACTTATTCAGCCCAGCCAGTAAACCAACATTCCATTTCACCATGCCCATTTTGATGGTTTTGTCTAAATTGAGCTTCACCATATTGTGCGTTTCTTGGTAAACATTTCGCTCGGATTGATAATATGACCAAGGTTTGTCAAGGGTTGCACGACAATGTTTATCTACCGTTGGATACTCTGCACAATGATGCAAGTGAACAAAGTTGTTTAAGGTAATTTTTTGTCTATCAAAAGAAAGTTGTGCATTATCCACCCAGCTGTCATGATTCGGATTGGTATAACGATACAAAATACCACGACGTACTTTGGTATGTAGCTCATCAATAAATTGTGTGCGTGACCAACGTAAGCCCATTGGGGCACGGGTGGTATTTGAATTATAAACGAAGGCACCATCTAGGAAATTATTGCTGTCATATATGCCAATCCCTGATTTCAGAATCCCTTTATTGGTTTCTTCAGGCAAGAAATAACGAGGTAAGCTCATATCCTGAATATCATAACGCTGTTTAGTATGTTCAAGGATACTCCCCACATAATGCTTAGGTGTGACATTGTAACCAACTCGTAATAACAAGGAATCTGTTTGATAATCCATTGGATTCGGTTTGATACGCCCGTTCCCCGTGTAATCATTCGCATTGATAATTTCTGTCGGATGCAGTTGAGAGTTGTAGGCAGCCTCTTCCCGAGCAGAAAAAGGCGGATCCGTTCTACGAGTAGTCGGCGTACCGCGTGTTAATTTTGCAATACGTCTAGGCTTACATTTTACAGATTGACTGCATTCGTCCGCCAAAAAGAACCAACCATTTTCAGCCTTTTTATCGACTGGAGTACCTGATTTAGCTGATAATTCAAATTCATGGTTATAAGCATACACTTTTTGAACAGGATATTGACGATTGCCCGCATCTTTATGAACTTCTAATTCTTTTCCTTTTCGATGGGTATAAATCGCTAATGCTTCAAAGCCATTTGATTGTCCAGCAAAGGCAATAGAATTGGTTAACTGATCATTTTTACCACTATAGGCTGTTTTCGTTTGCAACCCCCAATTACGCCCTGCTTTAATAATATCGCGAGCCTCTTTTGTGATAAATCCAACGGCACCGCCTAAAGATCCACTACCATATTCCGCAGAACTGGCACCTTTACTGATTTCAATTGCCCGAACATTTTCATATTCCACTTCATTGATTGCCCCACTGCCCCCTGATGAACGAAGCACTTCATAAGATTGAATTTGTGGCAATCCATCCACAACCAGAGCAACACGATTTCGATCCACCCCACGGATAGAATAACCCGCCGAGGCACCTCGTCCCTGTTCTACCACCGAAATACCAGGATCATAACGGGTTAAATCACGAATATTTAAAATTTGTTCTTTATTTAAGGTATCCGTATTTTTTACGACTTTCCCTAAACCTGTGACCTCATTTTCTTTACGGTGAATTTTCTTTTTCCCAGTTACCACCACATCATTCAATTGTTTGGTCGCATTGGCATCTTCTGCATAGGCTGACGGTAAGGCTAACGCCGATAAAAGAGAAATACTGATTAAATTTAATTTAAATTGACGCTGTTGAGAAAACATAGTTATTCCTTTATTGATTTTCTTGACGTTTTGCCCCAAAGACAACCCCGACTTTCTTCCCTTCATCTTGGAAAGCCCCCCCTAATTCTTCCGCAGCTTTACCGAAGAAACCGCCTTTTACGGGAATATCTGTTAGATGAATAGTATTACTATTCAAAGTGCTACCCGGATCAAGATTTAAGCCTTCCTGATGCGTTGATGCTTTTCCTGTAAATCCATTTCCCTCTATTTTCCCAGAAATAATAAAAGCAGGATTAACTCCATTTTCCGCCGTTAGATTTCCTTTGATCTCTTTTTTAGCAAAATCCACATCAAATTCTGCCTTACTTGCCCCTGTTTTATCACTTGCAGATGTTGCCCAAACAATTGGGTGATTAATTTTTCCTTCCCATGTCCCACGATATTTCACTTCACCAGCTGTGGTTGGTATTTTTGAGGTTGCAGTACGCTCACCCTGCAAAAACAATTCAACATGGGTAAATTGATCTTGTGTTTTTTCTGATAACAAGCCAAATTTTGTGTAGTCTAAATTGTGGCAACATACATTGACTTGGTACGTTTTATTTCCCTGAGTCACTTCTTTCGTCACTGTAAAATTGCTTGTATCATCCAATAATGAAATTTCTTGACCGTTAAGCAATAATTTACGGGCATCGCCAAAGTTATCTAGATCACGTGCCATAAATGTAGGATCTATTTTTATTGCATCCAGTAATTTTTCTGTTGCTTCATTTTCTTTGCTTTCTCGCTTCGCTGCAAAAACAGCAAACAACGATTTGTCATCCGTTAAAAATTTACCTGCAAGCTCTTCAGCATTAGGACCAAAAAATCCCCCTTCTAAGAAGCTAGAATCAGAGGAAAATAACTCATGTTTTTTGTTATTATCTTCGTTTTGTGCCATTGCTTTACCACTAAAACGGTTACCCGCAATATTGGCTTCTATGGCATAACGCTGAATCACTTTTTGATCTTTAGTTGCGAAATTTGGATTGCTATTTTTATAAAGCTGACCTTTTAAAGTTTTATTGGCGAAATCAACTTGAAAATGACTTGTATGCCCAATTTTATAATGTTTATCTTTATACGCTTCCTCGTTATCTAAGCGTCCATCATAAACATTATCATGAAACGAAGTGGCACCAGTATTTCTACCAGGTGCACCTTGCTTATTAAAACCTTCTGGATGTGCTCGACTTGATCTTGCATCACTCACAAAGTCCCATGTACCTTCATATTTTAATGGTGCTGTAGCAGTAGGGATTGAAGAAGAAGGATTAGATCCTAGATAATAAACATAACCCTTCGCCCCCACACCAAAACCTGTAATTTCATCTTTTTCATTACGAGTAATCTCGGTTTTATTTTCTACTAATACATAGCCTGATTTAACAAATTTCAAGTCTCGTTTTTGTAACTTCGTACCATTTGGATTGTGTGTATAAGCCACGGTACCTTCTTTCATCATTTCTTCTAAATAGGGAATTGCTCCATTTGGTTGTAGTGAAAGCGTTTGAATCTTTTCCAGCTTAATCTCCGCTGTAGGTGAGCCTAGCTTAGGGTGAGAATTACGGCGAGGAATAGCCATACCGTAGCCATACGCAGGTTTCATAATTCCTTCCGCTTGAGCTTTCTCACGAGGATCGGTTTTAATATCCCGAGAAGTGTGAGTGTTAATTTGTTTTTGGGGTGTTTGCACATCTTCCACATCAAAGTCGCCTTTTGTTCCAGCACAAGCGACAAGTGTAGAAGAAATCAAAAGAGCAAGACTACTTTTCACTAAAAACGTCATAGCATAATCCTTTTAATAATTTGATTTCAGTCAGACCCGTACAGGCTTGACTTTTTCAACAAAAGTCAAGAACCGCACGCAAAATAATATGCCCCCCGCATTCACGGGTGACATAATAACCTTTTTAGAAATAAAGTGATGCCAAGAGCCTGTTTATGATAAACGGAGAAAGAAAGGAATCTGCTGATTCTCAACGCAATAAATCGCACGCCTTTCTTGGCAAATTATGCATCATATGCACATTATCATCCTGAATAACATCGGCATTGAAAGTGGTCGTTTCCCTTTGCCTATGATATTGCCCTATGCTCTTTTGCTGATTGAAGCACACAAATCAAGGTATTTTTACATCTCTTCAAGTCAGGTTTAATGCCTCGTTGAACACCATGATTCATGCCATTATTGCGTGAGCAAACGATTGCTTTTACACTTGGAGCTGATAATAATTATCAAATATAATATAGAATTGAGAATCATTTGTAAATAACTCAGGCACTTACCTATAAAATTTGATGTAAAAATGTTCTTATTTAACAATGAAAAATGGGGGGAAATGAGGTCAAGCTTGTTGGGAAATCCCGAGGAAACAGGATGTTTTGAGAAAACAAAATTTGGAGGTGATACTTATCCAACCGTTGCTGGCTCTGAAAAGAGAAGAGAAAAGTGATAGGACAAAAGGCCGACACTGAAATCGGCGTGCAATATTCAGTGCCAAGCCTAAGGAAAGTATTCTTGATCGAGAATCAAAACTTTTTAGAAATGTACCGCACTTTTTTAAGCCTGATGTGGGTTTTTATGGGATAAATAACGTTCTACCGTATCTACAATCGCTTGAGTTTGTGGGTCAATTTCAATATTCACTTTATCCCCTTGGGCACGTTGACCAATTAAGGTGCGAGTTAAGGTTTCAGGAATTAAATTGACACAGAATTGCTGCCCTTTTACGTCACCAATCGTTAAGCTAATGCCGTCAATGGCGATGAAACCTTTAACGAGCACATATTTCATCACCGCCATATCGGGTAATTCGAACCAAATTTGACAGTTATTTTCACTGCGTAAAATCTGTTTCACTTCCGCCATGCAATATACATGACCAGATAAAATATGCCCGCCAATTTCACTTCCCATTTGCATGGCTCGTTCAATATTGACAAAATCCCCCGCTTTCAATTCCCCTAAATTGGTGATGCGTAAGGTTTCAGCCATTAAATCAAAGCTCACTAAATCACCATTTATCTCGGTAACGGTTAAACAAACACCATTATTTGCCACCGAAGCACCAATATCCAAACCTTTTAGCATTTCTTGTGGCATTTTTACGATCTGTGTTCTAAAATTGCTTTTCTCTATGATTGACACAATTTGTGCAGTGCCTTGAACAATACCTGTAAACATAGTCATCTCTCTTTTAAACAAAAAACCTCGCTATTATATAGCAAACTCGGACAATTTATGAAATTAAAGCATTTTAATACCTATCAGATTGAAGCCAAAAAGCTGATTTTGATAGCCCTTCCTATTTTATTTGCACAAATTGCACAAAATTCTATGGGGCTAGTGGATACCATTATGGCAGGGCGTGTTAGCTCTGCAGATATGGCCGCCATTTCTGTCGGTGCCTCAATTTGGTTTCCTCTGGTGTTATTTGGACATGGTTTACTTCTAGCCCTTCCCCCAACCATTTCTTACCTGAATGGCTCAGGGAAACGGGAACAAATTGCACATCAAGTCCGACAAGGGCTTTGGATCGTGATTTTTATTAGCATTCCATTGGGTTTATTAATTTATTACAGTCATTTAGTCTTTGATTTGATGGATGTGGAAGATCATCTTAAAGACATTACGATGGGGTATTTACACGCCATGATTTGGGGAATCCCTGCCTATTTATTCATGATCAATTTTCGCTGCCTAAATGATGGAATTGCCAAAACAAAACCGGCTATGGTGATTACCTTTTTAGGATTAGCATTGAATATCCCACTAAACTTTATTTTTATTTACGGCAAACTGGGGGTCCCCGCCTTTGGGGCAGTTGGTTGTGGTATTGCCACGGCGATTGTCAATTGGTTTATGTGTATTTTGATGGTGATTTACTGTGCCAAAGCCCGTAATCAACGAGATTTAAAAGTCTTTAGCCAACTTCTGGAAAAACCCAATTTCTCTACCTTAAAAAAATTACTCAACCTTGGTTTTCCAATTGCGGTGGCACTATTTTGTGAAGTGGCACTGTTCGCCTTAACCGCCTTATTATTATCACCATTAGGCACACAAATTGTTGCAAGCCATCAAATTGCCTTAAATACGAGTTCTTTTATTTTTATGTTACCGATGTCTTTAGGCATGGCCACCACCATTCTTGTGGGACAACGTTTAGGCGAAGGTTATGCGGATAAAGCGAAAAAAGTGTCCTATATTGCCATTATGGTCGGATTATCTATCGCCGTGTTGACAGCATTAACAACCGTTCTCATGCGTACAGAAATCGCTGAACTCTTTGTTAAAGACAAAGACGTGATTGCTATGGCTGGATCGCTACTCTTATTAGCAGCCTTGTATCAATTTTCTGATACCATTCAAGTGGTGGCGGGTGGGGCTTTACGTGGCTATAAAGACACAAAAGCAATTTTATATATCACCTTATTTTGTTATTGGGTTGTGGGCATGCCGATGGGGTATACCTTAGCTCGCACGGATTTTATTGTGCCAGCTTTAGGGGCGGAAGGCTTCTGGATTGGCTTCGTGGTGAGTTTGACAATTGCGGCAGCATTGCTCATGTTCAGATTGTACAAAATTCAAGCTCAACCTGATCAGGTTTTATTTGCTAATTTAGAGAGAATCAAATAATGCAAAACGTGATTTCTGTGGGTATCGCAGGCTTTGGCATGTCGGCTAAAACCTTTCATTTTCCTTTTTTACATCTTGACCCACGTTTTCAGATTAAAAAAGTCTTTGAACGTCAGAGTGAAAAGGCAAAACAGCATTATGCTTATGTTGAGGTTGTTCATCAATTCGAACAACTGCTCACCGATGAAATTGATTTAGTGATCATCACCACCCCGAACCAAACCCATTATACTTTGGCTAAACAAGCCATTTTAGCGGGGAAACATGTGATTGTCGAAAAGCCGATGGCGATTTATCCCGAACAGGTACAAGAGCTTGACGAATTGGCGAAAAACAATCATGTGACGTTGTCAGTTTATCAAAATCGACGTTGGGATAATGGGGCATTAACAGTCAAAAAATTGATTGAAACGGATCAGTTAGGGGGAATTGTTGAATATGAAATGCGTTTTGAACGCTATGCCCCTCATAAAAACCCGAAAGCGTGGAAAGAAACAGGTGAATTTGGGACGGGGTTGGTTTATGACTTGGGCGTGCATTTAATCGATCATGTTGTTGATTTATTCGGGCTTCCCACCGCACTTTATGCCGATGTGTTAAAACAAAATCCTCATAGCGGCGGTGATGATCATTTTCGTATCACGTTTTACTACAACACAAAAAAAGTGATTCTATCTGCCACCAAATGTGCTCGAGAACCTGCACCTTATATTATGTTGCATGGGAAAAAAGGCTCTTACATTCAAAAGCAATTTGATAACCAAGAGGCATTGTTGATTCAAGGTATTGCCCCCCAACATGATTGGAATAAAGTCAAGGAAGAAGATTGGGGTATTTTACATACCGAAGCTGATGGCAATGTCATTCGCCAAACTATTGAGCCTGAACGTGGGCATTATCAAGCCTATTACGACAACATTTACCAAGTTCTTACTCAACATGCTCCCCTTTTGGTGACGGCTCAGCAAGCTTACCATGTTTTAAAGCTCATTAAGTTAGTGTATCAAAGTGCAAAAAGTGGACAGAAAATCACAGTAAGCTTATAAAACGCACTTAAAAGTGCGGTACTTTTCAAAAAAGTTTTAAACTCACTCAATTGGTTACCGATTCACGCTCAAATAAAAACGGTGGAAAATATTTCTCTTCCACCGTTTTTTATTTTATTTCAATAATGAATTACTCAACCACAAGCGTACGGCAAGTATTTGAACCAGTGCCTAATAATTCATCACCTTGTGTTAATAACACTAAATCACCAGAAACTAAGAAACCTTTTTCTTTCAGTAATTGAATGGCTAATGCAGCACTTTTTGAATTACGGCTGATTTCATCAAAGTAAATTGGTGTAACACCACGATATAATGCACATAAATTCAATGCCTCTTGATTACGTGATAACGCAAAAATTGGCAAGCCAGAACTAATACGAGACATTAATAATGCTGTACGACCTGTGTGTGTCATTGCAATAATTGCAGCCACACCTTTCATGTGGTTTGCTGCATACATTGCAGACATTGCCACGGACTCTTCAATAGATTCAAATTGAACGTCCATACGGTGACGAGAAACGTTGACACTTGGCATTTTTTCAGCACCTAAACATACTTTTGCCATCGTAGCCACGGTTTCTGAAGGATATTGACCTGCTGCGGTTTCTGCTGAAAGCATCACGGCATCGGTACCATCTAACACGGCGTTTGCCACGTCCATCACTTCCGCACGAGTTGGCATTGGATTGCTGATCATCGATTCCATCATTTGTGTTGCAGTAATCACAACACGATTTAATTTACGTGCACGACGAATTAATTTCTTCTGTACACCCACTAATTCAGGATCACCAATTTCCACACCTAAGTCACCACGTGCAACCATGATAACATCTGATGCTAAAATGATATCATCCATGGCTTCTGTTGTTGCAACAGTTTCTGCACGTTCAACTTTTGCTACAATTTTAGTTTTTAAGCCAGCCGCTTCAGCTAATTCACGAGCGTAATTTAAATCAGCACTTGAACGAGGGAAAGATACAGCGAGATAATCCACACCGATTTTAGCGGCTAATAAAATATCATTTTTATCTTTTTCAGTTAATGCGTCGGCTGATAGACCACCACCTAACTTATTGATGCCTTTATTATTGGATAATGGGCCACCTACAGTCACTTCTGTAAAGACTTTTGCCCCTTCTGTCGATAAAACTTTCAACTGAACTCGACCATCATCTAATAATAAAATATCACCAGGCACAACATCTTGAGGTAATGTTTTATAGTCTAAGCCCACACTTTCTTGTGAACCTTCACCTTTTGGTAATTCTGCATCAAGAACAAATTTATCACCAATATTTAAGAAGATTTTTCCATCTTTAAATGTAGACACGCGGATTTTAGGACCTTGTAAATCACCTAAAATAGCGACGGTTTTACCTAATTTTTTTGCGATTTCGCGAACACGCTCAGCACGACCCATATGATCTTCAGGTGTACCATGAGAAAAATTCATACGTACAACATTAGCACCCGCTGCAATAATTTTTTCTAAATTATTACCACGATCTGTAGATGGCCCCATCGTACATACAATTTTTGTTCTTCTTAGTCTTCTAGACATTACCTACTCCGTAAAATGATTGATTAAAATATTGTTCATGAGTTATTTAACAGCAACCCACTTTCAAGAAAAAACTGAATGCATTATACGCCTAAAATGAAATTAGATCGAGATCACATATTTGAAAATACCTATTTTAGTTAAGGGAAAGTGTTTATTTTTTTAACAGTCAAAACATGAAATGAAAAAAAGGCTTGTTTTATCAAAAAAAACCTTATATTATTTGCCCCGCATTACGGAATGCGACTATAGCTCAGTTGGTTAGAGCACCACCTTGACATGGTGGGGGTCACTGGTTCGAGTCCAGCTAGTCGCACCATTCCACTTTCCAAACCTATCCAAAACAGTCCAAAATCCCCAATAAATCTATAAATCACACACAAATTTTTCCAAAATAATCCAAAACATTCCAATCCTATCCAACAATTTTGGTATTATATTTGGTATTACGTTTTTAAAAATTTGGTATTACACTGCCCTAAAAATGGGATTTTTGAAATGTAATACCAAAATTTTTGGAAAACGTAATACTAAAATAGGGGAAAGATATGGCAAAAACAGTTAAACCACTCACTGTCACAGAGATAAATAATGCTAAAGCAAAAGAAAAAGACTACTATCTATCCGATGGACATGGATTACTTCTTTTCATAAGAAAAAGTAGTTCAAAAAAAATCTGGCGTTTCCAATATTACAAGCCTTTTTCTAAAAAGAGAACCATTATAAGTTTAGGTGGTTATCCAGAATTATCTTTAGCTTCTGCTAGACAAAAACGTGATGAATACCGTTCTTTACTTGCTCAAGATATAGATCCACAAGATCATATTTTTGATGAGTCTCAGAAAAAATTACAAGAAAAAGAATTTACACTGACTGCAATAGCAAAGAGTTGGCTTAAACTCAGAGAGAATGAAGTTAAAGCAAGAAAACTAAAACAAGATACTTATGATGATATAAAAGATAGGTTACAACGTCATTTATTAGATGTAGTTGGCCACTACTCTATCTACGACATATCTGCACCGCTGATGATTTCTAAATTACGTAACTTAGAAAAGGAAGGCAAATTAGACACTCTGCATAGAATCATTGGTTATCTAAACAATATTATGGTTCACGCAGTCAATAGCTCAATTATACTAAGCAATCCAACGGCTGATATTGGGAAAGTATTTATTAAACCAATTCATGATAATAATCCATCCATTCTTTTTAATGAGCTACCAGAATTCTTCGAAACACTAAGAAACTCAAAAATAACATTAGAAACACGGTGTGCCATTGAACTTACTCTACTCACCGCAATGAGGGTCGGTTCAATAGTTCAGATGGAATGGAGTGAAATAGATTGGGAAAACTCGGTATGGGAAGTGCCAAAACATAAAATGAAAGGAAGAATCGGGAAAGTACAAGACTTTATTTGTCCATTATCAAAGCAGTCCCTTGCTATACTTAAAACAATGAAGAAAATTAGTGGACATAGACAATATGTTTTTCCAAGTGTACAAAATGTTCACGAACATATGAGTAGAGATACGCCAAATAAAGCAATTAAGCGTATCGGGTATCAAAACAAACTCACTGCACATGGATTGCGTTCTATTTTTAGCACGGAAATGAACGAAAGAGAATTCAATAGTGATATTATTGAAGTATGTTTGGCACACTTTGAATACTCAACTGTACGTGGAACATATAACAAAGCAAAATATCTCACACAGAGAAAAGAATATATGCAGACTTGGGCAGATCTTGTTGAAGAAAAAGCTTGTGGAAATGCTGTATTTAGTGAATAAGTCCTTTGTTCATAAAAGGGCTGAATAGCCCTTTTTATTACTCAATCCAATCTGTGGCTTTACGCCCTTTTTCAACTTTCCATCTTTCGTGGTATAACTTAAACTGATCACCGCTACCCACAGTTGCACCCACTTGCGATACATAAATACCCGCCATACGTGTGCCACGTTGCGTAACAGACACTCTCGTCCACTGGTTAGGTTGTAGCACAAGTACGCTTGAGTTATCTAGTCTAATACTACATTGATGTGTAGGATTGAAATATGCTGAAATAGTGAGTTCTTGTTGTGTTAGATCTTCAGCAAAGTAAGTACCGTTATTCAATAATTCACTGAATGTACTGATTTCATACTTACCTTTAGATGTACCACTGATCCATTGCCCCTTACCATCTTTACCGCTTTCAAGAGGATACAGTTCGCTGTTATTACTTCTGAACGCACTAAAATATTTACTATTCAATAAATAGTTTTTACCTATTACAGGGTTAGGGGTGTTAAATCTTTTCTCTAGGGCTTTAAGACGAATATCAATATCCGAAAGTAGGTCAGATAACGGTTTGGTAAAATCACCCACAGACGGGCTGTACAGTGAGCCTGTTTCGCCGTATTCCAACTTAACATTCCTAATAGTAATAATTCTTCCTGTGTTGTATGTACCGAAAAATTCAATTGTAGCGTTAGGGTTATCAGGGGTTGAGTCATGTGGGCGAGGTGTAACTGTAATAGACTTTCTTTCCCATTTATTAGCTTGTGATAAATTGACTTGCTGATAAAATTTAACACCACTTTGGTTGCTACTGTACACAGTAACATCTCCCGCCACAGCAACTTTAATATCAAACGATAGAGTAACCGTTTTATTTAATATCAATTTCTTTAATTCAGGCGAACGTCTAAAAACAATATATTCATTTAAAGCGGTTACTTCCTTTTCAGAATCATCTAATAAATTAAGCCCTCCGCTACCTCCAATTTTACCTTTCAAATCTTCTATAGATTGGTTTATAGGGTTTAACGCACTTCTAATAGTTTCATTAGTGGCTAGCTGTCCGATCCATTCCTGTTCAGACCCTTGATAACCATGCTGAACTGCGATTTCATAAGCACTTTTACCCGTATCGCCTTGATCGCCGTTGCTTCCTTTCAAGTCCACAGGCTCAGGATTGTCTAATCCTTTGTCGTTCGTGAAAGTGAGCATAGTGCCTTGAATATGTGGGGTGAACGTTGCTCCATCATCACCACGATCACTTTCGATACTGTTTTTGTTAATTCAGCCACTTCTGCTTGACTGATTTTTAAAACATCCGCATTTTTCGCAAAGCGTTGATAGACTTCACTAGTCGCACCGACAGCTTGATTTGTGCGAAGTGAAATATCAAAAACAGCCTGTGTTGCGGCAGAAAGTTGCGTACTGTTTTCAGTTACTAAACGTAACCGGTTAGAAAGATTTGTATTTGCTTCAGCATATCTAATGGCTTGCTGAGCCGCCGAACTAAGTAAATTTGCAATATCTCCTCGAAATTGCCACTTAGTCACATTGTTAATTGATTGAGCTGCTTTCTCTATATTGTTTAAATATTGTGTGGTCCTTTCTGAGAATTGTTTTGCTTTTTTCTGGGCTTTTTCTAAATTACTTTGAAATTTTACTTGATCCAATGCAAGCTGAATATTTAAATATCCTAAAGAACCCGACATGATTTTCTCCCATAAAAAAAGCCCAGCATTTGCTGAGCTTTTCACTAATATTTTTTTGTTTAATTTATTTCCAGTTTTTTACTACAAAATCAAATAAAAATTTAAAGAGGATAGATCTATTTAATAATGACGTATTTAACTTGATTTTGTTTATCTTCTTCTCGTTTCATTTCTTCAAGCTCTCTCTCGATCTTTTTATTGATAACATAAAAGGTGATTACCGTAGCGAACACTAAAAAACATAAGCCCCCAATAATATGATACCAATACAGGTTATTTAGAACAAAAAACAGCACGAAGAATAATGGGATAAGGAAAAATCCTGCTACAATGCAGACCTCCTTAAATAAAAAACGCCACATTCCCATATTTCACCTCCTTATTTACCTTCAAACATAACAAAAATAGTCTATTTTTTCAACACGCCTATTTAAGTAAAGAAGCAATAATAGACGTACCTGCGACTTTAATAGCTTCAAAAGACAGATCGACGCCTTTTTTCATTAAGACTGCTTTAATTTTATTCCATGCTGTATCACTACGGATTTTGTCTAAAAATTCATGACCTTGCCATGTTAAACACTGTGCAACAAAATCAACTTTACCAATTTTAGAAACATCTTTAGATTCAATTAATCCTGCCTCTCCTAATAGTTTATAATGATATACCACTATTTCTCGGTCATATCCCTCTATATCCGATCCATATAACCAACTTTTAGGGGTATTTTGTTCCTCTAATTGAACCAAAATCTTACGAATCAATTCCCAATCTCTTTTCATTGTTACTCCTTTTTCAACCGCACTATAAAAAGTGCGGTCGGTTTTTCAGTAGTTTTAACGTAAGTAATGAACTAGTTTATTTTCTGTATGATTTTGTAGATGTGGATTGGAAAAGATGAAATCCTCAATCTCTTTTTTCCATACTTTATTCTTCATTTGCACTAGATTTTTCATGATGATTTTCTCTGAACTTTGTGCAAGATTGTAACTGGCAACACCGAGATTAAATGCAGTTTTATAGTTTCTGTGGCTTTCAAGCTCTGAAAACAAATCCATCATTTTTTCCCACTCAAATGTAGATTCATTTAATTTAGCTATTGCTTTTGCGACAACATAAAATGCTTCTTCATCGAGTAAAATTCCACGTATTTTGGGTTCAGGTAAAGCAAGTTGTTGTGGTTGAACTTCATATTTTCCTGTTTTTCTGATTTGGGGTAGGACTTCTGCTGTTACCCATTTTCTGAAACGGTGTGGAACAGATCCTTTTTTCACTGCATCACGGCAGCGTAAGATCAATGTGTACATTCCGCTTTCATTGACAATTCCAACAGATTGAACTTGATTTCCTATACCGTCGGTTAAACCGACAGTATCTTTTAAATTCAAAATTTGATACTCATCTTCATCTAGTTTGCTAATGGCATCACGAGAATTTGCAATATTTAAAGCCGAGCAAATATCCACAGATAAAAACCAAGGTTCACCATTGATTACTAAAGTACGGATTGCTGCATTTTCAAAGTTGAAGGCTGAAAGTTGGGTTGATTGAGACATAGTCTGCTCCTGTTTGATTTTCTGAAATTTAATTTCCCTAATAAATAGGGTGCCGAGAGGTTCAGAAACCGCAAACAGACGGTCGGGAATATTCCCCTTTCGGGTATTGTATTATCCGCCCTCTCGACGTTGACTCTTTCCAGATCCTTTTCTAAGGACGGAAAAAGGAACTGCAAAATTTAGACATAAAAAAACCGCTTGTCTGACGGGTGCGGATTGCCGCTGTTTGTGTAGGTTCTGACGCCTATGGTTAGATAATAAATAAAAACCCTATTGGAAGTCAATAGGGCTTTTAATTATCAAGAATATGTTTTCGGTAAATATTCGTTGTGTTTCTCTCTTAAGTAATCATCAACACTATTATGATCAACGTTATAAGATAATTGTTCTTTGTAAAAATCTAATCTTGCCCTTGCATTATTAATAATTTCAGCCCAAGTCATCACAATAACTTCTACATTGTACTCTACATCGTCTGATACCACACCTTTACGCTTTCCTCGTTGATTGGATTCTCGTTTTGCGAATTGGTCAAGCTCATTTGAAACTGCTATAAATGTCCACTTTGTTTTACTATGATCGAATCGTTCATCAGATGACACTGCGTAAGCATAGTTTTTAATTTGAGTAATTACTTCAGAATTAATTTTCTGACTTGGACGCTTTAATTCTACAACTAAATATTCTTTATAACCTTGGCTAGGCTTTCTTGCTTTATGAAAAAATAAATCAACTCTTCCTTTTTTACCATCAGAAAGGAATACTGGTTTATCTGCATCAAAACTATCTTTATCATAATAATCTAAATGTTTTGCATGAATCTTTAAAACATCATTTAACGTATTTTCACTACCAGAAAAATTAAAATCTTCCATAAAAACCCAAGTTTCATTTTCTAAGATTTTATGTAGCTGATCTCTTTCCAAAAGAGCTTTTTTATTCTCTTTATCAAAAAGAAGATTTTCTAATCCTTTCAAAAAATTAAGTCTATCTGCAACTATCTTTGAAGAACGGATTATAGATGTTAGGGATGTATTCTCTAATAATTTAGAAAACATTTCCTTCTCGTTATCATTCAATTTCAATACCTCTTCCAGAATTCTTTGCATTGATGCTGGATTCTCTTTTATTGCATTAGATAGCAATTGGAATGTTAATTTCTTTGATTCAATAGAGCTAGCTCTAAATCTAGGTAGGTTATCCTCAACCTTAACAGCGACCATATCAAAAAGATTCTTTTCAATCTCTTCAATAGGCGTGTATTGTGATGCTGTATATGGATAAATATTCAAATCGATCCAATTAGTTATTCTTTGTGAATTTTCTTTTTCTTTCTGTTCTTTGAGATACTCATTTAATTTTGTTATTGCTTCCGTAATAAGTTTTCTCGCATTTTCATCCATATCAACAATGCTCAAATTATCACTTTCATTTAAGCTGTTAATAATCTCTCCACATAAATAGACAGTATAGTTATATCCTTGCTTTCTAATTCTATTTTTAGTGTCATAATCACAAATAAAGGAATAATTCTCTTTGCATAGATAAAAATCCGAAACATCTTTCTTATCCCAAAGAATAATTTTCATTTTCCCATGAATATCAGAATCTTCACCTAAAATAATTTCAGTTTCAGTGGTAATTAATTCTCTAGGGTCTAGAAGAGTTCCATTTACAAAAATCTGGATACCTGAATATTGGCAAAGATAACCTGCAAATATGTAAGTTAATTTACTAATAAGACTCTCTGTTTTTAATGCTTGAACTTTATCATCAATTTCATTAATTGTTACTAAAGTACCATGGCTATCAAGCTTACTTTCTGCATCTTCGTTTATATCCACTTCATTTAATGAATCACGAAGAGCTGAGATATGAATATGCTTAGTCTTTTGTTGATCATCTAGATAAGTACTATCCCAAAGAACGCTCCTACCTAAGGAAAACGCTTTAAATCTACCTTCTCCTTTCTGTCCATGCAAATAACGACCACCAGACGTTGTTCTTTCTCTATTCTTCCATGAACCACCAAGAGTAGAGAAAGAATCATTGCCTCTATCCAAACTAATCCCTGTTCCGTTATCTTTGATAGTTATTTTATCTATTTTTCCCAAATTACCTTCATGCAACACTACATAAATAACGCTAGCATCAGCATCTAAACTATTCCATACTAACTCAGCTATAGCTAGATGAGGTGCAATACTTGCAACCCGTTGCAGATGGTCTGCTTTAATAGAAACTGTTTTTCGTGCCATTCTATAGCTCTCCCAGCAATGAATTTTCGTAATATTTTAGTAAATTATATTTGATTAGTTATAGCTTATCCATTCTTTATATTTCTAAGCCATCTATACGATGTTTAACATTTAAATCTCTAAATATAAAAAGCCCCTCTAGGTTAAGGGGCTTTACTGGTTATTGGGGTAACAATCTCGGTCTTCGCCACGGACCTAAGCTAATTCGGAAGATATTTTCTTTGTCTTTCTCAATTTTTTGTTCTTCCACTGCGGGATTAAATTGTCCGCTACATAATCCACGACCATAAGGGTCGCCAACAACTGCAAATTTATACGCACCTTCTGGAATATAAAAGTCTGCTTTTTCTTCAGGATCAAACCGACCAATCAGAGTTTGCCGTAATGTTACGCCTAAATAGCAGCCACCACCTTGAAACCCAGCATCACGAATAATTGTAACTTTAGCATAATTTGGATTGTAATCTCCATAAGCTAATATTCTATCTGGTGGAACTTGTTTCGCCTTTTGAATAACAACAGGTGAAGTAGCACAAGCACTAATAAATAAAGAACAAAATGCGATAGTTAATAGTTTTTTTCATTAATACTCCCTAGTTTGTAAAAGTATGTAAATTATACAAAACTGGAGAATGTTTTTCTGTGATTTGTATCTAAAAATTAAATAAAAAACTAATCCCAAAGCTCGCTGCACCAATAGCAAAACCAAGTGCTGCAATAATTGCCGCTGTTGCTAGCATTTTCCCGACTGTATTTGCACTTTCTGTACTCATTATTCTTACCACCAGCGAATTGCATTGATAAATGGTGTTGAAAATGCGAGAGCTATACCTAATGCGATAACAGCGATCGCAAAAGCAATGGCAACTCTCATTACTGGACTTGTATTCGCTTCCATTTCTAACCCCTCTTTTAAGTGGATTTTTAATTTAGTTTTGCTATAATTTCTCAAAATTTATTCCTTTTAAATCGTGCTTAACTGGAATGAAAAACCCCGAACACTGCGAATGTTTGGGGTTTGTTTTTTGGAGTATGCTTCAAATATTGGTAATAACAAAAAGGCATGGTTGTTATGACCATGCCTTAGATTTCTAGGAATAAATCCATTTGCTGAATCACTGCAAACTCTCGCTCAAGTTCAGCCTTTTCTTTTTTGCATTCGTTTAACGCCTTTCCTTTTTGGCTAGATCGCATTTTGTAATCTGCCATTTTAGCTCGCCAAGCCTCTGTTTTATTCTTCACTTCATCTCGACAAGCAATACCTGTTGTCCAATAATCCCATAAAGCAAGGAAACATTCTTCTTGGTAGTTTTCCAATCGTTCTTTTAAATCTGAACGTACTTTGTTTGGGTTGATTGAGAACAGCCAGCCGTTGAGTTTCTTGATGGGCATGCACAACATTTCGTATTGTTTACCATCTTTTCCAGTTGTAGGCATATGTACACAACTGAATTTTTCCTTTTGTTTATTGAGTTTCTGAGCTTGTCTAGCCCATTCCAACCCAATCCCTAACACAACCTCACGCATAGCCACATAAGCCACGCCGTTGTTATCAATTAACGTAATTTCTTGACCTAAAAAATCAGTTTTTAATGCTTGCATAAAGATGCTCCTGTTAAATTTTGAGTAATAAAAAACCCCGACCATTTCTGATCAGGGTTGTTTGTTGCCCACAACGTTCCTACCTTTCGGCTTGGCATCTACCAATTTAAAGATGTTTAAGGAATTTTAGACATAAAAAAAGCCAAAAAGTAAAATACATTACAATTTGGCTATTATGGGAAATCTTATTGCAAAAATAATAAACAGTCAATTTTTAATACTCCCCAAAAAATATTAACTTTATTTTCTTTCGGGATGATGATTCTTTTATCGATTCGCCAAAAACTCTGCACTTCCGTCATCTTCCAATTCTTCTGTTTTCTGCTCTTTATAAAACGGCATAAAGTCGGTTAATTCCATTGGTTTTGATTTTGGATCACGATTAATCATTGCGAGTAAATACGATATTTGAGCTGTGCGATAGTCTTCACGCCACAATCCAAACGGCTGTTCATTGTAGAATTGTTGGTATTCTTCCAAGTGCCGTTCTGGCATTTGTTCGATTTCTGATAAGGTTTTGCCCAACGCAAGCGACAAGTTAATTTGAAACTTGCGTCGGTTCGTTAGTTTTTTGCGTTGTCTTCCTGCTTACTGATGGCCGTTGTTAATTTTTCAAACACTTCTTTGTCTAACTGCGAAAGTGCGGTTAAATCTTCTTCATTTTCTGCATTAAACAGATTATTCCCATCTTCATCGCATAAACGAATTGCTAACGTGCGGGTTAATGTGTGGGGATCGTAAATTTTCGCTAATTGCTTAGTTAGCTCTTCTGTATCATCAAAATTTAATTCAATCCCTTGTGATTGTGCAATTTTAACTAAACGTTGTTGTTGCCCGTAAAGCTGTTCGTTGACTTCACCTACATTAAATTCACGTACATAGTATTCTGCACCGTTGATTTCCAGTTTCGTTAAACGCGGTTTATTTTTTAAAAGTGTTTCGCGTGTTCCTTTCATTTACTTTTCCCTTTTGTAAGTAATAAAAAGCCCTCTATTGAGGGCTGATATAGATTAAGCGACTGGTAATAAGTAGTCACGTTTAGACTGTTTGATCGTAATTCCTGATTCAAACTTGCCTTTTACTTCACCACTGATATTAGCACCGGTTTGAATGAATCCAGTGCCGTAAAGTGAGCCTTGATTCTCTTTGAATACAATCAAGTACGGGAAGGTTTCTTTGCCGTAGAATTTCTTACGTAGATCGGCTTGCATTGCAGTAGCTGGTGCGTAGTAGAAACTTAATTTGACAGAACCAAATTCAATATCACCAGGTTCTGTTTCTGTCCCTTCACTACACATTGTAGTGACATCTTCTTCTGTGAGCGTTGCTCCATCATTTTCAATATTTTTAATTGCACAGAAGTTAGCAGACCATTTCACTCGCTCCGCTTTCGCTTCTGTATAAGAACTCGGCTTATCCATGCCTGACCAATCCACTTCATCTGCAAGTGTGACAGTATTTCCAGCGATTGATTTTACTGGATAGTAACCATCTAATGCACCAAGACCAGATAATTTAAGGCAATCACCTTTATTAAATCCGCTAGAAGCAATAGTTAAAGTCGGGGCTTTTTGGGTTGTAATCTCGGTAATTTGTTTGCTTGTTTCAATACCTACGCCTAAATAGAACTTGGTGCCTTGAAATGGGGTTGTTTTTGTTGCCATGATTTTTTAATCTCCATAAGCAATCTGAAAAGAAAAAACCCGACGATGTAATTTTTCGTCGGGTTCGTAGTCGGTGTAATCGTTTATTCGTTCGCAATAATCAAACTGTTCTTGTAGTGCCGTGATGACTTGAGGCCGCAGTTTAAAAATATCGTCTGGATTTAGACTATAAACGTCGATTTGAACAAGAAAATCATCAAGATCGCCGTCTTCAAGTGCTGAATTTGGGCTGATATTTGGGAACTGATAAACGATTGCTGGAAATTTTTTGTTTGTTTCTGGAATGAATTTATAAAAACAAAGCCCCTCCACTAGCGGTGAAAGGGCTTGATAAATTTTCGTTTGAATCATTTGTTGCCTTCTTTGATGATCTCCTTGTGTAGTGTTTCGATGATAGTTTTAGCGGCTTGATTCTTTGACTGCTGAAAAGCAGGTCTTAGAAACGGTTGAGCAGGCATTTTTGATGTGCCAAACTCCAAAAATCGCCAATAAAAAGGATCTTTCGGATTGTAAGCTCCCGCTTTTCCAGTTTTATCTTTGAATTTTAAGACTTGCTTTGTAGAAAGACCTTTGACCCAAATATAAGTGTTCGTTTTACCGCCACGCCCCACCTTCGTTCGAGTTGAAATCGCTTTTCGTAACGTTCCCACCCGTCTGTGTGGGACGTTTTCTTTTAAGACTGGTGCATTTTGTCGTGCTTTATCTCGTACAATTACACCGCCTTTTCTCATTGCTTTCACTGCTATGCGATTACTCGTTTTTCTTCCGAGATTCTGCATCGCTTTTTGAAGCTGATTCAATCCCTCTACTTTTACCGTTACACTAGCCATCGATTTTCTCTTTACACATCAACTGTAAGTAAATATTTCTCTCGTTAGCATTAATAACAGAGATAATTTCAAAAAATCGTGAACCAAATTTCACCCGCATTGTCGGTAAAACACCTGGTAAATAACGGATGAAAATTTGAGTTGTGATTTCTGATTGAACTTGTTGAGCTGAAAAATATTCACGCCCTGCAAGCGGTTTGATTTCTGCCCAAATGGTTGCTACATTTCCCCATTTAGTAACGGCTGCACCATACTCATTGAGCGTATTTACTTGCTTTTGAAGTGTGATTCTGTGACGTAGTTTGCCGATATTCATCAGACCCCCATAATTCTAAAGGGCTGAATCAATCGCCAAACGCCGTCTTCAATTTCTTTTGACGTCACACCGACAACAACACTCTCTCTGTGCTCATACCAGTGAGCAACAATCAAGAGAATCGCTTGCTGTATCGACGGATTAATCAAAATTCCGCTTAAATCAGAATCTGGAACACTATCATCGTACAGATTTCTATTTAACTGACTTTGAATATATGACTTAGCCGATTCTAAATAACTATCAAGCAGATCATCTTCTTCATCACTATCAATCCGGCAATGTAGCTTTATTAATTCTAAATTCAGCATATGCGAACCTTAAAAAAATAAAACCCCGCACTAGGCGGGGCTTAAATTACGCAGTTTTAGCAGCTAAAGTACCTTTAACAAAGGCATCTGGGCGATAAATCGCTAATGCTAGACGCTCTTCGCACAAGATTGTGACTAAGTTTTTCACAAAGTCATCTTCGTTCTCTGTTGCTACTGCAATACCTAAACTTTGACGGTCGAAGATTTGAGCTGCGAGATTAAAGGCACCAGTTAAGAAACTACCCGCAGTCATTGCTTGAGTTTGAACAACTGGGATACCCCATAAAGTAGGCTGTGCCAAGCTTTGTGGATTACCGATGATATGGCGTCCGATTGTGTCTTTTTCTAACTCAATCTTCGCCCAATCAACTGGATTTAACACAAAGCCACTTGCTGGATATTCAGCCATGATAACTTGCAACTGTGCTAAACGTAACTGATCGATAATTGAGTAAGTTTTTAATTTCGCTGGATCTGAAAACGCCTTGGCAACATTCATAATGCCAGTCAAACCACCACTTGAACCATCGCCATTTAACAACTGACGATCTTCAACAAGTTTTAAGCCATAAGCTAAACGACCGTTGATATAACTTTGCAACATTGAAGCATCATCAAGAATCTGACGAGAAGCTTTCACAAAGTGTGCTAAAGTTTTAACACCAGTTGTTACTTCTTCAAATTGAAGATCAGACTGTGCTTTTTTCGCACCTTCTGACGCTTGAGCCGCCGCAGCATTAGTGAATAATTTCTCACGAACATAAGTAATCGCATTACTATCTGTTGTGCCAGGCATCAACAGATCACGAATTGTTAATTGTTGATTTGGCGTTGCAACAATACCTGGTACACGATGTTCAACAACTAACGCACCAGCAGAACCGGCCGCATCAGTCGTTAAACTTGTAATAGTCGCTTTTACAGATAATTTTGCTCGTGCACCAGCACGTGGGTCTTCCGCAAACTGTTTAAACTGCTCAGTTTCAGTCAATTGCTGTGCAAGTGATTTTTCAGCTACTGCACCGCCACCACGACGTGTCATTTTCTGCTCAATTTCATCTAAACGAGTTTTTGTTTCATTTAGATTAGTTAAGGCTTCATCTACACGACCTTTTAAATCGTCGAGCCCCTTTTCACCGTTCGCCATTTTTCCTTTTAATTCTTCGCCAAGAGCATTGACTGAATCAGTGGCTTTTTTCAACTCAGTGGCGAGCTGTTCTACATTTTGATCTTTTTCAGACATAATTAAGATTCTCCGTTAATTGATTTTAAAATGTTTAATGCGTTGCTAATTTGTGAATTTTCAGGCTCGCCCTGAATCAGTTTTCGCAAGCCGTGACTAGCAACAATCGTCGCTTGCGTTTTTGAAAACCCTAAATCTCTCAGGGCCTTTTCAAATTCTGGTAATGTTGGCAAACTGCCTTTTACTAAAGCTGATTTAACAACTTCAACGCGACTTTCATCATTTGCTGGGAATGTAACGACTGAAATCTCTTTTAAATCAATTTCGAGGAGCTCTAAAACTTCTTCTTTTTCGTCATACATCCACTTACTCAAGCGGTAGCCGATAGACAAGCCATCAATAGCACCAGCAAGCATAAGTGCGTGAATTTCTTTTGCTCTCGCAACCTCGTTAATTAGTAAACGACCTTCGCCATAAAGACCTTTTTCATCTTCTTTGAGTGCGGTCCAAACACCGATTGGCTGGTTTCGGTCATGATTCCATAGTACTGGTGGCATTTTATTTTGAGCATTCCACCCCTGAATTGAATTCAAAAACGCCCCTTTTCGCACTACTTCGTCGTAACTATCTTTCACATCAAACACGTTGCAATAGCCACAAAAAAAGCCGTCTTCTTTGACAGCTTCTGCTTTAAATAAGAGATCTTTAGTTTTGATTGTCATCTTCTTCTTTCCCAATTTTATCAATCGATGTGAGATTCAGTTGTACTGTTAACTGATCTGCACCAGTGATTGGCGGTAGATTTTCAAGTGCTCTAACTTCATTTCTAGTCATTACACCGTTTTGTAAAAGTGCGGTATAAAAACTCGCTCGTCCGGCACTATCAGCACGAAGTAACCCCTCAACAACAAAAATAGGGTAATATTTACTCCTTTCCTGTGGTTTTAGTAGCTTACGTGAAATGGTTTGTTCGATTCGTTTTAGTGTTGGATTTAATGAATAAGTTAGAAAGTTCTGATTGATTTGTTCCGCACTCGATGCCCACGATGATGACTTGTCCGTGCTGTAAATTAGTTGTGGCGGCACACCAAAGGCACGGCAGATTTCTTCAATGCCGAAGTATCGACTTTCTAGCAACTGTGCATCTTGTGGATTAATCCAAGCACCTGACATATTAGCTGGTTCCATACCCGCTTCTAGTATCATCCACTTGCCTGCATTTTCAGGTTTCCCAAAATCAGATAATGCATCTCGCATCAGTTTGCGTTGGTCACTTGTCAAAACTCGCTCGCCTGTTTTTAGAAAACCACCCGCTTTTAAGTTATTTTTAAATGCCTTTGCGGCGGCGTTGTTTGCATCTATCTGAATACCCATACAATGTGCTTGATAACTGATCGGCGATAACCCGACAAGCCCGTCAAGCGTAAATCCCCGGAAGTGTAAAATATCCGATTCAGCATACTCTCCACCATCAGTATTTTCTTTCGTGTAGATATAGACGATCTCGCCACTATTATTTCGCTTAACTCGCATATACTGTGGATCGAGAATATCAAGCGATACAACACGCCCACTAATGCGGTTTATTCTGCTGTACGCATTACCCCACAGATCAAGATTTGCGATTTGTGCTTCCCAGAATTCACTTGAACACATGTCAGCGTTAGGTGAATCATGAATGATTTTATAAAGATCGTGTTTTAATGCGATCTGACGGTTTTCATCTTTTAAATGAAGTGGTAGCGATGCGATCGTTTGACTCCTAATTCTGATACAAGCCCAGACGGCAGACAGTTTCAACGCTTTTTCTGCGTCAATTGTTGAGCCTGTGCCAGTTGATTGGCTAACAAAAGGTTCAACAGAAGACCCTTTATCTAGCCGTTTTCCGCCGCCAAAAACTCGCTCGTAGAATCTAGACCACCATCTTGGGCAAGGTAAAAAAGCCAAGTAGCTATCAACAAAGCACATTTACAGAGAAAACTAGAACGCTAGCACCATCCATCCCCTTGTTAAGTTAGATTTCGCCCTCTTTGTGAGGGCTTTTTTTTACTCAAGAGGAAAAGAAAAAAATATAAAAAAGATATAAAAAAGATTGCATGTTTTTATGGGGTAAATTATCATTAGTCGCGACTATCTAAGATTAGTGACAGTAATCATTTTGTTCTTACAACAATTTAGACGGATAAACTGCTTGCCAAGTCAACTTGAGCAGGCTTTTTTAGTCTAAAAAAGGTGACTGTGATGAAAAAGCATAGAAAATTAATCCGCTGTATGGCTTACAAAAAAGGTAATCTCTATATTGCTGTCTGCCTTGATCTCTCTTTGGCAGCACAGGCCGATACAATGAATGAGGCAATTGAGAAACTAGACAGTCAAATCAGAGACTTTGTTGAAGAAGTGAGCTCAGATCCACAATATGCTAGTCAATTGCTAAATCGTCCAGCTCCGCTTTCCTTATGGGTAAAATATTATTGGTTTAAATTTTTATCCGCTAAAAACGGCAATAAAAATGGCGTGGCATTTTTTGAAGAGGATTGCTACGCTTAATGTTTACCCGAATTACCCCTCTAACCTATAAAGAGGTAACCAGTGCACTAAAGAGGTTAGGTTTTGAAATGAAACCCAAAACAGCTACTGCACACGAACAATGGATTAGAGTGGATGATAGAGGGAAATTTTTAGTTACTGTAGATAAACATATATCGCCTTTTGATAAGGTTCTGATTAAGTCTATGGTAAGACAAGCAGGATTATCTAGCAAAGAGTTCTACAAAGAATGTAAAAAGAAATAAGCCTCTTAATGATAAGGGGCTTTTTTATTGACAACCACCACCCTTTTATTTTACTATCTGCCTCAAGCCGTTTAATAACGGCTTTTTTTGTGTCTAAAATTTGAGGTGGGTTATGGTTGCTGAAACACATTACACAATAGATAAAAATATGAAACTACTAATCGAAATTGATAATAGCGAGCCATTGCAGCTATCAGTTTTTTGTCAAAGTATGGAAGGTATTGCTGCAGAATATCGCCAATTTATACAAGACAACAAAATTGATATTGAACCCTGTGAACAGCATATCTATGTAGAAAAAATCACACAAGGCTGTTTTCTAATTGAGCTTGCGGCACTAGTATCAAGCACATATCCACTTATTGAGCAAGCAAATGCGATTCTTGAATTTGGAGGACACTTGAAAAATATTTTAGATTGGGCAATGAATAGAGGCGAAAAGCCTGAACGCCTTACTGCGAATATGTTGAAAAATGCCAATAACATTTTAGAGCCTATCGCAATCGATCCTAAAGCACAATTCAATTTACAAGTTTCCAATAATCAAGGCGATGTACAAATACATCTACACGCAGACAATGCACTTGCAGGATTGGCACAAAGCAATATTAACCGAGAATTAAAACTACTCAAAGAGCGAGAAGAAAACACTTTAAAAAACACGACACTATACTGGTCATCCACCGCAGATGCTCAAAGCAAAGCACACGATAGAGCCATTATTCCTGCGGTATCACAAAAGCCTGTACGAGTGAAATTTGAAGACAAGATACTCAAAGAGAAAATGATATTAAATGAAGAATACCCGTACCATAAAATTTTCTTAGTTGATGTTTTAGTTGAATATATTGATGAAGAGCCAGTCATCTACAAAATATTAAAGTTAAACAACTCAATGAATAAAATCTAAATTGACAACCAATCCCCTTTCTGATTAAGTCTTTTCAAAACTGTATTCATACGTTTTTTAATCTAAGAATTAAGGAAAAAGAAAATGAAAACTGTAAAAGCCGAATTAACAAAACTAAAACACAGATTTGAAGATGAATTTTCAAGGGATAGTGATTTTCTTGAAATTATTACATTTACAGATATTATTCAAGAAATAAACAATCTCTACCCAATGATAGCAAAACTAGAAAATGTTAATAATAAAATAGAGATTATTTATATAAAAAGACTCTCACTCAAATTGATTGCAAATATTCATCGATTAGTTAAAAAAACTTCTTGGGACTCGAATGAAGAATTGAGAATGATGGGGTATTTTATTCGCTTAAAGAATCTCATCAAACAAAGTTATTTACTCAAGGTGAAAGGTCAAATACGTTCAGAGGAAGAACTTTCTGCATTAGCTTCGGATATAGAAACAGCTAGAGCAAAATTGGTTGAGCATACTAAATTAGAAACACAGTTAATAAAAGATAGAACCGAATTTCAAACGCTCAAAACATCACTAACTACACTCAAAACATCTTATGACACAGCCCAATCCCAAGCTGATGAAATTGCCGAATGGCACGACCAATCAGACATATTAAATAGCGACATTTCTAGCTATGCAATAACTGCACAAAATAACCTGACTAAAATCACCACATTAGCTATAACAGCTGAGACCAACAAACCTAAAATAGAAAAATACCACACGGAGATTGAAGAAATGATTAAGTTATTCAATAAACATAAAGAAGAAATTCAAGAAATTATTGAAGATGCTAACCGTGCAAGTATGGCAGGCTCTTTCAAAAAACAAATGGAAGACATTAATACAAAAATGAAATGGGCTGATGGTTTTCTTATTGATTCACTCATCATTACAGCATTAATTTCATTATGGGGATTCCAGTCCAGCTTCATAACTCCCCAAAACAGACTAGAACCAACATTCTTTAGCTGGTCCCAATTTCTTGCTAAATCAGCTATTTCCTTGCCTTTTTTAATTGTAGCTTGGATCAAAGCAAAAGAACGTGCCTATCTATTCCGCCTACGTGAAGATTATGGCTATAAATATTCCTCTGCAATGGCATTTGAAGGTTATCGTAAACAAGTCCAAGAACAATCGCCTGAATTAGAAGAGCAGCTCTTACAAATTGCTGTCGATAATGCAGAAGTCCTACCCCAAATCAGAAAAACAGGGAAATATGAAGTCCAGTCACAACAACTTGCTTTGCCTGAACCTGATTTAAACCTCACAGCCATTCAAAACAGCGAAGAAACGCTCGTTTTAATTATCCAGTTGTATAGCTACTGTTTCCAAGCACACGAAATGCAAGAGAAATTACAGAATACAAGTATTGCCAAATTAATGGAAAACCAAATTGGCGGACAATATCTCTACAACTTCAAACATCCTTTAGAACAGGTTATGGCGAAAGCGAAGAAATACGTTCACGCTAACACGGAACGCCTAACACTCGTTAAAGCCGTAAACAACCTACTCAATTAAAACTCACTGAAAACCGACTGCACTTTATCGTGCGTTTTTTTTATTTAAGGAGGATAAATGGAAAGATTAATACCATTAAAAGAGTTTTTAGAAATAACTGGTGTTAAAAAATCAACAGCGTATAATCGCGGGGACCCGAATAGTAAATATTTTGATCCCGAGTTCCCCCAACCCATTCATAGAAAAGGAAAATTACTTTTCTCTTACACTCAGACATAAAATTATGCTGAAAAAGTCGTGTCTAACATTATCTAGTCAAAGTTTTTGGTATTATTTTTATAAATAATCCAAGATCAATACCAATAAAATCAAATTACTAAAACAACTTTCCCTAGCCAGCCATTAGCTCCATCTATCCCCTTCGCAAATCATCATAATTCATCAAAAAGCCTTATAAACACTAGATAAACAGCATTTTTCTTATATTCTCCCCCTCACAACTAAACGCCTTAAAACGCATTTAATCAGCTATTTTAGTAACTATCTTAGTAACTACGGTAAAAAATCCACTATTTCATAGTGACTATAACAGAAAGATTTATGGGTCATAACAACTAACCCGCTCATCAATCTACAAAATCAATACTGTCTATAACAAAAAGGCTTTATTTCAACTCGACTAAAATAGTCGCAATTTTGTTCTTCTCACCATCAGAAGAGACATAATCAAGACTGCTACTGATTAGCGGTTTATTCTCTTCCACTTTCTCTATAATGTTTTAAACAAACAAGCGATGATATTTTCTCGTTACCTAGCATTTTTAAAAAATGCACTCACTTCCCTTTGCGATGCTATTTCCGATTTAATGGTGTTGATGAATCACCTTATGCAATAAAAAACGCTTGCTTTTTTTCTTTTATACTAGTTTAATAGTGCAAAATGAAGTTTAAGAAGTTATTTCTCACCTCTTATACCTTCCAATCACAATCATTTTGTATTTAAAGGAATAACAATAATGTCTGAAACCTTACTTAATCCTTATTTTGGTGAATTTGGTGGGATGTATGTGCCCGAAATTTTAGTTCCAGTGTTAAAAGAATTAGAAAAAGCCTTTGTCGAGGCGCAGCAAGACCCTAAATTTCAACAAGAATTTCAAGATTTATTAAAAAATTATGCGGGACGCCCTACCGCACTTACCCTATGTCGCAATTTAACAAAAGGAACAAAAACCAAGCTTTATTTAAAACGTGAAGATTTGTTACATGGCGGTGCACATAAAACGAACCAAGTTTTAGGGCAGATTTTATTAGCAAAACGTATGGGGAAAAGTCGGATTATTGCGGAAACAGGTGCGGGGCAACATGGTGTCGCAACCGCCTTGGCTTGTGCCATGCTTGGCATGCCTTGCCAAATTTACATGGGAGCAAAAGATGTCGAGCGTCAATCTCCCAATGTCTTTCGTATGCGTTTGATGGGTGCAACAGTAACGCCAGTCAACAAGGGGTCTTCTTCCTTAAAAGATGCCTGTTGTGAAGCCATGCGAGATTGGGCTGAAAATTATACCAATACCCATTATTTATTGGGGACAGCAGCAGGCCCCCACCCTTTTCCGACCATCGTGAGAGAGTTTCAGAAAATCATTGGGGAAGAAACCAAACAACAAATTTTAGCTCGTGAGGGACGTTTACCCGATGCGGTGATTGCTGCAGTTGGCGGTGGTTCAAATGCGATCGGGATGTTTGCTGACTTTATCGAGGAAAAAACGGTGAATTTAATTGGGATTGAACCTGCGGGCAAAGGCATTCACACAGGGCAACACGGTGCACCGTTGCGTCATGGTACAACGGGCATTTATTTCGGCATGAAAGCCCCTTTAATGCAAACCCAAGATGGGCAGATTGAAGAATCTTATTCCATTTCAGCAGGTTTAGACTTTCCATCCGTGGGGCCACAACATGCCCATTTATATGCCACAGGACGTGCCAATTATGAATCCATTACAGATGATGAAGCCTTAGAGGCTTTCCAGCAATTAGCCCGTCATGAAGGTATTATTCCAGCCTTGGAAAGTTCACATGCCCTAGCCTATGCCTTGAAGTTAATTGCTCAAAATCCGAATAAAGAGCAGCTATTGGTGGTGAATTTATCTGGTCGTGGCGATAAAGATATTTTTACTGTGGATAAAATTTTATCAGAAAAAGGGGTATGCTAATGAGCCGTTTCGATATGACATTTCGCCAATTAAAAGCCAAAAATGAAGGGGCGTTTGTGCCTTTCGTGACATTATGCGATCCTGATTTAGCACGTTCTTTTGAGATTATTTGTACCCTTGTGGAAAATGGTGCGGATGCATTGGAGCTTGGCTTTCCTTTTTCTGATCCTTTGTTAGATGGTCCTGTGATTCAAGCTGCGAATAATCGGGCATTACATGCAGGCTGTAGTTCTGAAGCGAGCTTTGAATTATTAGCCAAAATTCGCCAAAAATATCCAAGCATTCCAATTGGATTATTATTATGTGCCAATTTAGTTTACGCCCAAGGCATTGAGCGATTTTATCAACGTTGTGCAGAAGTGGGCGTCGATGCTGTACTCATTGCGGACGTCCCTTTATTTGCAAGTGAGGAATTTACCCTGTTTGCTGAAAAATATGCAATTCAACCTGTTTTTATTTGTCCGCCTAATGCCGATGAAAAAACGATCCAACAGGTTGCCACACAAAGCCAAGGCTATACGTATTTGGTCTCAAGAGCGGGCGTTACCAGTGCAGAAAATCAAGCTATGGCAAATAATTTGACAGACTTGATCTCGCAACTCAATATGCACAATGCCCCGCCGATTTTACAGGGCTTTGGTATTGCAACGCCGCAACAGGTTTCTGATTGTTTACAATTTGGGATTCATGGTGCAATTTCAGGCTCGGCTACCGTTAAAATCATTGAGCAACATCTCGATAATCACGCACAATGCCTTGTGCATTTAGCAGACTTTGTGAAAAAAATGAAAAAAGCGACCGCACTTTAAACTTGTCATACCAATTCATAAGCCTGTGTCAGTCTTGGCTGAATGCAGGCTTCACGCTTTCTCTTTTTATGAAGATGAAGCAAACAAATTTCCTCTCACTTTATTTCTAAGCTATACTAACTCCCTATTTTTGCTGTATAGGAATCCCATTAATGAAAAAAATCGAACAGCTTTTTGCAAATAATTATAGCTGGGCTCTTAGAATGAAGGAGGAAAACTCCGCTTATTTTAAAGAATTGGCAGATCATCAAACACCAAGTTATCTCTGGATTGGTTGCGCGGATAGCCGTGTTCCTGCAGAAAAATTAACAAATTTAGGCCCAGGAGAACTTTTTGTACATCGTAATGTGGCAAACCAAGTCGTTCACACTGATTTAAATTGCTTATCAGTGGTGCAATATGCCGTAGATGTGTTGAATATTGAACACATTATTATTTGTGGACACACCAATTGTGGCGGGATCAAAGCTGCCATGGCAGATCAAGATCTCGGTTTAATCAATAACTGGCTACTGCATTTACGTGATATTTGGTATAAACATAGTCATTTATTAGGAAAATTATCACCAGAACATCGTGCGGATATGCTCACTCGCATCAATGTGGCAGAACAGGTTTACAACTTGGGGCGTTCTTCCATCATAAAATCTGCTTGGAAAAATGGAAAAAAACTGTCATTACATGGTTGGGTTTATGATGTGAATGATGGTTTCTTAATTGATCAAGGTGTGATGGCAACAAGTCGAGAAAGTCTTGAAATATCTTATCGAAATGCCATTGCACGTTTATTAAAAGTCAATGAAGATGAGATTTTGAAAAAGAATCATGAAGAATAACAGGTGCTAAATATAAAGTGCGGTCGAAATCAAAAGTTTTTTGATTTGTACCGCACTTTTTCATTTAACCTGCTTTGTGATTTGCCGTATTAAAAAATAGACGATGCTAAAACAATAATCACACCAAGTGCTAATGTGACAGTCATCATGGCATAACCGAATGTGCCCATATCGCTCTCCTTAAATAGTCTAAAATTGGTCGTATTCTATCAATAAAAGACAACATAATAGAAACAGAATTTGCCTGAACGGGAAAAAAGTCGGATTTTTAGGAAAAAAATGGCGTGATGACTTAACCTACTTGTCAAGAATCCCTTATAATGAGTCAATTTTGTATGGAGAACACTTATGGCAACAATTAAAGATGTCGCAAAAATGGCTGGGGTATCCACCACCACCGTTTCTCATGTAATTAATAAAACTCGCTTTGTTGCAGCAGAAACGGAAAAACTCGTCTTACAAGCGATTCAAGAACTCAATTACTCTCCGAGTGCAGTTGCACGTAGCTTAAAAGTTAATACCACAAAATCCATTGGTATGATCGTCACCAGCAGTGAAGCTCCTTACTTTGCTGAAATTATCCATGCTGTTGAAGAATATTGCTATCGCCAAGGCTATTCTCTGTTCTTATGTAACACACAAAATAATGTAGATAAAATCAAAAACCACCTTGAAATGCTGATTAAAAAGCGGGTTGATGGCATTTTAGTAATGTGTGCTGAATACACTCAAGATTCCCTTGATCTGTTAGCCAATTTCACCTCATTACCGATGGTGGTGATGGATTGGGGACCAAATAATCAAAATACCGACATCATCCAAGATAATAGCTTTACGGGTGGATATATCGCAACCAAATACTTAATTGATAAGGGTCATAAAGACATTGGTATTATTGCGGGAGAATTATCCAAAACCACAGCGAAAACACGTTATGAAGGTTTTTTAAAAGCCATGGAAGACGCCAATTTAGCCATTAATCCAAACTGGGTGATGGAAGGTTACTTTGAGCCAGAAGATGGGTATGAATGTATGAATAAAATCTTGGCACAAGACAAATTGCCAACAGCAATCTTCTGCTGTAATGATGTGATGGCATTAGGGGCAATTTCGGCAATTGGAGAACATGGTCTACGTGTCCCTGAAGATATTTCCATTATTGGTTATGATAATATCCATGCTTCTCGCTTTTATTCGCCCCCATTAACCACGATTCATCAATCAAAATCTCGTTTAGGGGCAAAAGCCGTCACGCTATTATTTGAGCGTATTAATGAAAAATCCGATCAACATGAAATCATCGAAATGCACCCTGAATTAGTGATTCGAAAATCCGTCAAATCCCTTCTTTCCTGACAAGATTAGCCCTGATAAAAATAAATTAGGGCTAATATACTCATACTACATTTTCCTTAATTAATTTCTAAAAAATAAAACAATTAATAAATATTATCTAATTTATTGTCTTAAATCATATTTTTTTATATTTAGAATTAAATCTCATTGATCTTTGTACGCAATTTTGATTATATCTACACAACTTGAGGTATTTTACATTTCATTTTTTAATGATTCTATATGATTCGAGAGGTTATGTTATGATCCAGCAATACACCACTATGCGTAATAATATTAGTATGTTAGGCCGTTTTCTTGGTGAAACCATTAGTGATGCACAAGGCAGTGATATTCTTGAGCTAATCGAGAACATTCGTGTGCTTTCCCGTAATTCTCGCCATGGTGATGATCAAGCCCGCAAACAATTGTTATCGACGTTAGCCACCATATCGAATGAGAACATCATTCCAGTGGCTCGTGCGTTTAGCCAATTTCTCAATCTCACCAATATTGCCGAGCAGTATCAAACCATCTCTCGCCATCATAACGACCCTGTGGCATCGGAGCGTTCTATTTCTGCACTTTTCCAACGTTTAAAAACACAAAATATCCCTCAAGAGAAAGTGTTAGAAACCGTAGAAAGATTATTAATTGAGCTCGTGTTGACTGCTCACCCAACTGAAGTAACACGCCGCTCTCTTGTACATAAACACGTAGAAATCAATAAATGTTTAAGTAAATTAGAACACAGCGATTTACTGGAAGAAGAGCGTAAAACCATTGAACGTCGCTTACTGCAACTGATTGCTCAAGCTTGGCACACCAATGAAATCCGCACCCAACGCCCAACACCGTTTGAGGAAGCAAAATGGGGATTTGCCGTCATTGAAAACAGTTTATGGCAAGCTGTGCCTGAATTTCTGCGTCAATTAAATGCCAGTGCGGTAGAACACTTAGGCTTTCAAATTCCTGTTGAACTTAATCCAATTCGTTTTTCCTCATGGATGGGCGGCGATCGTGATGGTAACCCGTTTGTGACCGCAGAAGTCACTCGCCAAGTTTTACATTTAGCCCGTTGGAAAGCGGCAGATTTATTCTTAAAAGATATTCAGGCACTTTCTGATGAATTGTCTATGACAAAATGTACTGAGGAATTTAGCGAGAAATATGGTGAGCACATTGAACCTTATCGTGCGGTCGTTAAAGCATTGCGTAGTAAATTAACGACGACCCTCGCCTACTATGCTGATTTACTTGAACGTCGCATTCCTCGTGTCTCAGAAACTGAAATCATTTTATACGATGAGCAACTCTGGGAACCGTTATACGATTGCTACCAATCCTTACAAGCTTGCGGTATGCGTATTATTGCTAACGGTTTATTGCTTGACTGTTTACGCCGCATCCGTTGCTTTGGTGTCACCCTTTCTCGTTTGGATATTCGACAAGAAAGCACACGTCATGCGGATGCTATCGCAGAAATTACCCGTTACATTGGCTTAGGTGATTATTCACAATGGAATGAAAGCGACAAACAAGCCTTTTTAGTCAAAGAGCTGACCTCTCGCCGTCCATTATTACCAAGAGATTGGACACCTTCTGCACCAACACAAGAAATTTTAGAAACTTGTAAAGTGATTGCAGAACAAGATGAAGGGGTGATTTCTTGTTACATTATTTCCATGGCGAAAACCGCTTCAGATGTCTTAGCTGTCCATTTATTATTAAAAGAATGTGGCGTGAACTATTATTTACCTGTTGTGCCACTCTTTGAAACCCTGGATGACTTGAGTGCCTCTGAACAAGTGATGACCGAGTTATTTAATATCGATTGGTATCGTGGCGTAATTAACAACAGACAAATGGTCATGATTGGTTATTCTGATTCTGCCAAAGATGCTGGTATGATGGCTGCCTCTTGGGCTCAATATTGTGCACAGGAAGCCATGGTCAACTTGTGCGAACAACGTGGTATTGAACTCACCTTATTCCACGGAAGAGGCGGTACCATTGGACGAGGTGGTGCACCTGCACATGCGGCATTGCTTTCTCAGCCACCTCGCTCATTGAAAAATGGCTTACGTGTCACCGAACAAGGTGAAATGATCCGCTTTAAATTAGGTTTACCGGCTGTTGCTGTTGAAAGTTTAGGTTTATATGCCAGTGCGATTTTAGAAGCGAATCTTTTACCACCACCAGAACCCCAAGCCCAATGGCGTGAGGTGATGGATGAACTCTCTCGTTCTTCATGTGAAATTTACCGCAATATTATTCGTGGAGAAAAAGATTTTGTGCCGTATTTCCGTGCGGCCACACCAGAGCAAGAACTGTCTAAATTACCATTAGGTTCACGTCCTGCGAAACGTAATCCAAACGGTGGGGTGGAAAGCCTGCGTGCTATCCCTTGGATTTTCGCATGGATGCAAAACCGCTTGATGTTGCCAGCATGGTTAGGTGCAGGTGCTTCATTAAGACAAGCCATCGACCAAGGTCATAAACAAGTGATCGAGGAAATGTGTAAAAATTGGCCGTTCTTCTCCACCCGTATTGGAATGTTAGAAATGGTCTTTAGTAAAACAGACAGCTGGCTTTCTGAACATTATGATCAAAATCTGGTTGATCCTTCGTTATGGTATTTAGGTCAAGCATTACGTGAGCAATTAAAACAAGATATTCAAACAGTTTTATCGCTTTCACATGAAGATCAATTAATGTCCGATCTTCCGTCTATTGCAAAATCTATTGCCTTACGTAATGTCTATACCGACCCATTAAACTTACTTCAAGTGGAGCTATTACGTCGTTTACGCACAACCACGGAAGATACGAATAACGATATTGAGCAAGCCCTAATGATCACTATCACAGGGGTTGCTGCTGGTATGCGAAACACAGGCTAGTTCCCATTCTTAATCAATATTTATGCACGTTTTATCGTGCATAAATATTTTTATTTTTCCCCGACTGATTAGACCTCCCCCACATCCCCTTGATTCTTAATAGAAATTATCAAAGTCTTTTGTTAAGATGAAGTTGCTTTAAAAAGAAGCAAATTAATGTCTTATCTCTAAGGGAATAGTCTAGTATGAAAAAACTATCATCGCATTTATTGAAAACACTTTGTCTTACTTCTCCCCTTTTCTTTACTGCCCCTCTCCATGCAGAAGGCAATCTCACACTTTACTGTACACTTCAAAATGAAGCTTGTGAGGAAGTCGTCAAACGTTTCTCTGAAAAATATGACGTCAACACAAAATTCGTGCGTGGCAGTACGGGTGCAACGCTAGGGAAAATCAAAGCGGAGCAAGATAATCCTCAAGCAGATATTTGGTATGGCGGCACAATTGACCCACATTTACAAGCACGTGATTTGGGGCTATTGGAAAAATACCGTTCACCAAAACAAGCGGAGGTGCTTCCTCAATTTAAAGAATTGGTGAACAAATACGGTGATTACACCTCTTTTGGCTACATGTTAGTCTTAGGTTTAGGGGTAAATACCGAGAAGTTAAAAGAATTAGGCATTGAAACGCCAAAATGCTGGAGTGATTTGCTTGATCCTCGTCTTAAAGGTGAAGTACAAATCCCAGACCCACAAAGTTCAGGTACTGGCTACTCTTTCCTTGCTACCCTCATTCAATTATGGGGTGAAGAAAAAGCCTTTGACTTCCTGAAAAAAGTGAATAAAAACGTTTCACATTATGTGAAAAGTGGCTTAGTGACCAGCAATTTAGCCCGTGGCGATAGCAGTGTCAGTGTTGGTTTCTTACACACGTTTGAGGTGGAAAAAGCCAAAGGTGCACCTTTACAATCTATCTCTGTCTGTGAAGGTGATAGCTACACATTGGGTGGTATCAGCATTATTAAAGGTGCAAGAAACTTAGATAATGCGAAACTCTTTATGGATTGGGCATTGAGCAAAGAAGGGCAAGAACTTGACTGGATTCGCCGTGCACCTTATCAAATTCCAACCAATAAATATGCAACTGTATTGCCTGATGCTGTGAAACCAGATCAATTAAAATTAATTGACTTTGATTTTGAAAAATTCGGTTCAAGTACACAAGCAAAACAGATTATTTCCCGTTGGTTAGAAGAAGTAAAATTGGCGAAATAACCCATTCTTTCTTCACCTAATATTGCAAAGTGCGGTTAATTTTAAAAAAGTTTTGACCGCACTTTTTTGTTTTACCATGAAATCCCTTCAAAAAAGCCGAAACACGGTTAAACACACCTTCAAGCCTCAATTAAGCCTTACCGATTACAAGCTCGTTTGGTGAGTCCATTTCTAGAGTAGAAAACCAAAAAAATAAAAAAGTGCGGTTCATTTAAAAAAAGTTTGAACCGCACTTGATGTATTTAATGCCAATATCGGCTGTTATTTAACAGGCTCGATTTTCCAGATTCTTTCAGCATATTCCAAAATGGTACGATCTGATGAGAAGTAACTCATATTCACGATATTTTGTAATGTACTATCAATCCAAGCTTGTTTATCTTTGTATTTACTATCCACTTGTTTTTGCATATCAACATAACTACGGAAGTCTGCAAAGGCTTGATAGTAATCTTGATATTGCAAGGATTGTAACAATTGATGATAGCGGTTGGCATCCGTTGGCGAGAAATAACCAGAAATAATTTGATCCACCACTTTGCGTAGCTCTTCATCTTGTTGGTAATAATTAAATGGATGGTAGCCTTGACGACGTAACGCTTCCACTTGTTCTACAGTATTACCAAAAATAAAGATATTCTCTTTACCAACATTTTCGAGAATTTCGACATTTGCCCCGTCTAGTGTACCGATTGTTAAAGCACCATTTAAGGCAAATTTCATATTACTGGTTCCAGACGCTTCTGTTCCAGCAAGGGAAATTTGTTCTGAAATATCCGCCGCAGGAATAATTAATTCCGCTAAGCTCACACTATAGTTAGGAATAAACACCACTTTTAAGCGGCCTTTTAAACGTTCATCATGATTAATGACATTGGCGACATCATTAATTAAATTGATGGTTTGTTTTGCGGCATAATACGCAGAAGCGGCTTTACCTGCGAGGATAAAGACACGAGGCACCCAATCTTTTTCAGGATTTTCAAGCATCGCATTGTAACGTGCAACAATGTGCAAGACGTTTAAAATTTGACGTTTATATTCATGAATACGTTTAACCTGTACATCAAATAACGCATTCGGATTCACCTCAATGCCTAACTCATGTTTGATGTAGTGTGCTAATTTCACCTTGTTGTGGTATTTGATCTGTGCCACGGCTTTTTTCAACTCAGGATCATTCACTTTGTCTTTTAACAAGGTTAATTGGCTGAGGTCACGACGCCATTCTCTGCCAATATAGTGGTCAAATAAGGCGGATAATTCAGGGTTAGCCACACCAATCCAACGACGAGGCGTAATCCCGTTGGTCACATTGGTAAAACGTTCAGGGTAAATACGGGCAAAATCCGCAAAGGTTGATGTGACCATCAAATCAGAGTGAATTGCTGCCACCCCATTGATTTTGTTTGAGCCAACCACTGACAACCAACCCATACGAACTTTACGGTGATCTCCTTCTTCAATTAATGAGACACGGCGGATAAAGTCCGCTTCATTGGTCACATAGGTTTTGACGTATTCTAAGAAATAGTCATTAATTTCGAAGATCATTTGTAAATGGCGAGGTAAAATGTGTGCCATCATTTCCACAGGCCATGTTTCTAAGGCTTCTGACATCAATGTATGGCAAGTGTAAGAGAAAACACGACGGGTAATATCCCATGCTTGCTTCCATTCGTAGCCTTCTTCATCCACTAAGATCACCATTAATTCAGGAATTGCCAGTGCAGGGTGAGTGTCATTTAAATGAATGGCAACTTTATCTGCAAAGTTTTCCATGGTGTGATGGATACGTTTATGACGATAAATAATGTCTTGTAATGATGCTGAAACTAAGAAGTATTCTTGGCGTAAACGTAATTCACGACCGCTCCATGTTGAATCATCTGGATAAAGAACCCGTGAGATATTTTTACTTAACATGCGATCTTGCACCGCAGCAAAATAATCCCCTTTGTTAAAATCCTCTAAATCAAAGCGATCCCCTGCGTAAGCACCCCATAAACGCAAAGTGGCTGCAGAGTCATTATCATAACCTGGAATCATTTGGTCATAAGCTAATGCCACGACTTCTTCTTTGCTCGTCCAAATACATTTTTTGCCTTCAAAATGAATGCCACCACCAAAACGTATGGTATGGCGTTTAGATGGACGAATAAATTCCCATGGTGCCCCTTTGTCTAACCATGCATCAGGTTTTTCAACTTGGCGACCATCTTCAATTTCTTGTTTGAACATACCGTATTCATAACGAATACCGTAGCCCACACCAGGTAAAGATAATGTGGCGATAGAATCCATAAAGCAAGCCGCTAAACGACCTAACCCACCATTCCCTAGACCGGGATCCACTTCTTTTTCAAGCACATCTTCTAAATTCACATGTAATTCAGATAAGGCTTCTTTTACTATGTCATACACACCACTCGCAAGCATGGCGTTTGATAACGTACGACCGATTAAAAACTCCATCGAAAGGTAATACACTCGACGTGTTTCTGTCGATCTTGATTTACGTGCTGTGGTAATCCAACCTTCAGTGACAAAATCACGTACCGCATATAAGGTGGCATTGAGCCAGTCACGCTGACTGGCTTCTTTTGGTGAACGACCAATTGAAAAAATCAATTTTGAAACAATTCTTTTTTTCAATGAGTCTACTGTGATTTCTGGACGATTATAGAGAAAAGGTGAATCGAAACTATCCATAATCATATCTATTTTACTCCTAACTATTTTTAGAACATGATGCAATTTAGTTATTTCTGGCTAAAAATGCAACAGTTTTTGCTGAAAAATGATTAATTTCCCGATAAACAAACACTGTGATGGGTTAATGACTGGCTAAAACACGTTCGTATAAAGCCTTATAACCTTCTGCAGAAATTTGCCAACTAAAATTTTGTTCCATGGCAACCGTGCGTACCGTAAACCATAAACGCTGTTTTTGCCATAAAGCAAAAGCTTGTAGTAAACACTGACGTAATGCTTCACTACTTGCATTTTCGAACACAAAACCGGTCGCAATGCGATCTTTGATATTATCCGCATTGGCATTGACCACGGTATCCGCCAAGCCACCTGTGGCACGCACTAATGGCAAAGTGCCGTATTTCAAGCCGTAAAGCTGGGTTAAACCGCAAGGTTCAAAACGGCTTGGGACTAAAATGACATCGCCACCTGCAATCATCAAATGGGATAAAGCTTCATCATAGCCAATTTTTACCGCAATATGCTCTGGGTATTGCTGAGCCAAATGTAAAATGCCCGCTTCTAAATGAGGCGAACCTGATCCAAGAATGGCTAATTGCCCACCTTGTTTTACAATTTCATCCGCACTTTCAATCAGTAAATCAACGCCTTTTTGTTCCGTTAAACGCGTTACCATGACAAATAACAAGCGGTCAGGATCTTGAGGTAAATTAAAATAAGCCTGTAAGGCTTCTTTATTTTTACGTTTTCCCGTCATGGATTTTAATTTGTAATGATGTTCAATATAGCTGTCATTATTTGGGTGCCAAATATGTTCATCAACACCATTTAAAATCCCAACAAGTTTCCCTTGTAGTTCCAATGTGCTCAGTAAGCCTTGTAACCCATAAGCAAACTCAGGGCTTGTGATTTCTTTCGCATAAGTTGGACTCACTGCCGTAACGGCATCAGAATAATAAAGCCCCGCTTTCAAATAGGAAATTTGTCCATGAAGTTCTAACCCTTCTACATCAAACATACTCAGCGGTAAGCCAATTTCAAATAAATGATGATAAGCAAACTGACCTTGATAGGCTAAATTGTGAATCGTGAAAATGGATTTAGCAGGACGCCCTTTATTGAATAAATAAGCACTTGCGAGACCTGCATGCCAATCATGGGCATGTACAACCTCGGCTCGCCACCAACTGTCCAGACCTGTTGCCAATTCTGCTGCCACCCACCCTAACAGGGCAAAGCGTTTATAGTTATCAGCATAATCGTTATACCACTGGTCATGATAAGGATTGCCTTCTCGTTGATAAAGATGCGGTGCATCAATTAAATACACCCCAATCCCTTTGTATTCGCCGTAACGTAATACAATATGTCCTGCAAAGTTATCAAACTCGCTAACCACAGACGTATGAGGAATTCCTGCAGCAATGGCAGGATAGGCAGGTAAAACAATGCGAGCATCAATACCAATGTCTTTTTGTGCAAATGGTAATGCCCCCATCACATCTGCAAGTCCTCCTGTTTTTAATAAAGGATATAACTCTGAGCAAACGTGTAATACTTTCATCTTAATCTTCCCATAATAGACCTGTGTCATTGACATAGGTTTTACGCATTTTTGGACCAATGAATTTATTGGTTTCAATTTAAAAGAAAATACGGCGTACAGCTCAACGCCGTATTTTCATTTATCGTTGGTTGATTAATCGTGCTTGATTAATCTAAATGGGATTCAAATAACACTTTCTCACCATTTAATTTTTTCAACATAGAGGCAGTTACCAAGACAACCCCACCAGAACTGACTCTAAAACGTTGACGGTCTAATTCCAAATCCACCCCAATTTCCATACCATCAGGAATATCTGTATGGCGATCGATGATACAACGTTTTAATTTACAGTTTTTGCCAATGGTTACTTGTGGTAACACCACACAATGATCAATTTCAGATCCTTCATTAATTTTAATGCGGTCAAAGAGTACCGAATAACTAATTGATGCATCAGTAATGACACAGCCTCCTGAAATCAATGAATTATCCACTGGGCGGATATTTTCTTTCTTATAAAAGAATTTTGATGGATAGGTTTGTACTGGATTACCACGAATCGGCCAGTTTTGATCGTAAATATCTAACTGTGGTGTTTCACAGACCAAGTCGATATTGGATTGCCAGAAACTGTCCAATGTACCCACATCACGCCAGTAAATTTCACCTTCTGTATTACGACCCATGCAAGAACGGCTAAACGGATGGGCATATAACACACCTTCTTCTAAGATTTTTGGTAAAATATCTTTACCGAAGTCGTGCGAGGTATAAGGGGAAACTACTTCTCGTTCTAACACCTCATACAAATATTTTGCATCAAACACATAAATCCCCATGGATGCCAACGAAACATTAGGTTTGCCGACCATCGCTGGTGGATCTTTAGGTTTTTCCACAAAAGATTTCACTTTCAAGTTTTCATTCACAGCCATCACGCCAAATTCACTGGCTTTTTCACGTTCCACTTCAATACAACCAACGGTACATTTTGCCCCGCTGTTGATATGATCTAGCAACATTTGGCTGTAATCTTGCTTATAAATATGATCGCCTGCCAAAATGAGAATATATTTCGGACAATAGTGATCACGAATGATCGCCATATTTTGATACACCGCATCTGCCGTACCACGATACCAAGTTGAATCATCAATTTGCTGACGGGCAGGTAACATATCAATAAACTCACCACGTTCAGAAGGTAAGAAAGACCAACCATTTTGTAAGTGACGTAATAAAGAATGTGCCGCATATTGTGTAATGACACCAATACGGTTTAATCCTGAATTCAAACAGTTTGATAATGCAAAATCAATAATACGGCGATTTCCGCCAAAATAAAGTGCTGGTTTCGCACGTTTGTCGGTCAATTCATAAAGGCGTGAACCACGACCGCCCGCAAGAATTAACACGAGCGTATCTTTCACCAACTCATATTTGTTAGGCAATTTAGCAATGCTACTATTCATAATGACCTCCATTATTATTGGGCAACGTTGCACAACTAATATCAACCACCCTTATTTGTTGTTTACATATTACTTACTGAGTATTTAATTTTTGCAACACGCTAAAAGAGACATCCTCCAACTCAATCATACTGCCCTGAGCATTTAAGTTTGTTGCATGGTATATAACTTCCCAATCACCTTTTGGTAACAAAAAAGCTTGTACTTTTGCTTTTGTATTAATCAAAAATAGCCATTGATTATCTAAAACCACCTGTAACGCTTTTATTTCTTGGTTATGCCATTGTGCCTCTGTCATCGGCTCACCTTGCGGGTTAAGCCATTGCACATTAGCCTCTGACCACCAGACATCTTGTTGCAAACTCATGATTTGCTTTCTCAACGCAATCGTTTGCTTAACAACTTGAAATAATGAATGATTAAAATCATCCCACTTCAACCACGCAATAGGATTGTCTTGGCAATATGCGTTATTATTGCCAAATTGAGAATTACCAAATTCATCGCCCGCCAATAGCATGGGAGTACCATTTGCTAATAACAGACTAAGCAATAAACCTGTACTACTTAACATCCTTGCCTTTTCTACCGCACTTGGGACATCAGCAATACCTTCTACACCATGGTTATAACTGTAATTGAGATTGCGACCATCACGGTTTTCTTCTCCATTTGCCCAATTATGTTTTTCGTTATAACTGACTAAATCTCGCAAGGTAAACCCATCATGTGCAGTAATATAATTAATGGAACAATGTGGTTTGCGTTGTTCTCGTTGGAACAGCTCACTTGAACCCGCAAAACGTTGTGCAAAAGCCCCATTTTCACCACTTTTCCAAAGCCAAAAACGTGTCATATCATCACGGAAACGATCATTCCACTCGGCGAAATAGGCAGGAAATTGCCCAACTTGATAGCCAAAATCACCAATATCCCAAGGTTCCGCAATCAATTTACTTTGCTGCAAGCTCGGCACGGCAAAAATATCTTGGAATAACTGAGCATGAGGATGAAAGCCGCCTTCACCTTCTCGACCCAATACCGCCCCTAAATCAAAACGAAAACCATCGACATGACATTCTTCCACCCAGTAACGCAAGCAATCCACCACCCAACGTCGGGCAATTGGTGTGGATAAATTCACCGTGTTACCGCAACCTGTCCAATTGTAATAATCCCCTTGTGGATTTTTCCAATAGTAGGTGTCATCATCAATGCCACGCTGACTCAATGTCGGAAAACCTTGTTCAGATTCTGCCGTGTGGTTAAATACCACGTCTAAAATCACCTCAATGCCTGCTTGATGTAACGCTTTCACCATAGACTTAAATTCGGTTAACGGCGTACTATTTTCTTGTTGAGACCAATATTTCGGTTCCAGTGCAAACATCGCTAACGGAGAATAACCCCAGTAATTAGTCAATCCCAATTGTTGAAGATGCATTTCATCAAGCTGGTAATTAATCGGCAATAACTCCACCGCAGTAATGCCCAATTCTTGCAAATACGCAATCATGGTCGGATGGGCTAATGCGGCATAAGTGCCTCGAATCGATTCGGGCAAATCTGTCCGTAATTGTGTAAAACCTTTGACATTTACTTCATAAATCACTGTCTGTGACCAAGGGGTGCGTAAAGGTTTATCCTGTTGCCAATCAAATGCGGGATCCATCACCACCGCTTTCGGTGCGAGATGTGCATTATCACGGGGATCAGTTAAATCAAACCACGCACATTTCTCCATGGTGCTGAAATCGGGCTTACCCACGACACCTTTGGCATAAGGATCAAGCATCAGCTTGTTAGGATTGGTTAAAGTGCGGTCATTTTTACCAAAGATTCGATAACCATAAGTCATGCCCTCGGTAACATCACTTAACCAAATATGCCAAATGCCCTCATCGCCCCGTTGTAATTCAAATGTGTGTTCCCGACCTTCCGCATCAAACAAACACAGCACCACATTTTCGGCAATGCTTGAAAATAACGAAAAGTTGTAACCCACTTCTCCTTGTTCCGTTTGTTTTGAACACCCCAACGGATAAGGCTTCCCGCTTTTTATCTTCATGTTTTCAATCTATAACAGCATCATATATTCAAATTCAGGTTAAATACCCACCTGTCTGCACCAAGCTTTACTCTGCTTGATATTTCAAATAGATTGTCGCTAAAGGTGGAATGGAAATCGAAATAGATTGTGAACGATGATGACTTTCAATCGCTTCACTCACCACTTCGCCACAATTTCCTACATTCGATCCCTGATAAAATGCAGAATCCGTATTGAGAATTTCCACATATTTACCCGCTTGATTCACACCAAATCGATAGTCATGACGTGGCACAGGGGTAAAGTTACTTGCCACAATAATCCGCTCGCCTTTTTTGCTGCGACGCTCAAAAACAAACACGGAATTTTCACGATCATCGACAACCAACCAATCAAAGCCTTCTGGCGATCCATCTAACTCAAAGAGCGGTGCATTTTGTTGATAAATATGATTTAAGTCTTTAACCAATAACTGCACACCTTGATGCCATTTACCACCATGTGCTTCTTCTAATAAGAACCAATCTAAGCTTTCTTCGTAATTCCACTCTCGCCCTTGGGCAAACTCATTGCCCATGAATAATAATTTTTTACCTGGATAACCCCACATATAACCGTAATAGGCACGTAAGTTGGCAAATTTTTGCCAAGCATCCCCCGGCATTTTGCCGAGCAATGAACATTTACCATGCACGACTTCATCATGAGAAAGAGGCAATACAAAGTTTTCACTATATTGATACACCATACCAAAGGTCATTTGGTCATGGTGATATTGACGATACACAGGATCTTTTTTCATATAAGATAAGGTATCGTTCATCCACCCCATATTCCATTTAAATTGAAAACCTAACCCACCTTCTTTTGACGGTTTCGTTACACCAGCAAAGGAGGTCGATTCCTCTGCAATGGAAATTGCCCCTTCCATTTCAGATGCAATTTTCCAGTTCGTGTGTTTTAAAAACTCAATGGCTTCTAGATTTTCCCGTCCGCCGTATTGGTTTGGGATCCATTGCCCTTCCGCACGGCTGTAATCACGGTAAATCATCGATGCCACCGCATCCACACGAATGCCATCTAAACCGAAACGCTCAAGCCAATACAAGGCATTACTGGATAAAAAGTTACGCACTTCATTACGACCATAGTTATAAATTAAGGTGTTCCAATCTTGGTGATACCCCTCACGTGGATCGGCATGCTCATAAAGTGCCGTTCCATCAAAAGCCGCTAAACCATGTGTATCGCTTGGGAAATGCCCAGGCACCCAATCTAAAATCACATTAATCCCAGCCTCATGTGCTTTTTCAATTAAACGCTTGAAGCCCTCTGGCGTACCAAAACGGCTAGTTGGCGAATAAAGCCCTAAAGGTTGATAGCCCCATGAACCATCAAATGGAAATTCAGAAACAGGTAAAAATTCAATGTGTGTAAAGCCCATGTCTTTCACATAAGGAATCAATTCATCAGCGATTTGATCGTAATCTAACCAAAAGTTATTTTCTAAATTCCGACGCCAAGAACCTAAATGAACTTCATAAATTGAAATTGGTTGATCAAATTGATTGGCTTTACGGCGTTTTTCCGTCATCTCAACCACTGCAGGTAACATACTAATTTGTGATGCGGTATCTGGTCGTAATTGTGAACTAAACGCATAAGGGTCAGCTTTTAAACGCAATTGTCCGTGGCAATCAATTAATTCAAATTTATACAGTTGCCCTAATGAGGCTTTGGGTAAAAATAATTCCCAAACCCCACTTTTTAGGTGAAAACGCATCGGATGACGACGCCCGTCCCAGTAATTGAAATCCCCTACAATAGAAACCCGTTTTGCATTCGGTGCCCATAAGCGAAAATTCACGCCAGACACACCATCACATTCCATAAAATGAGCACCGAGAACTTCATAAGGGCGTAAATGCGAACCTTCGCTTAATAGCCAGTTATCTAAATCCCCTAGCATCGGATGAAAACGGTAAGGATCTTCAATAATTTGCGACTCCGCTCCCCAATAAACTTGTAATTGATAAGCAAAAAAGCTGTGTGTGTCAGGAATGACCGCCGCAAAAAAGCCACGCTCATCAATACAAGTTAATTCAACCGTATGATCACCGGTTTCATGATCAATCACCACAACCCGATGGGCATCAGGCAATAATGCCCGAACTTCAATGCCATTTTCGGTTTCATGCATGCCTAACACAGAAAACGGATCAGCATGTGTTCCTTCAAAAAATTGATTTATCACTGCGTGTGAAACTAATTGAACCATAACAAATCCTCAAATAATTAGCTGTTGGATAGATGACATTGCTGGCGAGCTTGTGTAATGCTCGTTAAAAACGAAGTGATATCTTCATCAGCGAACATCGTCTCTAACTCACAAGCCAATTTTTTACGCCAATTCGGATATTCTCTATCCGTGCCGGGTAAGTTAAATGACACTTCTTGACTCAGTAAATTTTCTAATTGCACACCAATTAACTGCGTACGACTTTGTGCAAGATATTGATGAATAACATAATTTAAATGTGCATGCATTGCCATGGATAAGGCATCTCCACCATAATCATCAGGTAAATAATGATCTCGATGTAAGGTATTTAACAAGGCTTGTTTATCAATGACGCGTTGATCATATTTTTGTTTTAACACCTCATCGCTTAACACGCCCAATTGTTTGAACAAACTTAAATCCACACAATGCCAAAAGCTCTGCAATGACGGCACATCATGTGTCCCAATGGTAGCAAAGGCTTTCAGTGGAAATGCCTCCCCAGCAGGATATTGATGTGCGGTTTGTGCAAAGTACAAAACAAAATAAGAAAAAATTTGAAACTCATTTAATTTTGACCGCACTTCATTCGGTACCGTACCGAGATCTTCACCAATCACCAAACAACGATTACGCTGACTTTCAATTGCTAAAATCGCCATCAATTCCGCAAATGGATAATGCACATACACCCCATCAGCTGCAGTTTTGCCTTTAGGAATTAACCACAAACGGAATAAGCCCATCACATGATCAATACGCAAAATGCCAAAATGCTGCATATTGGCACGTAACATATCAATAAAAGGTTGAAACCCCCGTGCCTTCAAAACTGCTGGATTATAAGGCGGTAAATGCCAATTTTGCCCAAAAGGTCCTAGGGGATCAGGCGGTGCCCCTACCGAGGCTTCCATGAAATATAAATCGGGATCAGACCAAACATCCACACTGCCACAGGAACTGCTTACAGCCAAATCACCATAAATGCCTAATGCCATGCCATGCTTTTGACAGCAAGCTTGCATTTCAGCTAACTGCTCTGACATCAGCCATTGTTGCCACGCATAACACTCAATGTGTTTTTGGTGTTTACGCAATAATTTCGCTTTTTCATCTGCCTGTAAATGTTGCCATTCTGCACGCCAACCTAACCAACCGATATTGTCTGACGACATTTCATCACGTTTTGCTTGATGATCTAACACCTCAAAGAGACCCTGTAACAATAATGCGTCGCCTTGTTCTTGCATAAATTGTTTGAATGCTTCACGGCGTTGCTTAATCTGTGCGGATTGACTTTGTTTTGAAAAATCAAAAAGCTGAAAAAGTGCGGTCTGTTTTAACTGTGTAACCGCCGTATAATCCACTAATTCCGCTTCTCTTAAACTCGCCAATTGTTGCTGTATTGACTCACTGGCAAACCATGTTTGCGTTTTTTTAGATAACTTAAATTCAGGCAAAGAGACAATATCTAAATAAATCGGGTTTAACCAACGACGAGATGAAGAACTATAAGGACTCGCCCATTCAGGCGTAGCGGAATACATCAAATGTAATGGATTAATACCAATAAAATTCACACCATATTGCGAGGCGTGTTCGATCAAATAACGTAAATCGGCAAAATCACCAATGCCCCAATTTTGTTTTGAACGCAAGCTATAAAGCTGAATATTCAATCCCCAAGTTTTTTCCTGTGCTAAAATCGGTGGCTGATAAGCATTTTTTGGGGAAACGAGCAAACGCACACGATAATGTTTTTTCTTATCGTTGATCACCAACAGATAATAACCATAAGAAAGCGAAGAAAGCTCAATTGATTGCGTGGAAAACGCCGAGGCTTTGGACACTAATTGCCCATTTTCAGAAAAGAGTTGGTAAGTAATAGAAGAGGAAGACAGACCGAGTTTGCTCACGTCATACTGAATCGGTTCGGTTTCAAAAAACACAGCAACATCATCGAAATATCCTGCTGATTTTCGCACCTTTTTCGAATCTTGAATGAATTCGGTGAAATACCTTAATGTTTCGGGACCCGCATGAATTAAATTGCCATCAATATCATAATGTGATGTCGCAATCCCTAATTTTTCGGCATTTTTCATCAAATCTGTAATATTCATTATTACCTGCCTAAAATGTGAATAATACTTGTATTTATTCTATCCAAGATGCTTACAAAGGCAACGACTTTTGTTTAAATTAGTGATCTCCGTCAAGAAGAATTAACAGGCAAAATAAAGAGGAATTTGAAAGAAAACAAAAAGTCTAAATGCGATTCTTTGGTATTTTCCTTATAAAATCAACAAGTAAGCTTGCATTTTCACCTCATGAATCTATTATGCAACGCATTTCAGTAAAAATAAAAAGGACTAAGTCTGTGCTACACAGAACTTAGTCCTTGAAATCAATTCCTCTCACCTTGAGAAGCCAAAAAAATGTGTATTTTTACAATGAATAAATACCCACTATTTAATAATTCTTAAATGGGAAACCCCTTTCTTTTCCCCTTTTTTTTCTGGTTTTGCGTCTGTTTTTGTCGCTTTTTCGGCATGCTCACCCGCTCTCGGTTTATCCACTGCCTCAACAAAACTCAAGGGTTGCTCAACACTCACAGGCTGATCTAATTCATCGTAAATTGATTCAGGTTCAAACATCACCCCATCACCATTTTCACGTGCATAAATTGCCAAAGCGGCACCCATTGGAATATAAATGTCTTGTGAAACGCCACGAAAACGTGCACTAAATTGAATACTGTCATTACCGAGTATCAAATTGCCCGTTGCATTAGCGGATAAATTCAAGACAATTTGACCATCTTTCACATATTCCACAGGCACTTTAACGCCAAAATAAGTAGCATCCACCACTAAATAAGGGGTGAAATCATTATCAATTAACCAATCATAATAAGCACGCAATAAATAAGGGCGTTTTGGGGAAGCACGGTATTCCATATAAAATTACTTCTCATCCATCAAATTTTTTGGGGCTGATGCACCTAGAGATTGCATAAATGAATCACGTTCAAAGACACGTGCCATATAAGCTTTAATGGCTTTACTGCCCGCACCCGTGAAATCCACACCAAGCTCTTGCATACGCCATAATAATGGAGCGACATAACAATCTACTAGGCTAAATTCATCATTCATAAAATAAGGTGTTTGGGTAAAAATAGGGGCAATCGCAAGCATTTCTTCTCTTAACTGTTTTAATGCGGTTGCACGTTCAGCATCTGACCCTTTTTCCGCTTTCACCAATGTAGGATACCAGTCTTGCTCAATTCGTAACATTAATAAACGACTTTTACCACGAGCAACAGGATATACTGGCATTAACGGGGGATGAGGAAAACGCTCATCAAGATATTCCATAATAATACGGGAATTGAATAAAACTAAATCACGATCAACTAATGTGGGTAAAGTACCGTAAGGATTCAACTCCATTAAATCTTCTGATACGACTTGAGGATCTACAACTTCCGTTTCATAAGCGACACCCTTTTCTGCCAATACAATTCTTACTTGGTGGCAATAAATATCTGTTTTATCTGAAAAAAGTGTCATTATTGAACGTTTATTTGCAGCGCTTGTCATCTATTCCTCCGACAGCTCTTAAATGAATTAAAATATCGTTATCATATACCTTACGATTAGGTATAACATCATATAAAAAATGGGTGTTTATTCTACCATAAATCAGGCTACATTTTCCAAAATTATCATAAAAAATTTTCTTTGCCGTAAAAAAAAATTGCAAGCCTTTTGGGCTTGCAATTGAATATAAAACGTAAATAAGAAATTAACGTTTTGAGAATTGTGGACGACGACGTGCTTTGCGTAAACCCACTTTTTTACGTTCAACTTGACGTGCATCACGGGTAACAAAACCAGCTGCACGTAATACAGAGCGTAAACTCTCATCATATTCGATCAATGCACGAGTGATACCATGACGGATTGCACCCGCTTGACCTGAAATACCACCACCTTTAACAGTGATGTATAGGTCTAATTTTTCAGTCATTTCAACCAACTCTAACGGTTGACGAACAATCATGCGTGCTGTTTCGCGACCGAAATAAACGTCTAAATCACGTTGGTTGATAGTGATTTTACCACTGCCCGGTTTAATAAATACACGAGCTGAAGAGCTTTTGCGGCGACCTGTGCCGTAGTTTTGATTCTCTGCCATATCCTAAACCTCGTGATTAAATATCTAAAACTTGTGGTTGTTGTGCTGCGTGGTTATGTTCAGAACCTGCATACACTTTTAATTTACGATACATTGCACGACCTAATGGGCCTTTTGGCAACATACCTTTAACCGCAATTTCAATCACTGCTTCAGGGCGGCGTGCGATCATTTCTTTGAAAGTCGCTTGTTTAATGCCACCTACATAGCCAGTGTGCCAGTGGTAAAGTTTATCGCTTTCTTTGTTACCTGTTACAGCAACTTTTTCTGCGTTAATCACGATGATGTAATCACCAGTGTCAACGTGTGGAGTATATTCCGCTTTATGTTTACCACGAAGGCGACGTGCTAATTCAGTCGCTAAACGACCTAAAGTTTTACCTGTCGCATCTACTACATACCAGTCGCGTTTAACCGTTTCTGGCTTTGCTACAAAAGTTTTCATTAATTAATTACCAATAAAATAATATTAATACCCAGTGTTTACTTCGCTTTTTATTGCTTATAAACACAACCATGAATCTTAATCAAGCACCCCTTCGAGTGTGATCTCGATAAATTAATGTGTGGTGGGAAATCCAACACATTGACAGGGTCGCAAGATTATACAAGAGAAAAAGAGGAAAAGCGACTATTTTTACTAGAAAGGAATCAGAAAAATATAAAATACGGGATAAGGAATAAAAAAATTTTGCGGAGAAGACCGTCTCCGCAAAATGAAATCGTGCTAATCGCCATTATTCTGCTTTCGCTGTGAGATCTTTAATGACAGTAGTGGCTGAATTTTTAATGACAGATTCCATGCCTTTTTGGGCTGAAGGTAGTGAAGCATAATATTGACTACGCCCTATTTCTTGGTGATTTTTCGCTTTCAAAATAAAATAGGGTTTATCATTTTTTGCCACTTTTACTTCAAAATTAGCCGCATCACCCCCATTTTTTTGAACAGACGCAATGCCATTCTCCGCTGCAGATCTTGAGCGATATAACTCACTGGTGAGAATCACTTGGCTATTTGCCGCCACCAAATTAAACATGAATTGACCGTCTTTCGCTAATTTTAGTTCATACCAACCTAATGCCATAATTTTCTCCTTAATTGAATATGCCTAATGAGCCAAAATTTGCTCATTAGGCAAGCATAGAAGCTTTAACGAAAATTGCAACCTTTTTAAACAATTAAATCGCTTGTTCTGTGTAAAGTTTGACTTTACTTAAATGTGACATGGTCTTGACATAATGATTTAACTTTTCAGGGAATGTTAATCCTTTCACACAAGTTAAATTACGTAAGATGGGAAAGACTAAAATATCTTCTAGCGATAATTCACGATTTAAAGACTGCTCACCGAGAACCAACGCCTCTAATTTTTGGAAATCTTCGTGCAATCTGGCTAAATATTCCTCTGTTTTTGCCCAGTGCATGGCAAAATCACCGATATAGTCGGTTTTCTTTTTCGTAAAATAATCAATCGCACTTTGTGTCGCAAATTCCGCAACATCAAGCTTCACAAAACGAGGCATTAACAGATAATTAGAATAGCTGGTGATATTGCTTAAGCGTTCTTCAATTTCGGGACGAACCTGCCCTTTTAACACAGGCTTACCGTCATAGTGATCAACATACTTCACAATATCTAAACTTTCTGGCATGGCATGTCCATCTTCTTTGATCAAAATAGGCACCACTTTTTTCCCGACTAAGCTGACGGGCGTTGCCTCATCATCATTGAGTATCACCTCAAGATCGACAGGTAAATTTTTTAAACCAAAAATCATCATCGCACGGACACAATATGGGCAATGATCAAAGACATATAATTTCATTGTTTATCTCCTTAAAAATGAATAATACTGTTTACACTTTACTGGATTTTGCCTGAAACTCAATGAGCAATTTCGCTAATCCGCTTTGTCGTTTAATGGGATTTTGTACCGCACTTTTCCAAATTTCCTGCCGACTGAATACGGTTAATCTTGTTTTTGCACGTGTAATGGCTGTATAAATTAACTCCCTCGATAAAATCGGATTCGGCTCTACGGGAAGCACAAAAAACGTGTGAGCAAACTCTGAACCCTGTGATTTATGCACGGTCATCACAAAGGCGGTTTCACAGCTAGGTACTCGGCTTGCCATGACCGTTTTATAATGTTCAGAACCTTGTTCAAACCACACTTTGCCGTCCCCTAAAAACAAACCAATATCCCCGTTATATAAGCCCACATGGCTATCATTTTGGGTAATCATCACAGGTTTTCCTAAATACCAGTCCCGTTCATGTTTGAAATGAAGCAACCCTTTTTGTTTTAAGCGATGGGCAATATGTCCATTTAATTGTTCCACACCGAACTCCCCAACACGAAGTGCGGTTAAAAATCGCACTTGATTAAAGGCAGCAAATAACGCAGAAAGCTGATGTTGCGATGGGGGCTGTGGTGAAGCCTTAAGTTTTTTCAGTAACAGTAAATATGCCTGATAATGGGCGACAGCACGTTCCACCACTAAATTGACGGCGGCGTTGACATTGAACTCAGCTTGCGTGCCTTGAGCTTGATGTTGGCACAACGCATTAAAATCGACCCACTCAATATCTCCAAAGTGTTCAAAATGCTGTAAGCTCTGGGTAGATTTGCCTTGATTAATTGCGGCGGCTAATTGCCCAATGCCTGATGTGTCAGAAAAACGGTGGCTATGATGTAAGCGACATAAACAGTCTCGAATCGGGTGTCCTTCTGTGGAAATGGGCACCTCACAATCAGCCACCTGTAATAAGTAGTCGGCTAATTCAGGGCTATATCCCTGTTTGGCAAACTGTCCGAGCTCACCAAGCATTTCACCTGCCTCCACAGGCGATAATTGATTTTGATCGCCTAACAAGATTAATTTGGTTTGCGGTTTCAACGCCTGCAATAATTTTGCCATAAGGGGTAAATCAATCATTGAGGCTTCATCCACCACTAACACATCCACTTGTAACGGATTTTGACGATGATAGGTTGTCCGTTCATCAAAAAAGCGTGTGCCAAGTAAACGGTGCAAGGTTTGTGCTGCCGTTGGAATTGATGCAATGATAGACGGATCTAATACGATATTTTCTCTTTCTTGCAGTGACTTTAAAGCACCATGGATAGATTCCGTTAAACGTGCCGCTGCTTTTCCTGTTGGGGCAACCAGCTTAATATTTAATTCGTGACAATGTAACTCTTGTAATGCTAATAATAAACGGGCGACGGTTGTGGTTTTGCCAGTCCCCGGTCCCCCTGTAATTAAACAAAAACGTTGACGTAATGCCGTCGCTACCGCCACTTTTTGCCAATTGACACCAGTTTGATGTTCAGTAGGGAAATATTTGGTTAAAATCGCCCGAATTTGAGCAGGATCTTGCAGGCTATCCCCTTTTTGTTTTGTTGGAAGGGGGGAATGTTGCTCCACACTTTCATTTTGTTGTGTGGCTTGTTGTAAATAGCCCGCAACACGGTATTCATCTTGCCAAATTCGATAAAAATAAAGGGCGTTAAATTGAAAAACGAGAGGGGCAATTTTAAGATGAGGATCTTCACTAAATGCCACATGATCACTTAAACAGGCTTGCCATTGGTTCACAGCAAGATGCCCCATTTTTTCTTGAATCTCCGCCACATAATGTCGTTCAAATTGACGATACGCTAAATTAAACGGGTTGCGTTGCAAACTGGCGTCTAAAAAAAGACAGGTGTTGCCTTGTTGATAGTTATAACTGCACAATGCCGCCAAGAACACCGCTAAATGGCGGACAGGTTCTGGCAAATTCTGTGCTTGTTTATTCGCAATCAGTTTGGCGAAGTAATAGTCCCCTTCCGTAATCACCTGCTGTTGTTTTAATTCATATAAAATCTCTAGCATTAAAATAACTCCTCTAGTGCTTGAATTAAGCCGACATCAGGTCGTGTAAAATACACGCCATACCCTGCTTTGCCTTGCATACCACGTAAAAAAGGATAAATCACGCCTCCGAAATGCTGTTCATAACAATAATGCGGATCTCGCTCACGCAAATAACGATGTAATGCCACAGTATAAAACAAATATTGCCAATCATAGTGTTGGGTTTGCATGGTGGTCGCCAACTTTTCTGTGGCATAATCTTGCAAACTTCCCCCTAATTTATTGGATTTATAATCCAGTAAATAATATTTGCCATCATGACGGAAAACGAGGTCAATAAAGCCACGCATCATGCCTTGAATGCCCTCACGGAGAATATCCAATTGTAAAGGTTCAGAAAGCAACCCATATTGTTCCAACAGATGATTAAATCGGTCCACATCAAACACCCGTTCTAACTTCAAATAAAACTCCAGTTCTTTTAAGCCATTTTCGGGTGCTAAATCCGACAAACGCAGATCCGTCTCGGTTAATAAAGGGGTGGATAAAATCTGAGTTAACCAATGTTGAAGAGGTTCAAACCAGTTTTCATCCAGTTCTAACTGCTGACAAAGTTTCTCCACTTCCGCCATCTCAACTTTTTGGTTCAAGGCATGGGTTTCAAAATACGCATGTAACACTTTCCCCACTCGAGTACCCGCAGGAAAATCAAAGGGGCTGTAACCTGCTGGATATTCTTCTAACACATCAGGCACAATATTCAGTAAATCAAGTTCAGCATTCTGTTCATCATCTTGCTCATGCCCCAAAAATGGCGAAAAATCCACCGCACTTTCGGCATAAGTCGAATGGATAGAATGACCTTGCCATTGCAGAGATTTTTCATGGAGCTGGCTGATGGCGGTAAAACTGCTGACTTGCCAATTTTGCTCAATCACACCATGAAACTGTGCAGCTTCTAATGTTCGATCTTCAAGGACTGGTTGTCTTGGTGGTTGTGTGGGTAAATCATCAAATGACTTAATGACCATATCGACTTTTGCACCCGCTTTTTGCTGAAATTCGCCCAAAATAGACCGCACTTCTGCCCCCTCCATTTTCCCTTCGGTCAAGACATACTGTAAGGCACTCCAGCTGGGTTTGAATGTTTCAGGCAAAGCAAAAGCAAGTTGATATTTTGCTCGAGTCAATGCCACATAAAACAAACGCATTTCTTCTGCTTTCTGTTCTTGGGCAATCAATGCTTGATGTTTACCTTGTATATCCCACAGGATTTTTTGGCTTTCCGCCTCGTAATAGGTTTGAATCACCGATTGGCTTTCCCTTGGCGGATTAGCAATAAAAGGCAACCAGACTAAATCATATTCCAATCCTTTGGACTTATGCACTGTCACAATTTTCACTAACTGTCGCTCACTTTCAAGGCGGATTTGTTGTCCGTCTTGGCGATCATCCCCTTGAATTTGCTTTTCAAACCAACGCAATAAACTGGCTGGGCTTTCGTTTAATCTGGTGGCTTCTTGCAATAATTCGGCAAGATGCAATAAATCCGTTACTTTACGTTCACCGCCCACCAACGCCAGTAAGTGTTCTGCCAAATGTTTTTCTAAAAAAAGCTGGTGCAACATGGCAAGAATCCCTTGCAGTTGCCAACTTCGCTGATAACGCACAAAATCCTCTACGGTATTGGTCCAACGTTGCTCATCTTGCTTGATGTGGCTAATTTCCGCACTGGTTAAGCCCCAGATGCGAGTACCAATCGCATTTAAGATATTCCGTTCACTAAAAGGATTTAAACAGGCGGTTAAAATCAGAAGTAATTCCCCTGCTTCAGGGCAATCAAACACATTACTGCGATCAGACAAATACACAGAAGCAATGCCTTGCTGTTGTAAGGCTTGCTTCACCAAATCAGCTTCTCCCCCATCTCGCACCAATACCGCAATACGCTCGGCTCGGATCGGCTCATCGCCCTTTTTTTCTGATCTCAACACAGCCTGATGTTGTGCTGCACCCTCTAACCAATTTTGAATGGAACGTGCACAAATTTGTGCCAATGTCCATTTTTGATCTTCATTAAAACGCGTACCACGGCTTTCACCGATGTCGCCAATATAGCAACGTAATGCAGGTTCTCTTTGCTGATTGACATAAAATTGGGCTTGATCAGGGCGTGCTAAGACAGGTTGAAATTGAATCTGATCATACAAGAAAGGATGGGGATCTTGAAAATCAAACAACGCATTGACACTACTCACTAACCGTTGCTCAGAACGCCAGTTTGTCCCTAACGTAAAGCGTGCCTGAGCTTGTTCTGCTGCCTGAAAGTAGGTAAAAATATCCGCACCACGAAATTTATAAATCGCCTGCTTGGGGTCCCCAATCATAATAAAGCCTGTTGGTGTCGCTGTTTGTTCTACATAAATTTTAGAAAAAATTTGGTATTGCTGAGCATCGGTATCCTGAAACTCATCAATCATGGCAAAGGGATATTGAAGACGGATAAATTGTGCCAATTCTTCCCCTTGATCGGCATAAAGTGCTTCTTTTAATAAGCGTAATAGGTCATCAAAGTTTTTTTCAGGATGATCTAATTTATATTGGATCAATAATTGTTGCACGCCTCGCAAGTAATGATATAACACGATTTTTTGATCCGTCTCCCCTTCACTGTTGTCAGCAATAAGATGATCGGCAAGTTCAAAAACAGAATGGGACAACGGTGTTGCCCCCTCATCGGCATAGTCATTCAGGGCTTGCTGATGAAAATATTTCACCAACACATCAGGCAGTTCGGTTTGTGAAGGCTGTTGTGCCCAAGCTTGCATTTTCTCAAGCCATTTAGGCACAAGATGACTTTTAAATGTAGTACGTTTGAGGGATTTCTTTTCCCCTTTTTTATAACTTTTCGCTAGCTCATCGAGAAACAATGCCTGAATGTCGTCGTGATACTGCAACCAAGTGTGTTTAAATTGTTGAATTTTCTTCTGTTTAGGTAACACATAATGGGTGAGAAAATCCGATAATGACAGCTTTAATACCTCTGGCTTATCGATTTCCACCGCTAAGTCAAAATAGGAAAGTGATGATTTTAATTGATGAAAAACGGCTTGCGGTGATCCTAATGTTTTATGGATATAGTGAGCCGCATCAAGGGGTAATGGATAGAAATGAAGACGCCAAAATTCATTGAACAGGCGTTGCAAGAGGTTGTCTTCCTCTTTGACTAACTCCAAATTGAAATGTACACCTGAATTAAAGGCATATTGCATTAACATACGACGACAAAAACCATGAATGGTATAAATCGCCGCTAAATCCATGGTTTGTTCTGCGATAGTTAAACGTTGAATCGCCAGATCAAGATCCTCAATGTGTTGAAGCAACGCACAAAGAAAATCATCCTCAGGTAAAGCCTGCTCCCCTTCTGTTTTGTATGCGATAAAAGCTTGTTTAGCTTGGTGGATCCGTTCTCGAATACGCCCTTTTAATTCCTCGGTTGCGGCTTCCGTAAAGGTCACCACTAGAATTTGTTCAACACTTAATGCCTGTGGAAACGGTGTCTCTCCCGTTTGCAATAACAAGCGTAAATATAAAGAGCCTATCGTATAGGTTTTTCCCGTACCTGCTGACGCTTCAATTAAACACACGGTATTTAAAGGGGTACGAATGGCATCGAGATTAAGCGGAGCATCCATCATCTTGTTTTCTTCTCTCCTGAGTAAGGCACTGGGTATTCAAAAAGGAAAGCGAAAAAGTGCGGTCTATTTCCCGCACTTTTAAGTTAAAAGTTTAACACTTTATCGGCTTCAACGGTCCAATCCGCTAATTCTGATAAGGTGCCAATTTCCACCCCTTCGGCGAGAGGTAACGCAGTGACACCCCGTGCATTGGTACAAGTCTTACACAACTTCACCGTTGCCCCTTGTGCAGTTAAAATTTCTAAGGCTTGTTGTAAATGATAACCTTCGGCAGGCTGTTGCTTGGCTAAGCCCCCTGTTACCGCATCTGACATTAAAAATAATTTTAAATCTACCGCACTTTTATGCTGATCTTGTAATTGCAATGCTAAACGTAAGGCACTGAAAAACGCTTCGTTACCATAAGGTGCTGCATGAATAATAAACAGAATTTTTTGCATATTAGCCTACCCAAATAAATTTTGCGATGAAAAGGAATGACACGACCCACACAGGGGCATTGACCTCTTTAATACGTCCAGTAAAGCCTTTCATGATGCAATAGCTAATGAAACCAAAGGCTATGCCTTCTGTGATGGAATAGGTAAATGGCATCATGGCAGCGGTAATAAAAGCAGGTGTCGCTTCAGTGAGATCGTCCCATTTGACACGAATCAAACTGGATGCCATTAAAATCCCCACATACACCAATGCCCCAGCGGTGGCATAAGCTGGCACGACACTGGCAAGTGGCGAGAAGAAAATGGTGAAAAGGAATAAAATCCCAACCACCACAGCCGTTAAGCCTGTACGTCCGCCCACAGAGACGCCTGCACCACTTTCAATGTAGGTACTGATTGCTGAGGTCCCCATATAGGAGCCCGCTACAGCACTCACACTGTCCACATAAAGTGCTTGTTTCATTTTCGGGAAACGACCATGTTCATCACTGAAGCCAGCTTTATCCGTCACGCCCAATAAGGTGCCTGATGAGTCAAATAAATTAACAAGCAAGAAGGAAAAAATAATGCCTAATAGTGCGGTGTCTAAAGCACCAACAATATCCACTTGCCCGACGACGGTGGTTAAAGAAGGTGGCAGCGAAAGCACCCCATTAAACGTCACATTAGGATCAATTAAAAACGCTAAGCCTGTAACAATGGCAATGGAAATAAGCACACCAGAATAAATCTTTCTCGCCGCAAGAACCACAATAATAAAAAAGCCTAGTATGCCTAATAACACTTTAGGATCATGTAATTCGCCTAACGCCACCAAAGTGACAGGGTTGGCGACCACAAGCCCCATGTTTTTAAACCCGATCAGGGCAATAAACAAACCAATCCCTGCCCCAATGCCAACACGCAACCCTTGTGGAATGGATGCCATCAGCCAATAACGCACTTGAAACAAGGTTAAAATCAGCAAGCCGATAGATCCCCAGAAAATGCTTCCCATACCAATTTGCCATGAATAGCCTAATTTCCCCACCACCACATAGGCAAAAAAGGCATTTAAGCCCATGGCAGGTGCTAAAGCAATCGGCAGGTTACTGAATAACCCCATGGCAATGGTACCCAAAGCAGCAATTAAACAAGTGGTGGCAAAGACCACTTGTTTATCCATGCCTGCATCGCCCAAAATGGAAGGGTTGACAAACACAATATACACCATGGTGAAAAAGGTGGTAATGCCCGCAATAATTTCAGTTTTTATTGAGGTTTTTTTCTCAGTTAATTTAAAAAATCGATTTAGAAAAGAGTGGTTTTCCATGATTTTGTCCAAGGTTATTGTAAAAAAATAAATTAAGACGTGATGAAAAACAGATAAAAAAGAAAGGTGTTTTTCCAGAGGATTCTAGCAAAAGAATGCTTGTGATGCATTGTTTTTCTGTCTTCCACGCTCACAAGCCCCCAGACAAAAAAACATACGGAGAAAAAGCACACAAATAAAAAGTGCGGTGTATTTTAACTCTGTTTTTAAAACGACCGCACTTTCACGCTTTACAAGCCCACTTGTTGCTTAATTCGATCCGCAAACATCCCAATACTGATAGCAAAATAATGGGATCGATTCCAATCTAGCAAGGTGCGGTAATTATTTGACACTAAAAAGGCTCGCCCCACCTCACGATCAGGTCGCACAAGCCATAGCCCTGTGGCAGAAAGTGCGGTCCATTTTTGCTGATTTTCAGTGGAAGGGAATTTCAGCATAATGCCCATTTTTTGCCAATCGGATAACGAACGTTGTTTTTCTTTTTCAATCCCCGCAAGGGCCAAATCCAAAGGTTGTGTGAGCACCACTTCCACGCCCCAAGGTAAATCCTTGTTCCAACCCACACTGCTTAAATAACGGGCGATGGAGGCAAACACATCATCATGATTTTTCCAAATATCTTTTTCGCCATCTTGGTTACCGTCTGTGGCATAACGTAAGTAAGAGCTTGGCATAAATTGCGTTTGTCCCATTGCTCCCGCCCAAGAACCAAGCATTCTTTGCCGTGAAATATCTTTGCGATCAAGCATTTTCATTGCAGAAACAAATTCTTGGCTAAACAGCGTTTCTCGACGTCCTTCAAAGGCTAACGTAGCCAGCACGGAAAGTACATCATAACTGCCTTGATAATAACCAAAACTGCTTTCCATCCCCCATAACGCCAACAGATATTCTTTAGGCACCCCAAAACGCTGACTGGCTTTTTCTAACGCCGTTTGCTGTTCCCAATAACGTTTTTCTGCCACGTCCACTTTCCGTTGTGTCAGCACACGATTGAGGTAATTGGTGGTGCCATTGGGATTTAAGCGAATAGGTTGATTCGGATCTTTAGAACGCACTTTGCCCGCTTGTTGACGATCTAAATCCACCGCTTTTTGAATATACTGAATCTGCTTTTGCTCTGAAAGGACTGCGTCCGACACGCCAGCCCCTTTGGCTTTCCCTTTTAAAAAATCCACATAGTCATCAAAATGTTCCACATCTCTCGACTTGCCATATTGAGCATCATGAGATAACGGGGTGAGGCTAGGTTGGTTTGAACAACCCGCGAAAACCAGACAAGCCAAAACGGTGCTGCTGGCTTTAAAGAGGGACTTGATTAACACGATAGCTTTCCTACTTTCTTAAAAATTGATAAATGATCTTTAATAATGAGGTGGGCAATAAACGAGGCAATGCCCGCAATAAAAAAGTGAACACGCCCCCGATTAGCCCTTGCAATTTTAGACGGTATTTCAATTTAAATAAACGCCACTCTGCTTTTGCTTGTTCCAGACCACGACGGCGGCCCACCATGCCATTTCCCACTCGGGCATAGACTAAAACGGACGACAAATTCGCCACTTTTTTACCACTTGCGACCAATTTAATCCACAAATAATAATCTTCTTGTAGATCTTCATATCCACCACAAGCCAACACGGCTTGTTTTTGATAGGCGACCGTCATGTGGTTAAATGGGCAACGTTTTTGCGTAAATTTCACAATCTCGGCAGTAGTGGTCGGCACATGGCGATAACTTACAATATCATCAACGGATTGCCCAAATTCAGCAATTTGTCCCCCGACAATCACCACGTCAGGTTGTTGCTCAATAAAATGGACTTGCTGTTCAAAACGGGTGGGGAGACAAATATCATCCGTATCCATGCGAAACACCCAATCATGGCTGCAATGTAACAACCCTTCGTTTAAGGCTTTCCCTAAGCCACGATTTTGTGGCAACTTCACCGTTTTAATGGGTAATTGGTGGTCAAATTGTTGCACCACTGTTTCTAATTCAGGGGTGACAGGGCCATCAAACACCAGCACAATTTCATCGGCTGGCAACGTTTGTGCTTGCAGACTTTGCAAACATTCCGTTAAAAACAAAGGGTTTTCTTTATAATATAAGGACATCAAAACGGAAAATTTCATTATGCAAACCTTTTTAGATGAATCGCCAATTTCGGTGAAAGTAACACCACCAAACTAATGATCAAATGCTTAAATGACCTTGTTTTTCGAAATAAAGCAAAATAATAATACGCCGCTTTACGGGATAAATTCATGATATGTGGATACGCCAACATATAAAGGGCATTTTGTTCAAATTGGCGAGCTTGGTGAGGGGTTTTCACATAACGCTGCTTAATTTCCGCTATTGCCTTTTCCGTATATTGGGTATGGGTTGACACACTCTTACGATGAGTATGAAAAGTACAAATGCTCAATGCCTTATCCACATAATGGGGCTTTACTTCTGCATGGGAAAACAGTTTGAGCAAAAATTCGTAATCTTCCAATGCCCGTAAATCCGTTGAAAGCCCTCCCACTTGTAAAAACAGCTCTTTTTTAATGCCAATCATCGGCATTCCGCCAATTTTATTTGCCAATAAGAGGTTTTCTAGCGTGAGTGCATGCGGATCCGAAAACGGCTGGGTGACATAACTAAACCCTTCATTCACCATAATGCATTTTGCTGGATGATAAATAAAATTGATGTCTGGGTATTGGCGAATTTGCTGGGCTAAATAAGCACATTTTTCTGGCACAAACCGATCATCATCATCTAAAAACAAAAGCCATGGTTGTTTCGCCGCCTTTGCACCAACATTACGGCTGGCTGCCGCACCTAAATTTTGTTGATTTCGGATCACCTGATAAACAAAAGGATAATCCTGACGAATCTCCACAGCAGGCTCAGAGCAATCATCCACAATAATCACTTCAAAATGATATTGGCTTTGCATTGTCAGGCTATCTAACAACGCAGGAATTTCCGCTTGGCGATTATAAGAAGGCACAATAATGCTAAACATGTTGTGTCTCCTTCATCATCAACAGGTTACGTTGCTTACCTTTTTCGCCAAATAAAGATAAAAACATGATCATCACAAACATGATGCCTGGAAAGGCATACGTATCGGCTTTAATATTCAACACACTGAAAATAAACAGGGTGGACAAAATAAATACCCAACTGCCACCAAACCAATTATCGGCCACCCGTTTAACAAAATAGGCGGTAAAGGCAAAACACACCAACAAATAGCCCACGCCACCATATAAAATTTGGCGAAGAAAACCCGAATCTGTCGCACCATAATATTTCCCGTCAGGCGTGAAATAATCGCCTTCCCCAAAAATCATTTGCTGTATGGTAGGAAGAAATAAATGATTGCGGACTAAATTATCCGATGAGGAACTTAAACGTGTAACATCATGATGAGACAGTAAATTAATGACAGGCTCAAACGCATGAGCAACATATTTATGATCAGCAAATTGCAAGGCTAAAAAGAGAACAATTGCCGCAAAAAGCAATAACGCAGGTAAATAACGCCACTTAAAATACAGCACTAAACTGAACAGCGACAACATAAAAAAGGTTCGCCCTGAGATCACCCCAATACAAAGCAAGAAGAATAAAATAATTGGCGACATGCCTTTGCCTTGCTTATGGTAGGCTAATAAAAAGTGTAATAAAAACAAATAAAAAATGCTTAATTGGAAGAAGGCAGAAGACGTCAGATTATATAAGCGATATTCTTGTTCGGAACCATAAAAACGGGGTAATTCAATATGGCTCAATAACCCCAATTCAATAAAGTAAGACACGCCCGCTAAGGCAAACAACCCAATCACGGCTTGAACAACAATACCAATATTTAAATCACGCACACATTGGTATTTTCCTGCTGAATGATGATAAAACAGATTGTATAAACCGATCCCAAACACAAATAAAATCAGGCTTTTCACATACATTTTGATCACGCCCCATTCCCCCGTGCCATGAAATAACATCGGGATAGCACTTATCCCAATCAACATGACTAACACCACCAGACTGTCAACAGGCACCATGATACCTTGCCATGCATGGGGAAGGGGTTGTGCACTCTCCCCTTTCAACACATAGGATTGTCGAATGCGATAGGTGCGATACGCTAATGCCAACATCGCAAGTACACCCACAAAAAATGCCATGCGGAAAAAATGCATTAACCAAGGATCATATAAATAAAAGAGGTTAAAAAGGGCTGACATGTTACTTTCCTAAATTTCGTTGAATGGCAAGCAATTTTTTTAGCGGATACTTCAACCACTTTTTCCATAAAGGATGGGCTATTGAACCTCGCAAGCCTTCCAAATTGCTCATTAAGGCAGGATTTTCAATCGCCATTAACGGACGAACGATCAAAATATCCAGTTTAAATTGTTGTTCAAATAACAGAAAATCATCGGCTAACCAATAAGGGGATGCCTGTTCAAGTTGCGTAAGAAAACGTTGTGCCGCAGATTTTTTGATTAAATATGCCACCGTTCCTGCAAAATAAGATCGGTAAGGATAGGCATAGCGAAACCCTGTCTTTGCCACCGGTTTACAGCAAAAAGAAAAGGTGGTGGGATAATTTCTTTCTAATTCGGGATCATTAAATGTCGCAATTTTGGATTGACCAACCAAAATCATATCCGCTTGAATGTTTTGCTGTAAAAGTGCGGTGAGATTCTGCTGAAAATCCGCACAAAACAACACATCGTCTTCACAGACCAAACAATACGCTTGCTCAGCGATTGCTGAATCCATCACTATTTTTTGATACACACCAAGATGACTCAAGGTACAACCAATTTCCCCTTTGCTCACCTCACGTGCATAACGTTGTTGAAATCGCTGAAAGTCAAAAAGTGCGGTCAGTTTTTCGGGCGTTTCCTGCATGGTATTAATGGCAGAAAACACCTCGAAATCCTGCGTATCGGCTTGGCGAAAAAATAATGCTCGACGTGCCTGATCTTTATCTAAGGAAATTAAAAATTTTTTCATTTCATTCTCTTATATCTATGACCTGTACCCCCACTTCATCGAATAGCTCATAACAAGCATCAAAAGCAGGATTACCGGTATCAATTTTTAATGCCACCACGTCAATATTGGGGCTTTTATGCATAATATTTAAGATTGCACTACTGAAATAGGTATATACACGGTATTTACGATGTTGGCATTGTTGCAGAATATAGTCTTCAAAAATCAATTCGGTTTCAATATAGTCCACCTTGTCCAAACGGTATTTTTCCCGAGGATGCGGTAAATAATATTGAATATTAAACTGGGCAATCACACGATTGGCTAATGCAATATTTTTTTCATCATCAAAAAATACGGGCTGCCCTAATAACAGTGGAATATATTCCCCGTCCAATGCACAAGCCTCGCTGGCTGGGACGAAATTGATATATTGTACATTCTCAATAATATTGTTAAACCCTGGATAAATGCTGTAATGCGTTGTCGATAAAGATCTTAATTTTTGAATGCTGTATTGATTACCTAACAACACATTGATCAGCTTTCGCGTGAGATTGGGTTGTTCATTTTGTAAAAATAAGCTGTTTTTGACAATATTAATGGTGCCATCATCAAAGGTATTTAATTGGTTAAACTTGACGGCACTGAGCAAAAATTGAATTTGTAAATCGTTAATATTGGCGAGAAAAACACGATCAAAAGACTGCCCACAAAACTTGGCTTTTAAATACACAATTTCTTTTAACAGATTAAAGCGATCATTATGCTGGGTCATGCGAAAAAAATGCGTACATTGTTTCGCTAAACGCTGCCCATAATAATCAAATTTCTTATTGCTCACCGTGGCTAACATCACCCCATAAAAGGCTTCATGAGGATATTGTGCCATCACTTTTTCTGCAATCAGCACCTGCAACGGCGTGCAGCAAATGATTAAATTCATACAGTTTTTCCTACTTTCGCAGTCATAATATACAGCACGGGCAGAATCATCACCGCCCCAATAATGCTCGCATAAGGAACATATTCAATTCGTGTCAACATCAATAACACTAAACTTATGGCATAAATCACCGTGGATAAGACAGAACAAATAGAAATAAGTTTATTTTTTCCATAATAAAACAGGTAATTGACCAAAATGAGATAAGGAATCGCCAATGTCGTCGCAATCAAAAAGAGGATAATGTAGTATTTTGTGCCGATAAATTGATCGCCCAATAACCATACCACAACCGATTCAGGAATCGCCCACATGACCAAAGCAGGAATAGGAACAAGCAACAAACTGAATCCTGCCCATTTATGAATATCGCCCACCAGCATTTTTTTCTGTTTAAAGGCTTCAAAAAAATAAGGCACTGTCGCACGGTTAATGGCTTGAATCGCAATCATCAAAATGGCTGCCATTTGAGCCCCCATCGCATACAAGCCTAAATCCGCCTCGCTAAACTGATGGTAAATAAAAATACGATCCAATTGTCCACGCAAAAAGAGGCTTACATTATGAAAAATCAAGGGGAAACCAAACCCACATAAATACCATAAAGCACTTTTATATTGGGAAAACCGAAAACACTTAATTTTGGTTTTGCGGCTATATAAAAGATAGGCAATAACAAAAGCAATAACATGCCCCAACAAGATCGCCAAAATCCGCTTTTCCACTAATTCTGTGTCATAACATTCCAGCAATATGACAGTGAGCACCGTGGAAACCGTCGATAACAAAAACTGGATCACCGAATACGCCATCGCTTGTTTTTGGCATTGTCGTACACTGAGCTGTACATTTAAAAAAGATTGGAAAATGGCGGAAATGGCTAAATACGCCATGATTTCTGAACGGAAAATCGCACAAAAGACTAAAATAATCCCACCGACAAACAAGGTGTAAGCGTAACCTGTCGAGACCACTAAATTGAGTGAGCGTTTGCCATAAAAATAAAAATAACGCGCAATAGCCCCTTCTTGGCTTAAGCCTACGATGATCAAAAATAGGGATAAATAGGTCTGGAAATAAGATAATTCACCAAAACCTTCTGCCCCTAATTTACGGGATAAATAAGGCAAAAGTAGAAAAGGAACCACCTTAGAAAGCAATTCACTAACTAGATAAATTGCACTGTCTTTAATGACTTTCATTTGTTTTACACGATCTCTCAAACGAGCAGGATGAAATTAGCTTGCCATTCTAACAGCAATCCTTTTTTAAAAATAGACAAGTGAAAAAAGATCATGAATAATATTCCACCTTTAATTCTTTTTTTAAATGCATTATGTTCGCACTCACAAAACTGATTACGGTAATCCTTTTACCCCCCTTTAATGTGATCCTCCTTTGGTTTTTTGCCTTTCTTTTCTCATTTTTTCACTACAAAAAACTCAGTCGGTGCTGTGCCGTGCTTGGCTTTTTCATTCTCTATTTATCCAGTATTCCTTATATGGCACAGAAATTGGAAGACAGCCTCGTCACGGAAGATAATTTAACCTTAGCGGATTATCAGCAAGCCCAAGCCATTGTGCTATTGGGGGGTGGCATTCGAGATAGCAAAGAGCTATATGCCAAGCTGGCGGTAAATGCCATTCCTTTAGAACGGGTAAGATATGCCGCCTATTTACAAAAACAAACCCATTTACCCCTGCTGATCTCAGGCAGTTCAGGGGCACCGTTGTCTGAAGCGGAAGTCGCCGCCATGGAATTACGGGATTTCTTTCACGTTCCAACCCAGTGGTTAGAACCTAAAGCCCGAAATACCAAAGAAAATGCACAATACAGTGCAGAGATTCTGAAAAAAGAAGGCATTCATAAAATTATTTTAGTCACCAATCAATGGCATATGAAACGTGCCACCTTATTATTTGAACGTCAAGGATTTGAGGTGTTACCCGCCAGTGTGGGCTCAGGCGAAACGCCCGAAGTGTATAGCATTGGAATGTGGCATTTTATTCCACAAGCTGGGGTGATTAATAAAAATATGCTGCTGTTAAAAGAATGGCTAGGTTATTTAAAAGAAAAATAACTCAACGCCATAAGATCAAAAAGGGCGAATCAAGGATTCGCCCTAAATCATGCCTTTCTTCCGCCAAAGTGCGGTCTATTTTAAAAAATATTAATAACCTTGTTGATACACTAATTCCGCCAATTTCACACTCATTAATGCCAAATTAAAGCGTTGTTCATCTGCCACACTCCAAAATTGCACCCCATTGTCGATGGTACGCAATCCACTAAGGTGCAGTTGCACTCGTTCCTCATGGCTTTCTGTTTCGCCGTTGGTGACAGGCGTCATCATTTTTTCTGCATGATAAGTGATCTGGTCATGGCTTTGCCAAGCCGTTAACGCCGCCTGTGCATCTAATTCATAATCGCTGATGAGGCTTACCATTTGTCCTAACCCATAAAAAACGGGTACCTGAATGTGATGAAACACCACTTGGTCAAGTTGTGGATAAATTTTCTGAATTTGGTTTTGTAACGGATTTATGCTTAATGGAAAGACGTCAAAAGCTAAACGTTGTTGATCGTCATCTAAGGGAATACCATTTAATAACTGTGCAGTCTGACCAGCTAATTGCCCAACGGTTTCACCACTAACATAAGAAGCGGGCAATAAAGAACTGACCATCACAGAACCTAAACTGTTATTTTCTAAAAACGCCTGAATAGCCAACGCTAATTGGGTAACTTGCGGATCAGGAAGTGACACAATGTTACGTTGTCTCAATTCAATCAGCTGTGCATCATTCACACCAGGCACCACGACAGGGACATCATTTAATGCGGAACAAACCCCTTTCATATCAATAATAATACACCCCGCTTCTGCGGCGTTGGCAATATGTGGCACTTGTTGAATATCCCCTGCAAAAAATAAATAATGCCATTCTGACCAGACCATTTCTTCAGGTTTGTACTGTGCTACACTTTTATTATTAAAGCGAATAGCCTGTTCTTCACTAAATGGATAGATTTCAACAATAGATAATTGATCAATCTCCAACGCACTTTGTGCTAAGGCTTCTGCAATTTTCTCACTTAATTCAAATTCTGCTGCAATGGCAACATTTAAGGTTGCGTTCATTTTTCTCTCCGCTGTAAAATGGTGGACTCATTTTACTGGAAGAATAAGAAAAGACAATGACACCCGCAATTGATTTGCTGAAAAAGCATAAAATTCCATTCACATTACACACCTATGAACATGATCCAAACAATACTCACTTTGGTGATGAAGCGGCTGAAAAATTGGGTATTGATCCGAAACAATCCTTTAAAACCTTATTGGTCGCACAAAATGGCGATCAAAAGAAATTAGCCTGTTTTGTCCTTCCCACTGCAAATATGCTGAATTTGAAAAAAGCCGCAAAAGCCTTAGGCGTAAAAAAAGTGGATATGGCAGACAAAGAAATTGCACAAAAAAGTACGGGTTATTTGATCGGTGGTATCAGCCCATTAGGTCAGAAAAAGAGTGTAAAAACCGTGATTGCAGAATCAGCACAACACTTTGAACATATTTTTGTTTCAGGGGGAAAACGAGGATTAAGCGTGGAACTCGCACCACAAGATTTAGCAAAGCTATTAAATGCCAGCTTTATGGATATTGTCGATGAACTAGAATAAAAATAAAACACCCGCTACATGGCGGGTATTTGTTTTGATCACAAAAGTGCGGTCTGTTTTAAAAATGTTTTGATACAAGTATGTCAACTAAAATGCTGTCGTCTAAAATGCCGTAGTATCTTGGAATAATCCCACTTTTAAATCTGTTGCGGTATAAATGACTCGACCATCCACTTCCACTTCACCGTCTGCCATCCCCATCACTAATTTACGATTAATAACACGTTTCATATGAATGCGGTATACCACTTTTTTAGCAGTAGGTAGAATTTGCCCTGTAAATTTGACTTCGCCAACACCTAATGCACGGCCTTTGCCTTTGCCCCCAATCCAACCTAAGTAAAAACCGACTAATTGCCACATAGCATCTAAACCTAAGCAACCTGGCATCACAGGATCGCCAATAAAATGGCACGCAAAAAAAGGAAGTTCAGGTTTAATATCAAGTTCCGCCTCAATATAACCTTTTTCAAACAAGCCACCTGTTTCGTTCATTTCAACAATGCGATCCATCATCAACATGGTTGGAGCGGGAAGCTGAGGCCCGTCTTCGCCAAATAATTCACCACGGCCCGATGCAAGTAAGTCTTCGTAGCTGTAGCTACTTTTTTTATTTGGTGTACAACTGTTCATTATTTTAAATCCTCCAAGATTTAGGGATATACAAGCAAAATCTGCTTGGTAAGATTCTAACAGACTTCCTGTCATAATAAAATAGCTAACACTTGTACGCTAAACTTATCGGAGCAGTTATTTACGACGGAACACCCATTCAAACCACCCACCTTTAGACAATTGAGGCTCTGAACGTTGTTCAATACGATAAGTAATCAAACGAGATAAGGCTTGAGATGCTTGAAGAGGATTGCTGATGTCGTTTTCATTTTCCAATAATGGACGTTGGAATAAAATCTCACAGGCTTGATGTACATCTTCCACTGGAAAAATAAAAAATTCGCCTTTTTCTACCGCACTGACCACCACCTCACTTAAACTTAATTGATGAATCACCGTGCTTGGAATGATCACCCCTTGTTGACCAGTTAAACCACGGCTTGCACAGATACTGAAAAAACCCTCAATTTTCGCATTCACACCGCCCACAGAATGCACTAAACCGAATTGATCAATTGTCCCTGTAATGGCAATAGATTGCGGTAACGGAACATCAGCCAATGCACTGGTTAACACACAAAAGCTCGCTAATGACGCACTATCGCCATCAATTTCACCATAAGATTGTTCAAACACTAAAGAGGCTGAAAACGGCAATTGAGAGGGAAACGCCAATAAATTAGCTAAACAGGATTCAGCAATCATCATGCCTTTGCCGTGAATATTCCCCGCCAGTTCATTTTTACGCTCAACATCAATCACTTCACCATCGCCAAATTTCACCACACAACTAATGCGAGACGGCTCACCGAAAGACATGGGGGTTCCTGGGTACTCAATCACTGATAACCCGTTGATTTGCCCAACAATCTCCCCTTCCGTTGCCACATAAACTTGTTCATGCAAAATATCTGCATAGGTTTGTTGCTGCAAAAAGCCTTGCTGCTCCGTTTGTTGTTGTAAAAAGGCTTCAAAATCCCCCGCACTTAAACACTCTTGTGCCGATTTGCCAGAAACCACTGCAGCCCCAGCCAACATGGTTTTTAATTTAAGTGGAGAAACCGATACAAAACAACGATCTTCACTTTCTCTCACCAATAATTGATACAATTTATTTAATGCAGCTAAATCGACTTGCGGTAAACCTTGCGAAACAGCCAAGCCTTGTACATATTGTGCCCATTTTTGTTGCTGCCCTAGGCTTGTTAATGCGGTGTAGCTTTCCATTTCAGAATAATCTGCAAGATCATAAAGATCAGGCTCTAGTTCCGAAAACATGGCTAATTCTTCTCGACTGCCTAATAAAATGACTTTCAACGAAAGTGGATAGCTTGGAATATCGCAAGGTAAATCTTTGAAAGGATGAGCTGAATACCAATTAAATGTTTTGGTGAGTAAAATTTGTTTTAAACGTAACCATAAATCAAATTGTGAAATAAAGCTGGCAACACTTAAAATCAACACGCCTTGATTCAATTGATGCACCAATCCTGCACGTAATTGAATTTCTTGTGAACTTGGGTGCACACGCATCGCCCCCAATAATTGGAAATGATCAAAATATAATGCACTGGCGACGGGCTGTTTATTGGCAAAATTATCCTCAAACGACTGAGCAGGTTGAGTATAAACCTTTGGAAATGAGAAAGAATCCCCTTGCTCAATCACATAATTTACCCCCGCTAAAGTGAATTTCTCAGGCTGTTTTTGGCGAATAAATTGAGTCAAGAGATCGGCATACTCCCCTTGCTCATCAGCTTTCAACACCAATAAATCACGATGAGGGTTGTGTAAAAATTGACAAATTGCCGTGCTTGCTCGAGGTTGCAAGGCAAAAAAATCGTTTAAGGTGTCAGTAGGCATTTCCGTCAATTGTAACGTAGGGCGTAAGGCTTGCCATGACAGGCTTTTTTCAACTAAAGGGGATAAACTCACAGCGATTCTCTTGGTTGTTTTTAAGGAATTGAGCATTATCGCATATTTCATGGAATAGTAAAAATAGACTAGAAAAAAAGCCCAAAACAGCGTATATTAGCCCAGTTACCACGTAACTGAATAGGTTCGAACGAGTATTATGAAATATCAAAAACTTGAAAACCAAGAAGCCCACTGGAAATGGCTATATCTCATCAAAAAACATCGTGAAGGTGAAAATATTACCCGTTACGAAGAAAAAAGTTTGCGTGAAACCATCGCTCTGCAACTGATTGAAAAACAACATCAACCAACAGAAATTGAGGCATGGATTAAACAACATCTTTCGCCTAACTTAGTGATTAAGCTAGATCAAGCAATTCGTGCTAGACGAAAACGCTTTTTTAATGCTGAAAAGCAATCCACCAAGAAAAAATCCATTGATCTTGAATATGCGGTATGGCAACGCCTTTCTCGCTATTCCTTAAAAATGAAAATGACCCTTTCCGAAACCATTTCCTATATGATCGACGAACGAGAAAGCAAGGCACAATTTGAGCACCAAATGTCCACCATGAAAAAAGGGTTAAAAGATTTATTAAAATAATCGGCTATCCGTTATCCTTAGCCTGAACTGCCAAGCGTAACCTTCTCAGTAAAAAGGATTTTTCCTTCCGCCAAAAACAATAAAAGACAAGGAAATCTTGTCTTTTTAGATGACTGTTTAATCAAACAAATAATTATTCAACAATCGGAATAATTTTCGTTGCATGAGAACCTTTATCCCCATGAACAACCTCAAACTGCACTTTTTGCCCAGCTTTAAGGGAACGATAACCTTCCATTTCAATCACTGAGTAATGTGCAAAAATATCTGCGTCGCTTCCTTCTGCAGAAATAAATCCAAATCCTTTCGCGTTATTGAACCATTTAACTACACCGACTTCCATACTTAAGAACCTCTAATGGTCGAATGACCTTAATTGATGAATTTTATTTTAATAAGACGAAATTGCCTTACCACCCGAGAGTGTCTAAATATTCAAACAAATTTTGCTTTTTGGCAAATAGAAATTGTTTAAAATCAAACCAAGATCACAAAATTTTTTTTATCCTATTCCGCTTTCACCTTTTAGCTAAAAAATTTGTGATTGGGAATTTACTTTTTCTCTTTTTCTTGAGAATATTCCTCTCTTAACCTTTGTGCAACTTGAGCGATTGCTTCACCACTTCCCACACCTTGAGCCATTAATTGCTGAATTTGCTCTACCGCTTTTTGTTGCTGTTCATGGGTTAAATTCACTAATACATTTTCTAACATCTGCTGTTTCCTAATAAATTTGTTTAAAACCTACCGCACTTTTCGTACTTTTCTTCTCATCACCCACTATTTTTCTCCAAAAGCACTATGGATTTAACAACACGGTGGATTTAAGACCGCATTTTCAGAAGGTAGTGTCCAATTAAAATGTTGCAATAACTGCAACCAGCTTTGATCTACCCCCGCCCAAAGCACTAAAGGCTGTTGTGTAATGGGGTGAATGAAACGTAAACGTTCGGCATGCAACATCAGCCGTTGTACACCTGTGTGTTCACTTAACGCCCGATTTTGATGTAAATCGCCATATTGGGTGTCGCCTAAAATAGGGTGAAAAATATGTTTCATATGACGGCGAAGTTGGTGTTTACGCCCCGTATGTGGGATTAAACGCACTAAGGAATAACGGGTCGTGGGGTATTTTTTAACGGCATAAGGCATTTCCACGGTTTGCAAGCCAATATAATCAGACACAGCCTCTTGTGCAGCTTTGTCTTCTTGAGCAAATTTATCCGCCACTTTATCCAATTTCACTTTCAGGGGGTAATCAATCCGTGCCTGCCCAGTTAAATAACCACGCACCACCGCCAAATAGCTTTTTTCCACCTGTTTATTTTCAAATTGTAAGCACAATAAATTCGCCACTTCACTATTTAAAGCAAACAACAACACTCCAGAGGTGGGGCGATCTAAGCGATGGATGGGATAAACATATTGTCCAATTTGATCACGCAAGGTCTGCATCACAAATTGTGTTTCATGGGGATCTAACCAACTGCGATGCACTAACATGCCTGCGGGTTTATTTACCGCAATCAAATAGTCATCTTGATATAAAATCTCTAATGTCATGCGGCTACTTTTGCAACAGTTGCTCAATTTTGCTGATCGGATGCAATAATTGTGGCAAGCCGTCCATCTCTTTGAGTGCTTCTTCTAAATAAGGCGTAATGGAAATTTGTGTAGGCAACGGTGCCTCGTTTTCAATTAACGCATACATACGTGGAATAAAAATCCACTGCAACCATTCTGTTGGCGACATGGTATCCAAAGCAAAAGGCTCTTGGCTCAAAAAAGCACTTTCTGCAGGTGCAGTCACTTGCCACACATTCAGTTCCACCATAACCGCTTGAAGTTGTTGCAAATGCAATTTAGTTTGTTGATACATAAACTTCCCCTTTCAAAAATGAAGGGCTATTTTAGGGCAATGCGATAAATTATGCTACTCTCACAAGGCATTTCTACCCGATAATTATGGTACAATCTCAAACATTTACACCTCTTGAAAAGATTGTTATGTACCTCATTGAAACCTTTTTTCGTTATCTCCCCACCGAAAACACGCAACAACCGACTTATTGGCTTAATCAAATTATTGAGCAATGGCGTTACAACGGGCAAATTCTTGGTCGAGAAATTCCCTTGTATTTTGCCGAACAAGAAAATGTACAAGGTTTTGGCGTGCGTGTTGTTTGCCCTGAACAACACAGTTTATTGCCAGAATATCAAAATCAAAATGTCACCAAAGCCCTTGCCGATGCGGAAAAGTGCGGTCTGTTTTTAGACAGTTTTCAGATCATTGCCGATGATCTCAATTCTGACGTGAGTTGCGAAAATGAAAAACCTAGCTGGCAAGTGCTTTACACCACTTATGTGCAATCTTGCTCACCCTTGCATAGTGGAGAGGATTTCTCGCCCATTCCCCTTTATAAACAATTGAAAAATATCCCGCACTTGAGCATGGATATCATTAAATGGCAAGAAAATTGGCAAGCTTGTGATCAATTACAAATGAATGGTGCTGGGCTAGAACAACAAGCACTGGCAGAAATTTCCACTATTGACAGCTCACTGAGTAAACATGGCCGCTATTTAGCCCAAGAGATTGAACAACAAACGGGCATTCCAACCTATTACTATTTATACCGTGTGGGGGGTGAAAGTCTGGAAGCGGAACAGCAACGTTGTTGCCCGCATTGTGGCAAAGCATGGGCATTAGATACGCCACTTTTTGACTTATTCTCATTTAAATGTGATGATTGTCGCCTCATTTCTAATTTATCTTGGCATTGGCAATAAAACGTTTTCATGCCATTTTCTCGCAATCCCCTTTTTTAACTCGGATGAATAAAAAACAGAATACAAAAGGAAATAAGAATATGTATGATCAAGATGAGCGTTTAACCTCACTCAAACTTGGGCAAAAAACACAATATGCGTCAAATTATGACCGCACTTTGCTCCAAGCTGTTCCTCGTCAATTAAATCGTGATGGGTTAGGCATTACCCAACAGCAACCTTTTAATCAAGGTGCCGATATTTGGACCGCTTACGAAATTTCTTGGTTAAACCCGAAGGGCGTACCTCAAGTGGCTATTGCGGATGTGGAAATTGATTTCCGTAGCCAAAACCTGATTGAATCCAAAAGTTTTAAATTATATTTAAACAGCTTTAACCAAACCAAATTTGACAGTTTCGCCCAAGTGGAACGTATTTTGTGTGATGATTTAGCTGACTGTGCAAAAGGTCAAGTGAACGTAAAATTACATACGCTGTCTCAATTCCAAGGGACACAAATTGCCGACTTTGCTGGCATTTGTATTGATGAGCAAGATATTGAAATCAATCATTATGCATTTGATGCAGAAATTTTAACCCAGTGCACCAAGGGCAATGTGGTAGAAGAATGTTTAGTGAGCCATTTACTCAAATCTAACTGCCTCATCACCCAACAACCCGATTGGGGAAGTGTACAAATCCATTATGTTGGTGAACAAATTGATCGTGAAAAATTGCTGCGTTACCTCATCTCTTTCCGTCAGCATAATGAATTTCATGAACAATGTGTTGAACGTATTTTTTGTGATTTAATGCGTTTTGCACACCCAGAAAAGCTCACCGTTTATGCCCGTTATACTCGACGTGGAGGCTTGGACATTAATCCGTTTCGTTCAAATTTTGAACCGATTCCAAGCAATCAGCGTTTAGCACGTCAATAGGAGGTTGTGATGACCAAAAATATCTACTATGTCAACCCTCGTGGTAGCATGGATCAGCTTTCACACTTAGAAGTGGAATTGCTCACCAAAAAAGCCAAAAGTGATCTTTATACCTTATATCGAAACTCTTCACTGGCAGTGTTAAATTCAGGTGCTGTCACTGATGATAGCCGTGCCTTGCTCAACCGTTACCCAGATTTTGATATTCATCTTGTGGCTCGCGAACGTGGTGTGTCATTGGAATTGCATAATCCACCCGAAGGGGCATTTGTTGATGACCGCATTATCCGCAATATTCAATACCATTTATTTGCAGTATTGCGAGATATTTTATTTGTTAACGTCCTCAACCAACGCATTAATCCAAGCAATATCCAAGATAGCCGACATATTACCAATTTTGTGTTTGCAATTTTACGCAATGCCAAAGCCCTGCCTGTTGGCATAGACCCGAATCTGATCGTCTGTTGGGGCGGACATTCCATTAACCAAGTCGAATACCAATATTGTCGTGCCGTGGGGACGGAGCTTGGCTATCGTGAACTCAATATTATTACAGGCTGTGGACCAGGTGTCATGGAAGCCCCAATGAAAGGGGCGGCAATTGGACATGCCAGCCAACGTTATGAAAAAAGCCGTTTTATCGGCATTACAGAGCCTTCCATTATTGCCTCTGAACCCCCAAATCCGATTGTCAATGAACTCATTATCATGCCAGATATTGAAAAACGCCTTGAAGCCTTTGTCCGTCTAGGGCACGGCATTATCATCTTCCCAGGTGGGCCAGGAACCTTTGAAGAATTGTTGTATATTTTGGGCATCAAATTAGTACAAGAAAATCAAGATCACCCTTTGCCTGTTATTCTGACAGGACCTAAAGAAAGTGCAGATTATTTTGCCACCATTGATCGTTTTATCGGTAAAACCTTAGGGCAAGAAACTCAACGCTTATATGAGATTATTATTGATGATCCTGTGAAAGTCGCCCGCAAAATGAGCCAAACCATGCATAAAGTCAAAGCGGCTCGCTATCAAAGTGGCGATTCTTATGGCTTTAATTGGTCTTTAAAAATTCCTGTTGATTTTCAACAACCTTTTCGACCAACCCATGAAAATATGGCGAATTTAGATCTGCATCGTGATCAATCCACCCTATCCTTGATCGCCAATTTACGCCGTGCTTTTTCAGGCATTGTGGCGGGCAATATTAAACCCGAAACCCAAGATCTCATTGAAGCACAAGGTGTCTTTAAACTACATGGTGATGTGGATTTACTGCAAGAAATTGATCATGTACTAGAAGATTTTATTGTACAGCACCGCATGAAATTACCCGATGGAACGGATTATATCCCTTGCTATGAACTGGTAAAATAACCGCCCCATCCCCCCTTCAGGGCAAATAGTATGCCCTACGCCTTAGCGAAAGGGAAAATTGAAGCTAAATGGAACCAAAGTGCGGTATGTTTTAAATAGGTTTTATCCAAACATACCCCACTCCCAATTCGATTTTCCCTTAACTCATTTAACCCCATCGTGAAACGCCCAGAAAATCTTGCGATCCACCTCGCAAAACATCATCAAAAAACTTGGCAAGAAGTAAGATTGTTTTACCCTAAAAGAAAAAATCTACCAAGGAAGCCTATGCGTTTTATTATCTTTATTTTAATGAGCTTATTTCTTCATCCCCTTTGGGCCAAATCCCCTGAATTAATGTTGGTCGAATCCTACAAAAATCAACATATTGAAGGCTGGGTTATGAGCGAAAAGCTAGATGGCATACGAGGTTATTGGGACGGTAAAACCCTTTATAGCCGACAAGGATTTATCCTCACACCACCCCAGTATTTTATTGCCCATTTTCCCCCTTTTGCTATTGACGGTGAATTGTTTAGCCAGCGTAATCAATTTGAAAACATTTCTTCCATTGTTCGCTCACAACAAGACAAAGGTTGGCATCAGCTCAAACTCCATGTCTTCGATGTCCCCGATGCAAAAGGCAATTTATTCGAGCGTTTAGCCACATTAAAAGCCTATTTAGCGAAAAACCCAACGCCTTATATTCAGATCATCGAACAAATCCCGATCCAAAATAAAGCCCATATCGCACAATTTCTCAAACACGTTGAACAACAGCAAGGTGAAGGCATTATATTACGCAATCCTCATGCCCCTTACGAACGTAAACGCAGCCAGCAAATTTTAAAATTAAAAAGTACAGGTCATGATGAATGTCGAGTCATCGCCCATCATCAAGGCAAAGGGCAATTTGAACAACATTTCGGTGCCTTAACCTGCGAAAATCAACACGGACAATTTAAAATTGGTTCGGGCTTTACTCTCGCCGATCGCCTCAATCCACCTAAAATCGGCAGCAAAATCCGTTATAAATATCGAGGCTTTACCAAATATGGTAAACCCAAATTTGCCACCTATTGGCAAACATCAACACCACCCGCCCCCGAAAAAAATCCACATTCACAGAAAGACAAATAACATAGCCAAAAGTGCGGTGAGTTTTGAAAACGTTTTGGAAAGAAAACAAAGAAAACAAGCGATCAGGCATAATCAAACTTTTGTAGTGTTTAAAAGTGAAAGAGGAAATGAGTACCTGTTATTGATATTAAAAAAACAAATTCAGCCGTTCGTAAAAAAAGTGGCAACATACATTATTTTTTATTTTTAGAGTAGAATTCCCAATATTTTTTATCAAATCCTTGGAAAGCGCGTTTTTTTCCTCGCTCATAAGCAATGGAGAAATATTTCATAGCTTCATCATATTCTTCTAGTTCATAACAAACTCGACCCATTTGAATATATTCAAATGAGTCATATTTAGCAGTGTCATTATTTAACCCTTTTAATCCCCATTCTTTTGCTGAAAGAAAATCACCTTTATCAAAAAACTCTTCATATATACAATCAATTAACCAATTAGAAATTTGTTCTGGTTGATTTTGTTTAGGCTCGGGAATAGAATTCCAAATATTGAGATACTCTTGCAAGCTTTCTTCTTTTTTTCCATCTATACTAAGCTGATTTGCAGACTCTATTTTTTTAACAATACTTTTAATTTGTTCATGTGTGAGTAACATTGTTCTTCTCCTGCTATTATTTTAAAGGTAGTCAATATCTATCTGGATAAGTTTTCCGCCATTTGAGTAATTTTTCTAAAGTAATCTACCAATGGGTACTTCTGAGATCTTAACTTAAGATAGATATTTTTTAGATAGTTCATATCTTTAAAGTAGGTAAAGTTACCTAGAAAGCATATGTCATTTGCTATATTTATTTTCCCTGAATAATAGAAATCAGGAATTGCAATAAAATAATTTATGTCATCGATATTCTTGTTTTTCAAAGCGATTTTTATTTCGCTTTCCAGCTCTTCATTTTCGAAAAATTAGATATTTTTTCCATCATCTTCTTAATTGAATTATCTTCTTAATGAAGAATTATTACATGCCGCTCATCAAAAAAATAATTCTCTTTATCAAGATTAAAATCAATTATAAATTTTGAAGCGTTATATTCTTTTGTTTGATTATTTAATTTAAATACACTATCAGAATATTCTTGGGATATGTTTCGACCAACCCAAATAGATAATCGAAAATCCATACTTTCTCCTGATATATTAAAGTGTTAGATCTAAACTTCTGTTTGGTAATCTATCTCCATCCCAGCCTCTTACTGCATTTAAATATAGATCTACTGATTTTGTATTTTGAGATAACCAAATCAATTTTTAGTGGGGCTAGTGGGCTTTGTATGATACTGAGGATGTTGATGTACGAGGAGCAAAATTCTCTAAATTATCCATACAACTCACTTAATCTGTTGCTCTTTTCCATCTCGTATCATCTTCAAATGATACACCCATTTTCTTAAATTTATCCCGTTAAAAGAGGAAATGGCTGATTGTTGAGATTAGAAAGAAATTATGTATTACAAATGAGGGGGCATTTCGAACCTTCTTCCATTACTCTTTTTCTGCAAATCCCAATCTTCTCAATTCTTGTAAACCTTCTAATATGGGTTGTTTGTATTTTTTGGGTCTTGCTAATGGTACCGTGATGACTTTATCATTTTCATTGCTGTTCAAAAAATCTTCAAGATATATCATGACGGCATCAAATTTATCTTTAAAACGCTTATCTAATAAATCTAAAGAATTAAATTTTTCTTTTTTTACTACAAATTGAGTATCTGGATCCCTAATAAATAGATGCGAAGGTATGCCACTATAATCAAAACTAGATAGCTTAGCCTTTGAGATATCTAATGCCCATTCAATATTTTTGTAAAAATTAGCCCTAAGCTGATTTAGATTATTATTTAGTTCAGGATTTTTATCTAACATAAAACCATTGGAATTTATTCTAAATGAACTTATTTTCCCTTCAAAAGTGACTTTGTTAAGAAACGGACTCCAAAATATCCCATAATCTTGGAATTTTATATTATTAAAAAGAACATTATTGAAAATAGCAGATCCAAATGTGCAAAAAATAAAGCTGCAATCATTAAACCGAATACCTGAAATTTCATTTAAATTATTTATGTTATTGTCTAATCCTACTGTACAATTATCAAAAATGACCTCTCTAAATACAATATCTTGATAATTCAATATTTCACCAAAATCTTTTTTGAAATAATTTTTATTACATATTTCTCGCATTTAAAACCTCTCTACTTAAACGTTATATCAACCTCATATAATAGATATCCGATAACACACAACAAACCTCTAGAGACATATAATCCAGAATTAAGATCCCTTAAATGTTTATAGCAACCGCTACTCTTCAGATTTTAGCTAAAATAGCTTTACTTATTATCTGCAATAGCTTGAACCACAATATGTTATAATTTTTATCTAGTGCTGGACAAACAGATAAACCAAAATAGTAAATATAACTCAATGGATTCTGTAGTGAGAGATTAATTATTGATATTAGAAAAAATTAAATAATTTGTTAAAAACAAGTGGCAACATACATTATTTTTTATTTTTAGAATAGAATTCCCAATATTTTTTATCAAATCCTTGGAAAGCGCGTTTTTTTCCTCGTTGATAAGCTATATCGAAATATTTCATAGCTTCATCGTACTCTTTCAGTTCATAGCAAACTCTCCCTAATTGAAAATATTCATATGAAGAATAGGGACTTTTAGCCCTGCCTGTAAGCATCCCTTTTTCAGCCCATAATTTAGCTTTTCTATAAGCTGCAAAATCCATCAGTTCTTCAAATATGCAATATATAATTAATTCTGCAATTTGTTCAGGTTGATTAAATTTGGGTTCTGGTAACTTTTCCCAAGATTCAATGAAACTTTGTAATCGTTCACTAGGGTTTTCAATATTTCCTATTTCTTGTAATTTGGAGATAAAAGTTGTAACTTCCTTTCCTGTCATGATAGTCATTTTAACTCCTGTTATTCTAATGGCAGTAGATACCTCTGATTTTTGCAACTTCGGCACGGTTAAGAGAAAGGTATTCAAGTTCATAGCTCTTTGAATTTTTCAGTTTCAGACTTCCGGAAATCTAGCCCATATGTGGCAACCAGTTCCACTATTTTTGCTAGGTGTTCTTCTTATATATCGATAATACACAGAACGATATTTCGCCATCCCAAACAGGGAGATATCACATAACTTGGTTTGCTCTTAGCGAAGCTTACGAATAATAGGGTTAAGTGCGGTAGGTTTTAAAAAAGTTTTAGCAATGAAACAAAATTAAAGATTCATTAATAGATAATGCACAGCACCTAATCCTGCTATTCCTTGATTTTCATATTTCGTATAATCATCTTCTGTGCAAATTCTAATTTGCTCATCTCTAATCATAATTACATTCCCTACTCGTCGTTTTGTTAACAAAATCTCTTTTTCTAAAATATTATGATGTCCAATAATTTCCCAGTTCCCATTTTTTAGTTCGCTGTTTCCAGTATAAATGACATAGTCTAAAAACTCTACTTCGGAAATATCATCTGGAGCACTTTCAAACACATCTTTTGAGGGTAAAAAACCTATCATATTCTTAAAATATCGTGATATGTAAATTAATTTCCCTAATCTATATTTCTTATTAAAGCTAAATTTTTTTCTAGCATATTCTATATCTGGAATAAAGAATACGCTTCCTTCTTTGAACTCTTTCATTTCTATAATCCTTTATGATTTTTCTATAAGTGCGGTAGGTTTTAAAAAAGTTTTTAAAAAATGAAAAAAGAGGTTATTATCGAAAAATATTTTACAACTTAAAAAATAAACAGGAAGTAACCACTTGTTTAATTTGCTTTATTTATTATAATGACATTCATATTTCTATGCACAGTAAATTGCTAGCCATTTAAACACTGTGACATTGAAATGATTTAACACTCCTAACAATCATTAATTGCATAATAAATTATTCTATTGCATTTTTCTTCCAAGGATGATTCACTCGGTAAATCATCTAATAATTCTTTTACTAGAAAAACTTCTAGGAAATATTTTTTAGCAGAATATCCCTGATCACAATATTCATCTTCATTGATAACTATGCTTTGTGAGTAGATATTCCAAGGTTCTTCTGAATAGATCGTATCTTCAATATTATAATGATTTATATTTTTAATAATTTCATATAACATCATCTTACTTTCCCCATATTACGTATCCACCTTTGAGAACCATATTGGTTTTAGAGTTTAACTTAGATATTCTGTATTTCGTTTCATTAAAAATCAATGGGGAAATTTGATCGCTTGTATTAATCGCTCAAATCAATAAATTTCCCCACAGCTTGCCCAATAAGATGAATGTAAGCCTTGTAATCAACAACTTTAAGGTTATTGATTGATTTACGACCGCCTAATGCAGTAACCCCCCAAGCTATAGTCGGCTCTAGAAGTATATCAATATATTCAAAAATAAAATCAAATTCTTCAGGGAAAAGAGATTGCTATTTATTAATGATATATTCTGGCACATCTGCTATTTTAATATAAGTATCAATATTTCGACTAATAAACTCATTCATGGATTCATTTTATTCTCCTATAATAATTTAATATTCATCATTGCATTTTCAGGTAAATCTTCAAATACTATTTGTATTTCCCAGCAGCTATATTATCTGGGCTATATAAAACAGATTGCCCTTTTAGAGAATTCCGGAGTCTTATATGTATCCTTAGATCTTTTCGCCTTTTTACTATAGCTCACTTTATCTCTATTCTTAAATGCCTTTCGATTTGTTAACCATTTTTTCACCGAAATATTGTTATATCGTATCTTACTGATCTTTTAATTGTTACTCAAACGCTTTTTGAAATGTAGTTGTTTGAGGTTTCTTACTTAATTTAAAGGGTTTTATTAGGTTTAATTTCAGCTTGCCTAATCGCTTGATTAACACATTTTTCTACCCAGTTCGGAGTATCATCCTCCACACCATAATCCCTAGCTGTATAAGTAGTGCGAGGAGACAGCATTGATACCTTGAGTAATACGTTGGACGAGGTAAAGGGAAATATTATGCTTGCTCAATCCTTTGGAAGGTGGGGTTATTCAAAAAGTGCAAAAAATCGGTGGGATTTTACTTATTGCTAAAAGAACGCATTGTTCACAAAAAGCGGTCAGTTTTCATAAAATTTTGTATTTGTGATATGAAAAGTTAAAGAGAAAAGGCTATTTTTTGATATTAAAAAGGAATTCAGTGGATCATTAAAAACAAGTAGCAACATAAATCATTTTTTATTTTTAGCATAGAATTCCCAATATTTTTTATCAAACTCTTTGAAAGCACGTTTTTTCCCTCGTTGATAAGCGATATCGAAATATTTCATAGCTTCATCATATTCTTCTAGTTCATAACAAACTCGCCCCATTTGAAAATATTCGTAGGCTCCGGTTTCAGCTGTGTCATTATTGAGAGCTTTTTCAGCCCATTTGTTAGCTTCTAAAAAATCCCCTCTATCAAAGTAATTATTAAATATACAATTTATAAGCCAATTAGAAATTTGTTCTGGCTGTTTCTGTTTAGGTTCAGGCAAGACTTTCCATAATTCTAAATAAGCGTTAAGTGCTTCATCATGTTGGCCTTTTATATTAATTTTTATAGCTTTTTCAATTTGTTTTACGATCGAATTGATTTCTTTTTTGTTAATAGCATAAAATATTTCCTTGTTTTAATGGGGTAAGATATTCAATTTCATCCCTTTTTTTTAATATACTCTTTAAAAAATTTTTTAGGGATTACTGCAAATTTAGGTGCAATCGATAATCCATACTTTGCAAAGCTCAATGCCATTGCTGTATTATTTAAAAAATCATAATACTCAACATATAATCTACATAAATTTACTTGTGTTATTGAAAATATATTTAATATTTTATGTTGCTGAGTTAAATCATAAGGATTATGAATATTAAAAATAGCGTTGTAATCTGAATAGTAATTGGAAAATTGTTTTAGATCGCGTATTAATTTTTTTATCTCTTCTTTGTGTTCAATTTCAACAGTGCTCAATGTTCCAATTCTAGTTCTTAAAGCACAATCAACTTCTTCAAAAACTTCAGTTTTAGTATTCACTAGAAATCTTGGATGAATACCGACATTAAAAAAATACAAACTTCCATCTAATTTTCGTTGAAGGTAAACAACTATATAAAAATCATGATTTAATTTATAAAAGTTATTAGTTTTATTTATTTGTATATAACCTTCTTGCAATAAATGTTTTTTTACATCATTCATTTAATCACCTGTATATTATAGATATAAGAAATTTGTTTAATTTATTCTCTAAAGTTGCTGTAAGACCTATTTTCCCCGTTACTGGGCTCCTTGTAAATAACTATTCAACACGACCTAATTTACCTCCAATCATAAGAGTTATATCTCTTGCTAACGCCTGTTGAGTTCTAGATATTAAACGTTCGATCTACTTTTAACACAATACTTTTTTATTTTGGGGTCGCTCACGAACGATTTTATCTTTTTTAGGGTAAAGCGATTTTTCTCTATTTAGGGATACAAAGATTTAAAAAAGAGCATTTATGACCATTTTAATGGACCTGTATGAATATTAGAAAAAAACTGAGTACATCTATCAGTAGCGGGTTCATAACCACAATAATAGTTCTTCGCTAATATTATTTTATTCCATTCAATAATAGCTTTTTTTATTATATTTAAATCTATTTTAAACATGTCATTACAATTAAAATCCATGTTTATTTCAATTTCTCTTTTATAAACTATTAGATTTATAAAAAATTCTTTTAAAGTGACATCAAAAACATTTGCATTATTTAGCTTAAAATAAATAGCTCCATTTTCATGATTGGTTTCGTTTAAAATATATTCAATATTTTCATTGCTAGATGATAATTCTATACTTTCTGCATTAAAATGACTTATCATGCTGATAATATTTTTCAAATTCGATCTTTCTATTTCATCAAATGTTATTTCTAAAATATCCATTGCTTGTCCTGTTAGTCAATAAAACCCTTAAAAGTCCAATCTTGCTTTAAGATTATTCATCTTCCATCTGGTAGTTTTTCAGACACTACTCTTTCAAATTCTCCTTGCGAGTTAACTATTTCATCAACGTGTTTCATGCCTTACTGGAGTGCTTGTATGAATATTATTAGCTATATTACAACTACCCAATCCAAACGCTTCAAGAGAATCGAAATATGATGTACATAACGATAAGGCTATTTCCCTAGCATTAAGTCCGTTCGGATCGTTTCAACCCTAACTGAGTATCGCATAGCTTGGTTTGCTCTTAGCGAAGCTTACGAATAATAGGGTTAAGTGCGGTAGGTTTTAAAAAAGTTTTAGCAATGAAACAAAATTAAAGATTCATTAATAGATAATGCACAGCACCTAATCCTGCTATTCCTTGATTTTTATATTTTGTATAATCATCTTCTATGAAAATTCTAATTTCATCATCTTTTATCATGATGGCATTTGCTACTCTACGTTTTGTCAGAATAATTTCGTCATCTGTTATGATTTGGTATCCTATAATTTTCCAATTGCCATTTTTTAACTCCGAATTTGCCGTGTAAATAACATTATTAAGAAATTTAACTTCAGTTAGATCATTTGGAATAGTGCAAAAAATATTTTCTGAGGGAATGAATCCTATCATATCTTTAAATAAAGAAGATATGTAAATTAATTTTCCTATTCTATGTTGCTTTTCAAAACTCAGAATGTTTTTTCCTAGTTTTATGTCATCTATAAAAAAATAGATCTCCTTCTTTAAATCTAATATTTTTCATTTTGAATCCTATAGTTTATTTAAAATTTTATGGAATATTTTTCCCCTTCTTACAAAAGCTCCAGAAAAATCATATTTTCCCGAGCTTGGATTAGAAGGAGCATAGTGATGCTTACCTTGCAACAGATGCCTCCTGCTAAGAGAGGTTAATATACTAATAAATTTCCTTCAGGGTATTGACCTTGCAAGCCGCATACTAAATATCCACTTTTATAAATATCAAAAACTCTAGTAAAGAATGAATAATGTCTAGGTAGTTGCTTTTTAAAATGCCTTTCAAGAATAAAATGCATAATATTCCAACTAACATCATCATTTATATAATTTATATCAATTCCTTCAATTTCAGGAATAATTGGCAATAGTTCGTGAGAAATAAATTGTCTAGCTTCAGTGACAATTTCCTCCCAAATATCCAATTCTCTATGTAAATTCTTTTTATATAAATGGGCATACATATCGTTACTTGCTTCTAAAGATATGTTTTCCCAGTCAATGGATGATATTAACCTAGTAACATTTTTCTTGTCAGAAACATAAGTGATTTCACTATTTATAAGATGATGTTTGCCTGCATTAACGAACCATAGTAAAGACAATATTTCTTGTTTTATATCTTTAGGGATTAGTGACGACATATTTTTCTCCATTTATGATTTTATGGTAAAACTTGATTTATTCTTCCAGGTATTTTTTTCTTTCGCCAAACTTTTTTGCCTTATGGATTGAGCAAGACGAGCACTTACCCTTTGGCTGACAGATGGCATAGCTGGTTTACTGTTGCCCTAATCGGCACTACAAGGGAGCTGGTTATTCCCAAAAGTGCAAAAAATCAGTAGGATTTTACCCGTTGTGGAAAAAATGCATTACTCATAAAAAGCGGTCAGTTTTCATAAAAATTCTGTATTTGTGCTATACAAAAATTAAAGAGAAAATGACCGTTTGTGATAAATCAGTGATATTGAGGAAGAACAAACGATAAAACTTAAGATAGTTTTGTTAGATAACGCTATCAAGATTGCCAGTCATTAAAACCATTAAAACGGGCAATTATCCCATTTGGACTGGGTAAACCATTCCTTCTTATCTATCCACCACTTTTCATTCTTATATATCAATCTATACCTATATTGTGTTTTTATTCCTGTCCTAGTTTCCTCAACATAAAAAATAAATACTTATTTTCTTGTTTTATATCAATAATCGGGTGTGTTTCTGGTTTATATTCAAATGGGAAACGAACGGAAAGTGATACTTCTCGCGTTCTCTTATTTTTTTAGGCGTACAATATTGACTAAATATTAAAGCTAATTCTAATCTTAATGTATTTTCATAATCAAGGCTTCTCAAATTTTTAGTAGCCTTTTTTTCCCACTCATACATTTCTTGCATAAATTCTAGTAATAATTTTTTAGCATTTTCAATACCCATAACTATCCTTAAAAGTGATTAAAAATTACTTTTCTGAGTTATTGTCTTAAAATGGCTCTAATTTTCTTGCTGCTATATTAGGCTAGATTAATATAACTAACTCTGCCAAAAGCCCGCAATGATTTCTTCGTTTTCAGTATTTTCCTTTGTATATAAATATAATGCACTATACCCAAAAACATAATTTTTTTTTGATTAATTTTTCAGGCATCCCCGCTTCGTCAATTTGCATAAAAAATTCATATCCATCTTTATCAAGATCTTTTGTATAAATATCATCATCTTGAATTAATATTGGTCTTCTTCCTATCACTATTGAATATTCAGGCTCTTCTAATTCTTCAAAATCATCCCCTAGTAGATCAAAGTTTTTCTGGTTTTCTTCTCTAATGGAATAATAGTCTTCTTCCAATTTTTTATAAGCGCTTATAGACATTTCTCGAATATTGGGATTTGTAAAGTCATCTTTATCACTAGCCTTGCTAAACTTATGCTGTATAACTTTTACAGAACAATTAGGATAAATATTATTATCATTCATAATTCCAAAATCTTTAGGTGTAAAAATAGAGAACATAATTCCTTTTTTATTGGGATGTTCAAAAGTGGCATAAAAATAAAGATTATCACTTACCAAAGATATTAATAATTCTGGAATATTTCCGCCTATACGCCCTTGAAAATTGGGTGCATATTCAAGATATCGCAATAATACTCTATATTCATCATGCTATCCTCTACAAGAAATAATATTATTTATTTTAACAACTTTTATGGCTTCATTTCTTAGCCTCTTCACCCACTTAAGTGTAATAGATTTTACTGATAACCCATCATTTTTATGTAGAATTTCCATACGGGCAATACCAAACGCCTCACCATTCCCAATCCCCCCCCAACCCCCCCCAACCCCATCGGGTTTTAGACATACCGATAAGTTCAGTACCATTAAGTCCGATTGTGCCGTTGGTGATAGTCTAATAAAATAATAGTATGGTGGCTAAGTTTGCTGGATGAGGGGCTAAGTGCGGTAGATTTTGAAAAAGTTCTTAGAAATGAAACAAGCATTCACTTCCGAATAACATTTTACAGCTCACAAAAGTGAAAGAAGAAACAAATCATTATTGATAGTTTCTAGTAAAGGATATATTCTTTTCAATTTTCTAAAGTTAAATTACCTAAACTCCATTCTTCCAGTATTTGCCTTGTATCTGATGCCAAAATTCCAGAGTTAGAACTTATTTCTTCAAGTTTTTTTTGGCTAAGTTTAGAATATTTCTCACTAAACAATAAATAGCTTGCAGCCCAACTTACAACAGAAATTGAGCTATCATCTAATAAGCATTCTAAGCTATCTAATTTATTTAATGAAAGAAGAAAGTCCTTTGCTTTTTTTATTTCTTTATAACTTTTATTAACAATCTTATACTCCCCAGTTAGAGTTGCTTTGCCGTGAAGTTCTGCATTTTCTTTAAAAGTTACAATTGCCTGTTCTATATTATTGAATTTCATACATAATCCTTTTCAAAAAATTTCCAATCATAATCTTTTAGTTTTTCTAAACTAGAATTAAATTTCCTATCGAAATTTTGATTACTTAGCCAACCTTAATCCTTTTCCCATTTTTAAACATTTGTATTGAAGAATAAAAACAAGATATTTGAGCATGAACAATTCCTTTCCAGTGAGGAAGTTTAATCAAATTATTTATCTTATGGATTTTATTCACTTCAAACTTGGCAATATTAACTGGGGTTTGTTCCACTATATAATATCACACCTCCCCTTTGCTGTTAGCAATGCCTGTTAGTTGATTATTCGCATTCCAACGGAAGTAGGTGGTTTGTTTGCGAAAGCCATCTCGGATTTCGGTTTTCGGTTAATCTGCCAGCGTTGTCGTAGCGGTAACCTGTGTTCGAATTGGGCTTACTAGACGACAAGGGGTCACTTTATTCTAAAAAAGTGCAAATTTTAAAGAGAAAGTGACCGCTTATTGATATTAAAAACGAATTCAACCGCTCATTAAAAACAAGCGACAATATGAATTATTTTTTATTTTTAGAATAGAATTCCCAATATTTTTTATCAAACTCTTTGAAAGCGCGTTTTTTTCCTCGTTGATAAGCTATATCGAAATATTTCATAGCTTCATCATATTCTTCTAGTTCATAACAAACTCGCCCCACTTGAAAATATTCATAAGAACCTTCTTGAGCGGTGTCATTATTTAAACCTTTTAAAGCCCATTCTTTAGCATCCCATCTTAAAATAAGTTTCAAATAGACAATCAATAATCCAATTTGGGATCTGTTCAGGTTGCTGATGTTTTGGTTTAGGTAAAGAATCCCATAAATTCTTTAAGAATAAAATATATTCATTATCATCAGGGGAATCAAATTCCTCCATTTGTTGAACACTATTTTCAATTTGTTCATGAGTAAGTAACATTTTTCTTCTCCTACGGTTGCTTATTTTAAAGATGGTAAATATCTATCCTGAAGTTTTCCGCCATTTGACGGCATCTATTTTGTGTGACATATCGGCATCTTTTAATAGCTGCCATGCACCTTGACTATCTTTCAATAACTTCTCGACCAGTTCGGCTATTTTTACTTGGAGTATTCCCCATATATTTTCTACGACAAGAAGCAAGACCAAACGGTTCAAGAAAATCTAAAACATTATGTACATAACGATAAGGCGTTTCCCCACCATTCAACTCAATCGGATCTGAGCTGATATAATTACCACTATCGGGTCATAGTATCTGAAGCGGTTATAATAGACTAAGCCACTTTCTTGGTCAGTATATTGCCCTGCAAATAAAAGCTGTGGGTCTAGCAGGCTAGTTTTGCGATAGTCATTTCGGAACAGCAAAGGGGGCTTTTTTCTTTCGCCCAGACTTTTTTGCCTTGTTGATTAAGCGGAGATAGTTTGATTGCCATAAGCCAAACTACAAGGGGCCACTTAATTCCAAAAAGTGCAAAATTTAGAGAGAAAGTGACCGTTTGTTGTGAAGAAAAAGAGTAAGCCACTCGTTATAAACGAGCGGCATCGGGGAATATTGCATTTTTGTTTTTGGTACTCGTGCCATCTAGCGTTATTCCAATTTACTTCTAAGATGTTCAGGTAAGAATTCCAATATTGAGCTAAAATCTTGAGCATATTGAAAATTACCAACAAAAATTAATTTATCTGATTTTGTGATTTTTGAGGAATATTCAAAATCAGGAACGGCTAATAAGTAATTAATTTTTTTGATCTTATGCTCTTTTAATTTCTTTTCTATTTCATCCCAACAGCCATCTGAAATCTGTAGAAAATCTTTAACAATACGCTTAGCCTTATTTAAAGGAGTAGGTTTTCCTTCAAACTGACCATATAAGATTGCTATGTGATCATAGTCAAAAAATTCATTAGTAGAAATTTTAAAATCATTAAGAAATTTAACTTCATTGGAGTTATTGGGTACAAAAAGTAATTGCTGTTCTTCATAAGAAATATTTCCAGAAACCCAAATTGATATTTTTTCATTATCCATTTTATTCTCCTTAAACATTTAGAATGGGAGTCCAAGTTGTCCATTTGGGAGCCGTTTTCTAGCCCAATTTCTTACAGCTTGCAACCCAATCGCCTCACCCGAAATATAATTCCCACTCTTTGAGTCATAATACCGAAAGCGGTTATAGGCTAAGCCACTTCCTTCATCTCGCCATTATCCCGTAAATAAAACAAACGCTTAATTAAGCTCAGAAATTTGCAAATTGCAAAAATAAAACAGAAATTGACCGCTTGTTATCGAATTGGAATAAATTTTATCACTCGTTGCAAACTAGAAACATTGTGGATACTATTTATTTTAACTGAATGATATTAAATGGATATTATAAGTTTTCTCTTTTCCAAGTTTCTCCATTATCAAAACTGATTTCTTTTTTATCAATTAACCAAGAATTATTTATGGAAAGAATAGTATATCTTAAATTCCAAAATCCTTTATTTGTTAATTTAGTGTATATAATTGTTTTTTTTGTATTTTCCACAATTTTGTATATAGGTTGGGTATTTATATCATAGTTGGATATAGGGCTAGTGCTAAAAAAATTTGGCTTTCCATATTTCCTGTCTTTAAGGGTGCAAAATTCCAAGAAAATTTTTTTTAGAGTTTCTTTTGCTTTTTCTTTCTCGCTTTCTATATTAGGTGCTTTATATGTAAACTCTTCCCATTCTTTCATCTGTTTCATGAACTCTAAAACACATCTTTAGCAGATAACTCATTCATATTAACCTCTTTATTCGTTTAAGAATTTTGCGACATCTAATAATGTACCATTATGGAAGACCTCATATATAATTTCACTTGATCTTGCTGCATCTGTCGTATAACCAAATTTCCAATTAGATCTAAGTGCTTATATTGCACTAATAAATCTCTCACTCGTGTCTCAAAAATTCTATAATATCCTCTATTTACATCTTTTAATTGAGGAAACACATTTCCTTTTCCGCCTTGACGGCCTAAAATTTTAGCCAAAATATGTCTTGCATCATCCGTAGGTAAACCTAATGATTTGGCATAATTACGACAGTTTTATTTACTGTAGTCCCTGTGCCAACCCGAGCGGGTCCACCACTCAATAGGGTTATGAGTATATGAATAAGGCTGTTCGCCCCCAGCAAGCCCCAAAGGATGCTTTTTTCTTTCGCCCAAACTTTTTTGTCCTATGAGGTAATACTGAGGAAAAAAGGATTAATTTGATCTTATTGCATCTTCGGCTTTAGCCAAAAAATAATCTTGTAAACAGCCTTGTATTTCTTGATTTTCATATTTTAAAGTATAAATTCCATCAACATTTTTAGGAAATGTATTGCCATCAATAGTTCCTAAAATTGTTGAAGCAGTATCAATAATAGCATTGCGAATAAACTCGAAAATAATATCCTTCTGTTCATCACTCAGTTCCTCTAATACATTTCTCATTCTTCCATATAGATCAGATGATATTTCCGACTTTTTACTTAGTGTGTCAATATAATATTGCAAAACAGAAGTCATCAATTCATCGTAGATTGCTTCGCTAATAATTTGGTCTTGCATAATTTTTTCCTCAATTATTGTATCCTTTTATCATTTCAGAATAATCCCTTCATTAATGCTTTAATATCTCTTGCAGATGTTCTCTAGCTGAAGAGAGCCTCACCAGTAGTTGAATTTTTAATCTTCTAGAAACAGCACCAACGCCATCTTTGGATATGGTATGTCCTGCTTTGTGAACTAAGATCGATAGAGCTATTGCAAGATCGTAATTTTTGGCTAAGTTTGACCTATCACGAATTTTATTCGCTCATCATAATGACCGACATTTCATTTTCACTGTACACCCAGCCAATCCAAACAGCTCAAAAAAATCGAAAACATTGGATAATCATTCAGAAACAGCAAACCCCAAAGGGGGCATTTTTCTTTCGCCCAGACTTTTTTGCCTTGTGGATTAAGCGGAGATAGTTTGATTGCCATAAGCGAAACTACATGGGATCACTTTATTCTAAAAAAGTGCAAAATTTAGAGAGAAAGTGACCGTTTGTTGTGAAGAAAAAGAGTAAGCCACTCGTTATAAACGAGCGGCATCGGGGACAAAATGAGAGACTCGGTAGGTAATATTATTCCTCTCCAGCTTCCTCTAGCCAGATAGGTAATATTTCAGAGTTTTTAGGGTTTAATTGTATCGCTCTTTCTGTATTTGTTTTGTCAGGAGGCATAACTTCAACATTAATAAGTAAGCTTAATCGCTTACTTCCTTCTCCAAATATCCCATCTATATCAGCTTCCTTCATAGCTTCTGTCATAGCATTTATTCTAAAATTAAACTCTTCTACGCTTATATTATTTTTATCTCTTCGATTAAAGATTTCCTCAACTTCATAGAAAAAATCATTTTTATACATAGTGTAAGGCGAATCAGCATACGACCATTTAATCAGGATTTTTTCTTCTTCACTGCTAGCCTGTTGAGATAAAGCTTCATGAGACCATGCCGAAAGTATTGGGGAGTAGGCTTCCCCAGAGGTTATTAGTGAAATGTAGTAAAAGTTTTCATTTGGGTGTTGCTTAAAAAGCTCTTTTACTGAGCATATAATAGCTTTTTTGATTTTTTGAACTATTATACGAGCATCCTCAAAAGTATTCATTTTTACTCCTTAACTGTGCAGCTACATTTGTGCAGAGACCGAACCACATCGTTTAATCTTTTATTTACCATGTCATAAAATGGCTCAAGTATGGGTAATATTATGTAGAATAGGATGTCCTATTGTGATTCCATTAACGACATCATTGATATTAACTCGTTAAAATATCAGCATTCTTTTTACATGATCTTAACTCCAACAAATCCACCCAAGTTTCTCTTTTAGCCAAAGAGGTCTGCCTTTAGGGTTAAGCAGAGCCAGTACTTGTCCGTTTGATTATTAACCTTTCTGACTAAGACTCTAGTAAAATTCAATACGACACTCATCTAGAGGATATATATTCCCTTTAGAATCAATAAGTTGATTGTTATTTATTTTTGCATACCTCAATTCTAAATTAGACGCGCTTTGTTCAAAGTCTTTACGCCAGCCAATAATATCTCCACGATAAGATATTCCATAGAATTTAATTCCATTTTTTGTGGTTATTTCGCAATTTTCACTTATTACTCCTCCATTTGTTGCATTCCTTTGTTCTAAATTAAATAATTGATAAAAAAGTTCTTTTTCAAATTTTTTTATTGTACTGTATTCAATGTAACGAAATTCTCTTCCTTCTTCTAGTGGGGCTGTACTAGGAATTTGGGTTCTCATAATTTTCTCCTATCTAAATGGTGTTATTTGGAATATTACATTATCAATACCTGCATCTTTAAAAATTTTTCCATAATGTTCTGCAAATTCTTTGCTGTTAGTATGGTATATAGTTTCTTGAAATGCACTGGAGTATTTCTTAGCCTGTTCTAAAACTTTAGCCTGTTCTTTTATTGCAAATGGTTTTGAACCTATTTTACTAGCAGGGTTGCGAATAGAGTTTCTCCATTTATCTACAAACTTGGCTTCAATAGCTATATTTTTACCTTCTATATTAACCACATTATCTGAAACGCCATTTGCTATTTTACCATCCACAATTGCAGTATATTTTCTTGAACTAAATGATGCTTTCCCTCTGTATAAATCCTGAATTTGTTGTTCATATTTTTGCCAGCACCCAGCCAACCCAAACGGTTCAAGAAAATCTAAAACATTATGTACATAACGATAAGGCGTTTCCCCACCATTCAACTCAATCGGATCTGAGCTGATATAATTACCACTATCGGGTCATAGTATCTGAAGCGGTTATAATAGACTAAGCCACTTTCTTGGTCAGTATATTGCCCTGCAAATAAAAGCTGTGGGTCTAGCGGGCTAGTTTTGCGGTACTCATTTGGGAACAGCAAGCCCCAAAGGGGGCTTTTCTTTCACCCAAACTTTTTTGCCTTGTGGATTGAGCAGGGCGAGCACTTGTCCGTTTAGTTGGCAGATAGCATAGCTAGTTTGCTGTTGCCATAAGCCAAACTACAAGGGGGCACTTTATTCTAAAAAAGTGCGAAAATTCACTGGTTACATACAGTGTTTTATTACTTTTTAAAGAACAAATAACAAACTAAATTGGCTATTAATCTTTTCGATATATATATTCTCCATCTTGAGTATGAATAGCAATTATTTCATTATTCTTATATTCATAGATATTTTCACACTCTAATTCCACTCTCAAATTTTCAGTAATGGAAAAAGACAAAGAGTTTACTATTTTGTTATCCTTATAAAAATACCGTGTTACGGATATGTCGTTTTCATCATTTACCATTATCTCTCTTATGGCTTTTTGATTTTTATATATAATTTTTATATATCTAATAAAGTCATCAAAATTATCAAGCGACAGAACCTCTGAAAAATCATCACTCATAATGATGAAATCTGTTTTATATAAATTATCATGCTTTCCATAATGTTCTATTTTCTCTATATTTCTGTCTCCATAATATATATATTTATTTTTTATAGATTTCGGCATTCCTGAGATTAAGTGATCTAACGAATATCCTGTATGCTCACAATAGAACGGAGAATAGTTATACGCTAATCTTTTTGAATGATAGAGTACATTATTACTAAACTGTGTTTCTTTGAATTTTCTTAAAATATCAGGTAGTTTAAATTGTTCTAGAAAAGCGTATGCATCATTTCTTAGGCTTTCATAAATTTCATTATTAGACATAGGAGAACTCCATTATTATTAGCATGTAGGAAACTTTCCATTGGATAATGGAAAAACATTTCCAGAACTTAAATAAGATTTAATTTCTTTTAAACCAGCTTCAAATTCTTTTGGGTTTTTAGAACTAATCAATTTGTCATACACAAACTGTTTGTATGCTTTTCCATAGATGCCATTTCCTTTATGAGCTGTTTTAAGTGAGTTAGGTAATCTATCAGCGGAAGTTTTCGGGAGCCAGATTCCATTATTTTTGCTATTTATATCAATATTGAAATTATCCATCATGTCCCTTAATTCTTTCATTCTCCAATCGTTGGAGTTAGACATAACAATATGGTGAGCTTCGTGGTTCTTAGGTCTTTTCCCTAAACTTTCTGCGAGCTTAGCTGCATCATCGGAACACCCAACCAACCCAAACGGATCGCTCGAAATATATTTTCCACTCTCAGGCTCATAATACCGAAAGCGGTTATAGGCTAAGCCACTTTCTGAGTCAGTATATTGCCCTGCAAATAAAATGTAGGTCTAGCGGGCTGATTTTGCGATAGTCATTCGGGAACAGTAAGCCCCAAATGGTGCTTTTTTCTTTCGCCTAGACTTTTTTGTCTTGTGGGTTAAGCAAGGCGAGTATTTGTTCGTCTACAAGGGGTCACTTTATTCCCAAAAAGTGCAAAATTTAAAGAGAAAGTGACCGCTTGTTGTGGAGAAAAAAGTAAGCCACTAGTTATAAACGAGCGACATCGGGGCGTGCTTTTTTCTTTGCATTATCAAGGGATAATTTCAGTTTGTCCAATCGCATTATAGTACCAGTAAGGTAATTTATTATTTTTTATATATTTTTTAAAATCACTATCTTCATAGTATTTATATGGTTTCTCATTATTATCATAAAACAATCCAAGTCCTATTTGAATAATATATTCAATACCTTCATATCCATATATTCCTGAACTGCCAAATAATTTTAATTCTGGAATGTTATAACTAGGATTATATTGATAGTCACATAGATGATCCCAGCATTCAAATCGTAATAAATTTAGAATTTCTTTATTAAGATAATTTACGTTTGTTAAATTAACAAAGTAACCTAAATTCCAAGCTTTTTTGTTGATTAAAGTTGGGGGGGCTATTAGACTTAGTTCTTCTATTTTTTTATGTAATTTTTCAATAGAAAAGTCATGAATATCTTCGATTGAATAGTTTGTAAGTAATACAACTATCGCAGTGTTATCTTTAATATCTCTATCTAATTGTGTAAGCAATACAGTCCCCAAATAGTATTTATTATTTATTAGATAATAAAAAACATCACCTTGTTTTAATTTTGGTCTGGATTTTTTTATAAATTGTAAGGTTGTCATTTTCTTTAGCATTTCTTGATTCCTAATTGTTGAGCTAATTTTGGATCATTTTTACGAATCCAGTCCTCTCCCCAAGCAATCGCATCATCATAAATTGCACGTTTAGGGCTGATGCTATTAATTGCATTTTTTCCTTTTATGCCATTCAATTCCCTATGATGAATAATTGCTTGCTCTACGCTTCTTGCCTGATTTCGTGTTAAATCTCCCATGTTTTTTAACTTCTGAATATCTCCTTTAGTCCCTGCATGCTCTCTAACCCGTCTATCAAAATTATTAGTAATACCTGTGTATACATCACTAATATAATTAGAATAGCCTGAGCCACCTTTGTTTATCCATTCACTAAATAGGATGGGGTTGGGTTTTAAACCATAAGGGTCGATATAGATCCATGGGTTGCTGACATAATTATATGGAGTTGCCCCACCATTCAACCCAATCGGGTCACTCGAAATATAATTCCCACTCTCTGGGTCATAATACCGAAAGCGGTTATAGGCTAAGCCACTTTCTTGGTCAGTATATTGCCCTGCAAATAAAAGCTGTGGGTCTAGCGGGCTAGTTTTGCGATAGTCATTTCGGAACAGCAAAGCGGGCTTTTTTCTTTCACCCAAACTTTTTTGCTTTGTGGATTGAGCAGGGCGAGCACTTGTCCGTTTAGTTGGCAGATGGCATAGCTAGTTTGCTGTTGCCATAAGCCAAACTATAAAGAGGAAGTGACTGCTTGTTGTGAAGAAAAAGAGTAAGCCACTCGTTATAAACGAGCCGCATCAGGGGGGTAAGTTGCCCTTGCTCGTCTTTAATGAATAAGGTATGTGTCAGGGTTTGGGCTTCATCATAAGTGCGGTGGATTTTCTAAAAATTTTACAAATGTTCGGAGAAACCTGACCGCTAGCATAACCACGTGTTATTAGAGTTTTAAAGAACAAAAAAACAAACAGTTTGACAACAAACGAGCATTCGCTCTATGGCTTGCTATTATGGAGAAATTATGAGCGTTTGACTTGGAGATATTTCATTAAATCCAAGACAATTTTCTTTCCTTAAATCTTCTAACATTTGAGGACTAAGACTAATTTCATATACTCCTGCTAAATTTAGTACGTCATATTTATATTCTTCTGATAGATATATTTCTTTGGGAAAAATATCAAAAATATTTTCTCTATTTTTATAACCTTCAAAGGTCTTGTATACAATAACTTTACCACTTTGTATATTTATGAATTTTGAAGAATTATAATCTATACACTCTATCGGCATTATAGGGAAGCCAATGAAGTAGTATCTATCAGTAAATCCTTCTATTTTTATTTCTATTTTATTTATTGGAGGTAAATGATATTTTGAAAAAATATCCATAACCTTTTGAGATATCACTACCCAAACTCCCATTAAATTAGAACTAACACGGAAAAATCGATTTTTTTTAATTTTTTCCCTGTAGGAAATAACGTAATTGAACCAGATAAATCTTTTTGGTTAAATTGTATAAAATAGTCCATAACATTCCTTTGAAACTCTTTTGAGTTTTTTTGAAGAAATCATTAAAAACCTTTTCATCTTTTGGGGTTTCAAAAGACTTTTTCTTAATCTCAAGTTGATAATGAGACGATACACCCGTTATTTCTTTGTCATATACTGATTGTATTGTTATAAAGTGCATTTTTTTACTCCATTTTTAATAAGATCATCAAAATAGACATTTAAATTTTTTCCGCTTTTTTGTGCTTGTGCTATTTTATTTTTCAGTTCTGTTTGTGGATTTCTTATATTCTCTAATGTAAAACTATTTGTATCCCTAAGTCTTGTTAATTGTTCTCTCAAAAATTCATTGTAGGGCGGATGATTTCCGTGAAATGGTCTTTGTAAATCCAAAAGATTCGTCACATTTGTCCGTTTGGTTGCCAGATAGCATAACTACTTTGATATTGGTACTGACATAAATTAATATTCTAATGTTAGTCTACCGTTTCTCCATTCTTTTAATGTTTGTTCTGCTATTGTGCCCAAAAGATTGCTTTCACTATTACTTAGTGACTGAAGAATATCTTCAGATTGTTTAGAAAAAGTGGAAATAAAGAGAAGGTATCTTGCTGCCCATATTTTTATAGATATAGAATCGGAATTTAAATTAGGTGCTAATAGCTCTAATCTTTCTTGAGAAAGAATATAATCTTTTGCAGTTATAATTTTCTTATATGCTTTATTAGCTTTTGTAAAATCGCCATCTAAAATAGCATTACCATATACATTGCAATTATAGATAAATGACTCAAGCATATTATCTAATTTATTTTTTTTCATTAAATTTTCCATCCTAATCTTTGGAGTTGTTTTGTTCCAAATTGAAATTATTCAGAAAACGTTCTAGATGATAACCATTGTCTAACTGTTTTACCTTGAGTAAATGGAGTTTTAGAAGAATAAAAACCAGATATTTGAGCATGAATATTTAGCAATATTAGCTGGTGTTTGTTCCACTATATAATATTACACCTCCCCCTTGCCATTGGTCATGCCTGTCAACTGATTATTGGCATTCCAACGGAAGTGGGTGGTCTGTTTACGAAAACCGTCTCGGATTTCTGTCTTTTCGGTTAATCTGCCTGCCTTGGCATAGCGGTAATGGTTGCCGTTACGGCGGTTGAGTTAGTGCCCTTGTTGGTAAATGACTACAAGGAGTCACTTTATTCCAAAAAAGTGCAAAATTCAGAGGAAGTGACCGCTTGTTAAATTAGATTTATTTACCAGATTACTTTCATATTTCTATGTACAGCATAAATTAAAAAATTTATAACAAAATTTTGCTATAAATTTCTTTTAGTTCCTTTTCATATTTTTTCGCTTGTGGAACTCGAATTGTTTTTAAATAAAATCCCAATTCAGAAGGCTTTGTTTTAAGAAGAAAATACTCAATCAAATAAAGAAGCAAAAAACTTTTTGAATAACCTAGGATTATTTCATTATCGTCTTCAACATCCGTTTTCTCATTACTAGGATATTCTTCATTAATTTTAACATTTTCAAATTTCTGCATTTTCATTAAAGCAAAATTGACAAAAGTAGCCTCATCATTCTTAAGAAGATTTAATGCATCATCTGCTAATAAATTTGCTAATTTCATTTTCTGACAGTCACGGTTTGCAGTGGCATCTTTATACTCATTAAGAATTTTAAGCTTTGTTTTTTTTGTATAGAGCTAATTAAATTCTGATATTGTTCAGAATTTATGATTTTGATTGTTTCCATTTTTTCTCCAATATTTAAATTTTACCATAAATCAACCTCTTTAATGATAGCATCCAAATCAGATCCAACATTTCTATATGAATCAACTGTTTCATGTCCCCAAGGAGTATGAATTTCTAAATGTGATTTTGAGTGAACATTTATTCCCCCTGCTCTCTTTGGTATTTTTTTAACTTGAAATATAATTCCCACTCTCTGGATCATAATAGCGAAAGCGGTTATACGCCAACCCACTTTCTGAATCAGAATATTGCCCTGCAAATAAAAGCTGTGGGTCTAGCGGGTGAATGGTTTTGTATTGAGCGTAAACCAAATCTAACGGCAAGCCCATAAGCCCACTTTTCGTCTTTCCATTCAGTTTTATGCCGTCTAGAGTTTGTTGGCTTTGCTGATAACGGTCTTGATGAGCGATGAGTTGCCAGCCGTTAAACACACTGTGACGTTGGTTTTTTATTCATTAAATTGAAGTGGAATAGATGGTTTCATTATCTAGAATATATTTTGCTGTTTCACTGATATCTTTATTTTCTGAGGTTAGTGATAGTTTTAATCCTTTTTCAAGTCTTTTATCAACAAAAAATTCAGCATTTTGTGTAACCCAATATCTAATATTGTCCGAAGTGTTTTTATCTTCTAAAATCTTTTTAATTTCTAAAATGACATTTTCTCGAGTGCAATTTAATAAAACATCTTCAACTAATGGATATACTCCCCAGCCATCGCCATTTCCGTAAGAATTTAAAAATAAGCTAATTACCTCATCATCTGGTTCCAATATAAAAAATTCCCTTATTTTATCAAATTCTTCTATTATTTCGGTAGTAAGATTTTTATCATCAGGTAATGGTTGATGATTTTTTAAAAAAAGTATCGCATCTTCTTTATTCATGTAAAACTCCTAAATTTCCCCATAATTCTTTATTTTGTCTAATTAATTCTTTTAACTGTGTTTTTATTATAAGCTGTGTTGCCCAGGATTTTTCTTACATCTTTTATATCTCTAGCTAGATATTGTGCATTTGTTAATCCTTTTAATAATTTTTTGTAAGTCCATATTAATTGGTGTAAATTTTTTCGTAAATTAATAGCGATTCCCTTATCATGAGTTGTGGGGCTGATAGCATTTTGGATTGCATGATGCGAGGTGTGTAATGAATTCGATCCTGATTTTATATTTGCAACTCTAACTTAATTATGTAAGTAGCAACAAATAAATCGTCTCCTTGCTTAGCTAACTTGCACGAGCTTAAGCACAAAACATCAATCCAATCCATTGGATTTTGGATGTAACGATAAGGCTGTTCCTCTCCCATTCAACCCAATCGGATCTGAGCCGATATAATTCCCACTCTCTGGGTCATAATAGCGAAAGCGGTTATACGCTAAGCCACTTTCTTTATCAAACCACTGCCTAGCGAATACCTGTTGTGGAAAGAATACATTGCTCACAAGAAGTGATCAGTTCTAATCAAAATGTTGTATTGTCGATGTGCAAAAGAGTTAAAGAGAAAATGACCATTGGCTATGGGAGTTGAAAGATCGTTTTCCACTTATTACAAACGAGCGGTATCAAGGATTTATAATTTACCGAAATGGTTCTGCTAATCGGCTTGTTAAAGGACGAAGTTGCTCTCGGTCATCCCATAAATCAGGAAAGACCTCAAACTTCATATCATCTCTATTAATGCCAGTCTCAAAATAACGAATAAGTCTTTCAATAATCGCCTCTCCCCAAGCCCAATCTAATTCATATTTCTCCAATATCTCTCGATCGTCTTTCACATTAAGATGATGCTTTACGACAGGTGCATCACATCCTGAAAAGTAATTATTTCCTAAATCTACAAGCTTACCACCTAAACCATAAACATTCTTTTCTGTTCCGTCAAAATAAGGATCTGCTGGATCATAAGATACAATCCAAAATCGTTCATAAGGTTTTGTTGATGGCATTGCTGTTTTTAATTTTTTAACAGCAAATTTCTTTTCGACATAATTAGTCATCACAAAAGCTTCAAACAAAATGGGGATCTGATTTAAGTCTATTTGTTCATCCCAGTTATCATCATTACGTTTTATATCAAAAAAGCGTACAATTTGACTCTCTAAACGCTGAGTGACTGTATATAAATTCTCTTTTAATTTATACACTAATATATCACCTTGCTTACTTCTTACTCTATTCATTATTTTTTACCACATATTCTACCGTTATTTTTTAGATGTTTATCTGCAGAATCCAGATAAATATCTCGTCTTTTATTATTCATTCCGACAGGGTTTTGTTTATTAGCAGTATTATCTAAACCACCTGACTGTTCAAAATAGCGTTGTTCAAGCCCCCTTGCAATATCTTTACCTTCTTGACCATAGCCTTGATATAAAATTCTTGGGGTTTTCCCACCAAATCGTTTAAAGTTAAAATTTATAGATAAAGATTATTACCCCCAACAAGCCCCAAAGCGTGCTTTTTTCTTTCACTCAGATTTTTTTGCCTTGTGGATTGAGAGAGGAGATCACTTGTCTGTTTGGTGGGTAGATGGCATTGTTGTTTTGATGTTGCCATAAGCGAAACTACATGGGATCACTTTATTCCAAAAAAGTGCAAAATTTAGAGAGAAAGTGACCGTTTGTTGTGAAGAAAAAGAGTAAGCCACTCGTTATAAACGAGCGGCATCGGGGGTTGATTTCAATGAAAATTTTGCAAATTTCTTTAGGAAACGTACCGATTGTTAGTTTTGCGAATAGGTACCAACGTAACACTGATATTATCGAAACATAGCTATTATACAAATCAAGTTCTTAAATATAAATTTAAAATTTCTTTTACTAACTTTAAGAATTCTTGTTTATCATCTGGTTCTTTCGCTGCAGATCCAAATTCACATTCAAAAAAGTAATCAGCTATATTTCTTTCAGCTAATAAAATTTTATTTATTGCACATAAAATCTCATCTTGCTTTTCTTTATTTAAACTTAAAAAATAATCTTTAACATACAAATTGAATAGCTTTATAACATCTTCTTTATTATTCATATCAAATGAAGACATGAGATCAGCCTCTTCATTAGTTGCTACATTACTTTCTAATGACATCATGAGATTCCATAATAATAAATATTCTTTGGAATATATTTATTTTATTTTCATATTGTACCTATGGAGTTGGAAAAGCAGTAATTACATGACGTTGATCGTTAAATACGACTCTAGCATTATTAGTTGTTATATAACTTCCTTGCCGTGGATATCCTTCACCTATTCTGGAACTAAAAGATGTATCAATCGCACCTCTTCCACCACCAGAGTTTCTATGAATATTTTGTGCTTACATTTCTTGTAATCATCTATGAGCATGGGCTTCCGCTAATTCATTGATTCTAACTTAACATTGTGCTCTTCATAAATGACGATAGTTAGAAAGACACTCAGCCAGCCCAAACGGATCAATCTACCCAACAAGGTTATGAGTATACGAATAAGGTGTTTCGCCAGCATTCAACCGTATTGGAACGCTCGAAATATAATTCCCACTTTCAGGCTCATAATAACGAAAACGGTTATACGCTAAGCCACTTTCTTCATCAATTTATACTTTCTTCAATATTAATGAAATTTGGAGTGATATTATCAATGAAATAAAAATCAGATTCACATATTATGTTTACATCATCCCCTGCGAAGTTCATTTTTACGATATTGTTATCAACACTAATGTTTAGTTTTCCTATTTTGTTAAACAAACTATTTCCATATACGTTAAAATAGTTCACATCCGAAAAGCTTAATTGCATACTTATCGCATTAAAATCGTTATCATTCCACTTTTTAGGAAATTCTTGTGGGATATTTAAAATATGGAAAAATATTGTTAATGTATAGTCATAGAATAAAATTTTGTGTAAGTAGATTTCATTTACATCAATATTTCGATTAAACATATAAATTATTTTTTCTTTACCTATTGCTTTTTCAAACCATTTCATATTGCTATCCTCCATAATTATAATGTTCTGAAATTCCAGGAAAGCTTTTATTCCTATATCCGTTACCTGTAGTTGGATCATATTGCCTTGGATTAAAGTGGAAACCTTGGTTTCCTAGAGTCCCCTTTGGTTCGTACACATGACCAAGAGAATATTCCTGCAACACAACTTTCTCTCCGCTTGGAGTTGTGTAGTGATATTATTTAGTCATTATTGGGCGATTCTTTTGATCTAAAATTTTTTCCTGATCTATCTGTTAGGGGAACATGGCTAGTTACTTTATCAGGTTGTTGCAACATTGGAATTCCCGCATCTCGTTTAGCCACTCTTAACGCTTATCGTCTAGAATTAAGATTTTTATTACACCCAACCAACCCAAACGGTACTTTTTCTTTCGCCCAAACTTTTTTACCTTATGGATTGAGCAAGACGAATACTTGTCCGTTTCGTTAACAGACAACGTAGCTAGTTTCGTATTGCCACTATGTTTGATTGCCCTTTACCGTATTACTAGTTAAATCAGAATTACATTACTTCTAATAAGTCAATATCAATTTGGTGGGATTTGACTAATTCATAAAATTTTTCTGTGTAATAAATATAATGCTCATCGTCTTTATCTATAATGGCAAGATCATTAGGTTTTATATTTCCTAGATTAAAAACAAGTTTATCAAAGAATGGATTGCCCACAATTATACTATTATTATAATCTATTAATGCTATTTTATTTTCTATACTTACCAGAAAATAACTATTTGACAAAAACTGTCCCCTGAAAAATATATTTACTTTTTTAAATTTAAATGTTTTATCATAAGATAAAACATTTTTTAATTTTTCAGAAAAAAGAAAATAACCATTTAATACTCGTAAAATATCTGACTTTCCAATAGCTTTACATAAATTTTGATATTCAGGATCAATTTCATAGCTATTATGATCTTTTTTTGTGGATAAATATCCATCTCCATACTTGACGTTCATATCAATATCATAAATCATTAAATTAAATCTCCTATTTTTCCGCTATTTAGCCCTTTTCTTAACTTTTTAAGTTGTTCTAATATTTGACTTTGATTCCAATTTTTTCTTTCTTCAAAATTAAGTATTTTTTCTATATTTTTATTATTCTATTGCTTATGAGGTTTACTCCATCCATGATGTATAGATTTTGTTGGGTGTATCCCTTTTTTAGTTGGTAAATAAATCAGGTTTTGAGCTGAATTTATATCTAGTCCAGTTTTGAAATGTGGGGTAATTACGTAATGAATAAGGAATTATATGGTGTCTGTGATACCCTTTTTAGTCGTCATCCACTTCGGCATTCTACACCCAGCCAATCCCAACACATCCACCCAATCTAGCGGATTATTTACATACCCAAAAGGTCTTTCCCCACCTTGCAACCCAATCGGATCACTCGGAATATAATTCCCACTCTCTGGGTCAGAGTATTGCCCTACAAATAAAAGCTGTGGGTCAAGCGGGTTGGTTTTGCGATAATCGTTCGGGAACAATAATCCCCGAAGGGTTATTAAAGTTGATAGATAGCAATATTACTTAAAAGAGCTTGGATATTTACTATATTTTTTTATCCAACCATCATCCGTATATAATTCAGCAGACAACCCATCGGACAAATCAATGATATTTTCTCCATCACTTATTAATTCATACTCTGGATATTCTTCAAATAAGCACAGGGTATTGTGCAATGTGTTATCAATTAAAGAAATCGTAATGTATTTTATTAATTCTATTTCTTCGACACCCAATTGATTTAAATTCTCTTGTAAATCTTTAAATCTTGGTGCATTGACTTGACCTTTAAGAATATTCTCTAATAATAAGATAGTTCTGTCTCTAACATCATCAATATAAACCTTACCAAACTCTTCTAATTTACTCATTTCATTTACCTCATGGAATATTTATTGGCTGTATAACACCTTGTTGTCTTAAATTAATCAATGAATTTACAAGCAAATTTCTTGCTTCTTTTGTAGATTCCCCTCCTACTTTTAATACTTCCACTGCTATTTCTTTAAATAATTTTCTCTATGTATTTGTCATATCTTGGTTTATCTAGTTTTTGTTATCCATATATTTATAACTAATATGGAAATTACTCTTAAGCGTTTTTCTTTTTTATTCTTTATTGTATCTTTAGATAATTGTTCTTTTGATATTGAAAATTTATGTATTGTTTTTTAGAAAATTTATTTTTGGATTTTAGTCGTGAGATTTGCCCCAAAATAATCCCCACGTATTGCGATGGATTTTCCTACTTGCGTAATGGCTTTTCCAATGTCTTTGTTAAAAACAAAAGTCTTATGATTCTTTATAATGCACTAAATCATAAGGATAATATTGTTGGTCTTTTAGAATACTATCGTCTAAACCTAATATTTTTACTAATGCACCGCTTTCAAAAGACCAATAGCCACAATGTGTGCCATGAGGGGATTTGTGGGTTTCTTGGATTAGGTCTTGGCGTTTTAGAGCAGAAAACCAATTTTTTTCTAAATAGGATTTTAATTTTTTAACCGCTTTAGCTTTATCTGTTTTTGATAATTCAATGACTTCTTTCAATAAAGAATAAGGTTTAGCAATCATAAAATCAGGATAAATCTCATGTTCAAGATTATTCTGTTTAAAAAGAAAATCCAATAAAAAATCCTTAATTTGAAACTTATCTTTTTTATTCTGTTGATTAAATAGATCAAATAGTGTTCTCTGCTCATTTTTTAAATCTAAAATAATTGCTATTGAAAGTATGTCAAGCATTGATAAATAGCCGCCTCGATGCCTCCAAATAGGTAGCATTTCTTCAAATGTTTTAATGTATTCTTTTTGAAATATCTCTATAGGGTATCCAGCAGAATAAATTGCTAATAAAATCTTTTGTTGATAATTAAGTATAGACTTTTTAGTATATTCAATTATCTCTAAGTTTGGTCTTGCATACTTTTTAATGCCAGCTTTTTCAGCTTTATATAAATAAGAGACCTTATCTAGCCATTCATTAATAGTGTTTTTATTGAATTCAATTAACGATTTATACTTTTCTAAAGTATTTAGTTTATCTCTAACTTGCATAAGAATATTCTCAATAGTTATGGCCACAATCCTATATTTTTCCCTGTACTATCCAATTTAAAGGTCTGTATGTTTCCAAGGCTATCTACTTTACTAAGAACTCTATCTATATCATTATTTTGTATACTTTCAATTAGTTCCTTTTGGGTTTTTAGATCTAGATGATCTAACCTACGACCTCACATAATCCAATCATCCGACATTTGTTTAGTGCCATCTTTTAGCGTACTTAACTTAGAAGAACAATACCCCCGCTAGCACTCGTCTTTGACGAGTACTTCAATTAAACCACACGCCATGAATACAAACAGAATATCAATTGCTCACATCATATCCATGATACAAAAACGGTCAATTCCTCAAAGCAAAACTTTTTCAAAATTGACCGCACTTTTGCCGATACCCCTCAATAAGTCAGAAAACAGCTATTCCCGCTTTGGTGACCAAGGCTTGGCATCGGGTTTGCTGTGTTTTTTACCCCGCTAGCGCTCGTCTTTGACGAGTGCGTTAATCAAACCACACGCCACTTAACACAAACAGGATATCAATTGCTCACATCATATCCACGATACAAAAACGGTCAATTCCTCAAAGCAAAACGTTTTTGAAATTGACCGCACTTTTGCCGACATCCCTCAATAAGTCAGAAAACAGCACTATTCCCGCTTTGGTGACCAAGGCTTGGCATCGGGTTTGCTGTGCTTTTTACGCCATTCCACACAAAGCGGTTTATCCCATTCCAATTCATTTTCGCAGTAAGGTCCATCCTTCAAATACCAACCTTTTCGCTCTAAACAAAGGTTGACTTCTGGATAATTGGACTCCCCCACAAAAGGATCCATCCCACAAGCTCGCATTTCTTTATTTTGATAAACAACCCATTGATAAAACTGTTCTTCTTCAGGGTATTTCTTCAAATGAGGATAATCTGGTGCCCCCCATTTAAAATAGCGGGCAGGAGGTTGGAATCCCTTACCAAAAGAACAGCCCATCAGTAATATACTGGTTATACATAACAAACTGATTATGCTGTATTTTTTCATATATCCTCCTTATTGATTGTTGGTTTCTTGATTTAATTCAAAAATTGTCTTTTCTGGTTGAATAATGCATTTATGTTTGTGCTGATTTTATACAAAAAACGGTCAATTCCTCAAAGCAAAACTTTTTTGAAATTGACCGCACTTTATTTTTACGCTGTGTGATATTTATGCTTCACCACAACTTAACGCTTTTGATAACCCCGAACAGGTGCTTGGCGACAAAAGACAAGCCACAATCACGGTCATAAATACGCCTCCTTGGTGTCAATAATTTCTTGGTAATTCATATCAGTAATGGGTCTGTGGTAAAAATCCAGCCATTTTTCCAGTAAATAGGCAAATTCTTTACGGGGGATTACATAGGCATCCGTATCTCTCTCGTCAACATCATCAGGGATATCCTCTTCCTCCAGACCATCTAATAGATAAAAACCCACTTTTATTTGATCATGGTCTATCAGGGCATCAAATGACTGCGAACTAATCCAATCCCAAGTATTTGCTGGATCTTTGACTGCTGCTAAAACTTTAAACCCATTATCTGCATAAGAATCTGGAATAGTACTAAGATAATCAATAATCACCCCATCATTTTCCCGATTATCACTTTCATAAACGCAGCAAGCTTTATGTGGGCGATTATTATATGTGCCATAACTAAAAAGAACTTTCATTTTATTATCTCCATCAATTTATTACTGGATAAACTGTTGAAATATTACCACTTTTATCAAATTGATATATCACTTCAACGCCTGATTTTGTTGTCCCCTTCCACTTATCCTCGAATCCTTCAACTTTACTTCTATTTTTAAATGCATATTCCAATTCAACTTTCAACCTATCCTCTGTCCATGTTCTTGGAAACATTGTGGAAGTACTGTCTTTATTTTTCCCTAGTTTCTCCAAAAATTTCGGTGCGGTAGGATCGGTTTTCGCTTTCGGGTTAGGGATCAACACCCTCGCTTCATAAACCCCATTTGGGTATTCCTTAATCACCTTATCTACAATCACATTGCCTATGCCTAAGGTGGTGTACTTTCACTCTCTCATGTAAAAAACAATCAATTCTCAAAGCAAAACGTTTTTGAAATTGACCGCACTTTTGCCCATGACGCCCCAATTAGCCAGTCAGAAAATCCCCCTATTCTCAAGCTGGCACTCGTGCGGACACGAGCGCCATCTCAGGGGTAAGGTCCATCCTTCAAATACCAGCCTTTTCTCTCTAAACAAAGGTTGACTTCTGGATAATTGGACTCCCCCACAAAAGGATCCATCCCACAAGCTCGCATTTCTTTATTTTGATAAACAACCCATTGATAAAACTGTTCTTCTTCAGGGTATTTCTTCAAATGAGGATAATCTGGTGCCCGCCATTTAAAATAGCGGGCTGGGGGTTGAAAACTCGCAACATCAATACATTGTGTTAATGACATTGCCACAAAAAAAATAATCCAATATTTACTTTTCATGCTCTCTCCTTTGTGTCTCGTTGTTTAGCTCAAAAATTGTTGTTTCTGGTTGCATAATTCTATTATCTTGATTCATTCTATAACCATCAGATTCACATTGTTTTTGTCCTAAACCATAGCAGTTATGTGATGATAATGAACTATTACTCACAATATCCTTCAATAAAGTGTATTTATTTTTCTTTAACGTATTTAGGTTTATCGTATAAGGATTATTCCCAATAACAAGCGAACTCCCCACGGTATCATGCTGACTATTCTCAATCAAAATCGAATCTTCTTTCGACATTCTCTTCTCGCCCCCCCCGCTAGCACTCGTCTTTGACGAGTGCTTTAATCAAACCATACGCCAGTTAACACAAACAGGATATCAATTACTCACATCATATTCACGATACAAAAACGGTCAATTCCTCAAAGTAAAACTTTTTTGAAATTGACCACTTTTGCCGATATCCCTCAATAAGTCAGAAAACAGTACTATTCCCGCTTTGGTGACCAAGGTTTGGCATCGGGTTTGCTGTGTTTTTTCCGCCATGCCACACAAAGCGGTTTATCCCATTCCAATTCATTCTCACAGTAAGGACCATCCTTCAAATACCAGCCTTTTCTCTCTAAACAAAGGTTGACTTCTGGATAATTGGACTCCCCCACAAAGGGATCCATCCCACAAGCTCGCATATCCTTTTCTTTTTGCTCGAACCATTGATAAAACCGTTCTTCTTCAGGGTATTTATCCAAATGAGGATAATCTGGTGCCCGCCATTTAAAATAGCGGGCTGGGGGTTGAAAACTCGCAACATCAATACATTGTGTTAATGACATTGCCGCAAAAAAAATAATCCAATATTTACTTTTCATGCTCTCTCCTTTGTGTCTCGTTGTTTAGCTCAAAAATTGTTGTTTCTGGTTGCATAATTCTATTATCTTGATTCATTCTATAACCATCAGATTCACATTGTTTTTGTCCTAAACCATAGCAGTTATGTGATGATAATGAACTATTACTCACAATATCCTTCAATAAAGTGTATTTATTTTTCTTTAACGTATTTAGGTTTATCGTATAAGGATTATTCCCAATAACAAGCGAACTCCCCACGGTATCATGCTGACTATTCTCAATCAAAATCGCCCCCGCTAGCGCTCGTCTCTGACGAGTGCTTTAATCAAACCACACACCAGTGAATACAAACAAAATATCAATTACTCACATCATATCCACGATACAAAAACGGTCAATTTCTCAAAGCAAAACTTTTTCAAAATTGACCGCACTTTATTTTTGTGCTGTGTGATATTTTGCGGCTTGAAAGCCTAGACACTCCACAAATTACACTATCCATGTGTAAAAGAGTGTTATTAGAACCATATCCAATTTGTTATTTTTTCTTATAAATACTCGTACAATATTTAAACCCTTCCATCACGACTTTTCCTAATTCTTCATCAGATATATCTATTGGATATTCAAATCTAACCCACTTTCTGTTTTCATCTTCTATAGCCGTATAACCATTAAGAGAGTCTTGATGCCAAGGCGTTATTATAATTTTATTATTCATAATTCTCACAGATAAAAAATCCATATTTTTATAAATTTCTTTTCTATTCTTATATGAAAACTCTTCTTTTATTTTTGTTTCTAACGACTTAAAAAATGTATCATCGCTATCTAATGACATTATTGCTCTAAGTTCATCAAAATCAATCTCTCTACTTTTTGATAAATTTTCCCTGATGTGTTTTCCCAAAGCAGAATAAGTTATATTGGGTGATAGCAGATTAATATCTTGCTTAGGATCTAATACACTAAGTACGCCTTCTAAAAAATAATTAACTAAAATAAATTTTTCTGTTTTTTTTATTAAAACACTATATTCACTCATCTTAATTCACCTTTTTAACAAAAAATATTAACACTTTGCGATTTTGCATAGTCAATTGACCTATTTATCGCTTGCCATTGCGATTTAGTTGTTGAGTTAGGTATTACCAAATACATCTCCTTACTTTTTATCTTTACATTAGTTAATTTAAATGTTCCTTTATCATCCCCCCGCTAGCACTCGTCTTTGACGAGTGCTTTAATCAAACCATACGCCAGTGAACACAACAGAATATCAATTGCTCACATCATATCCACGATACAAAAACGGTCAATTCCTCAAAGTAAAACTTTTTTGAAATTGACCGCACTTTTGCCGATATCCCTCAATAAGTCAGAAAACAGCTATTCCCGCTTTGGTGACCAAGGCTTGGCATCGGGTTTGCTGTGCTTTTTACGCCATTCCACACAAAGCGGTTTATCCCATTCCAATTCATTCTCACAGTAAGGACCATCCTTCAAATACCAGCCTTTTCTCTCTAAACAAAGGTTGACTTCTGGATAATTGGATTCACCATCAAAGGGATCCATCCCACAAGCTCGCATATCCTTTTCTTTTTGCTCGAACCATTGATAAAACCGTTCTTCTTCAGGGTATTTATCCAAATGAGGATAATCTGGTGCCCGCCATTTAAAATAGCGGGCAGGAGGTTGGAATCCCTTACCAAAAGAACAGCCTAGTAATAATATACTGGTTATACATAACAAACTGATTATGCTGTATTTTTTCATATATCCTCCTTATTGATTGTCCACACCGCTAGCGCTCGTCTCTGACGAGTGCTTTAATCAAACCTCACGCCAGTGAATACAAACAGGATATCAATTGCTCACATCATATCCATGATACAAAAACGGTCAATTCCTCGAAGCAAAACGTTTTTGAAATTGACCGCACTTTATTTTAAGGCTGTTTGATATTTATGCTTCACCAAAACTTAACGCTTTTGATAACCCCGAACAGGTGCTTGGCGACAAAAGACAAGCCACAATCACGGTCATAAATACGCCTCCTTGGTGTCAATAATTTCTTGGTAATTTATATCAGTAATGGGTCTTTGGTAAAAATCCAGCCATTTTTCCAGTAAATAGGCAAATTCTTTACGGGGGATGAAACGGGGATCGGTATCTCTTTCGTCAACATCATCAGGGATGTCCTCTTCCTCCAAGCCATCTAACAGATAATAACCCACTTTTATTTGATCATGGTCTATCAAGGCTTCAAATGCCTGTGAACCAATCCATTCCCAAGTAAGCGTTGGATCTTTGACTGCCGCTAAAACTTTAAACCCACGATCTGAATAAGAATCTGGAATAGTACTAAGATAATCAGTAATCATCCCATCATTTTCCCGGTTATCACTTTCATAAACACCACAGGTTTGATAGATACCACTCTGAAATTCGTAATACCTAAAACGTACTTTCATTTTATACCTCATTGCTTTCTTTTTGGATAAACTGTTGATAAATAACCGTCTTTATTAATAACCCATTCCACTTTCACCCTGCGAGTGCTCGTCTCTGACGAGTGCGTTAATCAAACCACACCCCCGCTAGCGCTCGTCTCTGACGAGTGCTTTAATCAAACCTCACGCCAGTGAATACAAACAGAATATCAATTACTCACATCATATCCATGATACAAAAACGGTCAATTCCTCAAAGCAAAACTTTTTTGAAATTGACCGCACTTTTGATGATCTTGAGAAAAAAGAGTGGGGAGTTTATTCACTCTTTTGTCTTTATTGGTTGTTGTCATCTACAAGCTCAAATGAGTTAAACTCTCGATAAACGCCAAACCAAAAGGCTTACGCCAACCTGTCATAAGCTCGGGCAGGCTGTCGGGATTGTCTTGCTCTAGCCAGTGCCATTTCATTAATGCCTCAAGCATGCGTTTACTCGCCACCACTTCACTGGCAAGATCCGCTGGCGTGAGGGCTTTTAATTGTTGTTGTAACAACTTTAGTGCCTTTTTATATCGGGGATCGTCCACAATTCGCTGAATCGTTGCGGGATAATGCTCTGCTTCTATGCGATTGGCTTGAGAAAGCAGCTGTAACAATTTTTTGCCGTGAATACGCACTTCCAATTCTGTTAAGCCTAATTGTAAAAGCTCTGAAGTGTGTTTGGGGTTATGTTTTGCGACATGCCATAAATGTTCACCTCGAACCACAAAATTTAACGCCAGATCTCGTTTCATGGCTTCTTCTTGACGCCATTTTGCCAAGATTTTTAAACGCATTAATTCTTGTGGATTCAAACGCCATGCATTCGGAATATTGAAATAAGCCAAGTCGGGATTTTTCCCTTGCTCTCTTTTGGCAAGTAGCAAATTACAATCACTTTCTACAGCCTGCTGCCAGCGTGTGGCAGAGAGATCCTGTTGCATACGCCAGTAAAGCGGTAACAAATACCATACATCGGCGGCGGCATACACGAGCTGTTTATCCGATAAAGGGCGGGCTAACCAGTCTGTACGTGATGCCCCTTTATCTAAGGTGAGTTGAAAATAGTGTTGCAATAAGGTGGCAAGTCCCGTTGAGTTTGGGAAATGTAAGAAACTTGCCATCACTTGCGTGTCTAACATGGGAACAGGCATTTGTTGGAAATAATGCTGAAAGACTTCTAAATCTTCGCTACATGCATGAAGCACTTTTAACACATTGGGATTGGCTAGCAATGCAATAAAGGGGGTGAAATCTTGAATATTGAGGGGATCGATCAAGCTAACTTGTTCGCCATCATATAATTGAATTAAGCCTAATTGAGGATAGAGGGTTCGAATTCTGACAAATTCGGTGTCTAATGCCACCACTTGTTTTTGTTGTGCACAGTGGCAGACTTCCGCCAAGGCGAGGTCTGTGGTAATTAATTGAAAGTGCGGTGGATTTTGAATTTCTTTTCTTTGTGTGTTCATCTTAAAACTGCAAATGGGGGATTTCCCCCCAATAAAATGAAATGAATGAATAATTAATCATCAGCAAGGCGTTTTGCCAGTTCTTCATCACGCAAAACACGGCGTAAGATTTTACCTACATTGCTTTTTGGTAATTCATCACGGAATTCAATATCTTTTGGAATTTTGTATCCCGTTAAATGTTGGCGACAATGCTTACGTAGTTCATCTCTTGTGAGGCTATCGTCTTTTTTCACAACGAAAACTTTGATGGTTTCACCTGACACTTCGTGTGGAACACCAATTGCGACCACTTCAGCGACTTTATAATTGAGCATCACGACATCTTCCACTTCATTTGGATAGACGTTAAATCCTGATACTAAGATCATGTCTTTTTTGCGATCCACGATACGCAAATAATGATTGTCATCCATCACCACGATATCCCCTGTTGCCATCCAGCCGTCTTTTAAGACTTCTGCGGTGGCTTCTGGGCGTTGCCAATAGCCTTTCATTACTTGCTCCCCTTTCACCCAAAGTTCACCAGGTTCGCCAAGCTCTGCCTCCATCCCATCTTCGCGGAGAATGCGAATATCTGTATTAGGAACAGGAACGCCGATACTGCCATTATGTTTTTCCATATTAATTGGGCAAGCCGCAATCAAAGGGGAACATTCTGTCATGCCATAGCCTTCAATAATGTTGCAACCTGTGGTTTCATGCCAACGTGTCGCCACAGATTGTTGAATCGACATGCCCCCCCCTACGGATAGTTTTAAGGAGGAGAAATCCACTTCTTTGAAGTTTTCGTTATTTAATAAGGCATTAAATAAGGTGTTTACCCCTGTAATGGCAATAAAGCGGTGTTTTTTTAATTCTTTGATAAACCCATCTATATCTCGAGGATTGGTAATTAATACGCCCGTGATCCCTAATTCAATAAAGAGTAAGCAGTTCACGGTTAATGCAAAAACATGATAGAGAGGTAAGGCAATGATCGCTCTACGTTCTCTTGAACGATCGCCGACAAAGGGTTCAGCAATCCAATTCGCTTGGAAGACATTGACAATAATATTGCCATGAGAAAGCATTGCACCTTTTGCAACGCCCGTTGTTCCCCCTGTGTATTGTAAAAACGCCAGATCATCACGTTCCACTTGTGGGCGAACATATTGGCGATATTTACCGACACTCAAGACTTCACGAAAAGTGACGGCGTGCGGTAATTTATATTTTGGGACTAATTTTTTGACATATTTGACGACGAAATTCACCAAAGTTCGTTTACCAAAAGAAAGCTGATCGCCCATTCGGGTCAAAATCACGTGCTTCACGTCTGTATTAAAGACCACTTTTTCTAAGGTTGAGGCGAAATTCGACACCACAACAATGGCTTTTGCCCCACTGTCTTGTAATTGATGTTCCAGTTCACGAGGGGTATATAATGGATTGACATTCACAACCACCATACCTGCACGCAATATCCCAAATAAGGCTATGGGATATTGCAATAAATTTGGCATCATTAATGCCACACGATCACCGCGTTCAAGTTTAAGTTCATTTTGCAAATAGGCTGCAAAAGCACGGCTACGTTCTTCTAACTTACGAAACGTTAAATATTGCCCCATATTGATATAGGCCGCACGGTCTGGATGTGTACGCACGGCATTATCAAACATATCAAGAAGTGATTCATATTTTGAAGGCTCAAGTTCACACGCTGAATCTTCTGGATAATTTTTAAACCAAGGCTTTTCCATTCGATATCCTTCTTCTCTTTCTATAAAATTTAGCGAAAAATTATAACTTAAATACTGATGGGCTGTTAACTAGAAATATAAACTCGGTGCGATATGTTGTACCTTACTTTTACGCCCCATTTCCTTTTTTGGATAGAAAATAATCAGCACGTCATTAATGACATGCTGAAAAAGGAAATGGGCATGGAAGGTGAGGTTATCCGCTCAATGTGGTGAGTGTCTCAGTACAACACATAACGCAAACGTGGTTCAGGTCGCCAGAAAGGATAGCCCCAGCCACGACGCAGACTTTCTCGCCAATCTGCCATTTCATCAGGATCATAATAATATTCTTCTATCAATTGCCATTTTTTATAATGGTTTGCTTCAATGACGGGATACAGATAATCCACTTGATCAATTTTCCCTTTTTGTTGTTTTATGAGTTTACCTTTTACAGTAATGTATTGATCTTTCAAGCTTTCAGGGTCAATAAAGCCCTCAAGATAGACAATAAAACGCCCATTCGTTTGTGCGGAAATTAAGGGTTTGGCAGAAAGGGAAACCAACGGCAAACTCAATATTTCTAATTTCATTTTTCCAGGCAATGCCTGAGCAGACAACACTTTCCCGCCTAAACGGGCTTGCTTGCATTGGCAAGCGTAATCTTCTGCTTGGATTTTATCTAAATGCTGCAAGGTAAAATCATCTCGCTCTAATCCTTTAGGGGGCATAATACAACCTGTGAGTAATAATACGCTGAAAAGTGCGGTGAATTTTTTCATCATTTACCTCCGTTACTAGCCTGTTTTTTCTTATTCACGACCCGGTAACTTTTGCCAAGTGACCTCATTACGTAAATAAATCGGTTCAATGTCTAATGCATTGATGGTTTTTTGTTGCTGCCATTTGGGTAAGGCTAATGACAGCATATATTGTGCAGAAGGCAACAAAATATCCGTTTGGCGATGAGCCATCAAAGGTGAAAAGGCGGGATAAGCCGCCCAACCTGTTCCCACTGTTTTCCAATCGCCTTCTAAATTGGACAATTGGATTAATACCTTGTCTGGGCTGGCGACCTGTTCCTCAATCACGGGCTGCCACTCCAAAAACTGTTGAGAATTTAACCGCACCTTTTGGGCTTTTAATTGAGAAAAGTACACTTCATTCATGCGTGCATCAATGGCACAAAGCACTTGTTCCTGACCCAATTGTTCATATGCTGCTTGTGCCATCGCCGTTAAATTGGAAATGGGAATGACGGGCAAATCCGCCCCTAATGCTAAACCTTGTGCAATGCCTGCCCCCACTCTGACGCCAGTAAAACTGCCAGGGCCTCGTCCAAAGACAAGTGCGTCAACCTGTTTTAAAGCAATGCCCGATTGTGCCAAAATGGTATCCACCATCGGTAAAATACGTTGCGTATGCGTACGCTGTGCCAATTCATTTAAAACGGTTTTTTCACCTCGGTAAAGCAACGCCACAGAACAGGCTTCTGTTGACGTATCTAAGGCTAATAAAGTTACATTATTCATGTTTATTATCCATTATTTATTTTAGTCAAAAATTGTATCACTTTGTTCAAATCACGGGTACGTTTTGCATTCGGTAAGCTTTTTAGAAAGGTTTGCCCATATGCACGCATCACCAATCGGCTATCACAAATAATCACAGCCCCCCGATCGGTAACATCTCGGATCAAGCGTCCTACGCCTTGTTTCAGGGTAATGACGGCTTCAGGTATCTGAATATCATTAAACGGCTCGCCCCCTTGTAATTTGCAATCTTCAATGCGGGCTTTTAATAAAGGTTCATCTGGTGAGGTAAAGGGTAATTTATCAATGATCACTAATGATAAGGCATCACCACGCACATCAATGCCTTCCCAAAAACTGGACGTTGCCACTAAAACGGCGTGTTCTTGAGCAATAAATTGTTCAAGCAATTTGGTTTTAGAGGTTTCCCCTTGCAATAATACGGATAATGAACTGTGTTCACGAAAATATTCTGCCAACCCTCGCATCATCATATAAGAGGTGCAAAGCATAAAACAGCGCCCCTTATTGGCTTCAATCACAGGCAAGAGCATTTGTGCTAACTGTTTCATGGTGTGCACTTGATTGCTGCTCGGCAAATAGCGAGGCACACATAATAAAGCTTGTTCAGGATAATTAAACGGACTAGGTAAAATTTTGTGTTCCGCATGCTGAATCCCTAAGCGTTGGCAGAAATGATCGAAATTGCCCCCCACTTCTAAGGTTGCGGAAGTAAAAATCCATGCTGCCTGCCGTTTTTGCATTTCTTCACCAAATTTATCTGCGACCGTTAAAGGGGTAATGTGCAAACCAAATTGGCGACCAAAGGTTTCATACCAATAGCAATGCCCCATGATCGCCGTGTCCGATAAACGGGTTAACAGGATTTTTGTCGCTTCAATTCGCTCAAAAATATTGTCTAAGGTTTGTGAACGTCCAAGCACTAGCTTAATCACTTCCGCAACAAAATCGAGTTTATCTCGCAAATGCTCAAAGCCTTTTTTCACTTGAGGTTGAGCCAACAATTCTCGCCAATTCCCTCGCATATTGCCTTCACCGAATAATAAGCGAAAATCTTGAACACTTTTTAATAATTGATCCGATGCCACACCCAGTTGGTTCATATCTTTCACTTCGGTACGATAGGCGATATTGATGTCTTTGCAAATGTCAAACAATTGGCGAGAAGTCATTGACTGACCAAAATATTGGCTGGCAATATCCGCTAACTGATGTGCTTCATCAAAAATCACCACGTCAGCTTGTGGAATGAGTTCACCGAATCCTGTCTCTTTCACGGCAATATCGGCAAAAAATAAGTGGTGATTGACCACCACTAAATCCGCATTTAATGCTCGCTTACGGGCGGCAGCCACATAACAATCACCATAGCGGGGGCAATCTGTACCTAAACAATTGTCAGTGGTGCTGACTAATTGAGGCAACAAAGGGCTGTCTTCCGCTAATGTGACACATTCTGTTAAATCCCCTGTTTTGGTGGCGTTGAGCCATGTACGCACACGCGATAACTCCGCCAATACAGAACGATCCCCTAATACCCCTTCGGCAATTAACTGATCTAAACGTTCTAAACACAAATAATTTGAACGCCCTTTTAATAAGGCTATTTTGCCCGTGTAATTTAATGCTTTTTTTATGGCGGGCAGATCTCGTTTAAAGAGCTGATCTTGAAGATTTTTCGAACCTGTGGAAACAATGATTTTTTTCTTTGCTAATAACGCTGGTGCAAGATAGGCAAAGGTTTTGCCTGTGCCTGTGCCCGCTTCGACAACTAATGCAGATTTGTTGTTAATGGCATGTCCCACTGCTTTCGCCATATCCAACTGCTCAGCACGGGGACGAAACCCTGTAATATGTTGACTTAATGTGCCTTGTTCAGAAAACACCTTGATTATTTTATCAATATTCGCCATTATTTTTCAGATTCATATAAAAATTGCGGCATAGTGTATCAGATTTTATGCCACCACTAAATAACACACTGAATAAAAAAACAGTATTGGGAGGACTTATGACTCATTCAACTCAACCTCAATTGATCAAACAACTTGCCCCTTCACTCCGTTTAGTGCAATACAACCAAATTCCAGCTATCTCATTACAGCATCAAGTGGGTACGGCATGCATTTCACTACAAGGGGCTCAGTTATTACATTGGCAACCGAAAGCGGCTAAACACGATGTGTTATGGCTAAGTGAAATCGAACCATTTCAATTAGGTCATGCCATTCGTGGGGGCATTCCGATTTGCTATCCTTGGTTTGGGGCGGTAAAAAGCCCATCACATGGCACGGCACGTCTTCGTCTTTGGCACTTAAGCGATTATCAAATTGATGAGAAGAACGTCAAATTGGTGTTAAGTTTGTTTGATGAGAATCATCTCATTGAAGCGACACTGACGATCCTTTTCAATGAACAATGCGAACTGATTTTTAAACATTACGGAGAAGAACCTGCACAAGTGGCATTTCATAGCTATTTTAATATTGGCGATATTCAACAAATTGAAGTGCAAGGTTTACCAACCCTTTGCACGAATAACCGCAGCAAAGAGCAAGAAAACGTGTCGTCCCCTCGTCAGATCCAAGCATATGTTGATTGCACTTATCAGCTCACCCAGCCTCAAAATACGATTTTGGATCCTGTGAGACAACGCCGTATTGAGATTGATCATCGTGATGCAACAGAAGCAGTGCTTTGGAATCCATGGCATAACCCAACCAGCGATATGACCGAAGCGGGCTATCAAACCATGGTCTGTCTGGAAAGTGCTCGCTTATCACGTCCACTTCAACAAGGGGAAGAAATGTCGATCTGTTTGTCTGTTAAATAAATATGCCGATTTAAAAAGATCATCAAGGGTAAAAACTTAGCAAAAAATAACCGCACTTTGTATCAACACAATGTGCGGTTTTTCATGGCGTTTCGATTATGTTGTATTAAACCAAGCCTTGGTTATGCTTGTGCCACGGGAATCGCCTCGGCATTCCAGAAATCCACAGGGGCATTTAACACAGGTTTAATAATGCCTGCACGGATCACAAAATCGCCAAAATCTTCTTTCTCATGGCGTTCTGTCGCCCAGCGTGCAATGAGTTTATCAATTTCTGCTAGAATTTCAGGCAAGGTTTTATTTTCCTGATATAAACGAGGAATGCGATAACCTGCACGATCACCACCAATATGCAAATTGTAACGTCCAATCGCTTTCCCCACTAAGCCAATTTCCGACAACATTGCACGGCCACAACCATTCGGGCAACCTGTAATACGGGTAATGATGTATTCTTCAGGCACACCGTGTTTTGCTAAAAGCTGTTCAATTTCGGTGATAAAGTCAGGCAAAATCCGTTCCGCTTCCGCCATTGCCAATGGGCAGGTTGGCAAGGACACGCAAGACATGGAATATTCACGTTGTTTCGTGATCGGATCCAATAAGCCATATTGACGAGCTAACTGTTCGATCACCTCTTTTTGATCTTCTGGTACCCCTGCAATAATAATATTTTGATTCGCAGTAATACGGAAATCCCCTTGATGGACTTTCGCAATTTCTAACATGCCCGTCATTAAAGGACGAGCAGGATCGTTATCGGTTAAGCGGCCATTTTCCACAAATAAGGTTAAATGCCAGTTATTATCGATCCCCTTAACCCAACCAAGGCGATCGCCTCGTTCAGTAAATTGATAAGGGCGGGTGGCTTCAAATGGGAAGCACATGCGACGTTCCACTTCGGCTTTAAATCCGTCTAATCCCATCGCTTGAATCGTATAACGTGTGCGTGCGTGTTTACGATCTGCACGATTACCGAAATCACGCTGTGTCGTCACAATGGCTTCGGCGGCACTCAACACCTGTTCCGTAGGAATATAACCAAGCTCTAAGGCAACGTGCGGATAAGTGGTGGTATTGCCATGTTCCATGGACAAGCCGCCCCCCACTAGCACATTAAAGCCAGCTAATTTTCCCTGTTCGTCAGTAATAGCCACAAAGTTCATATCATTACCGAACACATCCACATCATTGAGTGGTGGAATAGACACGGTGGTTTTATATTTTCGAGGTAAATAGGTTTTACCTAAAATCGGTTCATTTTCTTGCCCTAAAAAGCTTTCTGAACTGAGGGATTTTTTGCCATCAATCCACACATCCACATAGCCATTTGTACGAGGTAATAAATGCTCAGAAATTTTCTTCGCCCATTCATAGGCTTCTTGGTGAAGCTCGCTTTCAATAGGATTTGAAGTACAAAGTACATTACGGTTCATATCCGATGCGGTGGCAATGGAATCTAAACCAATGCGATGCAATAAGCGATGCATATCCTGCAATTTCGTTTTAGGCACACCGTGATATTGGAAGGTTTGGCGGTTGGTTAAACGAATTGAGCGATAATAGCTGTTTTCCCGTGCAAATTTATCAATTTCAATCCATTGATAGGGCTTAATAATCCCCCCAGGCAAACGGCAACGCAATAACATAAATTTATGCGGCTCAAGTTTTTGCTCTAATCGTTCTGCTCGAATATCACGATCATCTTGTTCATACATACCGTGGAAGCGAATAAGTTGGAAATTATCCCCTTTAAACCCACCAGTTAAACCATCTTCTAAATCCTCTAAAATGGTGCCACGCAGGAAGTTACTTTCCTCTTTCAAGCGTTCATTATCAGAAAGTGGCAACGCTTTCCATTCTAAGCCTTTTTGAATTTTCTCTGTCATATATCACTCCGATGTCTTGAATAAACACGGTTAAAACACCTCAATTTTTAACCGCACTTCACTCTGTAAAAAATCTAACAAACCAATGATCCCCTTCTCCAGAATCCCCATATTTGCCCTTATTCTTTTCTTTGAGCCAATTATTTAAAAAACCTCTCTAGCTCTTATTTCCTTTTCTAAAAAAACGGCTTAAATCCCAACCTATTACGCCCTTCTTTGGTTACTTTCTTTGGCAATGCAAAGAAAGTAACAAATAGACTTAGTACACATCACGCTGGTAACGTTTTTCTTCACGTAAATGGTCTAAATATTCTTCAGCATCATCTGGGGTGAAGTTGCCTTGTGTGGCGATGACATCCAGTAACGCTTTATCCACATCTTTTGCCATTCTGGAGGCATCACCGCAAACATACAAATGTGCACCCTCTTGAATCCATTGCCAGATTTCTGCCGCATTTTCACGGATCTTATCTTGTACATAGATTTTTTCCGCTTGATCTCTTGACCACGCAAAGCTGTATTTGTGTAAGAAGCCGTCTTTGGCAAACTGTTGCCATTCGGTTTGGTATAAGAAATCCAGTGCAAAATGTTGATTACCGAAAATCAACCAGTTTTTCCCTTCGGCTTGATCGGCGGCACGTTGCTGTACAAAAGCACGGAATGGGGCAACCCCTGTACCAGAACCGATCATAATAATCGGCTTGCTTGGGTCTTGCGGTAAACGGAAATTATCATTATGTTCAACAAAGACACGGACTTTGCCATCTTCTTCCACCCGATCCGCCAAGTAGCTTGATGCCCCACCTGAACGCACTTTGCCTTGATGTTCATAACGTACCACCCCAACACTTAAATGCACTTCTTCTCCCACTTCTGCGGCACTGGATGAGATAGAGTATAAACGTGGCGTAATAGGTCGGAATAAACTGACTAATTGGGTTGCTGTTAATGAGCTTGGATAGGCATTAAACACATCAACAATCGGTGTGGTGGCGACAAAATGGGCTAATTGCTCACTTTCCGCCACAATGGCATTCAATGCGTCTTGATTTGCGAATGCCGCATAAGCTTTAACAAAAGCGGGAGTGTTTTGTGTCAGTTCTAATTCTGTTTGAAGTGCGGTAGAAACGGATAGACGTTTTCCATTCAGCTCGATAGTCTCATCCGCATTCACCCCAACAGCCGCTAAAATTTCTGCGACTAACTCGGGGTCATTTTCAAAATACACACCTAATACATCACCAGCTTGGTATTGCAACCCTGAACCTGACAAATCAAATTCTAAATGACGAACATCTTTTTCTGCTTGTTTGTCGGTTAAACGTTGATTCGTGATTAAGCTAGCAGCAAACGGATTTTCTTTATTGTATTTTGAAGGGGCATTGGCAACCGTTGCTGTTGTTGCTTGGGCAGATGCGGTATTGACTACCGCACTGGCGGCTTTTTCTTTCAGGATCGCCACAATATCATCGACCCATTTATTTGCTGTGGCACTGAAATCTAAATCTGCAAGGGCAACATCTAATAATCGTTTGCCCCCTAATTCGCTTAAACGTTGATCAAAATCTTTTCCTGCTTGGCAAAAATTCGGATAAGAACTGTCCCCTAAGCCCAACACTGAAAATGCCAGTTGATCTAATTTAGGGGCTTTTTTCCCGTTTAATAACTTAAACAACACCACCCCTTCTTCAGGCGGTTCGCCTTCACCCTGAGTTGAGGTGACTAACAACAGCAGTTTTTCATCGGCAATGTTTTTTGCTTTATAATCCTTGAGTTCGGTACGAACCACATGAATCCCTTCGGCTTTTAAACGTTCCGCCACCTGATCGGCAACGCCTTTTGCATTGCCCGTTTGCGAACCTGACAGCACCGTGACTTTTAATGGCTCTACGACCGCAGAACTTGCCGCAGAAACTGCCGTCAAACCGACCGCACTTTCAGCCCCATTTTGTGATTTTGCCCATGCATAGCCCGAAAGCCATGCCAATTGGGTTTGCGTTAAGCCTGATAGCAATTGCAATGCTTCAGGACTTAAAGGTAATGTTGTAGTTGACATATTGTTATTTTCCCCACAATGATGTTTTTTAATTTCAAATGCCGTGCATGAATATGCTTAAAAGGTGCTTGTACAAAGCAAAAATCCGTGAAACAGCCTAGCTGTCTAAAATCATTCCACCTGCCACGGTGTGATAAGTCGCTTCATCAATCAAAATAAAAGCACCTGTTGCTTTGTTTTGTGCATAAGTGGTCGCCGTGATCGGTTTTTGTAAATTGAACTCGATTTGGGCAATATCATTCATTTTGACTTGTTCGGCTTCGCTATCATTAAGCAAAGTTTTTAAATCAAGAATTTGTTTAATTTCACTCACCTTGGCAAATACCGTTTGAGTGCCTTGTTTCAACAAATATTTACGAGCAGGGTTTAAGGCAAGCTTGTCAAACCAACAAATGGTTGCGGTGAATCCTTTACGAGAAACAGTTGGCGAATTGGCTGCTAGCAAGGTATCCCCACGAGAAATATCAATATCATCAGCAAGACGAAGGGTGACTTGTTCCCCCACGCTGGCATATTGAACCAGCCCATTCGGTGAATAAATTTCTGTCACCGTGCTTTCTAGCCCCGTTGGTTCAATACGCACTTTGGTTCCAACCCGAATTTCACCAGATTCAATCCGTCCTTGATAACCTCGAAAATCATCGGCTTTATCCTGATCTAAACGCAATACAAACTGCACGGGGAAATGGAAATCCTGTGCTTGTTCGGATTGATTATCGTCTGTAGGTAAATGTTCCAAAATGCTGAGTAAAGGCTCGCCTTGATACCATAAAGTGCGGTCACTTTTATGCACAATATTATCCCCTTGTAAGGCGGAAACTGGCACAAATTGCACGTCTTCTAAGCCAAGTTGTGTCGCCAGTTTGCGATAGGCGGCACGAATGGCGTTAAATTTTTGTTCATCAAAATCAAGAAGATCCATTTTATTAATGGCGACAATGATATGTGGACAACGCAAATGTTTGAGGATCGCAGAATGTCGTTTCGTTTGTGGTAATAATGCGACTTCATCTTGGTTGAAATCTAATTGTGACGCATCAATTAAGACAATGGCGGCATGTGCTGTGGATGCCCCTGTCACCATATTACGGGTATATTGTTCGTGTCCTGGGGTATCGGCAATAATAAATTTACGTTTTGCCGTCGAAAAATAACGATATGCCACATCAATGGTGATGCCTTGCTCACGTTCGGCTTCTAACCCATCAGTTAAAATAGAAAAATCAATGACTTCACCATTATTTTTCGATTTATCTAAATTCAATAATTGATCACTTAACAGGGCTTTGCTGTCATACAGTAAACGACCAATTAAGGTGCTTTTGCCATCATCTACACTGCCTGCAGTAATGAAACGAAGTGGGGCATATTGGTTAATCTTGCTCATTTTATCATCCTTCTTTCGAGCGGTATTTCTTATCCGCCTGTGTTGCTAGCACGCCAATGCGGTACTTGTTCTCTGATTTGTTGCTTTGCTTTTGAAACAAAGGCAGTCATAAACAGCCTAAAAATAGCCTTGTTTTTTACGCTGTTCCATTGCCGCCTCACTGGCACGATCGTCCATTCGAGTGGCACTCCGTTCTGAAATGTCTGCCACTGCCGTTTCTTTAATAATGTCACTTGGCGTAGCTGCCGTGCTTGCCACTGGACACGTACAACTAATATCCCCCACGGTGCGGAAACGTACTGAACGAATGGTACTTTCTTCATGAGGCTGTTTTGGGGTTAAAGGGGTAACAGGCACAAGCAAGCCGTTACGTTCCACCACTTCACGTTGATGGGCATAATAAATGGACGGTAATTCCAGTTTTTCACGTTCGATATATTGCCAAATATCCAATTCTGTCCAGTTTGAAATTGGGAAAACCCGCATATTTTCCCCTTTGTGCAATTTCCCGTTGTAAAGCGACCATAATTCTGGGCGTTGTGCTTTAGGATCCCATTGCCCAAATTCATCACGGAAAGAAAAAATACGTTCTTTCGCACGGGCTTTTTCCTCATCACGGCGTGCCCCCCCCATTAAGGCATCAAACCCTTGTGCTTCAATGGTTTCAAGTAAGGTCACCGCTTGTGCCGCATTGCGTGAATCCGTTTCTTTGCGTAACACAACGGTGCCTTTGTTAATGGAATCTTCCACGTGTCCCACAATCAAATTGGCATTTAATTTTTTGACTTGTTCATCACGAAATTGAATCACTTCAGGGTAATTATGCCCAGTATCAATATGGACTAATGGGAAAGGCAGCACGAGATCACGTCCTTCTAATTGGAACGCTTTGCGAGCCAATGCCAGTAAGACGACACTATCTTTCCCCCCAGAAAACAACAGTGCGGGCTTACTACATTCAGCCACCACTTCACGAATAATATAGATTGATTCCGCTTCCAACCAATCGAGATGACCTGTTTCAATTTGCTGTTGTGTTGTCATATTGATTTTCCTTCGTAATATTGAAATTCGTTAGTTCACTTTTTTATTTTTCGTTTCTTCTTATTTGTGTAATCCACATTCTTTGCTGTCTTTGTTTTCCCACCACCAACGACCAGCTCGAATGTCTTCTTCGGCTTTCACGGGGCGAGTGCAAGGTGCACAACCAATGCTCGGGTAACCTTGTTTATACAGTTCGTTATAAGGAATGTGATATTTCAAGATATACGCCCATACATCCATTTCAGACCAATCGAAAATCGGGTTGTATTTCGCAATGCCACGACCTTCATCTTGTTCATGGAAAGGTAAGGCGGTGCGAGTGACAGATTGTTCACGACGTTGTCCCGTTAACCAACAGTCTGCATCTTGTAAAGCACGATTAAGGGGATCAATTTTACAAATGTGACAACATTCACGGCGAAGCTCGACACTTTCGTAAAAGGCAAATTTCCCTTTTTCATTATCATATTTCGCCACCGCATCGGGATTCGGATGGAATAACGCCAATTTTAATTCGGGATAGGTGTTTTTGACCTTTTCCACTAACGCCAAGGTTTCCGGATTTAAACGCCCCGTTTCAAGGGTAAACACCGCAATATTGGCTTTGGTTTTGGCAATCACATCGGTAATCACCATATCTTCCACCGCAAGACTGCTGGCAAATTTGGCATTTTTTTGGTTCGCCGCAATGGTTTGAATACGTTCAATAAGTGCGGTTTCTTTTTCGTTTAAATGCTGAAAATCGGCTTCTGTGGGCTGTGGAATTTGCCATAAGGTTGGTTTTTGAATCATCATCTTCCCCCTTAAGCCACTTGTGCAACCTGTGCCACCCTGTCGGCACGTAAGCTATTTAAGGTGAAGTGTGAGCCTTTGTTTGCCACATTATCTTCCCCAAACCATGCCAGTTTGTGGTGCAATGCCACCACTTCGCCTACCACAATTAATGCGGGGGTTGGGGCATTTTCGGCGATCTCGGCTAACTGTGCTAAGGTCCCGATTTGCGTTTTTTGCGTATCTTGGGTGCCTTGTGAAATCACGGCAATCGGTGTATCACTGGCTCTGCCAAATTCTTGCAAACGCTGGCTAATTTCTTTTGCTTTCAGTGTCCCCATATAGATCACAAGGGTTTGATGACTACGAGCCAGCATTTGCCATTCAATATCAGACGCATCGGCTTTGCGATGCCCTGTCACAAATACCGCACTTTGTGCATAATCACGATGGGTTAATGGAATCCCTGCATAGGCAGTGGCACCAATGGCGGCAGTAATCCCAGGCACCACAGAAAACGGAATGTGCTGTTCAGCCAGTACATCTAATTCTTCTCCACCTCGTCCAAACACAAAAGGATCGCCACCTTTCAAGCGAACCACCCGTTTACCTTGTTGTGCATATTTCACCAACAATGCATTGGTGTCTTCCTGTGCTACTTGATGACCTTTCGCCCGTTTGCCTACAAAAATACGCTCCGCATCACGGCGAACAAGCTCTAAAATCTCTTCCGACACCAAGGCGTCATACAGCACCACATCGGCTTGCTGAATTTCTTGCAAGCCTTTTAGGGTTAATAAACCTGGATCCCCTGGCCCTGCCCCCACAAGACTCACCGATCCCCCTTGATAATCCGCTTGCAACTGCAATTCCAGTTCTTGTGTGGCTTGTTCTGTTTGACGATTTTTGAGTAATTGGGCAAAACGACCGTTAAACAAACTTTCCCAAAAACGACGACGTTCAGTGACGGTTTTTAAGGTATTTTTCACTTTTTGACGCCATTTACCCGAGATTTCAGCCATTGCCCCTAAATGTTGAGGTAATAAGGCTTCTAATTTTTCACGTAATAAACGAGCCAGAACAGGTGCCGTTCCCCCACTTGAAATGGCGACTTGAATGGGATTACGGTCAATAATGGAAGGAAAAATAAAGCTACAATGCTTTTGATCGTCCACCACATTGACGAATTTTTGCTGACTTTCTGCCACCACAAAAACTCGCTGATTGAGTTGTTCATCATCGGTTGCGGCAATCACAAAAAAAACGGACCGCACTTGATCGGCGTGAAATTCTTTGCCAATCCAAACAATACGTGCTTGTGCCCAAAGTGCGGTCAATTCGGCATTGAGTTTTTGTGCAACAATGCGAACTTCAGCATTGGCTTTGAGTAACAAGCTGACTTTTCGTGCGGCAACCGCACCTCCCCCCACGACGAGCACGGGGCGATTGTGTAAATCGGTGAATAATGGAAAATAATTCATCATTTTATCCCTTGTGCTTTAATATAAAGTTGATCAAATAAGGCGTTGTCAACAAAATGGGTTTGGTTAATGGTTGCCCAATCACCAAATTTTTCATTGACATCAAAACTGTTTACTGGCGGAAAAAGTGCGGTGAATTTGTTCAGTGTTTTTTCATTTGTCGGTCGAAAATAATGTCTTGCCGCTAATTCCTGTGCCTGTTCCGACCACAATCCTTGCAAATAGGCTTGTGAAATCTGCTGTGTGTCGTTTTCCTTGGTATGTCGAGTTTCTGCCACAAAAACGGGGGTATATGCCGTCAAACTCGGATACACCACGCTAAAACTGCCTTCACCAAGGGCTTGTGCTGCCAATGCCGCCTCATTTTCAGGGGCAATTAACACATCCCCTAACTGGCGTTGTGTAAATGAAATGGTTGCTGCCCGAGCCCCTGCTTCCAAAACAGGCACGTTACCCAACAATTTCTGCATAAATGCGTGAGTTTGCTGTGTATTCTGAAATTGTTGTGCATACGCCCACGCCGATAAATAGGCAAAACGACCATTAGCAGAGGTTTTCGGATTGGCAAAAATCACCTTGACATCATCACGCACTAAGTCCATCCAATCTCGAATCTGTTTGGGATTCCCTTTTTTCACCAAAAACACCATCACAGATCCAAAGGGCGTGGCATGATTGGGTAAAGCTTGCTGCCAGTTTTCCGCCACCAACCCTTTTTTCACCAACATGTCAATATCATTCGCTTGGGTTAAGGTGACCACATCCGCAGGTAATCCGCTGGCAACACTTAATGCTTGTTTGCTTGCCCCACCGTGAGATTGTGAAATCAACACATCAGGGTGAGCTTGACGAAAATCGGCGTTATAGGCTTTGTAAAAATCACGAATCACATCATAAGCAACATTCAGCAACACCGTTTTTTTCTGGCTTTCTTGCTGATTGATAAAGGCAATGATCGATACTAAAACAACCAGAAAAATCACCGCACTTTTCTTCATTTTTGCTCTCCTAAACCATCATTTTTCGCTGTTGCTGTTTTGCTGTGCATTTTGATAGTGAATTTATAAAACAAAATTCATCAATTCAAAAATGACAAAACTGAATTTCTTATAACTAAAATGAATTTTGATAACAAAGCAAAACTTTCAAATATTCATTTTTGTTATAACAAGTAAAATTTTGTTCTTTGCATTCCAAAAAAAGTGCGGTTATTTTTTAGTGAGTTTTATAGGAGTATCAACACTATGCGAACGGTTTTACCTTTTTTTAAGCGTGGTATCACCCTCACCTTGTTGTGGTTAGTGTCAATGATTTTGTTGCCGCTTGCCTTATTAGTGGCGACCGCATTACAGCTAAAAGGGGCGGATATTTGGGCAATTATCAGTAGTGAACGGGTGGTAGCGTCTATCTTGTTGTCCTTCAAAATGGCATTACTTGCTACGGTCATTAATCTGGTTTTTGGCTTTTTGCTCGCTTGGATTTTGGTACGTTACCAGTTTTGGGGACGAAATATGGTGAATGCACTCATTGATTTGCCCTTTGCTTTACCCACAGCGGTGGCTGGCATTGCCCTTGCCTCACTGTATGCCCCAACGGGATTAATTGGTGGGGTATTGGAAAAAGTGGGCATTCATATTGCCTACACCCCGAGTGGCATTACGGTGGCTTTGATTTTTGTTAGCTTGCCGTTTGTGGTGCGTGCTATTCAACCTGTGCTTGAAAGCTTTGATCCCAGCTATGAAGAAGCGGCAAGCATTCTCGGTGCAAGTAAATGGGTTACCCTCAGACGTGTGATTATTCCAGCCTTGTTGCCAGCCATGATTGGCGGTGCAGGTATGGGGTTTGCACGCTCATTGGGCGAATACGGTTCAGTGATTTTTATTGCAGGCAATGTGCCCTTAGTGTCTGAAATTGCCCCGCTGATTATTATGTCGAAATTAGATCTTTACGACGTGCAAGGCGCTTCGGTGGTGGCACTGTTGATGATCCTCATTTCCTTTATCTTGATTTTTCTAATTAACACATTGCAATGGCAACTCAGTAAAAAAATGACACAGGTGAAATAAATGAAAAACACGGCTGCTTGGTCAAAATGGACATTGATTACAATTGGATTGGCATTCTTCACCCTGATTTTACTCGCCCCGCTCATCACGGTTTTTTATTATGCCTTTGAACAAGGTATCGCATTATTTATTCAATCGATCCGTGATGAAGAAGCTTTAAGTGCCATTTGGTTAAGTATCAAAGTCGCCCTGATTGTCTTGCCGATTAATATTTTTATTGGCGTGGTGATGGCGTGGAGCCTTGCTTATTTTAATTTTAAAGGGAAAGCCGTGTTAACTGCCTTGCTAGACTTGCCTTTTTCCATTTCCCCTGTGGTGGTGGGCTTGATGTTTTTACTCTTATTCGGCTTAGATGGCTTGGTGGGGAAATGGTTTATTGATCACGGATTTCGTATTGTGTTTGCCGTGCCAAGTATTGTGATTGTCACCTTGTTTGTGACCTTTCCCCTGATTGTGAAATCCCTGATTCCAACGATGATGGCTCAGGGCAACACAGAAGAACAAGCCGCACTCATTTTGGGTGCCAATACGTGGACATTATTCTGGAAAGTGACCTTCCCTAAAATTAAATGGGCATTACTTTATGGGGTGATGTTAAGCAATGCTCGGGCAATGGGAGAATTCGGGGCGGTGAGTGTGGTATCAGGGCATATTCGTGGCTTAACAAATACCATTCCGCTTTATGTGGAAATTACCTATAACGAATATCAATTTATTGCGGCGTTTGCCTGTGCAAGTTTGTTGGCATTGCTCGCCATTTTCACCTTAGGCTTACAAAATGTGGTTAACTGGCTACAACAGCGAAAAGTCAACCTCGCTCAAAGCCAGTAAATATAACAAAAACAACATGATAGACAGTGTTAGTGGGGAACAATCATGTCGATTAGAATCGAAAATTTACAAAAGTATTTTGGCCGTTTCCACGCCTTACAAAACATTAATTTACAATTTCACCCAAAACAATTGACTTCTCTCTTAGGCCCAAGCGGTTGTGGTAAAACCACCTTGCTACGCATTATTGCTGGCTTAGAATTTGCTGACAGTGGTCGTATTTTCTTTGAGGATCGTGATGTCACCCATTTATCCGCCAAAGATCGAGGGGTCGGCTTTGTCTTTCAGCATTATGCGTTGTTCCAAAATATGACAGTATTTGACAATGTGGCATTTGGCTTGCAAGTCAAACCTCGCAAAGAACGCCCCTCATCAGAAGAAATTCGTGAAAAAGTGACCGCACTTTTACAACTGGTTAAGCTTGCACACCTTGCTCACCGTTATCCAAACCAACTTTCTGGGGGACAACGTCAACGTATCGCCTTGGCAAGATCCTTGGCGGTTCAACCGAAAGTCTTGTTGCTCGACGAACCTTTTGGTGCACTGGATGCCCAAGTACGCAAAGAGTTACGCCGTTGGCTGCGGGATTTACACCAAGAACTCAATGTGACCAGCATTTTTGTCACGCACGATCAAGATGAAGCCTTAGATGTTTCCGATCGTATTGTGGTGATGAATCAAGGACAGATCGAACAAATAGACAATCCTAATGGCATTTATCACGCCCCACAAACCCCTTTTGTGACGCAATTTGTGGGTGATGTGAACGTGTTTAATGGGCATATTGATCAAGGAAAATTGGTGGTGGGCGAATTTGCTCATCACATCACACAGGCAAATGTGACTGCCCCCGTGGAAAATCAATCTGCCACCGCCTATATCCGCCCTTATGAGCTCACCCTGTCACGAGATAAGGAAAATGCCCTCGCCACTGGCAAGATCAGCCATATCAATGCCATTGGTTTTGTGGTACGCATTGAAATTGAAAGCCCACAAAGTGAGCAACCTATTGAGGTCATTCTCACGAAAGCGGCTTATTTGCAAGCCCAATATCAACTCAATGAACAGGTTTATTTGGTGCCAGACAGACTGAATTTATTCCAACAAATGAATATTTAACCCGCTTTCTTCGCAACAGTCTCTCTTTCTCCTTTCCCCAAAAATAAAAAAGACTAAGCCCTGCAAATACAGGGCTTAGTCTTTAATGAAATCCGTTTAACGTTGAATGAACGTTAACGTATTTTCCTCAAACGAATTAGATCACTTGTACATCAATGGCAGAAGGACCACGTTGTGAATCTTGTACAGTGTACTCTACACGGTCACCTTCGTTTAAGGTTCTGTAATTTGAACCAATGATACCTGAAAAGTGAACAAATAAATCTTTGCCACCATCTGTTGGCGTGATGAAACCGAAACCTTTGTCAGAGTTGAACCATTTTACTGAACCAGTTAATTTAGACATATTGTCTTCCTTATGTGTAATAAATTTAAAATAATGCTTGAATCAAGCGTTGGTGCTAATAACTGTTACTTAAATAATGAAGATGAGTAAAAGTGCTTTTCAAGTAACAAATTTGACGCTTGTAAATGAGGAAGAACTGTACTAACTAACTTATATAAAGACGGGTCTAGCAAGGCTGTATTAGAACACTTAACCACAGATAAAGCAAACGATATTTACAATTATTTCAATTCTAAGGCTCAATGCCGAATAATGTACAAAATATAACCCAAATTGGGTTTGCAATCGCAACGCATTTTTCTTATCCTACTATTGGAGTCAACTATTATCAAAAAATAAGGGGAAATTATGAAAAACGAATTCATTTGTTATAAAAGAATGCCCGTTTGGACAGCCCGTAGCTTACCTCAAATGTTCCAAGAGAAACATAATACTAAGGTTGGCACATGGGGAAAAATGACCATTCTCAAAGGTAAACTTAAATTTTATGAATTAACCGAAGAAGGGGAAATCTTGCGTGAACACATTTTCACACCAGATACGCCAACCCCGTTCGTAGAACATGAGCTTTGGCACAAAGTCGAACCGCTCACTGATGATTTAGAATGCTATCTTGAATTTCATTGCAAAAAAGAAGATTACTTCAGCAAAAAATACAACATGACGCCTCCCCATTCTGAAGTCAAATACGCCGTTGAAAGGTTAACACCATGCAAGGTGTTAGACCTAGGTTCTGGACAGGGACGAAATGCACTCTTTTTAAGTTTGTTAGGTTACGAGGTTACTGCGTGGGATCACAAAGAAGATAGCCTAAGATTTCTAAAAGACACCGCAGAAAAAGAACATCTGAATATTCAGACCGCACTTTACGATATTAATAGTGCTAACATTCAAGAATATTATGATTTTATCCTTTCTACGGTGGTGTTTATGTTTTTAGATGCAGAACGTATTCCTGCGATCATTAAAAATATGCAAGAACACACCCATTCAGGTGGGTATAACTTGATTGTTTCTGCCATGTCCACCCAAGATTTTCCTTGTCCAATGCCTTTTTCCTTTACCTTTAAAGAAGGGGAATTAAAACAGTACTACCAAGACTGGGAGCTAGTGAAATACAACGAAGAAATGGGGGAACTCCATAAAACGGATGAAAACGGAAACCGTATCAAAATGAAATTTGTCACCATGCTGGCGAAGAAAAAATAACCCTAAACACGCCCTGTTTTTACACAGGGCATTCTTTTTTATGCCATGAAGGGAAATATGTGTAACACGCCTTTCATATCTGCTCATCGTGAAAACGTTTTGAAAATTGACCGCACTTTTGTGCTTACCGCCCTTTCTAGCCAATATTCACGGGGCTGTTTCATGGACAAAAAAATCGCACGGGGCGAACACCCGTGCGATCTCAATTAATACAGAATGTGAAATAAAAACGGTCAATTTTGATAGCGACAAAGGCGTTTAACACTGACCGATTTATACATTATTCATCAATCGTACGTAATAATTCATTGATGCCCACTTTACCTAAGGTTTTGGCATCAACTTTTTTCACAATCACTGCACAATATAGGCTGTATTTACCACATTTTGAAGGCAGGCTACCTGACACCACCACAGATCCCGCAGGTACACGTCCGTAGAACACTTCACCTGTTTCACGATCGTAAATTTTTGTGGATTGACCAATGAATACGCCCATTGAGATCACGGAGCCTTCTTCCACAATCACACCTTCAACGATTTCAGAACGTGCACCGATAAAACAGTTATCTTCAATAATAGTTGGATTTGCTTGGACTGGCTCTAACACGCCACCAATGCCAACCCCACCAGATAAATGTACATTTTTACCAATTTGGGCACAAGACCCCACGGTTGCCCAAGTATCCACCATTGTGCCTTCATCAACACGAGCACCAATATTGACATAAGAAGGCATTAACACGGTATTTTTCGCAATATATGCCCCTTTACGCACTGCCGCTGGAGGCACAACACGGAAACCTTCTTTTTGGAAACGTTGTGCATCATAATCGGCAAATTTCATTGGGACTTTATCGTAATAATTGGTTTCCGCACCCGCAACAAATTCATTGTCATGAATACGGAATGAGAGCAATACGGCTTTTTTCAACCATTGATGCGTTACCCATTGACCATCAATTTTTTCTGCGACACGATATTTACCGCTATCTAAACCTTCGATCGCTTCTTCAATCGCTGCACGTGTTTGTGCGTCCACCGTTTTTGGGGTAATTTCTGCACGTTTTTCAAATGCAGCTTCAATAATATTTTGTAATGACATTTTTTTCTCCTCAATGGGTTAAAACTAAGATGGATAGTTTTATCATATTTCAACTGAAAACTCATCTGTTTATTTAGCAATTAATTACAATACGTTGTGCAAAATACATACAATAAAGATTGCCCGCTCATATGCATTTCAGTAGAATGAAAAAAATTCTTTTCTCAAGGAGCTTGGCCATGCATAAACGATACTTTTTTTCCCTTTTATCGCTATTTGCCTTGATTTTTACCCTATCGGGTTGTTGGGATAACAAACAAGATGATGCGAATGCGATTGGCTTTACCATTAATCCATTAGAAATCACAAATTATGAAGGCAGTAATAAAGAGGTTTATCCTTTAGTGATCAGTTTCTCTGGGCCTGCCGCCCCTATTACCGCCGTCAATACAGAAATCACACAAGGTCTGACCATCACCCCCGAGATCAAGGGAAAATGGTTTTGGAATACAGACAGCATACTCACCTTTAAACCTGAACAAGACTGGCCAGCGGGACAAGAATATCAAGTCAAAATCGACCAAAAAATTTTGAACCCGAAACAACATTATGTCCAAGCCTTAAAAGAGACACAACGCATCAAAACGCCTGATTTCAATGCACAAATTCATGAGGCGAATTTCCACCAAGATCCTAATCAAGCACATATTCGGCACGCTATCGTGCATGTCACCTTTACCCACCCTGTCGCACGTGAAACCTTTGAGAAAGGGATTCAAGTTAATTTAATTCGTAAAAACCAAGATAATACACAACATGTCATTTCCCCTTTAACATTTAAAGTACGTTATGACGATCATGATTTAGGGGCATGGATTCTGTCTGACAGCGTCAATTTAGCCGCCACCAACAATCAATGGATTGAAACCAAAATTCAAAAAAATATCACCGCACTTTTAGGCAAAAATGCCCTAAAAGAGGATTTAGTTAGTCAAGTTGCCGTGCCAACTAAATTTAGCCTTTCCTTTCACAGCCATATCAACGTAGTCAACAATGAAAAAAATTTGGCGGAACAAATTTTGCGGTTGCAATTTAACCATGGGGTAAAAGGTAAAGACATTCAAGATCATTTACGTGCCTTCTTATTGCCAGAATTGAATCCTAATCAGCAAAAAACTTGGCAATTTAATCAAGTCACACAAGAGATTCTTAAGCAAGCTCAAGAAGTTTCATTCCAACTGATTCCTACTACCACACCGTATCACAATGTGCAAAATTTCCGCGTGGATATTCCTGCTCAACGCTGTTTGTATCTGTACATGACTAACCAAATTTCAGCCATGGGGGGCTACCAATTCCAAAATCCAGTGGGCAATGTGGTGTGTGCACCTGATTATCCGAAATATGTCGGGTTTGTCGGGAAAGGATCATTGTTATCCACCTTGGGGGATAAACGTTTAACGTTCACTGCCCGTAACTTTAAAAAAGTACAGTTAGATATTGGTGAAATTCAGCCTGAGCAATTACGCCATATCGCAGCCTTAAACGAAGGGGATTTTCAAAATCCTAATTTAGGTGAATTAAAATTCGATAACCTAGCACGTTTTCATAATCAGGTTTATCAAATTCGCCATAAAAAACCACAAGAAGCCAGCTACTTTAGCGTAGATTTAGCCAATGCCCTTCCTTCATCAAAAAGTAACTCAAGTGGGGTTTATTGGGTGAAAGTCTCAGGCTTTGATGACCGACCAGACAACAATGAATTTGTGGATACCTCACACCAGTATGACTGGCGTAATGATGGATTAAATCAATACAACGATTACCGCCTTGTGGTGGTGAGTGATCTGGGCATTATTGCCAAAAAAGCCGTTGATGGCTCGCAAATGATTTTCGTGCAATCCATTCAATCAGGTCAGCCCATTGAAGGGGCAACGGTTTCTGTCATTAGCCGTAACGGTGCGATCATCGAAAACGGATTATCAAACGAAGACGGGGTTGTGACTTTTGGTAGCTTGGAAAAATACACGAAAGCCCACTCCCCAGTGATGTATCTTGTTTCTCGTGGTGAGCAATTCTCTTTCTTACCGATTAAGCAAGCCGAGCGAGTGTTAGACTACTCACGTTTTGATATTGATGGTGTCATGAACCAGCATGATGATGCCAGCCTAAAAGCCTATGTATTCAACGATCGGGGTATTTATCGCCCTAGCGAAAACGTGCATATTGGGATTTTAACCAAATCCCTTGATTGGAAATCGACCTTAGATAAAGTGCCGTTACAATTTCAAATCAGCTCACCAAGTGGACAAACCTTCTTAGATAAGATACTTCGTGTAGATAAAAGTGGTCTAAATGCGGTTTCCTTTACCTTGCCAGATAATGCAGAAACGGGGGAATGGTATGCGGAAGTGTTTATTGGTGAAGAACAAAATGACATTCAAATTGGCTCAAGCACCTTCCAAGTGCAAGAATTCCAACCAGATACCTTAAAAATTCGTGCATCCTTCAATCAACCGCACGTCAATGGTTGGATTTCACCCGCAGATTTAGTGGCAACAGTTGATCTCACCAATTTATTTGGCACACCCGCTCAACATCGTGAAGTGCGGGCAAATTTAACTTTACATTCCTTGTTCCCTAAATTTAGCCAATATCCAGATTATCATTTCTTTGATAATCAACGTAATCAATCTGCGATTTTGTATGAAACAGAATTGGAAAGTAAACAAACGGATTCGCAAGGTCGAGTGCAATATCCACTTGATTTAAGTCATTACGCCCAAAACACCACACAAATGCTCTACTTCACCGTTGATGGTTTTGAGGCAGACAGCGGACGCTCTGTTTCGACCGTGAAATCGGTGATGGTTTCGGCTCAACCTTGGTTATTAGGCTATAAATCCCAACATGATTTAGCCTATTTAAAACCAAACAGTGAAGAAACCGTGCATTTGTTGGCAATTAACCCAACATTGAACGCCATTGCAGCGGATAAATTAAAAGCCACCTTGATGCAGCGTGAATATGTTTCGGTGTTAACCCAGCAACAATCTGGTGCTTATAAATACGAATCCCAATTAGTCGAAACGGAAGTGGAACAAACGCCGATTCAATTAGCACAAACAGGCTTAGATTTTAAACTCAACACACAAAAAGCTGGTGACTTTGTTTTAGTGCTAACGGATGAAAACGATCAAGAAGTCAATCGCATTTACTATTCCGTGGTGGGCAATAAAAATCTTGCCGTGTCCATGGATAAAAACAGCGAATTGAAATTGCGTTTAAATAAAAAACAATTCCAACCAAATGAAGAAATCGAAGTTGCAATCCAAGCACCTTATACAGGAAGCGGTCTCATCACCATTGAACGGGATCGTGTTTATGCTTACAAATGGTTTAAATCCAATACCAACAGTTCAGTACAACGGATTACATTGCCAGCAAACTTTGAAGGCAGTGGCTATATTAATGTGCAATTCTCACGAGATATCCACTCAGAAGATATTTTCTCTAGCCCACTGAGTTATGCTGTCGCCCCGTTTAGTGTCAACGTGGATAATCATCGTTTAGCACTCAAACTCACGGCACCGAAGATGATCAAATCGGGCGAAACTGCCACATTTACTCTACAAAGTGATCGTCCAACGAAAGCCATTGTGTATGCAGTGAATGAAGGGATTTTACAAGTCGCCAACTATCAATTTGGCGATCCGCTCAAATATTTCTTCCCAAAAATGGCATTGCAAGTAAAAACCTTACAAATTTTAGATTTGATCTTGCCTGAATTTAACAAAATCATGCAGTTTGCCCAAACAGGGGGAGATACCGATGAGGAAATGTCGCTAGCCGCAAGACTTGCCATGGCAAATACCAACCCTTTCAAACGTAAAGCGGATAAACCTGTGGCGTATTGGTCTGATATCATTGAGGTGAATGGTGAAACCAGTGTGCAATATCCTGTACCAGAAAGTTTTAATGGCAATTTAAAAGTTATGGCACTTGCAATCAGTGAAAATGGCAGCCATGTCGGAAAAGCGGAAACTCAAACCACTGTGCGAAGTGATCTCATTCTTTCACCTAATGCCCCACTCACTTTAACGCCATCAGATCAATCTGAAATGAATGTGGTGATTGCCAATAACACCCAAACTAGCCAAAAAGTGAATGTGAAATTGCATGCAGATCCTCAACTTCGCATTGAGGAACAAGCGGAAAAAACCGTGGAGATTGCCCCAATGTCCGAAGCCATGTTGAATTTTGGTTTGAAAGCGACAGACACCCTAGGCGCAGCCAAGGTGAAAATTACCGCCACATACCAAAACGAACAGCAACAAACTGCCACGGTGGTACGTCATGTTAATATTGCCGTTCGTCCTACTCTACCAAAACAGTTTGTTACCCAAATTGGGCGAGTGGGTGCAGGTAAAACCCTGACACAAGACTTACCAATGACCTTGTTCCCACAACATCGTCAACAACAAGCCTTGTTTTCACCGTTACCGCTCGTACTCGCACAAGGGATTTCCACTTACTTAACTCAGTATGACAATTATTGTACCGAGCAAATGATCAGTGCGGCGTTCCCAAGCTTGTTATTGAGCCAAAACAAAACCTACCAACCTTTATTACAAAGCTTGTCACTCTCTCATGAGGCCCTATTCCATGCGGCAGATGCTGACAATATCCAACGCACGCTCAATAAACTGCTTGCACAATTGCCAAGTCGCCAAGATGAATTTGGTCACTATGGCGTATGGAATAATCTGGAGAGTGGTAATCCATTCTTAACCGCTTATGTCAATCATTTCTTAATTGAAGCACAAGAACGTCAAGCAACCTTGCCAAAAGCTTGGTTTGTTCAAGATGGTCTATTCCATAAAAGTATGATGGCATTAGAAGAAAACAGCCAACCTAAAGAAGGCGATTCCTTAAGCAATCTCCGTCAACGTGCTTATTCCGCTTATTTGCTCGCCCGTTTAGGTCAAGTGCCATCCAATGCCTTATCATCTATTCGCACGATGCTAGACAATCACTTCAATGCGGAAGATTGGCAACAAGACACAACAGCAAGTTGGTTAGCTGCAACCTATAAACTGCTCAAGCAAGATCAACAAGCTGAACAGTTAATTCAATTCAGCATGAAACAGCTTAACCAACCTCGCAACGTACAATGGCAATATGCAGATTACAGCGATCCACTCATTCAAGATAGCAGTATGCTATATGTCATTGCTCGTCATTTCCCACAGCATTTAGCGAATGTGAGCGACACAGTGCTTGACCGTATCATGCAAGATTTAAATGCACAACGCTATAACACCCTGTCTTCGGCAATGGTGCTATTAGCCTTAGATGCTTATGGCGAACAACAAAAAGGTGCGGTTGAAAAATTAAACATTAAGCTGGCTAACCAACCAATTGGCGAAAATAAAGGAATATTCCACTTAGCGGAAATCCATGCCGATCAAGGGGAAATCACCTTTGCAAATCAAAGTGAACAAGCGGCATGGTTCGCCTTGAGCCAACAAGGTTATCCTCAACAAGTGCCTGAAAAAGCTTTCTCTAATGGCTTAGAAATTCACCGCACTTATACAGATAAAGCAGGAAAACCAATCAGTAAAGTCAAACTCGGTGATGTGATTAAAGTGACTGTCAAAGTGCGGTCAGTTTCACAAGATTTTCTCCCTGATGTGATTGTGACCGACCTTTACCCTGCAGGCTTTGAAGTGCAGTGGCAATCTGACACGGAAGAAGAAGGTGATGATTTCTGGCATATTACACATCACGAATTACGGGAAGATCGCATAGTCAGCTACGGCGATGTCACATCCGAGTTAAGCACCTTCGTTTACTACTTAAAAGCAACGAATGCAGGTACTTATCAAATTCCAGCTATTTATGCGGAAAGTATGTATGATCGTTCACTTAAAGCATACAGTGCGAAGGAAGGAAAAATCCACATTGAGAAATAACTAACCACCCTAATCATACACATGCCCAGTTGACTCACCATCACTGGGCATCTTTATTTCCCCTCTAAATAAAGGCATCACAAGAAAAAGTGCGGTCTTTTTTGCAACGTTTTTTTATGAGAAAACGTAAGCGTACGGTGGATTTTGAAAAAGTGTTTAGAAATAAACCAAGCTGTCAGTGTCGATAAAAAATTTACAGCTTATAAAAGTGAAAAAGGAAATGAACACTTACTGTTGATATTAGAAAAATTAAGCAACGTTTAGAAACACATGCTCTTATACATTATTTTTTATTTTCAGAATAAAAAGCCCAATATTTTTTATCAAATTCTTGGAAAGCTCGTTTTTTCCCGCGTTGATAAGCAATATCAAAATATTTCATTGCATCATCAAATTCATTTAATTCATAACACACTCTACCCATTTGAAAATATTCATAAGAACCAGTTTCTGCCGTATCATTATCGAGCCCTTTAATTGCCCAAACCTTAGCTGGGCGAAATTGTTTCAAATCACAATAGACTCCAAAAATACAATCAATAATCCAATTTGAGATTTGTTCGGGTTGTTTATTTTTGGGTTCAGGTAAGTCATTCCATAAATCTATATATATTTTTAATGCTTTTTCTTGATCTATATCTTCAAGTAAATTTGCATTTTCAATTTTCTGTACATATTCATGTAATTCATGTTCATCTAGTAACATACTATCTTCCTATTTTAAAGGTGATAAATAAACATCTCCATCTTGCTCTGTGAGAACAATTTATAAACACATATTCTAAATAATCATATTAGAGTTAGGCATCTAATTTCCTCATTTCTGGCGACTTTTCCTCCCAATGGCTTTCTATAGTATTCCGACAGCTTACTGCATCTAACCATGTGATTAAATATAATGCTTTTCCCATTTTTTCTCATATTCAACATACCATTCTTTTTTTACCAATTAACCATGAATTATTTTTATAAATCAAGGTATATTTATATAAACTTTGCGGATCTATTCAATTCTTTTATAAAGAATAACATTTTATTTTATTAATTTGTTCTATCTTTTCTCATTGAAGAAATGTCTTATCATATTTAGGTATCTCCAAACATTTAACTGAGGCGGATTTTATGATTTTTTCTGTACAAAATTGACTTAAAGATACTTTCAATGTTGAAAGCAGTTTATTGTTAACATCATCATTAAAGCCATTCTCTTTTATATATCTATAACTATCTTTCTTCCAAGATAACATCTCATCAAAAAAAATAATACTTCTTCTGCATTATTCATCATTCGGCTTGTTCAATTTAAAAATAATTCATCGAATATTTTACACCATCTCGGTAAATATAATAGATTTAGGTCTTAACTCGCTTCCTTAATACAAGGAGAGCTACTTTAATGTTAAAGATTTGGAACAACGATTTTCGCAAACACATTTCCTTCTCCACCTTAAAATTTTGGCAAAAATATGTTCTGTATCATTGATTACTAAACTTAACGAAATAATAACATAGTCTGATTTTTGAGCCAGCTTGCTGAATAGCGGTGATAAGTGCGGTGGATTTTGGAAAAGTTTTGGAACTGGATTAAAAAACAAAGCCTAACGGAATTAGGCTTTGTTGAGGTTGATAATGAAGTGATGTTGATAACACTATCTTTCGTTGTGCATTTCTAAATTGGTGGCGTCTTTTTCACGCTTACGTTTAGCACTGTCACTACGCTGCTCTGCAATGCTATCAAGGTAACTTGGTGTGATGTCCCCTGTCACATAAATGCCTGTAAATACGGAGCAATCAAAATCTTGAATAGCTGGATTTTCTTGTTGGACGGATCCTGTTAAAGCATCAAGATCTTGGAAAATCAATTTATCTACACCAATTAATTTGGCAATTTCATCTACATCACGACCATAAGCAATTAATTCGTTTTTCGTTGGCATATCAATACCATACACATTTGGATAACGAATTTCAGGTGCCGCAGAAGCAAAATAAATTTTCTTCGCCCCTGCTGCTCTTGCCATATCGACAATTTGTTCTGAAGTTGTACCACGGACGATGGAATCATCCACTAATAACACGTTTCTATCTTTAAATTCAGAAGCGATAGTGTTGAGTTTGCGTCTGACTGAACTCACTCGCTGTGCTTGCCCAGGCATAATGAACGTACGTCCAACATAACGATTTTTTACAAAGCCTTGGCGATAGGGTTTATTTAATACACGGGCAATACGTAATGCAATATCATTTGACGTTTCAGGAATTGGGATGACAACATCAATATCATCAACATCTTGCCATTCACGAGCAATTTTTTCACCTAAACGTTGTCCCATATGCATGCGTGCCGCATAAACAGACACACCGTCAATACAAGAGTCTGGGCGTGCAAAATACACATATTCAAAAATACATGGCGTTAACGTTGGATTTTCAGCACATTGTTTGGCATAAAGTTGTCCATCAAAGGTCACATACACGGCTTCGCCAGGCTTGATATCCCGTACAAATTCAAAACCTACGGTATCTAACGCAATACTTTCGGAAGCAAACATATAATCAACATGGCCATTTTCTTCGCGTTTACCTAAAACCAAAGGGCGGATACCATGCGGATCACGAAATGCCACCATGCCGTGTCCAATAATCATTGCCACACAGGCATAAGCACCACGAATATCTTTATGAGTTTGCTTAACAGCGGTAAAAATATCTTCCGCATCTAATTGGTATTTTTTGAATTGATCAAGATGATTGGCCAGAATGTTCAGTAATAATTCAGAGTCTGAATTGGTGTTCACGTGACGACGTGCAAGACTAAACAGTTTTTCTTTTAAATCAGCAGAATTTGTTAAATTGCCATTATGTACTAAAGTCAGACCATAAGGGGAGTTAACATAAAAAGGCTGGGCTTCCGAAACACTAGAACTTCCTGCAGTAGGATAACGAACGTGCCCAATGCCCGCATTGCCTTGTAAACGTAACATATGTACTTGATGAAACACATCGCTTACTAACCCATTTGCTTTACGCAAACGAAATCGATTTTCATCATCTACAGTAACAATACCAGCTGCATCTTGCCCACGGTGCTGTAACAAGGTTAATGCATCATAGATTGATTGATTTACTGGTGTTTGACTAACAATACCGACAATACCACACATTCGTGTTGATCCCCTATTTAAGTTAAAGTTGAATTTAAAAAACTAGAATTTGCTTTAATCTGCTGAAAAAACCATTCAACAATAAAGCCAAAGTGCGGGATTAATTTTGATTCTTTCCACCATTCACTTTGGCTAAAGTTTGTAAAGTTATCGACAAAGAAAAGTAACGCTGCAACAATTAATACACCTCTTAATAAGCCAAAACAGGCACCTAACACACGATCTGTACCACTTAACCCTGTTTTATCAACCAATTGCCCTATTGTATAGTTCACTATTGCCCCCACAATTAGGGTGGCAATAAAAAGCAAAGCAATGGCACTTCCATTGCGTATATAAGGTGATTCAATTTGGGTTAAATAATTCGCTAGATAAGGATAAAAGTGGCTTGCCACGAAAAATGCTAAGATCCAGCTGACTAAGGACATCACTTCTCGAACAAATCCTCTTAATACACTGATTAAAATAGAAAAGCCGATAATGGCGATGATAATGTAATCAATCATGAGTCTCTCTCTAAGAGTATATGAATTTTTACTGTGCTATTCTAACAAAAAAAGAAAACGTTTGCGTAGCGAAAAATTCAAGAAAGTTGAATAAAAGATGTGAAAACCCGTTTCACATCACGGAAGCATAAACCGACAGTCAACGGGTTTTACAATTCCTGCCAAAACTGACGATCTAATTTACGTTGTGCTTTTTTCAATACCTCGGCGAGATGTTGATAAGTCGGTTTATCTTGCACCACTGGAACCGATTCATTCACTTGTCTTAATTGCGTACAAATCCGATTAAACCATGCACAACTTTCAGGCGGGAGGGGGGTACTCGCACGCTTGCCAAGCCAATAAATTCCTTGGATAGGTAACAATAAGGCAAAAAGAGCGGTCATCACCGCAATAGCCAGTGCATTCATATCATATTTGGCAAACCATTGTTGCCAAACAATGACAAAAACTGCCACAAAAGGCATAAACTTTTGAGCAAAACAGGTGGTTTTAATGATTCGGTTTTCGGGAAAGATGATCCCTAATTTACTTTCTAATGGCCAGGTTTTCAAATAACGTTGGCCTTGTTTCAGAATGGAAAAAAAATGCATGTGTATCGTTATCAATCCAATAATCGGAGAACGTAAAATAGCATAACTCGCTTAAATCTTCAGCTTTTATTCTTCTTAACTCGGTTAGCGTTATAAGAAATGTTTAAACTTTCATAAATTTTTTGATGAAAGTCGCATTTTTGACTTTTTGTGAATTTATTTTATTGCGGGAAAGGTGTATCCTATGGCAACCAGATTTTCATCTGCTTATTTGTTCAAGAAATGTTCAAGTAAGTTCTTTTAACTTAAAATAAAATTAATAGGTCTCTTATGTCTCAAAAATTAGTCCTAATCTTAAACTGTGGTAGTTCTTCATTAAAATTTTCTATTTTAGACCCTCAAACTGGCGAAGAAAAATTGTCTGGTTTAGCAGAAGCCTTTCATTTAGAGGACGCTCGTATTAAATGGAAACTACATGGCGAAAAAGGAAACGCTGATTTAGGTGCTGGTGCAGCACATAGCGAAGCACTTAACTTTATTGTGAATAATATTTTCCCATTAGATCCATCATTAAAAGATGAAATTGTTGCAATCGGTCATCGTATTGTCCATGGTGGCGAAAAATTCACCTCTTCCGTGGTCATTACAGATGAAGTGGTTCAAGGTATTAAAGATGCCGTTCAATTCGCACCATTACACAACCCTGCACACTTAATCGGTATTGAAGAAGCCTTTAAAATGTTCCCTCATTTAAAAGAGAAAAACGTGGCTGTTTTTGATACCGCATTCCATCAAACCATGCCTGAAGAAGCTTATTTATACGCTCTTCCTTATTCTTTATACAAAGAACACGGTGTGCGTCGTTATGGTGCACATGGTACAAGCCATTATTACGTTAGCCAACAAGCTGCACAACGTTTAAATATCCCAACAGATAAAGTGAATGTGATTACTTGCCATTTAGGCAATGGTGCATCAATCGCCGCTGTACGTCATGGTCAATGTATTGATACTTCAATGGGTTTAACACCATTAGAAGGTTTAGTCATGGGAACCCGTTCTGGTGATATTGATCCTGCCATTATTTTTTACCTTCACGACAATCTTGGTTTATCCATCGAAAAAATCAATGAGTTATTAACGAAAAAATCAGGATTATTAGGTTTAACAGAAGTAACGAGCGACTGCCGCTATTCTGAAGATAACTACGATAAAGAAGCCGCAGCCAAACGTGCCTTAGATGTATTCTGCTACCGTTTAGCCAAATATATTGGCTCTTACATGGCGGTTATTGGTGAGCGTTTAGATGCTATCGTGTTTACGGGTGGTATCGGTGAAAACTCTTCTCTTGTGCGTGAATTAACCTTAAACCACTTAAAACTCTTCGGATATTGTGTGGATAACGAAAAAAATCACGCTGCACGCTTTGGTCATGAAGGGATCATCAGTGCTGAGAACACACCAGTAGCCATCGTGATTCCAACTAATGAAGAATTAGTGATTGCTCAAGATACAGCTCGTCTTTGTATCTAACCAAGTATTATAAACTGCCGAAGCTTCGGCAGTTTCTTTTTAAACAACCCATTAACAAGATTTAAGATTTATTATGTCCCGTACAATTATCCTTATTCCGATTAGCGCTGGTGTTGGTTTAACGAGCATTAGCTTAGGTTTAATTCATTCATTGGAGCAAAAGGGTGCCAAAATCGGTTTTATGAAGCCGATTTCTCAACCAAACTCTGGTGAAGACACGATCGACCGTACCACCTCTATCGTACGTACTAACACTTCATTAGATACCGCAGAACCTTTCATGTTAAGTGTTGCGGAATCCTTAATCGGTCAAAACCAATCCAATGTAGTTTTAGAAAAAATTGTTGAAAATCACCAACAACTCACCAAAAACAACGATATTGTCATCGTTGAAGGCTTAATTCCAACTCGCAAACATAGCTATGCAAACAGCATAAACTATGAAATTGCTCAAGCACTTGATGCAGAAATCATCTTAGTGGCGGCACCTGCCACCGAAAAACCCGCAAAATTAAAAGAACGTATCGAAGCGGCAGCCTCACTACTTGGTGGGAAAAATAATCCAAACTTATTGGGTGTTGTTATCAACAAATTTAATGCCCCAATTGATGACTCAGGTCGTACTCGTCCTGATTTAGCTGAAATTTTTGATTCCTTCCAACACACACAAAATCAAGCATCTGAAATTTATCACCTCTTTGAAAGAAGCCCAATCAAAGTGCTTGCTTGCATTCCTTGGAGTGCCGAATTGATCGCAACCCGTGCAATCGATCTCGCAAAACACTTAGGTGCAGCCATTATCCATGAAGGGGCAATCAATGAACGTCGTATTCGTGGTATCACCTTCTGTGCACGTAACCTCACCAATATGGTAGAACATTTCCGTGTGGGTAGCTTATTAGTCACCTCCGCAGACCGTCCAGATGTCATTGTTGCCTCATCATTAGCCGCAATGAATGGCGTGGAAATTGCAGGTGTCCTTTTAACAGGTGGCTACAAAATTGATCCACAAATTAATAAATTATGCCAACATGCGATTGAAAGTTCAGGCTTACCTATTTTCCGTGTTGAAGGTAACACATGGCAAACTGCTCTTGCTCTACAAAGTTTCAATTTAGAAGTGCCAGTTGATGACAAAGAGCGTATTGAGAAAATCAAACATTATGTCAGCGAACAAATTGATAGCCAATTCATTGATTCCTTAGTGGCAGCGTCTTCTCGTTTACGTCGTTTATCCCCACCAGCCTTCCGCTTCCAATTAACAGAACTTGCTCGCCAAGCTAAAAAACGCATTGTATTACCAGAAGGTGATGAACCTCGAACTGTAAAAGCGGCTGCACTTTGTGCAGAACGTGGCATTGCAGAATGTGTGTTATTAGCCAATCCAGAATCAGTGATGCGTGTGGCTGAAGCACAAGGTGTTCAATTAGGCAAAGGCATCACCATTGTGGATCCTGTGACTGTACGTGAAAACTATGTCGACCGTCTCGTTGAATTACGTAAAAACAAAGGTATGACAGAAGATTCTGCTCGTGAGCAATTAGAAGATAATGTGGTCTTAGGCACCATGATGTTAGAAGCCAATGAAGTTGACGGCTTAGTGTCTGGGGCAGTTCATACCACCGCAAACACTATTCGCCCACCGATGCAAATTATCAAAACCGCACCGGGTAGCTCCATTGTGTCATCTGTCTTCTTTATGTTGTTACCAGATCAAGTGTTAGTCTACGGAGACTGTGCCGTTAATCCAGATCCAACCGCAGAACAATTAGCAGAAATTGCTATTCAATCGGCAGATTCCGCTAAAGCCTTTGGTATTGAACCGAAAGTGGCGATGATTTCTTACTCAACGGGTACTTCTGGTAGTGGTGCGGATGTTGAAAAAGTTAAAGAAGCAACTCGCATTGCACAAGAAAAACGTCCAGACCTCGTTATTGACGGCCCATTACAATATGACGCTGCCGTTATGGAAGATGTGGCACGTTCAAAAGCACCAAACTCTCCAGTTGCAGGTAAAGCAACCGTCTTCATCTTCCCAGACTTGAATACGGGTAATACCACTTATAAAGCGGTACAACGCTCTGCAGACCTCGTGTCTATTGGACCAATGCTACAAGGTATGCGTAAACCAGTGAACGACTTATCTCGTGGTGCATTGGTTGATGATATTGTGTACACCATTGCATTAACAGCAATCCAAGCGACACAATAATCAACAAACAAAGATAAAAACACACCGCACTTTGAATCCCCCAAAGTGCGGTCTTTTTTTGACATATTTTAAACATGAAACAAACGCTGGGCTCAGCGAATAACATGGTAATTACGCTCCCCATTTAACAAATAATGTTTACGTTGTTCCTATCTTTCTATTCTGTTTTAGTAGAAACGCAATTCCCAATCACTCTTAACACACTAATAGCTAGCTTATTAGATCTGATTTTAACAAGATTGCGGAATGGTGGATGAAGTGCGGTGGATTTTGAAAAAGTTTTTAGACATAAAAATACTCAGGTAAACTGAGTATTTAATGTTCTATGATGTCTTAAGGTTTAACGAGTCTCTAGCTCAATACCTTCGAATAATTTTTTTACTGCGGCATTATCACGTAACCCCTCGGCTTTCTCGACCAATTGTCGAGTTAAATGAGGTGAAAAATATTGAATAAAATCATACATATAATTACGTAAGAACGTGCTATGTTTAAATGCAATTTGCACCGTACTGGAATTAAAGAGATGATCCGCATTAATCGAAAGTAAATCTTTATCATCTTTCGTATGTGCCATTGCCGCCATAATTCCTACACCTAATCCTAAACGAACATAGGTTTTTATCACATCCGCATCCGTTGCCGTGAAGACAATATTAGGCAGAATACCTGCACTGTTAAAGGCATAATCTAAATCAGATACCCCTGTAAAACCAAAAGTATAAGTCACTAAGGGATATTGACCGAGTTCCTCAATGGTTAAATGTTGACAACTCGCTAAGGGATGATCGGGTTTCACAATAACAGAACGATTCCATTTATAACAAGGCAATAAAACCACATCATCGAAAAGATATTGTGCTTCTGTGGTAATAGCAAGATCCACTTCACCCGACAATAAGGCATCATAAATTTGTGTTGGTGATCCTTGGTGAATATGTAAACTCACATCGGGATATTGCTTAGAAAAACGTTCAATCACAGGCGGTAACATATAGCGTGCTTGCGTGTTGGTTGTGGCAATACGTAACACGCCATGGTTAGGTTGCGTATATTCATTGGCAACCGCTTTGATACTTTGTGTTTTAACTAGCAATTCTCGGGCGATGGAAATAATCTTCTTTCCAGCAGGGGTAACTGATTTAATATGTTTTCCGTTGCGTTCAAAAATTTCGAGTCCGAGTTCATCTTCTAATAAACGAACCTGTTTACTAATTCCTGGTTGGGAAGTGTAAAGTGCATTGGCTGCTTCGGTCACATTTAAATTTTGATTCACAATTTCAACAATATAGCGTAACTGCTGGATTTTCATATTCTGCTCCCTTTTACATATTTGCATACAGCGAAAGTAGAAAATTATTTCTTATAACGCTTACTTAGCTCCGTATAACGTTTAACGGCTTTACGAATTTGATTGGTTTTTGCCCGACGACGTGGTTTGGTGACATCCAGTTTTGTTTCCACTTCAGGGGGTAACCCAACAAGATCCCTTAAATAATTCACTTGGGTTAAATCCATTTCTTCCCAACCACCTCGTGGTAACGATTTCATTAATGAAATATTGCCATAACGTGTGCGGATCAAACGGCTGACTTGCACCCCTTGAGATTCCCATAAACGGCGAACCTCTCGATTACGCCCTTCCATTAAGGTCACATCAAACCATTGATTGATGCCCACTCCTCCGGCAAACTTAATTTCTTTGAAATTGGCTGGCCCGTCTTCTAATTGCACACCTTTTTTCAATCGGTGGATCATAGCATCATCCACTTGACCAAAAACTCGCACAGAGTATTCCCGCTCAACTTCACGGCTTGGGTGCATTAAACGGTTTGCTAACTCACCATCAGTGGTAAACAATAATAAGCCTGAGGTATTAATATCTAAACGACCTACCGCAATCCAACGAGACCCCGTTAAACGAGGTAAACGATCGAAAACCGTTGCTCGTCCCTCGGGATCATGCCTTGTGCAAAGCTCGCCTTCTGGTTTGTAATACATTAATACACGACAAACCTCTTTTTGTGCGTGCATCAAATTCACAACATGCCCGTCAATTCGGATCTTAACACCTGACTTCACATCAATACGGTCACCTAAAGTTGCCAGTTTACCGTCCACACTCACACGGTTAGCGGCAATCATGGCTTCAATTTCACGGCGAGAACCTTGTCCTGCTCTGGCTAATACTTTTTGTAGCTTTTCCCCTTCAACCTGAGGCTTTTTCACTGCCGTTTTAACAGGGCTTTTTTCTGCATTGACCGTAGTTGTCACTTTTGTTGTCTTGTGTGTAATGGTGTTTCCACTTTGTTTCTTTTCAAAGTGCGGTCGATTTTGACGAGAATTTGTCTTCGTTGCTCTCATATTTCCTCTTTGTCGCTTTCCCAAGCGTCTATATTAAATAAATGGTGTAATTGAACCACTGCCCTCACGTAAAATCACTGGCGTGTCTTCGGTTAAATCCACCACTGTAGTAGGTTCTTGACCGAGATATCCCCCATGAATAATCAAATCAACTTGGCGTTCTAAACGATCTCGAATTTCCTCAGGATCAGATTGGGTAATGTGTTCTTCTCCTGGTAACATTAATGAACAAGAGAGTATGGGTTCACCCAAGGCTTTCAATAAATCCAAAGCAATTTGATTATCGGGAACGCGAATACCAATGGTTTTACGTTTTGACGTCATCAAACGACGTGGTAATTCTTTCGTTGCAGTTAAAATAAAGGTATATCGCCCAGGCGTATTGTTTTTAATTAAACGATAGGCAGTGTTATTCACTAAAGAATAAGTCGATAGCTCAGACAGATCACTACAAACTAATGTGAAATTATGATCTTCTGGTAACTGACGAATCCGAACAATGCGATCCATTGCGTGTTTATCACCTATCATGCAACCTAAGGCATAACCCGAATCCGTTGGATAGACAATCACCCCGCCTTTTTGTAAGATTTCAATAGATTGATTAATCAATCTCACTTGTGGATTATCAGGGTGAATATAAAAGAATTGGCTCATAATCCCCACTCTCATGTAAAAAATGAAGATTAATTATACACAGATTGCCTCAAAGAGGATATTCTTTTTTCATGCCAAAAAATGAGTAAAATCTGATTGTTATTGCGTTTTTATTCATTGATATGACGGCAATCATTTGCTTGTTGCAGTAACTGCCTACTTTCTTTTAAGAATTGATCAGAATAATCACCAAACCATGCTTTTACCTGATTAAAGCAATTGATAAAACCTGATTTATCTTTATCTAAGAAAAATTGTAAACTTTCCTGATACGTATTTTTTAAGCTCTCAATAATCGCCAAATTTTCTGGCTTATCCGCAATAATATCGGCATACAATTCTGGGTCTTGGGCAAACAAACGACCAATCATCACTAGCTCTAAACGATAAATCGGCGAGGATAACGCCAAAAGCTGAGTCAAGTTCACTGGCTGTTTGGATAAATGTAGCCCGTTTGCAAAGGTGGAAAAATGTCTAAGTGCTTGAATATAGGTCATGCTTTGATCATGTTCATGGGCATCGACTTGATAAATTTGACTTCCCCAAATTTGCATTTGTGCCAATAGCCACTCGTAACGTTCTGGAAAACGGCCATCACAACGGACAATCACTTGCTTTGCCATGCTGGCGATGTCTGATCCGAACATGGGGTGCAATCCTAATACCGCCCCTTTATGCACGGCTAACATTTTTTCGAGGGGGGCACGTTTAATGGAGGTTAAATCCGTGAGGAGCATATTTTCTGTTAAATAAGGCGATAACCGCTCAATGGTCGCCAAAGTTTGAGCAATGGGCACAGACACGATCACCACATCTGCCCCTTGCAAAATCACCTCTGCCTTTTCCCAATCATCTCGTTCTAAAATCTCAACCTGATAGCCTGACAATCTGAGATAACGTGCAAATAGCCCCCCTAATTTGCCACCGCCCCCCACAATAACGATTTTTTTGATAGCATGATTTACAGTTTTAAAGCCAAATTGATTTTCTCGGGCATAAGATTCTCGCATCAAACGGCGTAACACATCTTCAATCAGATCCCCTGAAATCCCCAATTGTGCCGCATCAGCTCGGCGAGCTTGTAACATACTGGCTTCTCGTTCTGGCACATAAATGGGTAAACCATGCTGGTGTTTTACCTCACCGACTTGCTTCACTAAGTCCAAACGTTTGGCAATAAGTTGCAATAATTCACGATCTGTGCGATCAATGTTTTCTCTTAATTCTGCTAATGCATCCATGACTCGGTCCTTTTAATGCTGAGCGTTTCTGTTTTTTAACTGATTGTCCATTTGACGTAATAATCGATCTGAGGTTTCCCAATCAATACACGCATCTGTAATTGATACACCATATTTCATCTCGGCAAAAGGCTGTTCGGCACTTTGATTGCCGGCAAACAGATGACTTTCTAGCATTACCCCAATAATCGACTGATTGCCATCAACAATTTGCTGTAACACATCTTCCGCTACGGCAGGTTGACGACGATAATCTTTATTCGAATTTCCATGACTGCAATCGATCATAATCGCACTTTCTAATCCAGCCTTAACCAACTCTTGTTCACATTGTTGAACAAATTCCGTTTGGTAATTCGGTGCTTTTCCCCCTCGCAGAATCACATGCCCATCAGGGTTGCCTGCTGTGTGTAGAAGGTTGACCTGCCCTTGCTGGTTAATGCCAATAAAACTATGTCCCATAGAGGCGGCTTTCATGGCATTAATCGCCGTGGATAAACTGCCATCTGTACCGTTTTTAAAGCCCACTGCCATCGACAAACCTGATGACATTTCACGGTGCGTTTGTGATTCTGTTGTTCTTGCCCCAATTGCCGACCAACTAAATAAATCTGCAATATATTGTGGCGTAATAGGATCCAGTGCTTCCGTGGCTAAAGGTAACCCAATTTCCGCAAGCTGTAATAAGAGCTGACGAGAAATATGTAAGCCCTTTTCCACATCAAAGGTGCCATCAAGGTTTGGATCATTAATTAACCCTTTCCATCCTACCGTGGTTCGAGGTTTTTCAAAATACACCCGCATCACAATATACAACGTTTCTTGTAGTTCATCAGATAAGGCTTTCAAACGCTGTGCATATTCTAATGCTGCAACAGGATCATGAATAGAACAAGGCCCAATCACAACCAATAAACGTGGATCTTTTTTATGAATGATATTGGCAATATCACGGCGAGATTGTTCAATTTGCTGACGAAGTGTGTGAGGCAATGGGAGTTTTTCTTTCAATTCTTTTGGTGTAATTAATACTTTCTCACCCACGATGTTGACGTTGTGAATGCTGTCTTTATTCATTTTCTTTCCTTAGTCTTTCAAATGTAAAACATAAACTGTAAATAATACATTACATTGTTGTAATGATTAAGTTACACCAAACATTCACAGACTTCAATGAAAAAATCAATGAATTTTTCTCATTCAAAACTTTTCCAAAATAAACCGCACTTTAATTAGGGATTTTGCTATGTCCTTGTTTTCTAATTGTTAATATTGGAGATGGAGTAAGAAGTGAGAATTCATTTCAATTAGCTCATCTAAATGAGAATAGTTTTTGTTAAAATTATCTTAAAAATTAAAGAGTTATATTTAAAATAATGCGAATTCTACTTGCCTATTCTCAATAACATCTATACAATCACCCCCAGTTATAGGTTAAATATCAATCTATTCTTTACGATTTCTTAACATTCCAACTAAGGAGTTAGTTATGCTGAATAAAAATATTTCAGACAAACTCAATGAACAAATCAATTTAGAATTTTATTCTTCCAATGTCTATCTACAAATGAGTGCATGGTGTGCACATCACGGCTATCAAGGGGCGGCAGCGTTTTTATTACGCCATGCGGATGAAGAAATGGAACATATGCACAAATTATTTACTTATGTGAGTGAAACCAGTGGTATGCCATTATTAGGCAAAATCGAAGCCCCGAAAAATGATTACACGTCTTTAAAAGAAATTTTCGAAATTATTTTAGAACACGAAAAATTCGTTACCTCAAAAATTAATGAATTAGTTGAAGTCACCTTTGCAAATAAAGATTATTCAACCTTCAATTTCTTACAATGGTATGTGGCAGAACAGCACGAAGAAGAAATGTTGTTTAATAGCATTTTAGATAAATTCCAGTTACTCGGTGAAGATGGTCGTTCACTTTACTTCATTGATCGTGATCTCGCCGTTTTATAATTAAAGGAGCAATATTATGTTATCGCAAAGTGTGGTTAATCTCTTAAATGATCAAATGAATTTAGAATTTTATTCTTCAAATTTATATTTACAAATGAGTGCGTGGTGTGAGCAAAATGGATTCAACGGTACAGCAAAATTTTTAGCTGCTCATGCGGCAGAAGAAATGCAACACATGCGTAAATTATTTACTTATTTAAATGAAACTGGTGCATTGGCAATCATTCGTGAAATTGAAGCCCCTGCACATCAATACGGATCATTAAAAGAGGTGTTAGAAATTACCTATCGCCACGAAAAACTGATCACGGAAAAAATCAATGAATTAGTGGGTAAAACCTTTGAAGAAAAAGACTACTCTGCCTTTAATTTCTTACAATGGTATGTAGCAGAACAACACGAAGAAGAGAAACTTTTCAGTGGTATTTTAGACAAGCTCAATTTACTCGGTGCGGATGGAAAAGGCCTGTTCTTAATTGATAAAGACCTCGGTGAATTAGCAAACACAAACGCATAATTTGCTCCCCCATATCCGCAAAAGGACGTCGTTTGGCGTCCTTTATCCCTTTGATTAATAAGTATAAGTGCGGTAAAAAAAGAGAAAGATCAAAATACATAACATCACCAAAATTTGGATTAATCGCTTTTTGGTCAATTTTTCTGCGGCCATTTTTTATTCCTTTCCCGTCTATTTAAAAGACTTCTTAAATTTAACATTTAATGGTATTATTTGAGATAGATCAATTTTACCCTATTTTCTCGAATTACCAGAGGATTAAATGAAAGTTTTCGCAATGGACACTAAAATTGGACGCAAAATCCAATCTGGTGGTTGTGCAATTCACTGTCAGGATTGCAGTATTAGCCAACTCTGTATCCCTTTTACTCTCAATGAACATGAATTAGCTCAACTTGATAATATCATTGAACGTAAAAAACCAATACAGAAATCCCAAGTTCTATTCAAAGCGGGCGATCCTCTTACATCGCTTTATGCGATTCGTTCAGGTACCATCAAAACCTACACCATTAGCGAGACGGGCGAAGAACAAATCACCTCATTCCAATTACCGGGCGATTTAGTTGGCTTTGATGCCATCATGAATATGCAACATCCTAGTTTTGCTCAAGCCCTTGAAACCTCAATGGTCTGTGAAATTCCCTTTGATATTCTCGATGATTTATCGGGGAAAATGCCCAAGCTTCGTCAACAAATTATGCGTTTAATGAGTAATGAAATTAAAAATGATCAAGAAATGATTTTGTTGCTCTCCAAAATGAATGCGGAAGAACGGTTAGCCGCATTTATTTATAATCTTTCCCGTCGTTATTCTGCACGTGGTTTTTCACCACGGGAATTTCGTCTAACCATGACACGGGGTGATATTGGTAACTATCTTGGTCTCACGGTGGAAACCATCAGCCGTTTACTCGGTCGTTTACAAAAAATGGGCATTCTTTCCGTGCAAGGAAAATACATCACCATCAATAATATGGGGGAGTTAATCGAACTCTCAGGCACCACCAAAACCAATATCCGTATGGGGATCTAAATTCTGTTTCGTAAGGCAATCATTAGATTGCCTTTTTTAGTTTTCAAAAACGTCCCTTGTCATTTGAAACAATCTTCTCTATCCTATAAGGATAAATCAGTAATGGAGGTGGTTATGAAATTTAACAATATATTGGTTGTTCTCAACCCCGAAAACGAAAAACAATATGCGTTGGCAAGAGCCGTACGTTTAGTCCATGAGCAAAAAAGCGAGCAAAAAGTCAAAATTACCGTTTTTTTAGCAGTCTATGATCTTTCCTATGAAATGTCCGCCTTCCTCTCTTCTGAAGAACGAGAAGAAATGCACCGCGGTGTAATTGCACAACGTACTCAATTTATCCAGCCTTATTTAGACAAATACGCCTCTCCTAACATTGATTTTCAGCCACTCGCAGTTTGGCATAGCAATGAAGCAGAAGCGATCACCAATGAAGTAGAAAAAAATCAATATGATCTAGTGGTGAAATACACCAAAGAAGAAGAAAGTATCACGTCACTGATCTTTACCCCGATGGATTGGCAGCTTCTACGCAAATGTCCAGCCCCCTTATTAATGGTCAGAGATGCCGACTGGAAACACCAAAGACGCATTTTAGTTGCCGTCAATGTGGCAAATGACGAAGAAGAAAATCACAGCATTTTCAACCAAGAATTGGTGTCATTGGGGATTGATCTGGCGTCTAATTTAGAACGGGGTAATGTGCATCTCGTTACGGCTTATCCACCAACACCAATTAATATGGCGATTGATTTACCTGAATTTAGTAGCGGTGAATACGAAAGGAATATTCGTGGGCAATATTTAATTAATATGAAAGCACTTCGCCAACAATTTGGTATTGATGAAGATCACACACATGTACGAGAAGGTTTCCCTGAGGAAGTTATTCCAGAAGTGGCGAAAGAATTAGAAGCGGAACTGGTGGTTTTAGGCACCATCGGACGTACGGGGCTTTCTGCTGCCTTTCTTGGTAATACCGCAGAACATGTCATTAACCGTCTAAATTGTAATTTACTTGCCATTAAACCTAGCAAACAAGAAGACGATTAACCCATCAAAGTGCGGTAGGTTTTAAAAAAATTTTATAAAAATAGCCTGTTTTAAACAGGCTATTTTCTTATCTCCATGGTTATTTGTATTTTTTATGATACACATTTCTTAAATCAAATAATTTTTTCGAGGTTGCTTTCGCCCCCTCTAAATCACCTGATTGGGCTTGTTTCGTGGCATCATCAAGAACAGTAATAAATTCTTGCATCCCTGCCTGATAACCTTTGAAATCTTCCGCATTATCAATGCTTGATGGTTGTTTTTCGCCCGCTTGTTGTGCTAACGCTCGTAATTCTTGTGCTGCTTTTTCAAAACTCGCCACATCATCCGCTTGAGTTAATGCCGAGACAGCACCTTTCATTTGGTTCATTTCTGTGCGAACACTCGCATTAGCCGTTCCAACCACAGCACAGGCCATCAAGGCAATCGATAACACTTGTTTCAATGAGTTCATAGAGTTCATATTACTTCTCCCACAATGTAAAATAAAAAAATTGCGATTACTCCCATTTCGCTGAAATAACCGCAATAGGTTAATAAAAATTATTTAATCGTCCCACAATTTAAACAATACACATAATGTCCCTTCGGATCATTGCGATGCGTTAACACCCCTAACTGGCGTTTTACTTGTTGATATTGTGGTGGTAAGGCAAAAATTTTAGCCACATGAGATTGAATCAACACTTGCGAAGTGTATTTTAAATCATGCATGACCTGCCCCCACAAACTATCGTCAGTATCCGTCATCCATTCCACACCGAATGATTTAATCTTATTTTCTGATCCTAGCTGCTCATTCACCGCACTTTCAGCAATATCAATGGCATCATCAAAATCACCGAGTTGATCTACTAAATTATGTTTAATGGCTTCTTGCCCTAACCAAATTTTTCCTTGTGCAACTTTTTCCACCTCGTTTGGATTCAGATCACGCCCTTGTGCAACAACAGAAATAAATTTGTCATAGCCATATTCAATTTCTAATTGGAAAATATCGTTCAATTCCTTAGATAATGGACTAAAAGGTGAAAGCTCACTTAATGGTGAAGTTGACACCCCATCAGCCGAGATCCCCACTTTTTTAATGGTTTTCTCAAAACTTGGTAAAATCGCAAAAATACCAATTGAACCTGTAATGGTGTTTTTATCTGCCACAATGTAGTCTGCTGCACTGGCAATCCAATACCCACCTGATGCCGCCATGCCCCCCATGGAAGCAATCACAGGTTTACCCGCTTCACGTAAATGCAGTATTTCTTGGCGAATAATTTCGGAAGCAAACGCACTGCCACCTGGACTATTCACACGCAATACCACGGCTTTGACATCATCATCTTCTTGGGCTTTACGTAATAATCGGGCAATCGTATCTCCGCCAACTTCGCCATCAAAACTTTCACCATCAATAATCACGCCTTCTACATTCACCACAGCAATTTTATTTTTCTCATTGCTTACTAGACGATCTGGCAACGCCGCTAAATAATCATCAAAGAAAATGGCTTTCAACTCCCCAGATGCTTTCTGCCCAAATCGATCCATCAGTGTTTGATCTAATACAAAACGATCGGCAAATTCCGTGATCAAACCACGTTGCTGGGTATAGGCTGTACTATCCCCTTTTAAGGCGCGCAATTGTTCTACATAGGTTTTCGCATCTGGCAATACCGCCGTAGGTTTAATCTGGCGATTTTCTGCCACTACCGCCACATAATTCGACCACATTTGATCAAGCCATTGTTTCATATCTGCTTTGGCTGCGGCTGACATATCATCTCGTAAAAATGGCTCCACCGCAGATTTATAGGTACCAACACGGAACACATGCGTGGTCACATCTAACATATCAAGCAAGGATTTGAAATATAAATTTTCTTGCTTCATGCCATGAAGGCTGACTTGCCCAACAGGATTTAAATAAATTTCATCTGCATAACTGGCGAGAAAATACTGTGACTGATCATAATTATCCGCAAAGGCAATCACAGGTTTTTTACTTCGTTTAAAATCCGCAATGGCTTGACCAATATAGTTTAAAGCGGGTAAATCGCCGCCTTCAAAGAAATTTAAATCTAAAACAAGTCCTTGAATACGCTCATCATTTTCCGCACTATTAATGGCATACACCACATCAAAGGTGGAAATTTGACGAGGAACATGCTGGTTATTCAGCTCTTTTAACACCTCTTCCCAAGAGGAGCTTGCTCGCTCATCGGCGAGATAACCGTCTAAATTTAATAAAAGTGCCCCTTGTTCCCCAACCAAAATGGATTTACCACTTTTCCCTGAGTTTGCCACTAGCCCCACAATCACCGCTAACAACAACACGAAACATAAAAACACCAAATTCATCACTAAATTACGAATAAAATTAATGACTCGCCAAATAAAACGCAAAAATGCCCAAATTGGATTCATATAACCTCAATTCCATGAAAGAAAATCATAGTGCTAACATAGCATAAAGTTTTGTTTCAATAAAACCTTGCGAAGAAAATATGCTAAAATCGACCGCACTTTGCTTAGACGGAGAATTTTATGGATATCTTACAATTATTAACAACACGTCGTTCCGAAAAAAAATTATCAGCCCCTGCCCCTAATCAACAACAACTGGAATCTATTTTACAAGCGGCATTAAATGTCCCCGATCATGGCCGTTTACAGCCGTATCATTTTATTGTGATTGAAGGAAAAGGATTAGACCGCTTCGCTGAATTGTTAAAATCTACCGTCCAAGAATTTGATCTGGGCGATGAGATGATCAAAAAAGCAGAAAACTTAGCCTACCGAGCACCCATGGTCATTGGGGTTGTGGCTAAAATAAAAAAAGAGATCCCCAAAGTGCCAGGGTGGGAACAAATGTTAACCGCAGGTTGTGCCACTTATGCCATGCAATTAGCCGCTAACGCACAAGGCTTTGCCAATGTATGGATCTCTGGGAAATGGGTAAATGGCACGGCATTAAGAAAAGCGTTTCATTGCCAAGAACAAGACCAAGTCATCGGGCTTGTGATGATGGGCACTGCGGATGATAAACTGGAACGAGAGAAAAAAAGCCAACCTATTGACGAATTTGTCTCTTATTTATGAAAAATTTGAGGGCTTCATTACCCTCAATCTTTAATTTAACTGTCCTTTATCTTGATTAATGGAATCACATTCCCAACCCATATATTCTCCACCCAGTTGAGAAGCAATTTGCTCAAACGTCTCCACATGCTGAAAAATATCCAATGTATTTAAGGCTAACTCTTGTTCAATCTTAACCATATAGATTGGTTCATCTTCTTCCAACATAATCGGCGAATGACTGTATTTAATCGCAACAAAATCAATAGATTGTAAATTCATATGTTCCATAAAACGATACATACTGTCTTCATCTTCAAAGTGAAAATTATGTTCAATCAAAAAGGTATCGGCTAAATCCCGCCCACTTTGCCTTAACATATCTAACACTTCTTCTGTGGCATTAATTTTAACTTCTAACGGAGAAGGCAATAAAAAATCAAAATAAGTATCCCAGTTAGGATCATCTTGCACCGAGGTTTGCTGAATTTGTTCAAACTGCTTTAACACATCCAACACAGGTTGCGGATTCTGACAATAAAAATAAAGTTGTACATGCCCTAAAGAAAACACATGACCTGCATAAAGGGTGCTGGGTAACGCCCCCACTTGAACCAAAATTTTAAAGACTTGGTTCATTAAATCTTGGTAATGCTGAGAATCAGGCAAGCCATTTTCATCCATCTGATAAGGCAATGCACATTGCACCACCTTATGCATTGTTTCCGAAGGAAATTTTTTCAAAATATCTAAATTAATTGAAAAAATCGCCAACGCATTATTCACCATTGAACGGTAAGTTTGCCAGCTTCTATCGATTTCCATTCTGTCGCCTTATTTAAATTCTGCCCACACAGGTGCATGATCAGAAGGTTTCTCCATTGCACGAATATCGAATGCAATCCCCGTATCAACACAACGTGCGGCTAACGCTTGGTTTGCCATAATATGATCGATACGTAAACCACGATTATCATCAAACCCTTTCGAACGATAATCAAACCACGAAAATTGATCATTCACCTCAGGATTCAAATGACGGAAAGTATCCACCAAACCATAACCATATAAACGATTCATCCATTCTCTTTCTTCAGGTAAGAATGAACATTTTCCCGTACGCAACCAACGTTTACGACTTTCCTCACCAATACCAATATCTAAATCAGTCGGGCTAATGTTCATATCTCCCATAATAATGATCGGATTATCGGCATTGTGTTCTTGCTCTAAATACTGTTGTAAATCGGCATAAAATTTTTGTTTCGCAGGAAATTTTGTTTCATGTTGACGGCTTTCACCTTGCGGAAAGTAACCATTAATCACCGTTAACAACCCAAAATCTGTCTCAAAATCCGCCATAATAATCCGTTTTTGAGCATCCTCTGCATCGGTTGGAAAGCCTTTACGCACCGCTTTCGGTGCTTGCTTGCTCAATAATGCCACACCATAATGCCCTTTTTGACCATGGTGAAAAACATGATAGCCCAAGTGCTCGACTAATTCATAAGGAAACACCTCATCGGCGACTTTAATTTCTTGTAAACCTAAAACATCTGGCTGATACTTTTCAATCACCGCCTCTAATTGATGAGGTCTTGCACGCAATCCATTAATATTAAAAGAGATAAATTTCATTCTACGCGTTCCTATTTTACTTGAGCGATTTAAATGCCACATTATACCCAATATCCAATTGATCCCAAAGGATAAAACCCTGTCTTTTTCCTGTTGTATTAATAGGTAACGTAATCATTTTCCACCTTTATTGTATAAAATATCACATCATGACAGCAACACCACCCCTCCCAAACAAAAAGCACCTTGGAAACGCTCAAGGTGCTTTCGTGATACGAAGTGAAAAGTGCGGTCAATATTTAAAAAGTTTTCATCACATTACTTATTAATTAAGGTCAAAAACTCTTTACGTGTTTCACGATCATCTAAAAAGACCCCACCGAATGCGGAAGTCACCGTATAACTATTCGTATCTTTAATACCACGACATTTCACACAGAAATGCGTGGCTTTCACATACACCGCCACATCTTCCGTTTCCAAAATGGTCTGAAATGCCAATAAAATTTGCTCAGTTAATCGCTCTTGCACCTGTGGACGCTGGGCAAAAAATGCCACAATTCGATTAATCTTAGACAAACCAATCACCCATTTTTTCGGATAATACGCCACAGACACCATACCATCAATGGTGACAAAATGATGCTCGCAAGTACTGGTTAAGGTCACATCGTTAACCAACACCATCTCACTCACTTTCATCCGATTTTCAATGTTGGTAATTTTCGGGAAATTCGCATAATCCAATCCACTGAAAATCTCATCAACAAACATTTTTGCCAAACGTACTGGCGTTTCTTCTAAACTATCATCACGCAAATCTAAACCAATCAGTTTCATCACTTCACGCATATGTTGCTCAATCCCAGCCCGACGCGTATCTTTATCTTGATCTGGGGTAATCATTGGGGTTTCGATCCCCTTGCTTAACAATGCATTGCGAACTTTTTCTGCTTCTGGTGAAATCTTGTTCATGTAAAACTCCCGATAAATAATCCGCACATTCTAACAAACTCTCGCCAAAGTACAAATGAGAATAATCGCTAGAGTGAATGAAAAGTGTTGGGGTGAAATCCATCTCCATAAAACAAATAAAATAGACATAGGCGAAAGAAAAAATTTCATGTAAAATAACGGCGTTCTTTGACTGACAAACAGGGCTTAAATTGGTTATTTTTTATTCAAATCAAGAGTTAGCTTCTCGCCTCAATAAAAAAATTGGGAAGCCTATCCATAACACATTGAATATAAAAGAAAAATCAACCCTCTGCAGTCGAAAGACATTGCCCTGTTCCAAAGGGATTGAGACGATATTGGTTTGTCTGATGCGAAAAGCAAACCTAAAGTCGAAAGACATTGCCCTGTTCCAAAGGGATTGAGACTCCCATTCTCTCATGATTAAATATTGGAAATCTTGTCGAAAGACATTGCCCTGTTCCAAAGGGATTGAGACTTCTTTCGCATTAAATTTTGAATTTTTTTGTCGAAAGACATTGCCCTGTTCCAAAGGGATTGAGACACAGAAACTGGATGGAAGGTAACTTAAGATGATTTGTCGAAAGACATTGCCCTGTTCCAAAGGGATTGAGACAAGTGTTCTCTTGTAACGTTTTATTCATGATTGTGTCGAAAGACATTGCCCTGTTCCAAAGGGATTGAGACCCAAAGGTTACGAATAGCCATAAAGCCTCCATTGGTCGAAAGACATTGCCCTGTTCCAAAGGGATTGAGACTTCTGATCAAGATTAAAACTTGTTTATTGCTATATACGTCGAAAGACATTGCCCTGTTCCAAAGGGATTGAGACCAAACTCGTTAATTTCTTCTTTCGCGATGACTTTTGTCGAAAGACATTGCCCTGTTCCAAAGGGATTGAGACTTAAACCGTGCTATCCGTCCTAATCAATACTTCGTCGAAAGACATTGCCCTGTTCCAAAGGGATTGAGACATAGCCACCTCATAATAAAAATTAATTTTATCTGTCGAAAGACATTGCCCTGTTCCAAAGGGATTGAGACCGAGAACATATACCGTATCCTTATGGCTTCGTAGTCGAAAGACATTGCCCTGTTCCAAAGGGATTGAGACGACTAAATTTTCGAGCATCATTCTAAAATCTTCGACGTCGAAAGACATTGCCCTGTTCCAAAGGGATTGAGACCAAGGTTTTTCTTCTGTACCCAACTGAACTTCTAGTCGAAAGACATTGCCCTGTTCCAAAGGGATTGAGACTGAGTATAAACGAAAATATACTCAACTGTGTTATGTCGAAAGACATTGCCCTGTTCCAAAGGGATTGAGACTAAATGTCATCAGGGGGACTTATAATGGGGTTACGGTCGAAAGACATTGCCCTGTTCCAAAGGGATTGAGACTAGCTTTAAATGCCTCTATCCCTGCTCAATATAAAGGTCGAAAGACATTGCCCTGTTCCAAAGGGATTGAGACTGTGATTTGAGTGCGTTTCATGATGTGATCTCCTGTCGAAAGACATTGCCCTGTTCCAAAGGGATTGAGACTTCACATTCATGCATTAAACCGCTTTTGATCAACATTAGTCGAAAGACATTGCCCTGTTCCAAAGGGATTGAGACCCAAAATTCAGCGGTATTTGCTCCGCTTACATCAGTCGAAAGACATTGCCCTGTTCCAAAGGGATTGATTTATGTAAGGTGGGAACACTTGAACATTAGGTGACAGCCTGATATTTCCCCATTTAAAAGTGCGGTGAAATTTAAAAAAGTTTTCTACCCTTTTCTTCCCTCTTTTCTTCCTTCTTATCTGCTTATCTGCCTGTTATGTCCGCAATAAAATGAGATCGTCGGGTATTTTTGGTATAAAATACGGCACGTTAAAATCAATAAAGGATTCCATTATGTTGCCACTTGAACACGCACTCTCCCAAATGCTCGAGGCGTTACCCACGCCAGATAATCAACACATTGAACACTATCCCCTCACGCAAGCGATCAATCGTATTTGTGCGGAAGACATCATTTCCCCAATCCATGTGCCTGCTTTTGATAATGCGGCGATGGACGGTTATGCCGTGCGATTGGCTGATTTACAACAGCATTTAACCTTGCCTGTGGCTGGAAAAGCCTTTGCGGGTGCACCCTTTACTGGGGAATGGCCAGCACAAAGTGCCATTAGAATCATGACGGGGGCGATGTTGCCAGAAGGGGCGGATGCCGTGGTGATGCAGGAGGAGGTTGTCGTCAATGAAGATGGCACGGTCACCTTCCCTGATACCCTTAAAGTGGGTCAACATATTCGGTGCAAAGGTGACGATGTCAAACAAGGGGATATTGTGTTAAGCCAAGGAAGTTTATTAACGGCGGTTTCCTTGCCCTTGTTGGCTTCACTGGGCATTGAAAAAGTGAAGGTATTTCCTCGCTTGAAAGTGGCGGTGCTGTCTACGGGAGATGAACTTGTGCCTGTGGGTCAACCGTTAAAAGCAGGGCAAATTTACGATACGAACCGTTTTACTATTCAATTGCTGTTAGAAAAACTGAATTGTGAGGTGTTAGATTTGGGTTTGTTGCCAGATAACGAACAGGCATTTGAAAAAGCCTTTCTTCAAGCTCAACAAGAGGCAGATTTAGTGATCACCAGTGGTGGGGTGTCTGTGGGCGAAGCAGATTTCACCAAAACTGTTTTAGAAAAAATCGGTCAAGTGAATTTCTGGAAAATTGCGATGAAGCCGGGGAAACCTTTTGCTTTCGGTCGATTAGACAAGGCATGGTTCTGTGGTTTGCCAGGCAATCCTGTTTCTGCTTTAGTCACCTTTTATCAATTAGTGCAACCTGTGATTGCCAAATTAAGTGGTTATACGCAATGGAAAGCCCCACAACGTTTCGTTGCGAAGGCGGCAACTCACATGAAAAAAACACCAGGCCGTTTAGATTTTCAACGGGGGGTTTATCAGGTCAACCAAGCTGGGCAGATTGAGGTGCAACCTGTTGGGTTTCAAGGTTCACATTTGTTTAGCTCTTTTGTGAAAAGTAACTGTTTTATTGTGTTGGAATCTGAACGTGGCAATGTGGAAGCGGGTGAAACAGTAACGATTGAGCCCTTTAATCATTTAATGAGCTAATATGACAGAATTAAGTTACCAAGAAGAATTACGCTATAACCGCCAAATTATGCTGAAATCCGTGGACTTTGACGGGCAAGAAAGCCTGAAACAAAGCAAAATGCTAATTGTGGGGTTGGGCGGCTTAGGTTGTGCAGCGAGCCAATATTTAGCCACTGCGGGGGTGGGACATCTCACCCTGTTGGACTTTGATACGGTTTCACTGTCCAATTTACAACGTCAAGTGCTACACGATGATAGCCGTTTGGGCATGCCTAAAGTGGAATCAGCAAAATTGTCCTTACAACGTTTGAATCCGCATATTCAGATCGATACCCTCAATGCTAAACTTTCAAACGAAAAACTGGCTGAAATCATACCGCACTTTGATGTGGTGTTGGATTGTACGGATAATGTGGACATTCGTAATCAGCTTGATCACCTCTGCCAGCAAAGTAAAATCCCTTTGGTCTCGGGGGCAGCCATTCGTTTGGAAGGGCAAGTCACGGTTTTCACTTATGAAGACAATACCCCAACTTATCGTCAGTTAAGCCAATTGTTTGGTGACCATACCTTAAGCTGTGTCGAAGCAGGCGTGTTGGCACCGATCGTGGGCATTGTCGGTGCGATTCAAGCCCTTGAGGCAATTAAAGTGCGGTTAAACATTGGTAAGAACTTGTGTGGTCGATTGCTAATGATTGATGGCATGACCCTCTCCATTCGCGAAATAAAATTGCCTGTCTAAAACAGGCATTTTTAATGTTTAATCCCCTTTCCCACCCCAACGCTGGAATAAATCTTGTGCTAAGGGAATCTCAAATTGATCGCAAAGGCGGTTGACACTTTGATCCACAATGTCTTGCACGGTTTTAGGGTGATGATAAAACGCTGGCATCAGTGGGGTGATTTGTGCCCCAATTTCCGCAGCCTGTGTCATTAAACGAAGATGCCCTAAATGTAAGGGCGTTTCACGCACACATAACACCAAAGGTTTACGTTCTTTTAAGCACACATCTGCCGCTCGGGTGATCAAATCATCGGTATAACTATGGGCAATGCCCGATAACGTTTTAATGGAACAGGGCACAATAATCATGCCTAAAGTGCGGTAAGATCCTGATGAAATTGCCGCCCCAATATCACGCACATCATAATTCACATCCGAAAGTGCTTTCACCTCTTGAATGCTGTAATGGGTTTCGGCGGCAATGGTTTGCTTGGCGGCATGACTGATAATCAAGTGCGTTTCGATGTCTTCAAGCGGCTTGAGCACCTCTAATAATCGAATAGCATAAATGGCACCTGATGCCCCTGAAAGGGCAATAATGAGGCGTTTTTTGTCGTTTTTCATAACATAAAGATGGTAATGTTTCAAAATGTGCTGATTCTAACATATTTTTGGCTTCAGGTATGCCGCCGCCAACCTGCAAGCCTAAATAACCTGTTTTCAACTCTCGTGAGTTTACTTTACACCGCCACAAGGCAATTCTCCCGATAGAAAAAGCGAAGTGATGGATTTTTATACCAAATTTCCCTTAAAAAAACAGACTGATTAGACCATTTATGAGCCAATTTTGCATAAAATAAGCCCTCTTTTTTTCATAGGGACTCAAAAGGATATTGAGATGTTAAAACATATTGGAAATCTTATTTTCTCTTCCATTTCCATGGCATTTTTGGTGATTTTAAGCTGGTCTATTGCTTACGCTTATGGGTGGGGACAATCTTATTTTTATGGTTACCCTTGGTGGTATGTCGATGTGCATATCAGCAATATCGCCCGTAGCACGGGCTATGTGGTGTTAGTCACCTTGATACTCGTGATCACAACATTACTGGCGATTTATACTGTCAGAAAATGCAAACCGCTCCTTAGTTATCGTTGTTTAAATATCCTGCGTGCAGCCACATTAAGCATGGTGGTTTGGTTTCCGATTGTGATTATCAGCTTTTTACTCACTGGCGGTGTAAATCCGTTATTTATGATCAGCTATGGTATTTTAGTGGTCAGTTTTACCTTTATTTTTAAACGTTATATAGAAAAATATGTGCATTATATTGATAAAAAGAAAGTCATGCGTTTTGTCAAACAAAATCAATATGCCATTGTGATTTTCACTTATATTTACTTTGTGTTGTCTGCCTTTGTCATTGGTTATTTTCGCCCACACTTTAGCCATTCCTTTGATATGGTAGAATTTAAAAATAAGATGTATTACGTGCTGTCTAAATATGATGATGCGATTATTCTGTCTCAAGATATCCGCAAAAATGGGGAAGATTTTTATATTTATCGCATTACCACAAACGTGCTGAATCACATTAAAACCAATCAGCTTCCACAATCTGCGGAAACCCGATGTTCGTTAGAACACTAACCCCACCTGCGGTGAAGGGACAGTTAAACGTTTTTTAACTTCACCGCCCTTTTACTTTCATCTTTTCTATCCACTTCCACCAAGTTTCCCCCTTAAACTCGCCAACGACAGTAAAAACTTTTCTCAAATCGACCGCACTTTTTGTTAATTTTTTGTAAAAAAGACGTTGTTGAAAAAGGATTTTGGCATAAAATAAACAAAAATAAGAATCAATATCATTTAAAAGTGAGAAACCTATGAGTAAAGATTTATCTAAAATAACCTGTCTTGAAGACTTACGCCGTGTTGCTCAACGTAAAGTCCCCAAAATGTTTTATGACTATGTGATTTCAGGTTCTTGGACTGAAAGCACCTTACACGCCAATCGTAATGATTTTCAAGATATTAAGTTGCACCAACGGGTTCTGGTGAATATGGAAGGGCGTTCACTGGAAACGACAATGATTGGTCAAACCGTAAAAATGCCACTGGCAATCGCCCCCACAGGTTTCACGGGAATGATTCATCCCGATGGTGAAATTCATGCTGCACGGGCGGCAGAGAAATTTGGCATTCCCTTTTCCCTTTCCACCATGTCTATTTGTTCCATTGAAGATGTCGCAGAACACACGAGCAAGCCATTTTGGTTTCAGCTTTATGTGATGCGTGATCGTGAGTTTATGCGAAATCTGATTAAACGGGCTCAAGCGGCGAAATGCTCTGCCCTGATTCTCACGGCAGATCTGCAAGTGCTAGGTCAACGCCATCGTGATATTAAAAATGGCTTATCTGCCCCACCCAAACCCACTTTAGCAAACTGGCTAAATCTTGCCACGAAATGGGAATGGAGCTTAAAAATGCTGCAAACACAACGCCGTACGTTCCGAAATATTGTTGGGCATGCGAAAAATGTGGGGGATTTATCTTCTCTCACCTCATGGACATCAGAACAATTTGATCCACGTTTAAGCTGGGACGATGTGGCAGAAATCAAAGCGTTATGGGGCGGTAAACTGATCATCAAAGGCATCATGGAACCTGAAGATGCCGAAATGGCGGTGAAATCAGGTGCTGATGCCATTGTGGTTTCCAATCATGGGGGACGTCAACTGGATGGGGCGTTATCCACCATTCGGGCATTACCGAATATTGTCAGTGCCGTAGGCAGTAACATTGAAGTCTGGCTAGATAGTGGCATCACCAGTGGGCAAGATATGCTGAAAGCTTGGGCAATGGGTGCTCGAGGGTTTATGACGGGCAAAGCCTTTTTACATGGTTTAGGGGCGTATGGTGAAGATGGTGTACGCCGTTTATTGGAAATTTTCTATAAAGAGATGGATGTCTCAATGGCGTTTACAGGTCGCCGTCATTTAGATGAGGTTACCGCAGAAATTTTGGTTAAAGGTACTTATCCAATCGCAGACAGAGAAAAAACAAAAGACAGCTTATTTTTACCTCTTGGTGAATAATGCTGTCTTTGTCTGATTCAACACTCCGCATATAGCCGCATAAGTGCGGCTATATTTTTTTGTGTTTTCTCTGATTGTTATTCTTTGTTTTTAAACTTAAATCGCCCAACCAAATGCATAAAATGCCACTAATGCGATTGCAATCAACACCGTGCCAAGGTTGAGTTTTTTCACTTCACCCGACACAAGACGACCAATTACCAATGCCGCAAATCCTAGCATGATACCCGTTACGATGTTGGCTGTTAACACAATAAAGACCGCACAAACCAAGCCACTCATCGCCCCAACGAAGTCATCAAAATCTAATTTGCTCACATTACTTAACATTAATAAGCCGACATACATTAAAGCAGGTGCTGTCGCATAACCTGGTACTAAAAAGGCTAATGGTTGGAAAAATAGCATTAAAAGGAATAACACACCGACAACCACCGCCGTCAAGCCTGTTTTCCCTCCAGCAGCCGTACCTGCCGCAGATTCAATATATACCGCAGCAGGTGCAGTTCCGAATACACCAGAGAAAATGCTACTTACCGAGTCTGAAGTTAAGGCTTTGCCACCATTGATAATTTGCCCATTTTTGTCTAACAAATTCGCTTGACCTGCCACCGCACGAATCGTGCCTGTTGCGTCAAATACTGCGGTCATCACAAGGGCAAACACCACAGGTAAAATAGCAGGTTGTAATGCCCCCATTAAATCTAATTCAAGGAATAAGGAATGTTCACCAAAGGTTGGCATTTTGAAAATGCTGCCTGCAAATTTAACATTGGGATCAAAAATTAACCCCACGATGGTGATAGCAATAATCACCCATAAAATCGCCCCTTTGACTTTCATTTTTTCTAAGCCAATAATCAATGCCAAACCAATTAATGACATTAATACAGGGAATGAGGTAAATTCGCCCATTTTCACAGGTAAACCTGCTTGGTTGCTCACCACTAAACCGACACCATTCGCCGCAATTAATAGCAAGAATAACCCAATCCCAATCCCTGCACCATGTGCAATGCTACTTGGTAAATTACGTAAAATCCAAGCACGAATCCCAGTGGCAGAAATCAGAGTAAATACCACACCCATTAAGAAGACCGCACCTAATGCGACAGGAATACTCACCTGCTGACCTAACACCAAGCTAAATGCAGTAAAGGCAGTTAAGGAAATCGCACAACCGATCGCCATAGGCACATTCGCCCATAAGCCAATCAATAATGAGCCTAATCCCGCCACCAAACAGGTGGCAATAAACACTGATTCCGCAGGAAAACCTGCAGCACCTAACATATTCGGCACGACAATCACTGAATACACCATGGCTAAAAAGGTGGTTAACCCAGCGATAATTTCCTGACGTACATTTGAGCCACGTGCAGTAATCTCAAAATGTTTTTCTAACGACATATGGTTTCCTTAAATTAAAGTAGTCAATAAAAAATAAGTGCGTATTCTACGCTAATTTTCTCAAGAGTAAACGTTTGCGTAATCGGTTGCGTGATTTTTAATAAAAAAGACGAGGGCGACCATAAGAGAAGCAAGCAAGAAATAAAAAATCTGCACCGTTAATAACTGTTGGAAAGTCAGTTCTACTTTGGGCAACAACTCACCCATAACTGCCTTTTTATCAATCAAAAATACCCTTTTTGAGTGTAATAGTGTTGACATTGGCTTCTCAATACAGGCTAGGGATAACCCTTTCACTTATTTAGCAAAAGATCTATACTAATCACTCTTTGTCTCCATTCCACAACTAAGGACGAAATATGGCAATTCTCGTAACAGGTGGTGCTGGCTATATTGGCTCGCATACCGTCGTTGAACTACTTAATGCAAATAAAGATGTGGTTGTTTTAGATAATCTTTGTAATTCCTCCCCTAAATCCCTTGAACGGGTTTCACAAATTACAGGTAAAACGGTGACGTTTTATCAAGGTGATGTCCTTGATCGCACACTTTTACAAAAAATCTTTGCGGAAAATCAGATTCAATCTGTGATCCATTTTGCGGGTTTAAAAGCCGTGGGAGAAAGTGTACAAAAACCTGCTGAATATTACATGAACAACGTCACAGGGTCCTTAGTGCTGATCCAAGAGATGAAAAAAGCGGGCGTATGGAACTTTGTGTTTAGTTCCTCTGCGACAGTATATGGCGATCCTGAAATCATTCCAATTACCGAAAGTTGCAAAGTGGGTGGCACCACGAATCCATATGGCACCTCAAAATTTATGGTGGAACAAATGTTAACAGATATTGCCAAAGCAACACCTGAATTTAGCATCACCATTTTGCGTTATTTTAACCCCGTCGGTGCCCATGAAAGCGGCTTAATCGGCGAGGATCCAACAGGGATTCCTAATAATTTATTACCTTATATCAGCCAAGTGGCTATCGGCAAACTGCCACAGCTTTCGGTATTTGGACACGATTACGATACCCATGATGGCACGGGGGTGCGAGATTATATTCATGTGGTCGATTTGGCGATCGGACACCTTAAAGCCCTTGATTGTCACGAAGGTGATGCAGGCTTACATATTTATAACCTCGGCACGGGGATAGGTTATTCTGTCTTGGATATGGTGAAGGCATTTGAAAAAGCCAATGGCATCGACATTCCATATCAGTTAGTAGCACGTCGACCAGGGGATATTGCGACCTGTTATTCTGATCCCCAGCTCGCCAAAAAAGCCTTGGGCTGGACAGCAGAACGTGGACTTGATCAAATGATGAAAGACACTTGGCATTGGCAAAAAAATAACCCGAAAGGTTACCGTGAATAACAAAAACGAGAATACTTATGGAAAATAAACCTAGCCTATTATCCCAAATCTTTAGCCGCAATATGCTGCTTTGTATTTTTACTGGTTTCAGCTCTGGCTTACCCTTGTATGTGTTATTTCAATTGGTGCCCGCATGGCTTTCTTCCAGTGAAGTGGATGTGAAAACCATTGGCTTTTTTACTTTAATTGGTTTTCCTTATACATGGAAATTTATCATTTCTCCACTGCTTGACCGCTATTACCCTCGTTTTTTAGGGCGTCGCCGTAGTTGGATGTTTCTCACGCAAATCGGTTTGTTAGCGTTACTTGCCTTACTGGGACAATACAATCCCGTGGAAGACATTCAAACCGTGGCGGTACTTTCCACCTTAATTGCGGTATTTTCTGCGGTACAAGATATTGTGATTGATGCCTATCGCCGTGAAATTTTAAGTGATGAGGAACTCGGTTTAGGGAACTCCATTCACGTCAATGCCTATCGTATTTCAGGCTTGATTCCCGGTGGACTCGCCTTAATTCTGGCAGACAGTATGCCATGGGATATGGTGTTTATTTTCACTGCCTTATTTATGATTCCAGGCTTGATCCTGTCACTTTTCCTTAGTAAAGAACCGAACGTTCCGCAAATTGATCGTTCGCTCCCCTTCTACCATACCTTTGCCTTACCTTTCAAAGAGTTTTTCACTCGTAAAGGGGTCGCTTCTGCACTGGGTTTAATCTTGTTCCTGTTCTTATATAAATTTGGGGATTCTCTTGCAACCTCACTGCAAACCAAATTTATTTTAGATATGGGTTTCAGCAAAACAGACATTGGCACGGTGGTGAAACTCAATTCCTTATGGGCATCCATCATCTCAGGGATGATCGGCGGCATTTTAATGCTACGTTTAGGTATTAATCGAGCATTGTGGATCTTTGGTTTTGTGCAATTAATTACCATTCTTGGCTTCGTGTGGATGGCAAGTTATGGCAAATTTGAAACCATTGAATGGTATGAGCGATTTGTACTCACGGTGGTAATTATTGGTGAATATATTGGGGTCGGTTTAGGCACCGCTGCTTTCGTTGCCTTTATGGCGAAAGAAACCAACCCACTTTATACCGCGACCCAATTGGCCATTTTTACCAGTTTAGCCGCCATTCCGAGCAAAGTCTTCAGTGCATTTTCAGGGGTGATTGTTGCCAATTACGGCTATTATATGTTCTTTTGGATCTGCTTCTTTGCCGCAATCCCAGGGATGTTAATGCTGTTTAAAGTTGCCCCATGGCACGCAGAAAACACCACGGCGGTGCAGAAATCAGCATAAATGCTTAGTGGTTGACATTTCTATTAAATTCAGCAACCATTAGCCGTTTTGTTTTAGTAGAAAAACAAGTAAAAATCACACCGCACTTTTTCACTCACAAAGTGCGGTTAAAAATAAAATTATTTTAACCAATGAGGTCATTATGAAAATTATCCTATTAGGTGCACCAGGTGCGGGTAAAGGCACACAAGCACAATTTATTATGAATAAATTTGGCATTCCTCAAATTTCCACAGGTGATATGTTACGTGCTGCTATCAAAGCAGGAACTGAATTAGGTAAACAAGCTAAAACCTTAATGGACGCAGGACAATTAGTCCCAGATGATTTAATCATTTCTCTTGTCAAAGAACGTGTGGCACAAGATGATTGTGCAAAAGGGTTCTTATTAGACGGTTTCCCTCGCACCATTCCACAAGCAGACGCCTTAAAAAGTGCAGGGATCAGCATTGATTATGTTTTAGAGTTTGATGTGGCAGACGAGGTGATTGTTGAGCGTATGAGCGGTCGTCGTGTTCACCCTGCTTCAGGTCGCACTTACCATGTGGTTTACAATCCACCAAAAGTGGAAGGAAAAGACGATGTCACAGGCGAAGATTTAATCATTCGTGCCGATGACAAACCAGAAACAGTATTAGATCGCTTAAAAGTGTACCATTCCACCACCAAACCTTTAGTGGACTACTACCAAGCTGAAGCAAAAGCAGGCAACACCCAATATTTCCGTTTAGACGGCACTAAAAAAGTAGAAGAAGTGAGCCAAGAGTTAGATTCAATCCTTGCTTAATTTACGTTCATCAAATCAAAAAGGCTGTATCATACAGCCTTTTTTCTTGCCCAGAAAAGGGCTTAAATGAGCGAGCTTCTAAGCTAAAAACGGGGTTTAAAGCCAATTAAGCCACCCTTGTTAGGATTGTAAATGCCTCTTGCTAGTGCCACCCCATTCACAAAGAAAAAGAGCAAGCTCATCGGCTTGCCCTTTTTACATAAAGATAATGAAAGTGCGGTCTATTTTAACAAAGATTTTAATGCCGTACCGATATCCGCTAAACTACGCACGGTTTTGACACCCGCCGCTTCAAGGGCGGCAAATTTTTCATCAGACGTGCCTTTGCCACCACTAATAATGGCACCTGCATGCCCCATACGTTTGCCTTTTGGTGCGGTTACCCCTGCAATATAACTCACGACGGGTTTAGTAATAGATTCTTTGATAAACGCTGCTGCTTCTTCTTCTGCAGATCCGCCAATTTCCCCAATCATAACAATGGCTTCTGTTTGCGGATCATCTTGGAATAATTTCAAAATATCAATAAAGCTAGAGCCAGGAATCGGATCACCACCAATGCCGACACAAGTTGATTGCCCAAAACCTTCATCGGTCGTTTGTTTCACCGCTTCATACGTTAATGTGCCAGAGCGAGAAACAATCCCGATTTTGCCTTTTTGGTGAATGTGACCCGGCATGATCCCAATTTTACATTCATCAGGTGTGATGACCCCTGGGCAATTAGGACCGATCATGCGTACACCTGTTTGATTTAAGCGTTGTTTCACTTGCAACATATCTAAGGTTGGAATACCTTCTGTGATACAAATCACTAATTCAATGCCCGCATCAATGGCTTCTAAAATGGCATCTTTACAGCCCACTGCAGGCACATAAATCACTGTGGCAGTCGCACCTGTTGCCTCTACCGCCTCACGAACGGTATTAAAAACAGGTAAACCTAAATGAGTGGTGCCACCTTTGCCAGGTGATACGCCACCCACCAATTTTGTACCGTAATCAATGGCTTGTTTCGAGTGAAAGGTGCCTTGACTGCCAGTAAAACCTTGGCAAATCACTTTGGTATCTTGATTAATTAAAATCGCCATCTTATTTTCCCTCCGCTGCTTTTACGGCTTGCATCGCAGCATCAGTTAATGTGTTTGCCGCAATAATATTAACGTCACTGTTGGCTAAAATTTCACGCCCTAAAGGGGCATTCGTCCCTTCTAAACGAACAACAACAGGCACACTGACCCCCACTTCATGCACGGCTGCAATAATGCCTTCTGCAATTAAATCACAACGTACAATTCCCCCAAAAATATTGACTAATACGGCTTTGACGGCACTGTCCGATAAAATAATTTTGAACGCTTCTGCCACACGTTCTTTGGTTGCCCCACCGCCCACATCAAGGAAATTCGCAGGTTGACCACCGTGTAATTTAATAATATCCATGGTTCCCATAGCTAAGCCTGCACCATTGACCATACAACCAATGTTTCCCTCAAGTGCCACATAGTTTAACTGATGGGATTCTGCAAGGGCCTCACGTGGATCTTCTTGGGTAGGATCTTGCATAGCTTTTAAGTCTGGCTGGCGATAAAGTGCATTACTGTCGACTACCATTTTGGCATCTAAACACAGTAAATGTCCTGCTTGGGTGACCACTAATGGATTGACTTCTAGAAGGGCTAAATCTTTTTCCACAAACATTTTCGCCATTTGGATAAAAATATGTGCAAATTGTTTGATTTGTTCACCTTGTAAGCCTAATTTAAACGCCAGCTCACGACCTTGATATGGCATGGCTCCTGTTAAGGGATCAATAGCCACTTTATGTAATAAGTGCGGTGCATTTTCTGCGACTTCTTCAATATCTACGCCACCTTCAGTGGACGCCATAAATACAACACGTTGAGAAGCGCGATCCAACACGACACCTAAATATAATTCACGATCAATATTTGCCCCTTCTTCCACATAAATCGTGTTAACGGGCTGACCATTTGCATCAGTTTGAAAAGTGACAAGACGGTTACCTAACCATTGATCAGCAAAGGCACGCATTTCAGCTTCATTACGGACTAATTTCACGCCACCAGCTTGACCACGTCCACCTGCATGCACTTGACACTTTGCCACCCAAACATCACCATTGAGCTTCTTCATTGCCTCTACAGCTTCATCAGTGCTTTTACAGGCATAACCTCTGCCAACGGGTAATTGATATCCCACAAAAATTTGCTTCGCTTGATACTCATGTAGATTCATTGCGTTGTATTCCTTACTTGTCGTATTATCAGCTCATTTTCAAAATGAGCTTATTTTATCGTCAGAAATGGCAAAAGTCTTTATTCAAATAGCTAACCCTATGGAATGACGGCATGAAATGCTCTTCCATTTGATTCCGTTCAGAATCCTTAAATCACCTCATCGAATTCTGCTTCGCCAATACTTTTTCCCCTTGTCGCAACAACGCTAAATATGACTGATCATTCAGTATCTCTCGCAAAGTCTTCACAAGAAAAGAGAATAGTGAAATGCTTTCCTCTTACAAGAAGAAAAGCGTGATCTTCATCGCATCACCGATACTATATTGTTCATAATCTGCTAAAAAAAGCAAATAGATGTATCATGCCCGAAGAACCATCACCTTGATAAAAGGCAATAGAAACACATCTTAATAAAATTTGTACACTGGCGATAGTCTATCCGCCTATATTTCAAGAGAAAAAATAGCATATTGAAGGCATTGTGCCTAAACAAAAATGGCTAAAGCATAATAAAAGTGCGGTCTGATTTTAAATTTTTTTAAAACCGACCGCACTTCATGCCATAAATGTTTAAATGTCTAATAATAAACGTGTTGGATCTTCAAGTAATGATTTAATGGTGACTAAGAAACCGACAGATTCTCGTCCATCAATTAAACGGTGATCATAAGATAATGCCAAATACATCATTGGACGAATAACCACTTCACCGTTAACCGCCACGGGACGATCTTTAATGGCGTGCATACCTAAAATAGCACTTTGTGGGGGATTGATAATCGGTGTGGACATTAATGAGCCAAACACCCCACCATTGGTAATGGTAAAGTTGCCGCCTGTTAAATCTTCTACGGTCAATTTGCCATCACGTCCTTTGTCAGCAAGTGCTTTAATGGCTTTTTCAATTTCTGCCATGCTTAACTTATCACAGTTGCGTAAGACTGGGGTGACCAATCCACGTGGTGTGGAGACCGCAATACTGATATCGAAATAGTTGTGATACACAATGTCATCGCCATCAATGGAGGCGTTGATTTCTGGATAACGTTTTAAGGCTTCCACCACGGCTTTAATATAAAAGGACATAAAACCTAAACGGACACCATGGCGTTTTTCAAATATTTCGCCGTATGTTTTGCGTAAATTCATAATGGGTGCCATATCCACTTCGTTGAAGGTGGTCAACATGGCGGTGCTGTTTTTGGCTTCTAATAAACGTTCTGCAATACGTTTACGTAAACGGGTCATAGGCACACGTTTTTCATCACGCTCCCCAAGCGTAAATGTGCTAACAGGCTCAGGTTCTGCCGCAGTTTGAGCTTTGCTCGCCAGCACTTTTTCCACATCTTCACGGGTAATTCGCCCCCCCACGCCTGTACCTTTAATGTCTTCTGCATTTAAATCATGCTCCGCAATTAAACGGCGAACCCCCGGGCTGATACTCTCACTGCCCACCGATTCTGTACTTAATGTGGCATGATGACGATCGGCAGGGGTCGGCTCTTGCGTGGCTACTGTGTTTTTGGTCACTCCACCTGCTACAACAGCGGCAGCCAATTTTCCTAATAATTGTTTGCTGACCACTGTCGCCCCTTCTGCTTCAATGATGCTTTCCAACACACCATCAGATTGTGCTGGCACTTCAAGCACGACTTTATCCGTTTCAATTTCAACTAAGATGTCATCACGCTTGACGCTATCTCCCACTTTTTTATGCCAAGTTACCACCGTTGCATCGGCGACGGATTCAGGTAAATCTGGGGTAATAATCTCAAAATGACTCATTTTTGTTTTCCTTTTTTCAGGTTTAATTATGCGAAAAGTGCGGTCTATTTTAGACAGGTTTTCACCACACTTTTCCTTTTATTATGCTAATGCCTCTGTCACCAGTGCCGTTTGTTGTTCAAGATGTAATGCCATATAACCCACCGCAGGCGATGCTGAAGCTGGACGCCCGACATAACGAAGTTTACCGTGGGCAGGGATTGATGTCACAAAATTATGTTGACTACAATACCAAGCCCCTTGATTTAACGGCTCTTCTTGACACCATACATAGTCTGTGACGTGGCTGTAAGGAGCTAAGACCTCTTTCATTTCTTCATGTGGATAAGGATAAAGCTGCTCAATACGAATAATCGCCACATCTGTTTGGTTATTTTTACGACGTTGTTCGACTAAATCGTAATACACTTTACCAGAGCACATGACAACCCGTCTCACCTGTTTGGCATCCAGTGAATCAATTTCAGGTATCACATTTTGGAATTTACCTTGAATGAGTTCGTCCATTGTGGAAATGGCTAATGGATGACGTAATAAGGATTTGGGTGAAATCACCACCAAGGGACGGCGAACTTTACGGATCATTTGACGGCGTAACAAATGGTAAATTTGTGCTGGCGTAGAAGGAACACAAACTTGCATATTTTGCTGGGCACACAACTGTAAATAACGTTCTAAACGTGCAGAAGAATGTTCAGGTCCTTGCCCTTCATAACCATGTGGTAATAACATCACTAACCCACACATTCTGCCCCATTTTTGTTCACCTGAACTGATAAACTGATCCACCACCACTTGTGCACAGTTTGCAAAATCCCCAAATTGGGCTTCCCAAATGGTTAAGGTTTTTGGATCCGTCGTGGCATAACCATATTCAAACGCCAATACCGCATTTTCGGTTAACACAGAATCCCAAACTTCAAATCGCCCTTGAGAGCCATGTAAATTTGCCAATGGAATATAAAGGGTGCCGTCTTTTTGGTTATGCAACACCGAATGACGGTGGAAAAAGGTGCCTCGTCCTGCATCTTCCCCCGATAAACGCACATGATAGCCTTCATCTAATAGGGTGGCATACGCCATGGTTTCAGCCATGCCCCAATCAAATAACTTTTCACCTTTTGCCATTAATGCACGATCTGAATAAATTTTATTGACACGAGAATGCAATTCATGCTGAGCAGGATATTCACAGACTTTTTTCGCTAACCCTTTAAAACGGTCTGCATCAAACTGGCTTTCATATTCGCACCATTCACGACTGAGGTATTGTGTCCAATCTTTTGCGGTTAAATCAATTTCTCGCCACTCAGACACCACACAATCTCCTCGGTCTAAAGCATCACGATAATCATTTAAAAGTGCGGTGGCGTCTTCCTCATGAATGATCCCTTGGGCAATTAAACGATCTGCATAGATTTTACGTGGTGTAGGATGTTTTTTAATTCGATCATACATTAATGGTTGAGTGGCTGAGGGTTCATCGGCTTCATTATGTCCATGACGACGATAAGAAACTAAATCAATGAAAATATCCCGTTTAAATAAAGTGCGGTATTCCACAGCCATACGGGCGGCATACGCCACCGCTTCAGGATCATCGCCATTCACATGAATTACGGGGGCTTCAATCATTTTCGCAATATCCGTACAGTATTCTGTGGAACGGGTATCATGAGGATTCGAGGTGGTAAAACCAATTTGGTTGTTGATGACAATACGAATGGTTCCCCCCACGTTGTAGCCCCTTGTGGCAGACATATTTAAGGTTTCTTGTACCACACCTTGCCCGATAACCGCAGAATCCCCATGCACCGTAACGGGCAACACTTTCGCTTTGCCATGATCGTTGATTCGCTTTTGTCTTGCTCGCACCGAGCCAATCACCACAGGGCTAACAATTTCTAAGTGAGAAGGATTAAATGCCAGAGCTAAATGCACCATGCCATCATCGGTCATAAAATCAGACGAAAAACCTTGGTGATATTTCACATCCCCCGTGCCGTTACCATGATGTTTGCCTGCAAATTCATCAAATAATTCTGACGGTTTTTTACCTAATACATTAACCAACATATTTAAACGGCCCCGGTGTGCCATGCCCATCACAATCTCATCAATGCCATTGCGTTTACCATGACGCACAATTTCCTTCATTAACAAAATAAATGCATCACTTCCTTCTAATGAAAAACGCTTAGCACCTGGAAATCTTGCCCCTAAATACCGCTCTAACCCATCTGCTGCGGTTAATTCAGCCAAAAATTTAAGTTGTTCTTCTTTTTTAAAGTGCTGCGTGACACGTACTTCCAGTTTATTTTGCAACCATGTTCTTGCTTCCACATCGTTCACATGCATAAATTCAAGACCAATCGTTCCACAGTACGTTTTTTGCAATAACGCCTGCAATCCTCGTAAGGAAATTTGATTGAGATGAGCCACCTCGCCCCCTAAATCAAAGATTTTATCCAAATCACTTTCCGTGAAACCGTGGTATTTATAATCTAATGTTGGAACATCCATACGTTGCCAAAGACGTAATGGGTCAAGATCCGCATGGAGATGACCTCGATTACGATGTGCATTCACAAATGCTAACAACTTGACTAATCTTGCACTCACATGAGGGTCAATCACTTCCTTGCCATTGGGCGAATGGTCTCGGGCTAAACGTTTGAAATAATCACGGACTTGAGAATGGGGTTGTTCTACTGCAACATGTTTAGGAAGGGCGTTAAAAATGGTTTGCCAACTGGCATCAACAGAATTGGGATCGCACAGATATTCCTCATAAAGCTCCTCGATATAAGACTGGTTAATACCACCAAGAGCACTTGAATCTAGCCACTCGCGAATTGAGTTTTTTTGTTGCATTGTGTCCACCTGAATAGAATTATTTGATAACAATCATAGCTAAATGACATGGCTATTATACAAAAGGATTTAGCAATAATAATTTTTCTTTTTTAATCACACCGTTATATGATTAAAAAACAAATCACTTTAATAAGCAACACTATTGTGTAACATTGTATTAACATTTTATGGTTTTTTTGATCCTTGTCGCACTTTGAAAGCACAACCGATTATTTACCATTTTTTTTCATCAAGAATAAAGACACCTCATAAAATTAAGGTTATATTGTTTAAAAATTTTATAACAAAACAACACAACTCACACAAAATAAGGATGAACTATGTCTGAATTAACTGCAAAATTGACCCTAAGCGATGGACGTGAATACGACCTACCTGTACACAAAGGTTCACTCGGTTACGATGCTGTGGATGTGCAATCCTTAGTCAAAAATAAACTTTTTACTTTTGACCCTGGATTTATGTCAACCGCCTCGTGCCGTTCTGAAATTACCTATATTGATGGCGATAATGGTGTGTTATTACACCGAGGCTACCCAATTGCGGAACTTGCAAAAAATGCAGACTATCTCGAAGTAGCACACTTGCTCTTATTTGGTGAACGTCCAACCCCTGAAGAATATAAAAACTTTCTTCAACTTGTCCGCCGTCATACCCTTGTTCATGAACAAATTTCGCGTTTTTTTCATGGCTTCCGTCGAGACTCTCACCCGATGGCGATTATGTGTGGTGTCAGTGGTGCACTCGCTGCCTTCTACCACGACTCTTTAGACATTAACGATATTTCACACCGTGAAATCACCGCCATCCGTTTGCTTGCCAAAATGCCAACCCTTGCTGCCATGTGTTACAAATATTCCATTGGGCAGCCTTTCATGTTCCCACAAAATCGCCTTTCTTACTCAGGTAATTTCCTTTACATGATGTTTGCGACCCCTTGTGAAGAGTATGAAGTGAACCCTGTGTTAGAACGTGCTATGGATAAAATTTTTATTCTGCATGCAGACCATGAACAAAATGCCTCCACCTCAACGGTGCGTACTGCCGCCTCCTCAGGTGCAAACCCATTTGCTTGTATTGCGGCAGGCATTGCTTCACTTTGGGGACCTGCACACGGTGGTGCAAATGAAGCTTGTGTGAATATGTTGGAAGAAATTGGCACGGTGGATCGTATTCCAGAATTTATTGCCCGAGCGAAAGATAAAAATGATCCTTTCCGTTTAATGGGCTTTGGGCATCGTGTCTATAAAAACTATGACCCACGAGCAAAAGTGATGCGTCAAACTTGCCATGAAGTGTTGAATGAATTAAATATTCAAAATCCACTGCTTGATGTTGCCATGGAGCTTGAGCGTATTGCCTTAAACGATCCTTATTTTATTGAACACAAGTTGTATCCAAACGTGGACTTCTATTCAGGCATTATCTTAAAAGCCATTGGTATTCCAACGTCTATGTTTACCGTGATCTTTGCCTTAGCAAGAACGGTCGGTTGGATTGCACACTGGAAAGAAATGTTTAAACCAGGCAACATGAAAATCGTTCGTCCACGTCAGCTTTATATGGGGAAAACCGAACGTCCATTTGAAGCGGTGGACAAAAGTGAATTAAATCGATAAATCCTATCGTATCCACAAAACCAAAACGGGAAACCAGCCAAAGGTTTCCCGTTTTCATTTCTGTTTACTGCAAAAGTGCGGTCAGTTTGAAAAAAGTTTTCATATTGACCGCACTTTTGTTTTTTTATTGGAGATGAAAATTAGTCGACTTTCACAATCCAGCCTTCTGGTGCTTCAATATCACCGAACTGAATCCCCACTAATTCATTATAAAGTTTTGTTGTGATTTCACCCACTTCCGTTTCAGAATAGAAAACATGGAAATGATCACCATATTGAATTCCACCAATTGGGGTGATGACTGCAGCCGTCCCACAAGCCCCAGCTTCTTTAAACTGATCTAACTGATCAATATACACATCGCCCTCTTCTGTTTCTAAACCAAGACGAGTTTCTGCCAAATAAAGTAACGAATATTTTGTAATACTTGGCAAAATAGAAGGGGAAAGTGGCGTTAAAAATTTATTGTCTTTCGTGATACCAAAAAAGTTGGCAGACCCGACTTCTTCAATTTTAGTATGGGTTGTAGGATCTAAATAAATACAGTCGCCAAATCCTTCTGCTTTGGCTTTTTTGCCTGGGTAAAGGCTTGCAGCATAGTTTCCACCTACTTTCGCCGCACCTGTCCCATGTGGTGCTGCACGGTCATAATTAGAGACTAAGAAATTGGTTGGTTTTAATCCACCTTTAAAATAAGCACCGACAGGACAGCAAAAAATGGAGAAAATATATTCTGAAGCAGGATTCACGCCCACATTATCGCCCACACCAATCAAAAATGGACGTAAATATAAGGTTGCACCCGTACCGTAAGGGGCTAACCATTCTTGGTTGGCTTTCACCACTTGTTTACAGGCATCAATAAACATTTCAGTAGGCACTTCTGGCATTAACAGACGTTGGCAACTACGCTGAAGACGTAATGCATTTTGATCTGGGCGGAAAAGGTTAATTGAACCATCTTTACAACGATAGGCTTTTAAGCCCTCAAAGCATTGTTGTCCATAATGCAATGCCGTTGAACCTTCACTAATATGTAATACGTTATCTTGGGTTAATTCCCCCTTAGACCATTTGCCATCTTTCCAATAAGCAATGTAGCGATAATCCGTCTTAATATAGCCAAAACCTAAATTTTTCCAATCGATATTTTTTGTCATTGTTATCACCTTCATAGTTGTGTTCGAAAATACTGTTCAATCTACACCATTCTGCAAAGCTTGCAAATATTTGCCCTGAAAAAAATCTGAGCAATCAACCAAATAGCAAAAGGAAAATGAAGTTAAACAAGAAATCATGGTGGGATTGTGCTAGAATTCAGCCCATAAAAAAACACCGCTCAAAAGAGCGGTGTATAACCAAAAAGGGTTTAAATAAATATACAGGAAGTGAAAATAAGTAACTTCAAAAAAAGTTACCCTGTTTGGTTTCCCAAACAATATGCAAACACAACATCATACTTAAGTCCGAAACTCTTTAACCAGTAAGGAATTACCAATCATTAAGTATGCGTGCATTGTAGTGAAATGTTTGAGAATAGACAAAAGATATTTTTTTATTTGATACATTAGAAAAACTAATGCGAAAGAAATCTGATATATTATAGATCAAAAATTTAACATTGAGAAGAATTATGTGTAAACGTTTGCCTCCCTTGAATTCATTGAAAGCATTTGAATCTGCAGCAAGGCATTTAAGCTTCACCAAAGCCGCCGAAGAACTCTTTGTCACACAGGCTGCGGTGAGCCATCAAATTAAACTGTTAGAAGATTTTTTAGGCATTGAACTGTTTAAACGTAAAAATCGTGCCTTAGCATTAACGGAATTAGGCAAAACCTATTTCACTGATGTGAGCAAAATTTTACATCGTTTAGCAGAAGCCACTGACAATTTATTGGCACAAAAACAAAATAAACATCTCACCATTAGCGTGCCACAAACCTTCGGGATTCAGTGGCTCGTCCCACATTTAAGCGAATTTAATAAATTACATCCAGAAATTGAAGTGCGTTTAAAAGGGGTGGATCACGATGAGGGATTATTAAGCAAAGAAATTGATATTGCTATTTATTATGGACAAGGAAACTGGGATAATCTGCAAGTTGAAAAATTAGTGGAAGAAAATCTCCTCATTCTTGGCTCGCCAAAACTATTGGAACAAAAACCGATTCACACAAAAGAAGATTTAACCGCCCATACCTTAATTCATACCTATACCCGTGATAACTGGCAAAATATGGCAAACCTTTTGCAATTAGAGGATTTAAATATTAAGCAAGGATCCCTCTTTAGTCATACCTTTATGGCATTACAAGCGGCTATTCATGGACAGGGTTTAGTGCTTGCAAATCGCATTTTAGCACAGCAAGAAATTGATAATGGACATTTACAGATTGCATTACCCACGATGCTAAGAGATCCAAAATCTTTTTATGTGGTGAATCATTTTGAAATAAATGATGAACGTATTCAGGCATTCCGTGCTTGGATCATAAAAACAATGAAACAACATAATGAATAAATTAGCTTTATATTGCCGTATCGGCTTTGAAAAAGAAGTCGCCGCAGAAATCACTGAAAAAGCCACCGCACTGGCTATTTTTGGTTTCGCTCGTGTACAAGAAAACCGTGGTTATATCATTTTTGAATGCTATCAAGCAGGCGATGCCGATCGCCTTGCCAAAGAAATTCCATTCAACCAATTGATTTTTGCTCGTCAAATGGTGGTGGTTTCAGATTTATTAGCGGATCTTTCACCAGAAGATCGCATCAGTCCCATTGTGGCACAATATCAACACGTTGCTACTCAAGTGAATCTCAAAAACAGTAGCGACATCTTTGTTGAAACGGCAGATACCAATGAAGCAAAAGAGTTATCTGGCTTTTGCCGTAAATTCACTGTACCACTGCGTCAAGCATTAAGAAAACAACAGTGGCTTGTTAATGACAGTAAAACTCGTGGCGTAACGTTACACGTGTTCTTTGTTACCTCAACGAGCTGTTATGTCGGTTATTCTTATAATCACAATCATTCTAGCCATTTCATGGGAATCCCTCGTTTAAAATTCCCTGCAGATGCCCCAAGCCGCTCCACCTTAAAATTGGAAGAAGCGATTTTAACCTTTATCCCTAAAGCACAAGAAGCGAACCGTTTAAAAGACAGTATGTATGCGGTCGATCTTGGTGCTTGTCCTGGTGGCTGGACATACCAATTAGTAAAACGCGGCTTATTTGTGTATGCCGTCGATCATGGCAAAATGGCAGACAGCTTACATGAAACAGGACGGATTGAGCATTGTCCCGAAGATGGCTTTAAATTCCAACCACCCAAACGTAGCAAAATTCATTGGTTAGTGTGTGATATGGTAGAACAACCTCGCCGTATTACCCAGTTAATCAGCAAATGGCTTATCAACGGTTGGTGTCAGGAAACCATTTTCAATTTGAAATTACCCATGAAAAAACGTTATTTAGAAGTGCAACAATGCTTGCAACAATTGGAAAATACGCTCGAAGAACAAGGCATTGCTTTCCAGCTTCAAGCCAAGCATTTGTATCATGATCGTGAAGAAATCACCGTGCATATTGCAGTAAAAGGGCAAGCACAGTAAAAGTGCGGTGGTTTTTGAAAAAGTTTTAAAAAACAAAAGGCTAATCAAAAGATTAGCCTCTTTTTTGCTTTTAAATTAAAGCTGTTCAGCGTGCTGTTTTAAGTATTTTGCTACGCCTTCTGGGCTGTCTTGCATCCCTTCTTTACCTTTCTCCCATTGTGCTGGGCAAACATCACCATGCTCTTCATGGAATTGTAAGGCATCTACCATACGCAACATTTCATCAATGTTACGACCTAATGGTAAATCATTCACGATTTGGTGACGAACAACACCCTGTTTGTCAATTAAGAATGAAGCACGTAGTGCCACACCCGCTTCAGGATGCTCAATACCGTAGGCTTGGGCAATTTCGTGTTTAACATCCGCCACTAAGGCATATTTCACTTCGCCGATACCGCCATTTTCAACGGGGGTTTTACGCCATGCATTATGGCTAAATTGTGAATCGATAGATACACCGATGATTTCCACGCCACGTTTTTGGAATTCTTCATAACGGTGATCAAATGCGATAAGTTCTGATGGACATACAAAAGTAAAATCAAGTGGATAGAAAAACACAACGGCGGCTTTACCTTGGGTATGTTGTTTAAAATTAAATTTATCAACAATTTCTCCGTTACCTAACACGGCTGATGCTGTAAAATCTGGTGCTTGACGAGTGACTAATACCATAGTAAAAAATCTCCTATTAAAAAAATTGGTTAAATCATTTTGCATGAATAAAAAATAAGCAAAATGAACGCAATCATTGTAGGTAAGGTTAAGCCTGTTAGATAGTTGGTTTTACCTATCGCAACAATTATTATTATCTTATTTATTCTTTTAAATGGAACACAACATGACAAAAACATATTCCCAAACCACTGCACTGATTCATGCTGGACGTGATAAAAAATTCACCGCAGGTAGCGTCAATCCTGTTATTCAGCGTGCCTCTTCTCTTGTGTTTGACTCACTGGCGGATAAAAAACACGCCACCATCAACCGCACAAAAGGGGCTCTTTTTTATGGCAGACGCGGCACATTAACACATTTTGCATTGCAAGATCTGATGACAGAAATGGAAGGTGGAGAAGGCTGTTATCTCTACCCTTGTGGAGCAGCGGCAATTAGTAATGCCATTTTATCTTTCGTGCAAGCAGGCGATCACATTTTAATGACTGGTGCGGCTTATGAACCGACACAAGATTTTTGTAATCAAATCTTAAAAAAACTCCATGTAGAAACCACCTATTACGATCCGTTAATTGGAGCGGATATTGCCTCTCTTGTACAAAAAAATACTAAGGTGCTGTTTTTAGAAGCCCCAAGCTCACTCACCATGGAAGTGCCTGATATTCCTACTCTTGTCCGCACGGTGCGAGCCATTCAGCCCGAAATCATCATTATGATTGATAACACATGGGCGGCAGGGTTGTATTTTAATGCCCTTGCACATGATATTGATATTTCTATTCAAGCAGGCACAAAATATTTAGTGGGTCATTCTGATGTGATGATCGGCACTGCCGTAGCAAATAAACGCTGTTGGCCGACCTTGCGAGAACAATCTTATTTAATGGGACAAACCGTTTCTGCCGATTGTGCTTACATGACCGCAAGAGGCATTCGTACCCTTGATGTTCGTTTGAAACAACACCACGAAAAAAGTGTTGAAGTTGCCCAGTGGCTAGCAACACGCCCTGAAGTCAAAACCGTATATCATCCTGCACTGCCAAGCTGTCCGGGGCATGAATTTTTCAAACGTGATTTCACAGGCTCAAGCGGTTTATTTTCTTTTGAATTACACCAAAAATTAACCCAAGATCAATTGGAACGCTTTATGAATCATTTCCAATTATTTAGCATGGCGTATTCTTGGGGCGGATTTGAGTCGTTAATTTTGTACAATCAACCTGAAGAAATCGCTCGCATTCGCCCGAATATCGAACGTAAACTCACAGGCACATTAATTCGAGTGCACATTGGATTGGAAGATACCCAAGATCTTATTGCCGATCTCAAAGCAGGTTTTGAACGATTAGCCGCTTAAAGTGCGGTCGATTTTGACAAAATTTTGAAAAAGGGCTTCTGTGTAATCAACTATGAAGCCCTGTTGATCGCCAAAGCGATTTCAGCCACCTAACAAAAAGCAAAAGGCTGATTTCAATATTTCATTGAAGTCAGCCTTTTAAATACCGTGGCTTAACAACCTATTCTCACGTATCCCATATAAAATGCCTCATTTTTCTTATTTAGGCATCGCACATCAACGTGAATTTGGGGTATTATTTTGTCAGTTGACGACGAGCCAAGACAGCACTTGAAAGTGCAGCAAGCACTTCTTCACTGTCGTCCCAGCCAATACAGGCATCGGTAATACTTTGACCATAAGTGATTGCCTTACCATCAACCAAGTCTTGACGACCTTCCACCAAATGGCTTTCAATCATCACACCAAAAATTTGTTTTGATCCTTTGCGAATTTGATCACAAACGGATTGGCAAACATCTAGCTGTTTTTTGAATTGTTTACAGCTGTTAGCATGGCTGAAATCAACCATGACATGAGGAATACGACCACTTTTTTCAATATCGGCACATACTGCATTCACATCTTCTTCACTATAGTTTGGACCTTGCTCCCCACCACGTAAAATAATGTGGCAATCCTCATTCCCTTTCGTAGATACAATCGCAGAATGACCAAACTTGGTTACTGATAAGAAATAATGCGGTGCTTCTGCGGCACCCATGGCATCTAAGGCAATTTTTACGCTCCCGTTCGTGCCATTTTTAAATCCAACGGCACAAGATAAACCTGATGCCAATTCACGATGCACTTGTGATTCTGTGGTTCTTGCACCAATAGCCCCCCAACTCATGAAGTCTGCGACATATTGTGGCGTGATCATATCTAAAAACTCACCTGCTGCTGGCACCGATAAATCATTAATATCGGATAATAATTTACGAGCAATCCGTAAACCTTCATTTAATTCAAATGTACCATTTAAATTCGGATCGTTAATTAATCCTTTCCAGCCTACCGTCGTGCGAGGTTTTTCAAAATACACTCGCATAATAATTTCGAGGGTGTCTTGATATTTTTCACGCATGGCTTTAAGGCGACGTGCATAATCAAGGGCAGAGACAGGATCATGAATCGAACAAGGTCCAATAATCACTAATAGACGATCATCTTTTTGATGAATAATGTCATGGGCTTTTTTACGGGTTTTTCTAACGACCTTAACGGCAGTTTCACTGGCTGGAAATTTTTCTAATAATGCCACTGGCGGTAAAACTTGTTCAATTTTATCAATTCGGGTGTCATCATTTTCAATATAAATTTCATTCTTATATTCAGTCATGTTGTGCTCACTTACTTCTAATAAAAAAGGGTTGAATCCTTAAAGGTTAATCATGAAAAGTTTATCAAGTTCGGTCAACTTAACACATAATATTGCACTAGTAAACTAGTTTACCGTGCAATTTTTGCACTATTCTAATGACTGCTCAAAACTTGTGCGGGTTGTAATTTTGCTGCTCGATTTGCAGGGTACAAACTCGCCATTAAACTTAAAATTAATGCTGAAAGAAAAACAAAAAAAACATCTTGCCAATGGAGTTCACTCGGTAAAAAATCCACAAAATAAATCCCATCTGATAATAATTTACGTCCTATCAGCCATTCTATACCTTGAATAATTTGCGTCAAATTCAAGGCCAAAATAATACCGAGAAAGATTCCAATTAAACACCCTTTCATGCCGGCTTGCAAGCCATACCAAATAAAAATTCGCTTAATAAATTGATTATTTGCCCCTAAGGTTCGCATGATAGCAATGTCGCCTTGTTTATCTTTAACCGCCATAATCAGTGTAGAAATAATATTAAAACACGCCACTCCAATCACTAACACCATGGCAATGTACATCACCGTGCGAACTAACTGGATATCTCGATACATATAACCGAACTTGCTGATCCAATGCTGTGCATATAACGCTTGTGGATAGTTTTTCAACATTGGGTATTGCAGGCTTTGAACAAGAAATGGGTGTTTTACCCTGAGCTCAATCCCCGTTATTTGTGATGTTTTTAAGCCGAGTAGTTGCTGGGCTTGCTCAATAGGCAATAATGCATAGCTGTGATCTAACTGCCCTTCTAAACGTAAAATACCACTAACTTGAATACGGTGTCTTTGTGGTTGCGAGAGCTGTTTTTCCCCTTGGTTTTGCGAGATCAGTAAGCTGACCCAATCCCCAGCTTTCACATCTAATTCCCTTGCAATACCATAACCGAGAATTAAGCCACTTTGTGCATTAAAGCGTTGCCATGCGTTATCTAACACGAAGTTTCCCAATGCACTGACTTGATCTTGGGCTTGTTTTTCCACCCCTTTCACTTGTACGACTTTTAATTTTGCCCCATTCTCCACTAAAGCGGTAAACCCCACATAAGGTGAAATGCCTTTAATCTCGGGATGCTCAGACAACACACGTTTGAGATGATATTGTGATTGAATCGTGCGATCGCCTTGCTTATCAGGATAAGCCCCGATGTCCACATGTGGCACCACCGCTAAAATACGCTGATTTAATTCGCGTTCAAACCCATTCATCGCACTTAAGCCAAGAATTAACACCGCCACACCTAAAGCGATCCCTATACTTGAAAAGCGAGAAATTAAAGACACTAAACGATTTTTTTGTTTACTACGTTGATAACGCCAACTAATAAAAAAAGGGGTGTTCATTTAGAGCTCCTCACGCAATACGCCATCTTGCATAATTAAGCGACGAGATAATTTCTCCGCCAACCCTAAATCATGGGTAACAAGTAAAAAAGCGATATTTTGTTCGTGATTGAGTTGCTGAATTAACTCAAAAATACTTTCTGTGGTTTTTCGGTCAAGATTTCCTGTTGGCTCATCAGCTAAGACTAATGCTGGTTTATTCACTAAAGCTCTAGCAATAGCCACACGCTGACGCTCTCCACCAGACAAAGCAGACGGGCGATGAGAAATACGATGTGATAATCCAACAGACTTTAGCATTTGCTCTGCTCTGGCTTGTGCTTCACTTTTATTTTGTTTGCCGATCAACATAGGCATCATCACATTTTCCAGTGCAGTGAAATCAGCCATCAAATGATGAAATTGATAGACAAACCCCAAATATTGATTACGCAGTTTGGCTAACGCATTTTCATTCGCCTGTTGCAAGGATTGCCCATTAATAAATACCTCGCCACTATTAGGTTGATCCAATCCTCCTAGTGTATGTAATAAGGTACTTTTTCCTGATCCCGAACTCCCCACAATCGCAACCAATTCCCCTGCATCCATTGAAAATGACACGTCTTTCAACACATGGGTATACTGACTTCCTTCTTGGTAAAATTTATTGATTTTTTGACAATGTAATAAATGCTGACTCATTGATTGTTCTGCCCTGTTATTCATAACGCAATGCTTCCGCAGGTTCTATTTTCGCGGCACGATATGCGGGATAAATGGTTGAAATAAAAGAAAGTAATAAAGAAAAACATATGATTATACTACTTTGTACGAAAGACACCGATGTCGGTAAAAAGACACCTTGTGAAACAAATAAGCTGATGATGTGATCTAAATTCAAGGCAACGATAATCCCCAATAGGGCACCAAGGGTGGTTCCCACTAACCCCACTAACAAACCTTGATAAATAAAAATCGCTCTGACTTGTGCCTTATTTAAGCCTTGCGTTTGTAAAATGGCGATCTCGCCTTGTTTATCCACCACCATTAAACTCAAAGACGTAATAATGTTACATACCGCCACCACAATGATTAAGCTAATTAATAACCCCATCATGTTTTTTTCCATTCTGACAGCTTGGAAAAATTCCCCTTTCTGACTCCGCCAATCCACAATTTGCCATTGTTCCTTAGGATAAAATGCAGGTAAGGCTGTAATTTGAAAAGGATCGGCTAAAAACAAACGATAACCCTGCACTTGATCGGGCGTAATTCGCATCAAACGCCCAATATCCGACAAATTAGCAAAGACTTCATAGCCCGATGCTTCACTATTGGAATAATACATATCCGAAATGGTAAAAAGACGCTGTACGGGGACACGACCAAAGGGAGTGTATTGGCTATTGTCGGTAATCATCACTCGCACTTTATCGCCAATATTTAACTTTAATTTTTGAGCCAATTGGCTACCAATAATTAAATTAAACTGACCGGGCGACAATGCTGATTCAAAAGATCCACTAAACACATCGGATAGCAAAGCATCATCACTGAAGTGCTGAATACCAATCATACGTCCTGCGCTAACACCCGAATGGGTTTGTAAAATCACATTGCTTTGATTAATCGGCACCGCTTTTTGCACAAAAGGCGGAAGTGAAATCGGCCCTTCGGCTAACCTCATATAGCCACTATTGGGCATCACAATCGCATGGGGAAGATGAGATAACACCAGCCTCTTATGGTGTTGTTCCAACCCATTCATGACCGAAAGCACAATAATCAGTGCCATCACCCCTAAGGTAATCCCAATACTCGCAAGCGTGGTAACTAATCGCCCAAAACGATCCGCACTTTTCGCTCGCCAATAACGTAACGCAATAAAAAAAGGAACTGAAAATCTCATGATGACCTAAAAATTAGTGATAAAAAATATCGTGTTATTATTGCATAAAGCCCTTACAACAACATCACGATATTTTGATTTATTATGCGGTTAACTCATTATGCACAAAATCTTCAATATTTTGTGTCACTTTATTGACTAACGTAGTTACCGCACTGTCTGATGCCCAAGCAACATGTGGGGTCACAATTAAATTTGGTAAACGCGTAGCTGCCTGAATAATCGGATTATCTTTTTCAGGTGGCTCTTTACTCAGCACATCGACTGCCGCCCCCGCCAAATGCCCACTTTCTAAAGCATCAACTAAGGCTTGATCATCCACTAGTGGTCCACGCCCCGTATTAATGAAATACGCCCCTTTTTTCATTAAACAGAATGTCTCTTTATTCATTAAATTTTGTGTATTCTCCGTCAATGGACAATGCAAGGTGAGGATATCCGCTTGTTTTAATACTTCTTCAAAAGGCATATAACCTTCACGGCAGTGGGTGGCACCTTTATGTTCAGCATAAATCACCTTCATACCAAGTGCGGTGGCTAAACGACCAATTTCACGACCTAAACACCCTTTACCAATCACGCCTAATGTAGATCCTCTAACATCGGTGATAGGATAATCAAAATAACAAAATTGTTTGCAATCCGCCCATTTGGCAGAAAGCTGATCTCGATACCAACTCATTATGCTGTGCTTCAAGGCAAAAATCAGTCCTAAAACGTGTTCTGGCACCGTTGTTTCAGAATAACCAGACACATTTTTTACACAAATGCCTAATTCTTTTGCCGCAATCAAATCCACATTATTTGTCCCTGTGGCGGTAATCGCAATCAGTTTTAAACGGGGTAATTGTTGCATTACTTCACGACTAAAGACCACTTTACTCGTCACGGCAATATCTGCCTCTTTCATACGCTCAATCACGTCTTCTGCGGAAGTCTGTTCATATTCAATCCACTCATGCTCAACCTTTGGACGAGGAATCGGAATATGTTTTGGAATGGCGGTACTATCAAGAAAAACAATTTTTAACATAAATCACTCCTTTTATAGCAAATAGGCAAAGAATTTCTATTTTGTGCAATTTCTCATTTAATGGCAAATATAAATTTTCACTTTTATGAATGCACAATCATTAACCAAAGAAAAAAATGTGCTATTATGTCGCCCGCTTTTTTCTTCATAAAAGCCCCTTTTTATTTTATTGATACCACGATGGTCATTTTTCTTCATATTTTAAAAGGAAATAAAATTTTTCATGCGTCATCTTGCTTACCGACCTGAAGTCGATGGACTCCGGGCCCTTGCTGTACTTTCTGTTCTCATTTTTCACTTAAATTCAAACTGGCTACCAGGTGGGTTTCTCGGCGTTGATATTTTCTTTGTGATTTCAGGTTTTTTAATTACGAAAATCATCACCAACGAAATTTTAGACGGCCGTTTTTCTTACAAAGAATTCTACACACGTAGAATTAAGCGTATCTATCCCGTCTTTATTTTAGTGATGGCATTGGTTTCGATTGTGGCATCTCTCATTTTTTTACGCCATGAAGCCGAACAATTGCGTAAAACCATTGAATTAGCCACTGTCTTTTTCTCGAATTTCTATTTGTCTTATCGACAAGGTTATTTCGACCTCAGTGCGAACGAAAATCCAATTTTACATATTTGGTCATTAGCGGTTGAAGAACAATATTATTTGCTTTTCCCCCTTTTTCTGACATTGGCTTATAAAAAATGGCAAAATAAACACACTTTCCGATATATCATCATCGGCTTGTTTATTATATTTACCTTGTCTTCTTTAATTCCAGATGAAGCCTATGCTCGCCTTTTTTTGTATAACACCTACTATATTTCCACTATTCGATTTCCTGAATTGCTGATCGGCTCCTTTTTAGCCATTCTTCCCACCAATTCTGCAAAGACAAGTACTAAAAATGCCTTACTGAGCTTATTGTCTGTGACGGGGATCTTGTTTTGCTTAGTGTTTTACCATAAAGATATGCCTCACTTACCTGGGGTCATTTTATTCATTCCTTGCTTGCTCACGGCAAGCCTGATTTATTTTTTGCAAACAGACAGCCTCACCAAGCGTCTCTTTTCATTAAAGCCTGTTGTGTTTATTGGTAAAATTTCCTACTCATTGTATTTATTCCATTGGGTTTATATTGCCTTTGCGTATTACATTACTGGTGAAAAAACCCTAAGCAATAACATTATTTTAATCATTGTGTTGCTTTCCTTTACTTCCTCAATTTTGACTTACTACTTGCTTGAACAGCCTATTCGTAAATCAAAAATGCACTTTAAACAGGCTTTTCTTTTCCTCTATTTATTACCCTCGTTAGCAGTGATTGGTTACAATTTAGCAATGCGTTCTTCCATTAAAAAAGCCAAAGAGCATTGGGAAACCTCCACGGCACAAGTGCAAGAAAATCTTGAAAACCCGCATGAAGCCAAAATTCTCACGATTGGCGATTCCCATGCGGACCACCTCTACCACTTCCTCAATTATGTAGGCAATCAAGAAGGGTGGAAAAGCGATATTCTTAATGTGGGGGATTGTATTTTATTTGTGGACAGCACAGGTAAACTCAAAGAAGAAAATGCTGAATGTATGCAATATTGGCAAAAAGTAGAGCAATACCCTGTCATCTTTATTTCGTTGTTTTATGACATCAAACGAGGCAATAAACCTGTTCCGCGTTTCTTGCCAGAAAGTTTCGTGTTAGCAAACTTTGATGACGAATTTCGTGCAACGGTTAAGCATCTAGCCAAAACCAAAAAAGTTTATGTGTTTGCGAATAATATGTCGCTAACACGTTCACCACTCAGGGAATTTCGTTTAGCTCGATTTGGTATTGATAACTACTTATCACCAATTCAAGAAATGGGCGATATTCGTGCCAGTAATGAACAAATTAAAGGGCTTGTGGCAGATATCCCAAATGTGACATGGGTCAATGCTACCCAATATTTGCCTAATGATCGCTTTACGGTGAACGGTCAACCTATTTATGCAGACCAAGACCACTTCACTCATTTTGGTTCTTATTATTTAGGTAAACAATTTAAACAATATGAAACCTTATTAAGCCAAGAAGAGATCAACCGCCTTTACTTGCCTGATTAATCGCCTATTTCGTGCTAACTCACCTCAAAATGCCCTACTTCCCTCGCACAGCATGAATAAAAGTGCGGGGGATTTTAAAAAAGTTTTTTAAAAAAGTTTTTGGTGGAAATAAGCCGATGAGCGATCGGCAAATTAAACAGGTGAGCCCACATGAAGGGAGGTTTTCCCTTAGACTGAAAAACAAAAAGGCGGTGTTTTGGATAAACACTCGCCTTTTGTCATAACCTTGTACCACAACATTCCCCATACCTGATGGGGAATTTTTTCAGTGAAAACTGATTAGTTTGACGTATCGAGCACGGGGAAGCTTTTGATTAAATCGTCCAGTGCTTTCATTTGGCTAACAAATCCTTCTAATGCAGAGAGTGGCAGTGCAGAAGGTCCATCACATTTTGCTTGGTTAGGATTCGGATGGGCTTCAAGGAATAACCCTGCCAATCCCACAGCCAGACCTGCTCGAGCAAGTTCAGTCACTTGTTCACGACGTCCACCTGAAGCCGCCCCGAAAGGATCACGGCATTGTAAGGCATGAGTCACATCAAAAATCACTGGGCAACCTTGAGACACTTTTTTCATAATGCTGAAACCAAGCATATCCACGACAAGGTTGTCATAACCAAAGTTAGTACCACGATCACATAAAATCACGTTATGATTGCCACATTCTGCAATTTTTTCCACGATGTTGCCCATTTGACCAGGGCTTAAAAATTGGGGTTTTTTCACGTTAATCACCGCCCCTGTTTTTGCCATCGCTGCCACGAGATCGGTTTGTCTGGCTAAAAATGCGGGTAATTGAATAATATCGACCACTTCTGCCACTGGTTCACATTGATGCACTTCATGTACGTCAGTAATCACTTTTACACCGAATGTAGATTTTAATTCTTGGAAAATTTTCAGCCCTTGTTCCATGCCCGGTCCACGGTAGGAATGAATAGATGAGCGGTTTGCCTTATCAAAAGAGGCTTTAAATACATAAGGTACACCAAGTTTTTCCGTCACCTTGACATAGGCTTCACAAACTTGCATTGCCATATCACGGCTTTCGAGTACGTTCATGCCGCCAAATAACACAAAGGGTTTATCGTTGGCAATTTCAATCTTATCTAAGCAAATAACCTTGTTTTTCATGCTTTTTTCCTCTTAATGAAATAAATAGCTGTCTTGGTCAAACTCTTCTACCCGTGTTTTTAATAACACGGCTGTCGGATCTTGTGGGCATTGATCAATAAAATATTCAAAATCCTCTTTGGCAACATGATAGCACCCCATTTGTGCTAACACTAAGCCACGATCTCGAATTTCATAAGGATCTTTCGGATAAAAAACCATTAAATAATCGATGTAGCGTAATGCTTCACCATTTCTTTCTTCTCGAATCAAGGCATTTTTGGCAAGTTGGCGAAAACGCCCCAATAAATCATGGCAATCTGCAACCGCTAAGGTATCCGCCATTAAGGGAACACCAAATCCCATTGCCCCTTCATACCATTGATGTAATAAACGTTGTGGAATGTATTTGCCATCCCAAGGATCGATAAATGCCACTTCGCCTTCAACATCGGCACGTAATACCAATTGTGTCGGGAAATTAACAGGATATAAAGGCAAATCCAAGCGTTCCGCTAAATAAAGCAGAATGGCTCCTAAACTTACAGGCATACCACTTCCTGTCTCTAACACATAAGCAATATCTAAATTATCTGCTAAATAATACTGCTCCGAATCGCAATAAAAGCCCCATTCGCCATAAAATAATTGTAACAATAAATGGATTTTTTCTTTTGTATCCATGTCCTTTGGAATGGCTTTGCGTGCTTTACGGACTAAATGTCCCATGACTGTACGAATACGTACATTTTTACCTTCTTGTGATGATATTAAATGATGAAAGGAACACATTTCATCATATAAGGCTTTTCGAATATATTTCATCGTTTATCCCTCGATACAAGCTGAGGTCACTCGCTCATTATGTCCATAATCTTGTAAAGTTTGAATTTGTTGCCAACCATTTTCTGCAAAAATTGACCGCACTTTTTCCCCTTGTTGCCAACCATGTTCTAATAATAATGCCCCCTTCGGTTTTAAAAACAAAGGGGCTTGTTCAATAATATGGCGAAGATCCGCATAGCCCTGCTCTGCCGCAACAAGGGCGGAAAGAGGCTCAAAACGGACATCACCCAGTGCTAAATGCGGATCTTTCTCGTCAATATAAGGTGGATTGCTGACAATAAGATCAAACGGATGATCAGGAGAGAGTTCATCAAACCATGTACTTTGTAAAAATGTTGCACTTAACTGATTGGCTGTGGCATTTTCTTGTGCCAATGCTACAGCTTCCGCAATGCGATCCACGCCCACAATCCTTAACCTTACCCCACACTTTTGGGCAATCGGTTGTAATTCTGAGGCTAATGCCAATGCAATTGCCCCCGTTCCAGTGCCTAAATCTAACATCGCCAATTCCCCCGAAAAGTGCGGTGAATTTAAACGCTGTTTTGCCATGTCTAACGCCTGCTCAACAAGAATCTCGGTATCAGGACGAGGAATTAAGGTTTCCGTTGATACTTTTAATGGCAATGACCAAAATTCTTTTTCTCCGACAATATAGGCTATCGGTTCCCCTTTTACTCGGCGTGCTAACACTGCACTAAGCTGTGCTAATTCGGTTGCGGTAAGCAGCGTTTCTGAAAATGCTAAAATGCTCGCTTTTGAACGTTTCGTCACAATTTGCAATAAAAGAATGGCTTCCTGTCGTCCATTCATTGAAGGATTTTCAGTGACTGTTTCCTGTAACTGAGTTTCCGCAATTGTAAGCCATTGTTTATAATCCATATTTTTTCTCTTGGTCAAATCTGCAAGGGAATGGCGTTCTTCTCGTACTCGCACCATTATACAACGAATCAATCATAGAAATGGGAAAAGAGACAAGATAAATAAAGACACAAAAGGCAAAATACCTGAAACATATTCTGCCTTTCTTGCTATTATCTATTATGCTTGTTCGGACAACGCTGCAAGCTGATCCGCTTGGTATTCTGTGATAATAGGCTGAATGAGTTCGTCGATTTTCCCATTCATCACTTCATCTAAACGATATACCGTTAAATTAATACGATGATCGGTTACCCGACCTTGTGGGTAGTTATAAGTACGAATTTTATCTGAACGATCACCCGAACCTAATAGGTTACGGCGAGTATCGGCTTGAGCTTGTTCTTGACGTTCTTTTTCCGCCTGAACAATACGTGAAGCCAAGACAGATAAGGCTTTCGCTTTATTTTTATGTTGCGAACGCTCATCTTGACACTCCACCACGATCCCCGTTGGAATATGCGTAATACGCACGGCTGAATCGGTGGTGTTAACGTGCTGACCACCCGCCCCAGATGAACGATAAGTATCAATACGTAAATCAGATGGGTTAATTTCAGGTAATTCCGATTCTGGCAATTCTGGCATCACCGCCACGGTACAAGCAGAAGTATGAATGCGACCTTGAGATTCTGTTTTCGGAACACGTTGTACACGATGACCACCCGATTCAAATTTCAGCTGACCATACACGCCTTCGCCACTCACTTTCACGATGATTTCTTTGTATCCGCCTTGCTCGCTTTCATTAGCACTTAATACTTCTGTTCTCCAACGTTTGCCTTCTGCATAACGGCTATACATACGGAATAAATCACCCGCAAAAATCCCTGCCTCATCACCACCTGTTCCCGCACGGATTTCTAAATAGCAATTGTATTCATCATTCGGATCTTTAGGTAACAATAAAATTTGTAATTGTTGTTCAACTTGTTCGATTTCTGCTTTACATGCTTCAATTTCTTCTTGAGCCATCTCTTTCATGCTAGGATCATCAAGTAGCAATTGTGCTTCTTCCATATTGCTATTTAATTGATTCCAACGTGCAAAGCATTTCACCACATCTTCTAATTGTGCATATTCTTTTGAGTAGGCTCTAAATTTTTCCTGATCACTAATCACTGAAGCATCGCCCAATAAGGCTTCTAATTCTTCATGACGCTCTTTTAAACTGTCTAATTTACTAATAATTGAGGGTTTCATTGATTAACCTTAAACAAATTAATGAAAATGAAATAAAAAATCGTGCAATTCTACCATGTATTCGAGAAAAAACGACAAGGAATCTTATGATGAGATGAAAATAGATACAGATAAAAAGGCTTTCGAATAACCAAAAGCCTTTTCTCGCAAGATGAAATAAAATTATCGAATAACAGAGACGTTTAAGGTTGAACCACCCACAATACGTACTCGAGCACCTGGGACTAAACTTGGATCATACTTCTGTACAACCACAATTTCTTGTCCGTTATCTTTCTTGATAACTAATTCCAAAGAGTCCACTTGGGAAACTTTTTCTTCGACTTTGCTACCAATCACCGCACCCGCAATCGCACCGACTGTTGTGGCAATTGCTTGACCTCGACCACCACCGATGCCCGATCCTGCAATACCACCTAATACGCCGCCTCCAACAGTGCCAATAACCCCTTGATTATTCGCTTGAATTTTGACTGGACGACTAGACACAATGGTACCATAGCTAATTGAACGTGCTTCTTTCGCTTGTGTCCCTTCGTACACATTACCACTGTAAATATCTGTATTTGCACAACCAACAAGCCCAAAGCCCACTAACATGGTTAATGCGAGAGTGATTTTTTTCATACTCAATTACCTAATATCGTCAATTATAAAGGTGATCTCGGGCTAAAAGTGGAGATATTTTTTAACCCATCGCCATTGTCGGTGACACGAACACATGCACCAACAACTAATGTAGAATCATATTGATGTAACACTTGAATGTTTTCAATTGGACCGTCTGGACGTTCACAATCATTTTTACGGATGGTTAAATTGAGTTTTTCACCTTCATATGAACTAAATAAAATTTCACCACGATATCCGTTACCTTGATCATGATCATTTTGATTTTTTGAGCAAGCGACTAATCCTAAGCTTAAGACGGCTGCTAATACTAACGTTGTTGCTTTTTTCATTTTTGCTAAACCTCAATGATTGTTTTTATGTGATATGGATGAACCTTAATGCAAGTGTGATTTTGTGTTTTATCCACAAAGCTCACTGCAATTGAAGGGTTTGGCAATTGCTCACCGTCCACTTTCGGCTCACTCACTTTGACTTTTAAATTCTCTCTTTGGTTCCATAAAAATAATTGATTCACCCGCTCTACCCAATTTTCAACACTTTCATTGGATAAAAACGGAATGACAACTTCAATATGCTCCCAACTTTCGAGGGGATAATATTGATTATTTTTAGGAAATGGTAGTTCGATAATCTCGACAAATTGACCAACAAAATAAAGCGGTTGATGTAATTTGATTAAATAAATTACCCGTCCATTGACGACATTATCGCTCAAAATTGTACCGTACTTTAATAACAGTGTCAGCCAATATTTTGCATTTTCCACGCTATTCACTCTCAACGCCAAATGATCAATTTCATAACTGTCCAACCTTAAATGCATAGCTTCTGATAATTGTTTTATTTTCTGTTCAAAATCCTGAAAGTGGGCTAAAAGTGCGGTCTGTTTTTCAAATAATTCGTGAGTTTGATTAAAAGTGATCATTTTTTCTCGCTTTGACTTTTCTGAATAGGGAAAGAGCGGTATCATAACCGATTATTTTATTAATTGTCATTTAGGTATTATAACAGTGAATATTCAATCTATTCTATCTCACAAAATTCAACAAGCGATGGTTGCCGCAGGTGCTGATACGCAGGCTGATGCACTTGTTCGTCAATCTGGCAAAGTGCAATTTGGCGATTATCAAGCCAATGGCATCATGGCTGCCGCCAAAAAAGCAGGTTGCAATCCTCGTGAATTTGCTGCCAAAGTTATCGAACAATTAGATCTTACTGGTATCGCTGAAAAAGTAGAAATTGCAGGTCCTGGCTTTATTAATATCTTCTTGGATAAAAAATGGTTAGCGGAACAGGTTAATAATGCATTAAATGATGAAAAACTTGGCGTCAATACAACGGCTGCTCAAACCGTCGTGGCTGATTATTCTTCGCCCAATGTTGCCAAAGAAATGCATGTTGGCCATTTACGCTCAACCATTATCGGTGATGCGGTTGTACGCACCTTAGAATTTTTAGGTCATCATGTTATTCGTGCAAACCATGTCGGCGATTGGGGAACACAATTTGGGATGCTCATTGCCTATTTAGAAAAAATGGAAAATGAAAATGCCTCCGAAATGGAGCTCAGCGACTTAGAAGCCTTCTATCGTGCGGCAAAAGAACATTATGATACGGATGCTGAATTTGCCGAAAAAGCCCGTCATTACGTGGTGAAATTACAAAGTGGTGATGAATATTGCCGTGCTATGTGGAAAAAACTCGTTGATATCACCATGCAACAAAACCAGCAAAATTATCATCGACTCAATGTGACCTTAACGGAAAAAGATGTGATGGGCGAAAGCCTCTATAATCCGATGTTGCCTAGCATTGTGGAAGACTTGAAAAAACAAGGCTTAGCCGTGGAAGATGAAGGGGCGTTGGTGGTTTATCTTGATGAATTCAAAAACAAAGAAGGGGAAGCCATGGGCGTGATTGTCCAGAAGAAAGATGGCGGTTTCCTGTACACCACCACCGATATTGCCGCAGCCAAATACCGTTACGAAACCTTGCATGCAGATCGTGCTTTAGTGTTTTCAGACACTCGCCAAAGCCAACATATGCAACAAGCTTGGCTTATCACCCGTAAAGCAGGTTATGTGCCTGATAGTTTCCAATTAGAGCATAAAAACTTCGGTATGATGCTAGGAAAAGATGGTAAACCGTTTAAAACTCGCACAGGGGGCACAGTCAAACTGGCTGATTTACTGGATGAAGCAGTGGAACGTGCCACTCAATTAATTAACGAAAAAAGCACCGCACTTTCAGATGCAGAAAAAACGGCTGTAATTGAAGCAGTGGCGATTGGTTCTGTCAAATACGCAGATTTATCCAAAAACAGAACCACAGACTACGTTTTTGATTGGGATAATATGCTCAGTTTTGAAGGCAACACCGCACCTTATATGCAATATGCTTACACGCGAATCCGTTCGATTTTCAACCGCACGGATATTTCAGAAGCACAGTTGCAACAAGCTGACTTAACATTCAATGATGAAAAAGAGCGTGCATTAGCCATCAAATTATTACAGTTTGAAGAAGCAGTGCAAGTTGTCGCCAAAGACGGTAGCCCACATATTTTATGTACCTACCTTTACGAATTAGCAGGGATTTTCTCTTCATTCTATGAGCATTGCCCGATCCTGAACCATGAAGACGACAACGTTAAATTAAGTCGTTTGAAATTAGCGTTATTAACTGAAAAAACCCTAAAACAAGGCTTAACCTTATTAGGGATTAAAACGGTTGAAAAAATGTAAGTATTATTGGCGTGAAGTCTATCCATTTATCACAAAGGTCAGCATATTTCATGCTGACCTTTTTATTACGCCATTTTTCCATTCGCATGATCACGCACTCCCTTAAGACAACAGCCAAAAAGAAATACGCCTATTTAATCTTGTTTTAAAACTTTTTTAAAAACCACCGCACTTTAATCAATGTGATTTGATTGGAATGTATCAAAGAAGAGATTGTAATCTGTAAGATTGCATTTGAAGGGACAAAAAAAAAGTGCCTCGCAGAGGCACTACTCGGAAAGCAAAATATGTCGGCTATTTTCTAATAGCACTTGTTCTTAGTTGCTGTAAGGATAATTAAATAATCCTTATCTTGCAAATGGTTATTTTTAATAATGTGAGCTGACTCACGCTTTTTCATATATTTCTTTATTTTTCAATCAATTTAATAAAAAAAGCATTTAACAAATTGCTAAATGCTTTTTAAAAATAGGATAACTCAATTATGGATTAACAAATTTTACACCTAATTCAATATCTGCTCGTAAGGTGTCTAACATGGATTCTAAAGCCTGTTGCTCAAATGCACTTAATGGACCTAATGGCAGAAGTTCCTCAACCCCTTCTTTACCTAAACGCACCGGTTGGGAAAAGAAACGAGCATATTTTCCATCACCTTCCACATAGGTACATTCAACTACATTCTCGCCTTTTAAGCCTTTCACTAAAGAAAGGGCAAAACGTGCCGCCGCTTGTGCCATAGATAAAGTGGCCGATCCGCCACCAGCTTTGGCTTCAACCACTTCAGTGCCTGCATTTTGAATACGTTTTGTTAATGGTGCGATTTCTTCCTCTTTCCATTCAACATATTGCACTTGAGATAATAATGGCAAAATGGTCACGCCTGAATGCCCACCCACAACTGGCACCAAAGTCCGTGTTGGATCTAACCCTTTTAATTCAGAAACAAAGGTTTCTGAACGAAGAATATCTAATGTAGTAACACCAAAGAGTTTACGTTTGTCATACACCCCTGCTTTTTTCAATACTTCAGCAGCAATGGCAACGGTCGTATTCACTGGATTGGTAATGATACCAACGCAAGCTTTTGGACAAACCTGCGCCACTTTTTCCATTAAATTACGCACAATGCCTGCATTAATATTAAATAAGTCTGAGCGATCCATGCCTGGTTTACGAGCCACCCCCGCAGAAATTAGCACAACATTTGCACCTTCCAATGCGGATGTCGGATCTTCACCAGAGACCCCTTTCACCTTCACTGAGGTCGGAATATGGCTGACATCCGCTGCCACACCGGGTGTTACTGGGGCAATATCATATAATGATAATTCAGAACCTGCTGGTAATTGTAATTTCAATAATAATGCTAATGCTTGACCAATACCGCCTGCGGCACCTAGAACTGCAACTTTCATTTGCTACTCCTAATAGGTTATAAATAATTGCTAAGATTTTAAAAGGATTATTACATAAATTCAAACAGATAAATTCAATTGTGCGATCTAACTCAAACTTTCATAAAAACAACCCGCACTTTGCTTAAAAAATATGGAATCATACAGAATTCATTTGCATATTTATGCAAATTTATGCAAGATCTAGACAGTTAAGCAACAGAAGAAGGATGTTATGCAGCAAGAAAAACCAGATAATCTCGCCAACGCTTTTAAAGAATTACTTGCACAAGAACGATTTGGTTCACAAAGTGAAATTGTGCATGCGTTACAAGAATTAGGCTTTCATAATATTAACCAATCCAAAGTGTCGCGTATGCTAACCAAGTTTGGTGCCATACGCACTCGAAATACACGCATGGAAATGGTGTATTGTTTACCTAATGAATTAAGTGTGCCAAATACCAAAAGTCCCTTAAAAAATCTTGTGGTCGATATTGATTACAATGCATTTGTCATCGTCATTAAAACAACGCCAGGTGCGGCACAGCTTATTGCTCGTTTATTAGATTCCATTGGTAAAGCAGAAGGCATTTTGGGGACGATTGCCGGTGATGATACGATCTTCGTTACACCGACTCTCGGAACAGATATGCAAGAACTCATCGAAAGTATTAGGAATTTATTTAATAATTCTATCTAGCTATTTCGCCATCAAATGAGGAATTCACTATGAATATTTTTATCACAGGTGCAACAGGATTCATTGGCTCATCGTTAATTCCTCATTTAGTGTCAACACACCAAGTGACAGCATTGGTGAGAAATACCGCCCAAGCTAAAAAGCGGCTTCCCACGAAAGTGAAATTGGTTGATTCTTTATCTTCTTTTTCTAATTTTAATGACGTCGATGCCGTAATTAATTTAGCGGGTGAACCGATTTTTGATCATCGTTGGACGCCTGCACAAAAACAAAAATTGTTAACCAGTCGGGTGGCTCTCACTCAACAATTAGCACAGCTCATTAATCAAAGTCATACACCACCCACGGTTTTCATTTCTGGCTCTGCCACGGGTTATTATGGTGATCAAGGTGAAAATACAGTGAACGAAAATACACTGCCTAAAAATGGCTTTACCGCATTTCTGTGTAAACAATGGGAAGCCGCTGCCCAACAAGCCAATACCCGTGTTTGTTTAATCCGAACGGGCATAGTGATCAGCCCCAAAGGAGGGGCATTAGCAAGCATGCTACCACTTTATCGCTTCGGCTTGGGGGGAAAACTTGGAAATGGGCAACAATATTGGCCTTGGATTGCTTTAGAAGATATGCTACAAGGTATATTATTTTTACTGGAAAATCAGTCACTTCAAGGGGCATTTAATTTCACCTCCCCCCATCCTTTACCACAAGGGGAAATAAACCGTTTGTTAGGCCGTCAACTCAAACGCCCTTGTTTTGCTCATGTGCCTGCCTGTATTTTGAAATTGATGTTGGGTGAGCGATCACAACTCTTACTTGATAGCCAGAAAGTGCTTCCTCAAGCATTAATCGATGCGGGCTTTGTTTTCCAATACCCGCATTTTGAGCAAGCGTTAAAAAACGCCTTATCCAAATAAGCAATATGTTGTGAATCAGACATTAACTGACAAAAGGATTGGTTTGTTTTTCCTGTCCGATGGTGGTGTAAGGCCCATGCCCTGCTACGATGATCATATCGTCCCCTAAAGGATAAAGCTTTTCACGGATAACCTGCAATAAAGTTTGATGATCCCCACCTGGAAAGTCCGTACGTCCAATCCCTTGCTTAAATAGCACATCGCCAGTAAAGCTGATTCTTTTCTCATGTTCAATAAAACCAATATGACCAGGGGTATGGCCTGGCAAATGCAAAACTTCAAAACGAATATCACCAATTTCAATCACTTCCCCTTCTTGATCTAACCAGCGATCAGGCTCAAACGCCGCAATTTCAGGTAAGCCAAAACGTTGCGATTGTTGTGGTAATTGTTCAAACCAATAACGATCAAGGGAATGAGGTCCAATCATTGGCACATTAAAATGTTGTTTTAATTTTGGTGCAGCACCCACATGATCAAGATGACCATGGGTTAATAAAATGGTTTTTAAATTCAGTTCCAATTCGGTAATACGTGAAATCAACTTGTTTGCCTCGCCACCAGGATCGATGATGGCTGCATTTTTTTGGTCGTCCCAAATTAAGGAACAATTTTGTTGAAACGCCGTAACAGGAATAATTTCAATATTCATATTTGTTTCTCTGAAAAGCGATTAATAAGAAAACCGCACAAAAGTGCGGTCCATTTTCAAAATGTTTTGGATTATCAACTACCACGCCAAGTGCGAACTGGGCCTGTGTCCACATGAACAAAATTACTACGAGGATAATAACCGACTCCCCCATTCTGTAAATGTTCTGCCACTTGACGGACTTTCGCTAATGGTATGCCATCAATGCGGAAATCTATCGCTTGTCCACGGGTATGATAACTATTACTTGCGACACCACGGCTACGACGATGCATCGCCGCATTGCTTGCAGGCGAACGATAACCACAGATGATTTGAATTTCTGTATTCCGTAACCCTAAATGACTTTGAATACGATACAGTTTAGAAAAAAGATTAGGATCCATTCTGTGCATATGATTATTACGTTTATCACGCATTAAATAATCTAAGCGTCTTAACGCCACAGAAGAAAAACCTTTGTTTGGTAAAAATTCTGCACTGAACACATCGCCAGTATTAATATTTCTAAAACGTAAAAGACGGGGCTTGGGTGTGGAGACGGTTGCAAGTAAACTCTTTGGTAATAAAGATGCCCCTAATACAATCCCACCTAAGGATAACCATTTACGGCGTTGATGGTTAATATTGTCCATGTGTTAATTCTCTAGTGTTTTTTTCATGCCTATTTTGACCAGCATGATTGCAATTAGTTCTCAGTAAAATGTTAAACACGCTGATTCTACATATTTTCCCTTAAAAAGAAAGGGAAAATATGTATACTTTATGAAAAATCCAATTAATTTAGGTATTTTTTTACGATATTCCAATTAATATAGCTTAAATTTGGTGTTACGTCATACCCATAAATATCAGGTAATGTGTGTGTTTGACCATTGTTCACCCACATGGTCACATAATATAAAAATACGGGATTATGTGAAGAAACCGTTGCTGAGGTCGTTTTACGGCTTTGTAATACACTGCGTTTTTTCTCTTCCGACCAGCCTGCTTCTTTCAATAAAATGGTGGCTAATTGATCAGATTTTTCCACACGCACACAGCCAGAGCTTAACGCACGATCACTTTTACCAAATAACCCACGATTAGGTGTGTCATGTAAATAAATGGCATCCGAACTTGGCATATTAAATTTAAAATTCCCTAAGGCACTATCCCCTGGTGCTTGACGTAAGCGGTATGGGAATTTTTTCGCTGTCATATTTTCCCAATCGATAGTATAGGGATCAATTGTTCTGCCTTTGCCATCAATAATGGTATAACCATTGCGATAAATATAGCTCGGATCTTTACGCACTTTTGGGATAATGTCTTCATTAATTAAACGTACTGGGGCATTCCAAGGTGGATTCACGACCACATTACTTAATTTACTGTACATGACAGGGGTTTTACGGGATTTTTTCCCCACGATCACTTTTGAAGATAAAATAAGTTGACCATCACGGTAATAATCCAATTTATAGCTTGGAATATTGACAAAAAGTCCATCTTTAAACGCAGGAATCACACGTAAGCGTTGAGCATTAATGGCTAATTTATACATTTTAGATAAGGCTGCCTTATCTGAATGTTCTGCCACTGAAGCAGACAACGCTTTTAAGGTTTGTTTGTATAGCGTATTTTGTGTAGAAAGTGCGGTTAAAAATGCCGAGCCGTTATCTTGCTCCAAAGTGGTCAACCAAGCCGCAATCTGTTCTTCTGCAGGCTGTTGTGCTTTATAGTTATTGGCAGAATATAACCATTTTTGTGCGGATTTAGACACATTTTTGGTGTAATACAAATAATCCAAAAACGCATCTGTGAGGAGAACATCACGACGTAATGAGCCCTCTTCCGCTTCATCAATTTTTGCTAATGCTTGAAATGTATTTTTAGAAATGCCACTCGCCACCATTGCCGCATATTCATGTAAAAACTGGGCTTCGACGGCTTTATTTGTCCAAAGTGGCTGAAATTGCTTATCTGCATAAATTTTGGCAACAGCAGAATAAAATTGTAATGAAATATCGCCAAGGTGATTTTTCAACATCAATTCTGCTTGTGCTTGTTTTTCTGCCGCAAGGCGTGCTTCCTCCGCTTTTTGTTCAGCGGCTAATTGCTCTTCTGTCAGCTGGTTTTCCAGTGCAATTTGCTGCGTGGCTAAAGGTTCAACCTCTTGCACCACGGTTGTTGTCGTATCCACGACGGTTTGTACACTGTCTGCCTGTGCTGACGCTTGCTGATTTGCTAAAACACTTCCTGCATAGGTACAGGAAAATAAAGCCATTAACCATCCCACTTTTTGAGCATTCACTTTTAACATAGCTAAGTTCCTTAAGTTCATTAGAAAACGACCGCACTGATTAAAGTGCGGTCAAAATAAGACGTATTTTAGTTGCTTCGAGCCTGCATTTTATTTGCCTCAAACGCCACCATATCTGCCGCCATTTTTTCAGCCTCTTTTAAATAAAAATCAGGGGCTTCATAATCTTTTGGCAAATCATCTAAGTTTTTCAACGCTTTTTTGCCTTCTCGTTTAAAACGTGCATTGAGTGCTTTCAAGCGTCTTAAATCATCTTTATCGTTCTCTACTTTACGAATTTGATAATTTAATGACAAATATTTACGCTCACGGCGTTCATCTCGAATATTGAGTTCTTCTTTTAATGCAAGGAACTCGGGATCTTTTTCCATTCTTTGTTGGTGATTTTTCGCTAAATAATCCATTGCCTGACGAGCTTGTGCTACTTCAGAATAAGTCGCTGCGGGGATTTTATCCCAAGGCAATGCATTATCTTCTTTCTCCTCGCCATACTCTTTCATATCAATTGCAGGTGGGAAATCAATATCCGCTGCCACACCTTTAAGTTGCGTACTGCCACCATCAATTCGATAGAATTTTTGAATAGTATATTGAATTAAACCTAATGGTTCTTGATTAGCATCGAAAGCAAAATTTAATGAGCGGCTTTGTTGAACCGTCCCTTTCCCGAATGTGTTTTGTCCAATCACCACAGCCCGATTATAATCTTGCATGGCTGCGGCAAAAATCTCCGATGCGGATGCACTAAAACGATTAATCATCACCAATAATGGACCAGAATAAACCTGTGCATTATCAGGATCTTCATGAATACGAATACGTTGGAACGCATCACGGACTTGCACAATTGGACCATCGCTAATAAATAAACCACTTAATGCCACTGCCTCCGTTAAGGCACCACCGCCATTATCACGTAAATCAATAATTAATGATTGCACTTTTTTGGTTTTTATTTCGTTTAATAACTTACGTACATCATTGCTTAACCCGATATAAAAACTAGGGATTTTAATTGAGGCGATCTGATAACCATTCACTTTTGTGATGGTCAGTTTTGCAGCTTGATCTTCAATTCGGACTTTATCCCTCACTAAGGTGATAATTTTCGATTTTCCCCCTTTCGCAGGTTCAATCTCTAAGCGGACTTTTGTGCCTTTCTTGCCTTTAATTTTGTCCACAATATCTTCTAAACGCCAACCAATGATATCTTCAATTTCACCTGTTGCTTGCCCGACACCAATAATTTTATCGCCTGCTTTTAATTTTTTACTCCGATCCGCAGGAGCACCAGGAACTAAGGATTTAATACTCGTGCCATCATCTTCACTTTGTTGTAATGTTGCACCAATTCCCTCTAAAGAAAGATTCATGCTTTCATTAAAGCTTTTTGCAGTACGAGGGGCTAAATAGCTAGTATGAGGATCAATTTCTCTTGCAAAAGCATTGAGATATACTTGAACAATATCATCGGCTTTTGTCTGAGTTAGACGGCGAATGGCTAAATCATAGCGTTTAGTCAATTTCTTTTTAATTTCAGACCATTTTTTATCTTTTAACTTGAGGTTGATCACATCATTTTTGACGCGTTGTTGCCAAAGTGCATCTAATTCAGCTTGATCTTTTGGCCAAGGTGCTTTTTCTCGATCAATTTCAATTTGCTCATTGCCCGCTAAGTTAGGTTCTTTATCTAACAAAGAAAGGGCATATTGATAACGTTCATAACGTCTTTTCATCATCAATTCATACATGTCAAAGGCAATATCTAAATTCCCTTCGTTAAGTGCATCATCAAGCTTATTGGCAAATTTTGCACGCATTTCGTCGACATCAGACTTTAAAAACAAATTGCGATTAAAATCTAACGACTTCAAATAACGGTCAAAAATTTTCTCTGAAAATACATCATCCAACTGAAACTTGCGGTAATGACTTTGTGTCAATCTTGTTGCGGCTCGCTTAGTGGCTAACTGATTTTCTTCTGAAGGTTGTGGAATAACAATATCACTTTGTTTAAGTTTAGGTTGGACAGCCTCTACAACAGGAATATTTAAAAAGAAAGCCCCTAATAAAAGATAGGTTAAGTAGCTTTTGGTTTTACTAAATGCCATTTAGATGTTCCTAAAAAGAAAAGACAATAGATACGCTATTGCATGAATTTAATAGATGAATGCCATCAATTAAGATGGCATTGATAATAGTTATGAAAATAAACGGTCTGCCGTCACACTGATCACTAAACCATTTTCTAATTCAACACGGGCTAATTCTTTTACGCTATCTAAAAAAATAGCATTTTTCGCATGCTCTCCAACTTTCACTTTCACTTTATCACCTTTTTGTAACTGTGCCATATCTACAGCATTTAAAGCCACTTTAGGTTTACGAGGTGCTTTGGTTTTTACCCCTGTTTTTTTATCTTTAATTTGTGTTTGTGCAGTTTTGTTATTTGGACGACGTGTTGAACGTTTCTTTTCGGGATTCGCTGCATTTTCTGCCGCACGTTTCTCAGCCACTTTGGCTTTCGCTTCGGCTAATTGTGTTGCTGCATGTTGTGCATGTTCTTCTTCTAATACGCCACAAGGATTGCCTTGTAAATCTACACGCTCTGCCCCAACTTTACAGCCATGCAAATAACGCCAGTTAGAGGTATACGCACGTAATGCTTGGCGTAATTGTGTTTTACTTACACGTTCATCTTCTTGTAATGCTTCTGCTAAATCTTGAAAGACACCAATTTTAAGTGGCTTTGCTTCCCCCGCCAATGAAAAACAAAGTGGAAACTTTTCCACTAAATAGGCAATAATTTCTTTATTATTTGTTAATTTTTGAGCTTCTGTCATTGCTAGTTCCTGCATGTCAATTTTTATAGAAAAAAACTCAATATAGTTTAGCTCACTTTCAGAAAAAATGACAATTATATAATCAAATAAATACGTTAATTTACGTTTCTAAACAAAAACGAAAGCCTGTATTTAATCCATTTGTTAATTTTTTATAAATATTTCCAAATGATTTTAGACAAGCTAGAATATAAGCTTTATCTTGCACCTCTACTTATTGAGATAAACGTTACATGATGAAACAACCTGATCCAACACCAACTCACGAATTTAGCTGTTGTGCTGATTGCAATGCGGTGGTTTCAATCCCAATATTGCAAAATAAACAATTTGCAGCTTGTCCTCGTTGTCATCATGTTCTCCGTTCTAGCGATCGTTGGAATTTACACCGCTGTGCCATGATTGCCCTTTCTATTCTCATTTTAATGCCGTTTGCGTTAAATTATCCACTATTAAGTATTGAATTATTAGGGGTGAAAATTGATGCCTCTGTTTGGGGTGGCGTATGGAAAATGGCTACGCAAGGGTATCCCTACACGGCGTTTTTAGTGTTCATTTGTGCCGTATTTATGCCGATTTCTTTTGCACTATTGGTGATACTTTTACGCCTATCGCAATTAATGAAAATTAAACCTCGCCACTTACTGATTGCACTGACATATATCAAACCTTGGGTGATGTTTGATGTTTACCTTGTTGCACTAGGGGTCACCATTTTTAAAGTGCGGGAATATGCCAGTTTACATGTGGATGTGTATTTGATTGCCTTTGTCTTTACCGCACTGTTAACCACTCTCCTTTTTATTAAATTAAACCCGAAAGAATTGTGGTGCGATTTTTATCCCGAACATAAACCCTTGACACAAATCTCGTCGGTTTATCGACCGCACTTTTGTACAGAATGCCAATATACCTTTGCAAAAGCCTCACAAGATCGTAAAAAACGGGCTATTTGTCCTCGTTGCCATTCTTTTTTACATCATTCCCCCGAGATTCGTTTACAACGGACATGGGCAACCTTACTTGCAGGGATTATTATGATTTTCCCTGCTAACTTATTGCCGATGTCAATTGTTTATCTCAATGGTGCCCCCACTGCAGACACCTTAATGTCTGGGGTCATCAGTTTTATGGAGATGGGGAGCTATTTCATTGCCTTTATTGTATTTATGGCGAGTATTTTTGTGCCTATCAGTAAGATTTTGATTATGCTTTATTTACTGATTTGTGTGCATTTTGAATTACGCCATTCTATCAAATGGCAAATGCGTTTATTACACTTCGTCCACTTTGTGGGGCGTTGGTCCATGCTAGATTTATTTGTACTAGCCTTAATGATGTCTTTAGTTACCCGTGGGCAAATTATTGATTTTTCAGTAGGTCCTGCGGCATTTTACTTCGGCATCGCAGTATTTTTAACCATGATATCGACCTCACAATTTGATAGTCGACTTATTTGGAATATTTATGACAAAGAACAAACAAAATAATGTAGCCAAAAAGCTTTATCACGAAGCTCAAGCAAACCTTAAACAAGTCAAACGCATTTCGCCATTTTGGTTATTGCCTTTTATTGCACTTTGTATTGGGGCGATTTTGTTTTTCCAAATCGTGCAAGAACAAGGGCAATCTATTCGTATTACCTTTGCCAATGGTGAAGGGATCGTTGCAGGGAAAACTCAAGTGCGTTATCAAGGCTTGCAAATTGGGGTGGTTAAAAAAGTCAATTTCACCAATGATTTAAAACAAGTTGAAGTGCTTGCGAATATTTACCCTGAAGCCAAAAGTGTCTTGCGTGAAAATACTAAATTTTGGCTTGTCAAACCCAGTGCATCTTTAGCTGGGATTTCAGGAATTGATGCCTTAGTTTCAGGGAATTACATCACCTTACAACCGGGTGATGGGGATACTGAAGACGAGTTTGTGGCTGAAACCGAAGGCCCGATTGCCCAAGTGGACGATGGCGATTTATTGATTCACTTAATTGCCGATGATTTAGGCTCAATTTCCATTGGGGCGTCGGTGTATTTCAAGAAATTGCCAGTAGGGAAAATTTATGATCATCGCTTGATTGAAAATGGCAAAAAGGTTTCGATTGATGTCGTGATCGACAAAGCTTATGCTCATTTTGTGAAAAAAGACAGCCATTTCTGGAATATTAGCGGCATCAATGCAGAAATTGGCTTATCTGGCATTAATATTAATGTCGACAGCTTAAATGCGGTGGTACAAGGTGCGGTGTCTTTTGATTCGCCAAATGAAAGCGAACCAGCCAACTACAACACCAGCTTTACGCTTTATTCTAATTTCCAAGCGGCTAAACGGGGCACTGCTATTGATATTCGCTTACCTGCCGATATTGATTTACCCGTTGGGCAAACCGCAGTTTATTACCAAAATAAAGAAATTGGCATTTTATCCGAACTGCATCTCGTGGAAAATGGGCAATCCTTGCGTAAAGGTGTGTTACTGGTTGACCCCGCAATGAGCCATGTATTTAAAACACATTCCAATATCGTATTACGCAATAAAAAGACGAAGCTTGGCGACTTGGCTAACTTACAAAATCTGTTCCGAGGGGAATATTTTGAAGTTATTGCAGGTTATGGTGAGCCACAAAAACACTTTGATGTCATCAAAGAAAATGAACTGTTGTTACAACAACCCAATACGTTGGTATTAACCCTCACCGCACCAGAAAACTACGGTGTCAGCGAAGGGCAACCACTTTACTATAACAACATTACGATTGGTGAAGTCATTGAACAAAACCTTGATATTGATGGCGTTCGTTTTAAAGTCGCCATTACTGAAAAATACCGTCATTTAATCCACCAAGACACCCATTTTATTGCCGCTTCACATTTTGATATTAATTTAGATGTGAATGGATTGCGTTTTGAAGCCGCCTCACCAGAAAAATGGTTGCAAGGGGGCATTCGTGTGATGGCAGGCAAGGAAAATCAAGGAGAAGCAAAAACCAGTTATCCGTTATACAAAGACATCAGCAGTGCAGAAGCGGGGATTACCCATGGTAAAGTCTCTGCCACAACCACCTTAACAACCTCAAGGCTGCCAAGTATTAACCAAGGTTCACTGGTGCTTTATCGTCAATATGAAGTGGGGAAAGTGTTAGAAATTCGTCCAAAGCGTGATCATTTTGAAGTGGATCTGTTTATTTATCCAAAACACCAACATTTACTGACCAATAAAACGGTTTTTTGGGTAGAAAGTGCGGCTCAAATTGATATCACGCCGAAAGGCATCAGCATTCAAGCCACGCCTATCGCCCGCTCATTGAAAGGGGCAATTAGTTTTGACAATACAGGATATGGTAAAAATAACGTGCTTTACCCCAATGAATTGCGGGCAAAATCTTCAGGTCAACAGCTGACCTTTACCACAGATGATGCCACTAACTTAAGTAAAGGCATGAGCTTACGTTATTTAGGATTAACCATCGGCGAAATTGACAGTATTCAATTGGAAGCGAAAACCCAGAAAATTGTGGCAAAAGCATTAATTAATCCACAATATATGGCATTAGTGGCAAAAGAAGGCAGTAAATTTAAACTCATCTCACCACAAATTTCTGCTGGTGGCATTGAAAATTTAGAGAGTTTATTACAGCCTTATATTGATGTGGAGATTGGTCAAGGTAAAGCCAAAACTCAATTTACGCTCTTGCAATCTGTTCCAAATAATAAATACACCCAAGGTTTCCCACTCGTGCTAGAAACCCATGATGCATTAAATATTACAGCAGGTTCACCGATTTTATATCGAGGCGTTGAGGTAGGCACGATCAAAAAGCTAGAACTTAACCCATTAGGTGATCGTGTTTTTGTGCATATTCTGATTGCTCAAAAACACAAACATTTAGTAAGACAAAATTCAGAATTCTGGATCGCCGCAGGTTATGACTTCAATTTTACGTTGAAAGGTGCAGAAGTGAATACGGGATCTGTCCAACAATTCTTAAAAGGTGGCATTGCATTTTCAACCCCTTCTGGCACGGTTATCCAGCCAGCGGCGAAAGAAAATCAACATTTCTTATTGCAAATAAAACGCCCTGCGGAAGCGAAACAATGGCATTCAGGTGCGTTGCCGAAAGAAGGGAATCCTTAAAACTTTCAAAAAAAAGACCGCACTTAAAAGGAAGTGCGGTTCTTCATACTGTAAGAGTATCAGTTAAACTGATTCAGTTTATGAATAAAATCTTTAAAGTTTAGCTGTACCAAAGTTGAAAACTCAGGTAACGAAACGATTCTATGAAAAAACAAAATTAAATGCAAACTAAAAAACTGACAATAATTTTAAATCATTTACAATAGACGAAAAAATCGTCAATTTTTTGTCAAAAATACTTAAATATCGTTATTTTTCAATCATTGCCAAATTTGCAATATTTACAATTACCTTAACGGTATTTTGCATCCCTTCCAATGTGATCAGCTCATGCTTACTATGGAAATTATAGCCCCCTGTAAAAATATTTGGACAAGCAATCCCATTTGCTGCTAACCAAGCCCCGTCTGTTCCACCTCGAATGGCTTTATGCAAAGGCATAATCCCACATTTTTGCATCGCCTGATCAGCCAACTGCACCGCTCGTGGTACTTTTTTGACCATGGTGTACATATTTCGATAACTCTCTGAAATATCAACGGAAATAGGTTTTTTCAGGGCTTTTTTCTGATTAAAATCAGCTACTAATTGCTGAATAAAGCGTTTACGATATTCAAAATTTTCCTGATCAAAATCTCGAATCAAATAATGTAGCTCGACTTTTTCAATATCCCCCGAAAAACGTGCTAAATGATAAAATCCTTCTTTTCCTTCTGTCTTTTCAGGGGTTTCATCGGGCGGAAAACCTTGTTGAAATTCACAGGCTAACGTCAAGGCATTCACCAATTTATCCTTCGCCGCCCCCGTATGAATATTCGTTCCCTCAATAGTGACAACAGCACTAGCAGCATTGAAGTTCTCATATTCCAATTCCCCGACTTCACCACCATCAATGGTATACGCCCAATCACATTTAAATTGTTCAAGCGGGAAAAATTGCATACCTAGCCCAATTTCCTCATCAGGTGTGAAAGCCACGCGAATATTACAATGTGGCAATTCCCCCTCTTTTAGCACAGCAAGTGCGGTCATAATTTCTGCAATTCCTGCTTTGTTGTCTGCCCCAAGCAACGTATTGCCATCTGCGACAATCAAGGTTTTTCCCACCAATTGATGTAAAAAATGATAATGTGCGGGACTAATAAATTCATTACCGACCCCCAAAGCAATATCGCCACCACGGTAATTTTCTATCACCTCAGCTTGTACATTTTTACCGCAGCATTCCGTCGCCGTGTCTAAATGGGCTATCAAACCAATGGTTGGGGCATCTGGGGAGATATTCGAAGGCAAAAAAGCCGTGACAACTGCATGTTTTGAGATTTCAATATTCTCTAATCCAAGGGCAAATAATTCTTGCTGTAAATGTCTAGCCAGTTTCAACTGCCCGACAGAACTCGGCGACGTTTTCGCCCCTATTTTTGCTTGCGTGTCATAGGTCGTATAATGTAAAAAACGTTCAAGTAATTGATATTGATGAGTGTTTGTAAGCATGATGAAATGTCTCTTTCAAAAAAGATATCTCAGTTTAATGATAAAGTTGCCCTTATATCTTGATATATCACAACTTTTTTTCAGATTTTAAGAAAATACTTTTGACTATTCTTTTTAAATTTTCAATCTTAGCCTTTTCTTTTTCATTGCAAAAATCCAGCCGCTTTCATTCCGATTTTTTTTATAAAATCCCTTTTAATTCTGAAGTAATCGCTATATCATTAGCATTTCTTTTTATCGTCACCGCCCGCAGTGTGTCTGTCGGCATTTTGCTTCTACTCAATACCTTGAAAATAGGTACATTAGGGAGAAAACCAAAGCTAGTGGAAAGTCCAGTTCAAAACAAGCCAATTATTGAGCTTCGTTCTATTACAAAATCTTACGGCAATAAAACCATCATTGAAAATTTCAATTTAACGATTAATAATGGTGAATTCTTGACCATTCTTGGTCCTTCAGGTTGTGGTAAAACAACCGTTTTACGTTTGCTTGCGGGTTTAGAAGAATTAGATTCAGGTCATATTATTCTTGACGGCGAAGATATCACCGATGTTCCTGCTGAACAACGTCACGTCAATACCGTATTCCAAAGTTATGCCCTCTTTCCACATATGACAATTTTTGAAAATGTGGCCTTTGGCTTACGTATGCAAAAAGTACCTAACCACGAAATCAAACCTCGTGTACTTGAAGCCTTGCGTATGGTGCAATTAGAAGAATACGCAGAAAGTAAACCAGCCCAACTTTCAGGTGGTCAACAACAACGTATTGCCATTGCTCGTGCCGTGGTGAATAAACCTAAAGTGCTTTTGCTTGATGAATCTCTTTCAGCCCTAGACTATAAATTACGTAAACAAATGCAAAATGAATTGAAAGTGTTACAACGTAAATTAGGGATCACCTTTGTCTTTGTCACACATGATCAAGAAGAAGCATTAACCATGTCAGATCGCATTATTGTGTTACGTAAAGGTCATATTCAACAAGACGGTACGCCTCGTGAAATTTATGAAGAACCGAAAAACTTATTCGTTGCGAAATTCATCGGTGAAATTAACGTGTTTGATGCCACGGTGATACAACGTATTGATGAGAAACGAGTAAAAGCCAATGTTGAAGGCAGAATTTGTGATATTTATACCGCACTTAATGTGGTTGAAAATCAGAAATTGAAAGTATTATTGCGTCCAGAAGATATTGTGATTGAAGAACTTGATGAAAATGAAAGTTCAAAAGCCATTGTTGGTCATGTTAGCGATCGTAACTATAAGGGAATGACATTAGAATCAAATATCACCCTTGATCACAACGGCATGAATGTACTGGTGAGCGAATTTTTTAATGAAGACGATCCAAATATCGATCACTCTTTAGGTCAAAAAGTGGCATTAACATGGCACGAAGGCTGGGAGGTTGTGCTGAGCGATGAAGAATAACCTATTCCAAAAATCAACCATTGCCATGATTTTTGGCTGGATGATTTTCTTAGTTTTTGTACCGAATGTTTTGGTGCTCACCGTGAGTTTTCTCACGAGAGACGGCAGCAATTTTTACGCCTTACCCTTTACATTAGAAAACTATACACGTTTATTTGAACCCTTATATGCTCAAGTAGTCTGGAATTCCTTGTATATGTCGGGTTTGGCGACCATTGTGTGCTTATTGATTGGCTATCCATTCGCTTTTCTGCTCACAAAAATTAACCCGAAATATCGCCCATTCTTACTCTTTTTAGTGGTGTTGCCGTTCTGGACGAACTCTCTAATCCGGATTTATGGCATGAAAATTTTCTTAGGGGTGAAAGGGATTTTAAACAGTACATTAATGTCTATTGGCATCATTGATGAACCTATTCGCATCTTAAATACGGAAGTTGCCGTTATTATTGGCTTAGTGTATTTGCTCCTTCCGTTTATGATTCTGCCACTTTATGCCACAATTGAAAAATTGGATCACCGTTTGCTTGAAGCAGCAAAAGACTTAGGGGCAAATGCTTTCCAACGTTTTATTAAAGTGATTATTCCCCTCACCATGCCGGGCATTATTGCAGGTTGCTTGCTTGTGCTATTACCTGCCATGGGGATGTTCTATGTTGCAGACTTATTAGGTGGTGCAAAAGTCTTGTTAGTGGGTAACGTGATTAAGAGTGAATTCTTAATTTCGCGTAACTGGCCATTTGGTTCTGCAATTAGTATTGGTTTAACCCTCTTAATGGCATTGCTCATTTTTGTGTATTACAGAGCAAGTAAATTAATGAATAAGAAAATGGAGTTGGAATAATGAGCCGTTTGCTACGTAATATCTTTATGTTTGTGGTATACGCTTATTTGTATATCCCAATTATCATTCTTGTTACCAATTCATTTAATGATGATCGTTACGGTTTAACGTGGAAAGGCTTTAGCTGGAAATGGTACGAACGTTTATTTAACAACGATACCTTGATCCAAGCGGCGATTCATTCCGTCACCATTGCCTTTTTTGCTGCAACCTTTGCCACCATCATCGGTGGATTAACCGCTATCGCACTTTATCGCTATCGTTTCCGTGGAAAACAGGCTGTGAGTGGTATGTTGTTTATCGTTATGATGTCGCCAGATATCGTAATGGCAGTATCACTATTGGCGTTATTTATGATTGTGGGGATCAATTTAGGTTTCTGGTCATTATTATTGGCACACATTACTTTCTGCTTACCTTATGTGGTTGTGACCATTTTCTCAAGACTGAAAGGCTTTGATGCGAAAATGCTTGAGGCAGCAAAAGATTTGGGTGCGGGTGAAATTACGATTTTACGAAAAATCATCTTCCCACTTGCGTTACCAGCCATTATTTCAGGTTGGTTATTGAGCTTTACCATTTCATTAGATGATGTTGTGGTGTCCTCTTTTGTCAGTGGTGTAAGTTATGAAATTTTACCATTAAAAATCTTCTCATTAGTGAAAACAGGTGTAACACCAGAAGTGAATGCATTGGCGACTATCATGATCGTCTTGTCTTTATTCCTCGTGGTATTAAGCCAAGTTATCGCAAGAAAAGAGAAATAATCCTGACGGGAAAATAATACTTCACAAATCAGTGAATACAAAATAGAATACGCCTTGCCTTGATTGACAAGGCGTTTTTTTATCCCTCTCAACATGAGAGTCTTTTTACCCCTTAACCGGAGAATGATAGAAATGAAAAAATTTGCGGGTCTTTTCACTGCTGGAATGATCGCTGTTGCACTCGCAGGCTGTAATGAAAAAGAGAAAGCAGCAGACACCACAAAAGCGCCTGAAGTAAAAAATGACACAGTTTACCTCTATACCTGGACTGAATATGTGCCAGATGGTTTATTAGACGAGTTCACGAAAGAAACTGGCATTAAAGTGATCGTTTCAAGCTTAGAATCAAACGAAACGATGTATGCCAAATTAAAGACTCAAGGTGAAACTGGTGGCTATGATGTGATTGCACCATCAAACTACTTCGTCTCTAAAATGAGCCGTGAAGGTATGCTTAAAGAGCTAGACCATAGCAAATTACCTGTTATCAAAGAGTTAAACCCAGATTGGTTAAACAAACCTTACGATAAAGGCAACAAATACTCATTACCACAACTTTTAGGTGCACCAGGTATTGCATTTAATACCAACACCTATCAAGGTGAAAATTTCACTTCATGGGCAGACTTATGGAAACCTGAATTCAAAGGTAAAGTTCAATTACTTGATGATGCACGTGAAGTCTTCAATATTGCGTTGTTAAAATTAGGACAAGATCCGAATACTCAAGATCCTGCTATCATTAAACAAGCTTATGAAGAATTATTAAAATTACGTCCAAACGTATTGTCTTTCAATTCTGACAACCCAGCAAATGCCTTCATTTCAAATGAAGTTGAGTTAGGTCAATTATGGAATGGTTCAGTACGTATTGCGAAAAAAGAACAAGCACCATTAAACATGGTATTCCCGAAAGAAGGGCCTGTACTTTGGGTAGATACTTTAGCGATTCCATCTAATTCTAAAAATCCAGATGGGGCACATAAATTAATTAACTATTTATTAAGTGCTAAAGTTTCCGCTCAATTAACAGAAGAAATTGGTTACCCAACCTCTAACCTTGAAGCATTAAAACTGCTTCCAGCAGAAATCACACAAGATCCTGCTATCTATCCAACAGCTGAAATCCTACAAAACAGCTACTGGCAAGATGATGTTGGTGATGCGGTTCAATATTACGAGCAATATTACCAAGAATTAAAAGCTGCGAAATAATCTTTTTCGGCATATCATATTCAAAAGTGCGGTAAAAATTTTTATTTTTTCACCGCACTTTTCTCTTTTTTTCCTTCCCTTTTCCTTGCTTGGTTTAAATGCATTTTTAAGCAAAAATTTTATATAACAATTCATTTACAACCAACCTATTCTAGCCTAAAATCGCCTTTGTCCGTATCCATTCGGCATCTTCAGGTTGGTAAACGCAATCGTTTAACCAACATCTTTTTCACCCCTTTTTTGGGAGTTTATCTTAATGAAAAAATTAACTGGCATTTTAACTGCTGGAATGATGATGCTGGGCGTCTCTAGTCACGCAAGCGCAGCTAACGAAGTGTATCTTTATACTTGGACAGAATATGTTCCAGAAGGACTATTAGACGAATTTACTAAGCAAACAGGCATCAAAGTCATTGTTTCAAGTCTTGAATCCAATGAAACCATGTACGCCAAGCTCAAAACCTTAGGTCATAATGGCGGCTATGATGTGATTGCACCAACGAGCTATTTTGTGTCAAAAATGGCACGTGAAGGCATGTTAAAACCTTTAGATCACAGTAAATTGCCTGTGATCAAGGAACTTGACCCTAATATGCTAGACCGTCCTTATGACAAAGGTAATAAATATTCTTTACCCCAATTATTTGGTGCAACAGGTATTGCTTATAACACCACCAGTCAGGATCCTAATAAATTCCAATCTTGGAGGGATTTATGGCATGCGGACTTCAAAGGCAAGCTACAAATGTTAGATGACCCTCGCGAATTATTTAATATCGCCCTTCTCAAAATGGGGAAAGACCCGAATACGCAAGATCCTGCCGTATTAAAAGAAGCCTATGAAGAACTTTTAAAACTTCGTCCAAATATTCTCTCTTTTAATTCCGATAATCCTGCGAGCAACTTTATTTCTGGTGAAACAGAAATCGGTCTGCTCTGGAATGGCTCAGTGCGGATTGCGAAAAACGAAGGTGCGTCGGTGGAAATGGTTTATCCAAAAGAAGGAACCATGCTATGGATTGATAACCTAGCCATTCCTGCTAATGCTAAAAATACCGAAAATGCTTACAAATTAATTAACTATTTGCTCAGTGCTGATGTATCTGAAAAATTGACCTTAAATATCGGCTATCCGACGTCAAATTTAGAAGCCTTAAAACGCTTACCTAAATCCTTGACGAGTGATCACGCCACCTTTTTAACCCAAGAGGTGATTAATCGTAGCCAATGGCAAGTTGATGTGGATAACGCCATTGATTTATACGAAAGTTACTATCAAAAGCTCAAGGCGGCGAAATAGTCGGCAACCGTTGATTTTCATCACAAAAAGATCTTCTTCATGAAGATCTTTTTTATGTTCTGCTTTAAGATAGGCGGATTCATTTAGATGAGGAGAATCAAATGAGCAGCCCTATTTCCGAAAAATTAAGACATAAAATCCCGTTGATTGAGCCAGAAGCCTTAGGGCATGATGTCTGGCATATTTTAGCAGAACAACATTTTAAGGGTGTATTACCGCCAACTGCGGTCAAACATCTTTGTGAAAAATATCAACTCACGCCACAAGCATTTGCATTAAAATTGTTACCGATGAGTACGGCTTATTCTCACGCCCCAATTTCAGAATACCATGTAGGGGCAATTGCCATCGGCGTGAGCGGTCATTTCTATTTTGGTGCCAATTTAGAATTTACACAGACCCATATTCAGCAAACCGTGCATGCAGAACAAAGTGCGATTTCTCACGCTTGGATGAATAAAGAACGTGCCATTACCGATGTGGTCGTAAATTACACGCCATGTGGTCATTGCCGCCAATTTATGAATGAATTAAAAACCGCACCAGAATTAAAGGTGCATTTGCCACATAGCCAAAATAACTTGTTACACGATTATCTGCCCGATTCTTTTGGGCCTGCCCATCTTGATATCAGTCACTATTTATTGGACGAACATGATAATCAGCTGACATACCCAACTGAAGATCCTCTAGTTTTAAGTGCATTGGAAGCCGCAAACGCAGCTCACGCCCCTTATTCCAAGGCATATCATGGTGTTGCAATTGAAACCTACGATAAACGCATTTATCAAGGTAGCTATGCTGAAAATGTCGCTTTTAACCCGAGCTTACCTGCCTTACAAGTGGCTATCAATCATTTATTATTAAGTGGGGACAGCCTAGATAACATACGCCATATTGTGATGATTGAAAAAGCAAGCCCATTAAGTTACCGAAAAATGAGCGAAGCCTTATTAGAGGGGCTATTAGGCAGCTATTCCTTCGAATACATTTTGCTATAACAAGCCGAAAACTTTTTTAAAAAGTACCGCACTTTTCAGCACATAAAAAAGAGCAAGTCCATAAACTTGCTCTTTTTATCATAAGGTTTCAGGATTACTTGCTCACTTCTGTGACAAAACCGATTTTCTTCAACCCAGCTTCTTGTGCTAATTCTAGCACTTTCACCACATTGCGATATTCCACCGCCACATCAGCAGAAATCGCCACCACCACATCTTTATCTTCATTAAATTGCGTGGTGAAGGCGTTTTTTAGTTCCTCTTCATTCACCATTTGTTCACCTAAATAGGTGCCCGATAAATTAATGGCAACACGCATAATTTTTTTAGGTTCTGCTTTTTGTTCCATATTTGCCGTGGGCAACTCAAGCTGAATAGATTGCGTTAAGACAGGCATCGTAATCATGAAAACAATTAGCAGAACTAGCATCACATCAACCAGTGGCGTCACATTAATGTCTGACATTACGCCTTCTGATTCTTTATCAAATGAACCAAATGCCATGCCTTACTCTCCTTTTTTATTTAATAAATAGACATAGATATCATGTGCAAATGCATCAAGATCTTGTGAAAGATTGCGATTTAAACGTGAAAGCGTGTTGTAGGCTAACACGGCAGGAATCGCCACAAAAAGCCCCATGGCAGTGGCAACCAATGCCTCACCAATCGGTGCAGACACAGTAGCAATACTCACCTGACCTTGCTGACTGATGTCCATCAATGCATTAAAAATCCCCCATACCGTACCGAATAAACCAATAAAAGGTGCCACTGCACCAATAGAGGCTAATGCAACCAACCCACCATCGAACTGACGTAAAGTTTGGCTTAAAGCATGGCGGATATTGAGGGTTAAATAATCTTTTAAGGCTAAGTGAGAATGCAACCCTTGGGTTTTTTGTTCTTGATAACGATGGTAAGAAGGCAATACCCCTTTTAAAACGGACGCCACCACAGAAGGGTCTTTTGCCATCTCCGCTTCAGCTTGTTGGATAGTTTCTGCCGCCCAAAAACGAGCCAAGGTGCGTTTATTCCGTTTTTTCACATTCATCATTTTCAACGCACGAATACAAATAATGCTCCAAGAAATTATACTCATTAACACTAAAATCGAAAAAGATGTTGCTAATACAATGTCTTGTTGCTCAAAAATATGGATTAAATTCATACAATAAAACCTCTAAAAAATAAAAAAACTACGCGGCTGCACCGCACTTAAATACAATGTTAAAACTCACCGACCCTACAACAGCCTTGCCGTTTTGTTTTGCTGGGCTGTAAATATGAGACGACGCCATGCGTTTTGCTTGATTATCTAAACGCTTAATTCCAGAAGAAGAAATAATGTCCACTTGGCTAGCCTTACCCGTTTCTGAAATAATGACTTTCAAGCCTACTTTACCCGCATCATCCGCTTCATTAGAAATATCCGAGCATTGTCCTTTCATAGAACGCCCATAACCTGCCCCTAATGCGGCACTGGTTGCGGCATTGCCTTGTGTGGAGGTGCTCGTTGGTGAACCATTCGGATTACCAATTGGCTGATTATTGCCCGCAAGTGCGGTGCTTTTTTCAGATTTTTTCTCTTTACTCTGCACTTTCTTTTCTACTTTCTTTTCCACTTTTTTCGGCTTTGGTTTTGGCTTAGGTGGTGCGGGTTTTGGTTTTTCAAGTTCTGGTGTCGGTTCTGGCTTAACAATGTCCGCCACTTCCTCATTGACCTGCGTGGAGACAATCTCTTCAACAGGTGGTGGAGAGTCTGGTGGGGTTTCAGGTTCTGGCTCAGGAGCAGAGGGGGCTTCCACCCCCAACGCAACCTCGACCATTTGTAAATTCCCGAGTGTCTCTTCAAATTCATAATCATTTTGCAAGGTGATCGTTGATAAGCCCCACGCTAATAAGAGATGAACACAAGCGACACTCAACACAACAATAAAAGAATGAAGTCTATTTTTCATTATTAACAACCTATATCAATAACAATGGCTCACTTAAAACTTCATTTCTAATGACAAGGTAAAATTTCTACCTGGTGCGGCATAACGTGCGTAGTTACCGACATCATGATGCCTGTGAATTGAAGTACTGGAGGATTGACGAACGGCTTCCCAAGTCACATAACGATAATTCATTAAATTATAAATGCCCGCACGTAATGTTAAAAAATCTTTGATATTCACATGGCCGATAACATCGACAATATACCAAGATCTTGCTGTTTGATCGGCGGCATTGACGGTTTCAACTCGGTTCTTCACATAATTGAATCGCTTGCTTTGCACTTCATTTGGATTTTTCGCTTTCGAGTAAGTTAAGGTCGCATTAATTCCCCATTTATCATTAGGATCATCATAACCTAAGCCCACAATATAACGAGAAGGCTGCACCGCATCAAAAATATACGAGCGAATATCCGTAAGTTTTGGATTATTCACAATACGTTTTGGTTTAATACGATTATAAGCAAGGGTGCTATAAAGACCTTCTGGCAATTTGTCATAAACGCCGTTCCAATCAATTTTGCCCACAACATTGATGCCTTTCAAATCCACATCTTGGGCATTATGATAGCCGTAATTACTAAGTAGCTGTCCTGGGCGAATTTCATCAGCCACGGTGATCAGCCCTTCATAACGGTTATTGAAATAGCTCACTTCAAGATGACCAAAATCCCCTTTGAGTGCCACACCGATTTCTCGGTTCAGGGCACGTTCAGGATCAAGATCAGATACATAGCTGGTGTTTTCACCTTGTACTAAGCCGGGAATACGATAACCAAATAATTCCTGAAAACTCGGTACTCTAAACCCACTTGAAGCACGATATGAGAAGGCAAGATATTTTGTTGGTTTCAGTGTAATACCTAAATTCCATGAGTAAGTCTCATAATCTTCACTGGCTGTCCATGCATCATCTGAATGGAAATGATGCCAGTCATAACGCCCGCCTAAACTCAAATCAACATATTTATTCAAGGCAATATTATCGCGTAAGGCAACGAATTTATTATGCCCCGTGATCAAGCGTTTCTTACAACTGTATGTTGAGCGTGCGATCAAACATAAATCTTGATGAACAATGCTGGCGGATTTCAATTCATACACATAAGGATTGTCATAATAGCCCCTTCCACCAAGTGGTAACCAATCGAACTTCGCAAATTCATTAAAATAATCACCGCGATTGAGATAGGACTTAAATTTATCCACCCCTAACAACACATTAAACTTATGCTTAGAGGTTAGGATATTGACATGTTTATCAAAAGAGGCTTTCACCAAGTGGTGTTCTTCGGTGTATTTATTACGCTCAGAATCATAATAAGACCAAGGCTTATCTAATGAAGGGCGGCAGTATTTATCTACCGTTGGGTATTCTGAACAATAGCGATTGTGCGTTAAAGTATTTAACACGATTTTTTGATAGTCATAGCTTAAATCGGCTAGATTAAATAAGCGGTTATCATCGCCACGGTATCGATAGACAATCCCTTGTCGTTTTTTGCTGTGGGTTTCATCATGAAAACGTGTTCTACTCCAGCGTAGTCCGATTTTTCGGTCAATTGATGCCCCATCTAGCAAAGTTTGGTTCGGACCATACACCCCTTGGCTATTAATGAACCGTGTTTTTTCTGACCCACTATAATAGGCTTTCACGCCCATATCTTGGATGTCATATTTTTGTGTCGTATGCTCTAACACCGCTCCCAAATAATGGCGATCATCAAAATGATAACCCAACTTAGCTAACCAAGATTCTGTTTTGTAATCCATAGGATCGGGCATTACACGATCATCCCCCGTGTATTCCCTCGCACTTAAGGTTTCTTTTAGATGTGGAATTTTCGCAATCTCTGCCTGCTCTTCTGGCGTAAAAGGAGTAGTTCGACTATCACCATAACGAAAATGGCTGTCTGTAACATGTACATAAGCTCGTGGTGCACATTGCACGTCCCCACATGCCCCTTTTATGACAAACCATTCTGCACTCTTTTTATTCGGTTCTGCTCTGAAATCATAAATATTTTCATAAACGCCTAAACGGGTTACACGGTAATTGGTGGTATTAATGGCGTCTTTATGCACATGGGTTTCTTCCCCTTTTTTATGGGTATACTGCACCAAGCCTTCAAAATGATTTTGACGTGCCGCAAAACCAATGGAATGTGTATATTGTTTATTTTTACTGCTATATGCCGATTTTGTGCTTAAGCCCCAAGTTTTCCCTTCTTTAATTAAATCAGCGGGTTCTTTGGTTCGAAAGCCAATCGCCCCCCCTAATGAGCCGCTGCCGTATTCCGCTGAACTTGCCCCTTTACTGATTTCAACAGAAGCAATGTTCTCATTTTCCACTTCATTAATTGAGCCACCGCCTTGTCTTGCACGTGAATTATTCCCCTGTACCACATAAGATTGTGCCTGAGGAATGCCATCAACAAACAATGCCACACGGTTTTTATCCACGCCTCGAATCGCATAACCTGCAGATCCCCCTCGGCCTTGCTCCACCACCGTCACGCCTGGGTCATAACGAACTAAATCACGAATACCGAGCACTTGCTCTTTATCAATCACCTCACGATTTTTCACCACTTTACCTAGCCCAGTCACTTCATTATCTTTACGGGTGGCTTTTTTCTTGCCAACCACATAAACATCACTTAACTGTTGCGTGCCTGTCGCCGAGGCATCTGCCCACGCTTGATAAGGTAAAACGGGATAAACAAAAATCGCCAAATAAATTGCTGAATAAACAAACGGTTTAGATTTATTATTTTTACTACGCATTATGTCATTCCTTATTTTTTATTATTTCTTTGTATCCACTTTTTTTGCCCCATAAACCACGCCGACTTTTTCATGTACTCCTTCGCCAACTTCTTGCTGATGAGCAAAGGATCCGCCCAATTCAGATGCATCTAGTCCGTAAAAATAGCCTGACGTGTCTGCTGTAAATTTCATGACATCGCTTGATCCCCCTTGGTTACCAGGGTCTAAGTGAATGCCATAAGCACTGTTTGCGGTTGCTGTCCCTTTGAAAGATGCTCCTGTAATGCTTGCTTGAATATCCACTGCTGGTAAACTTTCAGCATCTTCTTTCCGCCACAATTTGCCAGTTAAAGTTTTCTGATCAAAATCGGCAGTAAATGCAGAACGGTTACCAATACGTTTGCCGTCATTCGTGGAAAGATCATCAGGTCTGACGGTCTGCACCACATTGCCTCGATTCACAAGGACACCGAACCAAGATCCCTCATAATTCACTTTGCCTGTTTTCGGAATATTTCGTTCAGGACTGACCGCACCTTGGATAAACACACTTTTGCCTAACGGGTTTGGCATTTTTTGGCTTTCGTCTCCCTCTTCATCATCTTCGTAGTCCACATAATCTTCAAATCCCTCTTGGCTCGGACTCTTATGATCCATTAAACCAAACTTCACATAATTTAAATCGCCACAGCAAATGGTCACCGTTACCTCATCAGAATCAGCCTCTTCACCTAATTTCACCGTTCTCGTCGTGGTAAAGCCTGGATTTTCGCCACGCAATAAAGAAATGCTCTGATCATCAAGTAATAATTTATTGATGTTGCCATAGCTCTTTAACTCAAGGGGTTTAAAATCTTCTTTTGCATCCACATTAATGCGTAAAGCTTGTGTGAGCATTTTCAGATCCTTTTCATCATGTTTTGCGGCAAACACCACAAACCCACGACGATGATTCGTTAAAAAATGCCCAGCTAATTCTTCGCCATTATGCCCCGCAAATGTCCCTTGTAGGTTATTTGCATGATCACCTAAATAAGGATCCGTTACGTCAGAGGCAGTGGCTTTGCCGCTAAAACGAGTACCTTTAATTGCCGCTTCAATTTTATAATTTTCGATTGGTCCGAAAATACGAGCATTACGTAATAAGGTGCCTGTTAATTTTTTATTATCAAAATCTGCAACAAACGTACTTTCATATTTCGAATCGCTATATCCCGAATTAGCACTAAAATCATTGCCATAACCCACATAATCAGAATATCCCTTAACGGATCTCCCGTTTCTATCTCGATCGACATCGGTTAAAAATTCCCATATCCCTTTATAGGTAATCTGTCCTTTTAAGGTTAATTCCGTAGTGGGATTTTCCACATAATAATGTAGTGTTCCTGTATGCCCGATACGATAAACATGGGGGGTAAATTTCTGACCTTCTGTTTCTAAGTTATTGTTTGAATTGTAATTTTCAAAACCAATGCTTAAATGTTGAAAGTCCCTGTTTGGTTTGAAATCACGTTCTGTGATGGGTTTAATATCGGCAAGATTAATGGCAACATATTCTTCAGCTTCCCCGACTTTTCCATTTTTAACAGGGTACAGAGAACCGTCTTTCATATGTCTGGCTTGATTTCTTCTGAGTATTGCAATTTCATAGCCGGGTGCGGTCATGGCTTGAGAGTCTGATGGATTTTGATTGTGAGGATCAACTTGTGGCGTGTAGGTTCTAATGATTTTTTTCGGTTCAGGATCATCATCTTTCACTACCGTATTGGTATCAAATCCCCCTTTTCCGCCTGCACAAGCCGTTAACATCAATGAAACCAATATGGCTAATTGATTTTTTCTTAATAAATCCATTCCGCTCTCCCTCGTCTTAAAATAAAAATGATTATCATATAATATACTTAAATGATAATTATTTGTAAATATGAGTATTTTCAGTCTCACGAATTGGTTTTATTTTCCTCATCATTGATTGATTAGAACGTTAATGAAAATAAGGCAGAAAAAATCACGGGATACTCCTCCGATTAGTATCACCTCAGTTGGAAAAAATCCTTTTTCAACATGATTAACATGTTATTTAATATCAAATTATTAAAAGGAAAGGTTCATCACATTTCAACAACGCTTTCCCCATATGTCGCCTATTCTTCCTTGTATTTTTTATTTTAAGTTGAATTGATTCAGTTTTTTTGTTTATATGAAACCAATAAAAAACACGCATGCTTAAATTGACTCTGTGTTTCAATCTCCCCCGCTTTACTTTAAATAAGACGTATTCTCATATATAATGAAAAACTATTTTTGTGTGACGGAAAAAATAAGATGAACAGAAAATTAATTTATCCTGTATTATTTTTGAGCTTATCAAGCTTGGCTCATGCTCAAACGCCAATCAATGATCAGCAAGTAAGAGAAAAAATTAATGAACGCTTAAATGATCAACGTATCCAAGACCGACCAGCGACACCTCTGCAAACGCAAGCACCACGATGGGAACAACCTGTCAAAAATCAACCTGCAGAAAAAACCCTCCAGATTTCCAAAGAAGAATTAGTGAAATATCCTAGCCTCGTTATTCGAGCTCTTCTGCCTGCAATGGCACAAAATAATGCCGATCATGTCGCCTTGTTATTGCCGATTTATCGACAAGTACCCAGTCAATATCATGACCCGATATTATTAAAATGGGGAGAGGCGATTTTAGCCCGTAAAGCGTATAAACATGGTGAGGCAATTCGCTTATATCGCCAATTATTAGCTGAAAAATCCGATCTTGTCATTGTTCGCCTACAACTTGCCGTCGCCTTATTTGAAAATAACGAGCTTGATGCCGCAGAAAATCAGTTCCAAAAATTAGGGGCAGAACCCCTAATTCCAGAACTCCACTCATTAGTTCAGTCATATCAACAAGCGATTCAGCGACGCAATCGTTGGTCATTAAACGGTGGGGCAACCTATTTATATGATCCGAATATTAATAATGCACCTAAAACAGGCACTCGCATTGGCAATTGGACTGGACCTGAGGCAGAATCTGCCAGTGGCATTGGTGTGAATTTAAACATCGGTAAAAAATGGAGCTGGGGAAATGGCTTTTTTAACGAGCTTCGTTTAGAAGGTAGCGGAAAATATTATTGGGATAATAAAAAATATAATGAAGCACGAGGCAAAGCCAGTATCGGCATTGGCTTCCAAAATGTGAAAGGTAGCCTTACCCTGTTGCCTTTCATGGAGCAAGTGATCTATGCAGGCGGTTCAAAACAAAGTGATACCTTAAAACGCTTTTCCAAATCCCATGGGATTACCCTTGAAGCGGATTATTGGATCACCCCAAAATGGCAGTTCAATCACAGTTATGAATACAGCGATCAAACCTATGTCACCCGCAAACATTTAAATGGACATAGCCACTTTATCTCGGCAGGCATCACCTATTTAGCCAATGCCAAACAGTATTGGTTTGCCAACCTCAACTTTAATGATACTTACACAAGAGATCCTGACGATAGCTTTATTCGTCGAGGTGCCGTGATTGGTTGGGGGCAAGAATGGGGAAAAGGCTTATCTACCCGTCTTTCCCTAAGTTATGCCAAAAAACATTACAAAGGCCCGATGATTATCTTCTTAACCACTCAACGTAACCAAGAATATGGCGTGAATGTGAGTGTTTGGCACCGTGCAATTCACTACTTAGGTGTCACCCCTCGCTTAACCTATAGTTATAACAAAGTGAAAAGTAATCATGTTTTCTCAACCTATGATAAACACCGTGCCTTTATTGAATTGAGCAAACGTTTTTAATACCAGTACCTATCACCACAAATTTAGGGGGCATGCATCGCCCCCTATATTTTCCTTTCCCGATATTCAAAACTTTTTCAAAATGCACCGCACTTATCACTTTCCTTTTGATGAGTCTATAATAAGTTGGAATACCACAAGTCGTGCTTAAATCCGCACTACCGAGCAGCACTAGCCCCACTTCAAATGCCTTTTCCGCCCGAATATGCATAGATAATTGTAAAATGGCAAATTCTGCTTCATTCAGTTCCAAATATCGCTACATTCTATGCAAAAGGCGTGAATCCCTCTCCAAGATAAATGCTTGAAATGATTAAATTCCTTGCCATCATTTTGGGTGACGAGGAATTTTTATTATTGGTCTAATGAGTAAAGATTTTTCCTTGATATGATAATAATAATTGTTATCATTAATAATGATAGTGATAAGTTACCAAGCTAGGATTAAATCGGTTTTTAATAGGAGAATTCTTATGATCGAAATCAAAAATAGTTGTTATTTATACCCTGTTTCAGGGGGTGACTACAGGCTAAATGAGTATCTTTTTGGACCTTATTGTCCTATTTGTAACGGGAATGAGGATGATGTAGGTAATAGACCTGTTGTTAATTTTAGTGATTGGGGAGGAAAGTATGCAGGTGCATTTTCTGTTCTTGGCTCAAGACTTGGGTTTCGTGGAGCAGTAAGTGAATATATAGCAGGGAGCGTGATCGATGTGGTAGATTTTCAAAATTTAGGAGAAAATTATAAAGATAACGTTATGATGGAAATACGAAATGGAAATATTCCTAACGATTAATTATGAAAGATAGCAATGTATATACATGTGGAGTATTAATAGCAGTATTATTGATGCAATTATATCATAATTACATAGATATTTCTATAATATATAAATTACCAATAGATTTATTTATATTATTTTCTATACCATATTTATATAAAAAAATATATTATTGCCTCATAGATGCATATAAAAAACACTTCACAAAAAAGTAACCAATTATAATAAATGGAGAAATATCACCGCATGATGATTATTATGTTAGACTATTTTTCCATTTCTATTTATTTTCAATAAAGCTGTAATGAACAAAAGTGTGGAATATCCATTATATTTTTGAACGTTAACTGCTTTTATTATTCAAAACATCCTTTATAAACATCTTCTTACGCTTTTTACTTAAACCATTATAATTTATTAACTTCCTTTAAGCTCACTAAATAAACCTTCAAGTCTATTTGTCGTGTTTTCTATATGAAATTCTGGATAGTTTTCAAAGATAAATAATTCCCCATAGTATTTTAAGCTCCCCCTTATTTACCCTTTATATTTATAAGAAAAATAACCTATTTCATGACATTTTGATGACCAAAACACCAAACTCTCACCCAAATAAAGTGGTATCCATAATAGTTAAATGGGTGAAAATAGGCGGTTTTAAGGCGGTTTTAGGGGCTTTATCAATATGTCTTTGAATAGTTTTAACAGAGGCATTTATATTTTAAAGCGAGTTCTTTATATTCTGCGTAGGGCAGAAAGGACCGTTTTTTTCATATTTCAAAAAAGTGGCTTAAAGCCTTGTACTATAAAGGCTCCAAGCCACTTTTTAGCAACCATTTTGTCTATACTCCAATATTCAAAACTTTTTCAAAAAACACCGCACTTTCCAATACCTTCAAACACCCTTTGGGCAATGTTTCTGTCTTATTTCTTTTTGCTTAAGCCGAACTTTATACCCCAAGCAAGCTAAAACCCAATCGGGCGAGATTGATATCCTCGTTTCAGTGCCGATTCCTCTTTTAATGCCTCTAACCATTGTGCCGTCTGTGTAAAAGGACTAAAGCGGTGGCGACGTGCCACAAGTGCAAAATCACCGAGTGTCATATTTTTCATCTCTTGAAGGGCATGTAATGCTTCAAAATTGAGTGGGGCTAACCCTAAAATTTCTACTTGCTGTTGAGCCAGTTTTTCGATCTGTGCCGCCTGTAAATAATCAAAATGCAATTTTAAATCAAAACGACGCAATGCCGCAGGATCAAGCCCCGCCATTAAATTGGTCGAAACCACCATTAACCCCTCAAAACGTTCAATTTGAGTCAACATTTCATTCACACGGCTATGCTCCCAACTATGCTGCCCAGCTTCTCGTGCAAATAAAAACGTGTCCACTTCATCCAGCACTAACAAGCGATTTTCCTGTTTCGCTTGTTCAAACACTTTCGCAATTTTTTGCTCGGTTTCCCCCACATAAGGGCTCAATAAGTCCGATCCTTGACAGAGCAACAACGGCATATCTAATAACGTAGCTAACCATTCAGCCCAAGCCGTTTTCCCCGTGCCTGGCGGGCCGTAACAACAAATACGTCCCTGCTTCGATTTTCGCAACCCTTCGCTAATTTGGTGTAAATCCTGCCTACACGCCACATAATCAAGGGAATAATTGAGTTTTTGTGTAGGCATTGGGAAAGCTTTTTTATACCCTTGAGCCTGTAAAGTCTGGTTAAATATCGTCAACAATTTTTCAGAAACATTCAGCTGCGGATCTTGCTGTTTTAAATGCTTCACCACCTCAAGACCTTTTGTTAGCACTGCGGGGGATAAATTAGGGATCTGCGAAAAATAACGAATCTCTGCTTCTGATAATGTTTCCACCGCCTGCTCACGGATGAGCGTTTGCCGATAATGAATCGGTAATTGTGGCATTTCAAAAATGAGATCAAAACGGCGTAAATAAGCAGGATCAATCCCCTTCACCGAATTAGAAATCCAAATCATTGGCGTGCTGTTATTTTCTAAAAAATGGTTCACCCAAGCTTTGTGTTTTTGTGCAACCGACCGTTCAAAAAAGCCACTAGAAAACACATCCTCTACTTCATCAAAAATGATCAATGATTTTCGCCCTTTTAATAACATTTGAGCAAGATGGCAACGATTCAAACGCTTTTCACCATTAATCACCTCCCCGTCACTGTCTTCATGATGCAAAAAATAACAAGGAAGCGTTAAACTTTGTGCGAGCAAAATAGCCAATTCCGTTTTTCCCGTTCCCGGCAAACCGTAAAGTAGAATATTGACGCCTTTTTTCTGACAATGAACCGTCTCTTTCAAATAATCGAATAGCATATTTCGCATATCGCTAATATGTTCAAAATGGCTTAAGGTTAAAGAGGCATTTTGAGCAACCCTCAAGCATTTTGTTAAGAGCGTATCTTCGTTTAATTCAAATAATAAAAACTCATCGAGATCTAGGGTATCGCCCCATTCAATGTGATCATCAACATCAGAATAATAAGATCGACTTTTACCCATTAATCCATAACTTATTAATTTGTTTGTTTTACTCACCGCACTTATCACTTTCGTTTTTGATGTGTTTAATAAGCTGGCAATAATACGACAAGACGAGCTTAAATCCGCACTCCCGAGCAGCTCTAACCCCTCTTCAAGTGCCTTTTCTGCCCGAATATGCATAGATAATTGTAAAATGGCAAATTCTGTTTCATTCAGTTCCAAATATCGCTGCATTCTATGCAAATTGTCATAAGCGACTGCCAAATAATCAGGAATAATCAATGGAAGTGCTTTAATTTTTTGATAACGTGCTTTAAGTAACTTTGTGACTGTTGGCTTAATGGACTGAGTGCCAAACACACCTGATGCTTTGCTTGATGTTTCATCTGTTGTCACTAATAAATCATCTTCTTCAGGTAATCCCAAAGCACTCGCCAAATTATCAGAATAATAATCAGTATGTCTAACAAATTTCTTTAACTGGTTATGTTCAAATAAAATTTTTAAAATTAATTTTTCTGCATAAGGTGAAACCGTCGGTTTATTTAATTTAATTTCATGCATAAAACGTCTCCTATCCTGATCTACCACGCTATTTTAGAAAGCATTGCGACAATTTATGTCGCATGCGAAAGATAGGGCATTTCTTTTTATCCGCATAACTTTTACACTAATCACATCAAATAAATAGACAAGGAAAAGACGATGAACAAACCACTTTTATATATTGATATGGACAATGTGTTAGTTGATTTTCAATCTGGAATCGACCAATTACCGCAAGAAATACAAATCAAATATCAAGGCAGACTGGATGAAGTACCGACTATTTTTTCATTAATGAAACCAATGGAAAATGCCATTCGAAGTGTCTATATCCTCGCTAAACATTATGATATTTATATTCTTTCCACTTCGCCTTGGGGCAATCCGAGTGCGTGGATGGATAAGTTAAATTGGATCCAACATTATTTTGGTAAAGAAAAAGGCAGTTTGTTATATAAAAGGCTGATTCTCAGTCATCATAAACATTTAAATAAAGGGGACTACATTATTGATGATCGCACGGCAAATGGCGTGGATAAATTTGAAGGTGAACACATTCATTTTGGGTCTGAGCAATTCCCAAATTGGCAAACCGTCACTCAGTTTTTACTGAATCAAGCCAAACTACAAAGCATGCTTGATGAAACACGCATGCAAGAGGCACAAGCAGCAATAACACGCTTTTGGCAACGGGAAATTAATCATGAAAAAATTTTTTTAAAAACCACCGCACTTAATGAATTACACAGCCATGATGCCAAAAATATCCAGCACTTTTTGCAAACAGAATATCAATGCGATGCTTATCATTTATCAACGAACTACGGTGATTTTTATTGCATTGTGAATAAAAAGGATCACCCTGATTTTCATGACAGTATCTCCAAACTCAAAGCCCATTATACCGCCGAATATCTTGATTTTGCTCAAGATCGCAATCACATCTTATCTTCATTGTCCCAGTTCTTAGGCTTAGAAAATAAAACATTAAGCAGAAAAAAGGCGTTGCGAATCAACCGTTATGATGAACTTCCCGTATATCAAGCAGGCAATGTCATGGGGAAATGGGCACAAACAACCGCTATTAACCGCCTCAAACAACAACTGGACAAAATCGCCCTTCCTCCAACTACGCTTTTTGAAAAAGTGCAACAATGTTATCAACGCACTCCGTTGTTATTCAAAGATCATCAAGGGATTTTTCAAGCAAAAGAGGTGGCACTAATTTATCCACCACACCATCCGTTCTCCACAACCTTGAAGGTCGCCTTTCGCCAATTATCCCCTTCAGAAACACAATTTAACCAACTTGAAAATGGCACAAAAATCCTATTTTGTCATTTTGAACAAGGCATTAATTTATTTGATGATAACGAAACAACCATTGAGTTTACAAACCTCAACAAGGTAAGTGAAATATTGGAAATTTATCAGAAAGTTGATGGGGAATGGGTGAAAACAACACTCGAAAAATAAGACAAAAAATGCCCCGCTCTTTTTAAGAGCGGGGGAAGTATTTAGACATTTTCTTAATACCTAATTTTTGCCAAACAAGGTGAGAATTGCAGAAATTTCTAACCTCTCAAACCAAAATTTATACATCTCAAGCATACGCTTAGTCACAGCTTCGATAAACTTTCTAGACTTGTCCTCATTTCCCCACATCTTTTGAGAAAAACAAAAAGAGGTATAGTTATTAAGAAATAACTCTAGATTCTTTGATTTTTCCTTTAAATAATCTTCATCACTACTATCGGATTTAGAGCGATTTTCTGAGAAGGATAACGCCATTTGATTTCCGATACTATTTTGAAAAATTTTACAAAAATAAAGGTAGTCTCCATCGTACGTACGTCTGTCTAATTTTGCACTTGGTAAAATATGATCATAATCCCAAGGTCTATTATGAGCCTCCCATAAAAATTTATTGGTAGGATCAAAATCATCTACTCGAATAATACCATTTTCATCCTCTTTCTGAACAAATACCAGTAACTCTTGTAATAACCATATTTTGCTTAAGAATGAATAATATTCATTATTATTTTCTTGGGTAAGTAATTGAGACAAATAGCGGTATTCATCTCTATTTTCAGATTTCTTTTTAACTTCCTTTGAAAACTCATTAAAGCGACACAACATCCCACCTAAAATTCGTTTAAAATTATCCACATCAGGTATTTTAATCATATCATTAATATAATCCGAATTATTTATTTCAGAACTATCTATATTAGAAAATTCCTTTTTGATAAAAGTATAGGCATTTTTTATTAAAAATTTTAAAACACGATCTTTTTTATCAGAAAACCAATGAATATATAAAGAAAGTCCAATATACTTTTTAATTTCTGAAGATGTGAGAAAATCATCTTTCCTTCTATTTATTTTTACATCCTCAAATACTTTATCTGCAATTAACATCCAAAACAAATAAATATCCTGACTACGCCATATTATCGATGCTCTCAGATATTTAGGGATTCGATATTTATCTTTTTCATCACATTCATTATCATAATCTAAGATAAAGTTTTTATTTATAAATTCTATAATTTTCGCTAGTCTTCCACTTTTGAAAAGCTCACATATACTCTTTTTAAGAATGACATCATTTTCTTCATCAGATGTTAATATCTTCCTAATTTTTTCTATATTTAATCTTGCATAATTATCTATCTTTGAACTTTCATTATCATCAGTTTTAGTAATACTCAAAAATCTAATTGCTAATGAAACCATTCTCGCTTCCCCCATGATGAGTTGGGCATTATCAGATAGGTTTCTTAAATATTGTTCTATTTCTGGAAGATAGGATTTAATAATCGAATATTGCAGTTCTTCTTGATCAAGAGATGTTCCTTGGTTATTCACTCTGGTGAAAATCAGCTCTATATCTTCAATATTTTGTTCATTTCTAAAAAGCCAATAAGGAACGCTATAGTCTTGGAATGATTTTAATATTGGAAGTATATTTTTTATTTTATCTTTATATTTTTCAATGAGTTTAACATTTGGATCAGAATTTTTTTTATTAACAGCTTGATAAAAAAGGTCAATATACTCAAACCATTTATCTCGCTGAATTTTTTCAAAATCAAATCCATTTTTATGATCAAAATATTTAAAAAGAAACTTTACAGGAATAGGTAGCCCTGCTGATATAGGGTAATGAAAGTTATTTTTTATTTTTTCTTCTAATTCTTCTTTTATTTCTTGAAATTTATTAATATCACTATATGCCAATCTACTCGCATTTTCATCACTTCTATATCCCCATTTATGTGCAGAAGTTGTGAGTTTAAACATATATTCTTTTGTTGTATTTGTATCAGGGTTCTTCGGTTCTAAATCTAACCATAAGATAGAGGATGTATCTTCAGCATTGTCTAAATCAGGTAAATAAAATCCTAACGTAATGGCATTGACTCTTTGCTGCCCATCGATTAAATGTAAATAAATGTCCCCATTATTCTCTGACTTAGTATTTTCACTTTGCCCTACTATATAATTATCTGGCTTAATATTACTGGCGTAACGACCTCTTTTGTCACCTTGTCCCTCTATTCGATTAGTCAATAACAAACTCCCAATAGGATAGCCTTTGAATATGGAGTCCCACAATTTTTCTACTTGCTCTGCCTTCCAAACGCTCCCCCGTTGTAACGCAGGTAAGCTGACTTTGAAATGATGCTTACTATTCTCTTCTCTTACAACCTCTGTAGCTGGTTCCCAACTGGCGATATCTTTTAAGGACAGCGTACCAAATGATGATCTTTTTTCACCTATACTTTCATTTGTTTTTTTATCGTTTTTTTCCATTTTTATTTTCCTTAGTTGTTAAACAATAGCGTAATCACCGAAAAATCATCTCGTCTTTTTAGGCGTTTGGTATATTGTCTAAGTGCGGTGAGTTTTTCTTCGATTTTGTCGAATTTCTGCCAAATGGTGTGTCTGATGTGTTCGGGGATGTCGTCTGTTAATCCATCCGAACACAGTAAAAGAGAATCCCCTTTTTGTAATTGATATTGCTCGGTGAAAATACGGAAATCGGTTTCTTCGTGGTCTGCGATAAGTGCATCTGATAAGCCGTAATACATTGCGGCATATTCTGTGCGTTGATCTGGGTTTGGGGTGAGTTCGTTCAGTAAAATATGATCGTAGCTGAGTTGGATCCATTCGCCCATGGGGGTTATGCGATACGCTCGGCTATCGCCCACATTCATGATCAAACATTGTCCGTTGGGTGAGAGTTGAGCGGCGACAAAGGTGCAGCTTGAGCCGTAAATACGTTTACAATGTGCTTCACAAAATTGTTGATGTGTGGCTCTTAGCCATTGGGAATTGAGATGGTTACAAGCTTGCAATTTTTCCATAAAATAACGGCTTGCAAGCTCTGGGCGAGGACTGTTAGACACACCATCAGAAATGCCGATAATCAAATTTTCCTTTTCAATTTCAATCGTTTCTGACTTTTTTAGTACATATTGATAAACACGTTCACCATTAAAGAGTGCATCTTGATTACGTTTTTTCAGCGTCCCTGCTTGCTGACAGAAAGTGACTTTCCACATCGATTAATCCATTAGTAAGTGCGGTCATTTTTTTGAAAATTTCGATTTTTTAATGGAAATACAGCAAACTATCTTCCTAATTTTGTTTGAGTTTTAGACCGATGGTTTCAAATAGTTGTTGTATCGTCTCAGCACGATGGGCTAACACTCGTAGCATAAAACCGCCTTCATTTAATTGTGAAATTCCGATTAACATATTGCTCGGTTCACCGATCATGTCACGAATGTCTAAAACGTGCTGTTTTAATTCAGTCGTGGTGTTAGCTAAATTCAAGTAAAGCAATGACCCTTGGTGTGAATAGTCTTCCATTTGGCTCAATGCAGTGAGATTCATGGTTGCGGGGTGCCATTGAATGCAGTCAGAAACCAGCAATTTATTTTCTGTGGCAATTTTTAAATGGGAAGAAAAGTGTCTAAAGGCAAAGCGTTCATCATTTAATACTCGACCAATCGCCACCACTTCCCCATAAATAAGCTTGGCATTTTCCCCCATTTCAATCTGGGTTTTTTGCTTCAGTGCTGAATCTTTATGCAATACTAACGGATGTGGCAAGTAGAATAAACAACTATTTTTCGCTAACTGGATTTTTGTGATTTGTTCAGCAAAATGTGGGGCGTTCATGGCTTGTACTCGGGCAAATGCCTGTGTATGCAATGAAAGTGCGGTATCTTCTGCCAACGAAATTTGAATGTCTAAATAGTCTCCCCCTAATAATCCCGGTGAGGACGACATTTGCATCGCATTTAAACCATGCTGCCAAGGATCATCATAAACAGGTAAGGTCATTAATTTGAACGGGGGGGAGACGAAACAGTCGTTTAATTGACTTTTGCCATGCTCGCTTAACTTTGTGGAAAGGATTAATTTACTGTGCATACTAGACCATTGTTAGAGGGAAAAGAGGCGAGCCTCATGCCCGCCTGAGAGATTATCGAACTAAAGCAGCGGGTTCTTCCACGTCTTTGAGTAAGGCATATTTTTCGATCCAACCAATGACACCATCGAGATTTTCTTTTTTCATTAAATTGGTGAAGATAAAAGGTTGACCACGACGCATACGGCGTGCATCACGTTCCATCACGCTGAGATCAGCCCCCACGAACGACGCTAAATCCGTTTTGTTGATCACTAAGAGATCCGAACGTGTGATACCTGGTCCACCTTTACGAGGAATTTTTTCACCTTGTGCGACATCAATCACGAAAATCGTGACATCTGCCAAATCAGGGCTGAAGGTTGCGGAAAGATTATCACCACCCGATTCAATAAACACGAGCTCCACATCTGGGAAACGTGCCACCATTTCATCAACCGCTTCCAAGTTCATTGATGCATCTTCACGAATTGCTGTATGTGGACAACCGCCTGTTTCTACCCCCATGATGCGTTCTGGTGGTAATAAACTGTTTTTTGTTAAAAATTCCGCATCTTCTTGGGTATAAATATCATTTGTGATCACTGCCACACTGTATTTATTGGCAATTTCACGTGTTAAGCGTTCAATTAACGCTGTTTTGCCAGCCCCCACTGGGCCTGCCACACCAATTTTAATGTATTTACGCATTTGTGTTCCTTTTATTTGAGCAAGTTGATTATCCTCGCTCAGATCATGTGTTGAGAATTATTGTGTCTATTTTAAGACATATATAATCTTGTATAGAGCTGCTCATGTTGCATCGAGCGAATGTCATTCGCCAATGTTGCTGCACCTAACCATTCAAGATCAGGATTTAAACTTTTTTCGACCGCACTGGCGATAGGTTGACGTAATGCAAATAAAATATCTTGTCCATCCATTTGGCTCAAGGGAATGAGTTTGACCCCATTCGTCACTGCCCCAACTGCCGCATTGTAATAGAATGCATAAAGGGCTTCTGCTTTCTCTAATTGCATGGCACTTGCCACCATGCCAAATACGACAGGAAAAAAGCCTTTCGTTTGTTGAGCTGTAATGGCTTGTTGAAATGCATGCAATAACGGATGATTTTCATAACGGATAAAAATCTTTAGCAAACGAACGCCCAGTTTATAACTGCCTTCACGGCTTTCTCGGGCAATTTTTGTTGCCACCAGTTCCTGATCAAGCTCAAGCAAGCGAGCAAGATCATGCTGTTTCATGGCATCAAAGGCTAAAGATAAATAAGCTCCATCGTTATAAATCCAGTTTTGTAATAATTGGGTTTGCACATATTCTTCAAGGCTCGCTTTCGTCATGACTTTTCCTTGCTGAACAAAAGTTTCTAGCCCGTTGGAATGGTTAAATCCCCCAATTGGCAAAGTGGGATCCACAAGATGCAACAACGCACCAAGCTGTGCCAAGCGAGAAAAATCTAGTGCTTGTGCCAATTGCCATCTCCATGATGGTGATAGCCATGGTGATCATGACTATGGGAATGTCCGTGAGAATGACCATGACCTTGTGCAGAATTAGCACGCAAAGCTTGACTTAAACGGCGTTCGGCTTTCTGTGGTTCAAAACCCGCAGCTTGTAGCCATTCGAACATCGGTTTGTCGTAAGGCAATGTGACTTCATCACCATCTAAAAAGAGTGGCGAATGTTTATTACCAATTTCATAACAAGCACGTGCCATTTCAGGCAAGGTTTTTGGCGACAGCACAATCACTTCGCTTGGTAAAATCTCAATGGCGATCACTAATTCATCACTGATAAACACCACATCATCGTGCTTTAAACGTTGCCCTTCTTTTAACAAACGAAAGGCAATTTCACGCCCCGATTGTGTCGGCTTACGCAAAATATTTCGTTCACTTTCATACCAGTGTAAAGGCACATATTCAATTTTTTGATTGGTAATTTTTCCAGCCTCACGAAGTGCGGTCAAATTTCCTAAAATTTCTTCCATAATTGGAAGGATTGGATTCAGTATTTTCATTCTTAATTTTATCTCATCACGCTTATTAACAAGGTATTTGCCTCACCACGTTGATGAGGCAACCTCTTTTCCCTTAGAACAAGAAATAACGTTGTGCTAAAGACACTTTTTCAGCAGGTTCACAAGTGATATGTTCACCATTCACACGCACCTCATAACGTTCTGGATCAACCGTAATTTCAGGCGTTTCGCCATTGTGTACCAAGTCTTTTTTGCTCACATCACGGCACCCTTTTACTGCAATGGTTTCTTTTTCAATGCCATATTGGGCTTTGATATTTGCCTCGACTGCCGCTTGCGAGACAAAATAGACCGCACTTTCACAGTTTGCTTTCGCTTGGGCACCATACATTGGGCGATACAAAATCGGCTGTGGTGTTGGGATCGAGGCATTCGGATCGCCCATTTTTGCATAACTGATCATGCCTTTTTTCATCACAAATTCAGGCTTCACACCAAAGAACATCGGTTTCCAAAGCACAATATCCGCTAATTTTCCAACTTCCAATGATCCCACATATTCCGCAATGCCATGTGCAATGGCTGGGTTAATGGTGTATTTTGCAATGTAACGCTTAATACGGAAATTATCGTTTCCTTCGCTTCCATGAGGGGCGGCTAACTCACCACGTTGTGCTTTCATTTTATCGGCAGTCTGCCATGTTCGTGTGACCACTTCGCCTACTCGACCCATTGCTTGAGAATCTGAACTCATAATTGAAAACACGCCAATATCATGCAAAATGTCTTCAGCTGCGATGGTTTCTGGGCGAATACGGCTATCGGCAAATGCCACATCTTCTGGCACACGTTTATCTAAATGGTGACACACCATCAACATATCCAAATGCTCATCAATGGTGTTGACTGTAAATGGACGCGTAGGATTCGTTGAGGCAGGTAACACATTTGAATACATTGCCGCTTTGATAATATCCGGTGCATGACCACCACCTGCCCCTTCTGTATGGAAGGTATGAATCACACGTCCATCAATGGATTTCATGGTATCTTCTAAAAAACCGCATTCATTTAAGGTATCTGTATGGATTGCCACTTGGATATCCATTTCATCTGCCACTTTTAATGCAGCATCGATAGTGGCATGAGTTGCCCCCCAGTCTTCATGGATTTTTAACCCCAAAACGCCTGCACGCACTTGCTCTCTTAATGGCTCAAGTGTGGCACAGTTCCCTTTACCTAAAAACCCAACATTCACAGGTAAGGCTTCACAGGCTTGGAACATACGTTCAAGATTAAACGCACCAGAGGTACAGGTAGTTGCGTGCGTGCCATCTGCTGGTCCTGAGCCACCACCAATTAATGTGGTAACGCCATTTTCAATGGCGTGTTGTGCTTGCTGTGGACAAATAAAATGCACATGGGTATCAATACCGCCCGCAGTCGCAATCAAATGCGTTCCGTTATGCACTTCTGTACTTGCCCCAATAATCATATTCGGGGTGACATTATCCATAGTATCAGGATTACCCGCTTGTCCGATGCCCACAATTCGCCCATCACGAATCCCAATATCAGCTTTAATCACCCCTAAATTTGCATCAATAATCATGACATTGGTGATCACAAAATCCAATACATTGGGATCTTCTCGTGTCGCCGTACTTGATTGAGCCATACCATCACGAACGGATTTCCCACCACCAAACTTACATTCATCCCCTTTGGTTAATAAATCTTGCTCAACCGTTGCCCATAAATCTGTATCGCCTAAACGGACTTTATCTCCCACTGTTGGACCAAAAGTCGCGACATATTGACTACGTGGAATTGTTAATGCCATTTTTTATTCCTTACTTATCCGTATCCGATAATTTACCATCAATTTTATTTTGGAAACCATAAATCACTTTATTGCCACCAAACTCCACTAACTCAACCGTTTTCATTTCACCGGGTTCAAAACGCACCGCATTGCCTGATGGCACATTTAAACGCATCCCCCGAGCCAAAGTGCGGTCAAATTCTAAGGCATTATTGGTTTCAAAAAAGTGATAGTGCGATCCGACCTGAATGGGGCGATCACCTTTGTTGACCACATCTAATCGCACCGTTTTACGGCCAACATTTGCTTCAATATCGCCACTTGCTAATTGATATTCACCTGGGATCATGAAATTCTACCCTCTATTGTCATTTATCTGATTGGATGATGAACGGTCACTAATTTCGTGCCATCTGGAAACGTTGCTTCAATTTGCACTTCATGCACCATGTCCGCCACCCCTTCCATAACATCGGAAACGGTCAATAAAGTGGCACCGTATTGCATGACTTCAGCGACCGTCATGCCATCACGAGCGGCTTCTTGTAAATGACTTGCAATGTATGCAATCGCTTCAGGATAATTTAATTTAACACCGCGTGCCTTACGTTTAGCGGCAAGTTCACCCGCAAGAAAAAGCATCAACTTTTCTTGCTCTCTTGATGTGAGATGCATGATTGATTCCTCTGTAATAGTAAAAACTTAAACGGATACAAAATAAGAGCTATTTGTCTTCATTTCTTTCTTGTTCATTTACGGATACGTGACCACATTGCGACTTGAAGAATATCGCCTCAACAATTCAGTGAACGAGCCACCCTTCATACAAACAGAATAAAATAGAAAGAGATGTATTACATGTTTTAGTTATGGAAGAGAATTGTGCCTGTTGTTGCAATAAATAGCCTGATACGCACAAAGTCAGTATCAAAACGCATTATATCCAGTAACCCCCAAATATGGCACGGCAAAATGCGTCTGCAAAAACGAAAAAAGTTTTCTGATATCATACCAGAAAACCACCCTAAAACCTTTCAAACAACCATTATATTTTGGGGCGAAATCATATTACAATTTTCGCCCTTATTCAAATGAAATCATAGACAGAAAAATCACGTTAAACCTGCCTACGCGTTTACCCGTCAATCTCTTATCTCACACAGGCAATACCTAAAGTGCGGTCATTTTTAAACAAAAATCTAGCTCTTTGATTAATCAGGTATCAGATTCCGATTAGCAGTCATAATATTTCTCCATTTGAACCCGAGCTCCCTCCAAAATTTTTCGATATTTTTTATTTTCTTCTCGACGTTGATGACATGCCGCCATAATCTGCATTTCAAGTTGATGATCGGCAATGGGATTACCCGTCAAATTCAGACGTTCTAAACAAGAAAGTTGCAAAAGCGGTTGAATATCTTCAATTTGATTCATGGCTAAATCAAGGAAAACCAAAGGCTCACAATCAGCCAACTGACTCACATCACGAATGCCCGTATTACGCACCGTCAAAGATTGTAAACAAGGAAAAATACTCAAATCAGGCAGTGTTGTAACACTTTCATCCCCTATTATATTGATACGTTTTAAGCTCAATACATGAATCAAATCCGTTTTCTCTCTCAGCTCGGTTTCTGATAGCGAATGATACCATTCCATATCAAACGAATAGATCCTTTGTTTATAATAAAGATGTGTGATAAACACTTTCTTCCAAATCTCGGGTAAGGCATTCCACCAGCTTTGTTGTGTGTCTGTCACAATCAGCGAAAGACGAACCCCCTCTTCATTCATCGGGGCAATAACCCCCTGACTTTCGAGTTTGTCCACGATTCTCGCCGCTCGGTTAAAGCCTAATTTAAACTGACGCTGAACCTCAGAAATTGAGGCATAACAACGTGCAATCACAAAATTTTTAACCTGTTCTGCTAATTCCGTTTCTAATAATTGTTCCGATAGTTTCATTGTCATATCGTTTCCCTTTCCTGTTTTTCTACTGGTTAAGATACAGCTTTACACGACAAAATATGTCGCAATAAAACCAGTAAGATAAAAAGCCTGTTTCAGGAAGAAATAGGGCTTTGGGTAAACCCGTTCAAAAAAATCATAAATACTCTTTCTTCACCTGCCAGATTTCTTCGCCATAGCTGGCTAACCAGCCATCGAGCATGGCACTTTCGACGACCGTTGCTTGAATTACATAATAATCATCTTGTTGCTCAAGAATGGTTTGATCGTCAGACAGTGGGGTTTCGAGTAAATAAAAGCCTTGGAGGCGGTCGATATGAAAGGTTAAACGGATTTTTTTGCCCATGCCGAAACCAAAACGGGCTTCGTCCATGTATTTTTTTAAATTAAACTCTTTTGGGCGTTGGAAAGTGAATGTAGAGGCTTCAACTTCCATAAACCGATGTAAGGCTAAATGGAAAATATTGCCATCTTCATATTGTGCCACTAAATAGCAACTGGGACCCTGTTGAACCAGAGCAAGGGGTTTGATTTGGGCGGAATGCTGTTTGCCTTGTGGGTTTTTATAGCGAATATTCAGCATTTTATTTTGATAAAGTGCGGTACTTATTTTGGCAAAAAAGGCTTGATTAATTTTTGCAGGGCGTAAGGGTTGGCTGGTCGGGGCAATGGCTACTTTACCTAACCATTCACTCCCTGCTTTTTTCGCATCATCTTCTAATAAATTGCGTTTTGCTTGCTCAAAAAAAGGCTCCATCGACTTCATAATATTGGCAGGCAATAAGGTTTTGAGCTGATCCCTTGCCAGCATTAACACAAGGGATTGCTGTTCATTGAGTAATGGTAAGTTTAAGCCACTGCTATTTTCTTTCCATTTGTAACCAGCCGGCTTTTTACCATCACAATCCAGATCATAACGAAATTGTTCGTATAAGCTAGCGAGATGACGCTGAATAGATCGGAGATCCCGTTCATAGCCACTATCTCGTAACTTTTCTTGCAATTCTTTGGATCCAATACGGCGTGATTTGGGAATTAAACGTAATAATTCTAATTGGAATTGTAAGGTATTGAGCTTGTCATCTTTCATTCGTTTCTCCATAAACTGTTAAGCCTCATGCTCATCGCAACATTCAGCTAAACCTCATAAAAATGTTCTCGTAATTGTTGGAGTTGATCTCGCACTGCCGCCGCTTTTTCAAATTCGAGATCTTGGGCATATTTATACATTTGTTGTTCCAGCTTTTTAATTTGTTGCTGATAGTCTTTCGGATTTTGCGGTAGCTGATAAAGTGCGGTCGGTTCTGCCACTTTTTTCGCATTTTTATTAGCTTTGGCTTTTTGATTTGCCCCTTGACCAATATCCAATAACTCGCCGACTTTTTTATTTAATGCTTGTGGCACAATGCCGTGATCTTGATTGTATTTCATTTGTTTTTCACGGCGGCGGTTGGTTTCACCAATGGCTTTTTCCATTGAGTTGGTGATGCGATCCGCATATAAAATGGCTTTCCCTTTTAGGTTACGTGCTGCTCGCCCAATAGTCTGGATCAATGAACGCTCGGAACGTAAAAATCCTTCTTTGTCCGCATCTAAAATCGCCACGAGGGACACTTCGGGAATGTCTAATCCTTCACGCAATAAGTTGATGCCCACGAGCACATCAAATTCCCCTAAACGTAAATCTCGGATAATTTCCACACGCTCAACGGTATCAATATCGGAATGTAAATAACGCACCCGAATGCCGTGTTCATCTAAATAATCCGTTAAATCTTCCGCCATTTTTTTGGTAAGTGTAGTGACTAACACACGCTCATTTTGATCGGCACGTTGTCGTGCTTCGGAGAGCAAATCGTCCACTTGAATGGCAACAGGACGAATTTCAATTTCAGGATCGAGCAACCCTGTTGGACGGACTACTTGGTCGATAATTTCACCGCCAGATTTTTCTAACTCGTAAGGACCGGGCGTGGCAGAGACATAAATGGTTTGAGGGGCTAAACGCTCAAATTCTTCAAAACGTAACGGGCGATTATCTAATGCCGACGGCAAACGGAAGCCATATTCCACTAAGGTTTCTTTACGTGAACGGTCGCCACGGTACATTCCGCCAATTTGTGGCACAGTAACATGGCTTTCATCAATAATCAGCAAACCGTCCGCAGGAATATAATCAAACAGTGTTGGCGGTGGCTCGCCCTCTTTGCGTCCTGATAAATAGCGTGAATAGTTTTCAATGCCAGAGCAATAGCCCAGTTCATTCATCATTTCAATATCAAATTGTGTACGTTGAGTGAGCCGTTGTTCTTCCAGTAACTTGTTGTTTTCCAATAAAAAAGCACGCCGTTCTGCCAATTCTTGTTTGATTTTTTCAATGGCATCTAAAATACGTTCTCTTGGTGTCACATAGTGAGTTTTCGGATAAATGGTATAACGAGGAACGCTGCCAAAGCTGGTGCCCGTTAACGGATCAAATAAACTTAAACGCTCAATTTCATCATCAAATAATTCAATGCGTACCGCTTTGTCATCGGATTCTGCGGGGAAAATATCAATAATTTCGCCACGCACACGGAAGGTGCCACGTTGGAACGCTTGATCATTACGGGTGTATTGCAATTCGGCTAATTGTGCCAAAATTTGACGTTGATTAATGATGGCACCTGTTTGTAAATGCAGCATCATCTTTAAATAAGAATCGGGATCGCCCAAGCCGTAAATAGCAGAAACAGAAGCTACCACAATAGTATCGCGGCGCTCTAAAAAGGATTTTGTGGCGGACAACCGCATTTGTTCAATTTGATCATTGATGGAAGCATCTTTTTCAATAAAGGTATCACTGCTCGGCACATAGGCTTCAGGCTGATAATAATCATAGTAAGACACAAAATATTCCACCGCATTTTCAGGGAAAAAGGCTTTCATTTCTGCATAAAGCTGGGCGGCAAGAGTTTTATTGGGTGCCAGCAACATGGCAGGGCGATTGAGTTGAGCAATCACATTCGCAATGGTGAAGGTTTTCCCCGATCCTGTTACCCCTAATAAGGTTTGATGGGCAAGTCCATTTTCAAGCCCTTCCGTGAGCTGTGCAATGGCTTGCGGCTGATCGCCTGAGGGGGAAAAATCAGAATGAAGCATAAAGGGTTTAGTGTTAATTTTTTGTGACATAATTTTACATTATTTTTTCATAAAAAGTGCGGTCAATTTTACCACAGTTTTTTACCTTGTTTTTGATTTAAAAAATCCAAGTTTTACACAGACTTATATTTGTCAAGACTTAATACATAAAAATCATGAAAAAAAATTCAAAATTTTTATAGATTTTTAATAACATATTGAAAAGTAAAGAAATGATATTTTACAACCAATTGTCTCACAAGGCAGGGGCATGCCAGTAACCATCAAGTTCTTAGGCTTTTTTTCTAAAATAACTCACAGAGTTATCCACAGGTTCTGTGGATATAAAAAAGGACAATAAAAAAGATCACTTTTTTTAATTTAGAGTGTTGACAATGGCGATCAAGCACATTATTATACGCCACCTAAATTCCTTGTGATACAGAATTTTTCCTCCTTAGTTCAGTCGGTAGAACGGCGGACTGTTAATCCGTATGTCGCTGGTTCAAGTCCAGCAGGAGGAGCCAAATTTTTCTTTTGGCGAACTTTTATTTGTCTCCTTTTATAAAAGTTACATTTTTACCAAAAGACTTTTAAGCCCATATCCTCCTTATGGGCTTTTATTTTTTCTTCTCTTTAAAATCAGCATCAATATAATATATACTCTCTTTTTCTCTTTAATTTTTTTCAATTCATTACATAGGATTTTCAATGTTGTTAGAAGCTTCCCTTGCGATTCTTGTTGGGTTGGTGATTTTAGTCTGGAGTGCGGATCGTTTTGTTGATGGTTCTGCCAGCCTTGCCCGTTATCTTGGTATGTCGCAACTCTTAATTGGTATTTTAATTATCGGCTTTGGTACCTCTATGCCAGAAATGGTAGTTTCTGCCCTTTCTGCCATTAATCATAGCCCAGGTATTGCATTAGGTAATGCTTACGGTTCCAATATTACCAATATTGCCCTCATTCTTGGCTTAACGGCGTTAATTAAACCCCTCTCCGTTCATTTTAGTGTCATTAAAAAAGAACTGCCTATCCTCATTTTTGTTACGTTGCTTTCCGTCTATTTCTTATTTGATCTGCATTTAGACAGAACAGAAGCGATCATGCTATTAGTGATTTTTCTGCTCTATATCCTGTGGACAATTTGGTCTAGCAAAAAACAACGTGCGTCAATTCAAGCTGCTTATGCAGAAGAAAGTGAAACAGAAAGCATGTCGCTAAAAGCCTCTATTCTATGGATTATTGGTGGCTTACTGTTATTAATTATCAGCTCACAATTATTAGTTTGGGGAGCCACACAAATCGCCCAACATTTTGGCGTGAGTGATTTAATCATTGGTTTGACCATTGTGGCAGTGGGAACTTCGTTGCCAGAAATTGCCGCCTCTATTGTGGCAGCCCGTAAAGGTGATGTGGATCTTGCGGTCGGCAATATTATTGGCTCGAACCTTTATAACACCCTTGCGGTGGTCGGCTTAGCCGGTGCCATTACCTCTATTCAGGCTGAGCCTGAAATTTTATCTCGTGATATGTCAGTGATGACAGGACTAACCCTGTTCCTGTTTATTATTGGTTATGCGGTGAGTAAACAAGGTAAAAAAATCGGTCGTCTTTCAGGTGCAGTATTAATGGGAAGTTATATTGGCTACACCCTCTATCTGATTCAAACCGCAATTTAACTCTCCCCTCTTTGATACATTGAAACAGAACGGATTTCACATCGCTGAAATCCGTTCTTTTTATTTGTCTTGCTTACCGTTTTTCGCTTTTCTTTTATACAGTTAGATATCAATTAGAATATTTTTCAAGCAAATCAATAAGATAAGGTTAAAAACAAACCTATAAAATGTAAGGTTTTCAATTTTTATTGGTCTAATAGCAAGTTGATGCATCAACAAACTTGGACGTTAATGACACTATTTAAGGAGAAACAAGATGTTTCAAAATAACAAAACTAAAACACGGTTTAAATATCACAAATTGGCACTCTTGACGATGACCACACTGCTCAGCACCTCCGCATGGTCAGCACTGAACGCCAATCCTGTCTTCCGTTCCCAAATCAATGCTCCACTTTATGATTTGCATGATGTTGACGAAAAACTTACCTACTACACCTATTTAGACCAAACTCCCGTTGCGGTGTTAGACCCATATCGCCATTTTCCGATTATTGATGATGAAAACAAAATCACCCATATCGGCATTATTGATACTGCTTTTGCTCCCACAAAATTGCTTAAAAATAGCCAAGATAAATGGCGTATTTCGGTAGGGAAAAATGCCAATCCTGTTGGGGCAACCATTGATTCTCATGGCACATTTACCGCCAGTGTCATCGCAAAACATAACCAAAATGCCCAGCTTTTTGCACTAGGATTAGGGGTAAATGCACAAGATAATCTATTAACACTGGATAGTACCGCATATGGATTATTACATGATAAAGGGGCAAGAATTTTTAATAACTCATTCGGAAATACCGCAGATGAGGAAGTGGGGATAAAACCCGTGGGCTTAAATGATAAATGGGCAGAAGAAGACAGTATTTTTATTTGGGCAGCCAGTAATGATGGCTTAAGCAACAATGAAAAACTCAAAAGCCATGCCTCGTTACAAGCACTTTATCCCCTATTAAATGACAAGGCTCGAAACGGTTGGATTGCGGTTGCCGCAAGCGATGAGCATGACCGCAGTAAATTAGCCGATTATTCCAATAAAATTGGTGAAAAAGCGAAATATTGGGGAATCACCGCTCAAGGCACTCATGACATTCAATTTGAAACAGAATCTCGAAAAAAATCGGGTACCTCTTTCGCCGCTCCCGTCGTCAGTGCCGCCGCTGCCAATGTTTGGGAAAAATATCCTTGGTTGACCAATCACCTTGTGACCATGACATTGCTTTCTACCGCAGATAAACCCGGGAAAGATGAAGTGAATGACACGCCAGATGCCACCTTTGGTTGGGGAATTTTAAATCAAGAAAGGGCATTAAAAGGTCCTGCACGTTTTGATAAACGTCTATTAACCCATCATGATGATAGAGAAAAAGATCTCGTTGTCGTTGATTTTCAACATCGTGATTATCAAAATTTAGATAAACTCACATGGCGTAACGATATTACGGGAGATGCGGGTTTACGTAAAAAAGGGACGGGGGCTTTATATTTAAGTGGCAACAATACCTATCGAGGTGAAACCATTGTTGAAAATGGTATTTTAGGCATTCATCACGCCCTGACCCAATCCAAGGTGACGATTGAACAAAACGGAAGTTTGCTCACCAAAGGTCAACAGCACAACAAAGTTGTGATCGGTCAGGATAGCAAGGATCAGGATGTGGTTGATAATAAAGGCTCACTTTATGTTTATGGTGAAGGGCTTGAGATCAAAGGAAATTATAAAGGACACAAAGATTCTCGCCTGATTATTGATATTGATAAATCGCAACTCAATGTGAGTGGAAAATTAGATTTTGGTGATGGCTACATTGTGGCAGATATTGCGAACTTGAATGAAATTCCAACTCAAGAAAGCAAAGAGCGTCGTATTATTCATGCGAACACGATTGATCATTATCAGGGTAAACATGCCATTGCAGAAAGCATTTCCCCTTATATCAACATTTCAAACCTGTCTATCAATGATGCCAAAACGGATATTAACATTGAATACCATCGTCATTCCACAGACCATGTTTTACGCCAAATTAATTATGTGACCGAAAGTGGATTAAATACCGCAAGCAATGTAGATTCGGTGTTAGATTACCTTGCTCAAGAAAAAAGTGCAGATAACAGTCCGCTGCTTGTGGCAGCTAAAGGGTTAATTTCGACACAAGGGACACAACTGGCACAGGCGATTGACTCCCTTTCTGGCGAAATTCATGCTTCAAGCCAACATGTACTGGCAAAACAAAACCAAATGATCAACTACACATTAAGCAAACGCCTTGCTTCACTGTTATTCGCCCCTCGTCAAGCAGGTGTATGGGTGGATGGTTTGTATAGCCATGGTGAACTACAACAAGCAGGCTATGCCAGTGCAAAAATCAATATGCAAGGCATTCAATTGGGTGTTGATCACGCACTTTCTGAGCGTGCATTATTAGGGGTGAGTGTCGTCCATAGCAAAACCGATGGACAATTTAATCGCAATGCTGGGCATGTCACCATTCAAAATACTGGGCTTTCCTTATATGGGACTTATGATTTAGATCCGTTCTATATTGCAGGGCGTATTGGGGCAAACTGGAGTCAAAGTGATGTAAAACGCCCTGTATTAGGTCAAGAAAGCCAAGTAAAATACAACAGCAACATTTATAACCTTTATGCTGAATTCGGGCACAAAACGCAGTGGGATAAATTCACCCTTAACCCGTTTGTGGCATGGCAACAAGATAGCATTCGTCAACACGGCTTTAAAGAAAATGTTGCGGCAGCGATTGTCAGTCACGGCAAACATTATCAATTGAAATCTGCACTTGCAGGTCTTCGAGCACATTTAAAATTAGCTGACTTTCACTTCAATGCAAGTGTCTCTCATGCATACCAGCTGAATCCACAGCGTTTTCAGTTTCAGGGATATTATGCAGGAGGCACCACAACAAATCAGCCTAAAATCAACATTCAGGGGATTAAACAAGCTCGCCATACAACTTGGTTAAGTGCGGGGGCAGATTATCAAATCACGCCAAAAGTGAGTGTACAATCAAACTATCACCTTGCTTTAGAAAAGCATATGAAAGCCAATAACCTATTTACTGTGGGGGTTCGTTACACATTCTAATCTCTTGAGAAGATAAAAAATCTGGCATATTAAGTGCCAGATTTTTTTATCACAACAACCAACAATCTGTCTAAAAACAAAAAAGCTTCTTTGCCAATACAAAGAAGCTTTTTCATTGAAGTGAGATTGAAGAAATTATTTATCAAATGTTGGGTTTTCTTCAAAATTATCTGGATTTTCGACCGCACTTTTTTCGCTGTTGCCTGAAGTGTCGGATTCCGATGAATTTGAATGATTACCTTTATCTGAATCTTCCCAACCAGAAGGTGGTGTCACTGGCTGGCGTTTCATTAACTGTTCGATTTGTTCTTCTTCAATGGTTTCATATTTCACTAACGCATCTTTCATCGCATGCAAAATATCCATGTTATCAATGAGAATCTGTCTTGCACGCTCATAGTTACGTGTCACAATAGCTCGCACTTCCTCATCAATCAGATGAGCCGTTTCATCTGACATATGTTTCGCTTTTGCCATTGAACGCCCTAAGAACACTTCGCCCTCATCTTCAGAATAGAGAATCGGACCTAATTTATCAGAAAATCCCCACTGAGTGACCATGTTGCGAGCAATATTGGTTGCGACTTTAATATCATTCGACGCCCCCGTAGAAATATTTTCCTCACCATAAATCAAATCTTCTGCCAAACGACCTGCATACAAGGTTGAAAGTTTACTTTCTAATTGTTTTTGGCTAATACTCACTTGATCGCCTTCTGGTAAGAAGAAAGTTACCCCTAATGCACGACCACGAGGAATAATTGTAACCTTATGAACAGGATCATGTTCTGGCACAATATAGCCCACAATGGCATGACCTGCCTCATGATAAGCAGTAGATTCTTTTTGTTTTTCCGTCATGATCATGGTGCGGCGTTCAGGTCCCATGTTGATTTTATCTTTCGCTTTTTCGAACTCAAGCATAGTGACTAAACGTTTATTGGTGCGAGCGGCAAACAATGCGGCTTCATTCACTAAGTTCGCTAAATCCGCACCAGAATAACCTGGTGTGCCACGTGCTAATGTCATTGCATCTACATCAGGGGCAATAGGAACACGACGCATATGTACTTTTAAAATTTGCTCACGACCACGCACATCTGGCAAACCGACCACCACTTGGCGGTCAAAACGACCAGGACGAGTTAAGGCTGGGTCAAGCACATCAGGACGGTTCGTTGCCGCAATGACAATCACGCCTTCATTGCCTTCAAAGCCATCCATTTCCACGAGCATTTGGTTTAGGGTTTGTTCACGTTCATCATGTCCACCGCCTAATCCTGCACCACGCTGACGACCCACGGCATCAATTTCATCAATAAAGATCAAGCAAGGTGCATTTCTTTTTGCTTGTTCGAACATATCACGCACACGAGACGCCCCTACACCAACGAACATTTCTACGAAATCTGAACCTGAAATCGTAAAAAATGGCACTTTTGCTTCCCCTGCAATGGCTTTCGCCAGTAAGGTTTTACCCGTACCAGGAGGACCAACCATGAGAATCCCTTTCGGAATTTTACCGCCTAAATTTTGAAACTTGCTCGGTTCACGTAGAAAATCCACAATTTCAGCGACTTCTTCTTTCGCTTCATCACAACCTGCCACATCGGCAAAAGTGGTTTTGATCTGCTCTTGTGTCATCATACGGGCACGGCTTTTACCAAAGCTCATGGCTTTATTGCCGCCGCCTTGCATTTGACGCATAAAGAATAACCAGACACCAATGAGTAAAATCATCGGGAACCAAGAAATCAAGATTTGTGAGAGGAACCCACGTTTTTCTGGTGGTGTACCTTCAATTTTGACTTTTTTGTTTAATAGATCATTTAATAACTTATCATCATTTAATGGCATCACCGTGGTGTATTTTGAGCCATCTGTTTTGGTTACATGAATTTCATTGTAATCAAAACGTGCTTGGCGAACTTGATCATTACCAACATCTGAAATAAAGGTGGTATAGTCAAGGGTATTGCCTGACGAACTTGAGTTAAAGCCTTGGTAAGCTGTCATCATGACTACGGCTACCACAACCCAAAGGATTAAATTTTTTACCATATCGTTCAAGGTTTGACCTCTTTTTTTGCTAACGTTAAAAATTTGTTACGAAAGATTACTATATTTAATATGAAATTGGAAATTATCATATCAATCGTCGACATTTGAAAAAACATCGCGTAGAACATACTGACGAAAGTTAGGGTTTGTAACCTGTAGCAACAATATACACCTCTCGAGAACGTCCTCTTGAGGCTTCAGGCTTACGAACTTTTACAACACTAAACAGAGAGCGAATTTCTCTTAAGTATTCATCAAACCCTTCACCCTGAAACACTTTTACCACAAAACTGCCTTTAGTGGCTAAAACTTGTTTACACATATCTAAAGCCAATTCAACTAAATACATGGCTCGGGGAATATCCACCGATGGCATACCACTAAAATTCGGTGCCATATCGGACATGACCACATCCACTTTGCCTTCCCCAACACGTTCTAATAAGGCAGCAAGCACGTTTTCATCACGGAAATCGCCTTGCAAAAAATCGACCCCAACAATGGGATCCATTTCTAAAATATCACACGCAATAATACGTCCTTTGCCACCAATTTGGCTCACCACATATTGCGACCAGCCCCCCGGTGCGGCACCGAGATCCACCACCGTCATACCGGGTTTAAATAAACGGTCGGTTTGTTGAATTTCATCTAATTTAAAATAGGCACGAGAACGTAATTTTTGTTTATGTGCTTTTTGCACAAATGGATCTTTGAAATGTTCATTTAACCAACGAGATGAACTCGCTGAACGTTTTTTCTTTCCCATAAAACTTCTTTCTATATAACATCGTTTGTTCAATATGGGGCATTATACACAAGTTTCAAGTGGGATTTGGCAGAAAAAAACAAATTGTTCATAATTCTGTTCAAATCACTTATTTCACCTCCCTTGATGAAAAACTTTTTCAAAATAGACCGCACTTTTCCCCGTTTTTTGTCTTTAAACTGTCATAAAACTGTCATATTTGCTCACTAAAATCACGCCTGCTACCACAAATAGGTAGTCTATGAAAAACATTTAAGGGAGCAATGCTTATGATAAAACCTGCCATTCTGTTATCACTTTGTTTAGGGGTTTTTACCTTATCCGCAAACGCTGAAACCATTACGGGTGCTGGGGCTTCTTTTCCTTATCCGATTTATGCGAAATGGGCATCATTGTATGAAAAGGAAACAGGAAACAAAGTGAATTATCAATCTATTGGTTCAGGCGGTGGACAGCAACAAATTATGGCAAAAACCATTGATTTTGGTGCCTCGGATGATCCAATGAAAGCAGAATTATTAGCACAACATCAACTACTTCAATTTCCAGCCATCATTGGTGGCACCGTACCTGTTATCAATCTTCCCAATATTCATGCAGGTGAACTCAAACTTTCTGCGGCAGTACTCGCCGATATTTTCTTAGGCAAGATCAAAAAATGGAATGATCCTGCGATTGCCCAATTAAATAAAGGGCTCAATTTACCAGATAAAACCATTATTGTGGTTCACCGTTCTGATGGTTCAGGCACAACATTTGGTTGGACCAATTATCTTTCCAAAGTTTCCACAGAATGGAAAGAAAAAGTCGGGCAAGGCAAATCGGTTAAATGGCCGACGGGACAAGGCGGAAAAGGAAATGAAGGCGTAGCGGCTTATGTCAGCAAAATCAAATATTCCATTGGTTATGTGGAATATGCTTATGCGAAACAAAATCACTTAACGTGGACAGCCTTACAAAATCAAGCAGGGCAATTTGTGCAGCCTTCCGCAGAAACTTTTATGGCAGCAGCAGCCAATGCGGATTGGCAAAGTGCGGTTGGAATGGGCGTGGTGTTAACCGATGAACCCGGGGAAAAATCTTGGCCAATCACGGCGGCAAGTTTCATTCTGCTACACAAAAATACGGATAAACCTGCTCAAACTAAATCCGTTTTTCACTTCTTTGATTGGGCATTTAAACAAGGCAAACAGGCTGCGGCTGAATTAGATTATGTGCCTCTCCCTGATGAAGTGGTGAATCAGATTCAGCAACAATGGAAAACCGATGTCAAAGCCAGTGATGGTAAAGCCGTTTGGTAATTGAAATAGCTGGGCAGCTATGACTGCCCAGATAAAACTGAATAGAAAGAATAAAAAGTAGAAGAAGGTGCCTATGCCATTAGATAAAGCTCATACAGAATACAACCCGCTCAGGCGTCGCATGATGGAGCTTGGTTTTAAAAATCTTACCCGTTTTTTTGCAATATGCGTTTTTTTACTCTTAGCTGCCGTGATGATTTCATTGGTGATGGGGAGTTGGGATACCCTCCAAAAATTTGGATTATCATTTCTTTGGATGCATGATTGGAACCCTGTACAAGAACAATACGGGGCGTTGATTCCGATTATTGGCACGTTAATTACCTCTTTTCTTGCACTGCTCATTGCTGTACCCATTTCATTTGGTATTGCCATTTTTCTTACCGAACTGGCACCAGAATGGGTGAAACGCCCTGTTGGCATTGCCATTGAAATGCTGGCGGCAATTCCATCTATTATTTATGGGATGTGGGGATTATTTATTTTTGTGCCTCTTTTTCAAGAACATATTCAACCTACCCTGATCGACTGGTTTGGTGAGTTACCTGTCCTAAGTTACCTTTTTTCTGGTGCCCCATTTGGCATTGGTTTGTTTACGGCGGGATTCGTGCTTGCCATTATGATCATTCCCTTCATTGCTTCCGTTATGCGTGATGTGTTTACCATCGTACCTTCGATTTTAAAAGAATCCGCTTATGGGTTGGGCTCAACCACTTGGGAAGTGATGTGGAAAGTGGTGTTACCCTACACCAAAACTGGTGTGGTGGGGGGCATTATGCTCGGGCTTGGACGTGCATTGGGCGAAACCATGGCGGTGACCTTTGTAATTGGTAATGCCTTCCATTTTCCAGAATCCCTCTTCTCACCTTCAACCTCCATTGCCTCATCTATTGCCAATGAATTTAATGAGGCTAGCGGCTTGCAAAAATCCGCCCTTATGGAGCTTGGTTTAATCTTATTTCTGATTACCACGGTTGTGTTATCAATCTCTCGTTTCTTTATTATGCGTATTGAGAAAAAAGAAGGACGTCGCGAATGAGTCATCCCCATTTTCATTGTCGTAAGCTAAAAAATAAATTCATGCTTACTCTCTCTTTTTTGGCTGTCGGTTTTGGGCTGCTAGGGCTGTGTTGGATTTTGTTTACCTTAATCACCAAAGGCATTCCAGCCTTATCAATTCAATTATTTTTACAATCCACGCCTGCCCCGAATGAATCGGGTGGGTTACTGAATGCCATTGTAGGTTCGACCCTGCTTGTGACGGTCAGCACCCTCATTGGGGCACCCGTGGGGATTTTAGCAGGGACTTACCTTGCCGAGTATGGACGTTACAGTCGATTAGCACGCATCACACGTTTTCTCAATGATGTGTTGTTGTCTGCCCCGTCCATTGTTATTGGGCTTTTTATCTATGCCATTTATGTTTCACAAGTCAAACATTATTCAGGTTGGGCTGGGGCATTTGCCCTCGCCATGATTATGATCCCCGTGATTGTGCGAACAACCGATAATATGCTGAATCTGGTGCCGAATAGTTTACGGGAAGCCGCTGCTGCACTGGGCTGCCCACAATGGCGAGTCATTACCATGATTTGTTATCGTGCCGCCCGTTCAGGCATTTTAACGGGGGTTTTACTCTCCATTGCCCGTATTTCGGGGGAAACCGCCCCGCTGTTATTTACCGCCTTATCAAACCAGTTCTTCTCATTGGATATGAATGCCCCAATGGGCAATCTTCCTGTCGTCATTTATCAATTTGCGGCAAGTCCTTTTAAAGATTGGAACGAGTTAGCTTGGGCAGGGGCAACCTTAATTACGCTTTTTGTTTTATTACTGAATATTTTTGCACGCGTTTTCTTTGCACGGAAAACCAAATAAGCTTGGAGACACGAATATGTTAAATCACATCATTAAACCTGAAGACACGAAACTGGAAATCAATCAATTAAATTTTTATTACAACCATTTTCATGCATTAAAAAACATCAATTTGCGAATTGCCAAGCATAAAGTCACGGCGTTTATCGGTCCTTCTGGTTGCGGAAAATCAACCTTATTACGGTCATTTAACCGTATTTTTGAATTGTATCCTAATCAATATGCCACGGGTGAAATCAAATTAGAGGGCGAAAATTTATTAACCTCGTCCATGGATATCTCGCTCATTCGTGCCAAAGTGGGCATGGTTTTCCAAAAACCGACCCCGTTCCCGATGTCCATTTACGACAACGTGGCATTTGGTATTCGTCTATTTGAAAAACTCAGTAAAGCAGAACTTCATGATCGGGTTGAATGGGCATTAACCAAAGCCGCATTATGGAATGAAGTGAAAGATAAACTTCATCAAAATGGCAATCGACTTTCAGGTGGACAACAACAACGCCTCTGTATTGCACGAGGCATTGCCATTAAACCTGAAGTGCTTTTATTGGACGAGCCTTGTTCCGCCCTTGACCCCATTTCAACAGCCAAAATTGAGGAATTAATTACGGAGCTTAAACATGATTATACGGTTGCGATGGTCACACATAATATGCAACAAGCTGCCCGTTGTTCTGACTACACCGCATTTATGTATTTAGGCGAGCTGATTGAGTTTGATGAAACCGCCAAAATCTTTGATAAACCAAAGCTTCAACGTACCGAGGATTACATTAAAGGACGCATGGGATAAGAAAAGGAGGCTGAATAAGCCGTTGCATCTACGGGGTATTTGATTACAATTTGTATACCGAAAAACGAAATGGGCATCATGAAAACTTGCCTAAAATAGCCCGCACTTTTTTCAAGCATGAGGATAACATGACAAAAATATTGGTTGTTGAAGATGAAAGCACTATTCGAGAAATGATCGTTTTATTCTTAACTCAACAAGGTTATGACATGATCGAGGCAACAGACTATCAAAGTGCGGTCAAAAAACTGACCGAAAAACCACAGTTAATCTTACTTGATTGGATGTTGCCAGGTCGTTCGGGGATCCAATTCATTCAGTTTCTCAAAAAGCATGATGCCACGGCACAAATCCCGATCATTATGCTCACCGCACGTAGCGAAGAAGAAGACTGCATTACATGCCTTAACATGGGGGCGGATGATTACATCTCCAAACCCTTCTCCCCCAAAATCTTACTTGCCAGAATTGAAGCCATTCTTCGCCGAGTTTATGAAAAAAGTAGCCATCTTATTGAAATTGATGGTCTCACCCTTGATCAAAGTGCCTTGCGTGTTTGCTATGAGAAAACCCCTATCACCTTGAGTTCTACTGAATTTAAATTGCTCAAATTTTTTATGACACACCCTGAAAAAGTCTATACACGGGAACAACTCTTAGATTTTATTTGGGGAAATGATATTTACGTGGAAGATCGCACGGTGGATACTTATATTCGTCGCTTACGCAAAAACCTTGAGCAATATGGATTTGATCGTTATATCCAAACCGTTCGAGGTGCAGGATATCGTTTTTCCAGTCAAATTCAGGATGACAATAAATGAAAAAAAAATCCGCAAGCCAATATTTTTTTATTGAACTGGTGCTTGCCGCAGCAATCGCAAGCCTCTTTTCTTATTTTGCCCAATCGTTTTATTTTTGGTTTATTATCGCATTGGTTTGTCTTTTAATTTTTCATCACTACAATGAAGCCAAATTATTAAAAATGTTAACCGCAGAAGATAATACTGCCCTAAAAAAAACACACTTACTGGATAATATTTCTCAAACCACCGCTTATTACAAAAGTAAAAACCGCAAAGAAAAAATCAAAACCTTACGTTTACTGTCAAAATTAAATAAAAATATGCAATATTTGCCCGATGCGATCTTAATTTGTGATAACGATGGCAATATTTCATGGTGCAATAATGCATCACAAGAAATGTTTTTATTTTATTGGAATAAAAAAGTCCCACATAAAAATATTTTTAATGTGATTTTTTATCAAGAATTTAAACATTATTTTTACCAAACCCTACGAAAACGCCCACTTGTGTTGCTCACAAACGAAAATCGTTACCTTGAAATCCATATTCAGCATTATGATCATCAGTCTTGTGTCATCATTGCTCGAGATGTGACACAAATGATCCGTTTATTACATTCTCGCCAAACTTTTTTATCCAATATTAATCATGAATTACGCACCCCGCTTACCGTATTACAAGGCTATTTAGAATTATTAGAAGGCGAACCTAACCAAAGTCATCTGGCTCAAAAAGCCATTAAAGCCATGCAAGAACAAAGTCAACGGATGGCAAATTTATTAAAACAGCTCAATTTATTGGCGAAAATTCAAAATGCCTCCAATATTGAACGCACCTCAGTGAATATGTCCGCCCTGATTTTAAATTTGCAAGAAAATGCAACCTTTCTTAATCATTATCATCACAACATCCATTTTTATATTACGCCCGATATTTATGTGTTAGGTGATGAAAGCCAACTGCAAAGTGCGGTTTCTAATTTAATTTATAATGCCATAAAACACGCCGGCCAAGGCTGTGAGATTGACATTCATTGGCAATATTGTGAAGAAGGGGCTCGATTTAGCGTAAAAGATAATGGTATTGGTATTGCGGCACAACATTTACACCATCTGACAGAACGGTTTTATCGTGTAGATGAATCTCGCAGTAACCAAACAGGTGGCACAGGGCTGGGCTTAGCCATTGTCAAACATGCACTGGAACATCATCATTCAAAACTGCACATTGAAAGTAAAGAAGGGGAAGGAAGTTGTTTTTCTTTTGTGATCCCTCAAAAATATTTACACCACCCGAAAAAAACACCACACTAATCAAACTGGCTAAGGAAAATAACGCCCTTCAATAAGCATGAAACCGTGTAAAGGGCGTTGAGCATTCACTTAAATCACTCTCCTTTATTTCGTCTTTTTCAATCGCCACAATTGATAAAGATGAATCAGCACTAAAAATGCATTAAGTCCCGCAACGGGATAAGCTTCAATGCGTAGGGCATAAATGATAAATAAAATTGCACCAATTCCATTGATGATGCGAATAAACACGATGTTTTTAAATAGAAATGAGATTGCGACAAGTAACCCTGCGGCATAACCTAAAATTTCATTGAAAGTAAATTCCATATTGCCTCTTTAAAATAAATTCTCTATTTAACGGGGAGGAAATAATAAAATATTTTTTTCATGGCTAAAAGAGCAGGAAAAATGAGCAAACGATTGCCAAAACACGCTTGATTTATTTTTTTCAATAAAGCAATTTTAAATAACTTTTCTTTATTTTAAATTTTATAAGAATAACCAAAATGCATAAATCACGCTCATCAATTGGGTAAGCCTGCCTCAGAGCTATAAAAAAGCATCAATATGTCTATTGATGCTTATTCACGGGAGAAAATTTTCGCAAAAACGACCGCACTTTTCATTAATTTTCATTGATTGAAAAATTATTCCAACACCAATAAATCTGGCAATGTTGAGAAACTTTGTGATTTCACCGTTTGGTAAAAATCATCAACAAATGCTACGTTGGCATCCACTTCTCGAATCGCGGCATATAAATTGCTGTACAACCCTTGTTTAGTAATTTTCCGAGCCACCAAGTAACCTCGATCCAAATAAGGTTTAGCCGCCCAAAATGGCAATGCCGCTACCCCTCGTTTGCTCGCCACAAGTTGAATAATCGCAATGGTTAATTCACTGGTACGGCGTGTTGGATTAATGCCTTTTGGATACAACACCTTACGCAAGAGATCTAACATATCATCAGGCACAGGATAGGTAATTAAGGTTTGATCAATAAAATCTTCCGCTTCCCAAACCTCTTTCACCGCTAAAGGGTGATCTTTGGCACATAACCCCACCATTTCATAAGAAAACAACGGTTTATGAATAATGCCTGCGGTTTCTTCAATCTCTGAAACAACCGCCCAATCCGCACGATGACTTAACAATAGCCCCACCGCATCCGTATGAAAACCAGATACGATATCCAATTCCACTAACGGCCAATTTTGCCGTAGGGAATCCATTGCTGGCATCAGCCAATCAAAGCAAGTATGACACTCGACCGCAATCCGCAATTCCCCTGCTTCCCCTTGTTTGACATGGGCTAAATCACGCTCGGCTTCCACCACTTTGGGCAAAATTTCATTCGCAAGCTGAATCAAACGTTCGCCCGCAGGGGTAAAATGCAATGGTTGGGTTTTACGTTCAAATAAAGGTAAGCCATATTGTTCTTCCAGTAATTTTAACTGGTGCGACAAGGCAGATTGGGTTAAATAGACACGTTTGGCGGCTAAAGAAACACTGCCCGTTTCTTTTAATGCCAACAACGTTTTTAAATGGCGAAGTTCTAAAAAAATCGGTTTCATTAAAAAGATTCATCAAAATGTGGGGAATAATTAGACGTTATCATATCTTAAAATCCATCATGAATCATCTAAATGCATGGAAAAGTGCGGTCATTTTTTAAAAATATTGAGAATTAACAAACTGTTAACCATGCTCAACGCCCTGTTTAACCCCACGAATAAGTCTATTAAAATTTTTCATAGATATCGTGAAAATTATGATATTGCATAATAATCCAAAATACTTCATTCTATATCCATACAGACGTTTAGCCGTCTATTTAAAGAATAACAACATCAATTTCAGTGAGGTATTACTATGACAACATTTCATGTAGCCGGTTTTCCGCGTGTGGGTGCGAAACGTGAACTTAAATTCGCTCAAGAACGTTATTGGCGTGGCGAAATCGCAGAACAAGATCTTTTAGAGATTGCACAAAAATTACGTGAAATTAACTGGAAACATCAAGCCGCAGCAAATGCAGATTTCGTCGCTGTGGCAGATTTTACATTCTACGATCATATTTTAGATCTTCAAGTGGCAACAGGGGCAATTCCAGCCCGTTTCGGTTTTGATAGCCAAAACTTAAGTTTAAATGAATATTTCCAACTTGCACGTGGTAACCAAACCCAATTTGCCATTGAAATGACCAAATGGTTCGACACGAACTACCACTATTTAGTGCCAGAATTTACCAAAAATACCGAATTTAAAGCAAACCCTGCACATTATGTTCAACAAATTCGTGAAGCCAAAGCATTAGGTTTTAAATTCAAACCAACAATCGTTGGTCCATTAACGTTCCTTTGGTTAGGTAAAGAAAAAGGCGAAGCTTTCAATCGCTTTGAATTACTTGCAAAATTAGTGCCTGTTTATGTAGATATTCTTAATGCGTTAGTGGCTGAAGGGGCAGAATGGATCCAAATTGATGAGCCAGCCTTAGCCGTTGACCTTCCAGAAGAATGGGTAGAAGCGTACAAAGCGGTTTACACCACATTAAAAGAAAAAGTGAACGCAAAATTACTCCTCGCCACTTATTTTGGGTCAGTTGCAGAACATGCGGATCTACTTAAAGCATTACCTGTTGATGGTTTACACATTGATTTAGTCCGTGCACCAGAACAGCTTGCTGCCTTTGAAGATTACAACAAAGTCCTTTCTGTGGGTGTGATCGATGGTCGTAATATCTGGCGTGCTAACTTAAACCAAGTATTAGATGTGGTTGAGCCATTAAAAGCAAAATTAGGTGAAAATCTCTGGATTGCACCAAGTTGTTCACTGCTTCACACACCATATGATTTAGAAGTGGAAACCCAATTAAAAGCGAACAAACCTGAACTTTATAACTGGTTAGCATTCACTTTACAAAAAGTACAAGAGTTACGCGTGGTTAAAACTGCACTTGAGCAAGGTCGTGATGCGGTTAAAGCAGAACTTGATGCAAGCCAAGCCGCTGCCGATGCACGTGCGAACAGTAAAGAAATTCATCGTCCAGAAGTGGCTGAACGTTTAGCAAACTTGCCTGCTGATGCCGACAAACGTAAATCACCATTTGCAGAACGTATTGAGAAACAAAATGCGTGGTTAAAATTACCATTATTACCAACAACCAATATCGGTTCATTCCCGCAAACCGTTGAAATTCGCCAAGCTCGTGCAAAATTCAAGAAAGGTGAGTTAAGCGTGGCAGATTATGAAGCGGCGATGAAGAAAGAAATTGAATTTGTGGTACGTCGCCAAGAAGAACTTGATCTTGATGTATTAGTACACGGTGAAGCAGAACGTAACGACATGGTGGAATACTTCGGTGAGTTACTCGACGGTTTCGCATTCACAAAATTCGGCTGGGTACAAAGCTACGGCTCACGTTGCGTGAAACCACCAGTCATTTACGGTGATGTGGTTCGTCCAGAACCAATGACAGTACGTTGGTCACAATATGCTCAAAGCCTCACCAAAAAAGTGATGAAAGGGATGTTAACAGGACCTGTGACAATTTTACAATGGTCATTCGTACGTAACGATATTCCACGTTCAACCGTATGTAAACAAATTGGTGTTGCCTTGTCTGATGAAGTATTAGATTTAGAAAAAGCAGGCATTAAAGTGATTCAAATTGACGAACCTGCAATCCGTGAAGGTTTACCACTTAAACGTGCAGACTGGGATGCGTACTTACAATGGGCAGGCGAAGCCTTCCGTTTAAGCTACATGGGCGTACAAGATGATACACAAATTCACACTCACATGTGTTACTCAGAATTTAATGACATCTTACCTGCTATCGCAGCCTTAGATGCAGACGTGATTACCATTGAAACCTCACGTTCAGATATGGAATTATTAACCGCATTCGCTGACTTCAAATATCCAAATGATATTGGTCCAGGTGTGTATGATATCCATAGCCCACGTGTACCGAAACCAGAAGAAATTGAACGCTTATTACGTAAAGCATTAAAAGTCGTACCAAAAGAGCGTTTATGGGTGAATCCAGACTGTGGTTTAAAAACCCGTGGCTGGCCAGAAACCATCGCACAATTAGAAGTGATGATGAGTGTCACCAAAAAATTACGTGCGGAATTAAGCTAATTCCACCTCTTTATCTCATAACAATAGCAAACCACAACACAACGGCTCTTGATTTCAAGAGCCGTTTTTTATCCTCATCAATCTTGTTGACCTTCAAGCTATTTCTGCCCAAAATACAGACTCTTTTTCAAAAATAAAAAGGCTTATCATTATGGATTCTGTTACACAATTTGTTTTAGGTGCTGCCGTGCAAGGGGTCGGCATGGGAAAGTATCAAGGAAGAAAAGCCCTGCTTTACGGTGGACTATTAGGCACATTGCCTGATCTTGATGTATTCATTCGCTATGCGGATCCCATTTCCTCAATGACCTACCATCGTGGATTTAGTCATTCTCTTTTTGTTTTGACTGCACTGGCTTTTGTGATCACTTGGATCACTTTCAAGCGAAACAAAACGCTACCTTTTTCCTTTAAACGCCTCTTTATCACCTTAACCTTGGCATTGATCACTCACCCCATTATTGATGCAATGACCGTTTATGGTACACAGCTTTTCTGGCCGATTCCTTGTCCACCAACTGTTTGGTCAACAGTTTTTATTATTGATCCCATTTACACGCTGCCCCTTATTGTGACCTGCCTGTGGGCGGCTTGGAAAAAAATGAGCTCAGCCACGATCAAAGGTATGTTTATCGCCTTAGTCTTTGGGTTTGCTTATTTTGGTACGGGCTTTATGGGTAAAGCCTATCATGAACACCGACTCGAAACAGTGTTAAAAGCAGAAGGGATTCAGGTTCAAAAAGTGTTAGCCACGCCAACAGCGTTCAATACCATACTCTGGCGTGTGATTGCAATGGATGATCAAGGTAATTTGTATGATGCGGTCAGTGGTTGGTTTGATAAAAAAGCGAAACCAGAAATGATCAAAATCCCGCTCAACTTAGCATTACAAAAAACGGTTTTTTCACAATCCCCCCAACTCCAACGCTTAGATTGGTTTACTGATCACTGGCTGCACTATCAAGACATTGGCGACAAACTGGTAGTGAGCGATACTCGCATGGGATTGGCTGGACAATTTAACTTCCGTTTTGTGGTGGCGAAAAAAGAAAAGGATCAATGGCAAGCTATTTTGCCAGAAAGCTACCCGAGTACACGGGTGCATTTTAGAATGGCGATGTTGTCATTACTTTGGCAAAGAATGTGGTCTGATGATATTCCGCTACCATTAGCCCAATGGGCAAACTTGTAATCCATTAAACGAAAAGTGCGGTCAAAAATTTTGATTTTTCAACCGCACTTTGTGTCAATGTTTGAGGTGGATTAGCCACATCTGAAAACTTTTTTCAAAATGACCGCACTTTTGACAACATAAAGAGACGTTATTGCGACATTTTCAATAAACGCTCAATTTCTTTTGCTCGTACTAAGAATTTTTTACGTTCCATGGTACTCATACTGCTACTTGTTCCAGGTAGTTTTACTTTTAATGGGTTAACAGCACGTCCATTAATATGAAATTCATAATGTAAATGAGGCCCTGTTGAACGCCCTGTATTCCCTGATAAGGCGATACGTTGCCCTCGCTTAATCGTTTGTCCTGCACTCACCAAAGGACGACTCAAATGCATATACACCGTTTGGTATTCTCGACCATGGCGAATCACAAGATAACGCCCTGCCCCGTTAGCTTGATAAGCCACTTTTTCCACCACACCATCAGCAGGAGCAATGACAGGCGTGCCGATTGGCATAGCAAAATCCACCCCTTTATGCGGTGCAATACGTCCCGTAATAGGATGACGGCGATAAGGATTAAAATAAGAAGAAACACGAGCTTGACGTTGCAAAGGATAGCGAGCAAACCCTTTACTTAAGGTTTCCCCTTGCAAGTTGTAATAGCGACCATTCCCCGCTTGAATAGCATAATAGCTCTTACCAGCCGATGAAATATGAATCGCTTCCACATTCCCTTGCCCTGTGAGTTTATTATCAATGTATTCTCGGGAAATTAATAACGAGAATCGATCCCCCGTTTTTAAACGCTTTAAATTAGTTTGCCATTGCAAAGTGGTGCTCAGCTGATTAATTTGGCGACCTTCTAATCCCAAGGCTTTTAAACTCATATTAAAGGTGCCATTAATTTTGCCTCTCAACACCTCTTTTTTCCAAACGCTTTTCTTTTGTAGGATTTGGCGTTTAAACTTACCGCCTTCAACTCGCTCATAAATGCGTTCTTCACGTTCAGAAATTAGCCAGTTGAGATATTCAAGCTCCCCTTTACTGTTTAATATCCAATAAAATTGTTGCCCAGGTTTTAAGTGTTTTAACTCATCGTAATTTTTTAATAAGTTAACACTGGTTTCATCATCCAAACCTGACAGTTCTAAAACATCATGAAGGGTATCGCCACGTACCACGGTATGGCTAAATTGATTCTTAATGCGTAATGCTTGATCCATCACATCAAACAAATCCCTCAATGCATTCTTCGCATCTTCAGGTAAATCTGCAAATACGTCTTCTGTTTCAATCTTCACTTCATCGACTTCATCGTCTTTGGCATCTAATTCATCATAAAACGAGGTAGCATCAAGGCTATCTTCGGTGGAAGACGCGGGACTATTTTTATCTGTTGCCGCCTCTTTTGCCATATCGCTTGTTTGCGTTTCCGTTTTTTCGGTTTTTGGGGTGGATTCAAGCGGTGCATGCTCAATAGTCTGTTCAGCTTGCTTATCGGCTTGATTTTCAAGCTCAGAGGATTGCTCAACTGATGAATGAATGACACCATTTTCTTGAGAATGTGATGTTGAAAGAGAAGAATCGGGTTCACCTGAAGGTTTATCTTGTTTGGATCCTAAAAATAGCCCCAAACCAATACACAGAATTGCGATAAAGAAAATGGCCAATTTAATCTGAAATTTTTTTCTTCGTCTATCTCTTGCTAACTTAACGTGTCGCACAACGTCAGTCCCTTCCTTTTAATAATTGTTCTATTATGACCCAGTAAATATCAAAAAATTCAGCGTAAGCCTAAAAAAAGCCAATAAGTGATGAATTTCTATGCATTGTCAGCTTTTTGTGAGTCTAACCTTGTGAAACGTTCGAAAATACGCTATTTTTACTGAAATTTTAAGCCCTCAAGTCTAGCAAATAATGCACATTCATTCTATAAAAATACCTTTAATTGAATTAAAAAATATTTATGTCGTTTTTGAACAAAAAAATGCGTTACAGAATATTAATTTAACCATTTATCCTGATTCTATTATCACGATTGTTGGACCAAATGGTGGGGGAAAATCCACGTTATTAAAAGTGCTACTCAAGTTAATCCGCCCTACTGCGGGGAAAGTCATTTACAGTCACCATGTTCGAATTGGTTATGTCCCGCAAAAAATTCATCTTGATCACAGTTTACCCATCACGGTTGCTCAGTTTTTGTCGCTCAAAAAAGGCATTCGCCAACAAGAGATAGAGGAAACGCTCCGTTTATTATCTATTGAGCATTTACGCCAAAATAGCATGCAAAAATTATCGGGTGGGGAAATGCAACGGGTTTTACTGGCTCGAGCCATTTTAAACAAACCTAATCTGTTGGTGTTAGACGAACCAACACAAGGGGTGGATATCAACGGACAAGCGGAACTTTATCAACTGATCCACAAAATGCGACAACAATTAAATTGTGCAATCCTAATGGTCTCACATGATTTGAATATTGTCATGGCTGATACCCATGAAGTGCTTTGTATTAATCAGCATATTTGCTGTGCGGGCACGCCAGAAATTGTGTCGAATGATCCCACATTTATCCATTTTTTTGGTGATAAATTTGCTAAAAATGTCGCCCTCTATACCCATAAACATAACCATAAACACAATATTCATGGCGATGTGGATTACCATAACGAGATAACCGTTCCTCCCTCATCTAATAAAAAATAAAGAGAAAATTTTATGTTTGATATTTTGTTTCCAGCTTGGCTAACGGGTATGTTGCTTTCCTTGATCACTGCACCATTAGGGGCTTTTGTGGTATGGCGAAAAATGGCCTATTTTGGCGATACCCTTGCACATTCTGCATTATTAGGCGTGGCATTAGGTTTTTTTCTTGACATCAATCCCTACCTTTCCATTTTAATTCTCACCTTAGTATTAGCCGTGATTATGGTTTGGTTAGAAGGCAAAACCCAATTTTCTGTTGATACCTTATTGGGCATCATTGCCCATAGTTGTCTATCGTTAGGTGTTGTAACAGTGGGGTTATTGGAAAATGTGCGGGTGGATTTAATGGCGTATTTATTCGGTGATTTGCTTGCCCTTGCTTATGATGATTTACTCTATATTTTCTGTGGCGTGATAGTTGTCTTAGCCACGTTAGTCTATTTCTGGAAGCCACTTATTTCTACCACCGTTAGTCCAGAACTGGCTCAAGTAGAAGGGATTAATGTACAAAAAATGCGTTTTATTCTCATGATTTTAACCGCACTTACCATTGCACTCAGCATGAAATTTGTGGGGGCATTAATTATTACATCATTATTAATTATTCCATCCGCCACTGCGAGACGCTTTGCCAGAACACCAGAACAAATGGTCATCATTGCCGTATTTATTAGCATGCTTTCCGTCAGCATGGGGCTAACCTTATCCGCCTTTTATGACACGGCGGCAGGACCTTCTGTGGTGATCTGTGCCAGTTTATTATTCTTACTTTCTTTACTCAAAAAAGAAGCCAATTAACGTTAGTTTCACCGTCCATTTTCCTCAACCGTATCCATTGTGTTTCCATCTCAAAATTGCTTGAGATGGAAAGCCTCACAGGCTAATACATCTGCATGACAGAAAATAAAAAAGCCGTAAGCTAGTGATTTAACACTTAACTTACGGCTTTTTCTGAATTTGATGGCGGAGGAAGTGAGATTCGAACTCACGGAGGGCGTAAACCCTCGCCGGTTTTCAAGACCGGTGCCTTCAACCACTCGACCATTCCTCCGTGGTTTAAACTTGGCGGAATATAATATAGTTATGAATTAGAGTAAATCAAAAAATCACGCCCCTTTGTTTAAATGGCGTTATTCTGTTCATCTTGCTTTCTAATTAAACAGCATTTAATTGTCGATTGTACATTTTTAACATTGACTTTTTCCAAACTAACCAGTACTTTAACCCCATTCTTTTCTCTTCCATTTACACAAGGAGCCTAACTATGGAATCTCGGATTATCATTGATGACAGAGAAACGTCATTGCTGAGCACGCATAAAGTGTTACGCAATACCTACTTTCTACTGGGTTTAACACTTGCGTTTTCTTCAGTTGTCGCTTATATATCAATGAGCTTAAACTTACCTCGTCCAAATCTCATTTTGATGCTTGTAGGTTTCTATGGCTTATTATTTTTAACCAACAAACTCGCCAATAGCGGATTAGGTATTTTAGCTGCTTTCGCTTTCACAGGCTTCTTAGGATACACCTTAGGACCGATTTTAAATGTTTATGTCAGCCAAGGTGCAAGTGATATTGTCGTCTTTGCCTTAGCTGGCACGGCAGCGGTGTTCTTTGCTTGTTCGGCTTATGTGCTAACCACGAAAAAAGATATGTCTTTCCTTTCAGGCACTATCTTCGCACTATTCATCGTATTGTTGTTAGGTACGGTAGGAAGTTTCTTCTTTCACTCACCGATGCTTTATCTTGCTATTAGTGGTTTATTTGTGATTTTCTCAACTATGGGAATCTTATATGAAACCAGCAATATTATTCATGGTGGTGAAACCAATTATATCCGTGCAACAGTCAGTATTTTCGTATCGCTTTACAATTTATTTATTAGTTTATTAAACATTCTATCTATTTTCTCAAGCGACGATTAATACATTTCTTGAAAAATAACATTCCACGCCCCATTTTTGGGGCGTTTTGTTATAATTAACGTTTTATAATAATATGAAATCCTCACCATATATGATCACAGTAAATAACCTCCAAATTGAAACCGATGCCCATGGCTATTTATTAGACCTAAATCAGTGGAATGAAGACGTTGCACGTGCAATCGCCGATCTTGAAAATATTCAGCTAACAGAAGCACATTGGGAAGTTATTTATTTTGTTCGCCAATTTTATCAAGAATATAAAACCTCTCCCGCCATTAGAATGTTGGTTAAAGCCATGGCACAAAAATTAGGGGAAGAAAAAGGAAATAGCCGTTATTTACAACGTCTTTTCCCTGATGGACCAGCGAAACAAGCAACCAAATTAGCAGGTTTACCCAAACCCGCGAAGTGTTTATAAGTAAATTATTTTGAGAATTATTTTTATTTACAAAGCTATTTTTTGCACATAGAATACTGATGCGACTTTATTAACCAACAACATAAGGAGAAATGACATGCGTCGATTAGTCGTTATTTTAAGTGCAATTATGCTAGGTGTTTTCACCTCTCCAGCTTTTGCAAAATTCAAAGTGGTCACCACATTCACTGTAATTCAAGATATTGCTCAAAATGTTGCTGGTGATGCAGCGGTTGTTGAGTCTATCACGAAACCTGGTGCAGAAATTCATGATTATGAACCAACGCCTAAAGATATCGTAAAAGCACAACATGCGGATCTGGTTTTATGGAATGGTTTAAATCTTGAGCGTTGGTTTGAAAAATTCTTCCAAAACGTTAAAAATAAACCTGCTGTTGTTGTTACAGAAGGTATCACCCCAATTTCAATCTATGAAGGTCCTTACAAAGATGCACCAAACCCACATGCGTGGATGTCAACATCAAATGCCCTCATCTACATTGAAAATATCAAAAATGCGTTCGTAAAATACGATCCGAAAAATGCGGAAACTTATATTAAAAACGCAGAAAATTATGCTAATAAAATCAAAAAATTAGATCAACCTTTACGTGAAAAATTAGCACAAATCCCACAAGGTCAACGTTGGTTAGTAACCAGTGAAGGTGCATTTAGTTATTTAGCAAAAGATTATGGTTTACAAGAAGCGTATCTATGGCCAATCAATGCTGAAGAACAAGGTACACCACAACAAGTACGTAAAGTCATTGAAACAGTACGTAAAAATAACATCCCTGTGGTCTTTAGTGAAAGTACAATTTCACCAAAACCAGCACAACAAGTTGCAAAAGAAACCGGTGCGAAATACGGTGGTGTGTTATATGTAGATTCACTTTCTGCAGCAAACGGTCCTGTACCAACTTACATCGACTTATTAAACGTCACTGTATCAACTATCGTTAAAGGATTTGAAAAATAATGCCAACACCTACCATTGCATCAATTGCTGTTAATGATGTAACTGTTCGTTATAACAACGGCCATACCGCTATCCATGATATGACTTTTTACTTAGAGGGCGGTACAACTTGTGCGCTGGTAGGAGTAAATGGTAGTGGAAAATCTACACTTTTCAAAAGTTTAATGGGCTTGGTCAAGCCACAAAAGGGTGAAATCACCCTCTGTGGCTTACCTATTGCCGACACACTCAAACAAAATCTCGTTTCTTATGTGCCGCAGTCAGAAGATGTAGACTGGCAATTTCCAGTGTCAGTCTATGATGTGGTTATGATGGGACGTTATGGCTATATGAACTTTTTACGCATACCGAGTGCACAAGATAAACAAAAAGTGCAAGAGGCAATGCAACGTGTCAGTATTGAACATTTAGCTGAACGTCAAATTGGTGAACTCTCTGGTGGGCAGAAGAAACGGGTTTTCCTCGCACGAGCCTTGGCACAACAAAGCCAAATTATTTTATTAGATGAGCCTTTTACAGGTGTTGATGTCAAAACAGAAAATGCCATTATGGATCTGTTAGATCAATTACGTAGTGAAGGACACCTCATTTTAATTTCCACCCACAATTTAGGTTCTGTCCCTGATTTCTGTGATCAGGTTGTCATGATTAATCGTACTGTATTAGCCGCAGGCAAAACAGAAACCACTTTTACACAAAAAAACCTTGAGCTTGTTTTCGGTGGCGTATTACGCCATGTCAAATTATTGGGTAAAGATATCCATGAAGATGAAGATGCTCGCTCAGTCACCGTGTTAAGTGATGAAGAATTACCTGCTGTCTTCTATGGTCAAACGAAAAATGATCCACCAGCACCTATTACGAAAAATCCTGAACATAAGGACAATGCATAATGTGGGATCTTTTACTTGAACCCTTTCAATATGAGTATATGACGAAGGCGATTTTGCTTTCGGCTGCCGTTGGTGGAATTTGTGCGTTTTTATCTTCTTATCTCATGCTAAAAGGCTGGTCCTTAATTGGTGATGCTCTTTCCCATTCTGTGGTACCTGGCGTTGCCATTGCGTATGCCTTATCCTTACCCTATGCACTCGGTGCTTTTTTTTCGGGAATTTTAGCTGCCCTGTCAATTCTTTGGATCAAATCCATCACCAAATTGCGTGAAGATGCGGTAATTGGCTTTATTTTTACCACTTTCTTCGCCCTTGGATTATTGATCATTTCCTTAAATCCAACGTCAATTAAGGTACAAGATATTGTTCTTGGGAATATTTTAGGGATTGCAGATGAAGATGTCGTACAAGTTGCCATTATTATTGGTGTTACGCTTGGGTTATTACTGATCTTTTGGAAAGATTTATTGCTAGTCTTTTTTGATGAAACCCATGCCTCCTCTGTCGGACTTTCGCCACTTCGTTATAAAGTATTGTTTTTCACCTTATTAAGTGCTTGTGTGGTTGCTGCACTGCAAACTGTCGGGGCAATTCTGGTTATTGCAATGGTTATTACACCAGGTGCAACCGCCTATTTATTAACGGATCGTTTTCGGACATTGGCAACCATTGCTGTCGTACTGGGGGTAACCACGAGTACACTCGGTGTCTATGTGAGTTATTATTTAGACGGTGCAACAGGTGGTGTTATTGTGTGTTTTCAGACCGCACTTTTCTTACTAGCCTTTTTCTTCTCACCGAAATATGGCACCTTACGCCGTAATACCGTGCTGAAGAATGAGGTTGAAAGGGAGGCTGAAAATGGAGATTTATAATTGGCTAGTAGAACCTTTTAGCTACCCTTTTATGCGAAATGCCTTATTGACAGCCATTATTGTGGCAATGATTTGTGCAGTATTGTCTTGCTATTTGGTACTAAAAGGTTGGTCATTAATGGGTGATGCCATTTCCCATGCGGTACTACCAGGGATCGTCATTGCTTTCATGTTAGGCATTCCTTTATCCATTGGTGCTTTTGGGGCAGGTTTATTTTGTGCATTAAGTGTAGGCTACCTGAAAGAAAATAGCCGTATAAAAGAAGATACCGTGATGGGGATTGTGTTCTCGGGTATGTTCGCATTTGGTATTGTCCTTTTTACCAAAGTGAAAACAGAACAGCATCTTTACCATATTTTATTCGGTAACTTATTAGGGGTGAGTCATCAAGAGTTAATTCAAACCTTGATTATTTCCCTAATTATTTTTACGGTTATTATGATTAAGCGAAAAGATTTTCTACTCTATTGCTTCGACCAAAGTCATACAAGAGTAGCAGGACTTTCACCAAGAATATTACATTACACCTTGTTGATGTTATTAGCCTTAACCATTATCACCGCCATGCAAGTTGTTGGTGTCATTTTAGTGGTGGCTATGCTCATTTCCCCTGGGATTACGGCATTTATTCTCAGTAAACGCTTTGACAGAATGTTGATTATTGCAATCAGCGTTTCTGTGGTCAGCAGTTTATTGGGAACCATCATCAGTTATCACATTGATGGGGCAACAGGTTCTTGTATTATTCTCTTGCAAGCACTGTTCTTCTTAATGGCGTTGATTTATCAAAAAATCAAATTAGCACGGATACATCGTTAACTCGATACTGAAAATCCATCATTAACCAACGGACCGTCATATTCTTGGGCAAGCACTTGCTCTACTTTGGCGGTTCGTGGTCCTTTCAACAACCAACGATGTAAGCGAGCGATTTGCGATTCCTCCCCTGCTACAATCACCTCTACACTGCCATCTGCACGATTTCGAACAAAGCCATGTAGCCCCATTTTTCTTGCTTCACACCATGTAAAATAACGAAATCCGACCCCTTGTACGACACCAAAAATTAAAAATCGTTTTTTTATCATAACGCCACCCTTTTATTCTCTTAAATAATACGCATTACAACACGGTTTTTTACATTTAATCGAGTCTGTCTATTTTCATTTGTTTAAAATTCGACTAGCATATACAAACACTTTACAGAATAAAGTGCTTTGACTTTAAACTTATTTTCCTTACAAAAATAGGAGTAAATATGAAATTTCGTTTCGCTGCATTAGCAACCGCAGCTTTATTCACTAGCACCGCGAGCTTTGCAGGAGTAATAACAAGTTCATCTAATATTGATTTTCTCGCAATTGATGGACAAAAAGCAAGCAAGTCACTACTAAAAGAAACCCGTTCATTCAATATTAACGACAATCAAACTCACCAAGTGGTGGTTCGTGTCTCTGAAATTGTTCGTTCGGGTTCTGACCGCACTTTATTTGAATCTGAACCTATTGTGATTACCTTTCAAGGTATTGCTGACGACATCTTGATTTCTGCTCCTCGACTCGAAACAGAAAGAGATGCCAATAAGTTCAAAAAAGACCCCGTTATTCATGTAAAAACCGTTTCAGGTGCCGAGGTTTCCACCAAACAAGAATATTTGAAACAAGAAGGGTTCCTACCGGGTGTCAACCTCATTGAAAATCTTTCGGAATATAATGCTTCTGGTGCACCAGCTGCCGTAGCAGGTTTTGCAAGCACCACCATGCCCGCTGCCATTCCTGGCTTTGCCAAAGCTCAGAAAGGTAAAATCACCGTTCAAGGCGAAAATGTGGCAGAACAAATGTTACAATATTGGTATCAACAAGCAGATAAAGAAACCCAACAACGTTTTATTCAGTGGGCAAAAAATCAGAAATAATCTGATCTCTCCTGAAGTGCGGTCTGTTTTTCAAACATTTTACGAACGTCCTTTATCATATCGCTCAGCATAACTTGGTGTTGAGCGATATTTATTGCCAAAAAAGAAGCCGAAGGCTAATGAAGAGGAGAAACCAAAATGGGCTTAATTTTAAATATATTAAATTTCGTATTAGGCGGTTTTCTAACCACATTAGGCTGGTTATTTGCCACATTAATAAGTGCGGTATTGATCATCACCTTGCCTTATACACGAAGCTGCTGGGAAATCAGTAAAATGTCTCTGGTGCCTTTTGGCAATGACATTATTCATGTTAAATACCTTGAGCCAACTCATCCCGTTGCCAATTCAATCGGCACATTATTAAATGTCGTGTGGTTTATCTTATTTGGTTGGTGGCTCTGCTTATTGCATATTTTCTTAGGTATCGTCCAATGTTTAACCATTATCGGCATTCCTGTTGGCGTGACTCATTTTAAATTAGCAGGTATTGCTTTATTCCCCGTTGGACAACGTGTGGTATCAAAAGAAATGGCTGAGCTTGCTCGCAGACAAGCGGCAGAAAAAAAATTCAGTCAATATAAATCATAAAAGGATATAAATGAACAAGTGGCTTAATGCAAAAGTCATTGCGACTATTCCCATTTTTATTGCCGTCAATCTTGCGGCTATCGCAATTTGGCTACTCGAGATATCCGAACAGTGTATGCCACTTATTTTAGGCATCATTGCTGGTGGATTGGTGGATTTGGATCACCGATTAACAGGGCGTTTAAAAAACGTTTTTTACACCCTGATTGCGTTTTCCATTTCTTCCCTGATTGTACAAATGAGTATTGGCAAAAGTTACCAATTCACCTTATTAATGACCGCCATTACCTTTCTGTTCACCATGGTAGGGGCAATTGGACAGCGTTACAGCACCATTGCCTTTGGCACATTAGTCATTGCCGTTTACACCACACTGTCTTATTTGCCCGAGACCCAGTGGTTTATTAATCCTATCATGATTCTATGTGGAACCTTGCTTTACAGTGTCATTGCCTTGATTGTGCATTTATTTTTTCCTAACCGACCTGTGCAAGAAAACATCGCTAAATCTTTTTTAGCACTTGGTGCCTATTTAGATGCTAAATCACTATTTTTTGATCCTGATGATGTGGAACAACTGGATCGTAAAGAAGTGAATCTTGCGATGAAAGACAGTCAACTCATTGAAGCGTTCAATGCTTGTCGTACTTCACTGTTTTATCGCATTCGGGGGCAATCTCGTCATAGTCGCACTCAAAAAATGCTACGTTACTATTTCTCCGCACAAGATATCCATGAACGTGCCAATTCCAGCTTATTCAATTACCAAGCGTTAGCCGAAAAATTGAAAAATACCGATTTAATTTTTCGTATTCAACGTCTATTTGAATTACAAGCACAAGCTTGCAAACAAATTGGACTGAGTTTGCAACAAAGCAAAGAATACAAATACGATAATCGTATGGAAAAAGCAGTATTAGGGTTAACTCAATCCTTTGAGCTTTACACCAAACAACAAAAAGAAGACAGTGTCGATCTTAATTTAAAAACCTTAATTGACCATATCCAAGCCGTGGATTGGCAACTTCGCCATTTAGATCAGGAATCAAACCAAATCGAACGGACAGCGACCGCCAAAATTCACACAAACCAAATTCGAGGTTTACGGAATATTTGCGATACCATAAAAAGCCATTGTAATTTTGATTCTCAACTCTTTCGCCATGCGGTGAGACTCTCTATTGTGGTGTTTACCTCTTGCTGTATTGTGGAATTTTTCCAATTAGATCGAGGTTATTGGATTTTATTAACTGCGGTATTTGTTTGCCAGCCCAACTATTCCGCCACGAAATTACGCTTACGCCAACGGATTATCGGCACCCTATTAGGGGTCATTATCGGATCCTTATTGCCTTATACTAATCCGACTCTCGAACTGGAATTGGGGTTAATTGTTGCTACAAGTACACTCTTTTTCTTCTTTAGAAGCAATAATTACAGCTTTTCCACCTTTTTCATCACCTTACAAGTGCTGATTAGCTTTAATGTTATGGGCTTTGATCTTCACGCTGCAATGTCTTCCCGTCTCATTGATACCTTAATTGGTGCGGCTATTTCATGGTTTGCCGTTTCCTATCTCTGGCCAGACTGGAAATATTTGCAGTTAGATACCGTCAACCGACAAGCCATCAAAAGCAATGCCAAATATCTGCTGTATATCATCAGTCAGCTACAATTTGGCAAAGGCGATAACTTAAAATATCGGATTGCACGCCGTAATGCTCATGAACATGCAACCGCACTCAGTGCTACCCTTTCCAACATGAATAATGAACCACACAAATACCAAGCCCATTTACAACAGGGCTTTGAGTTACTCAAAATCAATTATTCATTATTAAGCTATATTTCCGCTCTCGGTGCTTATCGTTCAAATATGAAACAGTTACAACAAAGCACGCGTTTTTTAGCAGGCTTTTACCCAATTGCTAAAAAAATCATCTATGTATTGGAGCACATCGAGAAGTTAACCCCCGAGATTTTTAATAAATTACAGCAACGTATTGAATCAGATCTCAAACAAGCGAATGCAGAACAAGCAGACAACTTACTGCAACCGCAGTTTAGTGTTCCGATTCAGCAGCTCAACATGATTTGCCAAGTGCTGCCCTCACTTTACAGTGCCTTTCACAAGGCAAATTTACACATCAAGCAAGATTAAAATTGCTGCATCACCGCCCCATTCTTTTGGGGCTTGGTGCAATGCACGCACTTTGGGATGTTGCACTAACCAACGAGGGATTTGACGTTTTAACACATAAGAACCATAGCCAGTCATCACACTGGCACAGTAAACATGCTCATTTTCACAAGCTTGAATTAAACTGGCTAATTCTAATTTTGCCTGTTCACGAGTCAACCCATGTAAATCCAAAAACAGTTCTGGCGAAAAATCCCCACGTCTTAACTGCTTCAATAAATAAGAATCTTCCCCTTCTCGCAAATATTTGACCGCACTTTCTTCATTTAAAAGGGGTTCATATTCATCTGAAAAATAAAATAGCGTATCTTCTTTTTCCCGAATCTCACGCAATGTTGATTTTTGTTTATGCATTTTGCCCCGTGGACGAACAAAAGTATCTTGCTTCAGTGCTTTTACCCCTTTTGTCGCTTCACGGAATAATTCAATATCCTCTTGCTCTAACATGGTTTTCCTTCCATTCTCAAATTGTGGATAATCATATCATATTCTATTTCGCTTATTTCCCAAATGCGTATTTATGTGATATAAACTGGGCTGAATTTTAGCTCTTAACAAAAGGCGTAATATGACACATAACCAAGAACTTATTGAAACGATCCTTGCGGATCAAGTGTATAACGAACTCCATTCCATTCAAGACTTCCTACGCTGGACATATAGCACCTTTAACCGTTCTGATATTTATTATGGCCATGGCTATGACAACCCATGGGACGAAACCTTGCAATTGGTGCTCACCACCCTTGATCTCCCTTTGGATTTCCCTGCTGAATTATATGCAGCTCGAATCACCCGTTCTGAAAAAGAAGTGTTAATCCGATCAGTGATTCAACGTATTGAAAAACGGATTCCTGTGGCTTACCTCACTAACCAAGCTTGGTTCTGTGGTCTCCCTTTTTATATTGATGAACGTGTCATTGTGCCTCGTTCACCCATCAACGCCTTAATTCAAGAAGGCTTTGCCAATCTGCTCCATGAACCGCCTAAACGTATTCTGGATATGTGTACGGGTAGCGGCTGTATTGCCATTGCTTGTGCGGTACAATTTCCCGATGCGGAAGTTGATGCGGTCGATCTCTCTGCTGAAGCATTAGAAATTGCAGAAATCAACATTGAGCGTCATCAATTAACACAACGGGTTTTCCCTATGCAATCCGACTTATTTAACGATTTAGCCCCAGTGCAATACGATTTGATTGTGACCAATCCCCCTTATGTCGATGCGGAAGATTTAGCGGATATGCCTGAAGAATTTCACTATGAACCTGAAATGGCATTAGGATCGGGCGTTGATGGTTTAGAAATCACCAAAAAAATTCTTTATGCCGCCCCAGACTATTTAACAGAACAAGGCGTGCTAGTTTGCGAAGTGGGCAACAGCATGATTCATTTAATCGAACAATATCCCGATGTGCCTTTCAATTGGGTTGAACTAAAAAATGGTGGCGTGGGCGTTTTTGCCATCAATAAAGCAGATTTACTGGCTCACCGAGAATCCTTTAAATAGCCCAAAACTTTTCTAAAAAGCACCGCACTTTTCTGCTCATTATTGTTTAAGTACCAAAAGTGCGGTCGTTTTTAAGACCGTTTTAAGCAAAAAAAGACCGATAATACTATCGGTCTTTTTCATTTTATCTTCTCAAATGATTAGAAGTATACACGTAAACCTGTTGCGATGGCTTTGCCTCTCGCAGAATTGTTGTTATGTTTTGCTTTCAAATTCACAAGTTCTACGAAAGTTAACACGTTTTTGTGAAGTTTGTAATCTGCACCTAATACAAATGCATTAACTCTCACAGATGGTGCATTTTTCGCAGCGAAAGAACCTTTACCCCAAATGTACTCACCGTATACTTTAGATTTTTCAGTAACTTGATATTTTAAGCCTAATTCAACTAACTCTGCTTTGTTGAAGCCAGTAAGAATAACTTTGTTGCTTGGGCTAGTCGCATGCTTAATTTTGTAGCCAACGTTTTGACCTTTAGACGCTTTAACACGTGAATAGTCCACACCAACAGTAACGTCTGCATAGCTTACTTGAACACCTGCAGTGTACGCATTTTCTGCATATTTCACTGCTGGTGTAGTTTGTGTTGGATCTTTAGCTTTGTTTGCATGGCTGTGACCTAAATCAATCGCTAAACCCACATCACCAATTTTACGTTTATAGAAACCAGACACAACATAAGCATCAGTTTTCGCTTTTGCTTGATCAACTTCACCAAATAAATAATCTGCACCGAAGCTGAAGCCATTGAAATCTACTGAACGGAATTTGATTACACGATCACCGCCACCAATTACTTGGTTGATACCACCGTAAAGGTATGAGAAATCAGAAACACCAACATCATCACCAGTTGTTAATTGTTTACCGAATGTTAATGTACCTACATCAGCATATTTGAAACCAGCAAATAAACGAGAATTTCTTACTTGATCACCTAATGCATCTTTAGAAAAACGAATTTCAGCTTGAGCTAATGCTGATAAACCTTCACCTAGGTCTTGTGAAGCATTGAATGTCACACGAGAACCGTTATCAAGTAGATCTGTACGTTTACCTGTTACTTTTTCTAATTTCAAACGCACAGAACCGTTCACTTCCACTTTAGAACCATCTTGGTTGTAAACTGTTGCTGCGTTTGCTGAAGTCGCTGCTACCGCTGCTACTGCTAATGCTACGATTGTCTTTTTCATAAAATCACTACCTTGTTGTTGGAGTTTTATATTTAATTGAATAATCACTTACTCAATCAACCTAAAAAAATCAATAACAAAGCCGTATTACCGGCTTCTTACTTTTGCAGTTGCAAGATAGCAAAGCTCCTTTTTATTGTCAAAGCCCCCTTAAGCCCTTTCTAGCATTCTCATTTACAATAAAATCCTTTATAAACAACAGGTTAAATATATTTACTACACATTAAACCAAGCAAAATAGCTTGATAAGATCACAAATTATTATCTTTCATCACAGGTCTATAAAACAAAAAATAAAGATAACTCATTGATTTAACTTGAATTAAATAATGTTTAGCCAAAAAAAATTCTTCATTAAAAGAAAAAAATAGGCTTTTTTAAAAGTTCATTTCATTTTTGTGATCTAGATCACACTTTTACAAATTTTTATGTTGTTTTTTGATTATTTATTAATCAATTCTAAAGCTACGCAAACGTTTGCCAAAAGAAAAATTCCCCTTTTTATAGGTAAATCCTAACAACCGCAACCGCTCTTAACTCCTTGTCTTTTCGTGTAATATCAGCCATACCTCTTAATTCAAGTGATGATTTAACTCAAATTTTTTATTGTTCTCACTACAATAAACGGCGATAATATGCGACTTACTTAAAAGGGCTTACTTTCATTGCCTGCCCTAACGAATCAAACTTATGACTGAATATCTTTTACTTATTATTAGTACAGCATTAATTAATAACTTTGTCCTTGTTAAATTTCTAGGGCTTTGTCCGTTTATGGGCGTTTCAAAAAAAATTGAGACTGCCATCGGCATGAGCTTAGCCACGATGTTTGTGCTCACCGTGGCATCAATTTCAGCGTATTTAATTGATACATATATTTTAACACCCTTAAATGCACTTTTTTTACGGACACTCGTCTTTATTTTGGTCATTGCCGTGGTGGTTCAATTTACAGAAATGGTGATCAATAAAACAAGTCCAACTCTCTATCGTTTATTAGGGATTTTTCTCCCCTTGATTACGACAAACTGTGCAGTACTTGGTGTGGCATTGCTCAATATTAATCTTGCCCACAATTTGACCCAATCTGTCATTTATGGTTTTGGTGCATCTTTAGGGTTTGGCATAGTCTTAGTCCTTTTTGCAGCATTGCGTGAACGTTTAGCGGCGGCGGATGTGCCACATATCTTCAAAGGTGCCTCCATTGCATTAATTACCGCAGGGTTGATGTCTTTAGCATTTATGGGCTTTACTGGATTAGTGAGATTATAATGACAACAGTATCTTTAATCCTCCTTGCCATTGTCATTCTGGCATTGATTTTTGGGGCTATTTTGGGATTTGCCTCCGTCAAGCTCAAAGTCGAAGCTGATCCGATTGTCGAAAAAATTGATGCCTTACTTCCACAAAGTCAATGTGGACAATGTGGCTATCCTGGTTGCAAACCTTATGCTGAAGCCATTGCAAATGGCGATGACATTACTAAATGTATCCCAGGTGGACAAACTGTCATTATTAATATTGCTGAACTGATGGGCGTGGAACCACCTTCCACCGATTTAGCTGGCGATCCTGCCCCGATGGTCGCTTTTATTGATGAAGAAATGTGCATTGGTTGTACTAAATGTATTCAGGCTTGCCCTGTCGATGCCATCATTGGCACAAATAAAGCCATGCATACCATTATTCCTGATTTATGTACAGGTTGCGAACTTTGTGTTGCACCCTGCCCGACTGACTGTATTTCAATGATTAAAGTGGAACAGAATATTCAAAGTTGGAATTGGAAATTTGATCCTTCTCTTGTCATTCCCATTGTTGATACCACAACAACGCAGAAAAAATTAATCAAAGGGGAATAAAGCGATGGACGTATTAACACAATTCAATTTAGGGAAATTATGGGATTTCAAAGGGGGCATTCATCCACCTGAACGGAAATCACAATCTAATCAATTGCCCATTCGTCATGCCAAATTAGTCGACACCTTTTATATCCCCGTCAAGCAACATGCTGGGGCGGCAGGTGAAGTGTTGGTGAACGTGGGCGATTATGTGAAAAAAGGTCAAGCCTTAACCCAAGGGGATGGCTTACGTGAATTACCTGTTCACGCCTCAACCTCTGGGCATATCGTAGCAATTAAACCTTATGTAGCCTCTCACCCTTCTGGTTTAAGCGAACTTTGTATTGAATTGAAAGCCGATGGCAAAGATCAGTGGATTGAACGCCAACCGATTGATGATTTTCTGACCCAAAGTCCTGAGCAGTTGATAGAAAAAATTTATAAAGCAGGTGTGGCTGGGTTAGGCGGAGCGGCGTTTCCTACTTCTGCAAAGCTTCAATCAGCTGAAAAACAAATCAAACTGCTGATTATCAACGGGGCAGAATGTGAGCCTTATATTACTTGTGATGATCGTTTAATGCGTGATTACCCTGAAGAAATTATTGAAGGCACACGCATTCTACGCTATATCTTGCGTCCTGAAAAAGTGGTCATTGCGATTGAAGATAACAAACCTGAAGCAGTGGCAGCACTACAAAAAGCCTTACATGGGGCGAATGATATTGAAATTAGAGTCATTCCCACCAAATATCCATCAGGGGCTGCAAAACAGTTAATTCACATTCTCACGGGCATGGAAGTGCCTAGTGGACAGCGTTCATCAAGCATTGGCGTGTTGATGCAAAATGTCGGCACGGCTTTTGCCATTAAACGTGCTGTGATCGATGATGAACCCTTGATTGAACGTGTCGTCACCTTAACGGGCGATAAAGTCATCCACAAAGGCAACAAATGGGTACGCTTGGGTACCCCAGTTTATCAACTCTTACAAGAAGTCGGTTATCAATACGATTCCCGCTTTCCTGTCTTTGTTGGTGGACCTATGATGGGCTTTATTCTTCCTGATTTACATGCCCCAGTGACCAAAGTAACCAACTGTTTACTCGCACCAGATCATTTTGAGTATGCACCACCTGCACCCGAACAATCTTGTATTCGCTGTTCTGCGTGTTCCGATGCTTGTCCTGTCAATTTGATGCCACAGCAATTATATTGGTTTGCTCGCAGTGAAGATCATGAAAAATCCGAAGAATACGCCTTACATGATTGTATTGAATGTGGCTTGTGTGCTTATGTTTGCCCAAGCCATATTCCACTGATTCAATATTTCCGCCAAGAAAAAGCCAAAATTTGGGAAATTAAACATAAAGCCAAACTGGCAGAAGAAGCCAAACAACGTTTTGAAGCACGTCAAGCACGTTTAGAAAAAGAAGAACAAGAACGTAAAGCCCGAGCACAAAAAGCCATGGCGGCTCGTCGTGAAGAAATGCTGAACCAAGATGGTGTCGATCCTGTTCAAGCTGCACTAGAACGCTTAAAAGCGAAAAAAGCAGAAGGCACCGTGGCAGAGAATGCCCCTGAAATCAAAACCAAAGTGGGGCATAAAGGCGAAGTCTTACCTGATAATAGCCACATCATGGCACAACGTAAAGCACGGCGTTTAGCACGTCAACAAGAAAGCCAAGATCAGGCTCAATCTCTTGCAGAAACACCTGAATCACAAACCGAGCAAGATCCGAAAAAAGCCGCCATTGCAGCCGCTATTGCTCGAGCTAAAGCGAAAAAAGCCCAACAGGCAGGCAATCCGTCGTACAGCCAAACGGATAGCTCAGCAAGTGCGGTACAAAATAGTGCGGTGCAAAATGAAAAAGATTTAAGCAAGGTTGAAGCAGAAAATACCGAAGCTACGCAAGAAAACGATCCTCGCAAAGCGGCGATTGCAGCCGCCATTGCACGAGCCAAAGCGAAAAAAGCCCAACAGGCAGGCAATCCGTCGCACAGCCAAACGGATAGCTCAGCAAGTGAAGTACAAAATAGTGCGGTGCAAAATGAAAAAAATTTAAGCAAAGTTGAATCGGAAAATACCGAAGCTACTCAAGAAAACGATCCTCGCAAAACCGCCATTGCAGCCGCCATCGCTCGAGCTAAAGCGAAAAAAGCCCAACAGGCAGGCAATCCTTCGCACAGCCAAACGGATAGCTCAGCAACTGAAGTACAAAATAGTGCGGTGCAAAATGAAAAAGATTTAAGCAAGGTTGAAGCGGAAAATGCCGAAGCTACGCAAGAAAACGATCCTCGCAAAGCGGCAATTGCAGCCGCCATTGCTCGAGCCAAAGCGAAAAAAGCCCAACAGGCAGGTAATCCGTCGCACAGCCAAACGGATAGCCCAGCAAGTGCGGTACAAAATAGTGCGGTGCAAAATGAAAAAGATTTAAACAAGGTTGAAGCGGAAAATACCGAAGCTACGCAAGAAAACGATCCTCGCAAAGCCGCCATTGCAGCCGCCATCGCTCGAGCTAAAGCGAAAAAAGCCCAACAGGCAAGCAATCCGTCGCACAGCCAAACGGATAGCTCAGCAACTGAAGTACAAAATAGTGCGGTGCAAAATGAAAAAGATTTAAGCAAGGTTGAAGCGGAAAATGCCGAAGCTACGCAAGAAAGCGATCCTCGCAAAGCGGCGATTGCAGCCGCCATTGCTCGAGCTAAAGCGAAAAAATTGGCACAGCAACAAAATAAATCCTAGGTTTCACTGAACTAGAAAGCAATTTGAGATGTTCCACCTCACACAAATTAAGGACCTTATTCATGTTTAAGATGGTTAGCTCACCCCATACTCATTCAGGCAAACTCACCATGCGTATTATGCTATGGGTGATGGTGGCTATGTTGCCAGCCATTTGCGTGCAATTGTATTATTTTGGTTATGGTGTGCTTATTCAGTCTGCACTTGGCATCAGCTTTGCCCTATTTTTAGAATGGGCAGTCACCTTATTGCGTAAAAAACCTGCCTTATTTTATATTTCGGATTTTAGTGTCATTCTGACGGCGTTAATTTTATCGGTGGCGATTCCACCTTACGCCCCTTATTGGGTCATTTTGATCGGGGTATTTTGTGCGGTGATTTTAGGCAAGCATGTTTATGGTGGCTTAGGACAAAATTTATTTAACCCTGCTATGGTCGGTTATGTGGTGTTATTAATTTCCTTTCCACTACAAATGACTACTTGGTTACCGCCATTACGTTTATTAAGTGAGCCACCCACTTTGGCGGATGCTTACCATTTAATTTTTACGGGGTTTAGCACTGACGGGTTTAGCCTTCACCAACTCACTCAATCTGTGGATGCCATTACTCAAGCTACCCCTTTGGATAGTGCTAAAGTGCTGTTGACAAACAAAACCTTAGAAAATGCAGAAGTCGCTTACCAAACCTTATTTGCCTCGCCTATTTTTAGTCATACGTTGGCAATTGGGTGGTGGCAAGTTAATTTGGCGTTTTTATGCGGTGGGCTTTTTCTCATTTGGAAACGTATCGTTCACTGGCAAATTCCCGTCGCCATGTTGGCAAGCTTTACGCTTTTAGCCAGCCTCACGGAATTATTTTCCAGTATGCATTTATACACATTTACCCATTTATTCAGTGGTGCCATGATGTTTGGGGCATTTTTTATCGCCACCGATCCTGTCACCGCCTCCATTACCCCAAGAGGGAAATTAGTATTCGGGGCGTTAGTTGGCATGTTAGTGTATGTGATTCGTTTTTATGGAAATTACCCTGATGGCGTGGCATTTGCCGTGTTACTGAGCAATATTTGCGTGCCTTTGATCGATCACTATACCCGTCCAAGAGTGGCTGGGCATCGCCAATAAAGAGGGATAAAATGAAAATCATCAAAATCTCAAGCTATTATGCCGCACTTCTTGCTTTTATTGCCTTCCTTTGCAGTGCATTGTCCACTGGGGTTTATTTCTTAACAAAAGAAAAGATCAATGCGGAAATCACGAGGCAAAAACAAACCTTATTATTACAAGTGGTGCCGCAATACTATTTTGATAATGCCTTACTGGAAGGGTGTCATACGCCCAATAACCCTAAATTGCGTGAGCAACGTATTCAAGAAATTTGTATTGCCAGCAAACAAGGACAAACAACAGCCTACGCCTTAGAAACCATTGCCCCAGAAGGCTATTCAGGCAATATTCGACTCTTAATTGGCGTGACGCCACAAGGCAAAATTTTAGGCGTGCGTGTACTAGAACACCACGAAACACCAGGGTTGGGCGATAAAATTGAAACCCGTTTTTCACAATGGATTTATAGTTTCACCGACCAACAAATCGATCCTAATCGGTTAAGTGAATGGGCAGTGAAAAAAGATGGAGGGAAATTTGACCAATTTGCAGGTGCAACCATTACCCCTCGAGCCATCGTTAACCAAGTGAAAAACAGCGTACTCACCCTGTTAAATGAAATTAATCAAGAGGCAGTACAATGAGCGAAATTCTTGAAAAACAGACCGCACTTTCTGTCGAAAATACAGAGGTGCTTGAACATAATTTAGCTGAACCCGCTAAAAGCAATCCTTGGAAAACACTTTTACAGCAAGGGTTATGGAAGAATAACGCCACCCTCGTGCAATTACTTGGGCTGTGTCCGTTATTGGCGGTTTCAAACAGTGTGACCAATGCACTGGGATTAGGTCTTGCAACCATGTTGGTTTTAATGTGCAGTAATACGGTGGTTTCTCTCCTTCGTCGTCATATTCCAAGTGAAATTCGTATTCCTATTTATGTGATGATCATTGCCACCACCGTTACCATTGTGCAATTGCTGATGAATGCTTATACCTATTCCCTTTATCAATCCTTAGGGATTTTTATTCCGTTGATTGTCACCAACTGCATTGTAATTGGGCGAGCCGAAGCCTTTGCCTCTAAAAATAACCTCCTGTCTTCCCTTTTTGATGGTTTTGCCATGGGATTAGGCATGTGTTTAAGTTTAGTGGCATTAGGGGCAATACGAGAAATATTAGGGAATGGCACGCTGTTTGACGGCATTGAACATTTACTCGGTGAATGGGCAAAAGGCTTACGCATGGAATTTTTTCATTTAGAAAGTCATTTCTTGCTCGCCATTTTGCCACCGGGTGCCTTTATTGGCTTAGCTTTCCTTTTAGCCATAAAAAATTTCATTGATCAGCGTAAAAAATCATGAATAAGCAAAAACGTATTGAGATTTTAACCCGCCTGCGGGATCAAAATCCTCACCCAACCACTGAACTTCACTACAGCACCCCTTTTGAATTATTGATTGCGGTGATTTTATCTGCACAAGCCACAGATAAAGGGGTGAATAAAGCCACCGATAAATTATTTCCTGTTGCCAATACCCCCGAAGCCATTTTGGCATTGGGTGTCGAGGGCTTAAAAGACTATATCAAAACCATTGGGCTATTTAATAGTAAGGCTGAAAATATCATCAAAACTTGCCGTGATTTAATCGAAAAACATCATGGCGAAATTCCACAAAATCGAGCCGAACTTGAAGCCTTAGCAGGTGTGGGACGAAAAACAGCCAATGTGGTGTTAAATACCGCCTTTGGACAACCCACCATTGCCGTAGATACACATATTTTTCGTGTATCCAATCGTACAGGATTTGCCCCAGGTAAAGATGTGGTGAAAGTGGAAGAAAAACTGCTTAAAGTGGTTCCCGCTGAATTTAAGGTGAACGTACATCACTGGTTAATTTTACATGGTCGCTATACTTGCATTGCACGCAAACCCCGTTGTGGGTCTTGCTTAATTGAAGACCTTTGTGAATTTAAAGAAAAAACCGAATAACTAACCTTTTGTTAGCCTATTGCCATACATTGGCTCATTTCTTTTTACTTTTTAATAATAACGATAATTTGGATTTAATTATGACAAAAAAACCAGAAAGACAAACTTGGTCAAGTCGATTGACTTATATTATGACCGTCGCAGGGGCGACCGTCGGCTTCGGTGCGACTTGGCGTTTCCCTTATTTAGTGGGTGAAAACGGCGGCGGTGCCTATGTATTTTTATTTTGTTTAGCGATGATTTTAATCGGGATTCCGATGATTTTGGTCGAAAATGTGATTGGACGCCGTTTACGAGTCAACTCCATTGATGCGTTTGGCGATAAATTGAAAACTCGCCATTCCAAATATTGGAAAATAATCGGCTACATGGGCTTACTCGGGGCATTTGGAATTATGGCCTATTATATGGTGTTGGGCGGTTGGGTGATCACCTATATCATCCACTTGATTACAGGCACGCTAGATGTTTCAGCCCCTATCACGAAAGAGGTGGCAAAAGCGTTCTATGATCTGCACATCAGCCACAGTCCTTTAGAAATTTCACTTTATACCTTGCTATTCGTTGTGGTGAACTACATTATTTTGGCGAAAGGGATTATTGGGGGAATTGAACGTTCCGTCAAATATTTAATGCCATTATTATTCGTTTTTCTCATTGGTATGGTCATTCGCAACATTACGTTGCCAGGGGCAATGGAAGGGATTACCTTCTATCTCAAACCCGATTTTTCTAAAATCACCCCACAGCTGTTTATTTTTGTATTGGGTCAAGTTTTCTTTGCCTTAAGTTTAGGCTTTGGTGTGCTTATCACCTTATCAAGCTATTTAAATAAAGAAGAAAATTTAATTCAAACTGCGGTAATTACGGGCTTTACTAATACGATTATTGCTGTTTTAGCAGGCTTTATGATTTTCCCTTCGTTGTTTACCTTTGGTATTGCCCCTAACTCAGGACCGACTTTAGTGTTCCAAAGTTTACCGATAGTGTTTTCCCACTTATGGCTGGGGAAAGTCTTTGCCATTATTTTCTTTAGCTTATTATTGATTGCGGCATTAACCACCTCTTTAACCATTTATGAAGTGATCATCACTGCTTTACAAGAAAAGCTCAAAATGCGTCGAAGTAAAGCCATTGCAGCCACATTAGGCAGTATTTTCTTATTAGGTAACTTACCTTCAATTTTAGGGGATAATCTGTTTAAAGATGTCAAAATTTTCGGAAAAAGTATTTTTGATGCCTTTGATTATGCCAGTGGTAACATTTTATTTATGCTAACTGCCTTAGGTTGTGCGATTTTCGTAGGCTTTGTGTTAAAAGATGAAGCGAAACGTGAATTATCGCCGAATCCTAATTCCACCTTTACCACCATTTGGTTTAACTATGTCAAATATGTGGTTCCTTTCATTATTTTAGTGATTTTTATCAGTAACTTAATTTAAAAAAACGGGGTAAATCACTTTACCCCGTTTTCTTTTTCGCCCACGAAAACCATGTTAAAAGGCACCGCACTTTTCTTCTGTCCTGCCTACATTGCTATGATGACGACAAAGCAATTTCATCAATGGGCTTACCAAAACTGGGAATAAAAACTTGCATAAAATACGTCATTTCCTCACTCTGCCATTGATGCATTAAGACTTCCAAACGGGCTTTTGCCGCTTTAAATTCTTGGTTGCCATTTTCTAATTCAAACTGTGCTTTAATATAGGCACAAATCAGATCCGCCTGTTTAACAAGGTGCTTTTCTTGCTCAGAAAAGGTTTCTGTATTGAGATACGGGGCAAAATCTGACTGTAATTCATCGGGTAATAAAGCCAACAAATGGGTTTGTGCCGCATTTTCAATTTGCTTATAGGCTTGTGTAATCTCGGCGTTGAAATACTTAATAGGAGTTGGCAAATCCCCCGTAAAAATTTCTGACGTGTCGTGATACATCGCCATCACCGCAATACGATCGGGATTTAACTGCCCTTGATAAAATTTATTTTTAATTAAGGCTAAAGCATGTGCCACAAAGGCAACTTGTAAACTATGCTCGGCTAAGTTTTCCTTTTCAAGATTACGCATTAAAGACCAACGCTGAATCAAACGTAAACGGTCTAAACACGCAAAAAAATGGCTAGTTTTTATCTCCATTGGCTCGTTTTTCCTTATAGAATAATGGCTTTAATTAAGCGGATATTCTTCGATCACAACGGGTAATTCAATAATCTGACCTAAACGAGAAATCACCACATTTAACTGGGTATTAGGTCGAGTATTGCTAATCACTTGCATCATTTGAGCAGGCGAAATGGCATCCACGTCCCCCACCTTCAAAATAATATCGCCCGCTTTCACCCCTGCTTTCCCTGCTGGGCTATTAGGACTGACGTTAGTAATTAAAATGCCTTTCTCAACATTCACACCCTGCCCATTGCTAAACAAAATATCACTTTGCACCCCAAAATAGCCACGAATCACTCTGCCATCTCGAATAATTTTTTTCATCACATCATTAGCAAGATCAATCGGAATCGCAAAGTTGAGCCCTTCGGCAATTTCGCTGGAGGTTTTCCCAATACTTAGGGTGTTAATACCAATAAGTTCACCAAGCGAATTAATTAATGCCCCACCAGAATTACCACGATTTACCGAAGCATCGGTTTGAATAAAGTTTTGACGCCCCACAGAATCGCCCACCGCATTACGCCCAACTGCACTGATAATCCCTTGTGAAACACTTTGCCCTAAGTTGTAGGGATTGCCTATTGCTAAAGCAATATCTCCCACATGAATTTTTCGATTGGGATTTTGGGGAATTGTCGATAAATTGTCTGCCCGAATTTTTAACACCGCAAGATCCGTCAAGCTATCAGACCCAATTAAACTGGCATCAAAAAATTGTCCATTTTGTAATGCCACCACAATTTGATCAGCATTTTGGATCACATGTTTATTTGTCAAAATATAACCATCTTTTGACATAATCACACCCGAGCCTAGATTGCCAATTTCTAACTGCTCTGCACTGTTGACTGAAAAAGAACGATTATAAACATTCACAACCGCAGGCGAGGCAATACGCACAGCCGCTTTAAAGCTCATGGGCTCTTCTTGAAAAAGACTCATCCGTTTAATGTGTGGAAATAACAAAATGACTGCGGCACAGATAAGCCCAATAATGACTGAACGAAGAAGTTTCTTGATCATACAGGCTCCGTCATCCGTGGATGATAAATCATTTTCATGTCATCACCGATTCTCTCAACACTATGTAATTGCCATTGACTCGCTTGTGCTAATGTTTGCAAGTGTGGCAATTTGCATAACCCTCTTGCCTCATCACCTAATAATTTTGGAGCAATATAGATGATTAACTCATCCACTAATTTAGCTTCAATCAATGCCCCCGCTAAGGTTGCACCTGCTTCAATCCAAAGGGTATTGATTTGACGTCGCCCTAATTCTGTCATTAAATCAGATAAATCGGTGTTGCTAGGGGCAAGCTGAATCTGCTCGCAAAAAGCGGGAAACCCCACCAAAGAACGTGGCATGTCACTCACAAGCCAAACGGGTGAAGGGATTTGAAATAATCGCTGTGAAGGTTGAATTTGATGTTTGGAATCTAAAATAACACGCACAGGCTGGCGTAGATTTTCTTCGGCATACTCGGCTTTCACCTTGTCAGGAAATTGTTGCCAACGCACATTTAATAAAGGATCATCGGCAAGCACGGTGGCACTGGTGGACAAAATCGCCGAGGCTTTCGCTCGTTCAGCTTGCACATCCGCACGAGCCAGTTCGCCTGTAATCCATTTACTTTCCCCACTTGCCATGGCGGTTCTGCCATCTAAACTCATTGCCATTTTAAGTTGAACATAAGGCTTGCCTGTACGCATCCGTTTGAGAAATCCCCGATTCAGCCATTCTGCTTTTTCTTCCAACAAACCGACCGCACTTTCTATTCCTGCCTCTGCTAACAGGTTTAGACCTTTTCCTGCCACTTGCGGATTAGGATCGCACATGGCACTGATCACTTTTGCCACCCCTGCCTCAATCAAGCCTTTTGCACAAGGCGGCGTTCGACCAAAATGCGAACAAGGCTCTAAGGTCACATAGGCGGTTGCCCCACGGGCATTTTCACCCGCTTCCCGCAATGCCATCACTTCTGCATGTGGCTCTCCAGCTTTAGCGTGAAAACCTCGTCCCACAATCACCCCATCTTTCACCAAAACACAGCCTACTGACGGATTCGGTGTGGTGGTAAATTGCCCTTTTTCCGCTAAATCTAATGCCATCTGCATATAAACAACATCTTGTGCAGTAAACGTGGTCATACTAATCCCTTAATTTTTCAATTTCTTTACTAAATTGGTTAATATCATCAAAACTTAAATACACTGAAGCGAAACGAATATAAGCGACTTTATCTAATTTTTTCAATTCTTCCATCGCCAATTTCCCCACTTCTTTACTCGGCACCTCACGCTCTCCACTGGCTCGTAAACGGTGCATAATATGACTAATGGCTTTTTCCACATCATCGGCACTCACAGGACGTTTTTCTAAAGCATGTTGAATCCCACGGCGGAGTTTTTCTTCATTAAACGCCTCCCGAGTCCCATCATTTTTAATCACTTTCGGTACAACCAATTCCGCCGTTTCAAAAGTGGTAAAACGCTCATGACAATTTCCACATTCACGACGACGGCGTACTTGATAGCCGTCAGATACCAAGCGGCTATCGACGACTTTCGTTTCTTCCGTAGAACAAAAAGGGCAACGCATAGAGTTTCCTTGTGATAAGTAAAATAATTAACATAAATGTACGTTATATTAACAAAAATTGAGATTATTGACGAACGATTATTTTACTTAGTTAACGTAAGATCCCGACCAGTTCAAAGAAAGTGCGGTAAGATTCCACCTTATTTTGTAAACGCATGGGATAGGCTCGTGAGGTGGAAGGTAAGCGATATAACGCCAATTCACGCCCCGCATAACAAAACTCAACACATTGATTGGTTTTCGGCATACGGACGTTTTCCTTTAACAGCGACAACAGCGTTTCGGTGGCTTTTCCACCTGTTGTGAATAGCCAACGACAATGTGGCACCTGTTGTAACGCAAAAGCCAGATCGACTGGTTCAACAATGGTGAGAAATTTATCGGATGCATTCTCTTTTTCACGAATCGCCCGTTGTACCGTAGAACATAACGCAATACCTCTTTCATTCAAAAACCGTTCGATTTTTTCGGGATCAAAACGCTTCTCGTTCGGGACTTGGAAATACTGAGCATCATGAAAAAACACCTCACCATAGATTCGCCACATATCATTTTGAAAGTTAGGATAATGAAAATGCATACAGCGTTTGTTTTCTTTTGGGGGAAATGTCCCCATCATCATCACCGTCGCATGAGGTGGAAAAATAGGTGGGAAAGGATGAGTTTCAATCATTGCTTCATTCATAAAGTCACTCAAAAAATAAAAAAACAGACCGCACGTTTGACCAAAAAATGGGCGTTTTAAAAGTGCGGTACTTTTTAAAAAAGTTTTTGTGATCAAAAACAAAAGGGAATGTTTTCGCATTCCCTTATCAACACATTAAAGTGCTTTCAAAATATCATCTACACGATCTTTGGCATCACCAAATAGCATTTGTGTATTTTCTTTGAAGAACAGTGGATTTTGTACCCCTGCATAACCCGTGTTCATTGAACGTTTAAACACGATTACATTTTGGGCTTTCCACACTTCAAGCACTGGCATGCCTGCGATTGGGCTGTTTGGATCGTCCATTGCTGCAGGGTTAACCGTATCATTAGCACCAATGACTAATACGGTATCGGTATCGCCGAAATCATCGTTGATTTCGTCCATTTCTAATACGATATCGTAAGGCACTTTCGCTTCCGCCAACAACACGTTCATATGGCCTGGTAAACGTCCTGCTACTGGGTGAATACCAAAACGCACATTCACACCACGCTCACGCAATTTTTGGGTAATTTCTGCCACAGGATATTGAGCCTGAGCCACTGCCATACCGTATCCCGGTGTAATAATCACCGTGCTAGAATTTTTGAGCAATTCTGCCACATCTTCTGCCGTGGTTTCACGGTATTCGCCTTGTTCTTCATCACTTGTCGCCACAGGATCATTACCAAATCCCCCTGCAATCACGCTAATGAATGAACGGTTCATGGCTTTACACATGATGTAAGAAAGAATCGCACCTGATGAACCCACTAATGCCCCTGTTACAATCAACAAGTCATTACTTAACATAAAGCCTGCTGCTGCCGCTGCCCAACCTGAATAAGAGTTAAGCATTGACACCACCACTGGCATATCTGCCCCCCCAATGGATGCCACTAAATGCCAACCAAACGCAAGGGCAATGGCTGTCATTAATAACACAGGGAAAATGTTGTCTGGGTTATTTAAGAAAGACACCATTAATAACGCAGAAACAATCAAAGCAGCTAAATTTAATTTATGGCGATGTGGTAAAGTCAAGGCTTTTGAATTGATAATGCCACGCAACTTACCAAATGCGACCACAGACCCTGTGAAAGTTACCGCACCGATAAAGATACCTAAGAACACTTCCACATTGTGAATGTTACTTAGCACTTTTTGTTCCGCCACAAAAGCCGCTTGTGCAGCCGCATCTAAATTGGCTGGCATCACTGCTTCATGGTGTAAACCATAGCTATTAAAGCCAACCAATACTGCCGCCAATCCCACAAAACTGTGTAAAATCGCCACAAGCTCTGGCATTTCTGTCATTTCCACTTTTAAAGCACGTTGAATACCGATAACGGCACCAATTGCCATAGCAAGTAGAATCCAAATGGTTCCTTCTGATTGTGGACCAAAAATAGTAGCAATCAACGCAATTGCCATCCCCACAATCCCAAACCAACAGCCCGCTTTTGCCGTTTCATGTTTAGAAAGACCTGCTAAGCTCATAATGAAAAGTAGTGCTGCGACAATATAGGCAGCTTGTACTAAACCTTCAGACATTGCTTACTCCTTAATCTTTTCTAAACATAGCAAGCATTCTCTGGGTCACTTTAAAGCCCCCGAAAATATTGATACTTGCGACTAAAATGGCGATAAATGCAAGGGCACTAATAAAGAAGTTACCTTGCGAAATTTGCAATAATGCACCCACAATAATAATCCCTGAAATCGCATTGGTCACCGCCATTAATGGGGTATGTAACGCATGGCTAACATTCCACACCACATAATAACCCACCACACAAGCCAATACGAACACCGTAAAGTGCGATAAAAATGCCGCAGGTGCAACGGAAGCTAATGCCATAAACAACACAGCTGCCACTGCCATTGCCCCATATTTTTTACGAGGATCCGCAGGTTCTGCTTCTTTTTTCTCCACAGGGGCTGCTTTGGCTTTTTGTGGTTGTGCAGAGACTTGAATTGGTGGGGCTGGCCATGTGATTTCACCCTGACGAATCACTGTGACTCCACGTAAAACCACATCATCAAAATCAATATTGATGTTACCATCTTTTTCTTTACATAAAAGTTTGAGCAAGTTGACAAGGTTTGTCCCATAAAGTTGGGAAGATTGTGTCGGCAAACGGCTTGGTAAATCTGTATAACCAATGATTTTCACCTGATTATCCGTTACCACCACTTCACCAGCTTTCGCTAATTCACAGTTACCCCCTGTGGCGGCGGCCAAATCGACGATGACCGAACCTGGTTTCATGGATTCCACCATCTCTTTAGTAATCAAACGTGGTGCAGGTTTACCCGGAATTAATGCGGTGGTGATAATAATATCCACTTCTTTAGCTTGTTCAGCATAAAGTGCAAGTGCACGGCGATTAAACTCTTCCGACATCACTTTTGCATAGCCATCACCGCTGCCACCTTCTTCCTGAAAATCAATCTCAAGGAAACTCGCCCCCATACTTTCGACTTGCTCTTTCACTTCAGGACGAGAGTCAAAGGCACGCACGATTGCACCTAAACTATTTGCAGCACCAATAGCAGCCAAACCTGCCACACCCGCACCAATCACAAGGACTTTAGCAGGTGGAACTTTACCTGCAGCGGTAATTTGTCCAGTAAAGAAACTCCCAAACTCGTGAGCCGCTTCGACTACAGCACGATAGCCCGCGATATTTGCCATTGAACTTAATGCATCTAATGATTGTGCACGAGAAATACGTGGCACCGCATCCATAGCTAATACATTAATTTTCTTCGCTGACAATTTCTCCATTAAGTCAGGATTTTGTGCAGGCCAAATAAAACTCACCAAGGTTGTGCCTTCATGCATTAACGCAATTTCCGCATCGGTCGGAGCATTCACTTTAAAAATGATATCCGACTGCCAAACCTCTTCTGCTGAGCCAATTTTTGCTCCTGCTTCTGCAAATGCTTGATCTTCAAAACTCGCTTTAAAACCGGCATTACGCTCAACAATCACTTCAAAGCCAAGCTTTAAAATTTGTTGCACTGTTTTCGGCGTTGCCGCTACACGACTTTCATTATCAAGCAGTTCTCTAGGTACACCAATTAACATAATGTTTCCTTCAAATTGATTGATGATAATTTTGAGTAAACCCGTTACTCCCCTACAAAAAATGACAATACGTCAAAGCTGTTTCAATGTACCATTTATTCTTTTAAAGTTGCAAAAACTTTTTCTTGATTATTCAAAAAGGTGAGTTGGGTAATCTAACTTTTAGGGAAAACTCACGATGCGTTATTTATTGACTTGGAAAATATCGATATCTCAGCCATCACGGAGGATTTAAAACACATCCTTTAATAAAAATGGCATATATGCTACATTTACACCAATCGCATGATAAATGAGGTGTAAAAGAAAAGTATATGTTACGAGATAAAGTTGCAGGTGCCTTATTTGGGCAAGCATTAGGCGATGCCATGGGGATGCCTGCCGAACTTTGGAGCCAGAAAAAAGCCCGCCATTATTTTGGCGGGTTCATTACGGAAATGTTGGACGGCCCTGATGAAAATGACGTGGCAACCTATTATTCAAAAGGACAATTCACCGATGACACCGCACAGGCGTTGGTCTTATTAGACTCTCTACAAGCAACAGATTTCATCCCCAATCCTAAAGATATTGCAGAACGCTTACTGGCGTGGGCAGAAAAAGAAAATGCCTTTGAAAAAAATATCTTAGGTCCGACCAGTAAAGTGGCATTGGCTGCCTTCCGAGAAGGTAAAAATGCGAAAGCTTTCACCGATCAAGCCTTATCAAATGGATCAGCAATGCGTATTGCCCCACTGGGGGCTTGTTTTCTACCGACCCAGCCTCAAAAACTGGTGGATTATGTGTATGCGGTGACAGAAACTACCCATACTAGCGATGTCGCCATTGCGGGGGCAGCGATGATTGCAATGGGCGTCGCCTCTGCCATTGTGCACGATGATTTTGATCTTGTTCTACAAGATATGCTGACAGTGGAACCCCTAGGCTATGCTAAAGGCACAGAAACCTTTAGTGCCCGCTTGCGTGAACGCACCGCAATAGGTGTGGAGCTAGCTCGTACTTATCGTTCACAGTATGTCCAAGCGGAAGAAAACAGACCACTGGAAATACAAGCCTCCTCGGAAAGTAAAAGTGCGGTAGAAAAACAAAAAGTTTCCTTAAACATCCCTACCATAGCCTATCGCAATCGGTCAATTGACACCGCATTTTTGCAAAAAATCTACGATATTGTTGGCACCGGTGTGCAGATTATCGAATCTGTCCCTGCCGCCATTGCACTCGCCTATTACGCTCAAGATCCCAATGTATGCAGTTATTTATGTGCCAATTTAGGCGGAGATACGGACACCATCGGTGCAATGGCAACGGCAATTTGTGGGGCATTTACGGGATTGAGTCAATTTAACCCCGAATGGCGTGCATTACTCTGTACACAAAATGACATTGATTTTGACGCCTATATCGATATTTTGCTAACTGGTCGTCAGTTATTAACCTCAACCTAAAGGACAAGATACGAAATGAAAATATTACTCATTGGTGCAGTCATTGTGGATCAAATGATGTGGTTAGATAAATTGCCACAAACGGGGGATGATGTACTGTGCAAAGCAACAAAATCAGTGGTAGGTGGCTGTGCCTTTAATGTGGCAAGCATGCTCACACATTTAAACGTGCCACACGAATTATGTGCCCCTGTTGGACAAGGGATTTATGCCAATATCATCAAACAGGCTTTGCAGCAAGGCGGCTACCCTTATCAAGAAGATACAAGTGGCGATAATGGTTATTGCCTTTGTCTTATTGAACAGAATGGCGAAAGAACCTTTATTACCGTAGAAGGCGTGGAAGGCACCTTCAAACGGGAATGGTTAACCCATATCAACGCCAATCAATATACCTATATCTATTTAGTGGGCTATCAAATGATTGGGCAAAGTGGGCATATTATCCTCGACTGGTTAACCCAATCACTGCACAACCCCACCACGCAAATTGTGTTTGCCCCCGGGGCTGCCATTAATGCCATTGGTGAGTCAGTGCTAGATCGCTTGTTTGCCTTAAAGCCCATTGTGCATTTAAACCGCAAGGAAATATTACAATATACCCACACCACATCGCTCACCGAGGCGATATCATTGCTTTATGCAAAAAACCAAAATCATATTGTCGTAACGCTTGGATCAGAAGGCGTGGCTTGGCATCACCACCAACAAACCGCCTTTATTCCGACTGTGCCCGCTCAGGTTGTTGATACGGTTGGGGCAGGAGACAGTCATATTGCCGCCTTAATGGCATACCTCAGCAAAGGGGAGCCGTGGGAGCGTGCGTTGCAACAAGCTAATCGTATCGCCAGTGCCATTGTTAGCGTTGAAGGTGCAACAGTGGATCATAAAACATTCTTAAAATGGAGTATTGATAGATGAATATCATCAGCAACTATTTTCGTGATTGGAGTTGGAAGGAACGTGCTTGGCTTGCCTTTGTCCTGTTATTCCAAACGGGGGCTTGGTTTGTGCAAGATGAAACCACTTTTATGTTAATTATGACACTCACCAGCTCACTCAACCTTGTCTTGGGGGCAAAAGGGAAAATTGAGGGATTATATTTTGCCATTATTAACAGTGCCATGTATGCGTGGCAATGTTATGGCATCCCCCTTTATGGTGAAGTGATGTACCACGTGTTATACAGCATTCCAATCAGTGCCGCCGCCATCTATTTATGGCGACATCATTTAGCCAGCACGGGGGAAGTCGAATTTCGCAAAATGACCCTAAAAGAAATGGTTATCACCACTATTGCCACCATTGCAGGGATTTTCATTTATGCGGAAGTCTTAAAATATATGGGTGGCAGCTTCGCCTTTATGGACTCCCTCACTACCGTCGTTGCCGTGATTGCCAGCTATCTCTATATGAAACGCTATGCAGAACAATGGTTTATGTGGATTGTGGTGAATGTGCTAGAAGTGGCTATGTGGATTATGGTGTATATTTCTGGCGACGAACCTTCTGGTTTAATCATCCTGATGCACTTTATTAACTTACTCAACTGTATTTACGGCTTCTGGAACTGGCGACAAATTTCCGACCGAGTTTCACTCCAACATGCTTAACCAAGCAAAATGAACTTTGCCCATCAACATCCATTTGGAATGATGGGCTAAAGCCATCATGATATCTCTCATTTAAAATAAACTAAGCAAGACTAAACCGTTATCTACATATCGTATCCATGACAATCAAAAAATGCCTTTCTCACCAAATTGAGGGTAGAGACATTTTACTAGTTTGTCTTCTTTTACATCTCTGATACCTAATGTCTTTTAAGACAGGATCAATAACACCTTTTAGCTTATATTGTGTAGAATAAGAATTAGCCTCATAAACACACTTCATATCATCTGATGTATATAATTTTGATGGTTCGGTTACACAGGATGCAAGAAGTATGGAGGAAAAAATGACTGGGATTGAATATCTAATAATCATCGAGACCTCATAGAAATATTGATTTCTCTATCTGTTATTTTAGCCTTATCACCAATAGGGTGCAACAACAGCTGGAGATAGCAATATGTTAGGGAGAGAGTTAAAAATGTAGGATGGGCTTTATCCCATCATCATTTCAAATCGCATTTTTGATGGGCTAAAGCCCTTCGTTCTGTTGGAATTACTGGTAGAAAATAACACATATATAATGAAAAATTGGATTTTATTTATAATTTTATTTATTTTAATAAATACCTTGTTTATATTACAAGGTATCTACCCTTTACTTCTTTCATTTTCATTTTTATTTATGTTTATATTGAAATTAATTTCATATAGCATGAACAACCCAATCCTTAAAATAACAATGACATTGAATTTAATGACAACCATATTACTTGGCGTATATTATGCATCTTTATTATAGAACTTTATGTTTAAAGAAGATGTAGGATAGGCTTTAGCTCATCATCATTTCAAATCGCATTTTTGATAGGCTAAACCCCATCCTACGTTCTGAACAACATTGTAATAGATTTACACAGGGGTATTATCATGTTTTCAAGCCACTACACCAACCACCGTTTCGACACACAGATTCAAGCCGCCACACAGTTCGGGCAAGTTTTTGCACCACGAGACCCACAAAGCCATAAAGGCACACACGGTACGCTCGCCATTATCGGTGGCACGGCTGGTATGAGCGGTGCCATTATTCTGGCGGCAACAGCGGCGATTTACAACGGTTGCGGCAAAGTGTGGGCTGGGTTCAACCAACCGACACTGCCACTGCCCGTGATTCCCGAACGCCCCGAAATCATGCTTTCCACCGCTACCACTTTGCAACTACGCAACGACATTACCGCATGGGCAATCGGTTGTGGCATGGGGCTGTGCAACGAAGCACTTGCCCTACTCTATACGCAGCTTACCTCGGCAAACCGTGAAATCCCCGTGCTGTTGGATGCCGATGCCCTTACCTTGCTTTCCCGCCACGCCGATTTAGCCGCATTGGCACGCGATTACCCGACATTGGTACTTACCCCTCACTTCGCCGAAGCTGCCCGCCTGCTCGGTGTGTCTCCCGCAGAAATACAGGCAGACCGCACCGCCGCAGTGACACAAATCAGCAGCCAGTTTCACGCTTACACCGTCCTCAAAGGTCACCACACATTAGTATGTAGCCCTGACGGTAGCCTCTATACCAACTTAAGTGGCAATGCAGGCTTAGCAACGGCGGGGAGCGGCGATGTGTTGAGTGGCATTATCGGCAGCCTGCTGGCACAAGGTATTGATACTGAACAAGCCGTGCGTGGCGGTGTATGGCTACACGGAGCAGCAGCCGATGTGCTGAAAGATTCGGCTATCGGAGAAATCGGCATGCTGTCGGGAGAAATTGCCCCTGCCGCCCGTTGGCTACGCAACCGCATTATCGAGGCACACCGCTAAAACCAACCATTATCTTGCCATGCCAATTTTATTTTTATCACATACAGTAAATTTCGCATTAGTACCATGATAGACAATCGAAAGACATTGCCCTGTTGCAAAGGGATTGAGGAAATTCAAAGAAGGACATGGAAAAATCTAAACGTAGATTAAAGAAGGGAAGAGATGGTAAATGTTTTTTCTATTATGAATACCATCATGAATCATGTTTTGAATGAAGTGGTTAGACATCGTATTCGATGAAATAGAGAGATTTTTTGATGGGCTAAAGCCCATCCTACGTTCTAGGTTTCATCAAAACAACCTATTGCCCTTCCCATGATAGAGCCCAACGCCGCTTTAAATTACTGTAGATTTATTCCGCACTTTTTTATAAAATAGCCCCGTCTTTTTCTGCAAGGGTCATGAGAAAAATTGATTAATATTTACACAAATCAGAACCTAGCTTCTCTAACCATTCTAAAAGTTGGGAGCCCCTTCTTAACGTATTAATAAATAAAGGAAAAATACCCCTAGCAGTCGAAAGACATTGCCCTGTTCCAAAGGGATTGAGACTAAGTGATGTCGTTCATTTTCTGATAGATCGATATTCTAATCTTGAAACAATAGAAGAGTTAGCTAAACGCAATGCAATAGAAAATCCTTTAAAACGTGAGGAAAAAAATATATGAAACTTAGAACTCTGATAATTTCAACTTTGCTAGTTTTTGGTTTAGTTGCGTGCAACGATGAAAAAGATTATAGCGGTACTTACACAAAAGTAGATAACCCTAAGACATCTTTTACTGTTCAAAAAGGTAAAAATGGAGACTATCAAGCAACTCTTACTGATATTATAGGCAAAAATAGCCTTACTGGTACTGTTAAAAACGGGATTTTTTATAGAATATCTGATAATGAAAAAATAGGTGAATTTAAAGAAAATCTGTTTATTGATACAAACGGCGGTCAATATAAGAAATAATTTTTAGCAGGGTAAACCTCTTTTTTTATTCATAAAAAAAGAGCCTTGAACAGTGTATACACTGTTGCGTGATTTATTAATAACTAATTGATTTATAAAGGTTATTTTTAATTATGACAACCATAACAACACAAGTATTATTCTCTCTTTTTGGTCGAAAGACATTGCCCTGTTCCAAAGGGATTGAGGACATTCAAAGAAGGACGTGGAAAAATCTAAACGTAGATTAAAGAAGGGAAGAGATGGTAAATGTTTTTTCTATTATGAATACCATCATGAATCATGTTTTGAATGAAGTGGTTAGACATCGTATTCGATGAAATAGAGAGATTTTTTGATGGGCTAAAGCCCATCCTCCCCTGTGTTCTGCTTGATGTGATAAATGTGATGTTTCCCACCCCAATGCGTTCTTCGCTGAATCAAAAAGTGCGGTGCATTTTGAATCTGTTTTCTCGTAAAAAAACCACCGCACGTTTAGACCGCCTATTCACATGAGGGCATTTTCCCCATGTGATTATGAATGCTACCCCTTTTATTTTCCTGCATTTTTCTTGTCTTCTAAGGTTTCCCAACGTAAGAAAGCGTCTTCGAGGGCTTGTTCTGCCTCCGTTAATCCTTGTAATTTAGATGCGGTGTAATCATGAGACTGCTGAAAAAATTCAGGGCTGCTGATTTCTGTTTGAAGTGCGGTGATGGTTTCCTCTAAGGCTTCCAATCGTTGCGGTAGTTCCTCTAATTCCCGTTGCTCTTTATAGGACAGTTTGGCTGCCCGAGGTGCGGATTTATTTTGGGAAACGGGTTCAGATTGCACCGCACTTTTGACTGAATTTGAGTTAGGTTCAGGGGGATGTTGAGCAGATTTTTTCTGCTTTAATGCGGTTTGTTCTGCTTTGTGGGCAAAATAATTGGCTTGTTGTTGCTTCGCATCGTGGAAACCGCCCACATATTCATTCACTACGCCTTCCCCTTCAAACATAAAACATTCGGTGGCGGTGTTATCAATAAATTGGCGGTCGTGGCTGACAATTAATAAGGTGCCTTGATAATCGGTGAGAATTTCTTCCAAGAGTTCTAGGGTTTCCACATCTAAATCATTGGTCGGCTCATCGAGAATCAATAAGTTATTCGGTTTTAGCAGTAATTTGGCAAGTAATAAGCGGTTGCGTTCACCCCCTGATAAGGCTTTCACTGGCACCATTGCCCGTTTCGGTGGAAATAAGAAATCTTGCAAATAGCCCAATACATGGCGTTTAATGCCGTTTACTTCCACATCTTGTTTACCGTCGGCAACGTTATCCATCACTGTTTTTTCAGGATCCAGATCCGCACGATATTGGTCAAAATAGGCGATATCTAGTTTGGTGCCGCAGCGTACGCTGCCTGAAGTGGGTTGGATTTCACCGAGTAAGAGCTTGATGAAGGTGGTTTTGCCACAACCGTTGGGACCGACTAAAGCAATTTTATCGCCTCGTAAAATCGTGGTGCTGAAATCTTTAAGCAAGGTTTTGCCCGCCACTTCATAGCTAACATTGTCTAATTCAAACACAATTTTGCCTGAGCGACTTGAGGTATCAATTTGTAATTTGGCTGTGCCTAGCACATCACGGCGTTGGCGGCGTTCTTCTCGTAAGGCTTTTAAGGCACGTACACGCCCTTCATTACGGGTGCGACGGGCTTTAATGCCTTGTCGAATCCACACTTCTTCTTGTGCTAATTTTTTATCAAATAATTCATTTTGTAAGGCTTCGACCCGTAAATTTTCTTCTTTGGTGGTGAGGTAAAGATCGTAATTGCCCGGGTAAGACACTAATTTTCCCCGGTCTAAATCCACAATGCGTGTTGCCATTTTGCGAATGAAAGAGCGGTCGTGGGAAATAAACACAATACTGCCTTCAAAATTGAGTAAAAAGGCTTCAAGCCATTCAATGGCGTCCACATCTAAATGGTTGGTGGGTTCATCTAATAACAAGACATCAGGCTGGCAAACTAAGGCACGTGCCAGTGCGGCTTTACGTAACCAGCCCCCAGATAATTCGCTGAGCAAGGTGTCAGGATTTAAGTCTAATTTGGCTAACACTTCTTTGATTTTACTTTCAAAACGCCAGCCACCTGCGTGATCTAATTGGCTTTGTACTTGGGCTAATTGATTTAACGTGGCTTCACTGTCATCTTGGGCTAATTGCAAGGAAATGCGGTGATAGTCTTTCAATAATTCTGCCAGATGCTCGATGCCTTCTGCCACATAATCAAATACATTGCCCTGTGCGTGTCGAGGGGGATCTTGCTCTAAACGAGACACCACAATGTCTTTTTCAAATATTAAGCGACCATCGTCCATCACCACATCCCCCGATAAAATTTTCATCAAGGTGGATTTACCTGCACCATTCCGTCCCACTAAACAAACTCGCTCGCCTGCTTCGATATGTAAGTCGGTATGATCTAATAAAGGATGATCGCTATAAGAAAGATAGCCATTTGTGAGGGAAATTAATGCCATAGTGCCTCTTAGTTAAATTCTGTTTAATTACAATAAATGAAAATGGGGCAATGCCCAATGAACGACTCGCATCATTCATTAATTTGATATCTCAACCATGGGACTACAACTGCTGATAAACTCTTAATGCATAGGCATCAGACATGCCTGCGATGTAGTCGCAAATGATTCGTTTTTTACCTGCTGAAGGTGCATTTTGCCAGCGTTTTACCGTATTGGGCGGCAATAAACGTTCAGGATCGGATTCAAAAATTTGGAACATTTCCGCCAAAATACGTTGACCTTTATATTCAATCCGTTGGGTGTCTACATTTAAGATCACATAATCTCGCACAAATTCTTTAAAAATTTGCAATACGGCCTCCACTTCTGTCGGCAATTGGGCGTTATAACGTAATAACGGATCATCAAACTCTGCGGTTAATGTCCAACGTACATGGGTAATAAAATAATTCACCAACGCACCAATGGCATTTTTGCGTAAATAATGTTGATCGGAAAACAGCTTTTCGGTGATGTCATCAATGTTTTTTTGAATCCATGCCGACGGGCAGGCTTTGAGTGCCTGTAAGGCATGTTGCCATTGCTGTAAATTCACCACGCCCACCACAATCGCATCTTCTAGATCATGCACACCGTAAGCAATATCGTCCGCCAGTTCCATCAAACTGCAGTCTAAAGATTTAAATCGGGTTTTCAAAATCTCTTCAGGATTTGACCGCACTTTTTTAAATTGCCCGAATAGATCCCGATCCTTTGCAGACAAGGGCTCAAGCAACCATTCAAACATGGCTAAATCATCACGGAAAAGCCCTTTCCCTGGACGCCAAGCATTCATTTTCACATAACGAGGATCGCCATGAGAGGCGAAGGGAAGCTCGGCATATTGTGCAGAAGACAGATCCAAAATCGTGGGGTATTTCACAATGCCTAGAATTGTACGACGGGTTAAATTCATGCCCGCATTTTCGGTGTAAGGCTCCAATTTAGTGAGCAGGCGGAAAGTTTGTGCATTGCCCTCAAAGCCGCCGTGTTCTCGCATCATATAATTGAGAGCCACTTCTCCACCATGCCCAAAAGGAGGGTGCCCAATATCATGAGCAAAACATAGGCTTTCGATGAGATCATTGCTCGGCAACAAGGTTTTGAGGTGTTTTTGTAGCTCACTTTTTTCAACAGAAAGTTGTTGGGATAAATGCGTAAATGTCTCACTGAATTTCATTTGCGACACTAAACTACTGCCAATTTGTGCCACTTCTAAGGAATGCGTTAAACGGGTGCGATAAAAGTCATTTTCCCCAATGGCATGAATTTGCGTTTTTGCCTGTAAACAGCGAAAAGCGGCGGAATGTAAAATGCGTCCACGATCTCGACGAAAGGGAGGGCGATGATCTTTTTCTCTCGGGGGATCTGTCAGAAAACGAGCCTGCCAATTGGGATGAATCTGATTTTTCATATGATGTTATGCCGCGATAAAGTAAACCAATTTAAACATAATGGGGGCTAAAAGCGATGTCATAATGCCACATAATACCAAGGCTATCGAACTATAACTCCCTGCTTTGGGGTCGCTTTCCATGCAACTGGCGGTGCCTAAGGCATGGGAAATTGACCCGATGGCTAAACCTAATGCTTCCGAGTGTTGAATATTTAATTTACGCAATACCAATAACCCGAGCACCGATCCTTGCAAACCAGCGATAATCACGCCGACCGCTGCCACGGAAGGAATCCCCCCTAAACTCTCTGAAATTGCCATGGCAATAGGGGTGGTGACGGATTTAGGCAAAATGGTGGCAACAATTTCGGGATTCGCACCTAATAATAACGCCAATATTGCCCCTGAAAACATGGACAATAAAGAAGCTGACAAGGTAATAAATAAAATACTTTTCCAACGCTGGCTGATTTGACGCAGTTGCTCATATAAAGGCACGGCTAATGCCACAATGCTCACACCTAATAAATGATTTAAAGGGGCGTTACCTTGCATATATTGCTCATACGGAATCTGAACGATCAATAAAATGGCGGATAAAATCAATACGGTTAAGACAAAGGAATTAAATAATAAGGATTTCCAACGTTTATTAATTTCAAGGGCAAATACAAAAGCTGCAAGGGTTAAGGCTGAATAGAGATAAATAAGCACGTTCATTTTGCTTTTCCTCTTTGTTTTTTAAGGACTTTTTTTCTTAATCGAGAAAAAGATTTCAATGAAAAGAGATAATCCGAAAGAAAACCTATCACCACTAAGGTAATGCAGGTACTGATAATATTAGGCAATAACAAGACTTTGATTTGTGTCAGTAAGATATGAGCATATTTGACAATCCCCACGCTGACAGGGACAAACAGTAACGCCATATAACGAATCAATAAATTCGATGCAGCAAATACCCAATTTAATTTAATGATCCGAAAAGTTAACCCCAAAAATAACAGTAATAAACCCCAAATACTGGCAGGAATCCCCACTGGCACCCAATGTGCAATTTGCCCACCTAACATGAGCATGGCATATAAAATCAACAAAGAACGAGATAACTCAAAGATTTTTCTAGTCATTTTTACTCCCATGTATTTGACAACAACGCGTCATCTCAATAAAAATGAGCCAATATTTTACTCCCATTTTTTCAATTTTGTTAGTTTTTCGGTAGAATACCGCAATTTTAGAAGGATTTAATTCAAGATGTTTAAGAAATCAACCATCATGGTGGCATGTTGTCTGTTTTTGGCTTTTCATGCGAATGCCCATCGTTCGCTACATTGTCAAGTGGTCAGCATTGCTGATGGCGATACGTTCACTTGCCTGTTAAACAATCATAAACAATTACCTGTGCGTTTAGCCGAAATTGATGCCCCCGAAAAAGCCCAAGCTTTTGGTAACAAAGCCCGCCAAACCTTGGGGCAATTAGTGCATAAAAAACCCGTCAAACTGGTGATTAAAGGCTATGATCGTTATCAACGTACCCTAGCTACGGTGTATGATCAACAAGGCACCAATATTAATTTAACCATGATAAAGTTAGGCATGGCTTGGGTCTACGACAAGTATAGTCAAACCCCCGCATACTTTCAGGCACAACAACAAGCCAAACAGAAAAAATTAGGGCTTTGGCAAGATCCGCACCCTACTCCGCCTGAACAATGGCGTAAACAAAAGAGAACACAATAATGGCATTTGATCCTCAAGCATTCCGTGCAGATTTCCCGTATTTTCAACAACCCGATGCGGTGACCTATCTCGACAGTGCAGCCACAGCATTAAAGCCTCATGCATTACTTCAAGCAACCATGGCATTTTACCAATCGGCAGGGTCGGTTCATCGTAGCCAATATGATGAAAAACAGACCGCACTTTTTGAACAAGCACGTGAGCGAGTCAAAACGTTCATTCATGCCAAAGAGAAAGAAAGCATTATTTGGACTTCTGGCACCACGCAAGCAATCAATTTAGTGGCGAGCGGTTTAGCTCACAAACTGAATGCCACTTCGGAAATCATCATTAGTGAGGCAGATCACCATGCTAATTTTGTCACTTGGTCTGAAATAGCTCGTCAATACGGGGCTAAGTTACATATCTTGCCAATCAACGATCAATGGCTCATTGAAGAACAAACCCTAATCGATACCCTCAATGAAAACACCCTGTTGGTTGCACTAAATGCCGTCTCCAATGTAACAGGCACCGCACAGCCTATTAAACGGTTAATCACACACATTCGACAACATAGCCATGCTTGGGTATTAGTGGATGCAGCACAAGCCATTAGCCACACGGCAATGGATTTACAAGCTTTAGATGCGGATTTTCTCGCCTTTTCCGCCCACAAACTCTACGGACCAAATGGGCTTGGGGTATTAAGTGGCAAACGCCATGCACTGGAACAACTTCAACCTGCGTTATACGGTGGAAAAGTGGTCGCTCACGTATCGGCACAACAAATCCGTTTTGCAGATTTACCTTATCGTTTGGAAGCAGGCACGCCCAATATTGCAGGCGTAATTGGCTTTAATGCGGTTTTAGGCTGGCTAGCACAATGGGATTTAGAGGCAGCAGAAAAACATGCGGTTGCCCTTGCACAACAATGTCAAGCACGCTTAGCCACCTATCCAAACTGCCAGTTATTTCGCTCGCCTCAGCCAAGTAGTGTGGTGTGTTTTGTGTTTAACGGCATCGCCACCTCCGATCTTGCGACACTATTGGCTGAACAACATATTGCTTTACGAGCGGGAGAACATTGTGCACAGCCCTATCTCGCCCGTTTAGGACAACGTAGCACCTTGCGACTTTCCTTTGCCCCTTATAACCAACAAGAGGATGTCGATACCTTTTTCCATGCCCTTGACAAGGCATTAGCTTTATTAGATTAAATGATGAAACAACAATTACTTAACGCTAAAAATTGGGAAGAACGTTACCGCTTGATTATTCAAGGGGGAAAACAACTGCCCACGCCCTCAGAAACACAACTGGCTGAAATGCAACCGATTTTAGGTTGTGAAGCTAACGTCTGGTTTCATATTCATGAGGAAAATGACCGCACTTTTACCTTTCAAGCATACAGCGAAGCACGGATTATCAATGGATTACTGTGGATTTTATTGCAAGAAATTAATGGCAAAACCGCCGAACAGCTCAAGGGCTTTGATCTAACGGCTTATTTCACTGAATTAGGCATTGCACAACGTTTAAGCAGCACAAGGTTAAATGGATTAAAACAGATTGAGCAATTGTTGAAACAGCTGGGATAAACATAATCCAGCACTAAACTCGCACAAAAATCAGTACGAAACCCCGTACAAAAAAGTGCGGTGAATTTTGCAAAAATATGGCTTATCAACATCCATCCCCAAATACCCAAAAGGGCAAACACCTGATACACATCAGCGTTTGCCCTTTTGCTGTCAGCCTCTCTCAATCTGAGAGAATCCACACCTGATTACGCTTTCAACTGTTGGATCTTGTTAATCACATTGCTGGTTGAGCAACCATTTTCAAAATTCAACACACGCACATCGCCACCATTTGCCCAAACTTCTTGGCTGCCTGCGATTTCTTCAGGTTTATAATCGCCCCCTTTAACCAATAAATCGGGTAGGACTTCTGCAATTAAGCGTTGTGGTGTGTCTTCATAAAATGGGACAAGCCAATCAACGGAAGACAACCCAGCCAATACCGCCATGCGAGATTGGAGATCATTAATTGGGCGGCTTTCACCTTTTAGACGTTTGACTGAATCATCACTATTTACTGCGACAATCAGACGATCCCCCAACTTTCGAGCATTTTCAAGGTAAGACACATGACCAGGGTGAAGAATATCGAAACACCCATTGGTCATCACAATTTTCTCACCACGAGCTTTTGCTTGGGCAACCACCTGTTTTAATTCATCTTCCGTCATGATACCAAATCCCGAGTGAGAACGACCATGAATAGCATTTTCTAATTCCACCGTAGACACTGTTGAAGTCCCTAATTTACCGACCACAATCCCTGCTGCCACATTGGCTAAATAACAGGCTTCTTCAAAAGAACGCCCATCTGCTAATGCCGTTGCCAACACGCTGATTACTGTATCCCCCGCCCCTGTCACATCAAACACTTCTTTGGCTTCTGTGGCTAAATGGAAAGCTGGCTGGTTTGGGCGTAATAAAGTCATGCCTTTTTCAGAACGGGTCACCAATAACGCCGTTAAATCAAGCTGTTCAATTAACGCTAACCCTTTTTCAATAATCGCTTCTTCAGAGTCACATTTCCCCACCACGGCTTCAAATTCGGACATATTTGGCGTGAGCAACGTTGCCCCACGATAGCGTTCAAAATCCGTTCCTTTCGGATCAATTAACACGGGAATATTCGCTTGACGTGCAATTTGGATCATCTGTTGCACTTTATTCAGCGTGCCTTTACCGTAATCTGATAACACTAAGGCACCAAACCCTTGCACCGCATTAGCTAATTTGTCTAATAATGCCTCGCTGGTAACATTTTGGAAATCTTCTTCAAAGTCAAGACGTAACAATTGCTGATGGCGGGATAAAATACGTAATTTAGTAATCGTTGGATGGCTGTGTAATTGCACAAAATCGCAATCAATACGACTTTTAGATAACAAACTATTCAAGGCTGAGCCTGCTTCATCTTGCCCTGTTAAACCCAATAATTTGACAGGCACATTTAGGGAGGCAATATTCATTGCCACGTTAGCCGCACCACCTGCACGTTCTTCGTGATCTTGCACACGCACCACGGGAACGGGGGCTTCTGGGGAAATGCGGTTGGTCGCACCAAACCAATAACGATCAAGCATCACATCGCCCAATACCAATACTTTTGCTTGTTGAAATTCTGCGGAATATTGAAACATGTTATTTCTCTCTTGGTAAAAATTTTCGCTAATTTTAGCATAGGAGAAATGCTATTTCCCAAAAATTCCGTTACACTAAGGCACTTTTTAATCATGCAAGGAATATACTCCTCCCTCGCAATCCACACGGTGAGTGACACGATCCCGTTGTGATGTTTGTTGCCAAGGGCATTGCATTGAACAATGAATTTTATTTTTATGGTAAATGAAAAACTCCCAACATTTCAAAAAGCATTTTTAAAGCCAAAACACTGGGGATTTTGGTTAGGCGTGGCAGTATGGCGTTTAATTTTATGTCTTCCCTACCCCGTGTTGTATCGACTCGGTCACGGATTGGGGTGGTTATTAGCCAAGTCAAAAGTGGGAAAACGCCGTGCTAAAATTGCACGCCGAAATTTACAGCTTTGCTTCCCTCATTATTCGGATGAACAAATAGAAGCGGTGTTGCAAGCCAATTTAAAAGCCACTGGCATGGCAATTATTGAAACTGGCATGGCGTGGTTTTGGTCTGATAAACGAATGAAAAAATGGTCAAAAATCGAAGGCCTCGAATATTTAAAAGAATATAAACAAGATGGGGTGATTTTTGTCGGGGTACATTTCCTCACTTTAGAGCTGGGGGCTCGCATTGTGGGCTTGCATCAACCAGGTATTGGTGTTTATCGCCCGAATGACAATCCATTGATGGACTGGCTACAAGTGCAAGGGCGTTTACGCTCCAATAAAGATATGTTGGATCGTAAAGATTTACGTGGCATGATCCGTGCCTTGCGTAAAGGCGAAATTATTTGGTATGCACCAGACCATGATTATGGACGAAAAAATGCCGTCTTTGTGCCGTTTTTTGCCGTACCCGATGCGGCAACCACAACAGGCAGTTATTATTTATTAAAATCCTCCCCTACGAGCAAAGTCATCCCTTTTGCACCATTACGTAATCCTGACGGTTCTGGCTACACGGTAAAAATCTCGCCACCAGTGGATTTTTCGGATATTACCGATGAAACCAGCATTGCAATTCGTATGAATCAAGTGGTAGAAACAGAAATCATGAAAGGGGTGGATCAGTATATGTGGCTACATCGCCGCTTTAAGACACGTCCTGATGAAAATCAACCGAGTCTATACGATGAAAAGCATGAGCCATAAATCTGGCATGGAAAAAGTGCGGTCAATTTTGGAAAAGGTGTCATGGAAAAAAAGTAAAGCAACCTAGATGACCTCTGCTAATCAAGTAAAAGTTTTATCTAGCTTTTTAGCACAATCATGGAAAGGTTGCTTTTTGATTATCGAAAACGGTTATTCACTTTGCTCACAGGCTTCTTCAAGCTCGTCCGCCATGGCTGCCAAAATCTCTTTTGATAACACGGCTAACGCACGGTAAAAAGGTAAACTGGCTTTACTTTCCACCTGAGCAAGAAATTTACTGGCACAAGGTAATAAGAATTGCTCAAAGAGCTGATGTTGAGCCGCCACAGAATCAAGGTTATCTTCAATCCAAGACGCCGTTAATAAAAGTAAGGCAAAATGATCCGCACTTTCTAGTGCAGGCATTCCTCGACATTGTCTGAACTGAACAAAGGCTTCTACGTCAATACCATAATCGCTGATTTTAGGACTCACCAACGCTGACTCACCACTAAACAGTTTGTCATATTCTTTGGCTAACGCCTTTAAATCTAATGGCATCTGAACACTATCAATGGCTTGTTGACTTTGCGTGTCTATATCCAATGCCCAAATAGCATGAAGACCTTGTTGCTGTAACCAAGCAAATACATTGGCTAAAATAGGGTCAGTCGGTGTTCGGTAAAACAAATTCCCGAACAGCCGACTTATCATGGAAAAATGGTTAAGTTGTTTTTCAGTTGTCATGTTTTTTGGCTAAAAGTGCGGTTAAATTTTCGCAAGTTTTCTCACTTACCCGTTGCAACATGACTTGGCGTGCCTGATCGTCAATCAAATGAATATCCCCAAACAATTCGTGCTGAATGTCGGTAATACCACAATAATTGAATAAGCCATCCACCAAACAATCTTTAAGCGATTGTGCAAAGCCCATTTTTTGATACAGCTCAACGTTATTGCCAATGGTGATAAAGTGTTGCATTTTCTTATCACCTAATAAGCCTTCCGATTGTCCGTCTTCGGTTTTATACGCAAAACCATGACTTAACACACGATCTAAATAGCCTTTTAAAATCGCTGGAAAACCCATCCACCATAATGGATAAATTAAGGTGATTAAATCAGCTTGTTCAATCAATTGATGTTCAAATTTGACTTCTGCTGGAACGATATTTTGGTAAACCGCTTGTATCTCTTCCCAAGATAAAATGGGATCAAAGTTCAGCGTATAAAGATCACGTACCACTGTGTGTACGCCTAACTGTTGACTTGCTTGTACAACACTATCCAAAATGGCTCGGTTAAAGCTCGTTTGGCTATTTGGATGTGCAAAAATAATGAGATGCGTCATAACATTTAATCCACTTTTTTCACTTTTAATGTAATACCCTCAACTTGGTAAACTTCGATCAGATCGCCAACCTGTAAATTAGCCCCCTGAATTCGCCAAGTGGTATCGCCAAAATGACCACGCCCAATGCCATTTGCCGCAATTTCTTGCACGCTCCCTTTTGTCCCTAACATGGCATGATCACGCTGATTTAATGAAGAATGTAACTGATCGGTTTGATCTTTATTGTGTTGATACTTCCACCACACCACACTCAAAAGAATGGCAAGAATGGCATAACTGATCGCCAAGACTGTTAAGGATACATTCGGCAATAAAGCCATGACAGCGGCAATCACCACTGCCGATAGCCCCCACCAAAGTAGGAAAACACCAGGTATTAACAGTTCAGCAATAAGTAAAACAAACCCTAAAATGAGCCAATGCCAAGTGCCCCACGTGGAAAACCATTCCATATTTCACCTCCTGATACGCAGTTTATGCTTTTGGCTCGCCTTTTAATAATTCTGTGATACCCGCAATTGAGCCAATTAAATTGCCTGCTTCTAATGGCATTAAGACCACTTTGCTATTATCCGCTCCGCCAATTTCTTTTAAGGCTTCTGTGTATTTTTGAGCAATAAAGTAGTTAATGGCTTTGGTATCCCCGCTGGCAATCGCTTCGGAAACCATTTGTGTTGCACGTGCTTCAGCTTCGGCTGCACGCTCACGGGCTTCTGCTTGTAAGAAGGCTTCTTGACGTTCCCCTTCGGCTTTCAAAATACGGGCTTGTTTATCCCCTTCTGCACGTAAAATTTCCGCTTGACGTACCCCTTCAGCTTCTAAAATATCGGCACGTTTGTTACGTTCTGCTTTCATTTGTGCGTTCATTGCTGCAATTAATTCTTGCGGTGGGCGAACATCTCGAATTTCAATACGGGTCACTTTAATGCCCCAAGGATTAGTCGCCTCATCAACAATGGATAACAAACGACTATTAATGGAATCTCGTTGCGATAACATTTCATCTAATTCCATCGAACCCAACACCGTACGAATATTGGTCATCGTAAGGTTAATAATGGCTTGTTCTAAATGATTGACTTCATAAGCGGCATTACGTGCATCAATCACTTGCACAAAACACACCGCATCAATAGATACATTGGCGTTATCTTTAGAAATCACTTCTTGGGAAGGAATATCTAAAACTTGTTCCATCATATTAATACGGCGACCCACGCGATCAATAAAGGGTAAAACGAAGTTCAAACCAGGCGTTAATGTTCGGGTATAACGACCAAAACGCTCAATGGTCCAATGATACCCTTGAGGAACGGTTTTAATGGTGGAGTACAAGACAAAAATCACAAGTACGATGAAGAAAAGAGTGGCAATTGGTAAGCCGTTGATGAAGTCCATTGTAGTTCTCCTTGCTGAATAATAACTCAGGAAAGTCTAGCAAATTAGACCGCACTTTGTATATAAGAATCTTGTTTCTTATACAGCCTTCAGCAGGATATAAAAAAGCGGATCGAAATCCGCTTTAAAAAAGGCATTTGGGCATTAACTGTTTTTGTTTTGTTCGGAAATAGAGGCGGCAGCTGTAAATAACACATCTGTCGAAGAGTTAAGTGCCGTTTCTGTAGAGTCTTGTAAAATACCAATTACAAACCCGACCCCAATCATTTGAGCCGCAATGCTATCTGAAACCCCAAATAAGCTACAAGCTAATGGAATCAATAACAATGAACCGCCCGCAACCCCAGATGCACCACAAGCACACACACTCGCCACAACACTTAATAGCAACGCACTAAAGAAAGACACTTCAATACCTAATGTATGCACTGCTGCTAAAGTTAAAATCGTCACAGTAATGGCTGCACCTGCCATGTTAATACTCGCCCCTAATGGGATTGACACAGAATAGGTTTCCTCATCTAAATTTAAACGTTTCGCTAAATTAATATTCACTGGAATATTCGCTGCCGAGCTGCGTGTAAAAAATGCAGTTACGCCACTTTCACGTACGCATGTCCACACTAATGGATAAGGATTACGGCGAATTTTCCAGAAGACTAAAATTGGATTGATCACAAATGCCACAAACAACATGGTACCAATCAACACCAACAATAAATGAATATAACCACCTAATGCGGCTAAACCTTTATCTGCCAAGGTTTCGCTCACTAAACCAAATACCCCGATTGGTGCGAAAGAAATAATGACATGTACAATTTTTGATACGGCTTCAGCCAAATCCGAAATCATGACCTTCGTGCTTTCTGCAGCATGACGCAAGGCTAAACCCAAACCAATAGACCAAGCTAACACACCAATAAAGTTTGCTTTGAATAAAGCATTTAATGGATTATCAACGAGGTTAAAGACCAACGTTAAAAGCACTTGGCTTACACCTTGCGGTGCAGAGGTGATATCTTCTTGATTGGCTAACGCCACCTGACTTGGGAATAAAAAACCCGCAACAACTGCAGTAGCAGCAGCTAAAAAAGTTCCCAAAATATATAACAGGATGATCGATTTCATGTTACTTTTCGATCCGACTTTCTTATTGGCAATCGCTGCCATCACCAAAACAAAAATCAGAATTGGTGCAACCGCACGAAGAGAGCGAACAAAAATCGTACCGAGAACCCCGACTTTTTCAGCCAGATTAAAGCCTAAAATAGGTTGTAGTGTAGGTGTAACGAGCGCAACAATTAAGCCCAAAATAAGGCCAATAAAAATACGCTTAACTAAATTGCCTTGAAAGAAGAAGGCAAACAAACGAGATGTATTCATAATTTAATCACGAGATGTTGTGCAAAAGTTGCTGTAAATATTCAGATCAAAAATTTGATCCCCCAAACGAAATTAAAGATAGCTTAAATCTTAAGTAAAGAAAATATTAATTTTTACTTTTTATCGCTTTTTTTAATCTTATAGCGTAAATTTAGGCTCAATACTTAGAAAAAATCTTATTTTTAAGGTGTTTTTTTAAATATGATTAATTGACATCCATTTTTCTCATCATCACTGTTTGCTTTATGATCAAAAAAAGTATGTTTTTTCGTATGCAAGACTTGACTTACTGTATATAAACTCAGTATATTTACACCTGTATAAATAACCAGTTATTCTATTACGAGGAGAAGATGATGAACTCTGCCACACAAAAATTGCCGACTCATAAGCATTCATTATCCTGTCGTCATACACCTTACTATGACGATAGCCAACACACTGGCTTCAATTTTAGTAAAAAACTTGACCTAAACCTCTACTGTGTCAAACGCCCACAACAAACATGCTTTATTCGTGTAACCAACCCTAATTTGTTGGCATGGGGCATTGAAGTCGATGATATCTTAGTGGTAGAGAAAAATGAGCAATTATCCATTGGCGATCTCATCGTATTAGAAATCAACGGACAATTTCAGATTTATGAATTTATGATTCATCAAAATCATGAATACATCTTCTTTTCGTTAGATTCAACACAAGAAAATATTAAAACCAATCACTGGTTAGATTTACCCGTCATCGGTACGGTCACCAACACCATTCATCAAATTAAACCTAAACGAAAAATGGCATTTGCCGCCTAACACACTATTCACTGTAATATCCACGCTAAAAAGGCAAACACGAAAAGCACACCCAACTTAGTGATGAGAAAAATCCTTGCTCTCCAAAACCAACTTGGTGTAATCAGCTTGCCTTTTAAGCATTATCAGTAATGGTGTCAATCCGTTATTTCGAGCATGAAAACACGATTGACATCTTTTCACAATTTATCAAGACCTTTATCAGTGACGGCAAGAGAACGCTGCACATCATTTAATCTGACATAACCTGTTTTTTATACAAAATCTTGATAAACTAAAGCAACATATATCTTGTTTAATTTTATAAATACATTTAAATAGATATTATTTATCTTAAATAAAAATAAATACTCAAAAATAAAAGGAATTACCTATGGAAATTCAAGATTGGGGCGGTGGTTTAACTGCTCATGAAATAGAAGCGATTGAAAAAATCAAGCAAGCTTTTTCTGAAGATTCTAGAAACATGAATCTGTCCTCTAAAGGAAAAGGGTTTGAAGCATTAAGTGCTTTAAAATCTATTTTCCCTTGGAAAGGCTATTCAGGTTTTCGCTTTGCAGATGTAAAAGAACGCAAAGAAGGAGAATTTGATCTAGTTATTATTACACATTGCAATGTTTTGATTGTGGAATTAAAGCATTGGAATGGGCAAATTACATCTCACAAAGATAAATGGTATTTAAATAATAGAGATATGGGGCGTTCGCCTGTTTCTATTACACGAAATAAGCAACATTTACTAGAAAAGAAATTAGATAAATTCAAACAAAAATTTACCAATAAAGGCTTGCGCCCACAGGTACATTTTTTGGTTGTAATGACAGGTAATGCTGATTTTAGTCAGTTGCCCGAAAATGAAAAACTACACGTGCTCACTTTGACGAATTTTCTAAAACTTAAAAACGAACACGAATTTAACAAGCGTTTCCGTCCACACCCAAATAGCAAAACCTTAAATAAAGATTTTGACCTTTTTGATAAAAAAATTTTTGGAACAGATACCATCAAACCCAAATCCATAAACATTAACGGCTATTTTGCTGAAGACACACCTATTTTTTCGCACCCGAAACATATTTTCCAAGAATACCTTGCTCAAACTGAAAACAAAAAATACCAAGACCAAGCCTTATTACGCCGCTGGGATTTTACTCAGATCAATCATCCTGAAGCACAAACACCCGATGGGCGTTATCGTTTGGTCAGTCGTGAATACGATGTATTGAATCACATAAAATTAAAAAACAAAGAGTTGTACCATACCTGTTTAAATTACAAAAATATGCCGCAAAAAGGTGAAATTACAGCAGAACATATTGATTTATTTGAACTGTTTCCACAACAAAAACGCTTTAATCAATTTGTGGGCGGATATAGTGGTAAAAACTTAAGTCAAGAACACCGTTTGGGATTGGTACAACTTTTATTAGACAAATTTTCCCAATTACACAAAATTGGCATTGCTCATCGAGACTTGGGAGAACACAGCATTTGGCTATCAGCAGATGACAAAATTACCTTATCAAGTTTTGCGACCGCTTATTTTTCATCAGAGCAAACCGTTGGTGATGTGCGTGAAATTTTAGAAGTGTCGGGCGATTTGGCGAAAAAAGAATTTACTCTTTCAGGCAATATCAAACTTACCCCCTATCAATATGATGTGCGTTCACTGGCGGTATTAGCTTGGCATATCATCAAGGCGGAGCGGATTTCTCCTACTAGCATTGCCAATATGAAAGCAAAACTGAAGGAAGAAACAGCGTGGTATTGTGATTTATTGCAAGTAGCCTTATCTGATAAAACCTTTAAAAGTGCGGTGGAATTTTTGGACAGTTTTAATCAAAATAAGCCCAATCAAGCGGTGGATTTTTCGTTTGATTTTGCAAAATTAGAACCCTTTACGCACGACATTAATCATTCTCGTGCTTATCGTGAAGACGGTGATTTTATTGTTGAAACCAGTGAAAAAGAAGTTTACCGCTCTAATGGTTTATTGGTTAAAGCTTGGTTGAATTCCGATCCACAAACAGACAGTTCAAAAGCTAGAGTAGTTTTGCATTGGCTGGAGAATATGGCGAAATTAGCTAAATTGTCCCCCGATTATGTACCGAAAATCCGTGAATTTGGGATTGCTAAAAAATCGGGTTGTTTATTCACTGTAAGTGATTTTATTGAAGGGAAAACTTGGCAAGATATTTGCCAACTCAATTTATCTGATGAACACAAAAAAACATTGATTAAGCAATTTATTCAAAATATTGAACATCTTCACGGTCTGGGTTTTGCCCACGGAGATTTGAAACCTGATAACGTGTTGATAACAAAAAACACCGATGAGTTTCAAATCCATATGTTGGATTTACTGGATTTCTCAGCAAATGGGCAAAATCAGTTCAACACTGAATACTCGCCTGAATTTAACCACTCAACCGAAAAACAGCGTGATAATTTTGCTGTAATGAAAATGGCGTGTGAGTTGTTGGGTGTTCCATGGAATAAGCCATCTGAAAATTTTGCTGAAATTGCCACAGCGATACAACAAGAATATTCAGATAACCAAACTGCATTTATTTCATTAGCAAGATTTAAAGAGGTGCTCAACCCAAAACCAAGCGTACCGATGATTGACATTGAAGTAGGTGGGCGTGATTCTTTTTTACCAATTGAAATTTATCCTGAAAATGGTGAATTGTTTGTTCAATTTCAAGAAAGTAAAAAATATCCAAAAGAAGAAGTAGATATTACTTTTATTGGTTTAGGTGGAAAGTTTACAGCGTTTTATACCATTAGTGACAGAAACTTCAGACACGCTATTTCGCTATTTGAGCGTAGCCATATTAGCCGAACAGACAAAGAGAAAAGTGCGACTAGTTTATCTTTAAGTTTATCAGTTTCTCATAGTAATTACAGTAAGTTAGATAAGTTGAGTGATTATTTGGCTTCTCATGAAGCATTTCAAAATACGTTAAATCAATTCATTGACGAACACATTTTCAGGTTGCATGAAAAAGAAAATCTTGAAGAAATTGAAATTATTGAAACCGAAATTGTTGATGCTGAAATTTCAGCCCCCCTAATTGAGCAACGCCCAAGTATTCAAAAACTTTGGCAAGCAATTTTGGATACTGAAACTGAAGCATTACCATCTGTTACGGCTAGCGAAGCTTTTCAACGAACTGAAAACGGTGAAATTTATATTCCATATGATGGTGAAATCAATCCGATTGATCAATTCAAACGTGATGAAATTGTGGAAGCGATTGGCAAAAGTGAAAATGGTAAAAGAACCTTTAAATATGGCGTAGTGGATATTGCAAGAAGCCAGCTGAATGAATTACACATCAAATCTAAAAGTCTGACCAATTCGGCAAATAATATTCAAGCTGATACCCCTATTTATTTACAAAGCAAACAAAATAAAGCTTCTTATAAGCGCCGTAAAAATGCTTTACAACGTATTTTAGATGGCGAAAGTGTGGTTAAAGATTTGGTCGATTACTTTGATGAACATTGTGCATTGCCATCTGAAAAATATAAAGTTCAAGTAAGTGAGGAGGAGTTTCAGCGTTACGATCAACCTGAAAAAGGAGTCAGTCTGAATGAAGCACAACGTAAGGCTTTCCAAAAACTGATTTCTAATGGTCCATTATCTTTATTACAAGGTCCGCCAGGAACAGGGAAAACTGAATTTATTGCCGCTTTTGTACATTATCTGTTTGATGTACAGAAGGTGAGAAACATTCTATTAGTTAGCCAATCGCATGAAGCCGTCAATACGGCTGCGGAGCGTATCCGTAAACACTGCCAACGCCTGGGGACAGATTTGCAACTAGTACGATTCAGTAACCGTGAAATTGCGGACTCTGAGATTTTAGAAGATGTATTTTCGCCAAATTTAGTCGGACAAAAACGCCGACAATTGGACGTGAATAAAATCGGTAATATCTGCGGATTAGGGCGTAGTATGGGGCTACCTGAAAGCTATTTGCGTGAACGAGCGGAAATTCTGTTTGATATTGGCTCACAAATTCGCCGCTACAACAAAATCGTTAAAAATTCAAAAGATGAAGAAATTGACGAGGACGAAAAGCAATTACGTAAAAAATTAGAAAAAAGCATCAAAACACAAGCCCAAACAATGGGAATACGTGAGTTGGTGGAAATTGATGAAATCTTGCCAATGCTGATTAGCGAATTAAATCAAAAATACAATATTCAACCTAATGAAAGCACACAGGCGGAAAAACTTATTAATTTAACCCAAGATATGCTAGAAGCCTTATCCAATGAACGCACCAATTATGATGAATTTTTGGCTCGTTCTCGTCAACTTGTAATTGGTACTTGTGTAGGCATTGGGCAAAAGCACATTGGCATTGCAAACAATATCTACGATTGGGTGATTGTAGACGAAGCTGCGCGCTCAATTTCCAGTGAATTGGCGATTGCTATGCAGTCAGGCACACGCATTTTATTGGTCGGTGACCACAAACAATTACCGCCTCTATATTCGGAAGAACACAAAAATGCACTTGCCCGCCGGTTGGGGATTTCCAAACGTGGCGAAGAATTAGACCAAGCATTGGGCAGTGATTTTGAACGAGTGTTCCAATCAGAATATGGTAAACAGACCTGTGCGACACTTAAAACGCAATACCGTATGGCACCTGCGATTGGCAGTTTGGTGTCTGCTTGTTTTTATAATAATGTTTTGGAAAATGGTAAAACCGATAATGATGTGCCCAATATTTACGCGAAGCTGCCAGAAAAACTAAAAGCCGGTGTTACTTGGTTGGATACCACTTCATTGCCTAATTCTTATCATGAACAAGGTAAAAGTGGCAGTTTGTCTAATCGTGCCGAAGCCAAAGAAATTATTAATTTGCTGCAAAGTTTCCAAAATGATGAAACGTTTATGAACAGCGATGTTGTACAACATTGTTTAGATAAAAACGAACAAGCTATCGGTGTGATTTGTATGTATGGCGAACAGAAAAAACTCATTCGCACAATGTTTAATCAAAAAAGTTGGGGCGAACGTTTCCGCCGTCTGGTCAAAATTGACAGTGTGGACAGTTATCAAGGCAAAGAAAACCGAGTGATTATTTTATCGTTGACTCGCCACGATAAAACATACAGCACTGGCTTTTTGCATTTACCAAACCGCATCAATGTTGCTTTGTCTCGTGCGATGGATAGACTGATTATTGTTGGAGCAAAAGCAGTGTGGGAACAACCCAAAAATAGCAAAACCCCACTAGCAAAAGTCTTACGCTTTATGCAAAAACAAACCCATCGGCAATATTACGCTATTAAAACCCTGAAAAATGGAGCCAAAAAATGAAAAAACAAAAAATACCATACAATCAAATAGATTTTGTGGTTAAAGCCCCACGATTTCGTATTGTGTTTTCCTATATGAGTGACAATGGGGTAACATTTGTGCGTGAATATTTGTTGCGTTTACTGAAAGTAACACCATGCAAACCTGAACAAATTGCCCAATATTTCGGATTTACTCAACATGAAACTGAAATTGCCCTTGCGGACTTAGAACAAAATAGATGGATTACTTGGCGAGATGATGGTTTGATTGAGTTGTCTGCCGAAGGCTCACAATTGTTTCAAAATGAAGGTCAAGATTCGCCCATAATTCCAACATTAAAAGAGTTTAGTGGAGAATATCGTATGGAGTTGTTAGACAACAATTTTTTGCAGAAAAAAGATTACGACAAAACCCGCCAGCAAGCCATTGAATTGGAAATTAACCCCAAAGTATTATCCGAAAGTAGAGAAATAGTGCAAAAAACTTTCCAAAGTCGTTTTCTGCAATTGATGGAAGATGACATCATCAATTTAGATGAAAAAGATATTTCCTTATATAAAATTGATGCCATCGAACCCAAAGGTGCACCTGATTATTTTCGTTTCACGCAATCCTTTGAGTTAGTTCCAGAAACAGGCGAAGCCACAGAACGCCATGATATACAAAGTGTTATTTATCAAGACAATATTCAGCAAGCGATTACGAAAAAATTAGAACAGTTTGGCAATCCCGATAATTTGCGTGAATTACGAAAAAGCATGGAAGAAATTGGCGATGATGACACCTTGAAAGTGCTGTTTGGTGGACGATTTGATGTTATTGAGTTTAAGAAAATTCAATATCAATTTGAGCAACAAAAAGGCTTGTATTTTTTAGGGCAGATTTATCATCAAGAAAATTTGTTCAAACAAATCAATCAAATTATTGATAAATTAGATAAAAAACAATCCAAAAAACTCTATTGGCTTGCACCAAGCGATATTTATTGGGGAAAACAGCGAAAAATCCACGATAAAATTCAACATCTAGTAGATAAACAAAAAAATAAAAACTATGATTTTCGCCTGTACTTACCTTTATCGTCTGCATGTAGTCAGCATGAAAAACAAACCTGGAAACGTGAGTTTAAAGACATTTCTGAAAAAGTTTTATATGGATTTTGTGAAGGCTTTCTAGAAGGTAATACGGAAATCTTATTTTTAGAAGATAAATTTGCACTGGTTTGTTATCACGTAAAATTATCAGGTTATCCTGTTACCGTACCACTGGGTTTTATGACAACACAGATGAAGAAAGTACAACATATCAGTAAATTAGTTAAAGATTATTTATCTGCAGCAGATTTTTCCTATAAGGAAGATAAAGAAATCATGAAAGACTTTGGCTTATTATCGAAAGGCTAATGACAAGAATGTATGAGGGATTTTATTTACTATTCTTATTTGTTATCTAAACTATGACACATCAATGTAAAAGGCAGAAATCTCTGCCTTTTATTTTTACTGTTATCCCAATTCCCTCATCACATTCAAAATCCGTTTGTCGGAAATGGGGTATTTTGTGCCGAGTTGTTGGGCGAATAAACTCACTCGCAATTCCTCGATCATATAAGGAATTTCTTTCACCTCTTCCGAGTGCGGTTTGGATTTAGGCAGTTTTGCCAGTAGCTGTTGATAGGCTTGACTCACTTGTTCCACTCGCAACATCGCCGCCCGATCACGATTGACATCTTGCAACAATTTATCAAGACGTTTATCAATGGCGGTGAGATAACGTTGCACATCATTTAAGCGGGCATAACCTGTTTTTTGCACAAAGCCGGGATAAATCAAACCACTCAATTGCACTTTAATATCAGACAGGGCAAATGCCATGGTGAAATCCATTTTGCCTTTTAAGCGTTTGTTTAACTCGTAAGTTAAGGTCAAAATCTGCTCTACTTGTTTGGCAATGTCCACCGTGGTTTCATTGAGGTTTTCACGAATAAAATCACGCAGTTTATCGAAATCCGCTTCGTTCCAAACCAATCCACCAAAATCGCCGATCAGTTTATCCACCGCACAAGCGATACAGTCATCAATCAGTTCTAACACTCGCCCAAATGGGGTGAAATACAAACCGAGTTTTGATTTATTTGGGAGCTTTTCGTGCAGATATTTAATGGGTGAAGGCACATTCAGTAACAATAAACGGCGTAAGCCTTGTTGCATTGCCACTTGTTGCTCAAATTCCGTTTCAAACAGTTTAATGCCAACGGCATCTTTTTCATCCACAATGGCAGGAAAGGCTTTAACGGTAAATCCACGTTTTTTCTGTTCATAGCACTGTGGCAAACTGTCGAAGTTCCAAAGGTGAATGCCACTTTGTTCTATGCCGTCGTCTGCCACCGCCGCAATACTTTCTTGCACCTGATCTTTAAGTTGGAATTTCAGGCTGTCTAAATCCATGGATTCTGCTATTTTTTTGCCTTTATCATCAACCACTCGGAAAGTCATTTTTAAATGGCTGGGTAACTGATCCAATTGCCAACTTTCAGGCTCAACGCTGACACCCGTCATACGGCGAAGTTCATAAATCAGGCTTTCTAACAAGGGTTTTTCAAAGGGTTTTGCTCGTCCTAAAAACGCCTCAGCATAATTGGGGGCGGGCACGAAATTTCGGCGTAAGGATTTGGGTAAAGATTTAATCAAGGCAATAATTAATTCTTTGCGTAAACCTGGAATTTGCCAATCAAAGCCCGTCATCTCCACTTGATTTAATAAGGGTAAAGGAATATGCACGGTAACGCCATCGGCTTCCGTTCCCGGCTCAAATTGATAGGTGAGTTTGAATTTTAAATTGCCTTGATGCCAGAAATTCGGGAAATCCAGTTCGCTGACTTGCTCTGCATTGTCTTTGGTTAAAAAGGCTTTTTCAAAATTGAGCAATTCAGGATCTTGTTGACTGGCTTTTTTCCACCAGCTATCAAAATGGCGTTGCGACACCACCTCCGTACCAATTCGTTGATCGTAAAAATCAAATAAGGTGCGTTCATCCACCAAAATATCACGGCGGCGGCTTTTATGTTCTAAATCTTCTATCTCTTTGATTAACTTGCGATTTTGGTGAAAAAACGAATGCTTCGTGAACCAATCCCCTTCCACTAACGCCGATTGAATAAAAATTTCACGGCTAATTTGCGGATCGATAGAACCATAATTCACGGGGCGATTTGCCACAATGGGCACACCATAGAGGCTGACTTTTTCATCCGCCATCACTGCCCCTTTGGATTTTGACCAACGAGGTTCCGCATAAGATTTTTTGACTAAATGGGTTGCCAGTGGCTCAATCCATTCTGCCTCAATATCTGCCAGCATTCGCCCCCAAAGCTTGGAGGTTTCCACCAATTCTGCCGCCATCACCCATTTTGGCTGCTTTTTAAACAGAACAGAATTCGGGAAAATAGCAAAATGGGCATTGCGTGCACCTAAATATTGGCTCTTTTCAGCTTCTTTCATCCCAATGTGAGACAGCAAACCGCTTAAAAGTGCGGTATGAATTTGTGCATATTCCGCAGGTTGTGAATTAATCGGTAAGCCCATTTCTCGCACAGTTAAACGAATTTGATGATAAATATCTTGCCATTCACGAATACGTAAATAATTCAGATAATCCTTTTGACATAAACGGCGAAATTGGTTTTTCGATAAGTCTTTTTGTTGTGTTTGGATAAATTGCCATAAATTAACAAAGGCTAAGAAATCGGATTTTTTATCGGCAAAACGGCGATGTTTATCATCGGCGGATTGTTGTTTTTCTTGCGGTCGTTCACGAGGATCTTGAATGGATAACGCCGACACAATAATCATCACTTCGTGCAAGCAATTATATTTCACGGCGGTCAGCAACATTTTGGCTAAACGAGGATCCACTGGCAATTGTGCCAATTGCCTGCCTGTTTGGGTTAATTGCCGTTTTTCACCGAATTTGGTTTTAACAAACTGGAACGCCTCTAATTCTTCTAACAGTTTGATACCGTCTTGAATATTGCGTTTATCGGGTGCATCCACAAAGGGAAAAGCATCAATGTCATCTAAGCCCAGTGCGGTCATCTGTAAAATAACGGAGGCAAGATTGGTGCGCAAAATTTCAGGATCGGTAAATTCAGGGCGGCTATTGAAATCCTCTGCTGAATACAAGCGAATACAAATCCCTTCGCTCACCCGACCACAACGCCCTTTCCGCTGATTAGCTGAGGCTTGTGAAATAGGTTCAATGGGCAAACGTTGTACTTTTGTGCGGTAACTATAACGAGAAATTCTGGCAGTGCCGGGATCAATCACATATTTAATGCCCGGAACAGTTAAAGAGGTTTCTGCTACGTTGGTGGCAAGCACAATACGGTTTAAACCTGAAGGATGAAAAATTTTATTCTGTTCTTGTGCAGATAAACGGGCAAAGAGCGGTAAAATTTCCGTGTGTTTTAAATCTTGCTTTTGTAATGCCTCGGCGGTATCACGAATTTCACGCTCACCATTCAGAAAGATCAAAATATCGCCATGCCCTTCTGCCTGCAATTCATCTACCGCATTTAAAATACCTTGCAATTGGTCTTGATCTTCTTCTTCGATAATTGGGCGATAACGCACTTCAACAGGATAGGTTCTGCCTGACACTTCAATAATCGGGGCGTTGTTAAAATGCTTGGAAAAACGTTCCACATCAATGGTGGCTGAGGTAATGATCACCTTTAAGTCAGGGCGTTTTGGCAACAACTGTTTGAGGTAACCGAGAATAAAATCATTGTTTAAACTGCGTTCGTGGGCTTCATCAATAATTAAGGTATCGTATTGATTCAGAAAAGGATCCTGCTGAATTTCCGCCAATAAAATCCCGTCTGTCATTAATTTAACAAGGGTATTTTCACTGATTTGATCGTTAAAACGCACTTTATAGCCCACCCAATCGCCCAGTTCCGTTTTCAATTCTTCCGCAATTCGTGTAGCAACGGAACGTGCGGCAATGCGGCGAGGTTGAGTATGTCCAATAAAGCCTTTCGTGCCTAAGCCTAATTCCAAGCACATTTTAGGCAATTGGGTGGTTTTTCCCGATCCCGTTTCCCCAGCAATTACCACTACTTGATGTTGTGAAATCAAGGCTTGAATTTCTGCTTTGCGTTGGCTTACAGGTAAATTTTCTGGAAATTCAATATTTTTCACCGCACTTTTGCGTTGAGTTAACCGCACTTTGGCTAATTCAATTTGTGCTTGAATTTCCGCTGCCACCGCTTGCTGTGCTTGTTCATTTTTTATATTAGCCATGCCTTTAATTCGCACGAAAAGCTGGCGAAAATCCTTATTCATTACCTCATTCAAATTGGATAACAAGGATTTTTGTAAGGGATTAAATGCTGTTTTTCTTAAATTTTTCTTCATATCACTTAATGTTTAATACTTCGATATGCCAATGTTGCCCAACCAATTAAAAATAAAATGCCACCAATAGGTGTTGCCCATACTAATGCTTTGCTCGCACCTAAAGCTAATAAATATAAACTTCCGCTGAAAAGGAGTATCCCCAGTGACCAAGTTGTGCCAATCACAGACAGGCATTTATCATTTTCTATTCGTAAATAAGACGGCAACATGGCAAGAGCCATTAACGCAATTGTGTGAAACATTTGATATGTTAAGCCTGTTTCAATCCATGCTTGTGCCTGTGGTGAAAGTGTTTTTTCTAAACCATGTGCAGCAAAGGCACCAAATGCAATGCAAAAAAATCCACTTAACGCTGAGATAAATAACCATTTATTTTTCATCAATTTTTCCTCATTTCATCTTATGATTTACCTAAAAATAGCGAGAGAATCCCCGCCGCGATGAGTGGCCCAACAGGAATGCCTCCCGCAAAAGCCACACCTAAGATAGTGCCAATTAATAACCCTGTTAATAATACGGGCTGAGCCCCCATTAATCCCACTCCACGACCACCAAGCCACGCAACAAGTAGCCCCACAGCGATGGCTAACCACATTTTCCAGTTTAAAAAAATGGTGACACTCGGTAATTGGATTTTGCCAGACACTAATGGGCTGAGTACACCAATCGTTAGAATAATAATCCCAATGGTTACCCCATTTTTTTCCATAAAAGGAATGTATTTGGATAATAGCGTTTGTTGCATTAATAACAAAATGGTGGCAGAAATCGTCACAGAGCTATTATTACTTAACACACCAAGCAAGGTTAAAACAACAAGTAATAATGCGACGGAATTGAATTGTAAGGACATAAAACTCTCTAAAAGTGCGGTTAATTTTGTGCAAGAATTATAGCAAGTTATGCAGAATTGTGAGAGACAAAAAACCCGCACATCCGCGGGTTTTTATCAGAAATTTTACTCTTGGGCGTATTTAGCGGCGACTTCAGCTAATAATGTTTGCAACTCACCTTGTTGGAACATTTCTAAAATGATATCGCAGCCCCCTACTAGCTCACCATCTACCCATAATTGTGGGAAGGTTGGCCAGTTTGCATAGGCGGGTAATTCAGCACGAATATCGGGATGCTGTAAAATATCCACATAACCAAATGGCACTTTACAATGTATAAGTGCTTCTACCGCACGTGCAGAAAAGCCACAAGATGGGAATTTCGGTGAGCCTTTCATGTAAATAAGAATAGGGTTTTCACTGATTTGTTTTTTAATTTTATCTAAGGTTTCCATAATTATCCTCAAAAGTAATGAAACGGCATTATTGTAGCATACACAAAAGCCCTGACCAATAATAACCCGACTGTCATAATCAACTATTTACCAGCTTCCGCCTGCACCGCCGCCGCCGAAGCTTCCGCCTCCAAAGCCACCGCCAGATCCGCCACCGCCGAAGCCACCAAAACCACCGCCACCAGGAGGAAATCGCCCTCGACGTGAACGTGCACTGGTTGGGCTAATATAAGGTACTGCACGCCAATTGCCAAACCAAACAAATAAAATAAAGATCACCACCATCAAAACGGGAATATAGTCTTCCCATGTGTCTTCTATTGCTTGGTTAGCATCAAACTCCCCTTTACTTGCGGCGATTAAATAATCAAGTCCGAGACTAATGCCTTGTGCATAATCACCTTGCTTAAAGTGCGGTGTAATTTGATGACGAATCAATTGTGATAAAAATGCATCGGGCAATACCCCTTCAAGTCCTTGTCCTACCGCAATAAACATATTGCGATCTTGTTTGGCAATCAACATCAACACCCCATTATTGAGCTGTTTACGCCCCACGCCCCATTTATCACCTAATTCAAAAGCATATTGAGAAATGTCATATTCTTCTGTTGAGGGAATCATCACAACCGCAATTTGCGAGCTGGTCTGTTGTGCATAATCAATCAGTTTAGCCTCAAGTGTGGCTTTATCCTTCGCCGATAACGTGTTGGTATAATCATTCACATAGTGGAATGGGTTCGGCACAGCAGGAAATTGTGCCGAAAACACAGGCATTACGCAAAAAACAGTGAAAAAAAACACCGCACTTTTTAGCCATCTAACCATTGATAATTACCTCATTATCCAATTCATTCTTATCATCTGGCTGAATGGGAAAATAATTTGCTAATTCCTTGCCAATATTTTCAATCGCCGCCATGATACCTTGCGTATAACCCTCTTGACGAAAAGACTTCACCATCAATTCGCATTGTTGTCGCCAAAATAAGTCACCCACATACTGATGAATACCTTGATCACCAATAATGGCACATTGATGAGATTTCCATGCCACATAAATTAAAACAGCATTACGTCTTTCTGTTTGTTGCATCTCAAGCTTATCAAACACCTGTAATGCCCTTTCAAATCCCGTGTTCACTTTAGCCTTTTTCGGGATTTTTTGTTCAACATAAACGCGTAATTCGGCTGAAGTCTGTTGTTCAAGTTGAGAAATGGCTTTCTCAACTTGTTGTTTATCAATAGGAATTTTGGAAAATAAAAGCATCTTTCACATTTTCTCAGTTGTGATTAATTAAAAATTCACCACAGGGGCGTTTGCCGCACCCTCTACCGATTTAAAATAAGGTTTTTCTTTAAAGCCAAATAACATCGCCACCAATTTGGTTGGGAATTGACGCACTTTCTGGTTATAGACCTTTGCTGCTTCATTAAATTTATTACGAGCCACATTGATACGGTTTTCTGTTCCTTCTAACTGAGCTTGTAAATTCATAAAGCCCTCATTTGCTTTTAATGCAGGATATTGCTCCACTGTCACCAAAAGACGAGATAACGCAGAGCCAACCTCATTTTGATTTTGTTGGAATTTGGCTAATTGTTCTTCAGAAAGATTAGCGGGGTCAATCTTCGTTTGCGAGGCTTTCGCCCGTGCTTCAATCACTTGTGTAAGTGTGCTTTTCTCAAAATCTGCTTGCCCTTTTACCGTATTCACTAAGTTTGGAATTAAATCAGCACGACGTTGATAAGAAGATTCCACATTTGCCCATACCGAATCAATTTCTGTTTCTGCCTTAACTAAGCCGTTGTAGCTCGTCATTAATGTAAAGCCTGCCACAATCGCGACAATAATCAAGATAATCCACTTTTTCATATTCTGTTCCTCATTAATAGAAAATCCGTTAAATAAAAGAAAAGCCTAAACATCTGTTTAGGCCTTTCAAAATATGTCTGATTAAATCAACAAACTAATTATTTGTTACCTTTAACAGAAACTTCAACGCGACGGTCATCAGCTAAACATGCGATAAGAGCTTTACGACCTTTAACAGCGTCACATTTGTTACCTGTTACTGGGCTTGCTTCACCCATACCAGTTGCACTGATTGCTTGTGGTGCTACGCCTTTAGAAACTAAGTAGTTAGCAACAGTATCAGCACGACGTTGTGATAATTTTAAGTTGTAAGCATCAGAACCTAAACGGTCTGTATAACCTACAACACCAACTGAAGCAGATTTCAATTGTGCAATTTCACCGTAGATACCATCTAATACGTTTTGTGCTTCAGGTTTTAAGTTTGCTTTGTTGAATGCAAAAGTCACATCAGAGCTTAATGTGAATTTTTTGCTGACCACTTCAGGAACAACTACTGGTGCACCTTGACCGAAACGGTATGTGATACCTGCAGTCACAGAACCGATGCTTGGTGAGTAATCCATTTGGTGACCATTAATTTTTAATTTACCAACACCTTTAACCCATTGATATTCAACACGAGCCGCTAATTCAGGAAGAATTGCATACTCAACACCACCTGCAAATACTGGAGAAACTTTTAAGCTGTGTTCTTTAGCTCTTTGACCATTTTCACCATATAATTTGTAGTCTGAACGGATTAATGCTGCACCTACACGAGCATAAACATCTAAATCTGTTAATACTGGGTAGCTTGCTTTTAAGCTTAAGTGAGAACCATGGTTAGTGTGTTTTGCTACAGTTTTACCTTGTAAGCGAAGTTTAGCACGACCAAAATCGTCGTAGCCTAATTCAACTGCAAAGTTATCAGTGATTTGATAACCACCAAATACACCATAAGTTACAGAATTACGGTTAACACCAAAACCGTCCTTATTTTTTGTATTGTCAAATTGTTTTAAACCATCGTGGAAAGATGCCCAACCAGCTTTAGTACCCACATAGAATGTGTTAGCTTGTGGAGCTGCTTGTGCAACAGAAGCGGCTGCTAGTGCTGCGATAGTCAATGCGATTGCAGTTTTTTTCATTTGGATGATCCTCTTATCATTTAGTCATCTTTAAAAATTAAAACCGAATATCAAAATAATATTTGAAATTCGAAACACAAAATTTGTGTTCTTTTGTCATCTTAAACTGTTTTAGGTTAAATGTGAACTCTTTTTAACCTAACCCATTCAGTGTTTACATAAAAATAGATAAATTTACCTGATAAAACAACATGAATTATACCAGTTTACATCTTCTCTTTCACGTAACAAAGAAACTTTAATTAGCCTATTATCCTACCCTCAAAATATAAAATCAATTTTTTTGTACAAATTTTTATCTGTTAATTCACTAAATATTCTTTAAAAGAAAACATATGGGTAAATATACATAAGATCTGTAGAATATTGCTGTACAAAAAATAAAAACTCGCTTCTTTGAAAATTTTCCAACTAAACCGACTTCGCCTATGTTAAACTGCAGACAATTTCATTTTTCAGATGAATTTCTTACACAACATTTACCTAGAATTTACCTATTATTTTAAAATGACAGAGTGATAAAAATGCTACCTCGTTTGAAAAATATCCCACAATTACAACCTCTTGTATCACAATATATCGATGATTTAAAAACCCAACACTTTTCTGGGGATATCGCCACAAGCTATTCCGATCGTTTAAGCCTTGCCACAGACAACAGCGTATATCAACAGCTTCCACAAGCGATCTTGTTTCCTAAAACTGTAGCGGATGTCGTGGTGTTAACCAAACTGGCACAAAAAGATATGTATAAAAGTCTCACATTTACGCCTCGAGGGGGCGGAACCGGGACAAATGGGCAAGCCATTAATAATAATATTATTGTCGATCTCTCCCGTCATATGACCCAAATTTTAGAACTAAATGTAGAGCAACGTTGGGTGCGTGTGCAAGCAGGCGTGGTGAAAGATCAACTGAATCAATTTTTAAAACCTTATGGTTTATTTTTCTCCCCTGAACTTTCCACCAGTAATCGTGCCACACTAGGTGGTATGATTAACACCGATGCCTCAGGACAAGGGTCTTTACAGTATGGAAAAACTTCAGACCATGTTCTGGGTTTACGAGCTGTATTGATCAACGGGGAAATCTTGGATACGCAAGCCATTAAAACGCAAGATTTTTCTACCGCACTTTCAGCACAGTCATTCACCCAAACCAGTAAACATATTCACCAACAAATTTTCCAACGTTGCCAAGAAAAACGTTCGCAAATCATTCAAGATCTACCTCAGCTGAACCGTTTTTTAACAGGCTATGATCTGAAAAATGTGTTTAACCATGATGAAAGTGAATTCAATTTAACTCGAATTTTAACTGGTTCGGAAGGATCCCTTGCCTTTATTTGTGAAGCCACCTTGGATCTAACCCCTATTCCCCAATATCGCACCCTGATCAATGTCAAATATCATTCCTTTGATGCCGCATTGCGTAATGCACCTTTCATGGTGAAAGCCAATGCACTTTCGGTAGAAACGGTCGATTCCACTGTGCTGAATTTAGCCAAACAAGATATTATTTGGCACTCAGTGAATGAATTGCTCACAGAAGAGGCGGAAAAGCCTATTCTAGGTTTAAATATTGTTGAATATGCAGGCAACGATAAACATAAAATTCAACGTCAAGTCAATGCACTTTGCCAAGCGTTAGATGAAAAAATTGCCAATCAACAAGATGCCATTATTGGTTATCAAATCTGTTCTGATTTAACGTCGATTGAACGAATTTATGCCATGCGTAAAAAGGCGGTGGGCTTGCTTGGTAACGCCAAAGGACCAGCGAAACCTATTCCATTTGTTGAAGATACCTGTGTGCCACCTGAACACCTTGCAGATTTTATTGCAAAGTTTAGAGCATTATTAGACGATCACAATCTCCAATACGGTATGTTTGGTCATGTTGATGCAGGCGTGTTACATGTTCGTCCTGCATTAGATTTATGTGATAAACAGCAAATTCGCTTATTTAAAACGATTTCGGATCAAGTTGCCGAACTGACACATCAATATGGTGGATTAATTTGGGGGGAACACGGTAAAGGTATGCGTTCTCAGTATGGGGAAAAATTCTTCACCCCTGAATTATGGCAAGAACTACGTTATATTAAATATTTATTTGATCCTGAAAATCGTCTCAACCCAGGCAAAATCTGTACGCCATTAGAAAGCGATGCAGAACTTTATCCTATTTTATCGCCAATGCGTGCCGATCACGATCGCCAAATCCCTATTAAGATGAAAGAGCAATTTAGCGGTGCCATGAATTGTAATGGAAATGGTTTATGCTTTAACTTCGATGAGCATAGTGCCATGTGTCCATCAATGAAAGTCAGTAAAAATCGTCTCTTTTCACCAAAAGGCAGAGCGGCAATGGTGCGAGAATGGCTACGTCTGTTAGCACAAGAAAACATCACGCCAGAACAACTTGATTTCCAACAAACAGAAATAAAACTCACCTCACTGATTCATAAAGTAAAAAATACAGTACAAAAATGGCAAGGTGACTATGATTTTTCTCATGAAGTGAAAGCCAGTATGGACACCTGCCTTGCATGCAAAGCCTGTGCAAGCCAATGTCCAATCAAAATTGATGTGCCTAATTTCCGTTCAAAATTCTTGCATTTTTATCATCAACGTTATTTACGTCCACTGAAAGATCATGTGATTGCCAATGTGGAATATATTGCCCCAATGATGGCAAAACAGCCTGCTTTGTTTAATGCCCTCATGTCCACAAAATTCACCCAAGTTGCCACAGAAAAAATGTTAGGCATTGTGGACTTACCTTTATTGTCCAATCCCTCATTACAGCAACAACTCGTCAAAATTGGCTATCAGGGTGAACAATTAGAACAACTTGAGAAATTAAGTGCGGTAGAAAAACAAAATGTTTTATTGATTGTACAAGATCCTTTTACCTCTTATTACGATGCCAAAATTGTGGCGGATTTTGTGGAATTGACGCAAAAACTCGGGTATCGCCCGATCCTCTTACCTTTTAAGCCGAATGGTAAAGCACAACATATCAAAGGATTCCTCACTCGCTTTACAAAAACTGCCAAAAACCAAGCGGAATTTTTAGTCCGCATGGCAAAACTGGGGATTCCTCTCGTGGGGGTAGATCCTGCGATTGTGTTGAGCTATCGAGATGAATATCAAGAGATGCTTAAAGAACAACGTGGTGATTTCCATGTTTTTACCTCGCACGAATGGCTAAAAAATCAGCAAGAGCAATTGCAAGATCGTATACAAAACTTTTTAAAAACAGGCCGCACTTTATGCGAGCAACAATGGCATTTATTCCCACATTGCACCGAATCAACAACCTTGCCCAATAGTGGCAAAGAATGGCAACAGATTTTTGCCCTCTTTAAGCAAACACTGACCATTGAAAAAGTGGGATGCTGTGGAATGGCTGGCACCTTTGGGCATGAAACAAAACGGCTGGATATGTCAAAAGCCATTTATCATTCATCATGGGCGAAAAAACTCGCAGATAAAAATCCAGAATATTGTTTAGCCACGGGCTATTCATGCCGTAGCCAAGTCAAAAGATTGGCAAAATGGCAACCAAAACACCCAGTACAAGCCTTATTAACCTTATTGAAATAAACATGATTTGGAAAAAAAATATCAATCTTACACAAATGAATGCACTTAGCAAAAATACGGCGATTGAACATCTTGGTATTTGCTTTACTGCACAGGGGGAAAATTGGCTCGAAGCAAGCATGCCCGTGAATGAACGAACCATTCAACCCATGGGATTTTTACACGGTGGACTTTCAGTAGCATTGGCAGAAACGATTGGTTCCATGGCAGGTTTTTGTTGTATAACAGAACACCAAACTTTATTTGGTTTAGAAATTAATGCTAACCATCTACGTCCCGTCAAACAAGGGCAAGTTGTGGCAAAAGCACAGCCCATTCACTTGGGTAAACAAACACAAGTTTGGCAAATCGAAATCAAAGATCAACATAACAAACTCTGTTGTATTTCTCGTTTAACGCTTGCAGTGGTCAATAATGAATAAAACAAAAATTGGTGTACTCCTAGTTAATTTAGGTACACCAGATAGCCCAACCCCGAAAGCACTTTCACGCTATCTTTGGCAATTTTTAACCGATCCACGCGTGGTGGATTTACCAAAATGGAAATGGTTTCCTTTGCTTAAAGGGATTATTTTGCCTTTACGTGCTAAGCGTGTTGCAAAAAATTACGCCTCCATTTGGACAGAACAAGGCTCCCCACTTTTAGCCATTACCCGCCAACAACAACAGGCGTTACAACAGTATTTCGATGAGCGTGATTTCCCCATTTGCATTGAAGTGGGCATGACATACGGCAATCCCTCCATTCCTCATGCTTTAGAAAAACTCATTGCACAACAGGTGGAAAAAGTGGTGGTGTTGCCGTTATATCCACAATATAGCAGCTCAACGACGGGGGCGGTGTTTGATGCGTTTGTCGATAGCCTGAAAACTCAACGGGGCATGCTGCCTTTTGCATTTATTCATTCCTATCACTTACATGAAGATTATATTACTGCATTAGTAGAGAGCATCAACGCTGAATTTCATGATGACGAGTATTTACTGTTTTCTTTCCATGGTATTCCATTGCGTTATGAAAACATGGGGGATTATTATCGTGAACATTGCAAACAAACCGTTTTAGCCGTTATTGATCGTTTAGGATTAACTGAAAATCAATGGGGATTGGCGTTCCAGTCTCGCTTTGGTCGAGAAGAATGGTTACAGCCTTACACAGACAAGTTTTTAGAAAATGCACCTCGCCAAAATATCCAAAAAGTGGCGGTCATTTGCCCTGGCTTTTCTGCCGACTGTCTAGAAACACTAGAAGAAATTGAAAAGGAAAATAAAGAACTTTTTCTTTCAAATGGCGGTATTTCTTATCGTTATATCCCGGCTTTAAATGCCAAGCCGACACATATTGAAATGATGGCAAAACTGATTTTAGAAAAGATATAACCCATAAAAAAATCGGTCTCTTTCCCTTGGCTTTCAAGGAATAAGAGACCGATCTCACATCAAATTATTGCACCACAAATAAACGAATACAGCCTTTGTCAGCCAACATCAGATTAGATGCACCAAAAACAAAAGGATAATTATTTGAGGATACATTATCAAACTTCACTAAAATCTGTACTTTACCCGTAATCCACACACTGTCTTTCCATGCCACAACGCGTTGATCTAAGGGTTTCTCGTCAAGACTTTCCACCACAAATTTCGCCCCTTGAATACGAAAGCCCATTGGTGAAGACGCCGTTAAGATCCAACGCTCTACCGTGCCTAATTTTGTATTCAGCACCCGTTTCGGATCAAAGTGTTTATTATTGACCATGCCTGTATTCGCATCAAAATGAAAATGCTGTTCTTGGCTGACCTTTTGGCTAAACACTTGTGCAGCATCCGTATGGAATTGCAGTTCACTTTGTTTGCTAAACACCGACGCTAACCCTTCTGGTCGTAATTCAAGCACGGTATTGTCTAATAATTCATTTTCATCGGCAAAAAGTGCGGTCACTTTATGCAAGAAATGGCGTTTTTCGCCTGCGATCAAACGGACAGTTTCTCCCTCATTCAGATCAACCAACAATTCCACTCGTTCACTTGGTGTTAGCCAAAGGGATCGCAATGTTTTACTTTGCGGTAAAAACCCTTGATCTTGAGCAATCAACTGAAACTCACGATCATCGTCAAAACGCAATTCATAAGCTCGAGACAGTGATGCATTTACAAGACGTAAACGCACCCACCCCCGAGGCACATTGAGATAAGGGGCTTCTTGCCCATTAACAAACAGGCGATTGCCCAAAAATGTGGATTGCTGTTGTTGGAATAATTGTACCCCCTGATTATTTAAGCGAATATCTTGCAATATCAGCGGAATATCATTCACCCCATATTTTTGCGGTAAGGAAGAACGGCGGCTTTGTTCATCTTCCACAATCCACATCCCCACTAATCCACGATAGGTTTGATAAGCCGAATTGGCTAATGAGGTCGCATGATACCAACAGGTGGCAGCAGGCTGTGTGATGGGAATAATAGGCGACCACGTTTCCAAAGGGTGTAAAACTCGTCCAATCCCACCAAGCAATTCCCCTGAGGCTTGTAACCCTTGAATCGTCATGGCAACGGGCTGAGATAAGTTATTACGATAGTTTAACTTCGCAAAATCCCCTTGCTTAATTTTGATGGTCGGCCCTAAATATTGTCCATTAAATCCCCATACATCAACCATTTTCCCTTCTTCTAATTGATGATGGGCGGTTTCCATATTGAGGAAAATAGGTCTGCCTCGTCGTGTTTCCATCAAAGGTGGAATAAATAATGCTTGCTGAGATTTCGCCCAAAGCGGTGCGGGCAAACTCGCCATGGCACTGGCGAGGGCGGTTTTTTTTAAAAATTGACGACGAGAAAGGGCATTCATCATGATTGGCTCTGTTTTGCAATTTCTGCATCAAGCTCTGCAATCCGTTTTGCCATCACATCATGGCAATGGGCGGCAAGCTCACGCACATTATCTTTGGTATAAGCAGACGTATCAATTGGGTCGAGCATTTCACAAATAACTTTGCCATTATCCCAACGATTGAGATCAATTTTACCTTGTGTGGTGGAACAAACCACAGGCACCACAGGCACGCCTGCCGCAATCGCCGCATAAAATGCCCCCGTTTTGAAAGGTAATAAACCACGTCCACGACTACGGGTGCCCTCAGGAAACATCCAAACCGATAAATTATCGGCATGAATACGGCGAGCCACTTCATTCATTGTTCCATGTGCTTTAGTTCGATTTTCACGATCAATTAAGATATTTCCCGTCACCCAATATAAAATGCCAAAAAACGGCACCCAAATCAGGCTCTTTTTACCCACACTCACCGTACGAGGGCGTACCATATAAGAAATGGTGACCATATCGTAGTTATTTTGATGATTGCCGATATAAATACAAGGACCTAGTTTATCGACATTCTTGGGGAAACGATGTTCAACATCCAAGCCAAATAAGGGATGTAAACGCCCAAACCAACGAGCCACAATCCCCACATTACTTGGATTTTTAAAACGGATAAATGAATATAATGTGCCTAAGACACAAATTAAAATGCAGCAGATCACCACAATCAGGGTACGAAGTAATTTCAACATAATGGCTATTCCTTTAAAAATTTGGCTAAGTATAGCGAAATTGCTGGAATATGTGTACAAATCCCGATAAAAAATGTGCTACTCTACGCAAAAAACAGCACGATGAGAACCATGAAAAAAACCTATTTTATTGCGGATTTACATCTCAGTGAAAACCACCCGCACTTAACCCAACTTTTCTGTGATTTTATGCAGAATTTAGCCCCACAAGCTGACGCCCTTTACATTTTAGGGGATTTATTTGATTTTTGGATTGGTGACGATGAAAACTCTCCCTTGATTCAGCAAGTTCAACAACAGATTAAGCACGTTAGCGAACAAGGTATCCCTTGCTATTTTCAGCATGGCAACCGTGATTTTTTACTTGGTCAACGCTTTGCCCAAGCTTGTGGCATGCACTTATTACCCACCTATCAATTAATCGATCTTTACGGCGAACCCGTGCTACTTTGCCATGGTGACACACTCTGTATTGACGATGTTGCCTACCAACGTTACCGCCAAAAAGTGCATCAAAAATGGCGTCAATGGCTATTTCTTTGCTTACCTTTAAAAGTGCGGTTGATGATTGCGGAAAAAATTCGTGCCAAAAGTAAAGCGGATAAAAAGCAAAAATCAGCCGACATCATGGACGTTAATCCTGAATTTGTGTTACGCACGTTTGAACAGTTTGGGGTAAAAAAGATGATTCATGGGCATACGCATCGTCAAAATATTCATCATATTGACCCGCACTTTACCCGCATTGTCTTAGGGGATTGGGGGGCAACCGCCTCCATTTTAGAAGTCAATGAACAGCAACAACTTCGATTTTTAACAGACACCAATAAGGCATTATAATGGCAGATCCTCATATTCAATCACCTATGGACGGTTGGGATTATCTCACCGTAATTTTATACCGTAGTGGCTTTGTTATCGCAGGCGTGATGGCACTTCTTTTTCCTTATTATCCTCACCTTGCTTATTTCGGTCTGTTAGTCGCCGCCACCTGTTGTGCAGCCTGCTTGCATATTTATATGAAATCCTTCCGTCTGCTTTTGCAGATGGCCACTTGGATTGCCTTGCTTTGCCATGCATTTGGCTATGAAAATCTGGCATTAGGGGCAGCGTTACTCACTTTAGGCGGCTTATGTTACAAAGAATATTTTTGTTTTCGTGTCGTTTTACTTAATTTTCAACCTTTATTTGTGGCACTCTTTTGGCTTATTCAGCTTTTTCATCATCACCTTGCGATGCAGATGATTTCGCTGATTGTTGGTGTACTCTTCCTGCTGTTGGCCATTCAAAAATGGCGTATGCCGTTGCATTTTGATATTGGTGATAAAAGCAAATATCAAGTGTGAGGTGAAATGTGAAAACTTGTTAAAAAGACACCGCACTTTTTCTTAGCATAAGCGATCTCCCAGTAAAAAAGGCAAGCTCATCGGCTTGCCTTTAATGTTTTTCCGTCTCTGCTTAACGCTCTTGGAGGGCTTGTTTCATGCGGGTAATCGGTTTAACCAAATATTGGAAGACGGTTTTTTCCCCTGTTTTGATGTCCACGGTGGCTGTCATACCAGGCGTGATTTCTAGTTTACGTCCTGTTTTATCGGTAATGTTATTGGTGGTCGTTTCCACCAACACACGATAATACGCCATATCTGGGTTTAATTTTAGCTCACTTGGACGACGATCATCTTGCAAGGTATCTGGGCTAATCAGAATCACTTTGCCTTCAATGCCACCATAAATCGCATAATCATAAGCACTAATTCGTACGATGGCATCTTGCCCAGTACGAATAAATGCCACATCTTTCGGGCTGATATAAGCCTGCACAATCAATTTGTCATCAAGAGGCACAATTTCAAGGATATTTTGTCCTGCTTGAATCACGCCCCCCACGGTGTTAACTCGGATATTTTTTACAATACCTCGCAAAGGGGCTCTTAATTGCGTACGCTCAAGGGGATCGGCACGCATTGCCATGTTTTCTTTTGCTTGCGAAAGCTCCGCTTCTGCACGGGTGAGCTCATTGTTGGCATCTGCCGTGTATTTATTTTTGCGTTCGTTAAGCTGTTGTGCTAATTCCAAAGATTGACGTTTCATACGTAAAAGTTCAATTTCAGAGACTACACCACGGGACACCATTGGTTGAGTAATGGCAATTTCTCGATCCAAGATTCGTTTAGTTTCTGTTAAACTTGCCAACGCATCATTCATCGACTTTTGTCTTGCATGATAAGCCGCCGTTTCACGTTCTTGAATGTCTTTCGGAATCTCATCGGAAAAACGCAATGGCGTATCATAAGCTTCTGCCCGTAAACGTGCTGCCATAGCCTGTAAGCTATGAACTTTTGCTTGGCTTTCACGAAATACGGCGGAACTTCGGGTATCATCAAGTAACAAAAGCACTTGCCCTTTTTCGACAATGTCCCCTTCTTTGACTTTCATTTCTTGTAAAATACCCGGGTCTAAACTTTGTACCACTTGATCTCGACTACTTGGGATCACACTTCCCTGTCCTCGTGTGACTTCTTCTAAAGGGCTGTTATACGCCCAAATCAGGAAAACCAAGGCAAACGCCAACATGAGTATCACCACGGAAAATAACCCCGTATGTTTTTCTGTTTGCAATGCGGCATTGAGATCATTTAACAGAATTAAATCCGCTTTTTTAACAGGCTCAGGTGCCTCAGTCGCATCAGATTCACTCTGTTGCCCCTGTTGATGGTGAGAAAGTGCGGTGCTTTTGACAAAAGTTTTGCTTGCTTGATCTTGTCTTTCATTGGTTGCATTAGGCTGCTTCATATCACTTTTCCACTTGCTTAACTTAGACTATTCACTTGCTGTTCGGTTTGCTGTTCAGTTTTTGGCGAGCTTACCGTTGCATTAGGATTTTCTTTCCCATTCAAACGAGCAAGCACGTCGTCTTTTTTGCCGTCCATGATGATTTCACCGTTGTCGACAACAATAATGCGATCGACTAACTGTAATACCTGCGGACGATGTGTCACCACCACCACCGTGCGGTTTGTTAGCCATTGTCCTAATGCTTGCAATACAATCTGTTCTGAACCTTGATCCAAGCTATGTGTTGGCTCATCAAGTAAGACAACTTTCGGATCTTTTAAGGTCATGCGTGCCAATGCCACCAATTGTTTTTGCCCGCCCGATAAGCCTTGCCCATTTGAGCCAATCGGCATATCTAGCCCTCTTGGATGATGCTGAACCATGCGTAATAAGCCAAACCGATTTAATGCCGCTAATAATTTTTGGTCAGACACAAAATTATCATGGCGTGCCATGTCTAGATTTTCTCGTAAAGTGCCTAAGAAAAGATGTGGCGATTGACTTAATAATGCCACTTGATTACGCAAATAGTTGGGATCAATTTGTCTTAAATCGACATTATCTAACGTCACATTGCCTTCACTGGGTTCATAAAGCCCTGAAGCAAGGGTTAATAAGGTGGATTTTCCACTGCCAATCCGCCCTAAAATCCCCACTTTTTCCCCTGGACGAATCATTAAATTCACGTTTGATAACGCCTTTTGACCCGCTTGCTGATACTGGAAGGCAACATGATGAAAAGCAAGCTGCCCTTCTATTTGATTTAACCGTACATATTGACGTTCAGGATCACGTTCAATCGGGCGTTCAATAATTTGGTTCAAGCCGCTTAATGCAATGCGTGCTTGTTGAAAACGGGTGGCAAGACCTGCAATCTGAGAAAGCGGGGCAAGAGCTCGTCCAGATAAAATCACCGCAGCCATTAATGCCCCCATGGTGATCCGTTCTGCTTCATGATTACTGTGAATGAGATAAGTCCCAACCAACACCAAAAACACCGTGTTCAACTGTTGCATCGCCACCGAAAAATTCACCACAAACCCACTCAAATCTTTAATTTTTATTTGTGAGGCTGAGGTTTTCGCCGTGTATTTATCCCAACGTTGTTGTGCCCAATTCACGGCATTATTGGCTTTTAAGGTTTCGATACCATCAATCGCCTCCACCGCTAATCCTTGACGTTGCGAAGCTTCACGCATGGATTCATTCATATAACGGGCAATTCTTGGTTGCACCAAAAAGCCCACTAAAATCACCAGTGGGATTAATGTCATCGGCACAAAAACAAGGCTACCGCCGAGCAAATAAATGACAAAAAGGAATAACAATAAGAAGGGGAAATCTACCAACGCAAGTAAACTCGCACTGGTCATAAATTCACGCACCGATTCAAAATCACGCAAATTATTGGCATAAGATCCTGAAGAAATGGGCTTATCGATCATTCTAATTGCCATGACTCGACGAAAAATCGCTGAACTAATAATGAGATCGGCTTTTTTCCCTGCAATATCGGTTAAATGACTACGTATCAGCTTGGCAAAAAACTCAAAACCGATCGCCAAGACCACCCCAATGCTTAATACCCAAAGGGTTTCATAGCTTTTATTTGGAATGACACGATCATAAACGTTCATGACATATAATGAGCTGACTAAGGCTAAAAAGTTAATCAAGAACGTGGCTAAAATCACTTGCACATAATAGGGTTTGAAACGCCAAATCACTTTCCAAAACCATGCTTTCGGCAACACATATTCAGGTAATTCGGAGCGGATATCGGCTTCTACTTTTGGTTTGATAAACCAGCAATACCCAAAATAAAGTAGCTCCATTTCCTGTTGAGTCAACACTTTGCTTAACCCATCGGTTTGACGCAAATAATATTGACGTTGCTCGCCTCGTCCTTCAATTTTGTAGATCACCGCCGCTTCATCATTTTGTAAAAACACCACAACAGGCACAGAAAGAGCAGGAATATCTAACAAAGAACGTTTAGATAAACTGTTCTCAAAGCCATAAGTTTTTAGAATTTCAATCAGTGAAGTGTAATTAATGCGTTGTTGAGTATGACGGGTAACTTGTGCAGTGAGTGCCTCGGGGGCAATGGGCGACCCAAGAATTTGGGTCGCTAAGGCAAGATGTTCAATGATACTTTTCATCTATGATATCAATCACTTAACTTTGAAAGTGGCAATGTCTGCCCAATTTTGTAAGGCAGATTGAGAAACTAAATAAAGTAATGCCGCTTCACGATAATCATTGCGAGCATTCACTTCAGCAATTTGTGCATCTGAAAGATCTTGGTAAGCATTTAACACATCAATCAAAGAGTGTTGTGCCACATTAAATTGCAACTCTCTGTCATGAGATACTTTACGTTGAGCGGCAATTTGTTTTCTGGCGACAGCAATGCGTTTTTCACTTTGTCTTAAATCAATCTCTGCGGTACGGCTTTGCTCTTGGATTTCAAGTAAAATTTCTTGCAGTTTCGCACTAGCCACCAATTCCGTTGCACGACTATGATCTACCCCGTATTGGCTAGATAAATCCAAAATATTCCAACTGACATTTAATGCCACATCATAACCTCGACGATTGGCATTACCTTCTAAATTCACTGTTGGATAACGATTGGCTTTTGCGGCACTCACATTCGCTTTTGCCGACTCTAACTCTTTCAATTGTGCCAAATAAGTAGGAATTTGGGTTAAATCATTGTTGCGATAACGTTTAAGAAAGGCATCTGCTTTTTCTTGTTTGAAAGGATCTTGCAAGCCTTTTTCCGTTAATGGCTTCGGCGTGTAACGATTAAGTTGGCTTAAACTCACCTGCAAAATACGTTGTTGATGGGCTAATGAAGATTCCGCTTGGAATAACAAAGCTTCCGCTTCTTTAATCTCATAAGCTCGACCTTCATCATAAGAGGCGATCACCTTAACATCTTTTAAAATTTTACGATGACGAGCCACACTCTCTTTATAAATAGCAATACTCTCTTTCGCACGCAATGCATTTAAGTACAGTTGACCAATGGCTTTGCCCATTTGATCACGTGTTTCTTCTTTTTTATGCAGGAAATACTGGGCTTTCTGCTTATCACGTTCGACAGCGGCTTCTATTCCTCCCCAAGAAAAGACATTCACTTGTGCCTTCACACTCGGAGTAGAACGACGACGATCTTGCTCGTGTTTATAATCTTGCGTCAAAATTTGAGTATTGGCGACAGAAAGAACAGGATAATGTTTCGCTTTGGAAATATTGGTTTGAGCATTGGCAACATCAATGTTCGCTTGTGCTTCTAACATTTTAGGATCGGCATTCAAGGCATAACGCAATACATTTTTTAAGCCGATTTGTTCATGCTCTGAATGAGCAAAGGCAGGGGAAACCATTCCGAGGGTACATACTGCACATAACATCGTACGCAAATTTAGAGTCAACATAAGGAACCTTTATCAGAAAAATCAATAACCACATTTCAGTGTTATCAGAAGGAGTATTTATTGCTAAATACCGTATAGCGTATGAGATTCAGCCGAAGCCTAGTATAGCAACATTTTCTAGCCTGCTCTAACGAAAATACGCCCAAAACGTAAATAAATACGCCAAATTTCCCCCAAAATAGCCATTTAAATCCAAAAACGACGATGAAAATTATTTTAAATAAAAAAATAAACCCACGCTTATTTCACTAAGCATGGGTTTATCGACCAATTGGAATCTTATCTCACCTTGTGAGATTCCCATTATTTTACACGAGAAACGTATTCACCAGAACGTGTATCGACTTTGATCACTTCACCAATTTGTACGAATAAAGGCACTTTAACAACCGCACCTGTACTTAATGTAGCCGGTTTACCACCTGTCCCTGCCGTGTCGCCTTTTAAGCCTGGGTCAGTATCAACAATTTCTAATTCAACAAAGTTTGGTGGCGTTACGCTAATTGGTGCACCATTCCATAATGTGACGATACAATCTGCTTGGTCTAATAACCATTTTTCTGCATCACCGATGGCTTTTGCATCAGCAGAGTATTGTTCAAAGGTTTCTGGGTGCATAAAATACCAGAAAGCATCATCTTTGTATGAGTAAGTTAAGTTTAAATCCATCACATCAGCCGCTTCTACTGACGTACCAGATTTAAAGTTAACATCTAATACTTTGCCAGAAATTAATTTACGAATACGAGTACGAGTGAATGCTTGACCTTTACCGGGTTTAACAAATTCATTTTCAACAATGACACAAGGCTCGCCGTCTTGCATAAATTTTAGACCTGGTTTGAAATCACTGGTAGTATATGTAGCCATATTATCCTCAAGTTATAAAAAGATTGTTTTTAAAAGTGCATATTTTAACTCAAAACATAGTCATTAGAGAAGAACAAAGTTGGACTGATCTGCTCGCAAATGCCATTTCTGATCCCAAATTATTACTTAACGCCCTAAATTTACCCAGCGATCATTTTGAAAAAGACATGACCGCACGCCGTTTATTTCCTTTACGCGTGCCGTTACCTTTTGTGGAAAGAATGGAAAAAGGTAACCCACAAGATCCGTTATTTTTACAAGTGATGTCCTCAGCAGATGAATTTATTCAAGCAGAAGGCTTTAGCCCGGATCCCCTTGAAGAACAAGAATCGGTGGTGCCAAGTGTGTTACATAAATACCATAACCGTTTGTTATTAATGGTAAAAGGCGGCTGTGCCGTCAATTGTCGTTATTGTTTCCGCCGCCACTTCCCCTATGCAGATAATAAAGGCAACAAAGCCAACTGGCAAAAAGCGATCGATTACATTAGCCATCGCCCAGAAATTGAAGAAGTCATTTTTTCAGGGGGCGATCCTTTAATGGCAAAAGATCATGAATTGGCTTGGTTAATCAAACAGTTAGAAAATATACCGCACTTACAGCGGTTACGCATTCACACCCGTTTGCCGATTGTGATCCCACAACGCATCACACCTGAATTATGTCAAATGCTGTCTGAAAGTCGTTTCCAAACAGTGATGGTAACCCATATTAACCACCCGAATGAAATTGATCAGTCATTAGCTGATGCCATGTTAAAGCTTAAACATGCTGGCGTGGTTTTGCTCAATCAATCTGTATTGTTAAAAAATGTGAATGATAACGCTCAAATTCTGAAACGATTAAGCGACAAGCTATTCCGTATTCAAATCTTGCCTTATTACTTGCATTTGCTTGATAAAGTGGAAGGGGCAAGCCATTTTTATCTTCCTGATGAGCAAGCCCTTGAGATTTACAAAACATTACAAAGTATTACCTCAGGTTATTTGGTGCCAAAACTGGCAAGAGAAATTGCCAAAGAGCCCAATAAAACCCTGTATACAGCATAGGAAAATAAACAAATATCCTTTAAAATAACCAAAATTTTGACCGCACTTTCGTGCATACAAGTTAGCTATTTAGAATTGAGGTACTCTCGTGGATTCAGAAAAACAAACGCCAGAAGTAGAACGACACCCAGCACAAAATGAATTAGATCTTGAATTTAATTCCATGGAGCCGATTACACCGAAAAAAAACATCAAACCAGAGCCCTCTTTGTTTGATAAAGCCAAGGGGTTGTTTGCCAAAAAAGAACAAGCATCCCCCTCTCATCAGCGTAAAGAACCGACATTAGGTTCAACGCATTCTCAAGCAGTTTCGCAACCCCCTGCTCACGCCACTGAACAGGCTCATCCCGAGTCCATTCCACAGACTGACAAAGCCCCCTCTTTATCAGCCAGTGCCGTTAATGAGCAGACAACTGGAGGTGAAAACACCATGCAAAACGAAAGTACCCCAAGCAACAATCTAAACAACACCCCAAGCCACGACAACGCACAACAAAACAGTACGCAAACCGTTACCCCTGAAGCGACAGTAAGCAGTCAAACCACCACTGAGGGTTCAGCAGTAAAAAACTGGAAAAATCCTGAAACATGGGCAATGTTACAAGTGCTGCCACAACGTCATCGCCGTCTTGTTGTGGTGTTATTCGCCATCATCTTATTATTACTTCTCTTTTTCTGGCTCAAACCAAATAACCATACGGTACAATCTTTTGAACAGCAAAACACCAATGCTGTCCCTATTCAGTTTCAACCGCTAGATAAATCACAAGAAACAGAAGCAACAGTATTGGATAATTTAACCACACCACAAGATCGTAACAATTCCCCTGTGAATGTGCCGGAAAACACGGATACCCTTAGCTTGCCACCTGCTCAAACTCTAACACCAGCAGGTTCAACAAATACGGCTAACAATACACCTGTCAACACGCAAACTCAGGACAATGTGGCGAGAAGTGAAAAACCGCATGCTGTTGAAAGTGTCAAAAAAGGAGAAAGTGTCAAAATCGAAGCTAAAGCCTCGACAATGGAAAAAGCCCCTGTTGTGGTGAATGCCCCAGCGGTGGAAAAAGCCAAATCACTTGATACACCTAAAGTGAAAGAAAAAGCGAAAGTGGTTGAACACAAACCGATAAAAGTGGAAAGAAAACCTGCTCCCGTTGTGGATGCCGAACCTAGCAAAGCAAACGTGAAAAGTAAAACCCTCACCGTGCCTCAAGGTGTGAGCTTAATGCAAGTCTTCCGCAACCATAACCTCAATATTGCAGATGTCAATGCCATGACCAAAGCCAAAGGGGTAGGCAATGCATTAAGCAGTTTCAAAGCTGGCGATAAAGTGCAGATTTCCATTAATCCTCAAGGACGTGTTGCTGAACTCCGTTTAGAAAATGGTGCCAAATTCATTCGCCAGTCTGACGGCAGTTATCTTTATAAAAAATAAGGTTAAGTTCTTCATCGAGGCTAATGCAATAAAAACAATCGCGTTAGCCACATTCTTCATTGAGCATGGCAGAGAAAACACCCGTCCGTTTATCTGCCATGTTTTTTCTATAATGTCGATATACTGAGTGTAATGGATGGTGTAATGGATAGAAATTCCACATTTTGTCCATGACTCCCCTAAAATTAAAAGGGCTAAGTCCGTGCAATACCAAACTCATGCCCTTGTTATCAAAATTTTTGTTGCTGTCACATTTTAGAAAGATGCGGTAAAACCTAATTTCAAAGTTCTGCCTGGTGCTGGCATAGAAGATCTTGTCATGGGGTCAAGATAATAACGATCCGTTAAGTTTGTGCCTGACAACGTAAGCAACAGATTTTTATTCACTTGATAATTAATATAGGCATCCACTAAGAAGACGGGTGTCCAACGAGGTACATTGCTATACCCTGGGAAACCTGCATCAAATAAGGATTTGTTACGCGTTTCTTTGACATCGGTGTGATAAACCAAACGAGTGCCTAGCTCCAATTTTTCATCCAACAAACGCATACCTAAATTTGAAGTGATGCTATATTTCGGCAAAATGGTATTTTTCAAATAACCATTGGCGTTACCGCCATTCACACAAACTGGGTGGATCCTATTTCCTCGAATAGAGAAGTCGTTATTAATAATCGCTGACTCTTTATCACAGAATTTATTACGGATATTGTAACTAATGCCTAAATCTGCGAAGAAATTACCTTGATCATAACGTGCTTGTAACTCTAATCCCTCTAAAATACGTTTTTCAAATTGACGCATTTCATAATTCACATCACGGTCAAAAATATTTTTGGTGGTATTTTTATACCAATTTAAGCGAATATCCGCCCGTCTTAACTGTGGGAAGAAACCACGTAAATCATGTACATAACCAATTTCAATATTTTTACTGTGTTCTGGTTTGCGTTTATAGAAAGGTGTCAACACAGCTACTGAATAACCAATGGTATCTTCAAATAAACTTGGCATCCGTTTGGTTTCATCATAGCGTGCATAAATCCGTGCATTAGGGCTTAAAAATACCGTTGCACTGAATGACGGTGCCCAAGCGTGAGCTTTACGTTCGGCTTTTTTCATAGCTGCCCACTGAGCATCCGTAAGAGGAATATGCTTGCCTTGTGCACTTCCCTCAAGTCGATAGCGATAAATTTTCTCTCCAGCTAACCATTTACCCGCTCTATCAAAATTGCGAGGGATTACTTCCTCATTTTTTCCCGTAATGGGATTTTCAACTAATTCTTTCAAACTAGCAGGATCAATTTCCCCATTAAAGGTTGGAAATTCCTCTCCTGGATAATTACCATATTCATTTCTATACCAGGAAAATTCTTTAACAAGATCATATTTCATTCCTGAACCTTGAGCATTAAAATATTTTTCTTCAAATTTTTTTTCCTCTACAGATATTTCTGGGAAATTGTTTACCCGTTTAAATTCATTGAGTTTTGCATCTTGTCTATCCGAAAGAGTTGAATAACAGGTTCCAGCTGGTAAACCAGCCCATTCACAAACTTGTTCAGGTGTCAAGCCGGGAGGACCAAAAGTGGTATCCTCTTCATAAAATTGTTTAAGTAATTCAACCTGACGGTGATATGTTTTTTTATAACGTTCAGCAACTGCCTTATCCGCATCTTCTAGTTCTTTCACTTTAAATAAACTTAATTTAATCACAGAAGGGTTTTGAATTGCCTCTTTACTCATATCCTTAATTTTTTCTTGTAATCCCTTATCTTTTGATTTGTAGTGGGTATATTTCATCCCTGCTGTAAGCATTAACCAATCTGTTGGCATATATTCAAAACGGAAACCTGCATTAAACTCATTACGGGTGCCTTTTCTGGGTGCCGCTTTGGCATCTGTACTGATCCCCACTTTACAGGCATTGGGATTGGTTGGGCTACAAGTGCCAGACATTGCACCTGATACTTTATATTTTTCCCATAATCCAAAGACAGTGTCCGTTTCGAGGGTTTCACGGCGATAGTTCGCCATCACATCAAGATTTAGACGTGGGGTTAACTCAAAGCGGTTACTCATGGTTAGTCCCCAATGGTTATCGCGGGCAAATTGGGCATGTGCTTTTTGCGTATTAAAAATGCCGTCCGTATTTGGAGTTGCTGTGCCTGAATTTAAATAAGCCTCACTTTTTTCTTTCATGAGTTTAACCAACACTTTTTCCACTTCTTTGCGAAAATCAGGATCATCAAAATCAAAATTCCAATCAGGGTGATTTTGCATATAGGTTGGTCCCACAGCGTTATAGGCTTCGTTAATTGCATCTGCACGCATATCTGAATACTGTTGATCAGTGAACAACACATCCATTGGTGAACCGCCTGCGGTATTGGTTAAGGTTTTATTCCATAATGACCAAGCACCGATTTTTAAATCTAGCCACTTGTTATCTTCAGGATTAATTTCGTAATTTACACTCACTGATTTCTGTTTTACGTTAGCAAGGGGCCATTCTAAAACCGTGCCTAAGCCGCCCCAAACCTGACCTAAGCGAGAGGGCATAATATCGCCATATTGAATATGACTTTGTTTAAAATTCATATTCACATTGGAATAATCATTAATATGATATTTTCCTTTTAATAATAATGATTTAGATTCATAAGAGGTGTTTGGCGTTTCGTATTTTGGATAATAAATTTTAGCAATATAAGGCACATAAGGATCATCCGTGTAAAGATTGACATTTCGTGCCATTGGTTTCCCTTCACCATAACGATGCCCACCTTTTGCACCCGAATAATAATTCCCTTTGTTACGATAGGCGTAAGCGGCTAAACCTTCAAACTTATCTTGTTTGGTCGCCACGGCAATCCGAATGGCATTATCGTTAAAAAATTTATAACGATTACCTGCACGTGCTTCTTGGCGGTCATCACTTTTAAAGAAAGCCGCCCATTCAGCTAATTCCGCACCGCCTAACTGACTCACTTTGCGATAGTCTTCACCAAAAATATAAGGATAAGCACGGTTTTTAATGGAATTATTCGCCGTTTCCGCTTTAATTTCCACGCCCCATTTTTGCCCAGCTTTGACAATATCATCCACGGCAAGCGTACTCATTCGCACCGTTCCCGCCGCACCGCCACGCAAAGAGCGGTCTAAATTGGGGCCTTTTTCAACGGACACTGAACTAATTAAGAAAGGATCGAGGTAGTTACGATTTGAAACACCAGCATAACCACGCCAGATAGTCACAGATTGTTCCGTATCATCCACCAGCACAGGAATTCGCCCTTGTCCCCAAGCGCTGCGAATAATCGGGTCAATGGCACCACCATTACGTGCATCGCCACTATAAACGCCCGTAATTCCATTAAACAAATCAGAAACAGACTGGCTATGGAAAGTTTCGATTTCTTTTTTGCTTTTATATTCTGTCACTTGATTACGTTGAAAAACACGATCTTTGCCTGCCAATGCTTTATCTTCGCTAACAGCATTGACATTAATGGTTTCTAATGAGGTGAGTTTGGAATCGGCAAAAGTGAAAGGAGAACAACCTAATAAGAAAAGAAATAGACTGGTTGCGAGACTATACGGCATTTGTTTGTCATATTTTAGCTGAAAATACATACGAACACCCTTTTTGTTTATTAATAATAATGATAATAATTCTCATTATATGATCAAATTTTAATCACTACAATTTTAAACTCAGCTTTTCTAAAACCACAGTATGCACCGATTCTATTCTCAATGGTAAAACGGTTAGGTTAGAGACTGGTCATGGTTGAGTGAGTCACTTAGGATGGTTAATAGTCAAAATAGGAACAATATTCTGACATTTATTTTGTGATGAATCAGGCATAAGCAGAAAACAGTCTTATGTCTTTGATGCATTATGAATAGACACAAAGAGTATTACTCTTTTAGATAAAGAAATAAAATCAGAGAAAAACATCATTGTCGCGATGAAATAGAATGGCAAAATGCTAACTCAAAAAAGTTTGCTGAATTTTACATTGTGCTAATTACATTGTTTTTTAATTGCGTTTTTGTCCAATTATCAATAGCTAATAAAGTGTTTCATAATGGTGATTATGAGAAAGGAGTAAAGGATATGAACAGATCCAAAATACCAAAACGAGCTAAACATCTTCGAAGAAAAACCAATGTAGTAATGTAATAAAACGGTGTAAATGATCAAACATTTACACCGTTTCGTTTTTATTTTAAAGCAAAAATTACTGGTTATTTCTTCTTCGCTTTTGGATTTGGTAGGTCGGTGATTGAGCCTTCAAACACTTCTGCTGCCAAGCCTACAGATTCGTGTAAGGTTGGGTGAGCATGAATCGTTAAGGCAAGATCTTCAGCATCACAACCCATTTCGATAGCAAGACCGATTTCACCTAATAATTCACCACCGTTGGTTCCAACGATAGCACCACCGATAACACGATGGGTGTTTTTATCGAAAATTAATTTCGTCATACCATCTGCACAGTCAGAGGCAATTGCACGACCTGATGCTGCCCAAGGGAATTTTGCCACTTCGTAAGCAATGCCTTCGGCTTTACATTCTTTTTCTGTTTTTCCTACCCAAGCCACTTCAGGTTCAGTATATGCAATGGATGGAATCACTTTTGGATCAAAGTAATGTTTCATTCCTGCAATCACTTCTGCTGCCACGTGTCCTTCATGTACGCCTTTGTGTGCTAACATAGGTTGTCCAACAATATCACCGATAGCGAAAATGTGTGGTACGTTGGTACGCATTTGTTTGTCCGTGCGAATGAAGCCACGCTCGTCCACTTCAACACCCGCTACACCCGCATCAATGAGTTTACCATTTGGCACGCGACCGATGGCAACCAATACCGCATCGTAACGGCGAGTATCGTTAGCTGCTTTACCTTCCATTGACACGTAAATACCATCTTCTTTCGCTTCAACGGCAGTCACTTTAGTTTCTAAAAGCAAATTGAATTTTTTAGAGACACGTTTTGTGTAAATTTGAACCATGTCTTTATCCGCAGCTGGGATAACTTGGTCAAACATTTCCACCACATCTACTTTTGAACCCAGTGCATGGTAAACCGTTCCCATTTCAAGACCGATAATACCGCCTCCCATAATCAAGAGGTTTTCTGGCACTTCTTTTAAGCGTAATGCATCGGTGGAATCCCAAATACGGGGATCTTCGTGTGGAATGAATGGTAATTGAATTGGACGTGAACCAGCGGCAATGATAGCGTTGTCGAATTTAATGGTGGTTTCACCTTCTTCGCCTGCAACGATAATGGTATTTGGACCTGAGAATTTACCGTAGCCATTCACCACTTGCACTTTACGTTGTTTAGCCATACCCGCTAAACCGCCCGTTAATTGGTTAATCACTTTTTCTTTCCAACCACGGATTTTGTTTACATCCGTGCTTGGCTCACCGAAGACGATACCATGTTCTGCCAATGCTTTTGCTTCTTCAATGACTTTCGCAACGTGCAATAACGCTTTTGAAGGGATACAACCCACATTTAAACATACACCACCTAAGGTTGAATAACGTTCAACAATGACAGTGTCTAAACCTAAATCCGCACAACGGAATGCCGCAGAGTAACCCGCAGGGCCTGCACCTAATACCACAACCTGAGTTTTAATTTCTTTATTCATTTTAACCTCGTTAAAGAATGTGATGCCTTTTATTCAAAAATGGTGCGATTTTCTACCGCACTTTTGCATCACATTTGAGTAGATTAATGATGTCCGTTCGACAAGTGTTCGAACGGACAGAGTGATTACATCACTAAACGACGGAGATCAGATAACACACCATTAATATAGCTAATGAAACGTGCACCATCTGCACCATCAATCACACGGTGGTCGAAAGACAATGATAATGGCAACATCAAACGTGGGGTAAATTCTTTACCATTCCAAACTGGTGCCATTTCAGATTTCGACACGCCAAGGATCGCCACTTCTGGTGCGTTCACAATTGGCGTAAAGTGTGTTGTACCAATACCACCTAAACTTGAAATAGTGAAACAACCGCCTTGCATATCTGCTGCTGTTAATTTACCTTCACGGGCTTTTTTCGAGACTTCCATTAATTCACGAGAAAGTTCGATAATGCCTTTTTTGTTGACATCTTTAAATACAGGTACGACTAAGCCATTCGGTGTATCTACTGCCACACCAATGTTGACGTATTTTTTCAAGGTTAAACGTTGACCATCTTCAGAAATTGAGCTGTTGAAGCGAGGGAAAGCTTCCAACGCTTTGGCAGCCGCTTTCATAATGAAGACCACTGGAGTAATTTTCACACCTAATTTTTGTTTTTCTGCTAACACATTTTGTTCTTTACGGAAGGTTTCTAAATCCGTGATGTCTGTGCGATCAAAATGTGTCACATGTGGGATCATCACCCAGTTGCGGTGTAAGTTAGCCCCTGAAATCTTGTTGATGCGGGTTAATTCCACTTCTTCCACTTCACCAAACTTGCTGAAGTCCACTTTCGGCCATGGTAATAAACCTAATCCTGCACCATTCGCTACACCGTTACCTGCAGGTGCAGCAGAGACAGATCCTGATTCAACCGCTTTAATCGCTGCTTTCACATAAGCTTGAACGTCTTCTTTTAAGATACGACCTTTGCGACCTGTCCCTTTCACTTTATCTAAGTTAACACCGAATTCACGAGCTAAACGACGAACTACAGGTGTGGCATAAGCAAACACCGCACTGCCTGTGACTTCCGCATCAGCGGCAGGTGCTGATGTAGGCGTTGATGTTGGTGCTGGTGCTGCAGCTTGTGGAGCTGGTGCGGATTGAGCAGGTGCTGCAACAGCTGGAGCTGGTGCTGCACCAGCCACTTCAAATCGCATAATTAATGAACCAGTAGAGACTTTATCACCTGATTTCACTAAAATTTCTTTTACTACACCACCGAACGGTGCTGGTACTTCCATTGAGGCTTTATCACCTTCAACCGTAATTAATGATTGCTCTTCCGTGATCGTATCACCCACATTTACCATAATTTCAGTCACGTTAACTTCGTCACCGCCAATATCTGGTACATGAACATCTTTCACCGCACTTTCTGCTGGTGCAGCTGGTGCTTGTGTTGAAGCTGCCGCTGGTGCGGATGCCGCAGGAGCATCGCCTGTTTCAAATTTCATAATTAATGAACCTGTTGAAACTTTATCGCCGACCTTGATTAAAATTTCTTTTACCACGCCAGCAATTGGGGCAGGGACTTCCATTGAGGCTTTATCCCCTTCAACGTTGATGATAGATTGTTCCACTTCAACTTTATCACCCACCTTGACCATGATTTCAGTGACATTCACTTCATCGCCACCGATATCAGGCACATGCACTTCTACAACGGCACTTGCCACTGGTGCAGCCGTCGCTGGTGTGGCTTCAGCTTGTGGTGCTTGTGCAGGTGCAGCATCGCTAGCTTCTAATACAAACATTGGTGAACCCGTAGAGACTTTATCCCCAACTTTCACTAACACTTCTTTGATCACACCGGCTTCTGGAGAAGGAACTTCCATTGAGGCTTTATCCCCTTCCACATTAATCACGCTTTGATCTACCTCAACGGTATCGCCTGCTTTGACCATTACTTCTGTAACGGTGACTTCATCACCACCAATATCTGGTACTTGAATTTGTTTTGACATGTTCTTTTATCCTCCAATCATTCCATGAAACGCTCCCTTATTTTTAGGGAGCGGGAATGTTAATCGTAAATTAGGCGTAAAGTGGGTTAACTTTATCTGCATCAATACCGTATTTTTGAATTGCTTCGGCAACAACTTTCTTATCGATAGTACCTTGTTTCGCTAATTCAGATAAGGCGGCGATTGTCACATAACGTGCATCCACTTCAAAGTGTTCACGTAAGTTTTCACGGCTGTCTGAACGACCGAAACCGTCTGTACCTAATACACGATAGCTCACTGCTGGAACGTAAGCACGCACTTGTTCTGCAAAGAGTTTCATATAGTCTGTTGCGGCTACCGCTGGTGCTTCATTCATCACCTCTGCAATATAAGGCACACGTGCTTCTGCTTCTGGGTGTAAGAGGTTCCAACGTTCCGCATCTGCCCCTTCACGAGCCACTTCGGTAAAGGATGGTACACTGTACACATCAGAGGTTACACCGAAGTCGTTAGCTAACAATTGTGCTGCTTCACGCACGTGACGTAAGATTGCACCAGAACCTAATAACTGAACTTTGCCTTTACCTTGACCCGTCACAGTTTCAAATTTATAGATACCTTTGCGAATACCTTCTTCAGCCCCTTTCGGCATAGCAGGTTGATCATAAGTTTCGTTCAATGTGGTGATGTAGTAGTACACATTTTCTTGGTCTGGACCATACATACGACGCACACCGTCTTGCATAATCACAGCAACCTCAAAGGCAAATGCTGGATCATAAGACAGACAGTTAGGAATAGTTAATGATTGAATATGGCTATGACCATCTTCGTGTTGTAAACCTTCACCGTTTAATGTTGTACGACCTGATGTACCACCGATCATAAAGCCACGTGCTTGTTGGTCACCCGCCGCCCACATTAAGTCGCCAATACGTTGGAAACCAAACATTGAGTAGTACACGTAGAATGGAATCATTGGGAAATCATTGGTTGAGTAAGAGGTTGCAGCAGCTAACCAAGACGCCGTCGCACCTTGCTCATTAATCCCTTCTTGTAACACTTGACCATCAATCGCTTCACGGTAGTAAGACACTTGCTCGCGATCTTGTGGCACATAGTTTTGACCGTATGGGTTGTAGATACCAATTTGACGGAATAAGCCTTCCATACCGAAAGTACGTGCTTCATCGGCAAGAATTGGCACAATGCGTTTACCTACTGATTTATTTTTCAATAACACGTTCAATGAACGCACAAATGCCATCGTGGTAGAAATAGGGCGAGATTGTGCTTCAAATAATTGTGCAAACTCTTCTAACGCAGGCACCTCTAATTGTTCGGTAAAGCGTGGTAAACGGGTTGGTAAATACCCTTGTAAGGCTTGACGACGTTCGTGAAGATATTTGTATTCCTCAGAACCTTCTTCAAATTTAATGTAAGGGAGTTTTTCAATATCCGCATCAGACACATCAACATTAAAACGATCACGAACGTGTTTCACGCCTGACATATCCATTTTCTTCACTTGGTGAGCAATGTTTTTACCTTCAGCCGCTTCACCCATGCCATAGCCTTTAATGGTTTTCACCAATAATACGACAGGTTTGTCTTTCACTTGTTTCGCTTTGTTAAATGCAGCGAACACTTTTAATGGATCATGACCACCACGGTTTAATGCCCAAATTTCATCATCGGTCATTTCAGCCACTAATGCTTCAGTTTCAGGATAACGGCCAAAGAAGTGTTTGCGTACATAAGCCCCATCTTTGGCTTTCATGGTTTGGTAGTCACCATCAACCACTTCCATCATTAATTGCAATAATTTACCTGAAGTATCACGCTGTAATAAACGATCCCAACGACGACCCCAAATCACTTTGATCACTTCCCAACCTGCACCGTTGAACAAGCCTTCTAATTCTTGAATGATTTTGCCGTTACCCGTTACTGGACCATCTAAACGCTGTAAGTTACAGTTAATCACAAACACGAGATTATCTAACTTCTCACGTGCGGCAACAGAAATCGCACCACGAGATTCCACTTCGTCCATTTCGCCATCGCCTAAGAAAGCGTAAACCGTTTGATCTGCAGTATCTTTTAAGCCACGGTTGTGTAAGTATTTTAAGAAACGGGCTTGATAGATCGCATTCAATGGACCAAGCCCCATAGACACGGTTGGGAATTGCCAGAATTCAGGCATCAATTTCGGGTGAGGATAAGAAGAAAGCCCTTTACCGTGCACTTCTTGACGGAAATTATCTAATTGTTCTTCCGTTAAACGTCCTTCTAAGAACGCACGAGCATATACACCTGGAGAAATATGACCTTGGAAAAAGACTAAGTCACCACCGTTTTTCGCAGAACGGGCTTTGAAAAAGTGGTTAAAACACACTTCGTAAATGGTTGCAGAAGATTGGAAAGAAGACATATGTCCGCCCAATTCCAAATCTTTCTTCGAGGCACGTAATACCATCATGATGGCATTCCAACGAATTGCACCACGGATACGTCTTTCTAAATCTAAGTTACCTGGATAATTGGGTTCTTCTGAAGCTGGAATGGTATTAATGTAGTCAGTGGTGATACCTGTTGGTAAAGATACATTGTTCGCACGTGCGTGTTGCATTAATTGTTCGATAATATACTGTGCTCTTTCAACACCTTCTTCACGAATGACAGCATCAATTGCTAATAACCAATCATTAGTTTCGACTGGATCTACGTCATTCTTCAGCATTTCTGACATAGTCTTTTCCTTATTTTGTTAAGTTAAAAGTTAAGTTTAATCAAAATATCGCGATTAAACGATGAATTAATAACTAAAATTATTAAAATGAATAGAATTTGTACAAAATTGACATCGCCAAAATTGCTTTTACAAATTTTTAACAAATTTTGTAAATATTATTAGATTTTTTTAGAGAAAGATAGTGATTTCTCTCACAAAACACAAAAAAGAATCCATTTCAAACAAACTCTTTTTAGATTCTCTCATTTTTTGAATATACACATTTTTATTGCGAAAAATCAGGCGTATTCACGGCATTCAAACAAAGTATTCGCCGATAATTAAATCTATCGATAGACTAAATCTCTCAACCTTACTCAAAAAGAACATATTTCAGCCAATAACACAACAAAAGTGCGGTGCATTTTGACAGAATTTTAAGCAATAAAAAAGTCTGCCTATAGTAGGACAGACTTTTTATCAGAAAATTTCAAGAATTACTTTTTCAACACTAAAATAACAGATTCACCGGCAACGACTTCACCATTCTTTTTCTCGACATCACTAATTTCATCCATATTAGAAATGACGACTGGTGTTAAAATTGATTTTGCTTTGGCTTCAAGTAATGCTAAATCAAACTCAATGATGGTATCACCTCGTTTTACGTTTTGGCCTTCTTGTGCAATGCGTTTAAAGCCTTCACCTTTTAGTTCAACTGTGTCAATACCAAAGTGGACAAATAATTCTACGCCCTCTTTTGATTCCATTGAAAAAGCATGGTTGGTTTCAAAAATTTTACCAATTACACCATCCACAGGTGCAATCATTTTATTACCTGTTGGGCGGATAGCAATGCCGTCACCTACGATTTTTTCAGAAAACACAACATCTGGCACATCTTCAATATTCACAATTTCACCCGAAAGCGGAGCAAAGATTTCCACTTCAACAGCTTTTTTGTCTTTTGAGCCAAATAATTTGTCAAATAAACCCATTTTAGTCTCCTACTAAGTAAATGCGGGCATATTTTAGCTTAAAATTTCAAAATTGTATCTAATTTAATACTTTTTCAGCTAAAAAATCTTCTACTAATCGCTCAATTTCTGCCGCAGTTGGTTTTTCTAAGGCTTTGGCAGCAAGGGCTTTCGCATCCGCATAATTCACATTTCGGATCAATTTCTTAATGCGAGGGACTGAAATCGCACTCATACTAAACTCATCTAAGCCCATACCTAACAGTAAAAGAGTCGCTCTTTCATCGCCAGCTAACTCACCACACATACCTGTCCATTTACCTTCTGCGTGTGAAGCATCAATGACTTGTTTAATTAAAGAAAGTACTGATGGCGACATTGGGTTATAAAGATGAGAAATCAATTCATTACCACGGTCAACAGCTAAGGTGTATTGTGTTAAATCGTTTGTACCGATACTAAAGAAATCCACCTCTTTGGCTAAGAATTTCGCATTTACTGCCGCAGACGGCGTTTCCACCATCACACCCACTTGAATGTTTTCATCAAAGGCTTTGCCTTCATCACGTAATTCTTGTTTAAGGGTTTCAATCACGGCTTTTAATTCACGAATTTCTTCTACCGAAATGACCATCGGGAACATCACCGCCAATTTACCAAATGCTGAAGCACGTAATACCGCTCTTAATTGTGCATGAAGAATTTCACGACGATCTAAAGCAATACGCACTGCTCGCCATCCTAAAAATGGATTCATTTCTTTTGGTAAATTTAAATAAGGTAGCTCTTTATCGCCCCCGATATCCATGGTTCTTAAGACAACCAAACGTCCATTCATCGCTTCCACCACTTCTTTATAAGCGATAAATTGCTCTTCTTCGCTTGGTAATTGGTCACGATCCATGAATAAAAATTCTGTACGGTATAAGCCTACACCTTCTGCTCCATTGCGGTCTGCACCTTCTACATCACGAATGGTACCGATATTAGCCACCACATCAACACGATGTCCATCTAAAGTTAAGGCTGGTAAATCTTTTAACTTCGCTAATTCTGCTTTTTCTTCTGCTAATTTTTGTTCCAAGCTTCTTAAGCGAGTCATTTCTTCTTGTGTCGGGTTCACATAAACCACATTATTGACCGCATCAAGGATTAAATAATCGCCTGTGTTAACTTGCTCAGTCACATTATTGGTACCGACAATGGCTGGCAATTCTAATGAACGAGCCATGATTGAGGTATGCGATGTTCTACCACCAATATCGGTAATAAAACCTAATACTTTTTCTAAATTTAACTGTGCTGTTTCGGATGGTGTTAAATCATAAGCCACTAAAATGACTTCTTCATTAATATCACCCAAATCAATAATATGCACACCTAAGATATTTTTAATTAAGCGGTTACCAATATCTCGAATATCTGCGGCACGCTCTCTTAAATATTCATCATCAATTTCAGACAGCATGGTTACTTGCTGATCAATGATCTTACTTGTTGCAACCGCTGCATTTACTTTATGAGCACGAAGGTAGTCAATGATTTCTTCCTCTAATTCTTCATCTTCTAAAATCATCAAGTGACCTTCAAAAATCGCTGCTTTCTCTTCGCCAAGTGACTTAAATGCACGATCACGAATTGAATTTAATTGTTCAACAGCGGCCCCACGTCCTTGATAAAATCTAGCGATCTCAGCGTCAATTTGATCTTCACTGATTTTTTGCATATCAAGCACAATTTTTTCTTCTTTGAGCACTAAAGCTTTACCAAAGACAATGCCTGGTGAAGCGGGAATTCCTGAAATCATATACAACCTTCTGCAATAAATGAAAATAACAATCTATGATGAAAACATCATAGCCATAAAGTGTCGTCCCTGAGGAGATGCCATTATGGCTAGACCCCGAATTATTCCAAAGTTGGGATAAGTGCCACTAAATGCTCAACGGCTTTTTGCTCATCCTCGCCTTCCGCAGAAATCGTAATCACAGTACCTTGTGTTAATGCTAAAGTTTGTAGTTTGAATAAACTTTTCGCACTTGCACTTTTACCCGCTGATGTCACTGTAATATCAGAAGCGAATGCTTTTGCTTCTTTAACAAATTGTGCTGCTGGGCGAGTATGTAATCCATTTGGTGCAATGATTTCAACGTCTTTTGAATACATAATATTCTCCTCTGTGAATCAAAATATGAGCAGTAAAAAAATAGTCAGTTATTTAAACTGATTGAATGTTAATCTTACATTTATTTTTAGATAAAAAATAAATTGGTTTGTAGTATCTAAGTTAGTAAATAAATAATCAAGATTTATGAAGTGAAAATTTGAGGCAGATCACAAAAAAAGACACATAAAGTGTGTTTTTTAGTCCGTCATTAACATTCAATTAACGCATTTATTCACTGGAGAAATGACGTTGTGATTTTACTTCCGCTAAACTGGCAATCAGACGATGATAATTTTCAAAACGTACGGGGTGAATTTTGCCTTTTTCAACAGCTTCACGCAAAGCACAACCTGGATCATTGAGATGTTTACAGTCACGAAATTTGCAAGTACCTAAAAAATATTGAAATTCTCGATACCCTTTTGTCACTTGTTCCTGTTCTAAATGCCATAAGCCAAATTCGCGGATCCCTGGCGAGTCGATTAAATTCCCCCCTTGTGCTAAATGGTATAAGCGGGAAGAAGTGGTGGTATGCTGTCCTAATCCTGAGTTTTCACTCACGTCCCCCACTTGTGCATTCACGTCTGGCAAAATATGATTAATTAAACTCGACTTACCAACCCCAGACTGCCCCACAAAAATCGACGTGCCTTGATGAAAAAGTGCGGTTAATTTTTCCATATTTTCCCCTGTCATCGCGGAGATCATCATCGTTTGATAACCAATATCTTGGTAAATTTTTAATTGTGCTTCCACGTCTTTACGTGCGTCATCACTTAATAAATCCACTTTATTCACCACGATAATGGCTGGAATTTTAGCGGTTTCACAGATCACTAAATACCGATCAATAATATTTAATGATAAAGAAGGCAAAACAGCAGAAACGATAATAATGCGATCAATATTGGCGGCGATAACCTTTAATCCATCATAATAATCTGGACGGGCAATTTCATTTTGACGAGGTTTAATGGCTTCAATCACCCCATTCACGCCTTGCAATTGTTGATTGCCTTGTCGCCAGACAACATAATCCCCCACCACAACACTAGATAAAGTACGACGTAAATTACAACGAAAAATCTCGCCTTTGGCATTTTCCACATCAGCATGCACCGAATAACGGGTGACCACCACACCATCTTGCGACTCCCCTAACATTTCATCTTGCCATTCAATGTCTTTCTTTTCTCGGCGTTGGTGGCGATGAAGGGCTTTTTCATTATTCGATTGAATGCGACGTTTCTGATTTTGCGTTAATTTACGTTTACTCAATGGGTTATCCTTAAAAGTGCGGTCGTTTTTTAATAGGTTTTCCGCTAGAATGACGAAAAATAATTTACATAGGATACCACCATGCAATTAGATAAACAAAATCTCATTTGGATCGACTTGGAAATGACAGGCTTAGACCCAGAGAAAGAAAGAATTATTGAAATCGCCACCATTATTACAGACAAAAACTTAAATATTTTAGCCGAGGGGCCTGTGCTTGCCATTCATCAATCTGAAGATTTATTAAATAAAATGAGTGAATGGTGCACCAAAACTCATACGCAAAATGGTTTAGTTGAAAGAGTGAAAAAAAGCCCCTTAACAGAGCGTGCTGCCGAATTACAAACCCTTGATTTCTTGAAAAAATGGGTGCCAAAAGGTGCTTCGCCGATTTGTGGTAACAGTGTGGCACAAGATAAACGTTTTTTATTTAAATATATGCCTGAATTAGCCGATTATTTTCATTACCGCCATTTAGATGTGAGCACCTTAAAAGAGCTTGCCTCACGTTGGAAGCCAGACTTGTTAAAAGGCTTTCAAAAGAAAAATTCCCACCTTGCTTTAGATGATATTCGGGAATCGATTGCAGAGCTGGCTTACTATCGTGAGCACTTTATCAACTTGAAAGATCAATAATTATTCAACTTGTTGAATATCCAAGCAAGCTCAATTTTTTTCGTATTTTGGGCTTGCACTCGAATATTTTTTTCGTATAATACCGCCCTGTCGCTGTTAATCAGCACAAACAATATGAATGCGGGAATAGCTCAGTTGGTAGAGCACAACCTTGCCAAGGTTGGGGTCGCGAGTTCGAGCCTCGTTTCCCGCTCCAATTCATCTTCTCATAAAACATACTTTCAATGCGGGAATAGCTCAGTTGGTAGAGCACAACCTTGCCAAGGTTGGGGTCGCGAGTTCGAGCCTCGTTTCCCGCTCCAAATTTCCATTATCTTTTTTATCCTTTAAATTTGTTCTATTTTCTTGTAAGAAACTGCTTGTCTTGACTATATAATCCCAGAAAAGTGCGGTACAATTTCGGACTATTTTAATGCATCTATACAATCATAAACATGGTAAAACAATGACTGATCTCGCTCGCTATACACAATACATTCCTGATGAAACTGCAATGTGTGCCTTTGGTGCTGAATTGGTGAGTGCCATCTGTCAACTGCCCTCTTCACAAGCAATCACCATTTATTTAAATGGTGATTTAGGTGCAGGCAAAACCACTTTAAGCCGTGGCATCATCCAGGCACTTGGTCATCAAGGTCATGTAAAAAGCCCGACTTACACGTTGGTAGAAGAATATCATTTAGCCAAAAAAACCGTTTATCACTTTGATTTATATCGCTTAAGCGATCCTGAAGAACTCGAATTTATGGGCATTCGTGATTATTTTAGCCAAAATTGTTTATGTTTAATTGAATGGGCAGAAAAAGGCAAAGGATTATTAGCTGAGCCCGATCTTATCGTGAACATTGCTTATGCGGAGCGTGCACGCCATATTGAACTGATTGCACACACACAGCAAGGTAAACAACTTCTTCAGATGATGCCCTCTCACGCCTAAGATAGATTTGTAACAGTATGAAAAAAAACCGCTTTCTTTCTTTTTTTGGTATTCTCTTAGCCTGTTTAAGTGCTTCGATTTATGCCAATACGGTCTGGACGATTGCTATCGATCCTGGTCATGGTGGTACCGATCCTGGTGCCATTAGCCGCCATTTAAAAATGTATGAAAAAAATGTCACCCTTTCTATTGCCAGAGAGTTAAAACTCTTGTTAGACAAAGATCCCAATTTCAATGGCGTCCTGACTCGTAAAGGGGATTACTTTATTTCCGTGCCAAAACGCTCAGAAATTGCTCGTCAACACAAAGCCAACTTTTTAGTCTCTATTCATGCTGACTCAAACTTATCCCCAACGTTAAGAGGGGCATCAGTCTGGGTTTTGTCGAATCGCCGAGCAAACAGTGAAATGGGGCAATGGTTAGAAGATCATGAAAAACGCTCCGAACTATTGGGCGGTGCAGGCACCGTGCTTTCTTCACATAATGATAAATATTTAGATCAAACCGTATTAGATCTGCAATTTGGACATAGCCAACGTGTGGGTTATGAGTTAGGCGCTATTGTCCTTAAACATTTCGCCAAAATTACCACGCTCAACCGCAGTACACCGCAACATGCAAGCCTTGGGGTATTACGCTCTCCCGATATTCCTTCAATTTTGGTTGAAACGGGCTTTCTTTCCAATCCAGAAGAAGAAAAAAAACTCAGTACGATTGCATACCGTAAAAAAGTGGCTTACATGATTTATGAAAGCCTTGTGGAATATCGTCGTAAAAATGCCCCACAAAGCATCAAACACCCAACAAAAACAATGGCGAAACAAAGCCAGCAAGAGAAACCACAGATCCAAATTCAAGATAGTGGGATTCGTCATAAAGTGAAATCAGGGGAATCTCTTAATGGCGTGGCGAAAAAATACGGGGTAAAAGCTAATGATATTCTCAATTTAAATAAGCTAAAACGCCGTGATCTTTGGATTGGGGAAACCTTAAAAATCCCAGGGGAAGTCAAAAATACCGTCCAACCTGCTGACAATAAACAGAATAAGAAAAATGCCCAATCTCGTGCAAGCGTGGTTGATGCCAATGCTACCTCAAAGAAAAGTGGCAGCCAAGCACCTAAAAACACCGAAAAAACCACACACAATAGCGTGCCGAAATATCATACGGTAAAAAGTGGGCAAACGTTGTATTCCATTGCAAGAGAATACCAATTATCCCCAAAAACGTTATTGTCGTTAAATCCAAATTTAAAAAATGGCAAAGTCCTCACGGGACAGAAAATTAAATTAAGAGAATAACGAACTATGCCAATTCAAGTTTTACCACCACAACTTGCGAATCAAATTGCAGCGGGTGAAGTGGTTGAGCGTCCAGCATCTGTGGTTAAAGAATTAGTCGAAAATAGTTTAGATGCGGGGGCAACGAAAATCCAAATCGATATCGAACAAGGCGGGAGTCGCTTGATTCGTATTCGTGATAACGGCGTGGGCATTCCCAAAACAGAATTAAGTTTGGCACTCGCTCGTCATGCCACCAGTAAAATCAGCTGTTTGGACGATTTAGATGGTATTCTCAGTCTCGGCTTTCGTGGTGAGGCATTGGCAAGTATCAGCTCCGTTTCTCGCTTAACCCTCACTTCTCGCACTGCAGAGCAAAATGAAGCATGGCAAGTGTATGCTCAAGGTCGAGAAATGGAAACCACCATTGTGCCCGCCTCTCACCCCGTTGGCACAACCGTGGAAGTGGCAAATTTATTTTTTAACACGCCTGCTCGACGTAAATTTTTACGCACGGATAAAACCGAATTTTCTCATATTGATGAGGTTATTCGTCGTATCGCACTGGCTAAAAGTCATCTTCAGTTCACACTTAGCCATAATGGCAAAATTGTTCGTCAATATAAAAGTGCGACCACCGATACCCAAAAATTAAAACGTGTTGCGGCAATTTGTGGTGAGGCATTTATTCAACATGCCTTACAGATCAACTGGAAGCATGAGGATTTACATTTATCTGGTTGGATTGCGTTGCCTCAATTTTCACGTTCGCAAAATGATATCAGTTATTGCTATATCAACGGACGTATGGTGCGTGATAAAGTGATTAGCCATGCCATTCGCCAAGCCTATGCAGAGCATCTATCAAGTGAGCAATTTCCTGCTTTCGTCCTCTTTTTGGATCTCAATCCCAATGATGTGGATGTGAATGTTCATCCAACGAAGCATGAAGTACGCTTCCACCAACAACGTCTCATTCATGATTTTATTTGCCAAGGCATTCGCAATGCCTTGCATTCCGAGCAAGCACAACTTGCATGGCAAGACGAAAATCAAGTGCAAGAACCTTCTCCCACATGGCAAAGCTATTCTGCCAGTAAACCGAATCGTGCAGCAGCGGGGAAAAATATCTTTGCACCCTCAAGTCAACCGCATGACAGCGAAACAAAAGTGAGGGCTGAAAGCACAAAACTTTCTCAAAATACACCGCACTTTGCCTTATCTTACCGCCAAGAAAGCCCAAGTAAGCGGGAACGCCAACTTTATGGCGATCTACTCAGTGTGGAGACTCACCAGAAGCCATCCGTTATATTACCTGCCCGAGAAAATGTAGGTACTAACATGGCAAAATCGGAGCCGCCTCTTGCAAATACCCCATTCTGCAACACGGAAATGAACCAGCCTTACGGCAATGTCACCGTAGCACAAAAGCCCCCATTACTGGAGCAAACACATTGCTTACGGGCATTAGCACTTATTGAAAATCAAGCCCTGTTATTACAACAACAGCAGCAATTTTATTTGCTATCCATAGCCAAGTTACAACAACTGAATATTGCACTCACGTTGCAACAACAACCTGTCATTCAACAGCCCTTGTTAATTCCTGTGGTCTTTCGTTTAAGTGAAACACAGCGAGAACATTGGCAACACCAAAAAGCGTTTTTCACTCAAGCAGGGTTTGAGTTCACAGAACAAACTTCACAACAGCGTTTAACGCTTAATAAAGTCCCGAGTTGTTTACGTCAGCAAAATTTACAACAATGTGTGTTGCATCTATTGCAGGAAAATCATGGAGAATTGACGGATTTTCTTACCGCACTTTGCGAAACGCTCAGTTATCCCTCTATTCATGTTTTGGCAGATGCGGTAACCTTGCTCACTGCAACGGAACAACGTCTTAACACACAACAAACAGGGCATTTACACGCCTTACTCATGCCAATTGATTGGCAACCTTATTTAGTAAAACTGTAACGAGAATCTCATGTTAACAAAACCCACTGCGATTTTTTTAATGGGGCCAACCGCTTCAGGAAAAACCGATTTAGCTATTCAATTACGCCAAGAATTACCTGTTGAAGTGATCAGTGTGGATTCCGCATTAATTTATCGAGGGATGAATATCGGCACCGCCAAACCCAGTGCGGAAGAACTTGCCCTCGCACCACACCGTTTAATTGATATTTGTGATCCGGCTGAAAGTTACTCTGCGGCAAACTTTCGCACAGATGCATTACGAGAAATGCAAGACATCAGCCAACAAGGGAAAATTCCTCTTTTAGTCGGTGGAACAATGCTCTATTACAAAGCCTTATTAGAAGGGCTTTCTCCCCTCCCCTCTGCCGATGAAGCTGTGCGTTCGGACATTGAAGCCAAGGCAGAAAAATTAGGTTGGGCAACGCTTCATCAGGAATTAGCCAAAATCGACCCTATTTCAGCACAACGCATTAACCCGAATGATTCACAGCGTATTAATCGAGCACTTGAGGTCTTTTATTTAACGGGCAAATCCCTCACTGAACTCACAGAACAAAAAGGGGAAAGTTTACCCTATCAAATTATTCAGTTTGCTATCGCTCCAAAAGATCGTAGCATTTTACATGATCGTATTGCCCTTCGTTTTCATAAAATGATTGAATTGGGTTTTCAACAAGAGGTCGAACAACTTTACCAATGCCCCGATCTTCACCCCGATTTACCCTCTATCCGCTGTGTTGGTTACCGTCAAATGTGGGAATATTTACGGGGAGATTACAGCCATGATGAGATGATTTTTCGAGGCATTTGTGCCACCAGACAGCTTGCCAAACGGCAAATCACGTGGCTCAGAGGCTGGAAGTATCCTATCCAGTGGTTAGATAGCCTCTCCCCAGAGGAAGCCAAGCAAACAATGCTTAATTTAATCCGTCAAACCACATAAAAAGTGACTTAAAATAATTTTACTCTCGCTAATGACTTTAAATAAATTTATTGTTATATTGTCGATTGGAGGAAATACGGAATATTCTGTATTGAATTTATTTATATTCGTTTATATTTAAGAAGGAACAAAACAATGGCAAAAGGACAATCTTTACAAGATCCTTATTTAAACGCATTACGTCGTGAACGTATTCCTGTATCAATTTATTTAGTGAACGGAATTAAATTACAAGGTCAAATTGAGTCGTTCGATCAATTTGTAATTTTACTCAAAAACACGGTCAACCAAATGGTATATAAACATGCTATTTCTACGGTTGTTCCTGCTCGTTCCGTATCTCACCATAACAATAATTCAAATCAGCAAAATCACAATCAGCAATCGCAAGAACAGCAAGCTGATCTGAAAGACCAAGCTGAGTAATCGTCGTTGAATGAATGGTAAATAACATAATTTCAAGTGCGGTGGATTTTGATGAAGAATCCACCGCACTTTGCTCTTTCACTTCATCATCATCTTCTCCGCCCGACCTTGATAAAGCCATTATTGTTCACTGTTTTTTATCACAACAGCGTAACGATGATGATTTAGCCGAATTTCAGCTACTAGCAAAATCTGCCAATGTGGCTATTTTAGCCACCATCACTGCCTCCCGCACAACCCCACAAGCCAAATATTTTGTTGGACAAGGAAAAGCAGAAGATATTGCAGAAGCAGTAAACGCCTATGATGCGGATGTCGTATTGGTCAATCACAGTTTAACTCCCGCTCAAACCCGAAATTTGGAAGGTCTTTGTCAATGCCGTGTGGTAGACAGAACGGGCGTGATTTTAGATATTTTTGCTCAACGTGCCCGTTCACATGAGGGAAAATTGCAAGTGGAGCTTGCTCAACTTCGACACCTTTCCACACGGTTAGTCCGTCGCAAAACAGGGCTTGATCAACAAAAAGGTGCCGTCGGTTTACGAGGACCTGGGGAAACACAATTAGAAACCGATCGCCGTTTAATTAAAGTGAGGATTGCCCAACTTCAAAACCGTTTAATGAAGGTAGAAAAACAGCGTAATCAAAATCGCCAAACCAGACAAAAAGCCGATATTCCAACCGTATCCTTAGTGGGCTATACCAATGCAGGTAAATCCACCCTGTTTAATGCCATGACACAATCGAACGTGTATGCAGCTGATCAATTATTTGCCACACTGGATCCCACGTTGCGTCGTTTAGCAATTCAAGATGTGGGCACCACGATTTTAGCAGATACGGTCGGTTTTATCCGTCATTTACCTCATGATCTGGTTTCGGCTTTTAAATCTACCTTACAAGAAACAACAGAAGCCAGTTTGTTGTTGCATGTGATTGATTGTGCGGATCCTCGCAAACTCGAGAACATTTCAGCCGTTGATGAGGTGTTAACGGAAATTCACGCACATGACATTCCCAGCTTGTTGGTTTATAACAAAATTGATCAGTTAGAAAATATTCCACCGCATATTGAATATAATGATGACAATCAACCTGTGGCAGTCTATATTTCAGCAAACACGGGAGATGGTATCGACCTTTTATTTGATGCCATTCGTCAAAAACTGAGCAATGAAATCTTGCAGTTATCTCTGTGTTTACCCGCACAAGGTGGAAAAATCCGCCACCATTTATACCAATTAAATTGTGTGCGTGCTGAAGCCATCAGTGAACAGGGTGAATTTCTATTAGATATTCGTATTGATAAGGTAGAATGGCTTAAATTAGTTAAACAATTCCCTTCTCTTCCACAAAGGCTAAACTAAAAAAATGAGCAGATTTTTCAATCTGCTCATGGTTTTTCTGCTCAAAAGTGCGGTGTGTTTTGCAAAACTTTTGCTTCGCTTGCTTTAACGCAATGCTTTTCCTATTTACTGATCCCATATTGGCGTAATTTATTGGCAATCGCCGTATGCGATACCCCTAAGCGAGCAGCTAATTTGCGTGTGCTTGGATATTGTTCGTAAAATTTACGCAACACAGTAGATTCAAATTTATTCATAATTTGCTCTAAAGTTTCATGACCAAATTCCTCTAAACTCAACGGAATACTTTCTTGTTCCACCAAGTTTAAGCTGGCAATGGTTAATTGATGGTTTTCCGCTAACGAACAAGCTCGATATAACGCATTATGCAATTCTCTGACATTGCCAGCCCATGCATAATCTTGCAAATAGTGAATAAATTGATGGTCAAACTGAGGTTCAGGAATGGCTAATTCTCGGCTAATTTGTGCCACAAAAATCGCCACTAAATCGGGCAAATCTTCTTTACGCTCACGCAAAGGTGGAATGGTTAAAGACAACACATTTAAACGATGAAAAAGATCGCTACGCACTTTTCCTTCGTCCACATAATGTTGCAAAGGAATTTGTGAGGTACAAATCACCCTCACATCGGCATAATGCTCTTGTTCTTCGCCTACACGACGAAATGTGCCATCATTAAGAAAACGCAACAATTTTGCTTGTAAATCAAGGGATAATTCAGCCACGCTATCTAATAACACCGTGCCACCATTTGCATATTCAAAAAAACCTACCGATTCTTTATCTTGTTCATGGCGACCAAACATTTCACTTTCTGCATCTTGGTAAGGCAAGCCTGCACAATTCACGGCGATAAATTTCTTTTCACGGCGAGGGCTGGCTAAATGGCAAGCTTTTGCAATCAAATCCTTCCCTGTTCCTGTCTCGCCTTGAATGAGTAAAGGCACATCATGCACCGCAAACTTCATGGCTTGTTCCACGAGTCTCTGCATTTTGGGACTTTTTGCCACAATATGTGCAAAAGGTCGAGTAAGATTTTCATTTAAGGACATAAACTTTCCTCAAGGTGCCAAAAATGGCTCTATCATACCACATAAAGTTGTAAAGTATGAAGAACTGGTGGAAAGTTTAATTTACATTTACCCCTTTTGCTTTTCCTTTGTTTGCATTGTGCGAAAAACCTGCGCTTTTAAGGCACTTAATAATTCTTGTTGAATATGCTGTAAACGTGGCTTATCTTTCTCTGTAAAGGCTAATGGACGACAAAACGCCATCGCCTTAATGCCTAAGCGTGCGGTTAATAAGCCAACACCAATACCCTGTGCCGCACGGCTTGACAATTTTGCCGCCAGATCTTGCGATAACCAATCTAGCCCCACATCTTGTACTACTTCTGTGGCACCCGCAAAAGCAAGATTCAGTAACGCCATTTTAAGTAATCGTAAGCGACTCCAATAACCAAGTTCAATTCCATAAATATGGGCAATTTGATTGACTAAACGGATATTTCGCCATGCTAAAAACAGCATATCCACAATGGCTAACGGGCTAATGGCTACAATAACCGCCGATTCCACCGCACTTTTACTAATTAACCTTTTAACTTGTTTATCAAAAGGTTGTAAGACGATTTGACTAAATAGCTGCGCCACTTCTTGAGCACTATAACCTTCTTGTACTTGCTTTTGCCATTGTACAAGTTTGGGATCATGCTCCGAAAGATTTAGCATTGTCGCCATCTCTAAACACAATTGCTTAGCTTGCTCATATTTTTCACTTGACAAGGTTTGTTCAAAACTGACCGCACTTTCTAACAAGAGCTGTTCACCCTTCTCTTGTAATAGGCTGCGACGTTTTAGCTTTGCTAAACGCCACCACTCTCGTGCAATCGCAGACACACCTAGAAAAACCGCCAGACAGGTAACTAACGAAAAGGCAAAATAAATCCATTGATTTTGTTGCCAAGTCTCGATCAACCATTGAATAGACTGGGCAATGGTTGCCAAAAGGAACAAAAGTGCGGTCAAAATCAAACCTGTTTTCCACCAAGGAGATCTTGGCATGATGGATTGCTCAAACTTGTCTTCCAGTAGTTCGCCCTCGAAGACCACATTTTCTGTTAGGTCAGGCTCCACATGAAGATCGTGATCGATAAATTCTCGCTTCCCTTGAAAATCCTCCCATTCCTTTTCCACCTTCTCTTGTGAAAACTCCCGTTTATCATTCATCACAACGATTCCCCCTTAAAATTTATCACCTAATAAAAATTGCAACACCGCATCCATTCGTAAGTGCGGTATATTTTCGCCCGCATTGAGGCGTTGTGGTTCAAATTGATCAAACTCAAAACCTTGTGTCTGCCAAAAATCGGCATGAGGAAGTTTGCTTGGTACAGTGCCAGGATACAGGGTAACCTGCTGCATATCCCGACTTCTTACCCCTTGTAATGCTTTGAAACTTTGCCCATCTTGATTAACTAAGACCTGTTGAGTCGCTCGAATGGCTGCAATTGCGGTATATTCGGTGCTAATTCCCTCATATTCCACGTGGCGTCCTCCCTCTTGTACTAATTGCCGCATTAAACTCACTAAATTGGGCAATTGATCACGCGTAATATGATCGGCTTTGGTGGCAATAAACATCAATTTATCTATGCGTGGCGAAAATAAACGATGTAATAAATTACGCTTACCATAATGAAAGTTTTTAAAGATTTGCTGTAAACCTTCTTTCATCTCTAAAAAAGCCTGTTGGCTGTGATTGAGCGGCGTAAGGCAGTCGGCTAAAATCACCTGCCGATCAAAGGTGGAAAAATAATCTTGATAAAAGGCTTTGACAATATGTTGACGATAGTACTCATAACGTTGATTCAGTAAGGCAAAATAGCTTGTTGAATGCCGTTCTGCTTTTAAACGATGCCATTGTTCCTCCGTTAAATGCATGAGTGGGAAAAATTGCAGTGCTGGAGCCCCCTCAAGTTCACCCGGTAAGACAAATCGACCTGGTTGAATCACCTGTAACCCATGTTGCTTACAACGATGTAAATAAGCGGTGTAATCTTTGGCGATCTGTGCCAATACTTCTTCATCCGCTTGGGCATTGAGATCTAATTGCTGTACTTTCGCTAACCATGCCTCAGCCAACACCTTTCGTTGTCCTTGGTTCAGCCAAGACAACGACTGCGACCACTGTTGAAAGTTGAGATCCAGTAAAGGCAAATCAAGCAACCATTCTCCAGGATAATCAAAAATATCAAGATATAAACTGCCCGTTTCTTTCAAATGACGCATCAAGCCATGTTGACGTTGATAACGAATCGCTAAACGTGTTTCGCTCACACCACGGGTGGATTGCGGCCAATGTGGCGGTTGATTCATTAACGACTTGAGATGGTTTTCATACTCAAAACGAGGAATGCTGAGATTCAATTGCGGTAAACGTTTTACTGCAATAATGGATTGATGACGAGCAGCTTCGAAAAGAGGAAGATGAGAGTTATCCACTCGGTTGATATGTAATAATTGATTAATCAAGCTAGTAATAAAGGCGGTTTTACCACTGCGACTTAACCCCGTTACCGCAATACGCAAGGTTCTGTCTAGTCCACGATTAATCAGTTCATTTACTTCTTTTTGTAGATAATTCAACATATTAAGATTCTTCTTATCAGTAAAGTAAAAGGGAAATAAGCGTATAGGAAAAAACTGAATTTTTTCTTAATCCTTGTTCAATTAAGATGAAGCAAGAGTAAAAAGATAGCTTATCCGTGTAATATATTTTACAATTCTTCGATAATTTATCACAAATCCCTTTTATTTATGTTGATTAGAAAAATTATCCTGACCAGTTTTCTGCTTTTACTGGCACATTTTGCTCTCGCGGCGCCCAAAATCCCTAATGAGCTGACACAAAATGGCTTAATTTATTGTACACATGCCACAGGATTTTCTTTTAATCCACAAACTGCCGATGCGGGCACGAGTATGAACGTGATCACCGAGCAAATCTACAACAAATTATTTGAAATCAAGAATAATAGTGCATCGGTTACCCCCATCTTAGCCAAATCTTATTCTATTTCGCCAGATGGTAAAATCATTACCATTCAGTTACGTAAAGGGGTGCGTTTTCATCACACTCAATGGTTTAAACCCTCACGTGATTTTAATGCCGATGATGTGGTCTTTTCCATTAATCGTGTGTTAGGCTACAACACCTATTTACCCAATTTAGATGCCCATTCGGTCAACTATACCAATCCGCAATATAAAATTTTTCACGAACAAGCCAAAAAAATCCGTTTCCCTTATTTTGAAAGCATTAAACTCAATCAAAAAATTAAATCAGTTAAAGCATTAAATCCCTATTTAGTTGAAATTACCTTATTTGAACCCGATTCTTCGATCCTTTCTCATTTGGCTAGCCAATACGCCATTATTTTTTCACAAGAATATGCCTTACAACTCAATGCGGATGATAATTTAGTCCAATTAGATTTGCTTCCTGTCGGCACAGGGCCTTATAAAGTAAAAAATTATTTTCGTAATCAATACGTACGTTTGGAACGTAATGAACATTATTGGAAGGCTAAACCGAAAGTCAAAAATATTATTATTGACCTCTCGACAGATAGAACAGGGCGTTTAGTGAAATTCTTGAATAATGAATGCCAAATTACCTCTCATCCTGATGTGAGCCAATTAGGTTTACTGAAAGAAAACAATGAACGTTTTTATATGAAATCCACAGAAGGCATGAATTTGTCTTACTTAGCTTTTAATTTCCAAAAACCGATGATGAAGGACATAGACATTCGTCGTGCCATTTCACAAGCGATTGATCGTAAACGAATTATCCGCACCATTTATCATGGCACGGCTACTGTGGCAAATAACATTATTCCAAACATTTCATGGGCGTCGAGTGTCAACACCCCTGAACTTGCCTATGACTATCAACCCGAACAAGCCAAGGCAGTTTTGGAAAATAAACAATTGCATTTAGATATGTGGGTATTAAATGAGGAACAAGTATATAACCCTTCGCCATTGAAAATGGCCGCCTTGATTAAAGCCGATTTAGCCAAGGCTGGCGTGAAAGTCAATATTCATTCCGTCACTCGAACCTATCTGATTGAACAATTAAATCAGCAAACTGAAAACTATGACATGATTTTAACTGGCTGGCTGGCGGGGAATTTAGATCCAGATAGTTTTATGCGACCTATTTTAAGTTGTGGAACAGTCAATGAAATCACGAATCTGTCTAATTGGTGCGATCCGACTTTTGATCAATTCATGAATAATGCCTTAAATAGTACACAATTACATTTACGAGCCAATGAATATAACTTAGCACAAGAATTAATTTTAAACGAACTCCCAATTATTCCTATTGCAAATGCAAAGCGAATGCTTATTGTGAATAGTAAAGTCAAAGGGGTGGATATGACACCATTCGGTAGCATTAACTTTGAAACCCTTTCGCTACAATCCAATGGAGGAAAATAATGTTATTTAGCTTTTTCCGCCAAATTTGCTTATTACTTTTCACCTTGCTGATTCTGTCTATGGTGAGTTATAGCATTTTAATTCAAGACCCGTTAAATGGCATATTAGCCACACCAACGGTTTATCATGGTTATGTCCACTATTTACATAATTTATTACAAGGTGATCTTGGCATTACCTACAACGGTGGTGATCCGCTACATGAAACCATTCTCACGGTCTTACCTGCCACCCTTGAACTCTGCTTCACGGCTATTTTAGTTGCCATCATCTTTGGCATCCCCCTTGGTTTAGTGGGGGCGATGAATAAAAATAATGGGTTAGGCTTAAGTATTCGGGGGTTATCAACCTTAGGTTTATCCATGCCTGTATTTTGGATTGCTCCCTTATTGCTGTACTTTTCGGCTATTGAAGGTTGGGAAATTTCCGCCATTGGTCAGTATAACCTTCTTTATGAGATTAAATCGATTACAGGGTTTGCCATTATTGATGTTTGGTTTATTGAAGAATCCTACCGCACAAAAGTGATCCAAAATGTCTTACAGCACTTAGTGTTGCCAACCCTTGTACTGACTATTCTGCCAACCATGGAAATTACCCGTATTACTCAGCAACGTGCAGAAGATATTCTGGCACAAAACTATGTCAAAACCGCAGCCACAAGAGGCTGGTCGCAAATGAAAATTTTACATCATTATGTGATGCGTAATACATTGCCATTATTGGTGCCACAAGCCACTCGCCTATTTACCTTGGTTTTAACCCAGTGTATGTTGGTCGAAAGTACGCTTGGTTGGCCGGGGATTGGTCGTTGGTTAATTGATGCCGTGATGGTGCAAGACTATAACAGCATTTCTGTTGGTGTCATTGTCATTGGCTTATGTATCATTATTGTCAATTTATTGTCTGACAGTTTAGCATTTATGTTAGATCCATTTAATAAGAAGGGCTGGTATGCAAGATAAAGAGCCAGAAGATTTTCGAGAAAGTGAAACATTGACTCAAATTTGGCAATATTTCTATCAAGATAAAATTGCGTTATTTAGCTTTTATCTCTTTATTGCGTTTATATTGACCGCACTTTTTAGCCTGTGGATAGCTCCCTATCCAAGTGATATGCAATTTGTCGGGCAGGAATTAATGCCGCCATCATGGACCAACGAAGGGCAAATTTCGTTTTTCTTTGGCACAGATGATATTGGACGAGACGTGTTTAGCCGAATCATCATTGGTTCAAGCTATACCTTAGGGGCATCATTTATCGTTCTCTTTTTCACCGTACTCATTGGCAGTTTATTAGGGCTTTGGGCAGGCATTTCTGGAAGTATTAAATCCAAAATCTTAAGTCATTTTTTAGATACTTTTTTATCTATTCCGAGTTTATTGATCGCCATAATCATTGCGACATTAATGGAACCGAGTCTTTTTAATGCAATTTTAGCGACCACGCTCGCCTTGCTCCCTTATTTTATTCACGAAATGTATAAAATGACCCAACAAGAGCTAAATAAAGAATATGTCTTAATGTTAAAACTGGATGGCGTGTCTAATTGGGTGTTACTCAAGGAAACCGTCTTTCCAAATATTTCAGTACGCTATATTCAAGAAATCGCCCGAGCATTTGCGATTGCCATTTTAGATATCACCTCACTGAGTTTTATCTCACTTGGTGCACAACGCCCCACCCCAGAATGGGGAGCCATGATTAAAGATTCCCTTGAACTGATTTATCTTGCCCCTTGGGCGGTCATCTTACCTGGCATTGCGATTATCATGACCATTTTAGTGGTGCTTGTCTTTAGTCGTGGACTGTGTAAAGCCATTGAAAAATATAATGAATAGGTGAAGTCATGGCATTATTAGATATTCGTAATCTTTGTATTGAAATTGATACACCAAATGGTCGTATTAAAATTATTGATAACGTCAACCTCACCTTAAATGAAGGGGAAATTTGTGGATTGGTGGGAGAATCAGGATCGGGGAAAAGCCTCATCGCCAAGGTGATTTGTAACGCATTCAAAGATTCATGGATTGTCACTGCGGACCGTTTCCGCTTTGATAATGTGGAGTTACTCAAACTGACCCCAACCCAACGCCGTAAATTATTGGGACGTGAAATTTCAATGATTTTCCAAGATGCACTGACGTGTTTCGATCCAAGCAAAAAAATTGGTAAGCAACTCATTCAAAATATTCCCTCAAGAACATTCAAAGGGCATTGGTGGCAATGGTTTGGTTGGAAAAAACGCAGAGCGATTGAATTATTACACCGTGTCGGCATTAAAGAGCATAAGGACATTATGCAAAGCTACCCTAATGAGCTGACTGAAGGGGAAGGACAAAAAGTGATGATTGCCATTGCGGTGGCAAATCAACCTCGCTTATTGGTCGCAGATGAACCCACAAATTCCGTAGAGTCGATCACCAAAGTACAAATTTTTCGTTTACTTTCAAGCATGAATCAAAACCTCGGCACATCCATTTTAATTACCAGTAATGATATCAATAGTATTAGTGAGTGGTGCGATACCTTCTCCGTACTTTATTGTGGACAAAATGCAGAATCAGGGCCGAAAGAAAACCTGTTAGAAACCCCACACCACCCTTATACACAAGCATTATTACATTCTATTCCTGATTTCAGCCAACCTTTGCCTTTAAAAAGTCGTCTAAATACCTTAAAAGGCACCGTCCCTTTACTTGAACAAATGCCTATTGGCTGCCGTCTTGGTCCTCGCTGTCCTTTTGCACAAAAAAAATGTATTGTGAAACCTAGTCGATATCGAATTAAACAGCATGAATTCTCATGTCATTATCCGTTAAATCTGCGAGAAAAATATTTCAAAGAAAAAGCCGTGGTCAAACCATTAACCCTACAAACAACAAAATCAGAATAAAGGATAAGCCATGCCATTATTACAAGTTGAGGAACTCTCCAAGTCCTTTACGGATAAAATCAGCTTTTTTGGTACACAACAATTTACCGCTGTTGATAACATCAGCTTGAGCTTAGAAGCCAAAAAAACCCTCGCAATCATAGGAAAAAATGGTTCAGGGAAATCCACCCTTGCTAAAATGATTGTTGGCATCATTCCCCCAACCTCTGGAAAAATACGCTTTAAAGATCGAGATCTTCATTTTGGTGATCATCACTATCGAGCAAAACATATTCGTATGGTGTTTCAAGATCCCAATACTGCATTTAACCCACGCTTAAATGTAGGGCAAATATTGGATGCACCTTTACGTCTTGTAACCCACTTAGACATTCAAGAACGCAATCAAATTATCTTTGAAACATTAAAATTAGTTGGTTTATATCCTGATCATGCAAACGTCAAAATCAATACCATGTCAGCTAGCCAAAAACAACGTGTTGCCCTTGCTAGAGCCTTAATTTTAAAACCAGAAATTATTATCGCCGATGATGCACTGGGTGCATTGGATGCGACAGTCAAAACACAACTGACCAACCTGATATTAGAATTACAAGAAAAGCTCGGCATTTCTTATCTTTATATTGGACAACATTTAGGGATTATCAAACATATTGCTGATGATGTATTAGTGATGGACGAAGGAAAAATGATTGAATATGGCCCAACAAAAAGCCTTTTTACTGCCCCACAAACGGAAGTGACTAAACGCTTAGTTGAAAGCCATTTTGGTCGCTTGCTAGAAGAAGATTCTTGGCGAATGAAACAAGCAGAGTGAAACCCTCAATGCAGGTTATGATTTTGCTCGCTGAATACGATCAACAAAAAATAACACCAGTGATCTCGGTAAAAAATAACCTGAATAAACCATCAGCTTATTCATTATCCCCGGTACGATCAATGGTTTACCCAAATGTTTAATGGCATATCTTGCCACGGTTTCTGGATCCTGAAATTTTAAACGAGAAAATAATGTGGAAGATGCATCCTGCATTGCCGTTTTGATAAAGTCAGTCCGAGTCGGGCCTGGTGCTAAGACAGACACTTTAACATGAGTCTTTTTCAGCTCATAAGCTAACCCCATACTAAAAGCGGTCACGAAGGCTTTAGTTGCATAATAAACCGACATCATTGGCCCACCAGGCATTTCTCCCGCCACAGAAGACACATTTAAAATACAACCAACATTCCTTTTGAGCATATCTTGAACATAGTATTTACTTAAAATCATCAAGGATTGCACATTGAGGTTTACCATCGCCACCTCACTGGCGAGTGAGGTTTGATGAAAATCACCAAATACCCCCACGCCTGCATTATTAATCAATAAATCAACGAAATAACCTTTTTCTTTCGTCATTTGATACAACTTATCAGCATTCTCTAAACAAGAAAGATCAAGAGAAATCACTTCAATCTGAGGATAAATCTGCTGTAATTCAAGCAACGTCTCAACGTTCCTTGCTACTAAAATTAATTTTCTCCCTTGTGAAGCATAAAGCTTCGCAAATTCATACCCAATACCAGAACTCGCCCCCGTGATCAAAACATATTCCTTGTTCATAATCATTCCTCTTAAAATAGCAGCCATGATGGCTATTAGTACCAATAAAACTTTTTTAAAATTAACCGCACTTTGGGATCCCCATACAAAAGTGCCGTAATAAAAAATTGTTATGTGATTTTAACATGGGAAACCCCTTCTATCACGCAACACGATGAGCTACCACTAGACTCTCTGACGATAAATTAAACACATTATCGATATCGAAACCATACTGCATCATAACCGCATGATAAGCTAAATGTATTGACAATCCTTAAGATGAGTCAGTGAAAAACAACGGGAAAGGCATTTAGATATTGCAAAGCATCATGGTTTTTCTGATATAAAACAGAATACCGCACGTTAAATATGAAAACCGTAACAACATGAGCGTAGCTCCCGCCAAGTAGAAGAATAAATACCGTACTATGGTGTGAATGGAGGAAAAGAAATTCAAGAGGATATAAACCAATTGACCGCATAAAGTGCGGTCAATTTTTTATCATATTAGTCAGCTATTCCAAAAGATAAGACCTAAAATAGCCGTAAGAGGATATCGGAAAAAGAAATATAAAAATATGACAATAAGCTGTGTTACCAATCCCCAGAAGAACACTTGACCAATTGTAGCACTGCCAAAAAGAAAAAAGAGCAAGCCAATTTCATAGGGCAACATGGCAATAAACCAACTTAATTGTGTTAATCGGTCATTTTTCATTACGGTCTCCTCACCTAACTGATCACTTAACACTCGCACTCAAAATTAGAGTAGATTTAAATAATATATTGCGTAATTTTAAAGCACTTGAAAAAGAATGACAACCTACGAGACATTCTACCCACAGTATGGCTTACAAAGTGATATAGACATCAACGAGTAACAATCACAAGTATAAAAATAAGTTGATTTATAAGTATTAGAGAACAAAAACGCTTTAAACCCATTTTAAAGTTCTTTTAAATTTTTATAAATTACGTTTTTATATCCAGAATGTACAAATTACGCGATATGGATAATGTAGTGTGGACATCAAATGTAAATTCTTTCATCCAATTACGTTTTTATTCAACCTTTAGGGGTGTAAAAGTGCGGGTGATTTTAAGAAAGTTTTGTTCAAATGGGTGTGGGGCGGTATGGGTTGGATATGGGGAAGTATCGGGATAATTGTTTGTATTTGTATTTGTATTTGTATTTTTATTTCCTTTTTATTTCCTTTTTATTTCTGTTGTAATGGACAAAATGCTTACTAAAAAGCACGAAACGCTTTCAAGTGGACAACAGTGTGGGATCTCCATTATATTTTTGATCGTTAACTGCTTTTCTTATGAAAAAATTCTTAATAAACATTATGTTATGCTTTTTACTTAATCCATTGTGATTTATTAGTTTCCTTTTAAGCTCACCAAATATAGCCTTTTTCTCTCAAGCTATTCAGTGCATTTTGATAATATTCATCGCATTCTGCACTCACAATTTGATGATAAATCACCTTCTCACTTGAGCTATCCATGATGACCAAAACACCAAACTCTCGCCGTATCCATAATAATATTCAAATAAGTTGAAATAGGTGGTTTTAAGGCTGTTTTTGGGCTTTATCAATATGTCTTTGAATAGTTTTAACAGAGGCATTTATATTTTAAAGCGAGTTCTTTATAGGTTTGTTTACCCTGAGAATAATCAAGCCAAATATCGATAGGATTTAATTTCTTTTGAAGTGTAAATGTTTATTACAAGAGGAGCATTTATAGTGTTGAATATTATTTCTAACACCATTTTTCTTTATATTCTGTTTAGAGCAGAAAGGACAGTTTTTTGCTCATATTTCAAAAAAGTGGCTTAAAGCCTTGTACTATAAGGCTCCAAGCCACTTTTTAGCAACCATTTTGTCCATTACATGTTTATTTTCCCCCAAAACAAAAAACCCCAAGTATCGCTACTTGAGGTTTCTCTTCATTCAGACCTGGCGGTGACCTACTCTCACATGGGGAAACCCCACACTACCATCGGCGTAACAGCGTTTCACTTCTAAGTTCGGCATGGATTTAGGTGGGTCCACTGCACTATCGCCGCCAAGATATTCCTTTGATGTTCTCTCTTGTCTTTTCTCTTCTGTTCTTTATTCTCTGCTTTGCTGCTGTTGTACTTTCTTCACTCTCGCACTTTAATCAGAAACAAGCTGTCTATCAGAGCTCTTCTACTTACTTTCCGCGTCTCTTCGCATTCGTCTTCGTATCACTTCATTTAGCATCAACACCCAAAAATACTTGAGCGTTGTATGGTTAAGCCTCTCGGGCAATTAGTATTGGTTAGCTCAATGTATCACTACACTTACACACCCAACCTATCTACGTCGTAGTCTACAACAACCCTTACTGACTTTAAGTCAGGGATGACTCATCTCTTGGCAAGTTTCGTGCTTAGATGCTTTCAGCACTTATCTCTTCCGCATTTAGCTACCCAGCAATGCCTCTGGCGAGACAACTGGAACACCAGTGATGCGTCCACTCCGGTCCTCTCGTACTAGGAGCAGCCCCAATCAATCATCCAACGCCCACGGCAGATAGGGACCGAACTGTCTCACGACGTTCTAAACCCAGCTCGCGTACCACTTTAAATGGCGAACAGCCATACCCTTGGGACCTACTTCAGCCCCAGGATGTGATGAGCCGACATCGAGGTGCCAAACACCGCCGTCGATATGAACTCTTGGGCGGTATCAGCCTGTTATCCCCGGAGTACCTTTTATCCGTTGAGCGATGGCCCTTCCATTCAGAACCACCGGATCACTATGACCTGCTTTCGCACCTGCTCGACTTGTCTGTCTCGCAGTTAAGCTTGCTTATACCATTGCACTAACCTGACGATGTCCGACCGTCATTAGCAAACCTTCGTGCTCCTCCGTTACGCTTTGGGAGGAGACCGCCCCAGTCAAACTACCCACCAGACACTGTCCGAGACCCCGTTTCAGGGTCTTCGTTAGAACATCAAACGTTAAAGGGTGGTATTTCAAGGATGGCTCCACAATGACTGGCGTCACTGCTTCAAAGCCTCCCACCTATCCTACACATCAAAATTCAATGTTCAGTGTCAAGCTATAGTAAAGGTTCACGGGGTCTTTCCGTCTAGCCGCGGGTACACCGCATCTTCACGGCGATTTCAATTTCACTGAGTCTCGGGTGGAGACAGCCTGGCCATCATTATGCCATTCGTGCAGGTCGGAACTTACCCGACAAGGAATTTCGCTACCTTAGGACCGTTATAGTTACGGCCGCCGTTTACTGGGGCTTCGATCAGGAGCTTCTCTTTCGATAACACCATCAATTAACCTTCCAGCACCGGGCAGGCATCACACCCTATACGTCCACTTTCGTGTTTGCAGAGTGCTGTGTTTTTAATAAACAGTTGCAGCCAGCTGGTATCTTCGACTTACTTCACCTTCAGAGGTTTACTCCTACAATTACCGTAAGCGCACCTTCTCCCGAAGTTACGGTGCTATTTTGCCTAGTTCCTTCACCCGAGTTCTCTCAAGCGCCTGAGTATTCTCTACCTGACCACCTGTGTCGGTTTTCAGTACGGTTTAGATAAACCTGAAGCTTAGTGGCTTTTCCTGGAAGCGTGGTATCAGTTACTTCAGTGCCGTAGCACCTCGTCATCAGTTCTCAGTGTTATGAAGACCCGGATTTGCCTAAGTCTTCCACCTACCGCCTTAAACAGACATCCAACAGTCTGCTAACCTAACCTTCTCCGTCCCCACATCGCAGTTTATCCAAGTACGGGAATATTAACCCGTTTCCCATCGACTACGCTTTTCAGCCTCGCCTTAGGGGCCGACTCACCCTGCCCCGATTAACGTTGGACAGGAACCCTTGGTCTTCCGGCGAACGAGTTTTTCACTCGTTTTATCGTTACTTATGTCAGCATTCGCACTTGTGATATCTCCAGCAAACTTCTCAATTCACCTTCATCGACTTACACAACGCTCCCCTACCCAACAGATTTACATCTGATGCCGCAGCTTCGGTGCTATATTTGAGCCCCGTTACATCTTCCGCGCAGGCCGACTCGACTAGTGAGCTATTACGCTTTCTTTAAATGATGGCTGCTTCTAAGCCAACATCCTAGCTGTCTAAGCCTTCCCACTTCGTTTCCCACTTAATATAGACTTGGGGACCTTAGCTGGCGGTCTGGGTTGTTTCCCTCTCCACGACGAACGTTAGCACCCGCCGTGTGTCTCCTGAGTATCACTCTTCGGTATTCGCAGTTTGCATCGGGTTGGTAATCCGGGATGGACCCCTAGCCGAAACAGTGCTCTACCCCCGAAGGTGTCCGCTCAAGGCTCTACCTAAATAGATTTCGGGGAGAACCAGCTATCTCCCGGTTTGATTGGCCTTTCACCCCCAGCCACAAGTCATCCGCTAATTTTTCAACATTAGTCGGTTCGGTCCTCCAGTTAGTGTTACCCAACCTTCAACCTGCCCATGGCTAGATCACCGGGTTTCGGGTCTATACCTTGCAACTCAACGCCCAGTTAAGACTCGGTTTCCCTTCGGCTCCCTTATTCAGTTAACCTCGCTACAAAATATAAGTCGCTGACCCATTATACAAAAGGTACGCAGTCACCCTTTCGGGCTCCCACTGCTTGTACGTACAGGGTTTCAGGTTCTATTTCACTCCCCTCACCGGGGTTCTTTTCGCCTTTCCTTCACAGTACTGGTTCACTATCGGTCAATCAGGAGTATTTAGCCTTGGAGGATGGTCCCCCCATCTTCAAACAGGATTTCTCGTGTCCCGCCCTACTTATCGTAAGCTTAGTTCCACAATAACATTTTCGAGTACGGGATTATCACCCTCTTTGATTTGGCTTCCCAGCCAATTCCTCTAATATCATCGCTAAAACTTACTGGCTCTTCCGCTTTCGCTCGCCGCTACTTACAGAATCTCGGTTGATTTCTTTTCCTCGGGGTACTTAGATGTTTCAGTTCTCCCGGTTCGCCTCTCTTGCCTATGTATTCAGCAAGAGATAGTAGATTCTTCATCTACTGGGTTTCCCCATTCGGATATCTTGGATTAAACGCCTCTTATCGACTCATCCAAGCTTTTCGCAGATTAGCACGTCCTTCTTCGCCTCTGATTGCCAAGGCATCCGCCCTGTACGCTTAGTCACTTAACCATACAACCTCAAGTATTCTTATACAAACGTATACTTACCTGATGTTGCTGTTTAGACACTAAACACTTGCATGCCTTTTTTCATGCAAGATTTTTTCTACTCAGACTTTCTTTCGAAAATCTCTTCAGTTTTTCAGCTTGTTTCCAATTTTTTAAAGAACAATAAAGACAAGTCAAAATGGCTTCGCCATTTTTCGCTCATCATTGCTAAGCACTCTTTTCTTTATCCATCAACTTTTATTCAGTCAACGCAAAATACTTAGCAATGATGTTTGGTGGAGATAAGCGGGATCGAACCGCTGACCTCCTGCGTGCAAGGCAGGCGCTCTCCCAGCTGAGCTATATCCCCAGCATCATCGCTCCTACGTCCTCACTCATATGAGTGGTGGGTCTGAGTGGACTTGAACCACCGACCTCACCCTTATCAGGGGTGCGCTCTAACCACCTGAGCTACAGACCCGTAGGATGAACTTCGTTCTCTTGATTTACACAATCTACCAAACAATCTGTGTGAACACTTGCAGTCGTTCCATTTTCGGTTAAGGAGGTGATCCAACCGCAGGTTCCCCTACGGTTACCTTGTTACGACTTCACCCCAGTCATGAATCATACCGTGGTAAACGCCCTCCCGAAGGTTAAGCTATCTACTTCTGGTACAACCCACTCCCATGGTGTGACGGGCGGTGTGTACAAGGCCCGGGAACGTATTCACCGCAACATTCTGATTTGCGATTACTAGCGATTCCGACTTCATGGAGTCGAGTTGCAGACTCCAATCCGGACTTAGATGCACTTTCTGAGATTCGCTCAACGTCGCCGTCTCGCCGCCCTCTGTATGCACCATTGTAGCACGTGTGTAGCCCTACTCGTAAGGGCCATGATGACTTGACGTCATCCCCACCTTCCTCCAGTTTGTCACTGGCAGTCTCCTTTGAGTTCCCGACCTAATCGCTGGCAACAAAGGATAAGGGTTGCGCTCGTTGCGGGACTTAACCCAACATTTCACAACACGAGCTGACGACAGCCATGCAGCACCTGTCTCAAAGCTCCCGAAGGCACTCCCGTATCTCTACAGGATTCTTTGGATGTCAAGAGTAGGTAAGGTTCTTCGCGTTGCATCGAATTAAACCACATGCTCCACCGCTTGTGCGGGCCCCCGTCAATTCATTTGAGTTTTAACCTTGCGGCCGTACTCCCCAGGCGGTCGATTTATCACGTTAGCTTCGGGCACCAAGCTTAAAGCCCAATCCCCAAATCGACAGCGTTTACAGCGTGGACTACCAGGGTATCTAATCCTGTTTGCTCCCCACGCTTTCGCACATGAGCGTCAGTACATTCCCAAGGGGCTGCCTTCGCCTTCGGTATTCCTCCACATCTCTACGCATTTCACCGCTACACGTGGAATTCTACCCCTCCCTAAAGTACTCTAGACTCCCAGTCTGAAATGCAGTTCCCAAGTTAAGCTCGGGGATTTCACATCTCACTTAAAAGTCCGCCTGCGTGCCCTTTACGCCCAGTTATTCCGATTAACGCTCGCACCCTCCGTATTACCGCGGCTGCTGGCACGGAGTTAGCCGGTGCTTCTTCTGTAATTAACGTCAATGATGCTATCTATTCAATAACACCCCTTCCTCATTACCGAAAGAACTTTACAACCCGAAGGCCTTCTTCATTCACGCGGCATGGCTGCGTCAGGGTTCCCCCCATTGCGCAATATTCCCCACTGCTGCCTCCCGTAGGAGTCTGGACCGTGTCTCAGTTCCAGTGTGGCTGGTCATCCTCTCAGACCAGCTAGAGATCGTCGGCTTGGTAGGCCTTTACCCCACCAACTACCTAATCCCACTTGGGCTCATCTTATGGCAGGTGGCCAAAAGGTCCCACCCTTTACTCCTCAGAGATTACGCGGTATTAGCTGCAGTTTCCCACAGTTATCCCCCTCCATAAGCCAGATCCCCAAGCATTACTCACCCGTCCGCCACTCGTCAGCAAAGAAAGCAAGCTTTCTCCCTGTTACCGTTCGACTTGCATGTGTTAAGCCTGCCGCCAGCGTTCAATCTGAGCCATGATCAAACTCTTCAATTCAAGTTCAATCGCTCAATAAACTGCTTAGCTAAAGTTTACATTTACTTCATAAGTATAATGAATTTTCAGTTTAAGCACCTATTAAGACTTCAATTTTAAAAATCTTTTCTAAATGAAATCAATCAACAAGTGCCCACACAGATTGTCTGTTAGATTCTTAAAGAACAAAAAATAACGACGCGATGTGTATCTCATTCGTTTACAACGTCGCGTCGTTGTGTGGGGCGTATTATAGGGAATTTAAAACCCTTTGCAACCCCTTTTTGAAATTTTTTTTTGATTTTTTATCAAGTGATTACAAAGCGAGCAAAAATGGTTGTTTTGGCTCGAGTTTAATACTACAGTAAGTAAAATTGATACTATATTAAAGGAGAGCAAAATGAACTTTCGAAATATGATCGGTCTTGGCGTTGCCGGTAACTTTGCAGGCCATTTAGAACAAGCGGGTGAAGCGGCTGATTTTATTACGGTCAAAACAGAAGAGGATATTCAGCCTAAAGCGATTTTTCCTTTTTATATTCCCAGTCATGAGCTGTCAGCAGAACAGCAATTCCTCTCTACCTTCCCACTTACTCATCATTTAATTTGTTTTCCTGGACAAGGGGCAGATAATTTGCAAATTGAACCAGAGATTGCGTTAATTTGTGATATTGAATATGTGGATAAAAAAGTATCGACACTAACACCTCGTTATTTTGCAGCTTACAATGACTGTTCTATTCGTCGTCCTAATGCGAAGAAAATCAGTGAGAAGAAAAACTGGGGAGAACATTCCAAGGGCATTTCGACAACCCTGTTGCCTTTAACTTCCTTTGAACTAGGTTCGGAAATTGATCAATTTAACATTGCCTGTTTCCATAAGCGTGGCGAGGTATTTAATGAATATGGCATTAATAGCCCTGCATTAGGGTACAGTTATTTCCACCATAAACTCTTGAATTGGATTATTCATAAAATGAATACCCAGCCAGATCAAGGACCGATGAATGATATTCCTTCCTTAATTGAAAAAGCCCACTATCCAAAACAGGCAATTATTAGTATTGGTGCAACGCGTTATACAAAATTTGGTGAGCATCATTTCTTACAAGTGGGCGATACAAGCATTGTTGTGGTATATAATGCGAAAAAATATGCACCACAAGACATCGCAGAAATGGCGAAAAAAGAACAATTTCCTTCGGATATTTCAGCTTTAGTCCAGAAAGTGATATAACAAGCCAACATCCAAAAGTGCGGTCAAAAGTTTTAAAAAAAATACCGCACTTTTGACATCTACATCATCAGGCTTTTCTGAGCGACACTTCACCCCCATTGAAATATTGTTTACCTTCTTGCGTCATTAATTGAAGGTAACCACGCTCATCAATCCCTTGCTCGATGCCTGTAATTTGATAACTTTCTGTCAACACTTTCACTTCTTCGCCCAAATAGGCATCGACATTTAACCAATCTTGACGAAATTCTTCATCAATTCCCACCTGTTCAAAACGCGTTAACCGAAAAATAAGATGTTTCGTTAAGGCAACAATCAACCTATTGCGATCAATCTTTGGTAAGACTTCCGTTAGCTCTGCCCAAGGCTGATCAATTTTATTTTTTTGTTTAGGTAATGAAAGATTAATCCCTAAACCAATGACTAAATGATGTTGACGATCTTGTCGATGACCGATCTCTAGCAAAATCCCCGCCAACTTACGCCCCTGTAATAACACATCATTCGGCCATTTTAATCCGATTCCCGATGCACCAAATTCTTTTAGTGTTTCAGCAATCGCCATGCCGACAACTAAACTAACGCCTTCTAAATTAACATCATGCGAAAATGTCCAATACAGGCTCATAATAACCTGCCCTGCAAAAGGCGAAAGCCATTGTCTACCACGTCGACCTCGCCCCGCTGTTTGATATTCGGCTAAACAAAGGGTGCCTTTTCCCAAATAAGCCAGATTATCCAATAAGTATTGATTGGTAGAGTCAATAATTGGCTTAATATGTACAGAATAAGGAGCAAGAGCTTGAGTTAAGTATGATTCGTTTAAGCGGGCTAATTGCGGAATAAGCTGAAAACCCACCGCACTTTGTTCTATGTGAATCCCCTGTTCAATCAATTCTTCAATTTGAGTTAGCACTTGCTCTTCACTGCATGAAGAAAGCAGTGCTAATTCTTCAAGCGAAAGGGTTTGGTGCGTGGCCAATAAGGAAAGTAGATAAGTCATAAAAATCCTTCTTTTGTCTAAGCGAAAGTGCTTTTTTAGCATAAGCCAATATTTTACGCAAAATCGATTAAAAAATCCGTTTTCAAACCCTCGTGAAGTCTGTATAATGCGACCGCAATATTTTTTATCCATTTTATTTTTCATATCAACCTAAGAGAGAATATTGCAATGTTACGAGTAATAAAAGAAGCATTAACCTTCGATGATGTTTTGCTTGTCCCAGCACATTCTACTGTGCTTCCCAATACCGCAGACCTTTCCACTCAAGTCACAAAAAATATCCGCCTCAATATCCCAATGTTATCCGCTGCAATGGATACTGTCACTGAAACAAAGCTTGCGATTTCTCTTGCTCAAGAAGGTGGCATTGGTTTTATCCATAAAAATATGTCCATTGAGCGTCAGGCGGACCGTGTACGTAAAGTGAAAAAATTCGAAAGTGGTATTGTCTCTGAACCTGTTACCGTTTCGCCTTCACTCACGTTGGCTGAACTGGCAGAAATGGTGAAGAAAAATGGCTTCGCAGGCTTCCCTGTTGTGGATGCAAGCGGTGAGTTAGTCGGTATTATTACAGGTCGTGATACACGCTTTGTTACCGATTTAAACAAAACGGTTGCCGATTTTATGACACCAAAATCTCGCTTGGTCACGGTAAAAGAAAATGCCAAACGTGAAGAAATTTTCCATTTAATGCACGAAAACCGCGTTGAAAAAGTACTTGTGGTTGACGACAGCTTTAAACTCAAAGGTATGATCACCTTAAAAGATTATCAAAAAGCAGAAAGCAAACCGAACGCCTGTAAAGATGAATTTGGTCGTTTACGTGTGGGTGCGGCTGTTGGTGCTGGTCCTGGTAATGAAGAACGTATTGAAGCACTGGTGAAAGCAGGGGTGGATATTTTGTTAATCGACTCTTCCCACGGGCATTCTGAAGGGGTGTTACAACGTGTACGTGAAACACGTGCAAAATACCCTGATTTACCAATTATCGCAGGGAATATTGCCACCGCAGAAGGTGCCATTGCTTTAGCGGATGCAGGTGCCAGTGCGGTGAAAGTGGGGATTGGCCCTGGTTCAATTTGTACCACACGTATCGTAACCGGTGTGGGTGTGCCTCAAATCACGGCAATTGCTGATGCCGCAGAAGCTTTAAAAGATCGTGGCATTCCTGTCATTGCAGACGGTGGTATTCGCTATTCTGGCGACATCGCCAAAGCCATTGCCGCAGGGGCTAGCTGTGTCATGGTGGGTTCAATGTTCGCTGGCACCGAAGAGGCACCAGGTGAAATCGAGCTTTATCAAGGCAGAGCCTTCAAATCTTATCGTGGAATGGGATCACTTGGGGCAATGAGCAAAGGTTCAAGTGACCGCTATTTCCAATCTGACAATGCTGCAGATAAACTTGTACCAGAAGGCATTGAAGGACGTATTCCATACAAAGGTTTCCTTAAAGAAATTATCCACCAACAAATGGGCGGATTGCGTTCTTGTATGGGCTTAACGGGCTGTGCCACCATTGAAGATCTCCGCACTAAAGCCCAATTTGTCCGCATCAGTGGTGCAGGCATCCAAGAAAGCCATGTGCATGATGTCACCATTACTAAAGAAGCACCAAACTATCGCATGGGGTAATTAAAGCAACTTTCTTCCCCTACATTCGTGGGGGAAGTTTTTTTATTTTTAATTTATGAAAAAATTTTATATTTTTGCACCGCACTTTTTCTTACAGCTTGCGGTGGCTCCCAAAAATTTTCGGAAAGTAATTTAAATTCAAAAATTAAAAAGAACACTGGGCAATGCAACCCGCAGATGAGACTTATCGCGTTATCCAATTTAAAATTACCCAACTGAACAATTCATCATGACAAGCAACGCAAACTTTTTGGAATAAAAAAATTGAGCCACATTCAGTTAACTTAACTGACATCAATATGGTGACTTTGTTATTAGAAAATTATGTTATTAAAACGTATCAGCAACCAAATTAATCGCTGTTTTCGCCAATGTATCAATGCGAAAAATCGAAAAAGGATAAAAAATACCAGCCCGACGGTGATTTCCAGTAATTGTACTGGGGCATTTATGTTGCACGATTTACAGTTACGTTTTAATTCCCCTTTTGTGAATTTGTATTTAACGCCAAAAGATTTTATTTGTTATTTAAGCAAGATGGATTTTTATCGCAATCAGACCCTTGAATTTATCCAAACGGAGAAACGCTATCCTGTTGGAAAACTTGCTGATTTAACCATCCATTTTATGCACTACCATAGTGAGCAAGACGCTGCAAAAAAATGGCAAGAACGTACCACGCGTATGAATTTGGCTAATCTGTTTATCATAATGACAGACCGAGATGGCTGCACTTACGAAGACTTAGTCGAATTCGACCGTTTACCTTTTGCCAATAAAGTGGTCTTCACTTATAAAGACTACCCAGAACTCAAAAGTGCGGTGAAAATTTCAGGTTTTTCTGAGCTAGGAATGGTCGGCGATCTCTTTGAAAACACAGGCTTATTTGGCAAACGCTATTACGACCAATTTGATTATGTGGAATGGTTTAACAACGGGTTCAAAAATTAGAGAATTTTGCAAATTTTCTGACGTCTTCTTTGAAGAAAATCAACAAGTCGCCCAACAAGGTGGCAATGTTGCCAAAGTGGCTTTTGCAAGAGTTGGAAAGTAAAACGGGCAATAAAGTGGTAAGTGAGTTATCGGCGAAGAAGATGTTGATAAAAAAGAAAAAGTCAAAATAAAGTAAAATTAGAAATTATATGATTTTAATATATTTATAATGGTTTTATAAAAGGATTATTCTATGAAACTAGAATTGCAAACACCATATATAGGATCACTCGAAGATAGTTATTTAGCAAGATATGGTCATTGTTCTCAGATTGAAAGTATCGCAGATGTTTTATCATTATACGAAGATCTAAAAAATAAATTTGTAGATTGTACTCCATTATTTATCTTTGAAGACATTAAACAATGTGAATATACAAGTTTTCATCGAGAGATTGCTGATTTTTCATCAGAAAAAATTGATGATCCAACATGTAAACAACAATTTTTATATACCCTTGAGCAATTAAATAAAACAAAAATTTCTTTTGATGAAATCTATACAGAAACTTTTTTTACAGAGAATTTTTTCAAATTAAGAGATGTGAATAACAATCCAATTCATTTATTTAAGTATGGGTTAGACATAAAATTATGCCCTACTAAAAAATCTACAGATACTTTTGCTGCAATGATTAATGGGTATTTTACAGGTGATTTTCAGCCAGATGAGAACTATACAATAATTCAAAAATTATATAATAATTATAACTTTGATTTTATCGGTATCGGTTCTGTATTTTTATTTTTTAAAGTAGCTCAACCACTATCAAAAGAATTAGCTAAAAACTTATCAGATGATTTGGCAAAAATTTATAACTTCACATCTGAACAATTACAAAAAATGTTAGATGAACATTTAACTACGAAAGAGTATCTATTTTTGCCATATGCTGAAAATTTCGAAGACTTTATTTCAGAAGATTATTAATTAAAGAGAAATCAAAAATGAAAAACATCCACAATCATAAAATTTTAATTTTGGACTTCGGTTCACAATATACGCAACTTATCGCACGTCGTGTGCGTGAAATCGGGGTGTATTGTGAGCTTTGGGCTTGGGACGTGACGGAGTCGCAAATTCGTGAGTTCAATCCGACAGGGATTATTCTTTCGGGCGGCCCTGAAAGCACCACAGAAGAAAACAGCCCACGTGCCCCTGAATATGTGTTCAATGCAGGCGTGCCCGTGCTTGGCATTTGCTACGGCATGCAAACTATGGCTATGCAGTTGGGCGGTTTAACTGAAACCTCTGACCATCGTGAATTCGGCTACGCGAGCGTGGACTTAAAAGCCGCAGATGCACTATTTGCAAAATTAAACGATGATCTCACCGCTAGCAATCCAAAACTTGACGTTTGGATGAGCCATGGCGATAAAGTCACCCAATTACCACCGCACTTTACCATCACTGGCGTCACCCCAACCTGCCCAATTGCCGCAATGTCAGACGAAAGCCGTCGTTTCTATGGTGTGCAATTCCACCCAGAAGTGACCCACACCAAAAGCGGCTTAGCATTGTTGAAAAACTTTGTGGTCGGCATTTGTGGTTGTGAAACTAACTGGACAGCAGAAAACATCATCGAAGATGCGGTGGCTCGCATTAAAGCACAAGTGGGCGATGATGAAGTGATTTTAGGTTTATCAGGTGGCGTGGATTCCTCTGTCACCGCACTTTTATTACACCGAGCCATCGGCAAAAACTTACACTGCGTGTTCGTGGACAACGGCTTATTACGTTTAAACGAAGGGGATCAAGTCATGGAAATGTTCGGCGATAAATTCGGCTTGAACATTATTCGTGTCAATGCAGAAGATCGTTTCTTAGACGCACTCAAAGGCATTGATGAACCTGAAGCGAAACGCAAAACCATCGGTAAAGTATTCGTGGACGTATTCGATGATGAATCGAAAAAACTCACGTCAGTGAAATGGTTAGCACAAGGCACGATTTATCCAGATGTGATCGAGTCTGCGGCTAGCAAAACGGGCAAAGCCCACGTGATCAAATCGCACCACAACGTTGGTGGTTTGCCTGACTATATGAAACTTGGCTTAGTGGAACCGTTACGTGAACTGTTCAAAGACGAAGTGCGTAAAATCGGCTTAGCTCTTGGCTTGCCAGCAGAAATGCTCAACCGCCACCCATTCCCAGGTCCAGGTTTAGGCGTGCGTGTGTTAGGCGAAATCAAGAAAGAATATTGCGACTTACTGCGTAAAGCCGATGCGATTTTCATCGAAGAACTCTACAACTCAGGCTGGTACTACAAAGTCAGCCAAGCGTTCACTGTGTTCTTACCTGTGAAATCCGTGGGTGTCATGGGTGATGGACGTAAATACGACTGGGTTGTATCGCTTCGTGCAGTAGAAACCATCGATTTTATGACCGCACATTGGGCACATTTGCCATATGACCTACTCGGTAAAATCTCCAACCGTATCATCAATGAAGTAAATGGTATTTCACGTGTTGTTTATGATGTAAGTGGAAAACCACCTGCGACCATTGAGTGGGAATAACCGCCCTCCTCTTTCATAATAATAAGGGAATCAAAGCTCATAACCTGTTGATTCCCTATCTAACACCGACAAGCCTTATTTGACAAATATAGACATTCAGTTTGTGATCATTTTTTGGGAAATGTAGATCCAATATGTCATGCATCAAAGCAAACTCGTTTCACCGATTTAAAAAATTTACATTAGTTTTCTCTAATTTACATAAAATAAACTTATTTTAAATATTGATCTTTTTATTTCAAATAATTTACAAAATATAACTTAAAATTATATTTATTTATTCTTTCTTATATTTAAATAGAAAACATTTTCTATTTTTTACCATTTTAACCCTTTCCATTCTAATTTCCTTTCTTTCTATAGAAAAAATATCACTTATGAACCTCACCTATCTTTCAGCGATATTTGCCTTTTTTTCTCTAGTATATATAATCCCTATTAATGCAATAGGTCATCGTATTACAATTAGACTTTAAATGACCATAAAAAAGAAAGGCATTGAGCAATCAGAGGATTCGCTATGCTGTTTTTTTTCGAAAACTTAGAAAGAAATTTTTCATCCTATTACATACATAACATACTGTAATATATAGTTATATTCTATTTCTATTGGCATAGATAATGGAATTTAATTAAAACAAGCAAATAAAGAATATTTTTCTTAATTTTATTAGTTATATAAAATAATTTTTATTATTTACATACTAACAAACAAAATATTATTTTTTAGTATAGAAAGCAGATTATTAAATATAGACTTATAAAAATCTAAAAATAAAAACTTTAAAACTTAATCAATAACGCTTTATGATAAACAAAAATTTCTTTTTAAATGTCATTTGGTCAATGGGTAGCCATATCTTATCAAGGGGTGTTTTACTACTTTCTGGGATGCTATTAGCAAGAAATCTTTCAGTTGAAGATTTTGCTATGTATAATTTTTTCCTCATGACTTCAATGACTATTATGAATTACAGTTCTATGGGATTGGAAGTCGCTTCATCTCGTTTCTTTGCCGAAAAAAAAGAAAATCAAAATCATATTTTATTAGGAAATTTGTATAGTCTCGCAACAATTCTTGCATTATGTTCCGCCGTCATCACATTTATTTTTATAGATATAATTTGGGATATCAGCGTCTTTTATAAGTCATTAATGACTATAACGGTTTTTTTCTTAGTAATAAATATTGTACCTACTGGTGGGGTTATGGGAGTGGAGAAATATAAAGACTTATTCTTCCTCTCTATATTTAATGCCGTCATCATTTTTTCTGGTGTCTTCTTGACTATTGCATTAGAAAACATCTCAATACAAATCTATGCTTATATATTATCCGTCATATTCTCCATTTTAATTCAAACATATATTCTAAAGAAAAATACTGACTTATTTAGCAGCTTTTCCCACTTCAAATTGAATAAAAAAGCAATTAAAGAAATCATGTCTTTTGGGGGCATAATGTCCATTGTATCCATCTTTGCGGCAACCGCACCTTGGCTACTCGGTAAGATTATATTAGATCGTTTTAATGAATTATATTTTTCCATTTACAGTATTGGTTTACAGTGGTTCGCATTAGCGATGTTTATTCCAGGCATGATATCAAGAGTAATCTTACCGAGATTAGTGAAAGAATATAAAAAAGATAAAACATCGAAGAAGGAAGTTAGAACAACTTTATTATTTACCCTTGTAGTATCATTCATCTTGTTTATTTTTGGTTCATTATTATCCCCTTATCTTATTCAGTGGTATGGGAATGAATATATGCCATTTTCGAACATTATTTCTTTCTTCTTTTTAATTGCCATTGCTTATGCACCAATTAATGTTTTAGCCAATATCATTATTGTTAAGTTAAATACCAAAATATGGTTTTTTATTACTCTTGCGTGGTTTATTTGTTTACTCATTTTGCTCTTGCCAATGATAAACCTATACGGTTTTTGGGGTGTGCTTTATGCACAAGGTATTAGTGCTTTGTTATACAACATATTGGCTTTAATCACCTGCATAAGACATGGATATATTTAACTTGAATAACATCATCTAAATTGAAAAAAACATATGAAATCGAAGATCAAACAGCATAAATATTTCTTTTTATCATTTATTGGACTCGTTCTTCTGAGAACAATGAGTGCCATGGGTGCGGATCTTTCTTTTTTAATTTTAGCTGTTATCGCGTTATATGGTGGGAAATATCTTATATTTTCTTACCTGCTCTCTTGGTTATTTACCCTATTTAATCCAGTGATTGGTCCTGAAGGCAATTACGCTGCATTACTTCGTTATGTGATTATATTATTTGGATTTACACACATTATTTTTTATATGCTATTAAATAAAATAGTAACTGTTCCCAAATATTTAGTTTGGTTTTTTCTATTAACTATTTGCATACTGATACATAGCATCATGATTAGTTATGAACCAGCAATTTCAATTTTAAAACTACTCTCTTGGGGTATTGCCGCCTTTACTTTATTAAGCACATGGATATTTATGCCAAATGAAGAGAGGGAACAAACCTATCATTTACTTATTTTACTTCTCAAAACATTAATACTCATCAGTTTACCGTTCTTATTCATTCCAGAAATAGGCTATGCCAAGAATGGAACGGGCTTTCAAGGATTATTAAATCATCCTCAAGCATTTGGTCCCACTATCGCATTACTGGGAAGTATTATGATTGGCAATATTTTATCAAGTAAAAAGCTTAATCTTTCTAATCTCGTATGGTTTGGCATCTGTGCTGTGCTGGTTATTTTATCTGAAGCCAGAACAGCTGGTTTAGCATTAATCTTAGCCTTAACACTTTCAATCTTATTAAAGCCTTTATTTACGGGTAAAAATTTTGTAGATGCAAATCCTATTTTTAAAAATAAATACTTCTACCTTTGGTTATTCATCATTCTTGCGGCACTTGCTACTTCTTACCCTTTATATATAGATAGCATTGAAAGCTATATTTTTAAGCGGACTCATTCAACATCATTGACTGATTTAGCAGATGCCTCTCGTGGTGCACTGGTACAAGATATGCTACGCAATATTACCGAAAACCCATTCCTTGGTATTGGTTTTGGTGTCGCATCAAATCCTAATCATCTTGATGTTGTCAGAGATCCTATTTTCAATTTGCCCATAAGTGCAGTTATCGAAAAAGGGGTTCTCCCCATTGCGATTATTGAAGAACTCGGATTAATTATCGGAACATTCGTATTTTTATGGTTTTTGTACTCATTCCGCCAAGCCGCAAAATCTGATGTGCAAAAATTAACAACCGCATTATGTATATTCTGCCTTAATTTAGGCGAAAACATGTTCTTTTCTATTGGCGGAATGGGCATGCTCATGCTCATCTTCTTTACCCGAAGTGTCATTCAACAAGGGATAGGTAAATAATGAAAAAACAAGTTTGGTTTTGGCAATTAATTTTGAGTCCGCACATGGTCAATGTTGCTTTTGAATTAGCAAAATTTGATGTGGAGGTGCATTACGTTGTTGCTGAAATTATGTGTGATGAACGTGCAAAATTAGGTTGGAATCAACATATTCCTGAAAATATGAATATTCATATTCATATTTTAGATAAAAAATCTTTTTTAGATTTACTGCCGTTAAGCAATGAAAACGCCATTCATATATTGCAAGGGATTCGAGGAAATGGGTATGTCACGGAACTCATGCAACACTTCCATGCTAAAAGCCAGCCTTTTTGGATCATCATGGAAACTGTGGAGCTTGTAGGATTAAACAAATTGATAAAACCTTATCTTTATAAATACCTCTTTAATAAATACAAAAAAAATATTAGTGGTATTTTGGCCATTGGGCACCGTACCAAAAAATGGATAGCTCAGCTTGGCAGTATTGAAAATCATAAGATCTATCCGTTTGCTTATTTCTTGCTTGAAAGTCAGCTACCTACAAATATGCAAAGCCAATCGTTAAAAGATAAATTCACATTGATTTATGCTGGAACACTAAAAGAAAGAAAATGCCCGACGCTTATTGTTGATGCATTAAGCCGATTTCCTTTAGAGGAGCAAGAAAAAATACAACTCTGGTTCGTTGGTGATGGTCCATTAAAAAACGATCTCGCTCAAGCCCTCGCGAAAACAAAAATTACCCCTACATTTTTTGGCAATATTCCTATTGAACAAGTCAGGGAATATATGTCCAACGCAGATTGCCTAGTACTGCCAAGCCAACATGATGGATGGGGAGCTGTCACAACAGAAGCATTAATAGAGGGGACACCTGTTATTTGTAGTGATGCGTGTGGTTCCGCTGAAACCATTCTCTGCAGTAAACAAGGCGGGGTTTTTAAAGCGATGCTTACTCAAGAATTATATACCTTATTAAAGAAACAATTTTCTTTAGGGAAAGTCAGACCAGAACAACGTCATTCTCTAAAAGAATGGGCAAAAAGTCTCACGGCTCAAGCTGGTGCAAAATATTTATTCACAATTTTGTTTACCAGTAATAAAGAAGACGCGCCATGGAAGAACATGTGATGAAAATAAATAACAAACCCAAGATACTTATTTTAATTGGCACCTATTTACCTGGGGTAAAAGGTGGCGGACCAATTAGAACCATTCATAATTTAGTATCTCGCCTAAATGATGAGTTTGATTTCTTTATTATTACATCCGATAGGGATTTACATGATAAGAAACCATACGAAAACATTACCTTAAATGAATGGACAAAAGTGGATAATGTCAATATTTATTATCTACAAGATAAGGCTTTATTGCTGAATGTCATCAATTCAATTGATTATGATCTTATCTATATTAATAGTTTCTTTAGCGTACATTATTCTATCAAGCCTATTTTTTGGAGAAAAATAAAAAAAGCGAGAAATAAACCTATCATTATTGCACCAAGAGGCGAGTTTTCATCTGCTGCATTAAATATAAAAAGCAAGAAGAAAAAACTATTTATCACGCTTGCAAAATGTCTTTCTCTTTATACTAAAGACATTGTCTGGCAAGGTTCATCAGACGATGAAAAGAAAGATATTACCCTTTTCCTGTCGCAAAATAATATTCCTTATAAGGAAATCGTGGTTGCCAGTGATTTAGCCAATTTAAAATCTATCCATATTGATAAAGACAAACCCCAAAATAACGAATTGAGAATTTGCTTTTTATCTCGAATTGTTCCTATTAAAAATATTAAGTTTGCTTTAAACGTATTAAAACAAGTTGATTTCCCAATATTCTTAGGAATATATGGTCCTATTGAGGATTACGAATATTGGAATGATTGTTTGAAATTAATTAGTCATTTACCTCATAACATTAATGTTGAATATTTTGGCATTGTAGAAAATAAAAAGGTGCAAGAAACCATCGCAAGATACGATTTATTCTTCGTTCCAACTAAAGGGGAAAACTATGGGCATGTGTTTATTGAAGCACTTTCCTCTGCAACGCCAATTTTATTAAGTGATCGAACACCGTGGAAAAATTTAGAAAAAAATGGGATTGGTTGGGATATTCCGCTAAATGATATGAATAAATTCGTTGAGGTTTTATATCAATTTTATCATCTCGATCAAGAAAGCCGATTTTTAATAAAACAAAAATGTTTAGCCTTTGCAGACTCTGTTGTAAACAACAAAGCAGTATTAGACGCCAATAGAAATATGTTTTTAGATTTATTATAACCCTTAAATTTGAGAAACCTATTATGTTTAAAAATAAAGTACTTTTAATTACAGGTGGAACGGGCTCTTTTGGTAATGCGGTCCTTAAGCGTTTTTTAGAAACGGATATTAAAGAAATTCGTGTTTTTTCTCGCGATGAAAAAAAGCAAGATGACATGCGAAAAAAATATCATTCCGATAAATTAAAATTTTATATTGGTGATGTTCGTGATTACAACAGCATATTAAATGCAACACGTGGTGTGGATTATATCTATCATGCTGCAGCCTTAAAACAGGTTCCTTCTTGTGAGTTTTATCCATTAGAAGCGGTAAAAACCAATGTATTAGGGACGGATAATGTCTTAGAAGCTGCGATTCAAAATCATGTGGAAAGGGTGGTCTGTCTCAGTACAGATAAAGCCGTTTACCCCATCAATGCCATGGGGATTTCGAAAGCCATGATGGAAAAGGTCATTATTGCTAAAGCGCGTAATCTTGATAAAACGGCGACAACCGTTTGTTGCACACGCTATGGCAATGTGATGGCATCTCGTGGCTCAGTGATTCCTCTCTTTGTTGATCAAATCCGTCAAGATAAGCCACTAACCATTACCGATCCCAGCATGACCCGATTCATGATGACCTTGGAAGATGCGGTAGATTTAGTCTTATACGCCTTTGAAAATGGGCAAAATGGTGATGTTTTTGTACAAAAAGCCCCTGCGGCAACCATTGAGACGCTAGCAAAAGCCATTACCGAACTTCTTTCTATTCCAGACTACCCTATTTCCATTATTGGGACTCGTCATGGTGAAAAAGCCTTTGAGGCATTATTAAGCCGTGAAGAAATGGTGCATGCCATCGATGAAGGGGGCTATTTCCGTATTCCCGCCGATCAACGTAGCTTAAATTACAGCAAATATGTTGAAAAAGGGGAACCTAAAATTACAGAAGTGACGGACTACAACTCACATAACACTAAGCGTTTAAATGTTGAAGAAATGAAACAACTGCTCCTCAAATTGGAGTTTATTCGCAAAATGGTTGACGGTGAATACATTTCGCCAGAGGTATAAAGATGAAAATTTTAGTCACGGGATCCCATGGTTTTATTGCCAAAAATCTCATTCAGTATTTATCTGAAAAAGCCGATATTCAGATCTTAAAATACCATCGCCAATTAAGTGAAGAGGCATTAAAGCAAGCACTTTTAGAGGCTGATTGGATTGTGCATTTAGCTGGGGCAAATAGACCACTCTCAGATCAAGAATTTGTTGATTCTAACATCACGTTGACTGAAAAAATGTGTGCCATTTTGCAAGCACATAAAAAGACAACCCCCGTCATTCTCTCTTCTTCTATCCAAGTTGAACGTGAGGAAATGAATCGCTATGCCGACAGTAAATTAGGGGGAGAGCAAGCGATTGCTCAATTACATCAACAAAATGGTAATCCTATTTATATTTATCGATTAGCCAATGTGTTTGGCAAGTGGTCTCGTCCAAATTATAACTCGGTCGTTGCCACCTTTTGCCATAATGTCATTCATGATTTACCCGTCAATATTCATGATGCCAATGCAGAACTTCGTCTGATTTATATTGACGATGTGGTTGAATCATTCTGGCAAGTCATTCAAGGCAACATTTTGCCTAGAACGGAGCCTTTTTATATTCAACCTGAATATAAAACCACAGTTGCCCAGCTCCATCACCAACTTCTGGAATTTAAACATTCTCGTCAGACCTTAATTACCGATGAGGTGGGAACAGGGCTAAAACGTGCCTTATATTCTACTTATCTCAGCTTTTTACCCCCTGAAAAATTTGATTACACAATCCCTAAATATGCCGATGCAAGAGGGGTGTTTGTTGAGATGCTGAAGACCAAAAGTGCGGGTCAATTTTCTTATTTTTCGGCTTACCCAGGGGTGACCCGTGGCGGACATTATCACCACACGAAAACAGAAAAGTTTTTAGTCATCAAAGGAAAAGCACGTTTTAAATTTAAGCATGTGATAACAGAAGAAACTTATCAGCTGGAAACCGATGGCGATAATCCAACGATTGTCGAAACCGTACCGGGTTGGAGTCATGATATTACCAATATTGGCGACGAAGAAATGATTGTCATGCTTTGGGCAAATGAAATCTTCGATCGAGAAAAACCCGATACTTATGCCATGCCATTAACTGATTAACAGGAAACACTCATGAAAAAATTAAGATTAATGACCGTTGTAGGGACTCGACCAGAGATTATTCGTTTATCTCGTGTGATGGCAGCATGCGATCACTATTTTGATCACATTTTAGTCCACACGGGGCAAAACTATGATTATGAATTAAATGAAGTCTTTTTTAATGATCTTGGGATTCGTAAACCAGATTATTTCCTTAATGCCGCAGGTAAAACGGGGTCAGAAACCATTGGAAATGTGATTATAGCGATTGACCAATTACTCGAAAAAATACAGCCAGAAGCCTTACTTGTGCTAGGTGATACCAATAGTTGCCTGTCTGTCTTGCCTGCCAAACGCCGTAAAATTCCAACGTTCCATATGGAAGCAGGGAATCGTTGCTTTGATATGCGTGTTCCTGAAGAAATTAACCGTCGTATTGTCGATCACACAGCGGATATAAACTTAACCTATAGTAGCATTGCGAGAGATTATCTACTTGCTGAAGGTTTGCCGCCTGATCTTGTGATAAAAACAGGCAGCCCAATGTTTGAAGTTTTAAACTATTATCGTACGGGAATTGAAGCTTCAACGATTTTAGAAAAACTCAAGCTCACGCCGAATCAATATTTTGTGGTCAGTGCACACCGTGAAGAAAATATTAATGCGGATAAAAATTTCTTAGATTTAATTAATACGCTAAATGCCATTGCTGAACAATACCAATGCCCTGTTATTGTTTCAACGCACCCAAGAACACGCAAACGCATTGAAGAACTCAACATTGCATTCCATCCGTTCATCCAGCTATTAAAGCCATTGGGTTTCCTTGACTACAACAAATTACAGCTGTGTGCAAAAGCAACCTTATCCGATAGCGGCACAATAAATGAGGAATCCTCTATTTTAAATTTTCCTGCCTTAAATTTACGCCAAGCCCATGAAAGACCAGAAGGCATGGAAGAAGCGGTAGTCATGATGGTGGGATTACAAAAGGAACGTGTTTTACAAGGACTTGCCATTTTAGATACCCAAGCAAGAGGTGAACAACGCAGTTTACGCTTAGTGGAAGATTATAGTATGCCAAATGTGAGCGAAAAGATCGTACGCATCATTTTGAGCTACACCGATTATGTTAACCGTGTCATTTGGAAATCATACTCATGAAAATTTTACTTTTAACCCAATGGTTTGATCCTGAACCCACATTTAAGGGGCTTGCCTTTGCCAAAGCCTTAAAAGCACAGGGGCATGAGGTACAAGTTCTTACGGGATTTCCTAATTATCCAGGGGGGAAAATTTATGAAGGCTACCAATTAAAATTTTTCCAGAAAGAGATAATTGATGATATCCCCGTATTACGGGTACTGCTTTATCCAAGCCATGATAGCTCCGCATTGAAAAGAATTTTCAATTACGTCAGCTTTGCCTTTATGGCGATGTTATTTGGGATTTTTGCGACAAAAAAAGCCGATGTGATTTATGCGTATCATCCCCCGCTCACAACGGGAATTGCGGCTGTATTTATTAAACTCTTTAGAAGAACACCAGTTGTCTATGATATCCAAGACTTGTGGCCAGATACCCTCAAAGCCACGGGGATGTTAACCAACGATCGCATCTTACGGGTTGTCGATAATGTCTGTCGCTTTGTTTATCAATTTGTTGATCACATCGTGGTATTAAGCCCAGGTTTTAAACAACGCTTACTCAACAAAGGCGTACCTGAAAATAAAATCAGTATTATTTACAACTGGTGTAATGAAAAAGAATTGGCTAACGCAGATCCAAGTAGCGAGATTCCTTTATTAAAGCATAACTTCAATATTGTTTTTGCGGGCAACATGGGAAAAGCACAAGCATTAGAGACAATTTTAGCGGTTGCTCAACAAATGCAAGAATATGAGGATATTCATTTTGTTTTTGTCGGTGCAGGCACAGAAACCGAACAGCTAAAACAAAAAGCATTACATGAAGGGCTCAATAATACGACCTTTATTCCTCGGGTGCCGATGTCTCAAGTTGGAAATATTTTGAATCAAGCACAATGTTTATTAGTGCACCTTAAAAAGGACAGTTTATTTGAAATTACCGTTCCTTCAAAAACGCAAGCCTATATGGCAATAGGAAAGCCCATTATTATGGCCGTTTCTGGCGATGCAGCTGAACTTGTCAAGCAAGCAAAATGTGGGGAAACCGCAATTTCAGAAGATGTGTCTAGTATTAAACAGGCAATTTTAGCTATTTATACGAAATCCCCCTCAGAACAGCAATTACTGGGTAATAACGGAAAAGACTTTTATTTCAAAGCATTATCCTTGCAAGAGGGCGTAAAAAAATTCATTACTGTCTTTGAGAAAGTAATCAAATAATACAATCACTTATTTTTATTTATAGCAACATTCATCCTATTTAAGAGAACGTCAATGTTAAAACGATTTATCGACATCATAGTTTCAGCCATTGCACTCATTTTATTGGCTCCCGTACTGTTATTTATTGCTTATAGCGTAAAAAAACACCTTGGGTCACCCGTGTTATTTCGCCAAACCAGACCGGGATTAAATGGAAAGCCTTTTGAAATGATCAAGTTTCGTAGCATGAAAGAAGCGAGAGATGAAAAAGGGGAATTACTCCCCGATACAGAGCGTTTAACCGCTTTTGGCTCTTTCTTACGCTCCACCAGCCTCGATGAACTCCCTGAATTATGGAATGTATTAAAAGGCGAAATGAGTTTAGTCGGACCTCGCCCATTATTAATGGAATATTTACCGTTATACAGTCCAGAACAAGCAAAACGTCATGCCGTTCGACCGGGGATCACAGGCTATGCACAAGTCAATGGGCGTAATGCAATCAGCTGGGAACAAAAATTTAAACTGGATACATGGTACGTGGAAAATCAGTCTTTATGGCTAGATTTAAAAATCATTTTGAAAACCCTTCATGTCATTCTTTTTAGAAAAAATATCAATGATCAATCTGGTCATTCTATGCCTAAATTTTCTGGCAAGCAGGAGAGTAAATAACATGGATACCACTGTTGAATGCAAATTAGTCGATATCGATCAGCATTGGGATAAGCTTATCCAACAAAGTGAATTTGATATTTACCACATGGCTGGTTGGATTCAATCATCGACCTTTATTGATCATGGTGAAGCAAAGGCATTAATCATCACAATGAATAATAAACAGCTACTGTTTCCGCTGATTATTCGAAAAATTGATGAGGTGTTTTGGGATATCACCTCAACCTATGGTTATAGCGGATTACTCAGTGTTGGTGAGATCAGTCGTCTTGAGCAAGATTATATGCTTGAGCAAGCGATTCAATATTTGAAAGAAAAAAACTGTGTTTCTTGGTTTATTCGCCTACATCCCATTCTCAATAACCATTGGGTATCGGAAATTGGCTGCTTGGTTGAGCATGGTCCAACACTTTCTTCTGATTTAACAAAAACAGAAGAAGAACATTGGGCTGAAACCCAAACGAGACATCGTAGAGGAATAAAGAAAGCCTTAAATGAGGGCTGCACAACCAAAATAGAAAGACTGAACGACGAAAATATTAAGGTGTTTGCTGAAATCTATGAGGAAACCATGCGTACCTTAGGTGCTTCCGCTTTTTATTTCTTTACACCTGAGTATTACCACAGTTTATCAAGATTACTGAATGACAATATCATTTTAATTACAGCCTTTGATTGCAACCAAATACCCATGGCGGCTTCCATTTATACCCATTGTGAAAAAAGCGGCATCATGCAATACCATCTTGGTGGCACAAAGGACAGTTACCGCGGATTACAGCCTGCAAAACTCATTACGCACGAAGCTCGGAGGTGGGGAAGAGAACATCATTATAAAGTTTTACATTTAGGTGGTGGTGTTGGTGCTCAACGTGATTCTTTATATGAATATAAACAAGGCTTTAGCTCAAATGAGCATCTCTTTAAAACCCACCGTATCGTGATTAACCAAGCGGTTTATGATCAATTATGCAATGAAAAAGGATTCAATCAGCAAGAAATACAAAACTTAACTGAGTATTTCCCATTGTATAGAAAATAGGTAAGGAGAGGTGAGGTATGATAATTGGTGAAAAAATTTCCTTAAAACCCATAGAACTTTCTGATAGTGAATTATTGCAGAAATTGATGAACGATCCCTCTATTGTGAACAATACCGTAGGGTGGTCTTTCCCTGTTTCACTACATTCTCAAGAAAGCTTTATTAAATCCTTATCAGGATCAAATAGAGACTATCGTTTTATCATTATGGATAACCAGTCCAAACAAAATATTGGTGTCACTGGACTATGGAATATTCATTGGCAAAATCGTTCTGCGGAATCTGCAATTAAATTATTACCTGAAGCCTGTAATAGAGGCTATGGAACAGAAACCATCATGCTCATTATGGCTTGGGCATTTTATTCTGTTGGTTTACAACGTCTTTATGCCGAGATTTTAAATATCAATCAAGCAAGCCTCTCTCTTTACACCAAAAAATGCCACTGGCGTTCAGAAGGTGTACAACTCAAAGCCGTCTTCAAAGCTGGAGAATGGCATAACTTACACAATATCGCCATTCTCAAAGAAGAATTTGATTTAATTGATAATGCGAAAAAATACATTGATTTTGTCTGTCCATCTAATGGTCTTTCAGACAATAGTTAGCTTTTTATGAGGGATTAATTATGTTGAATACCGCTTTTGCCCCTTGGCCGTCTTTTTCACAACAAGAAATTGATGCTGTATCAGAAGTGCTTCGTTCAAATAAAGTGAATTATTGGACAGGGCAAGAATGTCGTGAATTTGAAAAAGAATTTGCTCAGTTTACACAGACACAATACGCCATTGCCTTAATGAATGGCACTGTAGCACTGGATGTGGCTTTGAAAGCCTTAGGTATCGGGCAAGGTGATGATGTCATTGTCACCTCTCGCACATTCTTAGCTTCTGCCAGTGCCATTGTGACCGCGGGAGCCAATCCCGTTTTTGCGGATGTTGAATTAGACTCACAAAATATCTCCCGCCGTACCATTGAAGCGGTGTTAACTGAAAAAACAAAAGCCATCATTTGTGTTCATTTAGCTGGTTGGATGTGTGATATGGATCCTATCATGCAACTGGCTCAAGAAAAGGGACTCTATGTCATTGAAGATTGTGCTCAAGCACATGGAGCAATGTATAAAGGTCGACCAGCAGGCTCTATTGGGCATGTTGGGGCATGGTCATTTTGTCAAGACAAAATCATGACCACAGGGGGAGAAGGTGGAATGGTGACCACCAATGACCCAGAGCTATGGCAGAAAATGTGGTCTTATAAAGATCATGGTAAAAGCTTTGATGCCGTCTATCACCAACCTCACCCCCCAGGATTTCGCTGGCTACACCACTCTTTTGGTACTAACTGGCGAATGATGGAAATGCAAGCCGTCATTGGACGTATTCAACTGACCCGCATGGCAGAATGGACAAGAAAACGTAATGAAAATATGCAACATATTTTCGCTGCATTTGGCTCGTCTCCTTATTTTGAGGTTGCCCAACCTTGTGCTGATTATCAACACGCAGCCTATAAATGTTATGTGCAAGTTAAACCTGATGCATTACCAACAGGTTGGAATCGAGATCGTATTATGCAAATGATTAATGATCTCGGCGTACCTTGTTATAGTGGCTCTTGCTCTGAAGTGTATTTAGAAAAGGCATTTGATAATACGCCATGGCGACCTGCACAACGCCTTAAAAATGCAAAACAGCTCGGCGAAACCAGTTTAATGTTTCTTGTTCACCCAACATTAACAGAAGAAAACATTAACGCTTGTGTTGATGTGATCAACAGGGTGATCAAGCAAATTTCATTGGATTAAAGGGTGTGAACATGACGTCTCTCATTACATCACTTTCCCTACTTTCTAAAAATAATAAGAAAATTTTATTATTATTTTTAGACTTTATCCTCTTCCCAATATTGCTTTGGGTATGCTATGTGCTGAAGAGTTGGAGTATTCATGTTGCCATGAATCTTCCATTTTCACTCGGGGTATCCTTACTGACAGTGGGGAGCTTAGTGGTATTTGGTATTTACAGTTTTATTTTGCGTAGTTTTACCGAAACCTTGATTCTCAGACTGGCATTAGCCACCCTGACCACCGTACTCAATCTGTATGTATTAAGCTTTATTTCAGAAGACATGTTACCAAGAACCATTCCCCTCATTTATGGCTTCTTAATGTTTTCATGGATCTGGTTTAGTCGGGGCATTATACGCTTCATTATCAAAACCCATTTAAGTGCTCATGCAGACAAAAAACGGATTGTCGTTTATGGTGCAGGCAGTTCAGGGCAACAAATCATCAGTGCTTTATACCGCTCTTTTGAATACGCACCGATCTTCTTTATTGATGATAACAAACAGTTATGGGGAAGAACCTTAGATGGGTTTAAAGTCTATGCGTTCCATCAAGCAATCCCTTTGTTAAAACAATGTGCCATTGATGAAATTCTCATTGCGATGCCTTCTGTTGATGCCCAAAGACGGCGAGAGATCATCCAGCAACTGAGTAAAACAGACTGCAAAATTAAAGAGCTACCCAATATCCGAAAACTGGTAAATGGGGAAGTGAAACTTTCTGACATGCAAGAAATTTCTATTGAAGATCTCTTAGGTCGAGATCCTGTCCCGCCAATCATGAGTCTGTTAAATAAAAATTTGAAAAATCAAAACGTGATGGTCACGGGGGCGGGTGGCTCTATTGGGTCAGAATTGTGTCGTCAGATCATTTTAAATAAGCCGACAAAACTCGTACTTTTTGAAATTTGTGAATACGCTTTATATTCCATTCATCGTGATCTGTTACAAATTCAACAAGAACAGGGAACACAGGTAGAAATCATTCCTTTGCTTGGCTCTGTGCAAAATTTCAAATTGCTGGTCAATGTGATGGAAACCTTTGAGATTAATACCGTCTATCACGCTGCAGCATATAAACATGTTCCACTTGTGGAATACAACATTATCCCCGGGGTCTACAACAATATTTTTGGAACCTATTACGCAGCCAAAGCAGCTATCCAAACACAAGTAAACTCGTTTGTCTTAATTTCTACCGATAAAGCGGTTCGCCCTACCAACATTATGGGCACCACCAAACGCTTAGCGGAGCTATGCTTACAAGCGTTTGCGGATATGCAAGGTAAATTCATGGACGGTGTTTTACATCAAACGCAATTTTGCATGGTGCGATTTGGCAATGTGTTGGGATCATCTGGCTCGGTGATTCCCCTCTTTAAACAACAAATTAAAGATGGTGGACCAATTACGGTTACAGATGAAAGAATCATTCGCTATTTTATGACCATACCTGAAGCCGCACAGTTAGTGATTCAAGCTGGAGCTATGGCGAAAGGGGGCGATGTCTTTATTCTTGATATGGGCGAACCCGTGAAAATTGTTGAACTCGCGAAGAAATTAATCAGCTTATCGGGTTTAACCCTCAAAGATTCTCTGCATCCTGATGGGGATATTGAAATCCAATTTACAGGATTACGACCAGGTGAAAAATTATATGAAGAATTGTTAATTGCGGGCGATAGCATGGAGCATACGCAACACTCTCGCATTCTAACTGCACAAGAAAGTTTTCTGCCTTTTAACGATTTAATCTTGTTATTAGAAAAACTTGAGCAAGCCTGCAAGCAGTCTGACTATAAGCAAATTCGAGAAATTTTATTAAATGCCCCAACGGGATATCAACCTGTTAGTGAGCTTGCAGATTTAATTTATACCCAGAAAAATCACCACATTCATCTCATGGAGGCTAAATAACTACCATCATTTACCACCATGTTTAATCATTCTAATAACATTGCTCTCAATCAATACCAAGGGCATACGCTTTTTAACATTTAATTATGAATATGAGTAAAAATATGTGCAAATTATCTAAAATTTTCGTTGTCATAAGCCTTGCCGTTTCCACATCGGCTTGCTCGCTTCTGTTTCCTACGACACGCTCCCCAATTACGGGCTTAAAAGTCTATGCACAAGGGGAGCCACTTGATACACAAAAAACGGTCGATGCGTATTTCATTACCCCAGCGTTAATTAAACAACTCTCGCCTGTTGTGCCTGCGGCTCGCCAAAATGAATCCTTAGAACAGCGTTTAAAATCCTACCAATACCGTGTAGGCCCAGGGGATATCTTAAATATTACAGTATGGGATCACCCTGAATTAACCACACCTGCAGGATCTTATCGTTCAGCCGCTGAATCAGGAAGCCAAGTGCATGCCAATGGCACCATTTTCTATCCTTATGTGGGCAACATTGCCGTGGCAGGCTTAACCGTCAACCAAATTCGCAACAAATTAACGCAACGCCTTGCTCATTATATTAGTGAGCCACAAATTGAAGTGAATGTGGCAGCCTACCAGTCGAAAAAAGCCTATATCACTGGAGAAGTCACAACACCAGGACAACAATTTTTAACCAATATTCCATTAACCCTACTTGATGCCGTGAATAAAGCAGGGGGATTATCTGAACATGCCGATTGGCATAATGTGACAATAACCAGTAAAGGACGCGAAGAACATGTTTCCCTAGAAGCTCTTTTCCAACGAGGCGATCTGAGTCAAAATCGCCTACTCGGTGATGGGGATATTGTGCATGTTCCACGCAATGATGCCAATAAAGTGTTCGTGATCGGTGAAGTCAGTCAACCACAAATGTTAAAAATCACCCATTATGGTATGACCTTAACCGAAGCCATTACGGCAAGTGGTGGAATTGATAAACTCTCTGCGGATGCTACAGGGATCTTTGTAATCCGTGGTCAACGTAACAACACAGCTAACCCAAAACAATTTCCACCTAAAGAGGACAGTGTTGAAAAAATTGCTGATATTTATCAGCTCGATGTCACCAATGCGACGTCCTATATTTTAGGAACGGAGTTTTATCTCAAACCTTATGATGTTGTTTATGTGACCACCGCCCCGATCACACGCTGGAATCGTGTAATCACACAGGTGATGCCAACAATATCTGGATTTAACTCAATCACAGAAAGTACATTAAGAATTCGAAATTGGTAAGATGTTTGAAAAGATTTTAGTTGTATGCATGGGAAATATTTGTCGCTCCCCTGTTGGAGAGGCATTACTCAAACAGATTTTCCCTGAAAAAACCATTGAATCAGCAGGGATTATTTCTGAACGAAGTCGTTTAGTGGGTAAGCCTGTTGATGAAATGATGCAAAAAACAGCCCAAAATCATCAGTTAGATCTCTCGGCTCACCGAGCAAGACAACTGACTGAACCATTATGTCATCAAGCTGATTTAATTCTTGTCATGGAAAAAAAACATTTTGGATTAGTACACCAAATAGCCCCCACAAGTTTAGGCAAAATCATGCTATTTGGTCATTGGTTACCCGTGCAACAAGAAATTCCTGATCCTTTTCAAAAAAGTCAGGTCATTTTTGAGCAGGTTTATGAAATGCTAGTCCACGCCGCTAAACAATGGGAACCCAAATTAATAGGATATTAACGAATGAGCGAACATCAACATGACGAAACGATTGATTTAATGAAGTTATTCAATACCTTATTAGATCATAAATGGTGGATTATTATTTTTACCTTACTAACCACCACATTCGGCATTGGCTATGCCTTTTTTAGTAAGCCGATTTATCTTGCTAATGCCACCATACAAATCGAAGATAAAGCGTCTGGTAGTGTATTAAAAGATTTTACGGGGATTTTCGAGGAAAAATCATCCTCTAATACAGAAATGGCAATTATCCGTTCTCGAATGGTGCTATCACACGCCGTGAACCAACTGAATCTTGCCACCAAAGTGACCCCACTTTTTTCTGTCCCTGTATTCAGTAAAATGTTGGCATCCTTTTCAGATTACCAACCTAAACTAGGTATTTATTATTTCGCCCCTTTCACAGAGGAAACGAAAAGTCTCATCGTTGAAGTTGGCGACACACCAGATCACTACAACGTTTATTCTGCTCAAACCTCCGAAAAACTGTTAGAGGGCGTGGTGGGTACCCTTTATCAATCTGATAATCTCCATTTGGCCATTTCAACCCTACAAGCCAAGGCGGGGCAACGTTTCTTCATTGAAAAACTAAATGACTTATCTGTCATTTCAAATTTACAAAATGAAATTACTGTTTCGGAAGTGGGCAAACAAACGGGCATTATTAGTATTTCTGCACAAGGGCATGATAAAAAATACATTAAAGAGATTGTCGCCAGTGTGGCTGAAAGCTATTTATTACAAAATGTGGCACGAAATTCAGCGGAAGCCTCGAAAAGCCTTGAGTTTTTAAATAACCAGCTCCCTGAAATCCGACAAAAACTCTCCGACTCAGAAAACCGACTCAATGAATTTCGTTTACAAAATGAATCCGTAGATTTAAGTTATGAGGCTCGTGCCACTTTAGAAACCATCGTTCATCTTGAAGCGGATTTAAACGAATTAACCATTAAAGAAAGTGAAATTGCCCAAAAATTTACACGCAATCACCCTGCTTATGTGGCGTTGATCGACAAACGTAACGTCTTAAATGCGGAAAAAGAACGTTTAAATAAACAGCTTGAGAAACTACCCAATACACAAAAAGAGATTATTCGCTTAACCCGAGATCTCGAAGTCAATCAGCAAATCTACATTCAACTTCTCAACAAAATGCAAGAATTGGATGTGGTGAAAGCCAGTACAATTGGTAATGTACGCCTTTTAGACAGTGCACAAGTTTTTCCTGACCCTATCGCCCCGAAAAAATCTTTAATTATTTTTCTTGCCATGATGTTAGGGCTTGCCTTGTCAGGGCTTGCGATCATGCTCAAGCACTTTTTTAATCGAGGTATTGAATCGGTCAGTGAAATTGAAAAAGCGGGCTTCTCCACTTATGCCATTGTTCCTTACTCTGCAATGCAACCAAGCGTGTCCTTAAAGCACCCCGAAAAAGGGAAAAAAGGCTTATTGTCAGAACATTATCCTGATGACAATGCGATTGAAGCAATCCGCAGTTTAAGAACAAGCTTACATTTTTCCTTATTAGAAGCGAAAAATAATATTGTGATGATCTCAGGTACCGTACCTGATGTCGGAAAAAGTTTTATTTCAGCGAACCTTGCGAATGTATTATCTAAAACAGGGAAAAAAGTCTTATTGATTGATGCAGATTTACGTCGTAGCTATCTCCATAACAACTTAAAACTGGATAATACACTTGGACTGAGTGAAGCTATTTTACAAGACATCCCATTTGAAAATGCGATTAAGCAATATGGTAGCCTTGACATTATCACTAAAGGTCATACCCCGCCTAATCCATCGGAATTGTTCTATACTGAACGTTTCCAACAATTACTCGAATGGGCATCTCGTCAGTATGATTTAGTGCTAGTCGATACGCCACCGATTCTGCCCGTCACGGATGCGGCTATCATCGGTAAATACGCAGGGACGCTATTATTGGTCGGACGCTTTGCCAAAACCACCATGAAAGAAATTGAAACGGCTCGCAAACGTTTCGAGCAAGCTGGAATTCATGTCAATGGCTTTATCCTGAATGGGGCGAAAACAACCTCCTCGAATTATTACGAATATTACGGCTATAAAAGCTATACATAACCAAACACAAAATTAGCCTCATCATGAGGCTAATTTTTTATTCCTATTCTGCTTGAAAAGCAACATGTTGGTATCGGTGTAATGGACAAAATGGTATCACAAAACCTTTTCAAAAAAGACCGCACTTTATGCCATGGGCGTACGCCACTAATATCCTTCTTCCTGCATATTCGGAAAAAATTGTGCTTTTTGAATCCGCTTGACCCGTGTTTCAATCCGACCATCGGCATACAATTCCACCTCTCGCCAACCTGGTTGGGCAGAATCTAAGGTGAACGTATTATTATCAGGTTTAAATTGAATACAAGTGGCAGGTGTTGCCAACACCCGATATCCGTTCCACAAGGCGTCCATTTCTTGGTGAATATGTCCGTGCAATAACCCTTTCACCTTCTTAAAAGGGGCAAGAGCATAAGCCAATTCATGGGCATTGCGTAAATTATGCTGATCAAGCCAAGCGGAACGTGTTGGCAAAATATGATGATGCAAGACAATTAACGTATAGCGATCGGCATACTCTTTCAATTTTGACACTAACCAATCAAGCTGATATTGACTTAATTCCCCATGTGATACACCAAAGACTTGGCTATCTAGCATTAGAATTTGCCAATGCTCCCCCAACAAAATATGTTTTTTCGCATTTAAATTACCTCGACTTTGATTCAAAATCGCAAACATTTTAGGTTGAAAGTCATGATTACCTGGAATCCAAAATACCGTTTTTTCAAGACGTTTTACCTGTTCACAAAAATGCAAATAGCCTTGATGGCTACTATCTTGCACTAAATCCCCTGTGGCAAGAACAAACTGGTAATCATAGGCACTGTCCTGAATTTCACTCAACACCTGAGCAAAACTTTGGTATGTATTAATGCCTAATAACTCCCCTTTTTCGTCCTTAAACAAATGCGGGTCGGTAATTTGAATAAATTTAAACACTCCCGTAGGGTTGTCGTATGTATAAGTACTGAACAAAGCAAACTCCTACTACAAAAATAAAAAACAGAAAATCTCAAACTGGCACTAACTTACAGAGTTATCCATTAAATTGCACCTACCAAAATAAAAAAGTGTTAGCTAGGTCATATTTCTTTATTAATTTTTTTTAAAAATTAAACCTAAATCACATTTTATTGTTCTGCTTGCTCAATATGACATTTATTTTAATGACGAATAATTTAACTGTAACCACTGAATGCCAAGCACTGCAATGCAATTATCAATTTTACCTTCCTTCACCCACTGATAAGCTTGCTCACGATCAATCACGTGCACTTGAATGTCCTCATTCTCTTCTGCTAGTCCATGAATGCCTTTAGCTTGGGTGCTATCCACTTTCCCGACAAATAGATGGAGACGCTCAATTACGCCTCCTGGGCTATCCCACACACTGAGGCAATGTTGCAAATCACGAATCTCAATGCCGGCTTCTTCTTCGCCTTCACGTAGAGCAACTTCTTCAGGACTTTCGCCTTCCTCAACCATGCCAGCAATCAATTCTAATAACCAAGGCGACTGTGTTGAATTAGGTTGATAAGCACCGATTCGAACTTGCTCAACCATCACCACCGCATCTTTAATCGGATCGTAAGCGATCACCACAGAAGCGGCACCTTTCACTAACAATTCACGGGTCACCACATCACTGTATCCTCCCGCAAATAATTTATGTTTAAATTGAATTTTTTTTAATTGAAAAAAGCCTTGATATAAGGTTTCTTCTTTTAGAATTTCAATATCTTGTTGACCAAATTGTTGAATGTCCATTTTCTCTCCTTAAATAAAAAAACGACTAAAAATTTCATCTAAATGGGCTAACAAGCAAGCCTTCCCTGCAACCATTTCCTGTTGCCACGCCTCGCACAATAAATCAGGCGTAAACTGTTGTTGGGCGTGCTGTGCAATCGGTAAATAACTGATATGCCAAGGTTCGTAACCCACTTCTTTATTTGGTGATAACTGTGTGAAAGGCAAAGCAAAATCAAAATGGGCGAGATGTTGTTGTAGCCAGTCACTTAACTCAGCAAAATATCCCCCTTGTTCATATTCCCAAGGTTCAAGCAGTAAAGGTTGATTATCTGGCAATAAGTGCGGATCAAAAATATCAATTTCTGTCCCCCAATGATGACGACTTCCACCCGGCAAGGCAGACCAGCGTAAAATGGCTTGTGCTTTTTCCCAATCAGACAATGTGCTCAAATTCAACGGATTACCTTGATCATCATGCACTTTACGCTCGCCATGAAATTTACTATTCCAGATGCATTGTTGACGTTGAAAATCACGAAAACTGCTGGCAGGTTGTAAATCAAATCCCTGTTTAGAGGCAGCTTGTTGCAAGCTTTGAAATGCCTGTAAGCAACCTTGATGCAAAAAGTGATTCGTAGAAAACGGACAAGGAACAGACACCAAATGTGTGCGTGCCTTGCCTGTTAATTGTGCATTGGTCAAGACGGGGCTCATACTTCATCCAAAATACGGCTCAAGACTTGCTGATAAACCTCGCCACATTTTGCCAGATCATCAACATCGACACATTCATTGACTTTATGAATGGTTTTATTCAGTGGGCCAAACTCTACCACCTCAGCCCCCATTAAAGCAATAAAGCGTGCATCAGACGTGCCCCCCCCCGTATCCAAGTGCGGTCGATTTTGAGTAACTTTTTCTACCACGTCCAACATGGTATCCACCAGTTTACCTTTTGCGGTTAAAAAAGGTTTACCCGATAAATTCCACTCAATACGATAATTCAACTGATGTTTTTCTAGCATTTCAGCCACTTTTTGTTTAATTAGCTCATCGTTCACTTCAGTACAATAACGCAAATTAAACTGCACATATAACTCACCAGGGATCACATTATTACTGCCTGTTCCCGCTTGAATATTGGCAATTTGTAACGATGTCGGAGGGAAAAAAGCATTGCCCTGATCCCATTGATAGGTGGTGAGCTCCGTTAAAAAGCCCAGTGATTTATGCACAGGATTTTCAGCTAAATGCGGATAAGCCACATGCCCTTGTATTCCTTGAATATACAAGTTTCCCGTGATTGAACCACGGCGACCATTTTTCACAATATCCCCTAATTGCTGAGAACTTGAAGGTTCGCCAACAATGCAATAATCAATCGGCTCACCTCTTTCCATTAAGGTTTCCACCACTCGCACAGTGCCATCTTTCGCGGCGGCTTCTTCATCTGAGGTAATTAATAATGCCACTGTTCCTGCGTGATCAGGGTTGGCTTTCACATATTCTTTTGCGGCGACCACCATGGCGGCAAGGGAGCCTTTCATATCTGCCGCCCCTCGCCCATACAACATATTATCAACGATCTGGGCAGAAAAAGGGGAGTATTGCCATTGTGATGCCTCCCCCACAGGCACAACATCGGTATGCCCCGCAAAGGCAATAACAGGGGAACCTGAACCATGTTTCGCCCACAAATTTAGGGTGTCATTAAAGGGCATCCACTCAATCTGAAAGCCGAGCTTTTCTAAACGTTCGGCAATGGTTTTCTGGCAACCTTGGTCATCGGGGCTAATGGAGGGACGACGAATTAAATCACTGGCTAATTCAATAATAAAACGTTTCATTTTTATACCGCACTTTTCTTTACACATTGAAATGGACTGTTTCAGCACACCAAGCTCAAGGCATCCTTCATACAGTCCGACTTAATTATTTCAAACAGGCTTCATATTCTTTCACATTAAAGCCAATTAATGCTTTGCCATCTTGCAAAATAATCGGGCGTTTAATTAAGGTCGGTTGCTCAAACAGCACCTCAAGTGCGGTTTGTTTTGATAAATTTTGTTTTATCTCATCACTCAAATTCCGCCATGTGGTACTGCGTTTATTCACTAACGCTTCCCAACCGAATTGAGCCTCCGCTTGCTCTAGCCAGCTTTTTGTTATCCCATCAACACGATAATCATGTAATTGATGAGCAATATTATTTTCCGTTAACCACGTTAATGCTTTTTTCACAGTATCGCAATTTTTAATGCCATAAACAGTAATCATAATGTGTCCTTAAACTAAAAATCCCTCAGATTTCTCACCCAAGGGATTTTAACATATTTCAAAATACTGCGTTAATGACTTGTTAATTTACCTAAAAAACTGTTCATTCGCTTAATAAATGCCACAGGATTTTCTAGGCTACCACGTTCGGCAAGCATGGCTTGTTCTAACAACAGCTCGATCCAATCGGCAAATTGTTGTTCATCGCTGATGTCTGCGATTTTTTGCACTAAGTCGTGCTCAGGATTAAGCTCAAAGGTGTATTTCACTTCTGGCACCGCTTGACCTGCAGCAGCAAAGAGTTTTGCCATTTGGGTGGTCATTTGATCGTTGCCCGTGGAGACAATGGCTGGGGTGTCCGTTAAACGGTGGGTTAAACGCACCTCTTTCACACGGTCGCCTAACAAGGTTTTCACACGTTCCACAAAAGAGGCATATTGCTCATCTTGTTGTTTTTGTTCCTCTTGTTCCGCATCCGCCAAATCACCTAAATCCAAATCTGCTTTGCTGATGGTTTGTAACGGTTTGCCGTCAAACTCGGTTAAGTAACTTAACATCCATTCATCAATACGATCAGAAAGTAACAAGACCTCAATGCCTTTTTTGTTAAATAGCTCTAAGTGCGGTGAGTTTTTCGCCGCAACATAGCTGTCCGCCGTGATGTAATAAATGGCTTTTTGCCCTTCTTTCATTCGTGCCACATAATCTTCTAAAGAAACGGTTTGCTCACTGCTGTCATTATGGGTTGAAGCAAAACGCAATAGTTTCGCAATGGCTTCTTTGTTGGCAAAATCTTCTGCAGGACCTTCTTTCAACACCAAACCAAATTCTTTCCAAAAACTTTGGTATTTTTCTGCATCGTCTTTGGCTAATTTTTCTAGCATTTGTAATGTACGTTTGGTTAAGGCTTTACGTAATGCCGCCGTCACTTTGTTATCTTGCAGAATTTCACGAGAAACATTCAATGGCAAATCGTTAGAATCCAATAAACCACGCATAAAACGCAGATAATTCGGCATAAAGACTTGAGCATCGTCCATAATAAACACACGTTGTACATAGAGTTTCAAGCCGTGTTTGTGTTCACGATTAAATAAATCCCAAGGAGCTTTCGATGGCACATAAAGTAAGCTAGTGTATTCTTGATTCCCTTCCACTTTATTGTGTGCCCACAGTAATGGATCGGCAAAATCATGGCTTAAATGTTTATAGAACTCCTTGTATTCGTCCTCGGAAATCTCATTTTTGCTGCGTGTCCAAAGTGCCTGAGCTTTATTGATTTTTTCCCATTTCACGCCCGTTTCTTTGCCTTCATCGTCATATTCTTTCGCCAGAATTTCCACAGGTAAGCCAATATGGTCAGAATATTTGCCGATAATTTCACGCAAACGCCATTCATTTAAGAATTCTTTTTCATCTTCACGTAAATGGAGCGTAATTTCTGTGCCACGTTCTTTTTTCTCAATGTCTGCCACAGAATATTCACCTTCGCCCGCCGATTCCCAAAGCACGCCTTTATCCGCACTTAGCCCTGCCGCACGGGTTTTCACGGTCACTTTATCTGCCACAATAAAGGCAGAATAGAACCCTACCCCGAATTGCCCGATTAACTGGCTGTCTTTAGCTTGATCTTGTCCTAATGCACTTAAAAATTCTTTGGTACCTGATTTAGCAATAGTCCCCAAATGATCAATGACTTCCTCACGAGTCATGCCGATGCCGTTATCACTAATGGTTAAGGTGCCTTTTTCTTCATCATAACGAATACGTACTTTTAAATCGCCGTCGCCCTCATAAAGCTCAGGTGCAGACAACGCTTTAAAACGTAATTTATCTGCCGCATCAGAGGCATTGGAAATAAGTTCACGCAAGAAAATTTCTTTGTTGGAATATAAAGAATGGATCATTAATTGAAGAAGCTGTTTTACTTCTGATTGAAAACCACGAGTTTCTTGATTGGTTGACATAATTTTTCCTTTTGTTACACAAAATACGCAAGTGATTCCTGATATAAGTGCAAAAAAAGAAATTTCAAGAGAAAATAAACGCTAAATCATGCAGAAAGCAGAAAAAAGAAAAATGCGGCGAAATTTTTCCATTTTCCACCGCACTTTGGAGCATTTATTCAATGATAAGATTAGAATTCGTAGCGTAAACCAACTTTAGCACCGTATTGAGATACTCTTGTATCTCCAAAATATCCTAAATTATTGTATTCTAAATTTGCATTTAATGACACGTTAGAGGTTAACTCATATTGAGCACCAACGATCGCACCATAACCTAATTTTGTTGTTTTAACATGTCTATAAAAAGTTTCACCAGAATTTTTAATATCAAAGGAATTAGATGATAAGCGAACACCAATATAAGGTGTTAAAGCTGAATTTACATTGATATCATAAAATGCTGAAAAACCAATGCCATGAGCTTTTACCGAAACATGCTCATTAACATTTTTAAATTTTGCATTACCTGAAAGGTTGCTATATTTAGTATAATCCGCAGCTAAACGTAATGCACCAAAGTCGTAACCAAAACTTAAACGAGGCTCAAATTTTGTTTTATTAAGCTCTGAATAATGACTAAATTTGTTTTGTGATAAACCCAAATCCCCCTGAACATAGAAATTAGCACTTGCTGTTGCCGCAAATAATGTGCCCATTGCTAATACTAATAATGACTTTTTCATCATAGATTCCTCTTATCGTTAGTGGTTAAATACGAGGCAAGTATATCACTTCATTTTAAAAAAGCGTTTAGGATTTAACTTAAATTTACAATACTGACAAAAAATATACAATTTTAGGTCGATTCCTATTGCAAACATAGCCTAAAGTTATCTATGGGCGTTATGATCCCTTTATATGGCGATTAAGATTGACTGCGTTGAAGTGCTGTTTGGCATTTTTTACAAAAATACACCGCACTTTTTGCCAACACTTTTTGATGACGACGGGGACTGAGATAATGAGTTTGGCATTGACATTGGTAGGCAATATTTTGCGGACTCACTGAAGCTAAATCAAAGCCATGATAAATCTCCGCAGGCAAATGAAAAATGTTTTCCATCACAGATTGCCATTCTTTGCCGTGCGGTTTTACTCGTCCAAATTGCTGAAAAACAATGAGATGTGCCAGTTCGTGTGGCACCACTTGCTGAATAAAATCTTGTGGATTTTCCAACAGCAAAGTGCGGTTCAATTTAATCAAATTTTGTTGCAAATACGCCACACCCGCCTTTTGCCCTCGCACCTCATAGCTCACCTGCGGAGGCGAAAAGGTGCGATGAAAATGCTGTTGAGCCAAGTTTAAACAATGGGTTAAACGCCATTGTACTTGCATTTTTAAGTGACGGAATTGCGTTTCTGCTGACATTATCTGAACAGGTGTAGGAATAAGGCATAAAAAAGGCGAGTTGCCTCGCCTCAATGACATAGAAGATTATTTCAAACCCGCTGCGGCACGTAATTCTTCCGCACGGTTGACTTTTTCCCAAGGGAATTGTTCACGACCAAAGTGACCATAAGCGGCAGTTTCACGGTAAATCGGCTGAATTAAATCAAGCATTTTAATTAAACCGTAAGGACGTAAATCGAAGAATTCACGCACTAATGCCACCAATAATTCGTTGGCGACTTTGCCTGTGCCAAAGGTTTCCACCATAATGGAGGTCGGTTCTGCCACACCAATGGCATAAGAAAGCTGAATTTCACAACGCTCTGCCAAACCAGCGGCAACAATATTTTTCGCTACATAACGTGCGGCATAAGCTGCGGAACGATCCACTTTAGACGGATCTTTACCTGAAAATGCACCACCACCATGACGAGCCGCACCGCCGTAGGTATCCACGATGATTTTACGACCGGTCAAACCGCAATCGCCCATTGGTCCACCAATCACAAAACGTCCAGTTGGGTTAATGAAATATTTGGTGTCCTTGCTTAACCATTCAGCAGGTAAAACGGGCTTAATAATTTCTTCCATCACCCCTTCGTGTAAGTCTTTTTGGCTCACACTGTCGCAATGTTGGGTGGAGAGTACCACGGCATCAACGCCAACAATTTTATTGTCTTCGTATTTTAAGGTCACTTGGCTTTTAGCATCTGGACGTAACCAAGATAATGTCCCATCTTTACGCACTTTGGCTTGGCGTTCCATTAAACGGTGTGCATAGGTAATTGCCGCAGGCATAAAGACATCGGTTTCATTGGTCGCGTAACCGAACATAATGCCTTGGTCGCCAGCACCTTGATCTAATGGATTTTCACGATCCACGCCTTGGTTAATATCGGAAGATTGTTTACCAATCGCATTTAACACTGCACAAGAATTGCCATCAAAGCCCATATCAGAATGTTTATAACCAATATCACAAATCACTTGACGAGTCAGGTGTTCAATATCCACCCAAGCAGAGGTGGTAATTTCCCCACCCACTAATGCCATACCTGTTTTCACATAGGTTTCACAGGCGACACGGGCTTTCGGATCTTGTTTCAAAATTTCATCTAATACCGCATCAGAAATTTGATCGGCAATTTTATCTGGATGTCCTTCTGACACCGATTCTGAAGTAAATAAATAGCTAGACATAATATCCTTCTCGTGTTCATTTAGATGTTTCTGCGTCTGGACGTCTATAATACGCTTTTAAACAGAAAATTCAATCTTTATATATAAAAAAATTTCCCCTACTTATTCAGCAATAAATAGGGGAACGACGTTTAATCCGCAATAAATTCAGACTTAAAAAATCTCATTTTCAACAAAGAAATATGCAATCTCACGTTTTGCACTTTCAAGGCTATCAGAACCATGCACGGAATTTTGACGATGGCTGATGGCAAATTCCTTTCGAATGGTCCCCGCATCGGCTTGTGCAGGATCGGTTGCACCAATTAAAGTGCGGTAGTCTTTCACTGCATTGTCTTTTTCCAATACAAGCACCATAACTGGTGCGGAGGTCATATATGCCACCAAATCAGCGAAAAAGCCTTTGCCTTGATGTTCTGCATAAAACCCTTCTGCTTGTGCTTGTGTTAGATGAAGCATTTTGGCGGCGGCAATACGAAACCCCGCTTGTTCAAAACGCATTAAAATTGCCCCAATTAAGTGACGAGTTACTGCATCGGGTTTGATAATTGATAAAGTCTTTTCCATTGCTCTAAAATCCTTACGATTTTGCTTGGGTTAATAAGAGATGTGCTAAGGTTTGTACGCCCAGTCCCGTTGCACCCACGGCCCATAAATCATTCGCCGCTTTACGATATGTGGCAGAACAATCAATATGTAGCCAATGTTGTTGATAATTTTTCACAAAGTAAGACAAAAAGGCGGTTGCCGTACTTGCCCCTGCCCCAACGGGCACCGTCCCTGTATTCGCAATATCTGCAAATGCCGTGCTAATTTGTGAGCGATGTAATTCTGCAAAAGGTAAACGCCAGAAAGGCTCTTGCTCGGCATGTGCGGATTGTAATAAGGCGTCCACTAAAGCCTCGTCCATGGATAATACTGAATGGTAATCATTGCCAACAGCAACTTTAGCCGCCCCTGTTAAGGTTGCACAGTCAATAATAAATTGCGGATTTTGTTTATCCGCTTCAATTAATCCGTCTGCGAGTACCAAACGTCCTTCCGCATCGGTATTTAAAATTTCAGCACTAACGCCATTGCTATAAGTAATAATATCACCTAATTTAAAGGCATGACTGCTCACCAAATTTTCTGCACAACACAAATAAAGTTTGACACGTTGTGTTAAACCACGAGCGATGGCTAACCCCAATGCCCCAGTTAATAAGGCGGCGCCCCCCATGTCCGTACGCATGGTACTCATCCCTTCACTTGGTTTGATGCTATAACCACCACTGTCAAACGTGATCCCTTTGCCCACTAAACAAGCTAACACAGGGGCATCAGGATTCCCTGTGGGATTAAAATCTAATTGCAACATGGCTGGTGGGTTAGCAGATCCCCGCCCCACATTCCAAATACCTTGATAATTGCGATCTTTCAGTTCTTCACCCGAAATAATGTTAAAACTGACCGCACTTTTCTCACAATAATCTTCCGCTTGTGCTTCGATGAACTGAGCCGCACGGGTCGCCAGCTCCACAGGGGTAATGACTTCAGCAGGTAAATTAATGATTTCACGTACAAAATCGCCACATTGAATCCGTGCGAATAATTCTGCTTGTGGTGCATCCTCTAAGGTAGGAAAGGCAAGTGTATAATCTTGTTTTGCCGTGTAAAAGCCCTGATAAAATGCCCAACAGGTGTCTAAATGCCAGTTGTCACCTTCTAATTCAACATCTTTAATGCCTTGACCACGCAATTTACGTGCCGCTTTTTGCACAGCATGACGATCGGAAAGATCTCGCAGATGAATCACGGCTTGTTCTTGTTGAAAACTCAGTAACGCATTTTTGCCCCAAACCTCACTGGCAGGTTGTGTAGATAAGATCACTTGCATCGACATACGAAATCCTTTTTAAATAAAGAAATAAGAAACGTGTTTCAATATAACAGTTTTTCAACCATTTGTATCTGATTGCAAGAGGATCTTTTAGGCAGTCAACTGCGAGGCGAAATAGGTCACATACCATTGCACCGTGTTTTGTAAGCCTTGTTTAAACGCCGTGTTAGGCTGCCAACCCAATTCCTGTTTGATTTTATCGCAGTTTAATCGGTAACGAACATCATGCCCTGCCCGATCTTGCACAAAACAAATTAATTGTTGGAAATCGTCAATATCAACCAGCTGTGAAGCGAACGCCTCCAACTGCCCTTCTTGACGTAACTGATTGAGATATTGACAAATTTCTTTCACTATACTGAAATTCGTTTTTTCGTTTTCAGCCCCAATATGATAATGTTCGCCCACCTTGCCTTTTGTTAACACCAAATACAATGCTTGCACATGATCCTCCACAAAAAGCCACTCTCGTCGTTGTTGTCCATCGCCGTAAAGGGTTAAGGGTTTTCCCTGTAATGCCTGTTTGATCATAAAAGGAATCAATTTTTCAGGGTATTGATAAGGACCATAATTATTACTGCAATGGGTTATGATTGTCGGTAAACCATAGGTTCGATGCCAAGCTAGCACCAAATGATCGCTTGAAGCTTTCGAGGCAGAATAAGGGCTACTAGGTTGATAAGCGGTGCCTTCTTGCCAAGGGGAAGCGGTCAACGCCAAATCGCCATACACCTCATCGGTGGAAACATGCAAAAAGCGAAAACGCCCTTGCTTATCACAAGGTAATTGTTGCCAATAAGCCTTCACCACATCCAGCAATTGGTAGGTGCCAACAATATTGGTTTGAATAAATGCCCCCGCCCCAACAATGGAACGATCCACATGGCTTTCGGCAGCTAAATGCATAATGGCATCAGGTTGGTATTGCGATAAAATCCGTTGCATCGCATTATGATCAACAATATCTGCTTGCTCAAAAAAATATTGCGGGTGCTGTGCAAGGGGTTGCAATGCGGCTAAATTCGCCGCATAAGTGAGTTTGTCCACATTGATGATGGAATGTGTTGTTTGTGTCAATAAATAACGAATTAAGGCAGACCCGATAAAGCCTGCCCCACCTGTAATTAAAATTTTCATTTTGATGCTCTATAACGGTGTAATCTAGGCGAGATAAACTCAAATTGAGGCATATCTTATCCTGTTTGTTGAAACACTGAGAATAAAAACTTTCCTGAACAGAACAAAAACTGTATAATCCGCAAGTATTTTTTAACGAGATTCCGCCAAATTCATCAGTGCGGCATAATTTGTAAAGTTTATTTAGAGGAACCAATGGCAAAAGAAGATTGCATTGAAATGCAAGGCACCATTTTAGAAACCTTGCCAAACACGATGTTTCGTGTTGAATTAGAAAACGGTCATGTTGTTACCGCCCATATTTCTGGCAAAATGCGTAAAAACTATATTCGTATTTTAACGGGTGATAAAGTGACTATCGAAATGACCCCTTACGACTTAAACAAAGGTCGCATCATTTTCCGTAGTCGTTAATGTTTATCGCACAAAGGGCAAGTCTATGAACTTGCCCTTTGCCTTTCTGGTGTCAAACTTTTTTAAAATAGACCGCACTTTTTAGCTCGCACCGTCAAAAGCGTGCTTGCTTTCCCTTTGTCTATCTTTTTCCCCTTCAATCATAACCTGATCATAACGCTATGTCGTGGTATGTTGCCACAAGCGACGTTTCAACACGCCTCCCACCAAACGCAACAAGACAAGCAGTAAGGCTAAGGCATAAAGCGGTTTGTTACCTAATACCGCATAAGGGGTTTTCCCTGTTGTCGGTGCAATGTGATGGGTTAAGCTGGTTTCCACAAATTGTGGGGCTTGTGCCACGATTTTCCCTTTTTCATCGATAAAAACACTGATCCCTGTATTGGTCGCACGAATCACGGGCTTACCCAATTCTAAGGCTCGCATTCTTGCCATTTGCAAATGTTGCCACGGACCGATGGAATCCCCAAACCAAGCATCATTAGACACGGTGAGAATAAAATCACTGTCTGGCTGTAAATTCTGGCGTAACTGCTCACCTAAAATAATTTCATAGCAAATGGCTGGGGTCCATTTTCGTCCTTTCACAGGCAAAGGGGATTGCTGCTCATCGCCAGATTGAAAGGCAGACATGGGTAAGTTAAACACGTGCCCTAAAGGTCGTAACAAGGCTTCCAAAGGCACATATTCACCAAAAGGCACTAAATGATGCTTATTATAACGCGGGGCATCCTCTAGCTGATAAGGCTTGTTTGGATTCCCTAATGCGACGATCGAATTAAACAATTTGTCCTGAGCAACATCATGATAAATGGATCCAATCATCACTTCCGTGCCAAGGTGCTGTGCCACTTGCTGTAATTCTGTAAAAAAAGGTTGAATCTGATTTTCCAAAACAGGCAAGGCAGATTCTGGCAAAATAATCACATCACTTTTGCCCAAATGCTGAGCAATTAACCTTTGGTAAATGGCTAAGGTGCGATATAAATATTCTGGTTCCCACTTCAAATTTTGTTCAATATTCCCTTGTGCTAAAGTCACCTTAAGGGCTTTCTCTTGCTCGGGTTTCACATAATCCACTTGATCACTATAAGCCGCTAAACTTGCCATGATCAGTAATGCTAGCGTATTGGCGATAATTAACGGCACTTTTTTCTCTGAAGCCAGTAAGGCACTCGTCAGGCTAAAGATCACTGCACTGACCCACATGACAAAAAACGTCAGCCCTTCCACCCCAAATAAAGGGGCAATCCCTGCAAACGGGCTGTCAATTTGGGTATAACCGAATTGTAGCCAAGGAAACCCCGTGAACACCCAGCCTCGCAAAAATTCCGTCAAAGTCCAAATGACGGGAAACATTGCCACACTTTGAACTTGAAAACGTTTTACCAAATAAGCAAACAGCACAGGATATAACGCCAGATAAGCAGAAAGTAACACCACCAAGAGATAACTCACCACCACTGGAGCACCGCCAAAATGATGAATACTGACATGCAACCAATGTACCCCAAAGGTAAAAAAGCCCATGCCCCACAAAAAGGCTGAGAAAAGTGCGGTGCTTTTTGAAGAAGTTTTGACAACCCAAAGCAAGCCTAGCAGGGAAAGATAAGCACATCCCCAATAATCAAAAGGTGAAAATGCCAGCACCCCCACCACACCAGAGATAAACGCAATAAGATAAGTCAAAAATGTCTGTCGCATAATAGTCCAAATAATTAAGCACGAGTAAAACCCGTGCTATTTGATTGATAATCTAAAATTTATTCTTCTTTATTGTCTTCGGCTTTTTCAATCTCAGCGAGTTGATCATCGCTGACGGTAACCCGCAATTGGATAATACGGCGACTGTCTGCCGAGGTAACTTTAAAGCCGATGTTTTCAAGCGTAATTTCTTCACCCCGTTTTGGTAGATAGCCAAAGGCTTGCATTACCACCCCGCCGATGGTGTCCACTTCTTCATCTTCAAAATGGGTATTAAATTGTTGATTGAAGTCATCAATATCCGTTAACGCTCGCACCGCATAAGTATGGCGAGACAGTTGGCGAATATTGACCACTTCTTCTTCATCAAATTCATCTTCAATATCGCCCACAATTTGTTCGAGAATATCTTCGATCGTCACTAACCCCGATACTGCCCCAAATTCATCAACCACAATTGCCATGTGAAAACGTTCTGAACGAAAATCTTTCAACATGCGATCGACACGTTTACTTTCAGGCACAATCACCGCAGGGCGTAGTAAAGGTAACAAATGAAATTCTTCCGCATTGGAACGTAAAAAACGTAATAAATCTTTGGCATGCAAAATGCCTGCAATATTATCTCTTTCATCTGTCATGACAGGAAAGCGAGAGTGTGCAGATTCAATAATGGTATCAAGGCAAGCATCTAAATTCTGTTCAGTTTGAATAAAGACAATTTGCGAACGTGGGATCATAATATCCCTGACACGCAATTCCGCAATTTCCATCACGCCTTCGATCATTTCTCGGGTATTTTGATCGATAAGCTCATTTTGTTCAGAATCACGGATCACTTCTACCAGTTCTTTACGGTTTTTCAGCTCCCCCTGAAATAAACGCCCAAAAAGCGATTGGAAGAAACTTTTTTTATTTGAATGCTCTGTTTGGATTGAATGTGATTGGTCTTCGTTGGTCATAAAATTTTGAATCGGTCTCCGTTAACATTGACCTTTGAAAATTAACACATTTTAAAATAGATAGCAAAAAAAAGCCCCAGACAGAGGGGCCAAAGGAACTAACATTCGCATTTATCGTTATTATAAGAATTTAAATTTTGTCCAATGATGATATTTTTCATTGGCTTGACTCATTCCCCCCAATGACCACCATTCTTGATGATTGGGAGTATCAGGCAAGGCTTGGCTTTCCAAGGCAATGCCCGCATAGTTTTGATAAACCCCGCCATGTCGTCTTGGCGTTCCCGCTAAAAAATTACCCGTATAGACTTGTAAAGCAGGCTGTGAAGTAAACATCTGTAACTGTAAACGCCGATCGGGTGCGGTTAAGATCGCACAAGGCACATCTTGCTGTTTATTTAATAAGAAAGCATGATCATAACCATTCACGGCGATCTGCTCATCTTGTAAAAAATCCTGAGCAAGTTTTTTTTCTGTTCGAAAATCAAAACTCGTTTGTTGTACGCATTTAAGTGGGGCATTAGGAATCCCTTCCTTATCCACCGGTAAATAATAATCTGCATGTAAGCACAAAAAGTGTGAACGAATATCAACTCCCTGTTCTGCGTTCACTAAGTTAAAGTAAGCGTGATTGGTTAAGTTTAATGGCGTATCCTTATCACTGATTGCATCAAAAACGAGTTCAACACAATTGTCTTCTGTCAAAGTATAAGTCACCACAACCTCGACATTTCCCTGAAACCCTTGATCACCATCAGGCGAAAATAACATAAAACTGACTGCATTTTCACTGCACTGACCAACACGCCAACGTTGCTTATCAAAGCCCACCATTCCCCCATGTAAATGATGAACACCTTGATTCGCCTTTAAGCTAATCTGCTTTCCATTTAAATGAAAGTCGCTGCCTGCAATACGGTTAGCATAACGACCCACCGTTGCCCCTAAATAGGCATCCTGAAAAGGATAATCCTCTAGTTTGCAGCCGACTAAGACTTCTCGCAACTCCGTTTGCACAGGCACCTGACAAGTAATCCATGTCGCCCCCCAATCCATGATTTGAATAGACATTCCATTGCTGTTGCTGAGCGTAAACACATGGTAAGGTAAACCATCAGGTGCCGTTCCTTGTGCCGTTTGGACTAGCATACATACACTCCCTGTGATGCTGTACAAACATAGAAGTCTTCTTTTAGTCCCGTCTGTTTTTCATAATTTTCTGCAATAATTTGGCGTACAGCTTCCACTTTTTCCACTGGGGCAACAGCAACAATACATCCACCGAATCCTCCACCAGTCATACGGGCACCACCTGTATCGCCGATAGCCCATTGTGCAAGCTCTACCAAATAATCAATTTCTGGCACGGTAATTTCAAAATCATCACGCATTGAATCATGGGATTGTGCCATGAGTTTCCCTAACAATGTTAAATTTCCACACTGCAATGCCTTCACGGCATCCTGTACACGCTGATTTTCCGTCACCACATGGCGAGCACGTTTCGCCACATCTGCATCAAGTGCGGTCAATTCTGCTTCTTTTTCTTTAAACTGCTGAAAAGAAACATCACGCAATGCCTTCACACCGAAAAATCTTGCTGCCATCTCACATTGTTGACGACGAGTATTATATTCTCCAGCCACTAAATCATGTTTTACATGTGAATTAACAATCATCACAGCCACATCCTGTGGAATTGGCGTTGGAGTGGTTTCCAAAGTACGGCAGTCAATCATCAAAAGATGATCTTTCTGACCGAGAGCAGAAATCAATTGATCCATATTGCCACACTGGCAACCTACAAATTGGTTTTCTGCTTTTTGCCCAATTAATGCAATTTCCGTATTGCTTAGAGGCAAGTCAGCAAGTTGTTGACAACATTTCCCCACCGCCACTTCTAACGATGCGGAAGAACTTAACCCAGCTGACAAAGGCACATTGCCCGAAATCACTAAATCTGCACCACAACAAAAAGTAGGAACGCGTTCTTTAAGAAATTTCACCATCCCTCGGACATATCCCGTCCATTTTTTATCGGGATTGGGGTGAATTTCTTGGTTGATATCAAACTCATCCCATTCTTGTAAATCCCCTGCATACACCTTAAAAATGCCGTCATCACGTTTTCGAGCACTGATGGCGGTACCATAATTAATGGCACAAGGCATCACAAAACCTTCATTGTAATCCGTATGCTCACCAATAATATTCACTCTTCCTGGTGCATAAACATTCACCTCTGGCTGTCCTTGAAAATGTTGTACAAACAACGATTTCGCCAAGATTAATGGTGTCATAAGTATTCCCTTTTCATTTATTTCATGATTGAAAGCGTTTAATGACATATCAACCCCGTCATTTTTCGCATTTTTTTATTGTTATTTATTGTTGTTTATAGTGAATATCACTCAACACTCGTAACCGCTCAGCTGCTTGTTCTGCGGTAAGGTCACGTTGCGATTCTGCCAACATTTCATACCCCACCATAAACTTGCGTACAGTGGCTGAACGTAACAAAGGTGGATAAAAATGTGCATGTAACTGCCAATGTGCATTTTCTTCACCATTAAAAGGGGCGGCATGAAACCCCATTGAATAAGGAAAAGCTGTTTCAAATAAATTGTCATATTTGGTGGTTAATGTCTTTAACGCTAAGGCTAAATCTTTCACCTGCTCATCATTTAAATCCGTCAAACGTTTTACATGGGCTTTCGGCAATAACAAGGTTTCAAAAGGCCACACTGCCCAATAAGGCACAACGGCAAGCCAATGTTCCGTTTCCACCACAATCCGCTCTTTTAACTCAAGTTCCCGTTTGACATAATCCACCAACATCACGGAACCGTATTTTTGCCAATAGGCTCGCTGGGTTTGATCGGCTTTTGCCACTTCGTTCGGCAAAAAACTATTTGCCCAAATTTGCCCATGTGGATGGGGATTAGAACAGCCCATCGCTGCCCCTTTGTTTTCAAAAATTTGCACCCATGGATAACGCTGTCCCAGCTCATTTAACTGCTGTTGCCAAACTCGCACCACCGCTTCGATTTCTTCCACCGTTAAAAGTGGTAAGGTTTTGCTATGATCGGGTGAAAAACAAATCACACGGCTTTCCCCTTCTGCTTTTGAGAGTTGAAATAAAGGATCATCACTCTTTTCAGGCTCTGGGGTCTCTTCTAATAACGCCGAAAAATCATTTTTAAATACATAGGGCTTGTGGTAATCAGGGTTCAATGCCCCAGTAATTCGCTTGTTACGAGGGCATAAATAGCAATTGGGATCATGAGTCGGTTTATTTTCTTCACTCACTTTTTCTTGCTGTCCTTGCCAAGGACGTTTTGCCCGATGTGGGGAAACCAGCACCCATTGGTCTGTTAATGGGTTATAACGACGATGAGGATGTGTCGTTGGGTCAAATTGCTGATGAGTCATCTCCCCCTCCCCCTTCAAAATGAAAGCGTTTACAATTATTGTCGCATAAGATAGCAAATTTTACAAAATAAACTGTTAACTAGATCACAAAATTTGTCATTCATGGTAAAAAAATGCTGATTTTTGTGATTAAGCAAACATTTTTAACGGTAAGCGTTTTCAAATTACCCCTATTTTTTATATGATAATAGACCATGCTATTTAATGATTAGAGGTAGGAAAAATGATTACAATTCATGATGTTGCAAAACAGGCTGGCGTGTCTGTGGCAACCGTATCAAGGGTGTTAAACAATCATCCTTCTGCAAGTGCCAAAGCTCGCCTTGCCGTAGAAAGTGCGGTCGAAAAATTAGGTTATCAGCCTAATGCCAATGCCCAAGCACTTGCCATGAAAAATACGGAAACCATTGGGGTGGTGGTAACCGATGTTACCGATCCCTTCTTTGCCATCTTAGTAAAAGCGGTTGATAAAGTGGCTGAAGAATACAAAAAAACCATATTGATTGGGATTGGCTACCACCATGCCGAAAAAGAAATGGACGCCATTGACACCTTGTTGCGTAAACGTTGTAGCTGTTTAGTGGTACATTCAAAAGCCCTGAGCGATCAAATCTTACAAAACTATCTGGCAAAAGTGCCTGGTATGGTTATCATCAATCGCATTGTTGAGGGTTATGAAAATCGTTGTGTGAGTTTAGATAATGAAAAAGGCACCTTTCTTGCCACTGAAATGCTGATTCGTTTAGGGCATAAAAATATTGGTTATATTGGCTCAAATCACTACATTTCTGATGAATTAGAGCGTCAAAATGGTTATTTAAATGCGTTACAAAAACATCATATTCCTGCCATAGAACACGCCATTACTCATAGTTCCCCAGATTTTGAAGGGGGGGAAGAAGCCATGATTAATTTGCTCAGCTATAACACCAATCTCACCGCTGTTGTTGCCTATAATGATTCCATGGCGGCGGGGGCGATTTCCGTTCTCAATGAAAATAACATTCAGGTTCCAGAACAGTTTTCCATTATTGGGTTTGATGATATGCCCATTGCCCGTTACCTGATCCCAAAACTCACAACTGTTCGATATCCCATTGATCTTATGGCAAATTATGCCGCTAAATTGGCATTAAGTTTGGTGAATACGGAAATCAAAGCTCCAAGTAACATACAATTTAATCCGACTTTGGTAAGACGTTTTTCAACTGAACAAGTCATAGAACCATAAGCATATCGCCATAAATTGTGATCTTATTAACACTTTTATGACATCTTTGTAATCGCTTTCACAAATGTGAGTAAGATCACAGTCTTTGGGAAGATTTTCCAGTATGATGCAGTCAGTTATCTAGGCTCAAATGAGTGGGAAGCGAAAGGATAACACTATCCATGAATATAAACAGGAGAGTTACTATGAAAAAAACCGTATTGAGTACAGTGGCTTTAGCAGTAGGTCTAGGAATTGCTTCATCATCTCTGCAAGCAGCAGATCGTATTGGTGTAACCATTTACAAATATGACGATAATTTCATGTCATTAATGCGTAAAGAAATCCACAAAGAAGCACAACAATTCAAAAATATTGAATTATTAATGAATGACTCCCAAAATGCACAAGCCATGCAAAATGACCAAGTTGACGGCTTAATTTCTAAAGGGGTAAAAGTGTTAGCAATCAATTTAGTTGACCCTGCCGCCGCCCCAACCATTATTGGTAAAGCAAAACTAGATGATATTCCTGTTGTATTCTTCAATAAAGATCCGGGTGCAAAAGCCATTGCCAGTTATGATCATGCCTATTATGTGGGGACCGATCCGAAAGAATCAGGTTTAATTCAAGGTTCATTAATCGCGAAACATTGGAAAGCCAATGCAAATTATGACTTAAATAAAGATGGCAAAATTCAATATGTTTTATTAAAAGGTGAACCAGGACACCCTGATGCGGAGGCTCGTACCAAATTTGTGATCGAAGAATTGCATCAGCAAGGCATTCAAACCGAACAATTATTTATTGATACTGGCATGTGGGATGCGGCATTAGCAAAAGATAAAATGGATGCATGGTTATCTAGCTCGAAAGCCAATCAAATTGAAGTGATTATCGCCAATAACGATGGCATGGCGATGGGGGCATTGGAAGCCATGAAATCACACGGCAAAAAATTACCGATTTTTGGTGTAGATGCCTTACCTGAAGTCTTACAACTGATTAAAAAAGGTGAGATTACGGGTACCGTGTTAAATGATGGGGTGAACCAAGGTAAAGCTATTGTGCAATTAAGTCATAACTTAGCACAAGGTAAAGCACCAACGGAAGGCACCAAATGGCAATTAAAAGATCGTGTTGTTCGTATCCCTTATGTCGGGGTGGATGCAGATAATTTAGATAGTTTCCTAAAATAAATCATATAACAATAAATCAAGTCGTCATCATTTTGGGGAGGCTTGCCTCCCCACTTTATGTGAGGTGGATATGACAACGCAAATTTCAACTCCAAACTCTGAAATCCTGCTCACAATGACAAATGTCAGTAAATCCTTTCCCGGTGTTAAAGCACTTGATCATGCCAATCTTACCGTGCGATCACATTCAGTACATGCATTAATGGGGGAAAATGGGGCAGGAAAATCCACATTATTAAAATGTTTATTTGGTATTTACAGTAAAGATGAAGGGGATATTCTCTTTCTTGGCAAACCTGTGAATTTCAAAACCTCTAAAGAAGCCCTAGAAAATGGCATATCAATGGTTCATCAAGAACTTAATTTGGTGAAACAAACCACGGTGATGGACAACCTTTGGCTTGGTCGCTATCCACTCAAATTTGGCTTTGTTGATCATCAGAAAATGTACCGTGATACCAAAGCCATTTTTGAAGAATTAGACATTGATATTGATCCCAAAGAGAAAGTGGCGAAACTGTCCGTCTCACAAATGCAAATGATCGAGATTGCGAAAGCCTTTTCCTATAATGCCAAAATTGTGATCATGGACGAACCCACCTCCTCTTTATCCGAAAAAGAAGTGGATCACCTTTTTAATATCATTGCCAAGTTAAAACAGCGGGGTTGTGGCATTATTTATATTTCTCATAAAATGGATGAGATCTTCAAAATTTGTGATGAAATCACCATTCTCCGAGATGGTAAATGGATTAATACTGTTGAAGTCAAAAATAGCACCATGGAACAAATTGTGTCCATGATGGTAGGACGTGAATTAACCCAACGCTTTCCTGCCAAAACAAACGAGCCTAAAGAAGTCATCTTAACTGTCGAAAATCTCACCGCACTTAATCAACCTTCTATTCAAAATGTGAGTTTTGAACTCAGAAAAGGCGAAATTTTAGGTATTGCAGGCTTAGTCGGTGCAAAACGGACAGATATTGTTGAAACGATTTTTGGGGTACGTGAACGCCAATCGGGTGTCATTAAACTGTATAACCAAGAAGTCAAAAATGATAATGCCTTTGAAGCCATCAATAACGGCTTTGCCTTAGTTACAGAAGAACGCCGTTCCACGGGGATTTATGCCAATTTGAGCATCGAATTTAACTCGCTCATTTCTAATATGAAATCCTATATTAGTAAACTTGGCTTGTTAAGCTATACCAAAATGAAAAGTGATACCCAATGGGTGATTGATGCCATGAAAGTGAAAACGCCCTCGCACAAAACCCATATTGGATCCTTATCTGGCGGTAACCAACAAAAAGTGATTATTGGTCGTTGGCTGTTGACCCAACCTGAAATATTAATGCTTGATGAGCCAACACGAGGCATTGATATTGGTGCGAAATTTGAAATTTACCAGCTCATTATGGAATTAGCGAAAAAAGATAAAGGCATCATCATGATTTCCTCTGAAATGCCCGAATTATTAGGGGTCACAGATCGTATTTTGGTCATGAGTAATGGAAAAGTGGCAGGGATTGTGAATACCGCTGACACCTCACAAGAAGAAATTCTCCAACTCGCCGCAAAATATTTATAACACACAGAATAATAAGGACATACATTATGGCTGCGTTAAAACAAAATAAATCCCTTGAATTCTTTAAACAAAATGCAATTTATTTCGTCTTATTAATTTTACTCGGCATCATCATTATTCAAGATCCCACTTTCTTGAACTTACGCAACTTCAGTAACATCTTAACCCAATCTTCTGTGCGTTTAATTATCGCACTCGGTGTGGCAGGTCTTTTAGTGACTCAAGGGACAGACTTATCCGCTGGTCGCCAAGTGGGGCTTGCAGCGGTTATCTCCGCCACCTTGCTACAAGCCATGGACAATTTTAACCGTGTTTTTCCAGATTTACCTGAATTGTCAATCCCACTGGTGATTTTCATTGTTTGTGCCATTGGTGCGATTATTGGCTTAGTGAATGGCTTAGTGATTGCGTATTTAAATGTTACGCCCTTTATTGCCACCATGGGAACCATGATCATTATTTATGGTATTAATTCCCTGTATTACGATGCCGTTGGTGGCTCTCCGATTGCGGGTTTTAACGAAACCTTCTCCGCATTTACACAAGGTTTCTTTAAATTCGGTTCATTTAAACTGTCTTACATTACCATTTATGCGGCTATCGCTACTTTCCTCGTCTGGATTTTATGGAATAAAACTCGCTTTGGTAAAAATATCTTCGCCATTGGTGGCAACCCTGAGGCAGCACGAGTATCGGGCGTGAATGTAGCACGCAATTTAGTGGTGATCTACATGATCGCAGGGATGTTCTACGGTTTCGGAGGAATGTTAGAAGCTGGTCGTATCGGTTCTGCAACCAACAACCTCGGTTTTATGTATGAGCTAGATGCTATCGCGGCTTGTGTCGTCGGGGGCGTATCATTTGCTGGCGGTGTTGGCACGGTGATCGGTGTCGTCACAGGGGTGATTATCTTTACGGTCATCAACTACGGTTTAACCTATATCGGCGTTAACCCATACTGGCAATATATCATCAAAGGGAGCATCATCATTCTTGCCGTAGCCATTGATTCCCTTAAATATGCGAAGAAAAAATAATCTCAAAAACTCAACGTTTTCTCTTTCAATTCATGTCAAGGCGGACTCATTGTCCGCCCTTCTCCTTGCCTCTCCTTCTTACCCTTTTCCCATTGCAAAAACTTTTCGAAAAATGACCGCACTTTAGCCCCTTCACCCTACTTATTGGCTGTATAAATGCACACTTCCTCACCGAATTTTCCATCCGGATGTTTGCCTATTGCGGGCTGGCTCCCTATAATGTGCAACCATCAATTAACTCATTTTTTATAAGGGTTCAAAATGGATTTAACCATTTATCTTCAATTTTTTATCAGCCTGATTGCCCTAGTGAATCCTATTGGGGTCGTCCCCGTTTTTTATACCATGACCTCCACATTCACCAAGGAGCAACGTAATCAAACTGGCTTCATTACCTGTTTTTCTATTGCAGTAATATTGCTTGTCAGTTTTTACTTCGGACAATTCATTTTAAATTCATTTAATATTTCGATTGATTCATTCCGAATTGCAGGCGGTATCATTGTGGTATTAATCGCCTTAACCATGATCAACGGTAAAATCGGGGAACATAAAATCAATAAAGAAGAAAAAAGTGAAAATCTTGAAGAATACAATAATATTGCCGTTGTCCCACTTGCTATGCCTATCATGGCAGGTCCCGGCTCAATTAGTGCGACCATCGTCTTTGGTTCCAGACAGCATCAAGCGATGGATTACCTTTATTCTTCTCTCACCATTATTCTCTTTGCCGTCACCTGTTATTTGCTCTTCCGCTACTCAGAACCGCTGATTAAAAAACTCGGCAAAACAGGGGCAAACGTCATCACCCGTATCATGGGCTTACTTTTAATGTCGTTAGGGGTGGAAATTATCACCAGTGGATTAAAAAACATCGGCGTTTTCTAACCCGATAAAGACGATATTCTGGCGAGTAAAAGTGCGGTCAAAATGTGAAAAGTTTTGCTGTCATTCCTAACTCAAGACAACAAAATAGGGAATAGTTCAACGTCCCCTTGGTATGTATCAAGGGGACGTTTTAACATTATTTGGCAAGTAAATCTTCTTTCTCACCATAAACAGGCACTAAGGTTTTTTCGTAAGCTGCTTTTAATTTGCCATTGGTTTTAAAGGCAGAGATTTCCTGATTAATGAAGTCTAACAACGCTTTATTGCCTTTTTGTACAGCAGGTGCGATGTTTTCTTGTGGACCTAAATTGCCAATGCCCACATCAAAATTCGGGTTCTCTTTTGCCCATGCCCACAACAAAGCATTATCATGAGCTAATGCCACCCCACGACCATCTTTCAACGCATCAAAGGTTTCTGTGTTTTGGTCAAATTTCAACAAATTGATCTCTGGGTGATGTTTGCTGAAATAAGCATCTGCCGTAGTCCCTTTGTTCACAAGCAAGGTTTGCCCTTTTAATTGTGCAATATCCGTAATAGGTGCATTTTTTGGTGAAACCACACCTAATGCCACCACCATATAAGGATTAGCAAAATCCACCACTTCTTCACGGGCAGGGGTTTGAGTAAAGTTGGCTAAAATCAAATCCACTTTGTTAGATTTGAGGTATTCCACACGGTTTGCCGCTTCCGTAAGCACAAACTCCACTTTATCAGGGCTACCCAATAAATCATTGGCGATCTCTTTGGCAATTTCCACATCGAAGCCTTGGTTTTTACCGTTTGCATCTACATAGCCAAACGGAGGTTTATCACCAAAAACGCCAATGCGAATGACCCCTTTTTCTTTCAGCTGTGCGACACTGTCTTTTTCTCCTGTCGCATTTTTTGTCGACGTATTGGCATTATCACATGCTGTTAATGCCAATGCGGCAACCGTTGTTGCGAAAACTGTTTTAAGTATTGTGTTGAGTTTCATAGATTGCTCCTGTAAGAAAGTCGTTTTAATAATTCATACCATAAAGAAATTGTTTGGCTCGTTCTGTTTGCGGTTGATGAAAAAATTGTTCTGGTGTCGCTTGTTCAATAATTTCACCTTTATCCATAAACACAATCCGATCTGCCACCTTTTCAGCAAAGCCCATTTCGTGTGTCACAATCAGCATCGACATACCTTCATTCGCTAATTCCAACACCACATCAAGCACCTCACGCACCATTTCAGGATCAAGAGCGGCGGTGATTTCATCTAGCAACAGCACTTCAGGATTCATACACAAGGCACGAACAATGGCAATACGCTGTTTTTGTCCACCTGATAATTCTCGAGGAAAGGCTGTTTTACGATCCAATAGTCCTACCCGTGCAAGTAGCTTATCTGCCTGAGCTTCAGCTTCTGCACGCTCACGATGTTGGACTTTTAATGGCCCAAGCAGAATATTATCAATCACATTCAAGTGGGCGAATAATTCGTAAGATTGGAACACCATACCCACCTTCTGGCGAGATTGCTCCCAACTCAAATCGACCCCAAACTCCCCTACACCAGCCATGGTAATTTTTCCGCCTTGTTTTTGTTCTAAGCTATTAATACAGCGAAGCAATGTACTTTTGCCACAGCCAGAAGGTCCTAAAATCACCACAACTTCACCTTTGTGTAAGGTTAAATCCAAGCAAGGAATCGCCACGGTGTTGCCATAGGTTTTGTGTAATTGTTGGATTGAAAGTAATTCCATTGTGTTTTTCCTAAAAAAAGTTGTACTGATTTTGCCGAAAACTAAAACAAAAACCAAAGGCTTAGATGTTATTTTTTATACGTTTTAGTTATATATAATGTATATCATATTAGGGAATTGAAATAGATTAGCACTAAATTGTACAATATTAATCTTATTTTCTACGGCATTTGTCTTTTTTATTTATTTATTTATCGAATCCAAAAAGTTGATCAAATTACGCTTTTGTTCACTTGATAATTTTGCCCAATGGTAATCAAGACGCTGTTTTAACGCATCATTACGAATAGGTACGTAATGTTCTCCAGTAGAAAAGGTCAAGTTTTCCGCTTTGCTATCAGCAAAAAACCAACTGATTGGTGTTTTTAAAATCACAGCGATATTAACCAAATGTGCTACATTGATTTTTGTTGCGCCTCGCTCATAACGGGAAAATTGCTGTTGCGAAACACCAATTTGTTCTGCCAAAACTTCTCCAGTAAAACCAAGTTCTCGGCGGCGTTGCACAATCCTTCTCCCAATTGCTAAATCCACATCAGTAGCCATAAATTTGGTCATTTTTATTTCTCATCAAAAGTTACTCAATGAGCGATATTTTTTATGATTTCTACTCTTGTCTTTACTTCCATACAGTTGTATATTTCAATTTATACTCAATTATTGAGTATTTTTTCAACTTCACTCAATTTCCCAAGTTTAAGGAGAAACAAAATGAAAATCGCAAAATTAGCTTCTTTAGTCATTTCAATTAGTGTACTTGCTGCCTGTGGAGGTGGTGGCGGGGATGGTGCTGGTACTGCAAAAACACCAGATGGTGATAACATTAATTTAACTCTGAGTGATAAAGGAACAATTGCTGGAAAAACCAGAGATGGTATTTTGCTTGGGCAAAATAATGATTATTCATTTTATGGTGTTTGGAAAAATAACGCTGAAACATTGAAAGAGCTTCGCTATCAAGGAGAAAGAGCAACTAACATTCCTGATTCAGGAATTGCTACTTACAAAGGTGATGCTGTTTGGTTAAGTGGTTATGATAAAGGATTCTCAAAAGGTGGGGTTACTACATTAAATGTAGATTTTGGAGCCAAAACAATAGAAGGCAACATCAAATTTTCTGTATTTAATGGTGATGAATTTAGACGTGATATTACTTTACATAAAGGTGGATTATCAGGGGCCGAATTCTCAGGTAAAGCTAGTGTAGTTGGTAATGATAGTGGTCGTTATGAGGGGGCTTTATTTGGTAAAGATGCTAAAGAAGCGGCTGGTTTAGTTCAATTCGAAAAAGCGAATTCATTGGGAATGGATCTTGATGTCAGTTTTGGTGGTAAAAAACAGTAATTTTATCTTTTAGGCGATTTATCTATATAAGATAAATCGCTTTTATTTTAGGAGTTTTTATATGAAAAAATTGTTATCAATTATATTTATAAGCATATTATTAACAGGATGTGCTGTACCTATTGAAACCAATCAATATTCTCCCCAAAATTACGTGAAAGTTGATGGTGAAATTAGGTTAGGTAATTTCTCATATTTACCAGCAGAATTAGGCTATGTTAAAGTTAATCAAATTGAGAATACTGCTTTGGGTTCTTTCATGATTAATGAGCCTATCGTTGATTTAGTAAAAAGAGCAACTGCATTAGAATTACGTCACAGTGGTATTGCTTTAGATGGAGATAAGAAAACATTAGAAGTAAAAATTAAGAAATTTAAGATGGATGATCTTGGATACAGTGTCGACTGGTTTTACACCGTAAATTATAACATTATAGATAATAAATCTAATCGTTCTCTTTTAGATAAGGAATATACTTCTACAATGCGAACAACAAAATTTGTCACATCATTAGCAGAAATTGGGAACATACTAAATAAAGTGGTAGCTTCTAATTTCGATAAATTTATCAATGATTATGATGCAAGAAAAGCATTAGAGAAAAAATAACCTTTAATGAGTCAACATCTATAAAGTTGGCATAGTAGACATAAAATGCCACAGTTTTGGTCTACTATGCCCTCAAAAATAAAGGAATGCTTTTTTGGTTTATTCGTTATATTTTAACTTTCCTCCCCCCTCAAACCAAATCTCTGTAACTAGCTTTGCCAACGGTGTTCTAGACGGCTTGCCCAGAGTGAAAGCGGATAGCACATTAAAAAATAGAGGATGAAAATCAAACCATAGACAAAAAAGGAGGCGGTTGGATTCGTGAACAATGCATTTTCAATAATTTGTTGCCCCACTTTCACCACTTCAATAACACCAATTAATGCCGCTAAGGAACTGGTTTTGATCATACGGGTAAATAGGTTGATCACCCCAGGTAATACCCGTCTTGTGCCTTGTGGTAGTTCAATATAGTAAAAAATTTGCCAAGGCTTTAACCCCAGTGCTTTTGCCGATTCAACTTGGTGTTTTTCAATTGATCCCAATGCACCACGCACCAAATCGCCCATTTCTGCCGTTCCCCACAGCACAAACACCCAAACACATACCCAGAAACCGCTAATATGCCAGCCGAACCATGTGGAAAGCCCAAAATAAAGCATAAACAACCAAACCAAAATCGGGACAATACGGATAGTTTCAAGATAAATTCGACATAATCCCTGCACAATTGGACTTTTTACTCGCATTAGCAAACCAAATAATGTTCCAGCGATCAAAGACAAGCCCACAGAAATAAACGAAATTTGAGCAGTCAGCCAGAGACCTTGTAACAAGCGGAGTGCATTCTGCCCTTCCCATAACCATTCAAACCCCATATTTCGCTCTCCGTATACGATTTTCGGCATAACGTGCCAATAATGAAATTGGCAATAAAATGACCAAGTAGCTGATAAATAAAAGAAATAAGGCTTCGTTAGTTTTGTAATCCATGCCGATAATATCTTTGGTGACAAACATTAACTCCGCCACCGCGACGGCACTAATGACCGACGATTCTTTAATTAAAAACAGCACATTTGCACTCACAGCAGGAAGAGAAATTGCCCAAGCTTGTGGAAAAATCACATAGCGAAAAGTTTGCAAGGGTGTCAAGCCAATGGATTTTGCCGCTTCAATCTGCCCGATGGAAATTGCAAGCAACCCTGCCCGAATGGCTTCAGCCATATAGCTTGCTCCTAGAAAAACCAAGGCGATAACACCGCAAGTAAAGCCATCCCATTTAATCCCGATTTTCGGTAAACCATAATAAAGAAAAAACAATTGGATCAACAACGGCGTGTTGCGAGAAAGCTCAATATAGGCTCTCGCAATCACATAAAGAGGACGAAATTGATAAGCCGTGACAACGGCAATCAGGATGCCGAATAAAAGTGAAAATAAGATTCCCCAGAAAGAGAGTTGCAACGTCACCCATGCGGCTTGCACAAAGCGAGGAATCACATCAATAAGATAAGACCAATTCATTATTATCTATCAAAAAATAAAAATTGATGAAAGTGTACCGATTTTTTAGCGGAAATCGAAAGGCAAAAAGGTTATTTATTATACTGATATGGAATAAATATTAAAAGGTTTATACAAAAAATCACATATTTTATGTGCCAATTCCATTAATGCATTCAACGCCATTGAGAAAAAGAAAAGGTCTTAAGCGACCTTTTCCGTTTTCTCGCCGTTCAAAACGGATAAAATTTTGACCGCACTTTCTTGATACGGTGATGTGTTTTTTGCTTAAAGTTGGGCTAACATGGCGAGCACCATTTCGGAAGACTGTTTTGCAGCCAAGGGTAAAAATTCTTCAAAAGACATACTCGCTTCCCCATCACCACTGTCTGAAATGGCACGCACCACCACAAAAGGCAAGTTAAAAGCGTAGCACACCTGTGCAATTGCCGTGGCTTCCATTTCCACCGCTAACACTTGTGGAAAATCTGCCTTAATTTGTGCTAACTTTTCCCCCCCATGAATGAAGCTATCGCCAGAACAAATTAAACCACGTTTCACTTGATGACCTTGTTGGTGGGCAATTTTTTCTGCTAAATCCACCAATGATTGATCAGATTGAAATGCTTCTGGACAGGCTGGAAGTTGTCCTTTCGCATAACCAAATGCGGTAACATCGGCATCATGATAAAGGGTTGCCGTGGAAATCACGATATCCCCCACCTTCAACCCCGAGGCAACACCGCCCGCTGAACCCGTGTTAATGATCAAATCTGGTTTTGTCATCTGTAATAGAATGCTTGTTCCCATGGCTGCTGCGACTTTCCCAATACCTGATTGTAAAAGTGCCACAGATTTGCCTTGAATTGTCCCTTCATAAATGACGCAACTCGCCACTTGGGTGGTGGTTTTGTCTTCCATTAAGTTGGCTAACATTTCCACTTCTTGTGCCATCGCACCGACAATACCAATTTTCATTCTTTTTGTTTTTCCTTTATTAATTTATTCACTAAAAAATCTAACACCGCAAAACTGTAATCATCACTATACAATGTGCTTGCGGTTAACACATATTTTCCTTCAATCACCACATAAGGGAAGGTGAAAACACCATATTCTTCGGTCAGTTTTTCTGCATCACTGATTTGTCTGTTGACGAGAGAAGAATAATAAGCCTGATTAAATGCCTCAACATTCACACCTTGCTGATTCAACCATTCTCGCAATTCATTTAAATGAGATAATTGGGTATAGCGTTGTTTTTCGGCAGTTTCAAACAATAATAAGGAAGAAATATCTTCCGCCCCAATGGCTTTCAACGCATAAAAAACTCGTGCAGAATAGTGCACGTCTTCTGTGGCAACGGGGTGAATATCCACATCGACTAAATCCCAATGGGTTTGAGAATAAAGCTCCAAAATATCCTGAGCGTAAGAACAAACACGACAATCATAATCAAAGAAAAATTGAATTAAGATACGATGAGGCTCCCCCCTCACTGAAAGAGGTTCTTGATAGGAAAAATAATCTTTTCCTTCTTGGAAATCTGGCTCACTGTTCAAGGTATGATGACCTTGATCAGATTTTGGCGATAAGGTGCCCGTTCCATTCATTGCTAATGTCGCTTGTGATATAACTAACAATAACCACACGAATCCGATACGCCACATTTTGTTTATTTTATTCCCCTAGCGGTAACAGATAATCCACTAATAGCTGAACATTTCGCTGACCTCTAAATTCATTAATCGCTAACTTATAGGCCAATTTTGCGTTTTTAATCGACAGGTCAGGATAATAACGAGTATCAATATTAAAGGCAATGGCATCAAGCAATGGTCCCCCCTGTTTTGGCTCGACCATCATTTTTAAATGCTTTTCCCCCACTAAACGCTGTTGCAAAATGTGAAATTCACCATCAAACATCGGCTCAGGAAAGGCTTGTCCCCAAGGCCCTGCTTGCTTTAAAGCATCTGCTGTATCTAAATTGAATTGTTGGCTTTGTAATTCGCCATCGGTCCATACAATGCCTTGTAATTGTCCTTCATCTAACCAGTCTGTCACGATTTGATTAAAGGCGTGTTCAAACGCCTGAAAGTGGCTGGCTCGAATGGTTAATCCTGCTGCCATGGCATGCCCACCAAACTTTAAAATCATATCTGGATGCGTGCAATGAATACGCTCTAAGGCATCTCGTAAATGCAGCCCTTCCACTGAACGTGCAGATCCTTTTAAAATGCCTTCTTGATCTTGTGCAAAAGCCACCACAGGGCGATGGTATTGATCTTTAATGCGAGAGGCTAAAATGCCTAATACACCTTGATGCCAATCTGCCTGATATAAAGCAATCCCCATTGGCAGGCGTTGTTTAAGTGCGGTCAAATTTCGGCAAATTTCAAGGGCTTCGAGTTTCATCCCCTGCTCAATTTCTTTACGGGTTTGATTTAAACCATCTAACTCCAAAGCAAGTGCACGAGCCGTTTCCATGTTTTCCGCTAGGAGTAATTCCACCCCAATCGACATATTATCCAAACGCCCTGCGGCATTTAGGCGAGGGGCAATGGAAAAGCCTAAATCCGAAGAAGAAAACTGGCTAAGCTCTCGGTTCGCCACCTCTGCCAATGCTCGAATCCCGTAGCGACAATGCCCTGCTCGAATACGTGCCAACCCTTGATAGGCAAGAATACGGTTATTTTGATCCAGTGGAACCACATCTGCAATGGTGCCTAACGCCACCAAATCCAATAATGCGGTGAAATTAGGCTGAGTGTCAGGCGTGAAGATCGCAAGTTCGCGAAATTTTGCTCGTAGTGCCAACATCAAATAAAAGGTCACACCCACGCCAGCTAAGGATTTGGACGGAAAATCACAATCGATTAGGTTAGGATTAATAATGGCATCGGCATCGGGTAAATGATCTGGCGGTAAATGATGATCCGTAATCAACACCTTCACCCCTTGTGCCTTTAAAAAAGCCACGCCCTCCACAGAAGATACCCCATTATCGACGGTCATGAGTAGCTGAACATGTTTTGCTAACGCCTCTTCTGCAACCGCAAGACTTAAGCCATAACCTTGCTCAAAACGATTAGGGATCAAAAACTCCACATCCGTAAACCCTAATTGACGTAAAGCTAATACCGCTAAAGCCGTACTGGTTGCACCATCCGCATCGAAATCTCCCACAATCACCACTTTTTGTTGTTGAAAATAGGCGTCGACGAGCAAATCTACCGCTGCCTCAATGCCTCGTAAACGCTGAGGATGTAGCAAGGCAGTTAAAGTGCGGTCTAATTGCTGAGCGTTTTGAATATGACGGGCTCGGTATATTCGATCTAATAACGGATCGGCACACACAGGCTCCCCGGAAGGGACACGTCGGCGTTGAATTAATTTATGCACAGAAAAAGTTTCCTAAGGTAAAATAAGCGAAGGACGCATAATGCGTCCTTTTTCTTAGTGATTAGTGAGATAACTCAATTAACAAATCCGCTGGTTTTAAATAGCCACCAATCACTCGACCTTTCTCCGTGATGATCGTTGGTGTACCACTTACCCCAAATTGTAAACCTAATTGATAATGTTTTTTGGTGATATCTGGGGCTTTCAAGGTTTTAGGGGCATTCCCATTCACCATTTCAGTTAATGCAAATTGCGGATCTTTTGCCGTAAAGGCAGCTTCCATTTCACCTGCTGTTTTTGATTGCAAGCCCGCACGAGGGAAAGCAAGATAGCGTACGGTAATACCTAAATTGTTATATTCTTGAATCTGTTTATGTAACACTTTGCAATAATGACAAGTACTATCCATAAACACGCTGATCACATGTTTTTCCTCTTTTGCAGGATAAATGACCATTTCGTTTTTATAGCTGTTTAATTTATCCAGTAATAATGCCGCTGAAACATCCTTTACCCCCGTTTCAGATACCGCATACAATTTACCATCTAAAATGTACTTACCGTCTTCAGTAATGTAGAAAATACCGTTATTGGTCAATGCCGTTTTAACGCCTTTTAAAGGGGAATCACTAAGTTGAACTTCTGAGATCCCCATTTTGTTTAATTGCGTAGTCAGAGATTGCGAGTTCGCAAACGCCACAGTGGAAGCAATTAACATAAAAACTGCGGTGAAGTATGTTTTCATTTCTTTCTTCATATCCATAATAAAATAGCCAATTGGCTAATTATAAAGAGATTCATTATTTGTGCAAGTAGGGCGGAAAAATTGCCTACCATAACGCCCTAAAATAGCTTATAATTCTGTTTCATTTTGTCTTTAATCATCTGAATTATGTTTGAAATTAATCCTATCAAAAATAAAATCTCAGACCTAACCGAACGCACGCAGGTGTTGAGGGGGTATCTTTGACTTCGATACCAAAGTTGAACGTTTAGAAGAAGTCAATGCAGAATTAGAACAACCTGATGTATGGAATGAGCCCGAAAAAGCACAGGCTTTAGGGAAAGAACGTGTTGCTTTAGAAGCCGTCGTGAATACTATCCATACACTAGATCAAGGTTTGGAAGATGTAGAAGGTCTACTTGAGCTGGCTGTTGAGGCTGAAGATGAAGAAACCTTCCATGAAGCCGTAACGGAGTTAGAAGAATTAGAACAACAACTGGCGAAATTAGAGTTTCGTCGTATGTTCAGTGGTCAACATGATGCGGCAGATTGCTATGTGGATTTACAAGCGGGCTCAGGCGGCACCGAAGCACAAGACTGGACCGAAATGCTATTGCGTATGTATTTACGTTGGGCAGAAAGTAAAGGCTTTAAAACCGAACTAATGGAAGTGTCTGATGGTGATGTCGCAGGCATCAAATCTGCCACCATTAAAATATCGGGTGAGTATGCTTTTGGTTGGTTACGCACAGAAACGGGAATTCATCGCCTCGTACGAAAAAGCCCATTTGATTCCAACAACCGCCGCCATACCTCTTTTAGTGCCGCTTTCGTGTATCCTGAAATTGATGATGATATTGATATCGACATTAATCCTGCGGATTTACGCATTGATGTTTACCGTGCCTCGGGTGCTGGAGGACAGCATGTGAACAAAACAGAAAGTGCGGTACGAATTACCCATATTCCAAGTGGAATTGTGGTGCAATGCCAAAACGATCGCTCTCAACATAAAAACAAAGATCAATGTATGAAACAGTTGAAAGCGAAATTGTATGAAATGGAATTGCAAAAGAAAAATGCCGACAAGCAAGCCATGGAAGACAGTAAATCTGACATTGGTTGGGGCAGTCAAATCCGTTCTTATGTCTTAGATGATTCACGGATTAAAGATTTACGTACTGGCGTGGAAAATCGCAATACCCAAGCAGTATTAGACGGCGATTTAGATCGTTTTATTGAAGCCAGTTTAAAAGCAGGATTATAAATCATCATAAGCTGGGTGCTGACTCAGACCGTTCTCAGCTGCAACAAACATATTAAAAAAATTAGGTAATAAAAATGTCAGAACAAACTCAAGAACTTGATCTTAACGGTGAAATGTTAGTACGCCGTGAAAAACTTGCAGCCTTACGTGCGAAAGGCAATCCTTTTCCTAATACCTTTCGTCGTAATGCTCTAGCACAAGAGCTACACACCCAATATGACGAACTCGACGGCGACACATTAAAAGCACAAGAAATTGAAGTGAGCGTGGCAGGACGTATTATGACCCGTCGAGCGATGGGTAAAGCCACCTTCATTACATTACAAGATATGTCAGGTCGTATTCAGCTTTATGTAGCAAGAGATAATTTACCCGAAGGTGTTTATGCTGATGATGTAGGTCACTGGGATTTAGGGGATATTGTTGGGGTAAAAGGCACCCTATTTAAAACCAAAACCAATGAACTGACAGTCAAAGCACACAGCGTTGAATTATTAACCAAAGCCCTACGCCCATTACCCGATAAATTCCACGGCTTAAGCGATCAAGAAACACGCTACCGTCAACGTTATCTCGATTTAATTTCCAATGAACAATCACGTCGCACTTTTATCATTCGCTCAAAAGTGATTGCAGGCATTCGTGACTATTTCATTTCTAAAGGCTTTATGGAAGTGGAAACCCCAATGTTACAAATCATTCCGGGTGGCGCTTCTGCACGTCCATTTATCACTCACCACAACGCCTTAGATGTGGATATGTATTTACGTATTGCCCCTGAACTTTACCTAAAACGTTTAGTGGTTGGTGGTTTTGAGCGTGTGTTTGAATTAAACCGCAACTTCCGTAACGAAGGGGTGTCTATTCGTCATAACCCTGAATTTACCATGCTTGAGTACTACCAAGCCTATGCGGATTATCACGATTTAATGGATAACACCGAAGAATTATTGCGTAAATTAGCCCTCGATATTTTAGGGACGACAATCGTGCCTTATGGTGAATACGAATTTGATTTCGGCAAACCGTTTGAACGTATCACCATGCACGATGCAATTCTAAAATATGGGGCAGATAAAGGGATCGTCAAAGAAGATTTATATGACTTTGATCGTGCCGTTGCGGTAGCAAAAAAATTAGGCATTGAAGTACAAAAATCTTGGGGCTTAGGTAGCTTGGTGAACGTGATTTTTGAAGAAGTCGCCGAACATCATTTGATTCAGCCAACATTCTTAATGGCACACCCAGCGGAAATTTCGCCACTTGCTCGCCGTAACGATGAAAACCCAGAAGTGACCGATCGTTTTGAATTATTCATTGGTGGACGTGAAATTGGTAACGGTTTCTCTGAATTAAACGATGCGGAAGATCAAAACGAACGCTTTGATGCACAAGTTGCAGCAAAAGAAGCGGGCGATGATGAAGCCATGTTTAAAGATGAAGACTTTGTGACCGCACTTGAACATGGTCTTCCACCGACTGCAGGTGAAGGCTTAGGCATTGACCGCTTAGCCATGTTATTTGCCAATGCCGCCTCAATTCGAGATGTCATTTTATTCCCTGCGATGAAGCAGAAATAACTCTCTCAACAAAAAGGGCATACTGCCCTTTTTTTCTCAATAGGAGCGTATTTATGACCAATATCGCCATCATCCCCGCTCGAGCAGGTTCGAAAGGGATTCCAGATAAAAATCTCCAATCTGTTGGTGGGCATTCTCTGATTGGCAGGGCTATTTTAGCGGCTAAAAATGCAGACGTATTCGATAAGATTGTGGTCACCTCTGATGGAGATAACATTTTACGCGAAGCCGAAAAATACGGGGCTATTGGTATTAAAAGACCAGCAGAATTAGCACAAGACCATTCCAGAACCATTGATGCTATTCTCCATGCTTTAGAAAGTTTAAATATTCATGAAGGGACTTGCACGTTATTGCAACCAACCAGTCCATTGCGTGATCATTTAGATATCAAAAACGCTATGGATATGTATATTAACGGTGGCGTTTATTCGGTTGTCTCGGCATGTGAATGTGAACACCACCCTTACAAAGCGTTTTCGTTAGGGGAAAATCACGAAGTATTGCCTGTTCGACATATTGCCGATTTTGAAGCGGCTCGCCAAACGTTACCCAAAATGTATCGTGCAAACGGTGCCATTTACATTAATGACATTGCACAATTATTGAAAGAGAAATATTTCTTTATTCCACCCATCAAATTCTACTTAATGCCAAGCTATCGTTCTGTGGATATTGATGTGAAACAAGATTTAGAACTTGCGGAAATTTTAGCCAATAAATAACCGTAAGATTGTCCTGAGTGGGGAGATTGTTTTCAGTTTTTTAGCTGAAATCAACTCGCCACTCTTTATTTTTTATAGTGGTTCGTAAACCTCCCACTTAGGTTATCCCTTGTGATAACCGAAAACAAAACTAGGAAAACAACATGAACATCACCAATCCAAACGGCAACCGTAAAGCGGTTGTGATTTTTTCTGGTGGACAAGATTCCACCACCTGTTTATTCCAAGCCATCCAAGAATATGGTGTGGAGAATGTGGAAGTCGTCACCTTCCAATACGGTCAACGCCATGCCATTGAGCTTGAAAAAGCGGCGTGGATTGCCCAAGATCTTAGGGTAAAACAAACCGTAATTAACACCTCTGTGATTAAAGCCATTACCCAAAATGCCTTAATGGATGAAAACGCCAAGATTGAACAGCAAGGCAACACCCCAAATACCTTTGTGGATGGGCGTAATGCCTTATTTTTACTGTATACGGCGATTTATGCTAAAGGTCAGGGGATTCAAGATATTATCACTGGCGTCTGTGAGACGGATTTTAGTGGTTATCCTGATTGCCGTGATGTCTTTATTAAATCCATGAATGTGACCTTAAATCTCGCTATGGATTATCAATTTAATCTTAAAACCCCTTTAATGTACCTCACCAAAGCCCAAACATGGCAATTGGCAGATGAACTAGGGGTACTTGATTACATTCGTCAACACACACATACTTGCTATATGGGCGTTGAGCAAGGCTGTGGTGAATGCCCAAGTTGCCTGTTGCGAGAAAAAGGCTTAAATGAATATTTATCAACCAAAAGTGCGGTCTAATTTATGTTTAAAATTGCGAAAGAATTTAGTTTTGATATGGCACATATGCTCGATGGACACGATGGCAAATGCAAAAATTTACATGGGCATACTTACACACTTCAAGTAGAACTTTGTGGGGAATTACACCAAAATGGCCCGAAAAAAGGTATGGTCATTGATTTTTCTGATTTAAAAGCGATTGTCAAACAACGCATTTTAGACCCGATGGATCATGCTTTTATCTATGATTGCACCAGCGAAAAAGAATCCAAAGTAGCGAGTTTATTGCAGTCGTTAGATTCAAAAACCTTTTCTCTGTCCAGCCGAACCACCGCAGAAGAAATGGCTCGCTTTATTTTTAATTGCTTAAAATATGAGGAAAACTTACCCGTTTCAGCCATTCGCTTATGGGAAACGCCAACCTCATTTTGTGAATATAAGGAATAAGTGCGGTGCAAATTCGAGAAGTTTTCGAGCCTGAATACAATATTGTTGAGATCTTTGAAAGTTTACAAGGGGAAGGGTTTAATACGGGTATGCCCAGCATTTTTGTGCGTTTTGGCAAGTGTAATCTTGCTTGTCCTTGGTGCGATACCCCTTACAACCAATATACCACTTGGACACTTAGCCAGATTCTACAAAAAGTGCGGTCATTTTCTGCGAAGAATATCATTATCACAGGTGGCGAACCGACCATTGTGCCTAAAATTGGCTTTTTACTTGATGCCTTAAAAGCGGAAGGCTATTTTTTGGCAATTGAAACCAACGGATTAAAAGCCATTCCTCACCAAATTGATTACATCGCAACAAGTCCTAAACGTTTGTATCAGCACAAATACCAACAAAAATGTATTCCCTTTGCTCATGAAGTGCGGATTGTGGCGGATGATAATGTGCTAGAGTTTTGTGAACAAATTGAGCAACAGATCCGATCAGAACATTATTATCTCTCACCTTGTGAGATCAATGGTGAAATGAATTTACTGGCAACCATTACACAAATAGGTCTATTAAATCAACGAGTTAATAAACCAAAATGGCAACTGAGCATCCAAACTCATAAATTAATTGGGATTGAATAAAAGGTGATTTTTCATCACTCGCCTAATTTTTTAGCTTGATCACTATATAGTAAAATATATAATGACTATTATGTCTAATTTGAAGTAGTTAATACGCTTGGCTAATGCGAAGACTCCCCCATAATCTTGTAAAAAGATTTTCGCATTAGCCGTTTTTTTTCTTCTTATTCCAGTCTAAATCCTTTACCATGGCATTTATTTATTCTCGTCCACCTCATTTAAAAATTTATGAACAATCTTGAACTTGAACAGATTTTAAATCAAAAACTGAATGCCCTAGCCATTTCCGATTATGCCCCTAACGGCTTACAGGTCGAGGGAAAAAAAGACATCAAAAAAATCATCACGGGCGTGACGGCAAGCCAAGCCTTAATTGAATATGCAGTCAGCCAACATGCCGATGCCATTTTAGTGCATCATGGTTATTTTTGGAAAAGTGAAAATCCTTGCATTCGGGGTATGAAAGGAAAACGCATTAAAACCTTGCTCATCAATGACATAAATCTATATGGTTACCATTTACCTTTAGATGTCCACCCTGAATTAGGCAACAATGCTCGGTTAGCCTCGTTACTCGGCATTGAAAATTTGCAACCTTTAGAGCAAGGGGCAATCAGTATTCCCGTTTATGGCACATTAAACACCCCGTTAACAGGCGAAGCCTTAGCACAACGTATTGAACAGGTGCTACGCCGTAAACCGTTAGTGTGTAGCGATAATGCACCGCAATACATTCGTACCGTGGGCATTTGCACGGGGGGCGGACAAGGCTATATTGATTTAGCCGCAAGCCAAGGCATAGATGCTTTCATCACAGGGGAAGTGTCTGAACAAACCATTCATTCTGCCCGAGAGCAAGGTATCCATTTTTTTGCTGCGGGTCATCATGCTACGGAACGTTACGGGATTAAAGCATTAGGAGAATGGTTAAAAGCAGAATATGATCTTGCAGTAGAATTTAAGGATATTGATAATCCTGCTTAAGCCGTGAGAGATAAGGTCAGCTTTGTATTTATTCACTTTTTCACTTATACTAGCCAGAATTTTTAACATACGAAAAGGTATTGATTATGGGTTTTTTAACAAATAAACGTATTTTAATTGCGGGTGTCGCAAGCAATCGTTCCATCGCTTATGGTATTGCACAAGCGATGAAACGTGAAGGAGCCGAATTAGCCTTCACTTATCAAAATGATAAATTAAAAGGTCGTGTAGAAGAATTCGCCAAAGAATTAGGCTCTGAGATTGTGATTCCTTGTGATGTGGGGACAGATGAAAGCATTGAAAACTGCTTTACTGAATTAGCTAAACATTGGGATAAATTTGATGGTTTCGTGCATTCTATTGCCTTTGCACCAGGTGATCAATTAGATGGTGATTATGTCGATGCGGTTAATCGTGAAGGATTCCGTATTGCTCACGATGTCAGCTCATACAGCTTCGTGGCAATGGCAAAAGCCGCACGTCAGATGTTAAATCCTAATTCCGCCTTATTAACCCTATCTTACTTAGGGGCTGAACGTGCTATTCCGAACTACAATGTCATGGGCTTAGCAAAAGCCTCTTTAGAAGCAAACACCCGTTTTATGGCGGCAGCATTAGGGAAAGATGGTATCCGTGTGAATGCCATTTCTGCAGGTCCAATCCGTACCTTAGCCGCATCAGGGATTAAAAACTTCAAAAAAATGCTCGCAAACTTTGAGCAAACCGCACCATTACGCCGCACAGTCACAATTGAAGATGTGGGTAACTCTGCCGCATTCTTATGTTCAGATTTAAGTGCAGGTATCACAGGTGAAGTTTTACATGTGGATGCAGGTTTCAGTATTGTTGCCATGGGCGAACTTGAATAAGTTTTAAGTCTTATATAAGAGCGGACGTCTGTCCGCTTTCATTTTTTATGGATATCTCCAATGTTCCAAAATAATCCCCTCCTTTCTCAATTAAAACAACAAATCCGAGAGAGCAAACAGCAAGTCGAAGGTATCGTAAAAGGTTCAGATAAAGCCTTTGGTTTCCTTGAATGCGATAAAAAAAATTACTTTATCCCGCCAGCTGCCATGAAAAAAGTCATGCATGGCGACAAAATCAAAGCCTTAATTGAAGTGATTGGCGACAAAGAACAAGCCGAACCCGACCAATTAATTGAACCAATGTTAACGCGTTTTATTGCTCGAGTGCGTTTTAATAAAGATAAAAAACTGCAAGTCCTCGTGGATCATCCACAAATTAATCAACCCATTGGGGCAACACTGGCTAAATCAGTCAAAGAGGAATTACAAGAAGGTGATTGGGTGGTGGCTCACTTAAAGCACCATCCATTACGAGATGATCGTTTTTTCTTCGCTCAAATTCAGCAATTCATTTGTCAAGCCAATGACGAACTCGCCCCTTGGTGGGTGACGCTAGCTCGCCATGAACAATCTCGCTACCCTGTGCAAGGATTGAGTGAGTATCCGATGCAAGATGAACAAAACCGTGAAGATTTAACCGCACTTCATTTTGTTACCATTGATGCAGAAAGCACCAAAGATATGGACGATGCACTGTATATCGAACCGTGCTACCAAAATGAACAACAAACAGGCTGGCATTTAGTGGTGGCGATTGCTGATCCAACCGCTTACATTCCTCTAGATTCCCCTATTGATCAAGAAGCCAAACAACGTTGCTTCACCAATTATCTACCAGGTTTCAACATTCCTATGCTGCCACCTGAGCTGTCTGATGATCATTGTTCATTAATGAAAGATGAAGTTCGCCCAGCCTTGGTGTGCTATATCAGTACCGATTTAGCGGGGAACATCACAGAAAAACCGCGTTTTGTGTCGGCTTATGTAAAATCCAAAGCCAAATTAGTGTATGAGCATGTGTCTGATTATTTAGAAAATATGCCGAATGCATGGCAACCCGAAAGCCCACAAACGGAACAACAAATTCAATGGCTACATCAATTTACACAAGTGCGTATTTCATGGCGACAACAACATTCTTTATTATTTAAAGAACAGCCAGATTATTCCTTTATTTTGGCAGAAAACGGCAAAGTAAAAGAGATTAAAGCGGAATACCGTCGCATCGCCAACAAAATTGTGGAAGAATGCATGATTATCGCCAATATCTGTGCCGCACAATACTTAAGTGAGCATGCACAATGTGGCATTTTCAATACCCATACGGGCTTTGATAAAAAGCATTTGGAATCCGTACAGCAATTTTTATTGACCCACCTTGCGGATGAACAACGTCATGCGGAATTAGCACAACGTTATTCACCGGAAACCCTTGCTACCTTGCAAGGTTACTGCCAAATGCGTCACGACATTGAAACGATTGAAGGCAACTATTTAGAATTACGCTTACGCCGTTTCCTCACGTTCGCAGAATTTAAAGCAGAACTGGCTCCTCATTTTGGCTTAGGGCTAACGGGCTATGCAACATGGACGTCCCCTATTCGCAAATATTCAGATATGATTAACCATCGCTTAATTAAAGCGACCTTGAGCACAAAAACCTATCAAAAGCCAGAAGAAGCAATATTAGTGCGTTTGCAAGAAGCTCGCCGTCAAAACCGTTTAGTCGAGCGAGATATTGCAGACTGGTTATATTGTCGTTATCTGTCTGACAAAGTGGAACAAAAGCAAATCTTTAAAGCAGAAGTGCAAGATGTGATGCGTGGTGGCTTACGAGTTCAATTATCAGAAAATGGTGCCTCAATGTTTATTCCAGCCTCACAGCTACACGGAAATAAAGAGGAAATGCAAGTGAACACCGATGAATTAATCTTGTATATCAAAGGTGAAATCGCTTATAAAATCGGCGATATTATTGATGTTCAATTACTTGAAGTGAAAGAAGAAACTCGCAGTATTATTGGCACGATTGCTCAATAACGTAAAATAGGTGGGGCAAATGAATGCAACCACCTATTTTTTGCTTGAAAAATTGACGCTATTTAGTCATAAAATCAGTGTATTAATCGGTTGGATATTGAGCCCACCCATTAAAGTGCGGTCAGTTTTACAATTCTTTTGAAAAACCTACCGCACTTTGTCAGCCGACACAGGGTTTCGGCTTATTTTTTACGTTCTCTACGAGGACGATCATTAAACGAACGTGCCCCTTTTTCCTTGAATTTGCGATCCTCACGACCAAAACGAGGCTCATCACGACCTTTACGTTTTCCACCACCACGACGCTCAGAAAAATCATCACGCTGACGACCAGCGCCAGCATTCCCAGCACTCACAAATGACATTTGCATCGGTTTATTCATCACACGGGTTTTACTAAAAATATTCAGTAACTCTTTTGGCATCCCTTGTGGTAATTCGATAGTGGAGTAATCATCATATAACTTAATATGACCGATATAACGACTATTAATATCACCTTCATTGGCAATGGCTCCCACAATATGACGCACCTCTGCACCATCTAAGCGACCTACTTCAATACGATAGAGATCCATCGCTTGTGGTGTACCGTAACCTCTTCGTTCTGCTGAACGTGGATTTTCACGCCCACCTCGTTCACGGCGATCGGAACGATCACGAGCCGCTTTGCGATCAATAATAGGATCAGCAGGTAAAATCAGCTTCTGTTTACCCTGTAAAAGCATCAACATTGCCGCAGTAATATCTTCTTGATCTTGATCTGCGGTAAACATGTCTTCAAGTAAACTACGATAAAGCCCTAAATCATGATGTTCCAATTGTAAGGTAATTTTGGCTTTAAATTTTTCACGACGGCAAGCCTGCAATACTTCATGATTCGGGACTTCAACTTCCGTAATCGGTTTTTTCGTCAATTGCTCAATATTGCGTAATAAACGGCGTTCACGTGGTTCAACAAACAATAAGGCACGACCTGTACGACCCGCACGACCTGTACGACCAATACGGTGGACATAGGATTCTGCATCAAGTGGAATATCGTAATTCACCACTAAACTAATACGTTCAACATCTAAACCCCGTGCGGCAACATCGGTCGCCACCAAAATATCTAAGCTACCATTTCTTAAACGATCTAGGGTTTGTTCACGCAATTGCTGTGTCATATCACCATTCAAAGCTGCTGCACGGAACCCATGCTTTTCCAATAGCTCTGTAACATCTAATGTGCCTGTTTTAGTGCGGGTAAAAATAATCGCCGCATCAAAGTTTTCCACTTCTAAGAAACGTAATAAGGCATCATTTTTACGAAAACCATGCACATACCAACAACTTTGTGTAATGTCTGGATTGGTTGTTTGCGTTGATTTAATTTTAATCTCTTTTGGATCTTTCATGAAACGCTTGGTAATGCGACGGATCGGTTCAGGCATTGTGGCAGAAAAAAGCGCGGTTTGATGTTCTTCTGGCAATTCTGCCATGACGGTTTCCACATCATCAATAAAGCCCATGCGTAGCATTTCATCAGCTTCATCTAATACCATAAAGCGTAAATTGGAGAGATCCAACGTGCCACGACGAATATGATCTAAAATACGCCCTGGTGTTCCCACCACTACCTGTGCACCTTGTTTTAATGCACGCAGTTGAATGTCATAACGTTGTCCACCATAAAGCGTGACAATTTTCACCCCTTTGGCGTGTTTACAAAAATGTTCACAGGCATCTGCCACTTGAATGGCTAATTCACGGGTGGGTGCCATCACCAGCATTTGTGGATATTTTTTATCTAAATCTAATTGTGCTAATAAAGGAAGAGAGAAAGCTGCCGTTTTACCACTCCCCGTTTGTGCCATACCCAACACATCATGCCCTTCTAATAAATAAGGGATACAAGTTTGTTGAATGGGAGAAGGGGTCTCAAAACCTAAATCAGAGACGGCATTAAGAAGAAATTCAGGCAAGCCTAAATCGTTGAAAGTCATTGTTGTTTCAGTCATTAAAATACTCGAATATAAAAAAGAAATGCTCACTCAATGTGAGCTGTGTAATAAAATGTTGTTCATATATGCACGTTTCACAACAGCCAATAGCTAAATGATAGCCATTATTGGTTTGAGCGTTGCTTCAATTTCATTAGCTCAAACACAGCAAAACGATACTCAACGAAGTTATACACTTGGTTTGCGACGGCCAGTTTGAAAAGTGTTTCTGCTTTATCAACTTGACCTAAATTGAGTTGTTGTTTTGCTAGATAAAAATAGGTTTCAGTCAGAATCCCTGCATAATTTACCGATGAAGATTCTGCAAATTGCCGTGCTTTAGAAAGCAATTCTTCGACTGATAAGTTTCCCAAATAATATTGAACGATATACGACCCCCAATTTTCATTAGAAAGGAAATGGGAGCGTGATGCCAAATTTTGTTGCGCGTCCTGCGGATGACATTTTAACTCATTTAAATAAAGCCATAATACACGGTAAGGATCTGATTTATCTAATTGATAAAATTGAAGAAAATCCTTTTGAGCTAATTCATAGCGTCCAACGTAATAAAAGTTCAATCCTCGATTGAGAAAAGCATATTCATACCCTGGCTCAAGCTCAAATACCGTATTAAAGGCTTCAAGGGAACTGTCATAATCTTGTTCCAGTAATAAATATAAGCCAAAGTAATTAAACGCTGCAGCTAACTTCGGGTGCAACGCTAATGCTTGTTGAAAATCATAACGTGCTAGTGCCCACATGCCTAAGCTATCGTAGATAACACCTCGTTCGAAATGTAAAATAGCACGTTCTTCTTTTTTCAACTTCCCAACAAGCAAAACTTGACCTATCTGAGCAATCATCACTTCATGTTCAAAATGATCATTCGGATTTCGTTCTTCCAACATAATGTTATTATTTTGCATAAACACAGGTTCAACATGTATGCAACTGACCAATAATAAAAAACAAGGGAAAAACCAGATGAAATTTAACAACCGTTGACGTTGTATCATCTCAGATAGCCTTAAAGCACAATGTTGTGCTTGTCAGAATAAAAAATTACAGCACTCAATCATTGAGTACTGTAATCTTATTTTTTATTGCACCTGTTCCTCTGCGTTGCCTTGTTCAGCAACAGCATCAGCTTGCTCCTGTTTTGGTGCAATGTCTTTCATGGTTAAGCGAATACGACCTTGACGATCAATTTCCACCACTTTCACCGTCACTTCTTGACCTACAGCAAGGTAGTCGCTCACTTTCTCAACACGTTCTTCAGCAATTTGAGAAATATGGACTAAGCCTTCTTTGTTACCCACGATAGAAACAAAGGCACCAAAATCTGCTAAACGGGTAACTTTACCTTTATAAACTGCACCAGCTTCTACTTCCGCAGTAATGTCTTCAATGCGAGCCATCACGTCTTTTGCAGAATGCCCATCTACAGCGGCAATTTTCACTGTGCCATCATCATCAATATCAATAGAAGTGCCAGTTTCTTCTGTTAATGCACGAATGGTTGCCCCACCTTTACCAATCACATCTTTGATTTTCTTCGGATCGATCTTCATGGTGTATATACGTGGTGCAAAATCAGAAATATCTGCACGTGGTGCTGGGATAGCTTGTTCCATTACGCCTAAAATATGTAAACGTGCACTTTTCGCTTGGTTTAATGCAATTTGCATGATTTCAGCAGTAATACCTTCAATTTTAATGTCCATTTGAAGTGCGGTGACCCCTTCACGAGTCCCTGCTACTTTAAAGTCCATATCACCTAAGTGATCTTCATCCCCTAAGATATCTGAAAGCACGACAAATTTTTCGTCTTCTTTCACTAAGCCCATGGCAATACCAGCAACGGCGGCTTTAATTGGCACACCCGCATCCATTAAGGCTAACGATGCACCACATACTGATGCCATAGAAGAAGAACCATTTGATTCAGTGATTTCTGAAACCACACGCACGACATAAGGGAATTCCGCTAAGGTTGGCATCACGGCGGCGACACCACGTTTAGCTAAACGACCATGACCGATTTCACGGCGTTTTGGTGAACCCATCATGCCCGTTTCACCCACAGAATATGGAGGGAAGTTATAGTGGAATAAGAAGTGATCTGAACGTTCGCCAGTGAGCTCATCAATAATTTGAGCATCACGTTCAGTACCTAAAGTCGCAACCGCTAACGCTTGTGTTTCACCACGGGTAAAAATTGCGGAACCGTGAGTACGAGGTAAGACGCCTGTGCAAATATCTAAGGCACGGACAGTATCTACTCGACGACCATCAATACGTGGTTCACCAGCAATAATGCGACTACGTACGATTTGACTTTCAAGTGCGGTGAAAATATCAACAATTTTCCCTTCACTGATTTCTTCGCCTTCTGACACTTCTGCCGTGATTTGAGCAATAACGTCTGCTTTGATTGCATCAATTTGCTCATAGCGAGCTTGTTTTTCAGTAATACGATAAGCTTCACCTAAACGCACTTCGGCAATGGCTTTCACTTTTTCAATTAATGCGGTATTCGGTTCTGGTGCAACCCAATCCCAACGTGGTTTACCTGCTTCTGCGGTAAATTCTTTGATGGCTTCAATCACCACTTGTTGTTGCTGGTGACCAAATACCACCGCCGCAAGCATTTGTTCTTCGGTTAATACATCAGCTTCCGATTCCACCATCAATACTGCTTTATCTGTACCTGCAACCACTAAGTCTAAACGACTTTGTTTTTGTTCATTCATGGTTGGATTAAGCACAAATTGGTTATCAATAAAACCGACACGTGCGGCACCAATTGGCCCATTAAATGGCACGCCAGATAAAGAAAGTGCGGCAGATGCACCAATCATTGCTACTAAATCTGGGCAAATTTGTGGATTAACTGAAACCACCGTTGCCACGATTTGGATTTCGTTATAAAAACCTTCAGGGAAAAGTGGACGAATAGGACGGTCAATTAAACGTGCAATTAAAGTTTCCCCTTCAGAAGGACGGCCTTCACGTTTAAAGAAACCACCTGGAATACGTCCAGCGGCATAAGTACGCTCTTGATAATTAACTGTTAATGGGAAAAAGTCTTGACCTTCTTTCACGTCTTTTTTGGCGACAACCGTTACAAATACAGTGGTATCGTCCATACTTGCCATGACCGCTGCCGTGGCTTGACGAGCAATTGCACCCGTTTCTAACGTAACAGTATGTTGACCATATTTAAATTGTTTAACAATTGGATTCACTTGAACTTTCCTTTTAATGTAGGTTAATAAACACCTATTATGTTATTAACTTTTGAATAAAACCTGTGCTTTATTTTCCCAATTGCGACTAGCAGAAATAATTTTATTTCATACCGCACTTTTACAATCTCATTGATTGCTAACATACTAAAAGCAAAATCATTTTTGATAGCCGCATGCGTTAAGACAAAAAATAAAGCTCGGCTATTATACAGGCTTTAATGGAGGATTGGTAATTTATTTTCAGACTAAAACAAAGAATAATCTTTAAAAATGAAGTTAAAGAATTAAAAGATGATTTGGTGGAGATAATCGGGATCGAACCGACGACCTCTTGCATGCCATGCAAGCGCTCTCCCAACTGAGCTATATCCCCACATCAGAAATGTCGTGGCGGTAATAATAAATTCCGCCACGTAAGCTGTCAACATTAAATTTGTGATATTGAATCGCTCGCTTAAATATTAAGCATTCTGATTTTTGATAAAATCAATGGCTCTTTGAATACGAGCAAGCGTACGAGCTTGACCAATCCCCACCAAAGTCACGTCCATAGACGGGGATTGACCAGAACCTGTTACCGCAACACGTAATGGCATGCCGACTTTGCCCATGCCTAATGCTAATTCAGTCGCAGTTTGTTCAATCGCTTGGTGTGTGCTGTGTAAATCCCAACTTTCAAGTGCGGTCAATTTTTCTTTGACTTTCTCAAGTGGCTCAATTGCAGCCGCTTTGAAATGTTTTTTCACTGCTGCTTCATCAAAACTATCAAACTCTTCAAAGAAATAACGGCTTGAGGCAGCCATTTCTTTCAAGGTCTTACAACGCTCTGCCAACATTTTCACAATGTCTTCTAACGCTGGGCCATTTGACGTATCAATGCCTTGATCTTGATAATGCCATGCTAAATGTTTCGCCACATACTCTGGTGGTAATTCACGAATATAATGATGATTTAACCACAACAGTTTTTCAGTATTAAATGCACTCGCCGATTTACTCACGCTCTCAAGCTCAAATAACTTGATCATTTCCTCTACGGAAAAAATTTCTTGATCGCCATGTCCCCAACCTAAACGCACTAAATAATTCAATAAGGCTTCAGGTAAATAACCATCATCACGATATTGCATGACACTGACTGCACCATGACGCTTGGATAATTTTTGTCCATCATCACCTAAAATCATGGAAACGTGAGCATAAGTTGGGATAGGGGCACCTAATGCTTTGAGAATATTAATTTGACGAGGGGTATTGTTAATATGATCTTCACCACGAACCACATGGGTAATGCCCATATCCCAGTCATCGACCACCACACAGAAGTTATAGGTAGGTGAACCATCTGTACGACGAATGATTAAATCATCAAGTTCTGCATTGCTAATTTCAATTCGACCACGCACGGCATCTTCAAATACCACAGTTCCTTCTGTTGGGTTTTTAAAACGCACCACATGAGGCTGATCTGGCGATTGTGCATGATCATCTAAACAATGACGATCATAACGTGGTTTTTGTTTATTCTGTTCTTGTGTATGGCGTAAATCTTCTAAACGTTCTTTTGTGCAATAACAACGGTATGCAAGTCCTTGCTCAATCATTTGATCAATCACTTGGTTATAACGATCAAAGCGTTTTGTTTGGAAATAAGGCCCATGTTCCCAAGCTAAATTTAACCATGTCATGCCTTCTAAAATCGCCGCAGTGGCTTCTGGGGTTGAACGTTCTAAATCTGTGTCTTCAATACGTAATACAAATTCCCCCTGATTATGTTTGGCATATAACCAAGAATATAATGCCGTTCTTGCTCCTCCGACGTGTAAATAGCCCGTTGGACTGGGTGCAAAGCGTGTGCGAACTTTTACATTCGGGTCTAAATTAAATAATGCTTCTAATTTCATGATATAACCTTTATCTCACTTTCATTTCATCGAAAAAAATTTGTGCCACATTGTACTATGAGTTTATACAATTCCGAATAAATTTTGTGATTTCATGCTTATTTTTAAAACAAACTCGCTTTTTTTTGAAAAAACTTGTTGACTGAAAAGAACTAATAATTATAATGCCACCTCACAACATCAGGGCGATTAGCTCAGTTGGGAGAGCACCTCCCTTACAAGGAGGGGGTCACTGGTTCGAGACCGGTATCGCCCACCACTTTTCAACAAAGTGTCCTAGTATGTTGTAAAACTTAGAATTTTATGAAGGGCGATTAGCTCAGTTGGGAGAGCACCTCCCTTACAAGGAGGGGGTCACTGGTTCGAGACCGGTATCGCCCACCACTTTTAAGTGTTCCACTTCATAAAATTCCCCAATGTTTTAAGTCTCAAGTGGGCGATTAGCTCAGTTGGGAGAGCACCTCCCTTACAAGGAGGGGGTCACTGGTTCGAGACCGGTATCGCCCACCACTTAGACTTAAAATAACGCTTCATAACTTTGTCATTTTTACTCAAAAATGCAAAATCTGAAGGGCGATTAGCTCAGTTGGGAGAGCACCTCCCTTACAAGGAGGGGGTCACTGGTTCGAGACCGGTATCGCCCACCACTTCTTCTCAAAACATCTTCTCTTTCATTAAGTCTAAAGCATCATCTATTTCATTAAGCCTTTTGTTCTTTACGCAATAAAATGGTAAAGTAGCGACGATTATCTCTTTCAAATAGAATGGAATTTTACGATGTATAAACCCGTTAAACACAAAACGTTTATTCTCATTGCCAATGGCATGACTCGTCTCCTAGGTAACATAGTTAAAACCTTAAGCTATCCTTTCCATGCCCTGTTTCCTAAAAAGCGTTTCACGATTCCTAACTTTAGTGGGGCAAAACGCCAGTCTCACAAGAAAACCAAAATCAATCGTGTTATTTGGCAAACCAATTACAGCAACCAAGTCACCTTACCCGTTTACTGTAATTATTTATTCAACCGCTTATTATCCTTAAGTTATGAATACCGTTATGTAAGCACCGAAGAGCGTGCAGAATACATTAAAACCCATGCGGACGAACGCACTTTCAATGCCTATAGCAAACTGACTGACGGTGCAGCACAAGCGGATTTCTGGCGAATTTTCACCTTATATCATGAAGGTGGTATTTATATGGATATTGACGGGCATTTAGTGTGGTGCTTAGACAGCATCATTGATGAAGAAGATAATGAAGTGGTCATTTCTCGCCGTGGGCGTTATACCAACTTCTTTTTAGCCAGTGCTAAAGGCAATGCCTTTTTAAAAGAAACATTGGAGATCATTATTCAAAATATTGAGCAAAAACGGATTGAAGGTGGCGTGTTTGCCTTAACAGGGCCAGAAACCCTTATTCAAGCATTGGAAAATAAAACGGTAAATTCCCGATTAGATAAACTCACTTGCTCACAAGGCACATTTACCAATGAATACTTCCAATACATGGATAAAAAGCGTGGCAAATGGATTCATGCGAAAAATGAGGATTTGCTAAAATAACCCTCGCTGAGCCCACACAAAGTGCGGTCACTTTTCAAAAAGTTTTGCTTTTTTCCGACTAAATTTGCAATTTTTGCGATGAAAGAGAAAATCCTCATAAGCATCACTTATGAGGATTTTTTGTGAAAACAGACCGCACTTTTCAGCTCAGTGTGTGCGTGTTTATCCCTTTACTTGGCTAATAAATACTGACGTAGCTGGGCAAAATCATTTTCCATCACATCAGAAAGTAACGGAAGTTTGTCGTGTTTGGCTAAGGCTTCCGGCAAATCCAACTCAAGAGATAAAATACGTTCTACACTTTCCTTAAATTTCGCAGGGTGTGCGGTACAAAGGAAAATACCTGTCTCGCCCACTTGCAGATCTTGTTTCAACACACGATAAGCCACAGCACCATGTGGTTCGCATAAATACCCTTTCGCATACATTGCTTTGAGTGTTTCTTCCGTTTCACTGTCATTTACGGCATCAGAATGTAAGTCTGATAATGCCCAACCATTACGTTTAAAGAGTTCTTCCACTCGTGGCCAGTTATTCGGACGGCTGACATCCATCGCATTGGATAAGGTTGCCACGGTGTCATTCGGTGCCCAATTTCCACTGCGTAAATAACGTGGTACCGTATCATTCACATTGGTTGACGCCACAAAACGTTTAATCGGTAAGCCTAACGATTTGGCAATTAACCCTGCCGTTAGGTTACCAAAGTTACCACTTGGCACCGAAACCACAAGATTATCACGAGTCGCTTTAGGCAATTGTGCAACCGCTTCAAAGTAATAACAAACTTGGGCTAATAAACGGCTAATATTAATGGAGTTTGCAGAATTTAAGCCGATAGCTTGGCGTAATTCGGCATCATCAAAGGCTTGTTTCACTAAGGCTTGGCAAGCGTCAAAATCCCCTTTAATCGCCACCGTGCGGATATTGCCCCCTAATGTGCAAAATAGCTTTTCTTGTAACGGACTGATTTTGCCTTGCGGATATAAAATCACCACATCAATATTTTTTAAACCATAAAATGCATGAGCCACTGCTGCCCCTGTATCGCCTGAGGTTGCCGTTAAAATGGTAATTTTGCCATCGCCACGCACGCTAGCTAATGCTTGAGCCATAAAGCGACCACCAAAGTCTTTAAACGCTAACGTTGGACCGTGGAAAAGTTCTAAGGCATACACGCCCTCTTCCACTTTGGTGATAGGGGCGGGAAAGGTGAAGGCATTTTGCACCATTTGTGCCAACTGACTGTCGGCAATTTCTTCACCAATTAATGCAGCCAAGATTTTTTGGCTACGCTCAACTAAAGGTAATGCAAGCAACCCTTCAATATCCTCAAAATGTGGGAGCGTTTCAGGGAAAAATAAACCTTGATTTTTACCTAGCCCTTGACGTACTGCTTGGGCGAAATTGACCTGTTCTTCAGGGTGTTTAATATTATATAAATTCATATGCTTTTCCGTTATTCAATTAATCGAGTGCTCTCGCCCCTTGATTATCCACTTTGCAAATGTGCACAAAGCCTTCGTTATTTTGTAAATAATGAGTTTCTAAATAGGTTGAAACTTTCATTGCCGTGGCTAAATCAGGTGCGATGGCAAACATGGTTGGGCCAGATCCTGAAATCCCTGTGGCTAATGCCCCAAGATCTCGTGTAGCTTGTTTGACTTCGGCAAAATTAGGTAACAATGATTCACGATAAGGCTCGGCAATCACATCTTTCATCATTAATGCCGCTAATTGAGCTTGTTTCGTATGACAAGCATGAACAAAACTGCCCAAATAACGAGCCTGTGAAATCACCTCTTGTCGCGTATAGCTTTTTGGCAATATGGCACGGGCTTGTGCGGTGGACACTTCAATCCCTGGGTAAGCAAGCACCCAGAACCACTCATCAAAGAAAGGTAAACTCTGGCAAATATTGCCTAAGGATTCCACCATCAGTTGCACCCCACCTAAATAGCAAGGTGCAACATTATCATAATGCACAGAACCCGAAATACGCCCTTCTAGCTCACCCATCATTTCCAATAATTCCATTTTAGAAAATGGTTCCACATCCCCTTCACGATGAAATTTATTTAACGCCACTAAGGTTGCGACGATCGAGCACGCACTCGATCCTAACCCTGAACCAATTGGCATATTTTTTTCTAAGGTTAAGCGAAGTGGACGCACTGTAATATTGCGAAGTTTCAAACGCTCACTAAATAACACATAAGCTTGATACACAATATTTTTTTGCGGTTCTTTAGGTAATTTTCGGACAAAATAACCCGCACTTTCTAATTCAAAGCCCTCAGGAATGGCGTCGACTTGAACCACATCACCGAGCAATGATCCATCAATCGGGGACAATGCTGCCCCCAAGGTGTCAAATCCGACGCTTAAATTTGCACTCGATGCTGGTGCATAAATTCTGAGCATTTCATTCTCCCATTAATGCTGTAACGTTCTTAAAATATCGGCAAAAATACCTGCTGCGGTAACCGCATTACCCGCACCATATCCACGGAGAAGTAACGGTGCTGGTTGATAATAAGTGGTATAAAAGGCTAACGCATTTTCACCATTTTTGACTTTGTAAAGCGGATCATTTTCATCTACGGCAATAATAGAAACTTTGCATTGAGCGTTTTCGAGTTGTCCTACATAACGTAACACTTTACCTTCTGCTTTCGCCTCTGCCACACGCTGTGCAAATTCTGCATCTAATTCAGGTAACATCGCCATAAATTCAGACACGGATTTTCCTTCTGCAAACCCTTTAGGTAACACACTTTCCACCTCCACATCTGATAATTCAAGCGGTAAGCCCGTTTCACGCGCCAAGATCAATAATTTACGTGCCACATCTTGACCTGATAAATCTTCTCTTGGATCCGGTTCGGTAAAGCCTTTTTCACGTGCTAATGCGGTCGCTTCCGATAAAGACAAGCCATTTTCTAATTCACCGAAAATAAAGGATAACGATCCCGATAAAATCCCCGTAAATTTCACCACTTCGTCACCTGCTGCCAATAAATTTTGTAAGTTTTCAATCACTGGCAAGCCTGCTCCAACATTGGTGTCATATAAGAATTTGCGGTGATGACTACGGGCATTTTCACGCAAGGTATTATAATAAGCTAAATCACGGGTGTTGGCTTTTTTATTTGGTGTCACCACATGGAAACCTTCTTTTAAAGCTCTCGCATATAAACCAGAAACAGACTCTGCCGATGTACAATCCACAAACACAGGATTCACCACATGATGCAATTTAATAAAAGATAACAACACATCGAAATCAGAAGGCTGAGTGGCAGTTTCCAAATCAGCCTGCCAATGCTCTAAATTAAGCCCATCGGCTTTAAGTAGCATTTTATTTGAGTTCGCAATGGCACACACGCGGATTTCAATGTCTTTTTTCGCTAAGTATTCTTTCTGGTTTTTAATTTGTTCAATTAATTCACCACCGACACCACCAACACCGACTAAGAACACATCCACCACTTTTTTATTATTAAAAAGCATTTGGTGAGTAGATTTCACCGCTTCAATCGCTTTATTTAATGGTACTACCGCAGAAATCGAACGTTCGGAAGATCCCTGAGCAATGGCAACAATACTAATATTGGCTTGTGCTAATGCGGAGAAGAAACGTGATGCAATGCCTTTGGCTTGTTTCATGCCATCACCCACCACCGAAATGATCGATAAATCTTTGATCACATCAATTGGTTCAAGTGCCTCAGTATTCAATTCTTGCTCAAACTCTTTTTCTAACACTTGTTTTGCTTTATCCACAGATTTCGCTGGCACGCAGAAACTAATACTATATTCAGAAGAAGATTGGGTAATTAAAATCACCGAAATGCCTGCGTTAGACATGGCAGAGAACACACGAGCCGCCATTCCCACCATACCTTGCATACCTGGGCCTGATACGTTAAACATCGCCACGTTATCAAGGTTAGTGATCCCTTTCACTTGTAACTGTTCAGATTGCTCATTACCATCAATAATCGAACCTGGTGCAGAAGGATTTCCCGTATTTTTAATTAAACAAGGAATATTTTTTTGCACTAATGGACCAATAGTTCGAGGGTGAATCACTTTCGCCCCAAAATAGGAAAGCTCCATGGCTTCACGATAAGACAGGCTCGGTAATAAATGTGCATCAGGCACTAAACGAGGATCACAAGTGTACACGCCATCCACATCCGTCCAAATTTCGCAAACACTTGCCCCTAAACAGGCAGCCAAACACGCCGCAGAATAATCAGAACCGTTACGACCCAACAAGACAAGTTCACCCTTTTCATTACCTGCCGTAAAGCCTGCCATTAACACCACATTTTTCGTTGGAATAGCGTTCGCATCCACACGTTTAATTGACTCATCAATATCTACCGAAGATTCTAAATAACTGCCTTTGGCTAATAATTTTTCAACGGGATTAATCACCGTCACATTATAACCACGAGCCTCAAACCACGCTTTCATCATGGCGATAGATAATTTTTCCCCACGACAATCAATCGTGGCTTTCACCGCATCAGAAACAAAACCTTGTTGACGAATGTCTTCTAACAGCCCCTGAATTTGGGCAAATTCCGCATCAATTAAGGCTTTTGTACCTGCAAGATCAAAATCATTATTTTCCGCATACAACCCATTAATAATGTTATAGAAAATGTCTAAGGCTTCATTGAAATGAGAATCTGTAGGTTGATTTAAACTGGCTTTTTCAGAAAGGGCGACAAGGTGATTGGTTATTTTAGCGGGGGCGGATAAAACGCCTGCGGCTTGTTCTTCAAAATGGGCTTTTTCAATAAGTTGTGCAGCCTGCGAAAAACGTTCCGGATTGGCTAAGGAAGTGCCACCAAATTTTAATACTCGCATGATAATCTCCCGATGTTGTGTAATATAAGTCATTATAAAAAATGTCATAAAAAAACCCGTACTGCCTATATTCAGTACGGGTTTTGTGGAATCCTGTTTTCCCTATGCACTAACCCGCACCATGACTAATAATAATGGTGGTGGTTGTGGTCATAATCATTTGAACTGAACAAGTCGAATTATGCATAGGCTGACGATAAAATAGAAAACAATGCGTAAGAAATACCGAAATTTCCCCACCTTGTCAAACAGAAAATGAAAAAACAGGATAAATTTTTAAAAAGCCAGAACATCTTGTAATATATCGGCACAAAATTTTATTTTTAACCAATTTTCCCCCATGAAGAGATAGGATTTCCCCTATGACAATCGCACAAAATTTAGCACACATTCATCACAATATTCAGCACGCCACACAACAGGCACAACGCCCAGAAAGTGCGGTCAAATTATTGGCAGTTTCCAAAACCAAACCCGTTGAAGACATTTACCAAGCTTACCAAGCAGGACAAATCGCTTTCGGCGAAAACTATGTACAAGAAGGAGTAGAAAAAATTCAACACTTCGAGGCACAAAACATCATATTAGAATGGCATTTCATCGGCCCACTTCAATCCAACAAAACCAAACTGGTGGCAGAACATTTTGACTGGATGCAAACCATCGACCGTCCCAAAATCGCCGACCGCCTTAACGAACAACGCCCACATTATAAAAAACCCCTGAATGTGTTAATTCAAATTAACATCAGCGACGAAGACAGCAAATCAGGCATTCAACCCAAAGACATGCTAGAACTGGCAAAACATATTCAAAATCTACCGCACTTATGCCTCCGTGGGCTCATGGCAATCCCCGCCCCAACAGACGATCTTGCCACACAAGAACAGGCATTTAGCCAAATGCACACCTTATTTGAACAACTCAAACAAGCCTTACCCGGTGCACAAATCGACACCCTCTCAATGGGCATGACCGATGACATGGCAAGTGCCATTCAATGTGGCTCAACCATGGTAAGAATTGGGACTGCGATTTTTGGGGCGAGGGATTATTCTAAGTAAAGAAAATATCCACATTACACTAACGGCACGATGTAAAAATGAACACCGAATTAAAACAAGATCTCACCGAACTTTTACGCTTATCACTCGTTGATGATGAGTTTATAGAACAATATATCGATGACATTACAGCTCTTTTTGAAGCACAAGGTGAATGGGCGGATGGGTATTTGTATTGGCAAGAAAAAGGGATTTTGCCAGAAGATCCTGAACACGAACATTATGATGAATATTTCGATTGGGATGAAAATGCATTTGTTGTGGACGGTCAACATTATCCGAGCCTAAGTTTGGCGGATATTCTCGAACAACAAGCCCTTTCTAAATTGACAGATTGGAAATTTGATGCGGAAGAATTGGAAGATGCGGTCAATAGTATGTTGACCAATAAAATCAAGCTCAAATGCCCTGAAGAAACCTATAATGACGCACTCTACCCTTACGTTCAACAAGCACTTGCCCCACAAAATTATACTCTTTGTCATTATTGGAACGGCAATGACAGCTGTTTATTTATGATTTTCTCTTTTGAAGAATATGAACGCATTCGAGAAATTGCTGGCAAGTGGACTATTTCTATTGGTGCGGTTGATGAGGGATAGTAAGGTTTGCGATTTCGTCTAACGAAGGGCATTTAGACGAAAAAGTGAGAACGGCAAGCGACGAGTTGGAAACATAGGATACCTTGGTAAAAATCCTATTTATGGAGGCAAGAGCAATCTCAACGCAAATGCATCTCTAATAGAAGGCAAAACAAAGGGGAAACTAGTTTAATATTGCATAATCGGATCTACAAGGGACTCGTTATGCCCAAAAAGCTCAAAGAATCGGTGGGGTTTTACCCGTTGTTAAAAGAACGGTCAGTTCTAATCAAACGTTTGTATTTGTGATATGCAAAAGTTAAAGAGGAAGACTATTTTTTGATATTAAAAAGAAATTTAGCGGCTCATTAAAAAACCAAGCGGCAATATGAATTATTTTTTATTTTCAGCATAGAATTCCCAATATTTTTTATCAAACTCTTGAAACCCTCTTTTTTGAGCTCGTTGATATACGATTTCAAAAGAATCCATCGCTTTATCGTATTCGTTTAATTCAAAATAAATAACTCCCATTTGAAAATGCTCATAAAAATTTATTGGATCTTTAGCTCTCTCTGTGTCGAGCGTTTTTTCAGCCCAAAGTTTAGCATTCAGAAAGTCTTTTTGGTCTATATAATAATTGACGATGCAATCCATTAACCAATTTGCAATTCTTTCTGGCTGATTTAATTTAGGTTCTGGTAGATTATTCCAGACATCTAAATAGATTTTTATTGCTTCTTGATGTTTTCCTTTTTCATCTAATATATTTCCTTTCTCAATTTTTTTGTTAAAAAGTTTTAGTTCATTGTCTGTTAATAACATTAAATACTCCTGTTATTTTAGTGGGGAAGATATTCAATCCCAATTTTTCCCCTTGGGAGCGATTGACTGAATACAGCAAACCCCAAAGGGTGCTTTTTTCTTTCGCCCAAACTTTTTTGCCTTGTGGATTGAGCAGGGCGAGTATTTGTCCGTCTACAAGGGGTTACTTTATTCTAAAAAAGTGCAAAATTTAAAGGGAAAGTGAGCGTTTTCTGTGAAGAAAAGAGTAAGCCACTCGTTATAAATGAGTGGCATCGGGGCTTCATAATGAGGTGTTCCTAGTTGAGTAAAAGCATTACCTTCTAATTTTATTGCAGCTCCTTTATCTCGTATTACCAGTTTCAATATTAAATAAATCGTGTAAGTCTTGTTTGGTGAAATCATTTAATAAGATTTCTTGATTGTTGCAAAGAATAGATAATTTGATATTATCTATATTATCATCTAATTTATTAACTTGATCGAAAACACACAGCATATTAAATATGGTAGAATTAATAGACAACTCTATGATCTCTATTATTTTTTTCTTTTCATCTTCAGATTTGCTATTAACATATTCAGATAATTCTTTCAGTTTTTGTTTTGGCTTTCTCCCTGGCGGGTCGTTAAGTATGGAAGTTATCATATTAATTCCCTCCACTCCTATCTGTTGATAAATTTGTTTTATAAATACTTCTCTCATATTCATGTAAAATTCCTTATTATTTGCTAAATACAGATGGAAACCTTGATTTATTAAGTGCTATCAATTCTTTAATTGCAGAGCTTGGAACTTTTGTATATTTTCTTAAGTCACTAATATCTTTTGCTAATAAATCTCTAGCTGATCCAGTATATTCTCCTTTTATTGTTGGAATTTGCATATGTTCAGCTTTAGGTATTGCAATTGATGGGGCTTTACTAGGGTCATATCCAGAAATAACCTGTCCAGCAGGATATTTTTGCACTACATGATGAATATCTAGGTTATCTCAAGCTATAGAGCGTCTTTTTAAATCATCAAAAGCTCCTACTTCATATTTGGACACGGGGCATCCTGCCAACCCAAACAAATCCACCCAATCCAGCGGATTGCCCACATACCCAAACGGTCTTTCCCCACCATTCAACCCAATCGGATCTGAGCTGATATAATTCCCACTTTCCGGGTCATAATACCAAAAGCGGTTATAGGCTAAGCCACTTTCTGGGGCAGTATATTGTCCTGCAAATAAAAGCTGTGGGTCAAGCGGGCTGATTTTGCGATAGTCATTTGGGAACAGTAATCCCCAAAGGGTGCTTTTGCTTTCGCTCAAACTTTTTTGTCTTGAGGATTGAACAGGGCGAGTACTTGTCCGTCTACAAGGGGTCACTTTATTCCAAAAAAGTGCAAAATTTAAAGAGAGTTTGACCGCTTGTTGTGGAGAAAAAAAGTAAGCCACTCGTTATAAACGAGCGGCATCGGAGGTGTCACTTTATTCTAAAAAAGTGCAAAATTCAGAGAAAGTGACCACTTGTTGTGGGTCTGAGAATGTGAGTAACTCGTTACAAACCAGTGACATTGGGAACAAAAAATTAAAGATTCCTTAATAGATAATGTATAGCACCCAAACCAGCAAAACCTTGGTTTTTATATTTCTTATAATCGTCATCTGTACAAACCCTAATTTCTTGATCTTTAAGCATTAATACATTTCCTACTCTGCGTTTAGTCAGTAATATTTCTTCATCTGTAACATTCTGATGAGAAATTATAGTCCAATTTCCATTTTTTAATTCGGAATCTACCGTATACATTACGGTTGGGAGAAATTCTATTTTTAGATCGCTAGGAATTGATGAATAAGTATTTTTTGATGGCATAAAACCAATCATTTTTTTAAATAATGATGATAAGTATACTAATTTCCCTATTCGATGTTCTCCATTAAATGAAAGATATTCATCCTTGCATGATATATCATTAATAAAAAATATATCACCCTCTTGAAATTTTTTGTGTTTCATCATAGCTCCTATAATTTTTTCATAATATCGGATAGTATTTCTTGCCCCACCCAAATGAGTCACCAGCTATATCATAGTACCTAGCATTTGGATTAGCTTGGGAATATGATCTAATTTTATTCATTAAATTAGTCATTGGATTAGTGGATTGAGCACCACCAAAATAATCCATTAATCTCTGCTCCAAATATTTAGCCTCCTCTTTGGTTAGGTTGTTAGGCGATAATATATCTTGTATTAAGTGTTTCTTATCTGTTGATAATTTATGGGCAATTCCCCTCGCGTAAGCATCCCCACGACCAACATATTTTATTTGGTTTGTGATTGGATCTCGCAGAACATACAAACCCTGTCCATTAATCGGATCATAAGTTTTCCCTGTTCCACCAGCCTTTCTTGTTGATGGTAATCCATGGCATCTTGCCAACCCTAAAACATCAACCCAATCCATCGTATTTTGAGTGTAACGATAAGGCTGTTCCCCACCATTCAACCCTATCGGATCTGAGCTGATATAATTCCCACTCTCTGGGTCATAGTATCTAAAGCGGTTATAGGCTAAGCCACTTTCTGGGTCGGTGTATTGTCCTGCAAATAAAAGCTGTGGGTCTAGCGGGCTGGTTTTGCGATAGTCATTTGGGAACAGCAAGCCCCATACGCTTCGCTTCTCATCTTTCCATTTCAGTTTACCTTCTGGGCTGAGCAAACCTAGCACTTTGCCATTGGGTTGAGTGATGGCATAGTGGGTTTCATGCTTCCATTCAGTTTTATTGCCGTCTAGAGTTTGTTGGCTTTGCTGATAACAGTTCTGTTGGGCGATGAGTTGCCAGCCGTGAAACACGCTGTGGCGTTGGCTTATCAGTTTGTCTTGTTTAACGGTTTGGGTGTAAGCCAGTTGGTCGCCGTCCCACAGGTAGGTGATTCTCAGCTGTTGTTGCGGACATGCTTTTGAAATCCGTCGCCCAAGGGCATCGTATTGATAATACCACACTTCGCCTTGATTGTTGGTGATGCCCGTGAGTTGATTATTCGCATTCCAGCGGAAGTAGGTGGTTTGTTTACGAAAACCGTCTCGGATTTCGGTTTTTTCGGTTAATCTGCCAGCTTTGTCGTAGCGGTAATGGTTGTCGTTAAGGCGGTTGAGTTGATGCCCTTGTTGGTAAATGGCTACAAGGGGTCACTTTATTCTAAAAAAGTGCAAAATTTAAAGAGAAAGTGACCGCTTGCTGTGGAGAAAAAAGTAAGCCACTAGTTATAAACGAGCGGCATCGGGGCGTGCTTTTTTCTTTGCATTATCAAGGGATAATTTCAGTTTGTCCAATCGCATTATAGTACCAGTAAGGTAATTTATGATTTTTTATATATTTTTTAAAATCACTATCTTCATAGTATTTATATGGTTTCTCATTATTATCATAAAACAATCCAAGTCCTATTTGAATAATATATTCAATACCTTCATATCCATATATTCCTGAACTGCCAAATAATTTTAATTCTGGAATGTTATAACTAGGATTATATTGATAGTCACATAGATGATCCCAGCATTCAAATCGTAATAAATTTAGAATTTCTTTATTAAGATAATTTACGTTTGTTAAATTAACAAAGTAACCTAAATTCCAAGCTTTTTTGTTGATTAAAGTTGGGGGGGCTATTAGACTTAGTTCTTCTATTTTTTTATGTAATTTTTCAATAGAAAAGTCATGAATATCTTCGATTGAATAGTTTGTAAGTAATACAACTATCGCAGTGTTATCTTTAATATCTCTATCTAATTGTGTAAGCAATACAGTCCCCAAATAGTATTTATTATTTATTAGATAATAAAAAACATCACCTTGTTTTAATTTTGGTCTGGATTTTTTTATAAATTGTAAGGTTGTCATTTTCTTTAGCATTTCTTGATTCCTAATTATTGAGCTAATTTTGGATCATTTTTACGAATCCAGTCCTCTCCCCAAGCAATCGCATCATCATAAATTGCACGTTTAGGGCTGATGCTATTAATTGCATTTTTTCCTTTTATGCCATTCAATTCCCTATGATGAATAATTGCTTGCTCTACGCTTCTTGCCTGATTTCTTGTTAATTTTCCTGTGTGTGGTAATTTTCTTAATTGACCTTTAGTCCCTGCATGCTCTCTAACCCGTCTATCAAAATTATTAGTAATACCTGTGTATACATCACTAATATAATTAGAATAGCCTGAGCCACCTTTGTTTATCCATTCACTAAATAGGATGGGGTTGGGTTTTAAACCATAAGGGTCGATATAGATCCATGGGTTGCTGACATAATTATATGGAGTTGCCCCACCATTCAACCCAATCGGGTCACTCGAAATATAATTCCCACTCTCTGGGTCATAATACCGAAAGCGGTTATAGGCTAAGCCACTTTCTTGGTCGGTGTATTGCCCTGCAAATAAAAGCTGCGGGTCTAGCGGGCTGGTTTTGCGATAGTCATTTGGGAACAGTAATCCCCAAAGGGTGCTTTTTGCTTTCGCTCAAACTTTTTTGTCTTGTGGATTGAGAAGGGCGAGTATTTGTCCGTCTACAAGGGGTTACTTTATTCTAAAAAAGTGCAAAATTTAAAGGGAAAGTGACCGCTTATTGTGAAGAAAAAGAGTAAGCCACTCGTTATAAACGAGCGGCATCCGGGGCTCTAGAAGTATATCAATATATTCAAAAATGAAATTAAATTCTTCAGGGTTGATGAGTTGTAAAAAACCATTTTCATAAATGCCAAATCCCATTTTCTTCCAAATATAAATGAGCTCTTCAGGAAGAAGAGATTTGTATTTATTAATGATATCTTCTGGCACATTTGCTGTTTTAATATAAGTATCAATATTTCGACTAATAAACTCATTCGTTGGATTCATTTTATTCTCCAATAATAATTTAATATTCATTATTGCATTTTCAGGTAAATCATCAATAGATTTAGGTGGAATAGCTGTCTTCAGTTGGAAATTCATCTAAATCTGGAATAACGGGATTTATCTCAAATCTAACAAGTTCATAGAAAAAATTATTATCTAATTTATCTTCACCACTTAGCGTGAAATTATTTAAATAAAGAATAGGAATAAACTCAGACATCTCATCATCATATCCAGTGATAAAATATAGGCCGTAATTCATATTTTTTATATCATCAAGTCCAACCGTCCAATATGAATTTTCTGCCACTTTTCTAAACACTTCCCCTAGATATATCCAGCAATTTGCGAAGTCTGCAATGTGATTTTTATCGTTGATAATCTGGTTTCTTCTTACAAATTTAGCCAAGTTAATTAAACTTTCCAAAGAATAATCCAAATTAAACCCTTGATTTTCTGCTTTTTCAATTAGTTCATCTAGATAGTCATCAATATGAAATAAAAATAAGTTAAAATCTTCAATCGCTTGCTTTTCATCTAATCTTTTTTTAGTCATAATTTTGATCCAATTGTGTATTTTATGTTGTTTTTCTCTAAAGCATTTAAGAAAGGTTTAGATGCGCCTTTCTCCAAAATGTACTCTACTTCATATCCTTTCTTTTGAAGTAATATATCTTTTGCAATGTCAATTTTAGCTTTTTTGGTAAGAGAAACTTTACCTGTTTTTAATTGACCTAAATATACCTCTTTGCTGATGTCTATTTGTCGATATGTGATTTTGGTTTTTAAGACTTCGGATTTACCACCAAATTTTTCCCGATATAATTTTTCTCGCTCTAATCCATGTTTAGAGTTTTTGATGTTAATATCATATTGCCTACTCCAACGTTCATATTTCCATTTGGGCTTATTACTTAGTCTATTTTGATATTCTTTCCAGCGTTGAGCTTTATGCTCTGGCGTTCCAGCATCTAATTTTTTATCTTTAATTTTATTAGATAAATTAACATTTATTTTTGGTAACCCTTTCACATATGAGCGACATGATCAATCCCCAACCTAATTTTCCCCAACCCATTTTTCATTGTTTTCTTCGAGAGTGGGAATCCCATATCAACTGCAACTAAAAGCGTTTTTCAACAAATGACAAATCATCTGCAATTTTAGCAAGCTGTGCTTTGCCCGAGCCGATAAAGACATTAGGCGAGCCGTTTTGAATAATCGCTCCGCAAGTGGTTTTATCCCCCTTTCGAGCCACATTTTTATCCGCAATAAAAACCGTTTCACTGCCTTCGGCAATCATTTGTAAAGCGTGGTTGTTACAAGCAATTGAATTAGGGATAAGTGTTGTGGCAATCGGTTGATTATTGACTAATACATTAGGTGTTCCAAGAGTGATTTTACCATCAGGCTAATCAAAAATCTCGTTAATAAACTCTTCGGTTTCCTTAGCTGCTTTATCTGCCCAGCTAGGTGTTGGGTCATTATTGGTTAAACTGCCAATGGTCAATGCTATTCGGGCTGCAGCTCCAAACGGTCCTAATAGACCGCAGAGTAAGTAAGGTGCTGAATTTACCATAGCCCCGACCACAGCACCGGCTAAGGCGGACCAAAAGCTAGTGTGATTGATGATATCTCCGACCCGAGCGGCAGGCATGACGACATCACACGGTGCTCCAAGCTGCATGGTAGAGCGAGGAAAGGCATTGATGCGTTGAGTGATACGTTGGACGATGTCGGGAGAATCTGCCATAGCTTGTCTCTTTTATGTAAAGACAGAAAATATCAATAAAAATAAGACATAGTTTATGATGAATGAAGAGGAAAGTACATGGTTAATTAACGAGCAGGGAGGGGTGAAATAGAGATAATTTAGCGTTATCACTCGAGACGACAAGGGGTCACTTTATTCCAAAAAAGTGCGAAACCTAAAGAGAAGGTGACCGCTTGTTGTGAAGAAAAAGAGTAAGCCACTCGTTATAAACGAGCGGCATCCAGGGCTTTAAAGAGATAAAAAATTATAATATCCATTTCTTATCATATTGAGATAAATCATCTTTAATATAAGAAATTAAATATTCATCTAGATTTTTATATCTAGCTTCCCCATTTGCATCATATACCCATAATTCAGGTTCATCATAACCATCTAACCATAATAGATAAATATGTTCATTTGAGTATGCACTACCAGCAAATAAACTTAATCTATCCGCTTTAAATAGAGAGCCAGCATTATTTTCCCAGTTATTTATATGTGAAAGAAAGATGTTTTTGATTTGCTGAATTCTATGATCTGAAATAGAATCATCCCATAACATTTCCATTTCTGAAATAGACAACCAATCGCCATGAGTTGCGTCAATTAAATGGTCCAATAATTTAAACCGAGTTTGTAGCATTGGTGTTGCTATGCGATAAACATTTTTTTCTAAGGTTGGAATTTTATCAATATCATAGCCATCTAAATAATGCTCATCCTTTTTGGCACAAATTTCTTTTATAATTTGTTCAAGTAATTCTTTAGTCATATATTCTCCCAATATAAACAGAATTATACTAATTGTACTAATGTATAAGTAGTACCTATTGGTATAGCCTGAGTTGCTCCACCTATATAAGAATTAACAGATGGACTTAACGGCATAAATGGTCCATCAATTCTTCCTCCCCAACCAACATCAGATATATGTCCTGCAACTTTACCATTGGAATACAAATCAGGATTTTGTAATTTTTCCAATTTTGCTGCTCTGCTTGCTGCTCGTCTGCTGGACTTGTCAACAGTTTGTCTTGTCATATTTCCACCAGTATGTTTTATCTGTTCATTCCATCTGTCTATAAACTCAGTTAATTCCTTGGATTCTAAACTATCGGGGGTAAATTTATTTTTTATCTTTAACACACCATTTTCTATAGTTGCACACCCAGCCAACCCAAACAAATCCACCCAATCCAGCGGATTGCCCACATACCCAAACGGTCGTTCTCCACCTTGTAACCCAATCGGATCTGAGCTGATATAATTCCCACTCTCTGGCTCATAATACCGAAAGCGGTTATAGGCTAAGCCACTTTCTGGGTCGGTGTATTGTCCTGCAAATAAAAGCTGTGGGTCTAGCGGGCTGGTTTTGCGATAATCATTTGGGAACAGTAAGCCCCATACGCTTCGCTTCTCATCTTTCCATTTCAGTTTGCCTTCTGGGCTGAGTAAACCTAGCACTTTGCCATTGGGTTGAGTGATGGCATAGTGGGTTTCATGCTTCCATTCAGTTTTATTGCCATCTAGAGTTTGTTGGCTTTGCTGATAACGGTCTTGTTGGGCGGTGAGTTGCCAACCGTGAAACACACTGTGGCGTTGGCTTGTCAGTTTGTTTTGTTTAACAGTTTGGGTGTAAGCCAGTTGGTCGCCGTCCCACAGGTAGGTGATTTTCAGCTGCTGTTGTGGACATGCTTTTGAAATGCGTCGCCCAAGGGCATCGTATTGATAATACCACACTTCACCTTGGTTGTTGGTGATTCCCGTGAGTTGATTATTCGCATTCCAACGGAAGTAGGTGGTTTGTTTACGAAAACCGTCTCGGATTTCGGTTTTTTCGCTTAATCTGCCTGCGTTGTCGTAGCGGTAATGGTTATCGTTAAGGGGGTTGAGTTGATGCCCTTGTTGGTAAATGGCTACAAGGGGTCACTTTATTCCCAAAAAGTGCAAAATTTAGAGAGAAAGTGACCGCTTGTTGTGAAGAAAAAGAGTAAGCCACTCGTTATAAACGAGTGGCATCGGGGGGAGTATTTGTTCGTCTACAAGGGGTCACTTTATTCTAAAAAAATGTAAAATTTAGAGAGAAAGTGACCGCTTGCTGTGAAGAAAAGAGTAAGCCACTCGTTATAAACGAGCGGCATCGGAGGTATTTAGAAAATGAAATGCATAATTAAATATAGCTTTTTTCCCATTTATTATTAAATTTTCTAAAAACTTGTTTTTGATCTATCCTCCATTTTTCATCTCTATATATCATGGTGTATCGATATGTGTTTTTACTTCTATTTGATTCTGTAATAAAAAAACATATTTTATTTTTTGTTATTATTTCATATTTATCAATAGATAAGAAATGAATGTCATAGCCAGAAATTTCGGAACAACTTGCAGACAAATCTTTAGATAATTTTTCAGTACAATATTTTTTCAAAATTACTTTTAGCGGTTCTATCAGTTCTTTTTTTATCTGGGCATTAAATCCGTTAGATTTAATATATTTTGCTGCATATATGTTCCAATTATTTATTTTATCAAGAAACTCCAATAATGTTTGTTGAGCAATTTCAACTTTTTCTACATTTTCCATATTACATCTCCTAAATATTTTCAAATAACCCTTCTAAAACTTTTTGCCCATTTTCATAAACGTCATATTGAATACTTGTTGGTCGTTTTCCTAGTCCATCATATCCAAATCGCCAGTTTAGATCTAATGTTCCGCTACTGTGTTCCAGTCGATCTCTAATACTTTTCTCAAAATCTCTATATTGCCCCCTATTGATACCTTTTAACTGCGGGAACACATTTCCTTTCCCACCTTGTCCACCTAGAATTTTAGCTAAAATATGTCCTGCATCATCCGTTGGTAAACCTAGTGATTTTGCATAATCACGAGCGGCTTTATTGACTGTAGTCCCTGTGCCAATCATCTCTTTTGTTACCGTTGCACTGGCTTCAGTTATTCGACCTAAACTGTCTTTGACTAAAGTCGGACAAATAGCCAACCCAAACGGATCAAGAAAATCTAAAACATTATGTACATAACGATAAGGCGTTTCCCCACCATTCAACCCAATCGGATCTGAGCTGATATAATTCCCACTCTCTGGGTCATAGTATCTGAAGCGGTTATAGGCTAAGCCACTTTCTTGGTCGAAGTATTGTCCTGCAAATAAAAGCTGTGGGTCAAGCGGGCTGGTTTTGCGATAATCATTCGGGAACAGTAAGCCCCACAGGGTGCTTTTTTCTTTCGTCCAGACTTTTTTGCCTTGTGGATTAAGCAGGGCGAGCACTTGTCCGTTTGGTTGGCAGATGGCGTAGCTAGTTTGGTATTGCCATAAGCCTAACTACAACGGGTCACTTTATTCTAAAAAAGTGCAAAATTCAGAGAGAGTGACCGCTTGTCGTGAAGAAAAAGAGTAAGCCACTCGTTATAAACGAGCGGCATCGGGGAGTTTGATTATTTATTGGTGTTTAGGTGATAGACAAGCGGTTAATTAGCTGAAGGGATTTACAAATTGTAAAAGTAATACAGAAAATTAAAGTCTTGTAAAGTTGGAAAATATTGAGACAGTTATTACAAACGAACGATATAGGGCATTGTTAGAAGAACAATACATTAATATCCTATTTCATCTGCCTGTTCAATTAATAACTCAACAAACTCAACAGCCTGATCCCAAAAAGATTTTTCAGTGTCATTATAAGTAGTTGTGATCAATAATCTTAATAGAATTTCGTCAAGAGAATCTAATCTATCATCAAATAGTTCGTCATTTAAATCCCAAGCTTTATCTTTAATGTTATTTAGTGATTCTAAATCATTGTTTAAATATTCCCAAAATAATTTAGATTCAGCATAAATGTTGTGAATTTTTTTGTTTGAAACTTTATCTAGATATTTGCCTGCTAGGTCTAAAATTTTAATATTAATGAATTGTAACTGTTTTATATCCATAAATTCATTACATTGACTTAAATATCCATACAATTCACTAATTTCTTTTTTCATTTTAATGTTACTCCTAATTTTTCAGATACATATTGACAGGTTAAACAAGGCTTTTTAGGGGTTAAATGCCCAGAGCCAGATGTTCCTATATTAACTGCTTTTCCTAAAGCTCCATGTAAATTATGGCCTGCTTTTAAAGCTTTATCTATACATTGTATTTCTGTACACCTTCCTCTCCATGGGGTTTTATTTCTTTTTGGAATTTCGTCTAATATTTCCCGAAGAGTTGGATGCAAAGCTTTTGTATCTTTTATCATACCACTTACGCCAATATAGATTCTTCCATTTACATGTAGTTCAGCTGCTGCTCCCGACGTTTTCCCCATTCGCAAAGCATTATCAGCGGCTTCTTCTGCTGTTTTAGCAAATTTCTGCCTAAATCGAAAAACCGATTTTCGGTATATATGTTTAGCTCGACCAACAACCGCAGCTCCAACATAAGCCCCACGCATTGCGATGGATTTTCCTGCTTGCGTAATGGCTTTTCCAATGCCTTTAATTAATAAAGCCGTCGGTGGAACCAGAAATTCTACGGCAAAAAATAACGCCTGTTGAGCCCCAGTAAATTCAGACTTCATTTCTAAATAGGTTGCTTGCCCAGAACCGATAAAGACATTAGGAGAGCCTTCAGCGATAGTTGCACTGCATTCGGTTTTATCGCCTTTACGGGCAACGGCTTTATTATGGACAAAGACGGTTTCGCTACCTTGTGCAATTTTTTGTTCGGGGGAGTGTCTTGTACAGGCAACGCTTAATGCTAAATCCACCATCGCTAAGGGCTTGCTGTGAAGAGAAGGAGTAAGCCACTCGTTATAAACGAGCGGCATCGTGGGTCATTTTACAAAGTTGCTGCTTGGCGTTGTAAATAAAAGAGATTTTATTGCCAAAGAGGTCTTCCCAAGAACTCAACGGAAAAATTCCGTCGATTAATGGTGGATAACCCAAATCATCATTATGTTCAATAAAGAGAGCAGTGGGAATTTCAAAGATTTTTGAGGTTTGGGTTTCACGGTTATAGAGTTCTAAAAAATTTCGATGGCGATTCAGAGTAAATTGCGGGTGGTCGGGATTTTCAGAATGTAAATGACCTATTGGTAATGCAAAACGAAGATAAACACCTTCAAGCGTGGCAATTTTGATGTGTTGCCCATTGTCGGAGATTTCGGCATATTCGGAGAAGTTGTCCACCCAATATTTACCACATAATCCGTGACGTTGTTTTTCATCTTTTGCCCTAGCCCAAGTGCGAATAAAGGAAAGGGGGATAGTTTGCCCGAGAGTGAAATCCACTCGCTGTTCAACGATGTGACCGCTTAATACATCGATGGGGTCGCCTTTGACAAACTTTTTCGTCGCTTCGGTATAACGTTTAAGACCTGAATTTTGTGGAAATGAAACCTTTTCCATATAATCAACCTACGAATAAATAAGTAGTTATTCTTTTAGGCGTATTACAGCTTCTTTAAGCACAGAATAAAAGTCTTCTAATAAAATGTCATCATAAGAATTGAATAATGTTATTTTGGGTTTATCTTGCTCCATATTGATCTCAGAAATTAAATGATCTCCAAACCAAACTTCAGCAACTAAATTATCGAAGTGTTCAACACTTGCAATTTCAATATTAAATTTTTTCATGGTTCAATAAATCCTATAAAATTTTTACCATTTTGATTAAATCTTATTCCCCCAATAGGAGACTTATATTCAATAATCTCTCCATACTTTGCGTGGTGTCTACTAATTATCTTAGTAAGTGGGTTATCTAAAATTTCTTTTACTTTTAGTTCTCCTTGCTTATTTATTTCGGAAGTATTTCCTTTGGTTTTAGGGAAAATGCTATTATGCCTACTCCCGTGTTTTTGTAATGCTCTCCCTGCTTTCGTAAATCCTGCTCTATCCAGGGTATTTGCCGAATTTAGCAAAATATCATTGGTAGGAAAGCTTAAACGTTTAATTTTAAAAACCGATTTTCGGTATATATGTTTAGCTCGACCAACAACCGCAGCTCCAACATAAGCCCCACGCATTGCGATGGATTTTCCTGCTTGTGTAATGGCTTTTCCAATGCCTTTACTTAATAAAGCCGTCAGAGGAACCAGAAATTCTACGGCAAAAAATAACGCCTGTTGAGCCCCAGTAAACTCAGACTTCATTTCTAAATAGGTGGCTTGTCCAGAACCGATAAAGACATTAGGAGAGCCTTCAGCGATAGTTGCACTGCATTCGGTTTTATCGCCTTTGCGGGAAACGGCTTTATTATGGACAAAGACAGTTTCGCTACCTTGTGCAATTTTTTGTTCGGGGGAGTGTCTTGTACAGGCAACGCTTAATGCTAAATCCACCATCGCTAAGGGTTTGCCGTTGACGAAAACATTATCAGCCCCTTTGGAAATAGGCCCAGAGGGTTCACCGCCAATAGCTTCATCGACAAAGTTAGTGACGGCGGAGGTGATTTTTTTCTATACCATCAGAAACAGCCCAAGTGGTACCCAACCCCAATCCAAAGGCGACAATAGGGGCAGCTAAACCGCCAGTGATACTCATAGCGGCGACGGCAGCAGTGACGGCAACCGAGGCGAGGGCAAAAATCCCCGCGGTAATGCAAGCCCCGACCACGGCACCGGCTAAGGCAGACCAAAAGCTAGTATGATTGATGATATCTCCGACCCGAGCGGCAGGCATGACGACATCACACGGCGCCCCGAGCTGTATGGTAGAGCGAGGAAAGGCATTGATGCGTTGAGTGATACGCTGGACGATGTCGGGGGAATCTGTCATAGCTTGTCTCTTTTATGTAAAGCTTTTATGTAAAGACAGAAAATATCGATAAAAATAAGACATAGTTTATGATGAATGGAGAGGAAAGTATATGGTTAATTAACGAGCAGGGGAAGGGGGTAGAGATGATTTAGCGTTATCACTCGAGACGACAAGGGGGCACTTTATTCTAAAAAAATGTAAAATTTAGAGAGAAAGTGACCGCTTGCTGTGAAGAAAAAGAGTAAGCCACTCGTTATAAACGAGCGGCATCGGGGGTCACTTTATTCTAAAAAAATGCAAAATTTAGAGAAAGTGACCGCTTTCTGTGAAGAAAAAGAATAAGCCACTCGTTATCAACGAGTGGGATAGGGAAACACTTACGCTATAGTGTAATTATGAGAGTTCTATTTCAGAATTTTTGTCAAAGCTAAAACCAACTAACCCCGAAATTTCTACAAGATTTTTGAATGTATCTGTCACATATATTCTAGAAAAATCTTCCTCTATACAAAAAAGAGCATCTTCAGGAATTTTATCTCTTTTTAATACGGGTTTTCTAATAAGAAGTCCTTTGGGGTACTCTTTATAAATAGATTTTTCTAAGTCTAAAATTCCTTTTGGATATTTAGTAATTGGATAATATCCAAAATATTTTTTTCTTTTACTGTCTGTTGTAATATCTAATAACTGGCCAGATGGTAAAAGAATATCTTGTAATGTGGCTACAGCATTTTCGCTAAAAACACAAAATGGTATTAAACTTCCACTAAAATCAAATTTATAATTTTTCTTGCCATTATCGCTAGGATATAATCTCAAAATGATAGGTTTATAGTTTTCAAAAGGTCTCCAATGTTGCTCCATAGCTCTTCCTATAATACTTTCCTGATTATCAGGATAAATTTCTATAAATGAACTATTTTCAGTGTATTCGCCTGTTAATGAATATATTTTCTTCATAATAATACCGTTCTCCAATCAGCACTTCTTGGTGCATTTCCTAAACGCTCCCTAATACTTATTAATTCATCAATTACACCTTGCTTACCTCCTAATTTATCGGCAGCGATAATTCTTTTATTAATTTCATTAATATAGCGATTAGGGTGTCTGCCATTATGTAAAATGCCAGGTAAGTTGTCGGTGTTAGCTCGGCTAGGTAAAAACACTCCATTAAATTCTGAGTTAATATCAATGTCGTGTTTTTTAAGAATTTTTCTGGCTGGTTCTGCACCTGCTGCTGTTTCGGGGACAATATGATGTGCGGCTGAGTGTTTTGGTCTCACTATGCCAGCATTTTCCATGGCTTTGCTCAGTTGGCAACTGGATAAGCCAAAAGGATCCACCCACCCAATAGGGTTATGAGTATATGAATAAGGCGTTTCCCCACCACTCAACCCAATCGGGTCACTCGAAATATAATTCCCACTCTCTGGGTCATAATATCTGAAGCGGTTATAGGCTAAGCCACTTTCTTGGTCGGTGTATTGCCCTGCAAATAAAAGCTGTGGGTCTAGCGGGCTGGTTTTGCGATAGTCATTTGGGAACAGCAAGCCCCATACGCTTCGCTTCTCATCTTTCCATTTCAGTTTACCTTCTGGGCTGAGCAAACCTAGCACTTTGCCATTGGGTTGAGTGATGGCATAGTGGGTTTCATGCTTCCATTCAGTTTTATTGCCGTCTAGAGTTTGTTGGCTTTGCTGATAACAGTCCTGTTGGGCGATGAGTTGCCAGCCGTGAAACACGCTGTGGCGTTGGCTTATCAGTTTGTCTTGTTTAACGGTTTGGGTGTAAGCCAGTTGGTCGCCGTCCCACAGGTAGGTGATTCTCAGCTGTTGTTGCGGACATGCTTTTGAAATCCGTCGCCCAAGGGCATCGTATTGATAATACCACACTTCGCCTTGATTGTTGGTGATGCCCGTGAGTTGATTATTCGCATTCCAGCGGAAGTAGGTGGTTTGTTTACGAAAACCGTCTCGGATTTCGGTTTTTTCGGTTAATCTGCCAGCTTTGTCGTAGCGATAATGGTTGTCGTTAAGGCGATTGAGTTGATGCCCTTGTTGGTAAATATCTTGGTGTCGAACATGACGTTCTTCTTCCTTAATCCCAAATCCAAGGGATAAGCCCTGAGCCTGTTGGGTTAAGTAACCACACTCATCATAGCCATAACGCTCCTGCTCATGATTTTGATTGTGAACCTGAGTGATTTGGTTGTTTTTATTGAGGGTAAAATAACGTTGCTCGCCTTTGTCTTTGGTTTCAATCGTGTTTAAAGCCTTATCGTAGCCATAGCGTTGGTTGACTTCGGCAAAACTTGGGGCATCAATCCCTGTGGCGCGCAGTTCGTGTTTATCAAAAAAAGCACTCGGCTCCCAACCTGCTCGCTGTTGAAAAAGGAATTAAGCAATTTATTAAACATGAGTTTGTGGTATTATAATCTATTTTTTCTTATGTAAATCAATTAAATTAATAATATCAGATTTATCTTCTAAATAAATTTTCAGTTCGATATCACCAATAATTTTTTTATTTTGGTCAAAGAAAATAGAGTAATCAATATCTAGAGTTTCACTATCTTTTTTTAAGGCTTCTAATGATGAATATATGAATTTTTCTAGAAAAATATCAAATGACGAAGATACAATAATAATCTCTTCGGGATTGTTTTCATTTAAATAAGCTATAAAATGATTGCCTTCGCTATTCTTTTTAGAGGTGTATCCAAAATACTCCCCAACACTATTACCAGCGATACACCAGAAATTAAATGTAGTAAAATTATTTCTTTGCCATACATTCATCATCTCTTCATATATATTTCTAGGTTCTAGTTTAGGATTTTTGAAACCCCAAAAACAATAGTCTAAGATTGACATACCATTAAAAATTTTCAGAAAATCAATATGCTGTTTATCTGTTTCTCCAATAATACGCCCCATTCCCTTTATAACATTTATTGGATTTGAGGGATAAAATTTAACGAGTTCACTTTTAGAAGATAGTTCGTTAATTTTAGATAATAGTTTTTCTTTATTCATTTTCTCTCCATTAATTTATTATATTAATATATTCAGCAATTTTTTTATCCATATCCATAGCAAATTTAACTATTTCTGCTCTTGTGGCATTAGGATCCGTTTTACGGAAAGCTTCCCAAGCTGGAGTTACTATCTTTCTATGAATATCTCTTGGTAAGCCTTGTAAGTTAGACAATGATGTTCTCATGGATTCTGGAAACAATCTTCCTTTTCCAATAAATATTTGAGGTATTCTATGATGCACTTCAAGTTTTCCTGTGCCGATGAACTTTTTCATTCTTGGGAATGCTTTAAGATATATTTGGCGGTACTTTGCACACCCAGCCAACCCAAACGGATCAAGAAAATCTAAAACATTATGTACATAACGATAAGGCGTTTCCCCACCATTCAACCCAATCGGGTCACTCGAAATATAATTCCCACTCTCAGGGTCATAGTATCTAAAGCGGTTATAGGCTAAGCCACTTTCTGGGTCGGTGTATTGTCCTGCAAATAAAAGCTGTGGGTCTAGCGGGCTGGTTTTGCGATAGTCATTTGGGAATAGTAATCCCCATACGCTTCGCTTTTCGTCTTTCCATTTCAGTTTGCCTTGTTGGTTGAGCAAGGCAAGCACTTGTCCGTTTGGTTGGCAGATGGCATAGTGGGTTTCATGCTTCCATTCAGTTTTATTGCCGTCTAGAGTTTGTTGGCTTTGCTGATAACGGTCCTGTTGGGCGATGAGTTGCCAGCCGTGAAACACGCTGTGGCGTTGGCTTACCAGTTTGTCTTGTTTAACGGTTTGGGTGTAAGCCAGTTGGTCGCCGTCCCACAGGTAGGTGATTCTCAGCTGCTGTTGTGGACATGCTTTTGAAATGCGTCGCCCAAGGGCATCGTATTGATAATACCACACTTCACCTTGATTGTTGGTTATGCCCGTGAGTTGATTATTCGCATTCCAGCGGAAGTAGGTGGTTTGTTTGCGAAAACCGTCTCGGATTTCGGTTTTTTCGGTTAATCTGCCAGCTTTGTCGTAGCGATAATGGTTGTCGTTAAGGCGGTTGAGTTGATGCCCTTGTTGGTAAATATCTTGGTGTCGAACATGACGTTCTTCTTCCTTAATCCCAAATCCAAGGGATAAGCCCTGAGCCTGTTGGGTTAAGTAACCACACTCATCATAGCCATAACGCTCCTGCTCATGATTTTGATTGTGAACCTGAGTGATTTGGTTGTTTTTATTGAGGGTAAAATAACGTTGCTCGCCTTTGTCTTTGGTTTCAATCGTGTTTAAAGCCTTATCGTAGCCATAGCGTTGGTTGACCTCGGCAAAACTTGGGGCATCAATCCCTGTGGCACGCAGTTCGTGTTTATCAAAAAAAGCACTCGGCTCCCAACCTGCTCGCTGTTGAATCAAGCAATCCATCTCATCAAAACGTTGGTTGAGTATAAACCCTTGAGGAGAGTAGCGGTGGATTTCATTGCCGTTTTGGTCGTATTGGAAAAATAATGCGTGTTTTTGACCCTTTGTTTCGGGTAAATCCAATTGAATCAACTCACCCACAGCGTTGTATTTGAAGGTGGTGATAATCGGCGAGGTGGTGTTAAGTTGCCCTTGCTCGTCTTTAATGAATAAGGTGCGAATCAGGGTTTGGGTTTCATCATCATAAGTGCGGTGGATTTCACCCACGTTTTGCACTTCTTTGATAATGCGGTCTTTGAGGTCGTATTCAAACTGCAACTCACCCTGTAGGCTTTGAATGGCAGTCACTCGCCCCACCTTGTCATAGTGGTAAACAAAGGTATCATCTGCCGTCATCAGGCGAATGAGATGGTTAGCACTGTCGTATTCATAATGGTTTACATTGCCTTCGCCATCCGTGAGCGTGCTTAAAGTGCCATTGTCGTTATAGGTATAACGCCAACGATGATTGGCAAAATCGATTTCTTCTACCACTTGCCCGCTTTCGTTGAAGGTGTAGCGGTAGGTTTCACCTTTCGGGTTAGTGACTTGGCTTAGGTGTAGGCTGTCTTTGTCATAATCATATCGCCAACGGTTGCCTTCACCATCGATTTTCTCGATGAGCAAGTCAAACGCCCCGTAGTTTAACTGCCAATCCACCCCATTGGCATCGGTATAACGAATCAGGTTACCGTGTCGGTCATATTGTTGCTTTTCTTCGCTTTGGTTTGGTCGGGCAATGCGTGTCAGTTTATGCTGTGGCGTGTAGCCATACTGCCATTGGTGCCCTCGTGCATTGGTAAAGCGAGTGAGACGGTCTTGATTGTCATAGCTTAACTGAATACGGCGTTGTTCAGCATCCTGACTTTCCACAAGGCGATGCCTTGGGTCGTAGTGAAAATGCTCGGCGTGTTGCTGTTTACCGAAGGTGCTTTTTACCTCGGTTAATAAACCATATTGATTACGCACAAACTCTGTCGTGGTGCCATCAGGGGCGGTGAATAAGGTGATACATGCGGTCGGATTTTCGCTGTTTTTTGCCAGCGAACGCTGTTCTGTTTTTGTCCAAACTCGCCCGAGTGGGTCAGTCAGTTTGCACAGCTGCTCGTTTTCATCATAGTCATAATGCCATTGATTGCCTGCGGTATCGGTAAAGCAGGTGACTAACCCTGTTTGTTCAAGGTAGTCAAAGGTGACTTGTTTGCCATCTGGGAAGGTTTGTGTAAGGAGATTGCCATAACGGTCGTATTTAAACTGCGTTTTCGCCCCACTCGGTGAGGTAATGGTGAGGGGTTTCATGAGATGACTGTCATAGTCATAGACGGTGGCACGTTGTTGGCTGTCTAGCACCGTGGTGCGATGCTCTTCATAACGAAACCAAACAGGGTAAAATCCTTCAGCCCCAATACTGTGAATCACTCGCCCTTGTGGGTCATATTCATAGGTAACCCAAGTTTTATCGTTATCTGCCCAACGGGTAAGATTAAAATTATCGTCATAGTCATAGAATAAATGGAAGTCGAGCAAGGCATCGCTTTCCACTAACGCCCCTTGCTCATTTTGCTGATAGGTTACCAATACTTCCTGTTGTCCGTTATCGATACGAGTAATTTGGTGTAGCCACTCGTCTTGGTAGCTCAGGGTGAGAAGAATGCCGTCGGTATGTGAAACCGCTTCCAACCACGAGTGTTCGTTATAATGAAACTGTACGGCATTATCAAACGTATCTAACCAAGCGGAAATTAAGTAACGACCATCGGTTAGCGGTGGATAGGTGAAATCGGCATCGGCGTTTGTCTCTGTACCGCTTGGCTCATCATCTGGATTGAGCTGAGGCACTTCAGAAAAATAGAAAAGTTTGGCAAGTTGCGTTTCACGATGGAATAACTCAAGATAGTCTCGGTGGCGAATCAGCGTATAGTCGGGATGGTCAGGATTCACCGCACCCGTTGCCCCCTGAGGCAGAGCAAAACGTAAATAAGTGCCTTCACAGGTCGCGATGTTAATCTGTTGCCCATTATCTGAGACTTCGGCATATTCTGAGAAATTATCGACCCAATAACGCCCACATAAGCCATCGGCAAAATCGTTTTCTTTGCTTCTTGCCCAAGTGCGAATAAAGGAAAGGGGGATAGTTTGCCCGAGGGTGAAATCCACTCGCTGTTCAACGACTTGACCAGTTAGTACATCGATGGGGTCGCCACGAACAATTTTATCTTTGGCTGGGGTAAATCGGTGGAGACCGCAATTGCTTGGAAAAGCACAAGAGAAAGGGGGCAGATTTCTTAATGTGAAATATGCCCCAGTGTGAGCGATGATTTGGGCGATGTGATGAAATTTCATCTTTGCAAAATAGTAGGGAATTTGACCGCTTGTATTAATCTTCTTCTGTCGGAAATTCATCTAAGTCTGGAATAATTGGATTTAGTTTAAATTGAACAAGTTCATAGAAAAAATCATTATCTAATTCAGATTCATTGCTCAATGTAAAATTATTGAGGTAAAGGATAGGAATGAATTCTGCCATTACTTCATCATATCCTGTAATGAAATATAGCCCGTAGTTCATATTTTTTATGTCATCAAGTCCTACCGTCCAATATGAATTTAGTGCCTCTTTTCTAAAAACCTCACCTAAATAGATCCAACAATTTGCAAAATCAGCAATGTGATTTCTGTCATTAACAATCTCATTTGTTCTTATATATTTTGCTAAGTCAATTAGACTTTCTAAAGAATAATCAAAATTAAAGCCTTGTGCTTGGGCTTTCTCTACTAATTCATCTAGATAGTCATCAATATGAAATAGAAATAGTTCAAAATCTTCAATTGCTTGATTTTTATCTAATTTTTTTTTAGTCATAATTTCGCCCCTATAGTGTATTTGATTTTATTTTTCTCTAAAGCCTTTAAGAACGGTTTAGAAGCACCTTTTTCAAGAATATATTCTACGCTATAACCTTCTTTCTGTAATAAAGAGTCTTTCCTAATATCTAGTTTGGCTTGTTTTGTAAGAGATATTTTTCCTGTTTTCAATTGTCCTAAATATCGCCCCTTACTAATATCTATTTGTCGATATGTGACTTGTGTTTTTAATGTTTCGGATTTCCCCCCAAGTCTCTCTCGATATAACTTTTCTCTCTCTAATCCATATTTAGAATTTTTCATATTTGTATCGTATTGCTTACTCCAACGATCATAACTCCATTTTTGTGTATTACTTCGTTTGTTTTTATAATCTTGCCAACGTTTAGCCTTATGTTCTGGTGAGCCAGGCGACAATTTGTCTTTTACTGGTTTTATTTTAGGTGAGGTTTTATAATTCTTTTTACTTACTTTGTTTGAAAAATTACTTAATGCAGTACTAATAGTATTATGCCCCAATCTAATTTTCCCTAATCCATTTTTTAATCCTTTCCTTGAAGGCGGAAACCCCATATCTACCGCAACTAAAATCGCTTTTTCAACAAATGAAAATTCATCTGCAATTTTAGCAAGCTGTGCTTTGCCCGAGCCGATAAAGACATTGGGTGAACCTGTTTGGATAATTGCACCACAAGTGGTTTTATCGCCTTTTCTTGCAATATTTTTATCTGCAACGAATGCACTTTCACTACCTTCGGCAATCATTTGTAAGTCGTGGTTATTACAGGCAATGGCGTTTGGAATTAGTGTTGTTGCAATGGGTTTTCCATTGGCTAAAACGGAGGGATTTCCTATGGCAATCGTGCCATCAGGGGCATCAAAACAATCATTGAGAAAATTTTATGTTGCTTTGGCTGCTTTTTCTGCCCAACTGGGTTCGGGATTATCATCAACTAAATCAGAAATTGTCAATGCAATCCTTACTGCCACACCGAGTGGACCTAATAACCCACATAATAAATAGGGTGTGGCACTGACCATCGCTCCCACAACCGCCCCAGCTAAAGCAGCCAAAAAACTTTTATGTTTAATGGTATCCCCGACCCGAGCGGCAGGCATGACGACATCACACGGTGCTCCAAGCTGTATGGTAGAGCGAGGAAAGGCATTGATGCGTTGAGTGATACGCTGGACGATGTCGGGAGAATCTGCCATAGCTTGTCTCTTTTATGTAAAGACAGAAAATATCAATAAAAATAAGACATAGTTTATGATGAATGAAGAGGAAAGTACATGGTTAATTAACGAGCAGGGGAGGGGTGAAATAGAGATAATTTAGCGTTATCACTCGAGACGACAAGGGGTCACTTTATTCCAAAAAAGTGCGAAACTTAAAGAGAAAGTGACCGCTTGTTGTGAAGAAAAAGAGTAAGCCACTCGTTATAAACGAGCGGCATCCGGGGTGTTTCCCCCTAGCAAACCCCAAAGGGTGCTTTTTTCTTTCGCCCAAACTTTTTTGCCTTGTGGGTTAAGCAGGGCGAGTATTTGTTCGTCTACAAGGGGTCACTTTATTCTAAAAAAGTGCAAAATTTAGAGAGAAAGTGACCGCTTGTTGTGGAGAAAAAGAGTAAGCCACTCGTTATAAACGAGCGGCATCAGGGGGTCTCTTTCTATAACTCGTTTAGTATTAAGCCGATTGCCTTAAAAAGTGATACATATCTTTTTCTTTATCTAAGAAAACGTATAAAAAAGTCTTATCATGATAAATTTTACTTACATCAATTTGCTCAATAAAAATCATTGGTTGATTGTTTTCATTTATTATCCAATCAGGTGACTGAAGCCATTTGGGTTTTTTATTGTAACAAATAAAAGTATCTAAAATTACTTTTTTAAATTCTGAAGTTTTATTAGGTTTGTATTGTTCATATAAGCTGTTAATCAAATCAATATGATCGGGAACCCAAGATGGAATAGCATCTAGGACTAAATTAAATTTTTTTTGGTAATAATCATCTGATTTATAAGAAACTTTATTTTTATTTAGAATTTTTTCCAATATATCAATTGCATTTACTATATGTTCAATTTTGCTGAAATTTAATGTTGTTAAATATTCATATGCAGAAAGACCATTCATGTAATCTTGATAATCAGCATACTCCTCAATAAGACCTTTTAAACCCTCTGAACTGTAAATCAATCTTTCAAACTCCTTTGGAGTAATCTGATGTTCAATAAACTCTTTAATTTTTAATAAAGCATTATTCATTTTTAATCTCCTAAATTTCTAAATGGATCTAAGGAAGCGTGTTGCTCTCTCGTTACTTCTCTCAGATTATTAGGACTATGTCTATTTGGGTGTTGATACCTTTGAGGAATATGATGATGTAATTCCATTGGGTTACCGTTGGCATCTAATGGAGCTCTCCCTTTCTTCATTCTTTGCATATTAGAAGCTGAAAATTCTCCTGTGCCTTGGCTTGCATGGTATCTATTTTTCCAATATCGCGATCTAACTGTATTCCAAGACGGATTAGCTCCATTCGGTAATGGTTTATCAATTGCATCACTAGGTTTCCAGCGTTTAAATTTAACATCTTTACACCCAGCCAACCCAAACAAATCCACCCAATCCAGCGGATTGCCCACATACCCAAACGGTCGTTCTCCACCTTGTAACCCAATCGGGTCACTCGAAATATAATTCCCACTCTCAGGGTCATAATACCGAAAGCGGTTATAGGCTAAGCCACTTTCTTGGTCAGTATATTGCCCTGCAAATAAAAGCTGTGGGTCTAGCGGGCTGGTTTTGCGATAGTCATTTGGGAACAGTAAGCCCCAAAGGGTGCTTTTTTCTTTCGCCCAAACTTTTTTACCTTGTGGGTTAAGCAAGGCAAGCACTTGTCCGTTTGGTTGGAAGATGGCGTAGCTAGTTTGGTATTGCCATAAGCCTAACTACAACGGGTCACTTTATTCTAAAAAAATGTAAAATTTAGAGAGAAAGTGACCGCTTGTTGTGAAGAAAAAGAGTAAGCCACTCGTTATAAATGAGTGGCATCGGGGGTGCTACTCATTAAACAACCAATCCAAGAAGTCATCATTAAATTCATAAGAAAAGGCACCTATAAATTTAATTCCATCAACTTCCAAAATAGTGCCGTTATATTCGAAATCGGGTGTTATTACCATGTAATTAATTTGATAAATATTAAGTTTAGATAATTTACTTTTCAAATTACCGTAAATTTCAATAAAACCATACTTTTCTAAAATTTTATCTAAATGCTCTATGCTTATGCCATTTAATATTTCATCAACTATGTAAACATGTTCTTCATCAAAGAAAGTAGTGTTTTTTATATCAAATAATTTTTTAAATTTAGAACAATTTATCTTACTTTTTTTAGGATTATATACAAAAAGAGAATAAGCTAATTCGAATGTGATGTTTTCAGCAACCCAAATTGAAACAGTATTCATACTAAATCTCCAAACTAATTAAAAAGGTAAATCGGAAACTCCATTAGGAAGTCTTCGTTGGCTCCATTTTCGAACATATTTGATATAGTCAGATATTGAATTTACTCTGCCTGCAATTCCAATTAATTCTTTGTGAGCTAAGCTTGATGCTGATGTTGTTGGTGTGTGTGTACCAAAGTTTCCTAAATTATCAAGAAATCCTACTTGGTTTGTAGGTGTTCTCCATTTCATATAATCATCGAATGACACCCCCATTTGTTTAAATTTATCCGCTTGAGATACAGGCAACCATTCGTGATAACCACCACCAATGGTTAATCCATTAGCTCTTAATCTAGTTTTGATGTTATCTCTAAAAGATTTATTATTCCAAGCTTCCATAAATTCATCATAACTTGAATTATCCCAGAAGTTTTTAAATCCTTCTCTTCCTTTTCCCCATTTTTTTAAATAAGAACTACACCCAGCCAACCCAAACGGATCAAGAAAATCTAAAACATTATGTACATAACGATAAGGCTGTTCCCCACCATTCAACCCAATCGGATCTGAGCTGATATAATTCCCACTCTCTGGGTCATAGTATCTGAAGCGGTTATAGGCTAAGCCACTTTCTGGGTCGGAATATTGCCCTGCAAATAAAAGCTGTGGGTCTAGCGGGCTGATTTTGCGATAGTCATTTGGGAACAGTAATCCCCAAAGGGTGCTTTTTGCTTTCGCTCAAACTTTTTTGTCTTGTGGATTGAGAAGGGCGAGTATTTGTCCGTCTACAAGGGGTTACTTTATTCTAAAAAAGTGCAAAATTTAAAGGGAAAGTGACCGCTTATTGTGAAGAAAAAGAGTAAGCCACTCGTTATAAACGAGCGGCATCCGGGTTTAAGATAAAGCCGTGATTAAAAGTGCGGTGGATTTCCCACACTTTTGCACTGAGCTTTATATTTATAATTATTAAGATAAGTTATTTATATATGCATAATATGTTTCATTATAAATAACAGGATTATCACAATATACATGTAAAGACTGAACACCAACCAATTTAGGTGAATTAGACCAAGCCTCAAACGTTTCTTCTATATTACCATAAAGATTCCATTCCCTACCAAGCAAGTTACATATTTTTAAGATTTCATAAATTTGTAATTCCCAAGATTTAGTATTAAATATTATTTGGATATTGATGTCATCTACAGTTATTGAATAGTTATTCAATACTGATGATAATTTTTTAATAATTTTACTTTTCGCTTTTTCCGAATTATCATATAAAAATAATCTTATATTAACTGTTATCATCTATGTGTTATTCTTCCCAATAATGAAACATTTGCATGAGAGCCATCCCTAGTTAACCAACCTATGTTCTCTTTTCCTATTTTTGATAATTGAACATCCCATTCAAAAGCTTCTCCAGCAGTTCTAGGTGGTCCTTTTGTCCACACATTACCAAACTTATCAATATACCCACCATTCTTTCGAGGTAATGGCATAGATGGTTGCCAATTTTTTGGCGGTATGTATCTGATTTTTCCTTTTGTCGGGAGCCCAGCATCTTTTATTCGCCCTTTTTTAGTCCAACAAGTTGTCAATCCGAAATAGTCAGCAAAATCTAAAACATTATGTACATAACGATAAGGCTGCTCCCCACCATTCAACCCAATCGGGTCACTCGAAATATAATTCCCACTCTCAGGCTCATAATACCGAAAGCGGTTATAAGCTAAGCCACTTTCTGGGTCGGAATATTGCCCTGCAAATAAAAGCTGTGGGTCTAGCGGGCTGGTTTTGCGATAGTCATTTGGGAATAGTAAGCCCCATACACTTCGCTTCTCATCTTTCCATTTCAGTTTGCCTTCTGGGCTGAGTAAGCCAAGCACTTTGCCATTGGGTTGAGTGATGGCATAGTGGGTTTCATGCTTCCATTCAGTTTTATTGCCGTCTAGGGTTTGTTGGCTTTGCTGATAACAGTCCTGTTGGGCGATGAGTTGCCAGCCGTGAAACACGCTGTGGCGTTGGCTTATCAGTTTGTCTTGTTTAACGGTTTGGGTGTAAGCCAGTTGGTCGCCGTCCCACAGGTAGGTGATTTTCAGCTGTTGTTGCGGACATGCTTTTGAAATCCGTCGCCCAAGGGCATCGTATTGATAATACCACACTTCACCTTGGTTGTTGGTGATGCCCGTGAGTTGATTATTCGCATTCCAACGGAAGTAGGTGGTTTGTTTGCGAAAACCGTCTCGGATTTCGGTTTTTTCGGTTAATCTGCCAGCTTTGTCGTAGCGGTAACCTTTGTTTGAATTGTGCTACTAGACTACAAGGGGTCACTTTATTCTAAAAAAGTGCAAAATTTAAAGAGAAAGTGACCGCTTTCTGTGAAGAAAAAGAATAAGCCACTCGTTATCAACGAGTGGCATCGGGGGATTATTCCTCTGTATCTTCAACAAAATTATTAATAAATTCTTTAAAAGAATTCCATTCGCCATAGATAGTAGCTTTTTCTTCTAACACATAAAAATACACTTTTCCATAATCATTTTTTCTTAACGATAAAGAATAATTACCATTTCCTGGAAAATAGGCAAAGGCTAACAGATCTCCTTTTTTGAATTCATCAGGTAAGCTCTCATCGTCAAACCAGTCTAAACTCTTTTTCATTTCTTCTATTGAATAAAAAGCACTTACAGGGAAAAGATGATTTTCATCGTGAACACAGGACGGACTAGGTTGCCCCCCATTATATTTTAAATAAAACTCTTTCATTTCCAAAGGGAGAGTTTTTTTTAAAAATTTCTCAAATTCGTTAAAATCATTTTCTGTAATGGGATATTCTTGCTCTAAAAGTTCTAACATTATAATTTCTCCTACCAAAGTTTAAATACATACGAATTACCAGTCGCTTCTTTATATTGAGCAACGCCACCGCGATGCGGTATGCCTGTGTGAGCTTCTGTCTTCACTAGCTGTATAGTCCCGCTATTTGTAACGGGATCATAATCATCAAGATGATGCCAAGTATACCCTTTGGGCGTCGATTTTTGCCCTAATGCAGCCATATTTGCGAGTTCGAAATCCTTATGGTAATTGCCTGTATATTCAATTCGTTGTATTGGATTTACATCGCTTCTCTTCTGATTGGTATATAAAGCATTACTTTTTGAATAGTCTAAGCCACCATTTGGGGTTTTTCTAACGCCTGTATATCCTTTTTCTTTTAGTTTTTGTAACGGACAGACTGCCAGCCCAAACGGATCAAGAAAATCTAAAACATTATGTACATAACGATAAGGCTGTTCCCCACCATTCAACCCAATCGGGTCACTCGAAATATAATTCCCACTCTCTGGGTCATAGTATCTAAAGCGGTTATAGGCTAAGCCACTTTCTGGGTCGGTGTATTGTCCTGCAAATAAAAGCTGTGGGTCTAGCGGGCTGGTTTTGCGATAGTCATTTGGGAATAGTAATCCCCATACGCTTCGCTTTTCGTCTTTCCATTTCAGTTTGCCTTGTTGGTTGAGCAAGGCAAGCACTTGTCCGTTTGGTTGGCAGATGGCATAGTGGGTTTCATGCTTCCATTCAGTTTTATTGCCGTCTAGAGTTTGTTGGCTTTGCTGATAACGGTCTTGTTGGGCGATGAGCTGCCAGCCGTGAAACACGCTGTGGCGTTGGCTTATCAGTTTGTCTTGTTTAACAGTTTGGGTGTAAGCCAGTTGGTCGCCGTCCCACAGGTAGGTGATTCTCAGCTGCTGTTGCGGACATGCTTTTGAAATCCGTCGCCCAAGGGCATCGTATTGATAATACCACACTTCGCCTTGATTGTTGGTAATGCCCGTGAGTTGATTATTGGCATTCCAGCGGAAGTAGGTGGTTTGTTTGCGAAAACCGTCTCGGATTTCGGTTTTTTCGGTTAATCTGCCAGCTTTGTCGTAGCGGTAACCTTTGTTTGAATTGTGCCACTAGACTACAAGGGGTCACTTTATTCTAAAAAAGTGCAAAATTCAGAGAAAGTGACCGCTTGCTGTGAAGAAAAAGAGTAAGCCACTCGTTATAAACGAGCGGCATCGAGGAGCTATATTATTTTTTCTAAATTATTCAGGTAATAATATACCGCCCCTAAGCCTGCAATCCCTTGTCTAGGGTAATTTTGACGGTCTTCTTCAGTGTAAAACCGAATTTCTTGGTCTTTTATCATAAGATGGTTTCCAGTGATACGAGTTGTAAGTAAAATTTCTCTCTCTGTAACATCACTATGCCCTATAATACTCCACTTACCTCTCTTTAGTTCACTATTTCCAGTATAGATAACATAATCTAAGAACTCTATATTTTCTAGATTTGTTGGTATTTCCTTAAATGTCTCCTTTGAAGGCAAGAAACCAATCATATCTTTAAAAAGAGACGATATATAAATCAGTTTACCAATACGGTTTCCGTCATGTAGACTTAATGTTTCAAATCCAACTTTAATTTCGGAAATAAAAAATAAATCCCCTTCATTAAAAGATTTTTTCATGATATGCTCCTTATAATTTTTTTAGTACGTCATTAAATATTTCGTTAGCCCAATCTAAAGAATCACCAGCAACATTATATGTTCCTGAGTTTGGATTAGAAGGAGAATAAGAACGAATTTTATTCATAAGATTTGTTAATGGATTGGTGGATTTTGCACCGCCTAAATGCTCTATTAGTGCTTGCTCTAAATATTTAGCTTCTTGTTTTGTTAAATTATTAGGAACTAAAACATCTTGAATAAGATGTTTCTTATCTATAGATTTTTGATGAGCAATCCCCCTCGCATAAGCATCCCCCCGACCAACATATTTTATTTGGTTTGTGATTGGATCTCGCAGAACATACAGACCCTGTCCATTAATCGGATCATAAGCTTTCCCTGTCCCACCAGCCTTTCTTGTTGATGGTAATCCATGGCATCTTGCCAACCCTAAAACATCAACCCAATCCATCGCATTTTGAGTGTAACGATAAGGCGTTTCCCCACCCTTCAACCCAATCGGGTCACTCGAAATATAATTCCCACTCTCTGGGTCATAGTATCTGAAGCGGTTATAGGCTAAGCCACTTTCTTGGTCAGTATATTGCCCTGCAAATAAAAACTGTGGGTCTAGCGGGCTGGTTTTGCGATAATCATTTGGGAACAGTAATCCCCATACGCTTCGCTTTTCATCTTTCCATTTCAGTTTGCCTTCTGGGCTGAGCAAACCTAGCACTTTGCCATTGGGTTGAGTGATGGCATAGTGGGTTTCATGCTTCCATTCAGTTTTATTGCCGTCTAGAGTTTGTTGGCTTTGCTGATAACAGTCCTGTTGGGCGATGAGTTGCCAGCCGTGAAACACGCTGTGGCGTTGGCTTATCAGTTTGTCTTGTTTAACGGTTTGGGTGTAAGCCAGTTGGTCGCCGTCCCACAGGTAGGTGATTCTCAGCTGTTGTTGCGGACATGCTTTTGAAATCCGTCGCCCAAGGGCATCGTATTGATAATACCACACTTCGCCTTGATTGTTGGTGATGCCCGTGAGTTGATTATTCGCATTCCAGCGGAAGTAGGTGGTTTGTTTACGAAAACCGTCTCGGATTTCGGTTTTTTCGGTTAATCTGCCAGCTTTGTCGTAGCGATAATGGTTGTCGTTAAGGCGATTGAGTTGATGCCCTTGTTGGTAAATATCTTGGTGTCGAACATGACGTTCTTCTTCCTTAATCCCAAATCCAAGGGATAAGCCCTGAGCCTGTTGGGTTAAGTAACCACACTCATCATAGCCATAACGCTCCTGCTCATGATTTTGATTGTGAACCTGAGTGATTTGGTTGTTTTTATTGAGGGTAAAATAACGTTGCTCGCCTTTGTCTTTGGTTTCAATCGTGTTTAAAGCCTTATCGTAGCCATAGCGTTGGTTGACTTCGGCAAAACTTGGGGCATCAATCCCTGTGGCGCGCAGTTCGTGTTTATCAAAAAAAGCACTCGGCTCCCAACCTGCTCGCTGTTGAATCAAGCAATCCATCTCATCAAAACGTTGGTTGAGTATAAAACCTTGAGGAGAGTAGCGGTGGATTTCATTGCCGTTTTGGTCGTATTGGAAAAATAATCCGTGTTTTTGACCCTTTGTTTCGGGTAAATCCAATTGAATCAACTCACCCACGGCATTGTATTTGAAGGTGGTGATAATCGGCGAGGTGGTGTTAAGTTGCCCTTGCTCGTCTTTAAGAAATAAGGTGCGAGTCAGGGTTTGGGTTTCATCATCATAAGTGCGGTGGATTTCACCCACGTTTTGCACTTCTTTGATAATGCGGTCTTTGAGGTCGTATTCAAACTGCAACTCACCCTGTAGGCTTTGAATGGCAGTCACTCGTCCCACCTTGTCATAGTGGTAGACAAAGGTATCATCTGCCGTCATCAGGCGAATGAGATGGTTAGCACTGTCGTATTCATAATGGTTTACATTGCCTTCGCCATCCGTGAGCGTGCTTAAGGTGCCATTGTCGTTATAGGTATAACGCCAACGATGATTGGCAAAATCGATTTCTTCTACCACTTGCCCGCTTTCGTTGAAGGTGTAGCGGTAGGTTTCACCTTTCGGGTTAGTGACTTGGCTTAGGTGTAGACTGTCTTTGTCATAATCATATCGCCAACGGTTGCCTTCACCATCGATTTTCTCGATGAGCAAGTCAAACGCCCCGTAGTTTAACTGCCAATCCACCCCATTGGCATCGGTATAACGAATCAGGTTACCGTGTCGGTCATATTGTTGCTTTTCTTCGCTTTGGTTTGGTCGGGCAATGCGTGTCAGTTTATGCTGTGGCGTGTAGCCATACTGCCATTGGTGCCCTCGTGCATTGGTAAAGCGAGTGAGACGGTCTTGATTGTCATAGCTTAACTGAATACGGCGTTGTTCAGCATCCTGACTTTCCACAAGGCGATGCCTTGGGTCGTAGTGAAAATGCTCGGCGTGTTGCTGTTTACCGAAGGTGCTTTTTACCTCGGTTAATAAACCATATTGATTACGCACAAACTCTGTCGTGGTGCCATCAGGGGCGGTGAATAAGGTGATACATGCGGTCGGATTTTCGCTGTTTTTTGCCAGCGAACGCTGTTCTGTTTTTGTCCAAACTCGCCCGAGTGGGTCAGTCAGTTTGCACAGCTGCTCGTTTTCATCATAGTCATAATGCCATTGATTGCCTGCGGTATCGGTAAAGCAGGTGACTAACCCTGTTTGTTCAAGGTAGTCAAAGGTGACTTGTTTGCCATCTGGGAAGGTTTGCGTGAGGAGATTGCCATAACGGTCGTATTTAAACTGCGTTTTCGCCCCACTCGGTGAGGTAATGGTGAGGGGTTTCATGAGATGACTGTCATAGTCATAGACGGTGGCACGTTGTTGGCTGTCTAACACCGTGGTGCGATTGTTTTCATAATGAAACCAAACAGGGTAAAATCCTTCAGCCCCAATACTGTGAATCACTCGCCCTTGTGGGTCATATTCATAGGTAACCCAAGTTTTATCGTTATCTGCCCAACGGGTGAGATTAAACCTCTCGTCATAGTCATAAAATAAATGGAAGTCGAGCAAGGCATCGCTTTCCACTAACGCCCCTTGCTCATTTTGCTGATAGGTTGCCAATACTTCCTGTTGTCCGTTATCGACACGAGTAATTTGGTGTAGCCACTCGTCTTGGTAGCTCAGGGTGAGAAGAATGCCGTCGGTATGTGAAACCGCTTCCAACCACGAGTGTTCGTTATAATGAAACTGTACGGCATTATCAAACGTATCTAACCAAGCGGAAATTAAGTAACGACCATCGGTTAGCGGTGGATAGGTGAAATCGGCATCGGCGTTTGTCTCTGTACCGCTTGGCTCATCATCTGGATTGAGTTGAGGCACTTCAGAAAAATAGAAAAGTTTGGCAAGTTGCGTTTCACGATGGAATAACTCAAGATAGTCTCGGTGGCGAATCAGCGTATAGTCGGGATGGTCAGGATTCACCGCACCCGTTGCCCCCTGAGGCAGAGCAAAACGTAAATAAGTGCCTTCACAGGTCGCGATGTTAATCTGTTGCCCATTATCTGAGACTTCGGCATATTCTGAGAAATTATCGACCCAATAACGCCCACATAAGCCATCGGCAAAATCGTTTTCTTTGCTTCTTGCCCAAGTGCGAATAAAGGAAAGGGGAATAGTTTGCCCGAGGGTGAAATCCACTCGCTGTTCAACGACTTGACCGCTTAATACATCGATGGGGTCGCCTTTGAAAAACTTTTTCACGGCTTCGCTAAAGCGTTTTATTCCAGTATTCTCTTTAAATGCACACTTGGCACAACCTAAGGTTTTTCCGCGTGCAATCTTACCTGCTTGCTTAACACCTTTCCCAATTCCACTACCGACTGCTTTTGCCCCTTTAGCCACGCCACGCTCGACCGCTTTTGCCCCCTTAGCCATACCGCGTCCTGCAGCTTTAGCCAGTTTTGTGGCTTGCTGTGCTTTACGAGTGGCACTTTTCGCAATGCCTTTTGCTGCTCTTCCTGCCATTTTTGCTGCTAATGCAGCACCAGCACGCGGGCCTTTTGTGACTAATGCTTTTCCTAAGTTGGCCAATCCTTTCCCGATTCCTTTACCAAATAGGGCGGTTGGAGGAATAACAAACTCTACAGCAAACAGTAATGCTCGTTGAAAACCAGTAAACTCAGACTTCATTTCTAAATAGGTGACTTGTCCAGAACCGATAAAGACATTAGGAGAGCCTTCAGCGATAGTTGCACTGCATTCGGTTTTATCCCCTTTGCGGGCAACGGCTTTATTATGGACAAAGACGGTTTCGCTGCCTTGTGCAATTTTTTGTTCGGGGGAGTGTCTTGTACAGGCAACGCTTAATGCTAAATCCACCATCGCTAAGGGTTTGCCGTTGACGAAAACATTATCAGCCCCTTTGGAAATAGGCCCAGAGGGTTCACCGCCAATAGCTTCATTTACAAAGTTAGTGACGGCGGAGGTGATTTTTTCTATACCATCAGAAACAGCCCAAGTGGCGACACCTCCCAGTACAGCGGCAGCAATAGGGGCAGCTAAACCGCCAGTGATACCCACAGCAGCGACGGCAACCGAGGCGAGTGCAAAAATCCCCGCGGTAATGCAAGCCCCGACCACGGCACCGGCTAAGGCAGACCAAAAGCTAGTATGATTGATGATATCTCCGACCCGAGCGGCAGGCATGACGACATCACACGGTGCCCCGAGCTGCATGGTAGAGCGAGGAAAGGCATTGATGCGTTGAGTGATACGCTGGACGATGTCGGGGGAATCTGCCATAGCCTGTCTTTTTTATGTCAGGAAAGTCAATATCAATAAAAATAAGACATAGTTTATGATGAATGGAGATAAAAGTACATGGCTAATTAATGAGCCGGGAGGGTTTGGCATAGAGATGATTTCGCATCATCACTCGAGACGACAAGGGGTCACTTTATTCTAAAAAAGTGCAAAATTTAAAGAGAAAGTGACCACTTTCTGTGAAGAAAAAAAGTAAGCCACTCGTTATAAACGAGCGGCATCAGGGGGCGTATTATCTCACCACGATTTCATTGTAATCGGAAAATTTAAACCCAATAAGCTCATGCTCTTCCACTAATTGTTTAAATTTTTCAGTAACAAAAACTATTGACGTATCCTCTTCAATAGTAAAGAGATATTCATCAGGGATTTTTTCTTTAATAAGTACTGCTTTACGAACCAAAAGTCCATTCGGATATTCAATATAGTCCGAATGCTCTAAATCCAATATCCCTTTCGGGTAAACATTGGTGGGGTAATAGCCAATAAATTTCTTGCGTTTACTGTCTGTTATAACCTCTAAAAATTGCCCTCTAGGGGCTAAAATGGGCTCTAAGGCTTTTTGAGCTTTTTCACTAAACACTAAAAAAGGGTTGAGTGATCCACTAAAATCAAACTGATAATTTTTTTTGCCTGTATCACTTCGATGCAGTTCCAAAGTAATCGGATTATAATCTTCAAAAGGCTGCCATTCTCTATCCATCGCAATATTCAGAATACTGTCTTGTTCCTCAGGACAGTCTTCTATAAAAAAACAAATATCGCCATAACTAGAGGCTAATTGATATATTTTTGTCATAGTACGGTTCTCCAATTACTGTTTCTTGGGGCATTAGTTAAAATCGTTCTAATATTATCTAGTTCTTCAATAATAGCTGCTCTACCACCTAATTGATCAGCCTTTTTAATTCGAGCATTTATCGCATTGATATATTCATTAGGGTGTCTGCCATTATGTAAAATGCCAGGTAAGTTGTCGGTATTGGCTCGGCTAGGTAAAAACACTCCATTGAATTCTGAATTAATATCAATGTCGTGTTTTTTAAGAATTTTTCTGGCTGGTTCTGCACTTGTTGCTGTTTCGGGGACAATATGATGTGCGGCTGAGTGTTTTGGTCTCACTATGCCAGCATTTTCCATCGCTTTGCTCAGTTGGCAACTGGATAAGCCAAACGGATCAGCCCAATCCATCGTATTTTGAGTGTAACGATAAGGCTGTTCTCCACCATTCAACCCAATCGGATCTGAGCTGATATAATTCCCACTCTCTGGCTCATAATACCGAAAGCGGTTATAGGCTAAGCCACTTTCTTGGTCGGAATATTGCCCTGCGAATAAAAGCTGTGGGTCTAGCGGGCTGGTTTTGCGATAATCATTTGGGAACAGTAATCCCCATACGCTTCGCTTTTCGTCTTTCCATTTCAGTTTGCCTTGTTGGTTGAGCAAGGCAAGCACTTTGCCATTGGGTTGAGTGATGGCATAGTGGGTTTCATGCTTCCATTCAGTTTTATTGCCGTCTAGGGTTTGTTGGCTTTGCTGATAACGGTCTTGTTGGGCGATGAGTTGCCAGCCGTGAAACACGCTGTGGCGTTGGCTTACCAGTTTGTCTTGTTTAACGGTTTGGGTGTAAGCCAGTTGGTCGCCGTCCCACAGGTAGGTGATTCTCAGCTGCTGTTGTGGACATGCTTTTGAAATGCGTCGCCCAAGGGCATCGTATTGATAATACCACACTTCACCTTGATTGTTGGTTATGCCCGTGAGTTGATTATTCGCATTCCAGCGGAAGTAGGTGGTTTGTTTGCGAAAACCGTCTCGGATTTCGGTTTTTTCGGTTAATCTGCCAGCTTTGTCGTAGCGATAATGGTTGTCGTTAAGGCGGTTGAGTTGATGCCCTTGTTGGTAAATATCTTGGTGTCGAACATGACGTTCTTCTTCCTTAATCCCAAATCCAAGGGATAAGCCCTGAGCCTGTTGGGTTAAGTAACCACACTCATCATAACCATAACGCTCCTGCTCATGATTTTGATTGTGAACCTGAGTGATTTGGTTGTTTTTATTGAGGGTAAAATAACGTTGCTCGCCTTTGTCTTTGGTTTCAATCGTGTTTAAAGCCTTATCGTAGCCATAGCGTTGGTTGACTTCGGCAAAACTTGGGGCATCAATCCCTGTGGCACGCAGTTCGTGTTTATCAAAAAAAGCACTCGGCTCCCAACCCGCTCGCTGTTGAATCAAGCAATCCATCTCATCAAAACGTTGGTTGAGTATAAACCCTTGAGGAGAGTAGCGGTGGATTTCATTGCCGTTTTGGTCGTATTGGAAAAATAATGCGTTTTTTTGACCCGTTGTATTGTGGTGATTTGTTTCGTTATGGCTTGCGTGAGCCGGTAAATCCAATTGAATCAACTCACCCACAGCGTTGTATTTGAAGGTGGTGATAATCGGTGAGGTGGTGTTAAGTTGCCCTTGCTCGTCTTTAATGAATAAGGTGCGAGTCAGGGTTTGGGTTTCATCATCATAAGTGCGGTGGATTTCACCCACGTTTTGCACTTCTTTGATAATGCGGTCTTTGAGGTCGTATTCAAACTGCAACTCACCCTGTAGGCTTTGAATGGCAGTCACTCGTCCCACCTTGTCATAGTGGTAGACAAAGGTATCATCTGCCGTCATCAGGCGAATGAGATGGTTAGCACTGTCGTATTCATAATGGTTTACATTGCCTTCGCCATCCGTGAGCGTGCTTAAGGTGCCATTGTCGTTATAGGTATAACGCCAACGATGATTGGCAAAATCGATTTCTTCTACCACTTGCCCGCTTTCGTTGAAGGTGTAGCGGTAGGTTTCACCTTTCGGGTTAGTGACTTGGCTTAGGTGTAGACTGTCTTTGTCATAATCATATCGCCAACGGTTGCCTTCACCATCGATTTTCTCGATGAGCAAGTCAAACGCCCCGTAGTTTAACTGCCAATCCACCCCATTGGCATCGGTATAACGAATCAGGTTACCGTGTCGGTCATATTGTTGCTTTTCTTCGCTTTGGTTTGGTCGGGCAATGCGTGTCAGTTTATGCTGTGGCGTGTAGCCATACTGCCATTGGTGCCCTCGTGCATTGGTAAAGCGAGTGAGACGGTCTTGATTGTCATAGCTTAACTGAATACGGCGTTGTTCAGCATCCTGACTTTCCACAAGGCGATGCCTTGGGTCGTAGTGAAAATGCTCGGCGTGTTGCTGTTTACCGAAGGTGCTTTTTACCTCGGTTAATAAACCATATTGATTACGCACAAACTCTGTCGTGGTGCCATCAGGGGCGGTGAATAAGGTGATACATGCGGTCGGATTTTCGCTGTTTTTTGCCAGCGAACGCTGTTCTGTTTTTGTCCAAACTCGCCCGAGTGGGTCAGTCAGTTTGCACAGCTGCTCGTTTTCATCATAGTCATAATGCCATTGATTGCCTGCGGTATCGGTAAAGCAGGTGACTAACCCTGTTTGTTCAAGGTAGTCAAAGGTGACTTGTTTGCCATCTGGGAAGGTTTGTGTAAGGAGATTGCCATAACGGTCGTATTTAAACTGCGTTTTCGCCCCACTCGGTGAGGTAATGGTGAGGGGTTTCATGAGATGACTGTCATAGTCATAGACGGTGGCACGTTGTTGGCTGTCTAGCACCGTGGTGCGATGCTCTTCATAACGAAACCAAACAGGGTAAAATCCTTCAGCCCCAATACTGTGAATCACTCGCCCTTGTGGGTCATATTCATAGGTAACCCAAGTTTTATCGTTATCTGCCCAACGGGTAAGATTAAAATTATCGTCATAGTCATAGAATAAATGGAAGTCGAGCAAGGCATCGCTTTCCACTAACGCCCCTTGCTCATTTTGCTGATAGGTTACCAATACTTCCTGTTGTCCGTTATCGATACGAGTAATTTGGTGTAGCCACTCGTCTTGGTAGCTCAGGGTGAGAAGAATGCCGTCGGTATGTGAAACCGCTTCCAACCACGAGTGTTCGTTATAATGAAACTGTACGGCATTATCAAACGTATCTAACCAAGCGGAAATTAAGTAACGACCATCGGTTAGCGGTGGATAGGTGAAATCGGCATCGGCGTTTGTCTCTGTACCGCTTGGCTCATCATCTGGATTGAGTTGAGGCACTTCAGAAAAATAGAAAAGTTTGGCAAGTTGCGTTTCACGATGGAATAACTCAAGATAGTCTCGGTGGCGAATCAGCGTATAGTCGGGATGGTCAGGATTCACCGCACCCGTTGCCCCCTGAGGCAGAGCAAAACGTAAATAAGTGCCTTCACAGGTCGCGATGTTAATCTGTTGCCCATTATCTGAGACTTCGGCATATTCTGAGAAATTATCGACCCAATAACGCCCACATAAGCCATCGGCAAAATCGTTTTCTTTGCTTCTTGCCCAAGTGCGAATAAAGGAAAGGGGAATAGTTTGCCCGAGGGTGAAATCCACTCGCTGTTCAACGACTTGACCGCTTAATACATCGATGGGATCGCCACGAACGATTTTATCTTTGGCTGGGGTAAAGCGACGAATGTAACTATTGCTTGGAAAAGAACAAGAGAAAGGAGGCAGATTTCTTAATGTGAAATATGCCCCAGTGTGAGCGATGATTTGGACGATGTGATGAGGCTTCATCTTTGTAAAATAAGTGGAGAATTTGACCGCTTGTATTATACTTTCCCATTCTCTGTTTCAAAGTATCCTTTTTCTGCAACTGTAATACACTCAATCATAGTATCAGGATCTTCTGTAGCATTAGGAGCATAAATGGCAATCCCTAATTCGTAGCTTATAAAACCTACATATTCTTCTTCTTCAATATTTCTATCGAATTGTGATAGATATTTTAAGCAATCTGAGTAATTCATATCAGATAAATCTTTACCATTAAAATATACAGAACAACCGGTAAACAGAATATATTTTAGCCTAAAGTCTTTATTCATATATCCTAACGCAATACCGTTGTCAAAAAAATCATTAGTAGATTTTTCTGAGGTATAAACGTTTTCATTTTCGCTAGAAGTAAATCTCACACTATTTAATATATTTTTATTTATGAAATCTCTATCCATTCCAAAATATAAATCACCAACATTTACAAAAGAGTTTATTATAAACATATATTCTCCTACTTTATTTTACCCTGTTTTTTATACCATTGTGTTAATTGCTCTATACCATCATCATATTTGTCTCCAAATTTTCGCCTAATATCATCAACATCCATTTGAAAGGCTTCTTGAAACTTTCCGTTTGCAATTAAACCTTTTTGTTTATTCCTATAATCTTTAGAGCCAGCAATATTATCAAAAGAGGCTGTTTGTTTATGATCGTTTGTTTCCATTGTTAATGCACCACCATTAGTTCCTTTATTACCTGCAGATTGACTTGGCATATGATGCTTTTGTTCCATAGTTGTATTTTTTAGTGTTGGATGAGGAGAGTTGTCAAAATCTAAATTTTTATATGCTCCACCTTTCACTTTAGTATTTTTAGATTTAACAATAGACTTTTTAATTCCCTTACTAAACTCATCGATCCCCAACCTAATTTTCCCCAACCCATTTTTCATTGTTTTCTTCGAGAGTGGGAATCCCATATCTACCGCAACTAAAAGCGTTTTTTCAACAAATGAAAATTCATCTGCAATCTTGGCAACCTGAGCTTTCCCCAAACCGATAAAGACATTGGGTGAACCTGTTTGGATAATTGCACCACAAGTGGTTTTATCGCCTTTTCTTGCAATATTTTTATCTGCAACGAATGCACTTTCACTACCTTCGGCAATCATTTGTAAGTCGTGGTTATTACAGGCAATGGCGTTTGGAATTAGTGTTGTTGCAATGGGTTTTCCATTGGCTAAAACGGAGGGATTTCCTATGGCAATCGTGCCATCAGGGGCATCAAAACAATCATTGAGAAAATTTTATGTTGCTTTGGCTGCTTTTTCTGCCCAACTGGGTTCGGGATTATCATCAACTAAATCAGAAATTGTCAATGCAATCCTTACTGCCACACCGAGTGGACCTAATAACCCACATAATAAATAGGGTGTGGCACTGACCATCGCTCCCACAACCGCCCCAGCTAAAGCAGCCAAAAAACTTTTATGTTTAATGGTATCCCCGACCCGAGCGGCAGGCATGACGACATCACACGGTGCTCCAAGCTGTATGGTAGAGCGAGGAAAGGCATTGATGCGTTGAGTGATACGCTGGACGATGTCGGGAGAATCTGCCATAGCTTGTCTCTTTTATGTAAAGACAGAAAATATCAATAAAAATAAGACATAGTTTATGATGAATGAAGAGGAAAGTACATGGTTAATTAACGAGCAGGGGAGGGGTGAAATAGAGATAATTTAGCGTTATCACTCGAGACGACAAGGGGTCACTTTATTCCAAAAAAGTGCGAAACTTAAAGAGAAAGTGACCGCTTGTTGTGAAGAAAAAGAGTAAGCCACTCGTTATAAACGAGCGGCATCCGGGGTGTTTCCCCCTAGCAAACCCCAAAGGGTGCTTTTTTCTTTCGCCCAAACTTTTTTGCCTTGTGGGTTAAGCAGGGCGAGTATTTGTTCGTCTACAAGGGGTCACTTTATTCTAAAAAAGTGCAAAATTTAGAGAGAAAGTGACCGCTTGTTGTGGAGAAAAAGAGTAAGCCACTCGTTATAAACGAGCGGCATCAGGGGGTCTCTTTCTATAACTCGTTTAGTATTAAGCCGATTGCCTTAAAAAGTGATACATATCTTTTTCTTTATCTAAGAAAACGTATAAAAAAGTCTTATCATGATAAATTTTACTTACATCAATTTGCTCAATAAAAATCATTGGTTGATTGTTTTCATTTATTATCCAATCAGGTGACTGAAGCCATTTGGGTTTTTTATTGTAACAAATAAAAGTATCTAAAATTACTTTTTTAAATTCTGAAGTTTTATTAGGTTTGTATTGTTCATATAAGCTGTTAATCAAATCAATATGATCGGGAACCCAAGATGGAATAGCATCTAGGACTAAATTAAATTTTTTTTGGTAATAATCATCTGATTTATAAGAAACTTTATTTTTATTTAGAATTTTTTCCAATATATCAATTGCATTTACTATATGTTCAATTTTGCTGAAATTTAATGTTGTTAAATATTCATATGCAGAAAGACCATTCATGTAATCTTGATAATCAGCATACTCCTCAATAAGACCTTTTAAACCCTCTGAACTGTAAATCAATCTTTCAAACTCCTTTGGAGTAATCTGATGTTCAATAAACTCTTTAATTTTTAATAAAGCATTATTCATTTTTAATCTCCTAAATTTCTAAATGGATCTAAGGAAGCGTGTTGCTCTCTCGTTACTTCTCTCAGATTATTAGGACTATGTCTATTTGGGTGTTGATACCTTTGAGGAATATGATGATGTAATTCCATTGGGTTACCGTTGGCATCTAATGGAGCTCTCCCTTTCTTCATTCTTTGCATATTAGAAGCTGAAAATTCTCCTGTGCCTTGGCTTGCATGGTATCTATTTTTCCAATATCGCGATCTAACTGTATTCCAAGACGGATTAGCTCCATTCGGTAATGGTTTATCAATTGCATCACTAGGTTTCCAGCGTTTAAATTTAACATCTTTACACCCAGCCAACCCAAACAAATCCACCCAATCCAGCGGATTGCCCACATACCCAAACGGTCGTTCTCCACCTTGTAACCCAATCGGGTCACTCGAAATATAATTCCCACTCTCAGGGTCATAATACCGAAAGCGGTTATAGGCTAAGCCACTTTCTTGGTCAGTATATTGCCCTGCAAATAAAAGCTGTGGGTCTAGCGGGCTGGTTTTGCGATAGTCATTTGGGAACAGTAAGCCCCAAAGGGTGCTTTTTTCTTTCGCCCAAACTTTTTTACCTTGTGGGTTAAGCAAGGCAAGCACTTGTCCGTTTGGTTGGAAGATGGCGTAGCTAGTTTGGTATTGCCATAAGCCTAACTACAACGGGTCACTTTATTCTAAAAAAATGTAAAATTTAGAGAGAAAGTGACCGCTTGTTGTGAAGAAAAAGAGTAAGCCACTCGTTATAAATGAGTGGCATCGGGGGTGCTACTCATTAAACAACCAATCCAAGAAGTCATCATTAAATTCATAAGAAAAGGCACCTATAAATTTAATTCCATCAACTTCCAAAATAGTGCCGTTATATTCGAAATCGGGTGTTATTACCATGTAATTAATTTGATAAATATTAAGTTTAGATAATTTACTTTTCAAATTACCGTAAATTTCAATAAAACCATACTTTTCTAAAATTTTATCTAAATGCTCTATGCTTATGCCATTTAATATTTCATCAACTATGTAAACATGTTCTTCATCAAAGAAAGTAGTGTTTTTTATATCAAATAATTTTTTAAATTTAGAACAATTTATCTTACTTTTTTTAGGATTATATACAAAAAGAGAATAAGCTAATTCGAATGTGATGTTTTCAGCAACCCAAATTGAAACAGTATTCATACTAAATCTCCAAACTAATTAAAAAGGTAAATCGGAAACTCCATTAGGAAGTCTTCGTTGGCTCCATTTTCGAACATATTTGATATAGTCAGATATTGAATTTACTCTGCCTGCAATTCCAATTAATTCTTTGTGAGCTAAGCTTGATGCTGATGTTGTTGGTGTGTGTGTACCAAAGTTTCCTAAATTATCAAGAAATCCTACTTGGTTTGTAGGTGTTCTCCATTTCATATAATCATCGAATGACACCCCCATTTGTTTAAATTTATCCGCTTGAGATACAGGCAACCATTCGTGATAACCACCACCAATGGTTAATCCATTAGCTCTTAATCTAGTTTTGATGTTATCTCTAAAAGATTTATTATTCCAAGCTTCCATAAATTCATCATAACTTGAATTATCCCAGAAGTTTTTAAATCCTTCTCTTCCTTTTCCCCATTTTTTTAAATAAGAACTACACCCAGCCAACCCAAACGGATCAAGAAAATCTAAAACATTATGTACATAACGATAAGGCTGTTCCCCACCATTCAACCCAATCGGATCTGAGCTGATATAATTCCCACTCTCTGGGTCATAGTATCTGAAGCGGTTATAGGCTAAGCCACTTTCTGGGTCGGAATATTGCCCTGCAAATAAAAGCTGTGGGTCTAGCGGGCTGATTTTGCGATAGTCATTTGGGAACAGTAATCCCCAAAGGGTGCTTTTTGCTTTCGCTCAAACTTTTTTGTCTTGTGGATTGAGAAGGGCGAGTATTTGTCCGTCTACAAGGGGTTACTTTATTCTAAAAAAGTGCAAAATTTAAAGGGAAAGTGACCGCTTATTGTGAAGAAAAAGAGTAAGCCACTCGTTATAAACGAGCGGCATCCGGGTTTAAGATAAAGCCGTGATTAAAAGTGCGGTGGATTTCCCACACTTTTGCACTGAGCTTTATATTTATAATTATTAAGATAAGTTATTTATATATGCATAATATGTTTCATTATAAATAACAGGATTATCACAATATACATGTAAAGACTGAACACCAACCAATTTAGGTGAATTAGACCAAGCCTCAAACGTTTCTTCTATATTACCATAAAGATTCCATTCCCTACCAAGCAAGTTACATATTTTTAAGATTTCATAAATTTGTAATTCCCAAGATTTAGTATTAAATATTATTTGGATATTGATGTCATCTACAGTTATTGAATAGTTATTCAATACTGATGATAATTTTTTAATAATTTTACTTTTCGCTTTTTCCGAATTATCATATAAAAATAATCTTATATTAACTGTTATCATCTATGTGTTATTCTTCCCAATAATGAAACATTTGCATGAGAGCCATCCCTAGTTAACCAACCTATGTTCTCTTTTCCTATTTTTGATAATTGAACATCCCATTCAAAAGCTTCTCCAGCAGTTCTAGGTGGTCCTTTTGTCCACACATTACCAAACTTATCAATATACCCACCATTCTTTCGAGGTAATGGCATAGATGGTTGCCAATTTTTTGGCGGTATGTATCTGATTTTTCCTTTTGTCGGGAGCCCAGCATCTTTTATTCGCCCTTTTTTAGTCCAACAAGTTGTCAATCCGAAATAGTCAGCAAAATCTAAAACATTATGTACATAACGATAAGGCTGCTCCCCACCATTCAACCCAATCGGGTCACTCGAAATATAATTCCCACTCTCAGGCTCATAATACCGAAAGCGGTTATAAGCTAAGCCACTTTCTGGGTCGGAATATTGCCCTGCAAATAAAAGCTGTGGGTCTAGCGGGCTGGTTTTGCGATAGTCATTTGGGAATAGTAAGCCCCATACACTTCGCTTCTCATCTTTCCATTTCAGTTTGCCTTCTGGGCTGAGTAAGCCAAGCACTTTGCCATTGGGTTGAGTGATGGCATAGTGGGTTTCATGCTTCCATTCAGTTTTATTGCCGTCTAGGGTTTGTTGGCTTTGCTGATAACAGTCCTGTTGGGCGATGAGTTGCCAGCCGTGAAACACGCTGTGGCGTTGGCTTATCAGTTTGTCTTGTTTAACGGTTTGGGTGTAAGCCAGTTGGTCGCCGTCCCACAGGTAGGTGATTTTCAGCTGTTGTTGCGGACATGCTTTTGAAATCCGTCGCCCAAGGGCATCGTATTGATAATACCACACTTCACCTTGGTTGTTGGTGATGCCCGTGAGTTGATTATTCGCATTCCAACGGAAGTAGGTGGTTTGTTTGCGAAAACCGTCTCGGATTTCGGTTTTTTCGGTTAATCTGCCAGCTTTGTCGTAGCGGTAACCTTTGTTTGAATTGTGCTACTAGACTACAAGGGGTCACTTTATTCTAAAAAAGTGCAAAATTTAAAGAGAAAGTGACCGCTTTCTGTGAAGAAAAAGAATAAGCCACTCGTTATCAACGAGTGGCATCGGGGGATTATTCCTCTGTATCTTCAACAAAATTATTAATAAATTCTTTAAAAGAATTCCATTCGCCATAGATAGTAGCTTTTTCTTCTAACACATAAAAATACACTTTTCCATAATCATTTTTTCTTAACGATAAAGAATAATTACCATTTCCTGGAAAATAGGCAAAGGCTAACAGATCTCCTTTTTTGAATTCATCAGGTAAGCTCTCATCGTCAAACCAGTCTAAACTCTTTTTCATTTCTTCTATTGAATAAAAAGCACTTACAGGGAAAAGATGATTTTCATCGTGAACACAGGACGGACTAGGTTGCCCCCCATTATATTTTAAATAAAACTCTTTCATTTCCAAAGGGAGAGTTTTTTTTAAAAATTTCTCAAATTCGTTAAAATCATTTTCTGTAATGGGATATTCTTGCTCTAAAAGTTCTAACATTATAATTTCTCCTACCAAAGTTTAAATACATACGAATTACCAGTCGCTTCTTTATATTGAGCAACGCCACCGCGATGCGGTATGCCTGTGTGAGCTTCTGTCTTCACTAGCTGTATAGTCCCGCTATTTGTAACGGGATCATAATCATCAAGATGATGCCAAGTATACCCTTTGGGCGTCGATTTTTGCCCTAATGCAGCCATATTTGCGAGTTCGAAATCCTTATGGTAATTGCCTGTATATTCAATTCGTTGTATTGGATTTACATCGCTTCTCTTCTGATTGGTATATAAAGCATTACTTTTTGAATAGTCTAAGCCACCATTTGGGGTTTTTCTAACGCCTGTATATCCTTTTTCTTTTAGTTTTTGTAACGGACAGACTGCCAGCCCAAACGGATCAAGAAAATCTAAAACATTATGTACATAACGATAAGGCTGTTCCCCACCATTCAACCCAATCGGGTCACTCGAAATATAATTCCCACTCTCTGGGTCATAGTATCTAAAGCGGTTATAGGCTAAGCCACTTTCTGGGTCGGTGTATTGTCCTGCAAATAAAAGCTGTGGGTCTAGCGGGCTGGTTTTGCGATAGTCATTTGGGAATAGTAATCCCCATACGCTTCGCTTTTCGTCTTTCCATTTCAGTTTGCCTTGTTGGTTGAGCAAGGCAAGCACTTGTCCGTTTGGTTGGCAGATGGCATAGTGGGTTTCATGCTTCCATTCAGTTTTATTGCCGTCTAGAGTTTGTTGGCTTTGCTGATAACAGTCCTGTTGGGCGATGAGTTGCCAGCCGTTAAACACGCTGTGGCGTTGGCTTACTAGTTTGTCTTGTTTAACGGTTTGGGTGTAAGCCAGTTGGTCGCCGTCCCACAGGTAGGTGATTCTCAGCTGCTGTTGCGGACATGCTTTTGAAATCCGTCGTCCAAGGGCATCGTATTGATAATACCACACTTCACCTTGATTGTTGGTAATGCCCGTGAGTTGATTATTGGCATTCCAACGGAAGTAGGTGGTTTGTTTACGAAAACCGTCTCGGATTTCGGTTTTTTCGGTTAATCTGCTAGCTTTGTCGTAGCGGTAATGGTTGTCGTTAAGGCGATTGAGTTGATGCCCTTGTTGGTAAATATCTTGGTGTCGAACATGACGTTCTTCTTCCTTAATCCCAAATCCAAGGGATAAGCCCTGAGCCTGTTGAGTTAAGTAACCACACTCATCATAGCCATAACGCTCCTGCTCATGATTTTGATTGTGAACCTGAAATATTGAATTATTTTAATATTATAGGATTGAATGTATAGAAAATATCAGATTTAAATTTATATGGTAATAATCCATCTTTATAGATTGAAAATACTTTTTCCAATAAAGAGTTTTCATTAATACCATATATGGCTCTATGTATAGCGATTATCCTCAAATGGTTATAAACTTCATCGAAAATAGAAAAGAAAAAATCATCAAATGCTGAATTTTCTTTTTTTATTTTTGATTTTCTGTACATGAAATATTTTTTTTCTAACTTTTCATTGAAAGTATTTAATAAATTATCAATTTTAATTTCACTTTTATCGTAGTCTGAATGAAATCTAAATTTAGAAACTTCATTATCAATTAAATGGCTTATAGACCATGTTTCACCTGAAAAAAAGTCATCAATAATATTATTTTTGGATGTTTTTTTTGATGTGTTATTGCCAGATAATAATTTTTCTGAAAAAATTAACTCAATTGGTTCTTTAAAGTCTTCAGTATAACTCATACATTACTCCATTAATTTAATATTTTTGACCATAATTGATACGCACGATTATTACCAAGAATACCTCCTGATGGATGTAAATCTAACGCTCTAATAGGCATACCATTTGATAGACCTTTTCTTGCCATCTCTTGTATTTGACTGACTTGTTTGGCTATATCTCCATTTAAATCTATTTTATCAAGAGCATCTTTAATTGCTCTTGTATAACCATCATGATTGCCTTGGTGTCTAGACATTGCGCTAACTTTGTCATCGACTGTTCGTAAAAATATACCATTCGCGGCTTCATCTATGTTATAACCAAGTTTTTTCAATGCAGGATGGTTAATCAACTGAACAGGAATTATATGGTGAGCTTGATGTCCTGCCCATGATGTAGAACGAGAAAGTCCCATCGATTCCATCATATTTTTACCTAATGTAGTAGAACACCCAGCCAACCCAAACGGATCAAGAAAATCTAAAACATTATGTACATAACGATAAGGTTGTTCCCCGCCACTCAACCCAATCGGGTCACTCGAAATATAATTCCCACTCTCTGGGTCATAATATCTGAAGCGGTTATAGGCTAAGCCACTTTCTTGGTCAGTATATTGCCCTGCAAATAAAAACTGTGGGTCTAGCGGGCTGGTTTTGCGATAATCATTTGGGAACAGTAATCCCCATACGCTTCGCTTTTCATCTTTCCATTTCAGTTTGCCTTCTGGGCTGAGCAAACCTAGCACTTTGCCATTGGGTTGAGTGATGGCATAGTGGGTTTCATGCTTCCATTCAGTTTTATTGCCGTCTAGAGTTTGTTGGCTTTGCTGATAACAGTCCTGTTGGGCGATGAGTTGCCAGCCGTGAAACACGCTGTGGCGTTGGCTTATCAGTTTGTCTTGTTTAACGGTTTGGGTGTAAGCCAGTTGGTCGCCGTCCCACAGGTAGGTGATTCTCAGCTGTTGTTGCGGACATGCTTTTGAAATCCGTCGCCCAAGGGCATCGTATTGATAATACCACACTTCGCCTTGATTGTTGGTGATGCCCGTGAGTTGATTATTCGCATTCCAGCGGAAGTAGGTGGTTTGTTTACGAAAACCGTCTCGGATTTCGGTTTTTTCGGTTAATCTGCCAGCTTTGTCGTAGCGATAATGGTTGTCGTTAAGGCGATTGAGTTGATGCCCTTGTTGGTAAATATCTTGGTGTCGAACATGACGTTCTTCTTCCTTAATCCCAAATCCAAGGGATAAGCCCTGAGCCTGTTGGGTTAAGTAACCACACTCATCATAGCCATAACGCTCCTGCTCATGATTTTGATTGTGAACCTGAGTGATTTGGTTGTTTTTATTGAGGGTAAAATAACGTTGCTCGCCTTTGTCTTTGGTTTCAATCGTGTTTAAAGCCTTATCGTAGCCATAGCGTTGGTTGACTTCGGCAAAACTTGGGGCATCAATCCCTGTGGCGCGCAGTTCGTGTTTATCAAAAAAAGCACTCGGCTCCCAACCTGCTCGCTGTTGAATCAAGCAATCCATCTCATCAAAACGTTGGTTGAGTATAAAACCTTGAGGAGAGTAGCGGTGGATTTCATTGCCGTTTTGGTCGTATTGGAAAAATAATCCGTGTTTTTGACCCTTTGTTTCGGGTAAATCCAATTGAATCAACTCACCCACGGCATTGTATTTGAAGGTGGTGATAATCGGCGAGGTGGTGTTAAGTTGCCCTTGCTCGTCTTTAAGAAATAAGGTGCGAGTCAGGGTTTGGGTTTCATCATCATAAGTGCGGTGGATTTCACCCACGTTTTGCACTTCTTTGATAATGCGGTCTTTGAGGTCGTATTCAAACTGCAACTCACCCTGTAGGCTTTGAATGGCAGTCACTCGTCCCACCTTGTCATAGTGGTAGACAAAGGTATCATCTGCCGTCATCAGGCGAATGAGATGGTTAGCACTGTCGTATTCATAATGGTTTACATTGCCTTCGCCATCCGTGAGCGTGCTTAAGGTGCCATTGTCGTTATAGGTATAACGCCAACGATGATTGGCAAAATCGATTTCTTCTACCACTTGCCCGCTTTCGTTGAAGGTGTAGCGGTAGGTTTCACCTTTCGGGTTAGTGACTTGGCTTAGGTGTAGACTGTCTTTGTCATAATCATATCGCCAACGGTTGCCTTCACCATCGATTTTCTCGATGAGCAAGTCAAACGCCCCGTAGTTTAACTGCCAATCCACCCCATTGGCATCGGTATAACGAATCAGGTTACCGTGTCGGTCATATTGTTGCTTTTCTTCGCTTTGGTTTGGTCGGGCAATGCGTGTCAGTTTATGCTGTGGCGTGTAGCCATACTGCCATTGGTGCCCTCGTGCATTGGTAAAGCGAGTGAGACGGTCTTGATTGTCATAGCTTAACTGAATACGGCGTTGTTCAGCATCCTGACTTTCCACAAGGCGATGCCTTGGGTCGTAGTGAAAATGCTCGGCGTGTTGCTGTTTACCGAAGGTGCTTTTTACCTCGGTTAATAAACCATATTGATTACGCACAAACTCTGTCGTGGTGCCATCAGGGGCGGTGAATAAGGTGATACATGCGGTCGGATTTTCGCTGTTTTTTGCCAGCGAACGCTGTTCTGTTTTTGTCCAAACTCGCCCGAGTGGGTCAGTCAGTTTGCACAGCTGCTCGTTTTCATCATAGTCATAATGCCATTGATTGCCTGCGGTATCGGTAAAGCAGGTGACTAACCCTGTTTGTTCAAGGTAGTCAAAGGTGACTTGTTTGCCATCTGGGAAGGTTTGCGTGAGGAGATTGCCATAACGGTCGTATTTAAACTGCGTTTTCGCCCCACTCGGTGAGGTAATGGTGAGGGGTTTCATGAGATGACTGTCATAGTCATAGACGGTGGCACGTTGTTGGCTGTCTAACACCGTGGTGCGATTGTTTTCATAATGAAACCAAACAGGGTAAAATCCTTCAGCCCCAATACTGTGAATCACTCGCCCTTGTGGGTCATATTCATAGGTAACCCAAGTTTTATCGTTATCTGCCCAACGGGTGAGATTAAACCTCTCGTCATAGTCATAAAATAAATGGAAGTCGAGCAAGGCATCGCTTTCCACTAACGCCCCTTGCTCATTTTGCTGATAGGTTGCCAATACTTCCTGTTGTCCGTTATCGACACGAGTAATTTGGTGTAGCCACTCGTCTTGGTAGCTCAGGGTGAGAAGAATGCCGTCGGTATGTGAAACCGCTTCCAACCACGAGTGTTCGTTATAATGAAACTGTACGGCATTATCAAACGTATCTAACCAAGCGGAAATTAAGTAACGACCATCGGTTAGCGGTGGATAGGTGAAATCGGCATCGGCGTTTGTCTCTGTACCGCTTGGCTCATCATCTGGATTGAGTTGAGGCACTTCAGAAAAATAGAAAAGTTTGGCAAGTTGCGTTTCACGATGGAATAACTCAAGATAGTCTCGGTGGCGAATCAGCGTATAGTCGGGATGGTCAGGATTCACCGCACCCGTTGCCCCCTGAGGCAGAGCAAAACGTAAATAAGTGCCTTCACAGGTCGCGATGTTAATCTGTTGCCCATTATCTGAGACTTCGGCATATTCTGAGAAATTATCGACCCAATAACGCCCACATAAGCCATCGGCAAAATCGTTTTCTTTGCTTCTTGCCCAAGTGCGAATAAAGGAAAGGGGAATAGTTTGCCCGAGGGTGAAATCCACTCGCTGTTCAACGACTTGACCGCTTAATACATCGATGGGGTCGCCTTTGAAAAACTTTTTCACGGCTTCGCTAAAGCGTTTTATTCCAGTATTCTCTTTAAATGCACACTTGGCACAACCTAAGGTTTTTCCGCGTGCAATCTTACCTGCTTGCTTAACACCTTTCCCAATTCCACTACCGACTGCTTTTGCCCCTTTAGCCACGCCACGCTCGACCGCTTTTGCCCCCTTAGCCATACCGCGTCCTGCAGCTTTAGCCAGTTTTGTGGCTTGCTGTGCTTTACGAGTGGCACTTTTCGCAATGCCTTTTGCTGCTCTTCCTGCCATTTTTGCTGCTAATGCAGCACCAGCACGCGGGCCTTTTGTGACTAATGCTTTTCCTAAGTTGGCCAATCCTTTCCCGATTCCTTTACCAAATAGGGCGGTTGGAGGAATAACAAACTCTACAGCAAACAGTAATGCTCGTTGAAAACCAGTAAACTCAGACTTCATTTCTAAATAGGTGACTTGTCCAGAACCGATAAAGACATTAGGAGAGCCTTCAGCGATAGTTGCACTGCATTCGGTTTTATCCCCTTTGCGGGCAACGGCTTTATTATGGACAAAGACGGTTTCGCTGCCTTGTGCAATTTTTTGTTCGGGGGAGTGTCTTGTACAGGCAACGCTTAATGCTAAATCCACCATCGCTAAGGGTTTGCCGTTGACGAAAACATTATCAGCCCCTTTGGAAATAGGCCCAGAGGGTTCACCGCCAATAGCTTCATTTACAAAGTTAGTGACGGCGGAGGTGATTTTTTCTATACCATCAGAAACAGCCCAAGTGGCGACACCTCCCAGTACAGCGGCAGCAATAGGGGCAGCTAAACCGCCAGTGATACCCACAGCAGCGACGGCAACCGAGGCGAGTGCAAAAATCCCCGCGGTAATGCAAGCCCCGACCACGGCACCGGCTAAGGCAGACCAAAAGCTAGTATGATTGATGATATCTCCGACCCGAGCGGCAGGCATGACGACATCACACGGCGCCCCGAGCTGTATGGTAGAGCGAGGAAAGGCATTGATGCGTTGAGTGATACGCTGGACGATGTCAAGTTCGGTCATCATTAAGCCTCATTGTAAAAATAGACAAGTAATCCCATTACTGTGATGTTTCTTGTGTTTTTGCTTTAAAGGAATAGATAACCTCAAGCATCGCTTGACGCTGTTTTGGGGTGAATGCCTTGTTGGCCGTGTAAGTAAATGTCAGCAATATCCCTTGTCGAATTTGAAGCACCGTACATTGGTACATGACCCCTTCAGGTGTTTGCCATTGATATTCCAACAAATGTGCAGGGTGTTCATCTAACTCAACGACTTCCTTACTTATTTGTCGATATTTCTTGAGATTATGCTCAAACTGGTGAAAAACTTGTTCATAATATTCATCCTCCTCCATTCCTGTTGGTACAGCAACTCGATTTATCACTAAGTTTATGCCACTTTCATCTGGGAGAATAAACACATTCATAGATTGGTCTTGCCATGTTGTAGGTAGGGAAATAGTTCCTTCATTAAATTGGTAGTGATGCGTTTCCATATTATTTTCTCAACAAATATTTGATTCTTTATTCAGCAAGTATAGAACAATTTTTCATTAAAATCTAACAGAGTCACTCACTCTCTTTTCTACTTATTTTAAAAATCAGGTGCTGCGATTGATGCAAAAATGATTAAACTCATTTTTCTCATTTGGCTATCTTAACTTAAATAGCGTTTTTAATCGTTATCTAGGATAGCCCCTAAATCATTCAGGATGGTTTCAATATCCTTCCCTTTAAAATGCTCGGCTATTGGCTTTCAACCCTAAATGCCAACGCACTGAAACTATTTCTAAACGATAAACAATTTGATGAAAGCCATTGTCACCACGTTAAAATAAGAATAGAAAACATTATTGCTGTTAACTGGGTAATACTTGTTGCTAATGTAGCCCCTTGCTCAACTGTCGAAATGAGATTTTTCGCTTTTTTCACCTTAGACTGCAACTTTGTATTATCAGCTTCTCTTACATAAACCCAACTTTTTCTGTTATAGAAGATGCTGAAGATAATAACAATATATTTCCCAATGAAGATAATATCGGAGGCATTTCACTGTTTTTGTTGGTTGGCATTTCCAAGCGGGATGAATCCACCAGAGGTGGATTGATAAAATAGGCTAAAAGGACGCTTTTTCATATAAAAATCCTAACTTAGTAGAATAAGAGATTTGAGTAGGAATAATTAATATCAAGGCTGAGAAAACTCTCAGCCTTGATAGCAATTTACACTAATTAGTATAACGATTCAGACAAACGGAAACCTCTGAACAGTTCTTGGGAAAATGGATTGTTCGATGCATCAACATATACTCGATATGTTGCATATCCACCATCCACATCATAACGAACATCAAATGCCCCTTCTTGTTGACTAATTAACTTACCTGAATTAAATAATTTTATCTGAGCCCAAGGTCCTTTATAGGATATACTACGTGGGGAGTTATTCACCTCATTCGGCACCAAGGTTAATTTACTTTCAACTGCAACATTTAATGAGTTTGGCCATACTACATTTACCCGTCGTTTATTGCCATGGCTAAAATCGATAATCTGTCCATCTAAATTCAACACACTACGACGTTTATTTGGTGATAAACTCAACGGCTCCACTATATATTGTGCCCCTAAACCATTTTCTCGACTAAAGAACGTATCTCGAATTTGTTGTGCAATTTCTAACTGATAAAGCACATCTTCTCGAATTAAAGGTGTTTGTTCAGTTTCCGCATCTGTTACCCCATGTTCTATAAATGCTCTCAAATATTGGTTATAAAAGCTGTCTAAAATTCCATCTGGTGCAAAAAACCTATCAAAATCACTAATTGCTACCTCTTGAGAGGTGAGTGAAAATGGATAACGGTCTGCAATTGTTTGTTGATATGGTTTTATCACTTTATTATTCCATTCAACTTCTAAAGCTAATATTGCCGATTTCAGTACAACCTTCCAAGCATTTTCTGCAATTTGCTCAATCCATTGATTTAGCGGTTGTGGTAACGTCTTTGCAGTTTGCTGTAACTCTAGTATAGGGTCTAATGACTGTTGTTCTACACGTAATTGCACGGCTTTTAAGGCGGCTTTACCTTGATCTGGTGCATTTTGGATAGCGAGCAAGTATCGGTGTAAACTTGCTAATTGTGGATATACTTGCTGCTGTAATAGACTCTCTCGACTTCCGTCCTTATCTACAACTAACAATTTTTCATTTAAAAAATGACGAGAAATCTCATTCTTTAAGAGATATTCAGAAGAAGCCAATGCATCATTCAATTTTTTATTATCTAAGTCTTTAGGTACAACTGGTGTTTTTGTGTTATCCACTACTGTTCCAATAGCTCGACGTATTGTATGTGAATTACCAGTAATTTTTTCCAATGCTGTAACAGCTTCCGAAATATCTATAAAAGGCTTAATAGCTAAATTATTAATCGCATTATTCCAAGTCGAAACATAGTCATTTACATACAGTTCAGTGATTTTTGAACTAATTTCTTTACGATCTGCATCACTATACTCAATATGTTCAGATAAATTTAATACCCAACTATCAATTGCTGTTAAATTAACCAATTGCTCATCACGTTTTAAGAAATAATTCGTTAATCCTTCAGTAGTAAAAAAACGAGGAACATAAACCAACTCATCATTTTTAGCTTCAAATACCGAATCAAACCCCGCACCTATTTCTTCCCTTAAATTGAGATCTATTGGGAAAATTTTCTTCGATGTTGTTTTTAAAATTTGATATACACGCTCATATAGGGAGAGATTTTTTAGCTCTTTTTGTGCATTTCTAATAGAAAGATCAAATGGTTCAAAAGCTTTGATTAATTCAGTGTTACCTTTTACTCTTTCGCCATGCCAGTCCGTATGCTTTAATGCAAAATCTAAATGAGAAAGTAACATTGCTTGAAGTTGATTTTGTCCTCTAAAAGCCTCGCTCCAATATTTTTGCATATATTCTTCGACAACTTGATTTATACGTCCTGTTTTATCATCTAGCATTCTCATTACACGTAATGTTTCTAGCTTTTCATCACTATTTGGTGGCAAGGTATTTAATTTACGCTGTAACCCTTCCATTATTGCAGGTAAATAACGAAATTGAAGTAACTTTAAATAGGCAGAACGAGCATAGGTTCCCATATTATGCCCTTGATATAATCCCATATCAGAAAAGAGATTAGCCGAGTTTTGTCTATCCTCGTAAACAAATGTTGCATCTCTCATTGGGTTTAGCAAGGGTAATTGTTTATTACCATAATAATCAATCCCTTCAGGTAAAGGAATTGCTTTAACTTGTTTAACTTCTTGTAAGATTTTTTCTCCTGCATCATAATTTTTCTTATAATAATGACTCCAACCCAATAATAGTCCTAAGCCAATAATGCCTCCAACAAAGGAGAAAATCTTTAAACGATTCTGATAAGAAATATTCCACGATGCACTTTCTTGAGCTAAATTCGGATATTCAAATAACGTATTTCCAAATAAATTTTTACAAAAGTAAGTACGAGATGTTTTTATTGACCAAGTCGGATAAGTTTGATGACTTAAATGATATTTTTCTGCCGCAGATTGAACAAACAAATCATCAATTTTTCCATTTTGTAATGCTGAAGTAAAATATACGCCTTTAAAAAATAATCCCGATGGATTTCCTGTAGCTAATAGTCTCGTCAAAAATGACGAAATTTCGTCATGAGCACCACTAACCTGTCTAATAAAACTAAAAATTTGAGCTCGATCTTCGGGAGAGGCATCATTTAGCATCATATCAGCCATACTTTCATTCATTTGTTGGCACCACATTTGCCAAAATATACTAAGCTCTTCCGACCATATTTGACCTTTCTTTGAAAAGGTTGTACCTAAAACACTATCGATTTGCTCTTTCTGCAATTTACTGAACATTAATTGAAAACCATAAAGGCGATCTATTTTGGTTAGAACAACGTAAATAGGTAACGCTGCGTTCACCATAACAGAAAGTTCTTTTAAGCGGTCTTGTAATATCGAAAGATAAGCCTCTTTTTCTTCTTTAGTGAATGTTAACAATTGATAGATATCAATAGATAATATGACACCATTTAATGGCTGGCGGTTTCGTTGCACAGTCATCCATTCTAAAAGATTTTTCCATAGTTTTGGGTATAACTTCCGCTTTTCTTCAATTTCAATATGTTGGGACACCAAATTCCCATTAGGCACAATAACTACAGCCTTTTCATTATTGAAAATAGAAATTTCAACATTCTTATACTTAGCTAAATCGTCTTCATCATCTTGGTATAATTGAACAAAACCACCACTTTCTTTTAAAAGTGAAGATTTCCCACTATTTGCTGTACCTAGCATTAAATACCAAGGTAATACATGTTGATATTGACTAGTATTTAAATAACGCTGCAATTTTAACGCCCAATGTTCCAAATAATGCCTTTGAGCATCAAGCTCTTCCTTTATAGGATTATTAGCATGTTGTTTATCTTCTTGTTGGCGTAATTCTAATTTTTTTAAACGCTGACTAATTTTCCATGTAATCCAAGAAATACCAATGCTAATGAGAATAGCAGTACACAACCAACGATTAATTGCTGTGGCTAAAGGCTTATATCCATTAATTGAATAAGTTTCACCTTGCCACCAAACCCAAACAATCATAGCTATCCAAAATAGGATCATTAAAATAGGTGCAGATAATTTTAGTCTTGATAACAATGGATTAAATGTATAAAAAAGTGATGGTAGTTTCATTATTCAAACCTTCTTTTTCTTAAATTTATTCTCGCTCTTGTGTTAATAACGTAAACAAAGACGGCTCCCAGTCTTTTACTAACATTTTATCTAATGCACCTAATAAGGTAACATAATGTTGCTTAGCTAAACTACTTAACCCCGACTTATCTAACAACCTAATACTCTGTAATTGAGCATACACTTTATCCCTCATATCTAAATGAGTTTGCTCATTAATTCTTGCTAGGGCTTTTTCTAGGCCTTCTGCTTCATAATAAGCGTCTATGTCATAATGGTTATTATCAACATCTTGCATCCGAGTTAGGGCAGGATTACCTTGTTGTAACCATTGTTCACAGCTTTGTGGCAAGAAAGGTGAACTATCATTGAATGTTAGTGCCTTTAAAAGAGGCAACCGTTCAAGAAATTGCTCAAGACTTCCCTTTATTGCATTTGCTACTTTTATGTAGCCCAATCGATTAGCTATTTCAGCGGATAAATAATGCCCTTCAAACCAAAATGGTGCTAAAGTTAAGCTATATTCAACTTCTCTCCACAATTTCACATTTGCATTTTCTAACTCAGCTTTATATTCTGCCACACGATCAATAGATATAGCAGCCAATTGTGTTTTATTATTTTCTGCCATCGGCACCGCAGTAATATTATTCCAAATGGCATAACGTCTTAATTGATATCCTACTGGTTCAGATAAATCCTTATCAATCAAATAATCAGCAACCTTTAATAAAGTATTACGCCATGCTTTTTCATTACTGTGCTCAATTTCTATTGGTTCGACTATCATAGATTTGCTAACTGCAACAGCTGCAATACCAGTAGTAGGCTCATTATTATTACTTATGGAAGGAGATTCATCTTTCTCTATTAACTCGTCTGAAGATTCTATTTCTACAGGTTCACTAAATGTATATCGTTTTAATAAAGTTTCCACACTATCTAGTAAGCTAGAATCATCCCAACAACATTTAAGTCGCTCTAATTGAACTTTTGCCTCTTCTTTTTCTAATCTTGATGCCGATTGGTTAAACTTTGTAGCCATATTTTCAAAACGTTTAAGAATTTGCTGTCCCAATCGTTTTTTCTTCAAATTCTGTAATGGAGGAGCTTTTTCCCAATAGACCTCTGCATAATCAGATAATAATGCCAGCCCAAGCAATAATTCTGTAGTCTTACCTGAATGTTGTAACGTTTTTAAAAGATGGGCAATAACCCTTACATCTTTACTTTTAGTTGATAACAATATTAATGCTTTTTGTTGAGTCTGAACAATATTCAGTGACTCATGCTCTAGTGATCCAAGCTTCACCATATCGCCATCAAGCTCAATCCAACTTGGTTCATCTTCTAAATCTACTTCCGTTTGAATTGGCGTTAATATCATCTTACGCCACGGATTATCAATTAATAAATCCATACTTTACCAATGACATGCTGCTCTGAGAGATTTAATTTCTTGTTCTAAATTTCGTATATTAAATGTTAACCCATTAATACTTGAAACATTTGACTTAATCTTCAGTGTATTTGATTTTAGTAATCGCTGTATTTCAGTAATTCCCTCTAGACCTCTACTAGATTCCAATAAAAAACCATTCTCACGAAAAAACCATCTCGTTTCAAATTTATTTTTATCCGTGCTAATTTCCACATCAGTATCACGTTTACCTGACGGGGTAGTTAGTGCAATCTGCAACCTCGTAATATTATCAATACAACTTAACATTAATACTGGTCTAGTACCTTTATAACCTAAAGCTGGGGTCGTAATAATGATTGTAGGATTATTTCCATCTATATTGTATGATTTGGTTAATAATGAAAAAGTATCCTTATCCCTATTACTTTCGTTATCCATAGCTCTTTGCCAAGCAACTCCACCTTTCTTTTCTTCTATTAAGGCTGTTCTCGGCATATTTACTTTCCAAGCATTATCATAACAATCCAAACGCTCTAATGATGATTTCTCTTGGCGACATAATTCCATTGCTTTTAAAGTACTATCGGCAGAATAATGAGGCTTCCCCACTGCTGAGGCAGAGACAGTCAATAAAGAAAAATGTGCTACAAGAATTACGCTTGTATAGTAAACCGCTTTATTGGTTGAAATTAAACTAGGTCGCATTCATCCTCTCCAATTTTTGCAATAAAACGCCCATCTTTTACGCCAAAATAAATCTCTTTGATTTCTTTATCTTCCGCAATTCTCTGTAATAGTAATAAAGAAACTGGTGGCAACATCTGACCATCAATAACAGACTCTAAAATTCTCGCACCATTTTCTGCTCTACTAGCTCTACGTAATATTTCCTCTTTCACTTCATTTTCAATTATTACTTGAGCATCAAAACGTCTTTTCAATAACGAAGTTAATTTGTTTAATTTTCCATCCACAATCTCCATTAATACGTCTTTTGGTAATGGTAGATAAGGAATCACCTCCATTCTAGCAAGTAATGCAGGCTTGAAGAAACTCACAAGCTCAGGATATAAAGCATCTAGTATTTCTTGTGGTTTATCAGCATAATTTACAATTGTTTGATAACCCAAATTCGAGGTCAAAAAGAATACAATGTTTTTACAATCAACAATACGCCCTTCACCATCTGCTAATTCCCCTTTATCAAATGCTTGATAAAATAGATTTAATACATCTGGATGAGCCTTCTCTACTTCATCCAATAGTACTACTGAATAAGGTTTACGAATAATTGCTTCAGTAAGTACCCCTCCTTCACCAAATCCAACATATCCAGGTGGGGAACCAATCAAACGAGAAACTGTATGTTTTTCCTGAAACTCAGACATATTAATAACAGTCAAGTATTGTTTGCCACCAAATAATAAATCTGCGACTTGCAATACTGTTTCCGTTTTACCTACACCACTTGGACCAACAAATAAAAATGCTCCAAGAGGTCTGCCTGCACGTCTTAAATCTGCTCTTGCAGTTAATAAATGACGGTGCAAATACTTAATAGCAAGCTCTTGTCCTTTAATCTCCTTTTCTAACAAAGCGGGTAGGTTTGTAATAACATTTAGTTCATTTTGAGACAAACGTTCAATTGGCACACCAGTCCATTCTGCAATGACTGATGCTATTTGTGTTTGAGTTACATGGGGGGAAACTAAAATGCCTGACTGTTGTAATACATCAAGATCTTTAGTTAACGTTTCTAATCTCAGTTTTGCATCTTTATAAGAATGTAATTTATTTTCATCATTATCATCTTGTTCATTCTTATCCACCCGCATTTCACTTTCAGAAAGATCTATATTTAGGAGCATCGTGCGTAATGAAATTATTTCCTTAACAATTTCTTGTTGTTTTTTCCAACTTTGAATAATACCCTCTAGTTTCTGAGCGTTTTCTTTTAATTTATTCTCTAGTTCAGATAAACGAGTTTCATCATAACTTAAACCTAATTTAATTTCTCTTTTCAATAAATCGCTTTCCATTTGGAGCTGATGTTGTCTATTTTGCAACTCAACAACCAATTTAGGTGGAGATGTGAGACTGATCGCAACTCTTGCACAAGCAGTATCTAAAACATCAATTGCTTTATCTGGTAATTGTCTTCCACTTAAATAACGCTCGCTTAGTTCTGCAACAGAAATCAAGGCATCTTCTTCAATTAGGAGTTGATGTGCACATTCATACACATTACGTAATCCTCGCATAATCACGATAGCTTCTTCGACTGTTGGCTCAGGTAGTTTAACTAACTGAAAACGCCTAGATAATGCGGCATCTTTCTCAAAATATTTCTTATATTCACTCCATGTTGTTGCTGCAATCGTTTTTAACTCACCCCTTGCCAAAACGGGTTTTAATAAATTAGAAATATCTAGTCCACCTTGCTGATTTCCAGCCCCAATCAAAGTATGAGCTTCATCAATAAAAAGTATAACTGGTTTAGCAGATGAGAATATTTCATTCATAATGCCTTTAAAACGCTTCTCAAATTCACCTTTTACTGCTGCTCCAGCCTGTAATGCACCAAGATCTAATGTCATCACTTCTGTATCTAATAATTTTTCGGGTACATCCCCTGCAACAATACGTAAAGCAAGTCCTTCAATTAATGCACTTTTCCCTACTCCAGCCTCACCAACGACAATAGGATTGTTTTTTCGACGACGACAAAGAATATCAATCATTAAGTTAATTTCTTTATCTCTGCATAGAACAGGATCCAGTTTATTTTCTCGTGCAAGTTGAGTCATATTTTGTGCGTATTTCTTCAATAGGCTCTCTTGATTAGAGTTCAACATTTGCACTGAATCCTTCTGAATTTCAGTTTCAGATGAATTTGTAACAATTTGTATAAAATTCTGTTTTAAAATCTCACGATTCACTACCGAAAGAGTTTTAGCCGCCTGATTAGGAAGATAACGGTATAAGGAGGCAAGTAAAGTATAAAATATAACTCCACTACGTAAATTAGCATGTTCAAATTCTGTTGATGCCACCAACCAACTATCTTGTAGCAATTCAACTAATAAAGGCGAAAAACTTGGATAACTTTGTTGTATATCTAGTCTTCCCTCTTTCTCAACTACATCCTGTAAGTAACTTTTTAGTTCCTCAATATCAATCTTATTCTGCTCTAGAATTACCCGCACATCACACAATGGTGTTTCTAAAAAACTCAATATGAATTGAGAAGTTGTGATTTCCGCAAAATTTTCATTCATACAACGAGCAGCACATATCTCCAAAGAATGCTTTGCAATTGAATTTAATTTCCCGACCAATACAGGTAATTCAACTCTAATCATTGATATATTTCCTTAACTTAATAATTTACTTAATTCTTCAACTATTGTTTGGGTTTGCTTATTGAGCTTAATCAGATAAAAACAATAAAATCCAATTAGAGTAACTAATCCCAATCCTATAATTTGGCTTAAAGTTATTTTTTTTAATAATTGATAAGCATGTTTTTCTGAATCTCTTTCTTGAAAATAAACAATACCTGAGGATGATGAGTTTCTTTTTGAAACACTCGCAATGACATCATGCAATTTTCTAAAAATAGCCTCAAATTCATCAGTATTTTTTCCAGTCACTTTATATCGACCTCTAAATCCAAGACTAAAGCATATATAGATGAATTCAAGAAGGTCTAAATAACGTTTTGGCTCCGCCATAAGTTTATCTAATAAAATATAAACCTTTTCTCCTCCCCACGTTTCATTATGAAAATAAGTAAGCAATGACTTCTGAAACCAACTACTCTTAGCACCCCATCCATGTCCCAAGGCAATCTCATCAATAAAGGTACAAAGAACATAACGAAATGAAATCACCATACCTGGTTCATACTGATATTCACGTAATAACTGCTCAAATGATTGGATATCTTTTACAACTTGTTCATACAGCATCGTTGGCATATTTTGATCTGTGAGTTCTTTTAATCTTAATACCATTCCAAGCAGTGGTGTTGCGACATCAATCATAGGGTTTATATTGTAACCTCTTAAAGGAAGGTTATAAGATGGTAAAACTTCATTAGCACTTTGAATTTCTAAGCTATCTGAAACATTTTCAAGCATATCTTAACCTCTTATTGCCCATAATTGCATATCTAGTTCAGGGAACTCTCCCGATACATGAAAAGCAATCGCATGATTTTTTTGCACATCAATCCATTCATCGCTATGGATATCCAAATAAAAATAAATATATCCAGCATGATATGGAAGCTGACGAGGAGCCATTGTTAATGGACGCAATTCAATACCAGGTAATTGAACACTGACTAATTGACGAATTTTATCGGGCGTTGTAATTTTAATTTGTTGTACCAACTGTTTGCGTAATAACTCTTCTGGCATTCTAGCAGAAACAGCAAGAATAAATTCAGCCTTATATAATAAATCTTGATCATTGATAACGGCCGTTTTAACACCATAAGGCAAGGATTCTAATTGTATTGATACAGCCTTAGGAGTTAAGACTGTGCTCAGTGAAATTCTTAACTGTTTAAATAAACGCTGAAAACACTCAGTCATATCAAAATGATCATATCGCAGAAACTCTTTCGGTAAACGAGAAGCATCTGTAAATGTCATCAGCTCGCCACATAATTGAATAAGCAATCGATAAAAATATTCAGGATGGATATGAGGATGAATATTTAAATGTTTATATAAAGGGTATTCCCTATTTAATAGTTGTAGCATCAAAAACTCTGCTACATCAGCAATACCTTGCTGACTAGGTGAACCAATACGCGAGGATAATGTTTCTGCTCGTTGTTCTAAAGTACTCGCTAATTCGCCTATGAATGCTCTCAATTCTGAGGAGGCAGCAACATCCATACAAGTAGGGATAAATTTATCATCTAGTACTATTCTTCCATCAGCCAATTTATCTCTAATCCGTGCTATATGTAAGTATGTATAAGCACTTTTTTCCTCACTTCCTTGAATAAGCTTTGGGGATAATTTAGCAAGAAACAAGGTGTTACTATTACCATTTGGAGAATGTGTATCCCTAATATCCTCCAAACTTTCTTTATATCTAATAGATATATTATTTTGGTTATGATAATCAGAATGAATTTCAGTAAAGGTTGTGTTGATATTTGGTAATGCTAAATAAACATCATACGAACTAGCACTATCTAGTTGTTTAATCTCTATGGGATGAGGTAATAAGTCCTGAGATGGAAAATTAAAATAAGTTCCATCAGGAAATACCCCTTCGGCAAATAATAATGAAATGCGACCAAGATTTAACATTTCTCGGTCAATATCGAAAGAAATCAATCCACAATTATAATTATTATTTAATGCTAATAACTGATTTTGGATTAAATAATCAATATGCCTTTGCTGTTGCTGGAAGTGTTGTGGTTGAACAAACAATCCTTCTTTCCAAATTACTCTATTCTTAGACATTATTCTTCATCCTTTCTAATATCCACTTCATTTCCTCGAACGTGCACTAGAATATGATACCTATGACCAATCCCTTTTAATGTCACAACTTTCTTCCATTTTGATTCTCCAGAATCTGAATAATACGCAATAACACCAAGATAATTATTTTCTTCTTTTAGTTTAATCTGAGGTAAAGATTTATACTGAGAGGGTAACAAAGTATAATCTTGGTGATCGATATAGTTTTTACCTAAAACATCTTTTAAATCTTCTAAGCTAAGTTGTTCATAATAAGCGGATAATAATTTAGAGTCTTCACTTAAATAAACCAACTTTAACTCTATAGGAGAGGGTTGGCCACTTTCATTTTTGTTAATATCAGCTTCTGCAAGTAACGAAATTTGTACGATTGAAGGCTGTTCTAGAGGTCCACCAACTTGAATATCTGGATCTTTTATTACTTTTCCTATTTTTGACACCATTTGACAACTAGAAAGAAAAAGTACAGCTAACAATATTGATAACATTTTTGATGCTAATTTACGATGTATATAACACATTATTTATTTCCTTTTTTTTGTTTATCACGTAATGCCTTGTCATATGACTGAGAATAGACTTCCCAAAATAATTTCTCAAAACCATACTGGCGTTTTGATGTGAGTTCTTCATAATAATTTTTATACATTTCCCAAGCCCAAGCACTTCCCCCATTTTGAGTTTCATTACTACGGCGATAATTCTCAAACCGTTGTAATAATAACTCTGGAGAGAATGCATCCAAAATAGCACCTAATGCACTAATAATGGCAATACGATTGGCTTCATTATGGATCAATAGGTTATGTAAACTTTCTGACACAGCCGCAGGTGCTGCTAAATGAACAGGACTTTTTTGGTCACCGAATAACACTTCCATCGTAGTTGCATAATCTAAATTTAGGCGTAAAGGATTATCTTCAATTGGACGTAAATGTTTATCTGATAAACTATTTTGTTCTTTTTGCAAAGCGAGTAATCCTTCAATTACTGCTTTTAATGTTTTACCTACTTCAGTTAGAAAATCATTAGCTTCCTGAGTGTCCATCAATTGTATTTTAGTATCCATTTCTCTCATTAATGGAGAGATTGTTATATAGGCATTTTCTGTAAATTGAGATTTTTGTTCAGCATTATCTAATATAGGTAAATCTATATAGACATTTTGTTGACTCATATCTGACTCTCCATAAGGTTTCGATTCAATTTGTTCATCTTTTAAATAATCATTTTTTGAAAATATCTGAGAAGAATTACTATTGGTTTGAGAGACCATAATATTATTTCCCTTGGAGCTTAATGCAAAAATAGGATCTCTAACTAAATTTTTATCTACGGTATCGGCAAGTTGAGAGGTATCCATTAAATTTACACCTTTTTTCTGCTCTAAAATTTCTTTTAAGTGATCTTGATTACCACTAACGATTTCTTCAATAGATTGTTCTGCATCTAGACTATTTTTTCTTTGTCTCATACTAACAATTAATTTTAAAGAACCGCACTTAATTTGATCTCCATCCTTTAAACGTATAAACCCTGATTTCGGAGTAAATGTAGCTGAATTTACCAATAGTGGTTTTTCAAGAACTTGTAAACAAAATGCATTATCTCTCCATTCAATATTTGCTTGGTTATACGGAATATTTCCCTTTATATCTTGCAAAACCCAATGATTATTAATACTACTCCCTATAGTTCCACCATCTTGATTAAACGTATTCTCACGAGCCTTACCACTTTCAAGATCTGTAATATTTTTAACACTTAAAATTAATACATGATTGCACATTTTCATTCCCTAATACAAATAGTTACGTTGGGGTTTAACTCTAGTTTTCCAATAAAACTTGTCCAACCAAGCATAGTATTTTGTGTGTCTCCAAGCCTCATACTATTAAGCTGATTGGGTTTAAGTCCTAGCCTTAAGTCCCAAGAAAACTGATCTTTCAATATAAAAGAAACAAATGTTACTAATGACAAATAATTCTCGCCATTAGGTAAAAAAGAAAGAAATTGTTCTCTTGAAAGATTATTCAATTGAAGTTCAAATTTACCTCCACAATCAGGACTTCGACTTCCTAAAGTAAAATTTTGCCCTATACAACTGCGTCCTATAGGAGGTCTTCCTAATTCTTTTGATACTGTTCCTAAACGGTTTTGTTCATTTTCAAAAATATTTACATATCGGAAACACCACTCTTTTAAGCGGACATCTGGCAAGTCAAAACAATGGGATACTAAATTTTCAACTATTTCTGCTGATCTTGCTGGACTCGCAAGCATCCCTGCGTACGCTAACATCTTACTATGGTGTATATTTAAGCGACTACGTTGCTTTTTATGTTCTAGCCCAACTAATGAAAACATTCTCTGAGAAAATTTATCATTCCCATCATTTTTAAAATTAATATAGTAACGATATTTCCGCCAAATATGATGTAATAATAAAACTAATCTGTGATTAAACAAATTCATAAAATCAACAAGTTTAGTATCTTTATGCAAGTATTCAGCTGCTAAATTTTCTAAATAATATGTTGGTAAGGGTGATTGTGAGCCATGCAAGCCTAGGAAAGTGACTTCCAAAGAATATCTCCCTTGCTCACTTGATAAAATATCAACAATATCCCTAATAGGGAAAGCTAATCCTGCAGATGACATAAAGCGAATTGGCTCGTCATTTGGAAATAATGTTAACGTCTTATCTGCTTCAATTTCAGATAATTTAAAAAGTGTTTCAACTAATTGATAAAAGCTGTATCGGTTTATATTAATTAACTGAGTATCATCTACATTATTACTTGTTGTCCTATATGAATTGGCCATTCATACATCTCCTGGTTATCAGTATTAATAATTCTTAATTTATGAAATGAGTTTACACTCGCATAAAGTGTAAAGAATTGTGATAACACACTACCAAATAAGAACATATCACCTTCGGAAGTAAATTCACTTTGTTTAATGTATAAAGTAGATTGAATCCCTCTAATTGGGACACCTCTAAATAAGCGATCAATTGGCACTGTTTCTATTGACTGAATAGCATCGAGTTTCTTTTGAGAAATCTTAGCATTTCGGCGACTATGCCAAGCGGGTAAATCATAAGTTTTCAATATTTCTTTTAATGGTTCAATATCTAATAAAGATAAATAATTTAGAGAAGAATTTGAGATCAATTTCCAAGCTAATGTACCATCTATAACAGGATGTAATGGTAACGATGGGCGAGTAATATTTTGGAATTTTGTTGAGGATGGGTGCTGTTCAGTATTAATACAAATATCTCCAACTTTTAATTTTGTTGGAAGCTCCCTATTAGTACATGTCAAATCAATTGATATGCATTCATTTGTATCCAGTAATTGTGTTTCATCACCTCTAATAAAAGATAAATAATGATCAAAACCTGGGTAAAATAAAGAATTCTTCGTTCTTAAACGGTAATAAAGTGCAGTACGCCCATTTATATATTCAATTTGATGACGAAAGCTCTCAAAAGGTTCATAAATACGATTACCACTATTATTTTTTTTACTCAGTGCAACATCCTTTTGTATAAAACTATAAACTTTATCAACCGAAAAAATTTCATACCAATCAGGATGTTGATGACTACCTTTGAGCATATATTCTGTTTTGGTGCCATCTAGGCGAATATTTTCACTATCATGTTTAAATAAATTAATTGCTGGTACACAATGTAATCGAAATGTTGATGTTCGAACACTAACATCGACAGGCAAAGATAAAGAAAATGAGAGCTTAAGGGTAAACGTTTTACTTTTTATTCCACTTGCTAATTTTTCAAATCCAGTAACATCAAAAAATAAAAAACTTTCAGGAAAACAATAATATTCTTGTAAAACTCGATAACCTTCGTTAATATTTTTAGGGTAAGGCAATACGGCATCTTCTCGCTTAAATCCCACTGGTGAAAAATTAATATTTGGCAATGGATAACTTATATCATTAATAACTAATTTTGCAGATTCTAAATAATAAGATAACCACAAGTATAACTGGTGATTAGTATACTCATCAGCACCTAAATAAAATCTTAATTTATTAAGTTCTAACGTATCAAAAGACAGTTCTGTTTCTGAAGAAAAATGAATACTAATAAAAGACTTCTCATTATTATTTGTTCTAGAAACGTCACTGATTGAAAAAGGATTGATATAAACATCACGGCAAGTTTGAAATGTACAAGATATTTCACCATCATCAATGATTGCATTATCTTGATTAATATATGTTGTAGAAATAGGTTTACTTAATAGATAAGTTCCTTTTTCAACAATATCTTGTAATGCTCCAACTTTCTCATCTGGGTAAAATTCTACAATCGTCATACTAGGCGTTGGTCTTAAATAGTTAGGCCATAGCATATTTATCATACTGTGAGTAAATTCTGGAAATTCATCTTCAATTTTAGCCCTTAAGCTTCCTGTTAAAAATGCAAATCCTTCTAACAAACGCTCAACATCAGGATCCGCACTTTTTTCAGATAGAAAGTTAGCTAAATGAGGTTTTTCAACTGCTAATTTTTTTCCAAGCTCACGTAAATATTCTAGCTCACTTCTAAAATACTTTTCTAATACAGACATTGTTCTTCTCAAATATCAGCAAAATCTAAATAATAATGACGATCATTATCTAAATGTAGATTAAATACTACTGAAGAATGTATCTCTTCCACAGATAATACAGCATCAATACGAAAATGTAATAATAGAGGATTATCCTCATTTATAAGCGATTGCACTCTCACAGAAGTAATTCTAGGTTCAAAATCCAAAATACACCGTTGGATTACATTTTGAACATTATTCAAAATGTCTATTGTTCCTATAGTTGCATCATTTAAATCAACAATACCCAAAGCTGAAGCACTTTGACAAGCTCCAGGATGGGTATTTAGAATATTGATTAAATTCCGTTTAACAGATGATACTAGTTCCTTGATATCTGAACCTTTAGTGTTCTGTGTTGCTTCTGCTTGGATTCTTTCAAACAAGCTGGCTGAACTTTCTCTATCCCAGCTGAATAATGCTGGCATAAAAAACTACTCCTTATCTAGGCGTCCGACTAAAGATAACTCAAAATTAGATCCCATATATTTAAAATGAGGTTTTACTTTAATCGAAGATAGATACCAACCTGGATCCCCTGCAACATCAGACACAGTAATTGATGCACTACGGAAAGGGCGTCTACTACGAACATCTGCTGGAGGGTTTTCCTGATCTGCTACGTATTGCTTAAGCCAAGTATTCAACTCTTTTTCTAAATCGCCACGCTCTTTCCAACTGCCAATTTGTTCTCTTTGTAACACTTTAATGTAATGAGCAATGCGGGTAATCATGAAGGTATAAGGTAATTGCGTACCTAATTTATAATTAGTTTCTGCAATTTTTCCTTCTTTAGTATTAGGGAATACTTTAGGTTTTTGAACAGAATTTGCAGAGAAAAATGCTGCATTATCACTTCCTTTACGCATTGTTAGGGCAATGAACCCCTCTTCTGATAATTCAAATTCTCTTCGATCCGTAATAAGAACTTCAGTTGGGATTTTAGAAACTGTTTGACCCATCGCTTCATATAAATGTACAGGTAAATCATAAATAGCACCACCACTCTGTGGACCAATAATATTTGCACACCAACGATATTTAGCAAAGCTATCCGTCAAACAAGAAGCTAATAAGAAGGCACTATTCCCCCATAGATAATGTTCATGCTCTTTACTGACATCTTCTTCATATCCAAAACTTTTAACTGGATTACTTTCTACAGAATAAGGCAAACGAGCAAGGAAACGGGAAACAGTTAATCCTAAACTACGAGAGTCTTCAGATTCACGTAATGCACGCCATTTAGTATAAACAGGGCTTTCAAATACAGATTTAAGATCTTTAATCGCAGGTAACTCTGTATAACTCTGAATACCAAAAAACGTCGGAGAAACCGATGATAAAAATGGGGCGTGAGCCATAGCACCTACAGCACTAACATATTGTAGTAGCTTCATATCTTGGTTTTTAGGGGTAAATTCGTAATTGCCTATTACAGCTCCAATAGGTTCCCCACCAAATTGACCATACCCTGAAGAATAAACATGTTTATAAAAGCCAGACTGAACAATCTCAGGAGCAAACTCAAAATCATCAAGGAGCTCTTCTTTCGTTGCATGTAAAATATTTATTTTAATATTTTCACGAAAATCTGTCCTGTCAACCAACAATTTTAAAGAACGCCAAGAAGATTCTAGTTGACGAAATTTCTCATGGTGCAGAATTTCATCAACTTGCATACTTAATTTCTTATCAATTTCCGCAATCATTCTATCAATTAATAGCTTATTGATTGGTTCCGCATGATTTTCAGTCATGAGAATATTAGAAATAAACGCAGCAACACCTTGTTTAGCAATATCATACCCATCACTATCAGTGGAAATACGTGTTTGAGCCATAATCTCATCGAGTAAAGACGTATTTTTTACTTCCGTATCTAGGTGTTGTTCTTTTGTTGTTTGAGCCATAGTTTTTACCTTCTAAAAGTTCTGCTAACAATTATTTATCATTGAGTAAATTCAATTCTTTTAACAACTGTTCTCTTGATTCATCATTTTCTAACAACTCGGCTAAACGAGCTCTAAATGCGGGCACATTACCTAACGGTCCTTTAACTGCTGTCAAAGCTTCTCTCAATTCCAACAGCTTTTTAAGTTCAGGAACTGAATTAACAATATTATCTGGAGAAAAGTCATTCAGGGAAGCAATGCCTAAATTTACACTTAGCTCATCATCCTCTTTTTCAGATAATTTATTCGGTACATTAAGGTTCAACTCAATCCCCATCTCACCCATTACAGAAGAAAATGTATTTTTATCGACAGGAATCATTGGTCTCTCCTCAATCGGTGAATCCTCTGCTTTTCCTTTCATATCTCCGACAACAAGCATATTAAGAGGCAACTCAACCTCAGCAATCTGTCCATCTGTTGCAGGAACATATTTGATGTTGATTCTCTCTTTTGGTGCTACAGAACCTTCTTTATTCTTACTCATAGATATTACCTCATTACATGTTAGCTATATGTTAATAGAGTTAATTAAACATGACAACCAAGTCTAAAAAAACGTTTACTTTTTAGAAATTATACCCTATAAGATGATAAATGCAGAACATCTCACTTATATTATTTATTATTTAATTTTTATGTAAAACTTGTCGTTATTGACACTTTACATATAATATTTAAAATATAGGAAAGATATTAACTATTCAAGTATTGAAATATCATGTTTGACATTTTGATGCAAACATTCCCGTGAACTTCAAGCAACAACTCAATAGAATTGAATGGTCCGAAGTATAAATTTATTTATTATATGCTGAATAAACTAATATCTAAAAAACCAGTTTGTAAAACTTTAACATACAAATAATGTGTTAAATAGGCAGAAAATTCAATGTTTAATAGCAACCCACACTCAATAGGAGAGAACTATGCCAACCCCATGTTATGTATCAATCACTGGTAAAACTCAAGGTGAAATTACTTCAGGTGCATTCACAGCAGAATCTGTTGGTAATATTTTCGTACAAGGTCATGAAAATGAAATGCTTGTTCAAGAAGTTAAGCATGTTATTGAAGTGCCAACTGATCCACAATCAGGTCAACCATCTGGTCAACGAGCTCACAAGCCCCTAAAATTAACAGTCGCTTTAAACAAAGCAGTACCAATGCTATACAATGCATTAGCATCTGGAGAAATGTTACCTAAAGTCGAATTAAAATGGTACAGAACTTCTGTAGAAGGGAAACAAGAGCATTTCTTCACAACCTCATTGGAAGATGCTACTATTGTCAGCATTGACTTAAAAATGCCTCATGCACAAGACCCAACTCAACGTGAATTTACCCAATTACTTGAACTTTCTTTAGCGTATCGTAAAATTAATTGGGAACATACATCGGCAGGAACATCCGGTTCTGATGACTGGCGTAATCCACTTGAAGCTTAATAAGACATGTTAAGCTCATCGTCATTTATTTAGGAAATGTATGGTCTTTAATTCATAGAAAATAAAGGTCTAGTCATTTACTAGGCCTTTTTTATTAACACTTATATAGCTATCCTTGTGTTTTATAAAAATTTTATACTTTAACAATGAATTATTTTATGAAGGATAATAAATGAAACTCTTGCATAAATTTGTTATTCATATCACTACATTTTTCCTAGTGGCATGTAATGCTAAAAACACAACTGGCTATGAAAAAATAGAGGCTGTTGTCACAGGTAATAATGGCAATCTATACATTTTAACTGAAACATTAGACTACGAGTTACCTAAATCTAAAATTAAAGATGCAAAACTCTTTTTTGAATTAGCACCAATTTTTTCAGAAATTAATCAACCAATTAGTGCTCGAATGTGGGTAAAAGAACGTAGTATACATTTTGCCTTTGATGAAGCAGTATTACGTATATATAAAGAAGAAAACCATAAATTTGCTTTAAATAACTCAATGAATATAAAGGACTATTACGCAACTAACATCAAAGCCAAAAAATTCTTAAAATATATTCAAACATTAGCCAAAAAAGACAAAAACAATAAACTCTCAATTACACGCGAAAATAACCAAGAGAATGTAATTGATTACACTCTCAAAACCAATAAAAAAATGAAAAACGATCAAATCAGAGGGCATATAGTTAACATTACGAATCGCCAAGAAATTATCAAAGCATATCAATTAGATTCGAACAATTTTAAAGACTATAGAGTCAATATATTTTATGAACCAAGTTTATTTAAAAATGGTTTTTTTACAAAAAATATAGACAAAGAAAGTATGGTGTCTGGCAATCAACTAAACCTAGAAGGATGGAAAACACTGCCAGCCTTGAAGTTAAAGTAAGAACGTCATCATCTATCAATAATGCAAGGACCTAAAACTGAAAATAAACTAAAGAATTGAATTTTTTGGTGTAATGGACAAAAATGTGGGATTTTTGTCCATTACACCAATTTTTTTATGTCTAAAGATTCCGTGTTATCTACTCTTAGTCAAGTTAGCTCAGATATAAATAGCCTTGAAACCATAACTGATTTGACAGGAAATGAAGAAGTAGCATCTCGAGTGGCTAAAGGTACAAAGTACAATATCGCAAGCTACTCAGCCCCTTAATCTCGCCAAAGATTCACCAAAGTAAACTAAATTCGCAAGACACTCTCGTCCCCTCCTTTTTCACCGACTCAATTAGATAATCAAACTGAATTATCATCACCTTTAGCGTTACTCACTGCATTGTTTAAACGTTCGGCGACAGGTCTGTAACCTAGATGGATTACGCAATGATTCATCATTTAGGACTTGAAGAAGATAATAGTCCGCAGCTATAGCTTAGAAAATTATTACAATTACAAAATCACCCCAATGCAAAACTCAATACATTATGTCAACCTATTTCCACCTCATATCACAGCAAACAACCACAAGCACTCGATATAGAGGCAAGCGAAAATTGGAGAATGATGGCGATTCCCCGTGTAGACCATGAGGTCTTGCTCAATTTCCTTGATAGTAACCCAAACCAACTTCTCGTAATGGGCAAACCTATAAAGGGAAGGGAGGCAATGGCATTTTAATGGAAGATGCCAAAACAGGTCGTAGATTGGATTTCCAAGCCCAAAAGGCATGACGATCGATGCACGCAATAACAAAACCACACAAGTCAATAACGAACGCCTTAACACGCACTTTCTTCAAAACGTCTCACGCCATTAGTTTGGTATGGAATGAGGTTTCATGCCAAACTATAACCAACGTCTCACTTTGTGCTTATAGTTTAGGTATTTTTCTCCAAACGACCTTTCTAAATAAGCTTCTTCGGGTTTGATCTGCCATTGCTGAATACAAAACACAAAAATAATCCAAAAAAGCACCGCACTTACACTGCCAAGCCATAATCCCCAAGCAAGCAATAAGCTGGCTAAGCTTAAATACATGGGATTGCGGCTAAACTGATAAACGCCCTCTACCACGAGATGGCGTGTGCGGTCGAGTCGAATCGGGTCGACGGAGGTCTTGGCTTGCCAAAATTGCCACAGACTGCCTACGCCTATCACCATACTAAAAAGCACTAAAAATCCAATTAACCACTCACTGCGGGGGAATGAATAAAGCGGTGGAGCCCACCACATCGCCATGCCACAGGCGAGAAAAATCACAGGGGGAGGAAGGCGAATGCTCATCATCGTACTCCTTGCTTATCCCATTCGTTTTAAACGAAATAACACCATTTCTTTTATCAAATACTGTATACCCACAAGTAAAAATAAGCAGGGGTAAAAAAGAGATAAGGGTGCGGTGACAATATGCCCGAGGGCGAGAACCCACACTAACGATAACAAAACCAGTTCTAATAAACTGCCTTTATCTTCATAACGTAAAAACCAATGTAAGGTTTGAATAGGCAAGAGGAAAAACCAAATGACCCATGCACGTAAGAGATGAAAAATTCCACCTAGCTTACCTGTAACCGCCCAATCTGGGCGAGTTTCCATCGTCACTAAATGGATAAAATATCCTCTGACATAATTTTCTAAAAAGAGATTGAAGTTAATCCAAATGATAGCAAATTCAAGGGGGTAAAAGTCAAAAGGGAGGAGGAGAAAATAGATTCCAAGACTCATTAAAAGATAATATAAGCTCGCTTGAGGCACGATGTTTTCCGTCAAACAAAGCCAAACCCAAAACAATACCAAAAGATAATTAAAGGATAAGTCATTGCCCATCGAAAGCCCGTGCTTGAGCATGAAGAAGGCAAAAGGTAACAAAATACCAATAATGAAAGACATGGTTTTTTTCTGTTGAATTTGAAATGCCGTAATCGCTTGGCTAAAAGAAGTGAATAAGAAAAGACAGATTAAAATCCACGCTCCGCCAAAAACAGTCAATCGATAAAGGCTAATAAAAAGTGTTTCATCACTTAAATAAGTGAGTATCGCAACGGCAACAAGCAGTATGCCTCGAAAGACTAAACGGCATAATATGGCGGCATCATATAACCGTTTGATGCCCGCATGGGAACGTTCAAACAACATTCTTTGCGGTTCGGATAATTCATAAAATAAAAAAGGCGAAACGAGGAAGGCATAAAAGAGATTCGCCCAAAAAGCATATCCTTGATTGATACGCATTAAAAATGCATGAAAAAGTGGATATTCTGTAAAACGCTGAGGGATTGGATGATAAAGTGCCGCTAAGGATAAATGTTCATGTAACAATTCAATGTCTGTTTCATTGAGATGATATTGAATGCGGTAGTCATTATGCCAATTAAAATAAGTAGACCATTGTTCCCACAATACCGAGTTATTCACTTTCTTTTCAGTGATAAATGTGAGTAAACGCCAAGAAATCGCTTCACTCTGCACTAAAGAAAGTTGCAGTAAGAATAACTGAATATCTTGCCATTTTTGAACCAGTAACTCTCCCCCACCTTGTTGATACCATTGTTCTATGCTGACAAACAGGCGATCTGCTTCATCTGTCTCATCAGATTCATCAGATTCATCAGATTGAGAAAGAGGCGTTTGCCTTGTGCTATCTTCATTGGAGAGTGGGAGAAAATCGTCCTCAAATAGAACCTGCTTCGTGGGAAGATTCTCCCCATCTTCAATCTTCTCTAAATGAAGAGACAAAGGTGTTGTGGTTTCTTCTTGTGCTGCATTTCGTTGATTTTCTAGATGGTGTTCTCGTTGAACCATAGGATCATCTTGCCAAGGCTGTGCATGATCATGCGTGGCAACATAAGGTGCCATCATTAATGCCTCATCGAATGCTTCACGCAAACGCTGATAGCCTTCTGGATCATCATCTGGGCGAGTGAGTTTGAGCATTTTGGCATAAGCTCGACGGATTGCTCGCTCATCCTCTGTGGGAGGCAATTGTAAAATATCCCAACAGCTCATCGACGTTCCTTTTTATAATAACCAGCCACCATCATAGCGAGATAAAAATTCACTGAAATATTTTTGTGCACGACGGATTTTTGCCTCATCTTGTGAATCTAAAGCGGCGAGAAAATACCCCATTTGTTCGCTAATAAACATACGGTGATCACCGAGATATTCATGGTATAACCGTTTCGCTTTTTCTAATAAATAAAGATTTTGTTCTTGATCCCTTGGGTGAATCTTAAGTGCGGTCAATTTTCGGCGAGATTCTTCAATTTCTTCAGCCGTCAGACTCTCGGCATTTTGTTGAAAAACATCAGAATGTTGTAAATTTAACTCATCATTGCGGATATCCACTTCAAGTAACCCGTTAGAATCATAACTAAAACGCACATCAATCATGATTTCCCCTGCGGGTTTCGGAGGAATATGGATATTAATCTCCCCCAACAAAAGATTTTCTTTCGCTAAAGGCGATTCACCTTGCAACACTTCAAATAAAATTTGGGTTTGGTTATTCACCACTGTTCCAAAGGTTTGTACCCGTGAAACAGGCACAGGCATATTTCGTTCAATAATGGGGGAAAACTGCCCTTCAATATGACGTCCATCTGCCAGTGTTCGCACAATATTCGTGCCTAAAGAGAACGGCATCACATCGGTCAACACCACTTCATTGACATGATGATTGCGTGCAATTAATGCCGCCTGTACTGCAGCCCCTCGAGCAATAGCTTCATCAGGGTGTATGCTCGCCAGTGGAATACGTTGAAAAAGTTGCACCAATAAATTGCGGATCATCGGCATACGTGTTGCCCCACCGACAAGAATGACACCATCAATTTGGTCAGCTTTTAATCTTGCATCACGTAAAGCTCTCTCCAAAGGTTGGCGTAAGCGGGCTAATAAAGGTTTGGATGCCTGTAAAAATGCCTCTGCACTGACCTTGGCACAATGTTGTTTATCATTCAATGTTAATTGGATAGTTGCCACTTTTTCTTGGCTTAACGTGCGTTTAGCCGTTTCAAATACTTGCCATAACTGTGGATTTTCAAGCACTTGGCGACGATCTTTCTCGGTTAAGGTGTCGCAATTAGACAAAAAACAATGTGCAATCACTTGCACAAAATCTTCCCCACCTAAATGATTGTCCCCCGCACTTGCCGAGACTTGCACCACACCATCAAAGTAATCAAGAATAGATACATCAAAGGTGCCACCGCCCAAATCATAAATTAAAAAACGGGTATCATCGGGTTTCTCTTGTAAGTTATAAGCTAACCCAGCGGCGGTCGGTTCATTTAACAAACGCAAAACATTCAAGCCCGCCATTTGTGCTGCGGCTTTCGTGGCTTGTCGTTGAATGGCATTAAAATAGGCAGGTACGGTGATCACCACATCTGTAACAGGTTCACCTAAAAAGGTTTCGGCATCGTCTTTTAAGTTTTTCAGAATCAGAGCTGAAAGCTCCTCTGCCCGAAAATGGCGTTTTCCTAGTTTGAACTTCTTGTTTGTGCCCATAAATCGCTTAAACGCCGCCGCACTTAAATACGGTTGTGTAGCAAGCCGTTCACGGGCAGAAAGCCCAACCAGTAAATGATCATCATCACTGACACTGACAACAGAAGGCGTTAAATAATGCCCTAATTTATTTGGGATAAGCCTTGTTTCACCGTCAATAAACTGTGCAATTAAGCTATTTGTTGTACCTAAATCAATACCAATTTGTAATGCCATTTACATGCCCTTATTTGACAGAAAATTTAGATAACAAAAAGGCTTGGGGGAACCGACCCCAAGCCTTGACTCAACTATAAATTATTTAATCGCACTTGTAACCACTGTGCTTCAAGTGGTGAGGCATTTTGTTGTGCTTTTTCATAATTTATTTTAGCATTCGCCATATCGCCTTTTGCGAGGAAAATATCCCCCATTAAATGATATTTTTTACTGTCCCAAGCCGTGGATTTCACTTGTTTTAGGCTATCTAGTGCTGCATTAAAATCATGCTGTTGATACTGCACGGAGGCTAAACGTAATGCCGCAATAGACACTAAAATTTCATCAGGTGCACGAGAAATAGCTTGTTTTAAGGTTTTCTCTGCTAAAGCGTAAAGCTGTTTTTCCACCTCAAATTTGGCTTTATCTAATAATGCTAATGTCGCATAAGCATCATTGCTATTCTCTTTGATAAAACTTTCAATTTGTTTATTACGTTCCGTTAAATCATCACGGGTGGTATAAATTAAATGTTCGTAAGCGGCAGAGGCTTGTTGATTTTTAACCAGTTGGTAGCTTTTCCAATAATTCCAAGCAAATATTGCAGCAAACGCTAACACCACAGAAGCGATAACGGTTTTATGATTCTCGCTCCACCATGCTTTAAGCTGATTCAGTTCTTGTTCTTCTTCAATTGTATAAGCCATTTTGCATCCTTATTTGACTATAAATTGTTCTTAATGTAAGCGACAATGTCCGTTAATGCAACGGTTTGTTGTTCTGCCCCACCAAGGAGGTGCTTCACCACAACCTGTTGATGTTGTACTTCACTTTCACCAATCACCAAGGCAAAGGTTGCACCACTTTTATCGGCACGTTTAAATTGTTTTTTAAAATTCCCACCGCTGCAATGGGTCATAACACGTAAATCTGGCAATTCGGTGCGTAGTGTTTCGGCTAATTGGAATGCCGCTAATGTGGTGTTTTCACCTTGATAAACCATATAAATATCCACCGCACTTGGCAAGCTGATGCTTTGATTGACTTCTTGAACTAATAACACCAAACGTTCTAAGCCCATGGCAAAACCAACACCTGTGGTGGCATGTCCACCTAATTGCTCAACAAGACCGTCATAACGCCCACCACCACACACGGTGCCTTGTGCACCTAATGCGGAAGTAACCCATTCAAACACCGTTTTGTTGTAATAATCCAAACCACGCACTAACTTAGGATTTACTTCATATTGCAAACCCACAGCATCTAGCAATGCACAAAGCTGTGCGAAGTGTTCACGGCTTTCTTCGTCTAAATAATCTAACAATTTCGGTGCATCATTTAGCACTTCTTGTAAGGCTTGATTTTTGGTATCTAAAATACGCAGTGGATTTTTCTCTAAACGTTCTTTTTCTTCATCACTTAATAAATCAACGTGTTGTTGTAAGAATTCAACTAGTGCAGAACGGTAATTTTTACGTGCTTCTAAAGAACCGATTGAGTTAAGCTGTAATGTTACATGCTCAAAAATCCCCAAGGCTTTCCATAAACGAGCGGTTAACATAATCAGTTCGGCATCAATTTCAGGATTAGGAATACCAAACACTTCCACGCCAGCTTGATGGAATTGGCGATAACGCCCTTTTTGTGGACGCTCATGACGGAACATCGGTCCCATATACCATAAACGTTGTTCTTGATTATAAATCCAACCATGTTCAATTGCCGCACGCACACAACCTGCGGTGCCTTCTGGACGTAACGTTAATTGTTCATCATTATCCCAGAAAGTGTACATTTCTTTCGATACCACATCGGTGACTTCACCAATCGCACGTGCAAATAACGGCGTACTTTCCACGATAGGCATGCGTACTTCAGAATAACCATAATTTTGTAAAACTGACCGCACTTTACCTTCCACCCATTGCCATAATGGGCTTTCAGTTGGGGAACAATCATTCATACCACGAATTGCTTGAATTGTTTTTGCCACAATAATGTCCTACTTCATTTTCTCTTGTTATTTTAAATAATTCTATTTTTGGGATCTTGCGTTGCCACTTTGGCACGAATTTTGGCTTCTAACTGATTAATTAAATCTTCATTATCAAAGCGTTCTTTCTGACGCTCACCATCTAAGTAATAACCACTTTTCTTGTTGCCGCCTGTGACCCCTAAATCAGAAACAAGGGCTTCGCCTGGTCCATTCACCACACAGCCAATAATCGAAACGTCCATCGGGGTAATAATATCCTCTAAACGTTGCTCAAGTGCATTGACGGTACCGATCACATCAAACTCCTGACGTGAACAGGTTGGGCAAGCAATAAAGTTGATACCACGAGAACGAATACGCAATGATTTCAAAATATCAAACCCCACTTTGATTTCCTCGACAGGATCTGCCGCCAAAGAAATACGTAAGGTATCGCCAATACCTTCGGCTAAAAGCATGCCTAAACCCACCGCACTTTTCACAGCCCCCGCACGAAAGCCCCCTGCTTCGGTGATCCCTAAATGTAGGGGTTGAACAATGGCTTTCGCTAATAAACGGTAAGCTTCTACCGCCAGAAATACATCGGAGGCTTTCACGCTCACTTTAAATTGATCAAAATTAAGGCGATCTAAAATCTCCACATGACGTAATGCCGATTCCAATAAGGCTTCTGGGGTAGGTTCACCATATTTTTCTTGCAAATCTTTTTCTAAAGATCCTGCATTCACCCCAATACGGATCGGAATATTTTTATCTCTAGCACAATCCACCACGGCACGAATACGATCTTCACGTCCAATATTGCCGGGATTGATCCGCAAGCAATCCACGCCATACTCTGCCACTTTTAATGCAATACGATAATCAAAATGAATATCTGCCACCAAAGGCACATTGACTTGCTGTTTAATGAGTTTAAATGCTTCCGCCGCATCCATCGTTGGAACAGAAACACGAACAATATCCGCCCCAACACGTTCCAAGGCTTTAATTTGTGCAACCGTCGCCTCCACATCAGTGGTGCGAGTATTGGTCATAGATTGCACAGCAATGGGTGCATCGCCCCCCACAGGCACATTGCCCACATAGATTTTTTTCGATTCTCTACGTTTAATATTTGGTTTTGCTAACATCGTAGTGTGCTACCTTTACTCTGCTACATGTTTTGCCACATTATTGTGGTAATTTAAATCTCGCCACTCGCCCATCGACTTTTAATGGGTAAGCTTCGCCTTTATAGGTGATATTCACATTACTTGGCGCCCCAACAATTAATGAATAAGGCCCACCTTCATTAAAGGTTAAAATCTCACCTTGTTTATATTCTTTTTGTGCTAACACACGACCATTTTTATTTTTTACACTGATCCAACAAGTGCCTGTCACTTCAATGTGTAATTCATCATTGCTATTCACCACAGTCGCATTATTTTCGCCCTGTTCAGCAGTATTTTGTGAGTCATCTAATTTTGCCATTTCAGCTTTTAAAACATCAGATGAAGTCATCGGCTGCATTTGTTGTGGATTAAGAACCACAGGTTGATTGGCAGAATTGATATTGCTTTGCGTTTTCGGGGCATCATTTAATGGTAACGTCGTTACAGGAATTTCGATGCCTTGTTTTTCTTCTGTAATAACAACAGGTGCATTTTCTGCTTCTGGTACCGCACGAGAAATTGCCATCTCCGCCGTATTTTCACTAGGTGATGGATTTTGTTTAACCGTATCCACACTCACCAATGGCGTTGCTGGCGTATTGGTTTCCACATAGTTTTGCACTAAATTATCCCGCTCAACATTTGACTGCTGATAGTTTTCCCACCACCAAAGCCCTGTCATGCCCGCAACAATTAAAATCACAATCAAACTACACCAGCCAATCCAACGATTATGGGAAGAATATTGATTCACCGCACGTGTCGATCTGGCATTTTTACCTAAATCATTGGCATAATCATCACCAAAATCCACATGAGCCCAAGTGGATTCAGGTAATTTAAGAAATTTTGCATAATTTCTGACGTAACCTTTCATAAAGGTAGCGGGAATGGATTGATGAATGAATTGATTATTTTCAATGAACTGCAAGATAGAAGGTCTTAAGGCAATTTGCTTAGAAACATCTTCAAGGGAAAGATTTAAGGCTTCACGTGTTTGTCGGAACTGTTCACCTAATGTAACCTCAGGTTTCTCTGTGTTGTTGATTGCAGTATTCATAACTATCTCACGCTATTTTCAAGAAATTCAAATGCTAAAGTTTAAAGTTGTCAGCGTGCTTTTGCAATAGTTATTACACAGATAAGCCATTCAGCCACAGATTTTTCTAATAGGTCATCACATTATTCTTTCATTGTGGGAAGTTGTCGAGCCCTTGCTGCATCCATTTTCATGAGGTTTTGCACACTTTGTTGGTAACGTTGAAGGTTTTTCTGCGAAAAGGCACACAACGCCATATTTTCATAAGTATCCGCATATTGATAATAATGCTGACTTTTCAACGCCTGCTCAAAGTGCAAATAGGCTTGTTCAAATGCCCCTTGACTACATAAAAACGCACCATAATTATTTAACACATCACCTTGCGAAGGATCGAGTTTGATCGCCGTGTCATATGCCTTTGAGGCTTGCTCAATTTGCCCTTGAGTTTGATAAAAATACGCCAACGCAGAATGCACTAAGTAAAAATCGGAAGAATAACTCAACGCTTTATCAAAATTTTGTTTAGCTCGCACAAAATCCTGTTGTGCCAAATAGCCTAACCCCAGTTCCACTCGTGCTTTTGCGGCTTGTTTCGCATCAAACTCTGAGCGTTGAGGCTGTGAAACACAAGCACAAAGAAAAAGAGAAAAAATGCTTGCAAGCCAAAATCGAAAAGTGCGGTTCATTTTTTCTCCTTTTTTATTCATGAAAATGCTGAAACAGAATTAATGGTTTCTCACAGCAATTTCCTTGCCAAATTGTTTTTTCTGTGCCGTCCGTTTCGTGCGGTCAATCACATCACCAGCTAATTGCCCACAAGCGGCATCAATATCATCGCCCCGTGTTTTACGCACAATCACAGTGAAACCATATTCCATTAATGTTTTTTGAAAACGATCAATGCGAGAATTTGAGCTTTTCGCATAAGGTGCTTCAGGGAACGGATTCCATGGGATCAAATTGATCTTGCAAGGGGTATTTTTTAATACCTGTGCTAATTGATGAGCATGCTCCACGCCATCATTAACATGATCCAACATCACATATTCAATGGTCACTTTACCGTGATTAGCATTCGACACATTCAAATAACGATTGACCGAATCCATTAACATCTTAATGTTATATTTTTTATTGATTGGCACAATTTCATCACGCAATTCATCGTTCGGGGCATGTAACGAAATGGCTAACGCCACATCAATCATTTCACTTAATTTATCTAACGCAGGCACCACTCCCGAAGTCGATAAGGTTACACGGCGTTTTGATAAACCATACGCAAAATCATCTAGCATGATTTCCATTGCTGGCACCACATTAGCCACATTTAATAATGGCTCGCCCATGCCCATCATCACCACGTTAGTGATTGGTCGCACGCCCGTTACCCCGAAATTCCCAATGATTTTTGACGCACGCCAAACCTGACCAATAATTTCCGACACCGTTAAATTGCGGTTAAACCCTTGTTGTGCCGTTGAACAAAAAGTACAAGCCAACGCACAGCCCACTTGTGAAGATACACATAATGTCGCACGATCTGCTTCAGGAATATACACCGTTTCCACTTGCTGATCGCCTACTTGCATAGCCCATTTAATGGTACCATCGGCAGAACGTTGCTCCACCGCCACTTCAGGGGCTTTAATTTCAGCTACTTGCTTTAATTTATCTCTTAACTTCTTGTTAATATTGGTCATATTGTCGAAGTTATCTTCGCCAAAATGATAAATCCATTTCACCAATTGATCGGCACGAAACGGTTTTTCGCCCAATTCTTGAAAAAACTCACGCATTTGTTGGCGTGTTAAATTCATTAAATTAATTTTCTTTGCAGGTTCAACGGAAAATTCCACCATTTTCACTGCATTTTGTGCCTTTTCAGCACAGCTTTGTTTTTCTAACATAGTGCCTCGTTGTTACACATTACGGCATTGATTATCGCCTATAAAAAATGAGTTGCGATTGTACAGAGTTAGTACGCATTAATCTAGCAATTTTGCCAAACCCTGTAAAAAAACACCGCACTTTTTTGCGATCGGGATCGAGAAAGAAAGGCGAAAGACATAAAAGCAAGGTGGATTGAGTGAATACATCCTTATTTTAAATAAGAATAGACTAAATCAGGCAGCTAATCTCAATTCGTCTTCATTAGTCGAGTGAAAATACCAATAAGCTTTTGTGCGAAAAATAAGTTTATCGCCACAAGAAAAAAGCCAATACAGAGATAAGGGAATATTTGTGCTAGCCCATATTCTTGAGCCAAAAAACATTGATAAATTATCCATAGTGAAATAGGCAAACAGATGATGCTTGTTATTGTTGCTGGAATATATTGCCTTAAAATGAGCGTTTGTAGGATATGTATCACAAAGTGAAAAGTACAAGCAATAAAAGCGCCTAACCAAAGCCCAAAAGTCACACAACTCATAATAAAGAAGGCACAGAAACAAAGAGCGATACATAGGATAAATTCTTCTAATACGGCAAAAGCAAATCCTTCCGTACTAAAATTTTGCGATACCTTATAAATAAACGGATATTTATGATGAAATAACGACCTATTCTTATTCAAAAAATGTTTCATGCCAATGATTTCTTCCAGCTCATGAAAAATAAAAATAAGTGGGAAAAACCAAATATATTCTTGCATATCCACTTCCTATTAAAACAAAACAATCACGTTTGTTTATTCATTTAAAGAAATGTCCCCATACACCATCATATGCCATTACAGTTAAAAGACAAGCTATGCATGACGGAGTGAGGCTCAGAGGCGGGATGTTCAGGCGATAATACATAGTCAATAGCAAGTTAAATCGCTCATATCAGCTTTAAACAAACACCGCACTTTTCTAGCAAGAAAAAGTGCGGTGTGTTTTTAATAGATTTTGTTATTTTTGCTCCGTGGCATTGGCGATGGCTTGAATTTCGGCTTGAACTTCTGCTTTTGCTTCCGCAATGACGCCAGCAATGGCTTCATTTTTGGCTTGCTCTTTTGCGGTGGCGATAGCTTCGGCAATTTCTTCCGCATTTTCTTCCCATTCAGCTTGCTCTTTCATGCGTTCGGCTGCTTCTTGTTTGGCATCAATAATTTCTCGGTTGATGTCTTTCACATCGCCCAACAAAATGGCGTATTTCATGGTTTCTGGGCTGGCTTCGAGGGCAATTTTTAATACCATGGTCAGTGGCACAGAAAGCAACATGCCCACTGTGCCGAGCAACCAGCCCCAAAAGAGTAAGGATAAGAACACCACTAAGGTGGATAAGCCTAAGGTGCGTCCCATCATTTTGGGTTCGATAATATTGCCGACGATCATATTAATTGCCCCGACCCCAATTGCCACCCCAAGCCCTGTCGGGAAGCCATTTAATAATAAGGCTTGCACCACAATGGGAACAGCAGCGATGATCGAGCCAATGTTAGGAATATAGTTAAGAAGAAAACTTAATGTTGCCCATAAAATCGCATACTGAACATCGGTGAGTTCAAGGAGCAGATACACGCAGAAACCCGTTAATAAACTGGTTAAAGTTTTCACTCCAAGATAGCTGATCACGCCTTGTAAAATGCGGTTAATGTAATGTTCTTCACGGTGAATATTGCGAATATCTGAGCTAAAAACTAAGGCTAATTTATGTTTGGCAAAAGGGGCTTCGCTTAACATGAAGATCACCACAAGAAATAAGACGAAAACGTTGGTGACGACCCCTGAGAAACTCAGTAATGTGCTACTCACTAAGTTCATGATGACACTCGGATCCATATATTCCATAACACGCTCCACTGACACATCTAAAGGGATATGCCATTTTTTCGCAAGGACGACTAAGGATCCAACACGTTCTAATAATAAAAGGCGGTATTGTGGAATGGATTGTGTAAATTCTCTTGCCGTGCTGTTGATCAAGCCTAGTAAGAAGAAAAACACAAATAGGATCATAATAAGCAGTAAGGTGATCGCAAGCCAGTGAGGGATTTTGCGATTGGTCATAAACTTAATTAATGGCGAGCAAACAATCGCAATAAAAAGCGACAGCAAAAAAGGCACGGCAATTTCACTGGCGATTTTTACACCCGCCAGAATAATCACAATCGCCGCCAGTGCGACTAGCACCCTGACAATTGAAGATTCCATCTTTAGCATTTAAATGGCATCCTCATTTTCTTCGCCCGTACGAATGCGAATGACACGTTCAACGTCGTACACAAAAATTTTTCCATCGCCAATTTTGCCTGTTTGTGCACTTTCCATAATGGCATCAATACATTGATCCACTTGTTCATCGGGAATCACAATTTCCATTTTGACTTTAGGCAGGAAATCTACCATGTACTCGGCACCACGATACAGCTCGGTATGCCCTTTTTGGCGTCCAAACCCTCTCACTTCCGTCACGGTCATGCCTGTGATACCAATGTCTGAGAGACTTTCACGCACATCATCTAATTTGAATGGTTTAATAATGGCTTCAATTTTTTTCATCATACTTTTCCTTTTTATACCGCACTTTCTTGTTGAGAGCATTCGCGACGGGCAGATTTGGGTCTAAAACTTTCGATTATCTCTGGATGGGTATCAATGTAAATCCCCTCAATCAGTTGTAAACAATAAGGCACAGCACTAAAAATGCCTTTGACTAAAACCTGCCCGTTTGCATCTTTCACCCCTTCAAGGGTTTCTTTAATGGCTTTTGGCTGACCGGGTAAATTTAAAATTAAGCTGTTTTTGCGAATCACACCAACTTGACGAGACAAAATCGCCGTAGGAACAAAATGCAAACTCACTTGTCGCATTTGTTCACCAAATCCCGGCATTTCACGATCTGCCACGGCGAGTGTGGCATCGGGCGTGACATCACGTTTTGCCGGCCCTGTTCCGCCTGTGGTTAAAACTAAATGGCAATGACAATCATCTACCAATTCACATAAGGTTTTTTCGATTTTCTCTTGCTCATCGGGAATTAAGCGTGTTTCCACTTCAAAGGGATCACATAATGCTTTTTCGAGCCATGCTTGTAATTCGGGGATCCCTTGATCGGCATAAACCCCTTGTGAAGCACGATCGGAGACTGAAACTAAACCAATTTTTAAAAGTGCGGTCATTTTTTCCTCTATTTTGATTAACAACTAAACCCAATAATATCTCACAACATGGAAGAAGATCGGTGCGGCAAAGCAAAGGCTATCCATGCGATCTAACATTCCCCCATGTCCACTGATCATATTGCCCCAATCTTTTACCCCCATACTGCGTTTCATGGCAGACATCACCAAGCCACCTAAAAAGCCCATTAAACAAATTAATAAGCTCATCAAGAAGGCTTGTAATGGCGTAAACGGGGTGAGCCAATACAGTAAACCACCTAATAAAGAGGCACTTAACACCCCACCCACAAAACCTTCCACGGTTTTAGACGGTGATAAACGGGGAGCAATTTTATGTTTCCCCGCTAATTTGCCCCATACATATTGCAAGACATCACTCGATTGCACCACTAAAATCAGGAAAATCATCAGTAAGACATTTTTCTGCTCAAAGCCTGCAATTTCAAGGGTGAGAATGGCGGGAATATGTGAGATACAAAAAACGGCAATCATAATTGCCCATTGTACTTTGGTGGAGCGATCTAAAAAATGGGCTGCATCACCAAGTAGGGCAGATAAAATCGGTAAAAATAAAAAGGCATAGACAGGAATAAAAATGGTGAACATGCTAAACCAATCAATGGCGACAAAATAATATTGGACAGGCAAAATCACATAGAAACAGGCGGCTAGGGCAAGATGATCACCACGGCGAATATAAATCAGGGACAGAAATTCACGCAATGCCATAAAAGAAATGATAAAAAATAAGGCAATCAGGGCATAAAAGCCGAGAAAGGTGGCGGCGAAAATGATTAAAATCATCACCCACCATGCCTGAATGCGTGCGTTCAAATTATCAATCACTGCGTGAGGTGTGCCAAATCCCACTTTCCACTTTAAGGCGTAGCCCACCAAAGAGGCAAAAATCAATGTGGCAATTAAGCCCATAAATAATGTCCAAAGTTCCATGATCAAGCCCCTTTCTGTTGTGGTTTTAAACGGAGTAACGCCTGTTCTGCTCGAGTGAGAAAAGCTTGTTTCTCTTCTTCTGGCTGATAATGTAATGCTTCGCCTAAATACAGATCGCAAAGTAACGGAATCGGCAGAATAAAGCCTTTTGGCAGCACATTATGCATATTGTTAATCCAAATAGGGACAATGTCTAAACTCGGATTTTGCTTAGCAAGATAATAGATCCCACTTTTGAAAGGTTGCAAAGGCAGATCATCATCCATTTTACGTGTACCTTCGGGGAAAATAATCAATGAGCTTTCTTTCAATGCCTCACTGATTTTATCGGTTACCGCTTTGGGATCATTCCCACCTCGCTCAATCAACAACATATTAAACACTTTGTAAGCTAAAAAGCGACGAAAAGGTCCTTTTTCCCAATAATCAGCCCCCGCCACAGGACGGGTATTTTTGCGAACGTCGTAAGGTAATGACACCCAAAATAAAATAAAATCACCATGACTATTGTGATTGGCATAATACAAACGCGGCTTGCCTGCAGATTGCTGCAAGATACTTTGTTGTGGACGAACGCCCGTAATAAAGGAGGTAAAACGAGATAAGAGAAAATCAACAAGTTTTGCTAACATAATGTCCTCCTGTGAGTTTATTGGTTAGACCATAAAAGTGCGGTTGATTTTAAAGACGTTTTGGGACGTTATGCCTTCACCTCAGCTAACCCTGCTCGCACCCGTTTGATGCAAGTGAGGATTAACAAACACACCACAAGCCAAGCTACCCAAACTAACCAAGTGGGTAATTGTGGCATCAGCATATAAAGCAAGCCTAACACCCCAAATAAAAAGGCACGATCACTTTTACCCAATGGGCCATCATAACGGCGTGTTTTCCCTTGAACTTGCCCTAATACCCCACAAAATTCCGTTAATGCCGCTAGCCAAATAATCAGCCCTATTTGTAACCCACTGAAAGGGGCGATAAACGCAAAGGGCAAATACAAGGCAGCATCAGACACCACATCAGTAATTTCATTTAAATAGCCCCCTAAGCGGGTTTGTTGGTGAAATTCCCGAGCTAACATGCCATCAATGGCGTTGAGTGCCATGCGTATAAACAACCAAATAGGAATCAAAATGAATAAGGCATTCACATGAGGAAAGCAAGCTAGCACGATCCCTAGCAGTACCGACAGCCCACAAGCCGATAAGGTCACTTGATTTGCCGTCACACCACGCTGTGCCAACTTCACCACCGTAGGGCGAAGTAAATTTTGGAAACGTGGTTTTAAGTCATAAATACTCATTTTTCCTCCCATTTAAAATGGAAATAATAAAGGAATGAAAAAAACGCTCACCACCATCACTAACAAGGTAAAAGGCACGCCGATTTTCACAAAATCGGAAAATTTATAGCCCCCCGGACCGAGCACCATGGTATTCACTGGGGAAGAGACAGGCGTCATGAAAGCAGCAGAGGCGGCAACGGCAATAATCATCGCAAATGGCATTGGAGAAACCTGTAATTGTTGGGCGATAGTAATGGCAATCGGTGCCATTAAAATGGCGGTGGCTGTATTAGAAATAAATAAACTCACTGCGGCACACAGTAAAAACAGACTCATTAATACCACATGTAATCCCAATCCGCCCACGGCATCTAGCATGAGTTTCACCGCAAGATCCACCCCTCCCGTTTTTTGTAAGGCAATGGAGAAAGGCATCATGCCCACAATTAAGACCAAGCTTGACCAATGGATCGATTCATACGCACTTTTCCCGTCAACACAGCGAAAATACCCCAACATTAAACAGGCAATTAATGCGGCAATCACATTCGGCACCACCCCTGCCACCATTAAGATCACCATGGTCAAAATAGAGAATAACGCATGAGGGGCTTGGCTTGCGGCAGGCACGGCATGATCCATTTCTAACGGATAATTTAATACATAAAAATCTTTCGCATGTTTTTGTACTTCTGAAATGGCTTTCCAATCCCCGACGACTAAAATCAAATCACCTAAACGATAGCTGATTTCAGAAAGATTGCCTTCTAACAGCTCACCCTCTCGTTTCACACCGACCACATTTAAGCCATATTGTGAACGAAAACGCAGTTCCAAGGCATTTTTACCAATGCAATCCGAATCTGGCACGAGTGTAATTTCTGCCATACCGATGGATTTGGCTTGACGTGAGAAGTTTTGCCCACGAATGTCCGCCATTTCTAATTGATATTTTTGGCTGAAAACGGCTAAATCTAACTCTGAATTCATAATATCCATGATCAAAATATCTTTTTCACGAATTTCAGAATTGCTCACGGCACTGATATAAACAGGACTAAATCGCTTCCAACGCTCAATGGCTAACACATTTAAACCATAATTGGAACGCAGGTGCAATTCATCTAATGTCTTCCCAATAAAAGGAGAACCTTGCTTCACCACTAAACGTTTTGTGCGATCTTTCAAACCATATTCTTCAATCAAATCGGTCATGGAACGCTTGCTCGTATCCTTGTTTTCCTGTTCATTCGGATCGGTTAACCAACGACGAGCCACTAACATATATAAAATCCCCATGGTCAACACCACAAGCCCGACAGGGGTGAAGTCGAAGAATTTAAAACGAAAATCGGTATTTCGGATCAACTCGGCATTGACCACCAAGTTAGGGGCGGTGGCGATTAATGTCATCATGCCACTGATTAAGCCCGCCACACTTAATGGCATCATTAAACGTCTTGGGGAAATATTCATTTGCTGACAAATAGCCAACACCACAGGAATGAAAATGGCGACAATCCCTGTTGAACTCATAAAGGAGCCTAAGGTTGCCACCGCAAGCATCAACAAAATCAACACTTTGGTTTCGCTATTTTTCGAGGCTTTTAATAACCATTCACTGACTTGAGATGCCACTCCCGTGCGAACAATCCCTTCACCCACAATAAACAATAACGCAATCAAGATCACATTGGGATCACTAAAACCTGCGAAGACTTCTTGCACAGTTAAAATGCCACTTAAGGCAAAGGCTACCATCACCAAAAGTGCAACCACGTCCATTCTGATTTTACTACGGACAAACAACACGATTGCCCCCAATAGCAAGGCTAATACCCAAAATAATGGGTTTATCCATAAGTCATTTTGTAACATAAAATCCACGTTGAGCTCCCAAAGTTAAATCGTTGATAAATTATACGTTATTGCACAACTTTCGCACAGGAGAAAAACTGCGACGGTGTTGAGGTAACGGCCCCAATTGTGCCAATTTTTCTAAATGCAATTTGGTCGGATAGCCTTTATGTTGAGCAAAGGCATAATCAGGGTATTGTAAGTCTAATTCCGCCATTTCTTGATCTCGTGCCACTTTTGCCAAAATGGAGGCAGCACTAATTTCTGCCACTAAACTGTCCCCTTTTACTACCGCTTGTGCAGGCATCGACAAAGTGGGAAGACGATTACCATCCACCAACACAAAGTGCGGTTGAATAGGTAAATTTTCCACCGCTCTTTGCATGGCGAGCAGGGTCGCCTGTAAAATATTGAGCTGATCAATTTCCTCAGGTTCGGCTCTGCCTAAGCTCCATGCTAAGGCTTTTTGCTTAATTTCCTTCGCCAGCAACAACCGCTTTTTTTCTGACAGTTTTTTAGAATCCGTTAAGCCTTCAATGGGGTTTGTTGGATCTAAAATGACGGCGGCAGTCACCACCGCCCCCACCAATGGTCCACGCCCTACTTCATCAACACCCGCAATTAAACCTACATGTTGAGGATATTCAAACACCATTTAATTCGCCTCCAACAGGTCGATGACCGCTTGTGCCGCTTGCTTATCTGCATCACATTGGATCATTTTGTGTAAATCAACAAAACGTTGCACTAAATCATGACGATGTTGCACCGCACTTTCTTCCTCACTTAAATAAAATGCCAATTTTTCTGCCAATTTCTCTGGCGTACATTCTGCTTGGATCATTTCAGGCACAAGGCTATCGCCAGCTAATAAATTGGGTAAGGAAATATAATCCGTTTTGACCAAACGCTTCGCTAAAAAATAGGTAGTGGCTTTCATGCGATACCCCACAACCATTGGCGATTTACATAGCATGGCTTCTAATGCGGCGGTACCAGAAGCTAATAAGGTTGCCTGTGCAGCAATCATCGCTTGACGAGCCTTTCCCTCTAACAAAATCATGTCTAACGCTGGGGCGACTCGGGCTTTAATCTGTTCAAATTCCTCACGGCGTTGTGGATTAATTAACGGCACTAAAAATTGAATATCGGGGTATTGTTGTTTTAATAATTGGGCCGCTTTCAAAAAAGGTTCCGTTAAAAATGCCACTTCTGAACGTCGACTGCCAACCAAAATGGCGACATAACGTTGTTTTTCATCAAGCTGTAAACATTGGCAAGCCTCTGAACGGTTGGGCTTTAACGCAATGGCATCTGCCATTGTATGCCCAATAAAACGACAAGGCACTTGGAAACGATCATAAAAGGCTTTTTCAAAGGGTAAGAATGCCAAAACCAGATTTGTGGCTTTGGCAATTTTATGAATACGATTTTGACGCCATGCCCACACAGAAGGGCTGACATAATGAATGGTTTTAATGCCGTTTTCTTTTAATTTTAATTCCACATCTAAATTGAAATCAGGGGCATCGATCCCGATAAAAATATCTGGCTTTTCCGCTAGCATGGTTTGGATCACTTGGCGACGGATTTTTAATAAACGGGGTAAATGTTTCACCACTTCTGCCAAGCCCATCACTGATAAGGCTTCCATTTCCACTAAGGTTTCACAGCCTTCTGCTAACATGCGGGGCCCTGCAATCCCAATAAAACGGGCATTGGGATAACGAATTTTTAAGCTACGGATTAAGCCTGCCCCTAAAATATCCCCAGAAACTTCCCCTGCCACAATCGCAATAGTGGGGTTAAATGCTGTTATCTGTTCCATTTTCAGATCCTAGATAAAAAATAACCGCACTTTTCACAATAAAAGTGCGGTCGATTTTAAAAAAGTTTGATGAATTAACGAATAATTCCACGAGTTGAACGCTTGAAGAACTCAATAAAGAAACTAATCGATGATTCTGTCGCCGCCACTTGTTCAATTTCAGGCATAACCTCATCTAAGGTTTTGCCACTACGATAAATTAACTTATAAACATTTCGAATCGCATGTAACGTTGGCTTATCAAAGCCACGGCGTTTTAAGCCTTCAATATTGACCCCAAAAGGTTTAGCATGGTTACCTTGTGCCATCACATAAGGAGGAACATCTTGGCTTACCATAGATCCACCGCCAAGCATCACATGTGCACCGATCACCACAAATTGATGAATGGCAGACATTCCACCGACAATCACAAAATCATCAAGCTCCACATGCCCAGCAAGGGTGGCATTATTGGCTAAAATACAACGGTTTTTAATACGACAGTCATGTGCGACATGTACATTCACCATAAACAAGTTATCATCACCAATCACCGTGACGCCACCACCTTGTGTGGTACCACGGTGGATAGTCACGCTTTCACGAATACGGTTACGATCTCCAATGACGGTACGAGTTGGCTCGCCTTGATATTTTAAATCTTGGTTGGTGTCGCCAATACTCGCAAATTGATAAATTTGGTTATCTTGACCAATTTTTGTAATGCCTTTGACCACAACATGTGAATGTAAAATGGTGCCTTTACCAATTTCTACCTCTGCCCCCACAATACAGAAGGGGCCGATTACCACATTTTCACCGATCTTTGCACCCTCTTCGACAATTGCCATCGGATGAATTTTCGCTGTTGGATGGATCATTCTTGACTCCTTAATTATTGTGCTGGACGGCGTGCACACATCAATTCTGCTTCACACACAATTTGTCCATCAACGGTTGCCACCCCTGTAAAACGGGTTACACCACGGCGTTCTTTCACAAAATGGACTTCTAAAAGCATTTGATCCCCAGGTAATACTGGACGTTTAAAACGCGCATTATCAATTGCCGCAAAATAATAAATTTCATTTTCCAGTTGGCGATAAGTTTTACAGGCTAAAACACCTGTTGCTTGTGCCATTGCTTCTAAAATTAAAACACCTGGGAAAATGGGTTGTTCTGGAAAATGCCCTGTAAAGCAAGGTTCATTCACGCTAATATTTTTTACTGCTTTTAGCCACTTACCTTCTTCATAATCCACCACACGATCCACTAATAGGAAAGGATAACGGTGAGGAAGTAATTTCATGATTTCATTTGCTTCAATGGTTTTTGTTGCGGTAATTTCAGTTGTCACAATAGTACCTTTCAATAAAAAATAAACAAAAATATTTGAAATTATACGGTATTTATAGCATGAATACAAAACGAACCGCTAAAAAGTGCGGTTCGTTTTCAGATTATTTTGATTCTAACTTTTTCTCGAGGGCTTTTAGCCGCTTATTCATGCCATCAATGCCTAAAGTAAGAGCTGCAGTTTTACGCCATTCTTTGTTAGGTTGTAATGGAATGCCTGAAGAATACACACCTGGCTCGGTGATCGGTCGCATAACCATGCCCATGCCTGTGATTGTGACTTTATCGCAAATTTCCATATGCCCATTGATCACACTTGCTCCACCAATGAGGCAATAACGCCCAACGGTTAAACTCCCCGCCATAATGACACCACCAGCGACAGCGGTGCCTGTGCCAATGTGAACATTGTGTGCGATTTGGCAAAGGTTATCGATAATCACATTATCTTCAATGACCGTGGGATCTAATGCACCACGATCAATACAGGTACAAGCACCAATTTCAACATGATTCCCAATCAGCACTTGTCCTACCTGTGGAATCTTAATCCAGCGACCACGATCATTGGCATAACCAAAACCATCGCTACCAATAACCGCACCCGATTGAATTAAGCAATGATGACCAATTTCGACATTGTGATAAACGCTCACATTTGCCCATAGCTGGGTATAAGCACCAATTTTGGTGTTTTTTCCCACAAAGCAATTTGCCCCAATCACTACATGATCACCTAGCTCAACGCCATCCTCAATCACGGCATTCGCCCCAATGGAAACATGTTGACCTAATACTGCTTTTTCGGAAACCACCGCACTGGGTGCAATGCCTGATGCGGCTTTAGGGGTGCTGTCCATATATTGGGCTAAGATGGCATAAGCCACATAGGGATCTTTTACAATCAATAGGTTACTTTGTTCGGCACAAAACGGCACATCCGCTTCCGACACCACTAAAATCCCTGCTTTCGATTCGGATAACAGTGAGCGAAATTTAGGATTAGAAATAAAAGTCAGCTGTTTTTCTGTCGCTTTGTCTAAAGGTGCGATACTTTCAACAACAACATCGGCGTTACCACGAATGGTAGCGCCGATTTGTTGTGCTAAGTCTTGAAGGGAATAAACTTGCATTATTTAGCCTGTGTTGCAGGAATCGCTTTTAACACTTCTTCCGTAATATTTTTGGCATCTGCGGCAAACACCACGGCACCTTCGTTAAGGACTAAGGTATAGTTTTTCGCTTTTGCAACATTATTCACGGCAGTTTGGATACTATTAACTAATTTATCCGTTTCTTCTTTATCACGTTTTGCGTAATCTTCTTGGTATTTACGCACTTCTTCATCGTGAGCTGTCACTAATTTATTTAAGGCTTCTTGCTCTGAATTGCCTAATTTATTAATTTCATCTTCACGCTTTTTGATGTCTGCACTACGTAATTTTGGTGCTTCTTTTTGTAACGCAGCAATTTTTGCTTCTACTTTTTTCTGAGACGCCGCAATTTTTTCGTCAACAGATTTTTTATTTGCGGCTAATTTTTCAACACGAGGTTTAAATTCAGCTTCAAGTTTTTCAGCAATCATTTTGCGATCTGGATGATTGTGGAACAAATAATCACCACTAACAAAAGCAATGTTTTCAGCAGCCATTGCTAAAGAAGAAGTGAATGCTAATGCTAAAGAAAGTGCGGTTGCTTTTACTACTTTTTTCATTGGATTGTTTTTCCTATGTGAAATGAATTAATCTTTTCTGTGCCACACCAATGTAGCACAGACGTTATAATTAGACTTACTATTTTACAATAAGTTCCTGTCTAACTTAGAAACTTCCACCAATACTAAATTGGAATTGCTCAATTTCATCACCTTGGTATTTCTTAAGTGGTTTTGCATAAGAGAACACTAATGGCCCAATTGGAGATTGCCATTGTAATGCAACACCAGCAGAAGCACGCACACGGCTTGGATCACTATAATCAGGTAAATTTAAATGTGCAAATTTTGCCTTATCTTGTGCTTTCCAACGTGTATTCCACACACTGGCGGCATCAACAAATAACGAAGTTCTCACTGAATTTTGGTTTTTATCCGCCACAAACGGGGTTGGCACAATTAACTCTGCACTTGCTGTTGCCATAGCATTTCCCCCGACGATATCCTCACTTGGTGCACAGAATGTATTTGGGCAAGAACGATGAGAATAAATCGCTTTTGGTCCAATCGCCCCATAGGCAAATCCACGTAAGCTACCAATGCCCCCTGCGGTATAGGTTTGATAGAAAGGTAAACGTTTACCACTTAAGCCATCAGCAAAGGATGCCCCCACTCGTGCTGACATCACCCAGCTGTGATCACGATCTAACGGATAGAAACCCTGTACATCCGCATTGAGTTTATAGTATTTGTTGTCAGAACCTGGAATCGTGACACGACCACCTAAATTCGCTCTCATCCCTTTCGTTGGGAAATAACCACGGTTCAAGCTGTTGTAGTTCCAACCAAATGATAAATCAAAATCATGAGATTTGAATGTCCAAGAATCACCATAATTCATAGATTGACGGTATAAATCACGGTTATATTCTGGTGAAACATTCTTCAATTTATTAAAGGTGTAACCTAAGCCTAAATAATAAGAGTTGTTTTCGTTCACTGGGAAACCTAAGGTTAAGTTACCACCATAAGTGGTACGTCCATAAGAGGCTGCCGTGCTACTTTTCGAGCTGTCATATTCTTCGAAGAACACGTTTCCACCTAAGCTCACGCCATCTTTAGTAAAATAGGGTTCAGTATAACCAAGATTAATGGTGGTACCATAGTCATTGCGAGAACCCGCTAAACTAATTGATGACCCCATACCTAAGAAGTTATCTTGCTTAATGCTTGCTTGGTAGCTTAAACCACTTTCTGTACCATAACCGACACCAAAATTAATGCTTCCCGTATTACGTTCTTTCACTTTATAGATCACATCAACTTGATCTGAACCTGGCACAGTTTCTGTACGGCTTTCTACGCTTTCAAAGAAACCTGTACGATCTAAACGTAATTTACCAAGTTCAACCAATTGAGAAGACAACCACGCCCCTTCTTGCTGACGCATTTCTTGGCGTAATGTGCTATCTGCACTTACGGTATTGCCTTCAAAACGAATTTGACGAACGGTGTAAGTTTTGCCTGCTTCAACAATAAAACTTAACGCAATTTCTTTTTTCTCATCATCAAAATCTGGATGAATATTGACTGTTGCAGTGGCATAACCACGTTCACCTAATTTGGCTTTAATGCTCTCTTCCACATCGGCAACATCGGAACGGCGGAATGCTTCACCCACACGAATTTGTTTTAAAAGGGGTTGTAATTCTTCTGACATGCCACCCACATCACCGATGATTCTGGCACTTTTCACGGTATATAAGTCACCTTCATTTAAAATGATTTTTAAACGGGCTTCTGTTTTATCTTCATTTAACTGAACATCGGTATCGACTACTTGGAATTTCGCATAACCACGATCTAAATAATAGCTACGAATGGTTTCTAAATCTTTGTTTAGCTGTGTCTGATCAAACTTATTACCAAATAATTTCCACCAAGCGTCTGTTTGAAGTTCCATTTGGTCTTCCAGTTTACTGCTACTAAATGCCTTATTGCCTTCAAACGTCAGTTCTTTGAATAATGCCACATCGTCTTCATTAATTTGAATTTTGACTTCAGCACGGTTATTAGGGAGGGGATTGACGATCGTTTCGACTTTCGCATTATAACGTCCTACGCTGTTATAATGCTCTTGAACACTTTTGCGGAACTCTTCTAATTTCGCACGATTTAAAACTTCACCTGCTTTAAATCCATTTGCATCTAAATTTTGTTTTAATGCTTCATCAGGAATTGACTTATTACCATCAAGTACAACATCGGCAATGATCGGTTTTGGCATAACGGTGACGACTAACGTATCACCTTCTCGTGTGGCTTTCACATCGTCATACTGACCACTTAAGAAAAGTTTTCTGACTATGTTAGCAATATCGTTATCCGTCGCACGTTGCCCAACTCTCACAGGTAAAGCTGCTAATACACTTCCCTCTGAACCAGCTTGAACACCATCAACACGGATATCTTTCACCACAAAAGGGGCGGCAAATGCACTGGTTGAACCAAATAATAAGCTCGCAATTAAAAGTTTTTTCATCGTGAATGTTATCCTGTAAATAAAAAATTAACTTATAAACGTAAGAAATCATTAAACAATGCAAAGCCCATTAATACCAATAATAACGTTGCACCGATTTGATAACTTATGTTTTGAATTCGCTCAGAAAGCGGTTTTCCTCGAACAGCTTCTGCGGCTAAAAAGACCAAATGACCGCCATCTAGCACGGGCAATGGGAATAAATTCATTATGCCCAAGTTCACACTGATTAATGCCATAAAACCTAGGTAATATATTAAGCCAATTTCAGAGGACATACCTGCTCCTTTTGCAATTGAAATCGGCCCACCTAAATTATCTAAAGAAAGATGACCTGTAAATAATTTCCCAATGACTTTAATCGTTAACCAAGAAAGCTGAAGTGTCTTTTCCACCCCTTTTTGCAAGGCTTCAAGCATATCATACTTTAATTCCGTCCGATACTTATCCGCAATAGGCTGACCCGTTGGGCGAATACCCACATACCACATGCCTTTCTTGTTTAATTCTGGCGTTAAATGCACGCTAGAAAATACCCCTTCTCGTTCAATACGAACGGAAAAAGGCTGCCCTTTTTGTACCAATGCCACAAAATCTTGCCATGGCATGAGGTCATTTTCTGCATAAATTTTATCGCCTTCTTTTAAGCCTGCTTTATCCGCTGGTGAGTTTGGCTCGACTTTAGACAAGATTAAATGCACTTTAGTTCTAACGGGTTTAATCCCTAACGCACTGATTGCCCCCTCTTTTTCAGGATCAAAGTGCCAACCACGAATATCCAAGATTTTCTTTTGCTCAATCGACGAACCAAAAGGCGACACCGTCATTTCAATGTGGTCATTCCCCATTTTTGTGGTCAACAACAAACTGATGGTTTCCCAATCTGGGGTGGGAGTGCCATCAATAGCGATAATTTGTGTTTCTGGTGAAATATTGGCTTTTGCGATCACTGAGTTCGGTACAACTGATTCAATGACAGGCTTGACACTAGGAATGCCAACCGTATAAATAACAAAATATGCCAAAATCGCAAATAAGAAATTTGCCATAGGCCCTGCGACAATGACAAATGCACGTTGTAGCACCGTTTTGTTATTAAAGGCTTGTGAAGCAAGTTCAGCAGGGACGACTTCATTACGCTCATCTAACATTTTCACATAACCGCCCAACGGAATGGCAGAAATGGCAAATTCTGTGCCTTGCTTATCTTGACGACGCCAAATGACTTTACCAAATCCAATTGAAAAACGATGTACTTTTATACCGCACTTTCTGGCAGCCCAAAAATGCCCATACTCATGCACCGCCACCAGTACGGCAATCACAACAATAAAAGAGGCAAAAGACCATAAAAACGACATTAACGCATTCCTATAACACAAAAAAATAAAAATAGGCAAAGAAAGGCACTGCCGCAGTTAAACTGTCAATACGGTCTAAAATACCACCATGCCCAGGAATTAAATGGCTACTGTCTTTAATACCGCTTTGACGTTTAAACATACTTTCCGTTAAATCGCCCAAAATAGAAACAGCCACCGTGGCAACCGATAAAATCACAAATGCGGTCAAGCTCATATCTGTCACTAAATAAGCCTGCATAAAATACATAAATACCGTGGCAAACACGCCAGCCGTGATAAGTCCACCAATCACACCTTCCCAAGTTTTACCCGGTGAGACTTTCGGAGCTAATTTGTGTTGACCAAATCGACGTCCTGCAAAATAAGCACCTGAGTCTGCACTCCAAACCAACACAAAAACATAACACAAAAGTATCACACCATGATAAGGATCGGCGATATAATGATCTAAACGTAAACGTAATAGACCAAGAAAAAAAGGTGTCAATGTGAAAAATGCAAATAAGAATTGGGAAACTTTATTTTTTGCCCAAAGAGAGGCTGATTTAGGATAAGCAATAACGAAACATAGAGCGATGAACCACCACACCACCGAAGCAAATAATAGGGGTTCGGTGTAGCCTTCAAATACACGTCCTGCGGATAAATAATTGCTTTGGTCATAAATCCACAAAAAGAAAAACGCCGCACACAAAACGGTGACACCCGCACGCCAAAACGCTAATTTAAAATGGGCAAACTGTGTCCATTCCCATACTGCTAACATCACCACGCCCGCAACCGCTAAAGCAAAATAGAAAGGTGAAAACCAAAATAATGCAATAAATACTATCGCAATCAATGCAATCGCAGACAACACTCGTTCTTTAAGCAAAATAGAACCCTCTTTTATTTATTATTCTGAGCCACCAAAACGACGATGGCGTTGTTGATAAGCAATAATTGCTTGCTCAAATTCCTTTTCATTAAAATCTGGCCAAAGTACTTCCGTAAAATAAAATTCTGCGTAAGCCACTTGCCACAGTAAAAAATTACTAATCCGTTGTTCGCCACTTGTGCGAATTAATAAATCCACTAAGGGTTGTGATTTAGTCACTAAATGTTGACGAAATAATTCCACATCAATGTCGTCCACCTCAAGCTGCCCTGATTTGACTTGCTGTGCTAGCTGTTTGCTTGCCTGAACAATATCCCAATAACCGCCATAATTTGCTGCAATATTTAAGGTTAATGCATCATTTTTTTCAGTTAAGGTTTCAGCTCGATGAATTTTTTGTTGTAGCGAGGGGCTAAATCCTGTGATATCGCCAAGAATATTTAACCGAATATTATTTTTATGCAATTTGCTCACTTCTAAATCCAAAGCTTGCATAAACAAGTTCATTAAGGCACTCACTTCTTGTTCTGGACGATTCCAATTTTCGCTACTAAACGCATATAAAGTCAGGACTTTGATTCCCATTTTGCGAGCATAAGCCACTGTATCACGCACAGATTTAATGCCGTTTTTATGGCCAAAAATACGCATTTTCCCTTTTTGTTTTGCCCAACGCCCATTTCCGTCCATAATAATCGCAACATGCTGTGGAATATTATTTGGATTGATTTCTACCATAAATGTCTCAAATTTCTGACCGCACTTTTGTCCGCCACTATACCATAGCAGGGCAAATGTTAAAAACTTAAAATAATTGCTTTTGCTAATTCTCGTGCTTTTTTATCCACGGCTAACACGTCATCAATACAGGTCATGTTCTGCGGTTGAATGGCTTCCACCACCTTCTGATTGACCTTGGCTATATCGGTGAATTTAATCTGTGAATGTAGAAAACTATCCACTGCAATTTCATTTGCCGCATTCATTGCGGTCGTTGCATATTGCCCTGCGTGAAAGGCATCCATCGCTAATTTTAAACAAGGATAACGTTGATAATCTGGTGCAATAAAAGTTAAACCGTTTAATTGATAAAAATCCAAAGGCTCAACCCCTGCAAAAATACGTTGAGGATATGCCATGGTTTCGGCAATAGGGGTTCGCATATCAGGATTGCCCATTTGTGCAATCACTGAACCATCAATATAACGTACCATAGAATGAATAATGGATTGCGGATGAACAATCACTTCCATTTCATCGGCACTGGCATTAAATAACCAACGGGCTTCGATATATTCCAAACCTTTATTCATCATGGTGGCGGAATCGACAGAAATCTTTTTCCCCATCGACCAATTCGGGTGTGCAATCGCTTGTGCTGGTGTGATATGTTCAAACTGTTCTAACGCAGTATGGCGAAATGGTCCGCCTGATCCTGTTAAAACAATTTTGCTAATGCCTAATTCAGCAAGGGGACAAAAACCAATTTGTTGTTGTGCTTCGGGGGGTAAAGATTGAAAAATGGCGTTATGTTCACTGTCCACGGGCAAGAGTTGAGCATGATGCTTACGCACCGCATCAATAAACAAGCCGCCACAAGTGATCAAAGCCTCTTTGTTGGCTAATAACACTCGCTTACCCGCTTTTACCGCAGATAAGGTGGGTAATAATCCTGCTGCCCCCACAATTGCCGCCATCACCATGTCTGCCTGTGGATGAGCAGATAACTCACAAATTGCCTGTTGCCCTGACAACACCTGTGTTGTGCATTGATGAGCGTGTAATTTCTCTGCCAAGATTTTGGCGGCACATTCATCATCTAACGCAGCAAAGTGCGGTCGGAATTTTAAACATTGTTGAAACATCAAATCGACATTTCGTCCGCCCACAAGTGCAAAAGCATGATATTTGTCTGGATTGTGCTCAATCACCGATAAAGTGCTTGTACCAATGGAGCCAGTAGAACCAAGAATGACTAGTTTTTGTTTTTTCATTTTAACGATATATAAAAATAGGGCGTTTGACGCCCTAAATAAAGATTAACTTTTCAGCTTTCGATATAAACGGTACGCATGATAAAAAAAGAATAAGCCCAGTAATATAAATCCCACCAAAATGCCTTCCGCACCGAATACTTCATAAATCATATAAAGCACCCAATGAAAACGCTGAGTACCACCAGTCACTTCCCATTGAAGTATATCTTCATATATATAAAAAGCCATATAGATTATGCCCAAGCCCATCATAATGCTTAATAAAATAGCCACTCTAGGACGTTTAGGTAATCCATTATCTTTTTGGGTATTTGACATAAATTTACGCTCTCCTCTTTTAATGGCAGGATTGAACTGTTATGGGTTATTTCAATTAGAAATCCATTAACTCTTTTTCTTTATCCGCTAACACTTCATCGACTTTTTTCACGTAGCTGTCTGTGATTTTTTGGATTTCATCTTGTGCTTTACGTTCTTCGTCTTCGCTGATTTCTTTATCTTTCAATAAGGCTTTAATTTGATCGTTGGCATCACGACGAACATTACGTACCGCAATTTTGCCCTGTTCAGCTTCGCCTTTTACGATTTTAATTAAATCACGACGACGTTCTTCTGTTAATGGCGGAAGTGGGACACGAATTGTCGTACCTGCTGAGGATGGGTTTAAACCTAAATCTGAGGTTAAAATCGCTTTTTCTACCGCACTAATTAAGCTACGATCAAATACAGTTACTGCTAAAGTACGTGCATCTTCTGCCACCACATTGGCTAATTGGCGTAATGGGGTTGGTGAGCCGTAATATTCCACTTGAATTCCATCAAGCAAACTAGGCTGTGCACGACCAGTGCGAACTTTAGCAATGTGGTTTTTAAAGGTTTCTACGCTTTTTTCCATACGTGCTTGCGTATCTTTTTTAATTTCATTAATCACAAAAATTCCTTCTTTAATTCAGTCAATCAAACCAGTTAATCACTGGCGTTAAGTTTAATCTAATTTTGTACAAAAATCACGACAACTTTTTTATTCGCAAATTAATGTACCTTCTACTTCACCTAAAATGACACGACGTAATGCCCCTGGTTTACCCATATTAAATACACGGATTGGCATATTGTGATCACGAGCTAATGTGAAGGCAGCCAAATCCATCACTTGTAATTCACGATCAATCACTTCTGCGTAAGTGAGCTGATTATATAACTTGGCATTGGCATTTTTGGCTGGATCACTATCATATACGCCATCAACTTTCGTTGCCTTTAAAACCACATCCGCTTCAATTTCAATCCCTCTCAAACAGGCTGCTGAATCTGTGGTAAAAAATGGACTGCCTGTACCTGCTGAAAAAATCACCACGCGTTTTTCACGCAACATTTTAATCGCTTCAGACCAGTTATAGGTATCGCAAATGCCATTTAATTGGAAGGCAGACATTAATTTTGCATTCACATCCGCACGGTGTAAGGCATCACGCATCGCCAAACCATTCATCACCGTTGCTAACATGCCCATGTGGTCACCAACAACACGGTTCATGCCCGCTTTGGCTAATTTTGCCCCACGGAACAAATTTCCACCACCTAAGACAACGCCGACCTCAACATTCATTGCCACTAATTCTTTAATTTCTAACGCCATTCTATCTAAAATCGAAGGATCAATACCAAAACCCTCATCGCCTTGTAAAGCTTCACCGCTAAGTTTCAACAAAATTCGTTTATAGATTGGTTGGCTCATCTTTTTTTCCTCGTTTTTAATTAATAGGGTAAGTTACAAAAAAATCGATCTATTCTAAAGGATTACGTTCCAGCTGTGAAGAATTCTCATCTAGAATTTACGCCAGAAAATCGGATAAAATAAAAAATAAATGGGTTTATGCTGAAGGAAAATAAAAGTATGTTGAACATTGCTGAAAGAATAAACAAAATCGTTTTTTTGGGGACCGCACTTTTTGCACTGGCTTTAGTCCTTCTCATCAGTCATTTCCTCTTGCTAGGTTCAGGATTTTGGACAACCTTTTCACCCTTGCCTGTTTTGAGTCTCGGCATGGTGATTATTCTGTTAAGTGCCTCCAAAAAAAGTTTCTATTTTCTTTTACTTCCGTTGGTGCTGTGCCATCTATTTTATATGCCTGTCGGGCTTAACTTTGGTGCACCCAGTTATCAATACCTAGCTTCGGTGCTCTCCACCGATCTGCTTGAAAGCCAAGAATTTCTCTTACAAATTCCCATCACGAGCTACTTGCTCACCTTAAGCATATTGCCTTTATTATTTTTATACCGTTGGCTGACACAAGCATTCCAGATTCAATTTTATAAAAATCACACATTCCTGATCGGTGCGTGTTTGATCTTTGCCTATTACTCCCCTGCAGCGATGTTCCTGAAAACTATCTACCAATCGGGTTCAGAAATCAAAGTGGAATTTGATCGGCTCAATCAGTTACGCCAAGAAACCCAATGGAAACAGGTTCAATTACCGCACTCACATTATGATGATTATGTGCTTATCATTGGTGAAAGTGCCCGTAAAGATTATCACCATGCTTATGGTTACCCCATCGACAATACGCCTTTCATGAGTCATGCCAAAGGCACGTTAATTGATGGGTTTACATCGGCAGGCACCAACACCGTTGCCTCGTTACGTTTAATGCTCACACTCAGCGACAAACAGAAATGGCAACCTAAATATGAATTTAGCCTGATCGATTTAATTAATGCGGCGGGCATTCAAACGTATTGGCTGTCTAACCAAGGCTTTCTCGGTGAATATGACACGCCGATCGCCGTGCTTGCTAGCAAAAGTCAACACATTGATTTTCTAAAAAAAGGGGGCAGTTTTAATTCAACGAACAGTAGCGACTTTGAGCTGTTACCCAAACTGGCACAGATTCTGGCAGAAAAAAGCCAAGGTCCTCGTTTTATCGTATTACATCTTTATGGTTCCCATCCTTTAGCTTGCGATCGCCTCACGGATTTCCCAAGACTATTCAAAGAGGGAGAACTGCCTGAGAAATATGAATACCTCAACTGTTATATTTCCACCATCAAAAAAACCGATAGCCTATTAGAAAACGTCTATCAGCTGTTAGCACAAAACTTTCAAAAAAATGACCGCACTTTTTCCATGATTTATTTTTCTGATCATGGTCTTTGCCATAGCACTGGACATAAAAATGACATTTTTTTCAGCCAAAATTGTGTGAGTCAACGTCACAATGAGGTTCCACTATTCAAAATTTCTTCGGACGATACAGAAAGAAAATATTATCGCGTGTTTAAATCAGGTTTAAATTTCTTAGAAGGTATTGCGAACTGGATTGGGATCCAACAACCACAGTTAAATCCCGCACAGGATTTATTTTCCAATCAAGCTGATCAAAATGATTACGGCTTAAGCAAAGAAATTCAACAACGAAAAACTCCTCTTGAGCCTGCCATTGATATCAGAACGGGAAAAGTGGTGAACCCCAAATAAAAACGCACCGCAGACTTTTAAAAAAAATGACCGCACTTTAAAACAAAAAAGCCTGCATGATGCAGGCTTTAAGTTGTGCATATTATTAGAAGGTAATTTCTGCACTTAATTTATAGTTACGACCTGGTGCATAGAAACGTTTAATCCCTTCCCCTGTATTTTGATTAATTAAATTAATCGTCCCACGAGTTCGGATAGAACGTGCAGAATCCCATGTCAAATACGGTGTATTGCGTAAATTATATACCCCTGCACTTAACACCACGTTTTTCCAAGGTCTGACATGGACAACGGCATCAATAATCGTATAGCCAAAACTACGCCACGCCAATTTATTATCCGTGACCTGCTGACCTTGAACTAAATTGCCCGCTTTTTGCTGATCTTTCCAATAAGCGTTGTAGGTATCATCACGTTTTTTCGATGCAACATCCGTCACATAAATATCAATGCCATATTTATCTTCTGGGGCAGTATAACCAAATGAATAAACGCTCGTTTTTGGCTGCAGGGCATTCATTGGAATATAACCTTCATTTTGGGTATAAATTTTTCCTTTCTGCCAGCTGAATTTATACCCCATATAAAAGCCATTCAATTTCTCTGAAAGCTCACTTAGTTGTAAATGCGAATTCACCTCAAAACCTTTCACTTTGGCGTGATCTTGGTTGATGTTTTTATAGAATGGATATTTTAAAGTACTACCCAGTTCTACTTGACGCTCACCAGCTTCCACTAAATCAATAAAATCACGGTACTGTGTTTTAAAACCACTGAACGTAATAAAACTGTTATTTTTATGGAACGTAATGGCAGCTTCTTTCGTTTTAGCAATTTCTGCTTTTAATTCAGGATTAGGCTGAATAGAGAAACTCGGATGTTTGAAAGTCATATACACTTCATCTGAAGTCGGTGCACGGAAACCATTAGAATATTTCACTTGCAAACGTAACCAATCTAATGGATCGATATTCATGCCTAAATTATAAGAATGATGTTTATAAGTTTTATTTTTTAGCATGATTGCTAAATTAGCATCAACATTGGCATTAAACGTTTCGCTTCCATACGGACAATCTGAATTTTCTCCGTATGGATTACAATTAAGAGGCACAAAAATCCCCGCAATTAAACCTTTTGGTACAGGCACATTTTTATCGTAATAAGGCAAGTGTTTCACTTTGTCATAGCGATAATTCAAATCAAGATTCACATAACGTCCTAATTGAATATTGTCACCAAAATAAAAGGTTTTTGATTTACTATTTACAGGGACTAAATAGCTGAAGGTATCCCCTGTTTTTGAGCGCAGGCGTCCATCACAACTCCCTGTAATAGGTGGATATAGTTCAGGTCTTGCTTCGTAAGAATCAAGTGTTCCATCTATTTTTTTAAGACAAAAGAAATTATCTGCCCACCATTTTACATTACCGCCTTGATAGCCGTCTTTATTCACCATACTTTTATGGGATTTAGCATAAGATGCCCCATATTTAATTTGATGATCGCTACCCCAAAAACTCAGGCTTTTATCCAAATCTAAATTAATTTGTTTGGTGCTAGTATTTAAATCACGGTCATTATAGTCATTACGGGCATAACCAACTGATTTTGGAAATAAAAAGTAAGTTTCTTCATATTGTAGCACGCCAGGAATGATACCTTCTTTTGATTTAGTTTCAATTACACCATATTTTTTGCCATTTTGAGCTGTTTTTATCGCAATTGGACGACTTTGGAATTTGTAAATAGAAGCATAGTTTTCATCTTTTTCTGCAAAAACAGTATAAGATTTTGTGCAATCTAATTTGTCGCAATCAATCAGCGTATTTATCACATTAGCTTTGAAAACATCCGCTTCAGGAATATATTCTCCTTTTTCATTTTTAAAGAGTGTTGCATAGCCATATCCGACTTTTCTTCTTTCTCTGGCTCCAGTTGCAATTTTACTACCATCTTTATCAACAACCACATAAGAACCATTTTCTTCTTTTAGTTGTAAACCAGAAGGATTATTAACATTTGTACAAGAATCTTTAAAGCAGTATTCATCAGTGCGAGCATTATTCGTGATTTTTTGGTGTGAATAACTGATACTCAAACGATCCCAAAATGGAGTTTGTGCAAAGGTTTCATAAGAAAATGTCACATTTTTGCGTTTTGATTTATCGTGATTCAAACGCTCACCTAACGTGAAGGTATCACTTTGCCCTACTTTCGTTTGAACCACTCTCAAATTATAGGATAGATCGGCACCCTTAGACTCTATTTGACTGTCATCAAGTGCGGCTGAAAAACGGTGATTTTCGGAAGGTTGGAAAGCAAATTTAATTAACGTGCTATTTTTATCAATACGGTATGGATCGGGTTTTTCTCGTGTTGCCCCTACGGCATCCAAATCTTCTTGCTCGGATTTATAAATATCGTAATAGTAGTTTTTAAATTCTTGACCTTCTCGTTTGGTATTGATAAACAAGACATCAAACCATTTATAACGACCTGCTAAGGTGATACGGTCTAAAGATTCCTTATTCGCACTGTTATAGCCCTTTTTATAAGAAATATGCCAGTCTTTGTTAAGCAGAAAATCGCGAGCATCTTTGGTTTTGAAAATCACCGAACCACCTAACGCCCCACTCCCCGATTTAATGGAATCCGATCCTTTGGTAATGGTTGCTGTTGAAACGGTTTCAATCTCAATCCCATTACGGGTGTTATTAAAGTTGCCATAGCCTTCAAAAAGCTCTTTAAAACCTTGTGAACTGAGAGTTTCTGCTTGTTTTAATCCATCAATCAAAATCCCAACACGATTTTCATCAACCCCACGAATCGCATAACCACTTGAGCCAAAACGCCCCGTTTCTACAACGGTAACCCCAGTATCGTAACGGACTAAATCCCGACTATCTTGTACTTGCTGACGTTGTAATAATGATGAGGTTTTGACGGTTTCCCCCACTTTTTTCTCTTTCACACTCACGCTCTCTTGCTGAGAAGACACCGTGATAGTATCAAGTTCTGTAACATCATTATTCACCTCTGCAACACTTACTCCGCAATAACTCAATAATGCCAAAGTAATCGCAGAAAATTTTATTGTTTTCATGGCGATATGCATTTTTCAATCCTTTCTTATTATTTATCCCTTCCCCATTTAAAGGGGAATGGTTTATGACTTAAAACCTAAAAATTGACCAATTCAGCCTTTTGCACAAAAAATTGGTCGAGCCTGTTATCAATATTGTTGTGTGGCTTAACACTCATAAAAGACCCATTCTCATTTAGCATATTCATTGACACCCTTTCTTTTGTCATACTTGCAAGGAAAAATGCACACAAAACAATCAATTTGATGCCCAAAAGCAATGAAAAGACAAAGATAATATTTAATGCGTTAACGAGCGTTAACTGGCGATGAATGAAATGACGACAACCTCCTTGTTGATCATGAAGATAACGACAGCAGATTAAAACAGCAAACCGACCGCCTTAACAGTATTGATAACAATTTTCAATTATATTTATATTCCCTTTGTTTTTCAAAAGAATTCTTTTCACCTTTTTCTGTTTCTTTCTTACAAAAAACAAAAAAGCCTTGTGAAAACACAAGGCTTTTTTCATTTGCTGAGTAAAATTATTCCACACCAACCATTACTGAAGTGGCTTTAATAATGGCGTATGCCTCTTGACCCACTTCAAGTTTTAATTCTTCCACGGCGGCAACAGAAATTGTGGATGTGATAATATTTCCACCGCCAATATCAATGCTCACCACCGCATTAACGGCACCTTTTTCTAACGCCACAACCTTCCCTTTAAATTGGTTTCTTGCACTCACTTTCATGATATGGTCTCCTAAATAAGTCAATAATATTCAAATTAAAATGCGGGGCGATTATAACCAACAAAGCCAATAAAGCAACTGTTAAACCTTAAAAGTGATTAAATAAAATCAAGGCACTAAACCCTTTTATCTGCCCTTCATCATCAACAATATTTTCTAATCGTAGCTGGTAATGATGTAACTGTGCAATTCGATGTACAATGGAAAGTCCAAGTCCACTGCCTTTTTCATTTTGCCCGACAGGTCGATAAAAACGTTGACCTAATTTTGCTAAATCCGCAGCATTCACCCCTTTCCCGTTATCCTCCACCACAAGCCGATCGGGTAATAAACTCACCTTGATCTGGCTGCCTACTGGGCAATAGTGAATCGCATTATCAATTAAATTACGCACCATTAAAGACAACAAAAGTGGCTGCCCTTGTGAAACTAGCTCAGGGGCGTCCGACACAAACTGTAAATCCATTTGCCGTTTTTGGGCATGAAAATACAATTCGCCCACCAAAGAAGCAATTAAGGCTTGCCAATGAATCGCCTCTGTATTTTCCAGTTCCTTTAAACTATCTAAACGAGATAAAGTCAGCAGTTGTTCAATCATTTGTGTGGCACGATCAATGCCTTTCGTTAAATTCAGCAAAGCTTGTTCACGCATTTGCGTATCCTCGCCTGCAATTTGAGCCACTTCAGTTTGAATGCGTAATGCGGCTAATGGACTCCGTAACTCATGTGCGGCATCAGACGTAAAACGTCGTTCACGCAATAACATACTTGCCGTACGATCAAAAAAACGATTTAAATTATGCACTAATGGCAAAATTTCTTTGGGTAAATTGTCCGTGTCCACCAATGAGGTATCATCAGGTTTACGCTGTGCTAATTGAGCACTGACTTGTTTTAAACTACGTAATTCTCGACTGACCACCCAAACAATAATCGCTAATAAAAACGGCAAGCTGGCAAACCAAATCCACATTTGCCCAAACACCATTTGATTGATCAAATCATCACGGTAATCCATTTCCTGCCCAACCGCGACAATTAACTTGCCATTTTTCACAGGTAACCAGAAAATACGCCACAGATCGTCATCACCTCGAATATGATTCAAGGAAAAGCCCGAACTGGGGGTAAACATAAAATTCTCGCCATTATTCCCGTCACTTAATACCACCTTTCCTTCTGCCGTAAAAATGGCAAACGCCAAGGCATCATCGTCATAGGATTTATGTGCTTTTTTCAACAGTTTATTTTCATCTTTCGGTAAAGAATGGGACAAAATATTACGCAAATCAGAAGAGGCAAGTCGCTGTGCAAATAAAATTTGCTGGGCATCAAACACATCATTGACTTCTTTTCTCACCTGAAACCAAGCCACCGCAGTTGAGGCTAACCAAATACAAAGTGCGGTCAAAGATAAGGTAATAATTAAGCGAAAGCGTAAGCTCATGGGGTTAAACAGTGTCATCATTTTTCCCTAAAGCATAGCCCACGCCATGCACCGTGCGAATAAACTGTTTACCTAATTTTTGGCGAAGATTGTAAATATGGACTTCTAACGCATTACTGCTGACTTCATCGTCCCAGCTATATAATTTTTCTTCAATCATGCCTCGAGAAAGGACACGATCTTTATTGAGCATAAACAATTCCAACAATTTATATTCTCTGGTTGTGAGCAACACTTCTTCCTCTTTTAAGAAAACTTTCCGTTGGTTGGGATCAAAACGCACTAAGCTGTGTTCAATTACGGGGTTTAACTGCCCGTAACGACGACGAATTAATGCCTGTAAGCGTGCCACCACCTCAGCCAAGGCAAAGGGTTTGCATAAATAATCATCGGCACCACGTTGCAAGCCTGTAATTCGCTCATCTAAGGTGTCTCGTGCGGTTAAAATCAGCACAGGCACATCGGATTTTTCTTTACGCCAAGCTTGTAAAATGGCTAAGCCGTCCATCTTCGGCAAGGTTAAATCTAAAACCACCGCATCATAAGGTGCCATTTTTAACGCATTCAAGCCTGTTTTTCCATCTTGAAACCAATCTACGCTAAAACCAGACTTGGTTAATCCCATTTGTAATCCATTTCCAATTAAGGAATCATCTTCTATTAATAAAATTCTCATTTTTTTCACCGCACTTTTGTTCGATTCCAATAGGCGTATTCTACCTAAAAAATAAACAAAAAACTGTCCTGTCTATCAAAGCACAGTCTAACCGATAAAAATGAAGAAAAACTTAATCTTCGCATTTTACATTCCTCGCTACATTCCCTCTTCCATGCATTGAGGTGTGACAAAACCTTTTCAAACATGACCGCACTTTTTTCATCGGCTTACCCGATAAAGCGATTTAAGATGAAAAATCCTCTGGCTAACGCAGATAAATTCCGAAAAAATCTGAATTTTTCATAGGAAAAACAATAAATTAAAATTTTTTCAATTTTTTTAAATAAAAGTTGTAAGGAAATGAATTTTACCCTCGACTAATAAAACCGTAACGCAATGATTAAGGAAAAACATTGTCATTAGTCTAATGTGAAGCATGATCGTTATAACAAATGCCTGCTGAAATTTATGGAAAAAATCCTGTGCTTTTGTAAGAAAATGCCTTTTACATCGACTAATAAACCATGTGATAGATAAGGAAATACATCACCTTTTATTGTCAGGAATGATTTCCTTTCAAGAAAACCATGATGCTTAAGGATAAGCATCTTTTAAGATGACAAGTTAAGGATAACTTGTCCTAACATAAAAGATTATGAGGCAAATAATGACTTCTACGAATTGCAATACCCAACGGATTGGCACAGGCATCGGTCTATTTGGTTTACGTCTTTTTCTCGCTTGGGAGTTTTTTGAAGCGGGCAAAGAAAAATGGAATGGTGAAAACTGGTTCACGGATGTTCAAGAAGGTTTTCCTTTCCCCTTCAATCTACTCCCAGCAGACTTTAGCTGGACATTAGCAATGGGGGCCGAACTTATCCTGCCTCTATTTCTTATCTTCGGCTTATTTACTCGCTTTAGTGCATTGAGTTTAGCGATTTTAACCGCAGTTGCATGGTATACCGTTCACGCAGGTGCAGGTTATAACGTATGTAATAATGGTTACAAAATGGCACTGATTTATTTAGTCACGTTGTTACCATTATTTACACAAGGAGCAGGGATGCTCTCTTTAGATTCTCTATTACAGAGAAAATATTCAACCAAGGATTGGTTGAAATTCCTCTAGTCGTTTAGCAACATTTCTATATTCAAGGAGATAAAACATGAAGAAATTAGCAACATTAGCGGCATTAGCCGGCGCATTAACCGTAGCAGTATCTACACCTGTCAGTGCTGAATCAAAATCTACTGAAAAAGCACCACATTGTGTTGAAGGTAAATGTGTAAAAACAAAAGCAGGTGAAGGGAAGTGTGGCGAAGGCAAATGCGGTGCACACGATCACAAAGCAAAAGCGGCTGAAGGGAAATGTGGTGAAGGTAAATGCGGTGCACATGACCACAAAGCAAAAGCAGCTGAAGGGAAATGTGGCGAAGGCAAATGTGGTGGCCATGATCACAAACATCCTCACAAAACAAAAGCAGCAAAATCTGCTGAAGGAAAATGTGGCGAAGGGAAATGCGGTTCTAAATAATAGCCTCATTGTGCTGGTGTAAATAATTACACCAGCCCTTTTTATCAAATTATGGAGTCAATACTATGTTACAAGGTGCAGGATTAGGGTATCGTCGAGATCTCGCAGAAGATTTTTTATTACTTCCAGACAACAGTGCAATTAAGTTTATGGAAGTCGCCCCAGAAAACTGGATAAAAATGGGCGGTTCAGCACGCTATAAATTTGATCAAGCCGCTGAAAGATTCCCACTTGCTGTACATGGTCTCTCGCTGTCTTTAGGTGGACAAGCCCCTTTAGATCGTCAGTTATTAAAATCCATTAAACAGTTAATGACACAATATCATTCTGTCTTTTTCTCTGAGCATTTAAGTTATTGTGAATGCGAAGGGCATCTTTATGATTTATTACCTATGCCATTTACAGAAGAAGCGGTGAAACACGTCGCTCAACGCATTCGTGATGTGCAAGATTTTTTAGGACTACAAATTTCCTTAGAAAATACCTCTTACTATTTGCATTCTCCAACTAGCACCATGAATGAAGTGGAATTCTTAAATGCCATTGCTCAAGAAGCAAATTGTGGTATTCATTTAGATGTGAATAATATTTATGTCAATGGCGTCAATCATGGATTACTTGATCCTTATGTCTTTTTAGATCAAGTGGATGTCAACCGTGTCAACTACATTCATATTGCAGGACATGATGAAGATCATTCTGCCGCACAGATTGTGAATGAAAGTGGCGAATCCTTTAACAAAGTCAAAGGAGAATACCGCCATTTACCAGAATTACTTGTGGATACTCATGGGGAAGCGGTGAAAGGGAATGTATGGGACTTGCTAGAATATGCATATCAACGTTTACCGCAAATTCCACCGACATTATTAGAAAGGGATTTTAACTTCCCTCCTTTTGCTGAACTTTACGCTGAAGTCGAACACATCAGCCAGTTACAACAAAAATATAATAAGTTGAATCAAGGAATCCGTCATGCAGCCTAAAGCCTCTCTTGTTGAAACACAACAAGCCCTTGCTCAGGCAGTACGCTTGGGAAGTGCCGATCCTTTGAATGGCTATGCCCCTCGTCGTTTAGCGGTGTATGCCCGTCTCGTGCGTAATAATACTTTCGGTTTTATTGATCGCTGTTATGTAGAAGCACCTCAACATATCACGCCAGCACAATGGAACGACACCAAAGAGACTTTTGTCAAAGAAGGCAAGGCACATTCCCCTTACTTTCAAGACATTGCGGGAGAATTTCTTGCATTTTGCCAAGCCCGCCAAGTCTTCCCTCAGCACGTGTTGGATTTAATGGATTTTGAACATACTCAATTACTTGCTGAAGTAGCAATGGCAAATGTGCCTGAAGAGTTTGAATGGGATAGAAATACCGTCATGCAATTCTCGCAAACGGCTTACCTAAAACAGTATGAGATCGATTTCTTTTCCAGTCAGTTCCGCCAGTTTGAAGAAAATCCAACCCAACTTGTTATTTGGCGAGACAGCGATTTTTCTGTCAACCAACAAAGCCTCTCAGAATTAGACTTTTGGCTACTCAGTTATTTACAAGAGCAGCCCAGTGCCCTAGAAGAGGTGTTATCTGCGTTAAATACGATTGTCGATGACAGCACCCCGTTAATCCCCTTGTTAGAACAAACTTGGGTGAAATGGGTAAACGCTGAAGTGATTTATCCAAAAGCGGCATAACCTGAGAAAGTAAAAAAACAATGCGATTCAGTGCGGTGAAAATTTTTAGAATTTACACCGCACTTTTTTATTTTTCAATATATTGCAGAAAAAAGAAAAGCATCTAAAAAGATGCCTATTTTATTATTTATCAGAAGAGGGCTGTGTGGGTTGCCTATCCACAGAAGCCTGAGTATGATCCGCAAATTGCTTCATCATCTGACTTAAACTATCACAGTTATGCCCAAAATTATCACAGCGTGGACATAACATACGATGTAAACGAACAGCAACAGATTCCGCAAAGGATAACGGCCTCTCATGAGATTCCGACATCAATTGGGTAATCTTAAAACAATATTTCATTTGTCTCCTCCCATCTTATTAGTTAAACAGTGTTGTAGCTGTAAACGTGCTCGATATAACATCACATGTAGATTAGACGAAGTAATTTGCTCAGATTTACAAATTTCTTCTGCTTTAAATTCTAAATATTCTCGCATCATAAAAATTTTTGCTTGTGCCGCGGGGAGACGGGTTAAACAAGCTTCAAATAATGCCCAAAACTGCTCGGAATACACTGTATTTTCATCTTCCTGTAAACGAGAGGGGGAATATTCCTTTTTCCAATTTCCACGCTCAAAAAAGCTGTTTTCATTTTCATCATCATCTTGCACTAAATCACTTTCCACAATAAACCGCTTACTGGTGCGAAGATAATCAATAATTTTATTTTTCAAAATAGCAAAAATCCATGTTTTTAATGCAGCTTGACGTTTAAAACTGTCAATATTTTTTAATGCACTGACAAATGCTTCTTGCACAAGATCTTCTGCTAACACAGAATCTTTTAACTGTAATTCTGCAAATCGTAACATTTGACCACGAATTTGCTCGATCTCTGCTGATGAAATACTTTGCATTGATTTTTATACCTTTTCTAAAACTAATAACGGCTAAACTAAATTCATTATGTATTAATAACAATATAAATAGTAATGGCTTTCAATAATTATATCATTTCATTATCTCATTTATAATAATAAATAGGTAGAAATATGATTTTTCTAATAGCGGGTTCCAATATGGATTCAATCATAATAAAAAGATCCAATTCATCTCATATAATATGTCATATGATGTGATAAAAGGCATGCTAAAATAAAGGATGATCTATTTTATGATGGCTCAAATGAGCGAGGAATCTTAGGCGTGGAAATAAAAAATATAAAGATAAAAAATATAAAGATAAAAAATAAAAATAAAAATAAAAAAGACCGCACTTTTGCGATCTTCTATTTTGTCAGTTTTCTATTTTTTGTTTGTCTATTCTTACTTTTCTATTTTACTTCTATTTATAGAAAATTTATTGACTTTTATAATGTGGTGCTCTGGGCGAGAAAACAAAATCTTTTTAAAACAACAAGATAAGCTTGTATTGGCGTAAAAATGGCGTTGCTAATTTATCGATTGTAATAGCTTTTATAGAAATTCAGCATTGGATTATTGCCATACTGCTCAATTTGTCTTTTGCTCATTTCTTTAAGAGTTCTTGAGTCAATATCACGTCTTGCTTGTTCAAGTGCCTCTTTATCATTAGCATTAATCATTTTTGGTCTTTCAACTTTAGGTAACGTGGCGACTTCTACAACTGGTTCTTGTTCTTCTTGTTTTAAACTTTCAGGAACAAAACCGCCAGATAGAATGTTATGTTTTATTCTCACACGCTCGCCTAGTCCACTGTTATTGCCAAGTGCATAATACTGATCGCTTTTTTTAATCTCATCAATGCCTTGTTGAATTCTATCTCTTTGTTCGATTAATTGAGCAATACGGCCTTTATCTCCGCCAGACTCAGCAATTGCTTGGTTAATCGAGTCTATTTGTTTCATTCCGTCTTCTATTGCCAAAGACATATCATTGAATTGATTTATATTATCTTTATTTCCACCACTAATTCCTACACCATCTCTAAGCCTTGATGCAGCTAGTGATATTGCGTTTTTGTGCTTTATTGACTCCATTTCCTTTTCTTGCTGGAATTTCTTTTCTTGCATATCAAGCTCGTGCAATCTACCTTTTTCTGACTCATCCGCATAAAACTTGAATTTTCTATCATCCGCTTCTTTTTTCCAAGCCTCATCCGCAACCCCTTTCATTCCAGTGCCAAGACCTTGAGCAATTGCACCTAAAATACCACCGAATCCCATTACATGCCTCCTTGCTCAAATGCTGGTTGAGATTGTTCACTTTTTTGTTGTAACGCTTGAGCAATCTGGTTAATCATTGATACATATTGTTGTTCTTCTTCTGGTGGTAACATTCCATCAGATAGATCACCGAATAATTCCAATGCTCTTAAAAAGACATCAATAAACACGTCATCTAATTCATCTTCTGGTACCCCCATTTGTTGCAATAAATTCATAGCAATATCTTTAGCGACTTGAATCATAACTTGTGGTGGAATTGTTTTGCCATTTTGGCGTGCCGCTTGAAGATTGGAAATCATTGCGGTTGCGACCAAATCTGCCACGCCCTCAACAGCCCCCTTTTCTTGAATGCGTTGTTGTGCAACACCAGCAATTGCTCGTGCAGAATTTTCCATTAGAAATTGATACATTTGCCCCATATCACCACCTCCTTGTTGCTGTTCTGCCAGTTGTGGTGCTTGAGCTTGTTTTGGTGCCATTGAATCTAAGATACCCATCATTTAATCTCCTTTTTTACTTTTACTTCACCCCAAAGATTTCCTATTGATGGAATCCCGTAATAAGGCACATCCAAGGGTTTAGGTTGTTCTTTAGGTTTTTGATTCGCTAAGTGATTTAACCTGTGAGATAGAGTGGAGAGAATCCCTCCGCCATCATTATTTTTACCGTAAGTTTGCTCAAACTCTTTCTCTTCTCTTTTTCTTTTTTCGTGTCTAGCCACTCTTGCCTCATAGCGAGAACGAGCCTCAGGGTCATAAGAAAGATTTTTCAAGGAATTTGAAACGCTATGTTCTGTATTTGCCCAGTTAGCCCCTAAACCAACAACAGAAGCAATGGGGGCGACCGCTGGCACAAATGAGCCAATACTTGATACAGCTTCTAAACCAGAGAGAATATTACTTTTATTTCTCTCAAGTTCTCTCTCACCACGCTCTCTTCCTAATGCATTTGCCTGTTTTAATGCATTGTTTAGGGAAGAAACTCGATTCTCATTTTCGATATTATTGTATATCGTACCTGCTCTACCACTTAATGCGGAGAGAATAGATCCCCCAACAACGCCAGCAACAGGATTAACCTTAGCTAAAGCATTAGTCACCGCACCCGCACCTAGTCCGCCAATATGTTGACCGACAAAATTACCCGCAATATCTCTTGGTCTATTTTCAATGGCATCAAGGGCTGATCCTCTATACTGACTTTGAAAAGCAGAAAATGGCGTATCTCTTAATTCTTTTATCTGGCCTTGTAGATTGTGGTATTCCAATGCCCCGAAACCAAACCTTTTTTCTACTTGCTGCCTTAGGTCGTTTTCATCTTTAAAGTTATTTTGTCTGACAAAATCTCTTATCTGATTATTAAAATCTCTTATCTGTTCTCGGCTTTGAATGTTATTTGCCAATAAACCAGTGCTACCACCACCCGTTAAGGAAGTGACCTTTTTAGCATGATCATCTTTTGTTGCTGATAGAAACTGTCTTGTTGAAGCAATTGCAGAACTAATCGCTCCTCGCCCTTCATTAAATGAGTTTGTGTAACCTTTATCGGCTCCGTATCGGTTTAAATGGTTATTCATTCTGTCATTAGTGTTAACATAACCATTCCCCGATTCATGCTCTTCCCAACCACTCCGCCCCTCATCCGACACACTCTCACCACCCACAGGATTGTATGCTGGATGAGTCGGCTCTAGTCGATTCGATGAACCAAAATGGCGATCTTCATCATGGTCTTTGTCATTCTCCCATCCACCAGACCAATCACTGCGACTTCCATCATCGTGAACTGTTCTTTCTCGGTCATATCCTCCGCCAATATCACCATCATATTCTGTACGAGCCATTACTTACCCCTTACATTACTTTTTTCTTACCATCTGATCGTTTTTTCATTTCAGTTAAAATCCCACCATTTGCGAGATTAGGTGCATCATCTACAACAAGACCACCATAACCAAAATCGACATCTGGCACCGCAGAATATTTTTCTTTCATTTTGTCTTGAAGACCTAATAACTCTTTCTGATATTCAAGCATATTTTTATATTGTGCCTCTTGTTGTCGCATCAGGTCTTTATTGGCTTGTTTTTGAGCATAATAACTCCCCACCCCCGTAAGAATGCCGCCAAAGAGATTTGTCGCCGCAGGGTTTTCCTGCATCCAATTAGCCGCTTTAGTTATTCCACTGATTACACCATCGAAATATGACATACTTCCTCCTATTGCATTGATACGGTAGGCACGCCAAGACTTGGAAAGTTAACCCAATCTTTTTGCGTGGTTGGCATGCGTTTCATAAAATCCACCATAAAAGCAAGTTCTGAGTCACGGCTTGCTTTTAGCTGATTAATCGCTTTTGCCTTATCCTCCTCTTTCATGCCTGTATTATTCAAAATGCCCGCAATTTGAGCATCAAAGTTATTGGCTATTTGCATAGTAAAATCGATTGATTTACCAATTGTATTAGCAGAAACCTGAGCCCCTAGCTCTTTCATTGCATTATTGTGAGATAGATCGGCATTTAACCTTGCAATCTCTTTCTGATGAGTGCGATCTAAATTTGCTTGTGTCGCAGCAAAGGTTTGTTGATCACGTTGCATACTTAATTGATGTTGATTCCCTGCATCAACTTGAGCGATTGGCATTGCCGCATCAACCATTGCTCTTTGACTAGCCTCAATCCCCAATGTTGAGTTTTGCAATCCACGACTTGCCGCCATGCGTTCACCTCTTGCCGCAGCTGTATTCATTAATAATGAATTCGCATTAAGGTTATTTGCGACTTGTCCCGCCATGGTTTGTTGGTTATTAGGCGGTGGTGCTTGTGTGTTGAGTGTAGGTGGTTTAGGTTGTGTAGGGGCTAGCCCTTTATTTTTATTGAGAGCTTCACTCATTGAATTAAGAATACCCATATCATCTCCTTATAAATGAGAAAACGCCGATGGATATTGTCGGCGTTTCACTTCTGATTCGTATGCTTGTTTGCAATGGTCTTTCTGCCAAAAGAAGATTTTATTTATCGCTTTATAGGACCATAACCACTTTTTCTTTGGTTTTTTCGCAAGGATAGCACCACGATAAGCACGGCTGGACAATGTTTCATCTGGACTTCCAGATAAAAACGTATTAAAAAGCTGATCGAAAGCAATTGCGATATTTAACCAATATTTACCCTTCATAAATTGCACTCCATCCTGTTGAAAAATCATAATTAAGTGGATCGTCAGATGCCAGCATTGCTAGTCTGTGTTTTTCTGCATTGATATGGTCTGCGTTTTCTGTCTGTACCATTTGAGCGAAAATCTCATTTAATAAAGTGCGGTCCATTTTAATAAAAGAGTTGTCGTAACATTTCCAATTCACCTCACCAAGTAAATCAATCACTTTATCTAAACCAAGATACTTTGTTTTTTCTTCCTCGCCCGTCTGAAACCACTTGCCCACTCTTTCAATATAAACACCACCCAGACCGTTTTGATAGCGTTTTTCCTTGATTCTTTCCCAAGCGCTGGCTTTTATTTCTGCCATTGCTTCTTCATTGATTATCCATTTATCCCCATTCCAACTATGATATGAAGATGGCGGATTCTCAACAAACTTGTATTGCCCATCATGAGTAACCATCACTTTTCGATCGAGTTCTGATGCATCTTCAATCTCCCATTCCACAAAATCCTCTAGATTGTTAGGCTCTGGGAAAATTTGATAATTGCGTGGATTTTCTTTTGAAAAATAAACCTTCATACTCACTCCTATAATAGGTAAATTTGTTTTAGGTCATAGTTAATTTGAGATTGAGCGACTTTCGAGACAGTTAATGTTCTGCCATTATTCGACACCCTAAAGCCAAATTCTCCGCATTCAAATGATTCATTTTCACCACCAATAAACACGATTATGTCTGAATAATTATCTGAAATATTTATTGTGGTAGAAATAGGGGGGACTCGAAAAATTTTATTCAGACGTCGCATGTTTGTGCTTGTACCTCGTTCGCTTGTAATCGTTGTTTGTCCATGCTCAAGTGTTTTAAAAACGGCAAATTTCCCTCTGATATCCTCACTTAGCTGTACCGTAGAATCTGCTGATTTTAAACTGACTGACCCCTCAAAAATACGCTTTGGTTTTCGCCCAATTTCTTTCCATTCTCCCCACGCCCCGTTTAGGCTTGCTAATGTTCTATGTTGAATCTCGTCAGAATAAGAGCGAAAAGCGATTTGTCTACACCATCTTGAATCATTTCCGCTTATAACAATAAGATGGTACGCATTTCTACTTGGAAGATTTACTCCTCCATCAGTGAAAGCATAAATCCCGTCTGACTTTAAAGTGTTAACATCTGTTTCTCTCGGCATTCTTTTCACATTAAATGATAAATTTCCACTGTGCCAGATTGGGTTGTTGTTGTAAGTAAACCGCCCATCTCTATGAATGCGTACCGTTCCACCACCTGAATGATTAAACCTCCAGTGAGTGTTGTCATTATCTGCACCCATTTCACCGTATTTATTTTCACTTAAAATATTTTCCGTAGTGGCGAATCGGATCAAATTTTGAAATCGAGCTATTTTCTTAAAGGTCTTTTCACCATCAATTTGCTGATTACCTGTCAGTGAGGCTTTACCATCAATAAGATCTTTTAATTGTTTAGCTGCATTAGCTGAAACAGGCACATCTACTCGAGTGCTATCTGTACCATTATAAATTTCTAATGTTACCCCATAGCCAGAAAGTGTTGTCGGTTTGTCTTTTAATGCCGTAAAAGAAACGGCACAGTCATTCTCACGGTCGGAAATAACCCCACTATCACTACTTACTTCAAATGTAATTTCTTTGTCTGACAAGTTGTTATCTGAAATGAGTTCAACATAGATATAAACAGGGTTATTGTTATTTTTACGTTTATGAAGTTTAATAAACGGTGTGTTATTCCCTCCCATGTGAACGGTAGGCTCTAGATAAAAATTAGATTTCGTCTTGCCAAATGTTTTTGTGCAATCAAGCGACTGCCCCCATACTCGCCCTGGATTAATCCCGATCGCCCCCCTCATCTCAATTAATCCGCTTGCATCCTCATCTCCCCAAGATCCTAAAATGCTAATATTAATAATACCCGTAATACCAATATTTCTAGGTAGATTGATTTTGATAATTTTCTTGCCAGAGAGATTCGTTATCGCTTTGTAATATCCACGTTTTTGATTGAAGATTGCATCTGTTTTGCTTAATTTCTCATCTTGCAATGCTTTACCCATTGCAGCAGAAAGTGCTGAAGAAGTTGATGTGCTTGTTAAATTATTTATAACTGGGGTGGTATTAGCACTAGATGCTGCTCTCTCCGCTCGTCTAGCACTTTCGCTTGCCGATTGTGCAGAATTTTCCGCATTTGTCGCAGATGTTGATGCTCTTTCCGCTTCGCCTGTAATAAGCGTCGCCTTTTCTGTCGCTGTTTGTGCTGAGCGTTGAGCTTGTGTTGCGGAATTTAAAGCCTCTCTTGCTTTTTGTTCTGTTGTACTTTTTAGTGAGTTAATTTGAGCTAGTGCATTTGTGACTTCTGTAGCTTTTTGACTTGCAATTTCTTTACTCGAAAGGGCGGAATCTTTGGCACTTAAAGCGGTGCTTGCTGATTGCTCTGCACTTTCTTTTGATTTTCTTGCTTTGACTGCGTGGTGGTATGCTGAAAACTCACCACCAGATACCGCATTATTTTCTGGGTTAACTGCCCATTTTCTCGCATTCGTTTCGGAATTAAGGGCGTTTTGCTTCGCTTGCTCCACTATACTTGAGGCATTTTTAATGCTATCTGCTTTTTCTGTTGCAATTCTAGCTTGAGTTGTTGCAGTATCCGCTTTTTCGGTGGCGATCTGCTCTGCACTCAATGCATGCTGCTTAGCTGATGCCGCACTTTCCGCATCTCTTGATACCTGCTGAGCTGCCGCTTCAACCTCCTCCGCTCTTTCCTCGACCACTCTTTTACTCTCTAAAACAGAATTTTGCCCTGTTCTTAATTGCCCGTAAGTTGCAGGGTGGTTGTCTTCTGTTGGTTCAGGGATTACAGGGCTTACCGCAAAGCCTTTGCCGTCATTTCTTAATGTAGGCAATTTATCTAAATGAGCTTGAACCATATCAAACTCTTCTGATACCGCTTTGCCATCTGCTTTAGTGTAAGGTAGAAAATCGTGTTTTCTTCTGTATTTTTCCGCTTGATTAGACACGTTGGAATCTCCGTGGTATGAAATTTAGAATAAGCCCTGTCAATTCAAATTGAGGGGAATATAAGGAACTGCCTGAGAATGAGATGGATATATTCTTGCTATGCCCATGAAGATGCAAGCTTGGTGTTGAATAATCTTCTACCGACCATAGAAAATCATTCCATAAACTTTCATTCCAGCGACCACCATCACCTACCGCCTGAATTTCCCTCGGCAAGTTAGGGGAATGGAAATCAGAGTTGTAATCAAGGTCGAATCTATATTGAAATTTCATCATACCTTTAGCTGTTGCTTGCAACTCCGCACTTTTCCAGCTTTTTATGTGTATAGGTGAACCGCAATGATTGAAAGCCATTTTTACCACCCAATCAATTGGTTCGCCTGAAAAGGAATAGCACTTATCAGATTGTCTATACACCTTACCATCGCTAAAAGCTAAAAATGTGTAATGGTGACTCTGCCAGACCCCTTTTATCTTTTGAGGGTAATTAAAGTAAGAACACTTGGTTTGCCCATCTGGCATTAGCATCATGCAAATATGCAATGCATTTTCAGAATAAAATCTAACTTGATTGGATTTTGCTTTAGTTGATGAATAGATGATGTTGTTTTCTACAGGTTTAAAGCCTAGTTTTCGACTTGAATCAGTTTCACTGAGTTTGAAATCGCCAAATTGTTCTGTCTGATCGATACGAATAATTCCGTGTTGACTAACCGCAATGGGCATGAAAACATTTTGTAATGTACCTGATTTAACGCCCACTCTTGAAATGTCTTTTAAAACCCAATCATCACGAGTTGAACCGTAAAGTGCGGTCACTTTATGCTTACAACCAATTAATAACACGCCGCCAACGGTTGAAGAAAGTGCGGTAATTTCATCACCAACACTAAATTGTTCGGCACCTAAAATAACGGACCATTTTGTGGGATTTCCAACCAATGAATGCCCAAATTGCCCACCTTTGAAAGAAATAAATAGATGATTTCGATGAGAACAAATATAGGTAGGGTTTTCGGTGTAAGTGGCAATAGGAATAATTATTCCGTTAGGTCTTACTTCAATAACTTGTAAACCATTACAACCATAAGCGTATTGTGTGTGCGGACTTCCGTAGAAATTATGATAGATGAACTGCCAAACACCATCTTTACCTAACAGTACTTCATCACAAGATTTCACTTTCGCCACAGTACGACCTGAAATAGTAATTTGAGCTTCGTTAGATATGTTCATGGTTGTTACAATAAACCCCGCTGAATCATCCGCAGAAAGGACAGCTGAAAGGATTGTTGACTTTTTAGACCCAATAGAAAACTCAATGCCATCAATAAGATCTTTCGGATTGGTGATTTCTTTTAAGTGGGCAACATAAGTCTTTTGAGGGGGTTGCCAACCGCTTTCAGTAGCAATAAAAACACCGCACTTTTCATCTTGATTTCGAAAAGCAATAATTTGGTCGTGTAGCTCAACAACACCTAAAACATTTCCATCCCCTGGTACCTCTTGAACAAGATTTACCCCCACTTGGAATGCTTTTGCCTGATAATGTTGATATTTCTCAATATCACCCGCATCAATTAATGGCGTTGATAATAATCTATACTCTTGACTTTCTAATCTAAACGAATCGCCTGCATGACTAGTCAGTTTACCTAACACAGCGACAACAATAATATTGTCATTTATATCTATGATATGGCATGTTTTACTGGATAATTGAAAGGTTTTGCCGATATGAAGACTGTCTACCACCCGATCTAACATAATAGAAAAATGCATCATATCAGAAGGCGTGGTGCGTCCGTCTATACATTCAAACCCTTCAATTCTTGAGAATCCCCCTTCGTAGTTTGGCTGAACATTAAGAGCCATAATAGCCTCGCTGTTAGCTTTAACAATTGGTGGGGTGGTTAAATCCATGCCACCACTAATTGCAACAAATTGAGACTGGATTTGAGGAATCTTAAGCAATGTGGATACCTCTTAGAAAATCACGGCAAAATAGAGATAAATACTTATCCCACTCTCTTTCTCCTCTTATAACCAATTCTTGGGCATTAAGCGAAATTGCTTTATTCGCCATGGCAAAATAAACAATTGCCAAATGGTATTGCTCAGGAATAAATGGCGTGTCAGTGGAAACATCTAACACTTGTATATTCCCCTGTGAGAATCCATTAGCCCAAAAATGATCATCCCAAGGTCTTAGAATCTGAATATCAGTCCATGCCTCACGAATAGCATTGACGTATTCAAGGCTCCGCCCACGTTGATTGGTTACCTGTGTTGGACCTTCACCAGTATCATTCATTTCTTGGCGAAGGCGTTGGGCAAGTTGCAAGAAGTTCATTATTACTCTACATAACCTAGGAAGGTGATATTGTAGCGAGGAACAAAGACTTCCTCTAATGAACCATCTTTATTTTGCTCGTAGGTGTTATCTCCAGCACTTGATAATAAAATGTAAGCAGGCTCAGGGATCACCACCTCCTTATTGCGTTGGATTAATGCATCCCAATCATTAATAGACACATAAACATCACTGCGATCGCCGTTAGATTCCGCAATCTTAATTCTGACTTTCTTTTGCTTATTGAGTGGTAAATCGATTTTATCAGATAAAATTTCTTCATCACTTTCTGTGTTGTCAGGCTTGTTATTATTACGTTCTAAACCGTTCGCTTTTTCATACTCAAGAATTGCATCAATAAGCTCATTCTTTGTCCCGTCTTTTTCAATACCACAAACATCACGCAAGTGAGCTTTTAATTCTTCAACTTTTGAAGTGAGTGAGATAAATGGATATGACATAATTTTTCCTCTTAAAAAAACCCGCAACAAAACGTCACGGGGTTATTAGTTAAAGTTCAGTAGCAGCCGCTTCGATACGAACAAGCCACGCTTCGTTTAGGGTTTTAGCTGCGTGCCAAGCAATCCAGCCAACTGAACCTGTTTGACCTAGTTCATTGCCTTTTTCTGCTTTACCTGGATTGCGGATTTTCATTTGTGCGGACTCTTTGCCTTTTAATGGACACACCGCAAAAGCATCTTGCCCAAACACGATAATCTTATACACATCAGCATTTGTACCACCAGTAGCTACTACTTTACCTCCTGCGGCTGCACCACTATTTGTCGATGGGGCAAATAATGGCGAAGTGATAAAGCGAACGTTTTCAACCGACCCTAACTCTTGTGGTGAGATTGGTGAACGTGAGCCATATTCAGCCACTGGTGTGAAGTTAGGAAGATTGCGAATATCAGATTCTAAGTCTGTATGGCATACCGCAATATAAGATGCTTCAATAGGTTTAGTGCCGTACTTGATAGAACCATCTAAGATAGATGTTTTCTTCTTAGCTCGGTTTTTCTGTAATTTACGCACTGCCGCACGAATGTGATTAATGCTTAACGGATCTTTAACAGCATTAGTTGTTGAGCCCGTGGTGTAAATTACATTTGTGCCACCACTAATAGCCCCCCAAGTCACCATCTCCGCTGTTTCCGCTGCTTGCTCACCCGAAATCATCGTAAGGTCTTTTAATACTGGGTCTTCGTGAGTGTCTTGAATAACATCAGTGATTTCAGTCCACGCACCATATTGCTTTAATTGCACTTCCACATCTTCATAAGACATTTTTTGTGCGGTTGGTGTAACACCTTCGGTTAATGGTGTTGTCGCTACAGGGAAAGGTTTAGGACGACGGAATTTAATGGTTTGTGATTTGTTTTGTGGAATTGGCTTGGTTTGTGCCAATTTTGATAACACCAAGATTGGTTCAGCGTGTGCCAACATTTGAGCATCGGCATAAACTTGAGTACGAGGTGAAATATCGGAGTATTTGGTTGTATTAGACATAATCTATGTTTCCTTAATCTGATGAACTTAATTAACGAAATCGCCCTTTATCTAATTGAGCAGCGATTTGATTGAATAAAGCCTCCTCATCAACTTCCTCTCCTCCTTTAGGGGTATTTAAGCCGTTAGGAAATGACATTGCGGAAAGCTGTTGAGTTTGCTTAACTCTTCGTTCAGCATTTGCGGATAGCGTGTTTTTGTACTCTTTTAGAAGATAAATGGCATCATTTGGATCGTTAGATGAAAACATGGCTTGAATACCAGTAGGCTGTCTTCCTAGCCATGTTCCAAATTGCGGATCAGAGAGAATCTGTTCGGCATCTGGAATAATTCCCGTCACATAATGAATCCCCTCTTCTAGCTCTTGTTGAGCTAAGTCACGCATATTGGATTCGGCAATACTGTTGAGAGGTTTTGAAATATCGTCAAAACGCTTTTCTTGCTGGTCGATTAATTTACTAATGACAGCGGCGACTTCTGGATAGTCTTCTTTTAACTGGTCTAAATCCCCAGTTAATTGCGGTTTGCTTTGCTGTTTTAATTGCTCAATCTCAGCGAGAAGACGTTGATTTTCTGCTTGTTTTTGTTGATATTTCTTATTTAACGCACCAACACGACCGATTTGTGAACGAGCGTTTTGTTGATAGCGTTTTTTATCTGCTTCTAAATTGCGGAAATTTTCTTTCACTTCATCGGAGGCGTTAGCTAACCATTCAGGAAGCTCATCTTTCACATCCTCTTTTTGAGGTTGATCTTGATTTTCTTCACGCTGATCGGGCGTGTCCTTTGGGGTTTCTTCTGCATCTAATGGCTTTTCAGTAGCAGTAAGTTCACCAGAAGTTTCAAGAGATTGAGCGGCTTCTTCAAAAGCGGCATCTGCATCAAATTCTTGGTGTTCTTGATTTTCCATGTATTACTCCTAAAGCGGCATTATGCGGCTTGTGTAATTGGTTGACATAAAAAAACCGCACTTGATTGCTCAAAGTGCGGTCGTGAATTAGTTAAGTTTTAATGTGGATATAAGGGATTGAAGTTCTCTTACTTGCCCACGCAAAATATCGTACTGTTGCTGAGTCAATCCCTCTTGACATAAGTCTTGCTGATATTCTGATATGCGCTTTTCGAAGAATGTTTTTAACTCTCGTCTATCAGCTTCGTTATTTAAAATTGTCATATTTTAGTCATAAAAAAAGCCCAGTCCGTTAAGACTAGGCTTGTGAATGTGGCAAAGGCGGTAGGACTTGAACCTACAACGTACGGCTTTGGAGACCGCTGTTCTCCCATTGAACTACGCCCTTAAATAAAAAAAGCCAAAAAGTAAAGTAAATTACAATTTGGCTATTATGGGAAATAATAGTGCAAAAAACTCCTTGTGTCAATTATGTATTAAAAATCTTCTTTTTCCATTCGTTCTACCACCATACGTACAATGTTATTTTTGTTTTCACGTAAACGATCTAATCGCTGACGTTTTTGTTCAGCTGTAAGATTTGGATTGTTTTGGATCATATCCATTTGAGCTTTTACCACCTTAAGCTGTTTCTGAGTTTGGCTCAGCGCTGGTTTGTAAGCAAGTAATCGTTTATTTTCTTCCATAAGTAATTTAGCATCTGATGCTCTACCATCATCTTTATAGGATTTAACAGTAGCGGAGATTTCAGATACTTGGTTAAGGAAATTGTAGTAGTCATTCATATAACGGGTATATTTACGAGGCACTGCCACATCACCACCAAATACGGCATCTAGCACAGGGTATTCTTGCCAATTCTTTGCAGGAAGCTCACCATACCCATCAGCTTTCCGAATTGCTAAATCACTCATACCTAGCACATACATTCCTAACGTACCAAAATAGCCGTGAATCAAGTGATCGGTTTGTTTTGGACTTAAACCAATAGTGCTGGTTAATCCAGCCATTCCGCGAGAAACAAGGGAAGTACGCTCATCATAGCGAGCTTCTTTCATTAAACGTCTATCTGACAACGTTTCAATTTCACGCCCTCTAAAGCTGTCGTAGTTGTTGTAAACCTCGAATATTGGTTTTACAGCTTGTGGAATAGGATTTAATGCGAGTGTATTGGTGACTGCGGAAAGTAATCTATCTTTAAACCGCCCTGTGCTATCTGCACCTGACATTGTACGATATAAGCGTTCAGGGATAGTGCCAAACACTACTCCGAGCTCAAAAGGCTTCGGTATTTTAATGATTTGACCACCAAGATTCGCTAACCAGAAATTATCCTTAATATCATCACCTTGTTCTTCATACCATTCTTCGCCTTGGTTCATTGCAGCTAATGCGACAGACGCAAGTGCTATTATTGCCCCACGTTTTGCTAACTCTCTTGGGTTTGTTTTGAAAGCACGTCCTAGTTGTGACATCCCTTGTAGACGAGCGTTAAAGAAAGGTAGCACATCACCTAATATACGTAAGGCAGTGGCACTACCGTGCATTGAAAAGTCCATTAAATCCTTGGACTCTAATGCGGCTTGAGCTTTGGATTTACCTGATGCAATAGCTCTGTCGTACACAGCGATACGGTTAGCATTTTCTGCAGCGTGGTTTAGATAAAAATACCTATCTAATACACTACTTAATTTATCTTTGGTAAAGATAACACCGTCCATAAACCCATCAATTTCTGCCACATTTCTCCCTTGTTTGCGTAAATGTTTGCGGATATGTACCGCTGCTTCTTCAGGATTTCCACCATTCACATAACCTGCTCCAAAACTTGCCCCTGCAAACATTAAATCAATGGATGAGCCTGTGCGTTTGTATGCATCTTTCAATCCTTTAATAGAATCCATACCCAACTTAAATCCATTATTTCTATCCACTACCCAAGCCTGAGCCATATCACGTAAGAAATTTCGCACAATAAAGTTTGGCATAGAGGTGACTGTTGCAGTTAATACTCTTTTTGGTCCAGCAAAAAGTTTTCGGAATGGATAATCCAGTGGCTTTTGGTCAATGCTAGTGATAGCATTAAACAACATCGCATCGTTGATACGTACCATTTGCTCTTTCCCTTCGATGCGAACTAATGCTACACCACCGTCTTTATCTGCTCCGTGTTTACTACTACCTAATTTTTTCCAGTCCATATAGGTTGGATTTTCAATTAAGGTAATTACTCCCGTATCAGCAAGGTTAGTAACCGCTTTGGTCATCGCTGCATTTTTCACAGATGCATCAATAAGTTTCGTCGCATTCGTGATCACATTTTCCAACAAGTCATTAACTGCTTTATCACTACCTTTCAATCGTTTAATGCCAGCATTTTGACCACTCAATCCTTTATTGCGATAAGGAGCAATCGCATCGCCATCTTCACTTTCACGATAAAACGGAATGTAGAACTCCTTATCTTCCCATTTTGCTCGATCTTCTTGATTAATAAGTCCTGTGCTTTCAGCTAAATCAAGCAATGACTGGTTCCACGCCATTAGTTTCTGACGAGCTTGTTCAAATTTTGCTTCCTTGCCTTTGTTTAAGGCTTTCAGCTCATTGATTTCCGCTTGGCTAAAGTGGTTTTCTCGTCCCTCTTGCATCAGCTTATCCGCACGATTACCAGCCACCCACGCCAAGAAGTCATTCGCATCATTGCCAAGCGACTGCAAAATACCAAATAACGCATCTTGCTCTGTTGTGCCTTGCTTACGTTGAATAATACCTTCACGATATTCAGGTAAACCATATAACATTGACGCTTCAGAAATAGATGCACTACCTGCTGCTAATCTTGCAGCGGTGTAAGCAGATTGAGTGTGATCGGTAATACCAGCCTTATCTTCTGCATATTTAATTGGTGCGAGAGCATCAAATATTTTAGTGTTAGCACGTTTGCCATATTCCAACATCAAGGATTTCCACTCACTCAATGGACGATTTGCCATCGCTTTTGCCATATCTGTCATATTTTCAAGCGGTGTGTTTTCATTGATTTTTCGCAATTTTTCTACGTTGGATTGAGAACGAGAGAATTTATACGCTGGGTTAGGGTTGCTATTGAATTTTTGAATGCGTTGGATTAGACTTTGGACATTAGCGATTTGTTGGGAAGTCAGTTGAGTGTTTTCACTTAGCTGTGGCTTCCAAGATAAAGACAAATCGCTATTTTTATTTTCTACTTCAATCGTCTCCACAGAATAAATTCTATTTCCTTGATCGAAGCTCATCGCTTTTACTGTCAGTTTGGCTAATCTTATTTGACCATCTATATTCAATGGTGCAAATAATCTATGCACTCCTGCAATATTCGGATCATTGTTTTTGTCAGGCTCAACCCAACCTTGAATGGCATTCTCAAAAAGCTGATCAATGTTCGCAACAGCAGTTAAATGGTCTTGTAAATTAGTTGATTTATCAACCGCTTTACCACTTAACAGCTTATCCAAAGAGCGTCTAGAAATCGTTGCCACCATTCCAGTTTCTTTGTTGATCAACGGTTCGCCCAGTAAGTCTGAAACAATCGCTCTTGCTTCATCGTAACTTTTCGCCTGCCGTTTTGGCACAGCTTCTGCAAATTCAGCCGTTGGATTTTCGCTAGAAGAGTAGCGAATATCATCACTCCCCACATCAAACGCCCCTGTGTTGTCAGTGGCGGATTTGATTTGGTTTGGTTTAAGAACAACCCATATATCACGACTATCATCAGGTCGGATATGGTCATATTCCAAATGAATATCTTTGCGTCTAGCTAATATTTTATCCTTTTGGCTTATCTTGGCATTTAAAAACACAGGCATTTTATTATCTCCAAATAACTGAGAAATATTTTCATCGCCAGTGAAATAGAATCCTCCGCCATATTGCCCTGTGCTATTTTGCTTGCTTTTATCAAAAGTATTAAATTCCGCATTAGTCCCATGATAGACAATCAGTGGCTCACCTGTTCTCGGATTAATAACTTTACTTGCGTTTTCAGGATCGTTTTCCCAGTCACCGAACCACGCTTTAAATTCAGGGGTGCGAACCTGTACCCATTGGCGATAGTCTAACTCAGTTCTGCCTTGCGCTTTAGCTTGTTCATAGGCTTGTTTACCGCCATATTGCTCTGCGGTTTGATTAAATGAACGGTGTTTTTGGTTTTCATCGACACTTTGTTTTACCTTGCTGTCTGCTTTCCCCTCAATCTCGCCACCCATTGCACCTTGAACCTCTTTAATCAGGCTGATTAAATCATCATGGCTAAATTGCTCCGCTCTTTCTTTACCGAATAGACGAGCCACAAACTCACGGATACGTTGTACTGTAATTTCTAGCCAAGATTTGAGTTGTTTCTCACGCATTGGTGGCACTTTGATGCCATAACGAGATTTTAACTCCTCCATTTTGCCTGTGGTGTAGGCGGCATTGAGTTCAGCTAGTGCTTCCTCAACGGCTAACAGGCGGTTACCTCTTGTTTCTTCACGCTGTTGTTGGATAGCATCCGCAAGCTCCCGTACGGTGGTATTTTGCTCGATTTTGGTCATCAAGTTACGGTATTGATGTGCAAATTTAACCTGCACACCACGGTGAGCTAATTCATGCCACGCCACCCATTTCAACCGTTCATCACGGCTTAAAACGCTGTTGCCACGGATGTTATCTTCAATAATAAAGATTTTACCTGTTTTAGGATTGTAGCCAGCTTCTACCGTTGGATCGTCAATACCTATTTGTTTACGATTAACAACCTCAAAATGCTCAGCGAGTTTATTACCTACAATTTTCTTGATTTGGGCTTGGGTTTGAGCAAGATTTGCTTTTTGTTGTTGCAGAATTTGCAATAGGCGTTTATCATTGACATCAGATAAAGGCGACGAGCTTTCACCGACTGGATTTGTTATCCTACTCGGCAATGAAAGTAACTCGCCTTTCTCTATTTTGGTAAGTTTGTGATCATAATAGCGATTGCCGTCTTTAGTTACACCAATAACAGCTCTTACTGTGTAATCCACACCGCCAATTTTTAAACCTGCTAGATAGTATTCATATCCATCAATTGCAAAATTTTTAGCTTTATCCTCATTCGGCAACGTATCAATATAAATCGCATTTTCAATAATTTGTGGAATAGCTGCGATACTTTGTAAATGCTCTACATCTTTGTAGTCGTGCTGTAAAATCTCTTTTACACCACCAGCTCCAAGTTCGACAGTTTTCCCAGTATCTTTGTTGGTATAAGCACCACGCAATGATTTACCATATGCCAACGCATTTCGTTTATATTGGCGTAAGTCATCGCTTGGCTGAATTTCATTCCCTGTAATCTCAATCGGTTTTGCTTTACGTAGTTTTTCTAGGCGGTCAGGTTTTTGCAGAGATTTACTGAACAAAATTTCTCTATTATGCAGTGCATCTAATTCATTTGTGGCCTGCTTAATCATCTCCGCACGATGATTATCCACTTCACCATCATATTCATAGAGTTTTAAGCCTGCATTTTCTAATACCGCTCTGGCTTGTGGGGTTAGGTTTTTCGGAATAACCGCCCCTTTGAAGTCGCTAAATTGCGTGACATCTTTTGCTTTGCCTTCAAAATATTCTGTTGGCATTGCTTCGAGTTTGGAGAGAAAATCTGCAACTTTTTGGCGATTTTCAGGGGTGTTTTCAACGTTAGCATAACGGAAAGCGGCATCGGCATTTTCATCAACTACATTCCACAAGAATGTATTCACATCCGATACGCCTAAATCTTGAGCCAATTGAGTGGCTTTATTATCAATTTCATTCCGCACTTTCTCGAAATCTTCACGAGAAACAAGGCGATGTTTATTTTTCTGAATATCATTAACTGACTTAAATTTAGGCGTTACTTTCGATCGAATATTCCCAAACCCATAGCCATAACCTTCACCACCTCGCAAATCTTTCTTGAGTTTTTTTACTACATTCTCAAGTGTGTGTGCCATATAGGTTGCTTCACCATATCGGTTTTCACCTTTGCGAATATTCTCTTTTGCTGATATGCCTTCCGCAATTTCATCAACATACGCACGAAATGCATCTTGATGTTGCTCCACAGCCTTACGCATATTAGATATTGTCGCAGGGTTATCAACAACCTGACGGTTCTCTTGATTATCTAAAGCCTTCATCAAGGGAATTTTCGCAAAATTCATCACGTCATACTTATCACCTGATAAGGCTTGCTCTGCTCTTGCAATCGTTCTTTTAGCAAGTGGAGAGTTAGATTGTTTCAAGCGTTCTATTCTGTCTTGAATAAACGCACGCATTAGCGGTTCAAATTTATCCAAATTTACATTATCGTTAATTTGCTCCGCAGTTACCCCTTGTTTGATAGCACGCTGAACGGATGGATAATCCGCATCAGGATCTTTCTCTAGCGTTTTATATGCGGTTTCATAGCTAATACCTTGCTCTTTTAAGAACTGATGTTTCACTGCATCACTTTTCAGCAAGGCTTGCAATACACCTGTGTCCCCTAAACCTTGGGAAAAATCATAATCAAACGCAGAATCATCAATTTCTTTAGCAGACTGTTCAAATTTCTCTCGTAAGTGCTGGACATCTTTTGAGTTATATTCATAAGTCACTTTTGGGTAACGTGGACTATAAATATCTGCACCAAAGACTTTCGCCTTGTTTTCGCCTTTCGGGTCGATGTAGTTTCGATCGCCAATTAAAGTAACTTCACCAAAGCCAGTTAATGGATTATCTTGTTTGGTTACCGCCACCGACGCATAAGGCAATCCACCCATTTTGTGAGCGTGTAAAATGCCGTCGCCACTGATATTATGGGTGACCATTAAATCACGCACATAATCCGCAGGGGCAGAACGAGAAAGTTTAAAACTATTGCCTTGTTCGTCGGTTTGGAGTAGAGTGTTCTCGCCAGTCGCTCCCATTTCGATACGAGAACGTATAGGATCGAGATTGCGTAGGTCAGAAGTGGTCGCACCCCTGCTCTGATTCATCGGCTGGTGTTGCTTAAATCCTGTTACCACCCACCCATTATTTCCCTGTTTTTTAGCAATTCTAACTTCATTACCGTTATAGGAAATTTGAACCGTTCTTGTTTTATCAAAAACGCTTTCTCTATCAATGCGACCTTTCGCAATCGTTTCTGTAATATCATCAATTAAAAAACGAGTAACTTCTTGCTCTGACATTCCATCAATAGCCATTCGTTTATCAATGATATGAGCTAATCCCATTGCCCCTTTGGTTTTTCCATTCGGCAATAAGCGACCTTTATCGCCCCACTCAAAATCAATCCAGCCGTCAAGGTCATTGCGATACATCGCACGGTGAACGCTGCTTTTCTCCAAAATCGCCTTTGTCATTGCTTCACGACCACGAGCGATATTCGCTTCAACGGATTTCATTGCGGAGCGGGAAAACTTATACGCAGGATCGGCATTGTTCGCTTCACTGCTCTCAACGCCTACGTCCACATTAGGTTGCCATTCTGGATTAAAAGCAGACATTGAATAATCAGGGGTGTTTGGCTCGACATATTCACCCACACTAGGCGGAATAAACTCAGACGTTTCGCCTTCAGTCGCAAAACTCGGCTGTGAAGTTGCCGCTTGTGGTTGAGTTTGAGCTTGCTGTTGCGTTCTCATTTGCTCTGCAACCGCACTTGCTCGCTGGTTCATTGCATTCGCACGTTGAATGTTTATCACTAAATCATCAACATCATTCGCCCATTGGTTTATATTATTCGCATAGCGTTGTAATTGTGCATCAATTTGAGGGTTCCCTGTGTTTATCGCTTCAATTACACGTTTACGTTGTCCATTAAGTGCATTTCTATGGCTAATAGCATCAATCCCCCCCATCACGCCACCAAGTGCACTACCTAACACCATTCCATCAACAACATTTTGTTTGACGCCTTCGTGAATATCTCGATTTGGATCGTAATATTGTTGGGCAGTTCTGTTAATTGCGTATTGTTCAGCCGCACTTTGCCAACCTTCCGTTCCAGATTCTAAAAGTGCACCTTTCATTACACCTTTTTTGATTGTTTGACCTGGTTTTGCTAAACCCCAAAGACCACCACCAAGACCAGTGATAGAATTGGAAACAATATCCGTTGCAATTGCCATTGGGTCTAATGCAGCAGTTCGACCGACTTGATTTCTAAATGACTGCTTAGCTTGTTCAAACAATTCTTCGTGCGTTAAGTTCTGACCTTTTGGGCTTTCTTTTAACCCCCAATACGCTTGTTTGAATCCCTCTAAATTAGCCAAGTCATTATTGCTCATCTGTCCAACTTCATCATAGACTTGGCTTGCTCGACTACCAGCAGACATCGCAGACATTACCGCCGTTACACCCATTGCCCGTTGTAAATTTGGTGGAATACCTCGTTTAGCAGCTTCTTTTACGGCAACTTCACCAATTTGCTCTGCCGCTTCTTTTGAAAGTTTTTTAGCCGCATATCTACCAGCCGCTTTCACGCCTACTGTTGCTAATTTACCCGCACCCAATGTTGCAATAGTATCTAACTGTTCGCCAAGTAACGCACCTAGATTGCCAGCCCACCAATACGCATTAAGAACACCCTTGCCTTCGCCAGTTTTTTCGTCATAGCCATCTAGTGCACTTTGTCCTAATGCGTCACGCATTTTATTGGACATTGTTGCCATATTCTCATCAGCACCACGAGCCGCCCAATCCGCAGTCTTATTTAACCAGTCGCTATCTAATACGGTACCCAACCCTCGTGCTAAATGACTAGCTCCACGCCAAACACCCATTTGAAAACTGTCAACAACATCTCCCATAAACCCTTGTTCTTCTGGTTTTGGTGTTTCACTTAGATAAGATATTGGAGCTGCATCATCATTATCTTTACCTCTGCCACCACCAAATACTGTTTTTTGCATGTATTCATATTCATTGTTTGTGAGTTTAAATGCTGACATATTCGTTTCCTTTTCTTCGGGCATAAAAAAAGACCTTTCGGTCTTTCTTCTTTTGCGTTCTATTACTCTAATCCAATATTGTTACGCACTTCGGTTTCTGGCACTGGCGTTTGTTTAAGTTGAACTTCTGTCTTAAATTTCTCCATATCTACCGCCTGTCTTCCGCTTTCTTTCTGAATATCAGCAGAAATGCGTGCTGTATTTAACTCTCTATCGAGATCGAGTTTGGCTTGTGAGGATTGTTGGTGAGATTGAATTTCAAGCAGTTTAATCTCTAGTTCTTTCTCTTTAATCGCCACTTTCATTTGCTCTAACTGCAATTGATGCTGGATTTTCATTTGTTCTAATTGCATTTCGTGCTGTTGTTTTTGTTGTGCTAGTTGCATTTGCATTTGTGCTTTTAGAATTTCTGGATCTTGCGGTTGTTGTGCGTTCGCTTGCTCCATTTGCTGTAATTTCTGCTCATACTCGTCTTTCGGAATAAGCATCGTTTGTGTTCCCATGCTCATAGACTGCATTAGTGTTTTCGCACCGTCATACCAGTCGAAAGCGTGCATCAGTTGTGGATGCTGACCAAACTTCTGGAAAATGTCGATAATCTGTGCGGTTTGTGTTTCTTTCACAAGTAAAGCAGAGGTGCCACGTGCAACGACCTGCATATCTCCTTTGACGTCGTTATCTTCACTTAACGCCATATTGTATTCATAGAATCGTCTGATTAATGGTTTAGTAACCGCATCGTCCCACTCTTTAACTTGACGTCTTCTCACTGCATTTGCGGCATTCATTAGCATAGACATACCGCCTAAAGTCGGCGTGACTTGCCCTTGCTCACCCTGTGCAATCATCGGCAACCCACTTTCCTCATCCATAAATGACTTAGAAAGCTGAATGATATTGGCAAATTCTTGTTGTCTGCTATCAAACGCAAATACACCAAACGCACGCTGTGCTTCAAATTGTGCATTAGCTGTGGCTCTATCCGTTGTCCTCCACAACTTATTCGGTTTAATTTCCCAATCGCCATCCACTGGGGCAAGTACGCTATTATTTACAACAACTTGTGAACCAATTGTAAGTACACTATTATCAATCATTCCACGCCAAGCTGTGTTAAGAATTTCTTGTGCATCACGACAAAGATAAGGGATGCCAAAACCAAACACACAAGCAACATCAGGTTCACATGTATATACAGAATAAGGAAACTCGGATGAATTAATTGGATTAAGATTAACGCTTAAAATCTTCCCGTTGCCTGACATTACAATCACGCCATCAATTTCTTCACCTTGCTCTTTCTGTTGTTCTGATACAGAAAGTTGCCCCCCTTCTTTCAATTCCTCACTTGCTTGTTCTAATACGGAAACAGGGATGCCACCGTGATAAGTCCACACTTCATAGCGTTTGTCATTGGTCGCTTTCTCTAATCCTGAAAGTGTCCGTAATGTATCTAAATAACCGTCCATATCAGAACTAGAGGTATGTGTTTCTTGTGCCTCTGTTTCGATTAATTCTTTGATTGTATTTTCAAAATAATAAGGATTATGAATAAGTGCTTGTAGATGCTTTTTGGTTAAATAAGAACGCTCAAACACAAATTGGCATTCTTTCAGGTTTGGGGCGGTCATATCAGGCACGAAATCCCACGGCAAAACAACATTTACTGATGGTTTGTTTTTGAAAGAAGAAGTAGCAGACCAGTTGCCTAATCCATCGTCCTTCCAACTTCTCTGTTCTACCACTTCTAAAACTGGGCCTCTTAAAATACCAGTACCCAAAACAGCGGCATAATGTAATGCCAATCTAGCTTCTGCTGCGTAATCGCACTCTAACAACTGATCGTCAATCAATTTCTCCATTTTCTCCGCACGCTCTTTAGCATCTAACATAATTTGACGTGCATTTTGGATTTGCTGCATTTGCATTGGATCTTGGGAATCTGGTTGTTTCGCAATATTAGCAATAGACGGAATTGGTGTTGGTGAAATGCCGTAGTTTTTATCATCGCTCGGGAATAACATATCCGTCATTTGAGCAGACCAAGCATCAGTTTTCGATCTGGTATAACCCACAAATACTTTTGATTTATTTGTACTAGACTGTTTCTCATATTGATTGCGATACTGATACATATCACTTACCCAGCGTTGAACAATTGGCTGACGTTGATTGATTTGCTCTATTAATCGACTTTGTAGCGTTTGCCCAAAGCTTTCTATTGCATTTGCGATCTGTTCTGACATTTCTAATACCCTGTTTTTGAGCTGATTGGATTATGTGATTTGACGTTGATGATTTGTTGTTTAAACATTGTTGGCATTGCACCTAAACATAAATATTGGTTTGCGTCGTGGGGGTGAGAGTAGCGGTTTTTATCTGGTGTTTCAGTGTATTTCTCTTCACCGCTGACATTTAATTGTCGGTATGCGTAGCCAGTTTCATAGCCTTTGATTAGCGTTTTACAGTGTGGACTGATCAGCATTGCTGGTTGCCCTCTACCCACTAAGCGAGAAAGCCACCAACGCACCGCTTCTAATCTTGCTGTTGTGTTGTTTGTATCCGCTGGTTGTGCGTTAAATCCATACTCTTCCAATAACTGAAAACAAGTGCGTTCATCAGTTTGAGCACGTTGCACACCAGCAGGGTCGCCAATCACTCGAATATTGCAATCAGCGTATTTACTTCTTAAAAGAGGGGAAAGTTGTTCTGTAATAAATCGCTCAATCCCCATTCCTGTTGCTACTACTTCATCAACAATACGAAGTTGTCCGATCGGTGCAATTTGCCCGATGATTGCAGCTGGAGTAAGTCCAAAGTCCAAACCGATAAATGTTTCCCACGATTTAACTGGCACGAGTTTTTCTTTCGATACGTGCAATTCTTTATTGAAGTGATCGATAAACACGGGTTTTCCTGATTGTACTGTTGCAAATTCATTACACACTCGAGATTTAATCCAGTTAAGTGTTTGCCCTTGGATGTTATCGAACCAGTAGCCATAGCCTTTCTTATGATTATCGACATTCTCTGCTAATGGATTAGCCACAAAGCGGTGACCAAGATAGTCATCATAACGCTCTTGCTCAATCATCACTTTTAACTCATCTTTTAATCCAGAATTAGAAATACCGGTTATATCGATCAACGCACCAGGCTGAACAAAAAATTCCCACCCTTTAGGTCTGAGTGATTTTCCTGTTTCTTCATCTACCCCTTGTTCAAACTGATACCACCAATGGTCATCATCAGGCGAGTTGGTGTCCATAATCATTCCGTTCCACGTTGCCCCCTCAAACCCTTCTTCGATCCGCTTTTCAGGATAACGTCCAGTACGAGTAACTGCTTCAGTCACAAGGGATTGTGGTAAGAATTGTGCTTCATTTATCCAAATTCCCGTTAATTCTAACGACATCAGTTTTTTAACATCCTTAGGCTTATCCATCGACAAAAACAAAAATTCCGCCTCAATGCGAGTTTTGCCATCAGGGTGAGGGATATTCATTCTGCCTGTGATTGGACTGTCATATTTAATCGGGCAAATCTGCTCAGGAATCCACGCTTGAAAGGTTTTAATCACTGTTCCCTTGAGTTCAGGATAAGTGTTCCGCACACACGCCCACCTTGTTTTCCGCACGCCTTGATCATTTGGCTCTTGATTTTGACAAACGCGAAACATCTCCATGACGCACCCCACAGACTTACCGCTCCCTATAGGGCCACGAATTGCTTTAACTAACGCTGTCGATTTATGGACTTGTTTAAATGTGTCAGAAGCACGATAGATAATACGCATTACTCGAACTCTTGAATGAATTGGATTTGGTTGTTTGCTGCAGTTTTAGTATTGAGTTCCTGTTTAAGTTTATCTGTCTCTGCTAGCACTTTTTTCACCTGAACCTTGCGCAGTTCAATTTGACTTAAAATATTGGCGATACTGTTATCTGTATAATTCAAGCTTTCAATCCTAGACACTGCCCTATCTAATGCATTTCCCGCAGAATCAATAATCTTTGAATAAGATTCTTTTTCCTCTGCTGTTTCTGCCTCTTCTAAAAGTGCGGTAAATTTCTCAATACTCTTAACTGCGCTCACTGCTCTTTGTCGCATTAAGTCAATTTCATCTTTTAAACTAAAATCTTTAACAATTCCGAAATCAGAATCATCTTTAAAATAACAAGAATAGCCACCGTGAATTTTTGGTCTGCCACCCTTGTTCGCAGTTTTTTGTGCACTTTTCACTTCGCTTTTCGCAGTTTCGCAGTTTGATTCGCAATTTGTTTCGCAGTTTTCGCTGTAATCTTTTGATTTATCTTGATTTTCTATGTTCGCAGTTTCGCAGTTTGATTCGTACTTTTCTGCTTGTTCAAAAACAGTTTCAGGTTTTTTTATATAGCGTTTCGCAGTAGATAGATTAAGTCCTTTTTTCGCACACCAGTCTTTTACAGATACACCAGTTTTAGCATTTGCTCTGATATATTCTATTTGTAGTGCTTTCCAGTTAATTTTTGCCATAAACGAGATATAAAAAAGCCCGATTACTCGGGCAACACATTAAAAACCAGCTAATTTATTTTTCAAAACATAGCCTTCTAGCATCCATAACTTATCAAAGGCATTCTCATAAGCGATAGATTCGCCAATTTCTTTATTATAACTAGCTGGGTCAACACAAGCAGATTCGCCTGTTACAGTAAATCCATTGCGAAGTGTCAACACACAAACTGTTAATACATCTGTTAGACGATGGAATTTTTTATCTACGATAATTGATTTCAAGTGTTCTTTAGTTACACGGTTTTCCATTATTTTCTCCAATTAATTTTGTGCGTTTTCTGTTTGCCACTCTCTTATCTTATCTATGCGATTAAGGCATACATCACGCTCTCGCTTGAGTACAATTGAATACCTCGACACATCACCATATGTTTGTCCTGTGAATCCTGTTTTATCCAAGTGTGCAAGAAGTGCGACTGGAATTTGTGGGCAAGCCTGAACAACTGGCTTACTTACGCAAGAACTCAATAACAGCACGAGGAGCAATAGAACTGTAAGCACTAGTGCTTTTTTCTTCATGTGAAATAGAATTAATTGCTTCATCTTCTTTCTCCCTTGCTTCACTTTCTAATCTGCTGATCTCAAGCGTAAGTTGTCTGTTTATTTCTTCTTGCTGTTTGAGATTTTTAATACTCTCACTTTGTTGTGAAATGGTTTTGGCTTGAATGGTGTTTTTGGCTTTTAAGTTAGAAATAGATTGGAATTGGACCCACAACGCTACGCATAAGCCCAAAATAACGATAAAAAGAATCTGAGTTAATCGGCTAAACATAGCTCACGTTCCTTTTGTCTGCGGATTTCAAGTCCACGTAATACTTTACCGCCCGAATACTTCCAGCGTGGGAACTGATCACACATTGCTTTAATATTGCCATTGCGTGCGTGCTTGAATAATGTTGAGTATTTTAATTTGCCACAACCGACATTAAACGCTAATGATGTAACCGCTTCAAAAGCACCTTGTGGCAAGCTCTCGCCATTAGCCCAGTCATTAACGCATTTTTCAGCCACTTGGATGTCATGTACCCAACGTTCCGCTATTTCTTCATCTGAATATCTTTTACGCTCAATCTGTAATCCACTTAATTCTGTCGAGCCAATGCCAACAGTTAGCACATCAGCTGGACACTTGTACGGCTCTAGCATACAGCCTTCAGCATTACCGATGATTTCTAATCCCCTTTGCCCTGTGCGAATCTGCCCATTATTTTTAGAAAGCACAATTGCAATAATTGATGCCACAACACAGACAGCGAGTTTTTTAGAGTGTTTCATTCTATATCAAGCCCTTTTTTTAATCGTTCAACGTGGAGTTTATGAATCTCCTCTTTTCTTTCCTCATCACGAAGTCTAATCTTCCGTTCTTCTTCCCTAGCTTTGTTTTTGCGTTCTTCTTCTCTCACCCTCATTCTTCTCTCGTGAAATTTTGAGGACAAGTTAACAAGAGCTGTAACAATACCGATCGCAAGACTAATCATCATTAAATTCTGCTGATCACCAAGCCAAGCAAGTAACCCACCAAAACCAGACCAGATATATGATTGCGTTCCAGCATCTTTCATTTTCATAATCTCCACCCCTTTTTTTGGGGTAATAAAAAATCACTTCTTCCAATCTTTTAATGCCGACAAGATATTTGGCAATCGCCAAGCAATAACAATAAAAACAGCAGAGATTGTTAAGGCTAAAGTCGTTTCCCATAAACCATATTCCATAAGTAACTCCTTGATGATAGGTAATAATTGTTCTACAATATCCATTCGATTTTGTTCCTTCTTGTTTGGGAAGTTGGAATGAAAAAACCCCGAGTGCGGCAAACGCTCGGGGTTTTGTTTTTTTGGCGTAATAAAAAAGCCTGTGTTGTAAACAGGCTTTAGGGTTATTCTTCAAGTAATGGTTTTTCTTTGAGTTGTCCTATTGCTTTTGTTTGCAATAATGAATTCATTTGCTGAATCACTGCAAACTCTCGCTCAAGTTCAGCCTTTTCTTTTTTGCATTCGTTTAACGCCTTTCCTTTTTGGCTAGATCGCATTTTGTAATCTGCCATTTTAGCTCGCCAAACCTCTGTTTTATTCTTCACTTCATCTCGACGAGCAATACCTGTTGTCCAATAATCCCATAAAGCAAGGAAACATTCTTCTTGGTAGTTTTCCAATCGTTCTTTTAAATCTGAACGTACTTTATTTGGGTTGATTGAGAACAGCCAACCATTTAATTTCTTGATTGGCATACACAGCATTTCGTATTGTTTGCCATCTTTTCCAGTTGTAGGCATATGTACACAACTGAATTTTTCAGCTTGGCTCATCAAGCTTGGCATCTACCAATTTAAAGATGTTTAAGGAATTTTAGGCAATAAAAAAGCCAAAGTGCGGTTAATTACACTTCGGCTATTATTGGAAATCTTACTGTAAAATTTAGGGAAAGTCAATTAGATAAAGGGATGAGGTTATTATGGTAAATAAAAAAGGCGACCATTAAGATCGCCTTTTGTTATTATTTTTCGCAAAGTGCCAGTGCCGCATGGTAACGTACTAGATTGTCATATGGGTCGTGAGGTAAGTTTTCATAATCCTCAACGCTGATTTCCACGACGTTATAACCGTTCACTTTTCTGCCTTTATTTTCAACTCTTAATAAATAAGTTTCTTCATCTTTTTTGTAAACTGCAACAGAAACATTATTAATGTGCTACTTGACCCGCAGAAAATAAATGCTCTAATCCGTCGGTTTCATCTTTATCAAATCCCTCTTTTTCTACGAACTCATCAGCCCATTTTCTAAGCTCACGTAAAATAACTTCAAACTTTTCATCTTCAAGATCGCCAACTACATTTTCTAGAGCTTCTCTTAGCTCCCTTGTGCAATCATTTCCACTATATTCGAAAGTCCATTCATCGTCATCATCTTTTTGATAAGTCATTGATGTTGTCGGTTTCCCGTTAATTTCTACTGTAAAATACACGTCGTATTGACCGTCATCAAACATTTGATAATCAAAAGAAAGAATATTTGTTGATAAACAAACTTCTTTTTCGTTTAACTTGATATTTAGCACTTTGTTCATTTTTAAAATCTCCGTTTCTGCTAATTTAATAAACCATTTACTCATTGTTAAGCCGTTTACTTCTGCCGTTTTTCTAAAAAGTTCTTTTTGACTATCTTGAACTCTTATTTGAATTTGAGAAGATGCAGTTACTTCTTTCGCCGCATTCTTATTTCCTATTTTTCCTGATTTCTTCATCTATTCTCCTTGTTCTTGTTGAGCTAATAATAACGCCCCTTTTTCGTTTTGTCAATACAAAACAAAATAAAAATATTTAAATAATTCCTTATTTTGTGATCTACTTCTCAATTTTGCTTTTTCAGTTAAGAAAATAGCGAAAATTCCCACGCAAAATCTATTTTTTGCTTTTACTTTCAAGGCGTTACTAATTACATTTCAATTTTTACGATCTTTTTATATTATTTTTTATAATTAAAAAAATCTTTCATGTAAATTAGTGTTAGCTTTAACCTAACACTAAGGAGTTATCATGAAAAAATTAATTTTACCCATCGTCCTCTCTCTTAACTTAACTTTAACGGCTTGTGGTGGAGGCGGAAGTGGAGGAAACCAAGATAATAAAAAAGACGAGCTAACAACAATTGTAAAGCCGAGAAATTTAGAAAAAATAGAAACAATTAATACTCTAATATTAACTGATGGTGAAAAGTTCTTAGCAAGCTACTTATTAGCTCCGCCGAGCAAACAAGCTAAAACTCAAAGTGAGCTAAAAGATGGAAATGTGTATATAGAAAGCATTGAGGTTACTTTAGATGATAAAAAATACACTAATTTAGAGTTAGCTAATTTCAACAATGGATTGAGAACTAATAAATTAAATTTTAAAGGAAAAGGTAAACTTAAAGGAGAAAAACTACAAGACTTTAATGAAGATCTAACTCTTATTACTTATAAACAAGACTCATCTGCTGTGCTTATGCTTAAACGAGATGGTAGGGAGTGGGCTGAATTTAGAGGTATAATCGGAGAATCTACACGGGCAGACAGTTTACCAGCGAAAGGCATTTTTACTTATAATGGAAGTGCTTTTGGTTATAAAGGTGATAAAATTGTAAGGGGTGACTTGATCTACAAAATAGATCTTGAAAATGGTATTGGAGCAGGTGTTATAAAAGGCTTGATTGATAATGACATTTTACTACATCCAACATCTCTTATTGAATTAACATCCAAAGATGTTAAAAATGGCACTGTCGGATTCTCGGGTAGAGCAGAAGAAGTGAGTAAAATGAGTGGAGAACCCGTTTTACTGGGGGGAAAAGGTGGCTATGAAATAGGTATCTTCGGAAAAGATGGAAAAGAAATTGCAGGCTATACTAGCGGAGAATCCATTTCATTCGGTTATGAAGATCTCGTAATAGACGGCAAACCCGTTGGTAAAAAAGACAATACAGCATGGGATGCTGGTATAGCAGGAAAAATAAAAGAATAACGCCATTATGAAATAAACCCCTTTTTTAAGGGGTTTTTAACATTAAATCTAATTTACGGGCTATTCTGTCAAGCATGGCACGCATTTCCCCAATAACCATTTCCTCATCTTTTATTGAGGATAAAAAATTAAACATCATTTCTAAACCAGGCATAATTGTTCCATACATCAATTTTCCATCTTCAAGACCAATCATTTCCATTTCACTGTATTCAGGAAATCTATAAAAGAAATGCCTTGGCAATTCTTTCATTCCTTTCTTTTTCAAGAACTCATGAAACTCAAAAAGGTGAAATTGCTCCCTTTTATTTTCACGCTCTTTCAAGAAACATTCCTGTGCTGATTTTTTTGAATCTGAACCAAGCGGACCAAAAGGTTTGGCTCCGCTATACTTAATTATCATTCTTCAATCTCCTTTCTCAATCTCTCTTTAATTGCAATTTCAGCATTACTCATTTCACGATAGCAAAGTTGCTCAAATTCAACAAGTTTAGATTCATCACAATCAACTAATGTTTTTATCATACTTATGCTAGCGATTAATCTACCTTTACCCTCACAAGATGGACATTGTGTTTTCTGCACTTTACCAATCTCACCAGTGCCACGACAACGCGGACACATATTAGATTTTCTTAGATCGTTAAATTCACGAATACGGATCTGACGTGCTTCAAGGCTATTCTTCTCGAGATTATTTTCTTCCGCAATCTTGCTTGCTCTTTCCGCTGCTTTAACGTGTGAAAATTGCGAACGTAAGTGGCGATTTCTGAGCGATTTTAGGTGTTTTATCTGTGTAGGCAAAGGAATATCTGAAATGATATCAACAACGTAATTTAAGCCTTTTTTTTCGCTTTCCGTTGCGTTTGGAAATAACTGATTAATACATTCTGAGATAGCATTCCTCGAATCACTATCGCTAGCATACTTAGAAAACAGGAGATGATAACCAAGCGGGCTTTCTTTTTCCGCACGACTTAATAACGAGATAATCTGATCTCGCCCAAGACAACCAAAGCCACGACTAGTTGTTTCAACACTTACACATTTCGGATGAATCATTTTTATCAATAACTCAATAGCTTTCATTTAAAACCCCTTACGCTTTTCCAACATTCTGCTTTTCTTATTGAAGATTTTTTTAATACGTCTCAAGTCATCTTTTGAGTAATGTCTTGTTCTTTGGTCTGCTTCTATCTGCTCAACTTTTTCTATTCCTAATCGTTCGATTAAACCAATTCTAAATTGATGATAATTTCCCCCGTGATAACGATTGCATTTTTTACACTGTCCATGAATGTTTAACGTATAGAATCTTAAATGTGGTGTGCTTCCTCTACTGCGATAATGACCTGCATCAAACCCACCGCCTAATTTCTCTGCTATAAGTGGTTTTCCGCATGAAATACAGCATTTATTTATGTCTCTCGTGCGGATGTACTTATTAACCGCTTCCTGTGCTTCTTTGATTAATTCGTTATAGGTTTTATTCTTCTCTTTCAAAGCAGTCATGCGTTTTTTTATAGCCAACCTCTCACTTTTCTGAATCCTCTCTTGTTTCCTGCGTGCCTCTTCTTTGCTTAGCTTGACAGCACAATCAACAGAACAGACTTTCTGTGTTGATTTGCTTTTTACAAAGTAGCAACCACATACTTTGCATTTGTGTTCTTTTGGTTTTTTAGCCATTACGCCACTTCCTGTAATTCAATTTTCTCACCTTGCACCGATTCACAAATGTCATCACAAAACTGATTAAATTCAGATATTGATAGCATTCCAAGCTCTGTAAATACTTTGCTAGCTCTTACGCCCGTAATAACGTTATGCTTAATCTGCTCTTGGCACTCTTTCTCTAATTGACTAAAATCAACTTCCTTTTCTGGCTCTTGAGGCAATTGCACATTTTCCCAATACTCAGGATTAATATTCCATTCATCACTTGCTAGAACCGCCCTTGCTTTACAGTCATATAATTCACGAATTGTCGTGCTACTTTTCTTGTTTTTATCAATAACCAAGAAAAGCACATCAATCTGAGTATCCTCAAATGCATTTTGAATGCGGTTTAATTCCACAAGTTGATTGCCGATTAACGATCTAAATTGTTTTTCTGTACCACGATATGCGACACCTGGAAAAAGAATAAAGAACCCCCAACGAGATGAATTATTCAACCCTTTAAGGGTAAAAATATCATCCACTACACCAGATTTTTTCCAATTAAATTCTGCCTTTATGGATGACTGCTCGTCATCGCTTAAATCTTTTAACTTGATAGAAAATGGAGGGTTCATCACTACACATTCGCACTTCTCATTATTTTGGTATAAGAAAAAACTCTGATTATTAATCACTGCATTTGGAAAATTACTTCTCAATGCCTCACAGCTTTCTTGTTGAACTTCAACCGCAACTAATTTTGAGATATCAATAAATTGCTCCAACTGACCACTTCCACAAGCACCATCAAAAACAGAAACTGATCGTTCACCAAGGTATTTCTTAACCTTATCTGCAACATATTGTCGCAAGACCTTTCCTGTAATGTATTCTGCGAACTTATTCGCTTTCACTCTATTGTTATGTTCTTTAAAAGCCATTTAAAAACAATCCCTTTCGCTTAAATCAACGTCTTGCTTTTGAGAAGATATTGGTTTTGATTTCCTCCCATCTCCAATCTCCTAAGAAAATAAATTGGATCGTGGTAGTAAAAAAACTAATAACATAAATGATAAAAACGACCGATAACTCTAGTAATAAATACAAAATGACAGCAACTGTTCCCAACACCATGAACGGCAAAGCCAGTAAATATTTAAATGATTTTTTCATCTCTATTCTCCTTTTTTTAAACTTATCGATCTTCTCTAAGACCCAAAACATACATTTCAACAAGTCGTGCTAGTGCTGTTTTTCTCATCTTTACCTCCATTTTTACGTTAGGCTTTGTACGTTTAAATTTTTCTTCATTCATCTTCTCGATACTCCACGCCTAAGTCTTCTAAACCAAAATACCCACAAGATTTCGTGCGTTGTGGCCCCATAATTCCCACTGCGACAACTCTGCCCTCACAGCGAAAGCGATCATCACTCCATTCGCCCACAAAAGCACTTACTGGCTCACCATTCCATAAATCAGAAAGCTCACCACCACATTTAGGGCATTTGTATTCTGTATTCATAGAAAGTCTCCAAGTATCAAACAGACGACAAAGAGAAGACCTAGTGATACAGCAACAATTGCGAACTGACTCATAAAAATTGATAACATTATTTCCCTCTGAATCCATATTTATCGTTAAATCTAACGCCATGGCTTACACCGTAAGCGGTAACATATTCGATCAAGCTTGCCATGCGTTTAACACTCATTCTTGCTGAGCTTTCACGGATATTGACAAACTCACCCTCTAGACCAGATACAACATCTGCTTTTTCATTGGTAGCCATCGCATGACCAGAAATAAACAGCACCTTCCATTGCTCCATCGTTAACTTTCTACCCATGAATTCAAGTTGGTTTGCAACGTCTTGGCACATGGCGTGGAATTTAGCATTTTGTTCTAGATTGCGTGTTCTTGGCTTAATATCAATCACTAATGGATTTGTTTCTATCTCATTGCCTTTCTTGTCTTTTACGATTTTTGGTAAAGGTAACGTTTTAATGAATTCAATCGCATTTAACCGCACTTGTTCTGAGCGTAATAAGAACTGGTTTTTAATTTCCATGACTAGACCTCATTTCCCCATACATCCCAACCATCAGTCGTGTTACGTGCGAACAATTCAATGCGTGGTAAGTCACCCCATGGAGGATCTGCATAAATAATTTGATATTTTTTATCTGCGTTAAACATTTACCCTTCCTTTCAAAATTGCCCTAACCATTGCCACACCTTTGGAATTAATTTTTTTCTGCTCTTCTGGTTCGATAAAGCTCGCTTTTCCTGGTAATGCCATGGTTAAATTCGGTAATTCTTCACCTCGTGCTAGCTTGTCTGCTGTTGCTTTCAAGAATGTTTTTGCATGCTTTCTCAATTCTTCCGCACTCCATCCGAATTCTTTATTGCGGCAATACAAGTCAAAGATGAGATATTGCTCAACGTTATTCTTAAATTGAAATTCGTGTTGATTATCGAACCCGTGATAGCGTGAATACGCCTTGATTCTTTCAAGTAATTCTTCAATGTCTGGCATTCCTTGATATTGCCCAATACCCTCATTGCACCATGCAACAAACTGTCCAACACTTGGGAAAAACGGGCTTTCAGATTTTCTAGCACGCTCAACGCCGATTCTAATTTGTGCAACGCTTGTAATGCGTTCGTTGATAAGCGTTTCGAGCCAGTATTTCTTCGCTTCGTTGTATTCAGCGTCGTTTGAAAATGCAGACTTCCAAGCTGGGAAAATGGTTTTTAACCGAGCGAATAAAAAATCAATCGTTTTATTCATTTCCGCAGTGACTTCCGCTTTCACGACTTGAGGGGCTTTGTAGTTTTTATCTGAGCCAATTAAACCAATGGCGACTTGATTTGCGTTTCTCATAGTGCCACCTCGCAATTACGATCAACCACTCTAACTTTCCCATTTTCATCTTGAATAATTACAGAGTTCTTCGCCCACGAACCATCGTCTTGATAGGCGCCATTCGGTGAATGAATATTTTGTTGGGTGTAGTCATCTTCCCAGCGAGCATTGTTCAGGTATGTTGTCGGATGTAATTTATCGAATCCGAATTGACCAAGTGATAGGCGTTTTTGAACATCACAAACCAACATTTCGGTAAATTGCTGAATTGTGCATTGCGTTTCTTGAGAAAATTTCTTGTAAGCAGACTTGAAGCTTTTCAATGCACCAGATTTATTTACTTTGACTTTGTAAACCTTCCAAAACATCGCAAATGCATTGTCAAACTCGTTTGAATTTTCGGTTTTCGCAGTATTAATATTATTTGTATTTAGAGTAGTGTTTTTAATATTGTTTTTTGTGTGTGAACTTTTTTCACTAGTCACTAGTGAACTTTTTTCACGGTTGCCATGAACTTTTTTCACTAGTGAACTTTTTTCACGGTTGCCATGAACTTTTTTCACTAGTGAACTTTCTTCACTAGTGAACTTTTTGCACAGGTTCACAGAAAAAACTTTAGTATTTCTTGCACCCAATTTCTGCTCAACTAACCCTTGCTCAGCTAAAGAATTGCATGCATCAATCACAGCACGATTGCTTAACCCTGTCACTTCCATCAATTGCGTGATAGAAATAGCATCCTCTTCCTTTCCCCAGCCTTTAGTTTTGCGGATAATCGCTAAATAGCATTTCAATTCAGCACCGCTCATTTGTGACATCAATTCATCAATCACAGCATTTGGAACCTGAAAAGAATTTGGAATAAATTTGTTAGTCATAACATCAACTCCGAAGCGTAACGTGACGCAATATATTCAATCCCTTTGCTTGTTACTCTTGTTTGTGTGTAATTGTGACCGTGTTCTGCTGTGCCTGTTTTCACGGTAAATAAATCACGTGAATGGGAGGTTTGATATGGCAATAACGCACCTGATTGGCGATATAAAAGGCGATCTTGAATAAGGCGGTCTATCATTGCTCTTTCTGGCATTTTTAGAATCTTGGCGACTTCACGTAGTGATTTACTAGTGCCAACTTCCACGTAGTGATCGACAAAGGCAACTTTTGGAGCATTGCGTTCTTTCTCAGCTTGTAATTCAGCCGCTAAAAGCAATGCCTCAGAGAAGCTTTTTGGAATTTGATTGACTGCTTGAAGCTCACCTTGTGTATAAGCGTTAAATACTTGATACACTTTCACCTCAAATTCTGGATTAATCCAAGCTGCATACTTGAAAACAAGTTCACGACAAACATAAGTACCTTGCTCAACACCACCTCTAATGGTGTTTACAGGCGATGTGCAAATTTGCATATCGGTCAAGGTTTGAACAAAGTCATTAACTGATTTATTTCTAAAAAATTGAGCAGGTGCCTGTGTGGGATTTCCACCACTCGCACGATGTAAATCGTTTAAACAGTATCGCCCTTGACTATCCTGTTTAATTTTCGTATTCTCTATAACTAGTAATTTACTCATTAAATACTCCTGTATTTTTTGATTGATTTAAGAAGCCACTGCTCCAACAGTGGTTTTTTATTGCCACATAAACCAAGCCATCATAAAAACAATGGCGATAATAAAAATCTGACGAAACTCACGTTCTTCTCGCAAGATTTGTGCGAGAATAAATAATTCTTTCTTTAGTCTATCCATCGTCCCTATGCCCTCTTCAAAATTACGAGAATTATTTTTTGGCTTCTGCTTTTTTGCCTTTCTAGCTTTACCTAGAATTTTTTATTCGGGTGAATTGTCTTATTGGATAACAGGTTTGTTTGTAAACGGTATTCCGTTACTACTAATCTATATTCATCGCCGTACGGCAAAAGACTTTGATAACCCTACTTATATTCCAGCTATTATGTGTATTACTGTATTTGCTACTTTTGGATCATTCAGCAAAGAAGAACTCATTGACTTTGGTTTTCGTTTTTTGCTCGTTGAACCAATGTGGGCTTACTTTTCACTAAAAGTATCTTTCTTCTTCTGGAGCCTTACCTTGCTCCCCATCGTACTAGACAAATTTTCCAAAAAAGATTAACCAGAACCTCTGCTAGAGGTGTTTTTTATTGCCCAAATTCAGCCAAACCTTTACTTGCAAAAAGCTTTAATGCCTCAAGTTCTGCATCACTTATTTGATTAAGCCCTTTTTCTGTCACTGTTAATCCAAGCTCATCTAAATAAGCACAGAATTTATCTAAATGCTCTGCTTTAAAACGACATAAAGTGCTTGGATCTATACCGATACATTCAGCAAGCTCTTTATCTGTTCTTTCTACTGCCTTTCTTCTCACTAAGGCTGCAATTTCTATTGCAGATTTTGTTAATTCATTGCGTGCCATTGCATACCCCTTTTGGTAAGTTAGTTTTGTGGTTTTTGATAAAGCTCACGATTAACTTTTAACTTTCCTTTGGTTATGTCTTGTAATTTGTATGCGTTTTTCTCAGGAATAACTTCATTCCATTGAGAAATCGCAGAAACACTTATAGATAGTGCTTTAGCAACGTTTTCAAGCTTTCCAAAGTAGTTAATAACATCGGTTTTTAACATTATCTTCCTCACTTTAAATTTAAGAACTCTTAAATAATAAATATAAAGAAAACTTAAGTCAAGAAAAGTTAAGATAACTTAACAACAAAAGGGGGGTTACTATGAAGCTTGAAACAATCGGACAAAGAATAAGAAAACGAAGAAAAGAATTAAAATTAACTCAAAAAGGCATAGCCTCCGCTATCAAAGGAGTGTCTCATGTTGCTATTTCTCAATGGGAGTCTGACACAACCAAGCCAAATTCACAGAATCTACTAGACCTAGCCACTGCTTTGGATTGTGATTTCACATGGCTATTAAAAGGTGAAGGGAACCCATCTAATGTAATACCTGCCAATATTGGTGCAACAAAAATTCCTTTAATAAGCTATGTTCAAGCAGGGCTTTGGACTGGAGTAGAAGATTTAAAAGAAAGTATAGGAGCGTATGAGTATGTTTTAACAGATATGGAGGTTTCTGAAAATTCATTTGCATTAAAAATCAAGGGAGATTCTATGGAAAATGAGTTTTTTGAAGGAGATATAGTTGTAATAGATCCAAATGTAGAACCAGTGGCGGGAGAATTTGTTGCAGCTATTAATGGTGATTATGAAGCAACTTTTAAGAAGTATAGACCAATTAGTGAAATAGATGAATTAGGAAGACATCATTTTGAATTAGTTCCTCTTAATCAAGATTACCCAACTCTTTCATCGCTTAAACAACAAATAAGAATTATAGGAACTATGGTAGAACATAGGATTTATAGAAGGAAAAGATAAATGTAGTGTGGTCGTTGACAAGCAAAGTCTTCTGGTGGTCTGTGCTTTGTGATTAGGGATGTATAGGTTGTAGAAAAGGAAAGAATAAAGATGGGTGGAATTTTACATTATTGTGAATTATCTGATGAAGTTAAATTTAATATAACGCAACCAATTCAAGTGCGGGATATTGTTAAGTCACTAGAAGCTTTAGAGAAAATCGTTAAGCAATCAACAAAGACATTTTCTAAGCTCAGTGGTGCGGAAATTCAAGATGCGAAACTTTACATTCAAACGATTGAAAAAGGTTCCTTGCTTGAAAAATTTATTATAAAATTAATTTTTAAGGATGAAGAAAATTTAGATAAATTTTTAGAAAAAACCCACGAGTGGGGAGTAAAACAGTGTAAGGAACATCCCGTGAGAACGTCTTTAGTTGGATTAGTTATTGGTGGAATGATAGCGTATGGGTTTTATAGCTTAGGCTCTAATTCTGTTAATTCAATTAACATCACAGGAAACTACAACACTGTTATTACTAATGGAGCAAAACAACTTAATATTACTCAAGAAGAATTTAAGAATGCAATAGAAGCAAATAAGAGTAACAAAAAAACACTTGCTAAGAATGCGGTTGAATTTGCTCAACCAGCAAAAACATCATTAGGAGATGTATCCATAGAGTTTGGGGATAATGAAACTTCAGATAGTAATATAATTATTCCTCCAGAGGTCATTGCTGATATCCCTAGAAAAGTAGAACCAGAAAAAGCCATTGAGCAATCTACTGATATGAATGATATTACCCTACATATTAGGGCGTTAGATAGAGATGACTATAAAGGCTGGCAAGGATATGTTGAAGGATCGTTTACTACACGAATACCAATTGAAATTCCTCAAACTATAAATCTCAATGAAATATCTTCAAAAGAGGCAATAAAAGCAAACATTACATTATTTTTTACGCAGAAAGGCAATTCTATTAATCATAAAAGAATAGTGATAAAAGAAATAAACCCTCAAAAATAACAATAAACCGCCACTCTGGCGGTTTTTCTTTACCCTCAATTCACTAATCACACCTTTTTTCTGTGACATGGCTCACAAATTCAGCAATTAATCAAAAAATAACTATTTGATATTTAAGTAATCTTAAAAGTAATTAAGAAAACTTAAATATTTTTGTTGACAACAAATTTAAGTTTTCTTAAACTAACCACAACAAAACGAGATACACATCTCACGCTCTTTAACAATATGATTAAAAATCACGCTTGGCGGTTATCAAGTGCGGTCGCTTAAATGACAGATTGAAAGCCCTGTCAGCTTAATAAACGTTTAGTCTTACGTGAAAAATCGTCGTGATGACGAATTGGCAACGGAACCACAGGCGTGAACGCATTCTACAATCAACTTGTGGCAATGAATTGCAAGACTTGTAGTTTTGGCGTAAAGAATCCTCACTTTTGGTCTGTTTTCAGTAGGAATAAATGGAAAGCGACAGACAGCAAACGTTAGCTAAAGGCGTGACACATCGGAGAGACGATGAATATCACAAATAGCATTTTAGAGTGTTATTTATGATGTTTTTCTATGAGGTCTGTCATCTCAACTAGCAAAAGGCAGATATAACGATTTAGTCAGATCGTCGAATTTTTCTGAGGTGAGAACGGGCTAGCTAGTTAGCTCGCACGAAATAAATGCTCCGTGACTTGGTTTTACACACTCACGAATGACAAGTGAGTGGCGAGAAAACCAGCGGTTGCCAGTTACCGCGCTTTTAACTGGCACTTTCTTAAAAAGAATTACGGCTTTACCTTTGATCAATCATTCATCTTCTTGAATCAATCATCATTGTGTAAAGCCACCAATAAGAGGATATAAATATGAAAGCAATAATTACTGTTATTGAAATTGAAGAAAATAAAAACAAACTACCCAAAGAAGTTAAAGAGCAAATTTGGGAAACTGTCTTACATCACGCAAGATGTGATAGAGGTGATGTTTTAAATCTTACAAAAGAACTTAAGGATGCGTTTATTTTGATAAATTCTTAAATCGTTCTACAGTATCACTATCAAAATCATCTAGCTTTTCTTGAAATTCAGATGACAGTGCGACGATAAAATCTCCGATGGTTTTTGCGTTATTTTCATGAAAGTTTAATCCAGCTTTATCATAATGGGCTTTTGCAAACTCATAAGCTAAAAAGTCAGCGGTTGATTTCTTCATAACTTAATCCTTATTTTGTGTTGTGGTATTAAAAATATACAGTTAGTACAAAATAAAATCAATTCCTTATGTGTTGTGGTGACCATAAGCCTTGTAGCTTGGGCAAGGTAAAAAAGCCAAGCAGCTATCAACAAAGCACATTTACAGAGAAATCTTGGGAAGTACAACCGGGACGAATGTTAGACAAGTGTGCTTTATTGAAAGAATTATGACCCTGTGAACATTAACTTAATGTACGGATGATTTGACCAATCTTAAACATGCAGGGTCACCCTATTTGACTGTGTAGCTCAAAAGGAAGAGCAAGTGCCTTCTAAGCACTAGGTTGAGAGTTCGAGTCTCTCCATGGTCGCCAGATTGGTGTTAGCGTTCAATATTCTTGTTTGATTGATTGATTCCTCTTAACAGAACGTTAACACCGCCTTTTTACTCATATGAAACCTACTTGCCCTCTTCGGAGGGCTTTTTTTTGGAGAAAGAAAGTATGAACACATACGCAAAATTTGCCCCAACAGTTTTTGTTGTAAAAAGCACTGAAAAATACAACAAGGGCGACATTGTCGATGTAGCTAACAAATACGGAAAAGAGACAGAGGTTGAAATTCACAATCTTGTAAAAGAACAAGATGGCTTTTTCTTCTACTCTTTTACTCGTTGTGACGGGTTAAATTCTCAAGAAAGAATGAGAAGAAAGGCGGAGAAGTATAGAAAAGCAGAATCCAGTGCAAATGAAAGAAGCCATCAATGGTGCGAAAAAGCAATGGAGGGGCATGATTTTCTTCGAATGGGTGAGCAAATTAAAGTCGGTCATCACAGTGAGAAAAAGCACCGTGCTTTAATCGCAAGAAATGGCAAACGAATGGATCGAGCAGTTGAAGAAATGGACAACGCTGAGCGGTTTAAGCAAAAAGCGGAATCTTTCGAAAGACGTATTGGCAAGATTGACTTGTCAATGCCAGAAAGCCTTGAGTTCTTCTCAAATGCTTTAGAAAAGGCGAAAGAAAAACACCTATTTTTAAAGAACAATCCAGAAGAGAGGGCACATCCTTGTTCTCTCACTTACGCTAAAAAAGCGGTAAATGAGCTAACTAAAAAAGTCGAATTAGCTCAAATCCTTTGGGGATAAACAACCAACCAATCCACAGCGAGCTGTGGCTATGTGGGAAGAATGGACTAAAGACTCATACTCAATGGGGTATGAGAAAGCGGCCAAAGACTACCTAGGGGGCGTGATATGAAAAAAGCATGGTTAATTTTGGGAATTATCATGTTCTTGGCTGGGTTTACTATTAGTTTTATCTCAGTCAGCGAATCAAAACTAGTAAGCCGTTTTGATAATCCCACAGATTATCACGACCACTATCTAAGCCAAGAAATCAGTGATGAACGCTTAGCAGAACTTGAGCGTGAGGCAAAAGAAGAGTGGATTAAGGAATATGGCGACACACCAAGAAACATGACTAGCGATGAGCTAGCTCATGCTAAAGAGTATGTGGGGGGGGGGCAGTGATGGCAATTAAAAACAATGCCCGCTTTTACAAAATTGAGCCCCACTCAAAAGGCTTGGGGTTTGTTGCTATTGAATATAGTGAAAAGAATAAAAAAGAAACAGGTTGGCGACGTAATTTTTCCACGCCATGCCTTTGCGAAACAGCGATTGAAAAAAGAAAGATCGAACGTGAACAGTTCGATCGGACAATCGTTAAAAAAAGCAATTTTTCTTTCACTGAATCGCCAGCGTACATGTACGACAACCCAATTAAGTTGAGAGATTTAGGCTTGGTGGATTTCTCAAAATGAAAAAGAAAAGATTTTTACCAGCTTGGCAGTGCGATAGTGCTGATGACTACTACGCACAGTTTGAGCAGAAAGAAGAACAAGAGGTAGATCCTGATGATTACGATGATGAGCGGTTCGTAGAACAGGATATTAAATATCACAACGGTGACAGAGGTTAATTATGGAATTTGGTTTAATTTTATCAACAGAAAGCAAGGTATTAGCTTGTAACATCCAAGATTTCAAAACACAAGCTGAGAAATTCTTATCAACAATCACAAGCACTTTTGAAACAGACGAAGACTTTGGGAAAGCGAAAGAAGAGGTAAAACTGCTTAAAGAAGTCGAAGATCGCACACGTGAGGCAATTAAAAATGCACAACATGGCGATATTCAAGAATTAATCGCACAGGCAGAAGAAATTGCGGAACAATTCAGACAAAAACGCCTATTTCTCGATAAAACAGTAAAAGCTCGGGAAGTTGAGATTAAATCTGGGATTGTATCAAAAGCACTAGATGAAGTTATTCAGTCAATGGGCGTTTATGAAAACGATGTATCGATTGTGTTAAGTGGTAAGTTTTCAAGAAGTGTTATTAAATCTCGTTTAGATGAGGCAACAAAACGTAGAAGTACGATTGCGACACTAGAAAAAGCGGTCAATGCTGAAAAGTCATTAATTATCACTGAGATTTCAGCGGAGGGTGTTCGCATTTCTGAACGTAGAAAAATGATTCCAATCAATTACGAATATTTATTCAAGGATTGGCAATCTCTTATTGGTGGCGAACAAGATTTAGAGCCGATCATTTCAGAGCGTATCGCAGAGGAAGAAAAGCGAGAGGCCGAATTAAAAGCCAAAGCAGAAGCTAAAGCAAGAGAAGAAGCCCAAGCCCAAGCTCAAGCTGAAATTGAATCAAACCAAGCACAAGAAAAACAGGTAGAAAAAGAAAATGTGGAAAGTGTGGCAGAAGAAACGCAAGAATCCACCGGTGTAAAAGAGCATGTTTTTGATTTTTTAATAAAGATTCCTTTTACTGGCACCATGAGTGAAGCGGTCGCTTTCGCAAGAGAAATTAAAGCGAAATATGGCGATCAAGTTCAACTAACAAAAATCAAGTAGGAAAGAGAGATGGCAACAGCATTACAAAATCTAACGAATAAATTAGCAGAACGCTTTGAAATGGGTTCTAGTGAAAATCTTCCACAAACTTTAATGGCAACTGCTTTTCGTGGGCAAAACGTCACACCAGAGCAGATGACTGCACTTTTAGTTGTCGCAAATCAACATGGATTAAATCCGTGGACTAATGAAATTTACGCATTTTCAAATAATGGCGGAATTGTACCAATTGTTGGGGTTGATGGCTGGTCTCGAATTATGAACGAGCATCCGCAATTTGACGGTATTGAGTTTGTGTTTGGAGAAGATAATAGCTGTACTTGTACTATTTACCGCAAAGATCGCACTCGCCCAATTGTAGTTACTGAATACTTGGGTGAATGTCAACGCAACACACAGCCTTGGAAATCTCATCCAAAACGAATGCTGCGACATAAAGCGATGATTCAATGTGCAAGGCTGGCTTTTGGCTTTACTGGTATTTATGACCAAGATGAAGCAGAGCGTATTGTGAACGAGCCAATTGACGTGACGCCAAAAAATAAAGTTATCGATACAACAGCAACAAAAATTCCACTCATTACGGAAGATAATGTTCAAACACTTGAAACGCTTATTTCTTTAACGGGAACATCAAAAGAGAAACTTCTTGCGAATTATGGTGTAGCTCAGATTAATGAAATGACCCAGACTCAAGCAGATGATGCAATTTCTATATTAAATCGTCGTTTAGATAAGCAGTCGCAACAAGAGTCTGCAAAAGAACAAGGTGAAAATATTCCACTATGATTGACAATTTAATCACGCTCGACTGTGAGCAAGGTACAGAGGAGTGGCTAGTCGCAAGGCTAGGCATTCCTACCGCAACAGGTATTAAAAATATAGTAAATTCAAGCGGTCAAAAGTCTAGCGGTTGGGTTTCCTATCTTGCCGAGCTTGTTGCGGAAAGTATTGAGGGAGTGACCGAGGGGTTTAAATCTCAATACATGGAAAGAGGAAATGAGCTTGAGCCACTTGCACGCATGGCTTATGAATTTGAAACGGGTAATGATGTAACTCAAGTCGGTGGCGTTTATCTCAATGAGAAAAAGGAACTCATGGTTAGTCCTGACGGCTTAATTTTGAGCCACCAAAAAGGCTTAGAAATCAAGTGTCCGAAGATGAAAACACACATCAAATATATTCTTAGTGGTGGCGTGCCAAGTGAATATATTATTCAGGTTCAAGCCGCAATGTGGGTTACAGGTTATAAGTCTTGGGATTTTGTCAGTTATTGTCCTGAATATAAGAAACAAGTGCTTTACTTATACACAGCGACACGAGATGAGAAACTAATGAAAGCGTTTGATGAGTATATTCCACAGTTTTTGACATCATTAAAAGCACTTAAGGGGTAAGCAATGGCTGGCGTAAATAAAGTAATTATCGTCGGAAATTTAGGAAACGATCCTGAAATCCGCACCATGCCAAACGGCGAACAAGTAGCAAATATCAGTGTAGCAACCAGTGAAAGCTGGATTGACAAAAACACAAACGAACGCCGAGAAGTCACAGAATGGCACCGCATCGTATTTTATCGTCGCCAAGCAGAAATTTGCGGTCAATACCTGAAAAAAGGCTCAAAAGTCTATGTGGAAGGGCGTTTAAAAACCCGTAAATGGCAAGACCAAAACGGGCAAGATCGCTACACTACTGAAATCCAAGGTGACGTGTTGCAGATGTTGGATAGTCGCCAAGATTCGCAACAGCAAGCACAAGCACCACAAAACAACGCTTATGCAAATGCGAAAAGTGGAAAGCCAGTACAACAGGCTGATAGTTTTGAAGATGATAATATTCCGTTCTAGGAGTGAGTTATGTCAACTCTAAAAGAAGATATAAAAGAAGATCTAGAGGCAATTTTAGAGAATTATGGAGTCGATCATAAGGGGAAACTTGATGAAATTGCTGAAGATCTAGCTACAACTTTTGAAATGATCAATGAGCTAAAAAGCTACTCTTATTCACCTTGTTATATAGATGAAGAAAACAAGATGAAAAGACGAATTGAGCAAGAACGGGAGTTAGCATTAAGAGAATTTTTAATGCTCCCAATTTGCAATTTTTGTAATGGCACTGGGAAAACCAGAGTGCCTTTTACGCTAGCAGAAATTGGAGATTGTCCAAAATGTGGTGGTAGAGGTAGAACATGAGAAAGATTATTCAGGTAGCTATTTCTAACACAGAGGATGGAGGTGAGACGATTGCGTTATGCGATGACGGCTCATTGTTTGGAATAGGTAACTTTCAAAAAGGGTGGTTCAGATACCCCGATATTCCTCAGCCAATGTGCGAGGGGGAATATGACTACATCCAAACACTTTGGAAGCAATTAAGAAGTGGCGAGCTGGATGATGAAGGGAAGGAGGAGTTAGTCTTGTATCAGAAAAGACTAGACCTTTGCGGGTATGTGAAAAATCAAGACGAACCACAAACAGACACAGAACAATAGCCACCACCACGGTGGCTTTTTTATTTGGAAAATAAGATGGAAATAAAGCTAACGTCCACACAAGCACGTTGGAAAAATTCTTTTTTAGAGTTCCTACGAAGTCAAGATAGACCTCAATCAATGCAAGATTTTATTAATAAACGACCTCAGTTAAGTAGGATTGATGTTTCCTCAATGGAAAAGATTGTGATTTATCTTGAACAAGAAGGGTTGATAAAAATTGAACGGCGACTAGCAAAAGTGTGTTTATTTAAATGCTCAGTAGTTAAAGAGTGTAAAGAAAAGGTAAAAAAGGAAAATTTTGAAATGACTAAAAAGACAGAAAAAACAATCACGGAAAAAACACCAGAAGAGCTTGAGGCGATGGCACAAGAACTTCTGAAGCTATCAGAGGTAAAGGAAAAAGAATTGGCAAGTGGAGATCATATTCGTAAAACGCTTAATCCATTAATTCTTCAAGTTTGCCAAGCGAAGGGAAAAGTTGACCGATTAATTGAGCAACAAATTGATGCACTCGATGAGTTAGATAAGGCGGTAAATAACTTAAAAAATGCATTGAAATAGTTAAATAGCCACTTTTATGAGTGGCTTTTTTATTGATGAATTTGAGGTAAAAAAATGAACGTTTTAGGAATCCACAGAAAATATCCTGATGCTGTATTCATTACACGTGGCGGGAATAAAGTTAAAGTAAAAAACGTAAGACCGTATTTAGCGATAGTTGAACCGCTAGATGGTAGTGGGAAAACCCAGTATTCAGTGAGTGGTTTAGGTGGTTATTTTCTTGGTCCAGATAAACCAGATCCGCTTGATATTGTAGATTGTGAAAAATCGCAGTACACAATCACGGTGAACGGTAAAGAGTTTCATCCTGTTAAAAATCTGAAGGATGGCGAAGAGTATGTGTGGGTGAGTGTAAATTCCTCGACAATATGTGAAAACAACGGATGGGGTATACACGATGATTTCAAAGCATTGTTAACTAACCTCAACCTTGTCTATAGGACACGTGAAGAAGCTCAAGCATTCCTCAATGAAATCACAAAACCAAATGCGGAGATTAAATATGAATAGTTACATCATTGAGTTATTAATCTCCCTAGAAGAATTAAGTGCTTGGGTCTTAGTTATATCAATTCTTATCACCGCATTGATGAGTTGGGGAATCTTTACTCAAAGAATAAATCAAGTGGAGCGTAAATTGGCAAAGCAAGTGATCAATTTATGCTTGGTTCTATTTATCTTGTCTCTTGCGTGCGTGATTTTAATTCCAACAAAAGAAACATTGATGATTATTTACGGGGTTTAATATGTGTGAAATTAAAGAGCTAATCGAGAAAATCGAACAATGGGCGGAAGATAGAAACTTGATCGAGGGTTCTACTCCACAGAAACAAGTGTTAAAGCTTATGGAGGAATTTGGTGAGCTTTGTGGTGGTATTGCCAAGAACAAACCTGATGTCATCAAAGATAGTATTGGTGACTGTGCTGTTGTGCTTATTATTCTAGCTAAACAACTCAACTTTAAAGTCATATTTTTACAAAAAAATAAGTTAGAGTATGTCGAGTCCACTGACTACCTACCTCGTTTTGCCATGAACTCCTCAAGACTAATGTTTTATTTAAGTGATCGAGATCGCACGGTAACTGAATTCGATTTTAGGCTCACCCAACAATACCTGACGTATATTTGCATTCAACAAGGGTTCACATTCACAGAGTGCTTAGAGCGTGCGTGGAATGATATTAAAGACCGTAAAGGCAGAATGGTAGATGGCTTTTTCGTCAAAGAGGAAGATTTATGATTCACCAAGAATTCGAAATAGCAGAATTAAATAAACGTGATTTAGATGCAATTGATAAAGAAATTGCATACCACGAAAAGAAAATCCACGTTCTCAATGAAGAGCGGAGAGAGTTTATTAATAGAAATAATCTAAATAAAGGCAATAAAAATGGCTCAGATTAAAGATAAGGCAACGATTGAAATTCAACATAGTCAATTTAAGACGATGTTTATTAATCATATTCGCTACTGTATGACACGCCACAGCTACTTAGTTGCACATGGCATCCAAGACGTAAAACAATACTGGAACATCTTAGAAAGTAGTGAAAAGGATTGTATCAAACGGGATATTTCCCAACACTTAGATCTTTCTCAATGTCAAAAAGACAACGATCAGTTCGGTCATGATTATAAATCTTGGGAAGACTTGTTAACTTGGTGTATGGCACAGGAAAAACAGCCTGAGCCATTGGTTAAGGTACTTCCAGTTATCAAGTAAAACTTGAATACTTAAACAGCACGCAATAGCGTGTTTTTTTGTATCTGAAATAAGGAAAAAGTTATGTTTTGGTTTAAAAATGCAATGATTTACCGTCTAACAAAGCAGTTAGACTGGTCAACAGAAAAATTACAAGAGGCGTTACAAGGATTTAAATATGTTCCTTGTGAGAAGTCAGAAATGAGCCGTTTCGGTTGGACATCGCCAATTATCAACAGTGAGCTACTCTACCATACAGCAGAAAATAAAATTATGTTAGTGGCAATGAAAGAAGAAAAAATTCTTCCAGCTCACGTTATCAATAACGAACTGAACAAGCGAGTTGCGGAGCTTGAACAGAAACAAGTGCGTAAATTAAAGAAAGTGGAAAAGCTATCGTTAAAAGATGACGTTATTGCAACACTTATTCAGCAAGCGTTCAGCAAGTATAAACAGACCGCACTTTTCATTGATGTGGAAAAAGACTTGATTTATGTCGATGCAAGCTCACATAAACTAGCAGAAGATGTCTTAGCTTTATTGCGTAAAACGCTTGGATCGTTGCCAGTTGTTCCATTGGCTTTTGCTAAAGATCCAAGTCTTGTGATGACGTCGTGGGTAACCGCAGATAAAACTCCAGAATGGATAGATTTGCAAGGCGATAGTAAATTAATAGACTTTAATAGTAATGGAGAGGCTGTTTTAAAAAATCAAGACTTTCACTGCGAGGACATTCAAGGTTTATTAGTCGCTGGCAAGCAAGTCGTATCATTGCAGTTGAATTGGGAAGACAACTTACAATTCACGCTAAACGAAGATGGCACGCTCAAACGTTTGAAGTTCGCTGATTATGTACTTGATAAAAATGACGACATTCTCAAAGAAGATATTGCACAGCGTTTTGATGCAGATTTTATCTTAATGACAAGCGTTCTTTCCAAAATAACAGAAATGCTAATTAATGAGTTTGGTGGAGAGAAAGAACATGCTCAATAAACTATTTCGACTTCTTGAAAAGCCAGTAAAAATAGCAATGCTGTTATTGTTTATTGCTTTTATCTTACATATAACTGGAATTTTCGTTCTTAATAATGTTGAGAAATCCTTTGTTATAACAATGATGATCTTACTATGGTTGCTCAGAATTGAAATGACAGTTGATAAAGTCAATGAAAAGCTAGATAGAAAAACACGTGTCAGCTATTCATACAAAGATGAAAATGGAGAAGAAAAGACAGTAACATATTTAATAGAATAAGCCACTTGATTGTGGCTTTTTTTATTTATGATAGGAATTTAATTATGACAGAAACAGAAAACAAATATTTCTCAGTAAATATCTACGATAAAAACAGCATTTCTTTCCACAAAAGTGAAGAAGAAGCTAAAGAAAAATGCATAAAATGTGCCGAAAATTTATATGGTTTGGCGACAGAAAATGACAACTTTTCTTTATATGAAAAGCGTTTAAATAACGCAGTTTACGGTGTGGTTCTCGGTAAAGTTGAATCTAAAACTAGAGAATTAAGCGAAGATGAAAAACGCTCGATTAATTATTTTAATTGTGACTATAACGTCGATGCAATCATTGAAAAGCCAGAGATTGTGGAATTTCCACAAGGCAACGGATGGATTAGCATTAAAGAGCAATTGCCTGAGCTTGATAAAGATGTTTTAGTTGCCTTCTGGACTGGTAGCCAATACGGAATTGGTTTCGCTACCTACAAAAAGTATTATGGTGAGCCGAAGTTTGTCGAACCGAATTACGAATACTACGGTGTTACCGAAGTGTTAGCTAATTGTGACTTCTGGCGACCACTTCCACCGCCACCGAAAACAGAGTAACCGCAGCAATGCGGTTTTTTATTATCTCGACGAAATGAGTTTCGTTGACATCATTTAACAGATTGAAAAATAAGGGTTAAAAATGAAAGAATTCGACTTAGAAAAAGCACTTGCTGGCGAGCCAGTTGTGCTTAGAAATGGTAATAAAGCGTTCGTTAAATTTGTATTAGAAAATCCGCTCTTGGAAGATGATCAAGTTGCTGGTTTTCATATTGATAAAGAAGGCAAAGAAGAAGTTACTAGCTGGAGTAAGAATGGAATACACATTCCGAATATTAATGGCATGTACGATATTATAGGAATGTGGGAAGAACCTCGTCAAAGAGTACATTTGGATTTGCCAGCTCCATTAAAAGAACCCCAAGAAGGTATGTGGCTTATCAATAAATATGGTCTGAATATAGAGAAAAGCTCTTATAGCCAAAGATTTAATGATGGTCTATCTGAGGAATGTTTGCTAGATGGCAGATACTTCGCCACTGAAGAAGACGCCCAAGCTTGGCTTGATGCTATGCGAGAATCTCGGAGATAACTTGTGGAAAATCTAGTTTAACGGAGGAAATATGGTTATTATTCTATCCATGATCGCAATTATCGAGATCGCCGCAATCGTGGCGTTTACACAGTATGAAAAAACAAAGTCCGCCTAGTGTGGGCTTTTTATGGAGGCAAAATGGAAAGCATTTCTTTATCAAAGAAACACCAAGACGAAGTAGTACGATCAGTTAGATTGAGTGCATTAGCTCAACTAAAAGAAGACAGTCCGATTCTTCTGAGTATTGAAGATGTATCTATTATGATTAATCGCTCTTACAACTACACATCTCGTCACATCATTACACGCCAAGACTTCCCTTCTCCTGTATCGCTGGAAAAGGGAGGCAATGAGAGCAAAAGATACAAAGCTAGTGATGTGATTAAGTGGCAAAAAGCGTACTTGAGAAAGGTGAATTAGTCTAATAAATTAGCTACTTCACTCATATTTGGTGCGTAATATGTGTTTTGTAAAATTCTTAAATCCCTATGCCCGCTAATTTTCGCTAACGTCATCACGTCCACTTTTTTAGATAACCTAGTCAAAGCTTCTCTTCTCGTATCATGAAAATGGAGATGTTCGAGTCCGCACTCTTTCTTAAGCAATCTAAACGTAGTGCTTAATGATTCAGATGTTGTTTGAAATACAAACTCTCCATTTTCAACTTCTTTCATTTTTAGAATTAGTGCAATTGCTCTTTGTGAAAGTGGCACATCTCTAGAGTGTCCATTCTTCGTTGTCGGTAAATGCACTATTCTCTTTTCGAGAAAAACATCACTCCATTTCATACTTGAAATCTCGCCAGCCCTCATTGCTGTTTCTATGGCAAACAACATCGCAACCGCTATTCTTTGTTTGAGTGTTGTCGGTGGTTTATCTTCGCAATAACCTGCTGTTTCTAATATTGTTCTAATATCTTGTTCTGAGTATCGTTCTTTTCTTTCTGCTGAATTTTTCGGCTTTTCAATTCCAGTCATTGGGTGCTTTGAAATATACCCCCACTTATTCATTGCTGTTGTCAGTACGGATGATATAGTTACAAGCTCCCGCCTAACGCTGGCATCTGATACTTCAGCTAGTCTAAGTCTAATCCAGTCTTCGAAATCTTCTTTTTTCAAATCACGAATATACAGATTAGAAATATCGTATCTTAGGAAGCGGTTTAATCTTATAATTTCATTTCTCGCCCCTTTCTTAGTGATAGATACTTCATTCTGATAGCGTTCTATTACATCCCTGAAAAGAATATCAGGCGTGATTCCTTTGGCTAAATCATCTAATTTTCTTTCCTCATCGACCGCCCAAGCATTAGCTTCTGATTTTGTTTTAAATGTGGCTGATTTTCTTATGCCGTTTTTGCTTATCTCAGCTCGATATGAATTTCCACGTTTTCTTATTGTTGCCATATTGTCCTCGTGCATTTTGGCGTAAAATTGGCGTAATTGAATAACAACATTTAACAATAAATAACAAAAGAAAGTAAAGAAAGAAAGTGAGAAACATAATAGAAAGGTGTTTAACTTATTGTTTTAACAATAAATAACATTAAATAACATAAAAAAGAAAAGACGGCTAGAAACCGTCTTTTTATAATGTGGTGCTCTGGGCGAGACTTGAACTCGCACGTCCTACGGACACTACCCCCTCAAGATAGCGTGTCTACCAATTCCACCACCAGAGCATTTTCAATTTGTTTGTGATTATTGCGGGATATCGCTATTTTTTGTATCTACTGCAGGTGCCACAACTTGTTTTTCTACTTTCTCTGCTGTGGAAGATAAATCATCAAATCTACCTTGCTGTACATTATCACGATGTGAGTTGATATTACCAATGGCTAAGCTAATGATAAAAAATAACGTCGCTAAAATAGCTGTCATTTTAGATAAAAAATTACCAGAACCAGCAGAACCAAAAATTCTACCTGAAGCACCAGCACCAAAAGAGGCACCTGCGTCAGCACCTTTACCTTGTTGTAACATGATAAAAGCGATTAATACAATTGAAATAATACCATAACCTAATAATAGTGCGTGATACATTATACTCTTCTCTACATTTGCAAATTCGCAATAAAATTAACGTGCGGATATTAGCGAATATCGACAGTGAGTGCAAGTCTTTTTCTTCAAGCAAATGCTATTTGTTGTTATTTCACTCAACAAGGTGCATTTTATGAGATATTTTCCTCTCGAATGAAGCTAACGTGTTCAACAATCCCTCACCTTCACGCATTCCGTTTCTTTTTAACCGCTGATGGCGTTTTTTTAGAAAAAGAATGAGTGTTTTCCACCTGACTTAATTGACGTAACGCCGGCAAGTTAACATAACGCATGAGTTCGGGTAACAGTTGCGTTAACCTTGACATAAAATGCTGGTAGCTGATTTCTTTTTGGCTAATGCCTGTCAATTGCGACTCCCAATGTGCCGTCATGTCTGGCTGTGTTGCCAAATCGGGTAAGGCTTGAATGAGAATACGCCCCGTTTCTGTGCTGTGAATATTTCGCCCTTTTTTATATAAAAATCCTCGTTTAAATAAGAGCTCAATAATCCCCGCTCTTGTGGCTTCCGTCCCTAATCCATCGGTTTCACGGAGGATTTTTTTCAAGGCTTTATCTTGGACAAAACGGGCAATGCCTGTCATCGCAGACAATAAACTCGCATCGGTAAAGGGTTTTGGCGGTTGTGTTTTTTTGCTGACAATTTCCCCTTTCTCACAAAATAAGCGTTGTCCTTTTTTCACGATCGGTAATAAAGGCTCTTGCTGTTCATCGCTGTCTTCTTTTCCCAAAAGTTGTTTCCAACCCGCCAGTTGTAAATGACGAGCTTGTGCAATAAATCGCCCACCCGCAATATTTAAGGTGATTTTACTTTTTCGATATTCTGCCTCGGGACAAAATTGCATTAAATATTGCCGTGCGATTAAATGATACACTTGCCCTTCACGTTGATTAAGATTCACAGCCTTGTTTTTCGCAGTGGGAATGATGGCATGATGGGCTTCCACTTTTTTATCATTCCAGCAACGGTTTTTCAGTGTGGGATTTAGACTATCTGGTAAGGGCTGATATTCTGGAATATGGGTAGAAATGGCATTGAACACTTTATGGCGTTCAGCAAAATGCTCGTCGGGCAAATAACGACAATCGGAGCGAGGATAAGTAATCAAACGGTGGGTTTCATATAACCGTTGGCAAATATCTAACACCTCTTGAGCGGATAAACCATAACGTTTTGCGGCATCAATTTGTAATGCCGATAAAGAATAAGGTAAGGGAGCACTTTCATGTTCACGTTTATCCACATATTCCACCACTTCAGCAGGTTGTTGTGTAATACGTTTCACCACATTTTCAGCCAGCCCCAAAGACAACACCCGTCCTTCTTCATCTTGATAATCTTCGCAAGCTTGACTTGGTTGCCATAAGGCGTTAAATCGCACAAGATTTGCCTTTTCTTGTGCAGAAAGTGCGGTTATTTTTTCAGGAGTTTCCGTTTGAATATGGGCAAGCACCTCGAAAAAATCTTTTGGCTCAAAATGCTCAATTTCTAAATCTCGGCGAACAATCAACCCTAGCACAGGCGTTTGCACACGCCCAACCGATAACACGCCTTTATAGCCAGCTTGTCTTCCCCGTAAGGTATAGGCACGAGTCATATTGATACCATATAACCAATCGGCTCGAGCACGGGCTAATGCTGAGGTTGCGAGAGGAATAAAATGGCGATTGGATTGTAATTTATTGATGGCTTTTTCAACCGCACTGGGGTTGAGATCGCTAATTAAACAACGTTGAATCTGATTGCGTTTTTCCACACTTAAATTGGCATAGCTAAACACTTCGTCCACCAATAATTGCCCTTCTCGATCAGGGTCGCCTGCGTTGATCAAAATCTCCGCTTGATGAATCAGTTTGACCACAATATTTAATTGCTTTTGCACCCCTTTGCGAGGAATGAGTTGCCATTTTTCAGGAATAATAGGTAAGTGCTCTAAACGCCATTGCTTAAATTTGGGATCATAAGCATCTGGTTCGGCTTGTTCAAGCAAATGCCCCACACACCATGTCACATAATCCTTTTCACCACATTTAATAAACCCGTCTCCTCGTTGATGCGGCTTTGCTAACACATCGGCGATGGCTCTGGCGAGACTCGGTTTTTCTGCTATAAATAATCGCATTTAAGCTATGTTATCCCTATCGGTTAGCCAAGTTGGCGACGCCCTAAAAACGAATGTGTTAAGGTGGTGCCATCCACCATTTCTAATTCCCCGCCTACGGGAATCCCGTGTGCAATACGGGTCACTTTAATGTTCTGTTGAACACAAAGTTCAGCAATGTAATTAGCCGTGGCATCGCCCTCCACCGTAGGATTGGTGGCTAAAATCACTTCATGGAAACTTTCTTCTTGTAAACGTTTTTGTAACAAATGCAGACCAATTTCTTTCGGACCAATACCATCAAGCGGAGATAAATGTCCCATTAACACAAAATAACGCCCTGAAAACTGCCCTGTTTGTTCAATGGCTTGAATGTCCGCAGGTTGTTCCACCACACAAAGTAGCCCCGAATGCTGACGGCGAGGATTACGGCAAATCGCACATACATCTTCCTCTGTAAAAGTACGACAATAGTGGCAATGCCCAATTTTTGACATTGCCTCAGTTAACGCCTGAGCAAGTACCATGCCCCCCTGACGATTACGTTGTAATAAGTGATATGCCATGCGTTGTGCAGATTTGGGTCCAACGCCGGGTAAACAACGTAAACTTTCGATCAAATGTTCCAATAATGGACTTGTTTGCATAATGTCTTTCTCTTTTGTTTCAAATTCACGGGAGTGAAAAATGCGGATGTTTTAGGATGTCTCGCATTTAAACGAGGGTTTCATAAAAACAGACCGCACTTTGATCTACTTTTCAAAAGTGCGGTCAGTTTTAAACAAGTTTTTGAATGCGTTTAAGCGGATTGAACACTCATGACACATTAAAAAGGCATTTTAAACCCAGGAGGTAATGACATACCCGCCGTCACGGATGCCATTTTTTCTTTTTGCAATTCTTCTGCACGACGAACTGCATCATTAAATGCTGCCGCAATTAAGTCTTCTAACATTTCTTTGTCGTCTTCCATTAAAGACGGATCAATTTCAATACGACGGCAATTATGGGCACCATTAATGGTAATTTTAACCAACCCTGCACCAGATTCCCCTGTCACTTCGAGCTGTGCAATCTCTTCTTGCATTTTTTGCATACGATCTTGCATCTGCTGTGCTTGTTTCATTAAATTGCCTAAGCCACCTTTTCCAAACATAATTTTGTCCATTTGTTAATTAAAAAAATTGGCTGGCATTTTAACGAAAAATTGGCGACTTGGAAATAAAGAAACTTGATCTAGCCTAAAAAATCAACTTTTTTATATTGAGGGGAAGATTTTTCCGTATTATTATGCTGTAACAATTTCGTAACGAAATCTCACCGCACTTTCTCCCTAACTGCGGTTATATTTACATTATAAAAGCAAACCCAACGAGGTAATTTATGTCCCACTTTCTACAAGCGTATCAAAAGCATGTTGATGAACGATCGGCATTAGGCGTGGTGCCCAAGCCGTTAGATGCAGAACAAACCGCACAATTAATTGAATTATTGAAAAATCCACCTGCTGGACAAGAAGACTACTTATTAGATTTATTTGAAAATCGTATTCCAGCTGGGGTGGATGAAGCTGCTTATGTTAAAGCCTCATTTTTAGCCGCTGTTGCCAAAAAAGACAGCACCTCTCCACTCATTTCCCCAGCCAAAGCCGTACAAATTTTAGGGACCATGCAAGGGGGTTACAACATAGAACCTTTGTTGACCGCCCTTGATGATGAACAACTTGCCCCTATTGCCGTCAATGCACTTTCTCACACCTTATTAATGTTTGACAATTTCCATGATGTGGCAGAACGTGCCAAAGCAGGCAATGCCTTTGCACAGCAAGTGTTGCAATCTTGGGCAGATGCCGAGTGGTTTTTATCTCGACCGAAACTGGCTGAAAAATTAACCGTCACCGTGTTTAAAGTCACGGGGGAAACCAACACGGATGATCTTTCACCTGCACAAGATGCATGGTCTCGTCCTGATATTCCTTTGCACGCATTAGCAATGTTGAAAAATGCCCGTGATGGCATTGAACCTGACGACGCTGGCAATGTGGGGCCGATTAAACAATTGGAAAAATTAAAAGAAAAAGGCTTTCCATTAGCCTATGTGGGCGATGTGGTGGGAACGGGTTCTTCTCGTAAATCCGCCACCAACTCAGTGCTTTGGTTTATGGGCGAAGATATTCCGCATATTCCGAATAAACGTGCCGGCGGCGTGGTGCTAGGGGGCAAAATTGCACCGATTTTCTTTAACACCATGGAAGATGCGGGCTCGCTTCCCATTGAAGTGGATGTCAGTGCATTAAATATGGGCGATGTCATTGATATTTACCCTTACCAAGGCAAAATTTGTCGCCATAATTCTGATGACGTGTTGGCAGAATTTAGCCTAAAAACCCATGTACTTTTAGATGAAGTGCGAGCTGGTGGACGTATTCCTTTAATTATTGGACGTGGATTAACCCACAAAGCCCGTTGCGAACTGGGTTTAGCGGAAAGTGAGGTGTTTGCCAAACCGCAAAGTGCGGTGGAAAATCAAAAAGGTTTTACCCTTGCACAAAAAATGGTGGGACGTGCCTGTGGCGTGGACGGCATTCGTCCAGGGCAATATTGTGAGCCTCGAATGACCTCTGTGGGTTCGCAAGATACCACAGGACCAATGACCCGTGATGAGCTAAAAGATCTTGCTTGCCTTGGTTTCTCCGCCGATCTGGTGATGCAATCTTTCTGCCACACGGCGGCGTATCCAAAGCCTGTTGATGTGGTGACACACCACACCTTGCCCGATTTTATTATGAACCGTGGCGGTGTATCCTTACGTCCAGGCGATGGCGTGATTCACTCTTGGCTTAACCGTATGTTACTGCCAGACACCGTGGGAACAGGGGGCGATTCTCATACCCGTTTCCCGATTGGGATTTCTTTCCCAGCAGGTTCCGGCTTAGTGGCGTTTGCCGCCGCCACAGGCGTTATGCCATTGGATATGCCCGAATCTGTGTTGGTGCGTTTTAAAGGGGAAATGCAACCGGGCATTACCTTGCGTGATTTAGTGCACGCCATTCCTTACTATGCCATTAAGCAAGGCTTGCTTACCGTTGAGAAAAAAGGCAAGAAAAACATTTTCTCTGGTCGCATTTTAGAAATTGAAGGTTTAGAACATTTAAAAGTGGAACAAGCCTTTGAGCTGTCCGATGCCTCTGCAGAACGTTCTGCGGCGGCTTGTACCATTAAACTTGCCAAAGAGCCGATCATTGAATATCTCAATTCCAATATTGTGTTATTGAAATATATGATCGCAGAGGGCTACGGTGACGCCAGAACCCTTGAGCGTCGAATTAAGGGCATGGAACAATGGCTAGCCGATCCACAATTAATGGAAGCAGATCCTGATGCAGAATATGCCGCAGTGATTGACATTGATTTAGCGGAAATTAAAGAACCGATTTTATGTGCTCCGAACGATCCTGATGATGCCCGTTTATTGTCTGAAGTTCAGGGCGATAAAATTGATGAAGTCTTTATCGGATCTTGTATGACAAACATTGGGCATTTCCGTGCCGCAGGGAAATTACTCGCCAAATTCAAAGGCATGATCCCGACTCGTTTATGGATCGCCCCACCGACCAAAATGGATGCTGCCTTATTAAGCGAAGAAGGTTATTACAGCATTTACGGCAAAAGCGGTGCCCGCATTGAAGTGCCGGGTTGCTCATTGTGTATGGGTAACCAAGCACGTGTTGCCGATGGTGCTAGCGTGGTGTCCACCTCCACCCGTAATTTCCCGAACCGTTTAGGACAAGGGGCAAACGTCTATTTAGCCTCCGCCGAATTAGCCGCTGTGTCTGCGATTCTCGGTAAGCTCCCGACGCTGGAAGAATATCTTGCCTTTGCACAAGATCTGCAACAGGATAAAGACGATACCTACCGCTATATGAACTTTGACCAAATTAACAGCTACACCAAAAAAGCCGATAATGTGATTTTTCAAAGTGCGGTATAGTTTTTCAAAAAATTAACCACAACATTTCGATGAAGACGGGAAGCTTCGTTTCCCGTCTTTCATCAGGATACACTTATATTTTTAATAAATATAAAAAGGAATGAAAAAATGAAACTCAAGTCAGCCCTCACCGCACTTTGTCTTGCTTTACCTTTTACCTTTTCAAATCAAGCCGCAGCGGAAGGAAAACTCACCGTTTACTGCAGCGTACAAAATACCACTTGTGAAAAAATGGTTCAGACCTTCGGGAAAAAATACAATGTGGACACCAAATTTATTCGCAATAGTACAGGGGCAACACTTGCAAAATTAATTGCGGAAAAAAACAACCCACAGGCGGATCTTTGGTATGGCGGCACCATTGAACACCACTTCCAAGCGGGTGATCTTGATTTATTGGCTCACTATCGCTCCCCTAACCAAGCGGACACCATGCCACAATTTAAACAATTAATGGAAAAACGGGGCGATCTCACCTCTATCATTTACATTTTGGTCTTGGGTTTTGGCATCAACACTGAAAAATTCAAAGAATTAGGGATCAAAGACTATCCGAAATGCTGGTCTGATTTATTGGATCCTCGTTTAAAAGGTTATGTACAAATGCCTGATCCTCAAATTTCTGGCACCACTTATACTGCCATTGCGACCTTAATCCAATTATGGGGCGAAGAAAAAGCCTTTGATTACCTCAAAAAACTGAATGCAAACATCTCTGAATACGTTAAAAGTGCATTGGTCACAAGCAATCTTTCCCGTGGGGAATCTGCTGTTGCGGTGGGGTTTGTGCATAGCTATGCCACAGAAAAAGAAAATGGTGCACCTGTTGAAAGCATTCTCCCATGCGAAGGCGATGGCTATTCTTTAGGCGGCATGAGTATCATCAAAAATGCACGCAACATGGAAAATGCCAAACGTTTTGTAGATTGGGCATTAACCAAAGAAGCACAAGAGTTGGTATGGCGTGAAACCAAAGTTTATCAAATCCCGACCAATATCCATGCTGAAGCATCACCAAAATCCGTCGATCCGAAAACCTTAAAACTCATTGACTACGATTTTGATCGTTTTGGTGCCAGTGCGGAAGGTAAACGGTTGACAGATAAATGGGTCAAAGAAGTCAAAATGAAACAATAATCCTAACATTAACCACAAATAAAAAGGCAGAATCCTGCCTTTTTTTATTGAAATATCATTGAGATAACAGAACAAGGAAAACGCTAGGCATATACAAAGCCAAAGTGTAGCACTTTTTAAATGCGGGACTTTTTAAGTGCGGTGCATTTTAAAAAAGTTTTCCCCATCAATTACGCATTTTCAATCCCAAATGCCATCACTTCTTTAATACTTTTTGCCCCTAACGCAATCATCAATAAACGATCTACCCCTAACGCCACACCTGAACAATTCGGCACGCCCTCTTGCAATGCTCCTAATAAACGCTTGTCAATTTCTCGTTTAGGTAAGCCCATGCTCTCTCGTAAGCGATTGTCCTGCTCAAAACGATGGAATTGTTCATGAACATCCGTAAGCTCATGGAAGCCATTCGCCAATTCCAAGCCCTGATAATAAAATTCGAAACGTTCTGCCACGCGGTGATCTTCCGAACTGATCTGTGCCAATGCTGCTTGTGTTGCTGGAAAATGATAAACCGCAACAGGGTGTTCTAAGCCAATTTTGGGTTCCACTATCGCACTAAACAAAAATTGAAGTAACGTATCTCGGCTTTCCTCTTCTGCTCCCAATAAATGGTATTCTTTCGCTTTAGCGACCAATTCTGATTTTTCTGCTGAAAGGGGATCAAGCCCAACATATTCTTGGAAGACAAATTGATAACTTAAACTTTCCGTCGGTTTACAATCTAAGACTTGCTGCAATAAATCATCTACATCATTGATGAGACGATACATATCAAAATGGGGACGATACCACTCTAGCATCGTAAATTCAGGGTTATGACGCTGCCCCGCTTCTTCATTACGAAAAACACGACAAAGTTGAAAAATCGGCCCGCTCCCTGCGGCGAGCAAACGTTTCATGTGATATTCAGGACTGGTGGAAAGCCATAAGGTTTTTGATTGCTCCGCAAAAGGGGAGGTAAATTGCGTGCTAAATGTCGATAAATGCACATCCGTCACCCCAAATTCACTTAATACAGGGGTTTCGACTTCTAATAAACCGCGATCAGTAAAAAAACGACGAATCTCTGCGATAATTTTCGCTCTCGCCAGTAAATGATTAATCGAGGCGGATGGTTGCCAATTTTCTTGTTCAAACATAGGTTAATCCGATATTGTAAAATGGCTTATTCTAAACAAGCTGCGTGATGATTTCAAATCAGGTTATTTCTGTTCTCTAAACCACAATGAATAGACAAAGTACATCTAATAAAAGTGCGGTTATTTTTCATAAAATTCTGAGAAAATGCACAAATAAAAGTGATTTTTGTTTGAATACGCAATAAGAAAAATCGTGAATAAATCGACTGATTTTAACTTTTTTGAGTTAGATCACGAAACTGATTTTTTCTTGAAAAAAAGATTAGGAATATCCCAAAATAATGGCAAAATGATATCACCCTAATAAACCAAATTTTTTGGTTTCTTTCTATTTCTAATATTCTGATTGGAGGAATATCGTGCAAACTGTTAATGTCGATATTGCAATTGTAGGTGCTGGCGGTGGTGGTTTACGTGCAGCTATTGCAGCAGCGGAAGCAAATCCTAATTTAAAAATTGCATTAGTTTCAAAAGTATATCCTATGCGTAGCCACACAGTGGCGGCAGAAGGCGGTGCAGCCGCTGTGATCAAAGAAGAAGATTCTTATGACAAACACTTCCATGATACCGTTGCAGGCGGTGACTGGCTATGTGAGCAAGATGTCGTCGAGTACTTCGTGCAACATTCACCTGTCGAAATGACACAACTTGAACGCTGGGGCTGCCCTTGGAGCCGTAAACAAGATGGTGATGTTAACGTTCGCCGCTTTGGTGGAATGAAAATTGAGCGTACTTGGTTTGCCGCCGATAAAACAGGTTTCCATTTATTACACACGTTATTCCAAACTTCTATCCAATATCCACAGATCGTTCGCTTTGATGAGCACTTCGTTTTAGACATTTTGGTTGATGATGGCCATGCACGCGGTATGGTTGCCATGAACATGATGGAAGGCACTTTGGTTCAAATTAATGCGAATGCTGTCGTCATCGCAACTGGTGGTGGTTGTCGTGCATTCCGTTTCAATACCAATGGCGGTATTGTAACTGGTGATGGTCTATCAATGGCTTATCGTCACGGTGTGCCACTTCGTGATATGGAATTTGTTCAATATCACCCAACTGGCTTACCTAATACAGGCATTTTAATGACAGAAGGTTGCCGTGGTGAAGGCGGTATCTTAGTCAACAAAAACGGCTATCGTTACTTACAAGATTATGGACTTGGTCCAGAAACGCCAATCGGCAAACCTGAAAACAAATATATGGAGCTCGGTCCTCGTGACAAAGTATCCCAAGCGTTCTGGCAAGAATTACAAAAAGGTAACACCTTAAAAACAGCCAAAGGCGTCGATGTGGTACACCTTGATCTCCGTCATTTGGGTGAAAAATACCTTCATGAACGTTTACCATTTATTTGTGAATTGGCTCAAGCCTATGAAGGTGTCGATCCCGCTAAATCCCCAATTCCAGTGCGTCCAGTGGTTCACTATACCATGGGGGGAATTGAAGTCGACTTCAACAGTGAAACCCGTATCAAAGGCTTGTTTGCCGTGGGTGAATGTGCCTCTTCAGGCTTACATGGTGCAAACCGTTTAGGTTCTAATTCCCTTGCTGAATTAGTGGTATTAGGTCGTGTTGCAGGTGAATATGCAGCACAACGTGCAGTTGAAGCCCCTGCGGTCAACCAAACTGCAGTGGATGCACAAGCCCGTGATGTTATCCAACGCCTAGAAGATTTATATCACCAAGAAGGCACAGAATCTTGGTCTGAAATTCGTGATGAAATGGGCGATATCATGGAAGAAGGCTGTGGTATTTATCGTACCCAAGAAAGTATGCAAAAAGCGGTAGATAAAATTGCAGAATTGAAAGAGCGTTATAAACATATTCGTATTGCTGATCGCTCAAGCGTGTTCAACACCAATGTGTTATATACCGTAGAATTAGGTTATATCCTTGATGTGGCACAATCCATTGCTAACTCTGCTATTGAGCGTAAAGAATCTCGTGGTGCTCACCAACGTTTAGACTATGTTGAGCGTGATGATGTGAACTACTTGAAACATACGCTTGCCTTCTATAATGGTGAAGGTATGCCACGCATTGAATATAGTGATGTCAAAATTACCAAATCTCAACCGGCAAAACGTGTTTACGGTGCTGAAGCAGAAGCGCAAGAAGCGGCAAAAGCTAAGGAGAAAGCAAATGGTTAATCAAGCTACTATGAATATCGAAGTATTACGCTACAATCCTGAAACCGATAAAGAGCCTTATTTACGCACCTATCAAGTGCCTTATGACAACCAAACCTCATTGCTTGATGCGTTAGGTTACATTAAAGACAAGCTTGAGCCAGAACTTTCTTATCGTTGGTCTTGTCGTATGGCGATCTGCGGTTCTTGTGGCATGATGGTAAATAATAAACCAAAATTGGCATGTAAAACGTTCTTGCGTGACTACAGTGGGCATATGCGTATTGAACCTCTCGCCAACTTCCCAATTGAACGTGATTTAGTGGTTGATTTAAGCCACTTCATTGAAAGTTTAGAAGCCATTAAACCTTATATTATTGGTAACCAAGCACCTGTATTAGATGGTAAACCTCATGCCTCTTCTGAACTGGCGAAAAGTCGCACCAAACAAACCCCAGCACAACTTGAGAAATATCGTACCTTCTCCATGTGTATTAACTGTGGTTTGTGCTATGCCGCTTGTCCACAATTTGGCTTAAACCCTGAATTCGTGGGGCCTGCTGCATTAACCCTTGCACATCGTTATAACCTTGATAACCGTGACCACGGTAAAGCAGAGCGTATGAAAATTATCAATGGTAAAAACGGGGTTTGGAGCTGTACTTTCGTGGGTTATTGTTCTGAAGTCTGTCCGAAACATGTCGATCCTGCGGCTGCGGTCAACCAGGGTAAAGTGGAAAGTTCAAAAGACTTTGTAATTGCAATGCTCAAACCGCAAAAATAAGGAGTGTAAAAATGACAGCAACAACAAGCAAACGCAAAAAATATGTGCGTGAAATGAAAGCCACTTGGTGGAAACAGTTAGATTTTTACAAACTTTATATTGCAAGAGAAGCCACATCCGTTCCAACCCTTTGGTTTTGTTTAGTCTTACTCTATGGCGTCATTAGCCTTAACAGTTTAGACAGTTTTGGTAACTTTATTGCCTTCTTGAAAAACCCGATTGTTATCATCTTAAATATTATTACTCTCGGTGCAATGTTATTAAATACCGTGACTTACTATCTTATGACACCAAAAGTATTAAATATCATTGTGAAAAATGAGCGTCTTAATCCAAATATCATTACTGCCGCATTATGGGTGGTTACTGGATTAGTGAGTGCAGTCATCTTAGTGTTTATGTATGTCTAGGTGCAGGGAGGAAAAAATGGAAAATTCACCAAAACGTTCAAATGAACCTGTCGTATGGTTATTATTCGGTGCGGGAACAACCGTAAGTGCAATGTTCTACCCTGTGTTAGTACTTTTAATCGGTCTCCTTATCCCATTGGGTTTAATCAGCGGCGAAAATATTTTTGAATTAATTGAATTTTTAAGAAGTGGTCTTGGTAAACTGATTTTATTAGTTCTGCTTATCTTCCCTATGTGGGGGGCTATGCACCGCATTCACCATGGTATGCATGACTTTAAAATTCACATTCCAGCCAGTGGCGTGATTTTTTATGGTTTATCGCTACTGTACAGCGTGTTAGTTTGCTTTGCCGTGTTTAACTTATAGTTCAGTATCACACTTCAAGTAAACCTATATCAAAAAAAGGCGGAACATTCCGCCTTTTTTATGTTTTATTCTTTGTATGTTTTGCTTGAGGTGATTTGCCTCTTAAAACGCATCACAACCTAGGAACCTTAAGTCCACCTCACGAAACTTTTTCAAAATAGACCGCACTTTGATGTCTGTTAAGCAGAAGGTGCTGAAATTAATCAAGTTCTTTTACGACTGAGTAACCACCAAGTAATGGCTAAAAAAAGCAAACTTGGCATTAAAGCCCCTGCAATCGGCGTCACATTATATACAAGACTCAATGGCCCAAAAATTTCATTGACGACATAGAATAAAAAGCCAAAAAAGATCCCCGTTACAATTCTTGCCCCAGCAGTCACACTACGCAATGGCCCAAAAATAAAGGACAGAGCAAGCATCATCATCACCCCAACGGAAATGGGTTGAAAAAGTTTTCGCCAATAGGTTAATTCAAATTTTCGGGATTCCTGCCCCGTTTCTTTTAAAAAGGCAATATAGCTTGATAAACCAGAAATGGATAACGAGGTGGGTCTTAAAGACGAAATGCCTAAATTATCAGGTGTTAAGCTGGTTTTCCATTCAGTATTTAGGCGATTTACAGTTTGAATTTCATTCGGCAAAATGACGGATTCATTTAATTGGCGTAGTATCCATTTTCCATCTTGATAAATGGCGGTATCTGCATGTTTGACCTGCTTGAGCTGGCGATTTTCCCCAAAATGGTAAATATAAATGTCATTTAGCTCAAGATCATCCGTAATACGTTTAACATAAATAAAATCGTTGCCATCTTTAGCCCAAAAACCGTCTCTGACCGATAATAACGATCCCCCAGACATGGCTTTAGAACGCATATCTCGTGCAAATTGTTCCGTTTGAGGAATGCCCCATTCTCCAATCACCATCGTGATAATCACCAAGGGAATTGCCGTTTTCATCACCGCCAAGCCAATTTTTAAACGAGAAAAGCCCGAAGCTTGCATGACCACTAATTCACTGCGACTAGCCAAATTCCCCAACGCAATTAATGCCCCTAACAATGCAGCCATAGGAAAGAACGTTTCAATGTCTTTAGGTATAGTCAAAATGGTATACACAATGGCTTGCCAAATATCGTAAGACCCTTTCCCCACCAAACGGAATTGTTCAACAAATTTAATAATGGCTGATAGACCAACCAACATGACTAAGGTCGCAAAAATTGCCCCTAAAATACTTTTCCCCAAATAACGGTCTAATGTATTCATCATTTTTGATTATCCTCTTCTTCCGACCGCATGACTTAACCAATAACGGAATTTATACATTGAGGCATTACGCCAGCTATTAAGCAATAAACCAAGCATAAAAAATAACACATTGACAAACGGCATCAAGAAAGCACCATCTAACTTGCCTGCTCCCCAAGCGGATTTCAATGAGCTTTGCAATAAGAAATAAATTAAATACAACAACAGAGCAGGGAGAATTTTGGCAAAACGTCCTTGACGAGGATTCACTCGGCTTAACGGCACCGCAATTAATGCCATTAATGGCACCGCCAGCACTAAACTCAAACGCCAATTCAATTCCGCTTTTGCCGTTGGCGAAGGATGATTGAAAAGATCGACCAAGCTCATTTCTTCCACATCATTTTTTTCATTCTGAATATCTTGATGACCTAAATAAGCTTGGTATTGATCAAAATGGGTAATACGAAAATCGGGTAGGATTGCCGTGCCTTCGACTCGTTGGCTGTTTTCTAACGTTAAGATCTGATCACCATTCGGCAACCCTTTCAATTCGCCACGTTCTGCCACCAGCACAGAAGGTTTTAAATTGCCACGCTCACGTGTTTGGAAAAGGTAGACATCATGAATTTGATTATCCTTAATTTTGTCGATAAACAGCACAAACTCGTTACTATTCGTATTAATAAATTGCCCAGATGCCAACGCACCCATCGTGGGATTGGCTTTCGCTTCTTGCAAAATTTCACTTTGTTTATGAATCGCCCAAGGGGTCAGCCAAAAGACATTATAGGCAGCGATAGAGGCGGTGAGTACCGACAACAACATCACCACTCGCACTAAAATACGTTGCCCCACGCCACAAGCCCGCATGACCGTGATTTCACTTTCTGCATATAAACGACCAAAGGTTAATAAAATGGCAATAAACAAACATAAGGGCAACATTAATTGTGCCATTGTGGGCATGCCTAATCCGAGTAATGTCATCACCAAATCGGCAGGCACTTTTCCGCTGGCTGCGGATCCGAGCACTCTCACGAGCTGTTGACAGAAAAAGATGAGAAGTAGGATAAATAAGATTGCAATCTGGCTCTTAAATACCTCTTTAATTAAATATCGAGTTAAAATCACATTATCGCCTATATTTTTCTTGCAATTTCGATAGAATAGTTTAGTTTCAAGACAGTTTAATCCCCGTATGATAACGTATTTTTCATGCGAAAACAGTAAAAATCTTTGTGAGGTTCAAATGAAATATTGTGCAAAATCTACCGCACTTTTAGATCTAAAAAGCAACATTCTTGTTGCAGTATTTGAGAACGCGGAGCTTTCTGCATCCGCCCAAAAAATCGATGAAATTTCTCAAGGCTATCTCAGCAACTTAATTCAATCAGGCGAAATCACGGGAAAAATCGGGCAAGTACTCGTGTTACGTCATGTACCCAATCACCCTGCAGAACGTGTGTTCGTCGTGGGGGCAGGTAAAAAAGGGGAACTGAACGAAAAACAATTCAAGCAAGTGATTCAAGACACCCTTAAAACAATAAAAACCACACAAGCCAAAGAAGTCATCAGCTATTTATCTGATATCCAAATTAAAAACCGTGATCTGTATTGGAATATTCGCTTTAGCGTAGAAACCATCGAAGCCAGTAACTACCAATTTGAACAATTCAAAAGTCAAAAAAGCGAGCAATCTCTTGCATTGAAAGAGGTTATTTTCAGTGCAGAAGAAAATATTGCACAACAAGCCATTGAACACGCAAAAGCCGTCGCATTAGGCGTTCGCTTTGCCAAAGATGTGGCAAACTGCCCACCGAATGTTTGCAATCCTGCTTATTTAGCTGAACAAGCAAAAACCTTAGCGACACGTTCAAACCTCATTAACACAACCATCGTTGGCGAAAAAGAGATGGCGGCGTTAGGCATGAATGCTTATTTAGCGGTTTCTCAAGGTTCTGTGAATGAAGCACAACTGTCTATTATAGAATATCGCAATCACCCAAATCCTGATGCGAAACCGATCGTCTTAGTGGGCAAAGGATTAACCTTTGATGCAGGTGGGATCTCATTAAAACCTGCTGAAGCCATGGATGAAATGAAATACGACATGGGCGGTGCCGCCTCTGTATATGGTGTTATGAATGCGATTGCGGAATTAAAATTGCCACTCAATGTCATTGGTGTCTTAGCTGGCTGTGAAAATTTACCAGACGGTAACGCATATCGACCAGGGGATATTTTAACCACCATGAAAGGCTTAACCGTGGAAGTGCTGAATACGGATGCGGAAGGTCGTTTAGTCTTATGTGATACTTTAACCTATGTTGAACGTTTTGATCCTGAACTGGTGATTGATGTTGCCACCTTAACGGGGGCTTGTGTAGTCGCACTCGGAGCACATAATAGTGGATTAATATCAACGGATGATGATTTAGCCCACGCACTGGAGCAAGCTGCTGCGGAAACCACCGATAAAGCATGGCGTTTACCATTAGGGGAAGAATACCAAGAGCAACTCAAATCGAACTTTGCGGACTTAGCAAACATCGGTGGCCGTTGGGGCGGGGCAATTACCGCAGGGGCATTTTTATCTAACTTCACCGATAAATACCGCTGGGCTCATTTAGATATTGCAGGCACCGCTTGGCTACAAGGTGCCAACAAAGGTGCAACAGGTAGACCAGTTCCTTTATTAGTCCAATTTTTAATGAACCAAGCGAAAAACGCTTAAAAAAACAAGCCACAGTGAGCCATCACAAACTGTGGCTTTTTTTGTTGAAAGTGCGGTCAAAATTTGAAACATATTAGCGATAAAATAAACCAATAAATCATGACAACATGTTCAAAACTCCCCCATTTTTCACCGCACTTTTCTTTAACTCGCCGAAATCCCTCATTCCAAGTTAAAACAACCTTGCCTTTTGCTCAATTCTCTCTAAACTGATTCTATTTTTCACTTTTCAATAGAAAAACAATGCACAAGCCCCATATTTACCTCGGCACGGGGGGTTATAGCGATACGGATTTAATCGGGACGCTGTATCCTTTCGGTACAGACAAAACGGCGTTTTTACCGATTTATAGCCAGCATTACGATGCAATTGAAATTAACAGCACCTTTCATGCACCCATTGGGGCGAAAGCATTGCAAGGGATGGTGGAAAAAGCACAAGGGCAGTTACAGTTTTCAGTGAAATTGCATCAAGATTTTAGCCATAAACGCACCGCAACAAAAGAAGATGCGAAAGCCTTTTTAACCGCATTACAACCGTTGAAAGCTCAACATTGCTTAGCAAATTTATTTATTCAGTTTCCCATAAGTTTTGAACGGACACATGCCAACCGTTATTACCTTGCCGAGCTGGTTTCATGGTTTGACGAGGAGGTGTTAGCCATTGAATTTCGACATCCAAGTTGGCACAACCAAGCCGTATTGGACTATTTTCGGGGTAAAGATAATCTGATTTGGTGCAATGTAGATTATCCGCAAAATATTGGACTGCCTGCCTTTCAATTTTATGCAAACCAACGCACGGCATATTTACGTTTACACGGTCGCAATCCGAATTGGTGGCAAGCCCAATCCGCACAAGAACGACATGATTATCTTTATAACGATGCAGAATTGCAAAATTTGGCAAAACGGCTCAATCAACATAAACACGAATTTAATCGGCTGTATCTCTATTTTCAAAATACAACAAAAAGCCATTCTTTCTACAATATTGAGCGTTTAAAAGGCTATTTGGCAGAATATGATTTTACGGTGAAAGCCACGCCCGAGTTTTTAATCGGGCAACAGAGTTTGTTTTAGTGGAAAATCTTGCTTTTCACAAGGGAAATGAGCTACAAAAGTGCGGTCTATTTTGAAAACATTTTAGTCGGGCTGGTAGCCGACATCGTCCAATGTTGGGTTTTCTGCCCCAGCTTTGGCAAGTGTATCGCAGATTTCGTTTTCAACATGACCAGAATGGCCTTTGACCCATTGCCAATTGATGTTATGCCGTTGGATTGCGTGATCAAGTGCTATCCATAAATCTTGATTTTTGACAGGCTTGCCTGTGCTGGCTTTCCAATTATTCTTTTTCCAGTTAAAAATCCACTTTGTGATGCCATTTTTCATATATTGGCTGTCACTATGCAAGGTGACTGAGCAAGGTTCTTTGAGCGTATTTAAGGCGTCAATCACGGCGCGTAATTCCATGCGGTTATTGGTGGTTTGAAGATAACCTTTTGAAATCTGTTTTTCATGCTGTTTATAACGTAGCAATATGCCGATCCCACCAGGACCGGGGTTGCCTAAACAGGAACCATCCGTAAAAATTTCAATTTGTTTTTGCATAATCTTTGTTACAATTCCGACTTAAATGAAGATCATAACCGAAATTAACCGAAAGATATAGAAAGAAAATGACACCGCCAATTCAACCTACACGCCAAATTGTGCTCGATACTGAAACCACAGGTATGAACCAATTTGGTGCCCATTATGAAGGCCACTGCATCATTGAGATTGGTGCCGTGGAAATGATCAATCGCCGTTTAACGGGCAATAATTTTCACGTTTATATCAAACCTGACCGCCCTGTGGATCCCGATGCCATTAAAGTGCATGGTATTACCGATGAGATGTTGGCGGATAAGCCGATGTTTAATGAAATTGCACAACAGTTCATTGACTATATTCAAGGGGCAGAATTGTTGATTCACAATGCTTCGTTCGATATTGGTTTTATGGATTATGAATTTCGTAAATTAAAAATGGGTCTCAATACCCATGAAATTTGTTTGATTACGGATACCTTGCAAATGGCACGTCAAATGTATCCTGGCAAACGCAATAGTTTAGATGCACTTTGTGATCGTTTAGGCATTGATAACAGCAAACGAACCTTGCACGGTGCGTTGCTGGATGCGGAAATTCTGGCGGATGTGTATCTTTCCATGACAGGTGGGCAAACCAGTTTGTTTGATGAACATGAGCCTGAAATTGTGGTGGCAACAACGCAAGAAGAAGTGCAAAGTGCGGTGGTTTTTACACAAAATTTGCGAAAATTAATGCCAAGTGAAGAGGAACAACAAGCCCATATTGAATACCTCAAATTGCTCAATAAGAAAAGCAAAGGGAACTGCTTGTGGGAAAAGCGATTAAATGGCGAAAATCTCCATTAATTTAGATCGTTTACGGATTAATCAGGCAAATGAAAATATAAAAAAAAGAGTTGACGAATACCCTGTTCATTATTAATATACGCCTCACCTGTGCGGAGTGGTAGTTCAGCTGGTTAGAATACCTGCCTGTCACGCAGGGGGTCGCGGGTTCGAGTCCCGTCCATTCCGCCAATTTTATTCTACTACGGAGCGGTAGTTCAGCTGGTTAGAATACCTGCCTGTCACGCAGGGGGTCGCGGGTTCGAGTCCCGTCCGTTCCGCCAATAAAATTCTTGAGAAAGCTACATATCATTATGTAGCTTTTTTGTTTTGATGGACAGCTACACTGATTTCAGCAGAATGTTCCTTTAACCGCAAAGCATGCTCAATTCCCCTTGTTTTTTTCTTTAAGCGAATCCTCCCCTTTTTTTAATAAGAATATCCATGATGTGTGCATTTCTCATCTCTCACAAAATCCGCTATAATGATGCAATTTTTGACTGTACTATGAATCCATAGGCAGAAATACGTAAAGAAGAGGTTTTTATGACAACGCCTGTAGTTGCCCTTGTTGGTCGTCCAAATGTGGGAAAATCAACATTATTTAACCGTTTAACCCGCACCCGTGATGCGTTGGTAGCGGATTTTCCCGGTCTGACCCGTGACCGAAAATATGGTCAAGCGAATATCGCAGGTTACGATTTTATTGTGATCGATACAGGCGGTATTGACGGCACGGAAGAAGGGGTGGAAGAAAAAATGGCGGAGCAATCTTTGCTTGCCATTGAAGAAGCCGATGTGGTGTTGTTTTTAGTGGATGCACGTGCTGGCTTAACTTCTGCGGACATTGGCATTGCCCATTATCTTCGTCAACGTCAGCATAAAATCACGGTGGTGGTGGCGAATAAAACCGATGGCATTGATGCAGATTCTCATTGTGCGGAATTTTATCAATTGGGTTTAGGCGAAATTGCACAAATTGCCGCGTCACAAGGGCGTGGCGTGTCTGCCTTAATGGAACAGGTGTTAGCCCCCATTGCGGAACAAATGAACGCAGAACAAATTAACGCCGAAAACCTTGAACAGAATGGGGAAAAAAGTGCGGTAGAAAATCGCGAGGTTTCTGAAGCAGAAGAACAAGACGAATGGGATCATGATTTCGATTTTGAGAACGAAGAAGATACCGCACTGTTAGATGACGCCATTGCGGAAGAATTGGATCAACAAGATAAAAATATCAAAATTGCCATTGTTGGGCGTCCTAATGTAGGGAAATCCACTTTAACCAACCGTATTTTAGGGGAAGATCGTGTGGTGGTTTATGACTTACCCGGCACCACCAGAGACAGCATTTATATTCCGATGGAACGGGATGGACAGCATTACACCATTATTGACACTGCAGGTGTGCGTAAACGAGGTAAAGTGCATTTGGCGGTGGAAAAATTTTCCGTGATCAAAACCTTACAAGCCATTCAAGATGCCAATGTGGTGTTATTAACCATTGATGCTCGTGAAGGCGTGTCGGATCAAGATCTTTCGTTACTCGGCTTTATCTTAAATGCAGGGCGTTCATTGGTGATTGTGGTGAACAAATGGGACGGGCTGGATCAAGAGATTAAAGATCGCGTGAAATCCGAACTGGATCGCCGTTTAGATTTTATTGATTTTGCTCGTGTGCATTTTATTTCGGCTTTACACGGCAGTGGCGTGGGCAACCTGTTTGAGTCCATTCAAGAAGCCTATGCCTGTGCCACACAGAAGATGACCACGTCAATGTTGACACGTATTTTGCAAATGGCGACAGATGAACACCAACCACCGATGATGGGCGGTCGTCGTATTAAACTCAAATATGCTCACCCAGGTGGTTATAATCCACCGATCATTGTGGTACACGGCAACCAAATGGATAAACTGCCTGATTCTTACAAACGTTATTTATCCAATTATTATCGCCGCAGTTTAAAAATTATTGGCTCACCAATTCGTTTGCTGTTCCAAGAGGGCAATAATCCTTTTGCGGGCAAACGCAATAAACTGACGCCAAATCAGTTACGCAAACGTAAACGTTTAATGAAATTTATTAAGAAATCTAAACGATAAAAAAACGCCTTATTTTAACAAGCCTGAACCGCTCTGATTAAAATAAGGCTTTTTTTCTTCTCTGGTGTAATGGACAAACATCCCACATTTTTGTCCATTACACCCAAAAAGTGCGGTGCTTTTTCCAAAAGTTTTGCTGACTGTGTTACCTAACGCGGTTGTTCGTCGGCTAATTTAAGTTTTTTCAAACGCAAGGCATTCATTAACACAGACAGGGAACTCAATGCCATGGCGGCACCTGCAATAATCGGATTTAAGAGTCCGAATGCGGCAAGAGGAATACCTAACACATTATAAATCAAGGCAAAAAAGAGATTTTGTTTGATATTTCTTAACGTTGCCTGCGACAGCAACAAGCCATCCACCATTTGATTAATCGAATGCTGCATTAAGGTAACCGATGCGGTGTGTTCGGCAATATCAGCCCCATTTTTCATGGCAAAACTTACATTGGCACGGGCTAAGGCTGGGGCATCATTGATACCATCGCCCACCATGGCGACCACTTTACCTTGTGCTTGCAATTGCGTAATGTGGTTGACTTTATCACGAGGGGAAAGGTTTGCATAAACATTGTGGATACCCAGTTGTTCAGCAATATATTGCACCGCACCTTGTTGATCACCGCTCATGATATATACCTCAATGTGCTGATCTTGCAGACGTTTTATTCCCGCAATGGCATCGTTTTTTAGCGGATCGGCAATAGCAAAAGCACCAATGGGTTGATTATTTAAGGCGACCGCCACAATACTGGCTAACGCCCAAATCGGATCCTGCAAAGGGGGCAAGCTGAGATGACAATATTCCGCTTTACCAACTTTCACCGTACCAATGCCCTCAACTTCTGCTTGTACGCCTGCCCCAAGTTCAGTCTGGATCTGCTCTGCAAGGGCTAATGCGATGCCTTTTTCTTGGGCTTGTTGGACAATCGCTTTCGCTAAAGGGTGAGTGGCATGCTGTTCAACAGAGGCTGCCAAGCGATAAAGATCTTCTTCAACATACCCGCAATTTTCCATCACCCAAGTGGCAACAATATGAGGCTTGCCTTCTGTTAAGGTGCCTGTTTTATCAAAAACCACGGCATTCACTCGGGCAGATTCTTCCATGGCTGCCGCATCTTTAAACCAAATGCCCCGTTTTACTGCATTGCCCATGCCGACCATGATCGCCGCTGGCGTCGCTAGCCCCAAAGCACAAGGACAAGCAATCACTAACACTGCCACCCCATGCATTAAGGCAATCACGCTCTCTTGCGTGATCCAATAGGTGAAAGCAAACGTGAGCAACGCAATCACCACCACAGTTGGCACAAATACCGCCGCCACTTTATCCGCAAAACGTGCAATCGGCGCTTTGGTGCCCTGTGCTTCCGATAACGCCTTCATCATATCACCCAACAAGGTGTGGCTGCCTAACTGCTGAGCTTGATAAACGAGTGAACCTTCACTTAGCATGGCACCCGCAAAGACACGACTTCCTGTCTTTTTCATTTCGGGTTTAAATTCTCCAGTCAAATGGCTTTCATCGCTCCACCCCGAGCCATATTGCACGACACCATCGGCAGCAATGCGTTCCCCTTGATTGACCCTCAATATATCGCCAATTTGTACCTGATCTAAGGGCAATGCTTGCCATTGTCCGTCACGCTGTACATTGACTTGTTGTGGCGTCAATTTCACCAGTAGTCCCAAACTATTCAGACTGTGTTTTTTCGTGCGGGCTTCTAAAAACTTGCCCAAGCTTACAAAACTGATCACCATGACACTCGCCTCAAAATACACTTGTGGCATCGGTTCATGGGAATCGCTGTGCATCTCGGAAAGCAGCATAAATAAGGAATAAAAATAAATACTTAGCGTGCCTAGACAGACTAACACGTCCATATTGGCTAATCCCCCTTTTAAACTGCCCCAAGCTCGTTGATAAAACGGGATCGCTAAGCCAAATTGCACAAGACTGGCAAGCACACATTGCCACCATGGCGGCAGCATCCAATGGTGTTGCCCTAACATCATGCCAATCATGCCAATGAGAAAAGGTAGGGTGATGAGTAATAACAGCCCTAAACGCCACGAAGGGGCATGGTCTTCCACAATAAGTGGGCTGTGATCTGATTTCAGGTTGCCTGTAAAGCCTGTGTTTTCAATGATCTGTAAAATATCTTGCACATTGTGTTCACTGTCATCAAAACACACTTGTGCTTGTTCGCTCGCAAAATTGACACTGGCTTGTTGAATGAAGGGCTTTTTATTTAAGACTTTTTCAATGCGACTTGCACAAGCCTGACAAGTCATGCCCTGAATTTGAAGGGTGATGTTTTGTTGCATATCCGCTCCTCTAAAAGTGCGGTCAAGATGAAATAAAGAGATGTAAACGACCGAGTAAAATCACCTGATGCCATGCTGAAACCCCTCAAGGTGTGTAGCACTCACCTTGATACGCCATGACATTCAAGATTAGGCGGTTGTGGTATCAAAGCCTGCATTTTCCACCACATCAATTAACTGATGAATGGAAACGTGATTGGCATCATATTGAATGTCCGCACAGGCTTTTTCTAAGCTGACCTTCACTTGTTGCACCCCTTCTAATGCCTGTAATACACGCTCTACGGTTTTCACACAACCACCGCAGTGCATTCCCTCAATCTTCAATGTGATATGCTGCATAATGCTTTCCTCTTTGCTGTTGTTAAAAATGGATCACAAAACATGTCTAAAAACCACCGCACTTTTGCCTAAGGCGTGGTTAGTGAAAAAGGCTTATCAATTTATCGCCAAAGAAAAAAATCATTAACCCAACGCCAACAATCGCCATGCCAATGAATTTAAACATATTGACTTCACGAATAGGCATATGGATTAAACCAAAATGGTCGATCACCATCGCGGCAATTAATTGCCCCACAATAATGAAAAACAACATATTGGTAATCCCCATTTTGGGCGACAGTAAAATGGTGGTAAACACCACTAATGCACCTAACCCACCTCCAATATATTTCCACCCTGCCTGTTGTGTGGCGGTGGAGAGATGACCAATTAAATCTGTTTTCAGCAACGCAATCACGAACAATAATAAAGTGCCTGTGGCAAAAGAAATCAAGGTTGCCACCAAAGGTTCATTGCCCATGGCTTTTGCAAGCTGTGAATTAATCGCCGCTTGAGAGGCTAACGCCACCCCTGCAATAAGGGCAATAAGGGTATAAAGAATAAACATAGGAAAACCTAAAAAAGCCAAATTTGCCCTATTGTAGCGAGATTACAAGAGGCTGAAAACGTTTAATCCGTAAACAGGCTTGCATTCTGCCCTGAAATCCGTATGATGACCGCCTCACCAACGGTGAAAACAATTTGGTTTTTGTTTGGGTTCCCTCACCCCAAGTTTCAATTAAAAAGGTACGACAATGAAAAACACACTTGCGATCTTAAACGATCAACAAACTCGTCTTGCATTAGTTATCTTGAGCTTTTTTCATATTGTGATTATTGCTGCAAGTAACTATCTGGTTCAAATTCCCTTTGAAATCACCCTACCGCTGAGCCAATTTGGTGCACGTGAAGATTTCAGCTTTCACAGCACATGGGGAACATTAACCTTTCCTTTTATTTTCTTAGCCACCGATTTAACGGTTCGTGTCTTCGGGGCAAAAGAAGCACGCTGGATTATTTTCGTGGTGATGTTGCCCGCACTGGTGATCAGTTATGTAATTTCCACCCTCTTCCAAGAGACACAATATCAAGGTTTACATGCCTTAACACAGTTGAACCACATGGTATTTCGCATTGCAATTGCCAGTTTTTGTGCTTATGTATTTGGTCAGCTCTTAGATGTGTTTGTGTTTAACCGATTACGCCAACTCAAAACCTGGTGGATTGCCCCAAGTAGCTCCATGATTTTTGGTTCCATGGCAGATACCTTTCTGTTCTTTGCTATTGCTTTTTATGCCAGCAGTGATCCTTTTATGGCTGAACATTGGACAGAACTCGGCTTTGTGGATTATTTATTTAAACTCCTCATTGGGATTTTGCTATTTGTGCCTGCCTATGGCGTTGTATTGAATATGATTTTGCGTAAACTGGCAAGCTTGCCAATACGCCAACAAATTGCTTAAGCCACGCCATTGACTACACACTATCAACGAGAAAAATTGACCATAAAAAACCACATGTTTTCCCCATGTGGTTTTTTCATTTTACAGGTTAGCGATTAATCCAAAGTGGCAATCTTAAGGTCACACTTAATCCACCCAAATAGCCCGCTTCTGCCCAAACTTTACCATGATGTTCTTTCACCACATTCGCCACAATGGCTAAGCCCAATCCCGTTCCGCCTTTTTCTCTGGTACGAGATTCATCAACACGATAAAACGGCTGGAAGATTTTTTCATATTCAGATTCAGGCAAGCCTTCCCCATTATCATCAATCACAATGTATAACTCTTGGTTTTTGATAAACACGGCTGCTTGAATATGATCTTGCGTATATTTCAAGGCATTACGCACAATATTTTCTACCGCACTAATTAATAGGGCTTTGTTTCCATTCACATAATGATTTTTTGAATAAGTGAGTGTTTGCTTAATGGTAAATTTAATTTTACGTTGTTCCGCTTCAAACTTGGCGTCTTCAAACACATTTGCCCATAACTGTTCCACTGGGAAAATTTCTCGCACCGCATGACTATTGAGCTGTTGACGAGAAAGCATCAATAAATCGTTGATCATTTTGTCCAAACGCTCTGCTTCCGTTTGAATACGCTGTACTTCCGTAATATCGCCCAAACGACGACGTAATAATGCTAAAGCTAATTGTAAACGGGTCAACGGGGTTCGTAATTCATGAGAAATCGAAGAAAGCAACACCTGCTGGCTTGATAACAATTCTTGTAAAGAGGCAGTCATTTGGTTAAAGCTTTGTCCTACTTGACGAAGCTCCATTGCCCCTTTACTTTCCAATTCTTTATTGGCTTGCAAGTTACCCAACGCCACCGATTTTGCGGACATTTGGAGATTTTTGATAGGTTTACCAATACTGCGTGCTAACCACCATAATAACGGTGTCGAAATAATAATGAGCAATAGCACGAGAATCACGGGGTTGGCAAAAATAAAACTCACAATTTCTTTTTGTGAATTGACCCTATCTAAAAAATACAGGGTATAAGACTGATTTTCTTCCCGTCCTAAATGAATGGTAAAAGGCCCCACAATACGTAAATCACCGAACACTTTTTTTAACGGCTGTGTTGCATCACCCGCATGATAGATAAACTGATTCAACAAAGGTATTTCTGCTTGTGAAGCCCCCATGATTTGGTTTTCATCATGTTCATTCACTAAAACAGGGCGAATGGCATCAAGACGATCGAATCTGGATAAAGGCACCCCAGCCAAAATACGGGAAATATAATTATTGCGGATCGAGGTGATAATTTCTTGTTGGTAGGTCGATAATTCGCTTTCTGTTAATTCAGAATAAATACGCGAATCAAAATAAGGAATCGAAAAAATTAAAATCGATAATAACGAAAATGTGAGCCAGAAAAAGGCAAAAATTCGAAAAGAAATGGTATTAAATAAGTTTTCTTTAGTAAAAGGCATAACTTCCCCAATAAAACAAGGCTATTTTTTACAATAGCCCTATCATTTTACTTTTCTGATACGAGCAAATAACCACGCCCTCTCAGGGTTTTAAACCAAGGTGAGTCATCACTTCTTGGTGGTAATTTTTTGCGTAGATTTGACATATGCATATCAATCGCACGATCAAAAGGAGTAAGTTGCTTACCTAAAATCTCAACGCTTAATGATTCTCGAGAAAGAATTTGTCCAGGATTTAAAATTAATTTCTGTAACAAAGCAAATTCCGTTCCTGTTAACTCCAAATCTTGATCTTCATAAAACGCTTGTTGACGACCAGGATATAAGGTAATACCGCAAAATTCAAAGGCATTTTTATTATCTTTGGTATCGACAACAGAAGGTTGTTGTAATTGAACACGGCGTAAGATAGCTTTGATACGAGCAACCAATTCACGGTCATTGAAGGGTTTAGGAATATAATCATCCGCCCCCAATTCTAATCCTAAAATACGGTCGATATCATCGCCTCGAGCAGTTAACATAATGACAGGCACACTAAATTGCTGTCTAATTTTTTTCAAGGTTTCAACACCATTTAACACTGGCATCATAATATCCAACAAGACCAGATCGTAGCTTAAATCTAATTTTTGTAGTGCTTGCTGACCGTTATTTGCCATGTCAATGTCAAAGCCTTCTAAGGTCAATAACTCCGCCAATAACTCAATTAACTCTACATCATCATCAACTAATAATATTTTTGGCATACAGTATTCCTTTATAAAAATAAATCCACATCAAATGATTTACTGTTTTCACGTATTATGAAATTGCTTATTTCCAGAATTGCCACCATGCTTTCGGACTGCCTTGATCCGCTTGAATAATGGCATTATTTACCGCAGCTTTACTTTCATCAGGTAATGGCTTGTCTAAATTAAAATCTGTGACAATGCCACGCTTATCAAAATTGACGACTAACGTATGTTGCTCAGGTGCGGTATAGGCTTTTTGTTGTAAAAAGACGTAGTACCAACGCTGAGAATTAAAAGGTTCAAGTAATACAGGTGTGCCTAATAAATATTGAACTTGCTGGGCAGTCATGCCGACCTGTAATTGTTTCACGGTTGCAGCTTCTAAATAATTGCCTTGTGGCACATCAATTCGATATACGATTTTATCCACAGTTGAACAAGCTGTTACACTAAATGCAAGGATAATTGCACCGATCACTGATTTAAATTGCATAATATTTTTACCTTTTTATACACTGCAAATGATTGATGATGATACAGAAACTTTATTCGATTGCCAAATCAATTCTGAGGTTTCAATTGACGCTGTAATTGATCTCGCAAATTCGGCGGCAATCCTTTAATCGTCAAGGTATCGCTATTTTCATCCCAAAAGATACGTTGATTGATCAATTCTGCATCAAAACTTACTGTAACACCTTTACCTGATCCCGAAAATTTGGTTAAGGTTTTGAGGGTAGAACGCACTGGTGGGATTTTGTCTTCTAAGCCATATTCTTGTTCATTGGCGAACGCCGCAAATTCACGCTCGTTTAGAGTGGGCATATTGGCAGAAAGTTCCGCTAATTCAATCTCTTCCCCCGCATTCATTTGCCCTTTACAATAATCAAACACTTGTTTTTTAACGGCTTGAGCTTGGGTTTTATCCAAGTCGGCTTGTTCACAATAATCACTCACCGCTTGTAAAAGGCATTGATTTTGCACTTGTGGATTTAACCCTTCCTCTGCCCCTAAAAATTCCATAAAGAAATCCCCAATCTTACGCCCGACACGTCCTTTCACAAAGGTTAAATAGCGATTGGATTTTGCATCCAGTTGTAATTCCGTCAGGTTAATTCGAGCGGCAATATCAAATTGTGTGATATCTAAATATTGTGTGCGATGAATCTCTAAATGTTCATCCACTAACATACTGGCACGGCTGTCTAATAATGCGATAAATAAATATTCGGTCGCTAAAAAGTGATATCGGCATAACACCAAGGTGCCATTGTCCGCAAAATTGTATTTACCTAACTCTTGAGCCAAAAGTGCGGTCGATTTTTGACTAAATTCAAGAAAGGGCATTTCTTTTTCTAATAAGCGATTCAGATCTTGTGCAAATAACGAGGTTTCTTGAAAGATGCCATAGGCTTTGGCTTTGCTCTGATAAGCTTGATGCAGTTGCAACATCATTTGTTCCACGTCAGGGCGAATGGTCAGTAACTGATCTCTTAACAGGGTGTTCAGTTTCGCCTCGTCCCCTTCGCCCGTTTTTACTAACTGGTGCAACACAATTTCATCGACAGTAATACTCATAGTTAATCCAAGGTGGTTAATCCAAAATTCTTGCTATTATAACCGCACTTTTTTCACGATAACTAAGAAAAAATGATAGGATATGGAAAATTATCGGGTATCATAGAGAGCTAAATTCCTTTCGTCAGATTTATGAGTATGGCAAATCAATCAAAATACCAAGATAAACAAATTGATGCGATCTTAAATGATATGATCGCCGTCTTAGAAAAACACCAAGCCCCAGTCGATTTATCCCTCATTGTATTGGGCAATATGGTGACGAATTTATTAAATAGCACGGTGGGACAAAACCAACGTAGCGTACTTGCCAAAGCCTTTGCAGAGGCATTAATGCATTCCGTCAATCACAAAACATCGTCATAACCATGTGGATCACCAATAGCAGACAATACCGAGAAGAAACCTCACGAAAGATTTCGTGGGGGCATTGGTTTGCTTTATTTAATATTTTATGGGCAATTGCTATTGGTAGCCGTTATGCTTTTCTTATCGACTGGCCAGATACATTATTTGGCAAACTGTATTTTTTTATAAGCTTATTTGGTCATTTCAGCTTTGTGATTTTTGCCTTTTACTTATTGGTGATTTTTCCTTTAAGTTTTGTCATTAAAAACCACCGGACATTTCGTGGTTTGACCGTCATTTTCTCCACGTTAGGGCTCACCTTGCTCATTATTGATGCTGAAGCCTTCTCTCGCTTCAATTTACACTTATCCACTGTGGTATGGAATTTATTGGTGAACCCTGAAAATGGCGAACTGTCTCGTCATTGGCAAATTTTCTTTGCCCCAATGCCGTTTATTTTATTAGTTCAAATGTTGTTTTCCCGTTGGTCTTGGGAAAAATTACGCAGTTTAGAACGTCAAAAATGGCTTAAAGGGGTTGGGATTTTTTTTACATGTAGCTTTATTGCCACCCATTTAATTTATGCTTGGGCTGATGCATTTATTTATCGTCCTATCACCATGCAGAAATCCAATTTCCCGCTGTCTTACCCAATGACCGCTCGCACCTTTTTGGAAAAACATGGTTTTATTAATAAAGCAGAATATAGCCAAGTGATTGAGCAACAAGGCCGTGCGGATGCACCGAAAATCAATTACCCCAAAGCCCCACTTCATTATCAAACGGCACAACGTCCCAATATTGTGTTTATCACGATATCAGGCTTACGCCACGATGCGATCAATGAAAAAAATATGCCGACACTTTCGGCTTTAAGCCAACAATCTACACAATTTATTCATCATTACAGCAGTGGCAATAGCAATAATGCTGGCTTAACGGGCTTATTTTATGGCTTAAGTGCCAATTACACAGACAGCTTACTCAACCACAAAACCCCTTCTGTCTTCATAGAAAAACTGGCTGAAGAAGGCTACGCGTTTGGGGTATTTTCCAGTAACAAGCGTCATAATAGTTTATTCCATCAAGCACTTTTTAGTGGGATTAATCAATCAAAAAGCAATGCGACCAATCAATCTGAAACACAAGCCTTGGTGAATTGGCTAAGCAAGCAACAACGCCCATTCTTTGCTTATTTGGGGTTAGCTATCCGCCCTAATTTATCCCAACCAGAGTATGCCTTAGAATTAGCCGAGATTGATCGCCTACTTACTCTCGTTTTCAAGGATTTTCCGTTTGAAAATACTTTATTAGTGATGACCGCTGAACATGGTTATAGTTTCCAAGCCTTAACAGAAAAACAGCAGATCAACAATTTTGCCCCTGATGAAATTCAAGTGCCAATGTTGGTGCATTGGCAAGGTTTAGCCAAAGGTAAAGTGGATAAATTAACCAGCCATGTGGATTTATTGCCTGCGGTGATGAAACATGTGTTTAATATTCAAAATCCAATTTCTGACTATGCACAAGGGCGAGATTTATTCGATTTACAGCAACATCCTGATTGGATTTTAGTGTCTAATTATCGTTGGAATGTGATTGTGCAAGCGGATGGCAGCCAATATCACATTGATAAAAATGGAAATTATCAAAAATATGACCGCACTTATCAAAAAGAATCTTCTAAACGTCCCCCACTTGGGTTATTTTTAGAGGTCTTTAACCAAGAGCGTTCATTTACTGAAAAATAGCGTTGTTTTTACTATAACCAATAGTCAAAACCAATTATATTTTTTAGATTGAAGCCTTTATACTAGCGAGCAATTCTTTAGGACATAGACATAATGTTATTAATTAAAAATCAGAGAATTTTTCATAACATTGTTACTCACCTCATCAATCGTGTTAACACATTGATTTCATTTCTATTTTTAATTAATAGAAAATCCTCTTTCATTGGGGATTTTTTTATATCTACGATTCCTAACTCACCTTTAACTTCTTATGTCCTTACGGAGCCATTATGAAAAACCACGTGCGTAGTTTTAAAACTTATATTAGAGATGAAATTATTAAAAAAGGCGGTTGGGTCAATGCCCACGCCCACGCTGACCGTGCCTTTACTATGACCCCAGAAAAAATTGGTATCTATCACAGCAGTAACTTACAACAAAAATGGGATCTCGTTGATGAAGTCAAGCGTACCTCCAGTGTCGATGATTACTACGCTCGCTTTTGCCAATCTATTGAATTGATGATTTCTCAAGGGGTAACTGCCTTTGGTACCTTCGTGGATATTGATCCTATTTGTGAAGATCGTGCCATTATTGCGGCACACAAAGCCAGAGAAGTGTACAAACACGATATTACCTTAAAATTTGCGAACCAAACCTTAAAGGGTGTGATTGAACCGACAGCAAGAAAATGGTTTGATATCGGCTCGGAAATGGTCGATATGATTGGTGGCTTGCCTTACCGTGATGAACTGGATTATGGTCGAGGCTTAGAAGCCATGGATATTTTGCTCGATACGGCAAAATCCCGTGGCATTATGTGCCATGTGCATGTGGATCAATTCAACTCACCGAAAGAAAAAGAAACAGAACAACTCTGCGATAAAACCATTGAACACGGTATGGAAGGTCGTGTTGTGGCGATTCATGGTATTTCGATTGGTGCCCATTCAAAAGATTATCGCTACCGTCTCTACGAAAAAATGCGTCAAGCCCAAATGATGATGATTGCCTGCCCAATGGCATGGATTGACAGTAATCGTAAAGAAGATCTCATGCCTTTCCACAATGCACTCACCCCCGCAGATGAAATGATCCCTGAAGGCATTACGGTGGCAATTGGTACCGATAATATCTGTGATTACATGGTGCCATTATGTGAAGGAGATATGTGGCAAGAATTGAGCTTATTAGCGGCGGGTTGTCGTTTCCCAGACTTAGATGCGATGGTCAATATCGCCAGTGTGAATGGTCGCAAAGTCCTCGGTTTAGAGGTTTAATCTTACACAAAAAAGCGAACTCAAGGGTTCGCTTTTTCATCAAAATGTTGCGAAAACAGACCGCACTTTTCACGGTGTAATGGACAAAATGGTTGCTAAAAAGTGGCTTAGAGCCTTATAGTACAAGGCTTTAAGCCACTTTTTTGAAATATGAACAAAAAACTATCCTTTCTGCTCTAAACAGAATATAAAGAAAAATGGTGTTAGAAATAATATTCAACGTTATAAATGCACCTCTTGTAATAAAACATTTACACTTCAGAATAAATTAAATCCTATGGATATTTGGCTTGATTATTCTCAAGGTAAACAAACCTATAAAGAACTTGCCTTAAAATATAAATGCGCTGTTAAAACTATTCAAAGACATATTGATAAAGCCCCAAAAACAGCCTTAAAACCGCCTATTTCAACTTATTTGAATATTATTATGGATACCACTTTCTTTGGGAGAGAGTTTGGAGTTTTGGTCATCATGGATAGCTCCAGTGAGAAGGTAGTTTATCATCAAATTGTGAGTACAGAACGCGATGAATATTATCAAAATGCACTGAATGGCTTGAGAGAAAAAGGCTATATTATTCAATCGATTACTTGTGATGGGCGTAGAGGGTTACTAAAGGATTTATTCGATACACCCACTCAAATGTGCCATTTTCATATGGTCGCTATTGTGATGCGGAAATTAAGAAAAAAGCATAAATCCATTGCAGGAAAAGAACTTAAAATACTCGTTAAAACGCTCAAAGAAAGCCGAAAAAACGAATTTTATCGCCGTTTACATTATTGGTATTTAAAGCATCAGGATTATTTAAATGAACGTTCTGATAAATGTAATGAGAGGGGGTATTTCCCTTATAAACATAAAGGTTTAAGAGGGGCTTTAGCCAGCTTAACATATTATGAAAAATATTTATTTGCTTTTGAAAAACATCCTGAATTTAATATAGAAAAAACGACAAATAGACTTGAGGATTTATTTAGTGAACTTAAAAGGAAGTTAATAAATCATAATGGTTTAAGTAAAAAACGTAAGGTATTGTTTATAAAGGATTTTTTAAATAATAAAAGTTGCTAATAATCTAAAAAAATATTATTAGCAACCATTTTGTCCACTTGAAAGCGTTTTGGACTTTTTAGCAACCATTTTGTCCATTACACCTAAACATACTGAATACGGTCTAATAAAGAAGGTTTAGAAGATAGGGCTATTATGCGATTTGCAAAAACCTATGAATTGGTTATACCAATTCATAAGGTAATGGGAATAACGTGAGTGGGCTATTCTCTGTTAAACGGAAGGAGGCATTTTCTTCAAGTTGATTGTTCATGACCACTTGTAACCATAATACGCCTTCAATATTAATGGCATTTAAGATTTTACCTGTTTTACGCCAGTTATTTTCTAATTGCATTTCCACTTCCGTGCCAGTGGCTGGAATATCCAAGGTTTCTCCCACTAAGGTAAACATGGCACGTTTGTTTGCACCACGGTATTTGGCACGGGCAACAATTTCCTGACCAATATAACAGCCTTTTTGAAATGAAATTGCTTGCTCAATACTTTGTAAATTTAGGGCTTGTGGAATAAATTCCCCCTGTGTTTCTGGACTGAGCATTGGAATCCCATCTTGGATATCTAATAAATCCCAAGCTTGGTGTGTGGTATTCGGGGTGATATTTAATGAGGTTGGATGAATGAGTAGGGTGCGAGCTTGTTGGCATTCAATGTCCACGCGAATTTGTGCACCAACGGTGTCAAAGGCTTGACGGGTGGCTTCGCCGGCTAATCCAATGATTTCCCAATCTAATTGGGTAAAACTCACTTTTGAGAAAACGGCATATTTTTTTAAGAGTTCCAGTGCGGTTGGCAGAATTGAGCGTTTTAGTAACGCATAAAAACATTGTGAATCGGTGCGGATTAAACGGAAAAGTGAGGTGATTTTTCCCTTAGGATCACAATGTGCAGTAAGGGTGGACTGCCCCACGTCTAATTTGTTGACATCGCAACTGACTTGACCTTGTAAATATTTTTCGGCATCTTCGCCTTTAATTTCGATTAAGCCATATTGTTGAAGGTTGCAGACAAGGGTAGGTTGAGTGGTAGTTAATAAAGTATAAGTCATTATTCATTACTCCAGATTTTGAATTTGCTCACGCATTTGTTCGATTAAAACTTTCAATTCTACTGCGGAGTTTGTTACTTCCGTGTTAATTGACTTTGATGCGAGGGTATTCGCTTCTCGATTAAGCTCCTGCATCATAAAATCTAATTTACGCCCAATTGCGCCACCTTTATGTAAAATGGCATGGGTTTCTTTGACATGCAATTGTAACCGATCTAATTCTTCAGCAACATCAACACGTTGAGCTAATAAGACTAATTCTTGCTCAAGTCGTTGTGGATCTGCTTGTAAATTAATCTCCTCGAAACGTTGTAAAAGACGATCTCGTTGCCATTGTAAAATCTCTGGCATTTTAGACCGCACTTTTTCTGCTTCAAGATGAATTGCATCTAAGCGTTGTTGAATCAGGGATTGTAGTTTTTCCCCTTCTCTCGCCCGCATGGCAATAAAATCATTGAGTAAATGATCAAATGCATTAAGCAAGCTTTGGCTAATTAAATCCAGATCTTGCTCTGGGGCTTCAACAACACCAGGATAACGTAAAACGTCGGTAAGATTTATCTCTCCTTCGCCCGCTTGTGATTTAATCCATTGTAAGGATTGAATAACTTGTTGAGCTAAGTCTTTGTTGAGAGTTAATTCTGTGGCAACTTGTTTTTTATTATCAATGCGTAGTGTACATTCGATTTTGCCTCTCGTCAGCCTTTGACGCAATTTTTCTCGTAAATTATTTTCTAAACCTCGAAATTGTTCAGGTAAACGAAAAAATGTTTCGAGATAGCGTTGGTTTACAGATCGGATTTCCCAGACGGCATCACCCCAATCTTGTTTCAGTTCAAGGCGTGCAAATGCGGTCATACTATAAATCATGTAAAAATCCTTAAGGTTATCAAGATGAAAAATCGAATGGCTCTATTGTACTGTTAAATTTCGCATCTGTCAGTTTGCATGCTAAAATACTGCGAATTTTTTATCATAAATAGAACAAATGAGGAATATCTAATGCGTCCGAATGAACGTGCTAATCATCAACCCCGTCAAATTAATATTACCCGTCATTACACAAAACACGCAGAAGGTTCAGTGTTAGTGGAATTTGGCGATACAAAAGTCTTATGTACCGCTACGGTGGAGGAAAGTGTACCACGTTTTTTAAAAGGGCAAAATCAAGGTTGGGTCACCGCAGAATATGGGATGTTGCCTCGCTCAACGCACAGTCGTATGCAACGTGAAGCCGCAAAAGGGAAACAAGGTGGGCGTACGATGGAAATTCAACGTCTTATCGCACGTTCTCTACGTGCCATGGTGGATCTTGAAGCCTTGGGTGAGCGTTCTATTACTTTAGATTGTGATGTTATTCAAGCCGATGGTGGGACGAGAACCGCCTCAATCACGGGGGCTTGTGTGGCATTATGTGATGCCATCAATGGATTAGTGAAAAATGGCACCTTAAAAACCAACCCAATTAAAGGTTTGGTCGCGGCAATTTCAGTGGGGATTGTGGCAGGTGAAGCGGTTTGTGATTTGGAATATGTGGAAGATTCCGCCGCAGAAACAGACATGAATGTGGTGATGATGGAAGATGGTCGCATGATCGAAGTGCAAGGCACCGCAGAAGGAGAACCATTTAGTCACGAAGAATTATTGACGTTATTAGCATTAGCAAAACAGGGTTGTGAAACCATTTTTGATGCACAACGCCAAGCATTAGCAGAATAATGAAAGGATAAAGGGAGTTGACATGCAAGCATATAAAGTGGCGTTTATCAAATTTGCGTTAAGTCGTGGCGTGTTAAAATTTGGTGAGTTTACCTTGAAATCTGGTCGTATTAGCCCGTATTTTTTTAATGCAGGCTTGTTTAACACGGGGGCGGATTTAGCCAAGTTAGGTGAATTTTATGCCAGTGCAATTCAAGCAAGCGGTGTGAAATATGATGTGATTTTTGGCCCTGCCTATAAAGGTATTCCGATTGCCACCACCGTGTCAGTGGCATTATTTAACCAGTTCCAGTTAGATATGCCCGTTTGTTTTAATCGTAAAGAAACGAAAGACCATGGCGAAGGGGGAAATTTAATTGGTAGCCCATTGCAAGGTCAGGTGCTATTGGTTGACGATGTGATCACAGCAGGCACGGCGATTCGTGAATCAATGACGTTGATTGCAGAACATCAAGCCCAATTAAGTGCGGTGATGATTGCCTTAAATCGCAAAGAAAGAGGGCAGGGTGAATTGTCTGCGATTCAAGAAGTTGAGCGTGATTATCAATGCACAGTGTTGTCGATTGTGGACTTTGATGATTTAATGACCTTTATTGAACAAGATGCTCAATATCAACACTATTTACCTGCAATGCGTGCTTATCGTACGCAGTATGGGGTGAAATAAGGATATCAAGGTAAAAGTGCGGTGCATTTTAAGAAAGTTTTAAGCAAATTAAATTATCTTGATTGGATGTAACGTACCATTTTGGAGAACTTAATGAATTTTATTGGAAAATTTTTAGGACTGATTATCGGTTGGAAACTTGGTGGCTTTTTTGGTGCAATTTGTGGCGTAATTTTAGGGCATTGGGGCGATAAAAAACTTTATGAACTTGGTTCAGTAAATTCGAGTTTTTTCAAAAGTAAAATTACACGTCAATCTTTATTCATGCAGACCACCTTTGCGGTATTGGGGCATTTAAGTAAAGCAAAAGGACGGGTCACCGAAGATGATATTCAACTGGCTAGTGCCTTAATGCAACAAATGCAATTAGATGATAACAATCGTCGTTTAGCTCAAGATGCGTTTACACGAGGCAAAGATAGTCATTTCCCATTACGACAAGTGATTCGTGAATTTCGTTTAGGCTGTGGGCAACGGGCGGATTTGCTTCGTATGTTTTTATATGTGCAAGTGCAAGCCGCATTTGCCGATTCACAGCTTGAGCCTGCGGAAAAAGACATTTTGTTTATTGTGGCAGAAGAATTAGGTTTATCTCGTTTGCAATTTGAACAAATGCTTGCAATGGAGTTTGCCTCTCGTCAATTTTCTCGTGGTGGCTATCAATATCGTTATCAGCAACAATATCAGCACCATCAGCAAGGGCAATATCAACAAAATGGGCAACATTATGGCGGATACCAATCACAATCAGGTCCAACCGTTGAAGATGCTTACCAAGTGTTAGGGGTGACAGCGACAGATGATCAACAAACAGTCAAACGTGCTTATCGCCGTTTAATGAATGAAAATCACCCCGATAAACTTGTCGCAAAAGGGTTGCCAAAAGAAATGTTAGACATGGCAAAAGAGAAAACACAACAAATTCAATCAGCCTATGATTTGATTTGTAAAACCAAGGGTTGGAAGTAATGGGATTGTATAGCCAAAAAGGCTTTCCACTGTTATTGGGCGGCGTGGTGATTGCTGTGGCGATATGGTCGGGCATTGCCCCTTTTTCTCGAGCCGTGTGGTATGCCGAAGTCTTGCCGATTTTTGTGGTTTTTCTTGGGTTAATTCTCACATATTCTCGTTTTCAATTTAGCCATTGGGCTTATTTTTTAATGAGTTTATGGATGATTTTGCATTTAATCGGAGCACATTACACCTTTGAGCGTGTGCCTTTTGATTGGGCGAATCAGTTACTCGCCCCTTGGCTAGGTGAAGGACGAAATCATTTTGATCGGGTGGCACATTTTATTATTGGTTTTTACAGCTTCCCCATGGCGGAATGGTTGCTACGACGCCGATTATGCGGCCCTGTTTTAGCTGGCTTTTTTGCTTTATTTTTTATTATGAGTATTGCCGCCAGTTATGAATTAATCGAATGGCAATATGCCGTGGTGGCGGGCGGCGAAGAAGGCATTGCCTTTTTAGGATCACAAGGTGATCATTGGGATGCACAAAAAGACATTCTCGCCGATACCTTAGGGGCAATCACTGCACTTGCTTTGTTTTATATGGTGAGAACAGATAAAAAATGCGCGTGATTTTAGCCCCGATGCAAGGGGTCTTAGATCCTTTCGTTCGCCACTTATTAAGTGAAGTGAATCAGTATGATTTGTGCATTTCTGAATTTGTGCGAGTCGTCGATCAGCTTCTTCCCGCCAAAGTGTTTTATCGTCTTTGTCCTGAGCTTTATCAAAAGGGATTAACGCAGTCAGGCACACCCGTGCGAGTGCAATTGTTGGGACAACACCCCGATTGGTTAGCCGAAAATGCACAACGTGCCATTGAATTAGGTTCACACGGTATTGATTTAAACTGTGGTTGCCCTTCTAAAACCGTCAATGGAAGTCATGGCGGTGCTTCACTGTTAAAACAGCCTGAGTTAATTTATCAAGCCACCAAAGCTTTACGAGAAGCCGTGCCGAGTGAATTAACGGTGAGTGTGAAAGTACGTTTAGGTTGGGACGATGCTGAACAAGCATTTGAAATTGCCGATGCAGTACAACAAGGCGGTGCAACGGAGATCACCATTCATGGTCGAACCAAGCTAGATGGTTACCGTGCAGATCGGATTAATTGGGCAAAAATCAATGAAGTACGCCAGCGTTTATCTATCCCAGTTATTGCCAATGGCGAAATTTGGGATTGGCAATCTGGGCAGGCGTGTTTGGCTCAAACGGGATGCAAAGATTTAATGATTGGGCGTGGTGCGTTGAATATCCCGAATCTAAGCCATGTGGTGAAATCTCATCAGGCAAAAATGCCATGGTCTGAGGTATTACGTCTTTTGCAGAAATATGCCCATACGGAAAATCAATTTGATACGGGCTTTTATCATGTGGCACGTATTAAACAATGGTTGGGTTATCTGAAAAAGGAATATCCACAAGCCAACGATCTTTTCCAATTAATTAAAACCTGTCATGACGGTCATGAGTTACGCATAAAAATAGACGGAGTAATGATGTAATGAAATATCAGTGGATTTTTTTTGATGCCGATGAAACCTTATTCTCTTTTGATGCCTTTGCGGGCTTGAAAAAATTATTTGCCGATTATGGCATTTTATTTCAGCAAGCGGATTTTGAGGAATTTCAGCGTGTCAACAAACCGCTTTGGGTGGAATATCAAAATGGCACCATTAGTGCGGAACAATTACAAGTCACACGTTTTGCCAGTTGGGCGAAGCGTTTAAATAAAAATCCCGTTGAATTAAATGAACATTATTTGCTAGCCATGGCAGATATTTGTCAACCTTTAGAAAAGGTGGTGGAGACCTTAACCGTGCTAAAAGATCACGCCCAGTTAGGCATTATCACCAATGGGTTTACTGCCTTACAAAAATTACGCTTAGAAAAAACGGGGTTAAGTGACTGGTTTCAATTTGTAACGATTTCGGAAGAAGTGGGGATTGCCAAACCCGATCCGCGTATTTTTGAACACAGTCTGGCGTTAGCCAAGGTTCAGGATCGCCGAAAAGTCTTGATGGTGGGTGATAACTTAGATTCGGATATTTTAGGTGGACATAATGCCCATTTAGATACCTGCTGGTTGCATTATCATCGTGAAAATCAAAGTGCAATTCAGCCAACATATAGTATTGGTCGCTTTGATCAATTGTTGGAAATTGTCTCTGGCGAGTGATGATCTCTAGCTAAACTTTCCAACAAGACTGCAGGTTTGCTTGCTCTTTTCTTTGAGCGACTTTGTGTGTGAAAAGTGCGGTCTGTTTTCGCAAGGTGTAATGGACAAAATGGTTGCTAATAATATTTTTTTAGATTATTAGCAACTTTTATTATTTAAAAAATCCTTTATAAACACTATCTTACGTTTTTTACTTAAACCATTATGATTTATTAACTTCCTTTTAAGTTCACTAAATAAACCCTCAAGACTATTTTTCGTTTTTTCTATATTAAATTCAGGATGTTTTTCAAAAGCAAATAAATATTTTTCATAATATGTTAAGCTGGCTAAAGCCCCTCTTAAACCTTTATGTTTATAAGGGAAATACCCCCTCTCATTACATTTATCAGAACGTTCATTTAAATAATCTTGGTGCTTTAAATACCAATAATGTAAACGGCGATAAAATTCGTTTTTTCGGCTTTCTTTGAGCGTTTTAACGAGTATTTTAAGTTCTTTTCCTGCAATGGATTTATGCTTTTTTCTTAATTTCCGCATCACAATAGCGACCATATGAAAATGGCACATTTGAGTGGGTGTATCGAATAAATCCTTTAGTAACCCTCTATGCCCATCACAAGTAATTGATTGAATAATATAGCCTTTTTCTCTCAAACCATTCAGTGCATTTTGATAATATTCATCGCGTTCTGTACTCACAATTTGATGATAAACTACCTTTTCACTGGAGCTATCCATGATGACCAAAACTCCAAACCCTCTCCCAAAGAAAGTGGTATCCATAATAATATTCAAATAAGTTGAAATAGGCGGTTTTAAGGCTGTTTTTGGGGCTTTATCAATATGTCTTTGAATAGTTTTAACAGAGCATTTATATTTTAAGGCAAGTTCTTTATAGGTTTGTTTACCTTGAGAATAATCAAGCCAAATATCCATAGGATTTAATTTATTCTGAAGTGTAAATGTTTTATTACAAGAGGTGCATTTATAGCGTTGAATATTATTTCTAACACCATTTTTCTTTATATTCTGTTTAGATCAGAAAGGATAGTTTTTTGTTCATATTTCAAAAAAGTGGCTTAAAGCCTTGTACTATAAGGCTCCAAGCCACTTTTTAGCAACCATTTTGTCCATTACACCTATGTTTAGGGCATATTATCCCCACCAAAACACAGCCCATAACCGAATGAAAAGCGGCCTCATCTTTTGAAATGTCTCCGCTCACTACTTTCCTGTTAGGAAAAACCTAGTCTCTTGCCTTGAAAGGCTATTCGCATAAGCAAATGTTATTTCAGTGCAGTTCAACAAAAAAGGACTGAGCCTGTAATACAGAACTCAGTCCTTTCATTAAGTGAGTCTAACTTTTTGGGTCAGCACAGAAGGGGTTACATCATACCGCCCATTCCACCCATACCGCCCATGCCAGCAGCACCTAAGTCAGCTTTGTCGTCTTTTGGTAAATCAGTCACCATACATTCTGTGGTGATCATTAACCCTGCAACAGAAGCAGCGAATTGTAATGCTGAACGGGTTACTTTAGTTGGATCCAAAATACCCATTTCGATCATATCGCCGTATTGTTCTGTGCCTGCGTTGTAACCGAAATTACCTTCGCCATTTTTCACCGCACTTGCTACAACAGACGCTTCTTCACCTGCGTTGGTTACGATTTGGCGTAATGGTGCTTCCATAGCACGTAACGCAAGTTTGATACCCACGTTTTGCTCTTCGTTATCGCCAGTTAAACCAGCAACTTTGCTTGCTGCACGGATTAAGGCAACGCCACCACCGGCAACAATACCCTCTTCAACTGCAGCACGGGTGGCGTGTAAGGCATCTTCCACACGGGCTTTTTTCTCTTTCATTTCCACTTCTGTTGCGGCACCTACTTTAATCACTGCCACACCGCCAGCGAGTTTCGCCACACGTTCTTGTAATTTTTCTTTATCATAATCAGAAGTGGATTCTTCGATTTGCTGACGAATTTGTGCCACACGACCTTGAATTTGAGCTTCGTCACCAATACCGTCAATGATGGTGGTGTTGTCTTTGTTGATCACCACACGTTTGGCTTGACCAAGATCTTCCAATGTGGCTTTTTCTAACTCCATACCGATTTCTTCAGAAATCACCGTACCTGCAGTTAAAATCGCAATATCTTGTAACATGGCTTTACGGCGATCACCGAAACCAGGTGCTTTCACCGCTGCCACTTTCACGATACCACGCATGGTGTTCACGACTAAAGTGGCAAGTGCTTCGCCTTCCACATCTTCTGCGATGATCAATAATGGTTTGCCAGCTTTTGCCACACCTTCTAATACAGGTAATAATTCACGGATGTTAGAGATTTTTTTATCCACCAATAAAATAAATGGATTGTCTAACTCAACCGTTGCGGTTTCTGGTTTATTGATGAAGTATGGTGATAAATAACCACGATCAAACTGCATCCCTTCCACAACCGCTAGCTCATCTTCTAAACCTGTACCGTCTTCAACGGTGATCACGCCTTCTTTGCCCACTTTATCCATCGCTTGTGCAATGATCTGACCAACAATGTTGTCTGAGTTAGCCGAAATTGTCCCCACTTGTTCAATTTCTTTTGAGGTTTCACAAGGTTTGGAAAGGGCTTTTAATTCGGTTACCACTGCCGCAACGGCTTTGTCGATACCACGTTTTAAATCCATTGGATTCATACCCGCTGCTACGGCTTTTAAGCCTTCGTTTACGATAGCTTGTGCTAAAACCGTCGCAGTTGTGGTACCATCACCTGCCGCATCATTGGCTTTCGATGCCACTTCTTTCACCATTTGAGCACCCATGTTTTCGAATTTATCTTCTAATTCGATTTCACGCGCCACTGATACACCGTCTTTAGTGATGGTTGGAGCACCGAAAGATTTATCTAATACCACGTTACGACCTTTAGGACCTAACGTCACTTTCACTGCATCTGCCAAAATATTCACACCCGCTAACATTTTGACACGAGCATCGTTACCAAATTTTACGTCTTTTGCTGCCATTTTGTTTTTCCTTTATTGTCGGACGGGCTTTAGCCCATCATCTGTAATCGTTAATTCGTTTTAATGCGGGCTAAAACCCACCCTACATTTATTCCACAATCGCTAAGATATCGTTTTCAGAAATAATTAACACTTCTTCGCCGTCAATTTTTTCTGCTTTCACGCCGTAGCCGTCATTAAAAATCACGGTGTCGCCAACTTTCACATCTAAAGGTTGTACTGTGCCATTTTCTAAAATGCGACCTTTACCTACAGCTAATACTTTTGCACGAGTCGATTTGGTGGCGGCAGAACCTGTTAATACAATGCCACCTGCAGATTTTGTTTCGACTTCTTCACGTTTGATAATCACTCGGTCGTGTAATGGACGAATATTCATTGAATTACTCCTTCATAAAAAAATGTGTCATTAGAATTAAACGTTTCCCTAATATGTGGGAGTTTTTTTTTGTTTCAAGGGGAAAAGTAAAATTATTTTATTCTTTTATCTTCATCCACTTTTTTTTCATACTCGGCATCAAAAATTTCTGCATCTTGTTCAAAAGTGCGGTGTGTTTTGCGAAAGAATCGGTGACGAAACACATGAACTTTACGCGTGATTACCCCCTCAATCCAAAGGCTTGTGATGGGAAGCAATAAAAAGATCGCAACAAGATCCGTTAAAAACCCTGGGATAAAAAAGAGTACACCTGCCACAATCCAAATGCCCGACTGCAATAATGAGCGTGCTGGAATTTCGCCTTTTGCCAACTGTTTTTGCACGTTCAATAAGGTGTACCAACCTCGGGCACGAATCATAAACAGCCCTAACAAAGAAGAAAAAATCAATAGTAGAATTAAGCCCAAAATCCCAATGCTTGAGCCAATCCAAACCAACAACGAAAGCTCAAGATAAATAAATAAAAACACACATAGGAAGAATAAAATAATCGGCATTGCAGTTTCCTTATGAAATTCACATGAGATGATGTCTTATATGGTTACAAATTTTTGAAATTTCAACCGCACTTTTTCAATTCTAAAAAGAAAAAGCGGGATAAATTAATACCGCCAACAAAACGGAAAACAAAAAACGCCCCCTCGATGACGTAAAACCGAGGGGGCGTTTTATCTGATTCAGGCTCAACAGATTGTTTAACCTTTCTTTTATTCTTCACGTGCGTGATTTAGGCTATATTTTGGAATTTCAACCACTAAATCTTGTTTGCCGACAAAACATTGGCAACTTAAACGGCTATCTACCTCTAAGCCCCATGCTTTATCAAGCATATCATCTTCCATATCAGTACTTTCATTTAAGCTATCAAAGCCTTCACGAATAATGACATGACAGGTTGTACAGGCACAAGATTTATCACAGGCATGTTCAATATCAATACCCGCATCAAGCGCAGCATCCAATAAATTCTCACCCTCTGCCACATCTAAAGCTAAACCTTCTGGGCAAAGTTCTTCGTGAGGTAAAAATACGACTTTTGGCATTTTAATCCTATCTCTTGAGGTTATTTTGAGTTTGTCATTACTTCGTCAATTCCTTTACCCGCAAGGGCATTACGAATTGACTTATCCATTCGACGCGATGCAAATTCTTGTGTTGCGAGATCGAGCTGTTTGATGCCTTGTTTAATCTCTTGCGTATCACCTTCTTTTTGCAAGCGTTCCAAAGAAATCATGGCGTGTTTAATCGCACTTAATTCTTCGTCATTTAATAAATTTTGATCATAATTTAATGCACTGCGAACTGTTTCCAGTACACGTTCGGCTTCCACACGTTGCTCCGCAAGTAAGCGAGCTTGAATATCTTCTTTCGCATTCAGCATGGAGGCTTTTAACATATTGGTGATTTCATCATCACTTAATCCATAAGACGGCTTAACCTGAATGGTTGATTGCACCCCTGTGGATTTTTCCATTGCGGTCACACTTAATAAACCATCTGCATCCACTTGGTAAGTGACACGAACATGTGCCGCCCCAGCTGCCATGGCTGGAATCCCTCTTAATGTAAAACGTGCCAATGAACGGCAATCGGCGACCATTTCACGTTCCCCTTGGACCACATGAACAGACATGGCTGTTTGTCCATCTTTAAACGTGGTAAATTCCTGTGCTCTTGCAACGGGAATCGTGGTATTCCTTGGAATAATTTTCTCCACTAAGCCACCCATGGTTTCGATCCCCAATGAGAGAGGAATAACATCAAGCAATAACATTTCGGAATCAGGTTTATTTCCAACCAAAATATCCGCTTGAATGCCCGCACCGAGAGCCACCACTTTATCAGGATCAATTGAGGTGAGTGGCTCTTTTTTGAAAAATTCTGCCACTTGTTCACGTACAAAAGGCACGCGTGTTGAGCCGCCCACCATGACCACTTCACATACTTCATCAATGCTAACATTGGCATCTTTTAATGCACGGCGACAAGCCAGTAGCGAGCGTTTGACCAATCCTTGAATGAGCTGATTAAACTGTTCACGCGTAATATGCCCTTGCCAGCCTTGATAATGAATATCCATTTCTTCATTGTCGGTTAAGGCGATTTTAATTTGGGTGGCAAGTTCTGTAAGTTGGCGTTGTTGTTGTGCATTTTGTGGTGCAATACCCGATTGATCCACGATCCAATCCATAAGTAAGTGATCAAAATCGTCGCCGCCTAATGCAGTATCGCCCCCTGTTGCAAGCACTTCAAACACGCCTTTTGATAAACGTAAAATCGAAATATCAAAGGTGCCACCACCTAAATCATAAACCGCAATCACCCCTTCTTGTCCGCTGTCTAATCCATAGGCAATTGCAGCTGCAGTGGGTTCATTTAATAAACGTAATACATTGATACCTGCTAATTTTGCGGCATCTTTGGTACTTTGACGTTGAGCATCGTCAAAATAGGCAGGTACAGTAATCACCGCCCCTGATAATTCACCTGCTAAACGTTTTTCAGCAAGTGCGGTTAATTTTTTCAAAATTTCAGCAGAAATTTCCACAGGGCTTAATGCCCCTTTAGCCGTACGAATTAGGGGTAACCCATTTTCACTTGCCTCAAATTGATAAGGCAAATTAGGATAACGCTGCTGCACATCTGCGAGGCTTCGCCCAATTAACCGCTTAACCGATACAATAGTATTTTGTGGCTGTTGGCTGGCTAATGCGGCGGCTTCATAACCCACGATGACATTATCCTGTTCAAAATGCACCACTGAAGGGACTAAAGGACGTGATTTTTCATCTAATAAAATATCCACTTGACCACTACGCACGGTCGCAATTAAGGAATTCGTCGTGCCAAGATCAATGCCCACGGCTAATTTATGTTGGTGAGGGCTTGCACTTTGACCTGGTTCTGCAATTTGAAGTAATGCCATTGTTTATCTCTATTCTCTTCTTTTTAATACTGGCTTTTATTATAGCAGTTTTCGGTTTTTATTGATTCAGTCAATGCTAAAAGTCTAGGAGTTTTTCTTCTACACGTTCTACTTCAACCAATAACTTTTTAATAAAGCGTAACTTATCATTAATGCTTTTCGCTTGTTGCCATTGCTGATTGGTTAAAGCATCGGATAGTTCACTTAACAAGGTATGTTGGCTTTGCTCAATCTCTGCACTAAAATCCATCAGGTGATCGGCATTTTTTTGTGCTTCAATCTCTTCCAATTGCTCACGCCATTGCATTTGTTGCATCAAAAAAGCCATGTCTCGGGTGCTCGTTTCTTCGATATTTTGTTGTTCACCCGTGTGTAATGCGATGATGCTTTCGGCACGTAAAATAGGATCTTTTAACGTTTGTAAGGCGTCATTTACTTCCGCAGAACGTTGCATCGCCAAACGTTGTTCTTGTGCTGAGTGTGTCGTGAAATTATCGGGATGCAAGGATTTTTGCAAAGCAAGATAACGTGTGGATAATTCACGTTGATCAACATGAAAATCGACGGGTAAATCAAAAATTTCAAATGGATTCATCTTTCACTCAAATCATAAGGTTAAAGGGATTACACGTGGAAACTTTCACCGCAACCACATTGATCTTTGACATTCGGATTATTGAATTTAAAGCCTTCATTTAACCCTTCTTTGGCGAAATCTAATTCCGTACCGTCTAAATAAACCAAGCTTTTTGCATCAACAATAATTTTGACACCATGTTGTTCAAACACTTCATCATCAGGATTTAACTCATCGACAAACTCGAGTACATAAGCTAAGCCAGAACACCCTGAAGTTTTGATGCCTAAGCGTAACCCAATTCCTTTACCACGATTGGCGAGGAAGGTTCTTACCCGATCTGCTGCCGTTTCAGTCAGTGAAATACCCATTAAATTCTCTACTCCATTGCGTCTTATAATATGAAAGGGGCAAAACTGCCCCAACTTAATTTTAGATGATTACTTTGCTTCTTTTTTCGCTTTGTAATCTGCAATTGCTGCTTTAATTGCATCTTCGGCAAGTATTGAACAGTGTACTTTCACTGGGGGTAATTCTAATTCTTCTGCAATTTGACTATTTTTGATGGCTTGTGCTTCGTCTAAAGATTTGCCTTTCACCCATTCCGTAATTAACGAACTTGAGGCAATGGCTGAACCACAACCATAGGTTTTGAATTTGGCATCTTCAATAATGCCGTTGTCATTCACTTTAATTTGAAGCTGCATCACGTCACCACAAGCAGGAGCTCCCACCATACCCGTTCCCACGTTGGCATCTTTTTTATCTAAAGAACCTACGTTACGTGGATTCTCATAATGATCAATTACTTTTTCGCTGTACGCCATATTCTCTTCCTTCCAGTTTAACAACCGTGCGATGCTGTTTTCTTCAAAAACTTGTTGAAAAACGACCGCACTTTTTATTTCCATGATGTGCAATTGAACGCCAGTCTCGCGTCCAACTGCCTTAATGTTTAGTGGTGAGTCCACTCAATAGTATTTAAATCAATACCTTCTTTAAACATATCCCAAAGTGGGGAAAGTTCACGCAGTTTTGTTACTGCATTTTTCACCAATTCAATGGTGTAATCAATTTCTTCTTCTGTGGTGTAACGACCGAGTGTAAAACGAATTGAACTATGGGCTAATTCATCGTTCAAACCTAATGCACGCAAGACATAAGAGGGCTCTAAACTCGCAGAAGTACAAGCCGATCCTGAAGACACTGCAATATCACGCAATGACATCATTAATGACTCCCCTTCAACATAGTTGAAACTGATGTTGAGGTTGCTATCTAAACGGTGTTCCATCGAACCATTAACATAGGTTTCTTCAATATCTTTCAAGCCATTATAAAGACGATCACGTAATGCTTTTAAGCGTGGCATTTCCGTTGCCATTTCTTCTTTACAAATGCGGTAAGCTTCACCCATTCCAACGATTTGGTGCACTGGTAAAGTGCCTGAACGCATACCACGCTCATGACCACCACCATGAATGATCGCTTCTAAACGAACACGTGGTTTACGTCTCACATATAATGCACCAATTCCTTTTGGTCCATAAAGTTTGTGGCTAGACATGGACATTAAATCCACTTTTAATTCAGCCAAATTAATCGGCAATTTACCCACACTTTGAGTGGCATCCACATGGTATAAAATTTTGCGTGCACGGCATAATTCCCCAATCGCCGCAATATCTTGAATCACCCCAATTTCATTATTCACGTGCATAATTGACACTAAAATGGTGTCATCACGCATGGCGTTTTTTAATTCGTCTAAATCAATTAAGCCATCTGATTTTGGATTAAGGTAAGTAACCTCAAAGCCTTCACGCTCAAGCTGACGGCAGGTATCTAATACTGCTTTATGTTCTGTTTTGCAGGTAATAATGTGTTTACCTTTGCTTTGATAGAAATGTGCAGCCCCTTTAATGGCTAGGTTATCAGATTCTGTTGCACCAGATGTAAACACAATTTCTCGAGAATCCGCACCGATTAAATCCGCAATTTGGTTACGGGCGATATCCACCGCTTCTTCTGCTTGCCAACCAAATTTATGCGAACGGGAAGCAGGGTTACCAAAGTTACCTTCTACTGTTAAATATTCCATCATTTTTTTTGCGACACGTTCATCAACGGGACAGGTTGCCGCATAATCTAAATAAATAGGTAATTTCATTCTTTTCTCACTCCTAAAAACTCTTTTTACTACACTGCATACTAATCATCTAAGATGATCAGATTGTCAAAATCACCATGGAATTCAATGCTATTAAATTTTTGATAATGTTTATCCACTAATTCTGATAAAGTGATGCCATTTAAAAAATCTTCAATACGTTGGCTCAGCTCTTTCCATAGTGCATGCGTTAAACATTCTGCCCCTTCTTGGCAATCACCACGTCCTTGGCAACGAGTGACATCAATATTTTCATTCACGGCATTAATTACCATGCCAACTGAAATTTCATTTGTTGGTAAGCCTAATTGATAGCCACCACCCGGCCCACGTACGCTTTTAACTAATCCATATCGGCGTAATTTTGCAAATAATTGTTCTAAATAAGACAACGAAATATGTTGCCTATCCGAAATATCAGACAAACTAACTGGGCCTCTTTTTGAATGTAATGCAATATCCAAAATCGCGGTTACTGCATAGCGTCCTTTAGAAGTTAATTTCATCTTGTCTTTCCCATCATTAATCAAGAGAACGCATATTTGCATATCATACTAATTTAGTCAACTATTCTGCTCAATTGTTCTTAGTCGTTTTTCAATTGCACTTAACATTCCACGCAAAATATTTAACTCATTTTTTTCCAAGCCAGCACGTTGATACAAACGTCTTAACTTAGGCATAACTCCTTGATTTTGAATAAATCCTAGCTCGGTATATAGGCGTTCAGTATGTTGAAAGAAATGCTCTATCTCCGAAAAATTTGGATAGGTATTTCCTATTGTTGAAAGTGATCGAGACATATCTTCTTGTGTAAGGAAAGCCATGCGTAACTCATAACAAACTAATTGGACAGCCATAGCAAGATTTAAAGAGGAATAGTCAGGGTTGGCTGGAATCGTTAAATGATAACGACATTTGAGCAATTCATCATTGGTTAATCCTATACGCTCACGCCCAAAAACAATTGCCACTTGCCCCTGTTGAGCAAATTCGATTGCGGTTTTTCCACATTCACGTGGTTCAATCAAGCTATTTTGTAAATGGCGTAATCTCGCACTGGTTCCAATCACTAATTGACAATCCGCAACGGCTTCATCAAAACTTGCCACAATCTTTGCTTGATTAACCACCTCTTCTGCCCCTGCGGCAAGGGCTAAGGCTTGTTCATCAATAGGGTGTTTTGGTGCCACTAAATACAAATGACGAAGGCCCATGGTCTTCATCGCTCGTGCGGCAGAACCCACATTGCCACTGTGCGATGTTTCAATTAACACGATTCGAATATTCTCTAACATAACGGGGATACATCTGACTAAAATAGAGGGTATTCTAACATAATACCCCTTATTTTCAGTCAACAATTTAGGCTTTCCCGAAGGATTGCTTTCAATTATCTTGGGGGAAGGAAATTTCTCTCGCCATTTTTTATGAGATTGCCTATAATAACCGCCAATTTTATGTTCTTTAAAATCTGGTGGAAACAATGAATCCAATGTTAAATATCGCCATTCGTGCGGCACGAAAAGCGGGCAATGTAATTGCTAAAGGTTATGAACGCCGTGATGACATACAAACAACGTTAAAAAGTCAAAATGATTATGTCACCAATATTGATAAAGCGTCAGAAGAGGCCATTATTGAGGTGATTAGAAAATCTTATCCTGATCACACAATCATTACTGAAGAGCGTGGTGCTTTAGAAGGTAAAGACAGCGATACTCAATGGGTTATTGATCCACTAGATGGTACCACAAACTTTGTTAAAGGTTTGCCTCATTTTGCTGTCTCCATCGCCATTCGTGTCAAAGGTCGCACTGAAGTTGGTGTCGTTTATGATCCTATCCGTAATGAATTATTCACCGCAGTACGTGGTGAAGGGGCGAAAATCAATGAAATGCGTTTGCGTGTTGAAAACAAACGAGAATTAACAGGTACGATTCTCGCCACAGGTTTTCCATTTAAGCAAACTCGTCTAATGCCAACACAATTTGCCATGATGAATAACTTAATCGAAGAATGTGCCGATTTCCGTCGTACGGGTTCTGCGGCTTTAGATTTATGTTATGTGGCAGCAGGTCGTGTTGATGGTTATTTTGAAATGGCTCTGAAAGCATGGGATATTGCAGCAGGTGATTTAATCGTGCGTGAAGCGGGTGGCTTAGTGTGTGATTTTAATGCAGGTCATCATTATTTAACTAACGGTCACGTGGTGGCTGCCGCCCCTCGCATTGTGAAAGAAATCTTAAATAAGATCCAACCTTGCTTAATTGATGAATTGAAAAAATAACGCAATTGGTTAAAACAAGTCCCAAAAACAACCGCACTTTTTAGCAAAAGTGCGGTGTTTTTTTTCATTTTTTTGCCTGTTGTTGCAATAGCCACGCATCTAATTCAGCCACATCTTGCTCCCATACTTGGGCTAACTTCGTGATCCAGTCACCAATCTGTTTTTCCCAGTCCGCTAAATCGGGATCTTGTGCATTGGCTGCCAGTTGCTGAAGACGTTTTAATCCAACCGAGGCAGCTGCTCCTTTTATTTTATGTGCGACAGAAAGCACAGCGTCTTTTTGGCGATGATCCGCTAAATAACCTTGATAATGCTCCGAAAGGGCTTGCATATACTCAGGCATGGTCTGTTTAAACAGGGCTAAATGGCGTTGAACAACAGGGGTGCCAAGCATTTCAATCAGATCCTTGAGCATCGGGACATCAAAATTTGCGTTGACTTGTTCCTGCTGATCGTGAGCAACGTCTGCCCTTTGCCCCACACTTTCATCGCCAAAAAAGTGGATTAAGCACGCCGTCAATTCCTCTAAGGCTAAGGGTTTGCGTAACACATCGTCCATGCCTTTTTCTTGATAGGTTTGCTTACTTTGCATCACATTAGCAGTGAGAGCCACTAAAGGTGGCAGATAATCATAACGCCCGTCTTGATAACCTTGGCGTAAGTGTTGTGCCACATCAAAGCCCAACATATCAGGCAACTGAATATCTAATAACACCAGATCATAATCATGTTGCTCAAATTGACGAATGGCATCCGCCCCCGTCATGGCAACATCCACTTGGTAGCCCAATTTTTCAAATACGGATTTGGCAACCACGATATTCACTTCAATATCCTCCACCAACAAAATGGATAAATCATGGGGAATCTGGTTCCAATAGGCATCGGGTTTATTCACTTCTTGTAGCGGTAAATGTAAGCAAAAACAGGTTCCTTTGCCTAATTCACTGGTGACCGTTAAATCCCCGCCCATTAACTGTGCAATGGCTTTGGATACCGCTAAGCCGATCCCACTGCCTAATGGTTTTAGTCCACTGGATTTTACTTGATAATACATTTCAAACACGTTATCTAACTCTTGCTCAGGAATCCCCACGCCCGTGTCAGACACCAAGAAATCAAGTCCATCCTGTTTTCTTTCCACTCGTAACCGCACTTCTCCTTGTGCGGTAAATTTCACTGCATTGCCAATCAAATTCCATAAAATTTGGCTCACCCGAGCATAATCTAACATTAACCAATGGGGTAAATTTTCCCCTTCCACGAGCTGAAATGTTAAGTTTTTTTCAACCGCCATGAGGGTGGCAAAGTTAGCAATATCATTAAGCAAATGCGGTAATGCCACTTCTTTTGGCTGAAGTTCAATACGACGTGCATCAATTTTTTCTAAATCAATGATGTCGCTAAAAATATGCCCGAGTGAAATCGCACTGATATTGATGGTTTTTAAATAATCCCGTTGTTTTGCGGTTAATTCTTCATCTAATAAAATACGGCTTAATCCAATGATCCCATTTAAGGGGGTTCGCAATTCATGACTGATGGTCGCCATTAATTGGGTTTTGTCACGGCTGGTTTTTTCGATATTATCCAACGCAACCGATAATTTTTTCTCCGCCAGCACCCGTTCTGAGACTTCGTTACGCAAATTATCCACTAACTGTTTTAACTCTTGTCTGGATCGTTCTAACTTCTCGACCAATACCGTGAAAAAATAAATCACAAAAGGGGCTGAAATCAGACCAAACACAATGGAGCGAATCATGTCTATCCAATACACTTCGCCAATAATAAAGAAACTCAACAAAGCTTGTGTACAAAGGGCTAAAATCGCCAAGATGATCACACCTAAAATTGAAAAGCGTAACCGCCCGAGACGAATCACCCAATCCACATACTGCTGAGTGAAATATTTAATGTTTTTCATGTTGTTATGCCTGTCTTTTGCTAAAAAATTGCGGCTATTGTATCACTATGTGAACATTACCAGAATCCATAGACTTCGTTATAATGCCACTCCAATTTTTCCTCATATTGTGGCAATGAGGCACACAAATAAGTCGGGGCAATCCGTTCTGGCAAACTCACATCCAATTGTTCAGCCAGATCCGTTAATACCTCTCTCAGTGGAAAGTGCAGCCAAGGTTGCACCAACGCCTGTTTATCCTGTTGCATTGGGCAATATTGAATCTCAGGCAAGGGGCTGAATGTGTCATCATCACGCTTTTTAGCACGATAAAAAGCAAAGCCCCAATCCGTGTCTTCATCGACCAAACACACCACATCAAGCTCTTTCATGCTATGCCGAAATTGACTCATCAAAGGTAAATTGGCAAGTAAACGGTTGGCATACTGCGGCTCCCAATACAAATTGACATGATTTTCATTCGGGTTATTTAACACCGTGGCAATGGCATGATGCTCTAAATCGGTCAGTTTACTATTGGGTTGCAACGCCTCTGGTTTCACAATACGTGGCGTCGCATTTAAATGGGCAAGTTCATTGCCTGAAACTAATTGTTCCAGTTTATGAGTCGTTAATTGATGCTGCTGACTTTCAAATCCCGGTCGATGATAGATCGGTTTTGTATGATCACAACGGGCTTTTAATCCCCGCCAATTCATCGGTAACAAGGCAATATTCGGTTGTTCTGCCACCTTATCTGCACGGTGTCGCCACACTCGTCCTGCCAACTGAATAATCGAACGCATAGAAGAGGGATCCACAATCGCCCAATCATAATCGTGATCTCGCCCCACTTCGGTCACGGGGCTACCTAATACAATAAAAAGATGATTTTTGGCTTTATGATCACTCAGGGGCACCGCAATTTCGGCATGTTTAAACAAGTGTTCTGGCTGGTGGCGATCCAAAATCTTATCCAGTTTTTCTTCCAAATAAGATCGTAATAACAGCAACTGCCTTGAATGATAACAACATAAATGCACCCGATAATCGGCAAAGGCTTCCGTGGCGTGTAAGCTAAACAACGCCTGTGCTAAAGGAATCATCGGTTGGATATTTGAAAAACGGATCAACCCCACACTGATTTTCTTTTGCGTATGCGGATCCCTTTGTCCATGTAAATCATGTAACTGGATTGCCTTTTGTAGTAAAGATTCCGCCAACACGCCATAATGCAACGCTTCCCCTTCTCTCGGTTTCAGTGAAGGTAAATTCAGAATCTCTGCTTGACGTCGCACAGGACTTTTCGCCAAGTTTTCTGCTCGCTTTAACACAAATTCTGTCTGTTTTTGCATAAACTCATCAGCCTGTTCACAACAATGTTGCACTTGCTGAAATTCATCCACCCAAGCACAACAAATGGGTAAATCGGCGACCAGCCCTTTTTGTTGATGATAAAGTTTGCGTCCTGCTTGATAGGCGTTAAACAAGCCCGTTATAAAATCTGGCGTTAAGGTGGCAGAAGACAGCAACACTCGGCTACCCAATAACCCTGCTAAATGCACTAAACGGCTTAATGCAGGCAGATCTTCTTGGGCAAAATCATCTGGCTCATCCAGAATTAAATCTGAGGTTAATAAACGTAAACTCGGCACAATGTGATGCCCACCTCGCACACTTTCTGAAGCAGAAATTAACTGATCTAAGGTACAGCTGACAATCGGGGCATAAAGCAGCTTTTTGGTTTTGTCATCTTGGCTGAGAAAAGCCAAAACTTCTTCATTTTCTACCGCACTTTCAATAAAACTCGCCCCTTCCACCTGCATTTCTTCTAGCCATTCTTCCGCACTTTCACTGCCTTGTTGTGCCAGTTTACTTTGCTTTTCCTGTTGCAATGCGTATAACTTTTTCACCGCACTGCCCCCCACTAGCACCGCTAAATCTTGCTCCGATAAATGCAAACGTTGTCTTAATGCACTCCCTGTTTGCAAGGTTAACACCCGCAACCCTAAGGCAATGGTAAATCTTGCCCCTTTTTTGCTGTCATTGAGGGCATACATCATCTTCGCATTGGCTAAGGTTTTACCACAGCCCGTACTTGCCATGTTCACACCGAAAAAGCCTTGTGACTCACTTTGTTGTTGCAACATACGTGCCACATTGACCGCTTTGTTTTGCCAAACAAAACGATCTTTGGCTAACTGCACAAAAGGTTTATGCTGTTTAATACGAGGTAATTCTTGCGGAAGTTTTGGCAATAAACGGGCGAAATGCACCGCAGTTTGGCAAACACCAATCAAATGTTCATCCAATCGTTGTTTAGGTTGATGTGTGTCTCGAGAGGTATTGGCGAACAAAGGAAAATCTTTATCCCCCAATTTTGTATTCTGATCTTGAGCAGAATAATAATGATCCCCCGTCATTAAACATAAACGAGCAAGTAACAATAAAAAGGGATCACGGGTTTCATTAAGGGAAAATAACGCTGGGTGATTCAAGGCTTTTTTCGCCCATCTTGCCAGACTTTTTTGCCAAGCTTGGCTTTGTGTAACCACCTGCTGAAATTGCCAAAATAGCTGTGGTGTGGGGTGTTCGGCAGCATTTGCCACCCAACCGATGGTCGGTTTGTAGGACTTAAATAAACTTTCAGCGGTAAACTTCGCATATCGGCGTAAATTCTTCGTGTATTGGTATTTTTGCGGCTGGGAAAAATCATGGGTAAAAGGCAAACGGTGATGGGACGTAATCAACCAAATCACAATCCGAGCCAAAGGGGGTAAATAAGCAAAATCTGAAAAATGGCTTTCATTGGGCTTATCGCAAATCACCCTAGCAAACCAATTTGGCTGTTGTGCTTCAAACTCTTGCCAGTTGGCGAGACGCACTAGCCAAGCCTGATCCGTTTGACAACCAGCGATCATCGCCTCAAATAAACGGGCTGAAATCCATTCATGTCGATAAGTGTCTGCCACTTTGGGGGCATTTTTATAAGGATCTAACTTGTTTTGAAACGCCACACTCGACTTGCCTAAATCATGCAAGAGTGCAGAAAGTGCGGTTAAAATTTGCAAAGAATAGGCATCTTTCCAATCTATTTCATCTTCTGCCCGTAAAATATTACGTTTTGTACGATTAGTCGGAACACGCCCTTGATCGTTAAATTGACGTCGATCACCCACAATCCATAATAACTCCGCCGAATTTTTACGATGTGTCCAATAACACGCCACGGCGGTATTTTTGCGGGCAGTTTGGCGTAACATTTTATACAATGTTTCCAAGCCTGCTTGGGTAATTGCAGTTTGCCACACGCAATCACCACAACGCTCGGCAAATTGATCTAAAATTCGACGTGTTTCTGTTAACGCATTTTTTTGACATTGACTAACCAGCAAAATATTCATCTGACGCTCCTTGTAAAGCCAGTTGTTGTAATCCTTCAATGATGATATCTAACGCCCCAAAACGCAGTAAATTTTCAATGCAGGCTTGACGAAATGCTTTCTCTGAATCACCACTTTGTGCCGAAATAAAGGCTTGTGGCAAAATCATGCTGTCTTTAATGATATCCGCCGCATCAAACACTAAGCCACCACGACGTGTTTTGCCATGTAATACTGCCAACCCGTGCGGTAACCCCAGCACCCAACATGCGGTTGCCCCTAAACCATAGGCTAAATAGTTGCTATGATCCAAAAATTGGTTGACTAAATCAATACTGTTGCCTCGTTCACTGCGTTTAAAATCAGGATCATTCATGGTTGCCTGATTCGCCAAGGCATACAGTTTGCTGGTTAAACGTCCTTCTGCCGCCAGTAAGGCTTGGCTGTGCTCTGCCTGCTCAAATTCCTGTTGATACTGTGCCACAAGTGCGGTCAATTTTTCACAAGAATAATGCCAATCTAACTTTGACCAAATGGGTTCAAGCAATGCTAAACGCTGTTGTTGTAAGGCTTTTGCTATGGCTAAACGCTTTGCATCATCAAACCAAAACTTGCACCATTGTTGCAAATACATCACTGGGCGATATTCACTTTGCGGACTAAAAAACTCACAGTCTAGCTCTGGCTCCGTGCCATTAAACAACGGCGTCCCACCTCCACTGCAAAAGCCCACCATCACGCCTGCTTTGGATAATTCTCGCATCGCCGCTTGCGTAATCGACGTCCCACTTCCCAACAATAAACAGCTTGTATTGGCAATGGGAATATTCCAATAAAGCGACTCCCGCCCTTCATCTGTTACATATTCCACTCGTCCACCATTCAACAACACACGACAATGTTCCAAATAATAAATATTGGCTCGTTTAGAATGCATAATCGTTTTTAAATCCGAAGAAGGAATATAAGGGGTCTTACGCATAATTTCTCCTTTTCGCCCTGCTTCTCATAAGAGGCAGGGATATTGTGGTTTTACATAACGTTATCCTTACTCAAATACAAGCTCTTAAACGCTTGCAAGGATTTACGCCATCTACACGATGGTGAACAAATTATCTGAAAAATTAGAAGTTAAAGAAGTTTTCTAAGCCATCTACACGATGGTGAACGGTTTATGAATTGGCCTCTAATTCTGACAACTTTTCTAAGCCATCTACACGATGGTGAACGTACAAAGGTTTTTTACGGACAATCAGAAGATTTTCTAAGCCATCTACACGATGGTGAACATAACGGCAACCATTTTATCACTGTTCCAGAGTTTCTAAGCCATCTACACGATGGTGAACCACGCGTATTTGTTTAGCCACGGGAGCCCGTTTTTCTAAGCCATCTACACGATGGTGAACAAATCGGCATATTTAACGATAAAATGCCGAGTTTTCTAAGCCATCTACACGATGGTGAACATGAATCGCCAAAAGAATTCGAACCAATAAATTTTCTAAGCCATCTACACGATGGTGAACGCTAAACAATGCTTTACCGTCTTGCCATTTCATTTCTAAGCCATCTACACGATGGTGAACAAATTAATCTACACGTAAAATATCGCATTTACTTTCTAAGCCATCTACACGATGGTGAACAGGCGGTAGCTATTTGCCTAATTTTTTTATATCTTTCTAAGCCATCTACACGATGGTGAACATCACTAAGCTGTGAATATATTTCACGGCTTATTTCTAAGCCATCTACACGATGGTGAACAAAGGTTTATGAAAAAGAGGAGCTTGAATGCTTTTCTAAGCCATCTACACGATGGTGAACATGCATCTTGCTGTAACTTGAGCAAATTGAATTTTCTAAGCCATCTACACGATGGTGAACATAACCGCCTCTAGATCTTCGCTGTAGTTGTATTTCTAAGCCATCTACACGATGGTGAACGCTGCGGATTTCTTCCATATCCCACGCTTTACTTTCTAAGCCATCTACACGATGGTGAACCTAAATAAATTTTGTTATATTTTCTGATCTTTCAAGTTGTTAAAGAACTGTTGAGAAGAAAACCCTTTTTTAGGGTGGAATAATAACCCTTTGATCTTATTTGAAAATATCTCAAGTAAGAAAAAAGGGTTAATGATAAGATTAAAAGTGAGGTACGCTTGCGGTGTGGCTTAATCCATAAGCGTTAAACAGCCCGAGACAAGGTTGTGAAAGCCTTTTCTCTTGCACTGCCAAAATAAAGCGTTGCCCCGTGCTAGCACTTTTTAAATGGCAATGTGGAAGAAAGGCAACCTGTTGTTGGCGTTGTTGCATTTCCGTTCTGATCGCCTCATCCCATCTTCCTTGACTTTTAAGACGCTTTTCAGTGCGGCGAATAGCACTTTGCCCTTTACGATGTACACGGCTATAACAGCGGTGTTCTGTATAAGATGGGGTTTGGTTTACCTCGCTAATTAACGCGTAATCTTGCAAACCTGATTGCAATAATTGTTGCTGTAATTGAGTGCAATCTTGTTGATGGGCAAAAATGCGTATAATTCCGCCTAGGGTTCGACCTAAGCCATAAGCAGGAAACGCCACGCCAACTCGCCCCTCAAAGTGCGGTAAAAATTGATGCAGAATTTGCATACAATGACTAATCACCTCACTTTGTAGCATATCCATTTGCGGAATGGCTTTCAGTTCAATGTAATGGGTTGTCATGGTTATTCCTTACCGCTTGCACCGAAGACACCACCACGAATCAACACGCTCATTACATAATGTTGTTGTTCCACTGATGGGACTTCGCCTTTTAAGAGCCAATTGTCAAATAACGTATAAAAATCCAATTTTGCTTTTGGTTGGCGGAAAGCCGTGCCCAATGTCGTCACAGCACCGTAAGGCTCCGCAGCGATTGGGAACGCCACTTCTTTGGCATACCAGGTATCAATTGTGCGAATAGCATTGCCCACTTTTTGAGAATGCATCCCTGCTTTTTGGTTGATTTCATATAAAATTTTGCTTTTGCGATTATTGGTTGAATTATCTAAGACTAATTCTTGTGACGGATATACTTCCTGACCATACCCCATATTGGCATATGCGGTAACATACAAAATCACAAATTTTTCACCTAATAAGCCTTGTTTTATTTCCTTAGCGATTTGATCAATCTTGTCATCTTGATGATCAAAATGATTTAAAGAAAGCTGTTTCGCATTATCAAAATGGACTGTATTTTCACCGCACTTCACGTCAATTCGGATATGCTCTGCCCCCATGCGATTACGCCATAACCAACGTGCATTGGCGATATTGGTGGCATAACGTTTCGCCAATTCATCAATACCTTGTTCAGATAAATACTGTGCAACGGTTGCCATGACTTGCTGTTGATAATTTTGATAATTACACACATTTGGACGCCCCGTAAAAGGCAACACTTTGACACTAAATGTCGCCACCAAGGTATCTTTGTCATCATCTAAGGTTGCCACATCCACACGTTGTAAATTGGCTTTTTCTGTTTCTGCATCAAGCTTTGCAGGATCATTGGTAATCGTATTTTTTAGGCGATTAGAAATCGTGCCTCGTACAGATTTCTCGCGAATACGCAACGAAATCGGGGCGTCTGTCTCATTTTTACTGTCTTTTTGTGCAAAAATTGCATCAGAAATATCAAGGTTACGCTCAAAGGCTAAGACGCTTGGGGTGGATAATTTGCTCATTATTATTCTCCTTGTGAAATCAGATAAAGGTTATTTTGTGGGGCGGTATAACGCCAAAAACATTGAGAAAGATCTTTCGGTAAGCTCAAGGGGAAGACCCATTTCCCTAAGCTGTAAAGGGTCTCGACATATTGGCTTGCATATTGTGTGGTGCGGCAATGCTGTAATTGTCCGGGTTCAAACTGTGGGGAAATGGCTTGATAACCAACAGGAATTGGCACAAGCCAGCCACGCCCTTGTTTCACGTTGTATGTTTGCCACTCAGATGTGGTCGCATTAGCATGATCTGGAATATGGTGTAATGTCGAGACTTCTAACAAGGCATCAAGTGCGGTCGCTTCTGGGAAAATATTGAGACGGGATGGTTGTACATTACCCTCTTCATCAAGTTGCCCCACACGTAAGCCCGTTTTCAGTTCTTCCGTAATATTGACTAATTCTTGTTTGGCATCCATCAATACAAAAGCAGGCGTCAACGCCAATGGAATATCTTGGTCTTCTTCGAGGTTAAATAACTGAATAGCCCCTATTTCTAACACGGATCCACCTGCTATACGCTGTTGCCAAAGTAACTGTTTACATGTCTGTAAAAAATCTTGGTGTGTTTGGCTTGCTTTATCGGTCAATGCATCAAATGCACGATCATCTTGTACATGCACTTCCACCACCAAAGACAGATCTAAATGGATTTTTCCTTCTTCAATAATTGCGGCTGTTTTTCCATCTCGCTTAATCGGATTGCGGGTTTGTTTAAAAGTGCGGTCTGAAAATGCTGAGTTTTGATATGTCTGTAATTCGTAATCATGGCACGCCACCATCACGCCACCAAACTGGACATTGTAATGTGTTAATTTTCGATTGAGTGCGTGTATTGCCCCTGTAAAACCTGTTAATGCGGGGAAACCATAGCTCAACGGTCCCGAAATCGCATTTGCACTTTGTATTTTGATATGATCAAATAAAATATAAAAATCAGTTTGAAACATCTTCCCCTCCTATGGATGACGTAAACGGTAACCTAAGGTGCGACGAATATTACGACGCCATTCGTGATATTCCGCATTGTCAAAATCGTTGGCGATGTGAGGAAAACGTTTTTGCAAGCGTTTATTCAGCCACAAGGCAAAACGACGCTCAATCTCCAACACCCAATCGCCTTTTTCATACTCAAGGCGAAACGCATCTTCTTCTGGCAAATTAGCACGTTTTGGATCAAGCCAATATTTCTCACTCAGTTCTAATTGATAGGCTTTCGACCAGCCCGCAGGTTGTTTTTGTAATAAACCAGCATGAAATAAAAACATATTCAAAATATTATTTAAGGCATCAATGCGACTATCTCGCACTTGATAAACATTTTTACGTGCTTCAACCACCTCAAATAATTGACGTAAGCCATAACGGCAAGCATAGGCAAGACGGTCATTAAAAATGGTGGTTTGCGAAGGAGAAAGTTGAAATTGGCGACTTGCCGTCATAATCGGCGGTAAAGAAGGGAGGAGATAATTACGACCACCTTGGGCTGACATCAACAATGAGATATTTTGAGGCTTGCTACCACCTAATGCCACGGTGGCAAGCTGAGCAATAGAAAGATAATGGGTTTGATCTGCCGTTTTTTTATGACGATTTTCTCTCGCTTGTTTATTTTGCTCAGAATAACGGTTGTTATTTACTTTTTGGTAAAATGCATAAGTCAAAGAGGAAGGATAAAGCGGAATTAAACAGGTATAATCATCCTCTTCTATCGAATTTTCTCCATTCGCCCAAAATACCTGCTTGTTTCTCTCGTGGGTTTCAGGTTCAGTTAAATCCCCTGTTAATGCTTGCTGAAACTGCTTTTTATAGATGTCGGACACCGCTACATCATCAGAAAAGCAACCTTCTAGTCTCGGGTCATCCGCAAGTAATAAATCTCGCAATTTAAGCTGTTTTTCTTCATCAACAATAAAATTGAAAAAGGAAGCAAGAGGAAGAGCCGCAGCATTTCCATTCGCATCGAGTGCTAAATGACTGACACTTTGTGAACCCACATATTCAGGTGGCAGCGAATCACTTGGTTGAAAATTCACATTATCACCTTTTGTATCAGGATGAATGCCCTTCGCAATATGGGTACCAAACTTGAGTTGTTTTGCCATCACGTTAGCCGCATTGGCTATCCATGTATCAAATTGATATTTTTGATCAAATTCTTGAATGAGTTGAGTGAGATGTTCGATCTCTGTGGGGTCAGTGGCTTTAGCGAGCTTTTTACGTTCGCCTTCGGATTTTTTGAGGTTTTGTTCTTGAAGGAACAACGCAATTCGTTTTTTAATCGCATGAGACATTATTTTATACCTCCAGTGTATATTTGAAGCTAATAAAATACAAAAAATAGAAAATGTCAATTAATGTAAAGATGAGGAAATAAAAAACAGAATAAAGTTGTAAAAACTTAAAATAACCAGAGGAATATTGAATAAAATTTAAACGCCCAAAAAAAATAGCGGAACACTCGGCTTCCGCTATTCAAAAATGGCATATTCTTTTGACACTACTTTACAGGTCGGCTTTCACCCTCACCACCCAACAATTATGAATTTGCTTATTGCGTTCAAAATCCAGTGGGAGGGTTTTGGCGGTAATATCCACCGCACTTAAGCCAAGCGTTTCCAAGCCCTCAAGATCCATTTTGAAACCTCGTTTATTGTTGGAAAACACGATGGTGCCATTCGGGCGTAAAATACGTTTTAATTGGGTCATTAGCTTAATATGATCCCGTTGCACATCCCAGCTGTCTTCCATGCGTTTTGAGTTAGAAAATGTCGGTGGATCCACGAAAATCAGATCAAATTGACGATCACAACGAGCAAGCCACTGTAAGCAATCCGCTTGAATAAGTTTATGCGGTTTGCCGTCCAAATCATTGAGCAATAAATTTTGTTCTGCCCAGTTTAAATAGGTGTTTGACATATCCACGGTGGTGGTGGATTTCGCCCCACCCAGTGCAGCATGAACTGTCGCCGAACCAGTGTAAGCAAACAGATTTAAAAAATCCTTGCCTTTTGCCATTTCGCCGAGCATTTTGCGGGTTAAACGGTGATCAAGGAATAAGCCTGTATCCAAATAATCCGTTAAATTGACCCACAATTTTGCCCCATATTCATTCACATAAAAATAATCACCTTTGTTGGCGAGCTTTTCATATTGATTGGTGCCTTTTTGTTTTTGGCGAACTTTTAAAATCAGTTTGTTGGTTTCCACGCCCGTCACTTGCAAGGTCGCTGTCACCGCATCTAATAACCGTTGGCGTGCTTTGTTTTCATCAATATTTTTCGGTGCGGCATATTCTTGCACCACGATGTGGTCATCATAGCGATCCACCGCTAAATTATATTCGGGTAAATCCGCATCATATAAGCGATAGGCATTAATGCCTTGTTGTTTCGCCCATTTTTCAATTTTTTTGCTATTTTTTTGTAAGCGATTGGCAAAATCCACCGCCACTTGAACAGGTTCAGAAGTGTGGTCTTTTTCTGAAAAGTTTTGCTCATTGCTTTCACTGAGAGAGGTCGCTCGTGGGCTAATATGATAATTTTTTTGCACACAGTCTAACGGACCATTTTTGGCTTTAAATTGACGGTGAGAACGCAAACGTAAGCAATCTGACAAGGCAGGTTCGCCACTGAAAATCGACACATTCCAATCGGCAAACTGCTGTTTCAAACGCTGACCGAACACGGAATATAAAGCAATTAAAGCAGGTGTGGTGCCTAAACGTTCGCCATAAGGTGGGTTACAAATCAGCGTGCCTTTTTCGTCGGTAACAGGATTTTTTAAGGCAGCCACATCCCCTTGTTGCCACTGAATTAAATGAGCCACGCCCGCATTTTGGGCGTTGCGTTTGGCTTTTTGTAACACACGATGATCTAAATCGAAACCATAAAAATGGGCTTGCGGATTTTGCTTAGCCGTTTGTTCCGCCAAGGCAATGGCTTCGCCTTTCACCTTGTCCCATGCCTGTTGATTGTGCCCTTTCCAGAAATCAAAGCCCCAATGCAGACGATGTAATTGCGGTGCAATATTGGCTTGCATTTGTGCCGCTTCAATCAACAACGTGCCCGAACCGCACATGGGATCTACCAACGGTGTACCCACTTGCCAGCCTGAACGGAGCACAATGGCGGCGGCTAAGGTTTCCCGCAAAGGGGCTTTGCCCGTGTCTTCACGATAACCCCGCATATGCAAGGCATCACCGCTTAAATCCAGGGAAAGCACCAAGTTTTCACGATTTAAATAGGCGTGAATGCGAATATCGGGATTGTCTTTATCCACATTCGGACGGGCTTTTCCTGCACGTTCAAAATAATCCACAATGCCGTCTTTCACTCGCATTGCACCAAATTGGGTGTGGCGAATTTCTCGGTTGGTGCCGTTAAAATCCACCATAAAATGGGCTTTTTCATCAAAATAATCTAACCAATTTTGCCCGATCACCGCAGAATACAAATCTAAATCGCTATACACTTTACTGGTTACAATGGGCAATAAAATGCGGGAAGCCAAACGTGTCCATAACAAAATGCGGTATTGGGTTTCCTCATCGGCATGAAAATGCACGCCACCTTGTGCAATTTGGCAATCGATGGCACCCAGTTCGGTTAATTCGACTTTAAGTAATTCTTCAAAGCCACGTGCGGTGGTGGCAAAAAGTTGTTTCATAGGGGATCTCAGTTGATGAAAATGGCGTGAATTATAGCAGATAATCTGCCTTTTCGTGAATTTATTCCATTTCACCTCACGCCTCTCTTCCAGCCTTAACGGGTAAAAAATGGATAAAAAAATCTGCGTTGTTCAGAAAAAAGTCATATCTAAACTGTTAATAGTTTGTTAAATTTAATAATGTTTTGATAATAGGAGAGTTTATGAACAATAAAACCATTCGAGGTTACATTATTTTAGCCTTTAGTACCCTACTGTTTTTTTTCTTATTAACGATTCTGCCTTTTTCGGCACAAGAAAATAAAGGGCTTGCCCTGTTAGTTTTTGTGGCCATTTTATGGTTAACCGAAGCGTTTCACATCACTATCACCTCGTTACTTGTTCCCCTCTTTGCCATTTTCTTAGGGGTGCTACCCACGGAAGCCGCCTTCACCCCTTTTGCAAAGCCAATCATTTTTATGTTCTTTGGGGGATTCGTGATTGCCGCCGTATTGCGGATTCAAAAAATCGATCTTTGGATTGCAGGGCATATTATTCGCTTGGCTAAAGGCAGTTTAAAGCTGACCATTGTTTATCTCTTTACGGTGACGGCGTTCCTGTCGATGTTTATTAATAACACCGCCGTGGCGGCAATGATGTTACCCCTGACCCTTGGGATTTTGAGCAAAATTAACATGGAGGAAAATCGTCGTCTTTATGTGTTTGTGCTATTAGGCATTGCGTTTAGTGCCAACATTGGGGGAATTGGCACACTGGTGGGCAGTACACCTAATGCATTAATTGCATTACTAACCAACATCAGCTTTAGTGAATGGTTACCTTATGGAATGCCGATTATGATGTTGATTATGCCTGCGATGATTCTTTCCTTGTTGGTGGTGTTAAAGCCGAATTTTAATGTGCCTTTTAAAGTGGATATTGAAGACATCTCACTGACGGGCATTCGCTTATTCACCTTAATCATTTTCGTGATCACCGCCCTGTTACTCATTGCCAGTAAATTTATTGAACCTTATATTCGTGAATTTTTAAGTTTGCCTGCCCAAATCAAAAACTTTGATACGGTCATTGCCATGAGTGCGGTGGTCATTCTCGCCATGAGTGGGGCGGCGACGTGGAAACAAATCCAAGAAAAAACAGAATGGGGCGTGTTAATGCTCTTTGGTGGTGGCTTAGTGCTAAGTATTGTGCTGCAAAATACGGGTGCCAGTAAAATTTTGGCTGATACCATCGTCAATTTCGTGGGCAATCAGCATTGGTTATTGATGACATTGGTTCTAAGTGCGTTTATCGTTTTTTTAACGGAATTCACTTCCAACACCGCCAGTGCTGCCTTATTGATGCCGATCTTTATCTCCGTGGCAAACTCGCTCAATTTACCTGAGCTTTCCTTAGCCGCCATCATTTCAACGGGTGCCTCTTGTGCCTTTATGTTACCTATTGCGACACCGCCAAATGCGATTGTTTTCTCCACAGGCTTTATTCGTCAATCTGAAATGGCAAAAGTGGGGCTCTTGCTAAACATTATTTGTGTTGCCATTATTGGTTGCTTCTCTTATTTCTTCTGGATGAGATGGTAAAACAGCCCGATTGGCTCCGTAAGCCGTATTCCATTTAAGGAAAACAACAAGGGCAGCGATTACGCTGCCCTATTAGCTTTTCAACCAAAGTACCGTCAATATTTTTCTTTTTTCGACCGCACTTTTTTCAATAACGGTCTCAATTATTTCACTTGCATGCCTGCTTTCACGCCAGCATCGGCATTCAGTAAGAACAGATCCGCACCGCCCGTGCCCGCACTTAAAATCATGCCTTCTGAAACACCGAAACGCATTTTACGTGGAGCGAGATTGGCTACCATAATCACAAAACGCCCTTCTAATTCCGTAGGATGGTTGTAGGCTTCTTTAATACCTGAGAACACTTGGCGAGTATGGTCGCCCAAATCCAATTCAAAACGCAATAATTTATTGGATTCTGGCACGGCTTCGCATTTCAGCACTTTTGCCACACGTAAATCTAATTTGGCAAAGTCATCAATGGTGATGGTGTCGGCAATAGGTTCAACCGTTGTGCTATCTGGTGATGTACTTTTAGCATTTTGTTGGGCTGTATTTTTTTGTGCCGCATTCTTTTGTTCTAGGGCTTGCTGTTGGGCAAATTGTTCTTTGGTTTCATTCACAATCGCCTCAATTTGTTTTGGATCTAAACGTTGTGCCAGTGCTTTAAATGGCAAAATCGGATGATTCACTAATGGACGTTGCAAACTTTCCCAAGTAAATTCATCTTGTAAGAAGGCTTCTGCACGTTCGATAATTTGTGGAATCACAGGTTTTAAATAAATAGCAAGCACACGGAATAATTGTAATGCCATGGAGCAAACAGCATGTAATTCAGCTTCACGACCTTCTTCTTTCGCGATTACCCAAGGGGCTTTGTCATCAATGTATTTATTGGCTTTATCCGCTAATTGCATCACCTCTCGCACCACTTTACCAAACTCACGTTCTTCATAATAAGTGGCAATCTGTTCCGCTTTCGCCACAAACTCTGCCAATAATTCAGGCTCAGCGACGTCGCTAGATAACTTGCCCTCAAAACGTTTGGTAATAAAACCTGCACTGCGTGAAGCGAGGTTGACGAATTTGTTCACCACGTCCGCATTTAAACGTTGCACAAAATCCTCAAGATTTAAGTCTAAATCTTCAATACGATTGTTTAATTTTGCCGCATAGTAATAACGTAAATATTCTGGGGCAAGATGACGTAAATAAGTAGAGGCTTGAATGAAGGTACCACGAGATTTCGACATTTTCACGCCATTTACGGTCACATAACCGTGGGCAAATACATTGGTCGGCTTACGCAATTCACAGCCTTCCAACATTGCAGGCCAAAACAAGCTGTGGAAATACACAATATCTTTACCAATGAAATGATAAAGCTCAGCAGTGCTGTCTTTTTTCCAGAAATCATCAAAATTCACGCCGTTTCTGTCACAAAGATTTTTGAAGGATGCCATATAACCAATCGGTGCATCCAGCCAAACATAGAAATATTTGTCTTCTGTATCGGGAATTTTAAAGCCGAAATAAGGGGCATCACGAGAAATATCCCATTGTTGCAACCCTGCCTCAAACCACTCTTGCATTTTGTTGGCAATTTCAGGTTGAAGTGAACCAGATTTCGTCCAGGCTTTCAGCATGTTTTCAAAGGCAGGTAAATCAAAGAAAAAGTGTTCCGATTCTTTCAAAATAGGGGTGGCTCCCGACACCACAGAACGAGGATGAATCAGCTCTGTTGGGCTATAAGTGGAGGCACACACTTCGCAGTTATCGCCATATTGATCTTCGGCTTTACATTTCGGACAAGTGCCTTTAACGAAACGATCAGGCAAAAACATCCCTTTTTCAGGATCAAATAATTGTGAAATGGTACGGCTTTTAATAAAGCCATTGGCACGCAATTTTTTATATAATTCAGCGGTGTAATATTCATTTTCAGGGCTATGGGTGGAGTGATAATTATCATAACTAATGTTGAAGCCAGCAAAATCCGCCACGTGATCCGCTTTAGAGCGAGCGATCAATTCTTCAGGCGAGATTCCCAATTTATCTGCATTCAACATAATCGGCGTGCCGTGTGCATCATCCGCACAAATAAAATACACCTGATGACCACGCATACGTTGAAAACGCACCCAAATATCCGCTTGAATATGCTCCAATAAATGCCCTAAATGAATTGCACCATTTGCATAAGGTAGGGCACAAGTCACTAAAATATTACGTGCTGAACTCGCCATTGATTAATTCCTATATTTCACAAAAAAATTGGTGCTTATGTTACCTTATTCACCGTATTTTTTCTACTTTAACCGCACTTTTCCACTTTTCTACTTAACAGTTTTGGAGGTTCGTGGTTAAATATAGTTGAGTGATTCACTAGGGCTTTCATGAAATGCCCTAATAACCGCCGTAACACGGCATAAAACAGGATAAAATAGATGGGAATTTTATTTTCTGAAAACCTAACGGAATCGCAAAAAAATGCGATTCAAACGACCTTACAACAATTTCAACACCCAAGTTTACAAAAAGATTTAATCGCCCTTAATGCCGTCAAAAAAATTGAAAAAGGCGGGGAAACATTACGCATTGAACTTAGCATGCCTTTTGCATGGAAAAGTGGATTTGAACAATTAAAACAGGATGTACACACTGCCTTATTAAAGGAAAGTGAATGTCACAACATCAAATGGCAATGCCATTATCAAATTGCGACCTTAAAGCGTGCCAATAATCACCCAGCGGTTAAAGGGGTAAAAAACATTATTGCGGTCACATCAGGAAAAGGTGGCGTGGGGAAATCCACCGTTTCCGTGAATTTAGCCCTTGCCTTACAAAAACAAGGGGCACGAGTGGGGATTTTAGATGCGGATATTTACGGTCCATCCATTCCCCATATGCTAGGCGTGGCTAATCAGCGTCCTACTTCACCAGATAATCAACACATCACCCCGATTCAAGCCCATGGTTTATTTGCCAATTCCATTGGTTTTCTCATGGAGCCTGACAGTGCAACCATTTGGCGTGGCCCAATGGCGAGCAGTGCGTTAAGTCAACTTTTGCAAGAAACCCTGTGGCCTGATCTAGATTACTTAGTGATCGATATGCCACCAGGTACGGGGGATATCCAATTGACCCTTTCTCAACAAATTCCTGTCACGGGTGCCATTGTTGTCACAACCCCACAAGATATTGCCCTACTGGATGCGATCAAAGGTATTGCCATGTTTGAACGGGTTTCTGTGCCTGTTCTTGGCATTATCGAAAATATGTCGATGCATATTTGTCGCCACTGTGGCGAGCATGAGGCCATTTTTGGCACTGGGGGTGCTGAACGCATTGCCGAAAAATACAACGTGAAAGTGTTGGGGAAACAGCCTTTGCATATTCGTTTACGTGAGGATTTAGATCAAGGCACGCCGACCGTTGTTGCTGCTCCAGACAGCGAAATTGCCCAATCTTTCTTGGAATTAGCCCAAAACGTGGCAAGCGAGCTTTATTGGCAAGGTTCAGTTATTCCAAGCGAAATTATGTTTAGAGAAGTTAAATAAACGTTCAAAAAATCTACCGCACTTTTTGAGGCTTATTTATTCTCATGCTGAAGTGGTGTTAAAGTGCGGTGCTTTTTCAACACCTTTCAAGGCATTTCCCTTTTCTCTAAAAACAAAAAAGCCAGCATTACGCTGGCTTTTCATTTACTTCATCATTAGATTTTTTGCATTGCTGCAACTTCTGCTGCGAAGTCAGCTTCAACTTTTTCGATACCTTCACCCACTTCGAAACGTACGAAGTTAGTTACCTCAGCACCGCTTTCTTTTAAGAATTCACCTACAGATTTTGAAGGTTCCATTACGAATGGTTGACCCGTTAATGACACTTCGCCAGTGAATTTCTTCATACGGCCTTCAACCATTTTCTCTGCGATTTCACGTGGTTTGCCAGATTGCATTGCGATGTCAACTTGGATTTGACGCTCGTGCTCAACAACATCAGCAGGCACATCAGATGGGTTAACATATTCTGGACGGCTTGCCGCAACGTGCATTGCCACTTTCTTAAGTAATTCTTCGTCTGCGTTTTTACCCGCCACTAATACACCGATTTTCGCACCGTGTAAGTATGAACCTACAACATCGCCATCTAAGAATTGAACACGACGAATGTTCATATTTTCACCGATCTTAGCCACTAATGCTGCACGTTTTTCTTCAAATTGTGCTTGAAGTGCTTCGATTGCCACACCTTTGTTTGCTAATGCATAGTCAGCTACTTCATTTGCTAAACCTAAGAAACCAGCATCTTTTGCTACGAAGTCAGTTTCACAGTTCATTTCAACTAATACACCGAAACCAGCGCCAACGCGAGCAAGGATTACACCTTCTGCAGCAACACGACCCGCTTTTTTAGCCGCTTTTGCTTGACCTGATTTACGCATATTGTCGATTGCTAATTCAATATCACCATTCGCTTCCACTAACGCTTTTTTACATTCCATCATACCTGCGCCAGTACGCTCACGAAGTTCTTTTACTAATGATGCTGTGATTTCAGCCATTTTTTAATCCTCTGTCCGCTTGATTTGTGCAATTTTTTAACCGCACTTTCGTATAAAAAAGCAGGGAACTTACCTAAGCCCCCTGCTAACCAATTAATCGTTGTGATTAATAATAAGGGCTTTCGCCTTATCTACCTGAATTACTCAGCTTCTGCTACAAAGTTTTCTTCAGATACAGCGTCTTGGTTACGGCCTTCTTTAACTGCCGCTGCTGCTGCTGAAAGATATAATTGGATTGCACGTGCTGCGTCATCGTTACCTGGGATAACGAAATCAACACCATCTGGATCTGAGTTAGTATCAACGATAGCAAATACAGGAATACCTAGGTTGTTTGCTTCTTTAACAGCGATGTGCTCGTGGTCTGCACCGATTACGAATAACGCATCTGGTAAACCACCCATTTCTTTGATACCACCAAGACTTAATTCAAGTTTCTCCATCTCACGAGTACGCATTAATGCTTCTTTCTTCGTTAATTTGTCGAAAGTACCATCTTGAGATTGAGTTTCTAAATCTTTTAAACGTCTAATTGATTGACGAACTGTTTTCCAGTTAGTCAACATACCACCTAACCAACGGTGATTGACATAATATTGTTGACAGTCTAATGCTGCTGCTTTCACTGCTTCAGTGGCTGCACGTTTTGTCCCAACGAATAAAATTTTACCGTTGTTACCCGCAATACGTGTTAATTCAACTAACGCATCATTGAACATAGGAACTGTTTTTTCTAAGTTAATGATGTGAACACCGTTGCGTGGTCCGAAAATGAATGGTTTCATTTTTGGGTTCCAGTAACGAGTTTGGTGACCGAAGTGAACGCCAGCTTGTAGCATATCGCGCATTGAAACTTGTGCCATAATAATATTTCCTTTTAATTGGGGTTTAGCCTCCACATACCCAGTAAATCGACCGTTTGGCACCCCGATTTACCTTCACGATATGTGTGTGATGTCTAAGTTAATAATAAATGTGTGTGTTATTTTCAAAAGTCAAAATAACGGGGTGCTTTATACCATAAAGAGCGGTCAAATTCTAGCAATTTTTTCCAACCATTTACGATTTGTGCTATAATTTTCACCACATTATCGTTCTTTCAGCATAAGGAGGAGTGTAATGAAAAAAGGACTGTTTTTGATCCTGATTTTGGCGATAGGCTTTGGCGTTTATTGGCAGCACTATCATCAACCAGAGCAAGATGCTCATATTGTTCAGTCTAACGGTCGCTTGGAGTTTGCTCGCTTAGATGTCGCCAGTTTATATGCAGGACGCGTGGAGCAGATCTTTGTGCAAGAAGGGCAATATGTAGCACAAGACACATTACTTGCCACCCTTTCTGCCGACAGTATTCAAGCACAAGTCGATACAGCAAAAGCCAAAGTCGAACAAGCACAACAAGCAGTTAAACGCACTCAAGCCCAATTCAACGCCCAACAGCAACAACTCAACACCGCTCAACTTGATGTTGATAATGCTCAACAACTTTTCAAAGATAAACTGATTTCCTCTAGCGAATTAACTAAACGCATTGCCCTGCGTGATGCGGCTTTTGCTAGTTTGAATGCGTTGCAATCGGGGATTGAAGAAGCCGAAAGCGTGGTAAAACAAGCCACAGCACAACTCCTGCAAGCCCAAAGCGTATTAAATGATCTGCATATCAAAGCACCCAAAGCTGGTCGCATTGAATATCGTCTCGTTGAACTGGGGGCAGTCATTGCACCTGGGCATAAAATTGCAAGCATTATTGATTTAACCGATGCGAGTATGAACTTGTTTTTCCCAGCACCTATCGTCAATCAAATCCCCTTAAACAGTGAAGCGCGCATCCTGTTTGACGGATTAGATGCCGTCTTCCCAGCCCAAGTCACTTATATTGCTTCAGAAGCCCAATTCACCCCAAAATTTGTGGAAACGCAAAGTGAACGAGAAAAATTGATGTTCAAAGTGAAGTTGCAAATTCCACAAGATATCGCAACAAAATATGCAGATTATTTAAAAGCTGGAATGACGGGCAATGGTTTTGTTCGCTTACATAATGCAGATGATTGGTCTGCGGATCTTCAGGTAAAATTACCGAAAGAATAGAGGTGTGCAATGGATGCTATTCGATTGCGAGAAGTATCACATTCTTACCAAAAAACGACCGCACTTGATCGAGTATCTTTAACCTTACCCGCTGGCTGCACGGTAGGATTGATTGGTCCTGATGGTGTAGGAAAATCCACTTTATTATCCTTAATTGCGGGGGTAAAAATCTTGCAGCAAGGGGAAGTGGAGGTTTTTGGGTTACATCAAGGTATTAAATCTGAACGTGAAAGCTTGTTACCTCGCATCGCCTTTATGCCGCAAGGTCTAGGCAAAAATCTGTATCCAACCTTATCCGTCTATGAAAATATCGAATTTCACGCACGCCTATTCGGTTTAAATCGATCGCAACGCCAACAACGCATTCAACGTCTTCTGTCTGCGACGGGGCTATCCCCTTTTGCTAGACGTGCCGCTGGCAATTTATCGGGCGGTATGAAACAAAAACTGAGTTTGTGCTGTGCTTTGGTTCATAATCCTGATTTATTAATTTTAGACGAACCTACAACGGGCGTTGATCCTCTTTCTCGCCGTCAGTTTTGGGTGTTAGTCAATGAGCTACGCAATGAAAACCCTGCGATGACCATCATGGTCGCAACAGCCTATATTGAGGAATCGGAGCAGTTTGAATATTTAATTGCAATGGACGATGGCAAAATTCTTATTTGTGCACCAACCCAACAAGTTTTACAACAAACACAAAGCGATAACTTAGAGCAGGCCTACATCAAACTGTTACCCGAAACCAAACAAACCCACTGGCTGTCAGATATTCCGCCTTTTATTGCTGATCCAAATCTGCCTTTTGCCATTGAAGCGAACGATTTAACGAAACAATTTGGTACGTTTACGGCAGTGGATCACGTGAGTTTCCAAATTGCTCAAGGGGAAATTTTTGGTTTTCTCGGTTCAAATGGCTGTGGCAAAACCACCACAATGAAAATGCTAACGGGCTTGCTTGATGCAACCGAAGGTACTGCAACATTGCTGGGGGAATCAGTCGATTCCAGCGATATTGAAACTCGCAAGCAAGTGGGCTATATGTCACAATCGTTTTCGTTATACGAAGAATTAACCATTCGACAAAATTTAGAACTACGTGCCAAACTGTATGGTTTACCGCTTAAAAAACGTTCGCTTGCGGTGGAACACGCCCTCGAACAATTTCAATTAAGCCAAGTTGCCAACCATTATCCGAAACAACTTTCGCTAGGTGTTAAACAGCGTTTACAGTTAGCGGCAGCCTGTTTACACCACCCGAAAGTGCTGATTTTAGACGAACCAACATCAGGCGTTGACCCTGCGGCTCGTGATATGTTTTGGCAATATTTAATTCAATTATCCCGTGAAGACAAAATCACGATTTTTGTTTCCACCCATTTTATGAACGAGGCTCAACGTTGCGATCGCATATCCTTAATGCATCGTGGGCAAGTGCTTGCCGTGGGCACGCCAGAAGCCTTACAACAGCAACGACAAGCGGCTAGCTTAGAAGAAGCCTTTATTGCTTTTCTCGCCGAACAATCGGATCAACTCACCGAATCCAATGCTCACATTGAAGAAAAAACCGAAAATTCGACCGCACTTATTGAGGCACCACCCGCCAACAATACGCTTTGTGCGTGGTTAAATGGCATTTGGACGTTTGCCTTGCGTGAAAGCAAAGAGATTCTGCGAGATCGTATTCGTTTACTCTTTGCGATTTTTGGTCCGATTTTGTTACTGTTTACAGGAAGCTGGGGGCTATCCTTTGATACTAACGCACTGAGTTTTACGGTTTTAGACCAAGATCAAAGCAATGAAAGCCGAATGCTAGTTGAGCAATTTAGTGGTTCTGCTTATTTTAAAGAACTGCCTTACCTACAAGTGCGGTCAAATTTAAACGAATTTCTAAAAACAGGGAAAGCACGTTTAGTCATCGAAATTCCACCGAATTTTGGCAAACATTTATTACAAAACAGAAAACCTGAAGTCGCCTTTTATATTGATGGTTCAATGCCCTTTACTGGGGAAAATATCGTTGCCAACGTCAAACAAATTCTGGTGCAATATCACAAACAACTTTATGCCGAACAAGGGATTACACTTCCCGTTCCAGCGACGCTTGAAGTGCGTTTTCTGTATAACCAAACATTCCGTAGTGTAAACGCTATTTCACCAGGGCTGATAATGGTGACCTTAATGCTTATTCCTGCAATGATGACCGCACTTGCCGTTGTGCGAGAAAAAGAAATTGGTTCAATTACCAATTTATCCAGTTCACCTGCCAGTGTTTTGCAATATGTATTGGGCAAACAAATGCCTTATGTGATGTTGGCGATGGTCAATTACCTGATGCTCGTGTTGCTGACGATTTATGTGATTGATGTACCAATGAAAGGGTCTTTTTGGGCAATGACAGTAGGGGCTTTGTGCCTCATCTTAGCGGCAACTGCATTTGGTTTATTAATATCTGCTTTCGTGCATTCGCAAGTTGCCGCAATTTTTGCAACGGCAATTATCAGTATCATTCCGACGATTAACTTTTCTGGCTTGCTCTACCCTCGTTCAACCTTAACGGGGCTTGGTTATTGGATGGGGCTGAGCTTCCCAACCAGTTGGTATCACTTAATTAGCTTGGGTGCATTCACCAAAGGACTGGGGTTTACTCAATTCTTTTCGCTGTATGGCATTTTGTTGCTGTTTTTCGCCAGTTATTTGTTTATCACTTGTTTACTTTTGAAAAAGCAGGAGAAATAAGATGAAACAATGGTTAAAAAATGTTTATTTCTTATGCGGTAAAGAAATCAAAAGCTTTTTCAGCGACTTCACTTTATTTGTGTTGGTTGTCATCATTTTTACGGTGACCATTTACTCTGTGGCAAAAGGGATCACAACCGAAGTGAAAAATGCCACCGTGGCGGTGTTAAATCAGGATCAAAGTAGCTTATCTTATCGCATACAAGATGCGATGCTCGCACCACAATTTAGCCGTGTTGTGCAAATTCAAGCAGATCAAATTGATGAGGCAATGGATAACGGCGACTATATTTTTGTCTTAACAATTCCTTCGCATTTTAGCCAAGATTTACTTGCCAACCGTCAGCCAGAATTACAATTATTAGTGGATGCGACGGCGATGTCTCAAGCAGCGATCGGAGCTGGCTACATTCAACAAATCATCCAACAACAAATTACGGAATACTTGTCTAAGCAAAAAGTCGATTTCACGCTGATCACGCCCAAAATCAACGTGTTGTTTAATAGTAATTTAAGTACTGAATGGCATATGCCGATCACGCAAATTACAGGTAATGCGACATTGCTCACGCTGATTTTGGTTGGGGCAGCCGTCATTCGCGAACGAGAACACGGCACAATAGAACAATTATTAGTCATGCCAGTCAGTGCAAGTGAAATTGTGATTGCCAAAGTGCTAGCTAATGGGTTGATTATTTTAGTCGCTGCCTTTTTATCCCTTTATTTTGTGGTACACAAATTTATTGGCGTGCCCTTAAATGGTTCAATTGGCTTATTTCTACTAAGCAAAGGGATTTATATATCATCAATGGCGGGGCTTGGGATTTATCTCGCCACAATTGCACCGACAATGCCTCAATTCAGTTTGTTAAGTATCCCTGTTTATATCGTGCTTTATTTGTTATCGGGCAGTTTATCTCCCGCCGAAAATATGCCGTTATGGGTGCAAAACGTTATGCAATTTTCACCGCTCACGCAATTTATTTCTATCGGACAAGATATTTTATTTCGTGGTGCCAGTTTTTCTGTGATTTGGTATCGCTTGTTGATCATCACAGGAATGGGGGCTTTTTTCATTGTTGTGGCAATTTTGCGTTTTAAAACGATGTTGGCTAAACATAACTAACCTCAGGCAACTCAAGGAGCAGAATATGCAAAAATCAATTTTAGCCTTAATTTTGACCGCACTTTTATGTGGTTGCCAAAATACAACGGTGCCAGTGAAATCACAGGTTGAGCTACCTACGCAATATGAACAAGCACAATATGCACAAGGCAAAACGGCTATTCAACAATGGTGGAATTCTTGGCAAGATCCACAATTGAGCCATTTAATTCAGCAAGGATTGGAACACAACAAAGACATTGCAATCGCAAAAAGTAAACTTGAAGAAGCCAAAGCCATCACAAAAATGGCAAGAGGCATTCTCTTTCCAACCATAGGTGCATCAGGTAATGCAAGCAAGGCTCATATAGATGTTGAACAATTTGATATAAGTAGCCAAATTTTAAATGGTGGGATCAGCATTGCGTGGGAACCCGATATTTTTGGGCAAAAACAAAGTGATCTTTATGCAGCCAATGCCGCCGTGATTGCACAACAAGCCCAAATTTATGGTAGCCAAATGCTCGTTGCCAATGAAATCGCCCATTATTATTTGAAAGCCTTACATAACCATAAACAAGCGGTTTTGTTACAGCAAACAGACAATGCGTTACAACAATTAGAACGTTATCTACAAGGGCGTTTTCAAGCTGGGCAAGTGACTGCTTACGAGCTCAATGAAATGAAAAGCCAACGACAAGGGCTAAAAGCCAAACAAGCCACTTTACAGGCACAATTTGATGCCTATCAACGAGCTATTGCTGTATTAACAGGGCAAACACCACAAACTTTCAAGCTAGATTTAGCCCAACTGAAAAAATATGATGTGCTGACAAAATTACCTGAAGCACCGAAAGGCACACAACCAAGTGAGCTATTGCAACAACGCCCTGATTTGCAAGCAAGAAGTGCCAATATTCAAATCCACGCAGCGAAATTAGCAAGTGCTAAGGCAGATTTATTACCACGCTTTAAATTGCAATTTTTCTGGCAAACAGGGCAAATTGAATTAGACAGCCCAATTCCGACCTTAAGCACTTGGCAGAATTTGTTTAATGCCAGCGTACAGTTACCAATTTTCACCGCAGGCAGAATTCAGGCAAATATTGAAAAAGCTGACGAACAGTTGAAGCAAGCCTTGTTGCAATATGACCAGACCTTGCTTAACGCCTTGACCGAAGTAGAAAACCGCTATCAACTGCAATTTGCTTTACATAAACAAGCCAAATTATTACAACAAACACTCAACATACAACAAAAGCAAACACGTGATACACAAAAACTGTTTCAATATGGTAATCAAACCTTTGATCGCACGATTCAAGCTCGTTTGAGTGAACTGACTTTGAAAGAGAAACTGCTAGAAACCCAGCTTGCACAAGGCGTCAATTTAATAAATTTATATAAAGCCATTGGGCTGGGTTGGCAGAAAGACGATCCAAATAATTAAGTGAAAAACTTTTTATTTTTGCACCGCACTTTTTGCCCTTCAACATTGTCAAAACTTGAAAAACAAAAAGCCTAGTGAATTCACTAGGCTTTGTATCTTGTTAATGATTATTCATCAGCATGTTGGAAGAATTTCTCATTCACTTCAATTTTCGCTTTGGCTCGTAACGCTTGAATCAAATTATTTTGTAATTCAATTTCACGGGTTTGTGCCACTTGTGCATTGAATGCTTTTTTCTGTTCTTCCGTTAAGGAACCTTGTTCAACTTGATTTAATTGAATCAATACAATTTCACCATTGCCTGTTTTCGCTGCTTGATAACTCGCTTTACCTGCTTTAAATGGCATCGCAAAAACACTGTTCGCAAGTACAGGATCTTTATTCTGAGCAAACACCCAACTTTCTTCTTGACCAAATTGAACACCATTAATTTTCGCATTTGGATCTTGGTTTAAGGTATTTGCCGCTTCAGAAACGGCGGCTAACACTGTATTTTCTGCTTTTTGACGTTTCAAATAATTTTCAATATCTGCTTTAGCTTCCTCTAAACTACGTACCCCTGCTGGCGTATTTTTTAAGACACGCACCACGATAGAATGCTGCTCACCCACAGTCATCGGCTCAGAGTTTACGCCACCTTGTGAAATATCAGAATGGAAAATAGCTGACACCACATTAGGGTAATTTAAACTCGCTGGCATATCATTGGCTGAGAAAAAGTCAGTTTCTTGAATGGTGAGACCTGCCACCGCTGCCGCTTTTTCTAAACTTTCTGGATTTTCAAAGGCTTTTTCCGCAATTTGTTTTTCAAGTGAAAAGTATTGATTATTCACTAAATTTTGACGGATTTGATCAGCAATTTGTGTTTTTACAGTGGATAATGGTAACGCTTCGGGTGATTTACGATCCGTGACCAAAATAATGTGATAATGGCTATCCACTTTTACAGGTTGGCTAAATTGCCCCACTTCTAAGGCATTTGCGGCATCTTCAAACGCTTTTGGTAATCCACCAGCAGATAACCAACTTAAATCTCCACCATTGGCGGCTGAAATTTTATCCAGTGAACGGGCACTGGCTAAGCCTGCAAAATTTGCCCCATCTTTTAATGCGGCATACACCTCTTGTGCTTCTTGTTCAGTGGCTAATTCAATGTGTGAAACACGTTGTTGTGCTTGAGAAACATACAAGGCTTTATTGTCTTGATAGTATTGTGCAATTTCCACATCGGATACTTGAATATTTTTTTCAACATCCGCTCGGGTCAATTCAATAAATTGTACTTTGGCTAATTCTGGCACAGCAAAGGCGGATTTATTTCCATCATAATAAGCCTTCACTTCTTCTTCACTTACCGTTTGTTTTGCAATCTCTTTGTCTAAATCAAATTTCGCTAAACGTAATTTACGTGTTTGGAAGAATAACTCTGTTAATTGATCTTCCTGTGCTGGCACGCTAAACGCACTTTGAGCCAAACCAGATTGCAATTGTGCTAAACGTAAGGCTTCATGCACATAAGCCGCATACATATCCGCTGTCATACCATTCAGTTGTAAGCGTCTTTGGTATAAATTGTTATCAAATTTCCCTTCTGTTTGGAATAATTGGCTGGTTACAATTTCTTGTTTAATACGCTCATCACTCACGTCTAGTTTGAGTTCATTGACATATTGACGTAGTAATTCTTGATTCACTAAGCTGGTGAGAACACTTTGTCTTAAGTTAGCAACGAAATCTGCCGAACTGGCGACTGCCGCAAATTGGGCACCTAATTGTTGGTTTAAACGCTCAAATTCAGACTCATAACGTTGATGAAAGGTGCGTTGTGAGATCTCTTCGCCATTCACTTTCGCCACAGAATTATCAATGCTAGTAAAGACATAGCCCGTAACCCCACTTAACACGAAAGCCACAGCAATTAAACCGAACACCAGTTTTGAAATCCAACTATTTGTTATGCCGTGAAGTTTTTCAATTAACATTCTTGTTATCCTATAAATATTTTCGTTGACACAAAATGCTCACGATTATAATAGAAACTCGCCCACTTCGCACTAGCAAAGATCAGGTTGTTCAAAATAACCCGTTTTTGTGTCGTTTTCCTTAACTTATTTTGCCAATAGGTTTTGCAATGCTTGGTAAAGTCGCTGTGCTTTGGCTGTAGGGAGCTGTCTGCCTTCTTCATCGGTAAAAACCACCGCACTTTGCTGACCTAACGCACTTAACTGCATAAAATACGTGCCTTTTTCCAACAAGTTATCGGAATTATCTCCGCCACCAAATGGCCACCACATTGAGCTACCTGATGGACGGTAGGCTAATTTTCGCGTGCCTCGTCCAATCATTTCATCTTTAATCTCAAAATCTAAACGAGGTAACACTTGACCCAATTTTGTCCATGCATGATTAAAGGTCGCATTTAATGCCAATGCCTCTCTGCCATTAATATCTTTACTTAATGCGGATTGAATTGGGTTAAAGCCCGCATTGTTCAAATCTTGCATTTGTTTATGATAGACACGATTTAACTCGCCAACTAATTGATTCAAACGATCAGAAGTGTAACGCTGTTTATCTTTCTGAACGGGGGTAAAAATGACATTATCTCGTTTGGCTTGTAAGACAGACACAAATAACGCACTGTACCCTTTCGCACCGACTTGTTCTATCTCATAACGTAATTGTACATCACCAATTTCATCTGTTCGCCCTGATGGACTCCAATCTGTTGTAAGTTTATTGCCTGCTAATTGCGTTTTGATGCCTTGCTCATTAAATAAGCGTGCCACTTGCTCAAGGCTGTAAATCGCTTGTTTTTCTGCAGGATAAGCAATAACTGCACGCTCCCCATCAAATTGGGCAACAGAATTATGAATAATAGCCCTTGGTATTTCAGGGGGACGAATATCAACATTTTCTGCTTTTTGCACTTTCACTTGAGGAAGCTGATAAGTGCTGTCGACTTTCGGTAAATTAACGCCACCGCTTGCCAGTGGTGAAAACGCTGGTAATGCCTCATCAGATTTTTGATAAGTATCGTTTGCACGCTGCTTACTTTCATTACTGGTAGAACATGCCGCAAGTGTACCTAACAACGCAAAAGGTAATAGCCAGTTTTTCATACATTTTTCCTCAAATTATTCTGTGTTAAACGTTACCGCACTTTGACAGCAACATGGAATAAAAGTTTAGGGTCTGTCAACACAGACCCTAATCTTCTTTTTTATTCATCTTATAGCAAGCCGACAGATTTTAGTGCATCCTCCACTTTGGACTGTGCACCTTCACTTAATATGGTGAGTGGTAAACGTAAGGTTGGTGCTTCAATTAAACCTAAACGGTAAGCTGCCCATTTCACGGGAATCGGATTCGATTCCACAAATAGATTTTGATGTAATGCCATTAAACGTGCATTAATTTTTTCGGCTTCATCAAATTGCCCAGCTAACGCCAATTGACACATTTTTGCCATATCGGCTGCTGCCACATTATTGGTAACAGAAATGACACCTTGTCCACCCAGTTTCATGGATTCTAACCCTGTCGCATCATCACCACTTAAGAAAATAAATCCATCTCCCGCTAATTGCTTAATTCGGGTCACTCGGCTCACATCCCCTGTGGCTTCTTTAATACCCACAATATTTTTAATTTGTGCTAAACGCCCCACGGTTTCAGGTAATAAATCACTGCCTGTTCGGCTTGGCACATTATATAAAAGCTGTGGTAAATCCGTGCATTCTGCAATGGCTTTAAAATGCTGATACATTCCTTCTTGGGTCGGTTTATTGTAGTAAGGCACCACAGACAGGCAACCCGATACGCCACTGTCATTTAATAATTTTGTCATAACGATGGCTTCACTGGTCGCATTCGCACCCGTGCCGGCAATCACAGGAATACGCCCATCTGCAAATTCCAAGGTCTTCAGGATAGTTTTAACATTTTCATCGATACTTAAGGTGGCAGACTCGCCTGTTGTGCCAACCGAAACAATGGCATCTGTGCCTGCTGCAATGTGATATTCCACCAACTTTTTCAATGTGACAAAATCGATTTCGCCTGATTCGTCCATTGGGGTAACAAGAGCAACGATACTGCCTGAGAATAAATAATTATGCGATGACATAAATCCTCCTGAGGATACTTATAGTTTTTAAATAGCTGTCATTTTTAGAATGAATCCACTATATTGATTGTTGAGTTTGCTTGTAAATTTCGATTTAAGATCGCTAAAATGATTTGAATTTGCAAGTAATTTTTTAAATTTTTTGTATAAAGTAATTTCGAGCAAGGTGATTTTTATGAAAATCTTACAAATCGGCGATCCTGCCCCACAATTTACCCTATTTAATCAAGCAAGAGAATCCATTTCTTTAAGTCAATTTGCAGGGCAAAAAGTTCTTGTTTATTTTTACCCGAAAGCCCTCACACCAGGCTGTAATACACAAGCCTGTGGATTGCGTGATAGCAAAGCCGAGTTAGAAAAACTGGGTGTCGTCATTTTAGGCATTAGCCCAGATAGCCCCGAAAAATTGGCTAAATTTACTGAAAAAAAAGCACTGAATTTTCATTTGCTTGCCGATGAAGATCATCAAGTGGCGGATCAATTTGGCGTGTGGGGGGAAAAGAAATTTTTAGGTAAAACCTACGAGGGGATTCATCGCATCAGTTTTTTAATTAATGAACAAGGCAACATTGAACAGGTGTTTAAGCAATTTAAAACAGCCAATCATCATCAAGTAGTGCTAGATTATTTGACGGAGCAATCAAGTCATAGCAAATAATCTAAACGGGGGTGGTCCATTATTTTCCCCCGTTTTCCTCTTTTGCATTTAGCCTACAACAGAATACACTTTAAATTTATTGCTCTTAGCCAGTACTTGATGATGTCCAAAATGCTTATCCAGTAAATCGGGATAAGGTAAAAAGGCATTCGCCACAATTCGCAATTCACCACCTTGTGCTAAATGCCATTTTGCTTGGCAGATCAATTCGCTCACCGCACGATAGGCGGTGTCAATGCCATCATGGAAAGGCGGATTAGAAATAATCAAATCAAATTTTCCCTCAATGTGTGAAAACACATCGCTTGCCACCACCCTTGCTTCCAATTGATTTTCCGCTAAAGTGCGAGTTGCTGAAGCTATCGCCATGGCATGAATATCGCTCATTAACACGTCGGCTTTCGGATATTGTTGCTTAATGTAGCTGCCAATCACCCCAGCCCCACAACCGAGATCCAACACCTTACCCCGTAGAGGTTGATTGAGGGTTGAAAGCAATAAATCTGTGCCCACATCTAATTCATTCGCACTAAATACACCAGGCAAACTATATACCGTCAATCCCTTCAATTTCGGATGCTGATAGGTTTTCCAATAGTCTTCTAACGCAAAGTGCGGTGGATTTTTTAAACAAAAATGATATAACCCACAACGGCGTGCAGAATCTATTTTGGCAATCTCACCATAAGGGGATAACATTTTTTCGACTGAACGCACACCACAGCGATTTTCCCCAATAATCAACATTTCTTGCCCTGCGTTTGCTTGAGCCAGTAATTGCATCAATTGAAATTGCACTTCTTGTTTGTTTTTCGTCCAGTAAAAAACCAATAAATCCGCCTGTTCTGAACAGGTGGCAGAAAAATCCACCTCTGCGTGCTGCCGTGCATAATCAAAATACCCACTCCACACTTTCACTTGCTGAGAGCCGATTTGTTTAGGGAAATCATCATGAATGCCCCCTGCAAAAAGAAGGGATTTATGTTGAAAGAAATGGGGATGGCGTTGCAAGACTTGGCTTTCAAGAGAAATCACGCTGTTAATCCTATAGGTTATTGGTTAAAATTAGCGGCATTATAAAAGAAAACCCTCCCGCAATGAAGAAATAGAATGAATAGACGAGATCTTCTCCTCCAAAAAATGGGCATTACCCAATGGCAGCTCAAACACCCTGAACGATTAAAAGGCATGGTGAATATTGCTGTGGATCCTGAGATTCGTTTAATCATCATCAGCGATGATCCTATTCAAGCTCACGCCCCGTTGTTGAAAGATATTTTATGCAGTTTGCAGCTTACTCTCACACAATATCTCCATGTTTCTTTTCAGCAAGCACAATACTTAAAACTCAGCCACCCACTCAACTATTGGCTATTAAGTCAAAATACGGAAAAAATTGACCGCACTTTAGCCCTTTGCCAACAGGCTAATGCCATTTGGCAATCTCCCGAGTGGACAGCATTTCAACAAAGTCACCAAGCTAAACGTCAATTATGGCAACAAATTCAAACGAGTCCCGCATGTTAAGCATTTTACCGATTAAAGAGGTGGATTTTGATCGACTATTTGAGATCGAACAAGCCGCCCACATTACCCCATGGACAATAGGCACGCTGAAAAACACTCATGGCGATCGCTATGTCAATCTCAAAGTCATGCAAGAGGAACAGCTTGTTGCCTTCGCCATTTGTCAAACTGTTTTAGACGAAGCCACCTTATTTAATCTTGCCGTTGATCCTGCCTATCAAGGGAAAGGGATAGGCAAAACGCTGTTAGTGCATTTAGTGGAAACATTGAAAGAAAAAGGCATTTTAACCTTATGGTTGGAAGTGAGAGAATCCAATTTCGTTGCCAAAACCTTATATGAACAAGTCGGATTTAATGAGGTTGATATCCGTAAAAATTACTATCCTACGCCAGATGGCAAACGAGAAAATGCCATTGTGATGGCGTTGTATTTGTAGCATAAAAAATCCGCCTCAAGGTGAAAATTAAGGCGGATTTTTCTTGTTTTTGCGTTATTCAAGGTGGGCAAACATCAACGCAAACCACTCTTGAGTACGCTGATTAATTTGCTCGATCATGGTTTGATCAAACCGTTGTTGAGCAAAAATTCGTTGCCAATAAATATCGCCTGCTCGCATGAAATCCCCCTCTGCAATGTGCTGTAATTTTTGCAAAACTTTTTCAAAATCCACCGCACTTTGATCTTCAATGGCATTCAAATAGGCTTTAATCCCTGTTGTCGGCACTAATTGTATCTGTTGATAGCCTTGCAAATAGCTTTCTAGATAAACGGTTAGTTGTGCCAATGCTTGTGCTTGCACAGTGCCATTGTCGTTTGCTTCAAGTGGCGTAAAACGATAGGCTTTTTCTTTATCATAATAAATCGGTGCTTCCACATTCCCTTCAGGACAGCTTGCACATTGGGCTAAGTAATCCATCCACACCTCAATTAAATGAACATCTCGCACCGTTCCCACTCGCCAACTAATACGGCGACCTTGGTATAACCGATCAATATTGCCCACTAAACGCACCTCACCTAAACGGGTCTGAATCAGCAAATCCACGGATTGCATGCTGTAATCTTGTTGCAAATAAGGGGCAATGTTTTGCTTTAATGTTTCAATGGCTTGCTGTTGCTTTTCGGCATAAATCTTGCCAAATTCACCGCGTGGCAAAATCCCTTTAATTTTTAATTGCTCAAATAACTGCTGACTCGCCTGCTCATCACAATACAATAAGGCATCATTAATGGCATATTGTGTTAAGGCATCTAAAGTAAAATTTTCCGTATCAGGAATACTTTCTTGCCATGCACTGAAATACACACCTAAACGACGTCGAAAGAAAAACGCCACAGGATTTTGCACAAAACTGATCAATTCAGATAAGGTAATTTCACGATCATCGGGCAAAATCGCTTGTTCAATGGGCTGAATAAAATTTTCATAGTGATCCGCTTTTTCTTGGCATGCTAAAGGCAACCATTGGTTGGCAAAAGTGCGATAGGTTTTCGAAAAGTTTTCAGGGCTAAATGCCGTCATCGGGTGCTGTTCAACCAGTTCATTTCGCCAATCTTTTCCTGCATCTTCTGGCAGTTTGTCCACCAAATAATCCAATAACTGACTGACTAAAACAGAAGGCTCTTTGGCTTGATTATCAATGATCGAACGCCCAACAAAACTCACATAAAAATAGTCTTGTGCTGACAATAAAGCTTCTAAAAATAAATAACAATCATCATCACGACGGAAACGATCCCCTTTGCGACGATCATACTGCATCAAATCAAAACTGTTTGGGGTTTGTTGGCGAGGATAATCCGCATCATTCATGCCTAATAAACACACCACTTTAAAGGGAATGGAACGCATAGGTAACAGGGTGCAGAAATTCACTTTGCCCGCCAAAAACTTCATGGTGTTGGGGTCATCTTCTAAAACACTTCCTAACACTTCGGCAATGACATCAATTTGAATCGGTTGTTCAAAGTGAGTTTGCTGAATCTCTGCCAGACATTGCTCGATCACTTCTTGCATATAAAGCAATGTGGCACGGTTATTTTCCTCCACAGCAAAGAAATTCGTTAAGAGATTTTTCAGCAAATGTTGCCAATCTTCAACTTGGTGAGGGGTTTCTGTTTGCTTCTGCCAATCAAATAAACAGGCAATAAATGCCGCCAGTTTGCCAGCCAACTGCCCACCTAGCCCATAACTATTATCAAAGCCAAGGCTGTCTTGCCAAATGCCATTTTCTTCTCGCATCGCATAGCCTAGCAACATCCGTTCTAATCCCGCCTGCCATGCGTTGTAGTTCGTTTGCTGGCTTTCATCCTGTTTTGCCAAACCAAAACGAATCCCTGATTGCGACACCCAATAATGAATCTGCTCTAAATCCGCTAATTCAATCTGAAATTGATGACGAATGGCAGGAATATCCAATAACGCCAACACCTCTTCTGCACTAAACTGAAGTTTGTGTAAATGCAATAAACGAAGAAAACTGGCAATCAGCACATCACTTTCTGATAATTTGTTATCGGAAATGGAAAAGGGAATCAGTGCTTGGTTTGATGTATTTTTTTGCCCAAATACCGCTTGAATATAAGGGGTGTAGCGATCGATATCCGCCACCATGACCACAATCTCTTTTGGTGTCAAATCAGGTTCGGCTTGAAATAAATGTAATAAATAATCATGCAACACCTCCACCTCTCGCATTGGGCTGTGGCAAGAATGGAAAGTGAGTGTGCGGTCATTTTTAGCCATTTTGAGACCCGTTTTGCCGTCCAAATTTAAAATGCGTGCCTGCACTTGCGAAAGTAAATGACGTTCTTCAAGATCCGTATAGGCATCAATGCTGCGTACATTCTCTTGTTGCTCTAACTCGGTCAGCAGATATAAAAAATCACGCCCCAATTTCCCCCAACTCGACAACAAGGAATGCCCTTCAAATAAGGTTTCTTCTGTTGCGGTGAATGCCAAACTCGTATCCGTTTGAGGCGTATAACCCAAGGTTTTTTCAGGATGGTGATAAGAAACACGTTGAATCTGAGCCAAACGCTGATGAAAACGCAGATCCACCACATCGCCCCAATATTCTCGACAGCCATTAGTAAAAAACAAATGCACATCACAATGTTTTGCCAAGGCGGTAAAGGTTTCTAAATAGCTTGTCGGTAAAGCAGAAATACCAAAAATAAACAGGCGTTCGGGTAACTTTTTAGGTTGATTGTCTTGTAAAAATGTTAAAAATTGATGATGAAGAGAAGCACGGTGAATAGCATGAGGCTGTTGTGTTTCTTGTGTAATTTCAGCCACTAATGCACGCCATAACATCGCTTGCCATGCCATATCTTGCTGTAACTGTTGAAAAAGCAGATCATTATGTTTATTTATACGACGCATCACCTGCTGAGCCACTTTTTCATCTTCGCCAGCTTCCCATGCTTGAATCCACTCTGGACGGTAAACTAAATATTGGTCGAATAAATCGGCGATTTTATGGGAAAGTTGATACAACTTATACTGCTCCGATTGTGCCGATTGGCTTAAATAATGGCGTAAAGCACGAAAAGCAGGTTGAGATAAATAATTTGGAATTAAACGCATCAAACGCCAAGTCATTGCCGTCTTATTAAACTGACTTTGTGCATCCACATCAGGGAGGTTATCTAAATATTGCTGCCAAATAAAACTGGCAGGCATAGGAAATTTAATATTACTGGCAACCCCGTTTTTCTGTGCAATCTGCCATTTTAACCATTGTGCCATGCCTGGACTTTGGACTAAAACCACTTCAGACTGAAAAGGATCGGCTAAGCGATTGCTCATGAGTGTTAATAAGATCTCTTTTTGTACATCAAGGTCGTTCGAATAATAAATGTTAAACACGCTATGCCCCATTAAATTGCCACATTGAGCCGATATTGTTTCCCAGATTTTATCCTATCGCAAGTTTTTTACAGCCTTATTTCACCCAATGGATAACGCACCACAATTTGCTTTTCACGGCATTCAATCGCAAAACTGATCTGATTTTGTATCACATGAGGTTCACAAGCTAACCCTAAAAACTGACGCTGAGATTGATTTTCTGCAATTTGAAGTGCCTGAATATATTGATAAAGTTGGAAAGCATTTTTTCGTTGATGCCCTGCCCATTGGCTGATACTCAGAAAAATCCCACTAAACAAAGTTAATGCCACCAAAAAAGCCGTTAGGCTCATGCCTTTTTGCCATGGATTATTGAGGAATGAAATCATGCCAACTTTGCTCCGCTTGTTGCCAACGACTGAGTGTTGTCAACCAATAATCCACCGTCGCTTTACGATAACTCACGATTACGCCCTCCTTTTGTTCTATGTTTCCTGCTGCAATAATCGCACCTGTAATTTTTCCTTTCCCCTCCAATACCAATTCCCCTTCGGCAATAATCACGGCATTGAGGTTGCCTGTGAGTTCTAACCGATGTTGTGGGGCTGAAAACCAATAAAAACGTTCAGTTTTATCGCCTTGATAAGCCGTAGCTAGTGTGGAAAATAAGGGGGAAAACTGGGCAAGCTTTGTAAGATCAATATACTCTGTTAGCCCCTTTGGATTCAGCCCTCGCTTAGGGGCTTTGTGAAAGAGAGAAACACGATGACACCAAAGATAATGGCGTAATTCACCTGAAGGATCAGATAAAGCAAATGTCAGACGATGAACATTGCCCTTTAACGTCAAGGGTAAATGCTCACAAGCAGACTGACCTTGCATGTTGACCTTTTGCTGTAACAGCCTCGTTTGTTGAACAAACTGCTTTTGATAACCTGCTTGCCGAGTATAAAGATGCAATAATTCATCATCAAATAAAAGAAACCCCATTAACAAGGTCGCTAAAATCATACACAATGTTAAGCTCATCATGCCTCGCTGTACCGGGCCTCTTCTGGCAATGTGAATCAGATTTTTCATTTTCACCCCTGATTTAATAAGGGAATGAGGGATCGCGTTTCATATTCAAGATCAGGAAATAATTTAGAAACCCCTTTTAAATACACGTCAATCCCTTGTTGTTCTGCCACCCAATCAAACCTTAATGCGGTAATTTGGTATTGTTGAGCATCCAATAAATCGACCCAGCCTCCATACTGACAAGCTTGTTGTGATAAATAACCTTGGCATTCCGACAATTTACAACGAGAATTCACCGCACTTTTATACGTTAAACGGCTTTCAAGCATGCCGTTATTTAAACGATAACCAAATAACTCTCGTTCAATATGTTGTGTTTGATTGTACCCCTGACGCTGGCAATGCTTCCCTTTAAGACTTTCGCCAATGCAACCACTGGTATCCAAATCATAGAAAAACAACACACAATCAAAGGGCAGTGAGGAGGAAGAAGCAAAAAGTTGAATGGCTTTCCCGTCTGTGGTTTCAAATAAAGAAAAATTATCTTGCAAAACTTTATCCGATTGAGCTCGAAAACCAGCCCGTTTAATGTCTTTTGTCATTAATTGCACAGCCTGTTGCAATTCAGATTGTAGCTGTAACAAGGCAAAAGCTTTTTTGTTTTGCCATTGAATCTGCACATAAAAACGTATCATCACCACCAATAAGGCACTGGATAAAAACAAAGAAAGCAGCAAAGCCAATAACATTTGCCCACGATATGGCACGCTCGGTTTTTTATTCATTTTCGCAAGCACTCCAAGATTGATTTCGTTTAACTTTCATGCTTCCCACATTGAATAGGGTAAAAACGACTTTTTCTTGTTCACTGAATAAACTAAAGCACGCTGTCGATAAGGTGTCTCTTACGCCACTAAAACGTGTGATTTCAAAAGGCAAGTAACGCTTACTGCTTAGCTTGACATGCTGTGGAAAATGAGGGTAATAAAATTGTGCTGCGAGCGATGTTGGGCAATGTTCTGGAGCAAAGCAATCACAAAGTTGAGCACTTTTTATTTGAGCCGTTAAACACCAGCGATCTTGCAAAGGATGACGATTGGCTATCAAAAACCAAATATGGGGAGAATTTTTTGCACGGGCTTGCAACTTACGTAAAAATACCATCAGTTTTTGCTGTTCTTTCATCAGCATTTGCTCACGCCCTTGTGTTTGCCAAACAGGGGACACAGCCAGAAGAAGACTACTGATTAACCCCAATACGATCATCAGTTCCAATAACGTAAATCCTTTTTTCACACAGATTCCTTTTTTAAAGGGACTTTACGTCAAATCTGTCAGAAAAACGATAAGGCGAATAAAAAACTGGAATGCGGATCGCAAAACAAGTTTGAAAGCAGAATATTTATGCTGTTAAGCACAAGGAAAAATGAATTTAAAAAATCTCTATTAGAATGAAAAATAGGTGTTTGAAAAGAGTGAGATGGTGGGTCGTGAAGGATTCGAACCTTCGACCAACGGATTAAAAGTCCGCTGCTCTACCGACTGAGCTAACGACCCATCTGGGTTTGATTACGAGAATAAAGTGGTGGGTCGTGAAGGATTCGAACCTTCGACCAACGGATTAAAAGTCCGCTGCTCTACCGACTGAGCTAACGACCCATTTGCATTTAACTGCATTGGTATGTTACGTATTGCTTGTAAGTGGTGGGTCGTGAAGGATTCGAACCTTCGACCAACGGATTAAAAGTCCGCTGCTCTACCGACTGAGCTAACGACCCGTTTACATATCATTGCGTAACGGAGGCTTATAATACTGATTTTATTTTAAGAATCAATAAAAATTTTTATTTTTTTGCTTATTTGAATAAATAAGCACCGAAAGAATGTGATTCTAACCCATCCTAGCAATATTTCAAGTCTAGAAAATACAAGGCATAAAAAAACTGGGCCATCAAAGACCCAGTTTTTTCTAAGCTAGAAATTAGTATGCTAACACTGCACGACGGTTTTTAGAATAAGCAGCTTCATCATGACCTAACACAGCAGGTTTCTCTTCACCGTAAGAAACGGTAGATACTTGACCTGCTTGAACACCTTTAGCAGATAAGTAGTTTTGTACTGCATCAGCACGACGTTGACCTAAAGCGATGTTGTATTCTGGTGTACCACGCTCATCGGTGTTACCTTCAACAACAACTTTAGTTGCTGGAGTTGCATTTAAGAATGCAGCGTGCGCATCTAAAATTTGAACATATTCACCTTCGATATTGTATTTGTCAAAACCGAAGTAAACGGTGTTATAACGTTGTTGTAAATCTTGAACTGAGTAACCACCGAAGGTTTGTCCAGCCGCAGCAGTTTCTTCTTTTTTAGAAGAACCACAAGCAGCTAATACAGCGACAGAACCAGCAACTAGCAATACTTTTGTTAATTTTTTCATGTATTCTCCTTAGAGTTTTTTTATTTAGTTAAATATGGTGACCAAGCTGGGAATTTAACTTGTCCATCATTTCCTGGTAACCGTGCTTTAAAACGCCCATCAGCGGAAACCAATTGTAGCACCTTTCCTAATCCTTGGGTAGAACTGTAAATAATCATGATTCCGTTCGGTGAAATACTCGGACTTTCATCTAAGAAAGTCGAACTTAAGACTTCTGTACTGCCTGAAGCCAAGTCTTTTTTGATGATATTATCACCACTAATCATGATTAATGTACTACCATCGGCGGTAATTTGCCCACTATAACTGCGACCACCTGAGCTCACTAATGAGGCGCCACCACCACTTGCACTCATTTGATAAACTTGTGGCGAGCCGCTTCTATCAGATGTGAACACAATTGTTTGACCATCAGGTGACCAAGACGGCTCGGTATTATTTCCCGCTCCTCTCGTTAACTGTGCAATTTGTCCACTACCTAAATTCATGACATAAATATTCAACACGCCATCTTGTGACGAGGCAAACGCTAATCTTGAGCCATCTGGAGAAAAAGCAGGTGCACCATTGTGTCCTTTAAATGACGCTACGACTTTACGAGCACCAGATCCAAGATCTTGAACAACTAATTGAGATTTTCTATTTTCAAACGAAACGTAAGCTAATTTTCTACCATCTGCAGACCATGCTGGGGACATCAATGGTTGTGAGCTACGATTGACAATAAATTGATTAAAACCATCATAATCGGAAACGCGGACTTCGTAAGGTTGTGAGCCACCATTTTTTTGTACGATATAGGCGATACGCGTTCTAAATGCCCCTTTAATTCCGGTCAACTTTTCAAAAGCTTCATCACTCACCGTGTGTGCACCATAACGTAACCATTTGTTCGTCACAGTATATTGATTTTGGCTTAATACAGCTCCCGCACTGCCAGTTGCACCAATGGTATCCACTAATTGATAAGCAATATTAAAGCTACCATTTGCTGGGGTCACTTGCCCAACGATCACGGCATCAATCCCTAATGCAGACCAAGCTTCAGGATTAACTTCCGAGACAGAAGTAGGTTGTTGAGGCATACGATTGACAGGGATGGGATTAAATTTACCACTATTGCGTAAATCTGCAGCAATAATATCCGCAATATCGGCAGGAGCAGAACCCGGACCATTCCATTTGAATGGCACCACTGCGATCGGACGGGCACTATCCACCCCTTCATCAATCACAATGCGAACTTCGGCTTGTGCTGTTTGTAATACAGCAAAGCCTAACATCATCAATAAACTCCATACTCGAGCGACTATTTTCATTGGAACCACCTATTGTTCTCCATTGATTACGCTTTCTTTATCGCATAATAACGATAATAAAAGGCAATACTAGCTTTATCTTAATTTAAATTCAATTGGGGATGTTTTATATCTTTGATAAATGTCATCCGTTGGTGCTGCTGGCACTTTCTTCGTTCTTGCCACCGCACTCATCGCCGCCTGACAAATATCATCAGGTCCTGAGATTCTGCGATAATTTGAAATGGTTCCATCTCTTAAAAACTCCACTTCAACCACACACACTTTATTCACAAAACCAGGTTCTTTTAAGAAACGACGTTGAATTTCTCGTTTGATGATCCCTGCATACTGATCACCCGTTTTTCCACCATCTCCCGCACCTAATGCAGCACCACTGCCTTGGCTACCTTGACGGTTTGTATTACTCCCTTTTGTCGCAGAACCGCCCCCTACATTTCCCCCATTAAAGAAATCATCTAATGCGGCTTGATCGGCTTTGCGTTGGGCGGATTCGGCTTTTTCTTTATCCGCTTTAGCTTTGTCTGCTTTTGCCTTGGCTTCTGCTTTTGCTTTTTCCGCTTTTGCCTTAGCCTCAGCTTCTGCTTTCTCGGCTTTGGCTTTTTCTGCCTTAGCTTTTGCCTCGGCTTCCGCTTTCGCCTTTTCTGCTTTGCGTTTTGTTTCTTCTGCCGCTTTGGCTTTCGCTTCCTCTTCCGCCTGTTTTGCTAAGGCAGCAAGGCGTTTAGCTTCAGCCTCCTCTTTTAATTTCGCCGCTTCTGCACGCTCTTTTGCTTTTGCTTCCTCTGCTTTCTTTTGTTTTTCTAATGCTTCTAAACGGGCTTTTTCTTCTTGTTTTTTCTGTTCTTCAAGTTGTTTTTGGCGTTCAAGTTCCTTTTGTTTTTCAATTTCTTTCTGTCTTTCTCGCTCTTTTTGTTTCTCTAGTGCTTTTTGTTTTTCAATTTCTTGCTGACGAGCAATCTCTTCTTGATCAGGTTGGTCTGGTTTCTCTTTTACCTCAGGTTCAGGTTTTTTCGCTTGGTTTTTGTTCCCTTTTTGTTGCTGTTGCAAACGTCCCCATTCCTGTGCGGCGACACCTGTATCAACCATGACCGCCCCCATGACATCACCATCGCCTTCTCCACCGCCCATAATTTCAATGCGATGATATAAAGAACCTAAAATTAGCAAACCAAACAAGATAACGTGCAAAACAATCGAAATGATGACCGCACTTACCTCTTTATTTTGTCGCTTACTCTGCACAATATTACCTATCTTATTAAATCGGGTTTGTCATTAATCCAACAGATTTAATACCTGCAAGATGAAGTAAATTGAGTGCTTTGATGACTTCTTCATAAGGTACATCTCTCGCTCCCCCTACTAAAAACAATGTATTATTATCTTTGTCAAATTCTTGTTTAGATAGCTGAGTGACCATTTCTTCGGTTAAGCCTTCTAGACGTTCTGAACCGATAGCCAAACTATATTGACCGATACCTGCGACTTCTAAAATCACAGGTACTTTATCTTCATTTGCGACACTTTGACTTTCAACAGCATCGGGCAATTCCACTTGCACACTTTGACTCACGATAGGTGCCGTTGCCATGAAAATCAATAACAAAACCAATAATACGTCCAAAAATGGCACAATATTAATTTCGGATTTCACATCTCTGCGTTTACGACGGTAAGACATAGATACCTCTAAAACTTTTTTAAAATAGACCGCACTTTTCACATAAGTGACGGTTAAATTTGGGCACGATTATTTAGTGATGAGTATTTTTACCAAACACTTGACGGTGTAAAATTGTGGTAAATTCATCAATAAAATTGCCGTAATTTTGTTCTAATTTGTTCACACGTAAACTTAAACGATTGTATGCCATCACCGCAGGAATAGCCGCAAATAAACCAATTGCGGTGGCAATCAACGCTTCTGCGATCCCTGGGGCAACCATTTGCAAGGTAGCTTGTTTCGCTCCACTTAATGCCATAAATGCATGCATAATCCCCCAGACGGTACCAAATAAGCCGATATAGGGACTGATGGACGCCACTGTAGCGAGAAAAGGAATACGTGTTTCAAGGTCTTCCACTTCACGATTCATCGCTAAATTCATTGCACGTGTGCTACCTTGAATAATAGATTCGGAATATTCTGGATTGGCTTGTTTTAGACGAGAAAACTCTTTAAACCCCACATAAAAGATTTGTTCACTCCCACTTAAGCCATCACGGCGATTTTCCAATCCTTCATATAAACGATTAAGATCTTCGCCTGACCAAAAACGATCTTCAAAAGCAGCAGACTCTTTTAATGCACGAGTTAATACTCGACTACGTTGAATAATAATTGCCCATGAGGCAATTGAGAAAATAAGCAAAATTACAATAACAAGCTGAACAACAATACTGGCTTTTAGAAATAACTCTAAAAAGTTCAAATCTGTAGTCATTACATACTCCGACAACGTTTATAGCTAAATTTCTAGTGCGATTTTTATCTCATTAGGAATCGCCACGGGTTTCATTTTTCCAAGATCAACACAGGCTACTTTAACAGTAGCCTCGCATAAAATCAGTGTCTCTTTTTTTAACAATTGTGAAAAAAGCAAAGTTGCCCCTTTCACGGCATTCACCTTTGTTTCCACTTCAAGTAAATCATCTAACTTGGCAGGGAAACAATAATCAATGTTCATGGTTTTGACAACAAAAGCTAATTGTCGTTCATTTAACAACGTTTGTTGTGAAAAATTCAATGCACGCAAATATTCTGTTCTTGCTCTTTCAAAAAAATGCAAATATCGAGCATGATAAACCACGCCACCTGCGTCCGTATCTTCATAATAAACTCGGATAGGAAAGCGAAAAACTTCCTCTGGCATCATAAACCGTCCTTATTGATAGAAAATACCACATAGGTTATATCAGTGCGGTATTTTAGAACTTGTATGAATGATAAGCAAGGGCTAGCCCCGTCCCACCTTCAAAATATTTTGCTTTAAAAGCAAGCCATTATTCATTAAATCCAATGATCATCACAGCCAAAACGACCGCAATATAGCCCAAAGCAGGAAAAAAAACAATCCGCCAAATTGTACTCCGAATCTCAAAACCGATACCGTGAATCCAAAGAACTAGAGTGCCCCAAATAAGAAATAAAATAAGAAAAGGGGATTGGTGGCGAAGTTGTGTGGAAAAATCCGCCAAATTAAAAAAGAAGCATAACGTAATAAGAATAGCGAGAAGAAATGAAAGGGTTCTCAACGAACCCTTATTAAATACTTGATAAAGTGAATTAATCATTGAGATTACTCATCAAATTTACCTGTTTTTTCAATACCGATTGTGATGATCGCTGATAACATTATCGCAAACAACACACCCAATACCCAAATGACATAAAACATGATATTTCTCCCTTAGTATAATGAGTTTTTGTTTTCTTCGATAAATTTGCTATCTAAGCGACCAAACATTTTCCAATATGCCCAAATCGTATAAGAAAGCAAGAAGACAACCAACACCAGTGTAAAGCCAAGCATTAAGGTTAATGTTAACTTACTTGATGTTGAATCCCACATTAATAAACTTAACTCTGGGTGAGAAATAGACGGCATTACAAATGGGAACATCGCAACACCCGCCGTGAGAATCACCCCTGCCATCGTGAGCGATGAGAAGAGGAAAGCGAAACCCGAGCGATTTGCTTTTGATGCCAAAATATTTAATAACGTGCCGCCAACTACAAGTAATGGGAAAATCCATAATACAGGTGTTTCTTTGTAGTTATTAAACCAAGCACCTGTTTCTACACTCACTTGTTTACCAAATGGTGTAGACGGTGCATAGTGATCAATGACAGAAGTCACGACAAATCCATCTTTGAAATATAACCAAACACCCGCTAAAACAAAGGTAATCAAGGTAGTCAATGCACCCACTTGAGAGATCATACGAGCACGATCACGTAATTCATGCTTGGTTTTCATTTGTAACCATGCTGAACCTTGTGTGGTTAACATCGCACAGCTCACCACACCACAAAGTAACGCAAATGGATTTAATAAACCGAAGAATGAACCTGTGTATTTCACTTGTAATAATTCATTAAATTCAAATGGCACACCTTGTAATAAGTTACCAAAGGCAACACCAAAGACTAATGAAGGAACAAAACCACCTAGGAATAATCCTGCATCCCATAGCGTACGCCATTTTGGATTATCAATTTTAGCTCGATATTCTAACCCGACTGGACGGAAGAATAAGGCGGCTAACACGAGGATCATCGCAATATAAAAACCAGAGAACGATGTGGCATAAACAATCGGCCACGCAGCAAACATTGCACCACCTGCGGTTAATAACCAAACTTGGTTACCATCCCAGTGTGGGGCAATAGAGTTAATCATGATCCGTCTTTCCACTTCTTTCTTACCTGCAAAAGGTAATAAGGTTAGAACGCCCATGTCAAAACCATCAGTTACTGCAAAGCCAATAAGCAACACACCGATCAAGATCCACCAAACAAAACGTAGAATTTCATAATCAATCATAATCAGGCTCCTGCTTATTTAGATGATTGCTCAAAATAATAACGACCAGTTTTTAATGAACTTGGACCTAAGCGACCATATTTGAACATTAAATACATTTCCACAACAAGGAACAAGGTATAGAGTGCACAAATTAAGCCGATTGAGAACCAGAGATCCCCTGTGGTTAACGCTGAGTTTGCCACACCAACTGGTAACACTTCATAAATCGCCCAAGGTTGACGACCATATTCAGCCAAGAACCAACCACTTTCGATTGCAATCCATGGTAATGGAATGCCCCATAAAATGGCTTTCAATAACCAAGGTTTTGTTCCCACCGTTTTACGTACGTTTTGAACAAATGCCGCCACAATCAGAAGAAGTAGCAAACCACCCGCAGCCATCATGACACGGAAAGACCAAAAAGTTGGCCCCACATTTGGAATAGTATCTGCCGCAGCTTGTTTAATTTGCTCTTCTGTTGCATCCACCACTTTGTCTGTATAACGTTTTAATAATAAGCCAAAGCCTAAATCTTTAGAAACGGCATTGAATTGTGCTTTAGTTTCTTCGCTAATTTGACCTGCTTTTTTCTGTGCTTGTAATTGTTGTAACAAATCATAGGCTTGAATACCATTACGCACACGTTCCACATTCAGTGCTTCTAAATCATGTAAACCCGCAAATTGTTTATCTAATGAGCGTGTCACAATAATCCCTGCCGCATAAGGAATTTGTAATGCAAAGTCATTACGTCTTTCTGCTTGGTTTGGAATCACAAATGCATTCCATGAAGCTGGAGCAGGCTGGGTATGCCACTCACCTTCCATTGCAGCAAGTTTGACAGGTTGAGTTTGACCAATTTCATAACCCGATTCATCCCCCATGATGATCACAGAAACAATCGAAATTAACCCGAACGTTGATGCAATTGAGAATGAACGTTTTGCAAAGCCTAAATCACGACCTTTTAAGATGTAGTAAGCACTAATACCTAACACAAATACCGCACCACTTACATAACCTGCTGCAAGTGTGTGTAAAAACTTACTTTGTGCAACTGGGTTTAACCATAAATCCATGAAACTGGTCATTTCCATTCGCATGGTTTCAAAGTTAAATTCAGATGCCACTGGATTTTGCATCCAACCATTTGCCACTAAAATCCACATTGCGGATAAATTTGAACCAAAAGCAACACAGTAAGTCGCAATTAAGTGTTTACCTTTTGATAATCTATCCCAACCGAAGAAGAATAAACCAACGAAAGTAGATTCTAAGAAGAATGCTAATAATGCTTCAATGGCAAGCGGCGCACCAAAAATATCGCCTACATAATGAGAATAATATGACCAGTTAGTACCAAATTGGAATTCCATGGTAATACCTGTGGTCACACCAAGAGCAAAGTTAATACCAAATAACTTACCCCAGAATTTAGTCATATCTTTATAAATTTCTTTGCCTGTGGCTACATAAAGCGTTTCCATAATCACTAGGATAAAAGATAATCCTAACGTTAATGGCACAAACAAAAAGTGATATAACGCAGTTAATGCAAACTGCAATCGAGAGAGTTCAACAACGTCCAACATCTCAACTCCTTGTAATGCTACAAGACCTTCACTATGATTACATCGTAATCACCCCAAATACTTAAAGGATCCCCTCTAAGCAGACCCCTTGAATTATCTTCACAATGATGACGATAAGCTAACGTGTCATAAAAAATGTCACATTTAAAGCACATCATTATATAGATAGCCCAATTTCGGTATCTATTCTACTACTAAAAATAAGGATTAAAAATACAAAAAAATGTCACATTTGTCACATTTTTATGCTTAAATCAACATCAACAATAAATAAGTAGAACTCTACTAATTGATACAGGTCAAATTATAGATTGTATTAACATTTAAGCAACGTTTACTGTAAAAAAAATCACAGCCTGCATAAAAAAAGACAAAAAACTAGACAACAATAGCAGATTTTGTTAATTTGCTTACTGTTTTTGGTTGAACAATAAGAAGAATTCGAGGAAGAAGAATGAGAACAAGATTTACCCAAATTTTAACCGCACTTTTTGCCGTTTGTGCTATTGCCGTATCCTCTGCTCACGCTGCTGAAAAAACAGAAAAAAATGTGACAGCCGTTCCACAACAATGTGAAAAATTATTTAAAGAAACAGAAAATCTTATTGCTGAAGCAGAAAAACAACCGGGTACCCATACTCAAGTCAACAAAATCAAAAGCAAACTGAATCAAAGCAAGCAACAGATCCTCGAAATGGAACTTGCAACGCAAATTAAAAGTTGTGATCTCGGTTTAGCCAAACTAAATAATTTAAAACAACAATAATTTCCATAATGAAAAAGCTTATTCATCAACGAATAAGCTTTTTTCTTATCTCTAGGTTTTTGTGCCAACGAACGGGCTCGTTACTCTTTTTCCGTTAATTTTTCAACACCAAAGTGGCGATAGGTTCTTGAGGTTGCCATACGCCCTCTTGGGGTACGTTGCAAAAAACCCTGCTGAATGAGATAAGGCTCAAGCACATCTTCAATGGTCTCTCGTTCTTCACCAATCGCCGCCGCAAGGTTATCCAAGCCTACTGGACCACCATCAAAACGTTCAATCACGGCATTCAGTAACTTACGATCTAAATAATCAAACCCAGCATCATCAACATCTAACATCATTAATGCCGCTTTAGCAATATCCGCTGAGATGATCCCACCGTTGCGAACATCCGCAAAATCTCGAACACGACGTAATAAACGGTTCGCAATACGTGGTGTGCCTCTTGAACGCCGAGCAATTTCATAAGAAGCGTTGTCATCCATCCTTAAATTTAAACAACTTGCACTTCTTGCCACAATCGAGGTGAGATCATCAACAGAATAAAATTCTAAACGTTGCACAATACCAAAACGATCTCGTAATGGTGAAGTTAAAGATCCTGCTCGGGTGGTAGCACCAATTAAGGTGAACGGAGGTAAATCTAGTTTAATTGAACGGGCGGCAGGACCTTCACCAATCATAATATCAAGTTGATAATCTTCCATTGCAGGATACAAAATTTCCTCAATGGCGGGAGAAAGGCGGTGAATTTCATCAATAAACAGCACATCATGCGGTTCTAAATTGGTTAGCATTGCCGCTAAATCGCCTGCTTTTTCTAATACAGGACCAGATGTGGTACGAATATTCACGCCCATTTCATTCGCAACAATATTCGCCAAGGTTGTTTTCCCCAAACCGGGTGGACCAAAAATCAATAAGTGATCCAAGGCATCTTGCCGAAGCTTTGCGGCCTGAATAAAAATGGCCATTTGTTCACATACTTGAGGTTGCCCCACATAGTCATTCAATAATTTCGGGCGAATAGCTCGATCAATGACTTCCTCATCCAATTTTGCTGTTGCACTAATAATACGATCCGCTTCTATCATGTTTTTCTTCTGTTAATTAGAATGCTGATTTTAACGCCTCACGAATCAATTGTTCGCTCGAAAGGTGAGGTTTGGCAATGCGTTTCACCATTTTTTCTGCTTCAGCAGGTTTATAACCTAACGCCACCAAGGCTGAAACCGCCTCAGCATTTGGCTCACTGGTTGCTTGCATTGTGGCGGTTGTCGTCGGGATATGTTGACTTTCAATAAAGAAATCCCCTTGCGAAACACCTTTAAATTTGCCTTTCAATTCAACCAATAAACGCTCTGCCGTTTTTTTCCCAACGCCGGGAATTTTCACTAATTTTGATAATTCTTCACGTTCAATGGCATAAACAAATTCGTTGACGGACATGGCAGATAAAATTGCCAATGCTAATTTAGGACCAACACCATTGGTTTTGATCAATTCACGAAATAAAGTGCGGTCGGTTTTTTGAGAAAATCCAAAAAGTAAATGGGCATCTTCTCGCACAACGAGGTGAGTAAAAAGAGAGGTTTGCTGTCCAATTTCAGGTAAATTATAAAAACTGGTCATCGGCAGTAATAATTCATAGCCGACACCTTGCACATCTAACAAAATTTCTGGTGGTTGTTTTTCAATTAAGCGTCCCGTTAAATGACCAATCATACGCCCCTCATTACACAAAAATAGAGACCATAGGATAAAATAAAACTGGATGAATATCCAGTTAAATTTTTAAGCGAAAACGCCCTCGACTATATCTCGCCTTTAAAAGTGCGGTCATTTTTTCAGGGGTTTTGCTTGTGTGATTTGCCGCATTGGCGACATGAAAACTATGTTGAATAGAATGAGCATGTGTAATCGCAATGGCTAACGCATCTGCTGCATCGGCTTGGGGTTTTTCAGACAGTTTAAGAATTCGCATCACCATATCCTGCACTTGTACTTTATCCGCAGACCCTATCCCAACCACGGTTTGTTTCACAAGGCGGGCTGCATATTCAAAAACAGGTAACTCTTGATTGACGGCTGCGACAATCGCCGCCCCTCTCGCCTGCCCAAGTTTCAATGCGGAATTGGCATTCTTGGCTAAAAATACCTCTTCAATCGCAAACATTTCAGGTTGAAATTGTAAAATGATCTCGTTTACGCCAGCATAAATTCGTTTTAAGCGTGTTGGGAGATCTTCCACAGAGGTTCGAATCACACCACTGCCAAGATACGCTAACTGACGACCAGTTTGGCGAATCACACCATAACCCGTCACTCGAGATCCTGGGTCAATACCCAAAATAATTGCCATACTTTTCCCCAAAAAATAAATGGATCTACATTTTACTGTAAATCCATTCTTTTTTATCTACTTAGACAAATTATTTAGCATTAACACAGTTCTTCGCTAAGATTTTGTTGTTGTCAGTAAACATCACAGCAGCTGTGCTGTTTACAGTATTTGCCGCAAAACCATAGTCAAGAGACCAAACTTTTTGACCTTCCACAAAGCGAACGCCGTCTTGGTAAGCCGTGTCAAGTTTCATTTCTTGACCAACAACTTTACGGTTAATCGTGATAGTAGCACTGTCCGCTTTACCATTTACGAATGCATATGTTGCAGAAACAACTTGATTCTTTTTACCTCGTACATCGCAGAAGTAAGCGGCTGTTTCAAAGGTTGGTTGAGCTTTCACCATTTCTGCAGCTTTTTGAGTCGCAGATTTGATTTCAGAATTTGCACTTTGAGAACAAGCAGTCAATGCACCGATTACCATTAAGCTTGCAAAAAGTTTAGTTAGTTTCATAAATTCTCCTAAAATAAATGATAGATTGCATGAATCATGCAACACTTAGACAAAAAATAATTCAATAAGTTTTATTGAATAGCAAAAATTTATAGCATTGCCGCAACTTCATCGCTAATTTCACCATTATGATAAACGTTTTGCACGTCATCACAATCTTCGAGCATATCGATGAGTCTTAACAATTTAGGGGCGGTTTCCGCATCCAATTCTACGGTGGTAGAAGGAATCATGCTGACTTCCGCGTTATCAATTTTAATCCCAGCTGCTTCAATGCCATCACGCACCGCACCTAATTCTTCCCATGCGGTATAGATTTCAAAGCTACCATCTTCTTGAGCCTGAACATCATCGGCTCCTGCTTCAATTGCGGCTTCCATGATCACATCTTCATCACCTGACGCGATCAAAATCAACCCTTTTTTACTGAACAAATAACCCACAGAGCCTTCTGTGCCTAAGTTTCCGCCACATTTTGTGAAACTTGGACGAACTTGTGAGATAGTACGATTCGCATTATCACTTAAACACTCAACCATGACGGCTGTGCCACCTGGTCCATAACCTTCATACACTTTGGTTTCCATGTTAGTGTCATCGCCACCACCGACACCACGCTCAATTGCACGGTTAATCGTGTCTCTTGTCATATTGCTTGATAATGCTTTATCCACCGCTGTACGTAAACGTGGGTTAGCACTGACATCGCCCCCACCTAATTTTGCTGCAGTCACTAACTCACGAATTAATTTAGTGAAAATTTTTCCACGTTGTGCATCTTGTGCTGCTTTGCGGTGTTTAATATTAGCCCACTTACTATGACCTGCCATTGTTCAATTTCCTTCTTTAATCTGAATAAAAAAAGTGCGGTCTTTTTTTCTTTAATTTCCAACGCACTTGTTTAGTTCAATACGACTTCAATAAATATTTTTCAATTAATGCTTGGTTATTCCAAGATTTTGTTAGCTTTGCCGCTTCACTTGGTGTTAACCATTTAAACGCTAAATGTTCTGCTAAGCGAGGCGTTCTTTCATGAGGTAACGCCAATAAAAACCAATGTTCAATACAATGTGTGACATCAGGTGCGTATTTATAGCGGAAATGAGGAAAAATTTCAAACGCTATCCATTCATGACAATCAAAAATCGCTAAGTTTTCTTCAATTATATTAATGCCTATTTCCTCTTGAACTTCTCGACAGGCGGCTTGTAAAGGCATTTCATCAGGCTCTAACGAGCCCGTGACGGACTGCCAAAAACTGGGATCATCTTGGCGTTGCAACATTAACACACGCCCAGAATCTTGTGCATAAATGACCACTAAGACGGAGATAGGATTTTTATACGTTTTCATGCTGATATTGAATAATGTGTTGAAAGCAAAAAGAGATGATAAAACACCTTCAAAATAGACCGCACTTTCATCACCGTTATGCAAAACGGCGTATTTTATCACCCTTCATTCGTTGATTGATAAGGTAATTTGCTAGACTGATTGCGGTGCTTTTGCTGTGTTTTGGGGACGTTATGCTTTCGCTCACATAAAGAATTGATCACATTCAGGTCTAAATAAGCTCCAAATACTGATTAAGAAAATAATTCCCCCTGCAATCAAGGTTACTTTGTCGATGTTCAGTAACATTGAACCGCTAAACACTAAAATCACTAAAATCAAATACAGTAATCGGCCTAGATTACGCCCAAGAAAAATCAAAATTGCCGAACTGATCATCAAAAACAATAAGGCTAGGATTATCGTATAGTTAAATAAAAGATAAAAGCTTGAAAATACATCACTGAGCTTAAAAATAAAAAGCTCTTGAAGAATACCAACAAGTCCTTGTACAAAGAGAATGACTAAGATACAAGGCAAAATATACATATCATATGGTCTTCTCATGAATATTACCCTTATGTGTTACATAAATAATGTGGGCAACATGCCCACATTGATTCACTACGCTTTTATGTCTTTTTGCACCGCAATTGCCAATTCCGTTAACGCTTGTGGATTTGCCATACTTGGTGCATCTGTCATTAAACAGGCTGCAGCTGTGGTTTTCGGGAAAGCAATCACATCACGGATATTTTCTGTTCCCGTTAACAACATGGTTAAGCGATCTAACCCAAAGGCAAGACCTGCGTGTGGTGGTGTGCCAAATTTTAAGGCATCGAGTAAGAAGCCAAATTTTTCACGCTGTTCCTCTTCATTGATACCTAAAATACGGAACACGGTTTGTTGCATTTTTTGATCAAAAATACGCACAGAACCGCCCCCCACTTCATAGCCATTAATGACCATATCATAGGCATTGGCAACGGCGGCGGTTGGATTCGCTTCAAGTTCAGCTGGGGTGAAATCTTTTGGTGAAGTGAACGGGTGGTGCATCGCAGCCAAGCCGCCTTCATCATCCAATTCAAACATTGGGAAGTCGATTACCCAAAGTGGCTGCCATTCATCCAGTTTAGTTAATCCTAAATCACGCCCTAATTTCAAACGCAATGCCCCCATTGCATCCGTTGCCACTTTGTAGCTGTCCGCACCGAAGAATAAAATATCGCCATTTTGTGCTTGTACTCGTTCTAACAAGGCTTTTAAAACAGGCTCAGATAAGAACTTCGCAATCGGGCTTTGAACGCCTTCCATGCCTGCCGCCAAATCGTTCACTTTTAACCACGCCAAGCCTTTTGCACCATAAATACCCACAAACTGCGTATATTCATCAATTTGTTTGCGGGTAATGGTTGCACCATTAGGTACACGGATCACCGCAATGCGTCCATTTGGATCATTGGCAGGACCACTAAAGACTTTGAAATCCACCTCTTTCAACAAATCTGCCACATCCACCATTTCTAACGGGTTACGTAAATCAGGTTTATCAGAACCAAAACGACGCATCGCTTCTGCGAAAGTCATTACTGGGAAGTGCCCTAAATCCACACCAATAATGTCTTGCCATAAACCACGCACCATTTTTTCCATAATGGCACGCACTTCTGGAGCGGTTAAAAAGGAGGTTTCCACATCAATTTGGGTAAATTCAGGTTGACGGTCGGCGCGTAAATCTTCATCTCGGAAACATTTCACAATTTGATAGTAACGATCAAAGCCAGACATCATCAAAAGCTGTTTAAACAATTGTGGTGATTGTGGCAAGGCATAGAATTTGCCTTTGTGTACACGGCTTGGCACCAAATAATCGCGTGCCCCTTCTGGCGTGGCTTTGGTTAACATTGGGGTTTCAATATCAAGAAAACCATTATCATCCATAAAACGACGGACAAAACTGGTGATTTTGGCACGGGTTTTCAAACGTTGTGCCATTTCTGGACGACGTAAATCTAAATAACGGTATTTTAAACGCTGTTCTTCGGTATTATTTTGATTAAAATCCAGCGGCAATGGCTCGGCACTGTTATAGATCGAAAGGGCTTTGGCTAACACTTCCACTTCGCCCGTTGCCATATTTTTGTTAATTTGATTATCAGGGCGTGCAATCACTTCCCCTTTAATTTGAATACAAAACTCGTTACGCAAACTGGCGGCAGCGCTAAGGGCATCTTGATATTTTGGATCAAAACACACTTGCACAATGCCATCACGATCACGCATATCAATAAAAATCAACCCACCTAAATCACGGCGACGATGCACCCAACCACTTAATGTTACCTCTTGCCCAATATTTTCACGGTTTAATGCTCCGCAATAATGTGTTCGCATCATGTCAAATTCCTTTATTTTACACATACAAAAATTGTTTTAATTATAGCTGAAAATCAAACCATATAAAAAGGTTATTTGTGTTTGCAAAACATTCAATAGGTACTGCATTTTCCTTAGTTTAAAGAAAATTCTTCTGTATTTAATGCATTTATTAGAACAATTTGCTACATTTAAGCGGCTTTATAGACTATTACAATTAAGTAAAGGAGGACATTCATGTTATTTATTAATCTTATTTTTGCACTGATTTTAGCCATTCGCTTTTATAGCCTTTCTATTTCCATCAAAAATGAAAAACGTTTAATCGAAAAAGGGGCAGTTCAGTATGGCAAACGTAACTCTGCCTTGTTATCTGCCGCCCATATTTTATTTTATGTGGCTGCTATCACCGAGGCAAACCTTCGCCACATCACCTTCGATGCCACTTCTCAACTTGGTTTAGCCATTTTAGTGTTTGCGATTGCCATGCTGTTTTATGTGATTTCTGCCCTGAAAGAAATTTGGACCGTGAAAATCTATATTCTGCCAGAACACAAAATCAACCGTTCGTTCCTCTTCCGTTATGTCAGACACCCAAACTATTTCTTAAATATTTTGCCTGAATTAATTGGGCTAAGTCTGTTTTGCCAAGCAACCTATACGGCGTTGATCGGCTTACCCATTTATGGCGTGATTCTTGCTGTGCGGATTAAACAAGAAGAGCAAGCCATGCAGCATTTATTAAAAAATCCTTAATTGATTTGAGATAACACAAAACTTCTTCTAAAATGACCGCACTTTTTACAAAACAATGAACACTAGCATGGTCAAAGATACCCTTTTCTCAGCCCCCATTGAAAAATTGGGGGATTTTACCTTTGATGAAAGCGTGGCAGAAGTCTTTCCCGATATGATCCAACGCTCCATTCCAGGTTACTCGAATATTATTACCGCTATCGGTATGCTCTCCTCTCGCTTTGTTACGCCCAATAGCCAAGTCTATGATTTAGGGTGTTCTCGTGGTGCAGCTACACTTTCGGCACGTCGTCATATCACGCAAGCGGGGGTGAAAATTATTGGGGTGGATAATTCCCAACCGATGGTTGAGCGTTGTCGCCAGCATGTGAATGCTTATCAAAGTGCGGTGCCTGTGGAGATTCTTTGTGAAGATATTCGTCGGATTCACATTGAAAATGCCTCTATGGTGATTTTAAATTTCACCTTGCAATTTTTGCCACCCGAAGATCGTAAGACGTTGTTAAAAAATATTTATCAAGGCTTAAATCCCAATGGTGTGTTGGTGTTATCTGAAAAATTCCGTTTCGAAGAGGAAAGCATCAATGCATTACTGATTGATTTGCATCACCAATTTAAACGGGCAAATGGGTATAGCGAACTTGAAGTCAGCCAAAAACGTACCGCACTTGAAAATGTTATGCGAACAGACAGCATTGCGACACATAAAGCCCGTTTAGCGGAGGTAGGCTTTCAACAGGTGGAACTGTGGTTTCAGTGCTTTAATTTTGGTTCCATGATTGCGGTGAAATAAGCTCAATCATCGCCAAAAGTGCGGTCATTTTGCGAAAAGTTTTGCGAAAAGTTTTGCGAAAGTGCTTTTCCGCAAAACGTGGAGATGGAAGGAAAGGCGGTAAATCACATTTTACCGCCTTTTCTTGGATTAAAGGGCATTGAAATCTTTATCGAGCAAACGATGCAATAAGATCACCCCGTCTTTAAAACGGTATTCGGCATATTCGGCTTGGGCATAATATTCGCCTTTCCCTTCTGCAAAAAAATAATCCTGACTTGGCAGTCTTGGAGAAAGATACGCCATATTCACAGGCAAATAGAGTTTATCTACACAGCCCGAAAAATCACTCGGCACTTGTTCTGTCAATCGGCATAATCCCATCTCGCCCCCCTCATTCCGTTTTAACAAGGCATATATCCGATGTGCCGTTCCTGTCTTCTCTTCATCAAGACCATTTATCTCATCTAAAATGGCATAATTCAGATGCATATAATCCCCTTGCATCAACGAACGTGGATCCAACGGGGCAATTTTTAATACCACAGGATCCCCATTGCGTAACACATCTTCATATTGCATGATTTTTTGATTGGCTAAAAAACCAATGCCCAATACGACAACAGTCGCGATCACCAGTTTGAATTTCGACAACGGTTGCCATGCCAATGGGGTGAATGGGGTTTGTTGCGTAAGTGTTGCTGCATTTTCCCCATTGGTTCGATAGAAAGACGCCGATGCCATGATCGCAAACACCATTCCGCTCCCGATGAGTAAGAAAGATTTGTGTAACAGGGGAATAAGTAACAGGTAATAGTAAAGGGATAAACTGAACATCACGCCAAGCACTGCCACGGCAAACAGAATCCGACTACGACTCAAATACGCCAATAACAACAAGGCAAAATACGCCAACATAGTGTTCGTCGCCACTAAAGCGATTCCCAATATCACGAATCCCACCATGATGACCAGCCGATTTTTTGTGCTAACCGAACGTTCAATACGCCAAAATAAGATTAACGGTGAAAAAGCCACCATGAGTCGCAATAACTTCACCAGTAACGCATTGGTTGTGGTATGCCGAAAGAAATCAGACGTAATAAGATGAAACCAGTCTGAGATGCTTGATACGTCAGGCAAGGCAGGTGCCATTTCAGTGTGCGTAAGCCAGACAAGATCATGAATAGTGAACAAATTTAAGCCCACTAACATCATTGCCCATACCATCGGTAACCAAAAATCGGAACGGGGGTTTTCCTCATGCTGAGCAATGTAGTAATACAGGATGATGCCGATCAGAATAAAACTATCAGGCAGACTCACAATGAGAGGGGCAAGAAGAGAGTCGGTGGCTCGGTTATCAAAGTAACCAATAAACAACAGCAGACCGACCAAGCATGCTCCACCAAGGGAAAAGCGTAACCAAGGGGCTGGACGAATCCAATAGAAGAAAGCAAAGATCGCCAGCATCGTGAAAAAACGCAGTGATTCATATTCCGTGAAAAGGAAAGAAATAAAATATAACGTCGCCCCAATTGAAACGAAGCTATCCAATGTGGTTCCCCATAATTCGCCTTTTTTATGCTTAATTTGTGCATTATGTAAAAAAATGGCAATAATGAAAAACACGACTGCAACATAAGCTAAATCCTGTGCTTCATCGAATTTAAAGGTAAAAAATAAGGTTGCCAGCAACAAAAGGCTACAAAACTCGATCAGCACAAGCACGAGTGGATAAATATGCCATGTGATTTTTTCTTGCTCAGGATATCGTTGCTTAAACCATTTTCTCAATATTCCGATTCCAACAAGGTTACTGAGAAAGGCAGTGAGCGTTACCGCAACCAGATCCTCCGCAATATCGATAAAGAATTTCACATTCAGGCTAACAATGGCGTAAAGGAACAACATCACAAGAATGAGAAAATCAAAACGACGGGCTTTGTAATAAAAAATCAGCCCCGCCACCAATAGCCAAGTCAAAGCAACGGACTGGTTATGAAACAACAACAAAAAGAAAGAAAAGACCAATAATAGCGTGCTACATTTTGGCAAAATCCGCCAAGTGACATCTCGCCAATATTTCCCCGCCCATTCCGACAACAAAAGAAACACAAAATTCAGTCCCACTAAGCCATAGTGCATCTCATGAGAAAAACTGTCCTGTAACAAGATGAATGTGATATTACAGGTTGCCATCAAGAGCAAGGCGGTCGCTACATTAGGAAAAAGCAAGACAAAAGGGAGCTGACACAGCGACCAAAAGGCAAACAGCTGCCAAGCATTTGCCCCCGTTTGGTAAGTTTGTCCAATTAACGCAAAAAGTGCACCAATTAATACCGCCAGCAAGAAAAAGAAAGAAGAAGTGAGCCATCGGCTATCTGATTTTCGGCTTTCTCGATAATAAAAAAAGCCAGCGAATACAAAAGTAATCAGAAATAGCGTTTGTGTGCCATAGAGTTTTTGAAGTTTTGAGAAATCATCCCAATTTGCCGCCAACCATGTGATGACACCACTTGCAAAAAAGCCCACCGCAAACATCAAAAGTAAAAGGGTTAAATACTGATACCAAGATAAGTGAAATAAAGGATTTTTTTGCATTGGTGGCTCCTTATATTGATAATCTAATGATTTTCCCCCGCAATTATGGCATAATCTCGCCCGCTTAATACAATCATTTTTTAATCTATCATTGAGGATAAATTATGCGAATTTTACATACTATGCTACGTGTAACGGATTTGACACGCTCAATTCAATTTTATCAAGATGTGTTAGGCATGCGTTTACTGCGTACCAGTGAAAATGAAGAATATCAATATACTCTGGCTTTTTTAGGCTATGACGATGAAGAAAAAGCCTCCGTCTTAGAATTAACCTATAACTGGGGCGTGACAGAATATGAACTCGGCACCGCTTATGGACATATCGCCATTGGGGTGGATGATATTTATGCCACTTGTGAAACTGTACGCCAAGCAGGGGGAAAAATTACACGTGAACCTGGTCCTGTCAAAGGTGGAAAAACGGTGATTGCGTTTGTAGAAGATCCTGATGGCTATAAAATTGAATTTATTGAAAACGAAAGTGCACAAGCTGGACTAGGAAATTAATTTTTTAACCGCACATCGACGGTTGACAATCCTGTGTGGTTTTTATTCCAACAATAGCGTGGCGAAAGTCCACGCTTATTTATTTAAAAAGGACGATAAGGTGTCAGAACAACAAACTGAAACAACCAATTATCATTTATTAAAAAATCGTTTTCGAGGCTATTTCCCTGTCATTATTGATGTGGAAACCGCAGGATTTAATGCCAAAACAGATGCGTTACTTGAATTAGCGGCGATCACCTTAAAAATGAATGAAAATGGTCAACTTGAACCCGATCAAAAATGCCACTTCCACATTGAACCTTTCCCTGGTGCCAATATTAATCCAGAATCCTTACAATTTAACGGGATTGATATCCACAATCCTCTACGAGGTGCGGTAAGTGAAGACATCGCCATTAGTGAAATGTTTAAAATGGTGAGAAAAGCACAAAAAAACGCAGAATGCCAACGTTCCATTATTGTGGCACATAATGCCGCCTTCGATCAGAGTTTTGTCATGGCTGCCGCAGAACGGACAAAAATTAAACGCAATCCTTTTCATCCTTTTGGTCTTTTTGATACGGCAACCTTAAGTGGTTTCATGTTCGGACAAACGGTCTTAGTTAAAGCGTGCCAAGCGGCTAACATCCCGTTTGATGGTAAACAAGCCCATTCAGCTCTGTATGATACGGAACGCACTGCAGAACTCTTTTGCTATATGGTCAACCATTTCAAAGCATTAGGCGGTTTTCCACATCAACCCACGTAACGACGGGGTTATCATTATCATCGACAACTCAATCCGATTGTTTTTTCTCGGAAGTGGCTAGACAAAAAAATTTTTTTTAGTAAATTTAGAAATTCCTTCTAAAAAATAACCTAAGGACAAACTCAATGTTATTATCTAACCCTGTTGTGATTTCCATTGTTGTGTTACTCGTACTCAGCTTATTACGTATTAACGTCGTGATCGCACTCGTGATTTCTGCGTTAGTGGCGGGTTTAACAGGCAATTTAGGAATCAGTGAAACCATTAAAACCTTTACCAACGGATTAGGCGGTGGGGCTGAAGTGGCGATGAACTACGCTATTTTAGGTGCCTTTGCAGTCGCCATCTCTAAATCAGGTATTACCGATTTACTGGCATATAAAGTGATTAAACGTTTAGGCGGCACGCCAACTGGGCGTTCGTTATTTGGTTTTAAATATTTTATTTTAGCCATTTTGACCCTGTTCGCCATTTCATCACAAAACTTACTCCCCGTACATATTGCCTTTATCCCTATTGTGATCCCACCTCTTTTAGTGATTTTCAATAAATTAAAATTAGATCGCCGTGCTGTCGCTTGCGTATTAACCTTCGGTTTAACGGCAACCTATATGTTACTGCCTGTCGGGTTCGGTAAAATCTTTATTGAAAGCGTATTGGTCAAAAACATCAATGAAGCAGGTGCCACTTTAGGTTTACAGACCACTGTCGCAGAAGTGTCATTAGCCATGACTGTCCCTGTTGTTGGCATGATTTTAGGCTTATTAACAGCCGTCTTTATTACTTACCGTAAACCAAGAGAATACGTATCGAGCCAAACAGAAGTCAGTACCGATGAAATTGAAGCACACATTACGAACATTAAACCCTTCCATGTCGGGGCGAGTTTAGTCGCCATTGTGGTCACTTTTGCATTACAACTCTTCACTAGCTCAACCATTATTGGCGGATTAGCCGGTTTAATTATTTTTGCACTGTGCGGTATTTTCAAATTAAAAGAAAGTAACGATATCTTCCAACGTGGTTTACGCCTAATGGCAATGATCGGTTTTGTTATGATCGCTGCATCAGGTTTTGCCAATGTCATCAATACCACAGGTGGCGTGACCGTATTAGTTGAAACCTTCAGCCAAGGTATCGGACCAAACAGCAAAGGACTGGCTGCCTTCTTAATGTTATTAGTGGGCTTATTTATCACCATGGGGATCGGTTCATCATTCTCAACGGTACCAATCATTACCTCAATTTATGTGCCACTTTGCTTGTCATTAGGTTTCTCACCACTTGCAACAGTATCCATTATCGGCGTATCTGCGGCATTAGGTGATGCAGGCTCACCTGCTTCTGACTCGACTTTAGGCCCAACCTCAGGTCTTAATGCTGACGGGAAACATGACCATATTTGGGATTCTGTCGTGCCGACATTTATTCACTATAATATCCCATTAATCATTTTTGGCTGGTTAGCCGCCATGTATCTTTAATCAAAAATCCTCCCATTTGGGAGGATTCTTTTCACCGAAACGTATGACAAAAAACGAACTCATTGCCCAACTTAGCCAAAAAGTGAGCCAACTTTACCAACAAGTCGCCCACAAAAAAAACCAACGCCTTCAAACAGATTTCGACCCACAACTTTTTAGCGAGAATAACCAAACCTACGCCTTTTATTTTCAACAAATTCAAAACACAATACAGCAATTAGCCCAACTTAAAGATAATGAAGTGGAATGTTGTGGCTTTATCATCGAAAAATTGCTTTCACAATATGTTGCCCTGTCTGACACCTTGACAGCAAACCACAAAGCCACCGCCCCCGTGCTCACTCAAGCAGACAAATCTCACATTCACCGCTTGCCACCACGTGAACGGTTAAGCCAATACTACACTGCCCTACATGCATTAAATCAGAAAATCACCGATTATGAAGACCAAAAGGACAAATGTAACGACCCTACATTGCAATACCAACTGCAACAACGCATTGCCTTTAACCAACAACGCCGAACTAAATGTTTAAATGCCATTGAAAGCCTAGAAGAATATTTACGCATCAAAGGCAAAAAATCCGCACCGAAGCCTTAAACCTCCCCACCTCACAGCAAATAAACACCCTTCCCCAACACGTTGCTGAATATGCCATGAGTTCAATACTCCCCGATGGCGCTCGTGTCCACACGAGTGCCTTTTAAACACCTAATTCGTTAAAAGCACTCGTCACAGACGAGCACTATCCTTGAGGTTCTTTTCAATCTCTATTAATGACTGATTTGTGCCATTAAATTCTCCACAAAATCTAACCGCACTTTATGGCTTTCAAAGGTTTTCGTAAAACGGAATTTGGTTGGGCCGTCGAAGCGGTAAACCGTTGGTTCTGTTTGGATTAATTGCAAGAATTTCATTGGGTCTAAATCTGCATTGGCGGCAAATTCAATAAATCCCCCTTGGGCGTTAGCGTCGATTTTATGAATTTGCAGCGTTTTTGCCATTTGGCGTAACTGGGCGATTTGGAATAAATTACGGGTGGCTTCGGGGAGCATGCCGAAACGGTCGATAAGTTCGACTTTAAGTTCATCTAACGCCTGTTTATTTTCTGCGCCTGCAATGCGTTTATAGAAGGACAACCGCATATTCACATCACCGACATAATCCTCTGGCAACAAAGCTGGCAAGCGTAAATCAATTTCCACTTGTTGTTGGGTTAATTCATCAAGAGATGGCTCACGCCCTGCTTTTAAGGCATTCACTGCACTTTCCAGTAAATCCATATACAGGGAAAAACCGATGGACTCAATTTGTCCACTTTGCTCTGAGCCGAGCAATTCTCCCGCCCCTCGAATTTCTAAATCATGAGTGGCAAGAATAAAGCCTGCCCCTAAATTATCTAAACTCTCCAATGCTTCCAGACGTTTTTGGGCATCTTTGGTCATGGCTTTTGGTGGTGGCGTTAATAAATACGCATACGCCTGATGATGCGAACGCCCCACCCGACCTCGCAGTTGGTGCAATTGGGCTAAACCAAAGTTATCTGCACGTTCAATAATGATGGTGTTGGCAGTGGGCACATCAATGCCCGTTTCAATAATGGTGGAACACACTAACACATTGAAGCGTTGGTGATAAAAATCCGACATCACACGTTCAAGCTCACGCTCTCGCATTTGTCCGTGTCCAATGGTAATGCGAGCTTCGGGAACTCGCTCCGCTAATTTTTGTGCACAATTCTCGATGCTTGCCACATCGTTATGCAAGTAATAGACCTGACCACCACGTAAAATCTCACGCAAGATTGCCTCTCGAATAATGGCGTCGTCTGCTTGTTTAACAAAGGTTTTAATGGTTAAACGGCGTGCGGGCGGTGTTGAAATAATGGATAAATCCCGAATGCCGTGCATCGCCATATTGAGGGTTCTTGGAATTGGCGTTGCGGTTAAAGTGAGAATATCAATATTGGCACGAAGCTGTTTAATACGTTCTTTTTGTCGCACGCCGAAACGGTGTTCTTCATCAATCACCAGTAAGCCCAAGTCTTTAAATTGCACGTCAGATTGAATCAGTTTGTGCGTGCCAATCAAAATATCAATTTTGCCTTGTGCTAAATTTTCCAATATGGCTTTTTGTTCTTTCGCCGTTTTAAAACGAGAAAGCACCTCCACATTAATCGGTAAATTGGCAAAACGATCTTTAAAGTTCTCAAAATGTTGTTGTGCCAGTAGCGTGGTGGGCACTAACACCGCTACTTGCTTGTGATTCATCACCGCTAAAAATGCCGCACGCATTGCCACTTCGGTTTTGCCAAAGCCCACATCCCCACAGACTAAACGATCCATTGCCTTCGGCTGACACATATCCGAAATGACCGCATTGATCGCCATTTCTTGATCGAGGGTTTCTTCAAAGGGGAAAGTGGCAGCAAATTGTTGGAAGGCTTCACGATCATAATGGAAGGCAAAGCCTTTTTGTGCTTCACGTTGAGCATACACATCCAGCAATTCGGCCGCCACATCACGAATTTTTTCCGCCGCTTTTTGGCGAGCACGCCCCCACGCATCACTGCCCAATTTATGCAATGGTGCAGTTTCATCGGAACCGCCCACATAACGACTGATTAAATGCAAAGATGCCACTGGGACATATAATTTGGATTCATTAGCATAATTTAACAGCAAATATTCTGCCGTAATGCCGCCGTTTTCGAGGGTAACTAAACCTGCATAACGCCCCACGCCGTGGTCTAAATGCACCACAGGTTGCCCAATTTTCAGCTCCGCAAGGTTGCGGATTAAGGTATCAGGATTAACGGATTTACGTTTATCACGGCTACGCTGTTGCACACGTTCGCCTAATAATTCCGTTTCGGTGATCACCGCCAACGGTGGCGCCTGTTGCAAAATAAAACCGTTTTCCAAGGCGCTGATCAACACATTACATTTTTCTTTGGCGGCGGCAAGTGCGGTTAATTTCTGCGGTTTTATTTTCAGTGGCGCCAGCAAGTCAAGCAAGGTTTCACGTCGCCCTTCCGTTTCCACGGAAAACACCAGATTGCCCTGAAATTGTTCGTTAAATTGGCGTAATGCTTGCAATGGTTCTTTCTGTTGCGATTGAATCGCCAACGGTGGCAAAGGTTGCACTGGCAAATTTGTTTGACGTGCCGAGGCACGAATTTTCTCTTGTTTTAAACTGAGTCTTGGATAGTTTTTGAGCGTGCGGTTCACCTCTTCCACGCGCAACCATAAGCGTTCAGGGGGCAACAATGGACGCATAGGATCCACTTTGCGACTTTCATAACGTTGCGCCGCATCTTGATAAAACCGTTCCCCTTGCGTCTGAATATCGCCAACATCAAGGAAAAGGCTGTTGGCAGGCAAGTAATCAAATAAGGTCGCCATCTGTTCAAAAAACAAAGGTTGCCAATATTCAATCCCTGAAATTAAGGTGCCTTTGCTCACCTGTTGATAAATATGTTCGGGATCACGACGAATTTCCCCAAAGGTTTCCCGAAATTGGGTACGGAAAAATTCAATGCCTTTTTCATCCGTAGGAAACTCGTGGGCAGGCAATAAATGAATAGCGTCGATTTCTTCCAGCGTGCGTTGGGTATCTACATCAAAAGTGCGGATAGAATCAATTTCATCGTCAAAAAAATCTAAACGAAAAGGCACATCGCTTCCCATTGGGAAAAGATCCAGCAAGGCACCACGCACCGCATATTCACCGTGCTCCAACACTTGCTCCACCGCACGATAGCCCGCACTGTCGAGGTTTAAACGCATTTTGTTAATCTGTAAGCGATCCCCTTTTTTAATTAACAACAAGTTATGGTGCAAAAAAGTCGGTGGGCATAAACGCTGCATTAGGGTGCTGATGGGCAAAATCACAATGCCTTTTTCTTGATGTTGTAATTGGAAAAGGGTGCTTAAACGGGTGGAGATGATCTCTTGATGGGGTGAAAAGGCATCATAAGGCAAGGTTTCCCAATCAGGGAAAAAACACACTGGCTGGGGGCTAAATTGTGATAAAACTTTTTCCAAACGCACCGCACTTCGGGTGTCGGCGGTGATGACGACAGTCAAACCTGAGTGCTGAGAGGCAATTTCAGCAATCGCCACCCCATCTGCACCAATGAGTACATTGCCGAGAATTTTATGATCATGAGGTTGGGAAGGAATATCAAGATTAAAATAATGAGTCATAGTAGGATGCGTTGTTTGTTCAATGAAAAGAAAGTCAAAAGATGAGCCATAGTGTAGCTCAATTTCACTTCATTTCCAACGTCAACTCTGTATAAAAAGCCAGTAATGTAGGTAGTACCAAAAGAGAAAATTAGGTAGACAACGCCTTATTTTTCAACCTTGCCCTTTTCTGCCTTTTCTTTTTGGGCTTTCATGGCGGCTTTTTCTTCTTTTGTCCAATCTTCATCAAATTTCACCACTGGCACACAACAACAACCTCTGCCACCGCCTCGCTCAACGCCAATTTCTCGGCAAAACTGGTTATACGCCTCCCATGCTCGGCGTAATACACTTTTCTTTTTTTGTTGTTCCATGTGATATCTCCTGCTTTGGCTAAGAGATATCATCATAAAATGACCGCATAATTTTGCAACACTTTCTTCATTTCTTGACGACAGCACTTTAGCCATTGTTTTTTCCCGGTCATCTCCGCAAGATCAAGGCGTTTGTGCTGTAAAAAGGCTTGTAAAGTTGGGCAGTCGGTTTCGTGATGCCCTGCCAAGAAACGCTGAATAGCAGGTAAGCTCGCAGACAATGGCACATAAAAATCCGCAAAATGATGGAGCATCGCCCAATCCTGCTCGAGCAATTGCCAATCCACCTTTTCCATTGTAAAAGGCGTGTCAGCAAAAGATGCAGCCAAAGGGTGCCAAGATAAAGGTAAGTTACGTTGAAATTGTTGCTGTGCTTGTTGGCAAAACACCTTGCCCTTTGCCGTTAATGGTTTGAGTGCCACCACAGAATACCCCCCACTGCTCGCTTCTTTTTGTTCACTGAGATGCACAAACACAAACCCACATTTTTGCCAAAATGTCGCCAGCGTTTGGGTATAACCAAAACTCACGGATAAAAAATCCACTTCAGCCTGCTGGCTTATTTCCTTGATCAACCTTTGTCCAATGCCTTGATGTTGGCAATGGGGATGAACGGCAATGCGAGAAATTCGCAAGGAGGATAAGCGGCACGCTTGTGGAAAATTGCCTTGAAAACACAATAACTGAGCCACTAAATTGCCACGAGGGCGACGCACTCCTCGAGCAATATCCTGAATCAAAGGTTCGGATTCTGGGCTGAATTTCCCCTCTTCCACCAGCCAAACACCCCCGAGCAACTGGTCTTTTAATGTGGCTAAATAAAACTGTTGTTTTGGGGCATCCAATAAACGGCGTAAATCCACTGGTGAAGTGCGATAATGTGCAAGACTCAGCAGGGCATAAAAATCCTGCCATTTGTCTGCCTTGAGTTGTTGGGGAGAATAGGCTTGCACTTGGTAAGCAAGCGGCACGGGATCGGGCGATAAGCCACTGTCTGACAAATTATCAACCACTAAATTATCGTCCAGCAATAACAGATTTTCTATAAAACCTTCGAGCCGATCATTTTTCTGCCAGCGAAGAGGTTGATGCAATTCAATATGCACAAAAGTGCGGTGTAAATTTGCTTTAAATTTGAGTAAAAAACCGCGTCCCGTGCCTTCATAACTTTGTGTTGTGGTGGTGCAAAGCACTCGCTGAAAGGCAGAAGTTAAACGTTCAAGCAGGTTAAGCGGTATCATTGCGGCTTCATCAATAAGCAACCAAGCCTGAGAAAACGCATGCGGATTTTGTTCAATTTCCGTACACAATGCATCTGGGGGAAGAAAAGGAAGTGGCTCGCCTGCAAAAACGTGCAAAATATCCACCGCACTTTTGTTCGGTGCCGTCAGAATAAAAGGTTGATGTTGCGAGCATAATTGTTTCGCCCAAAAACCAGCAAGTGCCGATTTACCACGCCCCCGTTTGGCGGTCAGCAAAATAATGTCTGCCTGTGAAGTGGCAATTTGCTGTAACAGTTGTTGCTGTTCTAAGGTAGGCGTTGGGGTAGGCGTTGGATCTGAATCCACGCTTTTTGCTTGCCGTGCATTTTCTTGCGGTACATTTTCTTGCCGTTCTGGGAAATCAAGAGAAGGACAATCCAGAGAAGGAAAATGATAAACAGGGAATCCATATTTTTTCACACATTGCTGAAAAAATCGGACAAAGTGCGGCGTTGGAATAGGCAGTGCTTCCCCCGACCAACGCAAAGAGTCGGGATCTTGCCATTGAGTTAACTGTTCCCACTGGGAAAAAAGCATAATGAGTAGACCGGGTTGTCGCAACGTGCCACTCACGGCAGCCAAGGCGTCCAAATTGAGCCCTGCTCTTGCATCATAAATAATCAAGTTAAATTCTTGCCCTAAAAGATTTTTGGCTTGATTAAAAGGAACGATTTTCATCGTTGAAAGGGAAGGGAGGCTTAACCTCTTTACGAAACTATCGCCAATCCATACCGCACTTTTTGATGGCGGTAAATGGACGAAAAGCGGTGAGAGGGACTTTTCATCACCTACCCACAGCTGTAATTGTCTGGATGTAAAATTGCTAATTTTGCCTTGAAAAGACATCATATTGACGAGAAGTTAACAGGTTACCAACGATCAAACGGGTGTGACCAATCAATGTTCACCTCTTTTTTCGGCTGATAAAGTGGCTCTTCCGTGCCGTAAATTTTACGCTCCATCGCCTTTTGTTGATCTTGCATTCGTCTTTCAATGGATTCACGCTGACGACGCATTCTTTCTTCAATGGAGGCTTGCTGCTCTTGCATACGGCGTTCAATGGAATGACCTGTGCGAGGCGCTAACCCACGTTGGCGTTTACTTTCTTTAAAACGTTGATTGTAACGTTCTTTTAAATCACGACATTCAGATTCACGAATATTGGTTAAATCGTGTTTTAACTGATTATATTTAAATTGAAAATAACGATACGCATTGGGATCATCATAAATCGTTTTGGCGGAAGCCTTACCGACAATCTTTTCCAACTGCTCATTGATCATCTCTTTCAGCAATTGCTTTTCTAACGCCGTTAACCGATCATCGCCTTGTCGTCCTAATTCTGGTAATAAACAAGCTTCAAGGTTATTTTTTGCCAGAATAAAGCGATTCATCTGCTCGGTAGAAATTTTATAATAGCTTGTCTCTTTTCTTGGATATTCTGTGCGATGTTTAGGCTCCGTTGTCTCAAAAGGCGGTTCATAAGTTGGCTGATACACTGGTCTTTCTGTCGGCTCATATTGAGGATAAGGATAATACGCCACACAAGCACTGAGGCTCACAATAGAGAACATCACCCATAATGGTTTAAACATGATTTTTTCCTCTTGTTTACAATAAAAGCGTCATTTATGGAGCATAGATTTGCTCCTCGCGAAAATTTAGACTTCTTCGACCACAAGAGAAAAAAATAGTTTAAACGCGAGGGTTGAATGCCTAAAAATTAGGCGGATTTTTCACTCAAATACGGATCCTCAAAGCCTAAGCCTTGCATAATCGCCGTTTCCAAGCTTTCCATTTCTTCCGCTTCGTGATCCTCAATGTGATCATAGCCCAGCAAATGCAAACTGCCATGCACCACCATATGTGCCCAATGTGCCATTAAAGGCTTACCTTGTTCTTCCGCTTCTTTTTCCACCACTTGGCGACAAATCACTAAATCGCCCAATAAACTGAGTTCCACCTCATCGGGGCATTCAAAGGGAAAAGAAAGCACATTGGTGGGTTTGTCTTTGCCACGATAAGTCAAATTCAGGTGATGACTTTCCGCTTCATCCACAATACGCACCGTCATTTCCACATCCGATAACGCTGGCTGCACTGCCTGATTTGCCCAGGTTTGAATTTGCGTTTCAGTGGGCAAGTTTTCCGTATTTTCACAGGCAAGTTGTAAATCAATGATGACTTTTTTCATTTAACTTTTCTCATGTTCTGTCTTTTCTAACCGCACTTTTTCAGGGTTTTCCACCGCCACATCTTCTTTCTCTTGGGTTTCTTTTTCCGTGCGGGCTAAACGACGTTGCTCAGCCAGCTCTGCACGGCGAATTTCATCTTGTGCTTCCCACGCATCATAAGCTTGTACCACTTTTGCCACCACAGGATGACGCACAATATCGTTGCTTTCAAAATAGTTAAAGCTCAATTCAGGTACCTTCTCTAACACCTCAATGGCATGACGTAAACCTGATTTTTGGCTACGAGGCAAGTCAATTTGGGTAATATCGCCCGTGATCACCGCTTTGGAATTAAACCCAATACGCGTTAAAAACATTTTCATTTGTTCAACGGTGGTGTTTTGACTTTCATCCAAAATGATAAAGCTATCATTTAAGGTACGCCCACGCATATACGCCAGCGGTGCAATTTCAATCACATTGCGTTCCATTAATTTTTGCACACGTTCAAAGCCAAGCATTTCAAACAAGGCATCATAAAGCGGTCGCAAATAAGGCTCGATTTTCTGCCCTAAATCCCCCGGTAAAAAGCCGAGTTTTTCCCCTGCTTCCACCGCAGGACGGGTGAGCAAAATACGGCGAACCTCTTGTTTTTCCAGAGATTCCACTGCGGCTGCCACGGCAAGAAATGTTTTCCCCGTCCCCGCAGGACCAATCCCAAAACTGATGTCATGGCGAAAAATATTATGCAAATAGTGAATTTGGTTGGCACCACGCGGTTTAATTAATCCTCGTTTGGTTTTAATAGACGAGGCATAAACCTTGCTTTCTTCACGCTCATGTTGTGTATCTTGTATTAAAATACGGCTTTCCTGAATCGCAATATGCACATCTTCTAAATCCAGTTCACGAATTTGCCCACGCACGGGAGCCGTCTCCAAATACAAACCTTGAATTAAATTGACCGCACTTTTCAGCAATGCCGCATGATGCGGTTTAGCCTCTTCCTCATTCACTTGAATGGTAAAGGTAAAATTACGGCGAGAAATGGTTAAATTTAATGATTTTTCAATCAGTTGCAAATTCCCTTCATAGGCACCGCATAAGGCTTGTAAACGTGCATTATCCTGCGGTTCAAGGGTGAAGGTTTCGGTGAGTAAGTCGGTCAATGTTAAACCTCAAAAGTAAAAAAGAAAACTTGGGGTATTGTAAAGAGATTGTGGAAAATTTGCTAGGTAAGATTTTGACTGAGAATAATGAATTAAATTCATCGCATAATGTTAGCAATACTCCGAAGAATTGGAGTTTTAGAAAATATCTTTTTTTAATTAACTTATTGAAGAGACTATATAATTTCAAAAAAGCATGCTACATTTTGATGGCGATTTTCACCAATTTTATCATGACGATAAAACATCGTTTAACGAAGACAAGGAAGGAACATATGAAACGCCCACCCTCTATCACCGCCCTTTGCTGGTTCCAAATCTCAACCACCCTACTGGGTCTGTTCGCCTTTTTTGGTTACTTTCTTTCCCCCAATCTCGAACATCAGATTAAACAAGCCCTTATCGACAGCCCTTTTCCCGCCTCCCTCAACCTGATTTTATTTTTTATCTCTGCCTATTTTTGTACTTATGCCGCCGTATTGATGTTTAAAGGTCATCCCCTGGGCAGAAAAATCAGTGTGATATTAGTGATTCTGTCTTTTGCATTTAATCTCATTGAAAGAGATTATTCGCTTGTTAGAATAATGATAAACCTCTTGATTTTATTCATCTTATTCAGACCAAGTACACAGGCGTACTTCGCACAATATGACAAAAAAGCGTCTGAATAAAAAAGACAAAAGAAGACGAACATTGATTCGCCTTCTTTTCTAAATATGGAAGTGGGTTTGTTTTAAAAAGAAACACTACGCCATCGGGACAAATCCACATTTCAAAATTATTTTAAAATCAACCGCACTTTAGCGACTTAAAAATACACATCAACATAATCTGTCACGGGATCACAAGGATTCTTCATTTGTTGCAAACGCCAATATTGACGTTTACCTGTCGCACGGAATTCAAAGTTGCCATTTCGTGTACATGCCTCGCCATTGTTAATATGATCAACACGGGTGACAATTTCCCCTGTAAAAAGAAAGGCTTTTTCGTCGATCACCTTAATTTTGCCAAATAAAGAGACAAAATTCCCATTTACCTTTTGCATCCCTTCAATGCTTAACCCATCGGCATCTCTTAAAATATTCACTGAGCCAAACCTCTCCCAACTCACCCACTGTAAAGAAAGTTTGTGCTTCCCAATCAATTTATTTTCAATTTTAGTTATTTGCTCTGGCGTTAACAACTGAGGTTGAGCATTGACACTTAACCAACAAAAACTTCCCAAAAGCACAACGCCTAGCGATTTAACGTAATGCATTTTTTTCATAAATACCCGCCTTATAAAAGAGAAAGTTGATTGTTTATTATACAGCAGTATTGATTAAAAAAGGTTATATCTGAAGCACTTTATTGATAGCGATTGTTAATGTTGTGGTTTGTGATGAATATTTGACATTCTGGAGAAAAGAAAAGGCACCCGTGTGGATACGGGCACCATCGGGTCTCATTTCTCAATCCTACTCACAAAATAAAAAAGACAAAGACAACAAAAATCAGAAAGATAGCGCTCGTCTTTGACGAGTGCTTAGGCTACTTAGATATGACAAGGCACCCGTGTGGACACGGGCACCATCGGGTTCATTTCTCGATTCTACCCGAAAGATAGCACTCGTCTGTGACGAGTGCTTAGACTAATTTAGATGTGACAAGGCACCCGTGTGGACACGGGTGCTATCGGGGTCATCGGGGTGCAACGTATAGGAAACGAAAGATAGCGCTCGTCTTTGACGAGTGCTTAGGCTACTTAGATATGACAAGGCACTCGTGAGACACGAGCGCCATCGGGGTGCAACGTATAGGAAACGAAAGATAGCACTCGTCTGTGACGAGTGCTTAAACTAATTTAGATATGACGAGGCACTCGTGTGGACACGAGCACCATCGGGGGTATATGTGGGGTTCCAATAAGCATACAAACATACAAATATGAATTTTTCTATAACTAAATCAATTTCTCTATTTCAAGTACAATATCTTGACAATTTAGATAATTTTTAGCACTACTGTATTTCCAATCTTCTGCTTGAGAAACAAATCCACTCACAACAGGATTTTGATGGATATAATCTAATTTCTGGTCAAAATATTTTTCGGAGTAAATCTCGATAGGTTGATTGTGATGTTGCCAAAACTGATATTTTTGAACATTAGCACTTTTCTTTCCTGCCCGTTCAAACATCCATAAAAGCCATTCCTTCCTACTTTCTTGCTGATTTTCACTAATCAACTTTAACAAGCCTTTCGCAGTAAATTTCTTAAAACTCTGCAATAATGCCATGGGATTCTTTTCCTTCGCTTGGAATAATAGATGAATATGGCTCGGCATAATACAATACCCATACAGAATCATCCCCTTTTCTTTACAACAAAATGCAAGAGCCTGAATAATTGCCTCAAAATAAATTTCTCTAACAAACACATCTACCCAATAAACCGTTGCAAAACTAACAAAATAAATTCCCTCTGGATTGTTCATTTTATATTTTCTGCTCATTGCCCCAATCCCAATAAAAGTAAATAAAGAAACTCTAAGCAAAAATAGAAATTAAGCATCATTTTGGGGTTTATTTCTCGATCCAACTCACAAAATAAAAAATAAAAAGATAAAAAAAAATCAGAAAGATAGCACTCGTCTTTGACGAGTGCTTAGACTACTTAGATATGACAAGGCACCCGTGTGGACACGGGCGCCATCGAGGGGTGATAAGGCACTCGTATGGATACGAGCGCCATCGAGGGGGTTCATTTTTCGAGCCAATTCACAAAATAAAAAAGAAAAAGATAACAAAAATCAGGAAGATAGCACTCGTCTGTGACGAGTGCTTAGACTAATTTAGATATGACAAGGCACTCGTGTGGACACGAGCGCCATCGAGGAGCTAATCTACTACAGCCACGAATAATAAATATTTTTATTTTATTCATCTTATGCATAACCAAATGCACAAGCATATTTTACAATATAATATGACACAAGAATCGTGTAAATAAAAAACAAAGAAAACATTAATTCGCCTTATTAATATCTAACTATTAATAAAAAAGAAAAGATATCACAGTCATCCATGGCGAGTATTTTAAGTGAATTGGATATGAAAAAAGCACAAGTATGAGCGAAATGCGTTAGTATAAGAAAAATATAATTTTGACCTATTATAATTAATAGTGTAAACTGATGGCGTGAATATAAGCAGATCCTTTACTTTGTTTCGGAGTAAGAATTAATCATGTGGCAATGAGTTTTATTGCTTATATTATCTATTAACTTAATGTAACTTTACAAATAAAACATTAAGTAGAATCCTTAGAGGAATCGCGTAAGAGTGCTTATATTCACACTATCTATTTACAAGGTTAAAGATGAAAACACTAAATAAATTACGTAAATGTGATTCTATTGAAGACTTAATCTCCTCCTTTTCTTTAAAAATCACTGCAAGTCAATTTTCTTATATAGTTTTTCGAGTACAAGATAATGATAAATATCATCAATTCACAATCCCCAAATCAGATGGAACAACAAGAACTATATCCTCTCCCAATAAGACTTTAAAATATTTACAAAAGGAATTTTCAAAAGTTTTTATACAATGTATTACAGAGATTCAACAAAAACACCCATCATACTTAGCTAAAAACCATGCATTTGAAAAATACAAATCAATAGCATCAAATGCATCATTACATAAAAATCAAAAATATCTTCTCAATATAGACATTAAAGATTTTTTTTCCTCCATTCACTATGGTAGAATAATTGGATTTCTGCAAAAAGACAAATATTTCTCCTTACCCGAAAGAACTGCAAAAATTATAGCTAAATTAGCAACTTATCATGGTGTATTACCTCAAGGTTCTCCCCTATCGCCAATCTTAGCATCACTCATAGGAAACATAATTGATACGAGATTATCTATGATAGCTAGAAAGTATCACCTCGTATATACTAGATATGCTGACGATATAACCTTCTCCTCAAACAGAGACTTTTCTAAATATTTACTAGATAATAAAAACAATATTTGGCATCCTAATAAGAAGCTAATATCAGCAATAAACCAATGTGGTTTTAGCATTAATATAAAAAAAACTAGATATACTAATCGATATCATAAACAAGTTGTTACTGGAGTCATTGTTAACCGTTTTTTAAATGTCGATAAAAAATATAAAAAGCATTCTAGAGCAATGGTCAATAATTTATTGAGAACAAGTCAGTTCGAAATATATAAAGGAGATAACCATAAGTATATTGGAAATATTGATCAGCTTATTGGTCGTTTAAATCATGCTATATCTATAAAATATAGAGATAGAATTTTGAATATAAACCTTCTTAGTGAAATCAGAAAACATATACAGCTTTCACTTAAACGAAATTTAACTAATATAATCCAATACAATAGAGAAACTGATAAAATAAAAAAACATATTGGAATAGATAGGCTAGAGCATAGTTTTGATATTAATAATGAACAAGTTAAAAAATATTTAGATTTCATACAAAAAAAAGATGAAAAACTATACCCCCCAGACAATCAAATTAAGTTACTAAGGAATGTTTTATTCTATAAATATTTTATAGGTATTGAATCAACATATATTTTCACAGAAGGTAAAACTGACCATGTATATTTAAAATATGCATTTCAATCATTAAACTTTACAAAAAATGTAAAAATAATTAAACATAATTCTAATCTTGAGAAATTAGGATTAAGTGGAGGAACAGCCCCAATAAAAAAATTTATTGACACCGCTTATACTAATAATTCCTATGTCGATTTTGATAAAATAAGTATAAAGCCTAAATATCCTGTAATATTTTTATTAGATTATGATGATGGACTAAAAAATATAAAAACACACATAGATAAGCATTTTAATATAGGCGATCAGTTTGCTCATATTAAAGAAAATATTTATATCCTTTTACTGGAAAAACTAACTTGTCAACAAGAAAAACACAGTTACAATGAAAAAAATAAACAAACTTGCATTGAAAACCTTATTTACTACAATAATTCAAAAATAATGATAAATCACGACAATCATGATTGTGTTATTTTTGATGGGGAAAAAATATCAAAAAATGATTTCGCCATTAAGGTTAGAGAAAATAAAAATTCTTTTAATTTCAACCAATTTACTTCATTAATAACCGAAATTAGAAATATAGAAAATCATTTCAAAACAAAAGTAAAATTAGATTAAAAGCACGTACAATACTATACGTGCTTTATTACGAATTTATTTTAGCACCACCCTCGCATTTCTAAACAATCTCATCCACGCCCCATCTTCACTCCAATCTTCTGGGTGCCATGAGTTAGAAACCGTACGGAATACACGTTCTGGGTGTGGCATCATGATGGCGACACGGCCGTCTTGGTTAGACAATGCGGTGATGCCTTCTACGGAGCCATTTGGGTTGGCTGGGTAGATTTCCGTTGGGTTGAGGTTGTTGTCGATGTATTGTGCCACGATTAAGTTTTGATCTTTTAACATCTGTAACTGTTGATCGTGCTTGAACTCGACACGTCCTTCACCGTGCGACACTGCAATTGGCATATGGGAACCTGCCATGCCTTGGAACCAAAGTGAGTTTGTTTCATTAATACGCACTAATGCTGCACGAGCTTCGAAACGCTCGGATTTATTACGCACGAAACGTGGCCAAGCCTCTGTACCTGGGATAATGTCAGCAAGGTTGGAAACCATTTGGCAGCCGTTACATACCCCTAAGGTGAGGGTGTTTGGATTGGCAAAGAATTCGCTAAATTGATCACGCAACATTGGGTTAAATAGGATGGATTTCGCCCAACCACCACCAGCACCCAGTACGTCACCATAAGAGAAACCGCCACAAGCTACTAAGGCATTGAAGTCTTTTAAGTTGTAGCGAGCGTTGTGTAAATCGCTCATGTGTACGTCAATCGCCTCAAAGCCAGCACGGTCAAAGGCGGCTGCCATTTCATAATGGCTGTTTACGCCCTGTTCACGTAAGATCGCAATGCGAGGTTTTTTACCTGTGGCAATATAAGGGGCGGCGATATCTTCATTGATATCGTAAGTTAAATGAGCCGATAACCCTTTGTTTTCAGGATCTTTCTTCGTTTCAAATTCTTGATCGGCACATTCTGGGTTATCACGTAAACGTTGCATTTGGTGGGTTAATTCCGCCCAAATGCCTCGCAATTCAGAACGTTTTTGGCTGAATAATAATTTGGTGCCACGAGAAATTTCGATACAATCATCTGTTGTCACTTCCCCTAATTCTTTAGTTAAGTGGATTAAACCATGTTGCGATAACACCTCACGCACATAGCTTAAATCACTTTCACGCACTTGAATCACCGCACCTAATTCTTCGTTGAATAACACCGCAAGATCGTTATCGCCTAATGCACTGATATGGATCGATAAACCACAGTTACCCGCAAACGCCATTTCGGCAAGGGTGGCAATTAAACCGCCGTCTGAACGGTCGTGGTAGGCTAAGAGTTTTTGCTCTGCCACTAAGGCTTGCATCGCATTAAAGAAGTTTTTCAAATTTTCAACGTTCACCACATCCGCAGGTTTATCACCAAGTTGTTTATACACTTGGGCAAGTGCGGTTGCCCCTAGGCGATTTTTTCCTTCACCTAAGTCGATTAATAATAAGCGACTATGACCTTTGTCTGTGCGTAATTGTGGTGTAACGGTTTTACGAACATCTTCTACACGAGCGAATGCACTGATGACAAGTGATAATGGAGCAGTTACGGTTTTTTGTTCACCGTTTTCGTTCCAAGTGGTTTTCATTGACATGGAATCTTTGCCCACAGGAATGGTTAAGCCAAGTTGTGGACAAAGCTCTTCACCCACAGCTTTCACCGCTTGGTATAAGCCTGCATCTTCCCCTTCGTGACCTGCGGCAGACATCCAGTTTGCCGATAATTTAATGCGTTTAATATCACCAATGTTAGTGGCAGCAATGTTGGTAATGGATTCTGCCACCGCTAAACGGGCTGAAGCGGCGAAATCGAGTAATGCCACTGGGGCACGTTCACCCATGGACATGGCTTCACCGTGATAACTGTCTAAACTGGCGGTGGTTACCGCACAGTCTGCCACTGGGATTTGCCATGGACCGACCATTTGATCTCGTGCCACCATACCTGTTACAGAACGGTCACCAATGGTAATTAAGAAGGTTTTTTCTGCGACAACAGGTAAGCGTAACACTCGGTGGAACGCTTCTTTTAAATCGATCTGGGATTGATCTAAAACGCTACCTTCTACCGTTTTTGATTGCACATCACGAGTCATTTTTGGCGTTTTACCCAATAACACGTTCATTGGTAAATCGATTGGGTCATTACCGAAATGATCATCGTGTAGGGTTAAATGTTCTTGCTCGGTGGCTTCACCAATCACCGCAAAAGGGGCACGTTCACGTTCACAAAGTGCGGTAAATAATTCGAGTTTTTCAGGAGCGACCGCTAACACATAGCGTTCTTGTGATTCGTTACACCAGATTTCTAACGGGCTCATGCCACGCTCATCACTTAAGATCTTGCGTAGTTCAAATTTCCCGCCACGGCCACCATCATGCACAAGTTCTGGCATGGCATTGGATAAACCGCCTGCCCCCACATCATGAATAAAGAGAATCGGGTTATCCTCACCTAACTGCCAGCAACGGTCAATCACTTCTTGGCAACGACGTTCCATTTCTGGGTTATCACGTTGTACGGAAGCAAAATCTAAATCTTCTTTTGATTTACCTGATGCCATTGAAGATGCTGCACCGCCACCTAAGCCGATATTCATCGCTGGGCCACCCAACACGATTAATTTTGCACCGACTGGGATTTCACCTTTTTGTACGTGTTCCGCACGGATATTCCCAATACCCCCTGCTAACATAATGGGTTTGTGGTAACCACGCACTTCTTCGCCAGCAAAGCTGTTTACTTTTTCTTCATAAGTACGGAAATAACCTAATAACGCAGGGCGACCAAATTCGTTGTTAAATGCCGCACCACCTAAAGGCCCTTCGATCATAATATCAAGTGCAGAAGCAATGCGATTTGGTTTAGACAGTGGATTTTCCCAAGGTTGTTCAAAGCCTGGGATCACTAAGTTAGACACGGAGAAGCCCACTAAACCTGCTTTAGGTTTCGCCCCACGCCCCGTTGCACCTTCATCACGAATTTCACCGCCTGAACCTGTTGCCGCACCTGGGAATGGAGAAATGGCGGTTGGGTGGTTGTGCGTTTCCACTTTCATTAAGATGTGTGCATCTTCGTGGTGATAACGATATTGCCCATCTTGATCAGGGAAGAAACGCCCAATTTTTGAACCTTCCATCACGGCGGCGTTATCTTTATAGGCAGAAAGCACATGTTCTGGGGTTTTCTCGAAGGTATTTTTGATCATTTTAAACAGGGATTTTTCTTGTTTTTCCCCGTCGATGATCCAATCTGCGTTAAAAATTTTATGACGGCAATGTTCAGAGTTTGCTTGGGCGAACATATAAAGTTCAATATCGTTTGGATTACGCCCCAATGCCGTGAAATTTTCCACTAAATAATCAATTTCATCTTCTGCAAGTGCAAGCCCTAGTTCAACGTTCGCACTTTCTAATGCTTGACGACCGCCTGTTAAAATATCCACGGTGGTGAACGGTTTCGGAGCTTGTTGATCAAACAACACTTTTGCTTCTTCAGGGGTGTGAATAATGCCCTCTAACATTCTGTCATGAATGTGGGAAAGTAGGTTTTGTTGTTCCTCGGTGGATAAAGTGCGGTCAAATTCAAAATAAAAAGCAAGACCACGCTCTAATCGATTTACTTTATTTAATCCACAATTATGAGCAATATCAGTAGCTTTTGATGACCAAGAAGAAATGGTGCCAATACGTGGGATCACAATAAAACATTTGCCAACAGGTGCGTGTTCAGCAAGAGTTGGACCATAATGTAAAAGTTGACGAAGTTTTGCTGTTTCGTCTTCCGTTAAATGCTCAGATACCTCTGCAAAATGCAGATATTCGGCATAACAAGATTTCACAGGAAGATCGGCTTTTTGGAAACGGATTGCAAGTTGATTTAAACGAAATTCAGACAGTGCTGGTGAGCCACGAAAAATTTGTAACATAAAATTGGCCTTGTTGAGTTAAAAAATTGAAAAAAACGTGGCTATTATAAAGGGAAATCACAAAAAACGAAAACGTTTGCGTGTATATTTATCAAAGGCGGTTCAAGGGTGAAAAGTGCGGTGTATTTTGGAAAAATTTTCAGCACATTGGGAGGGAATTTTAAACAAAAAACAAGCGTTTTTATGGTGGGCAAATCATTGAAGTGCGTCTTTCACAGCAATGAGAAAAAGTGCGGTTATCGTTAAAAAATTTTCAAACAAAAAGGACGAACAATTTGTTCGCCCTCTCTTAAATGTCAAATTAAAAAAATCCGTCAGAATTAACCCATACCGTATTTTTTTAATTTTTTACGCAATGTACCACGGTTAATACCTAACATGGTTGCTGCACGAGTTTGGTTACCACGAGTATATTGCATAACCATATCTAACATAGGGTGTTCAACTTCCGCTAACACTAATTCATAAAGCTCATTGACATCTTGACCATCTAATTGTGATAAGTAGTTGCGTAACGCTTGTTTTACAGAATCACGTAATGGTTTGTTCGTGACTTGAGATTGTGAATTTAATACTGATACGGTTAATGCATCAGCTGGATTACGTTGTTGTTCTAACATTGTTTTCTTTATCCATCAGAATCAAATTAAAAAAATCTTCTAATGCAATTAACTGCTCATCTGGCGAGGTAATGGCATTAAAAGCCTGTCTAAAAACGGAATCAGGTTGAATTCCCTGTAAATACCAAGCTACATGTTTGCGAGCAATTCGATACCCTTTTTCTGCACCATAGAACTGATGAAGATCACGGATATGTTGTAAAATCACTCCACATTTTTCATCTAAACTTGGTTCCAAACCGATCGAATTTTTGTCGATTAGACTCTCCACGAGATTAAAAATCCAAGGATTGCCTAAGGCCCCACGCCCGATCATCACTGCGTCAGCATTGGTATAATCGAGGACAAACTTCGCTTTTTCTGCACTCGTAATATCCCCATTAGCGATAACAGGAATCGAAATATGTTGCTTCACTGCTTTAATGCTGTCGTATTCCGCATTCCCTTCGAACATGCAAGTTTTTGTGCGTCCATGAATTGTTAATGCTTGAATACCACTTTGCTCTGCAATTTTAGCGATGTCTAAGCAATTTCGATGGTTTTTATCCCACCCCGTTCGGATTTTTAATGTCACGGGGACATTCACGGCTTTCACGACAGCTTCAAGAATTTGCTGGACTAAATGAGGATATTGTAAAAGCGCGGAGCCTGCCATTTTCCTATTTACTTTTTTGGCTGGGCAGCCCATATTGATATCAATAATCTCTGCCCCATATTCCACATTTACTTGAGCAGCCAGTGCCATTTCATTGGGATCACAACCCGCTATTTGCACAGCGTTAATGCCTGCATCTTGATGGTGTGCCAAACGCAACTTCGATTTTTCAGTGTGCCAAACTTGTGGATTGGTGGACATCATTTCTGAAAAGGTTAAACCTGCACCATAACTTGCACAGATTCGTCGAAAAGGTTGGTCAGTAATGCCTGCCATTGGCGCTAAAAGTACGCGATTTTTAATCTGATAAGAACCAATCCGCACTTTACTTCCTCACAAACATCAAAGCCAAAATATCCGCCAATCGGGCACCCTAATCGATAAGGGTCGCTATCATACGCACTTTTCATGCATTTGAAAAGCATATTTTTTATACAAAAAGCATTTTTTTTGGATTTTTTGATTTTAATTAAAGAATTTGGGGATTATTTGTATAGATTTTAAATAATTCTTGCCAACTTCCCCTTCTTTTTCAGTCTTTTATATATAACGCTATATATCGCAACAGTTTATGCTTATTTCAATTTCCCCGTGATACGACACCACTCTTCACATTCTATGACAGGATCAAGTGCAAAAGATTCACAATAAGCATCAAAAACAGATTGTGCTTGCGTGGCTAAAATGCCAGATAAACCTAATTTCCCGTTTGGTTTCACCAGTTGGCTAATGATGGGGTAAAGTTCTTTGAGTGGTCCAGCCAAAATATTCGCCACCACCACATCGGCTTTTAAGTCTGTCGGTTTTTCATCAGATAAGAAGAGTTGTAAACGATCTGCCACACCATTTTGTTCTGCATTATTTCGGCTGGCTAAAATCGCCTGTGGATCAATATCAATGCCAATAGCCTGCTTTGCCCCTAATTTTAATGCTGCAATGGCTAAAATGCCGGAACCACAACCAAAATCAATAATCGTTTTATCGGTTAAATCCAGGCTATCTAACCACTCTAAACATAATGCGGTGGTCGGGTGGGTACCCGTGCCAAAAGCTAATCCTGGATCGAGCATAACGTTGACCGCATTCACATCAGGCACTTCACGCCAGCTTGGACAGATCCATAACCGTTTGCCAAATTGCATAGGGTGGAAGTTATCCATCCATTCACGTTCCCAATCTTTATCTTCAATTTGTTCGATTTTGTAAGCGGTATTTTCATCCAGATAAGCCGCCTCTTTCAGTAAATGCACAATGTGTTGCATCTCCGTTTCTGCATCAAAGAGTGCCACCACATCCGTATTTCCCCATAAACGCGTTTCTCCCGGTAATGGCTCAAAAATAGGGGTGTCTTGGCTATCCATAAAGGTGACTGAAACCGCCCCAATCTCCGCTAAATAATCACTCATATTTTCTGCTTGCGTATTAGTACTATTAATACGAATTTGAACCCAAGCCATTTTTATTCCTCCAGTTGTTTATGTTTCACTCGAAAACGGTGCTGTTATCGTCAGAATGGTTTTCGTGCGAAACGGATTTTTGTTCAAAATAATGAAGGCAGACACATCGGTCTGCCTATTTTTGTTTCTCTTTCTTGGGTTAGCACTTAGTTTGCTACTTTGCTTTCACCGATTTTGTTACCAATGAGGAAAGCAATCAACCCAAACAATAAGGCTGGCACAATGGCATGGAAGTTAAGCAATTTAATCGCAGATGCCGTTAACCCAATGTAAGAGCCTAAGCCAACAATCATTGAGAAGATCGCACCATACGCATTGGCTTTTTTCCAATATAGCCCTAGCAACATCACCCATAAGAATGTAGTTTCAAGTCCACCTAACGCAAAAAGGTTTAACCAAATAAGCATATCTGGTGGATTTAATGTTGCCAATGTCACCAACACAGTTAATAGTAATGTGGCTAAAAGAGAGAAGTGTTTTACACGTTTCTCGTTTTTCACTTCTTCAGGTCTGAAGCGTAAGTAAAGATCTTTAATTAAGGTTGAAGACATTTGGATCAGGATAGAGTCAATCGATGACATGATTGCAGCCATCGGTGCGGCTAAGAAAATCCCTGCTGCCATTGGTGGCAAGACTTGAATCATCAAGGTTGGGATAATTTTATCTGTCACCGATAATTCTGGCACCACAGCACGACCTAAAGCCCCTGCCAAATGCATACCTAACATCAGTAAAGCGATCACAAGCGTACCGATCACAATCCCACTATGCAGTGCTTTACTGTTTTTATAAGACATGGCACGCACCACTGTATGTGGCAAGCCTAATAAACCAAAGCACACCAACACCCAGAAAGACGCCATAAAGGTAAAATCTAACGGTCTTGCATCAATACCATAAGGGGTAATTAAGTTCGGGTCGATCACCTCTAAGGTATCAATAATTTGGCTGACACCGCCACCCGCATAAATCACACCGAATAAAAGTAAGAATGTACCGATCAACATGATGAGCCCTTGAATGGTATCAGTTAACACCACGGCTCTGAAGCCACCAATCAAGGTGTAGATCCCAACTGTTGCGGCAAAAATTAAGACAGAAAGACGATAATCAATATTGAGTGTGGTTTCTAACAAACGCCCAACCCCAATAAATTGCACCGCCATCATAATAAAGAAGGAAAATAATAAAGAGAGGCTCGCAAGTAATACAATTGTATTGTTTTTATAACGGGCAAATAAAATATCATTCACCGTTAAACTGTTGTTTTCTCTTGCCCACATGGCAAATTTTTTGCCCAATACGCCAAGAGTAAACAACACCACAGGGACTTGTATCATCGCTAATAATACCCAGCCTAAACCGAATTTATATGCGGCACCAGGTCCACCAATAAAAGAGCTCGCACCCACATAAGTGGCGGCAGTTGTCATGGCTAAAACAAAGCCTGACATAGAGCGACTACCTACATAATATTCACTTAAAAAGTTACCTTTTTGTCTTTTGGCATAAGCATAGTAGGCAACACCAAAAACAAAACACAAATACAGGCATAACGGAATAATAATGCTATAGTTCATCTTGATCCCCTTCTAAATCAATATCACGGAAAACACATTTGATACAAACGTAAACGATAAAGGTAAAGAGAAGAGGAAGATAAAGGCAGGAAAACTCAAACCAAAGTGGGAAATCAAGAAATCCTTTTGTGTTGGGTAATCCATAGGCACAAATACACCAACCAACCATATATAAAATGGTCAACCCAAACGCCCAGAGCGCTTCTTTTGTTGCTTGCTTATAGCGGATATTAAGAGTCATTTTATTAAGTCCTTGTAAAACGAATAAGAAAAGTGGATAAATCCACTTTTCTTCTCTCATACTTACTTACTGCCAATTAATCTCGCATACCAAGTTTTTTCTCAAGGTAGTGAATATTTGTTCCGCCCTTTTGAAAATTCTCATCTGCTAAAATTAACTCATGTAACGGAATATTAGTTTTAATTCCCGTTAGAATGGTTTCCCCTAATGCATTTTGCATACGGCGAATTGCCACTTCACGGCTATCACCATAGGTGATGAGCTTGGCAATCATCGAATCATAATGTGGCGGTACGGTATAGCCAGCGTAAACATGAGAATCCCAACGAACACCTAAACCACCTGGAGAATGTAAATGATCCACTTTACCCGGTGATGGCAAGAACGTTTTTGGATCTTCTGCATTGATACGACATTCAATCGCATGACCACGTACTTTCACATCTTCTTGTTTAATTGAAATCGGCAAGCCTGCTGCAATACGTAATTGTTCTTTCACTAAGTCAACCCCTGTAATCATTTCTGTTACTGGGTGTTCAACCTGAATACGGGTATTCATTTCAATGAAATAAAATTCACCGTTTTCATACAAGAACTCAAACGTACCTGCACCACGATAACCAATTTCAATACAAGCCTTGGCACAACGCTCACCAATATCACGACGGACTTCCTCCGAAATACCTGGTGCGGGTGCTTCTTCTACCACTTTTTGGTGGCGACGTTGCATTGAACAATCACGCTCTGCTAAATAAATCGCATTGCCGTGAGTATCTGCTAAAACTTGAATTTCAATATGGCGAGGATTTTCCAAATATTTTTCCATATACACCATATCATTATTAAAAGCCGCTTTGGCTTCCGCTTTGGTCATGGCGATAGATTCTTCTAACGATGCTTCATCACGCACCACACGCATACCACGACCGCCGCCACCACCTGAAGCTTTAATAATGACAGGATAACCAATACGTTTTGCAATTTCTTTATTTTTTGCCATGTCTGTCCCGACGGGACCATCAGAACCTGGTACACAAGGTACACCTGATTTTTTCATGGCTTCAATGGCTGACACTTTGTCCCCCATTAAACGAATCACATCTGCGGTTGGACCAATAAAGATAAATCCTGAACGTTCTACTTGTTCCGCAAAATCTGCATTTTCAGATAAAAAACCATAACCTGGGTGAATTGCATCTGCCCCCGTCACTTCGGCGGCAGCAATAATGGCAGGAATATTCAAATAACTTTTGGCTGAAGGCGCTGGGCCAATACAAACGGTTTCATCGGCAAGTAACACGTGTTTGAGTTCACGGTCTGCTGTGGAATGTACCGCAACGGTTTTAATGCCTAATTCTTTGCAAGCACGCAGAATACGTAACGCAATTTCACCACGATTGGCAATAACAACTTTCTCTAACATAAGAAAATTCCACTTGTGAGTTAAATAGTCAGAACACTATTTAAAAATAGATTGATTATGAAAAATAAGCGATATCACATCGCTTATTTAGATTTAATGGTTTTAATTATTCAATGATGATGAGTTTTTCATCAAACTCAACGGCTTCACCGTCATTAATTAAAATCGCTTTCACCACACCTGCTTTATCCGCTTCGATACGGTTCATCATTTTCATGGCTTCCACAATGCAAAGTGCATCACCCACTTTCACGCTTTGTCCGACTTCAATGAATGGCTTCGCTTCTGGACTTGGACTGCGGTAGAACGTCCCAACCATTGGTGAACGAATCGCATGACCCGAGACTTCCTCTGTGTTGACTGCCACAGCAGGGGCAGCAACAGGTGCCGCGGCAACTGGTGCAACTGGTGCTGGTGCTTGCACAGGTAAGTTATATTGCACCGCAGATGGGGCAACGGAACCACGATTAATACGAACAGATTCCTCCCCTTCAGAAATCTCTAATTCCATAATGCCCGATTCTTCTACTAATTCGATCAGTTTTTTTATTTTACGAATGTCCATAATTATGTCCTAACATATTATTTTTTTGATCGCACTTTAAGACTTATGGTAAGACTTAAAGCACAAATTGGTTAATACTACATCTCGTGCGAGAGATTACATGAAAACCGACAACTTTGCGATAAAATTCTGCAATTTTCTTGAATTTAAGCCTTTTCTGACAGGAAATCTAAGGCAAATTGTAAGGCAAATTCATACCCTTTTGCCCCTAATCCGCAGATCACCCCTTCTGCTACATCACTAAAATAAGAATGATGACGGAAAGGCTCACGTTTATGTACATTGGATAAATGCACTTCCACAAAGGGAATCGCAACAGCCAATAAAGCATCACGCAACGCCACACTCGTGTGGGTGAAAGCGGCAGGATTTATAATAATGAAATCCACCTGTTGAAAACTTTGGTGAATTTTATCAATCAGCTTTTCTTCACTGTTGGCTTGAAAACACACTAGCTCCACTTGTGCTTGTTGTGCAAATGCTTGCAGACGTTGCTCAATCGCCGATAGCGATAAGCGACCGTAATGTTTCGGCTCTCTCGCCCCTAACATATTTAAATTGGGGCCATTTAATAGCAAGATACGTGATTTTGGCGACATAATAGATTCCTAATTTAAGCTCAGGGATTATAACGATTTTTTCTGAAATAACAGCATTTTGGTGGTCTTATCAGTCTGTCGCCGCAATTAACTGTATCCATTCAGACGCTAACCCCACTAAAGGTAATGACGAACCTTGCCATGGACGAAGCAGTTGATAATCCATTAAATCTAGAGTATCTAACCCTGGTACGCTATCTGGCGTATATTGCTGAGCAATTCGTGCCAATTGGGTTAATCCAAGGCTACTTTCAATGGAAGAGCTGATCACCGCTTTGACACCTCGTGCCTGTGCTTGTTCAATAAGTGCCACACAACGTTGTAATGAGCCAACTAACGTGGGCTTAATCACAATGGCTTTCACCATCGGATGAAAAAAGTGCGGTGGATTTTGTTGAAATTCCGCTTCCCTCACGGTTTCATCCCATGCAATGGCAATGCCCGTTTCTTCGGCAAATTGAAGACTTTCTGCGGGCGTTTTACAAGGTTCTTCTAAAAATTGAATACGTTGGCGATGTTCAGGCTTCACATATTTAGCAAACATCTGTGCTTTGGCGGGCGTCCAGCTGCGGTTAGCATCCAGACGTAATGCCAAATCAGGAATGGCTTCGAGCAACATATCGGCAATCAGCCCATCACGATTGGCTTCATACATACCCACTTTAATTTTGGCGACTTTTTCGCCTGGCATTTGATCTAATGAGGCATAAAGCTCATCAGGATCCCCATAACAAAGGGGTGCCACTTGATAATTGCCTGCCTCATTCAGCAAGCCTTTCATTTCCGCCAACGCACAGCTTAAGCCAAAAGCCACGGAAGGATACAGATGATCAAGGGGTAATTTGGGCGATCCACTGCCTGCTTCACACCATGTCTTTAACCACGACAAGGCTTGCTGTTTGGCTTGTTCCAGATCTTCTTGGCTAAATTCAGGCAAAGGGGCAATTTCGCCCCAGCCTTCTGCGTCATCACAACACACGTTAACCAACAAGCCTTCACGTTTTTTTAAAAAACGATTACGTAAGATCACTTGGCTATCCACAGGGATAGCATATTGATATAACTGAAATTTTCTCATGTATGATTATTTTTCACAGGTTTGGGTCTGTTCATCATAACGACCACCATAATCTAAGCAGCTGTCTTTTGGATCAAGTGTCAATAAAAACATACCTGCTACAAACAAAATGACGCTCGCCAATACCAATGCTGAACAACCTAAGGCGATTTTTTTCCAAGAAAACATGACTTCTTCCTTCTTTTATGATGGGACAAAAGTGCGGTCAAAATATCAAAAATTTTCACCGCACTTCCGCATGATGAGTAACCTTATGGGTTACGTTTGAATTTACTGAAATCAGGTGCCCGTTTTTCATTGAAGGCATTACGACCTTCTTGCCCTTCTTCTGTCATGTAGAATAACATGGTGGCATTACCGGCTAATTCTTGTAAACCAGCTTGACCATCACAGTCGGCATTTAATGCCGCTTTCAAACAGCGTAAGGCAATTGGGCTGTTACGTAGCATTTCACGACACCAACGCACCGTTTCTTTTTCTAACTCGGCATAAGGCACCACGGTGTTGACCAAGCCCATCTCCAAGGCTTCTTTCGCATCATATTGACGACATAAAAACCAAATTTCACGGGCTTTTTTCTGTCCCACAATGCGTGCCATATAGCTTGCACCCCATCCCCCATCGAACGATCCTACTTTCGGTCCTGTTTGACCAAAAATGGCATTTTCTGCAGCAATGGTTAAATCACAGATCATATGTAACACATGACCACCACCAATCGCATACCCAGCCACCATCGCTACCACAGGTTTTGGACAGGTGCGAATATCACGCTGAAAATCCAACACATTTAAATGATGTACGCCGCTATCATCTTTATAACCACCGTAATCACCACGCACTTTTTGATCCCCACCAGAACAAAAGGCTTTTTCACCTTGCCCCGTGAGCACAATCACGCCAATTTTTTCATCAAAACGGGCATCAGAAAAAGCTTGGATCATTTCTTTTACCGTTTGAGGACGAAATGCATTTCGCACTTCAGGGCGGTTAATGGTAATTTTCGCAATACCATCGCTGGATTTATGGTAAAGAATATCGGTATAACCTTCGCTATGATCTTGCCATTCAATCGGTGCATAAAGTACATCATCTTTTGGATTTTGCATCGTAAATTCCTTCAATTTGAGTTATAAGAAAACTGCGGTCATTATAGCGGAAGTTTCTATAATTCGTTATAAATTCTTCAAACAGACACTGACTTCACCGCATTCCACGCCTTTATTGAAATAATCGCTGATGTTTTTCCCTCAACCTATCTATATCCACTTGCAAACTTAAACTCTGGCTTGCACGTTCAAGGGCTTGGCTTGCCATCAATAAAGCCGCTTCAGACACGTCTTTTTCTGGGGCATTACGCCAAATGCTCGCCAACACTTTTTGCATCACTAAATTCACTTCCAAAATCCCTGCTCCATCTCGTGAAATAGGGGCAAAAGCATCACGAATCCACTCACCACAGGCTAAATGTGCAATAGACAAACGATCATACCCCGTTTCTTCTGTCTCTTTTGCTGGCGTTTCTTTCACAAATAAGCCCATCATCATCGCCATAATATTAATTGCCGTACCTGGATCATTAACAGCTGGCGATAACGCGCGTTGAGCAGCCTCACTTAACACAATGAATCCCCAGTTAGGATCTTGCTCATAAGTTCGCACTTTCGATAACACAAAACATTGACGAATCACTTCTTCATCAAGTTCTGCTTGGCTTTCCACCGCACAAATCGCCGTATCGGGCGAAATTAACTCACCTGGGCGGACATAAATATGCATATAGCCGTCCATATTTTCCATTTTATTTTGCAAGGTTTGCATATCAATATGCGTTAAATACCCACTCTTTTTCGCTGTAATATTTTTCGCCTGATCCGTTAATAAATGATCCGACACGGCTTTCATTTGCGGATACGCCCGATATTGTTGCAAAGCTTTGTCGGTGACTTGCTCAATTTTTTCGAGCGTGTTTCCCAAACGCCCCAATTGCGATAAGGTGTAAACCCAACGAATTAAGGTAATAATTAAATACAACAACACTGCAATGGTACTGATAAATAAAATAAAACGCCCATTTTGCTCATAAAACGCCATACCTAATGCCGTTTTCGCGATAATGGCGTAAATAAAAGCACAAATAAAACTGGTAATGGCGGTGCGTGTGGTGCTGTCCCCCATCACTAAATCTGTGGCTCTTGGCGTGGCACCACTTGAGGCGGAAGCAAAAGCAGACACCATAATCGATAAAGAAAACGTGCTCACCGCCAACATACTTGATGCAATCACATTCAATAAACTTTCTAGCGTATCTTGTTGAATGTTGGGTAGTGTCCCCACTTCAATTGTTCTTGCCCCCAAACGTAATGAAAACACAAAAATGGCTGTTACTACTGCCCAGCTTGTTGCCGTCACCCACAATTGATTACTCGGCTTTTTTAATGCCAATATCCATTGATACATCATAAAAACTACTCCTTTAAAAAATAAACAAATTCTGTTCAAGCTTAACGCAAAAATCACAAAAAGTAAGTACAAAATATCGCATTCAAAAATAAAAAACTGTCTTAAAAAGCACCGCACTTTTTGCCCAATGTATACTGCCTCGCCCACGTTTTTTATGCTGTCATTTTCATGAGGTGACTATGCTCATGAAAAATCGCCCATGACAGAGATTATTCTTTATCCCCACCTCAGTTTCCCCTATAATGAAACGTATTTTTCTATCTATTTTTAACTCAAATTGATTAAGACGTGATTATGACAACATTCAATGTAAAAACTTTCCAAGGCATGATCCTTGCATTGCAAGAATATTGGGCAAACCAAGGCTGTGTGATTGTGCAGCCCTTTGATATGGAAGTGGGAGCGGGTACTTCACACCCAATGACCTGTTTAAAAGCCCTAGGCCCTGAACCCATGGCTGCCGCTTATGTACAACCTTCACGCCGCCCGACGGACGGTCGCTACGGCGAAAACCCAAACCGTTTGCAACATTATTACCAATTCCAAGTGGTGATCAAACCGTCGCCAGATAACATTCAAGAACTCTATTTAGACAGCTTAAAAATGCTCGGTTTCGACCCAACGCAAAACGACATTCGTTTCGTGGAAGACAACTGGGAAAACCCAACACTAGGGGCGTGGGGCTTAGGCTGGGAAGTGTGGTTAAACGGAATGGAAGTGACCCAATTTACCTATTTCCAACAAGTGGGTGGTTTAGAATGTAAACCCGTTACAGGTGAAATCACTTACGGTTTAGAACGCTTGGCGATGTACATTCAAGGCGTGGACAGCGTGTACGATCTCGTGTGGTCAGACGGTCCATTAGGCAAAACCACTTACGGCGATGTATTCCACCAAAACGAAGTGGAGCAATCCACCTATAACTTTGAATACGCCAACACTGATTTCTTATTCTACTGTTTCGACCAATACGAAAAAGAAGCCAGCGAACTCTTAGCATTGGAAAAACCACTGCCGTTGCCAGCTTACGAACGTATTTTGAAAGCCGCACACAGCTTCAACTTGCTCGACGCACGCAAAGCGATTTCCGTGACTGAACGCCAACGCTACATTTTACGCATCCGTGCCTTAACCAAAGGCGTCGCCGAAGCCTATTACGCCAGCCGTGAAGCATTAGGGTTTCCTGGTTGTAAATAAAGTGCGGTCGATTTTTTAGGGATTTTCACGATGAACAAACCAATTTTATTCTTTGCTAATCTCTGCCCTGATACCACCCCATTTGTGGCAGAACTTAAACGCTTAAATGTGGGATATGAAGGGGTGGAAATTATGTCATCCATGGCAAATTTCAAACGCTTTCTGAAATTGCGTGATCGCCATCCCGCTTTTGAACAAGCAAAAGTAAATGGTTATATCGGCATTCCTGTGTTGTTATTGGAAGATGATCGAGTGATTTTGGATAGCGAACAACTCAAAGGTATTTTTGACTAAATATTAAGGAGCAAAAAATGAAACTTTGGCACTCAACCACTAGTCCGTTCGTCCGCAAAGTCATGGTGGTAATTAAATATCATCATTTAGATAACCAAATTGAACTACAAACCGTTCAAGCCGCCTTTGACCCAAATTCACCACACAACCAAGATAATCCGCTTGGTCGTGTGCCTGCATTGCAACAAGACAGCGGTGACTGGCTCTACAATAGCCAAGTGATTGCGGAATATCTTGATGATCTTGGCACAAAAAGTTCGCATAAACCTCGTCTTCTGTCACAAAGTGATGCACGTTGGAAACAGTTACAACTGCACGCCTTAACCGACGGCATTATGGAAAACACCTTACCTGTCATTTCCGAACGCTTACTTCGTCCTGAAAATGAATGGTGGACAACTCGCCAACAACAACTGATCGATCGCAATATTCGTAGTTTCAAAGCATTAGAGCATTATCTTGCCCAATTTGGTGAGGAATTAAATTTAGGCACCATTTCTGCGGTTTGCGTGATTGATTGGTTCATTATGCGTGGTGAAAAACTGGACATCAACCTTCAAGAAATCGCACCGTGTTTGGTGGATTGGGCGAAAAAAATGAATGCGAAATACCCAGAATTGGGAGAAACGCAGACGAAGTAATTCGCTTTAAAAACGCTATGATAGGCTCATAACGATAGGCTCATAACGCAACCTTATCCAAAAGGTCTATGAACACCGTCGCAGAAATTACGTTCTCATCAAATAGATACAGAACGAAAATGATGGCAAAGGTTAAATCGGAATCAGCAGTTAGGATTCCGATTTAGCTCCTATGATAGCACCCCTATGATAGCACCCGTCTTTGACGGGCGATAATGAAAAAAGGCACTCGTTAGGAAACGAGCGCCATCAAGAGGTGCCATCAAGAGTTGGTAAACTATAATACCAAAATGACAGGATAAACCCCTAGCTAGATTTTTTTAATTGCATAAAAGGAACATGGCATGTCTGATTTAATTCAATTAGTGGTTTTAGGAGCCATAACATATGGTGCATATCGGATAATTTCTAAATTAAACAACATAGAAGGGAAAGATTTTGAAGCATATCGAAAGCGTTATCCAGATTTAGTTAAGGACGGGAAAGTTACTTGCTGTAATTGTGGAGGTAATTCTATTTATATAATGAGAGAACGCCCTAACTCATTTTTGTTTCACGGTATTATGGTTCATACTTGTCGTACTTGCGGATGTACCTTATATTTTTCAAAAAATTAATTCTAGAGAAAACAATTACAACCCCTATGGTATCACCCGTCTTTGACGGGTGATAATGAAAAGGCACTCGTTAGGAAATGAGCACCATCAAGAGAGTAATATGAAAAAAATAATACTTTATGTGCTTACATTTTTAAGCCCACTATTGCAAGCTAACAACATTAAATACGATAAAAAAGCGCTTTATGGTGATTGGCATTGTCAAATAGAAAATAAAGATCATAACACTAAAGTAATGACAGACTACCGTTTCTATAAAAATGGAAAGGTACAATCATTCTCAATGTTAAGATTTCCTGCAGATATATCTAAATCTGATATTATGGGAACGTTACATTATAGCTATATTGCTGAAGGTAGTTGGAAATTGGATCAGGAGCAAATCATAGTTACAACAGACATTATTACTAACCTTAAGAAAGATCATAATTCTATTAATAAAATGCTTATTGAAACAGATCCTGAAATGAAACAGTTAGACAATAATTTATTTAATAGTCTTCAAAATAAAACTTTACTAGGTGTTTCTGATAAATTGATTATTCAAATTAAGCTAGTTGAGAAAAATGAAAACTCGGATATAGCCCTTTTTATTTCAAATAATGTGGCACAAGGCTTTTGTCTTAGACCTTTAAACCCAGAAATTTGGACAGAATATTTTCAACAAATTTTCCCAAAAAAATAGATATTTTTATAGAGAGATCAAATGACAACAAAAAACTTCCTCGCCGAGATCGGCACTGAAGAGCTGCCACCGAAGGCGCTCAAGAAATTAGCGACTGCATTTGCAGAGAATATGGAATTGGAGCTGAACCAAGCGGGTTTAACCTTTGACAAAGTAGAATGGTTTGCAGCACCTCGTCGTTTGGCGGTGAAAATGTTGGGCTTAGCCACTAGCCAACCAAGCAAACAAATTGAAAAGCGAGGTCCTGCGGTGTCTGCGGCGTTTGATGCGGAAGGCAAGCCAACTAAGGCTGCAGAAGGTTGGGCACGGGGTTGTGGGATCAGCGTTGAGCAAGCAGAACGCATTGCGACGGATAAAGGCGAATGGTTAGTTCATCGTGCAACGATCGAAGGGCAGCCAACCAAAAACTTGCTGAAAGATATTGTGGCAAATGCCTTGGCGAAATTACCTATTCCAAAACCAATGCGTTGGGCGGACAAAACGGTTCAATTTATTCGTCCTGTTCATACGGTAACGATGTTACTTGGTGATGAATTAATCGAAGGCGAAATTTTAGGCGTGGAAAGCGGTCGCACTATTCGTGGTCACCGTTTTCTTGGTGAGCGTGAATTCCAAATTTCACATGCGGATCAATACCCTGCACTATTAAAAGAAAAAGGCTCAGTAGTGGCTGATTTCAATGAGCGTAAAGCATTAATTTTGGCGAAATCACAAGAAAAAGCCACCGCACTTGGTGGCGTGGCGGATATTGAAGAAGACTTACTTGATGAAGTGACTTCACTTGTGGAATATCCAAATGTATTGGCTGCGAAATTTGAAGAACGTTTCCTTGCAGTACCTGCGGAAGCATTAGTGCACACAATGAAAGGCGACCAAAAATATTTCCCAATTTATGACAAAGATGGAAAATTATTACCGCACTTTATTTTTGTGTCGAACATCAATCCAGAAGATCCAAGCAAGATCATTGAAGGGAACGAAAAGGTGGTTCGTCCACGTTTGACCGATGCGGAATTTTTCTTCAAAACCGACTTAAAACAACGTTTGGAAGATCAGTTGCCACGTTTAGAAACCGTGTTATTCCAACAACAACTTGGCACCTTGCGTGATAAAACCGCACGCATTGAGCAATTAGCTGGCGAAATTGCGAAACAAATTGGTGCAGATGAAGCCAAAGCCAAACGTGCAGGCTTATTATCAAAATGTGACTTAATGACCAATATGGTGTTTGAATTTACTGATACGCAAGGCGTAATGGGTATGCACTATGCACGCCACGACGGTGAAGATGAAGAAGTGGCGGTGGCGTTAAACGAACAATATATGCCACGTTTTGCGGGCGATGAATTGCCGAAATCCTTAGTGGCAAGTTCAGTGGCGTTAGCGGATAAATTCGACACGCTCACAGGGATTTTCGGTATCGGTCAACAACCAAAAGGTAGCGCAGACCCATTTGCTTTACGTCGTGCGGCATTAGGTGTGTTACGTATTATTGTTGAGAAAAACTTACCACTTGATCTTGAAGAAATTGTGAAAAAATCAGCCGCACTTTTCGGCGACAGACTCACAAATACAAACGTAGTGGAAGAAGTTGTCGACTTCATGCTTGGTCGTTTCCGTGCGTGGTATCAAGACGAAGGCATTGCGGTGGACGTGATCCAAGCGGTCTTGGCTCGTCGTCCGACCAAACCGTCTGATTTCGATGCTCGCGTGCGTGCGGTGTCGCACTTCCGCACTTTAGAAGCCGCAGAAGCCTTGGCGGCAGCGAACAAGCGTGTGAGCAATATTCTTGCCAAAGTGGAAGGCACATTGCCTGCGAAGATTGATCCTGCATTGTGTGTGGAAGCCCCTGAAAAAATCTTGGCTGAACAGGTGATGACATTACAAGCGGAACTTGCTCCTTTATTTGAGAAAGGGGAATACCAAGTTGCCCTTGATCGTTTAGCTGCATTACGTGAGCCTGTGGATCATTTCTTTGATAACGTTATGGTGAATGCCGAAGATCAAGGCTTACGCCAAAATCGCTTAGCCATTTTAAACACCTTGCGTAATTTATTCTTACAAGTGGCGGATATTTCCTTATTGCAATAAACCCACTTTTCTTTATACAAATGGCATCTCAATAGAGGTGCCATTTTTACTTGGTAAGTTATTGGCTGACAAGTTAAACTGACGAAGCACATTTCCATCATCACACCCGTGATGCCCTACCGACCGAAAGAGGTGGATTATCTTGTTGCTTGATCCTGTTGTTGACAGCAAGCACAGCACATTTAACTCAGAAGGAACAGTGTATGATTTATTTCTCACAACAAGAACTTGATGCGTTTTTATTAGAAGATATTTATCGTGGCGATCTCACCACGCATGCGTTAGGACTCGAAAAAATCCCTGCACAAATTCAATTTAGACGGAAAAACGCGGGGATTGTGGCAGGCATTCATGTGGCAGAGCAATTGCTCAAAAAATTGGATCTGCAGCCACAAGTTTATGTAAAAGAGGGCAAACAGGTCGCCGCAGATACTCTGTTATTAAGTGCAAGAGGGCATGCAGATGCCTTGCATCAGGCGTGGAAAGTCGTGCAACTTGTTTTGGAATGGTCTTGTGGGGTCGCCCAATATACAGCAGAGATGATCGCCAATGCCAAAGCAATTAACCCCAATGCGGTGGTGGCTTGTACCCGTAAAAGTATTCCCAATACCCGTAAACTGGCGACCAATGCCGTGTTAGCCGCAGGAGGGCATATTCATCGTCAAGGCTTAAGTGAAACCTTATTGGTGTTTACCAATCATCGTAATTTATTAGCCATGCCAGATAATTGGCAACAGATCGTGCATACCTTAAGACGTGAAGCCCCCGAACATAAAATCACCTTAGAAGCAGATAATTTAGACCAGTTTGAGCAAATATTACGAGCAGAACCCGATATTATTCAATTAGATAAGTTTTCTCCCGCTCAAGTGGAAGAAGCATTGAGATTATTAAAACAAAGCCAAAGCCCGACAATATTATCCGTCGCGGGTGGCGTGAATAAACACAATGTGGCGGATTACGCCAAACTCGGCATTTCACTTTTTGTGACTTCCGCCCCTTATTACGCTCCATATGAAGACATTAAGGTGGTAATTCAACCACAATAACCCCATTCATCACCATGAAAAGTGCGGTCATTTTTAAACACAGTTATCTCATCAAACTTTTTCAAAAAGCACCGCACTTTCCTTTTTAGCTGAACCGTTCAACCTTATTTACCATGGTGATTTTACCTCGGTATCTCTGCTCATTCTTCGGTCAAAATCGCTTAAAAATACCTCAATCGGGTTAATTTTATGCACTGACAAATAAAAAACACATTTTGTTTATTTTTTACCCTTTTCTTTTCGAATGTTTTCCAGTATAGTTGCGCCTCTCTTAACCTTGTACCATCTCAATCTGTTGTAGGACTTTTATGGCAAATTACTTTTTGCGTATGACTCAAAATGAGCAAACTAAAACGTTAACCTTTACGTCTAAAAACCCTCTCATTTTAAATGCTGATCCAAACACTCAATATGAAGTGTTAGATGCGTTTGGCAACGTCGTTGTCCCTGCTCAAACCGCATTTAAAAATAAAGATTTATTGATGTATGTTGGGCAAATGAAAACACCGAGTGTGATTCTGAAAGAATACCGCACGTTGTACCCACATCAGCACAGAAGTTATATTAAGCAACTCGAAAACGAATTTGCGATTGCCGAACCGATTGAGATCTCAAGCGATACGGTTCACACGGTGTTAGCCTCAGAAATTACGACATCGGCTAATTCTAGCGTAGGTGTTGTGGTGAAACCCACTTATGCTGACAAAGCGGACAATGCCCCTGTGCTTGCCGTACGCAAAGAAAATGCCCCTTTAGCAGAACAAGTGGTCGAGGTGATTCCCGTTAAACCAACTCAGCCAGAGCAACCTCAACCTGAGCCAGAACAGCCTCAACCTGAGCCAGAACAACCTCAGCCTGAACCAGAGCAGCCTCAACCTGAGCCAGAACAACCTCAGCCTGAGCCAGAACAGCCTCAGCCTGAGCCAGAACAACCTCAGCCTGAGCCAGAACAGCCTCAACCTGAGCCAGAACAACCTCAACCTGAGCCAGAACAACCTCAGCCTGAGCCAGAACAGCCTCAGCCAGAACAACCTCAGCCTGAGCCAGAACAACCTCAGCCTGAGCCAGAACAGCCTCAGCCAGAACAACCTCAGCCTGAGCCAGAACAGCCTCAACCTGAGCCAGAACAGCCTCAACCTGAGCCAGAACAACCTCAACCTGAGCCAGAACAGCCTCAGCCTGAGCCAGAACAGCCTCAGCCTGAGCCAGAAAAACCAGTGGTGACACCAACACAGCTGCAAGTCAGTATTGATACGATTGCTAATAATGATGTGATCAATGCACAGCACGCCACGCAAACCTTAACCATTTCTGGCACACTGAAGGCAGATCGCCCAATTGAATCAGGGCAAGTCAATGTGATCATCAATGGCGTGAGCTACCCTGCCCAGCTTTCTGACAATCATCAGCAATTCAGCGTGCAAATTGAAGGCACTGCCTTTGCACAAGGCACTCAAGTAGATGTGCAAGCACAAGTGAATGCGGGTGATGCTTTAGGGCGTGCAGATGCACAGCGTGCGTATCACTACGATGCAACATTGCCAACGGCAGACATCACCATTCATCCGATTGCGGATAACGATGTGGTGAACTTCACTGCAAGCACCACAAACCAAACCTTATCAGGCGATCTCACTCTGCCAGCGGATGTGAATAAAGAAAACGTCAAGGTGTTTGTCGTCATTGGTGAGCAAAAAATCCCAGCTAGCTTAACGGAAACAGGTTGGCAAGCCAATGTAGAAGGCAGCTTGTTATCTCATGCAGAAGGTCAACAACGTGTCAAAGTACAGGTGGAACTCACCGATAATGCGGGCAATCAAAATATTTCAGAAACAGACCGCACTTATCATGTAGACACCCAACTTGATCCATCCATTATCGAGATCAACCCTATTACGCAAGATAATGTGATCAATGCCATTGAAGCACAAGCTCAAACCATTAACGTATCTGGTTACGTGAAAAATACCTTAGCCAATGCCAACGCCAAAGCTGGTGATCGCATTGTGTTACGTGTGGGGGAAGCAGAATTTACGGGCATATTAACCGAAACAGAAGGAGAGCTAGGCTTCAATGTGGCGGTCAATACCATTGCCTTAGTGAATCACCAAAGCATTCATGCCACTTTAACCACCCATGATGAAGCGAAAAATCAGGCGACGGCAAATCAAGATCACGAATATCATGTCAACACCACCTTAGCCGCACCAACCATTCGTTTTGATCACGTCACTACGGATAATGTGATTAATCAACAAGAAGCCAGCACAGAAGTGACCTTAACGGGACATTTCGATGTCGCAGAGACGGTTAAAGCGGGATCGGTAAACATCTTATTAACCTTCGGGGAAGAAACCAAAGTCGCTACGGTAGATGAAAGCAGCAAAACCTGGTCAGTAACGGTGCCTGCGAATTTGCTCGCCACCCAATCTGGCGATCAACAATTTAGTGCCACGATCAGTGTAGAAGATCAAGTGGGTAACCAAGCAAGCCACACAAGCCAACACGCTTACCAAGTGGATTTAGACATTGATAAACCCGTGATTACCATTAACACCATTGCAGGGGATGATGTGCTCAGTCCGAACGAGGCGGAAGGCAATATTACCGTAACAGGTCGTGTGGATAATGCCTTTGAGGGGCAAGAAATCCGTATCTCTTGCGGTTGTTTAACCTGTACTGGCACCCAATGGATCGACCTCACCACCAAAGTCTCGGATGGACAATTTAGTGTTAATTTTATCGGGGCAGAACTCAAAGCCTTAGGGCCGGGCAGTGCGGTGATCAGAGCCAATTACACCGCAACCGATCCTGCAGGCAATACCTCAAGTGCCGATGAAACGCTACGTCAATTCACCATTGAAAATGAAAAAGACAATGTGGCATTTGTGATCGATCCAGTCACTGGCGATGGCATTATTAATATTGAAGAAGCCAAACAAAACACCATCACGGTGAGCGGTCGCATGCTAGAAACCTTACCTGGTCATCGTGTTACCAATGTCAAAATGCAAATTGGCGATTGGATTGCTCCCGTTCGCATACCTAAACAAAGATGGGATAAAACCTTTAGCCTAGATGTACCTCAAGAGGTGCTCGAAAAAAGCAGTGAAATTAAACTGCATGTGGCATTGTTAACCCCAACTGGCGAGCGTTTGTTGATCACCTCGCAAGATGGCACCTCTTCCTTGCCAGCTAAATATCGCTATGATGATACGCCACCGCAATTCTCTGTTAGCATTGACCCGATCAATCAAGGCAACACCTTCAATATGGCGGATCGTGGCAACATGACGACCTTATCTGGTCGCGTCGTCTTTGATGAAAATGATATCAAAGCCGATAGTGTACGGGTGGAGGTTACAATCAATGACAAGGTTTACCCCGCTACGGTGGATATGGCGAGCAAAACGTGGTCATTGCCAATGGCAATTGATGCCCTAACTCTTGCACAAGGGACACAAAATATTCATGCCAAAGTTTTTGGCAAAGATATTGCAGACAATGCAGGAGAAAGTGAGAGTACGCTTGGCACTTATCAGGTGGATACCGTCGCACCTCAGCCTGAAATTCATTTACAGATCGGCGAAAACAACAGCATTGATCAAACAAGTCAGGAAGATGTGGTCATCAAGGGGCAAATGAAAGGTGAATTTAGAACAGGTGAGCAAGTCACCTTATCCATTAATGGTCAAACACACCTTGCCACCATTCAACCTGATGGCAGCTTTAGCCTGAGTGTGAGTGCGGCAGCATTACGTCAATCGCTTCCATTAAGTATTGAAGCCCATTATGAAACCTTAGACGATGCGGGAAACCTAGGCAGTGTCAACACACAACAGCCTTACTCGCTGTCTCAAGGGGATATTCATATTCACTTAAATCCGATCACCCCTGATGATTTCATTAATGTCACGGAAGCCAAACAAGCCTTACAGATTTCAGGCAAGATTTCAGGGACAGAAGCCAGTGCTCAGAGCACGGTAACATTACAATTAAACGGTAAAGCGATTCCTGCCCAAGTTGATGCAGATCTTAACTTTACGGCAACCGTGGAGCTTGCGGATTTTAGTGCTAACACAGGCTACACCTTGAAAGCCCAAGTTGAGGGCAATCACAATGCCACGGCACAAACCAACCGTGTGTATGATATTGCTGCGGATGCTATCGCTAAAATTGACATTAATCAGGTGGCAGATAACTTTGTCGTTAATCCAGCGACCACGACCCGTATTAGTGGGGTCGTTGAATTTGATGGCATTTACGGCACAGGGAAAAACACCGAATTATTACGTAATGTTAATGTGAAAATTGGCGAAAAAACCTATAGTGTGGGCTTTAATGGTAAAGCGAAAAGTTTCTTTATTGATATTCCAAATGACGAATTACATGCACTACATGGCAAAGCCATCAGCATTGACTTTAAAGATCTTGCTACCAACAAACCTGATAACTTCGCTTATTCTTTGACACAAAGGAAAGATGGTAGCTACCAATTAAATACACATACAAATGTCACGCCAACGGTGAAAACGCTGACCTTAACCAGTGATGCCATTGAAAAAACCGCAGACAATAGCTATCAAATTCATAAACCGCATGCCGATACCCTCATCGTGAAAGGGACGGTGTCAGGGATTGCGAAAGTGGGTGATAGCATTGATGTGACGATTGGTGAACATCATTATCAAACTGTCGTTTTAGAGGATAAAACCTTCAGTTTAGCAGTTTCCCCTAGCCATTTGGCACAAAATGCGAACAAAGCCATTACTGCGACCTTAATCACACAAGATGCCGCAGGGAAAACCTTGCGTGTGAGCGACATGGAATACTATGCCTTACCGCATGAAACCCGTGGCGAGTTTGTCAGCCAACACCAGTTTATTGAAAAAAATCAGCGTAAAACCGATCACACAAAAGAGGATTATAATTTTGCCTACTTCATTAACGGCATTGATGCTGGTGGACGTGGTGCAGGTTACCATGCCAAAGCCCCTATTGGTGGACTAGATGAACCTTTGGTCATTAAATATTCCTTTATGTCGCCAGAAGATGCCAAAACGGATACATACCGTCCACAGGCAACAGGACAGATCGACACCAATTCTTATTTAGAATACCCAGAACGTTACCGTGAGTTTATTCGTGATGTGTATAAAAATATTGCTGAACACGTCAATCTACGTTTTGAAGAAAGTAGCGAACCACTCAGAATGTTCGAAGGCACACGTTTTTACCGTGCGGTCTTAAAAGATGGGATGAAAGGTGCCTCTGCCTTTGCGTGGAATGGCGGGGATTTAGTGTGGAATAGCAGATGGTTTAGTGATAACTTCATGATCTATACTGCGATCCATGAAATTAGCCATACCTTACAAATGACCCACACGGAAAGAGGCGGCAAACCTATTGCAGGTTATGAAACAGAAGCCAGCACCGAATTTGCTGCTATGTCTTATAACTACAACAGTTTTATTGACTACCGCAATCTGCGTGTTTATGACCTCGCCTTTTTACACTATCGCTTTGGTGTCAATAAAACAAAACGTGCAGGCAATGACACCTACGGCTTCAAAGACTATAACGCCACCACAACAGATGGCGGGTTATATATTTGGGACGGTGCAGGTATTGATACCTTTGATGCCTCTAACGAACTAAAAGGCGTGAACGTCAACTTAACCCCAGGTTCGTGGATTTATCGTGGTACAGAATTAAGCAAATACTTAATTGTGAAAGATAAATCTCAGCACAGTAAGCAAGCCTATTTTGATTTACCAGACGACACACAAATTCACGGTAAATTTAATGGTCGTTGGGATGCCAGAGAATTGCTCAATTATACAGAAGATCAAGGTTTCATTGGTTATGGCACACAAATTGAAAACCTCATTGGTTCTGATCATGATGATATTCTGACAGGTAACCATGCCGATAATAATATTTACGGTGGGGCAGGCAATGATGTAATTAAAGGTGGCAAAGGCAATGACTATCTAGATGGTGGGGCAGGCAATGACCAATTACAAGGTGAATTAGGCGATGATACCTATGTGGTTGATTCCACAGCAGACAAAGTGATTGAACTTGAAAACCAAGGCAATGATAGCATTCTCAGCCATGTGGATTACACCTTGCCAGTGAATGTGGAAAACCTGACCTTAATTGGCATCACAGCGAAAAATGCAACAGGTAACGAGGGCGATAATACCCTCACCGCCAACAATATTGGTAACCATCTAGACGGTGCGGCAGGCAATGACCGTTTAGTGGGTGGCTTAGGGGAAGACACCTTAACAGGGGGTGCTGGTCAAGATACTTTCGTCTTTAATACTCAACTGAATGGCAACATTGATACCATTACAGACTTTAACGTTGGCGAAGATATCATTGAATTATCCAGAAATGTCTTCACGGCATTAAGCAAAGGCATGGATAACCTCGCAGACTATATCAAATATGATGCGGAAAGCGGTGAGCTCTCTTATGATAGCGATGGTCATGGCATTACCGATGCAATCCATTTTGCGACCCTAAGTAAAAACCTCACCTTACAAATTGATGAACAGAGCTTTAATATTGTTTAAATCTGTTTTTCATCACAAGCCCACAATCTGCACGGTAAATCTGCCGTGCAGATTTTTTTATTCGTCTGACTCTCCACTGGGATTAAGCACACAAAAAAGCCTAAGGATTTCGCCTTAGGCTTTTCAAAACATACTCAAAATTGACCGCACTTATGCGGTCATTAAGCACCATGTGCCGTGCTTATTTACCATCCCATGCGTGGATGGCTTTCGCACGAATATCTAACTGGTTTTGTGCATTGCCTTTAAAGTAGTTTTTATCTAAACCACCCATCCAGTCACCATAGTTATCGTTTGGTAAAATAATGAATTTTTTACCAAATTTTAGACTGTTTTCAGCCACGAACATACGGCGTTCTGCATTACTTTTCTTGTAAGTGCTATCACCAAAGTCATTTAAGTTATCACCGACAAATAACACAATGTCATAACCCATGGCTTCCACTTGTTTAAAGCGAACTGATTTATTGGATTTATCTTTTTTCAATAATAACGTTTTCTCACTCACACCCGTAAAGCCAAGGCGTTTCATATCGTCCACCGTACCCGCTTTTTCAACATCATCACGACGGTTAGACACGAAGAAGACCGTTCCCCCATTTGCATTCACATAATTAGAGAATGCGACCGCACCTGGAATGGCAGCAGATTGTCTTGCATCCACCCATTTTGTCCATGTTTCTGGTGTGAAATCTTGACCTGTTTTAACTTGCCAACCTGCATATGCACTGTTATCAATCATGGTTTCGTCTAAATCCACCACCACGGCTTTTTTCTTACCTTTTGCCGCTTTAGCATGATCAAATGCCATTTTTGCTGTATTAAAGGCTTGGTGTGCCAATGCCGCATATTCACCAGATTGCTGTGTCCACACTAATCCCAACACCGCTTGCTGTTGTAATTGTGCTTGATTAGCTTGCTCTTTTGCTTGTTCTAACGCTTGTTGGTTAGAACAGGCTGCCAATAATACAAATGAGCTGATTGCTACTGCCGATAATTTAAATTTTTTCATTGCATTCTCCTTGAATAGCCGTTGTGATTTTGCATTCAAATGTAGCAAATATTTTACTTAATTTACATAATACGACCTATTTAATGTGATATAGATCACAAATATTTTACTTTTTTGGCAAAACGCTGTCTACCATGTTGTTTCCTTGACCTCATCATCAACAAAACAGCGATATTTTACACCGCACTTTTTTACCTGATTTTAGGCTATAATGAAGGACAAATTTTTATTGAAAATAACGGATAATTTATGGCTAAAATCGCAGAAAACCCTTTAGTATTGGTTGATGGTTCTTCTTATTTATATCGTGCATTCCATGCATTCCCACCGTTAACCAATTCCTTAAATGAACCCACTGGTGCTATGTATGGCGTGTTAAATATGCTCAAAAGCCTGATTTCACAGGTGCAACCTAGCCATATTGCCGTAGTGTTTGATGCCAAAGGTAAGACCTTCCGTGATGAGATGTTTGAACAATACAAATCACACCGCCCCCCTATGCCAGATGAGCTACGCCGTCAGATTTTACCGTTACACCATATTATTCGTGCATTAGGCATTCCATTGTTAGTGGTTGAAGGTGTCGAAGCAGACGATGTGATCGGAACTCTTGCGGTGCAAGCCTCTCAAGCGGGTCAAAAGGTGTTGATCAGCACAGGGGATAAGGATATGGCACAATTGGTGGATGACAATATTATGTTGATCAACACCATGAATAATAGCCTTCTGGATCGTGAAGGTGTCAAAGAAAAATACGGTTTGCCGCCTGAACTCATTATTGATTACCTCGCCTTAATGGGGGATAGTTCAGACAACATTCCTGGCGTACCAGGTGTGGGGGAAAAAACCGCATTAGGGTTATTACAAGGCATCGGCAGTATGTCAGAGATTTATGCCAATCTCGACAAAGTGGCGGAGTTGCCTCTTCGAGGTGCCAAAAAACTCGGGGAAAAATTACTGGCGGCAAAAGACATGGCGGATTTATCTTATGCCCTTGCCACCATCAAAACCGATGTTTCACTGGAGATCACCCCCGATCAATTACGCATTGGCACAGCCAACAAAGATGAATTGATCGCCTCTTTCGCTCGTTACGAATTTAAACGTTGGTTAACGGAAGTCATGAATGGGGAAAGCTCGGTAACCAATGGGACAGAACAATCGGTCAAGGTGAATCATTACCAAGCCACACCGCCTGCGGTGGAAAAAGAAAGTGCAGTGCAAATTCAGATTGATCGTCGCCAATATGCTTGTCTTCTCAGCTTAACCGAATTAGAACAATGGCGTGATAAATTAAGCCAAGCCACCCTGATTGCCATTGATACCGAAACGGACAACCTTGATTACATGGCAGCCAATTTAATCGGCATTTCCTTTGCCCTCGAAAATGGGGACGCTGCCTATTTGCCACTACGTCATGACTATGTGGGGGCACCTGAACAAGTGGATTTTGACACAGCTCTCGCCTTGCTCAAACCGATTTTAGAAAATCCTGCTATTCAAAAAGTGGGACAAAATATCAAATATGACTTAAGTATTTTGGCTCGTTATGGCATTGATGTAAAAGGAATTGCCTACGACACCATGCTACTTTCTTATGTGCTAGATAGCACGGGCCGCCATAATATGGACGATCTGGCTAAACGTTATTTAGGGCATCAAACCATCAGCTTTGAAGATATTGCGGGCAAAGGAAAAGGACAACTCACCTTTAACCAAATTCCCTTAGAACAAGCCGCAGAATATGCCGCAGAAGATGCAGATATCACCATGAAACTCCAACAAGTCTTATGGTCTAAAATCAGCGAGCACCCGACATTAGTCGCTTTATACCAGACTATGGAACTGCCGTTATTGTCTGTGCTGTCTCGCATTGAACGCCATGGCGTGTTGATTGATTGTGATGCCTTGTTTGCCCAATCCCATGAAATTTCGGCAAGATTAACTCAGCTTGAACAGCAAGCTTATGAACTGGCGGGACAACGCTTTAATCTTGCCTCCACCAAACAATTGCAAGAGATTTTATTTGAGAAATTGGGCTTGCCTATTTTGAAGAAAACGCCAAAAGGGGCACCTTCTACCAATGAAGAAGTGTTAGAGGAACTGGCTTATGATCATGCTTTACCGAAATTACTCGTTGAGCATCGAGGGTTAAGCAAATTAAAATCCACTTACACCGACAAATTACCGCAAATGGTCAATCCGCAAACTGGGCGTGTGCATACCTCTTATCATCAAGCGGTAACAGCCACTGGGCGTTTATCCTCTAGCGATCCGAATTTACAAAATATTCCGATTCGTAACGAAGAAGGTCGCCGTATTCGTCAAGCCTTTATTCCTCGTGAAGGCTTTACAATGGTTGCGGCAGACTACTCTCAAATTGAATTACGCATCATGGCTCATCTCTCCCAAGATGCAGGACTCATTAACGCCTTCCAAGCAGGAAAAGATATTCACCGTGCCACTGCCGCCGAAATTTTTGCCCTCCCACTTGATCAAGTGAGTAGCGAACAACGTCGTCGTGCTAAAGCCATTAACTTTGGTTTAATTTATGGCATGAGTGCTTTCGGACTTTCTCGCCAATTAGGCATTCCTCGTCCTGAAGCACAACAATATATCGATCTATATTTCCAACGCTACCCAGGTGTGCAACAGTTTATGCACGATATCCGTGAAACCGCAAAATCACAAGGCTATGTGTCCACCTTATTTGATCGCCGTTTATATTTGCCCGATATTCAATCTTCGAATGCTATTCGTCGTAAAGCGGCAGAACGTGTGGCGATCAATGCCCCAATGCAAGGCACTGCCGCAGACATTATTAAACGAGCCATGATTGAGTTAGATCGCCAAATTGCCGACAACCCTGACATTCAAATGATTATGCAAGTACATGATGAATTGGTGTTTGAAGTGCGTGCCGACAAAGTGGCAGAATTTAGCCAGTTAATTAAACACACAATGGAAAATGCCGCTAAGCTTGCAGTGCCACTGATTGTGGATGTTGGCGTGGGACATAATTGGGATGAAGCACATTAACGCCGTGCATAACGGGAAGTGCGAAAAATTTGTTGAAATCTGACCGCACTTTTTCACCTAGACAAACAAAAGGGCAAATCAAATTTGCCCCTTTCCCCACCACTAGGCGGTTGGTTTCTTAATTAATTTTTTACGCATTTTGATGTTGATCATTTCCACCACCACAGAGAAGCCCATCGCAAAATAGATATAGCCTTTCGGAATATGGAAATCTAAACTTTCCCCAATCAGAGCAACCCCGATCAAAATCAAGAAAGAGAGAGCTAACACTTTTAAAGTTGGGTGCGTTTCCACAAAATCACCGATAGGTTTTGCGGCAAACATCATCACTAACACGGCTAACACAATGGCAATGATCATCACTTCAATTTGATCCACCATGCCCACCGCGGTAATCACCGAATCCAGTGAAAACACAATATCTAAAATCGCAATCTGAGCTAAAATGCTAAAAAAGCTGACTTTTTTCGGAACATCCGTGACACCCTCTTCTTCTGGCGACATGGCATGATGAATTTCATGCGTACTTTTCGCCACTAAGAATAACCCCCCAATGAGCAAAATTAAATCTCGACCTGAAATTTCTTCTTGTAACACCGTAAACAAAGGCGTGGTTAATGACATCACCCAAGAAAGCGATAACAAAAGCAAAATTCGCATCGCCATTGCTAAACCTAATCCAATCAAACGCCCTGATTGACGCTGATTTTCAGGTAAACGTCCCACTAAAATACTAATAAAGATAATGTTGTCTATCCCTAATACAATTTCTAGTGCTGCTAAAGTAAAAAGAGCCACCCAGGCTTCTGGGCTAGCAAGCCATTCAAACATAAATTTTTTCCTTTTTTTTGTTAAAAAACAGACAAATCATATAATGATGCTTATTAAAAAGCCAAAGAATTTCACTTAATTGGCTAAAAATTGTTGCAAAATTTCATAGGTAAAGGCTTTGCGTAAATAAAAGCCTAATGGCAAGGTGTCAATCATTTCCCCTCGCTGACCAATGGCTTTGGTTAAGGCACGACTATTCGCCCCTTTAGGACGAAGCTGTAACACTTCACCTAATGTGGCGTTAATTTGTGTAATCTTCCCCAATGCAATATAGTCCATTAATTCTTCCCAATCTTGCTGTAAACGCCATTCTTGTTCTGCGGTGGGTTGCCATAAAATCCCTTGACCAATATGACGTTCTGCCAAGGGTATTTGACGTTCCCCTTCAACGGGAATCCAAAGCACTTTGCTCAGCTTATATTTCACATGAGAATGTTGCCAAGTGACGCCCGTGTTTTGAACCAAGGGAGCAAGACTCACAAAGGTGGTTTCGAGCGGGTAACCTTTAGCATTAATGGGTAAGGTTTTCAGTTCAATCCCCAAGTGGGCAAAATCTCGCTCTGCTTTACTGCCTGCACTTGCCCCTAATGCGGTTTCAATCAGCATACCCACCCAGCCTTTATCTCGTTTTAAATCGGGGGGAACGGGAATGTGTAATTCTTCCGCCAATTCAGCAAAGGTTAAACCTGCAATCCATTGGGCACGTTGTAAAAGTGCTTGTTCAGTTTGTGGAATCATAAAGTGCGGTCTGTTTTAGAAAAATTTTGTTGGTATTTTTGTAACCCTTTCGGTTTAACAGATTCAATGCCTTTATCGACATAAGGAATCTGTTCTAACTGTAAAAGATGACGTTTAATCGGCAATCCCCCACCAAAGCCTGTTAAAGCACGATCCTTGCCTAAAATACGGTGGCACGGAATAAGAATGCTAATGGGATTTCGCCCTACTGCCCCACCCACCGCACGCACAGCTTTCGGGTTGGCAATGCGTTTTGCCAGTTCCGCATAAGAGGCACTTTCACCGTAACCAATTTGTTGCAATGCCTGCCACACGGCACATTGAAATGCCGTACCTTGGGGGGCTAAAGGAATGCCTTTAAAATCCTCTTTTTCCCCCGCAAAATAACGACTTAACGCCTGTTTAACGTGGAGAAAAATTGGGCGTTTGGCATCCTCCACCCACGTTGAATGGGGTAACATTTGCTCTTGTTCAAAATCCAAATTGGTGAGTTTTTCATCTTGTGCAAGCATCAATAAACGCCCCACAGGTGCGGCATAATAACAGTAATAGATCGTTGACATCATTCCCCCAAAAAAGAAAAAAGCGTACCGAAGTACGCTTTATTATCTAAGATTTTGATGAAATTAGAAACGGTAGTTCACATTTAAACCATAAATGTTGGCTTTCGCTTTCACCATAAATGGATATTTACCGTCTTCTTTGAAGCTATTTTTCTTACCACGAAGGTGAGAAAAGCCTGCATCTAAAGAAAGGCTTGGCGTGAAACGATAAGTTGCCCCTACGCTATACCATGTACGGTCAGTGTCTGGAATGGAAATACTGTGGTGATCTTGTGCTGCACTTTCATCATATGCCATACCTGTACGCACAGTTAAGGCATCTGTGACATCATAGCTTGCACCAAGGGCAATACGTGAAGAATCTCTAAATTCTTCTGTTTTTTGGAATAAGGTGGTGCCATCAGTACTTAATGCACGTAATTCCTTGAATTTGCTCCATTGCGTATATTTGAAGCTATAGTGCATTGCAAAACGCTCGGTCATTTTGTGATAACCAGAGATTTCCCAATACGCTGGAAGTGGTAAATTTAATGAACCTGGGATTGATTGACCGCCTGTGGCTGTTACACCTTGTGCTTTTAATGCAGCGACAACCATTGCATCTGCCCTTGGGAATTGGTTGGCATATTGTCCTTTAAATTTTAAATCCACTTGGGAATGATACGCCACACCAACACGGTTACGTGGATTAAATTCATACACTAAACCCGCATTCCAACCAAAGCCCCAAGTATCGCCTTTTAGTCTGGAAATCACAGTGTTATCTGGTAACTGGGCTAATTTGGCAGTAAGAGCTTTCGCCCCCTCTGCTTTTGCTCTTAGTTCAGCAGGAGCATTAGCAGGTAAAGAGGCTGCCACTTTTGCGGCTTCAGCAGCCTTCGCTTTTAATGCCACGCCTGCATAACGTTCAAGTTCAGCTTTCGCATGAACGGCATTCAACCCTAAACCGAAACTTAAATTATCGGTAATACGGTAAGCCCCGCTGAAATTCACATTAACCGCTGTTAAATCGGTTTTACCGCCTAAGAAACCTGCATGATAACTGTTAGAAAATTCGGTCGCTAAACCGTAGTTCACATTGATTCCGCCACCCACAGCGAATTTGTCATTGATTGGATATACCCCGTAAAGATTCGGTACGATAGCATTCGGTGCAATATTTTTATAAGCAAAACCAGGAACAGGGGATTCTAAATCAATGTTTGGATCAACATAAATTGCACCCACAGAAATTTCAGCCTGTTTTAATAAGCTCATGAGTGCTGGGTTAGTGGCTACCACAGATGCATTATCCGCAATGGCGGCTTCACCTGCGTAAGCACGACCTAAACCAGAAGTGGACACTTCTGCTAATTGGAATGCAGCGGCTGATGCACTGCCTGCGATCACCGCCAAAAGAGAAGAAAGAAGAGTTTGAGTAAATTTGCTCGTTGTTGCCATTTTTAGCCCTTGTTATTTTTAAGTGATTCTTTATGTGATTTAAATAATATAAAAACCGTTGGATTCTAAAGAAGTCTAGGCAGTGGTGCAATTTATTTGTGTGGATTGATAAGAGTTCAGACCAGTAAATCACCGCAATGTAGGCTTTTTGTTCTAAGTCAATTTTCCCTAAATAAAATACGCTTAAATTTTACCATCTGTCTCGAAGGGTGCTAGAATAAGGCAAATTTTATATGTCATTAAGGATAAGATTATGAGTAAAGTAAAATGTCGTGCTGAAGAAGCAAAAGCCTGTTGCTGTGTTGATGTCGGTACCATTATTGATGGTTCAGATTGCACAGTTGATTTTGAACAACTCTATGCCAATGAACAATTAGCACAAGATGCACTTAAATACCTCGAAGAAAAAGCCAAAGCGGCGGAAAGTGATCCTTGTCAAATTCAAAGTGAAATTCAGCTTGTCGAGGGCGGGGCATTGTTAAAAGCACAATTTGTGTTTAGTTGCCAAGCAGAAGCCATGATTTTCCAACTTTCAACACGTTAAAAATAAAAAAGTGCGGTCTTTTTCACCGCACTTTTTCCATAACAGCTTGTTGCCAAAAACCTCGTCATTAATACGAGGTTTTTCTTTGAGAGCTCTTCCTTTAGAAACCCGCTTGTTTTTCTAACTGCTCCACAAGACCATCTTCTAAATGTAATGCTTGGGCTAATTGTCCTAAGAACACAATTTCTTTACGTGATAAATCTTGGCAGACCATACGTGCAGCTAAATACACTTGGCTCGCCAGTGCGGTATCATTGCCAACCAAGCGGGCAATTTCTGTCACCGCAATTGGGTTTTCCACTTCTTGAGTTAACCAGTTTTGCAATTCGGGATCGTTCCCCGCTTCTTGGCTGATTAACGCTTTTTCGTTGTCATCTAACACACCATCCGAAATGGCGGCGGCAATCATGGTGCGTAAAATCAATGCACTCCCTTCTTCAGGTTGTGGCATCGCCGTGAACGCCTCTGCTGAAAGTGGGCTACCCGACTGTGTCGCAGACTGATTTTGTTGATATTTTTGATAAGCTTGATAAGCCAAACTGCCCAACGCGGCTAAAGAACCTAATTTCGTTAATTTTGCACCACCGCTTCTGCCTAATACCATGGACAAAATCCCTGCTAAAGCTGCACCGCCACCCACTTTGGTGATGGTATCTGCGGTAGTTTGGCTCGGTTTGTTGATCTTGCCGGCAGATTTGGTGACAGTATTTAAAACTTCATTTAAAAGACGATTAAAATTCATGTTAGCTTCCTTATAAGGTTCAGATGAAAGTGCTTTAGACCATCTTGGTCAAGAAAGATTCACACAATAACACATTCCGAAAACTTTGCAAAAAATGACCGCACTTTTACCCTTGTAAGTGTGTTAACACCTCTTGAGTTAAACGTCCAATTTCTTGCCAATTTTGTTGTTCAATCAAGGCTTTTCCCACAAACCAAGATCCACCACAAGCCACCACATTAGGGATGGCTAAATACCCTTGGATATTGTGTAAATCAATGCCACCTGTTGGCATGATCTGCAACATCGGATAAGGTCCGAGCAATGCCTTAATCATCGCCACACCGCCAGAGGCTTCCGCTGGGAAAAATTTCACCAGTGAAATTCCCATGTCTAACGCCGCTTCAATTGCCATAGGATTATTCACCCCAGGAATAATCGGCAAGCCTAAACCTTGGCAATGTTCAACAATTTTCGGATTAAACCCTGGTGTTACCACACAATCAGCCCCCGCCTCTTTGGCTTGTTCCACTTGCTCTACGGTCAGCACCGTCCCTGCGGCAACAAAAATATCAGGACGATGTTGCTTCAACAAACGGATCGCTTGTGCGGCAACAGCCGATCGAAAAGTGATTTCCACCACAGGCAAGCCCTTTTCTTTTAAACAATCTGCTAAAGGTAAAATCCTATCGGGATTATCCAATGCAATCACTGGAATCACTTTCCATGAGCGTAATTTATCAAGTAGCTGTGTTGTTGTGTAAACCATAAGTTTCTCCTTTAAACCTTATTATGCTTGTTGTTCAAACACTCTGATTTTATTAAAGGCATCATGTAAATCAGAAGCAAAATTAATTTTTTGTATCTCATTTAGCGTATTCGATTTCACAATCATACGAAGTGGTTGGAATTGCATATGACACATATAAAGCTGTTGATTTGGTAACATATGCTGTACAAAGCGAACTAACGCATGAATTCCCCCTGTATCTAACACTGTCACCGCATCGCATTGCAAGACAATATGCTTAATTTCATGATCGGTGTTCACGGTTTTATCATGCAAGTCAGCAAATAAATTATCGGCGGCAGCAAAAAATAAAGGACCACTTATCCGATAAACCAAGACATTCTCTAAATCATCTGGGTGGGCGATTTCAATGGATTTTGTCATCTCTGCAATGGTACGAATAAACAATAAACTCGCCAACAAGACCCCAACACTAATGGCAATCACCATATCAAAAATCACAGTAAGCACTAAACAGGTGAGCAACACCGCAATTTCATTACGACCTGAACGACGGATTAATTGAATAATTTGCGGCACATTTGCCATATTCCATGCCACCACTAATAACAACGCTGCCATAGAAGAAAGCGGTAAATAAGACAAGGCATTGGCAAAAAATAATAAGGCAAATAACACTAATAACGCATGTACCACGCTCGAAATCGGGGATACCCCACCCGCTTTCACATTTGCCACCGAGCGAGCAATTGCCGCAGTGGCGGTAATGCCCCCTAAAAACGGTGCCACAATATTGCCTAACCCTTGTGCTAATAATTCATTGTTGGAATGGTGTTTGGTGTCGGTCATATTATCTAAAATCACCGCACACAATAAGGATTCAATTGCCCCCAAAATCGCCATCGAAAAGGCAGCAGGCAATAACGCTTGAAGGGTTTCTAAGTTCCAATTCACCAATTGCCCCTCTGCATTTGGAATATTCCATGGCAGCGTCCACTCAGGCAGGGTATTTGGCACCCCAAAACCTGTTGTGCCATCAGACAGGGTATAGTGAAATGCTGAACCGATGGTTGCCACATTATGCCCTAACGCCATCAAGGCTAACGATAAAAAAGTGGCAATGATCACAGCAGGTAAATGCCCAGGCAGGGGCAAACGTAATTTATGCCATTGCGTTAAGATCACTAATGTGGTTACGCCCACTAACGCATCTGCCCAATTAACACTTGGCAACGCTTCTGCAATCACTTGCACTTTGTCTATATAATGCGAAGGCATGCTTTCAATGGTTAAACCTAAAAAATCCTTAATCTGTAAAGTGGCAATCACCACGCCAATTCCACAGGTAAAGCCAAGTGTAACAGGAAGGGGAATATATTCAATCAAACGTCCTAAACGAAACAATGCCATCAACACTAAAATTAAGCCCGAAAGTAACGTTGCCATTAACAAACCACTTAATCCGAATTGCTGTGTAATCGGGTACAAAATCACCACAAATGCCGCCGTCGGGCCTGACACATTAAAACGAGAGCCCCCCGCTAATGCAATAATGATACCTGCAACAATCGCCGTATATAATCCATGTTGTGGCGGCACCCCACTGGCAATGGCTAATGCCATTGAAAGGGGAATCGCAATCACCCCAATCGTCAACCCTGCAATAATATCTCTAATCAAGTGTTGTTTGGTATAACCTGCACGAAAACTGTCTTTCAATGCACTGAAAGGTCTGACGGCCAAAAATACATTTTTACTAAGAAACCATTTTTTCAACATATAAAACCCAAAAAAATAAAAAAAATCCAAGATGCTTATTTTATCCCAATTTAACCCACTCTTTTATGTTCTAACGCAAAAAATGCTTGACTAAATTCAATGAAATTCTTATAGTTCACACCCTATTCAAAACGGTGAGATGTCCGAGTGGTTGAAGGAGCACGCCTGGAAAGCGTGTATATGCGAAAGTGTATCGGGGGTTCGAATCCCCCTCTCACCGCCATTCAATAAGTTAAACTCTCTTTTCTTTCTATTTCATATAAACTAAACGCAACTCCTATATTGTTTAATCTTTATCCTTTTGTGCTAGGCGTTCTAACTAAGTTTAAGAACTAAGCTCAATTACTAGACTTAGGATTTAACGAAGGTATGCCTTTGAATTGGGGATTTCGTTTTTAAGAGAAGGATGTTTTAGCCTTTATGCCCACAAAAAAAGCGGATCCGATGATCCGCTTTTGAGAGATGTACCGCAAAAGTGCGGTGCTTTTTGTCTATGTTTTATGCCTTAATGAGTGCTTTCCTCTGTGATGGGCTTAATGCTTTCATCAAATTCTGGCAAAGGTTTATGCTCAGTGGCGATATAGCTGTAAATCACAGGTAAAACAAACAGGGTGAATAATGTCCCAATGGTTAAACCTGAGGCAATCACGATCCCAATACTAAAACGAGAAACGCCCCCTGCCCCAGCGGCAAATAACAAAGGAATGACCCCTGCCACCATGGCAGCAGTGGTCATTAAAATTGGGCGTAAACGCACTTTTGCCGCTTCCATAATGGCATCAATACGGTTTTTACCCCGTTTAAGTTGTTCTTCTTTTGCCACTTCACACATTAAAATACCGTGTTTGGTGATCAAGCCCACTAAGGTGATCAGCCCCACTTGTGAGTAAATATTTAACGTGGTACCCGGGAAAGAGAGAATAATGCCAAAGGCTCGGAAGATCCCCGGTAAGGTATTGCTCAACAAGTTCAAGGTGAATAATGCCCCACTCACGGCTAATGGCACGGAAATCATAATCACTAATGGATCTCGAATAGACTCAAACTGAATCGCCAACACTAAGAAAATGATGATGACCGCTAATATGAAGGTGACCAATAAGGCATTGCCTTCTTGCTCTAATTGGCGAGCTTGGCTAGTAAAGTCATAATTATAGCCTTTTGGCAAATGCTCTTTGGCAGCCGTTTTTAACCATGCAACCGCTTCCCCTGTACTTTTTGTTGGCAATGGCACCGCACTGATCACCGCTGAATTCAGTTGGCTAAAGCGAGGTAGCGAGGTCGGTTGTGATTCTAATGTCATGGTTAAGAAACTGCTTAACGGCACCGATTTACCGTTACTTGCCGTCACATAATAATTGTTTAAACTTTCTGGCGACAAACGTTGTCCTCGTTTCACTTGCATAATAATACGATAGGCACGTCCATCAATATCCACACGTTCAATGGTTGCCGCAGAGAGGAAACTGCCTAATGTGGCACTAATTTGCTGCATGGTGACGCCATAAGTCCCCGCTTTTTCTTTATCCACTTTGATATGCATTTGTGCGGTATCAAATTTCAGATCTAATGCGGTATAAACAAAGTTGCCCGATTTTTTCATTTCCTCAAGGAAATTGCTCGCCACATTGGCTAAGGTTTTATAATCGCTAGCCGCACTGATGACAAAGCCAATCGGCGGTCCTTGTTCACCCGTGTTGATTTCAGGGAAATTAAAGCCTGTTAAAGACACTTCAGGAATCCCTGCCGCTTTGGTATTTAAATCCGCAATGATTTCGGCTTGACTACGTTGGCGTTCTTTCCAGTCTTTTAAGGTAACCACACTGAAAGATTGGTTGCTGCCCATTGCCCCCGAAATGACCATTGAGAAATCCACTTCTGGCGTGTCTTTTAGTATTTTTTCGTATTCATGCATGGCTTCTTGCACATAATCCACATTCACATTCGATGGGGCACGTCCAATCACCATAAACGCCCCTTTATCTTCCGCAGGCGTTAATTCACTGGCTAAGCCATTAAACAAGAAAGGTAAGGTGGCAAAAATGATAATGGCAAAAGCCAACATACAACGACGACTTGCCATCACAAGCTGCAATACGCTGTTGTAACCATGGTTAATTTTACTGAGCATATGCTCAATACATTGCTCTAATTTACTCGGTTCCGTATGGGGTTTTAACAGTTTGCTACTCATCATCGGAGAAAGGGTGAGTGCCACAATCCCAGAAATAAAGACCGCACCCGCTAAGGTGAGGGCAAACTCTTTAAACAATGCCCCCGTGATCCCGTCCATTAATGCCATTGGGGAATACACCGCCATTAAGGCAATAGTCATTGAAATGACGGGTACAGCAATTTCACGAGTCCCAATAATGGCGGCTCGGAAAGGCGTTTCACCTAATTTGATGTGGCGGTCAACGTTTTCTAGCACCACAATGGCATCGTCCACCACCAAGCCAATGGCTAAAATCAGTGCCAATAAGGTCATTAAATTAATTGAGAAATCAAATGCCTGTAACAACAGAATGACACCGATTAAGGAAATCGGAATGGTAATCACAGGAATAAAGATCGCACGTAATGACCCAATAAATAAGGTGATCACCACTAACACAATAATGGTCGCTTCTAAAATGGTTTTCACCACTTCATCAATTGAGCTATTAATGGCGATGGTGGTGTCGTATAAAATCTCGGCATTCATGCTATCTGGCAAATTCTGTTTAATTTGCTCATAGAGCGGGCGAACACGTTCTGCCACCACTAATGGATTCGCAGAAGATGTCGGGTTGATTGCCAACACCACCGATTCAAACCCATTTGCCACCGCACGAGAATGATCGCTAGATTTATTTAATTCCACATCCGCAATATCACGCAAGCGAACCAATTTGTTCCCTTTGGAAGAAATGATTAAATTGCCCAATTCCTCCACCGATTTCGTTGTGGTTTCCACTTTATTTTTATAGGTAACATAAAAGCCGTTATCATTACCCGCCGCCGTTTGGACGTTATTTGAAGATAAGGCACTTCTCACCGCCAATGCAGATAAATTCTGAGCCGCCATTTTGGCAGGATCTAACCAAATACGTAAGGCATAGTCCGATGCACCAAAAATTTGTACTTCAGCCACCCCTTCCACAGTAAAGAATTGTGGTTTAATCACCCGTTCAATGTAGTCGGTAACCTGACTGGCATCTAATTTTGTTGAACTAAATTGCACGTACATCATACCCGTGCCCCCTGTGGATGAGGTAATCACAGGATCATCAATGCCACGAGGTAATTGGGAACGCACAGAATTCACTTTTGCTAACACATCAGCTAATGCCCCATTTGGCTCGGTATTGAGCTTCATTTTAATGGTAATCAACGAGCTATTTGGGCTACTTTTAGACGAGAGATAGTCAATATTGTCCGCCTGTGCCACGGCTTCTTCCAATTTTGAGGTAACAAAGGCTTGGATTAAACTGGCATCGGCCCCTGGGTAGACGGTGGAAACATTGATCACCGTCGTTGTCATTTTGGGGTATTCACGCACCGCTAATTTTGCTATCGCTTGCAAGCCTAAAATAATAATTAATAGACTAATACACACCGAAAGCACGGGGCGACGAATAAATATATCGGTAAATCGCATTTTTATTTCCTACTTTTTCATTCAGATAAGTGCGGCACATTTTTCTAAAAATGCCACATCTTGGGCAGAAAAACGTGCTAAGCGAGGCGAATCCACATCTAGCTGAGCCACCATTTCACCTTGTTTAAAAATTGGCACGACCACTTCGGATTGAGAGGCACTATCACAGGCAATATGCCCCGCAAACTGATGCACATCATCCACCACCGTGGTGGTGCCTGTTTGCCAAGTGTAGCCACATACCCCCTTGCCATACCCAATGTCGGAACAGGCGACTTTGCCCTGAAATGGACCGACTTTTAATACCCCATCATGCACAAGATAAAAACCAACCCAGTTCAACTCTGGCATATGTTCATAAATAAATGCAGATGCATTTGCCATTCTTGAGATCACGTAAGTTTCTGGTGCTAAAATTTCTTCAAGTTGCTTGAGTAATAACGTGTAATTCATTGTATTTTTCCTATTTTCTACCGCACTTTATAGGTTATTTTTCACTGCAGGTTGTACCGTGCCAACAGCCACTTTATCTACCACACGCACTAAACTGCCGTTGGTTAAATTTTGTTGACCGCCTGTAATCACTTTATCGCCCACTTTAATATCATCGCCTTTTAATTGAGCATAGATCCCTTGGCGATCTTGGGTAAACACCGTGACCTGTTTGACACGATAAATTTGATCTAAGGCTTGGCTGTCCACATCTTTACGTTCAGCAAGCACCTCTCGATCTTGATCGGAAAGTGCGGTAAGAATATAGGCAATTTCACCGTACATGTTATAGCTAATTGCCACTTGCGGAACCACGACTTGATCGTATTTTGTCGGCAAAGCGACCCGTAAGCGAGTAAACATACCAGACAATAATTTTCGTCCATCTTCTGGCTCGAAGGTCGCTTGCACATCAATCAAGCCTGTTGCCGCATTAATGGCGGGTTCCAGTGCGGTAATATTGGCGGCAAAGGTTTCCCCCGTTCTCGCATCGGCACTTGCTGTCACTTTTTGTCCCACATAAAGATGTTCCAATTCGGTTTGCGATAGGGCAAAATCAATTTTCATGCGACTGGTATCTTCAACTCGCACAATTTCTGTGCCCATGGTGACATATTGCCCAATATTCACTTTCACAATCCCCGCATACCCATCAAACGGTGCCACAATTTGACGGCGTGCAATCCCCGCTTTCAACGCCGCAATATTGGCTTCTAAGGCTTCATAAGCAGATTTGGCATTGTCTAATTCTTGTTGAGAAACACTTTTCGTTTTGTACAAACTCAAATAGCGTTGATAAGTTGCTTTCACCGAAGCAAACTGAGCTTGTGAAGCACGCAAATTGGCTTGTTCCACAGAACTGTCCAACACCACCAAGATGTCCCCTTTTTTCACAGGCTGACCAGATTGAACGAGCACTTGGCTCACCGTGCCAGGCGTTTGTGCACTTAACATCGCCCCTTGATTTGGACGCACTAACCCCGTGGTTTCAATAACCGGTGTCCATTGTTGCGATTGAATGGTCATGGCGGTAACGGGGTAAATTTTTTCCCCCATACCCGCAATGGCTTTTTCGATCATGATGGTTTTAATCACATTAAACACAATCACAATGGCAAACAAGAACACAATAATACCCAGCACCATTTTCATTAAAATGCGATGTGAGCGTTTTGGTTGATTTGTTTGAGTTTGGCTCATACAAAAACTCCGTAACTATCAAGATATGTCTTATTTCTGAATGGCTCGCCACGTCCGCACAATCACAGACTCAAGCAATACCACAGAAAAAGATTCATTAAAATAAAATTGTTTTTTCGCAATTTTCATTGCACTTTCTAAGCTAATCGCAAACAAAATATTCGCAGGCAAATCACACAGCTCACCAGCTTGTTGTGCTTGTTCACAAAATAACGTCCAGTGGCTACGATCCCATTCTTTAATCACCTTATCAAACCCCGGCAAGGACTGATATTGATGCATATTTAATAAAATGTTGGGATTTTCTTGTAAAAAATACCAAATGTTCCACCACATTTGACGATATTGTTCGAAGAAACTCTGAGTTTTATCATAGTTCTTCTCTAATGCACGCTCAAAACGTGCAAATACTTGCCGAGCAAATTGTTCTAGCAATTCTTCCTTACATTTAAAATAAATATAAATCGTGCCGGGTGAAATCTTGGCTGCTTTGGCAATTTTATGCATAGACAAATTGTGTAAACCGTCTTTTGCCATCAGATGATCAATTGCCATAAAAATATGCTCGGTCATATCCATATCAGATTGACGCATAAAAATTCATTCTCGTTGATTTTATTTAAGAAGGGTTACAAACAGTATGGTGACATAGACTGAATGAACGTTCGTTCATTTTAAAGTGTTTTAAAATTTAAGCAAGGTTAAAAATGAAAATAAGCAGAAAGAGAAGGGGCATATCGCCTCTATTTGAACATTGAAAACAAGATGGAAAACACATCAAAAACAAAACTTTTTTAAAACCCCCCGCACTTTTGCTCAGCTCGCCCAGCTCCTTAAAAGCCCTCCCCCTTGCTGACCTGTTGACCTGTCATTTCCCCCAAAAACAAAGGCAGACTTTAAAGCCTGCCTTATCTTGGAACCCCAAAAAACTACATTCCAATCACCACACAACTTGTAATGGACTTCGCTTTTTCTTGTGATTTTAATGCCGCACTTCTCTCACCAACAGGCCCAACAATCACACGATTCCATTCCTCGCTCGCATTAACTCTGGCATTCAAACCAGCTAACGCCAGACGTGCTTGTAAATTTTCAGCCTGCGTTTTATTTTTAAATGCCCCACATTGCAATCCATATTGACGTGCACTTGCCGTTTTAACAGGTTCTGTACGTTCAACAGGTTTTTCAACCACACGTTCTATCGGTTTTTCCACTTTTCGCACCGTGTCCACTTTTTTGCTTTCACTCGCTTTTGCCTCAACCACCACAGCAGGGGAAGAGGTGCTTGGCGTTTTCGTCAACTCGGCTTCTCGTGTTTGAGGGGAAACATTGTCTTTTTTGCCGTTTTCTTCTGCTTTCTTACGTTCTTCCACTTGTTTTAAACGTGCTTGCTCGGCTTGTTGCTGCTCTTTCTCCATCGCTAACAAAATTTTCTTTTGTTCTGCGGTTAAACGCATATTTTTATCTAAGGATTTTGGATTATCATCAACAGGCACCGTGCGAGTTTCTAATGCTTGAATATAACTCCACACTTCTTCTGGACGGCTAGGTAGCACACTTTTCGGCTCGGTTTTTTCCGTTTTCTTTGCCACAGGTGCCTCTGGAGCTTTTTCTTTCAACATAAACAGCCCCAAACCAAAAATGACCACCACCGCAATCACAAAGAGCAGTATGGCTGTTTTATTTTTCGTTCCTTTTTTCTTTTTACCGCCTCTTGCGGGATAACTGCGTCTTGCCACGATATTCTTTCCCAAATAACTAAAAAATCTCAACAATTCTACTGAAAAAACCTTGTTAACTCAAATCAAGCTAACTTAAATCAAGCGGATCCACATCTAACACACAGCGTACTTTGCTAGATATCGGTAAATTGGCTTGCTGAAATTGCATTAATGCCTGCTGTAACTGTGCTCGAGAAGGATGTTGTAATAACAATTGCCAACGGTATTGCCCCGCTTTTTTACTAAAAGGTGAAGGCATTGGTCCAAGAATCTGCAAAGGTGCTCCCGCTTGCTGATGATGCTGAAAAAAATAATCGGCAATCTGTTGTAACTGTTTTTCGGCCTCATGCGTATCTCGACTTTGTGCTTTAAATAACGCCTGTGCACTAAAAGGCGGTAACCCCATAGAATGACGTAATGCTAACGCCTGTTTGGCAAAACTGGCATAACCTTGGCTTAACAAACTCTGCAATAAAGGATGATCAGGATAATGGGTTTGCAACACCACCTCGCCTTGCTTTTCCATTCGCCCTGCTCTTCCTGCCACTTGCACATAAAGCTGGGCTAAACGTTCTTCTGCACGAAAATCCACCGAAAACAAGGCACTGTCCACATTCACTAATGCCACTAAAGTCACATCAGGAAAATGGTGCCCTTTTGCCAACATTTGCGTGCCAATCAAAATTTGGCTTTTACCTGTTTGAATATCCGCAAGATAACCTTCCAATTTCCCTTTTCGTGCCGTGCTATCACGATCAATACGGGTAATTTGGTATTGTGGAAAACGTGCCTGCAAGGTTTGCTCAAGCTGTTCTGTGCCTAACCCCGTGGTGATTAAATGCGTTGAACCACAATGTCCACACTGTAAAGGAATCGGTTTTTGAGAAGCACAATGATGACAACGTAATGCACGCTGATGTTGGTGATAAGTATAGGGTTTTTCACAATGCTGGCATTGGGCAATCCAACCACATTCATGGCATAACAACACAGGGGCAAAACCACGACGATTGAGAAATAACAACACCTGATTGCCTTTTTGCAAATGGCTTTCCATTTGTTTCAATAACGCCTCAGATAACCCGTTTTGCACCCGTTGCTGTTTCAGATCAATCACCGAATGACGTAGACCTTGTGCCTTTCCCGCCCGTTTGGAAAGCACAATATGACGATATTTGCCATTCTCCACATTGTTTAAACTTTCCAAACTTGGCGTTGCCGAGCCCATTAATACAGGAATCTGACATTGCTTGGCGAGCACAATGGCTAAATCACGAGCGTGATAACGAAAATTATCTTGCTGTTTAAAAGAAAGATCGTGTTCTTCATCAATCACAATCAACCCTAAATGTGCAAAGGGCGTAAATAAGGCGGATCTTGTGCCAATCACAATGGCACTTTGTGCCGTTTTTGCACGTTGCCACACGGCTAAACGCTGCGTATCGTTCAATTCTGAATGCAACACCTCAATTGGCACAGGAAAACGTGCTTGAAAACGTTGTACTGTTTGTGGTGTTAGCCCAATTTCAGGCACCAGCACCAACACCTGTTTTCCTTTTTTCAGCACGTCCTCAATAAATTGCAAATAAATCTCTGTTTTACCTGAACCCGTCACTCCATCAAGTAACCAAACCGCAAAACCTTCGTGAAACACTAACTGACTAAATGCCACCGCTTGCTGTGTATTTAACACCAAACGATTTTCCGCATTGACAAGGGATTGTCCAGCCAAGGCGTCCACCCATGTTTGCACAACAGGCTCAACCTCCACCTCTTCCACATACCCTTTTTGTTTCAGGTTATTAAAGATCGCAGAAGCAAAAGGATTATTGCCCTTTTCGAGAGGTTGTTTTGCTAACACAGTCAGCACTTCAAGCTGTTTCTTCGCCCGTTTAAATGCCCCACTTTCTTTTTGCTCAAGCAATGCTTGCTCACCAAGTGCGGTCAATTTCCAAAAAATTTTCTTTTTTTCTACCGCACTTTCGCCCTGTCTCAACTTCACCGGCAAGGCTTGAAATAACACCTCACCCAACGCCGTTTGATAATAGCCCGATGCCCAATGCAACAGTTTCCACAGTGCAGGGGGAAATAAACTGGCATGATCCAACACCTCAAGAATGGGTTTCAACTGTGCAGGATTCACCTCTGTTTCACTCGGCAACCCCACCACCACCGCCACCCGTTTTTGCGAACCAAAAGGCACAACCACCCGCCCCCCGATCACCACATCAAACTCGGCAGGTAAAAGATAATCAAAAAAACGAAATAACGGCACAGCCAATGCCACACGGACGAGTTGCATAACAACGCCTCACAAAAATCACAATTGGCGTATTTTGGGCTTTTTTTGGGGAGTTAACAAGGGAAAATCCTCTTTTACTAAAGTTGGCAAGCAGACTCACTACCGCTTAAAAAGTTTTATGGTTATCAGCCAAACAACATAAAAAAAACAGAAAATTTTTAGGGGCATGACCTAAAAACTTTCCGTCAAAAGCACCAAAGAACAACAAATGTGTCATAATTTAATGAATAAGGTTTTTTCAATACCGCATTACTTTTCTATCATGAATATCTTGACGTATATACAGTAATATGGCTTGAATGTTCATCGGTTTTTTTGTAGAATTTGCGACCTTACATACAAACTGCCATACGGCGTAATATTAACTACATGCGGTGTCAGTCTAAGAGCTTGATAGCGGCATGGCTTCAAATTGAGGTTTTCTATGAAACAAGGTATTCACCCTAATTATGTGGAAGTTACAGCAACTTGTTCTTGCGGTAACGTGATTAAAACTCGCTCAACAGTGGGTAAAGATTTAAACTTAGACGTTTGTGGCAACTGCCACCCATTCTATACTGGTAAACAACGTGTTGTTGATACTGGTGGTCGTGTAGAACGCTTTAACAAACGTTTCAGCATTCCAAGCACAAAATAATCAAATTCTTCAAATACAAACCCTGCAATTTTGTGGGGTTTTAATTTATATAGAAAATAAGTATGAAAATTCTATTTCTCCATAAATGGCTCGTGATGGGCGGAATTGAAAGAATTCTTATAAACTATCTCCAACTACTTCATTGTGTTCCAAATTTAGAGATCGAGCTGATTATTGCCTTTGATACGGAAGATAATGTTTTTCACAATGAAATTCCCCATAACATAAAAACCTACTATATTTTCGATAAAAAACATTTCATTGATTACAATAAGTTATATCAAAATCGGAAAAAGAGTATCCTTTCTCGCCTGAAACAAAAACTTGAAAAGTTTAAAGAAAAGAAAAAATGCAAAAATAGAGTTGATGAAATCATTCATGCAAATAATTATGATGTTATTATCAATTTTAGTAATCATTTTGACCCTTATTTAGCTTTTAATAAAATCAAACAACCTATTATTCGTTGGCAACATTTAGCTTTAAACCAAAAGAGCCCTCACTACATTAAAGAAATACAATGGCTCAAAAAATATAATAGAATAATTACCATCTGTGATGAAATGTCAAAGCAGATAGAAAATGAAGCGAATGTACCAAGAGATAAAATAAAAAGATTATTTAACCCTATTCATACTGAGAAAATAATAGAAAAAGCAAATCTAGTAAGAAAAGAAGGACTAAATATAGATTTTCCATACTTAGTACAGGTTTCTAGACTAGATAAAGTAAAAAGGCATATAGACTTAATTAATATTTATGCGGAGTTAGTCAAACAAGGGATCAAAGAAAAACTATATATAATAGGAAATGGAGAAGAATATAAAAACCTTCAGAAAGAAATAGATAAACTGAAACTTGAAAAAAGATGCATCTTACTAGGCGAAATTAAAAATCCTTATCCATATATAAAACATGCAACGCTTTTTCTTCATACATCAGAACGAGAAGGATTACCTACTGTATTACTAGAAAGTCTTATATTAAATACCCCTGTTGTTGCAATGGATTGTCCAACAGGTCCAAAAGAAATTCTTAATAATGGGAAATGTGGTGCACTTATCCCATTAGGAAATTTAGGAAAATTTACAGAAAAAACATATGAAATACTGAATTCACCTACTATAGTAGATAAATATCAGAATGAAATCAAAAAGCACATTCATATTTTTTCTGAAGAACAAATAAGAAAAGAATTTTTAGAAATATTAAAAAAACTAACATGTAAATAACATCATTTATAAGAAGTCAGGATAAAAAAATGAGTAAGATAAAAGTTGCTATTTTAATAAACGAATATTTTGGTGCTGTTGGTACAGCGTACGGGGGATATGGTTTCCTTGCAAGAAGGCTAGTAGCCAAATATTTACAAAATGATGATATACAAGTTGATGTTTTACTAAAAACAACATCAAAAAATTTTGGAATGTTTGCTAAAAAACATATTGTTGATGGAATAAATGTATATGAAATCCCAAAGAAACCATGGTTTGCTAAGAAATGGCTTAAATCACAAAATTATGATGTTTATTTAAGTATTGAAATAACTTTTGAATTACCACTTCTGTATGAACCTGATTTATCTAAAAAACTTATTTTTTGGATTCAAGATCCAAGACCATTAAGTGATTGGGAAGAAATAGAAACAGTTGAACTATTCCCAGAACCTAATTATTACGATCAAAAACTCTATGACTATATTCATAACCTCTATAAACAAAATAGGATTAAATTTATATCACAGGGATATTTCTTAAATGATAAAGCAAAAGAACTTTATCGTTTAAATGATGACGTGGAAATAGAATATTTGCCTAATCCAATAGAAATAGACCATACTTTTGATATTGCAACCTATCCTAAGAAAAATAATATTATCTTCTTAGGTAGAATTGAATCAGTTAAGAGAGGCTGGCTCTTTTGTGAAATTGCCAAAAAATGCCCAGAATATAATTTCTATATGTTAGGACAAACATTTAGTGATGTAGAAAGAAATTCAAAAATTATGGAGAAATATAAAAATATTCCTAATTTACATTTTCCTGGTCATGTTGATGGAGAAGAAAAAAATCAATACTTAAAAGATGCTAAAATTTTAATCAATACTTCTATTCACGAAGCATTACCCGTATCTTTTTTGGAGGCTCTTTCTTATGGAACATTGCTTGTAAGTAACCAAAATCCAGAAGACTTAACATCAAAATTTGGTATCCATGTTGGCACGGTATTAGGTAATGGCTTTGAGCATGTTGATAAATATGTCAACGCAGTAAAAGCATTAATGGAAAATGACGAACATCGAAAAGATTTGGCACTGCAAGGGATAAAATATATTAAAGATTTACATAATATTCCTGACTTTATAAAAAATATAAAAGAAATCATAAATAAAACAATTAATGAAGGTTAATATAATATGGAAACTTTTGTTATTAGTCTATCTAAAGATAATGCCAATAGGCGAGAACATATCTCAAATGAATTTAAGAAAAAAGGAATAGATTTTCATTTTTTCGATGCTATAACGCCATCAGAAATAGATGATCTTTCTATAAAATACGAAATAGATATTAAAAATACAAAGCTCACAAAAGGTGAGCTCGCATGTTTATTTAGTCATATATCTCTTTGGCATAAAATTTTAAATTTAAATCTAAAATATGCAATGATATTTGAAGATGACATTTACTTATCTAAAGAAACAGAAATATTCTTCAATAAAATAAAAGATAAAAATATTCAATATGATATTATAAACTAGAAAAATCTTTAGATTATATATCAATATATAAAAATAAAAAAATAAATATTGTAAAAGGATTAAATCTATACACCCTAAAATCAAAACATTTAGGATCTGCTGGATATATCATAAAAAATGATGCTATAAAAAAATCATCAATGAAATTAGAAACATGTCAGACTTAGCTCCAATAGATATTATAATATTTGAAAAATTATTAAATAGAAAAGAGTTTAATATATTACAAGTAGTTCCTTCGATATGTATTCAAGATTTCATATTAAATAAAGAAAATAATATATTACCTAGCACATTAGAATACGAACGATCTAAAAATTACCCTGTAATTAAAGACAAAAAATCAAGAAATTTATTTATTAGAATATTAAGAGAAATTAAAAGACCTTTTTATCGCACATACAAAAAAATTAAGTTATCTTTTTTACATGAATTAAAATTTATTAAATAAGGATAATCAAATGAAGACTGTTAGGATTCCTCCTATATTCATTATTAGTTTAAAAAACTCTCCTCGGAGAGCAGTAATCAGTCAGCGACTATCAGGATTAAACCTGAAGTTTGAGTTTTTTGATGCAGTTTATGGAAAAGATCTCACTGAAGAACAATTAAAAGAGATTGATTTTGAGTTTTATCCTAAAACATACAATGCAAGAAAAGCCCTCACTTTGGGAGAAATTGGCTGTGCTATGAGCCATATCAACGTTTATGAGTATATTGTTCAAAATAACATCGAACAGGCTATTATTTTGGAAGATGATGCTATCGTTTCTCTCTATTTTGAAGAAATTTTAGCTTCCGTATTAAAAAAAGTGCCACAAAGAAGGGAAATAATCTTTTTTGATCATGGCAAAGCGAAAGTCTACCCTTTTATGCGTAGCCTACCCGAAAGATATCGCTTGGCTAGATACAGATCGCCATCAAAAGACTCAAAACGTACTATCATTAGAACGACAGCCTATTTAATTACACAGCAAGGAGCAAAAAAACTTCTTAAGCATGCTTATCCAGTAAGAATGCCCTCTGATTTTCTAACAGGCTCATTACAATTAACGGGCATTCATGCTTACGGTGTTGAACCTGCATGCGTTTTTGGTGATGTCATATCTGAAATTGATCAAATTGAAAACCGTTATGAGTAATATAAAAAGCCTATTAAGAAATTTTCGATTAGCTTTAGGAAAGATCCTCCTTGATACAAAAACTTGTAAGTTACAAGATTTGTACGCAATTAATAAAATCCTCTTCCTCCGCCAAGACGGGAAAATCGGGGATTATGTGGTGAGTTCCTTTGTCTTTCGGGAGATTAAAAAATACGATCCTAAAATTAAAATTGGGGTGATTTGTACACAAAAAAATGCTTATCTTTTCCAGCAAAATCAATATATTGATGAGCTTTACTATGTTAAAAAGAAAAGTATTTTGGATTATATCCGATGTGGCTTACGCATTCGAAAAGAACGCTATGATCTGGTGATTGATCCTACCATTATGATTCGTAACCGAGATCTTTTACTTCTCCGTTTGATTGATGCTCGCAATTATATTGGTTATCAAAAATCCGATTATGGCTTGTTTAATATTAATTTAGAGGGTGAGTTTCACTTTTCTGAGCTCTATCAATTGGCTTTAGCAAAAGCCAATATTCCCGTTCAAGATATGACTTACGATGTGCCGTTTGAGTCTGAAAGTGCGATCGAAATTGCTGAATTTTTGCAAGAAAATAAGTTAGAACATTATATTGCGATTAATTTTTATGGTGCCGCAAGAATTAAGAAAGTGAATGATGAAAACATTAAGCGATATTTAGCTTATCTCACGAAAATGACTGGTGGAAAAAAATGCGTTTTATTAAGCTATCCTGAAGTGAGTGAAAAATTACATCAGCTTTCCGCCAATTATGAGAATATTTTTGTTCATCACACCACGAAAATCTTTCATACCATTGAATTGATTCGCCATTGTGATCAATTAATTTCAACAGATACCTCAACGGTACATATTGCTTCAGGTTTTAATAAACCGATTATTGGGATTTATAAAGAAGATCCTATTGCGTTTACACATTGGCAACCTAAAAGCCAGGCGGATACGCACATTCTTTTTTATAAAGAAAATATTAATGAGCTTTCACCAGAACAAATCGATCCTGCTTGGTTGGTGAAATAACCTATTTTTTCTGACATTTCGGGCAATAGAAACTGTTTCGTTGCCCTATCACAACACTTTCAATGCTTGTTCCGCATGTTGGGCAAGGTTTGTCTTTATTGCCATAAACTAATAATGCTTGGGCGAAATAGCCAGGGCGTCCGTCTGGTTGAAGGAAGTCTTTTAGTGTGGTGCCACCTTGTTGTATTGCCGTGGCAAGCACTTGTTTGATTTGTTCCACTAATTGGCGACATTGTGTTTTAGTCAAACTGCCTGCTGTTTTTTGCGGGTGTAAGCCACAAAGAAACAAAGTTTCGTTTGCGTAAATATTGCCCACACCAACAACCACGGCATTATCCATTAGGAAGGTCTTAAGTGCGGTCTGTTTTTTGCGACTTTTGTGCCAGAGATAGTCGGCATTAAATGCATCTGAAAGGGGTTCAGGACCTAATTTGAGAAAAAGATGAAATTCATCTAAATTTTCTGTCCATAACCAAGCACCAAAGCGACGTGGGTCGTTATAACGGACGATTTTGCCGTTATTGATGACCATATCAAGATGATCATGTTTATCAATTTGATCAGTTTTTTCCACCACACGAAGCGACCCCGACATGCCTAAATGCCCGATGATATACCCCGTTTCAAGCTGAATAATTAAATATTTTGCTCGACGGCTTAAGCTGATCACTTTTTGATGGGTGATCTTTGCAAGTTCCTCACTCACCAGCCAACGTAATTTAGGCTGACGAACAAGGATTTTTTCGATGATAAAGCCATCAAGGTAGGGGGCAATCCCATTTTTGGTGGTTTCAACTTCAGGCAATTCTGGCATGGGGATCCTCAAATTTCTGTGATAAAAAAACCCGAACAATGTCGGGCTTTTTGAAATTGAACTAAAATTATTTGATTTTAGCTTCTTTATAAACAACGTGTTTACGCACTACTGGATCGTATTTTTTGATTTCCATTTTTTCAGGCATATTACGTTTGTTTTTTGTTGTTGTGTAAAAATGACCAGTTTCTGCTGTTGAAACTAATTTGATTTTCTCACGAGGTCCTTTAGCTGCCATGTTTTAGCTCCTTAGATTTTCTCGCCACGAGCACGGATATCAGCTAAAACTGCATCAATGCCTTTTTTATCAATAATACGCATACCTTTCGCTGTTAAGCGTAAAGTTACGAAACGTTTTTCGCTCTCAACCCAGAAACGGTGAGTGTGAAGGTTTGGTAGGAAACGACGTTTAGTCGCATTCATTGCGTGTGAGCGGTTGTTACCAACTGCTGGACGCTTGCCTGTTACTTGACAGACTCTAGACATATTAATCTCCAATAAATCAAATATAAGCTCGAGCTTAGGGTTCGGATACTTCAAAATTAAGCGAATTGCTATTTTGATAGCTACCTCGTCAGGTCGCTGTAACCGACCCGCATACTATATTAAAGGTGGTGAATTATACTCACTTTACGTTTTATTCTCAAGACTAAATGCAAGATTTCACCAAATAAATGCAAATATTTTGCACAATAATGACGGATTGTCATGGGATATTTTAAAGCAATCCCGCTTCCGCAAAAGAGGTATAACACCCTTTTCCAATAATAAAATGATCCAAAATACGAATTTCCACCAGTTCGGCAACGGTTTGGATCTTTTGGGTGATCAATTTATCTGCCTCACTGGGTGTGGCAATACCCGAGGGGTGATTATGTGCCAGAATCAAGGCGGCTGCATTACAATATAAGGCACTTTTGATGATTTCTCTTGGGTGTACCGTTGCCGCATTGACGGTGCCTAAAAACATTTCTTCTTGTTTAATTAGACGGTGTTGGTTATCCAAAAAAAGCACCATAAACACTTCTCGTTCTTTATGTTGCAATGCCGCTTGTAAATAGAATTTTACATCGTGAGAATCGCTAAAAACTTGTTGAAAAAACAATTCTTCTTGTAAATAACGTTTTGTCATTTCAATGCAAGCTTGTAATTGAATAAATTGTGTGATGCCAATGCCTTTCATTTGGCAAAAGCTTTGTTGGCTGGCAGAAAGTAATCCTCTTAATGATCCGAAATGTTCTAACACGTGTTTGGAAAGTTGCATCACTGGACAATTTTTGATGCCTGTTCGTAGAAAAATAGCGACTAATTCACTGTCTGTTAAGGTATTGGCACCAAATTTAAGGAGTTTTTCTCGTGGCATTAAAGGGGGGGTACTTTGCATAATCAATCCTCTTTCAGGGGGAATTGAGGGAGTTAAACAAACTCTTGTTCTCTTGCCAAGGTTTGATCCTTGCTTTTGGAAAGCGGATCGCAAAAATACCATTCTTTCTTCTCTAAAATTAAAGTAAAATAGATCTTTTAATTGTTTTGTACAAAATTTCAGCGTAAGGATTCTCCATGCAAACGCTTCAAAAAAAACGCATTATTGTTGGTATCACAGGTGGGATTGCCGCCTATAAATCCATTGAACTTATTCGTTTATTACGCAAAAGTCATGCTGAAGTCCGTGTTGTACTCACACCTGCGGCAGCTGAATTTGTGACACCACTCACCTTGCAAGCCATTTCAGGCAATGCGGTTTCCAGCTCCTTGTTAGATCCGCAAGCCGAGCTTGCCATGGGGCACATTTCGTTAGCCAAATGGGCAGATGCGGTTGTGATTGCCCCAGCCAGTGCAGATTTTCTCGCTCGTTTAACCGTCGGCATGGCAAATGATTTACTTTCTACCTTATGCCTTGCCACCTCAGCCCCCCTGTTACTCGCCCCTGCGATGAATCAGCAAATGTTTGCTCAAGCAATAACCCAACAAAATCTGACCGCACTTTCTGCAAGAGGCTATCATGTTGTGGGACCTAATGCTGGTGAGCAAGCTTGTGGTGATGTGGGCGTTGGGCGGATGTCAGAACCGAGTGAAATTTATACCGCACTTTGTGACATATTCCAGAGCACGCAAGATTTGGTGGGATTAAAAGTGGCAATAACGGCGGGTCCTACGCAAGAAGCGATTGATCCCGTCCGTTACCTCAGTAATCACAGCTCGGGCAAAATGGGATTTGCTATTGCCGAAGCCTTTGCCGAACGTGGGGCAAGTGTTACTTTAATTTCAGGCCCTGTGAATTTAGCCACGCCGAAGAATGTGCAACGTATTAATGTGTTATCGGCACAAGATATGCACCAACAGGCACTCAAAAGTGCGGTGGAAAATCAAATATTTATTGGCTGTGCAGCAGTTGCAGATTACCGAGTCGCAGAAGTTGCCACGCAAAAAATCAAAAAATCAGGTGATGAAATCAGCCTAAGATTGGTCAAGAATCCTGACATCATCGCAGAGGTTGGGCATTTACTGCACCAACGCCCTTTTACCGTTGGCTTTGCCGCTGAAACACAGGATGTTGAGCAATATGCCTTGGATAAATTACAGCGTAAAAAACTGGATATGATTTGTGCAAATGACGTATCTGGCGGACAAGGGTTTGGGCAAGATCAAAATAGCCTACATTTATTCTGGCAAGGTGGCGAGATGAAACTTGCCCTAGAAAATAAAAAAACATTAGCAAAACAATTAGTCAATCAAATTATCGTGCGTTATCGCCAATCTTAAACAATAGGAAAAATAATGAAAAAAATTGATGTCAAAATTCTCGATCCACGTATTGGTCAACAATTTCCTCTCCCAGCTTATGCTACTTCAGGATCGGCTGGATTAGATTTGCGAGCTTGCCTTGAAGAAAGCATAGAATTACAACCAGGTGAAACCAAATTGATTCCAACAGGATTGTCAATTTATATTGCCGATCCTCAGCTTGCAGCGGTGATTCTGCCTCGTTCTGGATTAGGGCATAAACATGGGATTGTCTTGGGGAATTTGGTCGGTTTGATTGATTCGGATTATCAAGGGCCGTTAATGGTGTCCATGTGGAACCGAGGTTCGGCACCTTTTAAGGTGGAAGTGGGTGATCGTATTGCCCAATTGGTTTTTGTGCCTGTGGTGCAAGCTGAATTTAATATTGTCAGTGAGTTTGAACAAACGGAACGTGGCGAAGGTGGATTTGGACATTCAGGTAAAAACTAAACTATGCAAAAACCAGTAAAACGTAGCCTCAAAGAACGTCGTCAGCAAGTGCTTACTGTGCTGACGCATATGCTCCATTCCGAACGAGGAATGGAACGCATGACCACCGCACGTATTGCTGAAGAAGTTGGGGTATCGGAAGCGGCACTCTATCGCTATTATCCAAGTAAAACAAAGATGTTTGAGGCGTTAATTGATAATATCGAAAGTCATTTATTTAGCCGTATCACACAATCGGTGAAAAATGAAACCAACACCATGGCAAGAGTGCATAATATCATGCAAATGATTTTAGATTTTGCCCGTAAAAATCCTGGGTTAACACGCATTCTCACGGGGCATGCCTTAATGTTTGAAGAACCGCAACTCCAAGCCAGAGTGGCACAATTTTTTGATCGCTTAGAATTGCAATTTGTGAATATTTTACAAATGCGTAAGTTAAGAGAAGGGCGTGCTTTTGCGTATGATGAGCGTATTCTTGCCTCTCATCTTGTGAGCTTGTGTGAAGGGCAATTTATGCGTTATGTCCGTGCTAACTTTCGTCATGCCCCCAATCAAGGCTTCGAGCAACAATGGCGTTTACTCGAAACCTTATTTGCATAATTAGTCAATATAGGTGAGAATATGCACATTCCTTGGCAAGAATTAAACCAAGAAACATTAGAGAATATTATCGAAAGTTTTATCCTACGTGAAGGCACTGATTATGGAGATGAAGAACTTTCATTAGAACAAAAAAAACAAAATTTACTCACTAAAATCCAAGAAGGAAGCGTCGTGATAGTTTGGTCAGAACTGCACGAATCAATTGATATTAAAGACAAAACGGACTTTTTTAAATAATTCTACTTTGTCGGAAAAGCGTAATTATGGAGGCATTCCATGCAAGAGCAAATGCAAACAACACAAACCATTGATCCTACGTTGGAATGGTTTTTATCTCACTGTCACATTCACAAACACCCTGCCAAAAGCACGTTAATTCATGCGGGTGAAAAAGCAGAAACCCTGTACTATTTAATCAAAGGGTCTGTGGCGGTATTAGTCAAAGATGAAGATGGCAAAGAAATGATCCTAACTTATTTAAGCCAAGGGGATTTTTTTGGTGAAGCGGGTCTATTTGAAGAAGGTCAACTTCGTTCCGCTTGGATCAAAGCGAAAAGCCCGTGTGAGATTGCTGAAATTTCTTATAAAAAATTCCGTCAATTAATTCAAGTGAATCCTGAAGTCTTGATGCATCTTTCTGCACAATTAGCTCGTCGCTTACAAAACACCTCAAGACAAGTGAGTAACCTTGCTTTCTTAGATGTCACAGGTCGTATTGCCCAAACGCTATTAAATCTTGCCAAAATGCCAGAAGCAATGACTCACCCCGACGGTATGCAAATTAAAATTACCCGTCAGGAAATTGGACAAATGGTCGGCTGCTCTCGTGAAACCGTAGGTCGAATCCTCAAAATGTTAGAAGATCAACATTTAATCTCTGCTCACGGTAAAACTATCGTGGTCTATGGCACAAGATAATCCCTGATTCTCTTTCGAGAAAAGTGCGGTCAGTTTTGAACGCATTTTTTTATTCCTTTTTCGGGAGATAATTCTCATTCTTATTTTACTCTGGAAGTGATAAGCTAAAGGAAAATCACAGATAACAGGAAGGGGTAAACTATGAGCAAAGATGATGTTGGCCACAATTTTTTAGCACGTTTAGGAAAAACACGTTTACGTCCTGGTGGTCGCAAAGCCACAGAATGGTTGATCGCCAATGGGGATTTTCAGCAAAATTCACAAGTGCTAGAAGTGGCTTGCAATATGGGCACCACCGCTATTGAGCTTGCCACCAAGTATGGTTGCCACATTGAAGGCGTGGACTTAGACGAAGACGCCTTAGAACGGGCGAAAGAAAATATTCTGAATCACGGCTTACAAGACCTTATTCATGTGCAACGTGCCAATGCCATGAAACTCCCTTTTGAAGATCATCATTTTGATATTGTCATCAATGAAGCCATGCTGACCATGCTGCCCAATGAAGCCAAGCAAAAAGCCATTCGTGAATATTGGCGGGTGCTTAAGCCAGGTGGTTTTTTACTCACTCATGATGTGATGTTAGTCGGCGAAGAGCATGAGCCTATTTTAGCCGCACTTCGAGAAGCAATAAAAATGACGGTGACCCCGCTTTGTAAAGCAGACTGGAAACAACTTTTTCACGATTGTGGTTTTCGTAATGTGGAAACCTATTCTGGCAACATGACATTGCTCTCACCCAAGGGCTTAATTTATGATGAAGGGATAATGGGGACCTTAAAAATTATGATAAATGCCCTGAAGAGTGAAAACCGAGAACAGTTTATGAAAATGTTTAAAACCTTTAATGATCCGCAACATAAATTGCATTTTATTGCGGTATGTAGCCAGAAATAATGCACCATTATGTGAGAGAAATGCCACCTTGTTCCACTGAAAAAGTGCGGTGTTGTTCAGGTTGCATTTGTTTTAGCTCCGTTTCAGTAATGGCGGTCACAAAGACTTGCGAGCCACTTTGTTTTAAACGTTCTGCTAACAAGGCTCGCTTATTCTGATCCAACTCTGAAGCAAAATCATCAATCAAAAAAAGACAATGACGTTGTTTTTGCTTCATCAAATGCTCACCTTGAGCAAGACGCAAGGCACACATTAATAATTTCAACTGACCACGAGACAGCACATCTTCCACAGGTAAGCCATGAGTTTTAAAACGGAAATCGGCTTTTTGTGGTCCTGAAACCGTATATCCAATGGCACGATCCCTTTCAAAATGGCTAGCAAGTAATTCGGCATAATCACGATCTTTATCCCAGCCTTGATGAAAACTGACATGAATCTCGACTTCAGGTAAAAATAAACGGCAAGTATGTTCAATTTCAGGTTGCAAGGCTTGAGCATATTCTGCTCGCCAATCACTGACTTGCTGGGCAAGTTTAACTAGCTCCTGATCCCAAATGGCTAATTCCGCATAATGCTTTGCCTGTTGTAATGCCGCATTACGCTGTTTTAACAAGCGATTTAAATTGACCCAAGCTAAATGAAAATGAGGGTGATGATGGAATAATCCCCAATCTAAAAAGGCTCGACGGTAACTCGGCCCACCATTTAACAAGGTGAGTCCCTCGGGGGTAATCAATTGCATCGGAAGCAAATGAGCAAGGTCAGAGATTTTATTGCCATCTTCACCATTAATTTTCACTAATGAGTTACCTTGCCGTAATTTTTGTAAACCTACCGACCAGTGATGAGATTGTTCCTGAATTTTGGCGTGCAAAATGAAATGAGGTTGGTCATAAGAAATTATGCGATTACTGACCGCACTTTTAAACGATCGCCCATGACCGAGATAAAAAATTGCTTCTAATAAACTGGTTTTTCCACTGCCATTATTGCCAACCAAAAAGTTAAAGCCGCGATCAAACTCAAGATCCACGGCTGTTAAATTACGAAAATTTTCGATAAGTAAACGGGAAATTGCCATACATTATGCAGAAAAATTACAAACGCATTGGCATAATCACATATTCTGCACTGGCGTCTTCACAGTCTTCAATTAAGCAACTTGAGGTAGAGTCAGTTAAACGCATACGCACCCGTTGGCATTTTAATGCATTCAACACATCTAAAATGTAGCTCACATTAAACCCGACTTCCATTTCTTCTCCCACATAAGCCACATCAATAATTTCTTCTGCCACTTCTTGTTCTGGATTGGTTGCGGTAATTTTTAATTGGTTTTCACTTAATTGTAAGCGTACACTACGGAAACGCTCGTTCGATAAAATGGCTGCTCGCACAAAAGCTTGTTTTAAAACATCCCATTCAGCTTCCACAAGACGGGTCGCATTACGTGGTAAAACACGACGATAATCAGGAAAACGTCCATCAATAAGTTTTGAGGTGAAAATAATATTGCCCAACTCAATACGCAAATTATTAGTGCCAATTTGTAAACGTGCAGGCGTGTCGGTATTCTCAAGTAAACGCACTAATTCAAGCACCCCTTTACGTGGCAAAATCACAGAATGGGTTTGTAAATCTTGTTCTAATGCAATGGTACACACCGCTAGACGGTGACCATCGGTCGCCACCGTACGCAACAAATTCCCTTCTGTTTCAAATTTCATACCGTTGAGGAAATAACGTGCATCTTGGTTTGCCATCGAAAATTGAGTGGCTTCAATCAAACGGCGTAAAGTGCTTTGCTCAATGGTAAAATCCACTTCCGATGACCAATCTGTTAAATTTGGGTATTCTTCCGCAGGCAAGGTTGATAGATTAAACTTACTACGCCCTGATTTGACAATGGCTCGATCTTCTTCAAAACTCACTGAAATTTCAGCTTGTTCTGGTAAACTGCGGCAAATATCCAAAAACTTTTTGGCAGGAATGGTGAAATTGCCTTGAATATCAGTACGCAGTAATGCGGTTTGGGTAGATAATTCTACTTCTAAATCTGTCCCTGTCATCACGAGGCGATCGCCATTAATCTGTAATAAGACATTATTTAATACAGGAATATTGGGACGACTACTTAACACACCGCACACTTGTTGCAATGGTTTGAGTAAATTTTCTCTTGAAACAATAAACTGCATATTTTTCCCCTTTTTACACAGAAAGCGTACGGATTAAATTTGACCAATCTTCTTGCAAAGAATGTTCTTGCTCTCGAAGCTCTGCAATTTTACGGCAAGCATGTAATACGGTTGTATGATCTTTATCACCAAAGTTTTTACCAATTTCAGGCAAACTGCGGTTTGTGAGCTCTTTTGATAACGCCATGGCAAGTTGTCTTGGGCGAGCAATCGAACGTGAACGACTTTTCCCTTTTAAATCAGACACTTTAATGCGGTAATATTCCGCCACGGTTTTTTGAATATTTTCAACGGTGATTAATTTATCTTGTAATGCCAAGGTATCTTTTAAAGCTTCACGAACAAAATCAATGGTGATCGGTGCACCCATAAACTCTGCATTGGCACCCACACGGTTTAATGCCCCTTCCAACTCTCGCACATTGGTTCGCAATTTTTGCCCGATGAAAAAAGCTACTTCTTCTGGTAAATGAATATTTTTTTCTTCCGCCTTCTTTAATAAAATTGCCACGCGTGTTTCAAGTTCTGGTGGTTCAATCGCTGTGGTCAACCCCCAACCAAAACGGGATTTTAAACGTTCTTCAAGCCTCTCGATTTCTTTGGGATAACGATCCGAAGTTAAAATAATCTGACGACCCGTATCAAAAAGGCTGTTGAAAATATGGAAAAACTCTTCTTGTGTTTTTTCTTTTTCGGCGAAAAATTGAATATCATCCACCAACAAGGCATCTAAGGAACGATAGAATTTTTTAAACTCATCCATTTTATTATCACGCATCGCATTCACCATTTGTTGCATGAAATTATTGGCATGAATATACAGCACTCGTGCATTTCCATTACGTGCTAGGATCCCATTTCCGATCGCATGCAATAAATGGGTTTTGCCTAATCCAGTCCCTCCATAAAGGAAAAGCGGATTTGAACTTTGTTCACCGGGTTTTTCTGCCACTTTTTGTGCCACAGCACGTGCTAATTGGTTGGATTTACCTTCCACAAAATTTTCAAAAACGTGATTGGGGTTTAAATAAGAACGAATCACCATTTGCGGTTTATTCTCTGTTTTAGGATTTTCCGCTGTTTGTGCGGGATTCGTTTGAGCGGGTTTTTCTTCTGGTTTTACCCCCACTTTCACCTGCACCACAAGATCAGTATTCTCACTTAATTCTTGTGCCACTTTGGTTAATTGTGCCAAATAGCTTTCATCGACTTTTTGTTTAATAAAGACATTCGAAGCATACAATACAAGGCTATTTGGTATGCTCATATCTGCCTGAAGCGGACGCAACCAAGTGCTAAAATCGGTTAATGAAATTTGGTCTTGAAGCTGTAACAGGCATTCTTGCCAAAGAGAAGACGGGTCTGGTTTCAT